>CAWJMD010000001.1:0-1260919 GCA_963843835.1 uncultured Actinomycetota bacterium
GTCGCGATCTCTCCGTCGGTCAGGACGTCGGCTCGTAGGCCGCCGCGGTGGATCAGCCCTCGCAGGGTGCCCTTGGTGGTCAGGCGTTCCAGGTGGGAGCACGGCTCACAGAGCCGCTGGCCCAGGCACTCGACGTCGCCGACGCGGAAGCGTCGTCCGACCAGGGCGTTGAGGTCGATGCCGCGGGTCACGACATTGCGACGTGCCTCGGCGTAGTCCGAGCTGCGCCCCGCCGGGCAGGGTGAGGTCGTCGAGGACCTCGGCCTCGATGAGGGTGAGGTCGTAGCCGCGGGCGGTGTCGTCGGCCGGGGTGAAGGTTCCCGCCTTGGCGGCGTAGCGGTCACCGTCCAAGCCCCGTGCAGCGTGAGCCTGCGCCCGGTCGACCGTGCGCATCGGTGCCGGTGGCGTGCTCTGCCAGCGCGATCACCTCGACCCTGCCTCGGCGCTGTCGGCAGCGGTGAGGTGGGAGCGGTGGACGCCGGGTCGAGAGCGCACACGACATAGCCCTCGCGAACGGGTAGGTCCGTCGCAGCTACTCCCGAGAGGTCGCGGTTCCTGGGGGCTCAGCACGACGCCCGACGGGGTACCGAACATCAGCACCGCTGTCCGGCGTCGTCAGTGCGTCCCACGCGGGCCTGTGCTCGCCCAGCACTGCCAGCCAGTACCCGGGCCAGTTGAAGCGCACGGGCTTCGCGATGCGAGACGAGCCCGGCATCTCGACCAGCCAGCCAACTGCGCCAGTGAGCGATCGCCCCCTGCAGGTCGGCGCGCGGCTGGGGGACGACATCGACGGGCGTCTCCAGCACCGATGCAAGGCACGCGGCGAAGGACCGCACGAGCTGGGGCACCGCCTCGTCGTCGGGCAGGTCGACGTCCATCACGAGGCGATCCTCACACGTCCGCAGTGGAGATGGAGCGGCCTGCCGTCGCGTGTGTGGGAGTGACCAGAACGCGCTCCTCGGTCGCGGACGGCCGATCACTCAGGCAGTGACGCTCCCTCAACGGCCGTAGCGGTCCATCCGCTGCCACGGCCACTCGGCAGCGATCCAGGTTGCGACAGCTTCGGCGAGCGGCGCGTCGAGGAAGGACCGGTCGGCCCGTACCCAGGACTGCACGCTGACGTGGTAGTCCTCGGAGTCGGCGGGATACAGGTACACGCAGCCGATGACGTCGTCGTCGGCCGGGTCGAGCACGGTGAAGGTGAACCCGGTGCGCGGCATGGAAGTCGTCGGCGTGGCTGCGCAGGTCGGCGAGATTGGCCTCGAGCGGCATGCCGTGCAGGGGTGGCCACGCGCCGCGTGGGTAGCCCGGAGTCGCCCGGATGTGCTCGATGCTCGACGTCCAGGCGGCGTGGTCGGCCTCGTTGTGCTGCGGACCCAGCGGCTCGAGACGAACTGATCCGCGACAAGGAAGTCGGCGGCTCAAATCCGTTCGGTACGAACGCATTCGAAGCCATCTGTGGATGGACGAGCGTCACGAGTGTGCTGGCAACTCACTGTCGAAGCTCATCATGTGGAGCCGGCTGCATCTCGATGGACGACCACTCCGAAACCGCTCCGCGATCGTCGGCGCGCTCAGGACATGCGGGTCGCGGCGACATGACGCCGTCGGCATCCCGGCCGATCCTGGTCAGCCCGCTTTCCGGTACTTGCGGTGAATCGTCTGTCGCGTCACGTCGAGCAGCGTCCCGATCGTCGGCCCAGCTGAAGCCCACTGTTGCGGGCCTTGCGAACCGCGACCTCCTCGCGACGAGTCAGTGCGCGTTTGGCCTCGGCGACCGCGGCGAGCTCACCTACCAGCCTGCCGTCGCAGGAGGCGGTCGGATCCCTGGGGACTCAGGGTAGTCCCAGGGTTTTGCCCGATGTCGGCGGATCATCGTGTCGACGACCATGGGCAGATGCGCACCAACCAAACCAGACGCGGCCAGCCGTCACTACTGACAGCCCGCCGCCCTCAACAGCGGCGAGTAGGGCACCGAGAGACCCTCAAAAGCCCACCACCCAGCGGGGCTCTCCGGTGGCGACCCCGGTCCATGACCTATCGGCCCAGCGCATCACAGAGGGTGCACGCGGGCTGCGAACAGAAGAGGGCTTCCGATGACCATCACCGCCGCCAGCAGCTCACGACCCAGGCGACCACGCCCGAGCTGGTCCGCACGGCACGCACCACCGGCCTTCTCTACCTCGGGCTGGCCATCACCGGGCTGCTCGGCTTCCTGCTGGTCCGCGGCCAGCTCTTCGTCGCCGACGACCCCGCGGAGACCTTGGCCAACCTGACCGAGCACGAGACGTTGGCGCGTCTCGGCATCGTGATCGAGATGGGCGTCGTGATCACGCAGGCGCTCGTCGCGCTGTGGTTCTATCGCCTCTTCAGGAGCGTGGACGCGTTCGCCGCCGGCTCGATCGCCGCATTCGGCCTCGTCAACTCCGTGGCGATCCTCGGCAGCGCGGCCATGCTCGCGACCGCGCTCGACGTCAGCCAGGATGCCTCGCTGACCGTGAGTGGTGGGGCGGCCGCCACCGTGCAGCTGCTGTACGTCGTGAGCGGCCACCTGTGGCTCATCGGCGGGATCTTCTTCGGTCTCTGGCTGATCCCCATGGGCTGGCTCGCCCGTCGGTCCGCCTGGATGCCCGGCCTGCTGGGCTGGCTCCTGATGATCGGCGGCGTGACATACGTCGCGAACGCGCTCCTCAGCTACCTGCTCCCAGATGCCGGCCTCGCAGTCGACCTGTTGATCATGCCCGCCACCGTCGGCGAGCTGTGGATGGTGGGCTACCTGTGCCTGCGGGGCATACGCCGGTCGTGAAGCGGCGAGGCAGACCAGAAGGGACGCACCTCCGGCCGACTGGTCTGGGCGCTTCCCGACAAGCGCGATAGCCGCCACGGGTGTCAGGAAGCGATTCGTACCGCCTGGCGCACGTAGATCACACCATTGCCGAACCGTCGATGGTCCAGCAGCTCGAGGTCGAGTCGTACGCCCCGGGGAAGCGCCGGCTTGCCGCCGCCCACGAGCACGGGGCACAGAAGCAGCACGCACTCGTCGACCAGCCCGTGCCGGAACGCCTCCGCCGCGAGGGCCGCGCCGCCGATGCTCAGGTCCGAGCTGGACGTCTCCTTGAGCTGTCGTACCGCCTCGGGCTCGAACTGCCGCTCGATCCTCGTCCGCGCCGTCGACACCTCATCGAGCGTCGAGGAGTAGACGACCTTGTCGGCGTCGCGCCAGATCCCCGCGTATTCGCGGACGACGGCCGGTTCGGTCGTCAACCAGTCGTCGCTCTCCCAGACGCGCATCGTCTCGTACATGCGACGGCCGTAGAGCGACGTGCCGATGTGCCGCTCGTGCTCGTTCCAGAACGCGTGCACTTCGTCGTCGGGCACTGACCAGTCGAAGGAGCCGGCCTCGTCCTCGAGGTAACCGTCGAGCGAGATGTTGGCTGCGTAGATCAGCTTGCCCATGGGTGCCTCCGGCCGGACGGGGATACAGCGTGCAGCGTCACGGCGGCACCGGCAAGAGCATCAACGGTGAGATCACCCAGCCTGCCGCCGGACGGCCGAGTTCGGGTCGACACCGATCGAGGGACGGTGGTCAGCGCACGGTCATGCCGCCGGGCGGGCGGGACGCGCGACTCCGCCGCGGCGCGGCGCCGGGACGTGCGACTCTGCCGCTGACCCAGCAATCACTGGCGGCGGAGTGAGGCGCCTCGCGGTTCGAGATCGGAGCCAGACCACACGCGCCGTACTCCGCGAGGGAAGGCCGGTCCTACCGGGGTGTGCTTGCTGTGCCGGGCATCACGTCAGGAACTCGCGAGGGCGCGCACCGCGCGTTCGATGGCGGGGCGCATGTCGAGCTCGGGGTCGACGGTGAGCCGGTGCAGGAGCAGTCCGTCGCCGAGCGCCATCAGGGCCCGGGTCGCCGGCACGGGGTCGGCGATGCCGGCTGCGATCACCATCTGCTCGGCCCACCGCTCGAACTCTCGGCGCTGCCGCCGCAGCGGCTCGGCAAGCTCCGGGTCGCCGGCGAGTTCGAGGAACAGGGCGTAGCGTGCGCGGGTCCGCGAGGCGAACGGCCCGGTCTGCAGCTCTGTCATGGCGCACAAGCCCTCGATCAGCCCGTCGACTCCGGTGATCGCGGTCATCGCGGCCGGGTCGAAGTCGGCGCGCTCGCGCTCGGCGATCCAGTCGACCACGCCGCCGAGCAGCGCCCGACGGGTGCGGAACCAGTTCGAGGTCGACCCGGGCGGGAGGCCCGCCCGCTCATCGACCCGTGCGTGCGTCAACGCGCGCACGCCCTCCGCGCCGAGCAGCTCCACGGCCGCCTCGAGTCCACGATCCCGCGTAGCCGCCGGCATGGACACCGCCTTCCCTGAAGTCTACTATGAACATAGTATCTCCACCGCGCGCAGGAGGTCGCCATGTCCACCACGCCCGAGCCCCGCATCACCCGTTCCGTCGACACCTCGGCCTGGTCCCCGCCGCTACCAGAGGCCCCCGGCTTCGAGCATCTCGTCGTCGAGACTCCTGGTCTGCGTACTCACCTCGCCGCGATCGGCGAGGGCCATCCCGTCGTGCTCTTGCACGGATTCCCCGAGCACTGGTGGCAGTGGCATGCCGTGGCTCCGGTCATCGCCGCTCGCGGCTACCGCGTGCTCTGCCCCGACCTACGCGGCGCAGGCTGGACCGTGGCCGACGATCCGCGGATCGACCGCCAGACCCGATTGCGCGACCTCCTCGCCCTCTTCGACGTCCTCGACATCGAGCGCGCCCACCTTGTCTCCCACGACATGGGCGTCATCACCGCGATCCAGATGACCTACGACCACCCCGAGCGGGTTCGAACGGCCGTGCAGCTCTCCGTGTGGCCAGCCTTCATGAAGTTCAGCCCGAAGCTCATCCCTGCGTTCCAGCACCTGCCCCCGTTCATCTGGCACCGTCCGGGAGCCTCACTACGCCGGACCTTCTCCGAGAGGTACACCGCCCGCCCGATGTCGGAGGCAACGGTCGAGGCCCACCTCGCCCCGCTGCGCCGGCCCGACATCGACGCCGCGGTGCGTCCGCTCACCCGCCGCATGGTCCTGCCCGAAGCCATGCGCCTGATGCGCGGCGCCTACCGCCGACGACGGCTCACGGTGCCGACGCTGATCGTCTTCGGCCGCCGCGACCACCCCACCACGGAGGAGGTCATGGGACGCATCTGCCGCGATCCCGAGCGGTACGCAGATCGTGTCGAGTTCGCCTACGTCGACGACGCGGCGCACTTCATCACCGACGACGCCCCCGCAGCAGTCGCAGACCTCGCAGCCGACTGGTTCGAACGCGCAGCCTGACGCTGTTCACCACCCGGACTTCGGCTCAACGCATCTGGCACTCCTGCGCGCCATGCTGCATGGACGCACGCCAGGAGGCACGGGTCGGCATCCCTCGGTCCCATCCGGACGTGGGAACCACACTCTGCTTGTCAGTCGGCGAGTCCCTGCACGAGCGGCGCACAGCGCGGCCACATCGGCCGGCGGCGGCGGCTCGCACGGCGGCTGCCGCCGTGGCGCGTGCGCGAACCGATCACGTGCTTGGCGGTGTCGAGCTGAGGCAGGCCGACGGCGATGACCCGCCCGTCGGGTGGTGCTCGTGGGGTCCTCGGGACCTCGAGCGATGAGTTCCTGCACCGAGGACGGTCATACCAGGCATGAGCCAGTACCTGCTGTCCGTTCCGCACGACTCCGACGAGGAGCCGACCATGGAGACCATGGACCCGGCCGAGCTCGAGGCGGCCATGGCTGCCACCGGCGCGATCATCGAGGAGCTGACGTCGACCGGTGCCTTCGTCTTCGCGGGCGGGCTGATGCCGCCCTCGAGCGCGATCACCGTCGACAACACCGGCGAGTCGCTGAGCACCGTCAACGGCCCCTTCGTCGAGGCTCCCGAGTACCTCGGAGGCTTCTGGGTGATCGACGTCGCTGACGAGGAGGCCGCCCTCGACTGGGCTGCCCGTGCGTCGAAGGCCCTCGGCGGCCGGATCGAGGTCCGCGCCTTCCAGGTGCCGCCCGGCGAGTGAGCTGGGTGTCCGAGCGGCGCCTGAGCCGGACGTGTCCGAGATGGTCTGCGAGCGTCGATGCGCACGTCTCGTTCTCACGCGGCGAACGGACGCCGGTCGGCTGCTTCCTGCTCGATGAGCCCGCCGATGGATGGGGAGGGGTCTGGGCCACCTATTGCGGCGGTGCGCTCCCGTGCCGGTGCACCACCTTCCACGCCCCCTCCTCACGACGGTAGATCTGCGTGACCCGCAGGGTGTAGGTGCGCGGCACGCCGTTGACGGACACGGAGGTGTGCTCGAGGCCCACCGTGTAAGCGGTGTCTCCGCGTACCTCGGCGACGAGGAGCTCGAACTCGTAGGACGTGCAGTCCGAGAGACTCTCGGCGAGATGGGTGAACAGGTCGTCCAGCTCTTCCTGCCCGCGTGCGTTCTTCCACGCGCCCAGAACGGTCACGGGGTCGTTCCGGGACCAGATAGCCCGGCGTGGCGCGGCGTCACCGTTGTGCACGGCGATCTCTGCGTCCAAGAGGACTGACCGCACCCAGGTGACGAACTCCTCGTTCTGGTCCACGCCTCGATGATGCTCTTGATCGAGGTCATTGACGACCGTCAAGGGAATCGCACGATGCAGGCGGGCCCTGTCAGACGCATGCGGCTACTAGACGATTCCCGTAGGACCGGCGTCTGGCCAGACTCGGTTCAGGTGATCGGCGGGCGGCTCTTCATGCGGCTGCCCACCGGCTGTTCTGGTGTGGCTCGCTATCGGTCTGCGGCCCGCCGGTCACCGTGACGAGGCGTGGCTCAAGAAGGGATTGCCCTGCTCGTAGTAGCACTGCCCACCTCGCCGTCCAGATCGGATCGAGCACAGGCGGGAGCAGCACATGGAGCAGACGGAGTATCACAGCACGTGGTCATCGGGGTCGACCCCCACAAGCTGTCGGCCACGATCGAGGTCGTCGATCACCACGAGCGGATGCTCGGGTCAGGGCGGTTCACCACCGACCGGGCCGGGTACGCCGCGATGCGGGCCTACGTCCGGGCGTGGCCGGAGCGGGTCTGGGCGGTCGAGGGCAGCAACGGCGCCGGCCGGCCGCTGGCCCAACGGTTGCTCGAGGACGGCGAGCGGGTCGTCGACGTGCCGGCGAAGCTGGCCGCCCGGGTCCGGCTGTTCGACACCGGCCACAACCGCAAGACCGACGCCCATGACGCGCACGCGGTCGCTGCGGTGGCGGTGCGCACCACGACCCTGCGGGTACTGCAGCTCGACGGTGAGCTGGAGGCGTTGCGGATGCTGGTCGACCGACGTGAAGCGCTGACCCGTCGGCGGGTCCAGACCGTCGACCGGCTCCAGGCGCTGCTGGCGGAACTGCTTCCGGGACAGGCGAAGAAGGACATCACCACCGGCCAGGCCAAGACGCTGCTGGCTTCGGTGCGCCCTCGTGACATCGCCGGGAAGACCCGGCGGCGGATCGCCGCCGAGGAGCTGGCCGAGCTGGTCGCGGTCGAGGCGAAGATGAAGAAGGCCACCGCCGAGCTCAAGGCCATGGTGCTGGCCCGCGGCTCGCACCTGATGGACCTGCGCGGCGTCGGGCCCGTGGTCGCCGCCCGGATCCTGGCCGACGTCGGCGACGTGACCCGGTTCGCCGACCGCAACCGGTTCGCGTCCTGGACCGGCACCGCACCCCTGGACGCCTCCTCCGGCGAGCAGTCCCGGCACCGGCTGTCCCGGGCCGGGAACCGGCGGGTGAACCACATGATCCACATCGCCGCGATCAGCCAGATCCGCCTGGACACCGACGGCCGGGCCTACTACCTGCGCAAGCGCGCCGCCGGGAAGACGACCGCTCGAGGCGATCCGCTGCCTCAAGCGCAGGATCTCCGACGCGATCTACCGCCAGCTCGTCGCCGACGCCGCAGCCGCGGCGTATGAACGCGGGCCCGGGAGGGCACTGCGGGGCGACTCAAGAATCCAGCGCGGCCGGCTCCCACCCGCACACCGGCACTTCGGATCAGCCACTTCCCGGACCCGCACCCACGACGCTACGCCCGCCCGTGCCAACCGTGAAGAGACCGCTCAAGACCGCCGGTTGACAACAGAAGGGAGCCGGTGTGACGCGGGGTCTTGGGCTGTGTCGCCGGGGCAGGCCACCAGGTACCCGCCGCCGCGCTGGACGGCTTTCGTCCGCTATCGGTGCGAGGCTGCTGGGATGAGCACGTCGACCGAGTCTTCGACTACCTGGGCTCAGGCGCTGGCTTGGCGGATGGACCGACAGCTCCTCGACCCCGTGGGGGGTGAGTCGGTCGCTGGTGTTGTCCGCCGGCTCGGCGCGGTGCTCTCGATGGATGAGCCGCTCGCTGAGTTCGCTGTTCGGACTCGTCGTGCGGCGTCGCGTCCGGGCGAGCTCGCGGCGGCCTTGGCCGACGGGGAAGTTGTCAAGGCCTTTGCGTTCCGCGGGTCTATCCACTACCTCTCGCCTGAGGAGGGCGGAATCTACCTGGCCCTGCGGGCGGGCGGTCGGCAGTGGGAGCTGCCGAGCTGGGTGGATTACTACCGGCTTAGTCCATCGGACTGGCCGGACTTCCGGGCCGCGGTGCGCGCCGCGTTGAATGACGGACCGTTGACCCTCGTCGAGCTCGGCAGGACGCTGACGAGGCGCCGCGCATATCGGCACCTGAAGCCGGTCTTCGACGAGGGCGCGGGCACCCTGGTCAAGCCGCTGACCTGGCAGGGGGACATGAGCTTCGGTCCGCCCCGAGATGGCCTGCAGACTTTTCAGCGCCTCGACAGCAACCCGAGGTGGCGGGGCATCCCCGACCTCGACGACGCAGGCCCGCGCGCCATCACCGCGTACTTCCGCACGTATGGGCCGGCAACATTCGACCACCTTCTCTACTGGCTCGGCGAGGGCCTGAGCGCTGGCCGCCAACGGCTGAGGACCTGGTTCTCCGAGCTCGGCGACCAGCTGGTCGCGGTCGATGTCGAAGGCACCGCGGCGTACGTCGTGCGCGAGGACGTCGACGCCCTTGAAGCCACCCGGCCATCGGAGACAGTGCGGTTCCTCCCCGGGCACGACCAATGGGTGATCGGCCCCGGCACCAAGGACGCCCACGTCACGCCGCTGTCCCGACGAGACCTCATGACCCGCAAAGCCAACCCGGTGATCGTCGGCGGGGTCGTATCCGGGACATGGGTGATCAGAGGTGACGAGCTCACGGTGGCTTGGCTAGACGAGCGACCGCCACCCGACGAAGCAATCGAACGGGAAGCGGGCCGCCTGACCGACCTCTTCGGCCGGGATCTGCATCTGCGTGTGACCCTCTAGCGGCATCCACGTGCGAGCCGACAGTCGGTAGCACGCTCGCCTCTCGCGGCGGTGTGCAGCAGGTTCACTCGGTACGGCAGGCGGCGGACTCGAACTGGGTTTGGGTGCCCGTGACGTACCGGTCTCGCTGGCTCTTCTCATCGAAGCCGTCGAAGTACAGGACTTTCCCGGGGTCCAGCGCTCTGAGTTGCTCCACCGTGAAGATCACGTCGACCGTCGAGCTGCTGCTGTCCTTCGTCCAGCCATACATCGCGTAGGTACGGCCGGGTTCCAGCGCCGGCAGTGGTCCCGTCGACGACCAGTTGCTGCCCCCACCGTCCATTGACCATGACGCAAGTGATGTCACCGGACGGTCGGCTGTCCAGCTACCGACCTCGATACTCCGGTTCTCAACCGTTTGGCTGGGGTCCTCGAAGTAGAGCGTGGCGCCGTCGATGTGCTCGCTGCAGACGGCGAGGTACCCCACGGGTCGCCCCGAGGCGTCGACGCCGACTCCAGTGACGCCCACAACCGGCACGGTGCATCCGGAGAGGGCGGCAATCGCGCCAACCGCCACAACGAGTCTGAACACACCCAGAAGGTAGATGGAGCTCCCACTCGCCCCTTGGCGTTTGTCACAATCGCCGACCCCAATGTCGCGATTCGGGTGGGCGTCTCGCGGCGAAGTGGGGCAGCGAGCGGTGACGCTCCCCGGCTCAGTGCGTAGAGCTGATCGGCACGACCAGGACCCGGAACTCCCCAGCTGGTCCTGGCAGCGTTGAGTAGGGCCGCCAACGCATTTCATATCGGCCTCGCAGGATCAACGGCTCCTCCCGGCCCTTGCTGCTGCCCGCGCCGGTAAGAGGACCCCATGCGCGTGAGCCCTCCAACGTGACGCCTTCGTGGATGCGGAATGCGTGCGCGTTGGTCTCTCGGCCGTGAGTGGGCGCACGCCAGTAGTAGCTGTCGTTCGCCAAGCAGACCACTGCGCCGTTGCCGCCGGGGCAGCCGTCTACGAATCGTTCGGTTCGCGAGATGTCTTTGACGACGTCGTAAGCCCTGATGTCCTGTGCGCCCTGATTCTTGAGCTCGAACCTCTCACCGCCGACCTCGCCGTGCCAGAGCCGCACGAGGTACTTGAGCTCGACCGCCGACCATGACCCGCTTTCACTCGCGACGAGCAGGTCCAACCGCAGGCCCGGCTCCGGTCGAGTCTCTAGTCGCACGCGCAGTGACGGGTCGAGCACACGACACTCCCACGCTAACGCCTGCTGGAAGTCGGCCTCCGAGTGAAAGACGGGCCGTAGAACCGCGAGACGCGCCAGTACGTCGTCTAGGGGGACGCGCTCGGCGAGCAGCACGGGTACAGCCTACGAAGCGCGCGCCGTAGTTGTCATCGAGCCGCCGACCGATCTGCGTTGCGATCGGTCGACGGGCGCCTGCTCGCGGCGCGACGCGGCGCCGCCAGGCGGCGGAAGGCAGCATGGCCGCTTCGCGGCTGGAGGCACGCCGCGATCCCAGCTCTACGATCCCTTGGGGTCACGACGAATGCCGGCCCTACTCATCCGGGTCCTGCTCGACGTCGTCGCGCTCTACGTACGTCACCATCTTGAGTACCTGCTGGATCACGACGTCATCGACGTCGTGTCGATCGGCGAGTTCCCATACGGTCGCGCCTGCTTCCGCGGCGGCGCGGATGCGCTTGACCTGCTCGCGGGTCAGTCGGCGGCGGCCCGGCCCGGCGATCGGGCCCCCAAGTTCGGGCCAGAACCTTCCCAGGACGATGCCGCTGATCGCCTGTTGGGTCAGGCCGTAATCGTTGCCGAGCGTGGCCTGCGTCTCCCCTGCGGCGTAACGAGCGCGAATCAATGGCACATCAGCCCGAGAGACCCCTGCGAGGCCGGCCGTCCCAGCGGTCCGGCCTGCCTGAACGTTCCGGATCGTTCCCAACGACACTTCAAACGCGGCCGCCGCCATTGCGAGGTCGTCGCCATCCGCGAGCCGATCGCGGATTAGTGCGACGTCCTCGACGCTCAACGGGCGCGCGCGTCGAGGCGGTCGCCGTCGCGGACCACCGACGTCCGCATAAGCGGTCCCGTTCACGATGTGGCCAATCATCGAGTTGGTTACGCCATGCTCGCGGGCCAAGTCCTCGAACGTCGCGCCTTCCTCGGCGGCGCGCCGAATTGCGAGGACGTCGTCGACGAGGAGTTTCCGTTTGGACGCCACGCGGATCGGTCCGCCTGCCTTCCGGCGGGTGCGGCCGGTCACGATGCTGGAGATGTTGTTCTGCGCGACCCCGTAGCGTTCGGCCAGGTCGACCTGGCGTGCGCCTGCCGCGAACTCGACCCGGATGTCGACGACGTCCTCGTCGGTTAGGGCCCTCGACTCGCTCATCCAGCTGGTTCGCCGGAGCTGGTGTCCGAGACCACGCTCGCCGCGCCCCTCGCCAACACCTCCAGCACGAAGGCGGTGATCGCAAGCCCGTCAGGGCTGCCCGGGGGGCGACGGCTTGCCGCCCCGTCGTCGGGATGACGCATCTGTGCCTCCTCAAGTCCGTGACGTCACCCTTCCACATCGGCTCGCCGCCGCGACAGCATGCGGCACTCAGACGATCTTGCATTCGGTGCTACGGAGGATGGCCTTGGAAACCTGTGCCGACTCGGTGGTGTAGCCCTTTCTGGGCGGAGTGACGCGCGTCGACGCGCTCTCGTCGCAGGCCTCGTGTCGGCCCAGTCGATGGGCCCAGTAGCGACACCCTAGGACTCCGCGAAGGCGCGCACCGCGCGTTCGATGGCGGGACGCATGTCGAGCTCGGGGTCGACGGTGAGCCGGTGCAGGAGCAATCCGTCGCCGAGCGCCATGAGGGCCCGGGTCGCCGGCACGGGGTCGGCGATGCCGACCGCGATCACCATCTGCTCGGCCCACCGCTCGAACTCACGCCGCTGCCGCCGTAGCGGCTCGGCGAGCTCGGGGTCGCCTGCGAGCTCGAGGAACAGGGCGTAGCGGGCGCGGGTGCGCGAGGCGAACGGCCCGGTCTGCAGCTCCGTCATGGCGCACAAGCCCTCGATCAGCCCGTCGACTCCGGTGATCCCGGTCATCGCCGCCGGGTCGAAGTCGGCGCGCTCGCGCTGCGCGATCCAGTCGACCACGCCGCCGAGCAGCGCCCGACGGGTGCGGAACCAGTTCGAGGTCGACCCGGGCGGCAGGCCCGCGCGTTCATCGACCCGCGCGTGGGTCAACGCGCGCACGCCCTCCGCGCCGAGCAGCTCCACGGCTGCCTCGAGTCCACGATCCCGGGTGGCCGCCGGCATGGACACCCCCTTCCGCGAGGTCTACTATGAACATAGTATCTCCACCGCACGCAGGAGGTCCGCCATGTCCACCCCCGAGCCCCGCATCACCCGTTCCGTCGACCCCTCGGCCTGGTCTCCGCCGCTACCAGAGGCCCCCGGCTTCGACCATCTCGTCGTCGAGACACCAGGCCTTCGCACCCACGTCGCCACCATGGGCGAGGGTGAGCCGGTCGTGCTGCTCCACGGATTCCCGCAGCACTGGTGGCAGTGGCGCGCGGTCGCTCCGGTGATCGCCGCCCGCGGCTACCGCACCATCTGCCCCGACCTGCGAGGGGCCGGCTGGACCGTGGCCGACGACCCGCGGATCGACCGCGAGACCCGGCTCCGCGACCTGCTCGCGCTCTTCGACGTCCTCGACATCGAGCGCGCCCACCTCGTCTCCCACGACATGGGCGCGATCACCGCGATGCATCTGACCTATGCCAACCCCGACCGGGTTCGCACGGCAGTGGAGCTCTCCGTGCCGCCGGGCTTCATGACGATGAGCCCCAAGCTCGCCCCCGGCTTCCGGCACCTGCCCCGGTTCATCTGGCACCGCCCGGGCGCCTCGCTGCGCGGGATCTTCTCCGAGGCGTACGTCGCCCGCCCGATGTCGGAGGCAACCGCCGACGCCCACCTCGCCCCGATGCGCCGGCCCGACATCGACGGCGCAGTCCGTCCCCTGACCCGAGGCATGATCCTGCCCGAATCCCTGCGCGTGGGTCGGGGTGCGTACCGGCGCCAGCGGCTCACGGTGCCGACCCTCTTCGTGTTCGGCCGCCGCGACCGCCCCTGGACCGAGGAGATCCTCGGGCGCGCCTGCCGGAATCCGGAGCGGTACGCCGATCACATCGAATTCGCCTACGTCGACGACGCGGCGCACTTCATCACCGACGACGCCCCCGACGCGGTCGCCGACCTCGCGCTCGACTGGTTCGATCGAGCCGCTTGACGAGGCGGCCGTGGTGGCCACGCCCGGGCGCAACGTCAGGCTCGGCGGCCCCGGAGCTCCAGCACGCCGTACCCGAACCCGGCGACCGCCAGCCCGCGGTCCGTCCCTGTGACTCCCGAACCCCAGAGCAGCGCGCCCCCGACCGCCTCGGCGGCGTCCAGGTCAGCCGGCTCGCGCCGCGGGTTGACCACGACCAGGTGGGTCTCGTCGCGCACGTAGGCGAACGGGTAGCCCTCGTGGAGCACCCGGATGGACGCCCGCCCCTGCAACGCAGGCGTCCGCCGGCGCAGCGCGATCAGCTCGCGGACCAGGTGCAGGGTCGAGCCCGGGTCGCCCTCCTGCGCAGCGACGGTCGGCCGACCGGGGTCGGGGTCGACCGGGAGGTAGAGCCGGTCGGGGTCCGCGGTGGAGAAGCCGGCGTTCGGGCCGTCGTCCCACTGCATCGGGGTGCGACAACCGGCCCGGTTGTACGCCGGGTTGCACACCGCACCCTCGACGTCGGGCATGTCGGGCAGGTAGCGCATCCCGATCTCGTCGCCGTAGTAGAGGCACGGGATGCTGCCCCACGTGAACAGGAAGGTCAGGGCGGCGCCGAGCTGTTCGGTGGTGCGGGTGCCGCTGCGCAGGCGGGTGTAGTCGTGGTCGGCGGTCGCCATCACGACCGGACGGTCCGGGTCGGCCTCCCGCGCCTCGCGCCACGCGGCCAGGAAGACCCTCGTGCTGCCCTTGCCTGACTCCTCGAAGAACGGCTCGTGCGGCGGGTGGAACGGCAGTACACCCGCGCCCCGGTTGTCGAAGAGGCTGCCGTGCGCCTCGTGGATGACCAGCGCGAAGTCGGCGTCGAACGCCAGCGGCCCGGTGCGGGGCTCGGTGCCTTCCGGGATCAGGACGGCGTCGGGGTGCGCCTGCTCCATCCACAGACGGATCTCCCGCCACACCTCGGTCGACGCCGCGTGGCCCTCCGCCGCGTCGTAGCTCTTCACCAGCGAGAAGGCCATGTCGACCCGGAAGCCGGACACACCCTTGGAGAGCCAGAAGTCGATGATCTGGCGCAGCGCCTCTCGGTTGCGTCGCGGCCCCGGTGCGTCGACCGGGTCGCGCCACGGCTCGTCGTCGCGCAACGAGGTCCAGCCGAAGTTCAGCGCGGGCTGCTCGTCGTAGAAGTTCTTCAGGTAGTAGCCCTTGCGCGGGCCGGGCGAGGCCACCCACGCCGGCGTGCCCGGGATGTCGCTGCCCCAGCCCTTCGGCGGCGCGTCCTCGCACCAGACGTACCGGTCGCCGTCGGGGTCCGGGCCGTCCGCGGCGAGCTCGCGCTGGAACCACGCGTGCTGGTCGGAGGTGTGCCCGGCGACCAGGTCGAGGATCACGCGGATGCCGCGCTCGCGCGCCGCCTCGACGAGCTCGACCAGGTCGTCGTTGGTGCCGTAGCGCGGCGCGATCCGCAGGTAGTCCGACACGTCGTAGCCGGCGTCGACGAACGGCGACTCGAAGCACGGGTTGAACCAGATCGCATCGACCCCGAGCGAGGCGACGTGGTCGAGGTGGTCGATCACCCCGCGCAGGTCGCCGATCCCGTCCCCGTTCGAGTCCGCGAAGGACTGCGGGTAGATCTCGTAGAGCACCGCGTCCCTCAGCCAGTCCGCTGTCATGTCTCGCCCCTGTCCGGGTCACTGGGTCACTGGGTCACTGGGTCCCAGGGCGGGGCCCGGCACCTCGGCCGACATTGGCCTGCTTCGGGGGCAGGGACCGGGCGTAGGCCACCCCGACGCTCACCCAGCGGCGGAGGTCCTCGTCGTCGTCCACGGCCTCGTCGCTGATGCGGAGCCACCCGTCCATCTCGCGGCCGCGCATCGCGACGCGACGGATGCGCGGTGGGTCGAGCAGGGTCTCGGTCTCGGCCGGGTCGCAGCGCAGCATCAGCCCGCCCTCCCCGCTCGCGGCCACGGCCATGGAGCCGTGGACGAGGAATGCGAGACCACCGAACATCCGCTTCTCGGTGAGGTCGTGCTCGTCCCGGACGACCTGCCGGATGCGGTCGGCGAGGACCTCGTCGTATGCCATTCGACCAGTATCAGGCGAGGAGGCGACGCCGGCGGGGTTCGGCGGCACGCGACGTCGGTCAGGGGTAGCCGGCGATGCGGAAGACCGGGATGTCGGCCGCCACGCGCTCGAACTCGGCCTCCGGGGCGCGCCGGTCGACGGGGATGTGAGGGCGCCCACCGGGGACCTTCTCGAGGTAGCGCTTGATGATCGGCGCGCGCTGCGCCACCGGCACCTCGGTGGCGATGACGGGATGGCGGCCGCGGCGGATCACGGCGGCTCGCCCACCGGCGGCCCGGAGGTTCTTCGTCCAGTGGCACTCGCCGAGCATGCTGACCAGGTACCAGCGGCCCTCGAGGTCGGCCAGCCCCAGCGGGAGGCGGACCGGTCTGCCGCTCTTACGTCCGGCGACCTCGAAGGTCACCCATCGGCGAGGCAGCACGCCCCACGGCAGAACGCGGTTGTACCCGCGCACCCAGGCCCTCGCAGCAGCGTTTCCCCGGCCACCGGCATACATGCGCCGGCTCCGCTCCGCCCAGCGCTCGCTCACCCTTCAGAGCTCGACGTAGACGTGGTCGCCGTCCCCGACGAAGCCGACCACGATCGACGCGGCGCCCTCAGTCCACGACGCGGATCCGCACGCGCCGGAACCCCTTGCCCTTGTTCTCGACCTTCGCCACCTCGATGCGACCGATCTGCCTCGTCGAGGCCACGTGCGTGCCGCCATCGGCCTGCACGTCGAGCCCGCGGATGTCGACCAGCCGCACGACCTCCACGTCCGCCGGCACCAGGTTCGTGGCGGTGCGGATGATGTCGGGGATGGCGAACGCCGCCTCGCGCGGGAGCTCGCTCACGACGATGGCGCGGTCGGCGAGGACCTCCGCGTTGCAGGCCTCCTCGACGGCGGCCTTGAAGTCGGGTGGCACCTCGGGGAGGTTGAAGTCCATCCGCGCCGTCCCCGGTTCCATGTTGCCGCCGGTGACCAGCGCACCGAAGTCCCTGAACACGACGCCCGACAGAAGGTGCAGGCCGGAGTGCGTGCGCATCAGCGAGGTCCGCCGGGCGTCCTCGACGGCGCCGCGCACGGCCGTGCCCACCGGCGGTAGCGGGTCGTCCTCGTGAACCAGGAGGTACAGCTCGTCGCCCTTGCGCGTGCCGACCACGCGCGTCTGCACCCCACCCCACAGCAGCACGCCGTGGTCGGGAGGCTGGCCACCCCCGCCGGGGTAGAACGCCGAGCGGTCGAGCACGACGCCCGTCTCGCGGTCGGAGGCCAGCACCGTGGCGTCCCACTCGCGCAGCGTCGAGTCGAGCAGGTCCAGGCGCTGCGTCCGTCCGTCGGCCATGCCGTCGACCGTACCCGCGCGCTGCCGTGCCGCAGGCGCGTGGGCTTTGGCAGGATGCACGCATGCCTGACTGCGTCGCCCTCCTGCGAGGGATCAACGTCGGAGGCCGCAGCATCCTCCCGATGGAGCGCTTGCGCCGGGTCGTCGAAGGCCTCGGCTACGACGACGTGCGCACCCACCTCGCCAGCGGAAACGTGCTGTTCAGGACGGACGAGGAGGACGGCGACGAGACGGCGACCCGGATCCGCTCAGCCCTGCAGCACGAGCTCGACCGCGATCTCGCGGTGATGGTCCGCACCGCCGAGGACCTGCGCGCCGTGACCACGGTCGACCCCTTCCCCGACGCCGACGCGAGCAGGCTGCACGTGGCGTTCCTGTCCGCGAGGGCCTCTGCCAAGGCGAGCCGTGCGCTGCTCGGGTTGTTCGACGACCAGCCCGAGCGCGCCGTGGTGCAGGGGCGCGAGGTCTTCATCGACTACGTCAACGGGGCCGGACGGTCGAAGATCGACCTCAAGCGCCTCGAGCGCGCGGCGGGTCTGGAGGCGACCGCACGCAACTGGCGGACCGTGAACGCGTTGCTGCAGAAGCTCACCGCCTGAGCACCGAACAACCCGACCCGTCCCGACGAAGTGGAGAAGCCACATGGCCGTGTTCGTGCTGGAGCTGGCGTTCGACCGTGACGAGGAGACCCGGCTGGCCGCCCGTCCGGAGCACCGCGAGTACCTGAAGGGACTGCTGGACGACGGCTCCCTCGTCATGTCCGGTCCGCTCGCCGGGGACACCGGGGCACTCCTGGTCTACGAGGCCCCGGACGAGGCCGCCGCCGAGGCGCTCGTCGCTGGAGACCCCTACACGCGCGCCGGCGCCGTGTCGCGCGTGAGCCTGCGGGAGTGGACGCCCGTGTTCGGGTACCCGACCGCCTGAGGCCCGTCAGGCGGCGGTCGGCGAGGACCGCTCCACCGTGAGGTACCGCCCCGCGCCACTCCACCGTCCGGCGCCGTGGCGGGCGAGGTCGGTGGCCACGGTGGCGGCGCCGTCGACACCGGACCCGGCAGGGGCCATGAGCTCGAGGTCCGGGGCGAGGTCGACGACCGACCGCGTGAACGGCTCATGCAACAGGTCCCCCACGCCGAACAGGCCCCCGGTCCACGTCGCCCGCACCGGCGACCCGTCACCGGCGGCGAGGGGACGAGCGGCGGCCACCAGGCTCACGGCCAGCTCGCGCGCGGCTGACGACCAGATGCCTTGCGCCACGAGGTCTCCCGCGGTCGCGGCAGCGGCGACGGCCGGGACGAAAGCGGCGAGTCGCCCTGCCCGGTCGGGATGCGGGTACAGGTGCCGGGGCCACTCGTCCGGCCCACCCAGCTGCTCGACCGCGGCCCGCAGCAGCGCGGGGGACCCCGCCGGCCGGCCGTCGTGCGCGCGGACGGCCGCCCGCAGACCGGCGGCGCCGATCCAGGCCCCGCCGCCGTCGTCCCCGTACAGGTGGCCCCACCCGTCGACACGGTTCCACCTCGAGCCGAGGTCCGTACCCAACGCGACCGCGCCCGTACCCGCCGCGACGACGGCGCCGGGACGCAGGCCGATGCCCCCCACGAGGGCGGTGACGGTGTCGGACACCACGGCGGTGACGCTCACCCCGAGGCGCCGACGCAGGGCCGCGTGCAGCGCCTGCGGCCGGTCGGCCAGCGTGAGCAGGCCGGTCATGCCCAAGGCCGCGACGGCAGGTCGAGGCGCTCCCTGCGCGAGCAGCCCGTCGAGCACGGAGCCCACGCGCTCGGCGACGAGCGAGACGTCGATGCCGTCCCCACCGACCTCGACGCCCTGGCCGGAGCCGTCTGCGCGTCCGCCGGGCCAGACGAGCGCGACCCGGCAGCCCGAACCGCCGACGTCGACTCCGGCCACGGGCACGTCAGGGCTCACGCGCCCGAACGTAGCGACTACTTGCTCATCCCCGCGGTGAGCCCCGCCACGATCTGCTTCGTGGCCACCAGGAACAGCACGATCAACGGCAGGGTGGCGATCACCAGCCCGGCGAACAGCGTCGACCAGTCCGTCTGGTACTCCCCGAAGAACGTGGTGAGACCCACTGGCAGCGTGTACTTGTCGCTGTCACGCAGCAGTACCAGCGGGAAGAGGAAGTCGTTCCACACCGGTACGAACCTGAAGACGACCACCGTCGCCATCGCGGGGCGCACGAGCGGCAGCATCACGCGCCAGAACGTGGCCAGGGCGCCGGCACCGTCGATGCGGGCGGCCTCCTCGAGCTCGACCGGCAGCTGCCGGAAGAAGACCGTGAGGACGAACGTCGAGAACGGCACGCCCGCGGCCGCGTACACCAGCGTCAGGCCGAGCCGGCTGTCCACCAGCCCGAAGCCCTCGAGCAGGAAGAAGATCGGCAGGATCGCCAGGTGGATCGGCAGCATCAGCCCGGACAGGAACAGCGCCTCGATCCCCTGCAGGATCCGCGACCTCCCTCGCGCCAGCCCGTAGGCCGCCAGCGTCGAGACCGCGGTCGACAGGAGCACGGCTCCGACGGTGATGGTCAGCGAGTTGCCGAAGTACGTCCCGAACGAGCCCTCCGTCCAGGCCCTGCCGTACGCGTCGAACGTCAGCGGCCACGGCGCCGCGAGCGGCTCGGTGAACAGGTCCTGGTTGGGCCGTAGCGAGTTGACGACCATCACCAGCAGCGGCACCACGGCGACCGCCGCGTACCCCCAGAGCACGAGGCCGGTGAGCGTGCGGGCGACGGGTCCCGAGCGGGGCCCTCGGCCTCGACGGGGCGGCGGCGCGATCCGTCGCGCAGGCGGCTGCTCGGGTCCGGGGTCGACCACGGCGGGTGGGGTGGTGACCGTGCTCATCGGGTCATCGCCTCCTCCGCACGGCGGAGCAGCCGCGTCGCGACCACGGCGACCCCGAAGATCACCACGAAGAGCACGAGCGCGAGGGCGGACGAGATGCCGATCGCGTTGGTGGCCCCGGAGTCGAACGCGGTGCGGTAGAAGAGCAGGGAGAGGAAGTCCGTGGCACCGGCGGGACTCCCGGTCGAGCCACCGAGCGCGTACGGCAGCGCGAACGCCTCCATCGCCATGATGAACGTCAGCACGCTCACCGTGCCGATGGCGGGCAGCAGGAGCGGCAGGGTGATGTGACGGAACACCTGCCACGGGCTGGCCCCGTCGATGCGCGCCGCCTCGGTGTACTCGTCGGGCACGCCTCCGAGGGCGGCCCCGTAGAGCAGCACCGGGAAGCCGACCCACTGCCAGGCGCTGACCAGCACGACGACGCCCAGGGCGGTGCGCGGCTCACCCAGCCACGGCAGCGCCAGGGCGTCGAGGCCGACGGCCCGGAGCAGGGCGTTGACCGGGCCGAACGTGGGCGACAGCAGCAGCGTCCACAGGTAGCCGATCACGAGCGGGCTGACCAGGTACGGCAACGCGTAGAGGGTCTGGAGCAGCCGCTTGGCCCGTCGGCCCCGGTGCAGCAGCACGGCGAAGCCGAGTCCCAGGGTGTTCTGCACCAGCATCGTCCCGGCGAAGAACAGCAGGTTGTGCCCGAAGGCACGAGGGAACTGCTCGGCGTACGGGGGACGGCTGACGAGCGTGACGAAGTTCCCGATGCCCACGAAGGCACCGCGCGTCGTGCCCTTCCAGTCGAAGACCGAGTAGCTGAAGGCCGTCGCCATCGGGTAGAGCACGAACACGCCGAACAGCAGCAGCGCGGGCGCGACGAAGAGCAGGGCGGTGCCCAGCCCGAGTCCGCCGCCGGTCACGCGCCGGCCGGGCCGGCGGGGCCGCCGTGAGGTGGGCCCCGCCGAGCCCGTCGCGGTGTCGGCCGCGGTCGTGGTCGTCACCGCGGCGTCACCCCGTGGGCGAGAACCAGGCCGAGAGGCCGGTCTGCACGTCGCTCGCCACGGTGGCGGGGTCCTTCGAGCCGAGCATCATCTCCTGCACGCCGGTGCCCACCAGGTCGGTGCCCAGCGGCTGCCCGTAGCGGAAGTCCACGAGCATCATGTACGGCGCCGGGTTGGCCTCGTAGTTCTCGGCCATCTCCTGCAGCAGCGGGTCGGACGGCTTGACCCCAGGCACCGCCGACAGCTGGACCAGCTCGTCGGTGAACATCTGCCCGAACTCCTCGGTCGCCATCCACGCGACCAGCTCCTTGGCGGCGTCGGGCACGTCCGTCTTGGCGGACACCCCGAACGACCCGTCCGCCCAGCCCGGGGTGACCGGCTCGGTGATGACCGCGCCCGGGGGCGGGGGCACCTGGAAGACGCCGAGGTCGAGATCGGGGTTCTGCTTCTGGAAGAAGCCCAGCTCGAACGAGCCGCCGGGGAACATCGCGGCCTGCCCGGAGGTGAAGAGCACCTGGGCGTCGGTGTAGGGCACCCCGACGACGTCGTCGGGCATGTACTGCTGGAGCTGTGGGAGCACCGCCAGGCTCGCGACGTAGTCGGTGTCGGTGAACTGCTTCTCACCGGACAGCACGGCCTGCTCGAACTCCGCCCCGCCATAGCGCGCCGAGCCGAAGGTGTCGGCCAGCATCGGCAGCGTCCACGCGTCCTTCGCGCCGACGGAGAAGGGGGTGACGCCGGCGTCCTTCAGCGTGCCGGCGACATCGAGCATCTCCTCCCACGTGGTCGGGACCTCGACGCCGCTCTCCTCGAAGATGTGCTTGTTGTAGTAGACCTGCAGCGTCTGGACGGCGAACGGCACCCCGTAGACCTTGCCGTCGGACTTGCCGGTGGCCCCCATCAGCACGTTCGGGTCGAACTGGTCCAAACCCTCGACGTCGTCGAGGGGCATCAGGTTGCCGCCCTCGACGAGCGGCTGGAGCTGGCCGTACGCCCGGAGCTGGGCCACGTCGGGACCGCCCTCGCCGGCAAGACCGGTGGAGAGCAGCTGGTTGTACTCCGTGTTCTTGAACGCCTCGAAGTCCACGGTGATGTTCGGGTGCTCGTTGGTGAACGCGTCGAAGATCCGCTCGTACGCCGCGACGTCCTCGGTGCGCCACGACCACACCGTGACAGTGGCCTTCTCGTCCGACTGCCCGGCGGGTGCGTCACCGTCCGAGCCGACGCTGCTGCTCGATGGCGCGCAGGCGGCGAGCATCGCCGTGACGGCGACGGCCGCCACGGTGGTGAGGGAACGGGTGCGCATCAGGTCCTCCGGGTGAACGTGTCGGTGACGAGCGGCTGGTGGGACGAAGGGGACGTATCCGGCGAGTGTGCCGTGTCTGCGGGGGAAGGCGACACCCCGTGCGCGGCCGCAGCCGCGGCCACGCGCCCGTCGTTGCTCTGCAGCAGGTCGCGGGCGGTCTCGGGTGCCGCACCGGTGAGCAGGTGGACGAGGGCGGTCTTGAGCTCCCCGCCCGAGGCGTCGAGCGCGGCGACGCAGGCCCGCTCGTCGCGACCGGTGGCCTGCTCGAGGATGTGGACGGTGCGCGCCCGCAGCTTCGCGTTGGTCGCGACCACGTCGACCATCAGGTTCGACCAGGTACGGCCGAGCCGGATCATCAGCGCCGTGGAGAAGCTGTTCAGCACGAGCTTCTGCGCGGAGCCCGCCTTGAGGCGGGTGGAGCCGGTGACGGCCTCGGGACCGGTGGCGGGCGCAACCAGGACGTCGGCCAGCGGTGCGAGAGCCGAGTCGGGGTCTGCGGAGACGAGCACCGTCGCCGCACCCAGCTCACGTGCTCGGTTCAGGGCGCCGGCCACGTAGGGGGTGCGACCCGAGGCGGTGAGCCCGATCGCGACGTCGCGGGCGGTCAGCGCGCCGGCGTCGTCGGCACCCAGCTGGCTCGAGTCCTCGACGTTCTCGACGGCGTGGAGCAGTGCCTCCGGGCCGCCGGCGTGGTGGGCCACCACGAGTCCAGGGGGCGCGTTGAAGGTCGGCACCAGCTCCGCGGCGTCCATCACGCCGAGCCGTCCGGACGTCCCGGCCCCGAAGTAGTGCACGCACCCCCCCGCGTTGACCCGCTCCACCGCGAGGTCGACGGCGACGGCCAGCTCGGCGAGGACCTCGGCCACGGCGCCGGGAACGAGGGCGTCCTCCGCGTTGAGCAGCATCAGCAGCTCGACGGTGCCCGCCTCGTCGATCCCGTGGGTGCGCGGGTTGCGGCCCTCGGTCGGCAGGTCGCCGAGCGCCGGCAGGGCCGGCGGATCGGTGCGGGGCACGTTGGCGGAGATTTGTTCCGCCGAAGTCGTCATGAGTGGAGGTTAGTTTCCTCGCCCTGCGCGCGTCAACGTCCCTGCACGGTGCGCCGCATCAGGGGTGCGGACGGCCGCTGGACCCCGTCCTCTGAGTGCGAATGGTCGCTTCAAGGGGGCGTGAAGCAACCATTCACACTCAGAGGACGTGTGGGGGTTGGCTCAGGGTCGCCGGCGCTGCGGGCCGAGGTGGTGGCCTCGGACCGCGGCGTAGGTGACCTCCAGCGCCGACCGGGTCTGGTCGAGCTCGCGCTGCGCGAGCCCGATGAACAGGCAGTCGACCAGCGTGAGCTGCGCGATCCGGCTGGCCATCGCCCCGGACCGGTACGTCGTCTCCCGCGCGGCGGTGGTCAGCACGTGGTCGGCCGCCGCGGCGAGGGGGGAGCCGGGGAAGTTGGTGATCGCCACCGTCGTCGCGCCCCGAGCCGCCGCCTGCTGCAGCGCTTCGACGGTCTCGGACGTCGTCCCCGTGTGGGAGAAGGCGATGGCCACGTCGGCCGGCCCGAGCAGTGCGGCGCTGGTCAGGGCGATGTGCGGGTCGGACCACGCGAACGACACCCGCCGGATCCGGTGCAGCTTCTGCTGGAGGTCGAGCGCGACGAACGCCGAGGCACCCATGCCGTACAGGTCGACCCGGCCCGCGCCGGCGAGCGCCGTGACCACGTTCTCCAGCACCGACGTGTCCAGCTGCTGCGCGGTCTCCTCGACCGCCCGCGCGTCGGCGTACGCCACCTTGGCGACCACGTCGTCCAGGGTGTCGTCGGGGCCGATGTCCGCGCCGACCTGCTCGCGCGGCGAGGGTCCCCCGGTCTCGGCCGCGAGCGAGAGCCTCAGCTGCGGGTACCCCGGTAGTCCGAGCGCCTTGCAGAACCGGTTGACGGTCGTCTCCGACGTGCTGGCCGCCAGGGCCAGCTCGGAGATGGTCAGGGCCGAGGCACCGACCGGATCCTCCAGCACGCGGCGTGCGACGCGCTGCCCTGCCGGGGCCAGGGACGGCATCAGGGCACGAAGCCGCACCAGGAGGGGGGTCGCCTCCCGGGGGGAGGCGCCGGTCGACAGCTCGTGGTCGTGGCTCACGCGCCCACCGTACGGGCCAGGGCGTGCTCGGGTCCGGCGGACTTCTCCGCACGGCGCGCCGCCAGCGGTTCCGACCCGACCCGCTGCCCTCGGGACTTCGGTTCGGCCCAGCGCCTGCCGATAGCGACAAGGTGAGAGGTGACGCGACGGCCCCCCGGGTCGGACCTCCGTCCCCGCGCCCGTGGTCGGGCGCGGGCCTCGCCGTGCTCGCGGGCGCCGTCTTCGCCCTCGCCGTCGTGCTCCTCCCCGCGGGATCGCGGGCAGCCCTCGTGTTCGACAACGCCGGCCAGCTGGTGGCCGCGACGACCGCCGCTGTCACCTGCCTGCTCGCCGCCCGGGCCACCCGCGACCGGCAGCGCGCCGTCTGGGCCTGGCTGGCCGCGGGGACGGGCAGCTGGGCCGCCGGTCAGGCCGCCTGGTCCTGGTACGAGCTCGTCCTCGGCGACGTCCCCCTGCTCTCGCTGGCCGACGCCGGGTTCCTCGCCTTCTCCGTGCTCGGGACCGTGGGCCTGCTGACCTGGCTGCGCGCCCACCACTCGACCGTCCGGACGGCCCGCGACACGCTCGACGGCCTCCTGATCGCCGGCGCCGTGCTGGTGCTCAGCATCGGCACCGGGGTCACCCCCGGCCCGTCCGGCACGGGGGACGAGATCGGCTACCTCGTGTCCCTCACCTACGCCCTGGCCGACGTCGTGCTCCTCAGCCTCGCGCTGCTCACGCTGACCCGAGCGGGCGGGCAGCGCTCCACCCTGGTCGTGCTGGCCGCCGGCGTCGGGGGCCTGGCGGTGTCGGACAGCATCTACCTCTACCTCGCCTCGGCGGACACCTACAGCTCGGGCAACCTGGTCAGCGCGGGCTGGGTCACCGGGTTCCTGCTGATCGCTGCAGCCGCCCGGCACGGGCGGGCCCGGAGCGTGAGAGGAGGAACCCAGCTGGGCGCTGAGCGCGCTTCCCGCCTCCGCACCGTGCTGCCCTACGCGCCCCTCGTGGTGGCCGAGATCTTCTTCGCCGTCCGGGTCGCCGAGGGGGCCGAGGTCTCGGGGATCGAGATCTCGTTGGCCTACGGGCTCTTCGGTCTCGTCCTCGTCCGGCAGTTCCTCGTGCTGACGGACAACCAGACGCTCCTGACCCAGCTGCGGCGGCGCGAGGCCGAGCTGGCCCACCAGGCCTTCCACGACCCGCTGACCGGGCTCGCGAACCGCACCCAGTTCCTCGACCACCTCGAGCTGGCCGCCGCGCGGTACGACGAGTTCGGCGAGGGCTACGGCCTGCTCTACTGCGACCTGGACGACTTCAAGGTTGTCAACGACGTGCACGGCCACGCGGCCGGCGACGCGCTGCTGGTCGAGGTCGGACGTCGGCTGCGCCGGCTCGTCTCCGACCGCGACGTCGTCGCCCGGCTGGGCGGCGACGAGTTCGCGGTGCTGGTGGGCGGGGACGCCGGGTCGGCCGAGTCGCTCGCGGACCGGGTGGTCGAGGCCCTCACGCTGCCCGTCGAGCTGCCCAGCGGTGACCCCCAGGCCGCTGTGCCGGTGAAGACGCAGGTAGGTGTCAGCGTCGGTGTCGCCACGCGGCCCGGGCGGCTGATCGGGCCGGCGAGGCCGCCGGGGCCGGCACGCCGCAGCGCCGACCGCAACCCGTCCGAGGAGCTGCTCAAGGCTGCTGACCGCTCGATGTACCTCGCCAAGGCTGCGGGCAAGGGCCAGCGGGTGGTCGCGCCCCGCCACTGAGCCGTCAGCGGGGGGCCCGGCTCCACTCGATGGCGGGGCAGGTGTCCATCACCATCGGCACGCCGGCTCGGGTCGTCCGTTCGAAGGCATCGGTGTCGATGACGCCGAGCTGGAACCAGACGGCACGCGCCCCGACCTCCACCGCCGCGTCCGCGACGGCGCCCGCCGCCTCCGAGCGGCGGAACACGTCGACCACGTCGATGTCGAAGGGGACGTCGGCGAGGGCGGCGTAGCCCTTCTCCCCCAGCACCGTGGGTGCGTCGGGGTGGATCGGCACGATCCGCTTCCCCCTCTGCTGCAGCAGCTGGGCGATGCGGTAGGCCGTGCGGTCGGGATTGCCCGAGAGACCGACGACCGCCCAGGTGTCGCAGTCGTCGAGCATGAACCGGATGTTCTCCGGGTCGAGCCAGGCAGGAGTCGTCATGGTGGCCCCAACCCGGCCCGCCCCGGGATCGTTCCCGTGTGCGAGCTCGGCGTCAGCGCTCGACCTCCTGCCAGCCGACGACGGTGAAGGCCTCCGGGTGCTTCTCGCCGTCGAAGCCGAAGCCTCGCCCCCGTGCGACGACCTTGACGCCGTCGACGAGCACCCCGCGTCCGAGCTCGAGGGCGTCAGTCGTGTAGCGCCAGCGGAGCAGCAGCTCACCCTCGGCGCCATCGGCCCGCGCCAGCGTCGCACCGGCCTGCCACCAGCGGCGGTGGCCACTGGCCGCCACCGTGCCGTCCCGCTGCACGACCTCGCCCCGGTCCCGGGTGGTGAACGGCACCGGCTGCCAGCTCGCGCCACCGTCGGAGGACGACTCGAGCGCGAGCACGTCGGAGCTGTCGGTGTCGACGAACAGGTCGAACGACAGCCGGCCACCACGCGCCGGCAGGTCGACGGGGACCTGCAGCGTCGAGGTGGTCGCATCGAGCGACGGCGCCGACCACGCCGTGCGTCCTCGTCGCGGCTCCACGGCGAGCGACAGTGCGAGCCCCTGGGCGACGGCGCGCCGCACCGGGTTCACCGACCCCCAGCTCCGGGAAGGGTGCACGCGGTTGCTCAGCAGGATCGCGAACGACCGCGAGGCGTAGTCGAGCACCAGGGAGGTACCCGTGTAACCCGTGTGTCCGGCGGTGCGCGGACCGGACAGGCCCGCCATGTACCACCGCTGGTCGAGCTCGAAACCGAGCCCGTGCTCGTTGCCAGGGAACTCCTCGTTCTCGTTGTGCGTCATGGCCTCGACGGATTCCTCTGAGAGGATGCGCTCGCCCCTGTAGGCGCCGCCGTTGAGCATCGTCTGGGCCAGCACCGACATGTCGGCCGCCGTCGAGAAGACGCCCGCGTGGCCGGCGACCCCGCCCAGCGACCAGGCGTTCTCGTCGTGCACCTCGCCCCGCACCATCCCGCGCGGCGGGTTGGCCTGGTACTCCGTGGCGGCCGCGCGGTCCCGCCGGCTGCCCGTCGGGTTATAGCCGGTGTCGACCATCCCGAGCGGCCCGGTGACGCCGTCGGCCACGACCTCGTCGAGGCTGCGGCCGGTGACCCGCTCCACGACCACGCCGACGGTGATCATCCCGATGTCGCTGTAGACGTAGCGCGTACCCGGCGCGGCGATCGGCTTGGACGTCAGCGCCGCCTGCAGACGGGACTCGCGATCGGGGTAGGCGCTCCAGAGCGGCAGCCACGCGGGCAGCCCGGCGGTGTGGGTGAGCAGGTGGCGGACTGTCACCGTCTCCTTGCCGTTTGCGGCGAACTCCGGGACGTACGTGGCGACCGGCTCGTCGAGGTCGACACGACCAGCCTCGACCTGCTGCATCAGGACGATCGAGGTGAACAGCTTCGAGACCGAGGCCATGTCCCACAGGGTGTCCTCGGCGGCCGGCACCCACTCGTCGCGGGGGAGCTCGGTGCCGTTGCCGTCGGCGTAGCGCACGGCCCAGCCGGTCGCCTCCCGGGCGACGACGGACCCGTCGTGCCCCATCACCGTGACGGCCCCCGACAGCAGCGGCCGCACCGGGGCGGACGGTCCCTCGGCGGGCTCGGTCCAGCCGGTCACCGCGGCAAGGGCGTCGTCGATCGGTGCGGGGTCGAGCCCGGCGCGCTCGGGGGCCTCGTCGTGCAGCTCGGTCGAGGCCGGGGAGAAGCCCCGGTACGGGTGGTCGAAGCGCGCCACGTGGTGGCCTCCCGCCTGAGCCGGGGCGGTCGCCGCGGTCAGTGCGGCCACCAGCGCGGAGACGAGGACGGTCGTGAGTCGCAGCCGGGCCCTCACCGGCGCTTCCCCTTGTAGAGCAGGTAGGGCTGTCGCCGCTCGTCGAAGGCGCGCAGCTCGTCCTGCCAGGCGCCCTCGACGTCTGCGACCGAGGCCCCGGAGTCGACCATCTCGCGCAGCCGCGGCGAGCCGCTCAGCTTGTCGACCCAGTACGGGCGGGCCGTGTCCCAGCTGTCCCGGCGCCAGGCGAACTCGGGGTAGAGACGCTTCGCCTCGACGAGCATGGCGACTGCCGCGGTGATCGCCTCGGCCTTCGCCGGGTCGCTCAGGTGGACCTGCATGCCGGCGCAGACCTTGCCGGCGTGCTTGTTGAAGCCGGGCGTGAAGTAGGACTCCCGCACAGCGATCCCGGCGATGTCGTGCTCCGCCACCGCTTCCGCCCACCGGTGGTCGAAGGCCGGGTCGCCGATCCACTCGAACGGTCGCGTGGTGCCGCGGCCCTCCGAGCTGAGGACGCCCTCGAACAGGCACGTGCCCGGGTAGACGAGCGCGGTGTCCGGCGTCGGCATGTTGGGGCTCGGGGCGACCCACGGCAGCCCCGTCTCCGCGAAGGTGCTGTCCGGCTTCCAGCCCTGCATCTCGACGACGTGCAGCTCGCTGAGACGGCCGCCCGCGTCCTCGGCGAGGAACTCGCCGTCGAAGAGCCTGGCCAGCTCACCGACGGTCATGCCGTGCTGCTGGACGATCTCCTTCTTACCCACGAACGTCGAGTAGGCGGGCGTCATCATCGGCCCACGAGCCTTGCCCCCCAACGGGTTCGGGCGATCGAGCACCACGAACCGCGCGCCCGTCCGAACCGCCGCCACCATCGCGTCGTACATCGTCCAGATGTACGTGTAGAAGCGGGCACCGACGTCCTGGATGTCGAAGACCACCGTCTCTACGCCCGCGGCCCTGTACATGTCGGCCAGCTTCGTCGCGCTCGCGCCATAGGCGTCGTAGACCGTGACCCCGGTGCGCTCGTCGACGTACGTGCCCTCGGAGCCCCCGTTCTGCGCGGTGCCGCGGAAACCGTGCTCGGGTCCGAAGACGGCGACGAGGTCGACCCGGTCGTCGGACGCCATCACGTCGACCTCGTGCCGCAGGTCGGGGAGCACGCCGGTGGGGTTCGTGATCACGCCGACCCGCTGGCCGGCCAGGTCGCGCCAGCCCCGCCGGGCGAGGGCGTCGACACCGGTGACCACCCCGCGGCCACCGTGGCTCGCGCCCCCTCGCCCGCCGGACGAGCCGCCGGCCCAGGCCGACGAGACTGCCGGGCCGGCCAGCACCCCGGCACCTGCACCGAGCGCGCCGAGGAAGCCGCGCCGACCGAGGCCGCGGACGTCGCCGGAGCCTGGAACCTGCTCTGCCATGGGGTTGCTCACCAGCTCTTTCCGTAGCCGAACGGGTACAGGACGGTGTCCGGGTCGCCGGCGACCGGTACGTCGACGGGCAGCACTCCCTGGGGCGTGATCTCGCCGTGGACGAGCTTCGCCGCCGACTCGATGGAGACGGCCGTGTACGAGTACGTGGCCAGCGACGTCTGCGCCTCGGGCAGGTACGCGACGTCGTACGGGTCGCGCACCGCGACGTGGACGACGGGCGTCCCGGTCGCCACGAGCTCGCGGACGAGCCTCTGCTGCCGCTTCTCGGGGTCGGTGACCCTCGAGTCCCACGCCTTCTGGGTGAGCACCACCACGAGGTCGTTCGCCCTCGCCGCGGCGACCGCTGCAGCGATCGCGCTGTCACTGGGACGGCTACCCGTCTCGCGCACGGTCGCGCTGTGCCCGCGTCTGCCCATGGCCTGGCCCATGGCGGCGGTCGTGGAGACGCCCCACCCGGTCACGAGGACCGACCGCGCGCCGCCACTCAGCGGCAGGAGTCCAGTCTCGTTGCGCAGCACCGTGGTGGTGCGGTCGGTCACCTCCTGCGCGGTGGACAGGTGCTCGGCCGTGCCGACGACGCGCGGGATCCTCCGCTCGTCCACCAGGGGTCGGCGGACGACACCACGGCGGAACTTCAGGGCGAGCACCCGCTCCACGCTCTCGTCGATGCGCTTCTCGCTGAGCCGGCCCGACGCGACCGCGTCGAGGATGGCCTGCCGCGCGACGAGCGGCTTGGCGGGCATCAGCAGGATGTCCGCGCCGGCCTCGATCGCGCGGACCGCCACCTCGTCGTCGCCGTACTTCTCACGTACACCGGCCATCTCGAGGCTGTCCGTGATGATCACGCCCTTGTAGTGCAGCGTGTCCCTCAGGAGGCCCGTCATGATCGGGCGCGACAGCGTCGCCGGGTCGTCGGCCGGGTCGAGCGAGGGCACGAGGATGTGCGCGGTCATGATCACGTCGGCCCCAGCCCGGATCGCCGCCTGGAACGGCGGTGCGTCGAGCGTCTCCCACTCCTCGCGCGTGTGGTCGATCATCGGGAGGGCGTAGTGGCTGTCGGTCGCCGTGTCACCGTGGCCCGGGAAGTGCTTCGCGCAGGCGGCGATCGAGCCGTCCTTCTGGTAGCCCGTCACCTGGGCCGCGACCATCTGCGAGACGAGGCCGGGGTCGGACGAGAACGAGCGCACGCCGATCACGGGGTTCAGCGGGTTGACGTTCACGTCGGCGACCGGCGCGAAGTTCTGGTTGATGCCGACCGCCGACAGCTCCTGGCCGGTGATCGCCGCTGCGGAGCGGGCGTCAGCGGCGCTGCGGCCCGCGCCGAGGGCCATCGAGCCCGGGAACGGGGTGGCGGGCGGACCGAACCGGGTGACGACGCCCTGCTCCTGGTCCGTCGAGACCATCAGCGGCACGCGGGCTCCGCTGTCGAGGGCGGCCCGCTGCAGGCCGTTCGACAGCGCGGCGATCTGCTGGGGGTCCTTCACGCTGTCGGTCCAGGCGAAGTAGATGACGCCGCCGAGGTGGAGGCTGGCCACCACCTCGGCCGGCGTCGACACCCCGTACAGGGCCACGTTGCGCGGGTCGGCCGTGTCGTGCGTCGCGCCGTAGGCGTAGCCGGTCATCAGCTGACCGACCTTCTCCTCCAGCGTCATCCGCTTGACCACGTGCCGCGCGTACGAGCGCTCTGACCCCCCCTTGTCGGCCTCGTGGCCTCCGTGGCCTCCGTGGCCCCCGCGGGCGAAGGCGGGTGCGGCACCGGCGACGGCCCCGGCGAGGGCGACCGCCCCACCGAGCACCCCCCGGCGGGTGAGCGCGAGCGAACGGGGATCTGGAGCGGGCACGCGGAGCCTCCGAGGAGAAACCGGCTCGGCACTCATTTACCAAGCCGTGGGTCTCCTTGGAAATTACCTCCGGGAGCGGCGGGAGGTCAATGGTCCCGAGTGTCCGGTTCGGACCCTTCGTTCAGCCCGCGAGCTGGTTCACCGCCGCCTCGAACACCCGTGGCAGCCGCACGGCCGCCGGGACGAGGGCCCTCCGCAGCAGCGGCACGCGGGTGGCCTCGAGCAGCCCGTGCGTCAGGGCGGAGTGGGCCCTCGTCAGGCGCCGCCACTCGCGCTCGTACCGTCCGGGATCGTCGTCGGTCAGCGCACCGACCGCCGCCCTCGCCTGCGCGAGGCCCAGGGCGATGCCCTCGCCGGTGACCGCGTCCACGTACCCGGCGGCGTCCCCGACCAGCAGGACGCGACCCGCCACCCGGCGCCTCGTCCGCTGCCGCAGCGGCCCGGCGCCACGGACACCGGCGGCCTCCCGGTCGCGGAGACGTCGGACCAGGTCGGGGAACAGCGCGAGGTGCTCCCCGAACGGGCCGCGGCGGTCGGTGAGCACCGCCACGCCGACGAGGTCGTCTCCCACCGGCGTCACGTACGCCTCGGCCCCGCGGGCCCAGTGCACCTCGACGAAGTCGCTCCACGGGCGGACGGCGACGTGGCACCTCAGGCCGAACCGCGTGGGCCCGTGGCCCGTGGCCCCGAGGCCGGTGAGGTGACGCAGGGGCGAACGCAGCCCGTCGGCGGCCACCACGTACCGGGCGCGCACCAGGCCGTCGAGCGTGACCCCGTGGCCGTCCTGGGTCACGGTGCCGACTCGGTGGGTGCGCACCGGAACGCCCGCGTCCCGGACCGCGTCGCGGAGAGCGTCGTGGAGCACCGTGCGCCGGACCCCGCGACCCGGCCCGGCCCGGAAGGCGGCCTCGACGACGTGTCGTCCGTCGACGTACCGGATCCCCTCGAGGTCGTGCCCGCTCGGGTCGACGCCCAGCTCGGCGAGAGCCACCACCGCCGAAGGCATCAACCCCTCGCCGCAGGCCTTGTCGATGGTGCCGGTCCTGGACTCGAGCACGGCCACGTCGAGACCGGCGTGCCGGGCGTACAGGGCCGTGCCGAGCCCCACCGGGCCGCCACCGACGACGACGAGGTCGAGCACCTCAGGCCCTCGCCGTCCGAGGTGCCGCCTGGGAGGGCGCGAGCGCGGTCAGGGCCGCGTCCTCCACCCGGATCCGGTGCCGCAGCAGCGCGAGGTTCGCGAGCGTGAAGACGACCCCGGTGACCCAGGCCGTGTGCACGAGGGGCAGCGCGAGCCCCTCCACCAGCACGGCGACGTAGTTCGGGTGCGTCAGCCAGCGGTACGGCCCCCGCGCGACCCGCTCGAGGCCCGGTACGACGATGACGCGCGTGTTCCACAGCCGTCCCAGCGATGCGATGCACCACCAGCGCAGGGCCTGCGAGGCGAGCACCAGGGCGACCATCGGCCAGCCGAGCCACGGTACGAAGGGCCGGTCGAGCACCCACACCTCCACCAGCGCGCCGACCAGCAGGGCCGTGTGCAGCACCACCATCACCGCGTAGTGGCGCTGCCCCGTCTCGACCCCGCCCCGGGCCAGGCTCCAGCGGGCGTTGCGCTTCGACACGACCAGCTCGGCGACGCGCTCGAGGCCGACCAGGGCGACGAGGACGGTGAAGGCCAGTGCTGAGGACATCCGTCGACCTATGCCCGGAGCAGGACGAGCTCGAGGCAGAACCCGGGACCCATCGCCATCAGCACGCCGAGGCTGCCGGCGGCGGGAGGGCGCAGGCGCAGGGTGTCCTCCAGCACGTGCAGCACCGAGGCCGACGAGAGGTTGCCGATGCGACGCAGGGAGTCCCACGTCAGGCCGAGCGCCTCACGGTCGACCTCCAACGCGTCCTGCATGGCCTCCAGCACCTTCGGGCCGCCGGGGTGGCAGACCCACCAGCCGATGTCGGCCCGCGTCAGACCGTGGTCGGCGAGGAACCCGTCGACGTCACCGCGCACGTGCTCGCGCACCAGGTCGGGGACCTCGGCGCCGAGGACGATGCGCAGCCCGGTCGACCCGACGTCCCACCCCATCGCCCGCTCGGTCCCGGCGTAGAGGCGGCTGCGGCTGGCCACGACGGTGGGCTGCGTCACCGGCCGTGGCGTGGCCGCCCCGGGGTGCTCGGGACCGACGGCGACGACCGCCGCGCCGCCGTCCCCGAAGAGGCCGCTGGCCACGAGGTTGGCCATGGAGACGTCCTGCCGCTGGACCGTCAGCGAGCAGAGCTCGACCGACAGCAGTGCCGCCACCTCGTTCGGGTGCCCGGCGAGGTAGTCGTGCAACCGGGCGACCCCCGCCGCACCGGCCACGCACCCGAGACCGACGATCGGCACCCGCTTCAGGTCGAGCCGCAGGCCGAGCCGGGCCGCGACGCGGGCGTCGAGGGAGGGCACGGCCAGGCCGGTGATCGTGGTGGACACCAGCAGGTCGACGTCGCGCGGTCCGAGCCCGGCCGACTCGAGCGCCTGCGACAGGGCCTGCGCGCCGAGGTCGACCGCGACCTCGATGAACGCGTCGTTCGCGTCACCGAAGTCGGCGAGCTTCTCGTAGCGGTCGAGCGGGAGGGCCAGGTGCCGGAAGTCGACGCCCGCGTTCGCGTGGAACCGCCGCAGCAGACCCCGCTCGGCCTCGGTCCCGGTGATCACCTCGGCGAAGGCCTCGGTGACCTCGGTCTGGGCGTACCGGTTCGGAGGCAGCACGCTCTCGACGGCCACGATGCGGGTCACCTTGTCGAGCCTAGGCGCGCCCTAGGCTCGTGTCGTGCCCACCTCCGGACCCGACGGCGCGCGGGCGGCCGCCGTGGGGCCGGGCGCCTCCGCCGGTCATCTCCTGCGGGCGAGCCATCCCGGTCCGTCGGTGGCCGTGACCACCCTGGCGGTGCTGCTCTCCGTCACGCTCGGCAACGGGCCGGGCCGGACCGTCCTGGTCGGGCTCGCCTTCCTGAGCGGCCAGGCCACGATCGGGTGGACGAACGACCTGGTCGACGCGGCACGGGACCGCGCCGCGGGTCGTGACGACAAGCCGGTGGCGAGCGGGCTGCTCGCCGAGTCGACGGTGCGCACCGCGACGGGAGCGGCCCTGCTCGCCTGCGTCGTGCTGTCGCTCCTCTGCGGGGTCGCGGCAGGCGTGGTGCACCTGCTCCTCGGCGTCGCGATGGGGTGGGCCTACAACCTCGGGCTCAAGCGCACCTGGTGGTCATGGGCGCCCTACGCGGTGGCGTTCGGGACGCTCCCGGCGATGGTCGCCCTCGCCGGCCGCCCACCGGCCCTGCCCCCGCTCTGGCTGATGGCCTGCGGCGCGCTGCTCGGCGTCGGCGCGCACCTGGTCAACGTGCTGCCCGACCTGGCGCAGGACGCCGCCACCGGCGTGCGCGGGTTGCCGCACCGCCTCGGCGAGCGCCGCGCCCGCGCCCTGGCGGCCGCCGTGCTCGCCGGCGCGTCGCTGCTCGCCGTGCTCGGCCCGTCCTCGGCGGTGCCCGCCTGGGCGTGGGCAGGTCTCGTCGCGGCCCTCGGCCTCGCGGCGGTCGCCGTCCGCGGCACCGGGCGGACGCCCTTCTGGGCCGCGGTCGCCGTCGCCGGCCTGGGCGTCGCGATGCTCCTGCTGCGCGCCTGAGGGTGCGGGTCGCCAGGCGGCCCGTAGGCTGCGTCGGTGGGCGTGGGCGACTCGGCGGTGGATGCGGCGCAGGTGGACGAGCTCGTGGTGCTCCTCGACCAGGAGCACCGGCCGGTCGGCACGATGCCGAAGCGACTCGTGCACGGCGAGACCACACCCCTGCACCTGGCCTTCTCGGTCTACGTGTTCGACACCGCCGGCCGCTTCCTGGTCACACGGCGGGCGCTGGGAAAGCGGACGTGGCCGGGCGTGTGGACGAACACCTGCTGCGGACACCCCGCCCCCGACGAGTCGCTGGAGCTGGCGGCGCAGCGCCGCCTCGCAGACGAGCTGGGGCTGGACGTGACGGGGCTCGAGGTCGTGCTTCCCGACTTCGCCTACCAGGCCGTGTCGCCCGAGGGCCTGATGGAGAACGAGTTCTGCCCGGTGCTGGTGGCCCGGGCGGAGGGCGACCCGGTGGGCCGGCCGGACGAGGTGGCGCAGTGGACGTGGACCGACTGGGACGGGTGGTGCTCGGCGGTGGCGGCGGCGCCCTGGGCGTTCAGCCCGTGGACGGTGGAGCAGACCCCGCTGGTGGCGCAGGCCCGCCGAGGTCGAACGTGAGCTTCTCCGGGTAGCACCAGAACCAGGCCTCACCCGGCTCGAACGAGCGCACCACGGGGTGCCCCGTGCCGTGGTAGTGAGCGGTCGCGTGCCTGTTCGGCGACGAGTCGCAGCACCCGACGTGCCCGCACTGCTGGCACATCCGCAGGTGCACCCACGAGGCGCCGACGGCCAGGCAGTCCTCGCACCCGTCCGCGGAGGGGCGCGCGCCGGGGTCGATCCGGTCGAGGTGCGTGCAGGTCGCCATGCCTGTCTCCCGGTCGGCGGTGGTGGCGCCCATCCTGCTCCGGTCACCCCCCGACCGCCAGGGCCCCCCTCGCGCGCCGGGTTCCGCACGACTCTCCCACCGCGTGCCGAATCAGCCGTTCCCGGTGGTGTGACCCCTAGCCTGACCCGCATCGCCCGCTGACGGGGTGGCGATCTGGCGGACGGAGTACCGGTGCCGAACGTGCGCGACGCGTCGACGACGACCCGTCCGTCGTCGCTGCGTGCGCCCGTCCTCGCCGGGGCCGTGCTCCTGGCCGCCGCACCGCTGGTGCTCCCCGCCACGCTCGGGCCGCTGCTGGTGGTCTCGGGGCTGGTCGCCTCCGTCCTCTGCGCGGTGGCGAGCGCGCGGGCTCTCGGGGCCGACCGCTGGGGCTGGATCCTGCTGGGGGGCGGGCAGCTCGCGAACGGCCTCGGCAACATCGCCATCGCCGCCGACGCCTCGTGGATCCACACGCCGACGTGGGCGCCCAGCATCGCGTTCAACCTGGCGTCCCTCCTGACGGCCCTCGGGCTGCTGGCGTTCGTGCTGCCACCCGCCCCCCTGCACCGCATGCTCCGGACGCTCGTGGACGTGCTGATCGTGACGGGCAGCGCGTTCGTCGTCGGCTGGCAGTGGAACCTGCCCGCGGTTCTCGGGGAGGAGCGTGACTCCAGCGCCCTCGGCCTGATGGGCTACACCGCGATGGTGCTCAACCTCATCGGCCTCACGGTGGGGTTGGTGCTGCTGAGGTCACGGGCGCGCGGTGAGGGCGCCGCGGTCCGGCTGGCCTGGGCGTCCCTGGTGCTCGCGACCCTCGGCGACACGGTCGTGGTGGCGGCGACCTGGGGGGCCCTGACGACCCTCGCCCCCTACCTGTGGATGGCGTCGTCGCTGGTGGTGGCGGTCGGTGCGGCCTGCGCCCTGCCGGGTTCACGGCCGGTGCTGTGGATCGGACGCGACCGGTCCATGGACGCTGCCACGGTCGGCGTCTTCGTCACCGTGCTGCTGGTGCTGGCCGGCGGCGCCCTGGACCGCGTCGGCGAGGTCGTGCTGTGCGCGATCATCCTGCTGCTGCTGGCCCGGCAGGTGCGCGTGGCCGCCGAGCGGGCCCGGCTGGCCCGCTCGCTGCGCGGGAGCGAGGAGCACTTCCGGACGCTGGTGCAGGACACGCGGGACGTCATCATGCGCGTGGACGACCACGGCGACATCAGCTACGCGTCGCCCGCCTGCCGGCGTCTGTTCGGCCTGGACGCCGACGAGATCCTGGGAACGCGCCTGATCGAGCTCGTGTCGGCGACGCAGCGCGCGGAGGTCGCGGCCGTGATGCGGCGCCTGCGCGATCACGGTGCGTCCGTGCGCATGGAGACTGACGTCGACACCCCCGAGGGCGACGTGCTGCACGTCGAGGCGATCGGCACCCAGGTCGCCGAGGGCTTCGTCGTCTCGGTGCGCGACGTGACGGAACGGGTCGAGCTCCAGCGGCGACTGCACCACGCGGCGCACCACGACAGCCTCACCCGCATCCCGAACCGGGCCAGCTTCGAGGCCGCCCTACGCGAGCGGATCGACGAGCCCGGGGGCGCGGCGGTGATGTTCGTCGACCTGGACGGCTTCAAGCGCATCAACGACTCCACCGGGCACGCGGCCGGCGACGCCGTGCTGGTCGAGGTGGTGCGCCGCATCTCGACGGCCCTGCACCCCGGCGACCTGCTCTCCCGCTTCGGCGGCGACGAGTTCACGGTCCTGCTCCGCCCGGGGCTCGAGCCCGAGCCGGCGCGCGAGCTGGCCGAGGCCGTGCGCGACGCCGTGCGGGGTGGCTACGAGGTCGACGGCCGCGAGGTCAGCCTCGGCGCGACCGTCGGGGTCGCCTTCGGGACGCCGGGCAGCGACCCGGCCGCGCTGGTGCGCAACGCCGACCTGGCCATGTACGCGGCGAAGTCGGACGTCGGCCCGTCCGTCCGACTCTTCGAGCAGCAGATGCACGACGAGGCCGCGCGGCGCATCCAGCTGGAGAGCCACCTGCGCCGCGCCCTGGCGGGGGACGGGCTGCGGCTGGTCTACCAGCCCGTCGTCGACCTCACGACGGGCGGCATCGTGGGCGTCGAGGCGCTGCTGCGCTGGTACGACGGCGAGCGCGTCGTGCTCGACCCGGGCGAGCTCGTCGCGCTGGCCGAGTCGCTCGGGCTGATCGGCCGGCTGGGGCAGCTGGTCCTGGCCAAGGCGATCACGCAGGCCGCCGAGTGCCAGCACGCCGGCTACCCGGTGCGGATGGCGGTCAACGTCTCCTCCCGTCAGTTCCAGGACGCGGACTTCCCGGCCCTGGTGGGCGGTCTGCTCGACCAGCACGGCGTCGAGCCGGAGATGCTCACCCTGGAGGTGACCGAGACGATCCTGCTGGAGGACACCGAGGCCGCGATCGAGGTGCTGGCCACCCTGCGCGCTCTCGGCGTCCGGCTCGCGATCGACGACTTCGGCACCGGCTACTCGGGCCTGTCGTACCTTCACCGCCTGCCGGTGGACGAGCTGAAGATCGACCGGTCCTTCGTCACCGGCCTCGGACGTGTGCCCCAGCTGACCGCCCTGGTGTCGACCGTCGTGCAGATGGGCCAGGACCTGGGGCTGGACCTGGTCGCCGAGGGCGTCGAGAACCCGCTCCAGATGCACCACCTGCGCGGCCTCGGGGTGGACTACATGCAGGGCTACCTCGCGTCGCGGCCCCTCTCCGGTGCGGGGCTGATGGGCTGCCTGCGGCGCGGGCCGTTCGTACTGCGGGTCGCCGGCGCGGCGACGTACCTGCCTCGCACGCTCGGGCTGCCCCCGCTCGAGGAGGAGGTCGTCAACGCCTGACCCCTCACCCATCGACGGGCGCCGGGGTGACTGGGTCGGCCCCCCACGCGGTCATCCGTACGGTCCAGGGCGTCACTCTCTGTGGACGCCGACCCGTGCTGCGTGGCTCGGGGTTGGGGCGTACAGGTGAGGACGGCGCGACAGCACCAGGGGAACCATGCCGCGCTGCCACCCTGAGGGTGCGACGGGGGGCCGTTCGCGCGGACGAAGGGGGGCGTGACGATGACACACCGCGCTCTGGCGACGGGGCTGGCGTGGGCGCTCGCCGCCACCCTGTCCGTACCGCTCACCGGCCCGGCGCTGGCCGCGGCGCCGCCCGCCCCCGCGCAGTCCTCCGGCGGTGTTGCCGAGCCGCTCGCCTCGAAGTGGGGCGACGACGACACCCACGAGGGCTGGCGCGCGTCGAGGCTCACGGGGTCGTGGGTGGCGCAGCGCGACCACGGATCGCTCTGGTACGTGACCAAGACGACCGGGGCGCAGGACGTGTGGGGCAAGCAGGATCCCCACGACGCTCGGCGCAAGCTCACCGGTCAGGGTGTCGGCGTCGCCCTGATCGACACGGGCGTGGCTCCGGTCGAGGGGCTGGTGACGTCCGGCAAGGTCGTCAACGGCCCTGACCTGTCGTTCGAGTCGCAGTCGGACAACACGCGCCACCTCGACGGGTACGGCCACGGGACGCACATGGCCGGCATCATCGCCGGACGTGACGGCGCCGCCGCCCGGGGCAACGAGAAGGACGGCAAGTCCTTCGTGGGGATGGCGCCGGACGCCACGATCATCAACGTGAAGGTCGGTGCCGCTGACGGAGGCACCGACGTGTCCCAGGTGGTCGCCGCCGTCGACTGGGTGGTCGCCCACCGCGCCGACCACAACATCCGTGTGCTGAACCTCTCCTACGGCACCGACTCCACGCAGGCATCCACGAGGGACCCGCTCGCCCATGCCGTCGAGAACGCCTGGCGCGCAGGGATCGTCGTCGTCGTGGCTGCGGGCAACGACGGCGAGTCCGGTGCCACGCGCCTGACGATGCCCGCCGTCGACCCGTACGTCCTGGCCGTGGGGTCGTCCGACCACCACGGCAGCGACAGCCCGCGGGACACGACAGTGGGTGCCTGGACCAACGACGGGACGTCCGAGCGTCGTCCCGACCTGATCGCACCGGGCAAGTCGGTCGTCGGGCTCGGCGTGCCCGGCTCGCTGGCGTGGACCCAGCATCCGGAGGGCAAGGTGTACGGCGACAGCTCGGGTCGCCTCTTCCGTGGGACCGGGACGTCGCAGTCGGCCGCCGTGGTGTCGGGGGCCGCCGCCCTGATCCTGCAGCGCAACCCCGAGCTGACACCCGACCAGGTCAAGGGCCTCCTCCGCGCGAGCGCGAAACGGCTGATGGTCGACCGCGACCCCACCCAGGGCGCCGGGCTCCTCGACGTGAAGGGTGCCGTCGAGCTGCTCGAGAACCAGCGGCCCGGCGCCTACCGCCAGACCTGGGCGACCTCCACCGGCCTCGGCTCGCTCGAGGCCTCGCGTGGGGGCAGCTACGTGGTCGACCCCGACACCGGAGCGCTCCTGACCGGGGAGCAGGACATCTTCGGCGAGACCTGGGATGCGACGACGTGGGCGGGGGCGTCCACGCAGCGCCGTGCATGGAGCGGCGGCACCTGGCGCGGGTCCGAGTGGGCGGGCGCCGCGTGGAGCGGCACGTCCTGGGCCGGCACGACCTGGGCCTCGACCAGCTGGACCCGGCGGAGCTGGAGCGGCGTCGACTGGTCCCGCCGCAGCTGGAGCACGATGGCGTTCCTGCGCCGCAGCTGGTCGGGTGACGACTGGTCGCGCCGCAGCTGGTCGTCGGTGAACTTCTCCCGACGGTCCTGGTCCACCGTCGACTGGGTGCTGTCCGGCACCTGGTGACCCGTACGCGCCTCAAGGCGCCCCAGCTCGAGGCCGATGAGGTCTCTGGGGTACAGCCGAGGTCCAGGGGACGGAGTCGACCGTGAGTACCAGCGAGGGCACGTCGGTCGAGGCTGCCCCGGTCCCGTCCGAGCCGGTCGGGGCCGGCGGAGGCCGTTCTCCCGCCCCGGCCATCTACGCGCTGTCCGTCGGGCTCGTCGCCGTCGCGGCCGTGCTCGTGGTCGTGGTCCTGCCGCACCTGCCGGCGCGCGACCATCCGAGCCTTCCCCCGTGGTGGCTGCTGCTGCTCCCTGCCTTCGCCCTCAGCGAGCTGTTCACCGTGCACCTGCGCGTGGGCCGCAGCGCCTTCACCGTCTCCTTCGGGCACATCCCGCTCGTGCTCGGGGTGGTGCTGCTCGACCCCGTCCAGCTGCTCACGGTGAGCGTGCTCGGGTCGGCCTTCACCCTGGTCGTCCACCGCCGCCAGTGGGGTCTGAAGCTGCTGTTCAACGTCGGGCTGTGGGCCTTCGAGGCGGCCCTCGCCCTCACGCTCTACCGCCTCATCGCCGGCGACGCACCACCCGCCTCGCTCCTGAGCCTCGTGGCCGTGCTCGCCACGATCCTCATGACGGACCAGCTCACCGCGCTGGCGGTGACGGCCGTCATCTCCCTCCACGAGGGCGAGCTCGAACGCGAGTCGATCCGTGAGGCCCTCACGTGGGGCCTGCTGGTCGCGGTGTGCAACACCAGCGTCGGGCTCCTGGTGGTCGTCCTCGCTGCTGAACAGCCCTTCGCCGTCCCCCTGCTGCTGGTGATGCTCGGCATGCTCGGTCTGTCGTACCGGGCCTACGAGCAGCTCCACCGTGCGCACCAGCAGATGGAGCGGCAGCACGACTTCGCGCAGGCACTCGCCGACGTCCACGGGTCCGGCAGCGTCATCGACGAGGTGCTGGAGCAGACGCGCACGATGATGCAGGTCGAGGTCGTCGAGGCCCACTTCGACGGACGCGTGCACCGCTGCACCGCCTCCGGGATCGAGGAGCTCACGGGCAGCACGCCCTCCTCCGACTACTGGCTCGGCCTCGCCCGCGCCGGGTGCTCGGCCCTGCTTCCGCGCGGGACGGCCGTGCCGGCCGAGCGGACGATCATGCGGCTCAGCGGCGCCCACGAGGCGGCGATGGCCCCCGTCGTCCGCGGTTCCGACCTCCGCGGAGCGCTCGTGGTTCTGGACCGCCTCGGTGAGGTGACGCCGTTCACCGCCGACGACCTGCGCGCCCTGGAGACCCTGGCCCACCAGGCGAGCGTGGCGATGGACCGCGGCCACCTCGTCGACCGCCTCCGTCTGGAGGCCGCCGACAGAGCCCGTGAGGCCAGGCTCGACCAGCTGACCGGCCTGCCCAACCGCGCGCACTTCGTCGAGCTGGTCACCGCGGCCGTCGAGACGCGGCCCGGGGTGGGGGTCGTCCTCCTCGACCTGGACCGCTTCAAGGACGTCAACGACGCGTTGGGCCACACGGTCGGGGACGAGCTGCTTCGCGTCGTCGCGCGCCGGCTGCGCGTGGCCCTGGGTCCGGACACGACGCTCGCGCGGCTCGGGGGTGACGAGTTCGCCGCGATGGTGGCGCTGACGGGTGCCGCCGACGGTGCCGACGCCACCCTGACGGCGGTGGAGGCGATCGGACGTGCACTGGGGTCCGACGTGGTGGTCGGGGACGTCCGGCTCAACCTCGACGTCAGCATCGGCAGCGCGGTGGCCCCCACCGACGGCAGCACGGCCGAGCACCTCCTGCAGCGCGCCGACGTGGCGATGTACCGCGCGAAGAACGGGCGCACCGGCTACGAGCAGTACGACGCCCGGCTCGACGGGTCCGGGTCCGAGCGGCTGGCCCTGTACACCGAGCTGCGGCAGGCCGTCGCCGACGGGCTCCTCGACGTCCACTTCCAGCCGTCGCTCGACCCGACGACGGGGCGGGTGCTGTCGGCCGAGGCACTGGCGCGGTGGCAGCATCCCGTCCGCGGCACGGTCGCCCCCGACACGTTCATCCCGCTCGCTGAGCGGAGCGGCCTGATCAACGCCCTCACCCACCTGGTGCTGCGACGGGCGCTGGCGGGGCTCCGGGACTGGCGGGCCGAGGCGCTGCTGCCCCGCGTCGCCGTGAACCTGTCCCCGCGCGTGCTGCACGACCTCGAGCTGCCCGGACTGGTCGCCTCACTGCTGCGCGAGTTCGACGTCCCCGCCGAGGCGCTGACGCTGGAGATCACCGAGTCGGCCGTCATCGCCGACCCGGAGCGCGCCAAGGCGGTGCTGCAGGACCTCGACGCCCTCGGCGTGCACCTGTCGGTCGACGACTACGGCACGGGCTACTCCTCGCTCGCCTACCTTCGCCAGCTGCCGGTCGACGAGCTGAAGATCGACCGGAGCTTCGTGCAGCACCTCGCCGACGACGAGGGCGACGCGGTGATCGTCCGCTCGACGATCGGCCTGGCCCACGAGCTGGGGCTGACGGTCGTCGCCGAGGGCGTGGAGGATGCGGCCTCGCTCACGCTGCTGCGCCTGTGGGGGTGCGAGGCGGTGCAGGGCTTCCACCTGAGCAGGCCGGTACCCGCTGCGGCGCTCACGACCTGGCTGCGCGAGCGCGCCGACGACCTGGCGGTCCCGAGCGCGGCCGACGACGCACGCTGACCCGCCCGGCGCACCGAGGGTGTGACAGCCTGTGGCCATGCGCATCGGCCACGTGGCGACGGTCCACCGGTACCCGGTGAAGTCCGTTCTGGGAGAACGGCTCGACTCCGTCGAGGTCGACGGACGAGGGCTCGTCGGGGACCGCCTGTTCTCCGTCCGCGACCCCGACGGCAGGTTCGGCAGCGGCAAGAGCACGCGGCGCTTCCGTCGGATGGACGGGCTGCAGCTGCTCCGCGCCCGGTACGAGGGTGACGACGTCGTGCTCGAGCTGCCCGACGGCACCGTCGTGCGTGGCCGGGACGCCGCGCGGGTCGCCGACCTGCTCAGCGCCCACGTCGGCCGTCCGGTCACGCTGGCCCGCGAGGGCGAGGTGTCGCACTTCGACGACGGCCCGGTGCACCTGGTGACGACGGCGTCCCTCTCGTCGCTGGCGAGCGCCCGCGGCGTGGACGTCGACCCCGGCCGGTGCCGCCCGAACCTGGTGGTCGACACCGGTGACACCGGCGGCTACCCCGAGGACGACTGGCTCGGCCGCACCCTGGCGGTCGGCGACCACGTGCGTCTGCGGGTGGTCCAGCCGATGCCGCGCTGCGTGATGGCCACGCACGCCACCGCCGACCTGCCCGCCGACGCGACCATGCTGCGCGACGTCACCGACCTGCACGGCGGGGACCTCGGCGTCCTGGCCGACGTGCTCCGGGGCGGCACCCTCCGGGTGGACGACCCCGTCGCGCTCCTGCCCTCCTGACGCGCCACCCCCTCCTCGCAGGGTCGGGGGTGCAGGATGGTGCGATGGCGATGCACCTGGGAACCACGGACGAGGCCAACGCGCTCCTCGCGCGCGACCCGCTGGCGCTCCTGACCGGGATGCTGCTCGACCAGCAGATCCCGATGGAGAAGGCGTTCACCTCGCCGCAGGTGCTCGCCGAGCGGATGGGGACCGACCGGCTCGACGCGCAGGCGATCGCGGCCCACGACCCCGAGGCCCTGGTCGAGGTCTTCAGGACGCCGCCGGCGCTGCACCGCTTCCCCGGGTCGATGGCCAAGCGCACCCAGGAGATGTGCCAGGCGCTCGTCGACCACCACGGCGGTGACGCCGAGCAGGTCTGGGCCGGCGTGACGACCGGCACCGAGCTGGTGGCGCGCGTGGCCGCGCTGCCGGGGTTCGGCGACCAGAAGGCCAGGATCTTCGCCGCCCTGCTCGCCAAGCAGCTCGGGGTGCAGCCGGCCGGGTGGCGGGAGGCGACCGGCGACTACGGCCAGGACGGCTACCGCTCGATCGCGGACGTCGTGGACGACGAGTCCCGCCTGAAGGTGCGCGCGTACAAGAAGGAGAAGAAGGCCGCGGCGAAGGCGGTCGGCTGAACGTCCAGTCGGTCGAGCTGCTGCTCGACGACGCCACCGACTCCGCCGTCCGCGCCCGCTGGGAGACGCTCGCCGACGCCGGTCTGCCGAGCCAGGCGACCCACAGCGGGGCGAGCAACCGCCCGCACGTGACGCTGACCGTGCGCGACGCCATCGACGACGACCTCGACCCGCGGATCGCCCGCGCCGCCGGCCGCCTGCCCCTCCCCCTGGCGCTAGGCGGCCTGCTCGTCTTCGCGCGCCGTCGCTGCGTGCTCGCCCTCGCCGTCGTCCCCTCCGCCGACCTCCTCGCCCTGCAGTCCCGCGTGCACGACCTCCTGCCCGACACGTCCGTCCCGGGGGGCAGGGGCCACCCCCACCTCGAGCCCGGACGCTGGACGCCCCACGTCACCCTGGCCCGCGGCCTGCGTCCCGAGCAGGTCGGTGGCGCGGTGCAGGCACTCGGCCACCTCGACGACCTGGTCGGCTCCGCCGTCGCCGTGCGGCGCTGGGACGGTGGCCGGCGGCTCGACCGGGTGGTCGCCAGCGGGTGAGGCGTCCGCTCGGCGTGCGGACGCCCGGATCCTCCGACAGGCTGCGCGCATGACCGACATCCCCGTCCCCCGCCCGACCTCCGGCGACGTGGTCGAGGTGATCCTCGACGACCACCGCCTCTTCGAGTCCCTGCTGCGCGAGCTGCGTGACACCACGGCCGACCGCGAGGCGGCCCGCGCGACCCTGTCGGCCGTCCTGATCGCGCACGGCGAGGCCGAGGAGGCCGAGGTCTACCCGAAGCTCGTGCGCAAGGACGCGATCGATGACCACGACGCCGAGCACGGCGAGGAGGAGCACGCCGAGGGCAACGAGAAGCTCCTCGCCCTGCTGGAGTGCGTAGGCACCGACACACAGAAGTTCGACGACGCCGTCGAGGAGCTGGCCACGGCGCTCAACCACCACATCGGCGAGGAGGAGCAGTCGATCCTCAGCCCGGCGCGCACCGACGTCGCGGAGGCGACGCGGCGTGAGCTCGGCGCGGCGTTCCTCGCCGCCCGCAGCCGCCACCTCGACGACGACTGTGGACGCATCGAGAACGTGCGGCGGATCGTCCGCGAGGCCGAGCGCGAGGGCAAGCTCGACGACGACTGAGCCCGGCGCACCCTCGCCGGTCCTGGACGGCGGCCCGGGTCGCGCCGTCGCCGCCCTACCCTGGCGGCGTGACCCGAGGCGAGATCGAGTGCTGGCTGACCGACATGGACGGCGTGCTCGTGCACGAGGAACGCGCCCTGCCCGGCGCGGCGGAGTTCCTCCAGCGCCTGGTCGACCGGGAGCGGCGCTTCCTCGTGCTCACGAACAACTCGATCTTCACGCCCCGGGACCTGCGTGCCCGGCTGGCCGCCGGCGGCCTCAACGTGCCGGAGGAGTCGATCTGGACGTCGGCCCTCGCGACCGCCCAGTTCGTCGGTGACCAGGTGCCTGGCGGGACCGCCTACGTGATCGGCGAGGCGGGACTCACCACGGCTCTGCACGAGGTCGGCTACGTGCTCACCGACACCGACCCGGACTTCGTGGTGCTCGGCGAGACCCGGACCTACTCGTTCGAGGCCATCACGAGGGCCATCCGGCTGATCGACCGGGGCGCGCGCTTCATCGCGACGAACCCCGATCCCACCGGCCCGTCCTCGGACGGTCCCCTGCCGGCGACCGGCGCCGTGGCCGCGCTGATCACCCGGGCCACGGGAGCGGTGCCCTACGTGGTGGGCAAGCCCAACCCCATGATGTTCCGCAGCGCGATGAACCGCATCGACGCCCACTCGGAGACCACCGCGATGGTCGGGGACCGGATGGACACCGACGTGGTGGCCGGCATCGAGGCCGGCCTGGAGACCACGCTCGTGCTGACCGGCTCGACGCGGCGGGACGAGGTCGAGCGCTTCCCCTACCGGCCGACCAGGATCTGCGAGTCGGTCGCCGACCTCATCCCGCTGGTCTGAGCCGGGGCCCGCGACTCAGCGGCCCTGCTGCTCCCACTCCTGCCGGGTGATCGCGTACTCGACGTCGCCGTGCTCGTCGCCCGGGATCCGCACCGGCCATTCCTGGTGGAAGGTGCGCAGGTGGCGCAGGCCGGCCTTCTCCATCACGTGCCGGGACGCGACGTGCACCGCCATCGCCTCGGCGTACACGCGCTTCGCCCCGAGATCGCGGAACGCCGTGTCGACCAGTGCTCGTGACCCCTCGGACGCATAGCCGCGTCCCCAGAACCGCCGCCTCAGCCGGTACCCGAGCTCCGGGTCGTCCGACGGACCACCGTGGTGCGGGCGCAGGTGGAACCAGCCGACGAACTCCCCGGTCGACCGCTCCTCGGCCGCCCAGAAGCCGAAGCCCCTCCCGCTCTCGCGGTAGGCGAGGAAGGCGGGCAGCACGTCGTCGACGACCTCGGCCCTGGGCGTCGCCGGCCCGCCGTTGACGAACCGCATCACGAGGGGGTCGGAGTCGAGGTCGACGAGGTGGTCGACGTCGGCGTGGGTGAACCACCGCAGCACGAGGCGGGCGGTGGTGAGGTAGACGTCGGGTTCGGCGACCACGTCCCGCAGTGTGCTCCCGTCGGAGGCCGCAGAGGATGTCGGACCCGCTGTGTAGCGTGTCACCGACAGCCACAGCGGCGACGGATCTGCGTGAGAGGGGCGACGGGTGACGGGTCTCATGGCCGAGACGGTGGTGACCTCGCGCGGCGCACCCGAGGCGGCCGGCGAGGAGCGCTCGGAGCACGAGGTGCGCCTGGAACGGCACCGGCGCGAGCTCACGGGCTACTGCTACCGGATGCTCGGCTCAGCCTTCGACGCGGACGACGCGGTCCAGGAGACGATGGTGCGGGCGTGGCGCTCCCTCGACGGCTTCGACGGCCGCTCGACGCTCCGGTCGTGGCTGTACCGCATCGCGACCAACGTCTGCTTCGACTCCCTCAACGGCACGAAGCGCCGGGCTCTCCCGATGGACCTCTCGGGCAACCCCTCCCCGCCGGTGGCCGAGTCCCTGGGCGTGCCGCTCGGTGAGCGGACGTGGATCGGACCGGCACCCGGCGCCCACCTGGTCATGGAGGTCGCGGACCCGGCAGACGTGGTCGTGGGGCGGGACACGATCCGGCTGGCGTTCGTGGCCGCCCTGCAGCACCTTCCGCCCCGCCAGCGCGCCGTCCTGATCCTGCGAGAGGTGCTGCGCTTCAAGGCGAGTGAGGTCGCCAGCCTCCTCGACACGACCGTCGCCTCGGTCAACAGCGCCCTGCAGCGAGCGCGCGCGACGTTGTCGGCCGAGGACCCGACCCTCGCCGGCAGCGCCCCCGACCCGCTCGACCCCGAGCACTCCGCCCTGCTGGAGCGGTACGTGGAGGCGTTCGAGGCGTACGACATCGACGCCCTCGTGGCCCTGCTGCACGAGGACGCGACGCAGTCGATGCCGCCGTACACCCTGTGGTTGCGCGGGCCGGCCGACATCGGGGCGTGGCATCTCGGACCGGGAGGGGGGTGCCGCGGGTCCCGCCTCGTGCCGGTGTCGGCGAACGGCTCCCCCGCCTACGCGCAGTACAAGCCGAGCGAGGCCCCCGGGCGGCTGGAGCCGTGGGCCATCCACTGCCTGCAGGTGGCCGACGGCCGGATCGTGGGCATCACGAACTTCCTCGAGACCCGCCTCTTCGCGCTCTTCGGGCTGCCGGACCACCTCGACGTCTGACCGGTCGTCCAGCCGGTCAGCGGATCCGGCGACGTGAGATCGCCACTCCCACCAGGCACACCATCCCACCGAGCACTGCCAGGGCCGCAGGTACCTCGCCGAGCAGCAGCCACCCACCGAACACGGTGATCGGCGGCACCAGGTACGTCGACGCCCCGAGGCGCCCGGCGCTGCTGCGCGCCAGCGCGTACGCCCAGGTGGTGAAGGCGACCGCCGTGGGCAGCGCACCGAGGTAGACCACCCAGGCCATGGCCGACGGGCCCGCACGGGACAGGTCCGCGACCAGGTCGGGTGCCGTGGGGAGCGTGCAGACAGCTCCGACGGTGCAGGCCACCCAGGTGACCTGGAGCGCGGACATCGGACCGAGGAGCGGCTTCTGCGCGACCACACCGACCGCGTAGGACGCGGCCGCCACGAGGCAGAGCACGACACCCAGCAGGTCGGCCTCGCCGGTCGAGGTCGCGACGCCGATCAGCGCGACGCCGGCGAACGCCACGCCGCTGCCGACCACCAGCGGTCGTGGGAACCCCTCGCCGAGCAGGAAGCCGGCCAGCAGCGCGATGAGGAGGGGACCCGTGTTGACCAACATCGCCGCGGTGCCCGCGTCGACGCGCTGCTCGGCGGCGTTGAGTGCCACGTTGTAGACGCCGAACCACGCGACCCCGCACACGATCAGGCGCGGCCAGTGGCGGCGCGCGGGACAGGGAGCCCGGCGGACCAGCAGCATCCCGCCGAGCAGGAGGCTCGCCACGGCGAGCCGGCCGAGGGTGAGCGCACCAGGCGAGACCTGGTCACCCAGGTGCCTGATGGCCAGGAAGGCCGAGGCCCAGAGGACGACGGTGACGGCGACGGCCAGCAGGGGCAGGACGCCGGGGTCGCGGACGTCGTCGCCGACCGCGGCCGGGTCTCTCACGATGGTCATGACGAGTCAACGCCCGGGTCGGCCAGCGTGTGAGGCCGCCTCACCCGCCGGTGCACGCCGCGGATACCGTCGGCTGATGACCGTCCCCTCCTACGCCGACGTCGAGCTGGCCCGTCGGCGGGTGGACGGGGTGACGCGCCGCCTGGTGGTCTCCCGCCTGGACGCGGGTGCCCTCGCGGCCGGTGACGTCTGGCTGGCGCACGAGTACCTGCAGCACACGGGGTCGTTCAAGGCGCGAGGCGCTCAGAACCTCACTGCTGAAGCGGCCTCGCGAGGGGCGCTCGACCGCGGCGTGGTCATCGCCTCGGGTGGCAACGCCGGGCTCGCGTGCGCGTGGGCCGCTCGTGAGAACGGAACGACGGCAACGGTCTTCGTCCCCACCACTGCACCCTCCGTGAAGGTGGACCGCCTGCACCACCTCGGGGCCGACGTTCGGCAGGTGGGACGCGACTACCACGAGGCGTCCACGGCGGCGGCCGAGTTCGCCGCCTCCACCGGCGCGATGAGGTCGCACGCCTACGACCACCCGTTGGTCGCCGCCGGAGCGGGCACGCTGCTGCTGGAGGCCGTGGAGGGCATGCCGCAGCCGCCGGACACGGTCGTGGTCGCTGTCGGCGGTGGAGGTCTCTTCACGGGGACGTCGGTGACGGCGCTCGAGCACGGCCTGCGCGTGGTGGCTGCCGAGCCGGAGGGGTGCAGGGCGCTCCACGCCGCACTGGAGGCGGGCGGGCCGGTCGACTCCCCGGTCGACTCCGTGGCCGCCGACTCCCTCGGTGCCCGGCGCTGCTCGGCGATGGCCCATGCCGCGGCCGTCCGGCAGGACGTCGTGTCCGTGACCGTCACCGACACCCAGCTCATCGAGACCCGGCGAGAGCTGTGGGCGCAGTGCCGGGTCGTCGTCGAGCACGGTGCGGCGACCGCCCTGGCCGCCGTGTCCCACGGCGCCTACCAACTGTCCGAGGGCGAGCGCGTGCTCGTGGTGCTGTGCGGCGCCAACACCGACCCGGCCGACCTGGCCGGCTGACACCGCCCCGACATGCCGACCCGGCCCGGCGCGGGCAGCATGTGCGCATGGACAAGGGGGGCACCACATGACGACCGCCGCCCCACCGGACGCCGTCCTGCTCGAGAACACGAGCACCCGACGACCGGACCTCGACGACGTCGCCCTCCGGGCGTCGGACTCGCCCGGTGACGCACGGGCCGCACTTTCGGCCGCAGGCGACCTCGAGCCCCTGGCCGGTCACCCCGGCACCGGCCGCACCCGCGAGCGCTGGGAGCTGCTGGCCACGCTCGGCGCCGCCGACCTGACGTGGGCCCGGGCTCTCGAGGCGCACCTCGACGCGCTGTCGATCCTCGTGGAGGCCGGTGTCGAGTCCCCGGCCGGCAGCACGTGGGGGGTCTACGCGGCGGAGGGCCCCGGCGTTCGGCTCACCGCCGAGCCTCCCGTCTCGCCCGGTGGGTGGTGGCGTCTCACCGGCACCAAGCCCTGGTGCTCGCTCGCCGGCGCCGTCACCCACGCGCTGGTGACGGCCCACACCCACGAGGGGCGGCGGCTGTTCGCCGTGCACCTGGTCGGACAGCAGGGCGTGACCGTCCGGGACGCGCCCTGGGTCTCGCGGGGCCTGGTCGCCGTCCCGAGCGGACCGGTCGACCTCGACGACGTCGCAGCCGTCCCCGTCGGCGATGCCGGCTGGTACCTGGAGAGGCCGGGTTTCGCCTGGGGTGGGATCGGCGTCGCGGCCTGCTGGTACGGCGGTGCCGTGGGTGTCGCCCGCAGCCTGTGGGCCGCGTCGACGGCGCGCGAACCCGACCAGGTCGCCCTCATGCACCTGGGCGGGGTCGACCTCGCGCTCACCGCCGCGCGGACCTGCCTGTCCGAGGCGGCCGCGGCCGTCGACGCGGGGGCGGCCGAGGGCGCCGACGGGGCGCGCCTGGCCGGACGCGTGCGCGGCGTCGTGGCGGCGGCCGCCGAGCAGGTGCTCCAGCGGGCGGGTCACGGCTGGGGACCCGCCCCGCTCACCCTCGACGAGGACCACGCCCGCCGGGTGGCCGACCTGACCGTCTACCTGCGCCAGCACCACGCCGAACGCGACGAGGCAGCGCTGGGATCGGCGCTCCTGCGGGACGACCGCCCGTGGTGACGTTCGACCACCGCGAGACCGGGACCGCCGCGCGCACCTGGGACGCCGACCCCCGGCTCGGCTCCCTGCCGGTGCTCGACCTGACGGGCATGCCGCGGCTCGTGGTCGCGGCGGCGCACCCCGACGACGAGTCGCTGGGCGCGGGTGGCCTGCTCGCGCTGGCCGAGGCCGCCCGGACCCCGATCACCGTGGTCGTGGCCACGCTCGGCGAGGCCTCGCACCCCGGCTCCCCGACGACCAGCCGGGCCGAGCTCGCCGAGCTGCGCCGCGCCGAGCTGCACCGTGCCGTCCAGCACGTCGCCCCGTCCGCCACGGTGCGTGTGCTCGAGGTGCCGGACGGCCAGGTCGCCGACCACGAGGCCGCGGTACGGGCCGCCCTGGCGCGGGTCGTGACGGCCGGCACCTGGGTCGCCGCACCCTGGCGCGGTGACGCCCACCCCGACCACGAGGCCGTCGGGCGGGCCGCGGCCTCGGCGGCCGCCGACGCCGAGGCGGTGCTGCTGGAGTTCCCCGTCTGGGCCTGGCACTGGGCGGACCCGGGCGAGCTGCGCCTGCCGTGGTCGTCGATGCACCGTCTGCCCCTCACGGACCGTTCACGGGCCGCGAAGGCCCGCGCCCTCGACGAGCACCGCAGCCAGGTCGAGCCGCTGTCGGACCTGCCCGGCGACGAGCCCGTCGTGCCCGCCGGCTTCCGCGACCACTTCGCCCGGGACCACGAGATCTTCGCCGTCACGCGCCCGGCCCCTCGACGCCCCGGCACCCTGGACCCTGCCTTCTTCACCGACTTCTACCGCGCGGGTGACGACCCGTGGGGCTTCGAGACCCGGTGGTACGAGAGGCGGAAACGCTCGATCACGATGGCGAGCCTTCCCCGGGAGCGGTTCGCGTCCGCCTTCGAGCCGGGGTGCTCGATCGGCGTGCTCACCGCCGAGCTCGCCCCCCGCTGCGACCGTCTCCTCGCCACCGACGTCGCGGACGTCGCCCTCGACGCCACCCGCGGACGCCTCGGCGTCGCACCGCATGTCGTGGTCGAGAGGCGCCGGGTCCCGCAGGAGTGGCCGGACCGGCTCTTCGACCTCGTCGTGCTGTCGGAGGTCGGGTACTACTGCGACACCGACGACCTCGCTCTGCTGGTGGCACGTGCCGCGGGGTCCCTCACGGTGGACGGGGTCCTGCTGGCCTGCCACTGGCGGCACCCGGTGCCGGAGTACCCGGTCGCAGGGGACGAGGTGCATGCAGCGCTGAGGGCGCACCCCGGCCTGGTCCCGCTCGCCCAGCACGTCGAGGAGGACTTCGTGCTCGACGTGCTGACGCGTCCCCCTGCCGTCTCGGTCGCCCGCGCCGGAGGCCTGGCGTGAACCGGTACCCGGTCGCCGACCGGATCGCCGTCGTGGTGCCGGCACGCAACGAGGAGGCGCTGCTGGGAAGGTGCCTCGACGCGCTCACGGCGGCCACCCGCCAGGTCGAGGCGCCGGTGACGCTCGTCGTCGTGCTCGACCGGTGCACCGACGGGTCGGAGGAGGTGGCTCGTTCGCGCCCCGGCGTGGAGGTGGTCCACAGCACGGCCGGTCTCGCCGGTGCTGCCCGCCGGGCCGGGGCGCACCACGCGCTGTCCCGTTCCGGTGCTGATCCGGCACGCTTCCTGCTCGCCAGCACGGACGCCGACTCGACCGTCCCGTCGCACTGGCTCGCCCACCACCACGGCCTCGTCATGGCCGGCGCCGGGCTCGTGCTCGGCACGGTGCAGCCCGAGCCGGGTGGCCTTGCTCCGCGCGTGCTGCGGGCCTGGGCGCACGGCTACCACCCCCGGGACGGGCACCCGCACGTGCACGGGGCCAACCTCGCGGTGCGTGGCGACGTCTACCTGGCGGCGGGCGGGTTCGCCCCGGTCGCGGCCCACGAGGACGTCCTGCTCGTGGAGGCGGTCACGCGGTCCGGTGTGCGGGTGGAGCGCACGGCGGGCTGCCCCGTCGTGACCAGCAGCCGCCTCAGCGGTCGTGCGCCCGAGGGCTTCGCCGCGCACCTGGCTGCCCTCTGCACCGGACGTGCGGCGGGTCCGGACGGCGGACGTCCCCGGCGTCAGCGGGCCTCCCTGCCGGCCGGCTCCCCCCTGCCCGCGGGCGACCCCGTGCCTGGCACGCTCGGGGGATGAGCGACGACGGGCCGTACGGCGACCTCGAGGTCACGCCGAGGCTCGTCGTCCCGGCCCGGCTCCTGCGGTGGCGCTTCTCGCGGTCCTCGGGACCCGGGGGCCAGGGGGTCAACACGGCCGACTCCCGTGCCGAGCTGTCGCTGACCCTGGCTGCCCTCCAGTCGGCTCCCGACGGGTGGGACCGAGGAGTGGTCGAGACGGTGCGCACCCGGGTCGGCGACCGTCTCGTCGACGACACCCTGACGGTCACGGCCTCGGAGCACCGCCAGCAGCTGCGCAACCGGCAGGTCGCCCGGATGCGGCTCGCGGCGTTGCTGCGCGAGGCCACCGCGCTGCCCGGACCACGACGCCGCCCCACCCGGCCCACCGCCGGCTCCCGTCGTCGTCGCCTCGACGACAAGCGCCGCCGGTCCCAGCTCAAGCAGACGCGGCGACGCGGCGAGCAGTGACGCCGGCGCGTCAGCCACCGCCGTGCAGGTGCGCACGGACGGCGGCGATCGTGTCGGCGTCGGCGGCGGTCTTGTCGTCGCGGTACCGCAGCACCCGCGCGAAGCGGAGCGCGGCTCCGCCGGGGTAGCGGCGCGACACCTGCGCGCCGTCGAACGCGATCTCGACCACGAGCTCGGGGCGCACCCACACCGTTCCCCGTGTGCGGCGGTGCTCCAGACCCTGCAGGCGCTCGGTCTGCCACTGCAGCAGCGCGTCGGTGAGTCCCTTGAACGTCTTGCCGACCATGACGAACGCCCCCGCGTCCACGTAGGAGCCGTCGGGGTCGCGCGCGCCGAGGTGCAGGTTCGACAGCCAGCCCTGCCGGCGTCCGTGGCCCCACTCGGCGGCGAGCACCACGAGGTCGAGGGTGCGCACGGGCTTGACCTTCTGCCAGGCGCTGCCGCGGCGGCCGGCCTGGTAGGGGGCGGTCAGCGACTTCACCACCACCCCCTCGTGGCCGGCCGCGAGCGCCGACGCGATCACGGCGTCCGCCACCTCGGGGTCGCCGGTCACCGTGGACGGGACGCGCCAGGCGGACGCCACCCGCTCGAGCTCGGCGAGCCGGGTGCTCAGCGGGGCGTCGAGCAGGTCATCGCCGTCCACGTGCAGGAGGTCGAAGAAGTACGGCCGCACGACCTGCTCCCGCGGCGCGTCCGCGCTGAAGCGGCTCATCGTGTCCGCGAAGGCCCGGGGACGTTCCCCCTCGTCGAGCACGAGCGACTCGCCGTCGAGCACCAGCGAGGTCGCCGGCAGGCTCCGCACGACGTCGACCACCTCCGGCAGCCGGTGCGTGACCTCCTTGAGCGTCCGCGTGAAGATCCGGACGTCGTCGCCGACGCGGTGCACCTGGATCCGCGCGCCGTCGAGCTTGTGATCGACCACGACCTGCTGCGAGTCGGCGAACGCCCTGTCCGCCAAGGCTTCCCGTACCGACTTCGCCGGAGAGGCGAGCATCGGGCGGATCGGGCGGCCCACCTGCATGCGGACACTCTGGAGGGCCTGAGCGCCACCGTCCCGCCCGAGCCGGGCGGCCGCCGCGAGCGACCCGGTCAGCATCCACGCCCGCCGCACGAGGTCTGCGGGGAGCCCCGACGCGACGGCCACGGCGTCGGCGAGCACGGACTCGAGCGCGCCCTGCCTGACCTCGCCGACGAGCACGGAGCCGAGGTACCGCTGCTCCGCCTCCGTGGCACGCCCCAGCAGCCCGGCCAGCGTCGCGCGACGCTGCGCCGGGGTGGCCCCGGCCCGCGCCAGCTCCGTGAACGCCTCGTCGACGTCGAGCACCGAGAGCGTCGGCCGCGTCGGGACGGCGCCGCCACCGTCGGCGAGCCCCGCGGCCACCTGCTGCACGGTGCTCCACCCCACGCCGAGCCGGCCCTGGACCGGGGTGGCCACGAGCAGGCCGAGGACAACGGGCAGCTCCCCGTCGTCGAGCCGGACCAGGAGGCCGGCCAGCGTCGTCGTCTTCCGGGTCCGCGAGCGCGTGGAGGCGACCTCACCCGAGGCGGCGACGACGTCGGCGAGCAGCACCTGGCCAGTCTGCCCCCACGCCCCGACGGCCGCCGCCTGCACCCACGTGGGCGTCAGGTCGCGGCGACCAGCTCACCTCGGGCGATGCTCACGGAGCTGTGGGTGGGCACGCCGTCCAGCGGCTCGTCCGAGACGTCGACGAGCGCGTACTGGGAGAGGTCGAGGCCGTTCGGGACGCGGAGCGTGGTCACGGAGCCGGCGGCGTCGGAGGGCAGCGTGCCCACCGACACCATCTGGAAGGTGAGCGGGTCGATCAGCCACACCTCGAGGTACCCACCGGTCGACGGCCGGTCCGCCAGGTCCACCTGGAGCACCGTGCCCGCACCGGTGTCGAGCACGCGGGCGCTGCCGGACGACCCGCCGTCCTCCAGCGGGGCGAGCGTCGCGCGGGCGACGACCTGGCCGGGGTCGGTCGGGGAAGCGGTCTGCGTGAGCGTCGTGGTCGGCGCGACGACCACGCGGTCGCCACCGGCGACGAGTGCACCGACGACACCCGAGGCCGCCGCGATCAGCGCGAGACCCGCAGCGGCTCCGACCCACCGCACCCAGGTGGCCCTCGGACGGAGTGGCACCGGCGCCGGCGGGGCCGCCTGGCCCGGGTCGGCGCGCGAGTGCCCCAGCTCGGCCACGACGCCCTCCCACACGCTGGCGGGCGGGACCACCTCCTCGGGCAGGGTCGCGTCGCTGCCGGACCCCCGCGCGAGCGTCGCCGTCGCCGTCAGCTGCTCGAGCTCGTCGGCGCACGCACCGCACTCGCGCAGGTGCCTGGCGTCGCGCGCGTGCAGCGACGGCTCGCCGAGGGCAGCGATGGCCAGTGCCTCCGCGTCACAGTGCTCCATCGACGACCTCCCACCGTTCTCTCATCCGGAGCAGACTTCGCCGTAGATGGCTCTTGACCGTGCCGAGGGGCATGTCGAGCCGTGCCGCGATCTGACGGTGCGTCAGGTCGGCGAACAGCGCGAGCCCCATGATGGTCCGCTGCGGCTCGTCGAACGCGTCCAGCTGCTCGAGCACGGCGATCCGCCCGGCGACGTCGTCCTCGGTGTGCGCGCGGCCGGAACGCAGCGAGACGATCCCGGCGGCCTCCAGCTCTCGCCGCCGTCGTTCGCGCTGCACCCAGGCGTCCGCGATCTTGTGCCGCGCGATCCCCGAGATCCACGCACCGAGCGAGCCGTGCTCAGGGCGGTACCCCGTTCTTCCCCGCCACACGGCGACGAAGACGGTCTGGGTGACGTCCTGCGCCTCCCCGTCGTCCCGAAGCTGTCGCAGCGCGCGGCCGTGCACGGACGGCGACCAGCGCCGGTACACCTCCTCGAGGGCGGCCTCCTCGCCGGCCACGAGTCGCCGACCGAGCTCGCGGTCGTCGCGCTCGGCGTCCTCCTCCGGCTCCACCCGCTCAACCACGGGGAGGTCTCCGACCGGGGGGACGCCCAGGCGCAGCACGGCCTCGTCGCGGGGCGCGGCGTGGTCGGGCTGCACGGCGGGGTCCTCCTGCTGGTCGGCGCTCACCCCCACTTCGGGCGCACGGCGACGTCCGGATGCGGTTTCCATCGAGGAACTGCATCCGTGGGCGGGCGCCACACGGAAGGACGGGCGTCAAGCACCTCACCCTGCAGGAGGAGCCTTCCCATGTCACTACGTCGCCTCACCTCCCTCGCCGTCGGAGCGGCTCTCGTCGCCACCGCGATGGTGGCCGTCGGTCAGCCCGCCTCCGCGAAGGCAGCGCCCACCGGCACCACCAGCATCGCCAGCGTGCTCGCCGCCGACGGTGACACGTTCGACCGCAACCCGTACGACTACGACATCGTCTACCAGGCGGCGCTCGCCGTGATCGGCGCCAAGCCGACCAGCGACGTGGCGCTGCTGACGGACGGCACTGTCCCGCTCACGGTCTTCGCGCCCAACGACCTCGCCTTCCGGTTCCTGAACTACGACCTGACCAAGCAGTGGCCCCGCAGCGAGGAGGCCGTGCTCAACGGCATCGCCGGCGCCGTGGGCATCGACGGCGTCGAGGCCGTCCTGCTGTACCACGTCGTTCCCGGCCTCACGATCGACTCCGCCACGGCGGTGCAGTCCGACCACGTCGCCCTGCCCACCGCACAGGGCGGCACGGTCACCGTCGACGTGCTGTCGGAGCGGAAGGCCTTCGTCCGGCTGGTCGACAACGACCGCAACGACGTCGACCCGTTCCTGATCCGCCGGCAGCTCGACATCAACGAGGGCAACCAGCAGATCGCCCACGGCATCAACTTCGTGCTGAGGCCGTTCGACCTCTGACCGATTTCGCACCACAGACCCCTGCGGTCCCGGAGAGCCGACCCCTCCGGGGCCGCAGGTGCGTCCGGCCCATGTCGCGCACGACGACCGGGGGTTACGTTGGACGGCATGACCACGGTCCCCGACCTGCCGGTGCGCATCGGCGTCCAGCTGCACCCCCAGCACGCCGAGTACGCCGACATCCGGCGGGCCGCGTCCCGGGCCGAGGAGATGGGCGTCGACGTGGTCTTCAACTGGGACCACTTCTTCCCGCTGTACGGCGAGCCCGAGGGGAAGCACTTCGAGAGCTGGACGATGCTGGGCGCCTGGGCAGAGGCGACGTCCCGGGTGCAGATCGGCGCGCTCGTGACCTGCAACAGCTACCGCAACCCCGAGCTGCTCGCCGACATGGCACGCACGGTCGACCACATCAGCGACGGGCGCCTCATCCTCGGTATCGGCTCGGGCTGGTTCGAGAAGGACTACGACGAGTACGGCTACGAGTTCGGCACGGCCGGAGGGCGACTGGACGCGCTGGCGGAGTCGCTGCCCCGCATCGAGAAGCGGCTGAGCCTGCTCAACCCGGCCCCCACCCGGCACATCCCCGTGCTCATCGGCGGCGGTGGCGAGAAGAAGACGCTGAAGCTCGTCGCCCGGCACGCCGACATCTGGCACGGCTTCGGCGACCCGGACGTGGTGCGGCGGAAGGTGGCCGTTCTCGACGGGCACTGCGCGGACCTCGGCCGCGACCCGCGTGAGATCGAGCGGTCGGTCGGCGTGAACTCCGACCCCGGCGAGCACGGGCAGCGGCTGCTCGACCTGGGCGTCACGCTCTTCACCGTCGGTGTCACCGGTCCCGGCTACGACCTGTCGTTGCTGGGGCGCTGGCTCGAGTGGCGGGACGCGCGGGCCTGACCCAGGCGCAGGACGACGACCGACGAGGAAGAGGTGGGCGCTGTGGCCGCAGGGCGAAGGTCAGCTGGAGCAGTTGCGGCGGCGGCGGCCCTCGGCCTCCTCGTGGCCGGTCAGGGCGGCGCCGCCGCGGCGCCGGGAGAGCCGGGGGCACCGCGGTACAGCCACGGCGCCGCGGGTATCGGCGACGCCTACTTCCCGCTGACGGGCAACGGAGGCATCGACGTCACGCACTACGACCTGACGCTTCGGTACAGCCCTCCCCCGCCCGCCCCCGCCCCCCTCGAGGGCCGGCTGAGGGCCACCGCGGTCATCGAGCTGACACCCACGCAGGACCTCGACCGGTTCAATCTGGACCTGCGGGGCCTGAACGCCACGCAGGTGCGGGTGGACGGCAGGACGACACGCTTCACGCAGGTCGAGAACGAGCTCGTGATCACCCCCCGGCCCAAGCTGCGGAAGGGACGGGCGGTCCAGGTGACAGTCGACTACGGCGGACGGACCACCCGTCCCACGGACATCGAGGACGTGCTCTACGGGTGGGTCACCACCCGCGACGGAGCGATCGTGGCCAGCGAGCCCGACGGCTCGGCGACCTGGTTCCCGGTGAACGACCATCCGCGCGACAAGGCCACGTACGACTTCGCGATCACCGTACCCAGGGGTCTCGTCGCCGTTGCCAACGGCGACCTGGTCGACAGCACGACGCGCGGCGCGTGGACGACCTGGTCGTGGCACGCCCCGGACCAGATGGCCGCCTACCTCGCTACCGCGACGATCGGTGACTTCGAGCTGCGTCGGTACACGACCCCGACGGGTCTGCCGGTGCTCGACGCCGTCGATCGCGACCTGCCGGCCGGCGCGGACGACGGGCTCGCGCAGCAGGGCGAGATGGTCGCGTACTTCGAGACGCTCTTCGGCCCGTACCCCTTCACGTCGTTCGGCGCCATCGTCGACGACGACTCGGTCGGCTACGCCCTGGAGACCCAGACCCGGCCGGTCTACTCGCGGGTCGCCCGCGAGAGCACGGTCGCCCACGAGCTGACGCACCAGTGGTTCGGCAACGCCGTCAGCCCGCACCGCTGGCAGGACATCTGGCTCAACGAGGGCTGGGCCAGCTACGGCGAGTGGCTCTGGACCGAGCACGACGGCGGGGACACGGCGGACGAGCGCTTCGCCGAGGTGATGGCCGAGCCCGCGGACAGCGACTTCTGGGACCTTGAGATCGCGGACCCTGGCCCCCTCGGCCTCTTCGCGGACCCGGTCTATGACCGCGGGGCGGCGACGCTGCACGCGCTGCGGGGCCGGATCGGTGACGAGGCGTTCTTCACGCTGGCCCGTGAGTGGACGAGCCGGTTCGACGACTTGTCCGCCACGACAGAGGACTTCGAGGCGCTCGCCGAGGAGGTGTCCGGGCAGGACCTCGGCGGCTTCTTCGACGCGTGGCTGCACACGCCGCAGAAGCCGTCCGGGTACTGAGCCGACGCCAGGCCGGGGCGGCGCCCGCGGCGCGCACGACCTCAGCGGCCGTCGGAGGCTGAGGCCGCCTCAGGGTTTCGTGTGGTCGAGCAGCTTCGTCAGCAGTCGTCGGAGTTCGCGATGTCCGCGCTCACCCAGGATCGCACTCACCTGCTCTTCGAGGTCCTCGACCGTCTGGCGACCGGCTGCCACGGCGTCTCGCCCGCGCTTGGTGAGCACGATGAGCTTCGCGCGCCCGTCGCTGGGGTCGGGCTGACGGACGACGTACCCCATGTCGACCAGCTCATCGACCAGTTCGGCCATGGACTGCGGGGTCATGTTGGCCTTGCGTGCGAGCTCGGTGAGCCGGGAGCCCTCGAGGGAGATCTGGGCGAAGACGGCCGAGTGCTTGGGCTTCTGCGGATAGCCGGCACCGACTACGCCGTCGACGATCTGGAAGCCCAACAGGCTGTAGGCCCGGCCCAGCATCGAGATCGTGCTCAGCTCATTCGCCATTGACAAGTCCAGATCCGCAGAGTATTCAGGTTGCCTGAATAGTTTCTAGCACACCCCGTTCGGAGTGCTGCTCTCTCGGATCGAGAGGAGCGATGACCATGACCCGCTTCGAGGCAGGCACGTTGCCCGCCACCATGCTTCCCGACCGGGTGACCCGCGCCGGTGCGACATGCTTGGCGGCCGGGATCCTCGGAGCCGCGAGCGGCAGCGTCTTGGCGGTCTACCCGGCCCAGGTCACCGAGGAGATGTTCAGCTATCCGCTGGCCGCGGGCGGGTTCACCGTCATCCAGATCTGGTTCGTCATTCAGCACATCGGCCTGCTCACAGGCATCGCGGCACTCGCCCGCGCGGAGATCACGGCCCGGGACTGGACCGGCCGCTGGGGCGCTGGCCTTGCTGCCTCGGGCATGGCACTGCTTGCAGTCACCGAGTTGATCGCCATCACGGCACGCAACTCGACCTATCCCGGCGAGAACACAGCCCTCCTCGACGCGCTCTACGGGGTGTCCAGCGTGGCAGTTGGGGTGGGCCTGATCCTGGCCGGGATCTCCGTCCGCCGGCGGGGACGGTGGACCGGATGGCGAGGCGTCGTGGTGTTGGTCGCCGGGATCTTCGTGTTCGTGCCGATGGTGCCTGCGCTGATGGGCCCGTTCGTTCTCGCGCGCCTCGCCATCGCGGTCTGGATGCTGCTCTTCGCGGCTCTCGGCTACGCGCTCTGGAAGCACGACGCCGATCCGGCGGCGTCAACGGAGGGTCGGTCGCTGGGGAAAGGGAGCACCACATGACCGTCATCGAGAACCAGACCACGGTCGCCTGCGCGCCGGAGGAGTCTGACCGACGTCCCGGTGGGAGTTGGCACGACGTTCATGGCCCACCGGAAGGGAGCGCCTCGTCATGATGACGCGCCGTCAGGAGAGGGCCAGCATGACTCACCTGCGCGAGGCCGTGGAGCGGCACACCTGTGGCCTCCCGGCACGGGCGGAGGCGCGGCTCGCGAGATGCCGATCATCCACCGGATCCTCCGACGCCAGCTGGCCGAGGTGCGGACGATGGTGCAGGAGGTTCCGGCAGCCGATACCGCGCGGGTGGGTGTCGTCGCCGATCACCTGGGGTTCCTGCTCGAGGAGCTGCGTGGGCACCATCGGGGAGCGTGGCTTCGAGAAGTTCACGCCTGCCCAGCGATGGATCGCCACCGGGCAGCTGGTCGAGGTCGCGTCGCCGGAGGGGGCGACGATGGTGTTCGGCGAGCTGCCGCCGCCGGTGAAGGTGCTCAGGGCGGCTGGTCGGCAAGCGCAGGTACCGCCGGTACATCACCTCGGTCCGCGGCGGGCTGCCCGCGTGAACCGGGGGACGTCGTGACCAAGGCTGCCGCAGTCTGCTCCCTCCTGCTCGGCTTGGGCTTCGGCCTCCCGGGTGCGTACGGCGCGTGGTACTACGCGCGATTCGGCGAGGTGTGGACGTTCCTCGGCTTCCCCACCTATGGTGGCGGGCCCTTCGAGGGCTGGGGACGACCGACCAGCGTCGCGCTGCTGATCGGCTTCGTGGCCGTGTGCGCAGCCGAGGTCGTTGCAGGCGTCTTGCTCTGGAGCGACATCCCGATCGCCCCGTGGCTGGCGCTGGCCCTGCTGCCGGTCGAGCTCGTGTTCTGGATCGGCTTTGCGCTGCCGGTCGGACCGCTGCTGGGATTGGCACGCACTGCGCTGGTGGTTGCCGTGCTGGTGTCAGGCGTCTGACCCCCAGCCGGAACGTCGGCTGAGCCCCCTGAGTCACCCCTTGCCAAGGCCGGACCATGGCGCAGCTGCGTCGTCGACGGGGACCATCTCGCCGACGTCGGTGACGAGCTGGCAGATGCGGTACGCCGCCGGAGCCGGTCCGGGAGGACGACCGGGTCAGGGCCGCACAGCCGGTTCCGGCGATCCCGTGCGCATTCCGCGACGCTCGGTGGTGACGGCGCGGGCGATCCGCACGGCGTCGATGCGGAGCTCGCGGAGCATGCCGCTGATGGGGTTGGTGTACCCGGTGAAGTACAGGCCGGGGCTCCCCGGCGCGGTCCGGCCGCCGTGGACGACGGGTCGCCCGCCCCCGTCCAGCACGCCGAGGTGCCCCACCAGCAGCTCGAGGCCGCGCCGGTAGCCGGTGGCGGCGACGACGGCGTCGGGGGTGATGCGCGAGCCGTCCGCCAGCACCACCGCGTCGCCGTCGAACGACGCGACGGCGGCGACCGGCTCGACGGAGCCGGCCTGCACCGCCGCGAGGAAGCCGACGTCCTGGACGGGGACCGACCCCTGCAGCACACGCGAGTACAGCCCGGTGTCGGGCCGCGGCAGGCCGTGCGCCGTCAGGTCGGGCACCTGCGCGCTGGCGACGAGGCGCGCGACCCGGTCCACGAGCGGCGGCGGCAGGTGCCGGACGAGGATCCCCGTCGCCTGCGCCGGCCAGCCCGCGCTGCTGCGGCGGACGATGTGCGGCACGGTCCGCACAGCGACACGGACGCGTCCCGCCCCGCCCTCGACGAGGTCGACCGCGATCTCCGCGCCGGTGTTGCCGACGCCCACGACCAGTACGTCACGGCCCCGGTACGGGGCGGCGTCGCGGTAGTCCGCCGCGTGGGTGAGGGCGCCGGTGAACGTGCCGACGCCCGGCCAGTCGGGGGCGACGGGCGTGTGGTTGTACCCCGTGGCCACCACCACCTGCCGGGCCGGCAGCGCGTCGCCGTCCGCGGTCGTCAGGACCCAGCCCTCCTCGCCGCGGTCGACCCGCTGCACCTCGGTCCCGGTCCGCACGTCCAGGTCGTGGTGCCGCACGTACTGCTCCAGGTAGCGCACCACGTCGTCGCGGGCGACCCACCGTCCGGCGCTGCGCGGGATCGCCAGCCCCGGCAGCCCCGAGAGGTGGCGGGTGGTGTGCAGACGCAGGCGGTCGTAGTGCCGCCGCCAGGACGCACCGACCGCGTCCGACCGCTCGAGGACCAGAGCGGGGACACCTCGCCGGGTCAGCGCCGCGGCGACCGCGAGACCGCCCGGCCCCGCGCCGATCACGTGCACGGGGCCACTCGCGGGTGCGGTCTCCATCCCGTGTTCCTACCACCCCACCCCACGTGCCAGGTGCCACTCTGTGCGGGTGGAGCAGCGCACCGGACCCCTGGCCGGCGTGCGGGTGGTCGAGCTGGCCGGCATCGGCCCCGCGCCGCACGCGGCCATGACCCTCGCCGACCTGGGTGCCGACGTGGTGCGCGTCGAACGGCCGGGCGGTGGCACCACCCTCGGCCCGCGACGGACGGACCTGCTCGCGCGCGGGCGCCCGTCCGTCGCCCTCGACCTCAAGGACCCCGCGTCCGTGGCCCTCGTGCTCGACCTGGTCGAGCGCGCCGACGTGCTGCTCGAGGGCATGCGCCCGGGCGTCGCCGAGCGCCTCGGCCTCGGCCCGGACGAGTGCCACGCCCGCAACCCCGCCCTGGTCTACGGCCGGATGACCGGCTGGGGCCAGGACGGGCCGCTCGCCGACCGCGCCGGCCACGACATCAACTACCTGGCCGTCAGCGGGGTGCTCCACGGACTCGGTCGCGCCGACGGGCCACCCCAGTTCCCGCAGAACCTGCTCGGCGACTTCGGCGGCGGCTCGACCTACCTGGTCATCGGCGTGCTGGCCGCGCTGGTCGAGGCGCGTGGGAGCGGGGTCGGTCAGGTCGTGGACGCGGCGGTCGTCGATGGTGTCGCGCACCTCGGCACGATGCTCGCCGGCCTTCTCGCCGGGGGCGTCCAGAGCCAGCGACGCGGCACGAACCTGCTCGACTCGGGGGCCCCCTTCTACGACGTGTACGAGACCTCGGACGGCGAGCACATGGCCGTCGGCGCCCTCGAGCCGCAGTTCTACGCGGCGCTGCTCGACGGTCTGGAGCTGACCGTCGACGTTCCGGACCGCAACGACCCTGCGCAGTGGCCACAGCTGCGCGCCGCGCTGGCAGAACGGTTCTCGCAGCGCACCCAGCAGGAGTGGGCAGCGCGCTTCGCCGCGACCGACGCCTGCGTGACACCCGTCCTCCCGATGTCGGCCGCGGCATCGCACCCGCACCTGTCCGCACGCGGCACGTACCTCGACCACCACGGCGTCGTGCAGCCCGCGCCGGCCCCGCGGTTCTCGCGGACGCCTGCCGGGTTGACGAGCCCGCCGCGCGAGCCGGTGGATGCGGGGTCCGTTCTGCGGGCCTGGGGTGCGGACGGCGGCTGACGCCCGACCGCCGAAAGGTCGGCGACAGGCGCCCGGGGTTACCGTGAGGCGTGTCGGTCGTCGCGCGCGAGACCAGGCTGCGGTGGGCCGCCGTGGGAGTGGGCCTGGCGCTCGTCCTGTCCGCCCCGACCCTCACCTCCCGGGCGCTCCCGGTCGCTGCGGGACCGGTGTCGTCGGGCGATCCCGCCGCCCTGCTGAGGCGGGTGATGTCGTCGGGCGAGGTCCCCCACGCCGGCCTGGCCGAGTCCCGTGGGTCGCTCGGGCTGCCGGACCTGCCCCGGCTGGGCGGCGTGGCGGCGCTGCTCGGCAGCACCACCCGGTCGCGCGTCTGGTGGTCGGGCCCCCGGTCCTGGCGGGTCGACGTCCTGACGCCGACCGGCGAGCAGGACGCCTACGGCTTCGGCAGCGACGTCGTCACCTGGGACTACGAGCGGCGGAGCCTCACCCGGTCCACCGCGTTCACCGACGTCAGGCTCCCGCGCGCCGACGACCTGCTGCCCCCGCAGGTGGCCCGGCGCGTCCTCGGGAGCGTCGGACCACAGGACGCGCTCCGCGTCGTCGGTCGGCAACGGGTGGCCGGTCGGCCCGCCACGCTCCTGCGGGTCGTGCCCGGTGACGCGGACGCCACCCTCGCCCGGGTGGACGTCTGGGTCGACGACGCGAGCGGGCTGCCGCTCGAGGTGCGGCTGGTCGGCACCGGCGACGTGGACGCCCTCGTCGCGCGGTTCCTCGAGGTGGACACCCGGTCGCCTGCCACCGACACCCTCCACCCACCCGACGCGCCGGGCGCGCGACTCCAGCCGGCCACCCCCGACCTGGCGTCGCAGGCCGACATCGGCTCGCCCTGGGTGCTGCCGCCGTCGCTGTCCGGCTACCCCTCCTCGCCGGTGGGGCTCGGCGGGACCGGCGTCTACGGGGACGGGCTGGCGCGCTTCGTCGTCGTCCCCGTGACCGACGACGTCGCCGCCGGCGCCCTGCGGGCCGCCGAGGACTCCGGCGCGGTCCGCCTCCAGGCGCCGGGCGGGCAGAGCGCGCTGATCGGCACCCCCCTGCTCAACGCGGTGGTCGCCCGCGCCTACGACCGTCGCCACGCCTACGTGGTGGCCGGGCTGGTGTCCCCGGAGCTGCTGGAGCAGGCCACGCGGGAGCTGCTCGCTGACCCTCCACCTCCCCGGGCCGGTGTCACGCCGTGACCACGAGGGGCAGCACCCGCGACCCGGGCTCGGTCATCCGCACGCGCGGGCTGACCAAGCGCTTCGGAGGCGTGCTCGCCGTCGACGACGTCGGCCTCGACGTCCGCGAGGGCGACCGGTACGGCTTCGTCGGCCCGAACGGGTCCGGCAAGACGACGACGGTGCGGATGCTCCTCGGCCTCGTGTTCGCCACCAGCGGCGAGATCGAGCTGCTCGGCCACCGCGTGCCGCGCCACGGTGCCCGGGCCCTCGAGCACGTGGGTGCCCTCGTCGAGGGCCCGGCCGCCTACCCGCACCTGTCCGCACGGGCCAACCTCTCGCTGCTGGACGCTGCCGGCCCCGGCGGTTCCCGTCGCACCCGCGGGGCCCGGATCGGCGAGGCGCTCGAGGAGGTCGGGCTGGGTGGCGTCGGGCGCCGTCCGGTCCGCGCGTACTCGCTCGGGATGAAGCAGAGGCTCGCGCTGGCCACCGCACTGCTGCGCCGTCCCCGGTTGCTCGTGCTCGACGAGCCGACGAACGGACTGGACCCCCGCGGTATCCGCGAGGTGCGCGACCTGATGGTGCGCCTCAACGAGCAGGGGACCACGGTCTTCCTCTCCAGCCACCTGCTCACCGAGGTCGACCAGCTCTGCACGCGGGTCGGCGTGCTCGACCGCGGTCGACTCGTGGCGCAGAGCCCGCTGGACGACCTGCGCGCACCCACCGGGAGGTGCCTCGTGGAGGTGGCCGACACGGCCGCGGCGACCGCCCTGCTCGACGGCCGCCTCGTGCACGCGGACGGGAACCGCCTCGTGGTGGCCGGCCTCGGCGTCGACGAGCTGACCCGCCTGCTGGTCCGGGCCGGGATCGGCGTGCACGCGGCCTTCCCGGAGCGACGCACGCTGGAGCAGTCCGTCCTCGAGCTGACCCGTCCGGGGGCGGACAGGGTGGATGGGCCGTGATCGCGGTCGAGCTGCGCAAGCTCTTCGGGCGTCCCGGAACGTGGGTGTCCATCGCCCTCCTCTGCGCGCTGCCCACGGTCGTCGCCGTGTTCCTGGCGGTCACCGAGATCGGCCCCCGACCGGGTGAGGGGCCCACGTTCCTGGCCGCCGTGCTGGGCAACGGCGCGCTGTACCCGGCCGCGGCGCTGGGCATCGTCCTTCCGGTCTTCCTGCCGGTGGCGGTCGCCGTCGTCGCGGGGGATGCCGTCGCCGGCGAGGCGAGCACGGGCACGCTGCGGTACCTGCTCGTGCGTCCGGTCGGACGAACACGGCTGCTCGTCGCGAAGCTCGTGTCGGTGTGCAGCTTCGTGCTCGTGGCGGTGACGGCCGTCGCGGTGACGGCCTACGTCGTGGGCACCACGCTGCTCGGCGACCGGTCCCGGTCGAGTCCACGACCACGGTCTCGGGCACGCCCCTGACCGCGCAGGAGCTCGCCGTGCGGACCTGCTGATGGTGCTGTACATCGGCTGGTCGATGCTCGGGGTCGCGCCGCTGTCGCTGTTCCTGTCGACGCTCACCGACTCCGCGCTCGGTGCCGCGCTCGGGGGGCTGGCGCTGCTCGTGAGCAGCACCGTCCTGGTGACGCTGGACGCGGCGGGCGTCGTCCGCGACTACCTGCCGACCCGGTACTGGCTGGCCTGGGTCGACCTGTTCCGCGACCCGATCCTGCTGCGCGACGTCGAGCGCGGCGTGCTGGTGCAGGGCGCCTACGTCGTCGTGCTGCTCGCGATGTCATGGGCCAGCTTCACCACCAAGGACGTCACGAGCTGAGCGTCAGCCCGTCCCCGAGCGGAGGGCGGCGCACTCCTGCGGGCCGGGCGCGGACCGCAGGGGCTCCACCGAGAGGGCCAGCCGGACGACACCGACCACGAGAGGGTCGGTCGGCAGCTGCCCGTGGTCGACCCGGGCGTCCGCGCACACGGCCTGCAGGTCGACGTTGACGGCCCCCGCCATCACCGCCGAGTCGGGCGGGGTGACCACCTGGTCGTCCTCGGTCCACACGCTGGTCCAGAGCGGCCCGGGCGGTGACTCGGGCAGGTCGGCCAGGAGGGGGCCGTCGGGCACGAGCTGCCGGCACGCCTCGGGGCAGGCACCCGGCAGCAGCTCGGCCACGGCCAGGGCCGACTCGGTCCCGTGGTGGGGCGACCCGAGCGTCACCACCCGGCGCGCGTACGCGTCGCCGCCCAGCTCTGCGACCCAGATGCGCGCGACGACACCGCCGGCGGAGTAGCCGACGACGTCGACCGAGGGCGCGCCGGACGCCAACGCCTCCCTGGCCACCCGGTCGAGACCGCGCGCCTGCTCGCGCAGGTCGCCGGTGCCGTCGCCGGGGGCCGGCACCACCGTCGCCTCCCGTCCGCCCGCCCGCAGCACCTCGGCGAGCCGTCCGACCGCCGTCGTGTCCCCGCCGTATCCCGGCACCAGCAGCACCGGTCCCGGCGCGTCCTGGGCGACCCGGCCGCCGTCGCCGCCCGACGCACCGCCACCGGTGACGACCACGGCGATCGCCACGGCGAGCGCCACCAGGACGGCGACCAGGCCCGCGAGGGCCGCGCGGCGCCGGGGACTCGTCGGCAGCATGGGGACAGGACGTCCGCGACCGGGTGGGCCCGCCCTCACCGCGGGAGCTCGACGAGGCGGGTCGCCCCGCCGTACCCGTTCTCGGTGTCACGGCCCTCGACCACGACCCGCGTGACGCCGTCGGGGACCTCCACGCCGACCTGAGTCCGGGTGAAGGGCTGCTCCGACGCGTGGTCGTGCGTGAGCGTCTTCTCCGCGTAGACCTCCCCGTCCGGACCCGTCACGCGCCACCCGTCGGCGTACCGCTGGGGCGAGTCGTAGGGCGACGACATCGTCACGTCGAAGGTGAAGGTCCCGTCGGCAGCGCGCTCGACGACGACGTCGACCACGTCGGGATGGGTCTGGTCACCACCGTCCTCCTGCCCTCCTTGCTCGCCCTCCCCGTCCCGCGAGCCGGCGGACCCTGAGCTCGCCTGCGGCGCCGCGACGTCCGACGGGGACGCGCACCCCGAGAGCGCCAGGCACGCCGAGACCAGGACGACGGGGAGCCAGCTCATGGGTCCGACGGTAGCCGCACAGCCGTCCTGGTTGACTGCGGCCATGAGCACCCCGGGGACGGACGCCCGGTTCGCGGAGCTGGAGGCGGCCACCGCCGGCCTGCCCGCACCGGTGGGCGTGGTCGACCTCGACGCGTTCGACGCCAACGCGCGGGCCCTGGTGCGGCGGGCCGCCGGCACACCGATCCGCCTGGCCACCAAGTCGCTCCGCTGCCGGGCCCTGCAGCGGCGTGCGGTGGCCGTGCCGGGCTTCGCCGGGGCGCTGGCGTTCACGCTGCCCGAGGCGCTGTGGCTCGCGGACGAGGTGGACGACGTGCTCGTCGCCTACCCGACCGTCGACCGCGCCGCCCTGGAGCGGCTGGCGGCCGACGAGCGCCTCGCGGCGCGGGTGACCGTGATGGTCGACTGCGCGCAGCACCTCGACCTGATCGAGCAGGTGGTGCGCGGGCGTGGGACCGCCGCGCCGATCAGGGTCTGCCTCGACGTGGACGCCTCGCTGGAGGCCCTGGCAGGGCGTGTGCACCTCGGCGTGCGGCGCTCCGGAGTCCGCACGCCCCGGCAGGCGGTCGCGCTGGCGCGGGAGGTGGTCGCCCGCAGGGGTCTCGAGCTGGTCGGGCTGATGGCGTACGAGGCGCAGATCGCCGGGGTGGGCGACGACGCGGGGTCACCGGCGCGGCGGGTCGCGGTCCGGCTGGTGCAGCGCCGGTCCGCCGCCGAGCTGACGGAGCGCCGGGCCGCCGTGGTCCGCGCGGTGCAGCAGGTCGCGCCGCTGTGCCTCGTGAACGGCGGCGGCACGGGCAGCATCGAGCTGACCTCGTCCGACCCGTCCGTCACCGAGGTCGCCGCCGGCTCGGGCCTCTACGGTCCGGCGCTGTTCGACGGCTACCGGGCCTGGACGCCGCAGCCCGCCGCCTTCTTCGTGCTCGACGTCGTGCGCCGGCCGTCGGCGCGTGTCGCCACGGTGCTCGGCGGCGGATGGGTCGCCTCCGGCGCGGCCGGTGCCGACCGCCTGCCGGTGCCGGCCTGGCCGCGCGGCCTGCGGCTGACCCCCACCGAGGGGGCGGGAGAGGTGCAGACCCCCCTGCGGGGACGCGGGGCCGCCGCGCTCGCGGTGGGTGACCGGGTCTGGTTCCGCCATGCCAAGGCGGGCGAGCTGAGTGAGCGGCTCGACCAGCTCCACCTCGTCGAGGGGACGGCGGTGTCGTCCGCGCCCACCTACCGGGGCGAGGGCCGGGCCTTCCTGTGACCGGGCTCCGGCGCCGCGCCGCCCGCACGCCGCGGCCGTAGGGTCGACGGATGCACCTCGCCCCCTCGTCGCGCGCCGCCGACCTCGCGGCGCGGGTGGCCGACTTCATCGCGACCCGCGTCGACCCGGTCGAGGCGGCGTACCACCGCGAGATCAGCCGGCGGCGGCTCGGGGCCGGCGACCCGTGGCAGGAAGTGCCCCTGCTCGGTGAGCTGCGCGCTGCCGCCCGCGCAGAGGGGCTGTGGAACCTGTTCCTACCGCACGAGCACGCGGGTGACTACGCGAAGCGCTTCGGCACCGACGGCGGCCAGGGCCTGACCAACGTCGACTACGCGCCGATCGCTGAGCTGACGGGGCGGTCGGCCCTGGCCCCGTACGTGTTCAACTGCAACCCGCCTGACACCGGCAACATGGAGGTCCTGCTCAGGTACGGCAGCGACGGCCAGCGCCGGGAGTGGCTCGAGCCCCTGCTCGACGGACGGATCCACAGCGCGTTCTGCATGACGGAGCCGGGCGTGGCCTCGTCCGACGCCACGACCATGCAGACCACGGCGGTCGCCGAGGGGGATGAGGTCGTCGTCAACGGTCGCAAGTGGTGGTCGACCGGCGTGGGGCACCCCGACTGCGAGGTGCTGATCGTGATGGCCCTCACCGACCCCTCTGCCGACCGCCGTGCCAGGCACTCGATGGTGCTCGTCCCCCGGACCGCTGACGGCGTGGTGGTCGAGCGCCTGCTGAGCACGATGGGGATGCAGGACGAGCCGTTCGGGCACGGCGAGGTGTCCTTCACCGACGTGCGCGTTCCGCCCACCAACGTCATCGCCGGTCCAGGCCGCGCCTTCGAGATCGCCCAGGGCCGGCTGGGTCCCGGTCGCGTCCACCACTGCATGCGCCTCGTCGGGCTGGCTGAGCGGGCGCTCGAGCTGGCCTGCACGCGCGCGACCTCCCGGGTCGCGTTCGGCAGGCCGCTCGCCGACCTCGGCGGCAACCGTGAGCGCATCGCCGACGCCCGCATCGCCATCGAGCAGGCGCGCCTCCTCGTCCTGCGCACCGCCTGGCTCCTCGACACGGCAGGTCCCGCAGGGGCGCTCAGCGAGGTCAGCCAGATCAAGGTCGCGGTGCCGACCATGGCGCAGCAGGTCGTCGACATGGCCATCCAGCTCCACGGCGGCGCCGGGCTGTCGGACGACTTCCCCCTGGCTGCGGCCTGGACGAACGCACGGGCGCTGCGGCTGGCGGACGGCCCCGACGAGGTCCACCGCGGTGTGGTCGCGAAGATCGAGCTGGCGAGGTACCGCGAGGGCGGACGAGCATGAGCGGCGCGGACGGGGTACCCGTCCGCGGCGAGGACGAGTTCGACGTGGAGGCAGTAGCCCGCTGGTTGCGTGAGAAGGCCTCGCACGAGCCCGGTCTCGACGCGACCCCGGAGGTCCGGCAGTTCCCCGGCGGCGCCTCCAACCTCACCTACCTGCTGCGGTACCCGACGCGAGACCTGGTGCTGCGGCGGCCGCCGACCGGCTCCAAGGCCAAGGGCGCCCACGACGTGCGGCGTGAGTTCACGATCCAGTCCCGGCTCGCACCCGTGTTCTCCTACGTGCCCGCGATGGTGGCCCTCTGCGACGACACCTCGGTGATCGGGAGCGAGTTCTACGTGATGGAGCGCCTGCAGGGCACGATCCTCCGCCGCGACCTGCCGACCGGTGCCGACCTCGACGAGGCAGCTGTGCGCAAGCTCTGCACGGACGTCCTCGACGTGCTCGTGCAGCTGCACTCGATCGACCCGGAGGCGGCCGGTCTGAGCGACCTTGGCCGCGGAACCGGCTACGTGGCACGACAAGTGGCCGGATGGTCTAGGCGGTTCCGTGACGCGCGCACGCCCAACGTCGGCTCGTTCGAGACCGTGATGCGCTGGCTCGACACCCACCAGCCGGAGGACGTCCGGAACTGCCTGATCCACAACGACTTCCGGTTCGACAATGTCGTCCTGGGCAACGACCCGCTGCAGGTCGTCGGGGTGCTCGACTGGGAGATGGCGACCCTCGGCGACCCACTGATGGACCTCGGGGGCGCCTTGGCCTACTGGGTCGAGGCGCGCGACGACCCGGTCTTCGCACGGTTCAGGCGCCAGCCGACCCACGTGCCCGGCATGCTCACGCGGACCGAGGTCGTCGCGTACTACGCCTCCCGCACGGGCCTGTCGGTGACGCCGGACCAGTGGACCTTCTACGAGGTCTTCGGGCTGTTCCGGCTGGCCGTGATCGCGCAGCAGATCTACTACCGGTACTTCCACCGCCAGACGACCAACAGGGCCTACCGGCAGTTCTACTTCGTCGTGCTCTACCTGGGCTGGCGCTGCCGCAGGCTGGTCAAGGCGGCCGAGAGACGCGAGCGGTCGCAGTCGGCCACGGACACCGTTCCCCGAGAAGAGGACTCATGAGCCACACCATCCTGATCACGGGCGCGAGCTCGGGTCTCGGCGCGGAGATGGCCCGTCAGTTCGCGGCCCTCGGCCACGACCTGGCGCTGTGCGCCCGCCGAGGCGACCGCCTGTCGTCGCTGCAGTCCGAGCTGGCCGCCACGCACCCAGGGCAGCGGTTCGAGACCCGTGCCCTGGACGTCAACGACCACGAGGCCGTGTTCGAGGTGTTCCGGGGGTTCCAGGCCGACTTCGGGCGCATCGACCGGGTCGTCGTCAACGCCGGTCTCGGCAAGGGGGTCGCGCTGGGAACCGGCGGCTTCGAGGCCAACAGGCAGACGGCGATGACCAACTTCGTCGGGGCGCTGGCCCAGACCGAGGCCGCGCTGGGGATCTTCCGCGCGCAGGGTGCCGGGCACCTCGTGATGATCTCGTCGGTGTCCGCGATGCGCGGCATGCCGGGGCCGGTCGCCACGTACGCGGCGACCAAGGCAGGGGTCGCCCACCTCGCCGAGGGAGTCAGGGCCGAGATGCACGGCACACCGATCAGGGTGTCGGTGATCTACCCGGGCTTCATCCGCTCCGAGATGAACGAGAAGGTGAAGAACGCCCCGTTCCTGGTCAGCACCGAGCGGGGCGTGCGGTCGATCGTCGCCGCGGTCGAGAAGGGGAAGGCGCGAGCCCTGGTCCCGCCGTGGCCGTGGGTGCCGCTGGGCGCCGCGCTACGGCACCTGCCGCTTCCCCTGGCACGGCGGTTGATGGGCTGACCCCGGGTGGCCGGCCGCGGTCGCGCCGGCTCAGGCCATCAGGTGGGAGTTGATCCGGCCGGGGAAGCGCACGGAGTACCGGGTCTCCCCCAGCCACGTGCGCACCTCGTCGGCGCGTCGGCGCACCTGCTCGCGGCGGTCGGGTGCGACCGGCACGAAGTAGTGCGTGCGGACCTCGCCGTCCTGCCGCTGCGCCCAGGCGCCGACCACGCGCCCGTCGACCCAGATGGTCGGGCCCGCGTTGCCGTTGCGGTCGAACGCGTCGGCGGCCTCCGGCGGCAGGTACCAGTCACGATCCTTCCAGCCCATCACGGTCGGGTCCAGCGAGGGCAGCAGCGCGACCCAGGGGTCGACCGGCTCGGCGGCGAGGGTGTCACCTGCGGCGACCCAGCCCGGCGACCCGTCCAGGTCGACGTCGACGGCGCCGCAGTCCGCGAGCGCGGTCCGGGTCAGTCCCAGCGTCCAGCCCATCCACCACTGCAGGTCGGAGGTCGTGGCGGGCCCGAACCGGCGCAGCCAGTGGTCGGCCAGGTCGCGGGCCGCCCCGCGCTCGTCGAACCCGTCGACGCCACCGGGCAGCCAGTCGTCCATCGCCGCCCACCGGTACTGGCCGTTCACCCACGTCCCCGTCGGGCGGGTGCGCACGAGCGCACCCTCGAAGCCGAGCCCGAGGAGCACGCGGGTGTGCGCGGCGACGGTCGCAGCCCACCTCCCCCGACCCATCGCCAGGGGGTGGGTGAGCACCGGGATGCGAGCGCCGAGCTGCCGGGTGGTCAGCGGCCCCTCGGCCTGCAGCAACGACAGCACCTCGCCCCTGGCAGTGGCCAGCCACTGCTCGCCGTCGTCGATCCCGTTCGCCTCCAGGACTCGCACGAGGCGCCGGTGCTCGGTCCGGGCCACCTTGCGGGTGGCGGCGGCGTGCATCCGTCCCGCGGTGACCGGGGTCGCGACCCAGAGCGTCCGCCGCATGGCGTGGTGCCGCACGACGACCCGATCGTCGTACAGCGCCTTCTCCACCGCCTCCACGCCCGGGGTGACCATGCGCACCATCGCCGACAGGAACACCGTCACGGGATCGCTGGAGTGCAGGGCGACGAGGTCGTCGGTGAGCACGGCCAGGTCGTCGGTGCGCAGCTCGGGCAGGAGGCGGTGCCGACGCGCGAGGCGCGCCCGGCGTTCGGTCACCGGGATCGACGTGGTCACCCGTCGATCATGGCGGCCGCCTCGGACACCACGATCACGCGGACGGTGCGGGCCCCAGGTGGCGGGCGAAGAACGACTCGATCGACTTCCACGCCCTCTCCGCCGCAACGGGTTCCGGCCCGATGTTCATCACCCGCGAGATCGGCCCGAGGATCCGTGGACCGGTGGGCACGTCGTTGAGGAACGAGTGCCCGGCGGTCGGGTGCACGGTCACCTCGTGCTCGACGCCGTGCCGCGTCAGCGCCTCCTCGAGCGTGCCGACGGTCCCTGCAGGCAGCGAACGGTCCCGGCCGCCGTAGGCGGCGACGACCGGACAGGCGCCCTCCAGCGCCCCGTCGACGTCCTTCGGGAGCATCCCGTAGTTGTCGGAGACCACGTCGAAGCCGCGGGTGGCGCACATGAGGGCGAACCCGCCGCCCAGGCAGAAGCCGATCACCCCGACCCTCCCGGTGCCGTCGGCGTGACCGGCCAGGAAGGCGCGGGCGGCCTCGATGTCGGCGTATGCCCGTCCACGCCCCGACCTCAGCGACCGGAAGGTCGACACCAGGCAGCGGGCCGGGCCGCCGTCGCTGAACAGGTCGGGCATCAGCGCGAGGTACCCCATCCCGGCGAGGCGGTCCACGTGGTGCCGCATCACGTCGTCGACGGCGAACGCCTCGTGCAGCACGACCACGCCCGGCCACGGACCGGCACCCGCCGGCCGGGAGAGGTGGCCGCGCAGGGTCCGTGAGCCGCTGGGTGCACCGGGCACGCCGGTCAGGTCGATCGGGGTGGTCACCGCTCGATCATGGGACACCCGGCCCACGCGCGCGTGCCGACGGCGGACTACGCGGGCCCTCACGGTCGTTGGGAGAGGCACGAGGTCGGACGGCCGAGCCGGCCGAGGAGGTGGCCGCGACCATGCCCAGTCCCGAGACGCACCCCCTGCCCGGGCCGGGTGACGAGGAGGAGGCGCTGGACGCCTACTCGCGCATCGTCACGCACGTGGCCCGGACCGTGAGCCCGCACGTCGCCGCCGTGGAGGTCGGTCCGTCCGGTCGCGGCCGGTCGCGCGGGGGCTCCGGCTCGGCCGTGGTGTTCACCGAGGACGGCTACCTGCTCACGAACGCCCACGTCGTCGGGCGGTCCACGTCCGGACGGGTGGAGTTCGCCGACGGCACCGGCGCCGCCGTCGACGTCGTCGGCTCGGACCCGTTGTCCGACCTGGCCGTCCTGCACAGCCGGGGAGGCGCACCGGCACCCGCGACCCTCGGGGACGCCGCGACCCTCCGCGTCGGCCAGCTCGTGGTCGCGGTCGGCAACCCGCTGGGGCTCGCCGGCTCGGTCACCGCGGGGGTGGTGAGCGCGCTCGGACGGTCGCTGCCGGCCCGGTCGGGACGGGCCGGACGGGTCATCGAGGACGTGATCCAGACCGACGCCGCCCTCAACCCGGGCAGCTCCGGCGGCGCGCTGGCGGACGCCTCCGGTCGCATCGTGGGGGTGAACACCGCCGTCGCCGGGGTGGGGCTCGGCCTGGCCGTGCCTGTCAACGCGACGACCCGGCGCATCGTGTCCGCCCTGCTCAGCGACGGACGGGTGCGCCGCGCGTACCTGGGCCTGGTCAGCACACCCGTCCCCCTGCCCGAGCGCGTGGCCGAGCGCACCGGTCAGCGCCGGGCCCTGCGCGTGATCGAGGTGATCGGCGGCTCACCGGCCGACCGGGCGGGGCTGAAGGCGGGCGACCTGGTGCTGACCGCCGGTCGCCGGCCCGTCTCCGACGCCGTGAGCCTGCAGCGGCTCCTGTTCGCGGACGCCATCGGCGCACCGCTGCACGTGACGGTGCTGCGGTCCGGCGCGATGGTCGACGTGATCGCGGTGCCCGACGAGATGACCGACGCCGTGGGCTGAGGCCACCCGGGGCGTACCTGGCTCCGCCGGAGCCGTCCGGCGGGCACAGCCGCGGGCAGCCGCGAGGGGAACGCACCGCCCGGGGCCTGATCGGCCGTACGTGCCCGCCGCTGTGCCCGCGGACCGGCGCAGTGGGGGGCGGGAACAGTCGAGGGCGGATGGTCGGCGGCCGGGTGCGTGGTCAGGCGCTGAGCATGAACGCCGTGAAGAAGCCTGCCGCGCTGGCGAGGGCGATGTAGGGGCCGCCGTCCTTGAAGGCCTCGGGGGCGAGCGTGTCCACCAGCGACGCGAGCACCGCACCGCCCGCGAACGCGAGCGGCAGGGACAGCTGCTCGGGTGAGGATCCCGAGAAGGCCAGGCGTCCCAGCACGACGGCGCCGGCCAGCAGCAGCGTCGCCCCCGCCCACAGCAGCACCACGGACCTCGGCGAGCGGCCCTGCTCCCGCATGGACGCCGCCCCGGCCAGGGCCTCGGGGAAGTTGGAGACGAACACCGCGACCAGCAGCGCCAGGCTCCCCCCGTCGACGAGGGAGACCCCCAGCGCGGTGTTCTCGGGCACCCCGTCGAGGGTGACGCCGGCCAGCAGGGCCCAGCCCGCGGCGGACCCCTTCGTCCGGGAGTCGAGGAACGAGTCGACCACCACGAAGACGAGGGCGCCGGCGGCGAAGGCCAGGCCGGACCGGATGGCACCGCCGCCGCGGTAGCTCTCCTCGAACAGCTCGAACGACACGGCGCTGATCAGCGCACCCGTCGCGTAGGCGAGTACCACGGCCAGCACGGCGCGCGGGGGCCGCCACCGGACGCCGACCAGCGCCCCCAGCAGCAGCGGCAGCGAGGCGCCCACGGCGAACAGAAGGGTTCGTCCCATGACCGGCAGTGTGCCGGATGCACACGAGACCGGCAGATCGGGCACCATCGCGGTGGTGGCGCAGGCAGAGCGACGGGCGATGTCGAGATCGGCGCGGCGGCGCCGACGTCACGGTGGAAGGGCCGCACGGCCGACCGACACAGCAAGGAGCCGAGCCATGAAGTACGTCCTCCTCGTCCACTCGAACCCCCAGCCCTGGGGGCACCCGACCAGCGACTTCGTCGCGGAGCACCAGGCCCTGCCGCAGGCGGAGCGAGACCAGCTGAACGCCGAGTTCGACGCGCTGATGAAGGAGATGTCCTCGCGCAGCGAGATCGTGGGCTGCGAGCCCCTCGGCGACCCGGCCAACGCCCGGATCTTCAGGTGGCGCCAGGGACGGTCGGTGTCGACGGACGGGCCGTACTCGGAGTCCAAGGAGCACCTCGCCGGATTCTTCCTGCTCGACCTCGAGAGCCCCGAGCGGGCCGACGAGGTCGCGTCCCGGTTCGCCGGGCCCGGAGAGACCGTTGAGCTGCGACCGGTGATGTGGCCGGGTGGCGACGAGCAGTGACCCCCGCAGACCTCGAGGACGTGTGGCGCCGCGAGGTGCCGCACGTCCTCGGGGCGCTGGTGCGCCGCTACGGCGACTTCGACGGCTGCGAGGACGCCGTGCAGGAGTCGCTGCAGGCGGCCGCCACCCAGTGGCCGGCCGACGGCATGCCGGACAACCCGCGCGGGTGGCTGGTCCGGGTCGCCTCGCGGCGCGTCGTCGACCAGCTGCGCAGCGAGAGGTCGCGTTCCCTGCGTGAGGTCGCGGTGGCGACCGCGCAGCCGTCCGACGCCTTCACCGCGCCGCCGGCCGACGTCGAGGCGGGCGGACGGGACGACACGCTCGACCTGTTGCTGCTGTGCTGCCACCCGGCGCTCACGCAGCCGTCGCAGGTCGCGCTGACCCTGCGCGCGGTCGGCGGACTGAGCACAGCCCAGATCGCCGCGGCCTACCTGGTTCCCCCGTCCGCGATGGCGCAGCGGATCAGCCGGGCCAAGGCCACGCTGCGGTCGGTGGGCGCCCGGTTCGCCGAGCTACCCGAGGGACCGCAGGACCGCATCGCCTCCGTGCTGCAGGTGCTGTACCTCGTGTTCAACGAGGGCTACGCGGCCAGCGCCGGTGCCGAGCTCGTCGACGTGTCGCTGACCCACGAGGCGATCCGCCTCACCCGCGAGCTGCGGCGCGCGCGTCCGGACGATGACGAGGTGGCGGGCCTCCTGGCGCTGATGCTGCTCACCGACGCCCGCCGTGCCGCCCGCATCGACGCCGACGGGGGCCTGGTGCCGCTGGCCGACCAGGACCGGGGTCGTTGGGACGTCGGAGCCGTCGCCGAGGGTGTGTCCCTGGTGGAGCAGGTGCTGCCCCGCGGGCCGGTGGGGCCGTTCCAGCTGCAGGCGGCGATCGCTGCCGTGCACGACGAGGCGCCGACGTGGGCCGACACCGACTGGCTGCAGATCACGATGCTCTACCGGATGCTCGACCAGGTCGCGCCCAGCGCGACCGTCACGCTCAACGCGGCCGTCGCCCTGGGGATGGCCCTCGGCGCCGAGGCCGGGCTTGATCTCCTCCAGCCCCTCCTCGGCGCGCCGGGGATGGCCCGGCACCACCGCCTGTACGCGGTGCAGGCCCATCTCCTCGAGATGGCGGGGCGGCCCGACGAGGCGTCCGAGTCCTACGCCCGGGCCGCCCGGCTGACCGCGAGCATCCCGGAGCAGCGCTACCTCAACGGGCGTGCCGACCGCAGCCGGGCGGCGGGCGGCGGCGGTCCGGTGCCATCCTGACCCCGGCGCGGAAGGGCGGACCATGGCTGACACCCCGACGACGGTCGACGACTACATCAGTACCTACCCGGACGACGTGCAGGTGGTGCTGCAGACGCTGCGTCGGACGATCCACGAGGCCGTGCCCGGCTGCGGCGAGACCATCCGGTACCAGATGCCGACGATCACGCTGGACGGCCGCTCGCTGGTGCACTTCGCGGGCTGGAAGAAGCACGTCAGCGTCTACCCGATGGCCTCGGGCGACCCGGACCTCGAGCGCGACCTGGCCGCGTACGCCGGCCACAAGGGCACGGTGCGGTTCCCGCTCGGCGCACCAGTGCCCTTCGACCTGGTTGCTCGGCTGGCCGGCCTCCTGGCCGCACAGCGGACGGACGCGCCCTAGCTGTCCTGCGCCATGTCGACGAACCGCGAGTAGTGCCCCTGGAACGCCACCGTGATCGTGTCGGTCGGGCCGTTGCGGTGCTTGGCCACGATGAAGTCGGCCTCACCCGCCCGGGGTGACTCCTTCTCGTAGGCGTCCTCGCGGTGCAGCAGGATCACCATGTCGGCGTCCTGCTCGATCGACCCCGACTCACGCAGGTCGCTCATCGCCGGCTTCTTGTCGGTGCGCTGCTCCGGACCACGGTTCAGCTGCGAGACCGCGATCACCGGCACCTCGAGCTCCTTGGCGAGGAGCTTGAGCGCGCGGGAGAACTCCGAGACCTCCTGCTGGCGGCTCTCCACCCGCTTGCCCGAGCTCATCAGCTGCAGGTAGTCGATCACGACGAGCTTGAGGCCGTGGCGCTGCTTGAGGCGGCGGCACTTGGCGCGGATCTCCATCAGCGACATGTTCGGGCTGTCGTCGATGAACAGCGGCGCCTCGCTGACGCGTCCCATGGTGCGGGCGAGCTTGGTCCAGTCCTCCTCGCGCATGGTGCCCTTGCGCATGTGCTGGAGCGACACCGACGCCTCGGCGGAGAGCAGGCGCATGGTGATCTCGTTGCGGCTCATCTCGAGCGAGAAGATCACCGACGCGTGACCGTGGCGGATCGACGCGGACCGGGCGATGTCCAGGGCGGCCGTGGACTTGCCCATCGCGGGCCTCGCCGCCAGGACGATCATCTGCCCGGGGTGCAGTCCGTTGGTCAGCTGGTCGAGATCGGCGAAGCCGGTCGGGATGCCGACCATCTCGTCGCCGCGCCCCTCGGACGCCTCGATCTCGTTGATCGTGCCCTCGATGATCTCCGAGAGCGGCAGGTAGTCCTCGGTCGTGCGGCGCTCGGTGACCTGGTAGACCTCGGCCTGCGCGGCGTTGACGAGGTCGTCGACGTCACCGCCGCCGGAGGCGTAGCCGAGCTGCACGATCTTCGTGCCGGCCTCGACGAGCCGGCGGAGCACGGCACGCTCGCGGACGATCTCGGCGTAGTAGCCGGCGTTCGCGGCGGTGGGCACGGACGAGATCAGCGTGTGCAGGTAGGCGGCGCCGCCGACACGGCCCAGCTCACCGCGCTTGGTCAGCTCGTCGGCGACGGTGACCGCGTCGGCGGGCTCACCGCGTCCGTAGAGGTCGAGGACGGCCTCGAACACGAGCTCGTGGGCCGGCCGGTAGAAGTCGGTGCCGCGCAGCACCTCGATGACGTCGGCGATCGCGTCCTTCGAGAGCATCATGCCGCCGAGCACGGACTGCTCCGCCGCGACGTCCTGCGGGGGTGTGCGCCCGAGGTCCTCGCTGGGACCGGACGAGTAGCTGGTGGGGTCGAACGGCCCGGCCTCGGTCAGCGACACGCCCGACTCCCCTTCCGATCCGTCGTGGCGGGTGACGCGAGCAGCGCTGCGGCTCGACGGTCACGATCCGCACCCACGGGAGAACTCATGTCGAACAGGTGTACGGGTCACCACCGACAACCGGTCGCGGACCCTGGTCTGCTCGGGACCGCGATCAGGTCCGGCGAGCACGGTAGGGGCCGCACCGGACCGGTGGCAAAGCGCCCTGTGCACAACCTGGGGGCGTCCCTGTGCGTAACCGCCGTGCATCGGTGCACGGCGCGGTGCACGGCCTGTGGATTGTCTGGGGACAGCCACCCCGGCACGCCTCCGACCTGCGCAGACGTCGTCCACCGCCTGTGGAGGAAAAGAAGTTCGTGACGGTCCGGCAGGTGAACGTGAGATGTCCACGAACGACCGTCCGGGGCGGCTCCGGTCCCGCGCACGGCAGGATGTCCTGCGACCCGTACGGGGTGACGACGACGCGAGGGGGACGAGGGGGTTGCGACCGAGGCTGACGGCGCAGGACCGGCAGATCCTCGCGCTCGCCGTGCCCGCGTTCGCGGCTCTCGTCGCCGAGCCCCTGTTCCTGCTCACCGACTCGGCCATCGTCGGCCATCTCGGGGCGCTCCCGCTGGCCGGCCTGGGCATCGCCGGGGCGCTGCTGACCACGGCCGTGGGGCTGTGCGTCTTCCTCGCCTACGGCACCACCGCCGGGGTCGCCCGCCTGCTCGGCGCCGGCGACCTCCGCGACGCCCTGCGGGTCGGGGTGGACGGCATGTGGCTCGCCGTCGGGCTCGGCGCTGTGATGTGGGTGGCCGCCGCGCTGGCCGCGCCCCGGCTGACCGGGGCGCTCGGAGCCTCCGCCGACGTGGTGCCGTACGCGGTCACCTACCTGCGCTGGTCGCTGCCGGGCGTCCCCGCGATGCTCGTCGTGCTCGCCGCCACCGGCGTGCTGCGCGGGCTGCAGGACACCCGCACGCCGCTGGTCGTCGCGGTCAGCGGCGCGGCCGCCAACGGCGTCCTGAACTGGCTGCTCGTCTACCCCCTCGGGATGGGGATCGCCGGCTCGGGTCTGGGCACCTCGCTGGCGCAGACGGGGATGGCCTGCGCTCTCACCGTCGTCGTCGTCCGTGCGGCGCGGCGGCACGGCGCCCCCCTGCGTCCCGACCTGCCCGGCATCGGCACGGCGGCGCGCGCCGGGGCGCCGCTCGTGGTGCGCACCCTCGCCCTGCGCGCCACTCTGCTGGTCACCACGGCGGTCGCCGCCTCGATGGGCGACGCCGAGCTGGCCGGCCACCAGGTGGTCTTCACGCTGTGGGTCTTCACGTCCTTCGCGCTCGACGCCCTCGCCATCGCCGGCCAGGCGCTGACCGGCCGCTTCCTCGGGGCCGCCGACGCCCGGGGCGCCCGCGCCGCCACCCGCCGGATGGTCGGCTGGGGGCTCGCCGGGGGCGCCTTGATCGGGCTGCTGCTGCTGGTCGTCGCGCCCTTCGTCGGCCCGCTGTTCAGTCCGGACGCGCAGGTGCAGGCGGCGATCGCCGTGGCCCTGGTGCCGGCCGCCCTGAGCCAGCCCCTGTCGGGGTATGTCTTCGTGCTCGACGGGGTGCTCATCGGTGCCGGGGACGGCCGCTACCTCGCCGTGGCGTCGACCGTGACCCTGGCGGTCTACGCCCCGGTCGCGTTCGCCGTCCGGGCCTGGGGGCCGGACGGCCTGGCGGGGCTGGTCTGGCTGTGGGTCGCGTTCGGGTTCGGTTTCATGGGGGTGCGGACGCTCACGCTCTGGGCGCGGGCACGGGGCGACGCCTGGATGGTGACGGGCGCCGTCCGCTGACGACGCCGACGACCACTGCCGCGGCGAGACCGGACGAGTGGGGCGGGATCGGCGCGGGGCTGCCCCACTACTCGGTCTCGATCCGCCGGACGGACAACGACGAAGGGCCCGGCCCCCAGGGGGGACGGACCCTTCGTGCGGGGCTCGACGCCTCAGGACGCCGGGACGACCTCGACGTCGATCGTCGCCTGGACGTCGGCGTGCAGGCGCACGGTCACCTGGTGGGCGCCGAGGGCCTTGATCGGCTGCGCGATCTCGACCTTGCGGCGGTCCACCTCGGTGCCGGTCGCGTCCTTCACGGCCGAGGCCACGTCTGCGGGGGTCACCGCACCGAAGAGGCGGCCGGCAGCGCCGGCGTTCACCGGGAGCCGCACGGTGGCGGACTCCAGCGCCTGCTTCATGCGCTGGGCGACCTCGACGTCCGCGATCTCGCGCGACTCGCGGGCCTTGCGGATCGAGGCGACCTGCTTCTCGCCGCCCTTGGTCCACGGCGTCGCGAGGCCACGGGGCATGAGGAAGTTGCGGCCGTAGCCGTCCTTGACCTCGACCACGTCGCCGGGGGTGCCGAGGCCGCTGACCTCCTGCGTCAGGATGAGCTTCATCGTCTGGTCCCTTCTCAGCGAGCGGAGCTCGAGTAGGGCAGCAGAGCCATCTCGCGGGCGTTCTTGATCGCCTTGGCGAGCTGACGCTGCTGCTGCACCGACACACCGGTCACGCGGCGGGCGCGGATCTTGCCGCGGTCGGACACGAACTTGCGCAGCAGCGCGGTGTCCTTGTAGTCGATGTAGTCGATCTTGGCCGCCTTGAGCGGGTTCTGCTTCTTCTTGGGCTTGCGCAGGGCCGGCTTGGCCATCGTGGGGCTCCTCCTTCGGGAGCCCGGGTCCTGCCGAAGGACCCGGGATGGGGGGTGGATCTGGACTCAGGTTCGTGCTGGTGCTGACGGGATGTCAGCGGCTGCGGCCGGATCGGCTCAGAAGGGTGGCTCGTCGTTGGAGCCTCCGGCGTACCCGCCGCCGGCCTGCTGGCCGCCCGACGGGCCCGTGGCCCACGGGTCGTCGGACTGCTGGGCCCCGGACTGCTGGCCCCAGCGCCACCCTGGCCGCCACCGGCACCACCGCCGCCACTGAAGCCACCACCGCCGCCTCCGCGGGAGGCGCGGGTGACCTTGGCGGTGGCGCGTCGCAGCGACGGGCCGATCTCGTCGACCTGCATCTCGACGACGGTCCGCTTCTCGCCCTCACGGGTCTCGAACGACCGCTGCTGCAGGCGACCCTGGGCGATCACGGCCGTGCCCTTGGTGAGCGACTCGGCCACGTTCTCGGCGGCCTCGCGCCACGCGGAGCACCGCATGAACAGGGTCTCGCCGTCCTTCCACTCGTTCGTCTGGCGATCGAACGAGCGAGGGGTCGACGCGATGGTGAAGCTCGCCACGGCAGCACCCGACGGGGTGAAGCGCAGCTCGGGGTCGGCGGTCAGGTTGCCGACGATGGTGATGAGGGTGTCGCCGGCCATGGTCAGCGGACCTCGGGGCGGATGACCTTGGTCCGGAGCACCGACTCGTTGAGGTTGAGCTGGCGGTCGAGCTCCTTGGCCAGCTCGGGCGTCGCCTTCATGTCGACGACCGCGTAGATGCCCTCGGACTTCTTCGTGATCTCGTAGGCCAGGCGGCGCTTGCCCCAGATGTCGACCTTGTCGACGGAACCGCCGCCCTTGCGGACGACGTCCAGGAACTTGTCGAGCGACGGGGCGACAGTGCGCTCCTCCAGCTCGGGGTCGAGGATGATCATCATCTCGTAGTGACGCGTCACAGAACCCACCTCCTCTGGACTCGGGCGGCCACGGTCTCTCCGTGGCAGGAGGGTTGAGCGTCCATCTCGGCGTCCAGTCGCGATTCGGTCGGACGCGTCGAAGAGGGCACCCCGGGGGATGCCCTGCGGTAAGGGTACCGCCTCGCGCCGCGGTCGAGAACCCGCGGCGGTTCCTCAGGCGAACGTGACCACCAGGGCGTCGGGCGCGTCCTCCATCTCGCCCGCCGCCGGGTCGTCGGTCTCCAGGTCGTGCGCCCGGACGGGGTCGAGCTCGGGTCGCCGTGACAGCTGGACCGCACGTCCTACGAGGTACACCAGCATCCCCACGCGGGCCAGGGTGATGAGCACGTACAGCCAGGCCGGCAGGCCGCGTTCAGGCACCGACAGCCCGTAGAGGTAGAACCACGTGCACGTCGCGTAGACCGCCTCGACCACCCCCCACGCGAGCAGGTCGCGCCAACGCGGCACCGCGAGCGCGGCGAAGGGCAGCACCCACACCGCCGCCTGCACGGGGATGGAGGGCAGGACCAGCAGCGACCCGACGAGCAGTACCAGTACGACGACGGGCAGCCGCGGGCGGCGACCCGTCCCCCACGCGAACAGGGCCGTCGCGGTGGCGACGACGACCAGGCCGGCACCCGCGACCCAGCGCGAGGAGGCGGGGCCCAGCTGGTGCGTCACCATCCACTGCAGCGCCGCGGGGCCGAAGCGGACGACCAGGGCGGGGAGCACGACGAGGGCCGCCGCGACGACGGCCGTGACCTGCCACGAGGAGGGCAGCCAGGCACGCCGCATCGCCGGCGGCATCACGGCCAGGCGCGGCCGCACCGCCCGACGACCAGGACCAGGCCGACCAGCGCCGTCCACCCCGGTGCACGCGGCACGACGGCCTGCCCGCCCAGCTCGGACGCGAGCAGCTGAGGCACCAGCCAGACCGACCCGTAGCCGGCCGGGGTGTTCCACAGCGAGGCCCAGTAGGCGCCCCACCCCTGCGGTGAGAGCACGACGACGGGCACGTTCAGCCCGACCCAGGTGACGACGGCCGCGACCCACGTGGTGACGACGGGCGAGCGGTGGCCGGTGCGGGCGGCGACGAGCGCCAGCGCGACGAGCACGACCAGCGCCAGGGGGCGCACCAGGACCGCGAGACCCAGCAGCGCGCCCGCCACCGCGGGGTGGCGGCGGGCGAACGCGACCATGCCCGCGAGCGCGAGGGCCACGGCGAGCAGGTCGAGGGAGACGAGCGCGCTGGTGAGGAGCACCGGCGACGCCGCGACGAGCCCCGCGTCCCAGGGCCGGTGTCGTGACAGCAGGGCGACGCAGACCACGACGGCGGCCGTCGCCACGACCAGGAGCAGCACCGCGAGGTCGAACACCCCCCGCGTGGGGTCGCCACCCTCGGGCGCGAGCGCCGCCAGGCCCCACAGGCTGAACCCGGTCCCGAGGGGCTGGGTCAGGTACTGGCCCGCCACCGGCTCGAGGAACGGCACGGTCCCCGTCGTCAGGCCGGACGCCGCTGCCGTCGTCGGGATGTCGCTGTAGCAGGCGTGGGTGAACTGGTCGGGGGACGCCCAGCCGGTCGCCCGGCAGTGCGCCTGGCCCAGGGCGGCCAGCGCCAGCACCCCGGACGAGACGAGGACGAGCACCGACGCGGCGGAGGGGAAGAGCCCCCCGCCGCCGGGAGTGCGGCCGGCGTGACGCCCCACCGGCCCGCCCACGACCTCGCTGAGGGAACGGACGACCGGGTCGTCGAGGGACGGGGAGACGACGACCACGCTGGACGGCGTGGTGCGGCCCAGCGGGTCAGGTGCCTCCCGCCAGGTCGACCCGGGTCCCCCGTCGCCGTGGCGCGTGCACGTGCCTGGTCAGCCACCGCCCGGTCCACCACCGCCGCCGGGCGGACCGCCGGCGCCGGGCGGGCTCCCGCCCCCGGGTGGGCCGCCACCGGTGCCCGGCGGCTCGGTCGGCGGGTCGGTCGGCAGCGGCAGCGTGACCGTCGGGTCGGGCAGCGGGGGCTCCGTCGTCGGCGGCGGCTCGGGGGTGGTCGTCTCGGTGGGGGTGGGAGTCGTCTCCGTCGGGCTGGGTGTGGTCGGCGTCGACGTCCGCGTCGGCGTGGGCGTGTTGGCCTTGCCCACGTCCGCCCGGGGGGCGAACTCCACCACCTCGGTGCCCTCGAGGGCGGCCTTCATGAACGCGGTCCAGATGCGCACCGGGAACGAGCCACCGGTGATCTCCCGGCGGCCTCCGAACGCGGGGATCGGTGGACGGCGTGCCGTCCTCCTCGACGTTGTAGAGGGCGACCGACGCGGCCAGCTGCGGGGTGTACCCGACGAACCACGCCGACTGGTTGTCGCTCGACGTACCGGTCTTGCCGGCGGCCGGTCGGTCGAGCCGCGACGCGTACTCGCCGGAACCGGACTTCACGACCTGCTGCAGGGCGTAGTTCGTGTCGTCCATGACGTCCTCGTCGAAGACGCGACTGCCCTCGGTGGGCCCGACGTAGCTCGGTTCGGTCTGGTCCGGTGCGGTGACCGACGCCACGATGTGGGGCGTGTGCCGCTCGCCGCGCGCCGCGAACGTCGAGTAGGCCGCGGCCATGTCGATCGGGTGCGGCGAGGCGGTCCCCAGCACGTTCGACAGGAAGTCGTTCAGGCCGGGGGTGTTCTCGGGCAGGCCGGCACGGACGGCGACCTCACGCGTCTTGTCCGGCCCCACCTCCTCGTTCAGCGCCACGTAGACGGTGTTGACGGAGTTCTGGGTGGCCTTCAGCAGGTCGATCTCACCGAAGCTGGAGCCGCCGAAGTTCTTCACCGGCCGCTCCTTGCCCGAACCGTCGACGTACGCGTCGAACGTCTGGTTGTTGCCGCCGTTGTAGCGGCTCTTCAGCGAGATGCCGTCCTCCAGCGCCGCGACGAGCGCGAACGGCTTGAAGGTGGAGCCGGCCTGCGCCTGGTCCTGCGTGGCGGCGTTCGACTGCCGGGTCAGGAAGTCGGGACCGCCGTACATCGCCACGATCCCGCCCGTGGTGGGGTCGATCGCCGTCAGCGCGGCGTGCAGGGTCTTCGGACGGTCCTCCACGGGGAACGCGTCCTCGTCGGCCATCGCGGCGAGCGCAGCGGTCTGCGCCGACTTGCTGATCGTCGTCGTGATCTTCAGCCCGCCCGTGTCGATCTGCTGCTCGGTGAACTCGCTGCGCGCCAGCAGCTCGCTGCGCACCGTGGCGAGGATGTAGCCGTTCGGACCCCCGTAGGTGTCCCGCTTCACCTGGACGACCGTCTCGGGCATCACGAGTGCGGCCGGGTCGGCCGTCGTGAGGTTGCCCATCTCGACCATGCCGTCCACGACGTAGCGGAAGCGGTCCTGCGCCTTCTCCGGGTTCACGGCCGGATCCCAGTTCGTGGGGTTCGGGATGATGCCCGCCAGGGTCGCGGCCTGCTCCGGGGTGAGGGCGGAGGCGTCCACGCCGTAGTAGGCCTTGGCCGCGGCCTGGATGCCGTAGGCGCCCCGGCCGAAGTAGATGGTGTTGAGGTAGTCCTCGAGGATCTCGTCCTTCGACTTCTCCTCGTCCATCTTCAGCGCGACGAAGGCCTCGCGGATCTTGCGGCGGAACGTCGGGTCGTCATCGCCGGTGTAGTTCTTCACGTACTGCTGCGTGATCGTCGAGCCGCCCTGGGTGCCCTGGCCCCGGACGTTGCCCCAGATGGACCGCACGATGGCGATCGGGGAGACACCGCGGTTCTCGTAGAAGCTGCGGTCCTCGGCGGCGATGACGGCATCGCCCACGTACTTCGGCAGGGAGTCGAGCGGCACGCTGGTGCGGTTCAGCGCGGCGAACCGGCCCATCTCGCTCTTGCCGTCCGAGTAGTACACGACGGTGCTCTGAGCCTCGGCGAACTCCGCGGCCTCGGGGATCCGCGTGTTGGCGTAGGCCCAGGCGAACAGCCCGACCCCGGCCAGCAGGCCCAGCAGGACCACTCCGGAGACGAGCCTCCACGACGGCACCCAGCGACGGAACCCCCGCCGGCCCCAGCGCGGGTAGTCGATGAGCCGACGCCCACGGCTGCCCGTGGCCGCGGCAGCGCGCTGCTGGCCACGGGGACGGGTGCCGGCGGAACGGCGACCCTCGGGGCGGGGGGACGGTGAACGGTTCGCCACGGCTCGGCTTCTCCTGGTCGGATGGCTCGGCCCGACGGACATCCGTCGAGACCTCGTGCTGTCGGGCGGGGGATCTGTGTCGGGCGTCGCCACCGGGACCGGGAGGTCTGCCTACGCAGCCCGTGCCGGGGTCCCGGTGGGTGGAACCCGGACAGAGTATGCGGTCAACCGTGGAGAGCCGCGAGACCACCCGTGCAGGAGATGTGAACGAACCGGGCCCTCGGCGGCCGGGGGCGCCCCTAGGATCGGCCGGTGACCGCCTTCCTCGTGATCGGCGCCCTGGGTGTGGTGCTGCTCGTCATCTCCCTCGTCGTGGGCGAGGTCTTCGAGGGCCTGTTCGACGCCGTGGGCGGCGACCTGATCTCCGGCGCGTCCGTCGCGGCCTTCCTCGGGACCCTCGGTTTCGTCGGCGCCCTCGTGCTCGACGCCACCGGGCGCACCGGGTGGGCGATCCTCGCCGGTCTCGCCGCCGGGGTCGGTGTCGGTGCCCTGGCGGGCTGGCTGACCGTGTCGTTGACGCGCGGAGGGGACGACTCGACCGTGCGGTCCGGCTCCCTCGTCGGCCGTGAGGCCTCCGTGGTGAGCGCGGTGCCGGCGGACGGGTACGGCGAGGTCTCGATCGTCGCCGCGGGCCACATCACGAAGCTCAACGCGCGGTCGGCCACCGCGCTCTCCGCGGGGACACCGGTGGTCATCACCGCGGTCCTCTCACCTACGTCCGTGCAGGTCGAACCGCGGACGCCGTCCAAGGGGGACACATGATCGGTCCGTTCTCGTCCACGCTGGTGAGCGTCGTGGGCCTCGTCGTCCTGCTGCTGCTGGTCGCGCTCGCGATCACCCAGCGCTACAAGGTCGCCGGCCCGAACGAGGCGTTCATCGTCACCGGCCGCAAGGGCCGGGAGGTGCGCAACACCGAGACCGGTGAGGTGTCGACCGACCTGTCCGGTCAGAAGGTGGTGATGGGCGGCGGCGTCTTCGTGCTGCCGTTCGTCCAGCGCCTGCACGTGATGGAGCTGTCGAGCCGTCGCCTGTCCGTGTCCATCCGCGGCGCGGTGTCCGGCCAGGGCGTGAAGCTCAACGTCGAGGGCGTGGCCCTGGTCAAGGTCGGCGGCAACGAGGACTCCATCCGCGCTGCGGCCCAGCGGTTCCTCACCCAGCAGCACGAGATCGAGACCTTCACCCAGGAGACGCTCGCGGGGTCGCTGCGGTCGATCGTCGGCGGCCTGACGGTCGAGCAGATCATCCGCGACCGCGCGGCCTTCGCGCAGCGGGTCGCGGACGAGTCCGAGACGTCCCTGACCGGCCAGGGGCTCGTGCTCGACACGTTCCAGATCCAGGACATCACCGACGACGGCAGCTACCTGACCGACCTCGGACGGCCGGAGTCCGCGCGCGTCCAGCAGACGGCGTCGATCGCCGAGGCCGAGGCGCGCCGTGCGGCGGAGCAGGCCCGGATCAAGGCCGAGGAGGAGATCGCCGTCGCGCAGCGCCAGCTGGCGCTCAAGCAGTCCGAGATCAAGGCCGAGACCGACGCGGCGCAGGCCCAGGCGGCGGCCGCCGGCCCGCTCGCGCAGGCCGACCGCGACCAGGCGATCCTCACCGAGCAGGAGAAGGTGGCGGTCCGGCAGGCGGCGCTGAAGGAGCGCCAGCTCGACACCGAGGTGCGCAAGCCGGCCGACGCGGCGAGGTACCAGGTCGAGCAGGAGGCGGAGGCCCGTCGCAACGCCGAGGTCTTCCAGGCGGACGCCCGTCGGCAGGCCTCGATCGCGGCGGCGCAGGCCGAGGCGGAGAAGGCGCGGCTCACCGGTGAGGGTGACAAGTCACGGCGCACCGCGCTGGCCGAGGCCGAGGCCATCGAGGGTGCCAGGCGAGGAGAGGCCGAGAAGGCCCGCCGTGTCGCCGAGGCGGAGGCGCTGCGGGTGGAGGGTGAGTCGCAGGCGGCCGCCATCCTCGCCACCGGCCAGGCGGAGGCGGAGGCGATGGAGAAGCGCGCCGCGGCCTTCGCGAAGTACAACGAGGCCGCCGTGCTGCAGATGCTCGTCGAGGTGCTCCCGAAGGTCGCCCGCGAGCTGGCGGCGCCGATGGCGTCGATCGACAAGCTCACCGTGGTGTCGACCGACGGTGCCGGCGCGCTGCCCCAGCAGGTGACGAACAACCTCGTGCAGACCATGGAGATGCTCAAGAACACCACCGGGCTCGACCTGCAGCAGCTGGTCGCCCGGTACGCCGGGAGCCCGGACGACACCCCCGAGGCCGGTACCGCGACCGGCGGCGGCACGAGCGGCGGAAGGGCCGGCGGGACCGGCGGGACGACCGCCGGCTGACGGCCGTTCGCCCGGCCCACCCACCTCCCGGACGCCGGGAGTTGCCTCCGGGTCCACCTCCACCTACTGTCGTCGCTATATCGGCTCGATACATCACTGCGATGTGACGGCTCGATGTGACGAGACAGCAGTCCGAGGCGAGGAGGCGGCACCGTGGCACGACGTAGCGACGTCCTCACGCTGGCCGTCCTCGGTCTCCTGCACGAGAGCCCGCTGCACGGCTACGAGCTCCGCAAGCGGCTCTCGGCCACGCTCGGCATGTTCAGGGCCCTGTCGTACGGCAGCCTGTACCCCTGCCTCAAGGGGCTGCTGGCCAACGGCTGGGTCAGCGAGCAGGCGCCCACCCCGTCCGTGGCACCCGCCGTCGGCCACCCGCTGACGGGTAAGCGCGGCCGGATCGTCTACCAGCTGACCGCCGAGGGCAAGGAGCACTTCGCCCACGTCCTCGCGGAGTCCGGACCCGACACGTGGGAGGACGGCGACTTCGACGTCCGATTCGCCTTCTTCTCGCGTCTCGACGCCGACACGCGGCTTCGCATCCTCGAGGGACGGCGCACCCGGCTGCAGGAGCGGCTCGAGGGCGTCCGCCGGTCCTACGCCCGCAGCCGCGAGCGCTGGGACGACTACACCCTCGAGCTCCAGCGTCACGGCCTGGAGTCGGCCGAGCGCGAGGTCCGTTGGCTCGACGGGCTGATCGACTCCGAACGACGGGGCTCGACACCTCCTGAACCCCGATGAACGACTCACCGAACTGCACACACCTAGGAGACTCCTGATGGGATCCGTCCGCGTCGCCATCGTCGGCGTCGGTAACTGCGCCGCCTCGCTCGTGCAGGGGGTGCACTACTACGCCGACGCCGACCCCTCCGGCTCCGTACCCGGCCTGATGCACGTCGAGTTCGGTGAGTACCACGTCAAGGACATCGAGTTCGTCGCAGCGTTCGACGTCGACGCCAAGAAGGTCGGCTTCGACCTCAGCGAGGCCATCGGGGCCAGCGAGAACAACACGATCAAGATCTGCGACGTGCCGCCACTCGGCGTCAGCGTCCAGCGTGGCCACACCCTCGACGGGCTCGGCAAGTACTACCTCGAGACCATCGAGCAGTCGGACGCAGAGCCGGTCGACGTCGTCGCCGCCCTGCGTGAGGCCCAGGCCGACGTCCTGGTCTGCTACCTGCCCGTGGGCTCCGAGGACGCGGCGAAGTTCTACGCCCAGTGCGCGATCGACGCGGGCGTCGGCTTCGTCAACGCGCTGCCGGTCTTCATCGCCGGCACGAAGGAGTGGGCTGACAAGTTCACGGCAGCCGGCCTGCCGATCGTCGGCGACGACATCAAGTCCCAGGTCGGCGCGACCATCACCCACCGCGTGATGGCCAGGCTGTTCGAGGACCGCGGCGTCGTGCTCGACCGCACGTACCAGCTGAACGTCGGCGGCAACATGGACTTCAAGAACATGCTCGAGCGCGACCGCCTCGAGTCGAAGAAGATCTCCAAGACCCAGGCCGTGACGTCGAACGTGGACCACGACATGGGGCGCCGCAACGTGCACATCGGCCCGTCGGACTACGTGCAGTGGCTCGACGACCGCAAGTGGGCGTACGTGCGGCTCGAGGGCCGTGCGTTCGGCGACGTGCCGCTCAACCTCGAGTACAAGCTCGAGGTCTGGGACTCGCCGAACTCGGCCGGCGTGATCATCGACGCTGTGCGCGCCGCGAAGATCGCGATGGACCGCGGCGTCGGCGGCCCGCTGCTCTCGGCGTCGTCGTACTTCATGAAGTCGCCTCCGGAGCAGTTCGAGGACACGCTCGCGAAGGAGAAGGTCGAGCAGTTCATCCGCGGGGACGTCGAGCGCTGACGCACCCGTGACGACGAGGGCCCGGTACCGCCAGGTACCGGGCCCTCGTGCTGTCCCGTGGCGGGATCCTGCGGCGACCGCCGCTCGGGGTGACTAGTCCTCTCGGGGGGTCCGGGTGACCCGAACGGGGGGTACCGCGTGACCCTGCGTGAGAGGACCCTCACCGTCTGGGGGACCCAGCCGGATCCACCGACCTGCAACCGAAGGGCACGGTCGATGACACCCACACCCGTCACCACGCCACGACGTCGCGCCACCGTCACGCTCGTCTGCGCACCTCTCCTGCTGGCCGGCCTCGCACTCTCGGCCTCACCGGCTGCGGCCGCCTCCTCGCCCTCCGCGTCCTCCCGGTCCGCCGCGGACGTCTACCGGCACCTGCCGTCCCTGAAGGTCGACCGCCTGCCCGCAGCCATCGGAGGCGTGAAGAACCTCGATGTCGGCATCGCGGGCACGCTGGTGGCCGCGGACAGCAGTGAGGACTCGGTCACGGTCGTGCGGCTCATCCCGGTGGGACGCCGGGTGGTCACCCGGACGCTGGCCACCCTGCCCGGAGGCAGCGCCCAGGCGGCGCAGAACGCCCGAGGCACCACCTGGGTCGTGTACGGAGCGGCCGGTGGTCCGGAGGAGGCGCCGAACCCGAACGTCCAGGGCCCGAGCGCCTGGCTCGTCGACAGCCGCGGCAGGGCGACCGAGGTGCTCGACATCGCGCAGTTCCAGGAACAGCACTCCCCGGACCCGTACGACCTCGAGGACCTGCCGGGTGACTCGAACCCCTACGACGTCGAGGTGCTCCCGGACGGCAGCGCGCTGGTCGCCGACGCGGCGGGCAACGACCTGCTGCGGGTGTGGCCCAACGGGCGCGCCGTGACCGTCGCGTGCTTCCCCGACGAGGTGGTGCCGACCGACACCGTGCCGCCGCCGGTGCTGGAGGAGACCGGTCCGCTGCCGCCGATGCTGCCCGCCGAGACCGTGCCGACCGGTGTCGCGCTCGGCCCGGACGGGTACGCCTACGTCAGCGAGCTGAAGGGCTTCCCGTTCCCGCTGAACAAGTCGAAGGTCTGGAAGGTCGACCCCGACGCGCAGGACGCGGGCTGCAGCGGCGACCCCGGGAACCCGGTGCCACCGGGCACCATCGCGGCCTCAGGGTTCAGCGGCATCAACGACGTGACCGTCGACCGCAAGGGCGCGCTGTACGTCACCGAGCTCAGCACCGACGGGGTCTGGTCCGTGGAGCTGGGCTTCGAGGACCCCTCCGTGCTGATCGGGAAGGGCCGGGTCACGATGGTCCGCAACGGCACCTCGAGCACCGTCGGGCACACGCCGCTCACCGTGCCCGGATCGGCAGCTGTCACGTCCTCGGGTGCGGTGTACGTGTCGAACGAGCACCTCCTCGGCGCCCAGCTGACCCGGATCAGGTGAGCACCCGGACACCTGCGCGCCGGCGCGCCCGCGCCGGGCCGACGACCTCGGACGAGCCTCGCCCGCACCTACGCTGGCGCGGTGAGCACCTGGGCCGATCTGCGCGGCGTGCTCGCGGAGCGCGACTACCGCCGGCTGCTGGCGACCCGGCTGACGTCCCAGGCCGGGGACGGCGTGTTCCAGGTCGGTCTCGCCGGGCTGTTCTTCTTCTCGCCCGAGCGGGCGACGACGACGACGGCGGTCGCCTGGATGCTCTCCGCGGCGCTCCTGCCGTACACGCTGATCGGTCCGTTCGCCGGGGTGCTGCTCGACCGGTGGCCCCGGCGCCAGGTGCTGCTGGTGGCGAACCTCGTGCGGGCGCTGCTGGTGTGCTTCGCCTCCGCGCTCGTGGCGGTCGGCGGAGCGGGCGTCTGGGTCTACGTGGTCGCGCTCGCGTGCCTGAGCGTGAACCGGTTCTTCCTCGCCGGGCTGGCCGCGTCCCTGCCGCACGTGGTCGCCCGGCACCGCCTGGTGATGGCCAACTCCATCACCCCCACCGCCGGGACGGTGGCCACGATCGTGGGGGCGGCCGCCGCCGTGGTGCTGCGCACGTCGCTGGGCGCCGGGGACGGAACCGACGCGGTGGTGCTGCTGTGCGGCGCGGCCGCGTACGTGTCGTCGTCCGGGGTGGTGGCGCTCCTCGGCCGGCAGCGGCTAGGACCCACCGGGCGGGCGGTCGGGGTCCCCGTCTGGCAGCAGCTGGCTTCGGTGGTCGCCGGGATGGTCGCGGGCGGGAGGCACGTGCGCGAGCGCCGTGAGCCGCTGCAGGCTCTCGCGGTCCTCGGAGCCCTGCGCCTTGGTTTCGGGCTGTTCACGATCGCGGTGATCCTGCTGTGCCGCAACGCGTTGGTGCCCGCCGGCGACCCCACCCCCGGCGACACCGGCCTGGCGCTGGTCGCCGGCGTCCTGGCCGTCGCCGGTGTCGGCGCGGGCCTCGCGGCGGTCCTGACCCCCGTCGCCGTCCCGCGGACGGGCACGACCGCCTGGATCGTCGGCTGGCTGCTGGCGGCTGGCGCCGCGCTGTCGCTGTGGTCGGTGGGGGTCACCCTGACCAGTCTCTACGTGGGGGCCGCCGTCCTTGGCCTCGCGGCGCAGTCCGTCAAGATCAGCGTCGACTCGATCCTGCAGACCACCGTGGACGACCGGTACCTCGGACGCGTCTTCTCCTTCTACGACGTCGTGTTCAACGCCGCGGCCATCGTGGCGGGACTGGTGTCCGTGCTGGTCCTGCCCGACGACGGCCAGTCCGCACCCGCCTACGCCGGGGTCGCGCTGCTCTACGCCGTCACCGCCGCGACGTACCTGGCGCGCACGCGTCGGGCATATCGTCCGGTCACCGACGGTTGACGCAGGCGAGCCGTGAAGGGAGGTCCGATGGCCATCGCCGAGGTCGTCCAGGAGCTGACCCGCGGTGACGTGCCGGTCCGCGTCACCGCCTTCGACGGCAGCGCGACAGGGCGGGGCCCGGTCGAGATCCGCATCGCCAGCCCCCGCGGCCTCGCCCACATGCTGCGGGCCCCCGGCCAGCTCGGCCTGGTGAGGGCCTACACCGACGGGGACGTCGAGATCAGCGGCGTGCACCCCGGTGACCCCTATGAGGCGCTCAAGCTGCTGCAGCAGTGGAAGCTTCGCGCCCCGAGCCCGCAGAGGGCGGCGGCGCTGCTGAGCACCCTGCGGACCATGGGCCTGCCGCGGGACCTCGCCGCGGCCGGGCCCCCGCCGGTGGAGGCGCCACCGAGGTGGCGACGCTCCCTGGTCCACCACACCCCCGGCACCGACGCGCTCAGCGTGCGCCACCACTACGACGTCTCCAACCGCTTCTACGAGCTCGTGCTCGGCGAGTCGATGACCTACTCCTGCGCCGTCTTCGAGAACCCGGACACCGCTCTGGCCGCCGCGCAGGAGGCCAAGCACGACCTGGTCGCCCGCAAGCTGGGCCTGCGACCCGGGATGCGTCTGCTCGACGTCGGCTGCGGATGGGGCGGGATGGTGCGGCACGCCGCGCGGCACTACGGGGTGACGGCCGTCGGCATCACCCTGTCGCCGCAGCAGGCGGCATGGGCCCGGGGGGCGGTCTCGGCGGAAGGCCTGTCCGACCAGGTGGAGATCGTGGAGACCGACTACCGGACCGCCCCGGGGGGCCCGTACGACGCCATCAGCTCCATCGGCATGGTCGAGCACGTCGGCATCCGCCGCTACCCCCGCTACTTCGCCACCCTGCACGGTCTGCTGGTGCCGGGCGGGCGGCTGCTGAACCACGGGATCACCCGTGCCGACTCGCGGGCCTCCGCCTTCCCCGGCGCCTTCGTCGACCGCTACGTCTTCCCGGACGGCGAGCTGCCCTCCCTCGGGCGGATCGTCGCCGCCACGCACGACGCCGGGCTGGAGGTCCGGCACAGCGAGACCCTGCGCGAGCACTACGCGCTGACGCTCACGGCCTGGACGGCCAACCTCGTCCGGCACTGGGACGAGGCGGTCGCCGAGGTCGGCCAGGCCCGCGCCCGGGTCTGGGGCCTCTACATGGCCGGCTCCCGGATGTCGTTCGAGGAGGGGTCGCTCCAGGTGCACCAGGTGCTGTCCGTCCGGGGCGACGCCGAGGGCGGGTCCCGCCTGCCGCTGCGGCCGGACTGGACCTAGGCCCGCGACTCCGGCTGGCCCGCCCACCACGTCGAGAGCTCCTCGCGCGCCCGCTCCTCGCCGAGGGGTCCGTGCTCCATCCGCAGCTCGAGCAGATGGCGGTAGGCCCGCCCCACGAGGGGGCCGGGCCCGATCCCCAGCGCCGCCATGATGGCTCCGCCGTCCAGGTCGGGACGGACGGCGGCCAGCTCCTCGGCCTCCAGCAGGGCGGTGATCCGCCGCTCCAGGTCGTCGTAGCTGGCCGCGAGCCGAGCCGCCTTGCGCCGGTTGCGGGTCGTGCAGTCCGCGCGGGTCAGCCGGTGCAGGCGCTCGAGGAGCGGACCCGCGTCGGTGATGTACCGGCGCACGGCCGAGTCCGTCCACTCGCCCGTGCCGTAGCCGTGGAAGCGCAGGTGCAGCTCGACCAGGCGGGCGACCGCCCTGGTGGTGGCGGTGTCGAACTTGAGGGCCTTCATGCGACGCGCGGTCATCTTGGCGCCCACGACCTCGTGGTGGTGGAAGCTGACGCCGCCGGCCGGCTCGAACCGGCGCGTCGCCGGCTTGCCCACGTCGTGCATGAGGGCCGCGAACCGCAGCACGAAGTCGGGCCCGGGCACGGGCCCGTCGGGACCCGTCTCGAGGGCGACGGCCTGATCCAGGACGGTCAGGCTGTGCTCGTACACGTCCTTGTGCCGATGGTGCTCGTCGATCGTGAGCCGCAGACCCGGCAGCTCGGGGAGCACGATGTCGGCCAGCCCGGTGTCGGTGAGGAGCTCGAGCCCCCGCCGGGGGTGTGCGCCCACGACGGTCTTGCGGAGCTCGACCTGCACCCGCTCGGCCGACACGATCTCGATCCGGGCAGCCATCTCGGTCATCGCCGCCCGCACCTCGGGCGCCACCTCGAACCCGAGCTGCGCTGCGAACCGGGCGGCACGCATCATCCGCAGCGGGTCGTCCCCGAAGGACTGCTCCGGTGTCACGGGGGTACGCAGCACGCCCGCGGCGAGATCGCCGAGTCCTCCGAAGGGGTCGACGAACGACAGGTCGGGCCACCGCACGGCCATCGCGTTCACGGTGAAGTCGCGACGCGACAGGTCGCCGTCCAGGGAGTCACCGAAGGCCACCTGCGGCTTGCGCGAGTGGGGCGCGTAGACATCGCTGCGGTAGGTCGTGATCTCGATCGTGTACGGACCCTTGCGGGCGCCGATCGTGCCGAACTCCCGGCCGATGTCCCAGTGCGCGTCGGCCCACCCGTGCACCAGGGTCTCGATCTCGTCGGGATCCGCGTCGGTGGTCAGGTCCAGGTCGGCGTCGTCGACCATCCGCCCCAGCAGGGCGTCGCGGACGGGGCCACCGACGAGGGCCAGCTCGTGGCCCGCCGTGGAGAAGCGGCGGGACAGGTCGTCGAGGACGGACGAGTACCGCAGCAGGACCTCTGCCGCGCGGCGCTGTGCCGCGGACAGGGCACGCGGATCGGGGGTCGGCACGACGGGCAAGCCTGCCAGACGCCGACCCCGGGTCGCGACGTCGCTGCCCGGCGGCCCGGGACGGGACGCCTACAGTGACCCCATGCCCGCCGACCCTCGACGACCCGTGCCCTCGGGCGCCCGCCGGTCGGGACGTGGCGCGCGGTCGACGGTCGAGGAGACCTCGGCCGGGGGGATCGTCGTCGACGTGCAGGACGGGGTCGCGCAGGCGGCCGTCATCGCCCGTCTGAACCGCGCCGGGCGCCTGGAGTGGTGCCTGCCCAAGGGCCACCTGGAGGGGGTCGAGACCCCCGAGCAGGCAGCCGTCCGCGAGATCGCCGAGGAGACGGGCATCCGGGGTCGTGTGCTGCGGAGCCTCGGCAGCATCGACTACTGGTTCTCCGTGGACGGTCGGCGCATCCACAAGACCGTGCACCACTTCCTGCTCGAGGCGACCGGCGGGCACCTGACGATCGAGGGTGACCCCGACGCGGAAGCGGTCGACGTGGCCTGGGTGCCGCTCGACGAGCTGGCCACGCGGCTCTCGTTCGTCAACGAGCGCCGGATCGCGCGCACGGCCGGTGAGCTGCTGGCGGACTCGGCATGACCTACCGGACCGGCTCCCGGACGGGCCGGCTGGTGGCCCTGGTGGCGTGCGGGATCACCCTCCTGCTGGGACCGGGCTCGCCGACGGGTCCGCAGCCCGCGGCGGCGGCACCGGCCACCGCGACCGCCGCGACCGGCGCGGCCGCGGCCGTCCCCGGCGCACCCGGTGCCCCGGTGCCGGACGGCCCCGCGACCACCCGGTTCGAGCTGGCCGCGCTGACGCCTGCGGTGATGACACCGACGGCGACGCTGACGCTGACCGGCACCTTGTGGGCCGGGGACGACGCACCCGTGCCGGCCGGCAGCGTCGTACAGCTGCGGCTGCAGCGCAGCGTGCTGTCGACGCGGGAGGCGGTGGCCGGCTGGGTCGACCCCTCGCAACCCGCCGTCGGCTCCCTGCTGACCAGCCAGAGGCTCGCGACCGAGCTCCCCGCCGGCGCCTCGCTGCCGGTCACCTTCACGCTGCCCGCGGCGTCCCTGCGGCTGGCCGACAGCGCGGACGCCTGGGGGCCGCGCGGCCTGAGCGTCACCGTCCGCGACCCCTCCCAGACCGTGTACCTGGCCACGGCGCGTACGCACCTGACCTGGTTCCCCGGTTCGACCGTGCCCCGGCCCACGCGGATCAGCGTCGTCGTTCCCGTCACCGGCACCACCCCCCAGCCGGGGTCCGGTCTGACCGACGCGAAGGCCCTCACCGAGCAGACCACCGGAGGTGGCAGGCTCGACAGCGTGCTCGAGGCGGCGGCGGTCCCGGGAGCGACCATGGCTCTCGACCCCTCGGTGCTGACGGCCGGGCCGGCCGACGACTCCGGGTCGGCGCCCTCACCGACCACCGGCTCGGGCGATTCCACGACCGACCCCGTCGAGGAGTGGAGGGAGCGCGTCCGCGGAGTCGCAGCCGACCACGACGTGCTGATGCTCCCCTACGGCGATCCTGACCTGGCCGCCCTCGCGCACGCGGGCCGGCGGGAGATCGCCCGACTGAGCGAGGAGCTCGGCCGCTCCACCACCCAGCGCCTGCTGGGCGAGAACGCCCGCACCGACATCGCCTGGGTGCCGGGCGGCGACGTGGATCCCGCGACGCTCGCGCTGCTCGTCGACCTCGGGCGACGAGCCGTCGTCCTCGACGACACCGCGCAGCCGCCGATCGACCCACCGCGCGACACCGTCGGCGCGCACACCACGGTCGAGGGCGCCTCGACCCCCGTCGACGGCCTGGTGGACGACGGGCCCCTGTCCGCGGCCCTGGCCCAGGTCGGTGCCGACCGCGACCCCGACGCCGGGGTCCGGGGGGTCGCCCGGCTCGTGGCCGAGACCGCGGCGATCGCGCTGGAGCGTCCCGGAGCCGAGCGGCACCTCCTGGTGACGGCCCCCCGCGACTGGAACCCCGACCCCGAGCAGGGCGTGGCCGCGGTCACCGCCCTGACCACCAGCCCCTGGGTCGAGGCCGGGACGCTGCAGCAGCTGCTCGACACCCCGGTGGGCGGCGAGGAGCGCGCCGCCGTGGACCTCACCCCTGAGCAACGCGCCGCCGAGCTCCCCGCGGGTGCGCTCGCCGACGTCGGCGCCACCCTCGAGGGCATCTCCGAGATCGCCGTCGCACTCGACGACCCCACGCAGAGGGTCGAGTCGGCCCAGACCGGCTCCGTGGCCCTCGCCTCGGCGTCGTGGCGTGCCGACCTGGATGGCTGGCGCGACGCCGTCGACGCGTACCGCGCCCGGCTGACGTCCCTGCACGGGGCCGTCCACGTGGTGCCCGGCAGCACCGTCACACAGGTCTCCCGCAACGTCGAGCTGCCGGTGACCGTCGAGAACACCCTCGACCAGCCCGTCACGGTGGTCGTCGACGTGCAGCCGGAGTCGAACCGCCTGGTGGTGACCCGCCAGATCACCGCGACCCTGCCGGCCCAGGACCTCACCACCGTCCGCGTACCCGTCCGTGGCGTCGGCAACGGCGACACGTCCGTCCGCATCCAGCTCCTCACCGAGGACGGCGTGAGCCTCGGCGAGCCGGTGCGCACGCGCGTGCTGGTGCGCGCGGACTGGGAGACCCGTGGCACCTTCACGCTCGCCGGTGTCGCAGCACTCGTGCTGATCGTCGGCCTGGTGCGGACGTTCCGGCGCGGGCCGCGGCGACGCGGACGCGACCCGATCAACGCGGGCCGCGCCGGCGGCACGGAGGCCGGGGCCACCGTCCCTCCGGTGGACAGGACGGGACAGCCGTGACGACCCCGGACCAGGAGCGACCGGTGAGCGACGGCGGGCTGCTGCGGTCGAGCGCCGTGATGGCCGCCGGCACGGCGGTGTCACGGATCCTCGGGTTCGGGCGCGCCCTGGTGCTGATCGCGGCGCTCGGCGCCACGACCACCGCGGCGAACACGTTCGACGTCGCCAACAAGATCCCGAACGTCCTCTACATGCTGCTGGCCGGCGGCGTGCTCAACGCGGTGCTGGTGCCGCAGATCGTCCGCGCGTCCAGGGCCCCCGACCGCGGCGAGGACTTCGTCAACCGCCTGGTCACCCTGTCGCTGGTACTCCTCGCGGGCGTCACCGTCGTGCTCACCATGGCGGCGCCGCTGCTCGTGCTGCTCTACGCCCCCGCGCAGCGCGACGACTGGCTCGCGCTGTCCACCGCGTTCGCCTTCTGGTGCATCCCCCAGGTCTTCTTCTACGGCCTCTACACGGTGCTGGGCCAGGTGCTGAACGCCCGCGGGCGCTTCGGCGCCTACATGTGGGCCCCGGTGCTCAACAACCTCGTCGCCATCGTCTTCGTGCTGGCCTTCATCGGCCTCTACGGCTCCGGGAGCGACGGCCAGCACGCGGTCGCCGAGTGGTCGCCGGGCATGATCGCGCTGATCGCGGGGTCGGCCACGCTGGGCGTCACGCTGCAGGCGCTCGTCCTGATCTGGCCGCTCCGCCGGGCCGGGTTCCGGTACCGGCCCGTGTGGGGCTTCCGTGGGGTCGGGCTGGGCAGCGCCCGGCGCGTGGCCGGCTGGACGTTCGCGGCCGTGCTGGTCGGGCAGCTGGGGCTGCTCGTCACGTCGATGGTCGCGACCACGGCCGAGGAGCGGGTGCGGGGCACGGCCGAGGCCGCCGCCACACCGGGGATCGCCACCTACAGCTACGCGTTCCTGCTGTTCATGCTGCCGCACTCGCTGGTGGCGGTGTCGCTCGTCACCGCGCTGTTCACGCGGATGAGCCACGCCGCCGGGCAGGACGACTGGCCGACGGTGCGCGACGACCTGTCGCTGGGGCTGCGCACCGTGGGGGTGTTCTCGGTGCTGGCGACCGTGGGCCTCGTCGTGCTGTCCGCACCGGTCGGCGTCGCGATGGTGGGCGACCAGGTGCAGGGCCGCGCGCTCGGGTCGGTGGTCGCCGCGATGGCCCTCGGGCTCACCGCCTTCAGCGCCACCTACCTCTTCCAGCGCGTCTACTACGCCTACGAGGACGCGCGCTCGCCCTTCCTCGTGCAGGTGCCCACGATCGCCGTCGTCGCGGGTGTCGACCTGCTGTCCCTGGTGCTGCTGCCGCCCCGGCTGGTCGTCGTCGGCGTCGGGATCGGGATGAGCCTGTCGGCCTTCGTCTCCGTCACGTTGTCCGCCTGGTGGCTGCGCCGCACCCACGGCGACCTGGACGGTCCGCGCGTCGTGCGGACGCACGTGCGGCTCCTCGTCGCCGGTGTCGTCACCGCCGCGGCGGGCGTGGGCGTGGTCCTCGCCATGGGCGACATCACCGCGACCGGTCGGCTGGGGGCCCTGCTCACCTGCCTGGTGGGTGGCACGGTGATGGGGGTCGTGTACCTGGCGGGGCTGCGCGTGCTGCACGTGCGCGAGCTGCGGTTCGTGACCGGTCGGCTGGGCCGGCTGGGGCGCCTGATCGGAGGGTGACCGCGCGCTCAAGGCCCGGCACGCACGCGCCGATGAGGCATCGTGCCCGTTTCGCCCCAGCCCACCCCCACCGGCCGCCCATGGGCGGCGCACGAGCGCGAGCGCGGCGACATCATCTCGAGCTGGCTGATCAAGCTGACCGTCACGCTCGCCCTGCTGGGCGTGGTCGCCTATGACGGCCTGAGCCTCCTGACGACCGAGATCGGCCTCTCCGACCAGGCTGCCTCGTCGGCACGTGCGGCCGTGGAGGCCGTCGAGACCGGCGGGATCCAGAAGGCCTACCCGGCGGCGCAGACCCGCGCCCTGGAGCAGAACGTCTCGAACGACGTGGCCCCCGCCGACGTGCAGGTGCTGCGCGACGGGAGCGTCACCGTCACGGTGCACCGCACGGCGATCACCCTGATCCTGCACCGGCTCGGCCCGCTCGCCGACTGGGCCGACCGCGGCGCGACGATCACCGCCCACCCGCCAGGCTGACGCCGTCCCCCCTTCCGGGCGGCGAAACCGGCCCGCGCACCTAGGATGTGCCGCACGCAACCAGGGGAGAGGGTGGGCACACGGTGGAGGGCGTTGGGCACGGGACGGAGCTCGCCGAGCGCTACCGTCTCGAGGAGCGGCTGCTGACCACCACGACGTGGCAGTTCTGGCGCGCCGTCGACACCACCCTCGACCGCTCCGTGGGCCTGATGGTGCTCGACCCCTCGACGGCCGACGAGACCCTCGATGCCGCGCGCCGGGCCGCGCTCGTCGAGGACCCCCGGCTGCTGCGCGTGCTCGACGCCGGTGGTGAGGACGTGCACGGCCACCCGACCTCCTACGTCGTGTGCGAGTACGTCGACGGGGTGTCGATGGAGACCCTTCTGCTGCAGGCCGGCACCCTCGGCGCCGACACCGTGCGGGCCATGGTCGGTGAGGCCGCCCAGGCGCTGGCGCACGCCGCCGAGAACGGACTGCACCACGGCCGCCTCCGCCCCTCCAGCGTGCTCAGGACGTCCGACGGCTCGGTGAAGGTCGCGGGCCTGGCCATCGAGGCCGCCGCCGAGGGGGCCACGCAGCCCGACGACGCCGACAGGTCGGACGCCCTGGCGCTGGTGGCCCTGGTCTACGCCGGCCTCACCGGACGCTGGCCGCTGGCCGGCGACAGCCCCCTGGGCTCCGGCCTCGAACCCGCGCCCGTCGTCTCCGGGGTGCCCGTCCCCCCCGGCGACCTGGTGTCCGGGGTGCCGAACGACCTCGACACGCTCTGCGCGGTCACGTTCGGCCCGCACGACGACGGTCCGCGATCGCCGGCCGAGGTCGCGGAGGAGCTGCGACCCTGGTCCGCCCCGGGCGGCGGGCTCCCCGCCGGCGGCTCCGCGCGACGCACCTCCGAGGACACCGAGGGGTCCGGCACGCAGGCCCGCTCCATGCGCCCGCCGTCGCGCTTCCCCGTCCGCCTCCCCGCCGCTGCCGCCGCTGCGGCCGCCGGGACCACCGCCGCCACCGCCACGGAGCCCACCGAGGCGGAGGACAGCGGCTCAACCCAGAGGTTCGACCCCTTCCGCGATGCCGAGCCGGGCGCGTCGGGCGGCCCCGAGGAGACGGCGGCGATGGCGGCGCCGGCCGCCGGGCCCGTGCCGGACGCGGCCGAGCGGGACATGGCCGAGCGGGACGTGGCCGAGCGGGACGTGGCCGAGACGAACGCGGCCCACGCGGACAAGGCCGATCCGGACCTGGACGAGGACCCCTTCGGCGAGCGCGCCGACGACGGGACCGGCGACGGCGACGGACGGCCCGCCGGACCAGGACGCGACCCGCGTCTGGTGCTCGCGCTGGTGGCGGGCGCCGTCACCCTGGTGGTGCTGCTCTGGCTCCTGATCGGCGCCCTGACCGGTCCCGACGGCGAGCAGACGGCCGAGCCGTCCACGCCGCCGACGACATCGGGTGAGGCGTCCGCACCGCCGTCGAGCGAGCCTGCCGGGACGACCCCGCCGGCCACGACGATCGAGGTCACCGGTGCCGTCGCCCTCGACCCCGGAGGGGACGGCAGCGAGAACGACGACACGGTCGCGGACGCGATCGACGACGACCCGTCGACGTTCTGGCGTTCGGAGACCTACAACAGCGCCGCGTTCGGCGGACTCAAGGACGGGCTCGGCGTCGCGATCACGCTGGCCCAGCCGTCGACCGTCTCCGGCGTCACCCTGCTGGTCAACGGGTCCGGGGGCGCGGTGGAGCTGCGGACCGCGGCGGGCCCCGACTTCGAGGGGTCGACCGTCGTGGCCAGCGCGCCGGTGACCGGTGATCCCGTGGAGCTGACCCTCGACGAGCCGGTCGAGACGCAGTACCTGGTGCTCTGGTTCACCGAGCTGCCCGAGGTCGGTGGCGAGTTCCGCATCGAGCTCGCGCAGGTCGACGTCCGGTGACCTCGGGCCCGGACGGCACGTCGGAGCCGGGTCGCAGCGACCGGGAGCTGATGGCGGCCCACGTGGCCGGCGACCCGGACGCGTTCGCCGAGCTGGTCCGCCGGCACCAGGGCCGGTTGTGGGCCGTCGCCGTCCGCACCCTGCGTGACCGCGAGGAGGCCGCGGACGCCCTCCAGGACGGGCTGGTCTCGGCCTTCCGCAACGCTGCCTCCTACCGCGGCGACGCCGCCGTCACGACCTGGCTGCACCGGGTGGTGGTCAACGCCTGCCTCGACCGGGTACGCCGGGCGAAGGCGCGCCCTGCCGTGCCCCTCCCCGAGCACGATGTCCCTCAGCGGGGCGACGCGCACGCGCAGACGGAGGCCCGCCTCGACATCGGAGCCGCCCTCGCACGGCTGCCCGAGCACCAGCGCCTCGCGGTCGTGCTCGTCCACCTGCACGACATGCCGTTGGCCGAAGCCGCCCACGTGCTCGGCGTGGCCGAGGGGACGGTGAAGTCGCGCCTCTCCCGCGGTCGTGCTGCGCTGGCCGAGATGCTGGCTCCGGTGGAGGACGCCGGGAACCTCCGGGCGCCGGCGGACGTCCGACCTGTGGACCCGCCCCCGCGAACCAGCACCCGGAACGCCCCGACGACGCACGGAGACCCGACGTGAGCACCCGCCCCGGCGCGCACCCCTCCCCGGAGGAGGTCGACGCCCTGCTCGACCCCGCCGGCGGGGACCCGGCGGTGGCCGAGCACGTGCACGGCTGCTCCCGGTGCCACGAGGTGCGGACGTCGCTCTCACACGTGCGGGCGCTGCTGCACGAGGAGTCCCTGCGCGTCCCCGTCGCCCCGCCGGACCTGGACGCACGGATCGCGGCCGCCCTGACGTCGGCCGGCCCCGTCCTCCCGTCCCAGCCGCAGGTCGGGCCCGAGCGTGCGGAGGTCGCGGCCGGAGCCGACGTCGTCCCCCTCGACTCCCGGCGACGGCGTGCTCCGCGCTGGCTGGGCGCCGCTGCGGGTGTCGCGGTGCTCGGTGGTGCCGCCCTGGTCACCGCGCAGCTGGTGGGCGGTTCCACGGCCGTGGACAGCAGCAGCGCCGGCGGCGCCGCCGACAGCTCCGTCGCCGAGCAGGCCCCCACGGCGCTCGCGGGTCCCGGCGCGGGCCTGCAGGCACTGGCGACGGGCCGCGACTACGGACCGGCCACGCTGCCCGACCAGGTGGACGACCTCGTCGCCGACGCCCGGTCCGGTGCGGGCCCCGGCGAGGCCCCCGCGGCCGGGGGGACCCAGGAGGACGAGTCACCGGGGGACCAGTCGGCGCAGGGGTCGGACGGCGGTGCCGAGCCACGCAGCGGGTCGACCCTGCCGGCCGCCCTGGGTCCCCTCAGCACCCCGGCCGGCGTCGACGAGTGCCTCGCCGCCCTGGGAGCAGGTGGGCAGGTCCCCCTGGCCGTCGACCTCGCGACGTACCAGGGCGAGCCCGCGGCCGTCATCGTCCTGCCGTCCACCCGCGGTGGGGTCGACGTGTGGGTCGTCTCACGCACCTGCACGACCGGCGCCGACGGGGTGCAGCAGTTCACGCACCTCGACCGCTGACGCCGGAGGGCGCGGGAACAGCGCACCCGTACCATCGGTTGACCACACCGCAGGCCGCTGACCGCGGTACCCCGAAGACAGGCAGGCAGCCCAGCGTGAGCACAGAGAACGACGACGTCCGCAGCGTGATCATCGTGGGCTCCGGCCCGGCCGGGTACACCGCGGCGCTGTACGCGGCACGCGCCAATCTCAGCCCCCTCGTCCTCGCCGGTGAGGTCACCTCCGGCGGCGCCCTGATGAACACCACCGAGGTCGAGAACTACCCCGGCTTCCCGCAGGGCCTGATGGGCCCCGAGCTGATGGAGGCGATGCAGGCTCAGGCCGAGCGCTTCGGCGCCCAGGTCGAGTTCGCGGACGCGACCCAGCTCGACCTCTCCGGACCGGTGAAGACGGTCGTCACCGGTCGCGGTGAGACCTACCGGGCCCGCACCGTGATCCTGGCGACCGGGTCCGCCTACCGCGAGATCGGGCTGGAGAACGAGAAGCGCCTGTCCGGGTACGGCGTCTCGTGGTGCGCCACGTGCGACGGCTTCTTCTTCAAGGAGCAGGACATCGCGGTCGTCGGCGGCGGGGACTCGGCCATCGAGGAGGCGACGTTCCTCACGCGCTTCGCCAGGTCCGTGACCATCGTGCACCGTCGCGACGAGCTGCGTGCGTCCAAGATCATGCAGGACCGCGCCTTCAACGACCCGAAGATCTCGTTCGCCTGGAACAGCGAGGTCGTCGACGTGCTCGGCGACACCAAGGTCTCGGGCATTCGTCTGCGGGACACCGCCACCGGCGAGGAGCGCGAGCTGGGCGTCACCGGGCTGTTCGTCGCGATCGGCCACGACCCCCGGGTCGAGCTCTTCAAGGGACAGATCGACCTCACGCCCCAGGGCTTCGCAGCGGTCGAGGGTCGCTCGTCGCGCACCTCGCTGCCCGGTGTCTTCGCCTGCGGGGACGTCGTCGACCACGAGTACATGCAGGCGGTCACGGCGGCCGGGTCCGGCTGCGTGGCCGCCCTGGACGCCGAGCGCTTCCTCGCCGCCCTCGACGACGCTCCGGCCGAGGAGACCGTCGGCGCCCACGCCTAGCCTGCACGCACCGCACGTCGCGCGACACCATCCCCACACCGACCGAGAGGAACCAGCCCAGATGGGCGAGACCAAGAACGTCACCGACGACACCTTCGAGGCGGAGGTGCTGAAGGCCGACAGGCCCGTGCTGGTGGACTTCTGGGCGCCCTGGTGCGGCCCGTGCCGTCGTGTGTCGCCGATCCTCGAGGAGCTGGCGGCCGAGCACAGCGACAAGATCACGGTCGTGAAGGTCAACACCGACGAGAACCCCAAGGTCTCCGCCGCGTACGGCATCGTGTCGATCCCGACGATGAACGTGTACTCCGGCGGTGAGCTGGTGAAGTCCATCAAGGGCGCCATGCCGAAGCCGATCCTCGTGCGCGAGCTGGGCGACTTCATCGGCTGACATGACCACGACGCCGCGCGCGCCGCGCTCCCCTGGTGGGACGGCCGGCATCCTGCGCGCCGGTGACCGCGGTCCGCGGGTGCAGGCCGTCCGCGAGCAGCTGGTCGCGCTCGGACACCTCGACGCGCCGCAGGGCGAGGACGAGCCGGCCTTCGACGACGACGTCACCCGGGCGGTGCGCGCCTTCCAGCAGCAGAGGGGGCTCACGGCCGACGGGCTCGTGGGGCCGGAGACGGCGCTGTCGCTCCAGTCGGCGCGGTGGCGGCTCGGCGACCGCATCCTGTGGCACGTCCCGGGCCACCTGCTGCAGGGCGACGACGTCGTGGGGCTGCAGCGACAGCTGCAGCGGCTCGGCGTCTTCACCGGCCGCGTCGACGGGTTGTTCGGCCCGCAGACCGAGCGGGGGCTGCGCGAGCTCCAGCGCGGTGTCGGCCTCCCGCCCGACGGCACCTGCGGACCCGACACCCTCCGCGCCCTGTCCCACCTGGGCCGCACCGTCTCCGGCGGCGACCTGGCCGCCCTGCACGAGCGCGACCGGGTCGCGTCGACCGGCTCGCGCCTCGTCGGCAAGGTGGTCGTGATCGACCCCGGCCACGGCGGGGACGACCCCGGTGCCCGGGGCAACGACCTCGAGGAGGCCACGGTCGTCCTCGATCTGGCCCGTCGGCTGGAGGGTCGGCTCACCACGTCCGGGGTGACCGCCGTGCTCACCCGCGACCGTGACCAGAACCCGTCCGACGAGGAGCGCGCGAGCCTGGCCCAGGCCGTCGGGGCCGACGTGTTCCTCTCCCTGCACTGCGACTCGGGTGAGCGGACGCAGTCCGAGCAGGCCGAGGGGGTCGCCTCGTTCTTCTGGGGCGGCTACGACTCCACGTCGTTCTCCGGCGCAGGTCAGCGGCTGGCGGGGCTGGTGCAGAGCGAGGTGGTCTCGCGCACCGGTCTGGTGGACTGCCGCACGCACCCCCGCACCTGGGACCTGCTTCGCCTCACTCACATGCCTGCCGTCCGGGTCGAGCTGGGGTACCTGACCAGCCCCCGCGACGCCCGGCGCCTGGCCGACCCGGCGTTCCGCGACACGTGCGCGGAGGCCCTCCTCGCCGCTGTCCAACGGCTCTACTTCACCGAGCCGGAGGACTGGACGACCGGCACCCTCAGCGTCGACGACGTGCGGGCGCTCTCCCAGCTGCGCGGGGAGTAGCGCTCAGCTGGACAGCGCGGGGACCCGTACGGTGCCGAGGATCTTCTCCAGCGCCTGCTCGACGTCCTCACGCCAGGACAGCGCGGTCCGCAGGTCGAGCCGCAGCCGCGGGTTCCTCGGGTGGGGGCGGACGGTCTTGAAGCCGACGGCGAGCAGGAAGTCGGACGGGACGACGCACCCGTGCCCCGGCCCGATGCCCACCTCGGACCGGTCGGTGGTCCCGAACGCCTCGATCGCCCGGACGCCCCGCCGGGTCAGGTCCTTGGCAGCCCCCTGGACGAGCATCCGCCCGATCCCGCCGCCACGGTGCACGGGCTGCACCGCGCCGGTCATCAGCAGGACGGCGTCGGCGCTCACCGGTGAGGTCGCGAAGCCGATCGACCGTGGCACGAACGCCGGTGGTGCGTACGTCACGAAGCCCACGGGCTCGTCGTCCACGTAGGCGATGCGCCCGCAGCTGCCCCACTCGAGCAGGACGGAGGACAGCCACGCCTCCTTCTCGAACTCCACGTCGCCGGCCTTCTCGGCGTCCCGCGCGGCCGTCGGCGCCAGCTCCCAGGCGACGCAGCGGCGGCAGGGGCGCGGCAGGTCCCCCACCGTGTCGAGGGTCAGCGCGCCGAGCCGGCGGCTCACCTGGTCACCGGTCCCCTGGTCACCGCGTCGCCGAGCCCGTCGCGGCGGTGGGGTCGTAGCCGTCCTGGACGGGCCAGCGGCGGGGTCGTAGGAGAGCCCCCACGAAGGCTGCCGCCGCGCCGAGGAGCACCCCCATGAGCACGGACCGCGCGAGCTTCATGTCAGACTCCCCATGGCGTCTCTCCGCCGGCACCGCACGAGCCGACGAGGTGATGTCGTCGACTGGCGTCCACGGTCCTCACCTGCGGCCCCATCGTAGGACGCGTCCGGAGCGAGAAGAAGGAGTGGCTGTGCCACCGGAGGGTCCCGAACGCGCCACCTCCCCGGCCCGGGGCACCCGGCTGGACCCGTGGGCCGACGCCTACGCCTCCCGGGCCCACGGCATGGCCGCCTCCCAGATCCGGGCCCTGTTCGCGGTGGCCAGCCGTCCCGAGGTCGTCTCGCTCGCGGGCGGCATGCCCAACCTCGCGGCCCTCCCGATGGACGCGGTGGCGCGGGTCGCCGGTGACCTGGTGGCCGAGCACGGGACGACGGCCCTGCAGTACGGCTCCGGTCAGGGCGATCCCGGGCTGCGCGAGGCCATCTGCACCGTGATGGCCGAGCAGGGCATCGCGGCGCACGCCGACGACGTGGTGGTGACCACCGGCTCGCAGCAGGCTCTCGACCTGGTCACCCGCGTCTTCTGCGACCCCGGCGACACCGTGGTCGCCGAGGCCCCCAGCTACGTCGGGGCACTCGGCGTGTTCCGTGCCTACCAGGCAGACGTCGTGCACACGCCCCTCGACGAGCACGGGCTCGACCCTGTGGCGCTGGACGAGACGCTGACCAGCCTGCGCGCCGCCGGTCGGACCGTGAAGCTGCTCTACACGGTTCCCAACCACCACAATCCCGCGGGCGTCACCCTGTCGGCGCCACGCCGGGCGCGGGTGCTCGAGATCGCGCGCCGCCATGGGGTTCTCGTGCTCGAGGACGACCCGTACGGCCTCCTCGGCTTCGACGCCGACCCCCTGCCGGCCATCCGCAGCCTCGACGACGAGGGGGTGGTCTACCTCGGGTCGTTCTCCAAGACGTTCGCCCCCGGCCTGCGGGTCGGCTGGGCACTGGCGCCGCACGGCGTGCGCGAGAAGCTCGTCCTCGCGAGCGAGTCCGCGATCCTGTGCCCCTCGTCGTTCAGCCAGCTCGTGGTCTCGCGGTACCTCGCCACGCACGACTGGCGCCACCAGGTGAAGCTGTTCCGCGAGGTGTACCGCGAGCGTCGGGATGCGCTGGTCGGAGCGCTGGAGTCCCTTCTGCCGCAGACCACCTGGACGGTTCCCGGCGGGGGGTTCTACGTCTGGGCGAAACTGCCCGAGCCACTCGACGCGCAGGCCATGCTTCCCCGCGCGGTGACGGCCAGGGTCGCCTACGTGCCCGGCACGGCGTTCTACGCCGACCACGCCGCGGCGGCCGGGCGGCACCACCTGAGGCTCTCGTACTGCTTCCCGACCCCGGAGCGGATCGTCGAGGGGGTCCGCCGCCTCGCGGGGGTCGTCGAAGCCGAGCTCGAGCTGATCGACACGTTCGGCCCGGGGGCAGCGGCGGCTCCTGCCGAGGCTGACGAGACCGAAACGCTCTCTCCCGCGCCGGATCTGACGTGAGCGGACCCTCCGTTCTCGTCGTGGCCGGTGGACTCAGCCACGAGCGTGACGTCTCCCTCCGATCCGGTCGCCGGGTCGCCGACGCCCTGCGGGAGGCAGGGTGCGACGTGCGGGTCGCCGACCTGGACGCGGCACTGCTGCCGATGCTCCGCCAGGAGGCGCCGGACCTCGTGTGGCCCCTGCTCCACGGCACGAGCGGTGAGGACGGCTCGGTGCGCGACGTGCTGGAGGCCCTCGGCGTCCGCTATCTCGGTTCCGCCCCGCAGGCGTGCCGTCGCACCTTCGACAAGCCGGTCGCCGGCGACGTGGTGGGGCGTGCCGGGGTCCTGGTGCCTGAGTCGTTCTCCCTGCCGCACAGCGTCTTCCGTGAGCTGGGGGCCGGTGCGGTGCTCGATGCGGTCGTGTCGCGCCTCGACCTGCCCCTCGTGGTGAAGCCCGCCCGCGGAGGCTCCGCCCTCGGGGTCACCGTCGTGGACGACCGTGGCCAGCTGCCGCGGGCCATGGTCGACTGCTTCGCCTACGACGAGGTGGCCCTCCTGCAGCGAGCGGTCCGGGGCGTCGAGGTCGCCGTGAGCGTCGTCGACACGGGTTCGGGGCCGCGCGCGCTGCCCGCTGTCGAGATCGTGCCGGCGGGAGCCGCCTACGACTACGCCGCCCGCTACACCGCCGGCGGTACCGAGTACTTCGCCCCCGCCCGGCTCGAGGACGACGTCGCCGAGGCCGCCGCCGGCGTGGCGCTCACGGTCCACGAGGCCCTCGGCCTGCGGGAGGTGTCCCGCACCGACCTGATCGTCGCGGGGTCGGACGTGTGGTTCCTCGAGGCGAACGTGGCGCCGGGGATGACCGAGACGTCCCTGCTGCCCCAGGCCGTCGTCGCGGCCGGGGAGCGACTTCCCGACGTCTACCGGTCGATGGTGGACGTCGCGCTTGCCCGGAGCTAGTGGTCAGGGCGTGAGATCGCCTGTGGCACAACGGTTCTCGGTCTGAGATCGCGCGTTGGAGCCCTCAGCTGCGGAACAGCCCCTTCACGTCGGGAGCCAGCAGCTCCAGGATCCGGTTGAGGTCCTCGACGGACGCGAAGTCCACGGTGATCTTCCCCCGTCGACTGCCCAGGGCCACCTTCACGCGCGTGTCCAGACGGTCCGACAGGCGCTCCGCGAGCTCGTCCAGGGCGTCATGGCGCTGACCCGCCCTGGCGGTCCGCCGCTTCGGAGCCGTCTCGGCGTCCCCGCCGACCGCGACGACCTCCTCGGTGGCCCGCACGGACAACCCCTCCGCCACGATCCGCTGGGCCAGACGCTCCATGGCCGCGGCGTCGGCGAGCCCGAGCAGGGCCCGCGCGTGCCCGGCCGACAGGACGCCGGCCGCGACCCGGCGCTGGACCAGCGGCGGCAGGTTCAGCAACCGCAGCGTGTTGGAGATCTGCGGGCGGCTGCGCCCGATCCGGCCGGCCAGCTCGTCGTGGGTGCACCCGAAGTCCTCGAGCAGCTGCGAGTACGCGGCGGCCTCCTCGAGCGGGTTGAGCTCGCTGCGGTGCAGGTTCTCCAGGAGGGCGTCACGGAGCAGGTCGTCGTCCGCGGTCTCCCGCACGATCGCCGGGATGGTCTCCAGGCCGGCCTCCTGGCTGGCCCGCCAGCGCCGCTCCCCCATCACGAGCTCGTAGCGCACCTGGTCGTCCAGCTCGCCGGCCGCGGCCCGTCCTTCGGTGGAGAGTGGACGGACGACCACGGGCTGGAGGATCCCGATCTCGCGCACCGAGTGCGCCAGCTCCGCCAGGGCGTCCTGGTCGAACACCGACCGCGGCTGCCGCGGGTTGGGGATGATCTGCGCGAGCGGGATCTCCGCGAACGTGGCGCCCGGGACGGGGACGAGGCGTCCGTCCTGGCTCGGCTCCCAGTCGCCATCCTGGGGGCGGGGCTCGTCGGCGCTGGTGGTGGGAGCGCCGTCCTGCGCCGCCACCTCGGTGGCCGCCGGTGGGGGCGCCACCGGCGCGCCGGGGAAGAAGACGTCCACCGGTCGCTCCTGCGTGCCCGTGGCCGTCCCCGTGCTGGGGATCAGTGCTCCGAGGCCTCGTCCCAGTCCGCGCTTCTTGTCGCTCACCGCTGCTCCTCCGTGGTGGCCCCGTCAGCCGGGGTCTGCTGGGTCGTGCCGGGCACGCGTGCGCCTCGCTCCGCGATCTCCTGCGCCGCCGACAGGTAGGACAGGGCTCCGCTCGAGCCCGGATCGTAGGTCATCACCGTCTGGCCGTGGCTGGGCGCCTCCGAGATCCGCACCGACCGCGGGACGCTCGTCCTCAGCACGATGTCGGTGAAGTGCGACCGCACCTCCTCGGCCACCTCGGCCGCCAGGCGCGTCCGCCCGTCGAACATGGTGAGCAGGATGGTGGTCACCTCCAGCGTCGGGTTGAGGTGCGCCCGGATCAGCTCGATGTTCTTCAGCAGTTGCGACAGGCCCTCCAGCGCGTAGTACTCACACTGGATCGGGATGAAGACCTCCTGCGCCACAGCGAAGGCGTTGACGGTGAGCAGCCCGAGGCTGGGCGGGCAGTCCACCAGCACGTAGTCGATGCGGCGCTCCCCCGCCTGCTCCCGCTGCGTGAGGAAGGCCTCCAGGGCGACGCGCAGACGGGTCTCGCGGGCGACCATCGGGACGAGCTCGATCTCGGCGCCGGCGAGGTCGATCGTCGCGGGCGCCACGAGCAGGTTGGGCACATCCGGGCACTCCTGGAGGACCTCCGCCAGCGGGAGGCCCTCGACCAGCACCTCGTACAGACCTGGAACCTCCGCGTGGTGCTCGACCCCCAGAGCGGTCGAGGCGTTCCCCTGCGGGTCGTTGTCGAGCACGAGCACCGTCAGACCGGCCTGGGCCAGGGCGGCCGCGACGTTGACGGTCGTCGTCGTCTTGCCGACGCCACCCTTCTGGTTGGCCACGGTCATCACCCGCGTCCGTGCGGGGACCGGGAAGGAGGCGCCGCGCAGCTGGATCCGACGGCGGGCGTTCTCGGCGATCTCCTGCGCCAACGGGGTCGTCTCGTCGGCCTCCGGGATCGAGTCGGCGACGGCCGCGCGCTCTGCGTCCTCCAACGCGATCACCGTTTCACGTGGAACATCGTTCCCAGGGTCGGTCGTCGACCGTGCGTCCTTGGGGTCGGTTCCACGTGAAACATCGGCCTCGGTCGACCAGTCGACCGGCCACCCCTGGGGCGACGGACTGGTCTCCTCCGGAACGAGAGGCCAGCCCAGTCCCTCAACCACTGAGGGGGTGGTGTTGCTCGGCACGGGGATCCTCTTCTCGGTGGGAACGTAGGTCGTCATCGTCGACGGGAGTGCGTGCGGCGGCGGGGCCCGGTTCGTCGACTCAGCGACGTCGACCGGAGCGGGACCGGACTGCGCGGTACCCCTCCGGGCCGAGAGCCACCCTAACGACTGTGGTGGGCTCGACGAGTGAGGCCGCACCGCAGGTCAGCACCTCGATCGTCACGGCACCGGCGCGCGCCAGCGCCGGGGCGGTCGCGGCCACCTCCGCCTGCGCGGTGCGGCCCTTGACGGCCAGGAGCTGGCCACCCGGTGCGACGAGAGGAAGGCACCAGCGAGCGAGCTTGTCCAACGCCGCAACGGCTCGTGCGGTCACCACCTGCGCCCGCTCGGTACCGGCGACCTCCTCGGCGCGCGCACGAACCACCCTGGTGCTCAGGCCCAGGTCGCTGACCACCTCCTCGAGCCAGCGGGTGCGGCGCTCGAGCGGCTCGACCAGGGTCACGTGCACGTCGGGGCGAGAGATCGCCACCGCGAGACCGGGGAGACCGGCGCCGCTGCCGACGTCGATCAGGGTGGCGTCCTGCGGTACCAGCTCCGACAGCACCGCGCAGTTCAGGACGTGGCGGGTCCAGATCCGTCCCGTCTCACGCGGACCGATCAGTCCGCGCTCGACGCCGCTGGTCACCAGGTGCTGGGCGAACCGCCTGGCGAGAGCGGCGCGCGCACCGAAGACGGCCTCCACCGCTCCCGGGGGCGGCACCTCGACCTCGTCCGGTGCGAACGTGGTTTCACGTGAAACTGCGCCCTCGCCGGTCCCGGCCGCGTCGTGTGCGCTGCCCGATGTTTCACGTGAAACGGCCGGCCCCGAGGGGCCGGCCGTCCCGTGCGGGGTGGGGTCGCTCATGCGTCGGCGGGAAGGACGACGACGTGGCGTCGTGAGTCCTCACCCTCGGACTCGCTGCGCAGGCCGGCGGCGGCCACGGCGTCGTGCACGACCTTGCGCTCGAACGGCGACATCGGGTCGAGGCTGACGGCCTGCCCGTCCGCCCGGACACGCTCTGCGGCCTCGCCGGCGAGCTTCTCCAGCTCGACCCGCCGCGCGGCGCGGAAGCCGGCCACGTCCAGCATCAGGCGCGTCCGCTCACCGGTGCGCGCCTGGACCGCGAGCCGGGTGAGCTCCTGCAGAGCCTCCAGGACGACGCCCTCGTCACCGACGAGCCGCCGGAGCGACCGCTCGGACCCCGGGTCGGCCACGACGGACACCGATGCGCGCCCGTTCTCCACGTCGATGTCGATGTCGCCGTCGAGGTCGACGATGTCGAGCAGCTCCTCGAGGTAGTCGGCGGCCACGTCACCCTCCTCCTCGAGACGCTCGGGTGAGGGCGCCGACCGGCGGGACCGCTCGCCGGTGGGCTGGTCGGTCGTGGGCTCGTCGCCGTCGGCGGCGGTCGCCTGCTCCTGGTCGTCGCCGCTCGTGGACTCCTGGTCGGGGGCGGTCGCGGTCTCCTGCTCGGCGACGGCGTCCTCGACCTCGGCGCGTGCGGAGTCAGTGGGGGTCTCGGTCACGGGATCTCCTGGTACTGGACGGGGTACTGCGGTTCATGGGGCGGCGCGGCTCAGTCGGCCGCGGAAGTGCCGGTCTCACCGGCGTCACCGGCGGGTCGCGCCCCGGGGGCGGGTCGCTTCTGCCGCGTCTTCCGCTTGGGCTGCTGGCGCTGCCCCTTGGGCGGCGGCACGATCTCCGGCTCCTCCGTCACGCTGCCCTTGGTGAGCGAGGGGGGCATCGGCTTGCCGCGCTTGGCGCGACGTTCCATCAGCGCCTTCTCGGCGAGCGAACCCGGCGCGGGCCGGCGGCGGATCACGTAGAACTGCTGGCCCATCGACCAGACGTTCGTGGTGAGCCAGTAGAGGAGGACACCGATCGGGAAGTTCACACCGGAGAAGGCGAAGACGAGGGGGAGCGCGTAGAGCAGCATCTTCTGCTGCTGCATGAAGGGGTTCCCCTCCATCGCCGCCGCCGGCATGTTCTTCGTCATCAGCTGCTTCTGCGTCGTGAACGTCGTCAGCGACATCAGCACGATCAGCACGACGGTGACGACCTTCACCGTCATGTCCGTGGAGCCCAGGAACGTGGACGAGAGGGCGGCCCCGAAGACCGTCGCCTCATCGGCCTGCCTGGCCAGATCCCGGGTCAGCGCCCCGATGGGCTGCTGCTGGACGACGTTGTAGTTGAGCACCCGGAACAGGGCGAAGAAGATCGGCGACTGGAGCAGGATCGGCAGGCAGGAGGCGAACGGGTTGGTCCCCGTCCGCTTGTAGAGATCCATCGTCTCCTTGGTCATCGCCTGCCGCGACGCCTCGTCCTTCTTCCCCTTGTACTTGTCCTGGATCTTGCGCATCTCCGGCTGGATGAGCTGCAGGCCGCGAGAGGCGTTGATCTGCTTGACGAAGAGGGGGATCAGCACGATCCGGATGACGATCACGAGACCGACGATGGACAGCGCCCACGTCCACCCGGAGTCCTCCGGCAGCCCGGCGGCCGTCAGCAGGGCGTGGAACTGGACCATGATCCAGGCCACGACCCACTGGATGGGCTGCAGCAGCGAGAAGAACCAGTCGAACATGAGCTCCCCGGGGGGTTCAGGCGGCGCGGGCGTCGTCGGCCCGCACCTCGTGGTCGTGAGAGTGGGTGTGTCTGGGTGGAACCTCGTCGACGCCGCCCGGGTTCCACGGGTGGCACCGGAGCAGCCGGCGGACGGTCAGCCAGGTGCCCTTGACGGCGCCATGGACCCGCAGGGCCTCCAGGCCGTACGCCGAGCAGGACGGGTAGAACCGGCACGATCCGGCGAAAAGGGGCGAGATCACCAGCTGGTAGATCCGTACCAGGGCCATCAGCAGGAGCGACGGGACGCGACGCAGGAAACGCAGCACCGTCGACAGCGTGGACATGGACACGGTCACGTCGTCACCTCCTGCCGGGTCTGCGTGCGCGTGCGTGCTGCCCGGCGCAAGGCGCTCGCCAGGGCCTGGTCGAGATCGGCACCCAGCATGTCGCTGGTCGCGGGGGCCGCTGCAGGCAGGGCCCGTACGACGACCCGAGCGCCCTCGGGCAGGTCATCCAGGCGGCCGGCCATCAGGTGCCGCAGCCGGCGCTTGACCCGGTTGCGGACCACCGCCGACCCCACCTGCCTGGACACCACGAACCCCGCCGACGCCGGACCGGCCTGCCCGAGAGCGAGGTGGACGACGAGGCGGGGTCGAGCGGAACGCATCCCGGATCGCACTGCCACCTGGAAGTCACCGGGGCGGCGGATGCGTTGTCCGGGCGGCAGCACCGGACGTCAGGCCGACAGCTCGACGCGACCCTTGCGGCGGCGGGCGGCGAGGATGGCGCGGCCCGCACGGGTCCGCATCCGCAGCCGGAAGCCGTGGGTCTTGGCCCGGCGACGGTTGTTGGGCTGGAAGGTGCGCTTGCTCACGACGACTCCACACATGGATCGGAGGCGGCCGCGCTGACGCGCGCCCGCTCGGGGAAGGTCCACCCGGAGGGGACGGCCACCACCGGACGCCGACGCGCGAGCGCAGGCATGCGACAGTGGCCGGCATCAACAGGCCGCCTTACGGTACGGCGCGGGCTCCGAGCCGGTCAAATGACGAGCCTCGGCACCCCGCCCGTCGCGGTCCGCGTCGAACCCTCCACTGTGGACGGGTCGGCCTCGGCAGTCACCGCGACACGCCGTGGAGCCGCCAGAACCGGGGGGCACGAGTTCTCCGGACCGGGTTGTGAGGCGCTCCGGGAGTTGTTAGCGTCCTCCGCCGGTGGGGGCGACGCCTGCACACACGGCTGAACATGCCGCTCCTGCTGCCGTTTCCCCACAAGGTGTGGACAACGCTGTGGACGCACACTATCCATCGCTCATGGCGTAGATGACTCGAAGGGGGCTCGGTGGCGGAACCTGCCGACCTGCCCCAGGTGTGGCGACGGATCACCACCGAGCTCCGGCGTGACGGGATCGTCTCCGCCCAGTCGCTCGCCTTCCTCAGACTCACCAAGCCCGTCGGGCTCCTCGACGGCACCGCGTTCCTCGCGGTACCGAACGACCTGACCCGCGACATGGTCGAGCACCGTCTGCGTGACCACCTCGACAACGCCCTCAGCCTCGCCTTCGCGCAGCCCGTCCGCATCGCCATCACCGTCGACCCCGACGTCGTCGACGGCCTCACCGCCCAGGAGCGCGACGAGATCGGCGAGGACCCGGACCCCGACGACGGCCCCGAGGTGGACGAGCACGCCGTCGACCCGTTCGACGACACCGTCGTCACGCTGTCGGCCGGGACCCGTCGTGCCCGCGACGCCCACCGCCAGGTCGAGCCCGCACGGCTGAACCCCAAGTACACGTTCGACACGTTCGTCATCGGTGCCTCGAACCGGTTCGCCCACGCCGCGTCGGTCGCGGTGGCGGAGGCGCCGGCCAAGGCCTACAACCCGCTCTTCGTCTACGGCGAGTCCGGACTGGGCAAGACGCACCTCCTGCACGCGATCGGCGACTACGCCCAGCACCTCTACGCGGGGGTCCGCGTCCGCTACGTGAACTCCGAGGAGTTCACCAACGAGTTCATCAACTCGATCCGCGACGACAAGGCGAGCACCTTCCAGCGCCGGTACCGCGACGTCGACGTGCTGCTCATCGACGACATCCAGTTCCTGCAGGGCAAGGTGCAGACGCAGGAGGAGTTCTTCCACACCTTCAACACGCTGCACAACGCGAACAAGCAGGTCGTGATCACCTCCGACCTGCCGCCCAAGCAGCTGTCGGGCTTCGAGGAGCGCATGAGGTCCCGCTTCGAGTGGGGCCTGATCACCGACGTGCAGCCCCCGGACCTCGAGACACGCATCGCCATCCTGCGCAAGAAGGCCGTCGGTGAGGGCCTGCAGGCACCGGACGACGTGCTCGAGTACATCGCGAGCAAGATCTCGACCAACATCCGCGAGCTCGAGGGTGCCCTCATCCGCGTGACCGCGTTCGCCAACCTCAACCGGCAGCCCGTCGACCTCCAGCTGGCCGAGGTGGTCCTCAAGGACCTGATCAGCGACGACGGCGGCCACGAGATCACCTCGGCGACGATCATGGCGCAGACCGCGGACTACTTCGGGCTGAGCATGGAGGACCTGACCGGGAGCTCGCGCTCGCGCGTCCTGGTCACCGCGCGCCAGATCGCGATGTACCTGTGCCGCGAGATGACGGACCTCTCGCTGCCCAAGATCGGCCAGGCCTTCGGCGGCCGCGACCACACCACGGTCATGCACGCGAACCGCAAGGTGCGCGAGCTGATGACCGAGCGTCGCTCGATCTACAACCAGGTCACCGAGCTGACGAACCGGATCCGGCAGCAGCCCAGGTCCTGACCGTCCGCATTCGGCCCGGAACGAGGCCCGGCTGCGGGCCGCGCCGGGACCGCAGGTTCACTCTCCTGCCTTCTTGACAGGTCCAGCCTTCGTCCGATGTGGCTTTCCCACACCTGTGGACAACTCTGTGGATCTGTGGATGGCACGGGGGGTCACCGGTGGACAGCAGGTGGACGGCGGGTGGCGGGAACGCCCCGCACCATCACGGTCCACAGGTGTCCCCCACCGCGCGGGGCGCCGTCCACATCCCGTGCACACGCCGATCTCGGCTCTGACCTGCGACGGGAGCCGTCGTCCCCAGGTTCCACAACCGCTATGACAACGAAGACCTTCTGGATCTGGAGAGGATGAACCCCCCGCATCTGAGGGCCTGGGGACGACGGGACCCCATCGCACCGAATCTGCGATCCAGGTTCTCGGCCGTCACCGTCCTGCCGTACTGTCGGGCCCGCACGTCCCGTGCCGGGGGTGCAGCTCGTCCAAGTTGTGTGGGTCTCGAAGGGGTCGATGGTTGTGAAACTGCGGGTGGAGCGTGACGTCCTCGCCGACGCGGTGACCTGGACGGCGCGCTCGCTGCCGACCAGGCCCCCCGTCCCCGTCCTGGCCGGTCTGCTGCTCGAGGCGGGCGCCGACGGCACGCTCATGCTCTCGGGCTTCGACTACGAGGTCTCCGCCCGCGTCGAGGTGCCGGCCGACGTCGCCGAGCCCGGCCAGGCGCTGGTCTCCGGGCGCCTGCTCGCGGACATCTCGCGCAGCCTGCCCGACAAGCCGGTGGACCTGGCCCAGGACGGCAACAGGATCGTCCTGTCCTGCGGCAGCAGCCGTTTCACGCTGATGACGATGCCGGTGGACGAGTACCCCGCGCGCCCGGACATGCCGGCCGAGGCAGGCACGCTGGCGTCGGAGGTCTTCACCGAGGCGGTCGCCCAGGTCACTGTGGCCGCGAGCCGCGACGAGACCCTCCCGATCCTCACCGGGGTGCGGATGGAGATCGAGGGCGACGAGGTCACGCTGCTGGCGACCGACCGCTACCGGCTGGCGATGCGCACCCTGCCGTGGCGGCCGACCACGTCGGAACCCTCGGCGGTCGCGCTGGTCCGGGCCCGAACGCTGTCCGAGGTCGCGAAGACGCTGGGCACCGGAGGCGACGTCACCCTCGCCCTGTCCGGCGAGGGCGGCCAGGAGCTGATCGGCTTCGCGGCCGGCGGTCGCCGCACGACGTCCCTGCTCGTGGACGGCGACTACCCGAAGGTGCGCTCGCTGTTCCCGGCGGAGGCCGCCACGTACGCGGTGGTCGAGACCGCGCCGCTGGTGGAGTCCGTCCGCCGCGTCGCGCTCGTGGCGGAGCGCAACACCCCGGTCCGCCTGTCGTTCTCCGACGGCCAGGTCACGCTCGAGGCCGGTCAGGGCGACGACGCCCAGGCGTCCGAGGCGCTCGAGGCGACGCTGCAGGGCGAGGAGATCTCGATCGCCTTCAACCCCGGCTTCCTGCTGGACGGGTTGCAGGCGCTGACCACCAGGTACGTCCGGCTGTCGTTCACCCAGGCCACCAAGCCGGCGGTCCTCACCGGCCAGGCCGACGCCGCCGGCGACCACGACGACACGTACCGCTACCTGCTGATGCCGGTCCGCCTCGCCGGCTGAGCGCACGACGCGGGCGCCGGTCGCGCGTCCAGCCGGAACGGCCCACCAGTGGTGCAGGTCCACGGTCACCGAGCGAGGGAGCACGCACATGCACATCGGACTCGTCGGCCTCGGCAAGATGGGCCACAACATGCGCGAGCGGCTGCGCCGCGCGGGTCTCGAGGTCACCGGGTACGACCGTGATCCCGAGGTCAGCGACGCCGGCAGCCTCACGGAGATGGTCGAGGCGCTGCCGACGCCCCGCGCGGTCTGGATCATGGTGCCGGCCGAGGTCGTCACCGCGGTCGTCGACGAGCTGGCCGGTCTGCTCGACGAGGGCGACCTCGTGATCGAGGGCGGCAACTCCCGGTTCACCGAGGACGCGGTGCACGCCGAGCGGCTGGCCGAGCACGGCATCGGGTACCTCGACTGCGGCGTCTCGGGTGGCGTCTGGGGTCTGGACAACGGCTACGGGCTGATGGTCGGCGGCGACAGCGCACTCGTCGAGCGCGTGATGCCCGTCTTCGACGCGCTGCGGCCCGAGGGTCCGCGCGAGGAGGGCTTCGTCCACGCGGGCGGGGTGGGCGCGGGCCACTACGCGAAGATGGTGCACAACGGCATCGAGTACGGCCTGATGCAGGCGTACGCCGAGGGATACGAGCTGCTGGCCGCGAAGGACATCGTCACCGACGTCCCGGGGACCTTCAAGGCCTGGACCCGCGGCACCGTGGTGCGTTCCTGGCTGCTCGACCTCCTGGTCAAGGCGCTCGACGAGGACGCCGAGCTCGAGGCCATCAAGGGGTACGTCAACGACTCGGGCGAGGGCCGCTGGACCGTCGAGGAGGCGATCGCGAACGCCGTCCCGATGCCGGTGATCACGGCCGCGCTGTTCGCCCGCTTCACGTCGCGGCAGGACGACTCCCCGGCGATGAAGGCCGTCGCCGCCCTCCGCAACGAGTTCGGTGGCCACGCCGTCACCTCTGCCGGGCCGACGTCCGGCTCGGGCGACGTGGGCTGACCCGCTCCGCGAGCGGGCCACCGGCGCAACGGTGCACGTCACCCACCTGTCCCTCGGCGACTTCCGCAGCTATCCGGAGGTCGAGCTCGCGCTGCGCCCGGGCGTCACCGCGCTGGTGGGCCCCAACGGGCAGGGCAAGACCAACCTGGTGGAGGCGATCGCCTACGTGGCGACGCTGTCGAGCCACCGCGTCGCGGCGGACGCTCCGCTGGTCCGGGCCGGTGCGCCGCGGGCCGTCGTGCGGGTGGCCGTGCAGCGGGGTGGCCGGTCGACGCTGGTCGAGCTGGAGATCACGCCGGGCAAGGCGAACCGCGCCCGGCTGAACCGATCCCCCCTGCCGCGCGCCCGCGAGGTGCTCGGCTCGCTGCGCACCGTGATGTTCGCGCCCGAGGACCTGGCCCTGGTCAAGGGCGACCCCGAGGGGCGCCGCCGGTTCCTCGACGACCTGCTCGTCGCGCTGGCGCCGCGGTACGCCGGGGTGCGCGCGGACTACGACCGCGTGCTGCGGCAGCGGAACTCGCTGCTGAAGCAGTCGGGTCCCGTTCGGTCGCCGGGCCGGCGCCGCCGCGAGTCAGGCCCGGCACCGGGCGGCGCCACCGTCGACTCCAGCCTCGACGTGTGGGACGGCCACCTCGCCACCCTTGGCGCCGAGCTCCTGGCGGCGCGCCTGTTCCTCGTGCAGCGGCTCGCGCCTCACGTCCGGACCGCCTACCAGTCGGTCTCGGATGCCCCGGGCAAGGCGGTCGTGGGGTACAGGTGCTCACTGGAGGACGCGGTCGGCGATCTCGCCGCCGCGCTCGCCCCCGGAGGTGAGCTTCCGTCCCGCCAGGAGCTGGCCGGTGCGCTCGCGGCGCGGATGGCCGAGCTGCGGCCCAAGGAGCTGGAACGCGGCCAGTCCCTCGTCGGCCCTCACCGCGACGACCTGGTCCTCGACCTCGGCGACCTGCCGGCGAAGGGCTACGCCAGCCACGGGGAGTCGTGGTCGTTCGCCCTGGCCCTGCGGCTCGCGTCGTACGAGCTGTTGCGCTCGGAGGGTTCGACCGAGGACGGTGAACCGGTGCTGATCCTGGACGACGTCTTCGCCGAGCTCGACGCGGGTCGGCGGGCCCGGCTGGCCGCGCTGGTGGCCGATGCCGAGCAGGTGCTGGTGACCGCGGCGGTCGAGGCCGACGTCCCCGCGGAGCTCGTCGGGGACGTCGTGCGCGTGAGCGCGGGGACGGTGTCGCGTGACTGACGAGGAGGCGTCGCAGGACGCGGGGACCCAAGGTGCGGGGACCCAGGGCGCGGACGCCGTGAAGGCCGCGCTGAACCGGGCCCGGGCCGCCGCCGTCGCCAAGGGCCTGTCACCGGCACGACGCCCCGGGAAGCAACCCCGGCCCAGCCGCCGCATCGCCGGCGACCGCCGCTCCGGGTCCGGACCCGACGGCCGCGACCCGCAGGCCTTCGGTACGACGATCTCCCGGCTGGTCACCGAGCGCGGCTGGGACACCCCCGTCGCGGTGGGCGGGGTGATCGGGCGGTGGGAGCAGGTCGTCGGCGAGGACGTGGCCGCGCACTGCGAGCCGGAGTCGTTCGACGACGGCGTGCTGACGGTCCGCACCGACTCGACGGCCTGGGCGACGCAGATGCGGCTGCTGGCGCCGACGATCCTCGCCCGGCTGGCCACCGAGCTCGGCGCGGGGGTGGTCGCGCGCCTGGTGGTGAAGGGCCCCTCCGGCCCGTCGTGGAAGCGCGGTCACCGCACCGTCACCGGGGGCCGGGGACCACGCGACACCTACGGGTGACGGGTCGGCCGCCGCCCGTCGGTGATGCCGCGTCAGAGCCGTCGGACCCCCCGAGCGTGTGGGGGGAGTCGTCCGGAGGCTCGTCGTGCGCGGAAATCCGTCCACAGAGGCCCCCACGGGCCCTTTCCGGGGTCGTGCAGGCGTACACTTGACGGCAGACGGTCGCCCAGTGGGTGACCGTCCGTCATGCCGGTACCCGCCGGCTGCGACACCCGAGCCAGGGCCGCCCTCGGCACAGCGAGGGCCCGCCCGCGACAGCAGGGAGCGCCGACCTCCGTGGCGGACGACACGAACGCACAGCCCGACGCCCCAGCCGGTGGGACCGGCGCCGACCCGGTCGACATGAGCTCCCTCCAGCGCACCGAGCACCCCGAGCAGGCAGCCTCCCTCGCCGGCGCCGACCGCGACGGCTCGTACGACGCGAGCGCGATCACGGTGCTCGAGGGCCTCGAGGCGGTCCGCAAGCGCCCCGGCATGTACATCGGCTCCACCGGCGAGCGTGGTCTGCACCACCTCGTCTCCGAGGTCGTGGACAACTCCGTCGACGAGGCGCTCGCCGGCTACTGCACGCGGATCGACGTGACCCTGATGCCCGACGGAGCCGTGCGCGTGCGCGACGACGGGCGTGGCATCCCGGTCGACATCGTCCCGTCCGAGGGCCGTCCGGCCGTCGAGGTGGTGCTCACGGTGCTGCACGCCGGCGGCAAGTTCGGCGGGAGCGGCTACGCGGTCTCGGGCGGTCTGCACGGGGTCGGCGTCTCGGTCGTCAACGCGCTGAGCCACCGGCTCGAGGTCGAGGTCCGCCGCGACGGCACGACCTGGCGCCAGGGCTTCGCGATGGGAGTGCCCGAGGCACCGCTCGCCAAGGGTGAGGCGACCGACGAGTCCGGGACGACGGTGACGTTCTGGCCGAACGGCGACATCTTCGAGACCACCGAGTACGACTTCGAGACGCTGCGGGCGCGCTTCCAGCAGATGGCGTTCCTCAACAAGGGCCTGCAGATCACGCTGACCGACGAGCGGCCGGCCCATGCGGAGACCGACGACTCCGCGATCGGCGACGACCGGGCCGCCAGCCACCAGCCTACGGTGACGTACCGGTACGACGGCGGGCTCGTGGACTACGTGAAGTACCTGACCTCGTCGAAGAAGGCGGACGTCATCCACCCGGACGTCATCGCGTTCGAGGCGGAGGACACCGAGCGCCGGCTGTCGCTCGAGGTCGCCCTGCAGTGGACGACGGCGTACTCGGAGTCCGTGCACACGTACGCCAACACGATCAACACCCACGAGGGCGGCACGCACGAAGAGGGCTTCCGGGCGGCGATGACCACGCTGATCAACCGGTACGCCAAGGACCAGAAGCTGCTCCGCGACAAGGACGACAACCTCACCGGCGACGACATCCGCGAGGGCCTCACGGCGGTCATCTCGATCAAGCTCGGCGAGCCGCAGTTCGAGGGCCAGACCAAGACCAAGCTGGGCAACACCGAGGCGAAGGCCTTCGTGCAGCGGGTCGTCAACGACCAGCTGGGCGACTGGCTGGAGCGCAACCCCACGCAGGCGCGCGACGTGGTCCGCAAGTCGATCCAGGCCGCGGCCGCGCGGATGGCGGCCCGCAAGGCCCGCGAGGCGACGCGCCGCAAGGGCCTGCTCGAGTCCGGCGGCATGCCAGGCAAGCTGCGCGACTGCCAGTCGAACGACCCCAGCAAGTGCGAGGTCTTCATCGTCGAGGGTGACTCGGCGGGCGGTTCGGCCGTCCAGGGCCGCAACCCCGAGACCCAGGCGATCCTCCCGATCCGCGGCAAGATCCTCAACGTCGAGAAGGCGCGCATCGACAAGGCGCTCGGCAACAACGAGGTGCAGGCGCTGATCACGGCGTTCGGCACCGGCTTCGGTGAGGACTTCGACCTCGCGAAGCTCCGGTACCACAAGATCGTGCTGATGGCCGACGCCGACGTCGACGGGCAGCACATCTGCACGCTCCTGCTCACGCTGCTGTTCCGCTACATGCCGCAGCTGATCGAGAACAACCACGTGTTCCTGGCGGCGCCCCCGCTGTACCGGATCAAGTGGTCCAACGCCCCGCACGACTACGTGTACTCCGACCGCGAGCGCGACGCGATGATCGCGGAGGGCCGCGCGGCCGGACGGCGCCTGCCCAAGGACAGCTCGATCCAGCGCTACAAGGGTCTGGGCGAGATGGACTACCGCGAGCTGTGGGACACGACGATGGACCCCGAGCACCGCACCCTCAAGCGGGTGACCATCGCCGACGCGGCGGACGCCGACCTCACCTTCTCGATCCTCATGGGTGAGGACGTCGAGCAGCGACGCCACTTCATCCAGACGCACGCCAAGGACGTCCGCTTCCTCGACATCTGAGGTGCCGGTGCCCCGGCGCGACCGTCCAGCCCGACCCTGACGAAGGACACCACCTGTGACCGAGCAGCCCCCGATCGCCGACCGGCTCGAGGACGTCGACCTCAAGCTGGAGATGCAGCGGTCGTACCTCGACTACGCGATGAGCGTCATCGTCGGCCGTGCCCTGCCCGACGTGCGCGACGGCCTGAAGCCGGTCCACCGGCGCATCCTGTACGCGATGTACGACGGGGGCTACCGGCCCGACCGCCAGTTCTCGAAGTGCAGCCGCGTCGTCGGTGACGTGATGGGGCAGTACCACCCGCACGGTGACACGGCGATCTACGACGCCCTCGTCCGCCTCGCGCAGGGGTGGTCCCTGAGGTACCCGCTGGTCTCCGGCCAGGGCAACTTCGGCTCGCCGGGCAACGACCCCGCCGCCGCCCCCCGGTACACCGAGTGCCGGATGGCGCCGCTGGCGATGGAGATGGTCCGCGACATCGACGAGGAGACCGTCGACTTCGGGGACAACTACGACGGCCGCACGCAGGAGCCGACCATCCTGCCGAGCCGGTTCCCGAACCTGCTCGTCAACGGGTCCGCCGGCATCGCGGTCGGCATGGCGACGTCCATCCCCCCGCACAACCTGCGCGAGGTCGCCGCCGGCGTGCACTGGCTGCTCGACCACCCGGAGGCGTCGAAGGAGGAGCTGCTCGACGCGCTCCTGGCTCGCATCCACGGCCCCGACTTCCCCACCGGCGCGCTGGTTCTGGGCCGACGCGGCATCGAGGACGCGTACCGCACCGGTCGCGGCAGCATCATCATGCGCGCGGTCGTGAACGTCGAGGAGATCCAGAACCGCACGTGCCTGGTGGTCACCGAGCTGCCGTACCAGGTGAACCCCGACAACCTCGCGCTGAAGATCGCCGAGCTGGTCAAGGACGGCCGGCTGGCGGGCATCGCCGACATCCGCGACGAGACCTCGGGCCGCACCGGCCAGCGACTGGTGATCGTGCTGAAGCGCGACGCCGTCGCGAAGGTGGTGCTGAACAACCTCTACAAGCACACCCAGCTGCAGGAGACGTTCGGCGCCAACATGCTGGCGCTGGTCGACTACGTGCCACGCACGCTGAGCATCGACGCCTTCGTGCGGCTGTGGGTCGACCACCAGCTGGACGTCATCGTCCGCCGCACGACGTACCGCCTGCGCAAGGCGCAGGAGCGGATGCACATCGTCGTCGCACTCCTCAAGGCGCTCGACGCGCTCGACGAGGTGATCGCGCTGATCCGCGCCTCGGCGACGGTGGACGACGCGCGCGTCGGCCTGATGGAGCTGTTGGAGATCGACGAGCTGCAGGCCGGGGCCATCCTCGACATGCAGCTGCGCCGCCTGGCCGCCCTCGAGCGCCAGAAGCTGGTGGACGAGCACGCCGAGCTCGCGTCCAAGATCCTGGACTACGAGGACATCCTGGCGTCGCCCGACCGGCAGCGGCAGATCGTCGGCACCGAGCTGACCGAGATCGTCGACAAGTACGGCGACGAGCGGCGCACGCAGGTCATCCCCTTCGACGGCGACATGTCGATGGAGGACCTGATCCCGGTCGAGGACGTGGTCGTCACGATCACCCGAGGCGGGTACGCCAAGCGGACGCGGGTCGACCAGTACCGCTCGCAGAAGCGCGGCGGCAAGGGCGTGCGTGGGGCGAGCCTGAGGCAGGACGACGTGGTGGAGCACTTCTTCACGACGAGCACCCACCACTGGATGCTGTTCTTCACCAACCTCGGTCGCGTGTACCGCGCCAAGGCGTACGAGCTGCCGGAGGCCGCCCGTGACGCCAAGGGACAGCACGTCGCGAACCTCCTCGCGTTCCAGCCGGGCGAGCAGATCGCCCAGGTGCTCACGCTCAAGGACTACGAGCAGGCCGACTACCTGGTCCTGGCCACCCGCGAGGGCCGGGTGAAGAAGACGCGCCTGACCGAGTACGACTCGAACCGCACCGGTGGCCTGATCGCGATCAACCTGCGGGCGACGGAGGGCGACTCCGACGCCGGCGCGGGATTCGAGGCCGACGACGACGCACCGGTGGTGCTCGGCGGTCGCGACGAGCTGGTGGGCGCCGGGCTGCTCGGTGGGGACGACGACCTGCTGCTGGTCTCCCGCAAGGGCCAGTCGCTGCGGTTCACCGCGTCCGACGCGGCGCTGCGGCCGATGGGCCGGGCGACGTCCGGCGTCCGAGGCATGAGCTTCCGCGACGGCGACGAGCTGATGGCGATGGCCGTCGTCCACCACGTGGACAGCGGTACCGACGGCGACGAGGTCGTGGCCGACAACGGCCGCCAGCACGTGTTCGTGGTGTTCGAGGGCGGCAACGCCAAGCGCACCCACATCTCCGAGTACCGCGTGCAGGGCCGTGGCGGCCTCGGCATCAAGGTCGCTGCCAGCGCCGAGAAGCTGGGCAACCTCGTCGGCGCGCTGATGGTGCGCGACGGCGACGAGGTGATGGTCGTGATGGAGAAGGGCAAGATCGTCCGCTCCACCGTCGACGACGTGGGCGTGAAGGGCCGCAACACCCAGGGCGTCCGCTTCGCCAAGCCCGACGCGGGCGACGCGATCATCGCGATCACGCGCAACGACGAGACCACCGTCGACGTCCCGGACGAGGACGACCCGGTGGACTCCCCCGCCGACGCTCCCGAGACCGGGACGCCTGGTGACGACGTGCCCGCCGCCGACGGGGTACCGTCGTCGCAGGACGATTCCACCAGGGGTGAGGCATGAGCACGTCGGACAGCGCGCGGACCGGACCTGTGGCCACCGCGACCTCGGCCCGTAGCTCGTCGTCCTCCGGGACGTCCCGCACCAGTGCCGGCCCCCGCACGGGCAGCCAGGCGGCTGCCAAGAAGACCGCGCAGCGGCCCGGTAGCGCACCGCGGACCGGCGGTCCGGCGAAGCGCCCGGCGCCCGGCGCACCGCGCAAGGTGCGTCTGACCGTCTCGCGGGTCGACCCGTGGTCGGTGATGAAGCTGTCCTTCCTGCTGTCGGTGGCGATCGGGATCGCGGTGGTCGTCGCCTCGGGAGTGCTGTGGACGGTCCTGGACGGGATGGGTGTCTTCACCGACATCAACGACCTCGTGGCCCAGGTCATGGGCAGCACGGGCGCGTTCGACATCAACGACTTCGTCGGCTTCGGCAAGGTGCTGTCGATCGGCACCGTGCTGGCGGTTGTGAACGTCGTCCTGCTGACGGCCCTGGCCACGCTCGGAGCGTTCCTCTACAACATCGCGTCGTCCCTGGTCGGGGGCCTGCACCTGACCCTGACGGACGACTGAGGGACCACCGCGCGGGCGGCTCCCGATCCGGTTTGGGAGCCGTGCTCGCGCTGGGGTACCCTCGGCGACGTCGTGCGGCGGACGTGGGTCCGCCCGCCGGCGCCGCACCCCCGGGCCTATAGCTCAGTCGGTTAGAGCGCTTCCCTGATAAGGAAGAGGTCAGAGGTTCAAGTCCTCTTAGGCCCACCAGGAACTGACTCGCGACCACGTCGGAGGCCCGCTGATGAAGAAGCTGCTCGTCGTGGCTGTCGCCGCCGTCGTGGGGCTGCTGGCCTGGCGCAAGGTGCAGGCCGACCAGTCCGAGCAGGACCTGTGGGCCGAGGCCACCGACACGGTGCGCTGACCGCCCGACGCACAGCACCACCCGCATGACGCCCTGGGGGCGTGGCGCAATTGGTAGCGCACCTGCTTTGCAAGCAGGGGGTTGTCGGTTCGAGTCCGATCGCCTCCACCCAGGCCGGAGTCCCTCTCGTCTCGCCACGAAGGGACTCCGGCCTGTTGTCTTGGCTGCGGCCGAGGACGACCAGCGCGCCGTCAGGTGCGCGTGGCGTCGACGTCGGCGTCTGGCATGGTCACCGCACGGAACGGCGAGAGCGTCAGCACCGCGGCGGCGAGCACGAGACCCGCGATCCCGACGGCGATGACCGGTCGGTTGCCCCAGCTCGTGGCCGCCCACCCCGCGAGGGGTGCGGACACGGCGATGGACCCCCAGTTGGCCGAACGGATGGTGGCGTTCATCCGGGCGCGGAGACGGTCGGGGGTCACGGCGTTGCGGTAGCTCATGTCGAGCGGGCCCTTGATACCACCGCCCAGCCCGTGGACGAGCTGCCCGACCGCCAGCATCACCGCCCCCCAGACGCCGGGCACAGCGAGGAGGGCCAGCAGGTACGCGACCGGCGTCAGCCAGTCGCCGGCCACGCAGACCCTCCCCAGGCCGAACCGCGCGGCCGCCCGCGGAGCCAGCCCGGCACCGACCACGCCGCCGACCCCTGCGCAGGCCAGCACCAGGCCGACGACCAGCGCGCCCAGGCCGAGGTCCGTGACGGCGAAGAACACCAGGATCGTCATGACCGCCGAGTTGAAGAAGAACCACAGGTGCAGCGACACCGCGTACGGCCGCAGGGTGGGGTGCGCGTAGACCCACCGCGCCCCCTCCTTCAGCTCACGCCAGAGGTGACGGTCGGGATGACGCTGCGGAGCCGGCTCGTCGACACGCACCGTCCACAGCACCACCGCCGAGACGGCGTAGCTCGCGGCGTCGACGAGGATCGCGATCGGAGCCGAGAAGAACCGGACCAGCGCGCCCGCCACCAGCGGCCCCAACGACTGGGCCGCTGACATCGTCTGCTCGAGGCGTGCGTTGGCCACCGGCAGCATCGCGGTCGGGACGAGCCGCGGCAGGAAGGACTGGTGGGCGGCGCGGAAGAACAACGACGCCACACCCGCACCGAACACCGCCGTGACGACCAGCGGGACCGTCAGCAGACCTGTCAGGGCCAGCGCGCCGATCGTCCCGAAGAGGACCGCCGACACCGCCTCGGCGGCGATCAGCACCGGTCGGCGTCGCATCCGGTCCACGAGCACCCCGGCCAGCAGCCCGAACAGCAGGTACGGCAGCCACTGGGCCGCCCGCACGACCCCCAGCGCGGTCTGGTCGGCGTCCAGCGTCTGGATGAGCAGGAGCTGGAGCGCCAGCCCGGACGCGAACGTGCCCAGCTGCGAGACGGAGTCAGCGAGCCAGAGGCGGACGAACGCCGGGTAGCTGAGGAGTCCCCGGCGCTGCATGGCCCCCAGTCAATCAGCCGCCCAGACGCGATCGGCCGGTCAGAACGGGACCTGGATGGCGAGCAGCCCCTCCCCCTGCACGCGTCCCGCCGCCATCCGCCCGAACTCGACGGCATCCAGCTGCAGCCGCGGGCCGTCCGTTCCGGAGCGGAACTCGCCGCCCGCGGGACCGGTCAGACGCAGCTCGAAGGGTTCGCCGTGGATCCGGGCCCACTCGTCCACCAGGTCCGCGACGATCCGTCCGTCGTGCTCGGGGGTGAGCACGAGCTCACGGCCCACGGCCCGGGACAGGTCGATGCGGTGCATCCACTCGTCCCGCGTGTAGATCCTCCCCAGGAGGTAGCCCGCCGGCTTGTACCCCAGAGGGGGCCCGAAAGGCACGCGCACGGCCCGCACCCACCCAGGCACCTTGCGTCGGTCGGCGACGCTCGACCGCCCGGCGGCGGCGAGGTCGGCGACGAGCTGTGCCGGCCGGAGGTCGCGCCGCTCGTGCACCTGGGCGGCGTTGATCTTGTCGACCACCATCCCGTGGTCGCGTAGCCGGCGGCCCACCAGCAGCTGGCGGACCGTCTCGCGCGGGGAGCCCGCGCTGAGGGCTCCCCCGACGAGGTGGGCCACCATCGCGTGGACGTCCCACTCGCTGCAGTCGGTCGGACGGCGCCAGTCCTGCGGCGCGAACGTCGAGAGCAGATCGGTCAGCAGCCGGTACTCCTCGGCCGCCAGGTCGAGCCACTCGTCGTAGTTGATGCCGGTCTCGGCGATCGTCGCCACCTCTCCCATCGCGCTCACCCCATCCTCAGGCCGTGAGCCTGCGACAAGCGTGGCACCGACGCGAGGTCGAGGTGCAGGCCGAACCGCTTCGAGACCCTGTCCGCCCCCTCGAGGTCGGGCTCCCCCGGGACGGCGAAGATGTCGCCGATCGCCTCGAAGAAGTCCTCGAAGCCGCTCGGTGTGATCACCTCCAGGATGCGCGCCGGCTCGTCGCCGGGGTTCCAGAAGGCGTGCGGGATGCCGCGGGGCTTGAGCACCAGGTCGCCCGCGTTCGCGATGGACGTCCGCCCGTCCAGCTCGAGGCCCATCTGGCCCTCGAGGATGAACGACCACTCGTCTTCGCGCGTGTGGGTGTGAAGCGGGGAACCCAGCGCGTGGGGTGCGAGCGGGTGGATCACGAACGAGATTGCTCCACCGGTGCGCTCGGCCCCGGCCAGCAGGATGGCGCCGAGCGGGCCCTCGATGAGCGTGCGGCCGGTGCCGGCGGGGACGACGGGTGACTCGCCGGTCGCGTACGGGTTGATCGTGCCGATCTGGGTGTCGGTCATGACAGCCTCCATTTCCCTAACATTGTTAGGAAGTCTGGAGGTGGCCGGTGGGGGACGTCAAGGGGTTTGCCGAACTTTGTTAGGTAAGCTGGTGCCCATGTCCACGACCCAGACCCGGCCTTCGGACCGCCAGGAGCGGCGGGAGGCGACGACCCGGCGCATCCTGGATGCCGCCTGGGCCCTGTCCCGTGAGCGCGGCCTGACCGGGTGGACGCTGCGGGACCTGGCTGCGGCCGTCGGGATGCGCGCACCCTCCCTCTACGGCTACGTCGACAGCAAGAACGCGCTCTACGACGCCCTGTTCGCTGACGGGTACGCCCGTCTGATCGAGCGCGAGACCGAGCCCGACGGCGACGTCGGGTCTCCACGCGAGAGGGTCCGGCTGGCCGCGCACCGGTACGTCGACTTCTCCGTCGAGGACGCCGCGCGCTTCCACCTGCTCTTCCTCCGGACGGTGCCCGGCTTCGAGCCCTCGCCCGAGTCGTACGCCCTGGCCCAGCGCTCACTCGCTGCGTTCACCGACCTGCTCGCGTCAGCCGGCGTCGAGGACCCGGCCGACGTCGACCTCTGGACAGCCGTGCTGACCGGGCTCGCGTCGCAGCAGGTCAGCAACGACCCGGGCGGTTCGCGGTGGTCGAAGCTCGTCGACGAGGCGGTCGAAAGACTCCTGCCCGGGCCGGTCTAGGACAGGACGGCGGACGACCGGCTCCTCGGGGGAGCCGGACATCCGCCGTCCTGTCGCGCGTAGCTGGAGTTCAGCTCGAGCCGGACCCCTTGTCGCCGTTGGTGTTTCCCGCCTTCTCGGCCACGTCGCTCGGCTTGGGGGCCTCGGACTTCGCCGGCGCCGGCTTCGGCGGGGCCGCGGCCTTCTTCGCACCGGTCGTCCCTGCGCCACCGACCTCGGCCTTGCTCTCCTTCTCGAGCGCCTCGTCCGCGGCACCGCTCTTGAGGTCCTTGGTGGCGGACCCCGCGGTCGGAGCCGGTGACGCGGTCTCCTTCGCCGCCCCGGTGGTCGAGCCGGAGCTGGTGCCGGTGCCCGGCGACGGGGTCGTCGAGCCCGCGGGCTTCGGTGTCGGGGTGGTGGTCGGACGCGCGGGCGGGGCCGTGCTGGCCCACGGGTCGTCGGTCGGCTGGGTGGCGCGCCACGCCGCATAGCCGGCGCCACCGGCGGCGGCGAGCACACCGGCCACCAGCACGACCTTGCGGCCGCGACGCTTCTTCGGAGCCTTCTTGGCGCCCTTGCTGACGTCCTTGAGGGTCGCCTGGCTCCGGTCCCGCGCCTCGTCGGTCTTGGCGGCAGCGGCGGCTGCAGCTGCCGCCACGGCCTCGACCACGCGGGGGAGCAGCTCGTCCACGATCTTGTCGCGGGCGGCGTCGACCTTGGGCGCCAGGGCGTCGGCCGCGTGCTCGACGTGGGGGGCGGCCTTCTCGACACCTCGGTCTCGGGCCTTCTCCAGCCGCGGCGTCGCCCAGTCGCGCGCGGCGGCGGCGGCCTCGGCAGCCTTCTCGCTCGCGGTGGCCGCAGCGGCGGTGGCTGCGGGCGAGACCTTCTCCTTCAGCAGCAAAGCCTGCTCCTTGAGCATGTCGGTCTGCTGGTGCGCGGTCTCAGCGGCGTGCTCGGTCCGGCTCTTCGTGCGGAACAAGGGTCCTCCCCTCGGACCCGGGACGGCCCCAGGTCACGTCGTCACCCCATCCTGCCAACTGAGTGCGGTTATGCCCACCCGAACCCCGACCGCCTGGCGGTGTCTGTGCTGCATGCGAGGATGACGCCATGTTCGCGACCCTTCACACGACCGCCGGTGACATCCGGATCGAGCTCTTCCCGAACCAGGCCCCGCACACGGTGAAGAACTTCACCGGCCTCGCGGACGGGTCCGTCGAGTGGACCGACGAGAAGTCCGGCGAGAAGAAGCAGGGCGTCCCGTTCTACGACGGCCTGGTCTTCCACCGGGTGATCAACGGTTTCATGATCCAGGGCGGCTGCCCCCTCGGCACCGGCACCGGCGGCCCCGGCTACACCTTCGACGACGAGGTGACCGTCGACCTGACCTTCGGCAAGCCCTACCTGCTGGCCATGGCGAACGCCGGCAAGCGGTTCGGCAAGGGCACCAACGGTTCGCAGTTCTTCATCACCGTCGGCCCGACCCCGCACCTGAACGGCAAGCACACGATCTTCGGCGAGGTGGCGGACGCCGACAGCCGTGCGGTGGTCGACGCGATCTCGACCACCCCCACGCGCGCGGGTGACCGTCCCGTCGACGACGTCGTGATCGAGCGCGTCACCATCGAGCAGGACGCCTGAGCCCGACGGGCTCCCGTCCCAGCACCCCCACCAGGCGGAGGCGGCGCGAGTGACCCTCCCACCCGACCAGTCCACGGTCCCGGTGTGCCCGAGGCACCCCGACCGAGAGTCGTACGTGCGCTGCCAGCGCTGCTCGCGGCCGGTGTGCCCGGAGTGCCAGCGGCAGGCAGCGGTCGGTGTCCAGTGCGTGGACTGCGCACGCCAGGGGGCGCAGGCCGTCCGGCAGGGGACGACCGTCTTCGGCGGCCAGCCCACGGACGGGAGGCCGCTCGTCACGTGGACGCTGATCGGCCTGTGCGTGCTGGGCAACGTGCTGCAGCGGATCCCGGGGCTCGGCGTCACCCAGGACTTCGCGTTCGTGCCCGGCCTGGCGGCCCAGGAGCCCTGGCGCTTCCTCACCGCCGCGTTCCTGCACAGCGCCGGCGCACTCCCCTTCGGGCTGCTCCACATCGGCCTCAACATGTACGCCCTGTACATCATCGGGCCGTACCTGGAGAGCCTGTTCGGCCGCGCCCGGTACCTCGCCCTGTACCTGGTGAGTGCCTTCGGGGGGTCCGTCGGCTTCGAGCTGCTCACCTCGAACGTCGACGGGCTCGGTCGCGCGACCGCCACGGTCGGCGCCTCGGGTGCCGTCTTCGGCCTGTTCGGCGCCCTGCTCGTGGTGCAGCGCCGGCTCAACCGCCAGATCGGCCAGGTGGCGATGATCCTGGTGATCAACCTGGTCTACGGGTTCTTCATCCCGTTCATCGCGTGGCAGGCCCACCTGGGCGGGGTCGTCGTCGGGGCGCTCGCCGCCGTCGTCCTCGTGAACGCCCCGCGCCGCAACCGGGCGCTCCTGCAGTGGGCCGGGCTGGCGGTCCTGAGCGGGGTCCTCGTCGTCCTCGCGGTCGCCGGGCTGTCGGTGCAGTTCGCCTGATCTGGCCCGACCGGGTGGTTATGCACACTGTGGACAGAGCCTGGGGAAAACCACAGCCGTGTGATTACCCCCAGGGCGGGGGGCGGACGGGTGGGTCAGCGCCAGCGCGTGGTCATGACGAAACCGACCAGCACCACACCGAAACCGGCCACCAGGTTCCAGTTGCCCCAACCGGGCACGGGGTACTCGGTACGGCTGATGTAGAACACGACGATCCAGGCCAGGCCGATGATGAACATGGCCAGCATCACCGGTACGAACCACGGGGGGCTGACCTTGGGGCCACCCGACTTCGCCGGGGGTGCCGTGTACGCGCGCTTGCGGCGGATCCTCGACTCGGGCACGCCGTCCTCCTGTCCTGGGGTGAGCCCTTAGCCTAGGGGCATCGGGCGGACCCGGCGTCGGCCCACGTCGGACAGCGGGAGGGAGGGGGACATCACGGCCCAGCACGAGCAGCACCACCGTCACCGCCGGGGCCGCTCCCTGACCAGCACCCTCGCGGTCGGTCTCGTGCTGGCTACCGCCGGGGCCCTGTTCGCGACGAGTGCGGGAACCGCCGCGGGCACCGACCTGCGCCCCGAGAGCCAGGACCTTCCGGGCCTCATCCACCGGGAGTCCGCCCGGCTGGACGAACGCAACGCGGCCGTGGCGAAGCTCCGTACCGACGTCGAGACGCTCTCCGGCGCGGTCGGTGACCAGGCGACCACGTCCCTGCAGGAGAGGGCCGCCGAGCTCGCCGGGGCGGCGCAGATGAAGCCCGTCACCGGACCCGGCCTGGTCGTCACGCTCGACGACGCCTCCTTCGACCGCGTGCTGCCCCCGGAGTTCGGGCCCAACGACCGCGTGGTGCACCAGCAGGACGTGCAGGCCGTCGTCAACGCGCTCTGGGCGTCGGGCGCCGAGGCGATGATGCTGATGGACCAGCGCGTCATCTCCACCAGCGCCGTGCGCTGCGTCGGCGCGACCCTCCACCTGCAGGGCCGGGTGTACTCACCCCCGTACGTGATCACCGCGATCGGTGACCCCGAGCGCCTGCAGCAGGGTCTCGACGACTCCCCCGAGATCGACATCTACCGCCAGTTCGTGCGCCGGATCGGGCTCGGCTACGACGTGAGGCAGCGCGACGAGATCGAGATGCCGGCCTACGAGGGCGCGCTCGACCTGCAGTACGCCCGCCCGCCCGAGGACGACGGAGCGAAGCCGGCGGCGGTGCCGTGATCCGCGCTGCCGTGCGCGGCCTCGGTGAGCTGCTCATCACCTTCGGGCTCGTCCTGCTGCTCTTCGTCACCTGGCAGCTGTGGTGGACGGATATCGTCGCCGGCGCGGAGCAGCAGCAGATCGCCTCCGAGCTGCGTGAGGGCTGGGCGGACGACCGGCCCGAGCCCGTCCAGGCCGGCTCGACGCCCGAGCCGACGCAGGTTCCCGTCCCGTCGACGGCGGAGCCCCCGGCGGTCGCCGCCCCGGGCCCCGGCGCGGCGTTCGCGCTCGTCCACATCCCCCGCTTCGGTGCGGACTTCGCGCGGCCCGTCATCGAGGGGACCACGCTCGACCTGCTGAGGAAGGGCGTCGGGCACTACACCGACACGGCGTTGCCCGGTGCGGTGGGCAACTTCGCCGTGGCCGGGCACCGCACGACCTATGGCAAGCCCTTCAACCAGATCGCTGATCTCGTCCCGGGGGACGCCGTCGTCGTCGAGACCAAGGAGGCCTGGTTCACGTACCGCGTCCGGTCCTCGACGATCGTGACGCCCGACCGCGTCGACGTGATCGCCCCGGTGCCGGAGCAGGTGTCGGCCGTCCCGACGGAGCGGCTGCTGACCATGACCAGCTGTCACCCGATGTACTCCGCGCAGCAGCGCTACATCGTCTACGCCGTGCTGGAGTCGTGGCAGCCGGCCACCGACGGACCCCCGACCAGCCTGGCGGTGGGCTGATGTACGAGTGGATCTGGAGGCACCTGCCCGGACCCTTCCTGGTCCGGATGATGCTGGCCGTCCTGGGCGTCCTCGCCGTGGTCACGGTCTGCTTCCTGTGGGTCTTCCCGGCCGTCGCGCCCTACGTCCCCTTCAACGACACCACCGTGGGTGACCAGTGAGCACGTCGGTCCTCGTCGTCGACAACTACGACAGCTTCGTCTACACGATCGTCGGCTACCTCGAACAGCTCGGCGCCCGCTGCCGGGTCGTGCGGAACGACGCGATCGGCCCCGAGGCGGCCGACGACGTCGACGGCGTCCTGGTCTCCCCCGGCCCTGGGACGCCGGACCGCGCGGGGGTCAGCGAGGCGGTGATCCGGCGCTGCGCGGAGACCTCCCGTCCCATGCTCGGGGTGTGCCTGGGCCACCAGGCGCTCGCGGAGGTCTACGGCGCCACGGTGACGCACGCCGAGGAGCTGATGCACGGCAAGACCAGCACGGTCCTCCACGACGGTCGGGGCGTGCTCGAGGGTCTGCCCTCGGCCTTCACCGCGACGCGGTACCACTCCCTGGCCGTCGTCGCCGACACCGTGCCCGCGGAGCTGGACGTCACGGCCCGCACCGAGGGCGGGGTGGTGATGGGGGTGCAGCACCGGGAGCTGCCCCTCTTCGGGGTGCAGTTCCACCCCGAGTCGGTGCTCACCGAGGGGGGCCACCGCCTCCTGGCCAACTGGCTCGCCGCCTGCGGCGACCCGGACGCGGTCGCCCGCAGCCACGGGCTCGCCCCGCTGGTGCGTTCGCACCCCTGATCCCCCTCACCAACTGGTCAGACCTGGCGCAACACGCCGAGCGTGTCGCACCAGGTCTGACCAGTTGGTGAGCGAGGGGTGGGTCAGGGCACCACCGGCGGCACCGTCGGCGACACGTCGGTCGGCGGCGGCTCGGTCGGCGGGGGCTCGGTCTCGGTGGGCGGCGGAGGTGCGGTCGCGATCGTCAGGGTGATCGTGCTGCCCTGCTGCACCGAACCCGCGCCCGGGTCCTGCGACAGCACGGTGTCGGGGTCGACGCTGCCGTCCTCCTGGCCCTGCGACTCCGCGCCGAGGCCCAGGTTGAGCAGGATGTCCCGTGCCTCGAGGTAGGGCTTGCCCTTGAGGTCCGGCACCGTCACCTCTCCGGACGACACGACCAGCGACACGACCGAGCCCGTCGGGACGCTCGACCCCGCCTCCGGGTCGGAGGAGATCACGCGGTCCTTCTCGATCTTCGGGTCGTCGGCCGTCGTGATGTCACCGACCTCCAGACCGGCCCCGGCGAGGAGGTCCCGGGCCTCGGCCTGCGTCTTGCCCGCCAGGTTCGGCACCTCGGCCTCGGCCACGCCGAGGGACAGCACCACGGTGACCGTCGCGCCGTCCTCGACCGACGCACCGGCCTCGGGGTCCTGGCTGATGACGGAGTCGAGGGGGACGGTGTCGTTGTTCTCCGGCGTGCCCTCGGCGTACACGAGACCGGCCTTGTCGAGCTCGGCCTTGGCCTCGACCTTGGTCATCCCCTTCACGTCGGGGACGGAGATCGCCGCCGTCGCGGGCTGATCGGGCTGCACGACCTGGGTGATGAGGAACGCGGCCAGCGCGAAGACCGCCAGCACGGCCAGGGCCAGCGCGACGTACCCCGCCGCCCGGCGGCGAGGTGGCTCCTCGTCGTCGTAGTCGACCTGGTCGATCGCGACCTCGTCCTCGGAGACCGGCAGCGGCGCGGGGACGATCGTCGGGATGGCTGTCGTGGCGGCGGTCGCCGCCGCGGCCCCTGCTCCTGCGGCCGCCACGGTCGGCGCGGTCACGGGCCGGCCGGCGTGCGCAGCCAACAGGTCGGAGCGGAACGCGCGGGCGTCCGGGTAGCGCTCCTCCCGGTCCTTGGCCAAGGCGTGCAGGACAACCCGGTCGAGGGCGGGCGTGACCTCGGGGTTGAAGGTGCTCGGGGGCTGCGGCACCTCGCGGACGTGCTGGTAGGCGACCGACACCGGCGAGTCCCCGACGAAAGGCGGACGTCCGGTCAGGAGCTCGTAGAGCAGGCACCCCGCGGAGTACAGGTCGCTGCGGGCGTCGACGGTCTCCCCGCGAGCCTGTTCCGGCGACAGGTACTGGGCGGTGCCGATGACGGCCTGCGTCTGGGTCATCGTCGCTGACGAGTCGGCTACGGCACGGGCGATGCCGAAGTCCATCACCTTGACCGAGCCGCTCGGGGTGACCATCACGTTGGCGGGCTTGATGTCGCGGTGGACGATCCCTGCCCGGTGGCTGTACTCGAGCGCAGACAGCACACCGGCCGTCATCTGGACGGCGTGGTCCACGTCCATCGGCAGCGGGTTCTCGTGCTCGTCCTCCCCACCTGTCGCGAGGGGACGGGTGGCGCTCTCGGGTCCGGTGCGCCCGTAGGGACCGCCGAGCACGTTGTCGGTCCCGCCCAGGGCAGCCGTCGCGTTCGGGTCGGCGTGCCGGCCCTTCTCGCGGCTGGCGCGGCCGGCCGCCGTCGCCTCGTCGCCGGAGTGGAGGATCTCGCGCAGGGTCCGGCCCTCCACGTACTCCATCACGATGAACGGGACGTGCTCCTCGACGCCCCCGACACCCGTCGAGACGTCCTCGCCCGTGTCGTAGACCGCCACGATCGACGGGTGGTTGAGCGCGGCGGCCGACTGGGCCTCACGCCGGAAGCGAGCCTGGAAGTTGGGGTCGCGGGCCATGTCGGCGCGCAGCATCTTGATGGCCACCTGCCGACCGAGCCGGATGTCCCGTCCCGCGTGCACCACGGCCATCCCGCCACGTCCGAGGAGCTCCCCGATCTCGTAGCGGTGTGCGAGCACCCTGAGCTGGTCGTCCACTAGTTGTCTCCACCCTTGTTGTCGCCCGAGCCTGCGTCGCCCTCGCTGTACTCCACCCGCACCGTGTCTCCCTCGGCGTAGGTGCCTTCCGCGACGGCGGTCACCTCGTCCTTCTTCGCGTCCGATCCCGCCACCGGGACGGCCTCCACCTCGAGCCCCAGCTTCTCCAGGTCCTTCGTGACGTCCTTCAGCTTGCGGCCCACGTAGTCGGCGGCGACGACCTCGACGCCGGCGGGCTCCGGCTCAGTGGTGGGCGGCGTCGTCTCCTGGGTCGTCTGCGGGGGCTCGGACGTGGGTGCGGGCGGCTGCGACGCCGGGGGTTCGGTGGCCGGTGTCGTCTCCGTGGCCGCGGGTTCCGACGGCAACGTCTGCGGGTCCTCGCCACCGAACAGGCCGCCGGCCGCGAGGGCACCGACGAGGACGAAGAGCAGGAGGGCCACCAGGGCGATCAGAGGCCCGGTCGCGCGGCGGCGGCGCGGCGGCGCCCCGGGCCGGGACGTGGTCGTCGAGGAGCGCGCGGCCGACGGACGGGCGTCGGGCGTGGTCACCGGCATCACGCGGGTGCCGGCCGGACCGGGGGCCGTCGCCGTGCCGGCGGCGCCCATCACCGCCGTGCTGTCGGCGGGCATCGCCCGGGTGGCGGCGGTCGCGCTCCCGGCGGCGGCTCCGGCGGCGAGCGCTCCCGGCGGCATCCGTCCCGCACGCGCCTGCTCCGCGGCGGCAGCGAAGGCGGCGCCGTCGGCGGGCCGCTGCGAGGCCTCCTTGGCCATCGCCGTCTCGATCAGCGCGCGGACCGGTGCCGGCACGTCGTCGGGGAGGGCCGTGGGGGTGTCGTTCACGTGCGCCATCGCCTGGGCCACCGCGGAGTCGCCACCGAAGGGGCGGCTGCCGCTGACGGCCTCGTAGGCGACGACTCCGAGGGCGTACACGTCGCTGGCCGGGGTGGCGCCCCGCCCCATCGCCTGCTCGGGTGCCAGGTACTGCGCGGTGCCCATCACCTGGCCGGTGGCCGTCATCGGCACCTGGTCGACGGCCCGCGCAATCCCGAAGTCGGTGACCTTGACGTGGCCGTCGGGGGTGATGAGCAGGTTGCCCGGCTTGACGTCGCGATGCACCACCCCCGCGGCGTGGGCGGCGGCCAGCCCCAGCGCCGCCTGACCCAGCAGGTCCATCGCGCGGTCCGGGGACAGGCGTCCCTGCCTGGCCAGCTCGTCCGAGAGCGGCTCTCCTGGAACGAGCTCCATCACCAGGTAGGCGGACTCCCGTCCACCGTCGGTGGTCTCGCCGTAGTCGTAGACCGCCGCGATGTTGGGGTGCGCCAGCGCGGCGGTGTGCCGGGCCTCGGCACGGAAGCGGTCGAGGAAGCCTGGGTCCGAGGTGTACTCGGGCTTGAGCACCTTGACCGCGACGTCGCGGCCCAGCACCTGGTCCACCGCACGCCAGACCTCGCCCATCCCGCCTACCGCGATCGGTTCACGGAGCTCGTACCGCTCGCCGAGCCGGTCGCCCACCTGGTGCCTCATCGTGCGAGCACCGCCTGCATCACGGCCTTGGCGATGGGGGCCGCCGTCCGTCCGCCCGACGCCTCGTCGCCTGCCGCGCCGCCACGCTCGACGACGACGGCGACGGCGACCTTCGGGTCGTCGGCGGGCGCGAAGGAGGTGAACCACGCGTGCGGGGCCTCACCCTTGGCGTGCTGGGCGGTACCGGTCTTGCCGGCGACGGACACGCCGTCGATCTGCGCGGCGCGGCCTGTGCCGTCCTCCACGACCGTGGTCATCATCCGTGTCAGGGCGGCGGCGGTCTCGGGTGAGACGGCCTGCCCCAGGCTCTGCGGGGTGGGTGACTCCAGCGTCTCGAGGTCGTCGGCCACGACCTCGGCCACGAGGTTCGGCTGCATGACCTCGCCGCCGTTGGCGATGGCGGCGCTCACCATGGCGACCTGCAAGGGCGTGACGCGCACGTCGTACTGGCCGATGCCGGCCTGCGCCTCCTGCGGCGCGTTCATGTCCGCCGGCACCGAGCTCGGGCTCACGCGCAGCGGGATGCGCAGCGACTGGTCGAAGCCGAAGGCGTCGGCCTGCTTCCGCAGGGCGTCACCACCGAGCTCCATCCCGAGGTAGCCGAACGCGGTGTTGCACGAGATGCGCAGTGCGTTGGTGAACGACACCTCGTCGTTGCTCCCGCAGGCCCGTCCACCCGAGTTCGGAAGGTTGGCGCTGGTCTGCGGCAGGTCGAGCTCGGCCGGCCCGGGCAGCACCGAGTCCTCGGTGAAGCTGCCCGACTCGAGCGCGGCCGCGGCCGTGACGAGCTTGAAGACCGAGCCCGGTGGGTAGAGGTTGCCCGCGATGGCGCGGTTGACCAGCGGGTCGCCCTCGTCCGCGAGCAGCGCCGTCCACTGCTGGGCCACCGCGGCGGTGTCGTGCGAGGCGAGCGTGTTGGGGTCGTACGTGGGGTTCGAGACCATCGCGAGCACGTTGCCGGTGCCGGGGTCCAGCGCGACGACCGCTCCCCGCTGGTCACCGAGGGCGTCGGCGGCGGCCTTCTGCACCTCGGGGTCGATCGTCAGCTGCACCGTGGCGCCCTTGGGCTCGCGGCCCTGCACCAGGTCGCCGAGTCGCCGGTAGAACTGCTGGTCCGCCGTGCCCGACAGCAGCTCCGACTCGGTGTTCTCGATGCCGGTGGAGCCGTAGTTCAAGGAGAAGAACCCGGTGACGTGCGCGTACAGCGGGCCGTCGGGGTACGTCCGCTGCCGCTCGTACTGGTCGTCGACGGGCACCGAGACCGCGACCTCCTCGCCACCGGCGACGATCGGGCCGCGGTCGCGGCTGAGCTCGTCGAGGATCGTGCGCCGGTTGCGGCTGTCCGCCGACAGGTCCTCCGCCGAGACGTACTGGGTCCAGGTGGTGCTGACGAGCAGCGAGGCGAAGAGGGCGAAGGCCACGATCGCGAGGCGGCGCAGGGGGGTGTTCACGCGTCACGACCCCCCTCGGCCGCTGGGACGGCGGAGACCACCTGGGTGGCCGAGGAGTCCTGGACCGGGGCCGACACGACGGGTGCGGGGCGCCGGGCCGAGTCGGAGATGCGCAGCAGAAGGCCGACGATGATCCAGTTCGAGACCAGGGACGAGCCCCCGTAGGCCAGCAGCGGCATGGTCAGGCCGGTCAGGGGGATGACCCGCGTGACGCCGCCGACCACGACGAAGCACTGGAGCGCGATGGTGAACGCCAGGCCGGCCGCGAGCAGCTTGCCGAAGCCGTCCCGGACACCGATCGCGGTGCGCATGCCCCGCTGCACGAGCACGATGTAGAGCATGAAGAGGGCGAAAAGACCTGCCATCCCCAGCTCTTCACCCAGTGACGCGACGATGAAGTCGCTCTCGCTGTAGGGCACCAGGGTCGGTCGGCCGTGGCCGAGGCCGGTACCGATCAGGCCGCCCTTCGCCATCCCGAACAGGCCCTGCACGAGCTGGTAGCTGCCGCCGAACTCGCGGTCGTAGACCTGCGGGCTGAACGGGTCGAGCCAGGCGGTCACCCGTCCCTGGACGTGGCTGAAGAGGTTGTACGCGAGGAAGGCGCCGGCCACGAACAGCGACATGCCGATCACGATCCAGCTCACGCGCTCGGTGGCGACGTAGAGCATCGCGACGAAGACGCCGAAGAACAGCAGCGACGTGCCGAGGTCGCGCTCGAGCACCAGTACCCCGACGCTCGCCATCCACGCGATGAGGATCGGGCCGAGGTCGCGGCCGCGTGGCAGCTGCATCCCCAGCACCTTGCGCCCGGCCAGAGAGAGGTTGTCGCGCTGGCTGACGAGGTACCCCGCGAAGAACACGGCCAGCACGATCTTCGCGAGCTCGCCCGGCTGGAACCCCAACGGCCCCACGGCGATCCAGATGCGGGCACCGTTGATGGTCTTGCCGAGGAAGGGGACGAGCGGGAGGACGAGGAGCACGAGGCCGACGACCATCGCGGTGAAGGTGTAGCGCCGGAGCACCCGATGGTCCTTGAGGAACCAGATCACCGCGGCTGCGAGGCCGACACCGATCGTGGCCCACATGAGCTGCTTCGGCGCCAGCGCCGAGTAGCCGTCCGAGGCGGACTTCGCGAGGTCGATGCGGTGGATCATGGCGAGTCCGACACCGTTGATCGCGATCGCGATCGGCAGCAGCGTGGGGTCGGCGTAGGGCGCGCGCAGCCGCAGCAGGACGTGCACGATGAGCGCCAGGACGGCGAAACCCGCTCCGTAGGCGTACAGCTGGGCCGGCCACTCGCCGGTCACACCGACACCGACCATCCCGTAGGCACCCATCGAAATGCCCACGGCGACGACGAGGAGCACCAGCTCGACGTTGCGTCGGGTGCGCGGGGCGTGCTCGGTGACGGTCGCCATGTCAGGGACAGCCCTCCGGCAGGTCGGTCGTCTCGGACGGGGTGGCGGGGGGGGCGGTGGTCGCTGCCGGGCCGGAGGACGGCGGCGCGAGCGTGGGCGCTGTGGGAGTCGGCAGTGCGCCGCCGGCGGGTGCGGTGGTGGCCGCGCCGGTGGGAACGGGCGTGGGCGACGACGTGGGTACGGGCCGGGGCGGGTCGCAGACCGACGAGTCCTTGTACAGCGACGACACGATGCTCTCGGCGCTCGTGAGGTCGTCTGCCGCGATGCCGACGCGCACCTTCGACTGCAGTGAGGACGGGAGCGTGTCCACGGGCAGCTCGTACCGGCGGTGCACGTCGGAGAGGGACACCGGACCCAGGTCGTCGGTCAGCCCCCGGTAGATCGCGACGTCCTCACCGTCGACGCCCACGAAGTACTGGCGCTGCGTCCAGGCCCATGCGCCGTAGGCGCCCCCGGCGAGGACGGCGAGCAGCAGCAGCCCGCCGAGCCAGCGTCGCAGCGAGCGTCCCCGCCCGGCTTCCGGGTCGTCGTGGTCGTGGTAGCTCTCGAAGACCTCGTCCTCGGGGGGCGCCGGACGGGCGAGCGCGGCCGCGCGGGACGCCGCGCTCTCGGTGGCCACGGTCGGCTTGTTCCGGTCGGAGGCGGCGGAGCCAACCACCTGCGGCGTGGTCGGAGGCGCGCTGGACTCGTCGACCACGTCGGCCACGATGCAGGTGATGTTGTCGGCGCCTCCGGCCCGCAGCGCGAGCTGGATCAGGCGGTCCGCGCACTCGCCCGGGTCCGTGATCGTGGTCAGCGTCTCGGCGAGGGTGTCGCGGCTGACGAAGTCGCTGAGCCCGTCCGAGCACAGCAGCCAGCGGTCGCCGATGTGGGCCTCGCGCACCGAGGTGTCCAGGTCGTCGTCGGAGTCGACGTCACCGAGCACGCGCAGGATCACGGAGCGCTGCGGGTGCCGGTCGGCCTCCTCGCGGCTGATGCGTCCCTCGTCCACGAGACGTTGGACGAAGGTGTGGTCGTTGGTGACCTGGCTGAACTCGCCCTCGTGCAGCAGGAACGCCCGCGAGTCACCGATGTGGGCCATCACCAGGCGGTCGCCGGAGCGCAGGAGGGAGGTCACCGTGGTCCCCATGCCGGCCAGCTCGGGGTGGTCCCCGACGCGCGCCTTCATCATCCGCCCCGCCTCGCGGATGGACTGCTCGAGGTGCTGGCGGGCGTCCGCTCCGTGCGACTCGCCGTCGAGCGCGGCCATCTTGCCGACGGCGATGGACGAGGCGACGTCGCCGCCCGCGTGCCCACCCATCCCGTCGGCGACCACCAGGAGGTGCGGACCCGCGTAGCCCGAGTCCTGGTTGTTCGAGTAGCGGCCGAGTCCGATGTCGGATCGGGCGGCGTAGTGCAGGGCGATGGCCAAGGACTACCTCCGCAGCTCGATGACGGTGCGGCCGATCTTCAGCTGGGCGCCGGCGGAGACCGCGGTCGGGCCCCCGAGGGCTGTGCCGTTGAGCTGCGTGCCGTTGGTGGAGCCGAGGTCCTCGACCACCCAGCCGTCGGGCGTCGGGCTCAGGCGGGCGTGCCGTCCGGAGGCGAAGTCGTCGGTCAGCACCAGCGAGCACTCCGGCGAACGGCCGATCAGCACCGGGGCCTTGGCCAGGTCGAGGGTCGTTCCCCGCAACGGGCCCTCGGTCACGACGAGCCGCGCCGGCTGGCTGCGCGGAGGTGCGGCGGTGGGCTTCGCCGCCGGCTGCCGGGACGAGGACCGCCCACCCCGGGACGACGGCTTCACCGGGTGCCGGGCGATCACCTTGGTGCCGAACAGGTCGCGGCGCAGCACCGCGACGACGCTCAGCACGAGCACCCACAGCAGGGCCAGGAAGCCGAGCTGGAGGACCGAGTAGGTCAGCTGGCTCACTCGTCCTCTTCCTCGGTGCTGTCCGACCGTGAGGCGAAGCGGATGCGGGTGCGGCCGATGGTGATCGTGGTGCCGTCGACCAGGTCGGCCCGGCTCGCGCGGTCACCGTCCACGAAGGTGCCGTTGGTCGAGCCGAGGTCGCGGAGGACGGCGACCCCGCCGTCGAGGCGGATCTCCACGTGGCGCCGAGAGACGCCCGGGTCGTCGACGACGATGTCGGCCTCGGAGCCGCGTCCGAGCACGGTGACCGCGCTGGTCAGCTGGTAGCGACGGCCGTCGACGTCGAGCACCGGCCGCGACGGGGTCGCGGTGGCGGCCGTCGCCGGCGCGACGGTCCCCTTGACGCGGGCGCCGCGGACACGGAAGACGCCGGTGTCGAGCTCCTCGTCCACCTCGAAGCCCACGGTGACGGGCCCGATGAACGCGTAGCGCTGCTGGCGGGCGTGGGCGGTGACGGCATCGACCAGCTCGTCGGCCAGCGCGTCCTCCCAGCTCTCGATGCGCTCGTAGTCGCTGCTGCCCAGGGAGATGAGGTACGCGTTCGGCACGAGGGTGCGGTCACGAGCGACCACGGCCGCCGAGGTGTCCGCCTCCCGCCGCAGGGCGCTGGCCAGCTCGACCGGCTGCACCTCGCTCTTGAAGGCCTTGGCGAAGACGCCCTGGACAGCACGCTCCACGCCGCGCTCGAACTTGTCGAGCACTCCCATGCGCACCTCCTGACCTGATCTCTGCGGGCGTCGTCGGGGCATGGCGGCTCGGCCGCCGTACCCAGGCGTCCCGATGCTAACGGCCCGGGCGCGGAATGCCGTCCTCCGCACGGTCGGGGGGTCTCCCGCTGGTCGGGTGCCTGCGTGCTGCGTGCTACCGTTTCCCGCTGCGCGCGAGTGGCGGAACGGCAGACGCGCTGGCTTCAGGTGCCAGTGTCCGAAAGGGCGTGGGGGTTCAAATCCCCCCTCGCGCACCACAACCCGGGAGACCGCCCGGGCCCGGAGACCGGGTGACCAGGGAACTGGCCGCCCGGTCTTCGTCGTCGCTGAGGCATCGACACGGGACGCGTAGACCCGGGCGTCGGATTCAGCCGGTCAGGGAGTGGTCCCCTACGCCGTGCCAGTACCTCTACGGACCGCGCGGCGCAGCGTCGGAGTCGTCCGTGGGTCGGGGTCCTCGGTCACCGCGTCAGCCAGTCAGGCAGTCGTCAGCGGTCTCGCCCACCAGCGCGAGGCGATCTGTCGGACGGCGCGCACGGTGGTCCACGGCGCGTCCACATCGCTCTGGCGGTAGAGGAAGGCATCCCGGGTCGTCCTGTGGATCGCGATCAACGAGTTGCGGGAGCAGCGGTCCTCCACCAGCAGCATCGGCGCCCATCCCCGCTGGCCGAGTACGACCGAACCGAGGTAGCGGGGTCGGGTCCGGTCGAACGTGTACGCCACCAGCTGGCCGGTGCGCGACGACACCGCCACCAGCGTGTCGGTGCTCGTTCCCTTCTGCCCGTAGTTCATCGGTGCGGGCCGCAGCTGGTGCATGGCCGTCCACCCCGTGCCGACCACGGTTCCGCGCAGTGGTTCGTAGAACTGGCCCAGCGTGTACCGGTAGAGGTTGCCGTTCTGGTGGATCGCGTACAGCTCGCGGCTGGACTCGCCGAAGGCGATCTCGCGGAAGCCGTCGAACGTCCGGTTGAGCAGCATCGCCTCGCGGTATCTGACCGTCCGGTGGGCGTGGTCCCAGGCGAGGGTCGCCTGGTACAGGTCGCCGTTCGACGTCAGCACCAGGTGGCCGCTGGACTCGGTCGCCTCCGTCCCGTTGAGGGTCGCGTCCCTGAAGGTGGTGATGGAGCGGATGCCGAACGGGAACGTGCTGCCGCCGGAGGTGTAGGACGCGACCGCCGCGTTGTCGCGCAGGGCCAATGCGGACAGCACGCCCGAGCGGTCGGCCGAAACCACGAACGACTGGCACGGGACGGCAGCGGCGGCCGGAGCGGGGCGGACGGCCTGTGCGCCGGCCGCCAGGACGAGTGCGAGCAGTGACAGCAGCACGACCGGCATGCGCAGAACGGTCCTCATGACGGCTCCCCCGTGCGCCGACGGTGCCAGGGGTACAGGCACAGGACGTCGCGCAACCGGGACGAAGGATAACGATGCGGACGACGACGCAGAGGGTCTTCCGGATCACTGGCCGGACGTCGCCGGCACCCGAGCGGGCACAGCGGCGGGCAGGTCTACCCACGCCGGGCTGCACCGCGACCGAACGGCCGAACCTGCCCGCCCGTGTGCCCGCACCACGGCTGGTGGAGCCGACTACCCAGGTCTAGCGTCGAGGGCACGATGAGGTTGGAGCCCTACGCGGACCGTGACGAAGCGGGCCGGGTGCTGGCTGAGCACCTGGCCCCGTACGCCGGGCGCGACGACGTCGTCGTGCTGGGTCTGCCGCGCGGGGGCGTGCCGGCGGCGGCCCCGGTGGCCCGGGCGCTGGGCGCCCCCCTCGACGTGCTCGTCGTGCGCAAGCTCGGTCTGCCCGGCCACGCGGAGCTGGCTATGGGCGCCGTCGCCGGGGTCGGTGACGAGGTCGCCGTGGTGCGCAACGAGCGGGTGCTCACCCGTCACCACGTGACGGACGAGCAGTTCACCGCGGTGCTCGGACGCGAGCTCGGGGTCCTCGAGGAGCGCCGGACCGGGTTCCGGCGGGGACGCAGCGCCGTGCCCGTCACCGGACGCACGGTCGTGGTGGTCGACGACGGGCTGGCGACCGGTTCGACGATGCGTGCGGCCCTCGCCGCCCTGCGGACCCAGCAACCCGCTCGCGTCGTGGTCGCCGTCCCCGTCGGCAGCAGGTCGACGTGCCGCGTGCTGGAGGACGAGGCCGACGAGGTGGTCTGCGCCTGGTTCCCGCCCGGCTTCTCGGCGGTGGGCGAGGCGTACGTCGACTTCGGCCAGACCACGGACCAGGAGGTGCACCGGGCCCTGCGCGCCGCGTCCGCTCCGTGACGACCAGGCGACGAGCCTCGAGCATCAACCGTGACGATCCCACCTCCCGCACCGCCCACGCCCGATCCGGACCCGGTGCCCCCGACCCGACCCATCCCACGCCTCCAGCCGCGCACTCGGGCGGCGAGGGGTCTCACACCGTCACTGACAGGGCGCAGTGGTCCGACACCGACAGCACCGTGGCCGCGCCCTCGACCGCGTCCTCCCCCAGGTCGCCCTTCGCCAGCACGTGGTCGAGCTGTCGCCGCGGGTTCCTCGACGGGTAGGTGGGTGCCGACACCAGCGACCGCATCCCGCTGGACTTCTCCGCCGGACGCGTGCCCATGTTGAGGTCGCCCATCAGCACCGCCGGGCGGGACCATGTCGCGAGCTCACCCACGATGTGGCGCAGCTGGCTGCTGTTGCGGACGGGGAAGAACGACAGGTGCGTGACGGCCACCGTGATCTCGCCGCGCGGGGTGTCGACGATTGCGATCCCGGCGACGCGTGGCTCGTCCCTCACAAGGAGGGGGCGTCGAAGACCGGGGAACCACAACGGGATCCACCCACCACTTCCCGGCAACCGCAGCACCTCCCACCGCAGGATGGGGTAGCGGGAGACGAGGCCGACGCCGTACGCGGTCTCCGCGTGCGCCTCGTCGCCGGTCGCCGGCTCCCACTCCTGCCCCGGGGTTCCGATCAGCGCCGCGGCGAACCGGTGGTCGACGGCACCCATCGCCTCGGCGACAGCGGCCGTGTGGTCCGCCCGCCCGGAGCGGTCCTGGTGCCGGTCGACCTCCTGCAGGGCGAGGACGTCGGCGTCGAGGGTCCGGACGGCGTCGGCGAGCCGGGCAGGGTCGACCTGGCCGTCGAGGGTCGACCGGCCGTTGAGGATGTTGAACGTGGCGAGGCGCACCCTGCCAGGCTGCCCCGTGGTCGGTCGTCGCGCGACCGCCGCCCAGAATCCGTGTCCGGTTCACCCCAGATGCGCTGTTCGCGTGGCAGGGTCCACCCATGGACGTCGTGAGGCTGACCCGCTGGAAGCCCGTCACCGTCGTGGTCGGGGTGCTCCTGACCGTCGGCCTGCTGCAGGTGCCCGGCACCGGCGCCTCCGCGGCGACTCCGCTGACGGTGGCGCAGGCCATCGGCACCCAGAACGGCTCCACGGCCACGGTGCGCGGGTACGTGGTCGGGCAGCCGACGGCGACCAACACGGTGGTGCGGTCGGGCTTCCCCAACGACTACGCGCTGGCGCTCGCGGACTCCCCGAGCCAGACGGCCACGAGCCAGATGGTCTACGTGCAGATCCCGTCTGCCTTCCGCTCCGCCTGGGGGCTGAGGACCAACCCGTCGCTGATGGGTCGGCAGGTCGACGTCACCGGGAAGCTGTCGGCGTACTTCTCGCACCCGGGCGTGTCGTCGTCCACCGCCTTCGCCTTCGCGGGCGGGAACCCCGACCCCGATCCGACGACGCCAGGTGAGTACGACGACACGTACTACGCCGACGCCATGGGCAAGAGCGGGGACCAGCTGAAGAGCTGTCTGCACCAGATCATCTCGTCGGGGACGACGAAGCTGACCTACGACCAGGTGTGGGACGCGCTCAAGATGACCGACGAGGACCCGACGAACCCGTCGAACGTGATCCTGCTGTACACCGGGCGCTCGCAGGCCAAGTCGGACAACGGGGGCGGCGTCGACCAGTGGAACCGCGAGCACGTGTGGGCCAGGTCCCACGGCGGCTTCGGAACGGCGACCGGCCCGGGCACGGACGTGCACCACCTGCGTCCGACCGACGTCTCGGTGAACTCCACCCGGGGCAACAAGGACTTCGACGAGGGTGGAAGCGCGGTCGGCGAGGCGCCGGGCAACTACACCGACGCCGACTCGTGGGAGCCGCGCGACGCCGTCAAGGGCGATGTCGCCCGGATGATCTTCTACATGGACGTGCGGTACGAGGGCGGCGACGGCTTCGCGGACCTCGAGGTGAACGACCAGGTCAGCAACGGGACGGCTCCGCTTCACGGCCGGCTGTCGGTGCTGCTGCAGTGGAACGCGCAGGACCCGCCGGACACCTTCGAGCAGCGCCGCAACCAGGTCATCTACGACGACCTGCAGCACAACCGGAACCCGTTCGTGGACCACCCCGAGTGGGCCGCGTCGATCTGGAGCTGACGCCTGGCCTCACGTCTCCGGGACGGACGCACCTCGCTCGTCGAGCAGGTCGGTGATGATCGTCAGCTCCCGCTCCTGGGTGGTGACGATGACGTCGGCCAGCTCGGTGAGGGTCGGCTCGTCGCTGCGGGCGAGGAAGGCCTCGGCCATGTCGAGGCCGCCCTGGTGGTGCCGGTACATGAGCTGGAGGAACAGCACCTCGGCGTCGCGCCCCTCGAGCCGGCCGAGCTGGCTCAGCTGCTCGTCGGTCGCCATCCCCATCGCGGCCACCATCGGGTCGACCCCCTGGGGTGGGTCGCTGCTCACCGCGTGGCCCCCGTGGGCGTCCCCCCCGACCTCGGGGCCCGCCATCCAGGCCATCGGGCTGTACCCGCTCGTGGACGCACCGACCCCGCTCTCGTCGAGCCACGCCAGCATGCGGCCCTGCTGGGTCGCCTGCCCCTGGGCGATGTCCATCGCGAGCTGCTGGACGGTCGGGTCGTCGGTGCGCTGCCGGACGAGGAACGACATCACCACCGCCTGCTCGTGGTGCACGAACATGTCGCGGGTGAAGCCGACCTCGGGACCGGACTGCGCGGGGGCCCGGTCGCCGGCGACCCACGTCAGGGCCCAGCCGGACCCCAGGACCAGCAGCAGGGCGGTCAGGACGATCGTCGCGGTGCGCCAGTGGGGTGAGGTCCGTGCGGGCGGGTCGGCCGGCGATGTCGTCGTCACTCCCTGATACCACCCAGCGGCTCCCCGGCTGTCAAACCGGGGGTTGTAAGTGAGTGCTCACTCACTTAGTCTCTGGCGGTGACCCCGCGTGCCGCGCCCCTGCCCCGCGACGAACGCCGGCGTGCCCTGGTCGACGCGGCCCTGCCCCTGTTGAGGGAGCGGGGCTCGGACGTCAGCACACGCCAGATCGCCGAGGCGGCCGGCGTCGCGGAGGGCACCATCTTCCGCGTCTTCCCGACGAAGGAGGCCTTGGTCGAGGAGGCGATCTCCTGCGCCTTCGACCCCGCTCCGGTGCTCGCTGCGCTGACCGCGATCGATGCCGGGCTCCCCCTGGAGCAGCGGCTGCGACGCGCTGTCGAGCTGATCCAGGAGCACCTCGTCTCGGTGTTCTCCCTGGTGGGAGCCCTGCGGTGGTCCGGCACGGGCTCGCACGGGTCCCGCAGCCACCCGCGGTCGGAGCACCGGCGCGCCAGTGCGGCTCTGGACGAGGCCTTGGCGGCGGTCGTCGGTGAGGCCCCGGGTCTGCGGCTCCCGGCGGACGAGGTGGCCAGGATGCTGCGCCTCCTCACCTTCGCCGGCACGCACCCGCTGGTCAGCGACAGGCCGCTCGACGCGGAGCAGATCGTGTCGCTCGTGCTCGACGGCTGCCGGGTCCACGCGGCGCAACCTGTCGGTGGCGGGCCGTGCTGATCCGGCTGCTGCGCGACCGGCTCGGGCCGTTGCGCCGGCCCCTTGCGTGGGTGGTCGCGCTTCAGCTCGTCAGCGCCCTCGCCAACCTGTACCTGCCCAGCCTCAACGCCGACATCATCGACCAGGGTGTTGCGAAGGGGGACACGGGCTTCGTCCTGCGGACGGGCGGCTGGATGCTCGCCGTCAGCCTGGTTCAGATCGGCGCCGCACTGGGCAGCGTCTGGTTCGCCGCCCGGACGGCGATGGGTGTCGGACGCGACCTCCGCGCGGCGGTGTTCTCGCGCGTAGGGCAGTTCAGCGCCCAGGAGGTGGCCCGCTTCGGTGCGCCGACGCTGATCTCGCGCACCACCAACGACGTCCAGCAGGTTCAGATGCTGGTGCTGATGGGCTGCCTGATGTTCGTCGCGGCCCCGATCAGCATGGTCGGCGGAGTGGTGATGGCGCTGCGGGAGGACGTCGGCCTGTCGTGGCTCGTGGGTGTCGCGGTCCCCGTCCTCGGGATCAGCATCGGGCTGGTCGTGTCGCGGATGATCCCCCTTTTCCGCAGGATGCAGACGGGCGTCGACGAGATCAACCGCGTTCTGCGGGAGCAGATCGCGGGCATCCGCGTGGTGCGCGCCTTCGTCAGCGAGCCGCGGGAGGTTGCGCGCTTCGGGGTCGCCAACGACGACCTGACCGCCACGACCCTGGCCGTCGGGCGGTTGCAGGCGCTCATGTTCCCGATCGTCATGGCCGTGCTGAACGTCTCGACCGTCGCGGTGATCTGGTTCGGTGCCGCCCGCGTGCAGCAGGGCCTGCTCGAGGTCGGCTCGCTGACCGCCTTCATGGCCTACCTGATGCAGATCCTCATCGCCGTGATGATGGCCACCTTCATGCTGATGATGATCCCCCGGGCATCGGTGTCGGCCGAGCGCATCACCGAGGTCCTCCGGACCGAGTCCACCGTGGTCCTCCCGACGAGCCCGGTGACCACGCTCGACCGCCACGGCGAGGTCGAGCTCGTCGACGTGGGATTCCACTTCCCGGGGGCCGATCGGCCTGTGCTGCAAGGCATCTCCCTGCGCACGGAGCCGGGTCGCACGATGGCCGTGATCGGCAGCACGGGTTCGGGCAAGACGACGCTGATCTCCCTCATCCCTAGGCTCATGGACGCCACCGCGGGCAGCGTCCGCGTCGACGGCGTCGACGTGCGCGACCTCGACCCCGAGGTGCTGTGGCGACGGGTCGGTCTCGTCCCCCAGAAGCCCTACCTCTTCACCGGGACGGTGGCGAGCAACCTGCGCTTCGGCGACGAGACGGCGAGCGACGACGCGCTGTGGGTGGCGCTCGAGGTCGCCCAGGCCGCCGACTTCGTGCAGGCGATGCCCGACGGGCTGGACTCGGCTGTCTCGCAAGGTGGCACGAACTTCTCCGGAGGTCAGCGGCAGCGTCTCGCGATCGCTCGCGCCCTCGTCCGTCGACCCGAGATCTACCTGTTCGACGACTCGTTCTCCGCGCTCGACCTGGCGACGGACGCCAGGTTGCGCGCGGCGCTGCGACCGGCGACCCGCGACGCGAGCGTCCTGATCGTGGCCCAGAGGGTGTCGACCATCGTCGACGCCGACCAGATCCTCGTCCTCGAGAACGGGCAGGTCGTCGGACGCGGGCGTCACGACGAGCTGGTCGCGGGCTGCCCCACGTACGCGGAGATCGTCCAGTCGCAGGCGGCCGCCGACGAGACGGGGGTGAGGACGTGAGCGAGAGCGCCGTCGAGAGCGAGCGGAAGGCGGCCGAGGCACGACGGCCGCCGCAGCAGCGGATGGGCCCGATGAGGACGGGGTTCACGGGTGAGAAGTCCGCGGCGTTCGGTCCCTCGGCCCGGCGGCTGATCGGTCGACTCCGTCCGCAGCGGTCGCGGCTCCTCGCCGTGGTCGGTCTGGCGATCTCGAGCGTCGCGTTGATGGTGATCGGACCGAAGCTGCTCGGCCACGCGACGAACATCATCTTCGACGGCGCGATCGGGCGGACCCTTCCGGCCGGCCTCACCAAGGAGCAGGCGATCGAGGCGGCGCGGGCACAGGGGAACACCGAGCTCGCGGACCTGCTCGGCGGCATGTCCGTCGTCCCCGGCCAGGGCATCGACACGGGCGCGCTCGGTCGCGTGCTGCTGCTGGCGATCGTGCTCTACCTGCTCGCGTTCCTGTTCTCGTGGACCCAGGGTCTGCTGCTCAACACCGCGGTCCAGAGCACCGTCCGCACCCTGCGCGCCGACGTGGAGGGCAAGCTCAACCGACTGCCGCTCAGCTACTTCGACCGGCAGCCGCGTGGCGAGCTGCTGAGCCGGGTGACGAACGACATCGACAACGTGGCGCAGACCCTGCAGCAGACCCTGAGCCAGCTGCTGACCTCGCTGCTGACGGTGGTCGGGGTCGTCGTGATGATGCTGGTCATCTCCCCGCTGCTGGCGCTGGTCGCCCTGGTGACCATCCCGGTGTCGATGCTCGTCACGGGCCAGATCATGAAGCGCTCCCAGAAGCTCTTCGCGGCCCAGTGGAAGCACACCGGTGCCCTCAACGCCCAGGTGGAGGAGGCCTTCACCGGCCACAGCCTGGTGAAGGTCTTCGGTCGCCAGCAGCAGGTGGACGCAGCCTTCGGGGAGGAGAACGACAGGCTCTACGCGGCTGGCTTCGGCGCGCAGTTCGTCTCCGGGATCATCATGCCCACGATGATGTTCATCGGGAACCTCAACTACGTCGTGATCGCGGTCGTGGGGGGTCTGCGGGTGGCGAACGGACAGCTGAGCCTCGGGGACGTCCAGGCCTTCATCCAGTACTCGCGCCAGTTCACCCAGCCGCTCACCCAGGTGGCGTCGATGGCGAACCTCCTGCAGTCGGGGGTGGCGTCGGCCGAGCGGGTGTTCGAGGTGCTCGACGCCCCCGAGCAGGAGCCGGACCACGCGTCGGCGGTCACCATCACCGATCCCTGCGGGCGGGTGGAGTTCGAGAAGGTCTCGTTCTCGTACTCGCCGGACCGTCCGCTGATCACCGAGCTCGACCTGGTGGCGGAGCCGGGGCACACGGTGGCGATCGTGGGACCCACCGGTGCCGGTAAGACGACGCTGGTGAACCTCGTGATGCGGTTCTACGAGCTCGACTCCGGCCGGATCACGCTCGACGGCGTGGACATCACGTCCATGACGAGGGCCGACCTGCGCGCGCGGGTCGGCATGGTCCTCCAGGACACCTGGCTGTTCGGCGGCACGATCCGGGACAACATCGCCTACGGCAGCCCCGACGCGACCGAGGAGCAGATCCAGGCGGCGGCGCGGGCCACCTACGTCGACCGGTTCGTGCAGTCGCTCCCGGACGGCTACGACACGGTGGTCGACGACGAGGGCCACTCGGTGAGTGCCGGCGAGAAGCAGCTGCTGACGATCGCCCGCGCGTTCCTGACCGACCCGTCACTGCTGATACTCGACGAGGCGACCAGCTCCGTCGACACCCGTACCGAGCTGCAGGTGCAGCACGCGATGGCGGCTCTGCGCAGCGACCGCACGAGCTTCGTCATCGCGCACCGGCTCTCGACGATCCGTGACGCGGACCTGATCCTCGTGATGGAGGACGGCGCCATCGTCGAGCAGGGCACGCACGACGAGCTGCTGGCCGTCGAGGGTGCGTACTCGCGGCTGTACCAGGCCCAGTTCGCGGGACCCGTGGTCGACCCGGAGGTCGCCGTCGCCGGCGGAGCGTGACCACAGGGACGAAGGGCCATCGTGTGGGGGAGCCACCCGCGGGCAACTAGAGCCATCGGAGCGCCCGGAGGTGCGTGCCTGGGCGCCTTCCTCCTCGACATGGTCGGCACCACATGGCGGCGGTGATGATGTCCCAGCAGCTGCTGGTCCGCGGGTCGGACGAGGACTCGGGGGTCGCCGCGCTGGCGCGGACCATGCGCCGGGACCAGCTCGACGAGATCGGGCTCATGACGGGCCGGCTCTCCGAGTGGTTCGGGCGGGACCACGGCTGGATGGGGAGGGGCATGATGTGGTGAGGCACCACCGAGGTGCCGGGTCACCGTGGGAGGTGCTGTCATGCAGCACACGCGCCTGGGCCGCTCCGGCTTGAGAGTCAGCCGCATCGGGCTGGGGTGCATGAGCTACGGGCAGGCCGCCTCGGGGATGCACCAGTGGACCCTGGACGAGGAGGTCGCCGCACCGTTCTTCCGGCAGGCCGTCGAGCTCGGCGTGACGTTCTGGGACACGGCCAACGTCTACCAGGGCGGCACGTCGGAGGAGCTCGTCGGCCGAGCCATGCGCCGGTTCTCGCGCCGCGAGGACATCGTGCTGGCCACCAAGGTCCACGGGCGCATGCACGATGGCCCGGGCGGTAGCGGGCTGTCGCGCAAGGCGATCCTGGAGCAGCTCGACGAGTCACTGCGGCGTCTGGGCACCGACTACCTGGACGTCTACTACATCCACCGCTTCGACGACGACGTCCCGGTCGAGGAGACGATGGAGGCACTCCACGACGTCGTGAAGGCCGGGAAGGTGCGATACCTGGGTGCGTCGTCCATGTGGGCCTGGCAGCTCGCGAAGCTGCAGAACGTCGCCCGGATGCACGGCTGGACCACGTTCACGGCGATGGAGGACCAGTACAACGTGCTCAAGCGCGAGGAGGAGCGGGACATGATCCCGCTCTGCCTCGACCAGGGCGTCGGCCTGACGCCGTACTCCCCGCTCGCCAAGGGCCGCGCCGCCCGTCCCTGGGGCGAGCAGACGGCCCGGTCCTCATCGGACGCCGTCGCCCGGTCGTTCGACCGCGACGCGGACGAGCCGGTCGTCTCCGCCGTCGAGAAGGTCGCGCAGGACCGGGGCGTCCCGATGGCTCAGGTGGCCCTGGCGTGGGTGCTGTCCAAGCCGGTCGTCTCCTGCCCGATCGTGGGCGCCACCCGTCCACGCCACCTCGAGGACGCCGTGGCCGCGCTGGACGTCGAGCTCACCGACGACGAGGTCACCGCCCTGGAGGAGCCGTACACGGCGCAGGACAACTACTGGTGGTGATCGTCCGCCCCCAGCGGTCAAGCGGAGCAGCACCCCGACGAGCGGCGCTCGGACGATGGCTGAGAAGTCCCGATCAGCTGACGCGGCTGCTGGTCACTGGGTGAGCAGGTCGTCCAACGTGGACCGCAGCTCGACCAGGTCGTGAACCACGTGGGTGGCACCCGCGTCGCGCAGCTCGGCCTCCGAGAACCCACCGGTGAGCAGCCCGACACCGACGAGCCCGAGCCGGGACGCGGGCAGGAAGTCCCAGATCGCGTCCCCCACGGTGACGACCCGGTCGGCGTCCGTCAGGCCCCGCGCGACCTCGAGGAGCTCGGTGTGGGGCTTCGTCCGCTCGACGTCGTCCGCCGTGGTCCACCCCCGGACGAGGTCCCGGGCCCTGAGCAGGTCGACGAAGCGCTCGACGTGGTCGGGCTTGCCGGAGGTCGCGAGCACGACCTGGTGACCCTGGTCGGACAGGTGCTGCAGCAGGTCGGCGGCCCCGTCGAGCGCCTGCACCTCGGGCAGCAGGGGCTCGACGTGCCGCTTCCACGCGTCGCGCAGAGCGTCGCCGTGCTCGCCCTCGGCCTCGTCCCCGGCCACGGCGGCCACGAGCTGGTCACCGCCCATCCCGAGGTGCCGGTGCACCCGCCACAGGGACGGATGCAGCCCGTGGTCGGCGAAGGCACGGGCCCAGGCGATGACGTGGTGGTAGTTGCTGTCGACGAGGGTCCCGTCGACGTCGAGCAGCACGGCGCTTCGCATCACCCAGTCCTACCGTCTCCGGGCTGCCCGTGCGACCTCGCGGTCGGTCGCAGGACCCTCCGCTCGACGTGGCGCCGAGCAGGCTCTCACCGTCCCGAGGCCGAGAAGTGCTGGTAGTCCTTGAGGCTGGTGAAGTCCCCACCCCACTTCCAGCCCTGATCGGCGAATGCCCGCACCACCACGTCTCCTCGGACGACCATGCCGGGCCGGTCATCCCGCCGGTCGAGGTAGCCCCGGCCTGCGGCCGGTAGCACCGTCGACCCGCTCACGTAGGGGTTCTGGACCGGGTTGATGTCGATCGCGGTGCCGGACGCGTGCTCCGACCACCCCGACCCTCCCTCGACCGCCCGGCAGTTGTAGGCCGAGGTGTTGTTGGCGTCCATCGAGGCGTGGTCGGAACCGCGGTACGCGTCCACGAGCAGCATGCGCTGGACGGGGTACCGCGCGGCGTAGAGGTCCCCGAACACCCGCGTGATCGCCGTGGCGGCGGTGCGGTGCACGACGAGCTCGCCGGTGTGGGTCGCGCGGTCGAAGCCGTAGTACGTCAGCGTCACCAGGCGCAGGTCCGCCGTCGCCACCGGGCATCCGGCGCGGTGGCTGTACTGCATGCGCGCCAGCGTCGCCGCGTCGATCTCGGCCACGGCGGCCGAGTACGCCGGCAGGGTCGCGTCGCCGCGGACCGAGGCCGTGACGATCTGGCTCATCCCGTTCCAGCCCTGCCCCACGACGACCGGCCGACCGAAGCCGCCGGTCCCCGTCCCGGGGTACAGCAGCAGCCGCCCGGACGCGTCACGCGCGAGCACGTCACCGCGCCGGTCACCGCTGGCGTCCGCAGCCCCGGCGACGGCCGTCAGGCCGTTCCAGCCCCGGCCGATGACCTGCCCGCTCGCGAATCCTCCCCGCCCGTCCCCGCGGTTCAGCCACAGCTCCCCGGTGGCCGGCGCCCGGGAGATCAGGTCCGTACCGCCGTCGCCGTCGAAGTCGCCGGCGGAGACGAGAGCGTCGCGGCCGGTCCAGCCGTTGCCGATCTGCCGGGCCTTGCCGAACCCGGCGACGCCGTCGCCAGGGAAGAGCCACAGCGTTCCGTCGGACGACCGGACGCCGAGCAGGTCGGGCGTCCCGTTGCCGTCCCAGTCACCGGGCGCCACGACCTCCCGGATGGCACCCCACCCGTTGCCGATCTGCCGTGCCTTCCCGAACCCTCCGCTACCGGTGCCCGGCCACAGCCAGAGTGCACCGGTGCCCACCGACCTCGCGACGAGGTCGGCACCGCCGGAGCCGTCGAACTGGCCGACGACACGCACCTGGTCGAAGGCGCCCCATCCCGAGCCGACCTGCCGACCCCGGCCGAGACCGCCGGCACCCGCGCCCGGATAGAGGTACAGCGCCCCCGACGACGAGACGGCCAGCATGTCGGCCACGTGGTCGCCGGTGACGTCGAGCTGTTCGGCGGCGCGCAGCGTCGCGGCCCGTGCCGACGGCGCAACGGGCAGGCAGACCCCAGCCCACCCCGCCACGGTCACGGTGGCTGCGAGCAGGACGATGAGGCGACGGCGCGCGAGCATGCATCGATCATGCACGGGGGGCGGGTCTGTGGTGGGCTTTCGTATGGCCACGCCACGAGGTGTCGTGGACGGCGTACCGCCGGACCATCGGCGACCGCAGCGCGTTGTTCGCCGCACTCACCGACGCCTGGCCGATCGCCCGCGCCCTGTACCCGGGCAGCTACGTCGACCTGTCACCGTCCACGGCGGTCCGGGACGTGACCTACGTCGACACCGACCGCCGGGCCGCGCGCTACTTCGACGACCCGGCCCGTGTGACCGCCGAGCTGCAGGGCCGCACGACGTACACAGATCCGCCGACCGTGAGGTTCCTGCACGCCGACTACACCCACCGCCTGCCGGTCGAGCCTGCGTCGGTCGACCTGATGGTGTCGCTGTTCGCCGGCCCGGTCTCGGAGCACTGCCGCCCGTACCTGCGCCCCGGCGGGCTGCTCCTGGCCAACACCAGCCACGGGGACGCGTGGCTCGCCGCGCTCGGTCCGCACTTCCGGCTGGTCGCCGCGGTGCAGCACCGTGCCGACCGCTACCGGCTGGAGACCGGCGACCTGGCCGGTCACCTCGAACCACGACGCCCGCGCGATGTGGACGCCGCGTCGATCCGCCGGAGCGGACGCGGCGTCGCGGCGGTCCGGTCGGCGTTCGCGTACGTCTTCGAGCACCGGGTCACCTCGTCCGACGGTGATGACGTCACCTAGCCTGCATGGGTGACTCCTATCCCGGCACCGGTGGCGCGCAAGGTCGACCTCGAACGCACCCACCACGGCGAGACCGTCGTCGATCCGTACGAGTGGCTCCGCGCGTCCGACGACCCCGACGTGCTCGCTCACCTCACGGCGGAGAACGCGTACGCGGCCGATCAGACCTCCCACCTCGAGGACCTGCGCACAGCCGTCTACGACGAGATCGTGGCCCGCACCCAGCTGAGCGACCTGTCGGTGCCGGCCCGCCGTGACGACTGGTGGTACTACAGCCGGACCGTGGACGGCGCCCAGTACGCCGTCTACTGCCGATGCCCCGCTGACGCCGGTCCCGACCGGTCCACGACCGAGGCCTGGACCCCGCCCACGATCGAGCCCGGTGTTCCGGCCGACGGTGAGCAGGTGATGCTCGATGGCAACGTCGAGGCCGAGGGACACCCCTTCTTCGCCCTCGGTGCCCTCGCCGTCAGTCCGGACGGCAGCCTCTTGGCGTACTCGGTCGACACTACCGGCGACGAGCGGTTCACGTTGCGGGTCAAGGATCTTCGGACCAGCGAGTTGTTGCCGGACGAGGTCTCGGGCATCTTCTACTCGGCGGCCTGGTCGTCCGACGGAAGCACGGTGTTCTATACCGTCGTCGACGACGCCTGGCGTCCGCACGAGGTGCGCCGGCACGTCCTCGGCACCGAGTCGTCCTCTGACACCACGGTCTTCGCCGAACCGGACGAGCGGTACTGGGTGGGTCTCGACGTGTCGAGCAGTCGTCGCTTCCTGCTCGTGAGCGCCGCATCGAAGACGACGACCGAGGTGCGGGCCCTGGACCTGGCCACCCCGGCGGCGGAGCCTCAGCTCGTCGCCGAGCGCCGACAGGGCGTCGAGTACGACGTCGACCACCTGACGCTCTCTGGCCGCGAACGCTTCGTCATCGTCCACAACCACGAGGCCGAGGACTTCGCGGTGGCGATCGCCGATGTCGGCGACCCTGATCCCGCCCACTGGACGCCCGTGCTCGACCACGTCCGCGGGACGCGGGTACTCGGTGGGGTGGCGCTGAATCGCGCTCTGGCACTGAGCATCCGGCGCGAGGGACTGCAGCGCGTGCTGGTCCTTCCAGTGGAGGGTGACGCCTTCGGCTCGCCGTGGGAGGTGCAGTTCGACGAGCCGTTGTTCACGGCGGACGTCGGCTCGATGCTCGACCCGTCCGCCCCGGTCCTGCGGCTCGGGTACTCGTCCTTCGTCACTCCCGGCACGGTCTACGACCTCGACCTCGCGTCGCGAGAGCTGCTGCTGCGCAAGCGCACACCCGTCCTCGGCGGATTCTCGTCGGACGACTACGAACAGCACCGCGAGTGGGCAGTCGCGTCGGACGGCACGCGCGTGCCGATCTCGGTGGTGTGCAGGGTGGGAACCCCCCGCGACGGCACTGCCCCGGTGGTGATCTACGGCTACGGCTCCTACGAGCACAGCATCGACCCCACCTTCACCGTCCCGCGGCTGTCCCTGCTCGACCGCGGCGTGGTCTTCGCCGTCGCGCACGTCCGTGGTGGTGGCGAGATGGGCCGCCACTGGTACGAGCAGGGCCGACTCGGACAGAAGACCAACACGTTCACCGACTTCGTCGCCTGTGCCGAGCGACTGGTCGAGAGCGGTTGGGCGGCAACCGATCGCCTCGCCGCGATGGGTGGCTCCGCGGGCGGACTGCTGATGGGTGCGGTGGCGAACCTGGCGCCCGAGCGGTTCGCGGGCATCGTGGCGCAGGTACCGTTCGTGGACGCGCTGACGACGATCCTTGACCCGTCCCTCCCCCTCTCGGTGGTGGAGTGGGAGGAGTGGGGCAACCCCCTCCACGACGCCGAGGCGTACGCCTACATGCGCGGCTACAGCCCGTACGAGAACATCCGGACGGACGCCGACTACCCGCCGATCCTCGCCATCACGAGCCTGCACGACACGCGCGTCCTCTATGTCGAGCCCGCCAAGTGGATCGCCCGGCTGAGGGAGACGGCCTCCGGTGGCCCGTTCCTGCTCAAGACCCAGATGGACGGCGGGCACGGCGGGGCGAGCGGGCGCTACGAGACCTGGAAGGAACGGGCCTACGAGATGGCCTGGCTGCTGGACGTGCTCGGGGTCGCCGGCTCGCAGCGGTAGGTCCGTGCCGCACCGTTGTCCACAGGTGGCGGTTAGCAGGGCTGCTCGTCCACAGGCGACGTGGGCCGAAACCCGTGGTCGGTGGCCCGGGTTCAGTGTCGTGCATGGACGGGACGGGGCCTGAGGCGTCCGCCGCTCGGCCTGGTCATGCACGCCGACACCTACCTCGGCGACGGCCCCCCGCCGCCGACCCCGGCCAGGTCCGCGACCACGTCCGCGCCGCCTACCCCACCTGCACCCGCCCCGGCTGCCACCGCTGCAAGACCCTGCACCTCTGGGCCCCCCATGGGTACCGACGGCACCATCACCTGGACCACCACCACCGGACAGCACCACACCCACCGCCCCGAACCCCCACCCGGCCACGCACCCGGGGAGGCCTACCGGCAACCCCACACGCAGGTCACCACGCGGCCCGCCGCCTGACGCGGTCGTGGGCTCAGCGAGGCTGTCCGACTACGTGTCGGTCCGCACCCGCTCCAGCACGAGGATCGCCATGTCGTCCGACATCAGGGACCCGGTCCAGTCCTGGGCAGCGGCGGCCACCCGGCGCAGACCCTCGGCAGGAGTGCCGCGGGAGAGCTCGCGCCCGATCACCTCCTGAGCCGGGAAGAAGCGGCCCCCGCGGTTGCGCCACCTCCCGCGCATCCACCATCTGCGCGGGCTGCGCGCCTCCAGCACCCCGTCCGTGACGAGGACCAGGCGCTGGTTGCGCGCGAGGTTCGCGAACGTGCTGCGCGGCACCTCCTCGATCAGGCCGAGCGGCGGGACAGGGTCGATCTCGAGCTCGGTCGCGGGTTCGCCGGTCGGCTTGACGACCATCGGCGCGGGATGGCCGCACGTGCAGACCTGCAGGTCGCCGTCCGGCTGCATCTGAAGCAGGGCGACGGTGACGAAGTCCTCCGGTCCCGCGTCACGCAGCACGGCACGGTTCAGCGCCATCGCCAGGCCCGACAGCGTCGGTTCGGTGTAGCCGACCTCGCGGAAGGCGCCCAGCACGACACCCGACTTCTGCACCGCCTCCATCCCCTTCCCGCGAACGTCACCCACGAGCGCGCGCGTGCCGAAGGGCGTGGCGAGCACCTCGATCAGGTCGCCACCGATCCGGGCCTCGCTGGTGGCCGACTGGTACAGGGCCGAACAGCGCAGGCCCCCGACCAATGGCGGGATCGGACGCATGATGGCCTGCTGGGCCGCGTCAGCCACCGACGACAGCCGCCTGCCCATCTCGGCCCTCCGCAGCCTCGCGTAGGAGACCGGTACGGCCAGGATCGAGAACAGGGCCAGCAGCACCAGGCGCACCTGCTGGCTGGTCGTCTCCGCGGCGACGGTCCCGTCGGGCGCGAACTGGACGTACCCCAGCCACACCGCGGCCAGCGTGACCACGAGTCCGACGAGGGCGGTCTGGAGGGGGGTGGTGAGCGCCGCCGCGAGCAGGGGCACGGCGCAGAGCACCCCGATGAGCTGGGGCATCGGCCCCTCGATGAGCTCGCCCGCCACCAGGATCGCGGCGATCAGCAACGGGGCGACGACCCCGAAGAGGCTGTCGTCGTCGAGGCGGGCCATGGGGGCAAGACTCGCAGGCGTGGGCGCCGGAGGCTGGCACGCTGCACGCCGTGTCACCTGTTCGGTCGTGACGGCCACCCTTCCAGCGGTCCACGGAAGGGCTCCCGGACATGACGAACCTCTCGGCTGGCGGGCCGGGAGGGTGACGGGAGCCTAGTAGGCCCCCGGACCGACCGCTGCTCCGTCGACGGCAGCCTGCTGCAGGGCCGCCCGAGGACACGACTGTCTCTTGCCCGCGCCGGGCGCGGGTTGGTGCGCTGGTGGGCATCGACGTCCGACCCCGACCACTGGAGGACCCCATGTCGTCCCGCGCCGCCCTCAGCGCGCTGCACAACCCGCGCTCCGCCCTCGTCTGCCTCGTGGCGGCCCTCGCCGCCGTGGCGGGCCTCGTCCAGCCGGCCGCGGCGGCGCCCCCGCCCCCCGCCTCCGTCGCCTCCGTGGACACGTCCCGGTGCGACGACCCGAAGCCGCCGAGCTGGTTCTACCCGCATCTTGAGCGGGCGGCAGAGCGTCCGAACGACCGCGTCCCCTCGAGCTGGGGCGACTCCAAGGCGATGGCCAAGATCGTCTGCTGGGAGAGCAGCTTCCGGACGGGCGCCTACAACCCGGCCCTGCCCACCTACGGCCTCGGTCAGATGACCCGGGCGAACATCGACGCCGCCAACGTCAGCTTCGACTGCTACTGGCGTGACGGCTGCCCGAACCGCGATCGTGCGTACTGGCAGCTCGTCGCCGCCATGCGGTACGCCGACGCCCGCTACGGCAGTCCGGCGGAGGGGTGGCAGCACATCCGCTCCCACGGCTGGTGGTGAGCGGCGCGCGGTGAATCCCCTCGGCTCGCGCGTGCGGATCAGCCGGCCAACCAGCCGCGTCTCTCGGCCATCACCCCGGCCTCGAAGCGGCTCTCCGTCCCGAGGGACTGCATCCCCACCGCCACGAGCCGTCGCACCGTCCGCACGGACGTGCCCAGCCGGCGGGCGATCGACTCGTCCTTCTGCCCCTGGCTGAGCAGGCGGAACACCTCCCGCACCCGGACCTCCTCACCGTCCTCACGGTTCGCCTCGGCGGCGGCCGACTGCGCCCACAGCTGCTCGACGAGCAGGCGCACCGGCTGGAGGAGGCCCGGGGTGCGGATCACCCAGACCCCCCTCGACACGTCCGTCGGATCCACGGGGAGCACCGCCGTGGCGCCGTCGACGAGGATGCACCGCGTCGGTGGCGCCGGGTGCAGCCTGACCTGCAGCCCTGCCTCCACGCGCTCGACCAGGAACGACCAGGCGTCTGCCTCGCCGCGCACCGACGCCGGCACGATCGTCCGCAGCGTGACTCCCTTGCGCATGGCGAGGTTGTCCGTCTCCACCGCAGCCCGAGCCGCCTCGACGCTGGGGACGCTCGTCGACACGTTCACCACGTCGGCCCGCGCCCGGTCGGCCAGCCGACGCAGGAGGGCGCCGATCGCCTCCTGTCCCTCCAGCCGGTCGAGGCCGTCCGCGACACCCTGCAGGTGCTGGTCCACGTAGGTCTCGAGCAGCGAGCCCACCGTGCGCCGCGACTCCTCGAGCTGCTCCAGGACCGCGCGCAGCTCGTCCTCGCGGCGGTTGATGAGCCCGTCGATCGCCTGCTGCGGCGACGGGATGCGCAGGGACTGGCCGTCACGCCGGCACAGGTCCGCGTCCGACAGCAGGTCGAGGGCCTCCACGACCGTCGTGCGGTCCAGACCCACCACCGTGGCCAGGCCGTCGACGTCGAGGTCGGGATCTCGCAGCAGCGCCAGGTAGACCGCTTCGCCCACCGAGTCCAGACCCAGGCACCGCAGGGACGGCATGTCGTCCGATGCGTTCGCGGCCATGCGTGACCTTCCCCCTTCACCAACCTGCCGTGCAGCGAGCGGCCACGTCCTGGCGATTGTGGCGGTCACTCGGCGAACTCAGACTAGCCTCGAGCCGCCCAATTCGGGCAGGCGACCACATCCTGGTGCCCACCGGGCATCGGCATCGACCTGGGAGCCGCCGTGCGCCTCGCCGCCATCGCCCTCACCACCGTCCTCCTCGCCGTCGTCGGCGTCTCGTCGGCGTCTGCCTGCCCCAAGGGCCCTGACCCCGTCTGCGCGTTCTGCATGGAGTAGCCGCTGCAGGTCGCGGTCCCTGGCCGCTCCATGACCTGCCGGTGGAGGACGGACGAGAGCCCTTCCGCCACAGCCTCTCCCGCGAGGAGATGGTCCTGTCGCCGCGAGCCCGCGGTGTCGCCACCGGACAAGGAGCTCAACCCATGCGTGGACCGCGCACCCTCGTCGCCGCGACGGCGACCGCCGCCACCACCGCCGCCCTGGCACTGCTGCCCGTCATGCCTGCCGCCCACGCGGCGGAGGCGGCCGCGGGCCGTCCCTTCTTCCAGGTGCCGTTCGTCTGCGGCCAGACCTGGGTCGGGGGGACGCGGAGCGACCACAGCCCCCAGCTCGCCATCGACTTCAACCACTACGGCGCGAACGGTCCCGACGACAAGGGTCGCCGCGTCGTCGCCAGCGCGGGCGGCACCGTCCAGGTCCACTTCGCCGACGGGCAGAACGACCCCGGCGGCTACGGCAAGTGGATCGAGATCAACCACGGCGACGGCTGGTGGACGCGGTACGCCCACCTGATGGCCGGCAGCGCCCAGGTCAAGGACGGCGACCACGTCAACCGGGGGGACGTGATCGCCAAGGTGGGGGAGACGGGGAACGTCACGGGTGCCCACCTGCACTACGAGCAGCGCCACTCGGGCGACGACGTCCGCATCGAGTTCTACGACGGCATCAAGGCCCTCTACTACGGCAAGCGCGACTACAAGTCCCCGAGCTGCTGAGCGGCGGCGGGATGGGTCCCACCGACCAGCTGCCACGGCGGTTCGCGTCACGCCTGATGACCGAGCTCGCCCTCGGCCGGCCCGTCGACCCTCGCGACTGGGAACAGCACACGTCGGCCGGGCTCCCTCCGGCACGACCCGACCTCGACCGGGCCGCGCACGTGCCGTCAGCGGTGCTGCTCGGCCCTCGTCCCGAGGGTGTCGGCGTCGCCGTCGACGCCCTGCTCTCCCAGGCCCACCGGTCGGTGGAGAGCGCCGTCTGCGGACCCGAACAGCTGCGGGCCGTTCCCTCCCGGAGGGGAGAGGGAACGGCCCGCGCCGTGAGGCACCGGTGCCTCGTCGACGAGCGGCGTCTGGCGGCGGCCTCGGCCGTGCGCGGTCACGACGCCCAGACCGAGTACCGGGTCGGGGCCGTCGACGTGTGGATGCTGGTGCTGGACCGCCGGGCCGTCGTCATCGACGGCCCGGCGGTCGGCACCGGCCTGCGGGCGACCTGGCTGGTCACGTACCCGGAGGTCCTCCGTGCGGCCACGGGGCTCTTCGAGGCCCGGTGGCGTCAGGCGCGCCACTGGGAGGAGACCGCCACCGGCGACGACCTCACTCCCCGCCAGCAGCGTGTGGCCGCCCTGCTGCTGCGCGGCCACTGCGAGCAGGCCGTCGGGCGTGAGCTGGGCATCAGCAAGCGGACCGTCGCGTACGAGATCACCGCGATGATGCGCGTGCTGGGAGCGTCGGGCCGCGTCGACCTCGGCTACCGCCTGCGCCTCCGCGAGGAGCGCGTCCGGGCGTGAGTCTCGCCGAGTCGCTCGGCGGGGCGTCGGGCCAGCGCGTCCGGCGCCGGGCGGTCAGTCGCGCGCGGGTGCGGAGACCGCGAACCACCGGTCCTGCCACGCCGTCCTGCGCTCGACGAACGCGGCGTGGTCGCCTCCGAAGGTGGTGATCAGGGCGCTGCCCGGGGCGGCGGGGTCGCGCTCGTCGGCGACCACCAGCAGGGCGTCCCCCCACTGGTCGACCGTCAGGCCCACCTGGTGGTCGGTGCGGAACCACACCTCGCCCGAGATGTGCTCCGCCGCGGTCGCGCCGGCTTCCGGAAGGGTCGCCTCGTAGCGCTCACCGACGGCGACCGCCCCGTCGCCGACGAGGTCCTGCAGCCCGAGGTGGGTCCACACTCGCGCCGCGCTGGGCCGGTCGTCGTCCACCCGCAGGGTGCGGCGGTCCTGGCCGGGATGACGCTCGAGCAGGAACCGCAGCTGGTGGACGAACGTCGTCCACCCCTCGTCGATCTCGTCGTAGCCGCCGTCCCAGTCGGGGCCGTACTGGTCGAGCTCCCGCACTATCCGCAGGACGGTCTGCGGACGGTCCTCGCTACCCGCCCGCTCGAGCTCGAAACGGCCCCCGCCGTTCGTGTCGAGCGTGAGCTCCTCGGGGTGCTCGGTGACGTCGGAGAGGAAGATCGCGTCGATCTCCGCCTCGAGCTCGTCGTAGTGCCAGCCGTGCCACCGCTCGATCTCGTGCGGCTCCCGCAGCGCGCCCCACACGGTCTCGGCCGGCGCCGAGATCGTGACCCGCACGCACTCCCGCTCACCCTCGGCACCCATGGCCCCACCGTATGTCGGACTCGTAGAGTCGGGCCATGCCCGAGCTGCCCGAGGTGCAGGCCCTCGCGGACTTCCTGCGCGAGCGGGCTGTCGGCGCCGTCGTCGCTGCCGTCGAGGTGGCGGCCATCAGCGTGCTGAAGACTTACGACCCGCCCCCGAGCGCACTCCAGGGCCTCGAGGTCACCGGCGTCCACCGCTACGGCAAGTGGCTCGACCTCGAGGTCGACGGCCTGCACCTCGTCTTCCACCTCTCCAAGGCCGGGTGGGTGCGCTGGTCGGACGCCCTGTCCCCGGCCCCCGCCCGTCCCGGAAAGAGCCCGATCGCCCTGCGCGTCCGGCTGGACGGTGCGAGCCCCGCGAAGCCCGACGCGGTGGTGCCTGACCGCCTCCCCGGCTTCGACCTCACCGAGGCGGGCACCCGCAAGCGCCTCGCCGTGCACATCGTCCGCGACCCACGGCAGATCGAGAAGATCGCCTCCCTCGGCCCCGACCCCCTCGACCCGGCCTTCGACCGCGAGGCCCTGGCCGCCCTGCTCGCCGGGTCACGGCAACAGGTCAAGGGACTGCTGCGCGACCAGAGCATCCTGGCGGGAGTCGGCAACGCCTACAGCGACGAGGTGCTCCACGCCGCTCGCCTGTCCCCGTTCGCCATCTCGGGCAAGCTCACCGACGAGCAGGTGGACCGGCTGTCCGTCGCCCTCCACGACGTGCTCGACGGCGCGGTGGCCGCCGCCAGTGGCAAGCCGGCTGCCGAGCTCAAGGACGCCAAGCGCCAGGGCATGCGCGTGCACGCACGGACCGGCCAGCCGTGCCCGGTCTGCGGCGACGTCGTCCGCGAGGTCTCGTTCGCCGACTCCTCGTTGCAGTACTGCGCCACCTGCCAGACCGGCGGCAGGCCTCTCGCGGACCGCAGGCTGTCCCGCTTGCTCAAATAGCCACTGCGACACCATCTCTGGACTAGCACTCTCGCCCGAGAGTGCTAATATGTGGGTCTCGCCGGACCGGTGGTCCGGTTGGAGAGCCACGACACCCGGACCGCCAGGGGGGCGGCCGGAGGCACGAGGAGGTGGTGGTTGTGGCACTGACTTTCGACCCCTTCCGCGAGATGGACCGTCTCGCGACCCAGCTGCTCGGACCGACGGGTGCGCAGGGAGGCGGCAACCCGCGGTGGATGCCGATGGACCTGTACCGCTCGGGGGACCACTACGTGGTCAACATCGACCTGCCGGGCGTCGACCCGGGCTCGATCGACCTCGACGTGGACGCCAACACCCTGACGGTGCGTGCGGAGCGCACCCTCGGAGCGGACGAGTCGGCCCAGTGGCTGGCTCGCGAGCGACCGGCCGGCAGCTACATGCGCCAGCTGAGCCTGGGTGAGGGCATCGACCTCGACGGCATCCACGCCGCCTACGAGAACGGCGTGCTGTCCCTGACGATCCCGGTGGCCGAGGCCGCGAAGCCGCGCAAGATCCAGGTGCGGGCCAGCGGGCAGCGCTCCGAGCTCGCGGGCAAGGAGACGATCTCCGGGGAGGCGACCGCCGCGGAGTCCGGCAGCTGACGCCCGGCGGCTGACCCCCGGCGGCTGACCCGGGCAGCCGAACCCAGCACGGGGCACCTCCCGGCCGAGGTGGACGGCCGGGAGGCGCCTGCCCCTGCGAATGCCGCGGATGGGACGATCCGTGGCGTAGGACGCAGTTACGCTGTGCCGCGTCCGTCCACCGCCAGGGGGTTCTCCGCGCATGTCCACCACGTCAGTGCGTCCGGCCGGGCTGTCCACCGCCCTCGGCCCCGGCGGCTCCCGGCTCCCCACGACGCGCACCCGCCGTCCCACGTTCGCGGCGCTCGCGGTGCTGCTGATCCTCGTCGGCGCGCTGGCCAGTGCGTGGCTGGTCTACCGCAGCGGCAACCGCGTCGACGTGCTGGTCGCGGCCGGTGACATCGAAGCCGGCCAGCAGCTCACGGCGGACGACTTCTCCGTGGCCCGCGTCGCCACCGACGACGCGCCGGTGATCATCTCCTCCGCGCTGCCCAACTTCGTGGGCACCTACGCGACGAGCACCATCCCCGAGGGCACGCTGCTGAACCGCGACATGTTCCTGGCCGGTGACGTCGTCCCCGACAACGGCGTGGTCGTCGGCATGGTCCTCACCCCGCAGCAGCGTCCCGCCCTGGACGTGAGGGCCGGGGACGTGGTGCGCCTCTACCTCGTGCCGCCCGACGAGGCCGGCGGCACCGTCCCCGGTGACCCCGGCGACACCGTGGTCTCCGCGGTGCGTGTCGTGGAGGTCGGTCCCGCCACCAGCGGCGCCCAGGGGCTCGCGGTGTCGGTCCTGGTGTCCAGCGGGGACTCGGGCAACGTGGTCGCCGCCTCGTCGGCGGGCCAGATCGCGCTGGCCCGGCTCGCCGCCGGCACCGAGCCGACGATCGACCTGGTCCGGGAGTAGGAGTGGGCGTCGTCACCCTGTTCGGGGCGAAGGGCGCCCCGGGCGTGACCACCACCGCCCTGCTCGCGGCCGCCCTGTGGCCGCGGCCCTCGGTGCTCGTCGACGCGGACGCGGATGGTGGCGACGTCGCGCTGCGACTGCCCCGGGCCGACGGCACGCCGATGGACCGGTCCCGCGGTCTGCTGACCCTCCTCCCCCTCGCCCGGCGCGAGCTGGCCACGCACGTGGTGGCCGAGCACACCCAGACCGTGCTGGGGGGCGTCGAGGTCGTCGCCGGCCTGGCCGGCCCCGAGCAGGTCAACGCCGTGGGCCCGCTGTGGGGGTCGCTCGCGTCCGCCTTCCGGTCCATGCAGGACGCCGACGTGATCGTCGACGCCGGACGGCTGCACTCCCAGTCGGTGCAGCTGCCGCTGGCCCAGGAGTCCGACCTGGTGCTGTGCGTGCTGCGGCTCAGCGTGGCCGGTGTGATCCACAGCCGCGAGCGCCTGCGCGCCCTCGAGCCCGTGCTGCGCTCGTCCAGCGGGCGCAAGCCGCGGCTCGGCGTCATCGTCATCGCACCGCCGGGCGCCGAGCGCGACGTCACCAGCGTGGCCGGCAGCATCATCGGGTCCGTGCCCGGGACCGAGATGTTCGGCCACCTCTCCGAGGACGACACGGGCGCCCGGCTCTTCGTCGGCGAGCCGGTGAGCCGGCCCGAGCGCACCCTGCTGGTGCGCAGCGGCCGTCGTGTCGTGGACGCCGTCGCCGCGTCGATGCCGCAGCCCGCCCTGCCGGAACCGGCGGGTCCCCCGGAGGGCGCCGAGGCTGCGGTGGAGGCCGGGGCACCGACCCGCCGCTCCCTGCGCGGTGGCCACGGCCGGAAGGCGGTACGCCGGTGAGCATCGACAACGAGCTGGTCCGGCTGCTGCGCTCCCGCGTGGCCCAGCGGCTCAACCAGCAGCGGCGGCGCGACGAGGTCGCCGGGCGCGCGGCGATGAGCGCCGAGGACGAGCGCCAGTTCGCCCGCTCCCTCATCGTCCAGGTGCTCGAGGACCACGCCCGCAGCGAGATCGTCGCCGGGAGGACGCCTCCCAGCGCGGACGAGGAGGAGCACACCGCTGCCGCCATCCACGCCGCACTGTTCGGCGTCGGGCGCCTGCAGCCGCTGCTCGAGGACCCCGAGGTCGAGAACATCGACATCAACGGCTGCGACACCGTCTTCGTCGGCTACGCCGACGGCCGCGAGGAGATGCACCCGGCGGTCGCCGACTCCGACGAGGACCTGGTCGAGCTGATCCAGGTGCTGGCCGCCAACGTCGGCCTCACCAGCCGCCCGTTCGACTCGGCCAACCCCCAGCTCGATCTGCGACTGCCGGACGGCTCCCGCCTCTCCGCCGTGATGGGGGTCTGCGCACGGCCGTCCCTGAGCATCCGCCGTTCGCGACTGGGCAAGGTGTTCCTCTCCGACCTGGTCGGCACCGGCACCATGACCGAGGAGATGGCCTCGTTCCTGCGGGCCGCCGTCCTGGCCCGCAAGAACGTGATGATCGCCGGAGCGACGAACGCCGGAAAGACCACGCTGCTGCGGGCCCTCGCGAACGAGATCCCGCCGGTGGAGCGCCTGATCACGGTCGAGCGCTCGATGGAGCTCGGCCTCGAGCACTTCGACGACCTGCATCCCAACGTGGTCGCCTTCGAGGAGCGCCTGCCGAACTCCGAGGGGGCCGGCGGCGTCAGCATGGCCGAGCTGGTGCGACGCAGCCTGCGCATGAACCCGAGCCGGGTCATCGTCGGCGAGGTGCTCGGCGACGAGATCGTCACGATGCTCAACGCGATGAGCCAGGGCAACGACGGCTCGCTGTCGACGATCCACGCCAACTCGTCGATGGAGGTGTTCAACCGCATCGGCACCTACGCCCTGCAGGCGGAGGAGAACCTGCCGGTCGAGGCGACGCACATGCTCATCGCGGGCTCGATCAACTTCGTCGTCTTCGTGCGCAAGCGCAACGACTACGACAGCGGAGGGGTCCTGCGGCGCCAGATCGAGTCCGTGCGCGAGGTGACCGGCGTCGACGGCCGCGTGCTGTCGAGCGAGGTCTTCGCCACCCCGGCCGCCGGTGGCCCCGCCCGCGCCCACGCAGCGATCGAGTGCATCGACGAACTCGTCCAGCACGGGTACGAGCCCGCCACCCTGGGGCGGTGGGCGTGACCGGCGGCACGACGCTCCTGGCACTGCTCACCGGGGCGGTGGTCGGCCTGGGGCTGTTCGCGGCCGTCCTCGCCGTCACCGGCGTGCCCGCGCGGGACCCGTCCAAGCCGCCACTGCTCCGCGGCACCGTGGGTGGTCGCCCGATCAGCCAGCGCGCGCTGGCGGGGGTCGTCGCGGGCATCGCGGCACTGGCGCTCACCCGGTGGCCGGTCATCGCCGTCGCCGCGGTGCTGCTGGTGACCTTCTGGGACCGGATCGTCGGCTCGTCGAAGGCCGAGCAGGTGGGCATCGCCCGGCTCGAGGCGCTCGCCACGTGGACCGAGTCGCTGCGCGACACCATCGCCGGCGCCATCGGGCTCGAGCAGGCGATCCCCTCCAGCGTCGCCGCGACGCCACCGGTGATCCGGCCGGCCCTCAACCTCCTCGTCGACCGCCTGCGCATCCGCGAGCCCCTGCCGAACGCCCTGCTGGCCTTCGCCGACGAGCTCGACGACCCGAGCGCCGACACCGTCGTCGCCGCGCTGGTGCTCAACTCCCGCCTGCGGGGTCCCGGGCTGCACGACGTCCTCACCGCGCTGGCCACGTCGACCCGCGAGGAGCTCGACATGCGCCGCCGCATCGAGGCGGGGCGTCGCAGCATCCGGCGGAGCGTCCGCATCGTGCTCGCGATCGTGCTCGGTGTGGGCGGTCTCCTCGCCGTGCTGAACCGGGCGTACGTGGCGCCCTACAACAGCCTCGTCGGCCAGCTCGTGCTGCTGCTGGTCGCGCTCCTGTTCCTGGCCGGGCTCCTCTGGCTGCGCAAGCTCGCCCGGCCCGTGACGGCGGAGCGCTTCCTCGTCGTGTCGTCGCTCGACCGCGACCAGGCGCTCAGCGAGGCCGGCGCATGATCGCCGAGTCCCTGCTCACCGGCGCCGTCGTCGGGCTGGGCCTCTACGCCCTGGTGCGGGTGTTCGTCCGCGCCCGTCCGGGGGTCGGCGCGCTGGTCGCGCGGATCGACTCCGGTCAGCGGTCGATGCGCACCCACACGGTCACCGAGGCGGAACGCCCCGCCGGCGGGATCGCGGGTGCCGTGGAGTCCCTCCAGAGCCGCATCGCCGACTGGGTCGAGGTGCGCGCCGCGGAGCGCCAGTGGGACGTGGGCAGAACGCGCAGCGACCTCGCCGTGATGAACCGGACCATCGGTCAGTTCGTCGCGACCAAGGTGCTTCTCGGCGTAGGGCTGTTCCTGCTCGGGCCGGTCGTCTGGGCCGTGCTGCGTGTCTCAGGTGCACCGCTACCCGCCGCCGCGCCGGTGGTGCTCGCCCTGGCGCTCGGGCTGTTCGGCTTCTTCGTGCCCGACCTCGCCCTGAGGGGGGAGGCGGACCAGCGCCGCCGCGACTTCCGCCGCGTGGTGGGTGCCTTCCTCGACCTGGTCGCGATGAACCTGGCGGGCGGACGCGGTCTGCCCGAGGCGCTGCTCGCCGCGTCCACGATCAGTGACCACTGGAGCCTCGTGCGCATCCGTCAGGCGCTCGCGAACGCACGCCTCTTCGGGACCACACCCTGGGCGGCCCTCGGCGAGCTCGGTGACGAGCTCGGTATCGAGGAGCTGCGGGACATGTCCGGAGCCCTCGGCCTCGCGGCCGACGACGGTGCCAAGATCCGCGCGTCGCTGTCGGCCCGCGCCGCCACGCTGCGTCGCAAGGAGATGAGCGACGAGGAGGGGCAGGCCGGTGAGCGCTCGCAGTCGATGCTGGTGGCCCAGATGCTGATCTGTGCGGCCTTCCTCGTATTCCTGGCATACCCTGCTGTGGCGCAGCTGCTGGCCAACCGGTGAGCTGTGACGGGGTCACGAAGAGACATGGAGCGGACGAGATGACGATGCGGTCTGTGCGTGAGCGCTGGTTGCGGGTCCTGGCACAGGGCCGCGACCTCGGGGCGTCGGCGCTGGAGTGGGCCATCATCGCGGCGGTGGTCGTCGTGGCCGCGTCGGTGATCGGCGGAGTCATCTACAACATCGTCGACACCAAGAGCACGCAGCTCGAGCAGTGCGCGAACCAGCCCATCGGCTCTGCCGGCTGCCAGTAGGGGGATGTCCCGCCTCCAGGGGCTGCGGCGCGACGACACCGGCGCCAGCGCCCTCGAGCTGGCGCTGGTCGCTCCCGCGCTGCTGCTGCTGATCTTCTTCGGCATCCAGGCCGGTCTCTTCTACTACGGCCAGACCGTCGCCGTGCAGTCGGCGCGCGAGGGGGTCTCGCTGGTCCGGCTGGCACAGGACGAGGCCCAGGCGGCCGAGCTCGCACCCCTCGCCCAGGAGAAGGCCGAGAGCTTCGCCGCCGCGGTCGGCCGGGAGTCGCTGCTCGACCCCGAGGCGGTCGTCGACTACGACGCCCTCACCGGCCGGGTCTCGGTGGAGGTCACCGGGCGCGTCATCACGCTCGTGCCGGGCCTCGACCTCACCGTCACGCAGCAGGCCTTCGGCGAGATCGAGCGCTTCGAGGGCGACCGGTGAGCCGGCGACGCACGTCCACGGACGACGGCGCGATCGCGATCGAGCTGGTGATCCTCTTCCCGATGATGCTGCTGCTCATCGCGCTCGTGGCGGCGTACGGCCGGCTCGGCCTCGTCAACGGCAACTTCGACTCCGGCGTCCGCGACGCCACCCGCTCGGCCACGCAGGCGCGCGACGCCGGCGACGCGCAGCGGGTGGCGGAGCAGGCCCTTCGCACGGCCATCCAGGGGATCTCCAAGCCGTGTCTCGACACGCTCGAGGTCGACCCGATCCCCGTCTTCGAGCCCGGGCGCCCCCTGACGGTCACCGCCCGGTGCAGCTACCCGATGTCCGACCTGGCGGTCGGGATGCCCGGCTCGGTGACCCTCGAGTCGGAGTTCTCCAGCCCGCTGGACCCGAACCGGGGTGTGCGGTGAGGCGACGGCTCGCGGCCGGTGGCAGCGACCGCGGCTCGATCGCCCCCGCCGTACCCATTCTCGCGCTCGTCCTGTTGCTGCTGGGTGGGCTCGTGCTCGACGCCTCCCGACAGCTCAACGCCCGCGGCCGCGCCGTCGGGTACGCCGAGGAGGCCGCCCGCGCGGGGGCGGGAGCCATCCGGCTCGACCAGGTCGAGCTGATGCTCGACGAGGACGAGGCGCGGGCCCGGGTCGACCGGTACTGCGCAGACGTGATGGCCTCGGGCGCCGTGACCCGTTGCTACGCCACAGGTTTCAGCGCCGTCTCGTCGACCGACCCGCGCCGGATCGTCGTGGAGACCAGGGTCGAGCTCCGGATCCCGGCGACGCTGCTCGGGCTCGTCGGCGTCACGACCCTCGGGGCCTCGGGTGAGGGCCGCGCCCGCCCCTACGACGGTGTCGACACCGCCGACCTGCCGGTCGAGCCGTAGCCCGGACGGGGGACCGTCGGTGTCCGGGTTGTCACCAAGGGTCGCAGTCGGACGGTCGGTCCCGGTACCGTGGCCGGAGATCTGTGGGGGACCGCCAGGGAGGGTGATGTGACGGGAGGCACTGCTGTGCGCCGTCGTCGGCCCGTTGCCGTCCTCGTCGCTGGGCTGGTGGCGCTCGGTGCTGCCGCCTGCTCGGCCGAGGCCGAGCAGGTCACCCCACCCACCGCGTCCGCCGTGGCAGAGCCCAGCCCGGCCCCCCCGTCACCCAGCGTGTCCGTCTCGCTGCCGCTCTCCCCCCTGGAGGACGACCCCGGCGTCCAGGCGCTGCGGGCCTACTACGCGGGGGTGGCCACCGCGATCAACGCCTGGGACTTCTCGGTGCCCGAGCTCACCGAGCACGCCTCACCCGCGCTGGTCGCCGCGCTCCCCGAGCGCGTGGCCGTGGAGGAGGGGCGGCAGTGGCCGGGGCCGGTCCCGTTCACCCCGGTCGAGCTCGTGGTCGACACCCCGGAGCGCAAGGACGTGCTGTTCTGCGCCGAGGACGACGGTTACAGCCGCGTCCCCGGGGAGTCCACGCCGGCCGCCCCGCGGACGGTTCTGCCCGGCCTGGCGACCCTGTCCCCCGGAGGCGACGGGTGGATCGTGGACGAGATCTACGTGCAGGCGGCGGAGACCGTCGACTGCAGCGCCGTCGAGGTGCAGGAGGTGCCGTTTTGAACCGCATCGTGACCGCGGCGGCGGCCGTGGCTGCCTCGCTGCTGCTGGCCGTCGGCCCCGCTGCGGCGGGTGGCATGGGCGGTGCGCCCCCTCCGGGTGACCCCCCTCCGGCGGGTCCGCCGGTGAGCGGCTCGACGCCGCCGCGCCAGGAGGGCACCAACCAGCCCGCGACCGCCCAGGTGCGCACCTGCAGCCTGTACGCCGGCGACGGCACCTACGGCATGACGTGCCGCGGCGGCACCGGCGACTCCGCCACCTACGCCGAGATCCTCGGCGGTGAGCCGGTCCCGCACTGCTGGCACGAGGACGTCCCACCGGGCTTCGAGCCGCCCGAGGTCAAGGAGGAGCTGCCGCCGGGAGGCCGGTGGTACCTCAAGACGTGCCTCACCGGTGGCATCGACCCCGAGACGAAGGTGGGGACGGGCGAGCTGACCTTCTCGCAGACCCCCGACTACGTGGCGCCGCCCGACCGCCCGATCGACCTGCTGCCCGGTCAGCAGATCATCGTGTCGGGCCAGCGCAACACGCGGCAGATCCCCGAGCCGTTCGTGCAGCCCTCGCCGTCGGCCAAGCCGCGCGTGGGCCAGGACCTCGCCTTCTACGTGCCGGAGCCGAACACGACCGGCGCCACCATCACCGTCTCGGGCCCGGGCATCGGCACCGTGCAGATGAGGGCCCGGATGACCGACCTCACCGTGTGGCCGAAGGGCTCGGCGACCCCCGTGGTCACGTGCCCCGGCGGTGGCATCGAGGTGACCCGCAACGACGCGCGCGAGGACCGTCCGAACGCCTGCTGGTGGCGGTTCGACCGGTCGAGCGCCAACCAGCCGAACAACCGCTACCCGATGCAGGTCCAGGCCGGCTGGGTGGTCGAGTACAACGCGGACGGGACCTGGGAGCAGCTGGGGACGTTCACCAAGGAGCAGGAGATCCGTCAGCGTGTGGTCGAGGTGCAGACGATCGTCGTGCCCTGACGGGGTGACGACGTAACGCGCAGCGGGCACCGGAAGTGAGCCACCATGAGCAGATCACGGCCAGAGGGGGAGACGTCATGACCACCACGTTCCAGCCACGTGGACGGCTGCCCGTCGCCGGCCCGACCCGGGCGGAGCGTCGCACCGAGCGCCTGCGCGGGGCGGCTGCCGTGCTGGGGACCCTGCTGGTGGTGATCGGTGTCCCGCTGGCCCTGGTCGTGTTCATCGGCAACCCCCTGCCGACCTCCCTGCCCTCGCGCGACTGGCTGACCGCGGAGATCACGATCGACGTGATCCTCAAGGTGGTGGCCCTGGTCGTGTGGGCTGTCTGGGCGCACTTCGTCGTGTGCCTGCTGGTCGAGCTCCAGGCGGCTCGGCGGGGTTCGGGCCTCCCGTCGTCGGTCCCCTTCGGGGGTGGCAACCAGCTGGCCGCCCGCAAGCTGGTGGCCGCCGTTCTGCTGCTCGCCGGCGCGGCGACGCTCGCGCCACAGCCCGGCGGCACCGGCACGGAGCGGCCTGCCGGCGTCAGCGCGACGGCCGACGCCGCCTGGGGGGCCCGCTACCAGTCCCAGGCCGTGCAGATCGCCCAGCAGCAGGCGGCGGCCGAGCAGGCCGCCGTCGCCTCCGCCGACGAGACGGCCTCGAGCGCCGCTCCCGCCGCCGAGGTCTACTACACGGTGCAGCCGCCGAGCGGTCGCAACCACGACACCCTGTGGGACATCGCCGACCGCACCCTCGGGGATCCCTTGCGCTACAAGGAGATCTACCGGCTCAACACCGACCGCGTGCAGCCCGACGGACGGCGACTGGTGGACGCCGACCTGATCCGGCCCGGCTGGGTGCTGCTGATGCCCGCGGACGCCACCGGCGACGGCCTCACCGTGGTCGAGCCCGTCGCACCCCCGGTGGCGACCCCGGTCGCCATCGATGAGAGCACGACCCCGAACGCTGGGGCGGACACGGCGACCCCCCAGCCCGACAGCACCTCGTCGGACGTCGCCACCGGCACCTCCCTCACCACCGACACCTCCGTCGCCACCGGGTCCGGCAGCACCGATACCGGACGCCTCGCCCTGGGCGGTGGGCTCCTGGCGGCGGGCATCCTCCTGGCCCTGTCCGGCCGGCGCGGACCGTACCGTCCGGTCAGCGACGACGAGGAGCGCCTCCGGCTCGCCGCCGACACGACGACCGCCGACCTGCTCGACCGCGCGCTGCGACACCTGGCGGCAGGGCGCGCGCAGCAGGGCCGCTCGCTGCCGGAGGCCGTCCTCGCCTACGCCGGCACCGACCGCGTGGTCCTGCACCTGTCCGGCTCCGCCGACGCCGCCGCGCTGCTGGACCCGCCCGCCCCGTGGACGCTCGGTGAGAACGGCCGCTCGTGGAGCGTCGCGGCCGACGACGTGGCGGGCATGACGGCTCCGGACGTCCCGGCCCCCTACCCGGCCCTGGTCAACGTCGCGTCGACGCACGGCTACGAGCTGCTGGTCGACCTCGAGGCCGCGCCCGGGCTCGTGTCCGTCGGCGGTCACTCGGCGACAGCCCGCGAGGTCGTCGTCTCGATGGCCGCCGAGCTCGCCACGAACGTGTGGTCCGACGGGGTGCAGGTGACGCTGGTCGGGTTCGGCGACGACCTCGTCCAGATCGCGCCCGACCACCTTGAGCAGGTGGGCGACCTGTCCGACGTGCTCGACGACCTCGAGCGCGGGACGCGGCTGGCCGACGAGCTCAGCCGCTCGCTGGGGCTGGAGGGGGTGCTGGCCGGCCGGTTGTCGCGCGACGCCGGCCGGTTCCGTCCCCGGGTGATCGTGCTGTCGGCCCCGCCGACCCCGGCCGAGGCGACCCGTCTGCAGCAGCTCCTCGGCCGCGGTCGCACCCCCCTGGCCGCGCTGTGCGTGGGCGACTCGGTCGCCGCCCGCTGGCGCTTCGCTGTGGACGAGGCGGGAACGATCGACCTGGGTCCGCTCGGGGTGAGCGGCATGGCCCGCACGCTCGCCCCGGAGCAGTACCGCGCGATCACGAGCCTGCTCCGGGACCTCGACGCCGGTCGCGCGGAGCGCTCGGCCGAGGTGGCGGCGATGACGCCCGCCGCCGGGCTGGCCGAGGTCTCCGCCGGGGTGCCCGTCCGTCCCTCCCGGAGGGTGGACCTCACCGGGTCCGCGCCGGTCCAGGTCCGCCTCCTCGGACCGGTCGACGTCAGCGCCCCCGGCACCGTCGACGAGCGGCAGCGACAGCTCCTCGTCTCGTTCGTGGTGGCGGTGGCGCTCGCGGACGACGGGCTGCACGACGCGGTGCTGCGGGCCACGGTGTGGCCGCGCGGCGTCACCGACGAGATCGTCGCGTCGACGGCCGCCGCGGTCGTCGCCTGGCTCGGGCACGACACCGACGGGCGGCCCCGCCTGCTTCAGGACGACGACGGCACGTGGAGGCTCTCCGACGACGTCGCGTGCGACATCGAGGCGCTGCGGCACGTGGCCGGCGGTGACGCGTCCGACCTCACCAGCCAGCTGGCCGTGCTGGCCCTCGGCCGTGGCGAGGCCTTCTCGTCGGCCACCGGCGAGCGCTTCAGCTCGTTCGCCTTCGCGCGCGCCGCCCAGCAGGCGCGCGTGCTGGTGACCACGGTCGCGCGGCAGGCCGGTGCGTCGGCGGTGTCGGCGGGTCGCCGTGACCTCGCAGAGAAGGCACTCGAACAGGGGCTGACCCTGGTCCCCACCGCGGAGCCGCTGTGGCGTGACCTGCTGCGGCTGAGGGGGACGGAGGGAGCGCCCGCGACCTCGGAGGAGATGTACGCGGTGCTCTCGAGGCACCGGGTGCGTCCTGAGCCGGAGACGGACGCACTGGTCGAGCAGCTCGTGCCGGGCAGCTCGCGGCGGATGGCGTAGGGGGAGATCACGTGCGAGACATCTACAGGTACGACGTCGCCGAGCTGGCCGAGGCCGAACAGGGTCTGGCCAGGCTGAAGTCGGACTTCGAGAACGCGTCCCGGATCCGCGAGGAGCATGACGCCGCCCTCGGGTACGGCGATCTGCGTGGCGCCGTGGGCGACTTCGTCGACAACTGGAAGCACAACCGCGAGCGCCAGCTCCAGACGCTGGAGTCGGCGCAGGAGGCGCTCGCGGGCATCACCGAGAACTACGTCGCCTTCGACGCGCAGGCGGTCGACGCGCTGAACGACCTGTCGCAGGGGTGACCGGGATGCAGGAGAGCGGGTTCACGTTCACCGTCCAGGCCGACGGACGGTGGCTCCCCCTGCCCACGTCCTGGGAGGGCGACGCGGCCGACTGGGCCGGCGAGGTCGTCGACCAGGCGCTGGTCACGCGCGGCGTCGAGGAGCCGGCCGTCGTGCGGCAGCTCTACGTCCAGTCGCTCGCCGGCCTCGGTGAGCAGCTGGCGTCCCGCGACCGTGAGGGCGCGCGTCTGGTCGCCGCCTACGCCCTCGTCCCAGGCACCGACATCGTCCCGGTCACCACCGCCGAGCTCGAGCTGATGGGACTCGAACCCGGGGAGCTCGATCGGCCACCTGGTCGAGGGTCTCGCACTCCCCGAGGAGCAGCGCTTCCTCGACCCCGAGCTCGGCGAGGTGGAGACCGCCGCCGGAGAGGCGGCGCGCCTGAAGCAGGTGGCCGTCGTCGAGGCGGACGACGGGAGCAGCTCTGCTGCCACCATGCTCGCCTACGTCTGGCCCGGACCCGTTGAGGGGACGGCCGTCCTGCTGCACGCCTACTTCGGCTCGCCCGTGGACGCCGAGCTGTACGAGGGCGACCTCGACGAGCTGGCTCGGTCGCTCACCATCACCGAGGTCCTGGCGCAGTGACCGCTCAGGCCGAGGAGGTGGAGCCGTCCGTCTCGTACCGGATGGCCGTCCCGGCGCCGTGGGTGCGGCTGCCGATGGAACCCACCCGCATGCGGACGGCCGTGCGCGCCTGGCTGCTGCGGAAGTACGCCAACCGCTCCCGCGACGAGACGGCGCAGCTGCGCCGTCAGGTCGAGGATGAGCTGGTGGCCCTGACCCGTCGGCCCGGCACCGAGTACGCCCGGCAGATGCTGGTCCTCGCCTTCGAGGCGGGCGACGTCCCCGTCAGCGCGAGCTGCCTGGTCTCGATCATCCCGAACGACCTCTCGGCCCCGGGGGCGCTGGAGGCACTGGCCTCGGAGCTCTCGGACGGCGCCCGGTACAGCGACGTGAACGACCTGGGATCGAACCAGGGGGTCGTCGTGGTCCGCGACGAGGTCGTGCCCGGAGCACGGGACGGGCGGTCCGATGCCGAGCTGGTCGAGCTGGCCGATCAGGCGATGGCAGAGATCTTGCCGGACGGGGCACTGTCGTCGGCCCCCGTGGAGGACGAGGCAGGCCTCGAGCAGGTCGTGGCCGAAGCGGAGCGCAGCCGCTCCGTCGACGTGTTCATCCCGGTACCGGACCAGCCGCGCTGCCTGCTGCTGAGCTTCTCGACCCCGCTCGTGCCGATGTTCGAGCCGCTGACGACGCTGTTCGTCGCGCTCGCGTCGACGGTGCAGTGGCAGGTGGGTGACGACCGGTGGCGGTGACGTAGCCGGAACCAGAGTTCCTGTCGGCGGGTGGACCGCGCGACAGGTGGCCTCCAAGGGGGGTCGAGCCGCCGGGGGTGGTCCCCGGCGGCGGATGACGGAACGCGATGGAGGAGACATGGCAGTTACGCTGCGCGACGAGGACGTCCAGGCGCTGAAGACCGCACTGATGAACGGTCAGCAGGAGGTCGACGGGGTGCTCGAGGCCCTGCACGGCACCGCGGTCGAGCGGATCCACCAGGGGCTCGAGGGGACCCAGACCGCGACCGCCTTCGACGAGCGGATCAGCGAGCTGATCCGCCAGCTGCGGGAGACGCTCCCGGCGTTCGAGGCCCTGGGCACGTTCGTCACCAACTACCTCGAGCAGTTCCACGCCACGGACCAGGAGCAGGCCTCCGCCCTGCGCGGCTGACCGGTTCCGCCCCGCATCCTCGGGGAAGGTGACCCGGGCGCTCGCAGCGCCCGGGTCACCGTCACCACAGCCCGGACGGGGCGGCGAGCCAGCCGAGGTTCACGACCGCGGCAGCGGACAGCACGGCGACCGCGGCGACCGCCAGGGTCTCGAGGTACCCGTCCGGTCGGCTGGTGTCGATGCCGAGCCCCGGGAAGAGGCGGGGCGCGGCCAGGTAGATCGCACGCAGGACGACGTACAGCACGACGAGGGGGCCGGCCACGAACGTGGCCATCTGGGCGACGGCCGCCCACCCGTCCGACCACCCCGCGAGGGCGGTCGCGACGGTGACGGCGGTGCCGGTGGCCACGCCGACCACCGCACCGACGGTCAGGTGGCGGCGGACGGCCACGAGGTAGGGCAGGCGCATGGACGCGACAGTAGCCACGAGCACGGGACGAAGGGGCATCACGATGGCGATCGACTGGGACCCGCTGGCGACCGACGGGGACCCCTTCCCGGCCGAGCCCGGCGAGGTCGAGGCGTACGGCCAGGACCTCCAGCGGACAGCCGAGCTGATCGGCGACCAGGTCACCCTGCTGCGCAAGCTGGCCCAGGAGGACTCCTGGTACACCGACGCGGCGGACGCCTTCCGTGAGAAGGCGGAGGAGCTCGCGGACCGGATCACCAAGGTCAAGGACCGTTACGCCGAGACCGGTGGGCACCTGGTCGTCTTCGCCGAGACCGTCCGGGTGAAGGAGGAGGCCGCGGTCCGCGTCCGGGACGCGGCGAGGGACCACGAGGCGACCCTGCGGGCGAACCCGGTCGTCGAACCCGGACACGCCCCGCCCGGCGAGCCGGCCCCGGAGCTGACCGCGGGCCAGAAGGCACAGAACCGCCGGCACGATGCCGCCTCCTCGGCGCTCGACCACCTCCAGCAGGAGTTCGACGGCCTCGTCGACGCCGCCCGGTCAGCCGCCAGCGCGTGCGCCGGACGCATCTCCGGCGCGATCAAGGACGACGTCAAGGACGACTGGTGGGACCGGAACGCGGGGTGGCTGAAGACGATCACGAAGGTGCTCGGCTGGGTCGTGACGATCGCCGCGATCGTGCTGCTCACCGTCGGCACCGGCGGGCTGATCTGGGCGGTGGCCCTCGGCGTCGGTCTGGCGGCGGGACTGATCTCCCTGGCGATCAACGTGGGTCTGGCCCGGAACGCCGACGGCGGGTGGTCCGCGGTCGTCTTCGACGCGATCGGCGTGCTCACCCTCGGGGCGGGTGGTCTCTTCGCCAAGATCGGGTCCAAGGCGTTCCCGGCGCTGCGCGCCGCGACGGCGTCCTACCGGTCGGAGCAGGCGGCGGCCGCGACCATGCGGTCCTTCGGGATCCGGGTTCCGATCGCCCGCTTCTTCGCCAGCCGGAACATCCCGCTGGTCTCGCGGTTCGCGTCCGGGCGGCTGGCGTCGATGTCCGACGAGGCGGCGCGAGCCGGCAGTGCGGCCTACGACGCCGTGATGGCCGCGCGCACCGTCACCGTGCCGCAGCGGCTCCTCAACGGCGGGAAGTCCGCCGCCCAGCAGATGGTCGTCACCCGCGAGCTGCTGGCCGGGCTGCGCGCGACGTCCGGCGCCCCGACGGCGCTCGTTCAGGGCCTCACCAGCCTGAGCCGCGTGAACCTCGCGGCCACGGTCTCGGGCCTTGCCGGGCTGGGCAACACCGTGGTCAAGACCGCGGTCTCGGACGGTCCCAACGACACGGCCAACGGGCTGGTGGACATCGCGGTGGACGTGCTGCCGCGGATGTTCCGCTGACGCCCGCGGGGCTCGCGCCCGGTCAGCCGTAGAGGCCGAGCGCCGCGACCGCGGGATCGAGGAGCAGTGCCGCGGCGGCCACGCCGAGGCCCGCGGGTACGACGTTGAGGATCGCCACGCCTGCGCGGCGCGTCGTGGTCGGCTGGGCGAACGGCTCCCGGGAGGCCCCTGCGTAGCCGAACAGCCACACGACCAGCCCGACGACCAGGGCGACCAGGGTGACCATGATGGCGAGCCCCAGGATCACCGCCAGGAGCTCGCGGCTCCCGGTGAGGGCGGCGACGACGGCTGCCACCGCGCCGACGCCGAGCCCGGTCAGCAGGGGGACGCGCACGACCGGGCGCACCCGCACACGACCCCGTCCGTCCACGCGCGCGTTCCGGTCGGCCCACTGCTCGGCGCGCTCGGCTGGGTCTGTCACAGCGCCAGCGTACGTGGGGACGCACCGAACGTGCACGAACGCGACATCGCGGCACGCGCCTCCCTACACTGACCCGACGTCAAGCCGCACCACGGGGGGGCCGTGTACGGAGATCCGCAGCAGATCAGGGCCGTCGCGGCTCGCCTGCGTCACCTGGCCGACGAGGTCGGCGACGAGCGCGCCGTGCTGGCCCGGGGGCAGGACGTCGAGTGGCACTCGGTCGCGGCGGACGCCTTCCGTCGCGAGCTGAGCCAGTGGCAGGGCGATGTGGCCCGCAGCGTCGACGAGATCCGCGAGGCGGCGGCCGCGGTCGACCGCCACGCCGACGAGGTCGAGGAGCGCATCGAGGCGATCCGCGCCGCGGAGGCGTGGGCACGGCAGGAGATCGCCGAGCTGCGTGACACCGCCTCCGGCGCCCTCGACCGCGTCGGGGCCGCCGTGCGCGGCGCCTTCGACGACGCCGTGTCCTTCGCCCGTGAGCGCCTCGGCGCGGTGCCGGACGTGCTGCCGGACCCCGGCGACGTCGGGTGGCTGTCTGTGCGCGACCGCCTCGGGGGCGGGAAGTGAGCGCCGTCGTCGGTGGTGCGCCTGCGCCACCGGCTGCGCGTCGACGGGCCCTGGCGGACGGTGACGTGGCGGCGCTGCTGGAGGCCCTGCCCGGACTGCCGCTGCCCGTGGCGCTGCAGACCCGCTGGCCCGACGACATGGACGCACCCGCGCGTCAGGCCGCCCGCGCAGCGGCCTACGTGCACATGACCGCCCGTGGGGTCCTGACGCGCGCGCCGGCGGGTCCGGATGACGTGATCGACGCGATGAACCCGGCGGTGCTCGACGCCCTGCTGCTGCCTGCGACGGCCGACGTCGGGGTCCTCGTCCGCAGCTGGTGCCGCGGCACCTCGTTCGTCGGCGGCTACGCCCTGCGTGGGGACCGGGGCGTGGGGATGGTGCGGCGGTGGGACGTGGAGGACGTGAACGGGGTGGTGGGTCGCCGGACGGCTGCGCGACCCGGTCTGGAGCTCAGCGCGTTCGCCGCCGCCTCGGCCCTCACCGAGCTTCTGCGGACCGTGCCCCCGGTCGAGGGGCACCCGGGCGAGCCGTCCGGGCTGGGGATCGACCTGAGGGCCCTCGACTCGGCCGCACTGGTGGCCGCGCTCCGGGCGGGCCGCAATGATGTGGCCGGAACCCTCTGCGAGAGAGCCGGTCTCGTCACCGTCCCGCCGGTGCTGCAGGACCTCGCCGAGCGGTGGGAGGGCGCGTTCGAGGTCACCCTGCGACGTCGTGACGGCGCGCTGCCGCCCGTCTCGGGCACCTGGTGGCTGGCCGGTGGAAGGTGGCTGCGTGCGCTGGTGACCGGAGCCGGGGAGCCGGGCGGTGCCAGCAGGGATCCCGGCGACCTCGATGGTCTGCTCGAGCTCCGCCGCACCACCCGGGGCGCGGTCGAGGCCGACCTGCTCGCCGCGCTGGTCGAGCAGCTCTCCGTCGAGCGCGGGGAGGTGGACGACCGTGGGTGAGGGGCTGGAGGTCTCGGGCGGCGCGGGGTCGCTGGTCGCCCGGTACGACGACATGGAGCACGTGGCCGGGCTGGTGGACGACGTCGCGGACCGACTGCGTGCGAGCTCCGCTCGGGTGGCCGCCTGCGCCACCGACGGGGACCTGCTCGCCGGCGGGGTCCTCGCACCAGGGTCGCTGGCTTTGGCCACGACGCAGATCCTCGACGCGGCGACCGGGCCCGGCGGCCTGCTCGTGCTCTCCGTCCGGATGGAGTCGTCCGCGCTCTGGGTGCGCACGACCATCGGGGTCTACGAGGCCGTCGACGCCGCGGGTGCGGCCGCGATCGAGGCGATGCAGGACGTCGCCGCCTTCGGGGCCGGCGTCGCCATGTGGGCCGTGGCGGGCGGGGCGCTGGTCCTGGTCGGCGGCGTCGCGGTGGTCGAGCTGAGCGGCCGCCTGGACGGCGTCCCCGGGCTCACCGACTGGCTCGAGGACTTCGGTGGCGAGGTGGCGGACGGTGCCCTCGACCGGGTGCAGGAGACCCTGTACGAGCAGCCGTGGCTCGTCGACGTGCTGGGAGGTGGTGCCGAGGGGCTTCTCGTCGGGCTCACCGGGCCGTTCGGCGCGGCGCTGGCCCGAGCCACCGGGGTGCCCTGGCCCCCGGCCACGTACGAACAGGCAGTCGGCCTGATCATCGCGGGCGGCAAGATGTTCGGTCACCTCGACGACCGCAGCGCCACGGCCACGCTGATCACCGAGCCCCTGGAGGACGCCCAGTACGTCCCCACCGGCATCGCCGACGTGTTCCGCGGCCAGGCCCAGCTGATGCCGCACGCCGGGGTCCAGGGCGACGAGGTGCAGCGGGACGCCTCCGCGGGACGCCTCCGTGTCATCGAGGTGCGTCAGCCCGACGGGTCGAGCGCCTGGGTCGTCCAGCTGCCCGGGACGCAGGTGGCAGGCACGGCGGCCGGGGCGAACCCGATGGACATGACCTCGAACATCCACCTGATGGCGAACGGTCACAGCGCGACCATGGACGCCGCGGCCTCGGCACTGCGGCAGGCGATGGCGTCGGCCGGCGTGCCGCCGGGGCAGCCCGTGATGCTGACCGGGCACAGCCAGGGTGGCATCACCGCGGCTGCGCTCGCGGCCGACCCGGCCTTCACGCGGGAGTTCCACGTCACGCACGTCGTCACCGCCGGCTCGCCGATCGCGCGCATCGACGTGCCCGACACCGTCCAGGTGCTGTCGATGGAGCACGACCGCGACCCGATCGCCCGCCTCGAGGGGGAGCCGAACCCCGAGCGCGCCAACTGGACCACCGTGCGGCGCGACCACAGCGACCTCACGCAGGGCGAGGTGCCGATCGCGGCCCACGCGGCGCAGAGCTACATCGAGACGGGCGAGGTGGTCGACTCCTCCACCGACCCGTCGATCACCCGCTTCCGCGAGTCGGCCTCGGCGTTCTGGACCGGCGACGGCGCGGTGCACGACTACTCGATCCGGCGACAGCGCTGAGCCCGCCGCCGTCCGTCAGCGGAGGTCGTCCGGCCCGGGCCGCGCCACGACGACGGTGGCGAGCGTCCCGCCGCCGAGGTGGAGCAGCGCCCGTCCGGGTCGCACCTGGTCGCTGATGGCGCTGCGAGGCAGCCGGACCCCGACGAGGTCACCGTCCGCCATCGCCTGCGGCGAGAGCACGGCACCAGCACGCCCCTTCCGCGCCTCGGCGTGCCAGCCGCTGAAGCCGGAAGCCAGGTCGCCGATCGTCCCGCCCACGATCAGCCCCCGGCCGGCGTCACCGGCGCCCCGGACGTAGGCCTTGAGCTGGGCCGACACCGGGGTGTCCTTGTGCAGCTCGGCGTCGTCGACGACCAGCACCAGCCGGTCGTCACCGGCCACGAGCTGCTCGAAGCCCTCGCGCGTGAGCTCGGCGTCCGTGCACACCGCGCGCACCCCGGGGCGCCCGTCGAGGTCGCGCAGCGGCGACGGGCGCGGGGCGATCACGGCCACCTCGGTGCCGGCTCCCAGCAGGGTCAGCGTCATCGCGAGCAGGGCCGTGCTGCGTCCCGACCTGGCCGGCCCGCCGACCATGAACACCGGGTGGCGTGACAGGTCGGGTCCCACGGCCTCCAGGTCGTCGCCGCCCACGCCGAGCAGCGCGAACATCGGGCCCGGCGGCGTGCCGTCGAGGTAGGCCGCCGCGTCGGCGAGGGAGATCGTCGCCGGGAGGACGTCGACGCGGAACGGTCGGTGCGCCCGCGGGACCTCGGCGTCGCGTGCGCGGGCCGAGGCGGCGACCGCGCGGATCGCCGCCGCCTGGCCCTGCCCGGTGAGTTCGCCGGGCAGCACCGCGACCTGCGTCTCGACGGCACCCTCGGACTGGAATCCGCGGCCGTCGGCGATCTCGTCGGGGAGGGAGCGGGCGTTGAGGCCGAGCGTCGCGTAGTCGGTGCGCTCGTTCATCCGCAGAACGAGCCGGTCCTCGGTGAGCGACATCATCTTGAACGTCGCGAGGGTGCGGTCCCCGGTGACGACGAGGTGAACGCCCACGCTGGCCCCGTCGTTGAGCAGCGTCATCACGGCCGTCTGCGGCTTGCCGCCGTCGAGGTCGGCCAGGCCGGCGAGGAACCCCTCCCACCGGTCGATCATGAGCAGCACGTGGGGAAGGCGCTCGTCCTCCGGCACCGACAGGCGCTGCTCGGTGAGGTTCGCGAAACCCCCTGCGGCCAGTACCTCTTGGCGAGCGGTCACCTCGTCGACGAGTCGGGAGAGCAGACGCATCACCCGTTCTGGCTGCGTGCGCTGGACGACCGCGCCGCAGTGCGGCAGGTCGGCCAGGGGCAGCAGACCGCCACTTCCGCAGTCGAGTCCGTAGAGGTGCAGGTCGCGCGTGCTGACCCGGTCGGCCAGCGCACCCGCGATCGTGCGCAGCGTCTGGGTCCGGCCGCTCCGGGCCGAGCCGACCACGAGCTTGTGCCCGAAGGTGTCGAGGCTGACGACCTCGGGCCGCTGGGCCTGCTGGCCGGGCAGGTCCGCGAGCGCCCAGGCCACTGCCGGCAGGTCCTCGGTCGCCGTGGCGACCGCGGGCAGATCGTCCAGGTCGAGCCGGGCCGGGAGGGCCGGGAGCCACGGGCTGTGGGGCGCAGCGAACCCCGACTCGTCGTTCGCCTTCCGGATCGCCTCGACCAGCACCGACAGGTCGGTCACCTCGACGTCGCCGGCCTCGGCCGCCACGGGTGGGCGGTCGGGGGCCGGGCGGCCCAGGTCGGTGAAACCCACGGGCGCGAGCCAGGGCTCGAGCCGCTGCGCGGCGCGCGTGCCGGGTCGTCGTCCGCCCACCCGACCGCTCTGGAACGGCACCAGCGAGGCGTGTCCGAGCCGGACGTAGGCACGGCCGGGCGTGCTCTTGGCGATCAGCGCGGCGTCCTGCGCGTCGATGACGTCCAGGCTCTCGGCCTTGTCCGTCACGCGGAGCGCGATCCGCAGGTTGGTGTTGGCGCGGATCTCGGGCGACACGACGCCCGACGGGCGCTGCGTCGCGAGCACGAGGTGGATGCCCAGCGAACGACCGCGCTGGGCGATGTTCACCAGTCCGGTCACGAATCCCGGCAGGTCTCGCACCATCGACGCGAACTCGTCGATGACGATCATCAGCCGCGGCAGGGGGTCGAGGCCCCCGCGCTGGGCGGCCAGGTCGGTGTAGTCCTCGATGTCCTTGGCGCCCGCCGCCGACAGGATGTGCTCGCGACGGTGAAGCTCGGCCCCCAGCGACTCGAGGGCCCGCTCGACCAGGTGCGTGTCGAGGTCGGTGACCATGCCCACGGTGTGCGGTAGGTGGACGCAGTCCTTGAAGGCCGACCCACCCTTGTAGTCGACGAGCACGAACGTCATGGCGTCCGGCCGGTTCACGACGGCGAGGGACGCCACGATGGTCTGCAGCAGCTCCGACTTGCCGGAGCCGGTCGTCCCTGCGACGAGGGCGTGGGGCCCGTCGCGGGAGAAGTCGATGGCGAACGGTCCGTCCAGCGAGTCGCCGACCGGTGCCTGGGTGGTGCGCCCTCCAGCGCTCCAGACCTGTCGCACCGCGCCCGCCGTCGGCGGTTCCAGGCCCATCACGTCGAGCAGGCGCGAGGAGGACGGCAGGGCGGAGTCACCCCCGTCGTCGGTGACGTCGCGCACGGGGGCCAGCGACCTGGCCACGCGCTGGAACCAGCTGGGCGGCACCAGGTCGACCTGCACGTCGTCGAGGGAGTCGGCCCGCTGCTGGCGCACGGCGGCGCGACCAGGGCCCGTCGAGACCACGACCGCGTGGCACTCCTCGGGCAGAAGCCGCTCCTGCGTGTCGAGGCAGATCGCGTACACGCCCACCGCGGGCCCCTGCTTGAGCACCTGGACCAGGCCGGGCAGGAAGCGGAGGCGCCTCGCCCCGTCGAGCACGACGACGACGTCCGGTTCGCCCGTGGTGAGGCGGTCGCCTCCCTGGGCCGCCCGCGCCGCCACCAGCTGCTGCAGCTCGGCGACCCGGCGTCCGAGCGAGTCGGCGTCGCACCCCACCAGCGCCATCGAGTCCTGGCCGAGAGCCGGCCGGCAGTGCGGCAGCCAGCGCACCCAGTCCCAGGTCCGCTCCCCCTCCGACGTCGTCAGCACGTACACCTGCAGGTCGCGGGGGCTGTGCAGCACCGCGGCCTGCGCCACCATCCAGGACGCCACCGACCCGATGAAGTCGGGGTCACCGGCGACACCGACGACGCCCCGCTCCGCCAGCGACACGGTCACGGGGGCGTCAGGCACGGTCCAGACGACCTCGCGCTTGTGGCTGAGCTGCGCCGGGTCGTCCAGCGTCACGGCCGAGGGCAGCTCCGACAGGCCGACGCGCAGCGCCAGGTAGTCGGGGTCGTCGCGGCGTCGCTCCCACAGCTGGCTGCGCGGGCCGGTGGCGACCAGGACGGCCTCGGCCGGGTCGGGGGCCTGGCTGCGGCGCAGGCGCCTCTCGTCCGCGAGCGCAGCCTGCGCGTCCTCCTCCACCTGGGCCTTCTGCTCCCGGTACTCCTTCATCAGCTCGCGATGCGTCTTCTTGCCACCTGCCTTGCCCTGCAGGTAGTTACCCAGCACGAGCATCGGACTCATGATGGCGAAGAGCGCGTACCGCATGCTGCCCAGCGCCAGCACCATCACGGTCGCCATCACCAGCGGCGCGACCATGCCGATGATGGGCAGGCTGCGTCCGCGCGGCGGCTTGGGCTCGGTGGGCAGCACGAACCTCGTGTCCTGATCCGGCGGCAGCAGACGCGGCGGCCGGTTGAAGTCGAGCCCGACCCCGTCGTCCGAGGGCTGCAGAGCGGCGTCGGGCAGGGTCGGCGCGCGGGTCTCGAAGACGCTCCGACCGGCGTGCAGGAGTGCGCCCGGGGTCCAGGTCACCGCCTGGTCGCCGTCCGAGAGGTCGTCCCCGTCGAGCCGCACCTCGGCGCCGGGTTCCGGGGCGACCTCGACGTCGCCCTCGAGGGGGACCCGGACGGTGAACGCCCGCGCCGGCATCCCGGCCACGTCCAGGTGGACGGCGCAGGCGGGGTCGCTGCCGACGGTGCTGTCTCCGACGCCGACCCAGTGCACGGTGCCCGCGCCCTCACCCCCCACGACGCGCAGCTCCAGCTGGCCCTGCGGCTCCGGGCTGAGGGTGAGGGCCGCGTCGTCCAGGCTCACCAGCGACCCGTCGCGCAGCGGGGTCTCGGCCACCCGCTGGGCGGGCTCGAGCACGACCCCGTCGACGAACAGGCGGGGACCGCCGTCGGCGGCTCCGTCGCGGCGGCCGAGGGTGCGGGACAGCAGGGAGATGACGCCGTCGGCCGTACCGGCCTCGCTGGCGACGGAGCGGAGCCGTGGGACGAGGTCCGCGACCGTGGCGTCGTCGTCGAGGTCGACCACGAGGTCGGTGCGCCTGTCGGGCTCGCGCTGGGCGAGCGTCAGGCTGAGGCGCATGGGGCCAAGCCTACGTGTGAGGACGCCTCGGTCCGACAAGCCACGCATTGCTCCTACACCGGTCGAAGACTACGGTGACAGGACTTTCCGCCGGGTCTGCGAATGGGTGGCGCGCGTGACGCGAGACGACACCACGGCCCCGCGAGGCACGTCGACGCCGAGGCTCGTGGGTCGGGACGCACTGCTCGCCGCCGTCGACCACGCGCTCGGGTCCGGCGTGGCGGTGATCCTGACCGGTCCGGACGGGATCGGCCGCACCTCGGTCCTCGACGCCGTCGAGGCCGCCGCCCGCGACCGCGGGGAGAGGGTGCTGCGGGTCGGCGGGGTGGAGGCCGAGCGCTTCGTGGCGGGGACCGCGGTCGCCGACCTCGTCGAGCAGCTGCCGGGCGAGCTCCTGGCGAGCCTGTCGGCCGAGGACCGCGCCGCTCTCGACGGCCACCGGCTCGGGGACCTCGGAGCCAGCGGCCGTGCCTGGTGCGGTTTCCTGCGCCGGTGGGCGGCGCAGGCTCCGGTCGTGCTGCTGCTCGACGACGCCCAGTGGCTCGACTCCGTCTCCGTCGACGTCCTCGGGTTCGCCGTCCGGCGCCTCGCCGGTCAGGGGCTTCGCCTCGCCGTCGCGGGACGGTGGGGCCCCGGGCGCCGCCCGGCGTCGCTGCTGCCCTCGGCGTCCACGTGGCTGGAGGTCCCGCCCCTGGACGCGGAGGAGCTCGCCTCGCTGCTCGATCTGCACGGCCTGCCGGCACGGACGGCGAGCCGCATCCATCTCGACTCCGCCGGCAACCCGTTCCTCGCCCTGGCGCTGGCCGGTGCGTTCGTCGACCACAGCTCGGCGAGCCAACGACCCGAGCCGCTGGCACCGAGCATCTCGCTGCTCGTCCGCAGCCGGCTCGAGACGCTGCCCGAGCCGGTGCAGGAGACGCTGCTGCTGTGTGCGCTCGCGAACGCCCCGAGCCTCCAGCTGCTGCTGCGGGCGGGACGCGTGGACGCCGAGCAGCACCTGCGCCTGGCGACCGAGGCCGGGCTGGTCGTCACGGACAACGACATGGTCCGGTTCACGCCGGCAGCTGGAGCCCGGGTGGTGGCGGCGCAGGCCACCGGTTCCCGGCGCGCGGTCGTGCACACCCTGCTGGCCGACGTGGTGACGTGCCGGGCGGAGCGCGAGCGGCACCGCGCGCTCGCGACCGCCCACCCCGACGGACCGTTCGCGGCCTCTCTCGCCGTCGCCGCGGGCCAGGCCATGCGGCGCGGGGCCCGTGACCTCGCCGCCGAGCTGTACCTCCTCGCCGCCGACCACGCGCCCGGTGACCGGGGCGCCGAGCGGATGACGTGGCTCGTCGCGGCCGCCGAGGTGGGCTCCGTGGCGGGCAACGCCGACATCGTCCACCGCGCCGCGGACGCCGTTCTCGGCGCCGACTCGGAGCCGTCCCACCGGGTCGCCGTCCGCCTGTCGCTGGTTCAGCTCGCGAGCCAGTCGGCGGTGCGCATGCAGGAGACCCTCGCGGCCGCGCGCGTGGACGCCGCGGACGACCCGGCGCTGCTGGCGACGGTGCGTCTGTGGCAGGCGGCGGTCGCGGTCTCGGCCGGTGACCCGGTGGCTGCGTTGGCCGAGGCCGACGCGGCGGTGGGGCTGGCGCAGCAGGTCGGCGACACGACGACGGAGGCGATGGCGTGGTCCGTCGGGGCCCTCACCGCCAGGCAGCTCGGCCGCGACGACACCTCCGAGCGGCTCACGCGCGGCCTGGCCCTGCCGCACCCCCAGATGGACGGGTGGCTGCACTTCACGCCGAGGTTCCGGGCTGCCCGGCTGGCGCTCACCGAGGATCGCCTGGACGAGGCGCGGGACGACCTGCTGGCGATGCTCGCCGTCGTCGAGCGGGGGGCGCCGGACGAGCTGATCGGGGTGATGGGGGCGCTCGCCGAGGTGTCGGCCCGCTCGGGCCGTTGCCGTGAGGGGGTCGACTACGCGCAGCGCTGCATCCGCATCGCCGCGGACGCGGGCCTCAGCCCCGGCCCGAGCTGGTACTTCGGTGCCGTCGCAGAGCTGGCCGGAGGCACGCTCGAACGGGCCACGGCCTACGCCGAGCGAGGTGTCCGCGCGTCGGAGCAGGAGGGGGACCGCGTGTACCTGCGGCACCACCTGCACGCGCTCGGGCAGGCCGAGCTCCGTGCCGGCCGCGCGGCCGACGCGGCCCGGACCCTCACCCGACTGCGCGCGATCGAGCAGGACGCCGGCATCTGCGACCCGGCGAACCTGCGGTGGAACGGTGACCTGGTGGCGGCGCTCGTGGCGTCGGGGGATGTCATGCGGGCCGAGGAGCTGCTGGCGCAGTCGCGGGAGGCGGTCCGGCTCAAGGACGCGGGCCCGGCCGTGGGCGCCCAGCTCGACCGTGCCGGGGCGCTCCTGCTGGCGGGCCGCGCGGGTGACCCCGACGCCGCCCTGGACGTGCTGGCCGGGGCCGCGCGCACCTTCGAGGCCCTGGGCGAGCCGATCGAGCAGGGCCACTGCCTGCTGCTGCAGGGCCAGGTCGAGCGCCAGCGGCGCCGGCACGCGGCCGCGCGCTCGCGGGTCGGGAGCGCACTGCGGGTGTTCGAGGTCGTCCAGGCGCGGCCCTGGGTCGACCAGTGCACGCGGGTGCTGGCACAGCTCGACCACCCGTCCTCCGAGCCGCTCGCGGTGGGGCTGAGCGCCACCGAGTCCCGCGTCGCCGCCCTGGTCTCGGACGGGGCGAGCAACCGCGAGATCGCGCAGCAGCTGTTCCTGAGCGTCAAGACCGTCGAGGCCACGCTGACGCGGGTCTACCGCAAGCTCGGGGTGCGCTCGCGGACGCAGCTCAGCCGCCGGCTCGCCTCGACGCGCTGAGCGGGGACGCCCTCGTCCCGGGTCTCGGGAGGTTCAGGAGTCGGGACTCTCAGCTGTCGGGACCACCCACCGGCCCGAACACGGCGGACAGCGCGTCCCAGCGGGAGATCTCGCAGCCGTTCGTGCGGCCGAAGGTCGCGGTGACGCGTTCGCCCGCGAGGGTGCCCGAGACGACCGCGGTCTGCGGACCGCCGTAGATCTCGGTGCACGTCTGGTCCTTGGGAGGCAGGTCGAAGACCCCGGGCCCCGCTGCCGCGATCGCGGCGCAGGCAGCCTGGGCGTCGGGGTGGTCCCCACCGACCGGCTCGCACGTCAGCGTGTACGCGGCGGAGACCCCGCTGCCGTCGTCCACCTTGACGGAGAGGTCGGCCGCGAGCGGCTCGCCCGCGCCCTGGGAGGGCGACGGTGACGTCGCACCGTCCGCCGGGCTGCTGCTCACGGCGGCGTCGGGGTCGCCGCTGCCGGGGGCGGCCGGCGCGGTGACCGGGTCGTCCGCGCACGCACCCAGGGCGCAGAGCCCGGCGACCCCCAGGGCCAGGGCCGCGTAGCGGCGGAACGGGTGGACGAGCTGTCGGGTCATCGGTCGGGCCTCCTCGGGTGCCGCCATCATGTCGGGTGCGGGCGGCGTACGGCTTCTCGAGGGCTAGGACGGGCGCGACCCTGCGGTGGTTCCCCCGGCATGGCACTCTTTCTGACATGTCGTACGGAACCGCCCACCCAGGCCACCAGGTACCCACCACGTCCGTCACCCATCTCCCGCAGCCGGTCCCCGGCACGCTGCTCGACGTCCGCGAGGACGACGAGTGGGCGGCGGGTCACGCCGTCGGTGCGGTGCACATCCCGCTGGGCCAGCTGCCGGTCCGCCTCGGTGAGCTCGACCTCGACGACCCAGTGCACGTGGTCTGCCGCAGCGGTGCCCGGTCGGCGCAGGCCGTGGCGTGGCTGAACGAGAACGGGGCCGACGCGGTCAACGTCGCCGGTGGCATGGGTGCCTGGGCGGAGGCCGGTCGTCCGATGGAGGGCGACGGCGACGGCGAGCCGTTCGTCCGCTGAGCGAGCGACACGATGCCCCTGTCTGCCGCAATCTCGGATAGGGGCTAGACGACCGGATACGGTCCGAGAGTGGATCCCGTACGCAACCCCTACGCCCCCGGCGCCGGCCAGCGGCCCCCCGAGCTCGCCGGCCGCGACCGCGAGCTGGACTCCTTCGACGTCGCGCTCGAGCGGGTGTCGCGCGGGCGTCCCGAACGCTCGGTCGTGCTGACGGGGCTGCGCGGCGTCGGCAAGACCGTGCTGCTCAACACCCTGAGGTCGGCCGCGGTCCGTCGGGGGTGGGGCACGGGCAAGCTCGAGGCCCGACCCGACGTACCCCTGCGGCGACCCCTGGCCGCGGCCCTGCACCTCGCGGTGCGGGAGCTCGCCGGACGCCACGCCGGGGCCGCCGACGAGGTGCTGGGGGTGGTGAAGGCCTTCGCGCTCCGCTCGACCCCGGACGGCGGCAGCGCCAGGCTGCGTGACCGCTGGCAGCCGGGCATCGACGTGCCCGCGGCCGTGGGCCGCGCCGACTCCGGCGACATCGAGATCGACCTGGTGGAGCTGCTCTCCGACGTGGCGGGGCTCGCCGCCGACGCCGGCAAGGGGGTGGCGGTCTGCATCGACGAGATGCAGGACCTGATGCCGGCCGACGTGTCGGCGCTGTGCGCCGCGTGCCACGAGCTGAGCCAGCAGGGTCTGCCGCTGATCGTCGTCGGCGCCGGGCTCCCGCACCTCCCGGCCGTCCTGTCGGCGTCGAAGTCGTACAGCGAGCGGCTCTTCCGGTACACGCGGGTCGACCGGCTCGACCGCGAGCAGGCCGACCGGGCGCTGGTCGCGCCGGCCACGGAGGAGGGCGCCACCTTCACGCCGGAGGCGCTCGACGCCCTCTACGCGGCGACCGACGGCTATCCCTACTTCGTGCAGGCGTACGGCAAGGTCGCCTGGGACGTGGCCCCGGTGTCCCCGATCACGGCCGGCGACGTGGCCGTCGCCGCGCCCGACGCCGAGGCCGAGCTCGCGGTGGGCTTCTTCGGCTCCCGGTACGAGCGGGCCACGCCCGCCGAGCGCGAGTACATGCGGGCGATGGCCGACCTGGGGGTGGACCTCGACGACGGCCCGGTGCCGACGGCCGAGGTGGCCAGGGTGCTCGGCCGCCGGCCGCAGTCGCTGTCGCCCGCCCGCGACGCCCTGCTGAAGAAGGGGCTGGTGTGGTCGGGGGAGCGGGGGCAGATCGCCTTCACCGTGCCGCACTTCGGGAGGTACCTGCGCACTTCGGCCCCTGAGTGAGCCGTTTCGGCCACACTGGGCGCGTGGCTCAGGTGGATCTCAACGCGGACGTCGGTGAGTCCTTCGGGCGGTGGACCCTCGGGGACGACGACGCGGTGCTCGCGGTGGTGACCAGCGCCAACGTCGCGTGCGGCTTCCACGCCGGTGACCCGCTGACGCTGCGGCGCACGTGCGCCACCGCCGTCGAGCACGGGGTGAGCCTCGGGGCGCAGGTCTCGTACCGCGACCTGGCGGGCTTCGGGCGACGGTTCATGGACGTGTCGCCGGACGACCTCGCCGCGGACGTGCTCTACCAGGTGGGTGCCCTTGGCGCGATCGCGGCGGTGGCGGGTGGCAACCTCGGGTACGTCAAGCCGCACGGCGCCCTCAACAACGCCGTGATGACGCACCGGGAGCAGGCGGAGGCGGTCGTCGCCGCGGTGCACGACCTCGACCCCGGCCTGCGGGTGCTGGGGATGCCCGGCTCCGAGCTGCTCGCCGCGGCGGAGCGCGTCCACCTGCGAACGGTGACCGAGGCCTTCGGCGACCGCGGGTACCGCGCGGACGGTTCGCTGGTGCCACGCGGCGAGCCGGGCGCGATGGTGACCGACCCGGACGAGGTGGCCGCGCGAGTGGTGCGGATGGTCACCGAGCACCGCGTGACGGCCGTGGACGGCACCGACGTCGAGGTGGTGCCGGACTCCGTGTGCCTGCACGGCGACACCGCCGGTGCCGTGGAGATGGCTGTCGCGGTGCGTACGGCCCTCACGCAGGCGGGGATCACCCTCCGGGCCTTCGCATGAGGTTCCTCAGCTGTGGCGACCACGCCGTGCTGGTCGAGCTCGAGGACCTGGACTCGGTGACGACCCTCGCCGCCCGCCTGCGGGCGGACCACCTCGAGGGCGTGGCCGACGTCGTCCCGGGCGCCCGCACCGTGCTCGTGTCCCTTGACCCCGACTCGGGGCGGCCCGACCTCGACGACGTGGGCGTGTGGCTCCGGCGGCACGACCCGTCGGTCGTCGGCACCATGGCCGGGACGGGGCGCAGGTCGGCGAGGCACGTCTCCCCGGTCCAGCTGCCGGTCCGGTACGACGGCGACGACCTCGAGGAGGTGGGCCGCCTGACCGGGCTGACCGCCGCCGAGGTGGTCGCCGCCCACACGGGGACCACCTGGCAGGTGGCGTTCTCGGGCTTCGCGCCGGGCTTCGCGTACCTCACCGGCGGCGACCCGCGCCTGCGCGTGCCACGCCGGGCCGACCCCCGGCCGGAGGTCCCCGCCGGGTCGGTCGGGCTGGCCGGGGAGTTCAGCGGGGTCTACCCGCGGGCGTCCCCGGGCGGGTGGCAGCTGATCGGCCGCACGGACGCCGTGCTCTGGGACCCGGACGCGGACCCGCCCGCGCTGCTGACACCGGGTCGTGTCGTCCGCTTCGTCGACGCCGGCGGGTCGCGGCGGCGCCGGCGTGCGGCGGCCGGCACCGACCGTGCGGACGGTCCTGACCCCGCCACCGGCCACCGGGCGCGCCCTCCAGGTGGTGTCGCCGGGGCCGCTGACGCTGGTCGAGGACCTCGGACGGCCCGGGCTCGCCGACCTGGGCGTGGGACGGTCGGGGGCCGCCGACCGCGGCGCGCTCCGCCTGGCCAACCGCCTGGTGGCCAACCCCGAAGGAGCCGCCGCGTTGGAGGTGACGCTGGGCGGTCTCGCGGTCCGGGCACGGGGTGACCTGGTTGTCGCGGTCACCGGCGCCCCGGCGCCTGCGACGGTCGACGGGCAGCCCGTGGCCCACCAGTCCGTCGTGCCGCTCCCCGACGGCAGCGAGCTGCGCCTCGGACTGCCGCTCTCCGGCCTGCGCAGCTACGTCGCCGTGCGCGGTGGCGTCGGGGTCGAGGAGGTGCTCGGCTCGCGCAGCACCGACCTGCTGTCCGGGACCGGACCGCCCGCGCCGAGGCACGGCGCGACCCTTCCGGTCGGCCCCGCTCCCGCGCAGTTCCCGGCGACCGACCACGCGCCGAACCGCCTGCCGCCCGTCGGGGGTGCGTACGGACCCGTCGTCCTCCGCGTGCTCGCCGGGCCGCGCGACGACTGGGCGGACGACCTTCAGGCGCTCGCCACGAGGCCGTGGGTGGCGTCGCCGCAGAGCAACCGCATCGGGCTGCGCCTGGAGGGATGGGCGCTCCGGCGCGAACCCTCCCGCGACGGCGCGGAGCTGCCGAGCGAGGGGGTCGTCCGCGGCGGGGTGCAGCTGCCTCCCGGGGGCCTTCCGGTGGTCTTCCTCGCCGACCACCCCGTCACCGGCGGCTACCCGGTCGTGGCCGTGGTGGTGGCCGACGACGTCGACCGGGCCGCCCAGGTCCGTCCGGGCCAGGCCGTGCGGTTCCGCCTGGTCTGATCAGGCGGCGCCGGCCTCCAGCTCGAGCAGGTAGCGCTTTGCCTCGGTGCCGCCGGCGTACCCGGTGAGGGCTCCGCCGGCGCCGACGACGCGGTGGCAGGGCAGCAGCACGCACAGCGGGTTGGCGCCGAGGGCGGCGCCCACCGCGCGGGCGGCGCTCGGCCGTCCGACCGCCCGGGCCAGCTCGCCGTAGGTGGCCGACCGGCCGTAGCCCGCGGTGACGGGCAGGACGGTCAGCACGTCGCGCTGGAACGGGGTCGCCAGCACCGGGTCGACGGTGACGTCGAAGCGGGTGCGGCGTCCGGCCAGGTACTCGTCCAGCTGCCGACGCACCTCGTCGGTCGGCGCCGACGCGCGGAGCACGCGGGGGGAGACCACGTCCGCCAGCCGCTGCAGCACCGCGTCGACCGCGGCGTCGTCCGGTGCGAACCGGCTGGCGACGACGACGCCGTCGGCGCGCACGGCCAGGAGCATCCGGCCGACCGGGCTGTCCTCCAAGGTGTACGAAACGTCCCCGAGGGGCAGGATGGGGGCGCTGACGCCGGGGGTGAAGTCGCGCAGCAGTCGGTCGAGCGGATCGCCGGGGAGAGGCGAGGTCATGTGGTTCATCGCAGGTCACGCTCCGTTCGTGCGGGGGTCGTCCGAGCCGTCCAGGCTCAGTGCCGTGCGCAGGGTGGTGAGGGCGTCGCTGACCAGTCGCCGGCTGGCGGCGGGCGTGGTCCCGAGGGCGGCCGCCACGGTCGCGTGGTCGAGGTCCGCGACGTACTTGAGCGCGACGGCGGTGCGCTGCCGGTCGGGCAGTGAGCGGACGAGCACCCAGATGTCGCCGTCACCGACGTGGGTGTCCGCCCCGGGGACCGCGTCGCCGGGTTTCTCTGGCAGGTGCTCCACGGGGACAGCCCGTCGGTTGCGCCCGCGGTGGGCGTCCATCGCGCAGCGGGACGTCACCGTCATCAGCCAGCCGCGCAGGTTCCGGGCGTTGCGCAGCGAGGGGTACGCCGCGAGCGCCTGGGTCCACGCCTGCTGCGCCACGTCCGGGGCGTCGACCGGACCCGCGAGCGCGTGGGCGAGCCGGGCGACGTCCCGCCAGTGCGCGTCGACGAGCTGCTGAAACGGGGGCAGGGTCATGTCGGTTCAACGGTACGGGCGGCGGGCGTGTGAGGGTGTACACGTGCACGATGTGGCGGACCCGCGGGCACGTCCCCGGGTCGTCGCGCACCGTGGGTCGTCCAAGGACTATCCCGAGCACACCCTGGAGGCGTACCAGCGGGCCTTCGACGTCGGCGCGGACGGCATCGAGTGCGACGTCCGCCTGACCCGCGACGGCCAGCTGGTCTGCGTGCACGACCGGCGCGTCGACCGCGTCTCCAACGGCATCGGCAAGGTCAGCCTGTTCACGCTGGCACAGCTGCGCGAGATGCAGTGGGGCAACGGCGCCTTCCAGGTGCTCACGTTGCGCCAGCTGCTCGCGCTCGTGGCCGACCAGGCGCCGTCCCGGCGCATCGAGATCGCGATCGAGACCAAGCACCCCAACCGGTACGCGGGCGCGGTCGAGCGCGAGGTCGTCGACCAGCTCGACTGGTTCGGGTGGGTACCGGGAGGTCCGGAGGGCACCACGCCGGCGCGGGTGATGAGCTTCTCCGAGGTGGCGTTGCAGCGTCTCCAGCGCTGGGCGCCGACGGTTCCCCGCGTCTACCTCGTGAAGGCACGCGGCTCCGAGAAGAAGGGTGGCGGCTCCCGGCGTCCGGATCGTGTGGGTGGGACGAAGAGCCTGCGGATGGCCGTCGGCCAGGTGCCCGCAGGTGCCCGCACCGTCGGCCTGGACGTGCGGCTGGTCCGGGCGCAGCCCGATCTGGCCCGCCGGTACCAGGCCCGGGGCCACGCCGTTCACGCGTGGACGGTCGACGAACGGGATGACGTGGAGGCGTGCGTGCGGGCCGGGATCACCGCCATCATCACCAACCGGCCCGACCACGTGCTGGGCTGGCTCGAGCTTCCCGGGGTGACGAGCCGGGGTGTTTGGTACGGAAGGGGCCACGGGTACAGGATGTGGTGACGAGGGTGGGTGCTGCGCACACGGCCCACTCAGGAGGGAGCCTGCAGCGGATGTCGTCAGCAGCCGTTCACGGTCACCCGGAGCATGACGACCGGGCGCCGGGCCTCGTCCTGACCGCGCAGCGCGGGGACGCGCGCGCCCTCTCGGTACCCCACAGCGCGGAAGGCGTGCCGGCCGCTCGACGTGCCGTCCTGCGGGACGTGATCTCCCAGCTCGACACGGCGGTGCTGCACGAGACCGCCGTGGTCGTCTCGGAGCTCCTGGGCAACGCGATCCGGCATGCACGTCCCCTGGCCGACGGACGCGTGGTGCTGCGCTGGCAGGTCCGCGGCGGCGTCGTCGACGTCGAGGTGACCGATGGCGGCGCACGCACCCAGGTGCGTCCGCTCAGACCCGTGGTGGTGCTGCTGACCCACGGACGTGGCCTACGGATCGTGCGGCACATGGCCCACGAGTGGGGTGTCGTCGAGGAGTCCGACGGCCGTCGGACCGTCTGGGCCTGCCTGGGCGGCCCCTCCCGTCGCCGACGCCGCGTCTGACTAGGCTCGCGCGTCATGGGAAAGAAGTCGCGTCGCGCCCGCACGTCCGCTCCCCCCGGCACCTCGACGGCGACGATGGACGCCGCCGACCTCCCGGTCGTCGGCCCGCGTGAGCCCTGCCCCTGCGGAAGCGGCAAGCGCTACAAGATCTGTCACGGTCGTGGTGCTGCCGCGGCCGATATCGCCTTCGTGGCACGCCCTTTCGAGGGTCTGCCGCACGAGGGTGACTGGGTGGCGCTGCGCGAGGTCGTGCCTGCTGCGACGGCCACGGTGCGCACGACCGCCGAGTACGGCGCGCGCGAGGTCACGGTCGCCACGCTGCTGCCGATGGCCTGGGCGGGGTTGAACCGGCCTGACGGCGCGATCCTGGTCGGCCTGCAGACCCAGGGTGCTTCGGGTGACCCCAGCCGTGACGTCGCGGCGGCCCTGCTCGCCGCGATGGAGGCCGAGCCGGGTTCGCCGGTCGCCGGGGTCGGGCTTCCGGGTGCAGGGCCCCGCCTGCAGGACGTGCTCGACCCTGCCTCGGGGTTCGATGTCCGCGTGCGCGAGGGGTTCGACTTCTGGCTGGCCGACGACGTCGAGCAGACCGACGAGGTGCGCGAGTCGATGGAGCGCGCCAACGCGTCGGTGATCCCCACGGAGCGACTCGTCTCGGTGGAGTCGGCCTACTGGTGCCGCATCGGGGACCGGACCCACCTGCGCTGGGTGCTGCCGCACGACGAGGAGCCGCTGCTCGACGCGATCGCGCGGCTGCACGCCCGCGGTGGGTCGTCGCTGGGCGAGGGCACGCGCTACATCGGGGCCTTCCGCGCGCACGGTCTGCTCGTGCCGGTCTGGGACCTGGCGCCCGGCGCCGTCGCGGACGACGTCGAGGCCCCGGCCAAGGCCTTCGCCGAGCGCCTGGACGAGGCGCTGGCCGAGACCTCGGACCTGACCGTCGACGAGCGACGCGCGCGGGCCGGCGTGGTGTCCCGCCAGCTCACGCTGCGCTGAGGCGGTGGCGGGACGGGGTCAGGCCGGCAGCGGGTCCCGCGAGACCGGGCACGACATGCACCGCGGGCCCCCGCGTCCCGAGCCGAGCTCGGACCCGCTGATTGCGATCACCTCGATGCCCTGGTCCTCGAGCTGGGCGTTGGTCTGGGTGTTGCGCTCGTAGGCGACGACGACACCCGGTGCGACGGCGAGGGTGTTGTTTCCGTCGTCCCACTGCTCGCGCTCGGCGGCGACGGGGTCCAGGCCGGTGTCGATCACGCGCAGGCGCTCGATCTGCATCGCCGCCGCAGCCGCCTCGAGGAACGGGGCAGGCCCGGTGACGTGCACGTCGCCGTTGGCTGCCGTGACCGTGTAGGCCGTCAGCGAGTGGGCGATGTTCGGGTACATCACGACGGCGTCGGCGTCGACCATGGTGCACACCGTGTCGAGGTGCATGGTCGCGCGCTCCTGAGCGATCGGCACGGCGAGCACCGTGTGCGCCACTCCCGCCGAGAAGGCCTGCCGCGCAAGCCTCTCCACGCCGGCCGGGGTGGTGCGTTCACCGGTACCGACGGCGAGCACGCCGCGTCCGAGCACCAGCACGTCACCACCCTCGACGTGCTCCATCGACGGCTCGTAGACCATCCGCGTGCCGGCGAACCGGGAGTGGTGGGTGTAGACCATGCGCGTCAGCGAGGTCTCGCGCTCCCGGGCCGGCATCGCCAGCGAGGTGACCGCGACGTGGTCGCCGATCCACGCCGACGAGTCGCGCGTGAACAGCAGGTTGGGCAGCGGGTCGACGACGAAGTCCGTGGGCTCGTGCAGCGCCGACACCAGTCCCGGCTCCGGCACGGGGCGGGCGGCCTGCAGCTCGTCGAGGCGCAGGCCGGCGATCAGCAGCGTGGCGAGGGCGGAGGCGTCGAGGTCTTCCATGTAGCCCCGGACCCGGCGTGCCATCGTGTCGCCCAGGCGGGGGTCGGCCAGCACGGCGGTGACGGCGTCGTCGCGGGCTGCGGGCACGGCCAGCGTCTCGGTGACGAGCTCCGCCAGGTAGAGCACCTCGACGCCGCGGCCACGCAGGGCACCGGCGAAGGCGTCGTGCTCCGCCTGGGCGCGCGCGACCCACGGGATGCCGTCGAACAGCAGGCGGTCGTTGTTGCGGGGAGTGAGCCGTGAGAGCTCGGGACCCGGGCGGTGGAGCACGACCGACCGGAGCCTGCCGACCTCGCTGGTGACTCCGTGCGGAACGGTCTCCTCACTGGTCGTTGCCGTCGCGGACGAGGTGCTGTCGGTCATGGCTGGAGGCTAGCGGCTGACCAGCATGCGAGAACTTGACGTGTCGAGGATGGGTCGTGCCACGGCGCTCGTTCGACCGCACATGGCACCTGTGCTCTTCTTCCCCCGCGTCGTCGACGACGTCACGGTCAGGCTCGTGGCCGCGCAGGTCCTCGTGGTGGCGGCGCTCGCCGCCGCGACGGGCTGGTTCTGGCTGTTCGGCCTGCTCGCCGTCGACTTCGCCCTGCGGGTCTCGTTCGGCCCGCGCAGCCCGCTGGCCCAGGTGGCCCTGCGCGTCCTCCGCCCCCGCGTGCTGGCGCCCGAGCGCCCGACCCCCGGCGCCCCGAAGCGGTTCGCCGCGACGATCGGCCTCGTGATGTCGCTGCTCGTGCTGCTGTTCGCCTACGGCCTGGGCTGGACGGCGGCCGCCTGGGTGGTCGTCGCCGTGATGGTGGTCTTTCCGCTGCTCGAGGCCGCCCTGGGTCTGTGCGTCGGTTGCCGCCTGTTCGCCCTCCTGATGCGCCTCGGCGCGGTGCCCGCGGACGTGTGCGCGGAGTGCGCCGACATCACCCGCCGCCGACCCTCGACCGTCAGCGCCTGAGGCTCCGGGCGCCGCGCCCCCTACGCTGGCGCCCGTGAGATCCGAGCGAGCCGAGGCCCCCGACCGAGTCGCGGTGGTGGTGCCGGCGAAGGACGAGGCCGAGCGCATCGCCTCCACCGTGACCGCCGCCGCGTCCATCCCCGGCGTCGACCTGGTCGTCGTCGTGGACGACGGCAGCGGCGACACCACGCAGCACCTGGCGCGTGACGCCGGCGCACTGGTGGTGCGCCATCCCCGCAACCGCGGGAAGGCCGCGGCGATGCAGACGGGGGCCGATGCGGTCGCTGCCTGGGAGCGCGAGGCGTCCGGCGACGAGGGGGGCCAGCGTCCGAGAGCCCTGTTGTTCGTCGACGGTGACCTCGCCGACACCGCGTCCAGCACCGCGCCCCTGACGGAGCCCGTGCTCTCCGGCGAGGCCGACATGACCATCGCGGTGCTACCCGCCCAGTCGAGCCCGGGCGGCGGACGCGGCCTGGTGGTGAACCTGTCGCGCAAGGGAATCCAGCGCGCCACCGGCTGGACGGCGACCCAGCCGCTCTCGGGGATGCGGTGCCTGACCCGGGAGGCGTTCGAGGCGGCGCGTCCGCTGGCCCGCGGGTGGGGCGTGGAGACGGCGATGACCATCGACCTGCTGACCGCCGGCTTCACGGTCGCCGAGGTGCCCTGCGACCTGCAGCACCGTGTCAGCGGCACCGACCTGGCGGCGCAGCTGCACCGCGGCTCGCAGTACCGGGACGTGGCCCTGGCGCTCGCCGCGCGCCGGGTCGGCGGTGTGGTGGCGCGTCTGCGGGGGCGGGGCTGAGCGCGGCGACACCGGGCAGGACTGCCGCGGCGTGCCTCGCTGTGTCCGGGCTGACGCTCGCGGGAGTGGCGCTGGCGGGCGAGTCCGCTGCGGTACCCGGCCTCGGGGACGCTGCCCTGTACCCGCCGTGGTCCCTCGACGCAGGTCCCCCGTCCGAGGTCGTGGCCGTGGTGCTGGCGGCCTCCTACCTCGTCGGCGCCGTGGGCCTGATGGTCGGGTTGTGGGCGGTGGCCGGTGGCGCGAGGGTCTCGCGTCGTGCCGGGGTGGTGTCTGTTCTGGTCGTCGGCGTCGTCGTGCTGTGCGTCCCCCCGGTCGGGTCCGGAGACCACCTCAACTACGCCGCCTACGGGCGCATCGCGGCCGCCGGCGACGACCCGTACGTCGAGCGGCCGACGTCCTGGCGTGGCGGGGTCGATCCCGTGGCGTCGGCGTCGCAGCCGCCCTGGGCGGGCACGCGGAGCGTGTACGGCCCCGTCGCCACCGCTGCCCAGGCCGGCGCCTCCCTGGTCGGGGGCGACTCCCTGCGGCTGACCGTGTGGGTCTGGCAGCTCCTGGTGGTGGGGGGCTACGTCGGCGTCGCCGGGATGCTCACGAGGTTGGGGGCGCGCGCCGGCCCCGGCTCGGTGCTGGGCGCGGATCCCGCCGCGGCTCGCACACGCGTCCTCCTGCTGTGGACGCTGAACCCGTTCGTGGTCGGCCCAGCCGTGCTGGGGGCGCACGTGGACGTGCTGGCGGTGGCGCTCGCGGTGGCCGCGGTGGGGCTGGCCCGACGCCTCCCGCTGCTCGCCGGTGCCGCCGTCGGTGCCGCCGCCGCGGTCAAGCTTCCGTACGTGCTGGTGGCTCTCGCACTCTGCTGGGGTGTGCGCCGCCTGGGATGGAGGGGCCTCGGGCATGCCGCGCTGGGCATCGTGGGCGCGCTCGCCGTGTGGCTCCCGGCGCACTGGTGGGCGGGGGAGCACGTCTACGACCAGCTCGACCGGGCCCGGTCCTTCGTCTCGCTCGCCACGCCGTGGCGGCCACTCGTCGACTGGCTCGAGGCGGGTCAGCCGTCCGAGGCCGTGCGCGCGGCCGTGATCACCACGGCCGTGCCGCTGGCGCTGGTCGCGATGGCGGTCCTGGTGGTGCTCGTGCGGCGGCTGCCGGTCGCCGCGGGAGACGAGGTGACCGCGTCGGCCGCCCGGGCGACGCTGGTGGTCGTGGGGGGCTGGGTACTCGTCGCGCCGTACGCGCTGCCCTGGTACGACGTCGGCATCTGGGCGCCTCTCGCGCTGATGGCGCCCTCGCTGCTCGACCCCGTGATGGCGGCCAGGTCCGCGGTGCTGGCGGTGGCGTACGTGCCCGGTCGTGTGGTCGGCCTGTCTCCCGAGGTCGAGCAGGTGACGCTCGCCTTCAGGACCCAGATCGCTCCGTGGCTGATCGGGGCGCTGCTGCTCGTGCTCGTCGGGTGGGCAGGAAGGGACCTGCTGACCCGGCGGACGCTTCGTCCTCTCCGGCCGGCTCCGTAGGGTGGGTGCGATGACGGACGAGCTACCGGGGCGCGCGAGACGGGGTGTGGTTCTCGGCGTCTCCGCCGGTGCGGTGGCGGCTCTCGTCGTGGGCATGGTGCTGACGGATCCGGGTGGCGGCATCGCACCTGCACCCTCGCCCGACCCGCTGGCGATCAGCGTCGACCCCTCGAACCTGGTGGTCGCCCCCGAGGCAGTGGTGGTGGCGCTCCCTCCGGTCGTGGACCGTGCGGAGCCGCCGCCTCCACCCCCTCCTGTCGCCGCGCCCGGGTCGGGAGGGACGTCGTCCTCCCCGGGACGACCGGCCGCCCCGGCGGCTGGAGGATCCTTGGCGGCCCAGGTGCTGTCACTGGTCAACGCCGAGCGTGCCGACGCGGGGTGCGGGCCGGTGCGCCGCGACGGGCGTCTCGAGGCCGCCGCCTCGGCGCACAGCGCGGACATGGCGGCGGGCGACTACTTCGCTCACGACAGCCAGGACGGGCGCTCCTTCGCCGACCGTGTGCGCGCCGCCGGGTACACCGGTGGTGCGATCGCCGAGAACATCGCCGCAGGGCAGTCGTCGGCTGCAGCGGTGATGGCGTCGTGGATGGCGAGCGACGGCCACCGCGCGAACATCCTCGACTGCGCGTTCACGTCGATGGGTGTCGGCTACGCGACGGGCGGGTCGTTCGGCACCTACTGGACCCAGGACTTCGGCGGCTGAGACCGCGCGTCAGGTCGCGTCGCGTCGCGAGAGGTCGTGGTGGACGGCCTCCACGTTGTTGCCGTCGGGGTCACGGACGAAGACCGCGTAGTAGCCGGGGTGGTACTCGGGCCAGACCCGTGGCTGGTGCAGGATCTCGGCGCCCGCGTCGAGGGCGGCGCGGTGCACGTCGTCGACAGCCTCCCGGGTGGGTGCTGAGAAGGCGATGTGCGTCTCGTGTCCCGTCCCACCGGTGACCGGCCCGAGCCAGAAGTGGGGGTAGCCGTCCGGCCCGCACAGCCCGACCACCGGAGCGCCGTCAGGCCCGTGGCGCATCGCCTCGCGGACGCCGAGTGGGCCGAAGACGTCGATGTAGAAGCGGGTGGCGGCCTCGACGTCCGCTACCTGGATGGCGACGTGGTCCAGCATCTCAACCTCCTGGGGGGACGGGCTCTCTCGCAGTCGCTCGCGTTGGCACGGCCAGGTCGCCCTCGTCGTCGTCCGCCATCTCGAGCGTCCGCACGCTCGCGGCGATGAGCAACGGGATCGCCAGGGTGGCACCGATCGCAGGGACGACCGTCCCGGAGTCGTTGACGGCGAAGCCGATGCCCAGCATGACCAGCAGCGCGACGAGCGCGTGACGCAGGGTGGGTGACGCCTCGTACGTGCGTTGGAGGGCCGGTGCGCCCCAGGCGACGGGACGCATCAGGACGAGCCCGATGAAGACCGCTCCGAAGGGCACCAGCACAGTGAGCCAGCTGCCGGTGAGGATCTCCCAGTTCTGCAGGGCCTTCCGTTCGATGACGGGCATCGCGCCTCCGTCGATCACGGTCTGCACGAAGCGGCCGAAGTGGGTGCGGTCCGACGCGGGACGCAGCCAGTCCGCAACGCTCAGGAGGACCACCGCGACGGCCGTGCCCGCGCCGATCAGCAGGACCTTGCGCCACGTGACGCGCACCCCGGCCACCAGGAGGGTCAGCAGGGTGAAGGCCGGGATCATCGCGGGCGGTCCGCCGAAGTCGGAGCCGATGCCCGGGGTCCCGTCGATCACGGTGGCGATGACGCCGATGCCGGCGACCACACCGATGGCCAGAGCCCGCCGCCCGCTCTTGAGGGCCGCGTCGGCGAGGGAGCACGCGAGCAGCATCGCGCCGGTGGCGAAGAGCGCGAACTGCACGTTGCCGAGACCGTAGAAGCGCCCGGCGACCACCGGCTGCTGCCCCATCAGCGAGGAGATCTGCAGGTGCGAGCCCGTGGCGACGTCCAGGGCGAGCACGCCGGCCGTGATCCCGGCGATGAAGCCCATCGGACCGAGCCGCCGATCGCGCCACGGGCCCAGCAGGGCGACCGTGCTGATCACGGTGACGGCGACGAGGACCGAGCCGACGACGGCCAGCAGGTCGTAGGAGGAACGCCACCAGGGCACGAGGTTGGCCAGGAACGTCGAGACCGGGACCGCCGCGAAGACCACGGCGATGCGGCGCAGGATGCCGAGCACGCGCCGGCGTCCGTCGATGCCGCCCCAGTTGTTCTGCAACGCGAGGGCGGCGCCTCCGTAGAGCAGGATCTGGGCGATCACGAGACCGTTGAAGAACCAGACGACGAGGGGCTGCACGGCCAGCGCGGCCTCGCTCAGGTCGATGAGGGCCCGGTAGCGCTCGGTGGGGGATGCCGGGCTTCCCGCCACGGGGAGGACCACCGCTCCGGGGAGTCCCGAGGGCTGCTCCTCGCCCAGCAGGGCCAGCACCGTCGGCATCAGGTCGGTTGCCTGCACGAGGCCGTCCTGGCGGGTGGAGCGCGATCCCAGCAGCGCAGGCGCGTACTCGTCGGCCGTGGCGGACTCGGGGGTCGGACCGGTGGCCGCCAGCAGCTGGAGGTGGGGGGTGATGCCCGAGTCGGCGAGCGAGGCCATGAGCAGGCTGGAGTCGCCGGGGACCTCCTGCAGCACGCCGCCGAGGAGCGCGTCGAGGCGTTCGACCTGGTCCTCGCGGGAGCCACGGGCACGGTCGGGATCGGTCTCGGCGATGTCGTCGGGGTCGCGGATCGCGCCGAGATCGATCACCACCAGCTGGCTCGACTGCATCGCCTTCGCCACGCTGGCCGAGAGGTCGGCGGCGTCGTTGGGCCGGTCCAGGTACTGGCCGTCGACGAGCCCGTCCTGCCCCGCCACGGCGATGGCGGCGCCGGGTCCGATCGCCGCCACGTCTATGCGCGCTGCTCGCAGCGACTCACCGAGCAGGCCCGGTTCGGCCTCGAAGCTGCCGGCCGCGGCCGTGTCGACGTAGGTGGACCAACGAGACACCACGGCCGTGGAGCCACGGAAGGCAGGCCGGCTCATGGGACGGCACTGGGCCCCACCGCCGGCTCGCGCCTCGTCCCCGGCGCGCCGACCGGACGAGAGCGCCAGCCAGCCGTCCACCGGACAGGCCGCGCTTCGGACGCTGCGGATCGAGAGGTCCGCCACCGACCCGCGCTCCAGCAGCCCCCAGAGGTTCGGCGTCCGATCGCGGTCGACGTCGTCCCAGCGCAGGCCGGCGGTGCCGACGACGACGACGGGGGACTCGGGGGTGGCCGCTGCGGCCGGACGGGTTGCCAATGCCGGTGGTGCCGTCACCGCCACGAGGCCGGCGAGCAGAGCGAAGGCCACGGCCAGCGCCGGGAGCGGGCGCCACGAGAGGACGCGGGTCACGGCTGCGGGCACGCGGTCAGCCTAGTGAGCGCGACGACCCGTCCCCTGGGGGTCGGGTGGCCGGTCTGCGGAGGTTGTGTGCAGGCGGTGGCTCACGACGGGTGATCGTCGCCGAGGGTCCCTCCCGGGGCGCGTCCCCGGCGCCGGGACGGACCACCTGCTCGACGTGGCGGGCGTGGGCGGGGGGCAGGTCGGCGGTCAGGTCGGCCAGCACCCGCACCCGGCCCAGGTCCAACCGGCCAGTCTGCAGGGCGGCCAGGGTGGCGGGCAGGACCTCACCGACGGGTTTCGGCTCACACCACCTGTGGACAACGAGAGTGTCGACGGAGGACCTGTGGACAACCTCTCAACCGGACAGCGCCGACTCAAGTCCCACGCCGAAGACCTCGAGCAGGGTCAGCGCAGCAACCACGACGCAGACGCCGGCAGCCACGCGTTGGATCGCGCCGAGCCTGATCCGTTGCAGCAGAGCCCGTCCTACGAGCGAAGCGACCCCCGAGATCAGCAGCAGCGCGAGCCAGGCACCGACGAACACCGACACCGGGTCCTGGTAGCGCACGACGAGACCAGCGGTGAAGAGCTGGGAGAGGTCGCCCCACTCGGCGAGCAGCAGCACGCCGAAGCTGGTGGCCACGGCCCTGAACCCACCGGCACCCGACGTGACCTTGCCCGCGAACTCCGCCTCGGTGTCCGCCTCCTGCGCGTCTGCGGTCCGGGCACTCCGCCACAGCAGCACGGCGCCCGCGGCGAACAGCACCGCGGCAGCGACGAGGAGCGGCGTTCGGGGGAGCAGGGTCAGCAGGCCGCCGGCCGTGACCGCCACCAGCGTGTGGACCGCGAAAGCGGCGCCGACTCCGATCCACACGAGGAGAGGACGGAAACGCGTCGCCAGCACCAGGGTCGCGATGAAGGTCTTGTCCGGCAGCTCGACCGGAAGCAGGACGAAGAAGGCGGTCAGGGCGACAGTGACGCTCACTCGCTGCCCTCGAGGGTCAGAGCAACAGCGGCCGCCACCTGCGCGAGAACGACCTTGGCGGGACGTCCGAGGACCTCGGCCGCCGCGGCGACGTCCTCCCACTCCGGCTGGCGGTTCAGGACGTGCCCGTCCATCGAGGCCACCTTCACGCGCACCGGCCGGCCGTCGACGGACACGGTCACGACGTCCCGGTCGAGCTCGTGCTTGCGGACGGCGTGCTCGCGCAGGCCGATGGCCGTCGTGTGGGCGAAGACCACCTCCCGAACGGCCTGCGCGCGATCGGAGGCGACGAGGACGTGCAGCGTGTGTGCCGGACGCCCCTTCTTCATCAGGATCGGGGTGAGCCAGGCGTCCGACGCCCCCGCCGACAACAGCGCGGTGATGACGGACGGCCACACCCGCGGGTCGAGGTCGTCGACGTTGGTCTCCAGCACGAGCGGCTCGACGCCTCGACCGGGCGCCGTGACCTGCGACCCGAGCACCATTCGCACCACGTTCGCGTGCCCCTCCGGGTCGTGGCCGCCGGCCCCGAACGCCTGCACGGCGGCCGACATCGCCGGCTGGTACCCCCACGAAGAGACCAACGTACGCACCAGCGCGGCACCGGTCGGCGTCGCGAGCTCGAGGTCGAGCGGCCCGCCGTACGTGGGGATCCCCGACAGCAGGCGGACGACGGCCGGCCCGGGGACGGCGATGCGTCCGTGCGTCGCGCGAACCGAGCCGCCCCCGAGGGCCACCGCCGAGGCGTGCAGTTCGTCGAGTCCGAGGATCGCGAATCCCGCACAGACGCCGACGACGTCGGCGATCGCGTCGAGGGCGCCGACCTCGTGGAAGTGCACGTCCTCCGGCGAGGAGCCGTGCACGGCGGCCTCCGCCTCGGCAAGCGCGGCGAACGCGGCACGGGCACGGTCGATCCCCGGAACCGTCTCGGCCTCAGTGGTTCCCAGCAGACCTTGGACGTCGACCCAGCGGCGGTGGGTGGACGACTCCGCCCCCTCCACGTGCACGCGCACCGCCGCAAGCGACCCTCGCGTGACGGGCTCGACCCGAAGGTTCACCGGCTCGGGGACCACCGCGTCCACGGCCGCCTGGAGCCGGTGCACGCCGACCCCCGCCGAGACCAGGGCGCCGAGCAGCATGTCCCCGGACACCCCGCTCGACAGGTCGAGCCAACCGGTGCGACCAGCGCTCACGCGTCTTCCCTGGGAACGGACGTCCGCCGCGCGACCCGGGCAGCGTGAACCCCTGCCCCGTAACCGTTGTCGATGTTGACGACGACCACGCCGGGTGCGCACGAGTTGAGCATGGCCATCAGCGCGGCCAGTCCGCCCGCGCCGGTCCCGTACCCCGTGGAGGTCGGGACGGCGACCAGCGGCACCCCGGTGAGCCCACCCACGACGCTCGGCAGGGCACCCTCCATGCCTGCCACCACGACAAGAGCGTCCGCCGCGTCGAGCGAGTCGCGCACGGCGAGGAGTCGGTGCAGGCCGGCCACCCCGACGTCGTCGATGCGTACCGCCCGCGCTCCGTGCACCGCGATGGTGACGGCCGCCTCGGCGGCGACCGGGGCGTCGGAGGTGCCGGCCGCGACCACGGCGACGGTGCCGTGCGGCTCGGGCAACGGGCCGACCACCGCCGTGCGGGCGACGAGGTCGACTTCTGCCCCGGGCACCTGCTGCGTGACAGCGGCGACAGCCTCGGGCGTGAGCCGGGTCGCGAGCACCGCTCGGTCGGGATGCCTGCCGGTCAGGGCCGTGAGTGCCCCCACCACCTGCTCCGGGGTCTTGCCCTGCCCGTAGACGACCTCCGGGTCTCCCGTCCGACGTGCCCGGTCGCCGTCGATGCGCGCATAGCCGAGGTGCAGCACCCGTTCGTCGTCGAGGTGCCTCGCGGCGTCCGTGTTCGCGGGCTGGTCCACATCGCGGAGCGTAGACGGGACCGACGCAGGCACGGCGCCCAGCCCACCGGTCCCCCCGGTAGGTTGCGAGGACCAGCCGACGGCACGACCGCACGAGAGGACCCGACGATGCCGGGAGTCCCGCCCGCCCGCTACGGGTACCTGGGGCCCGAAGGCACCTTCACCGAGGCAGCGCTGATGCAGGTGCGCGCCGCGCAGTCGGGGGAGCGCACGCCCTACGCGAGCGTGGACGTCGCGCTCGACGCGGTCCGTGACGGGGACATCACCGCGGCGATGGTGCCGATCGAGAACTCCGTCGAGGGTGGCGTGAGCGCCACCCTCGACGCGCTGAGCGTGGGCGACGAGCTGGTCGTCGTGCGCGAGGCGCTGGTGCCGGTGCAGTTCGTGCTGGCGGCACGGCCCGGGACGGCGATGGGCGACGTCCGGCGGCTCTCGACCCACTCGCACGCGCTGGCCCAGTGCCGGCGGTGGATGGCGGCCAACCTCCCCGAGGTCGCCTACGTCCCCGGCCTGTCGACCGCCGCTGCCGCGGCCGGCCTGGCCCCGGAGGCGGAGGCCGACCCCGGGTACGAGGCGACCCTCTGCGCCCAGGTGGCGGCCGACCGCTACGGGCTGACGGTGCTGGCCGACGGCGTCGGCGACAACCCCCGTGCGGTGACGAGGTTCGTTCTGGTCTCCCGCCCTACCCCGCCACCACCGCCGACGGGAGCCGACAAGACGTCGGTTGTCGTGTTCCAGAGCGAGGACCACCCCGGTGGCCTCCTGGAGCTGTTGGAGCAGTTCGCGACCCGCGGCATCAACCTCACGTGGATACAGTCACGACCCACGGGTGAGTCCCTCGGCCGCTACTCCTTCTCGATCGACGTCGAGGGTCACGTCGCCGAGTCCCGCGTGGCGGAGGCGCTGATGGGGCTGCACCGGGTCACCACCCAGGTGCGCTACCTCGGGTCGTACCCGCGCGCCTCCGGGGAGCAGTCGCCGACCCTGCCCTCGAACAGCGACCGGGCCTTCGCCGACTCGCGGGCCTGGCTCCAGAGGCTCCTGGACGGGCGCAGCTAGTCCCTCTCGGCCGGGATACCCCGCAGTGCCGACCTGGCCAGGAGCACCGCGACCGTGCCGTTGGCCAGACCGAACGCCACGTCGGTCGGGTGGTGCATGCCGCGGTAGAGCCGTGACAGACCCACGGCGAGCGGGATGAGCAGCAGCACCGCCACGACGAGCACGCGGAGCCACCTGGAGCGCACGCGTGACGCCGCGATCAGCCCCACTCCCAACCACAGGGACGTCGCGGCACCGGTGTGGCCGGAGGGGAAGCTCGACGTCGGAGGTGCCGGGTCCATCTTCTCGAGCTCGGGCCGGCCCCTGGAGACGAGCAGCGTGATCAGCAGGAACATGGCGGTCTGCAGGGCCACCCCGCCCCACAGCAGGAACGACTCCAGCCAGCGACCGAGCAGCGGTCGCATCAGCAGGCCGATGGCCGCCGCCGTCGCGATGATGACTGGGGTGTCCGCGATGCGGGAACCGATGTTGGAGAGCGTGTCCCGGCTGGGCGTCCCCCCGGCCTGGAGGGACTCGATGATGCCGTCCTCGCCCTGGAGGAGGTCGGCCAGCGGACCGGCGAGCAGGTAGCCGACGCCGACGAGCAGCGCCACCCACCCGAGGGCGAGGCCCAGCGTGCGCAGGGCCCAGGCTCGGTGCGACACCGGTCGGTCGGCGGTCTCGACGGCGGCCTGCGGAGCGGTCATGACACGGTCCTTCCGGTCCGGCCGGAGGCGAGACCTCCGCGCAGTCGTGGTGAGAGCCGGTCCGCGAGGACGGCGATCGCGGACCCGATCGCCACGCCCACCGTGACGTCGGAGAGATAGTGCACGCCCAGCAGCATCCGGTCGAGAGCGGTCACGACCACGACCACGACGGCGACCCCGGCGGCGACGCGGTGCCACCCCTGCCGCCGCAGCCACGGCCAGCCCAGCACCAGCAGCAGGCCGCACCCCAGGGCCGCGTTGAGGGCGTGGCCGCTGGGCATCGAGTACCCGATCTCGGTGGCGACGGGGTCGCCCCAGACCGGACGGGGGCGTGCGATCAGCAGCTTCAGCCCGAGGCCCAGCAGGCTCCCTGCCGCCATCGAGGTGCCGCAGACCACCGCGGCCCTGGTGCGTCCGGCGCGCCAGGCCGCGGCGCATGCAGCGGCGACGGCGACCCTGAAGGTCCAGGGATGCAGGGCGACGGCCAGCACCTGGGCCGCCTGGTCGAGCCACGGGTGGTCCACTGCGAAGGAGTAGAACGCCTCCGCGACTGCCTGATCGGGGCCGAACGAGGCGAACTCGGCCGTCATCGGCCTCATGAGCCCGGCGTCGCCTCGGGGACGGGAACGCGCTCGGGGGTGGGGTTCTGCGCCGCGCCGCGGGCGGCGTCGTGGGTCGTGGACGCTGACTCCGCCTCGACCCTCACGACGAGGGCGCCGGGGTCCACGCGGAGCTCGATCAGCGACGCCTCGCCGACGGGGTCCCCGTCCAGCTGCGTGGTGTGCGGTTCACCGGTCTGCACGGTGATCCGCCGTCCCTGCCAGCGCTCGACCCGGTGGTGGCCCTTCCGCTGGCGCGTCATCACGCTCCCGGCGACGGCCGCCCAGCCGACGATCCCGGAAGGCGCGATCGAGACCATGTCGAGCAGCCCGTCGTCGATCTCGGCGTCCGGCATCAGCACCAGGCCCCCGAGCAGCTTCCCGCAGTTGCCGATCACGACCGTGCGGATGCGGCGGACCACCGGCTCGTCGTCGTCCACGGTGATCGTCACCCTGGTGCGCCGGCCGTTGAAGTGCCGCAGACCCGCGACGACGTAGGCCGCCGGACCCACCTTGGCCTTCAACGCCTCCGGGGCGTTGGCCATGATCTCGGCGTCGAAGCCCATGCCGGCCATGACCAGGAACACCTGCTCCTCGCCCGAGTCGACCTTCATCCACCCCACGTCGATCGGACGGTCGTCGCCGGTGAGGGCGACCCGCGCCGCCCCGCTCAGGTCGTCGAGGGTCATGTCCATGTTGCGGGCCAGCAGGTTCCCGGTGCCCGCCGGCAGCAGCCCCATGGTGACGCCGCTCCCGGCCAGCACCTGTGCGGCGGAGCGCACCGTCCCGTCGCCCCCGCAGACCATGACGACGTCGGCGCCGGCCTCGACGGCCTGCCGCGCCTGCCCGACCCCGGGGTCCTCCTCCGTGGTCTCGATCCAGAGGGGTTCCGACCACCCGTGCTCGGTGCAGACCTCGGTGATCGCGGCACGAGCCGCGTCCACGTCCTCGAGCTTGCTCGGGTTAACCACCACCGCAGGAAGCGGCATGTGTTCCTCCTCGTGCGTCAGGCGGTCGGGCGGGTAGGTCACGCGGCGACGTCGGCGCTGCTCCTCACGACGGACGAAGAGGCGTGCCAGGAGCACACCGACACCGACGAGCACGAGCAGGACACCGACGAGCAGGAGCAGCAGCTCGAACGGCGGGGACGCGTCAGGCTGTGCTGGCGCGACCACGAGCATCTCCGCAAGGTAGCGGCCCCACGCGGAGGCTGCCCACGCAGCGCCCCCGGTAGCCTCGGCGCCGTGATCGACCTGCGCAGGCTCCGTGAGGACCCCGACACCGTCCGTGCCAGTCAGCGTGCCCGCGGGGAGGATCCCTCCCTCGTCGACGGCGTGCTGGACGCCGACGCGCTGCGGCGCGCGTCCCTCACCGAGTTCGAGACCCTGCGGGCGGAGCAGAAGGACTTCGGCAAGCGGGTGGCGCAGGCGAGGGGCGACGAGAAGCAGGCCCTGGTGGCACAGGCCAAGCAGCTGTCCGAGCGCGTGAAGGCGGCCCAGTCCGCCGCAGACGAGGCGCAGGCCTCACTCGACTCGTTGCTGTGGCAGATCCCCAACGTCGTCGCCGAGGGCGTGCCCGTCGGAGGCGAGGACGACTACGTGGTCCTGCGTGAGGTCGGCGAGCCGCGCGACCTCACCGCCGACGGCGGCCGCGTGCGTGACCATCTCGAGGTCGCCGAGGGGCTGCGCGCCGTGGACATGGCACGCGGCGCGAAGGTCTCGGGGTCCCGTTTCTACTTCCTCACCGGCATCGGCGCGCGTCTCGAGCTCGCGCTCCTGAACTACGCGGTCGACACCGCGCTGGGAGCCGGCTTCACGCCGATGATCACCCCGACGGTCGTCCGACCGGAGGTGATGGCGGGCACCGGCTTCCTCGGCGCCCACGCCGACGAGGTCTACCGGCTGGAGGCCGACGACCTCTACCTCGTCGGTACGTCCGAGGTGGCGCTCGCGGGCTACCACAGCGACGAGATCGTCGACCTCACCGACGGCCCGCTCCGCTACGCGGGCTGGTCGGCCTGCTACCGGCGGGAGGCGGGCTCCTACGGCAAGGACACCCGCGGCATCATCCGCGTCCACCAGTTCCACAAGGTGGAGATGTTCAGCTACTGCCGGGTGGAGGACGCGGCGGCCGAGCACGACCGCCTGCTCGCCTGGGAGGAGGGCATGCTGGCCGGCGTCGAGCTGCCCTACCGCGTGATCGACACCGCCGCCGGTGATCTCGGCTCGAGCGCCGCCCGCAAGTACGACTGCGAGGCGTGGCTGCCGTCCCAGGAGCGCTACCTGGAGCTCACCTCGACCTCGAACTGCACGACGTTCCAGGCGCGACGCCTGAACATCCGCGAGCGTGGCGAGGACGGCTCGACGCGTGCCGTCGCGACGCTCAACGGAACGCTGGCCACGACCCGGTGGATCGTCGCGCTGCTCGAGAACCACCAGCTGCCCGACGGCTCCGTGCACGTGCCAGTGGCGCTGCGCCCCTACCTCGGGGGGCTCGAGCGCCTCGAACCCATCGCTGCCTGAGGCGTCCGCAGGGGCCCGTGACGGCCGATGCCGGTCGGCGTCAGCCGATGAAGGCCTGGAAGGCCTCGTACACGAGGAACGCGGGCCAGACGAGCGCTTTCAGCACCGCGATCACGTACTGGCCGAACGAGTCGGCCTGCTGCCAGAAGAACACGAGGGCACCGATCAGCCCGAGACCGTAGACCGCGTTGCCACCGCCGCGGTCGACGTACGTCGTCCCTTGCTTGCGCGTCGACGGACGCGATGGCTCGTTCACGTCTACCTCCTCGGTCGGACGGGCCTGAGCGACCACGCTGGCCTGGACATACCGCCGTGACAAGGGCCACACGGCCCGGGTTCCTCGATCGGTGGGGCCCTAGGCCCTTCCCGTGCCGCGCGTCGACGGTGAGGATGGGGGCGTGACCACGGACCTCGTCAACCGCGCAGACCTGGAGACCTTGGCGAGCACGGACGGCGACCCCCCGTTCGTCAGCCTGCTGTCACCGACGCACCGGGTCGGCGTCGACGTCGACGTGGACCGCCTCGCCTGGAAGAACGTGTTGTCCGGCGCCGAGGACGCCCTCGCTGAGCGCGGCATGCGTCGTCCCGAGATCACCGACCTCCTGGCTCCCGCACGGGCACTGCACCAGGACACCCTGGCCTGGCAGCACATGGGCGACGGGCTGGCGATGTACCTCCGTCCGGGATGGCACCGCACGCTCCGGGTACCGATGGCCCTGCCGGAGCTGGTCAGTGTCGGTGACCGGTTCCTGCTGGGTCCCCTTCTGCCGATGATCTCCGGTGACGAGCACTTCCTCGTCCTGGCGCTGAGCCAGCGGGCACTGCGCCTCTTCGAGGGAACCCGGCAGCGGATGGCCGAGGTCGACCTGACGGGGGTACCGACGGACCTCCGTGACGTGGTCGCGCCGGCCGAGCCACGGTCGGACACGATGGCCCGTCCGGCGACGTCCGCGGGCGGAACGGCGGGTCGGGCCGTGTACTACGGGCACGGTGCGGCCGACGAGGGCTACCGCAAGGAGGACGTGATCAGCTTCCTGCGGGAGGTGGCAGGCGGCCTTCACGGCAAGCTCGCGGGCCGGACCGCGCCGTTGGTGCTCGTGGGGCTCGAGGACCTGGTCGCCGGCTACCGCGAGGTGAACGGCTACCGGCACCTGGTGGGGACGGCGATCACGTCGAACGCGGACGAGATGTCGGCGGACGACCTGCACCGCTCGGCGTGGTCCCTCGTCGAGCAGCGCGTGGACGCGGCACGCGACCACGCCATCTCGGTGTTCCACCAGCTCAAGGGCACCGGGCGCGTCTCGAGCGATCCCCAGGCCGTGCGGCAGGCGGCCCACGAGGGCAGGGTCGAGACGCTGTTCATGACGGCGGACCCGTGGTGCTGGCGGCAGGACGAGACCGGTCAGCTGCGGGTGGTCGAGATGGGTCGCGCCGGGCCGCTCGCGGAGTGTGAGCGGCTCGACGCGACCGTCGTCGGCACGCTGAGGACCGGAGGCCAGGTCCACGCGACGCCGTCGCAGGTGGTCCCGGGCTCCGACGTCGCCGCGATCTTCCGCTACTGACGTCGGCGGTGCCGGGTCAGACGATCCGGCGCATCCCCTGCCAGCCACTGCCCACCAGGCTCGACTTGCCGACGCCGTCGGGCTTGCCCGGGTAGAAGAACATGTCCCCCTCGCCGTTGCGGGCGAGCAGATCGGCCTTGCCGTCCAGGTTCATGTCGCCAGGGCTGGTGAGCCAGTTCATGCCCCCCCAGCCCGAGCCGAGGAGGCCCATCCCCTTCAGGCCCGTGGCACTGCCCCGGTACGCGTACATGGAACCGGAGGTCGTGACACCCAGCACGTCGCCGTAGCGGTCACCGTTGAGGTCACCCATACCGACCATCCAGGCCATCCCGTTCCAGCCGCTGCCCACCTGGCGCACGTAGCTCAGCGTGCCCGAGGAGGAGAAGCGGTAGAGGTGCAGGGTGCCGTCGCTGCGGCGGGCCATCAGGTCCGGTCGTCCGTCGGCGTCGACGTCGCCCGCTGTGATGAAGGCCGTCATGCCGTTCCACTTCGTGCCGACGAGAGCCGCCTTGCCGAACTGGCCGTCGCCACGTCCCGGGTACAGGTACAGGGAGCCGTTCGCGCCGCGCGCCAGCAGGTCGGTGCGCCGGTCGCCGTTGATGTCGCCGGGCGAGCCGATCCAGGTCATCGAGCCCCAGCCCGCGCCGACGGCCCGACCGGCGTACACGCCGCCGGAGCTCTTGCCCGGGTAGAGGTACAGCTCGCCGTCCGCGGTCGTCGCGAGCAGGTCGACGGTTCCCTCCCCGGTCCAGTCGCCGCGGACACCGGAGGCCGGGGGTGCCCCGCACCGGAACACCGAGACGTCGTCCACCTGCCAGTACGCGTCCTGCGGGGCCCCGGCCCGGTGGACGAAGAACACGTCGAGGTCGCCGCCGTACTGAGTGGTGGCCGGAGTGACGTCGACCGTGACCCTCTCCCACGCGGGGGAGAGGTCCATGCCGTAGACCTCGTCGTTCACCCCGAAGAAGATGTTGTCGAAGACGTCGGTGCCACGGCTGGTGAACGACAGGTAGGTGGTGCCGGCGGAGGCACCGGTGATGGGGTCGAGGAAGAGCTGGTGGTCCTCGGGCACCTCGATGCCGGCCGACTGGTAGCTGTGCGCCGCCCAGTAGGTCCCGCTGGCGTCCGACACCGCGGGGGACCATCCATAGCTGTCGTCCGGGATGTCGCCGTCTGCGAAGCTCTCCGCGGCGATGACCGTCCGCGCCCCGCCGTTGGGGCACACGGCGGGCGGGAGGGGAGACACCTCGGCCGCCCGGCCGGAACGCGTCGCGCCACCCGTTCCCGCAGGGGAGCCCGTTCCCTCCGCGGAGCCCGGGACGACGACGTGCTCGCCGGAGGCGATGGCCGATCGCGCGCCGGACGGGAGCCGAGCACCCGCGTCGGACGCCGTGGCCGGGCCGGCCAGGGTCGTGGCCAGGACCGTCGCCGCCGTGCAGGCCAGCAGGGCTCGTCCCGTGCGCTTCGTGGTCATCCGGCGTTCCTGTCTCGTGGGGTCGCAGGGTCTCCCTGCGGCGGCGTAGGGGGACTACGCACCGTGATGGACCCGACGGTTATCGGCGCTCGCGGACAGGTACTTGACGTCTCGGGAGCAGATCATCCGGCCCCGTCGTGATGACCGAGAGTGAACGCGTCGGGGCCCTTGTGGGCGTGGTGGCGCGGGTGGAGCATGGAGGCGTCGAGGCTGCGGGAAGGAGCACTCGATGGGCGGCATCTTCCTGAGCTACCGGCGGGACGACGCATCGGGCTGGGCCGGGCGCCTGTACGAGCACCTGGTGCGCGAGTGGGGACCCGACCAGGTCTTCATGGACATCGACGCGATCGCGCCCGGTGAGGACTTCCGCAAGGCCATCACCCGCACGATGCAGCTCAGCGACACCGTTCTCGTCGTGATCGGTCCCGGTTGGCTCGAGGCGCAGGACGAGGCGGGCCACCGCCGCCTGGACGACGAGGGCGACACGCACCGCACCGAGGTGCACGCGGCGCTGGACGCCGACGTCCGGGTGATCCCCGTCCTCGTCGGTGGGGCCGACATGCCCCCGGTGGCAAGGCTTCCCGGACCCCTCAAGGAGCTGGCCTACCGGAACGCGGCCGTGATCGACGACCGCCGCTTCCCGGCGGACGTCCGCGGCTTGATCGCGTCGGTGACCCACTCGCGCGAGGCGACTGCGCCCGCCTGGGAGTCGCCGGACCTCGCCCGCCCCTCGGTGGCCCCCCTCGGGGCCGCCACGTCGACTCCGTCCCAGGCCACCACCCTCTCGCGACCGGCGTCCGCTTCCCGAGCCCCGACCGGCACCGAGGCCTCCATCGCGGCGTTCCTCACCACTCCCGCTGCGCTGCTCGCGCTCGGGGGGATGCTCGTGGTCCTGACGTGGGGTGTCTTCGTCCGTCCGGGTTGGCATGACGAGCTCGTAGGCCTCCGCGCGGCGACGGCGCTGCTCCTCGTGGTGGTGGCAGCGGCTGGGCTGTGGACACGTCAGTGGCGTCTGGTGCGGACCGCCGGTGTGATCGGCCTGGTCGGCCTGCTGCTGTGGGCGACCCAGCTGCTGGCGACCGGTCACACCCTGGCCGACCTGTTCTCCCCGGCGACGGACGGGGTGACGAACGTGCTCACCCTCGTGGGCGCCGCCGTCGTGGTCGCGGCCTCGTACGTCGCAGGCAGCCGCCCGGCTCAGCGGTCCTGAGCGCGGTCCGCGGTCGACGTCCCGACATGCTTGGCCAGCCAACGGTTCAGCGGCGCCAGGGCGCGCCACGACCCCGCCACCACGTCCGCAGCACGTTGGTCGAAGAACCAGTCCTCGTGCTCGTACTGGCGGAACATGGCCAGACCCTTGTGCCGCAGGAGGTCGATGCGTGGATGGTCGGGGTCGGTCCCCCGCGGAGCCCGTTTGAGCTGTTCGCCGCCACGCGACCACCCGACGGTCTCCAACGAGGTGATCGCTCGAACCAGAGCGGCGCCGGTGCGTGACCCGGCCACCGCCTCGCGGTAGCGAGCCACCTGGTCGCTCGCCATGACGTAGTACCCGCCGCCTACCATCAGCCCGGTGGCGTCCACCTGGACGTAGAGGGAGCCGTCCCCGTCGTCGCCGTGAACGACGGCGGAGGCAGCCGTCTTGTACGGGGACTTGTCCTTGGAGAACCGCACGTCCCGGTGGGGCCGGAAGATCTTGGCGCGGCCGAACTCCGGCTCCAGGTCGGCCAGGAGGGCTTCGAGCGGGCCTCGCACCTGCAGGTCGTACACGGCCTTGTGGTCGGTCCAGTAGACCCTCGAGTTGTCCGCCTCGAGGCCTTCGAAGAACACCGGCAGGTCCTCGCCGAAGCCCGCGAACGACCCCGTGGTGTCAGCCATACCGACACGCTAGACCTTGCGTTCTCCCGGCTGACCTACAGTTGGGCCCGTGGTCCACCCGTCGCCGAGCCTCGTCGCCCTCGATGTCGATGGGACGCTGATCCACTACGACCAGACGATGTCGCCGCGCGTGCGCAAGGCGGTGCGGGCGGCGCACGAGGCAGGCCACCTGCTGGTGATCGCGACGGGCCGGTCGCTGGTGGGAACGCTCCCGATCGCCGAGGAGCTCGGGCTCGACGACTGCTACATGGTGAGCAGCAACGGGGCCGTCACCGCCCGTCTCGACCGGTCGGTAGGGGCCGGCTACGAGATCACCGACATGGTCACCTTCGACCCGGGCCCCGTGGTCACGCTGGTCCGCCAGCAGCTGCCCGACGCCCTCTTCGCGGTCGAGGTGGTCGGCCAGGGCGCCCGGGTCAGCGGCGACTGGCCAGAGGGCGAGCTCTCCGGGCTGCTGGACGTGGTGCCGTTCGACCGGCTCGTCGACGGACCCACCACGCGTGTGGTCGTCCGCAGCCCTGAGCACACCCCCGCCGACTTCCTGCAGACCGTGGAGCGCATCGGACTGCACGGTGTCAGCTACGCCGTCGGGTACACCGCCTGGCTCGACCTCGCGCCGGAAGGGGTGAGCAAGGCGAGTGCGCTCGAGCAGGTGCGCCAACGCCTCGGCGTACCCCTGGAGCGGACCATCGCGATCGGTGACGGGCGGAACGACCTCGAGATGCTGGCCTGGGCCCACCGTGGCATCGCGATGGGCAACGCCGCCGACGTCGTGCTGGCCGCGGCGGACGAGATCGCGCCGGACGTGCGCGAGGACGGACTGGCCCAGGTGCTCGAGGAGCTCACGGCCGACGAGCAGGACGAGGGGCGCTGACCGCATGCGGGTCGTGGCGACGGACCTCGACGGGACCCTCGTCGGGCACGACCACTCGGTCAGCGCGCGCAACCGCCGGGCGCTGGCTGCCTGCCGAGCGGCGGGTATCGAGGTCCTCTTCGTGACCGGGCGCCCGTTGCGCTGGATGGCGCCCGTCGTCGAGGCCACCGGCATCGCGGGTATCGCCATCTGCGCGAACGGTGCCGCGGTCTACGACCTCACGACGAGTGAGCTGATCGTGCACCACCCGGTGGCGACCGAAGCGGTGGTCCCGGTGGTGGAGAAGCTCCGGGCGGCGCTCGGCTCGGTCGCGATCGCCCTCGAGACACCCAGCGGCGCAGTGGCCGAGCACGCCTACGCGACGACGTGGGACGCGGACCGGCGCATGCCTCGTGGCGACCTCGAACAGCTCCTGGTGGAGCACACGACGGTCCTCAAGGTCCTGGTCCGCGGTGACGGACCGACCTCGGACCAGATGCTCGCGGTGGCGAGGGACGTCCTCGACGGCTCGCTCACGGCAACCCACTCCAACGCCGGTGGCAGTCTGCTCGAGCTGAGCGCCGCCGGGGTCAGCAAGGCGCGCACGCTCGCGGGCGTCGTCGAGCGCCTCGGCCTGGCCGCTCACGACGTGGTGGCCTTCGGTGACCAGCCCAACGACGTCGAGATGCTCACGTGGGCCGGTCGCGGGGTCGCCATGGCCGACGGACACCCGGAGGCCCTGGCGGTGGCCGACGAGATCGCGCCGCCGCTCTCGCAGGACGGGGTCGCGCAGGTGCTGGAGCGACTGCTGGAGCGTCGCTGACGGCTCAGGCCAGGTGGGTGCGCGCGAGGGTGGCGGCCCGACGCGCCGCCTGCATGCGCGCGAGGGCCGTGACCTGGTCGCCGGCCGCCGACGCGACACGCACCATGGCCGCGGCCTCGGATGCCTCTGCGCACGCTGTCGCGGTTCGCGAGAGTCGCCGGTGCAGCTCGGGATGGGTGCCGTCGGGCCCGGGTGGGATCTCCAGACTCGCACTGGGAGCATCGATCTCAGCCTGCGTGCAGAGGACCCGCACGTCGTCGAGCACACCGGCGAGGTCGGCTCCGACGACCTCGAGGGCGTCGCGTACGGGGCCGGTGTCGACGGCCTCGATCATCTGGTGGTAGCGGTCCACGGCGCGTCGCGTCCGGTCGTGCGCCCGTCGCCAGACGCCCACTCCGAGTGGGTCGGGCTGCCTTCTCCAGGGCCGGCGTGGCATCGTCGTCCGGGTCAGAGGTACTGGCCGGTGCCGTGCTGAGGACCGTCCTCGCCGTGCTCCCCGGGCTGTCCCGGAGGCCCCGGCTGACCTCCCGGCAGACCGACGTGGCCCGGGCCCGCGTGGGCACCCGGACCCCCGGGCAGGGCGCGTCGCATCTGCGCGATCTGCGCCTGCGCGGCCATCTGCTGTGCCACCAGAGCGGTCTGGATGCCGTGGAAGAGGCCCTCCAGCCAGCCGACGAGCTGGGCCTGGGCGATCCGGAGCTCGGCGTCCGACGGTGTCGAGTCCTCGTCGAAGGGCAGGGAGATGCGGCGCAGCTCGTCCACCAGCTCGGGGGACAGCCCCTGCTCGAGCTCGGCGAGGGACCGTTCGTGGACCTCCGCCAGCCGCGCGCGACCCTTCTCGTCGAGGGGCGAGTCACGCACCTCCTCCAGAAGCTGCTTGATCATGCTGCCGATGCGCATCACCTTGGCCGGCTGCTCGACCATCTCGGCCGGGCTGCGCTCCTCGTCGTCGCGCCCGTGGACGCCCATCGAGCCCGGACCGACCACCACCACGGTGTGGTCCGCAGGGGCGGCCGTCTGCGCGCCGTCGTCCTGCCGAGGCTGAGGGTCCTGGTCCTGGTCCTGGTCCTGGTTCTGGTCCATGGGTCCATCCTGCCCGTGGACCGAAGCGTCAGCGCGTCCGGGCGTCCTCCGGTCCGACGGTGAGGACGATCTTGCCGATGTGCGAGGAGCCCTCCATCAGCCTGTGCGCCTCGGCGGCCTGCTCGAGCGGCAGCCTCGCGTGCACGACGGGCCGCACGGTCCCGTCGGCGAGCAGCGGCCAGACCAGGTCGCGCACCTGCTGCACGATCACCGCCTTCTCCGTCGAGGGCCGCGACCGCAGGGAGGTGGCGATCACGGCGCCGCGCTTGCGCAGCAGCAGCCCCAGATCCAGCTCACCCCGGGTCCCGCCCTGCAGCCCGATCACGACGAGGCGGCCACCGGTCGCCAGCACCTCGACGTTGCGGCCCAGGTACTTCGCCCCCATGTTGTCCAGGATGACGTCGGCGCCCGGTCCGCCGGGTGCGTCGGCCGTCGCGGCGCGCACCCGCTCGACGAAGTCCTGCTCCCTGTAGTTGACGAGCACCTGCGCGCCCAGCTCGGCGCACGCGGCCAGCTTCTCGGCCGAGCGGGCCGTCACAGCCACCGTCGCACCCATCGCCGTGGCGAGCTGGATGGCCATGGTCCCGATCCCGCTCGACCCGCCGTGCACGAGCAGCGTCTCCCCACGCTGCAGGCCGGCCGCCATGAAGACGTTCGACCACACCGTGCAGGCGACCTCCGGCAGCGCCGCGGCGTCAACCAACGACACCCCGGCGGGCACCGGGAGCAGGTGGCTCGCGGGGACGCACACCTGCTCGGCGTAGCCGCCCCCCGAGAGGAGGGCACAGACCTCGTCCCCCACCTGCCAGCCCTCGACTCCGGGGCCGAGCTCGGCCACGGTGCCGGAGCACTCCAGGCCCGGCCACTCGGGGGCGCCTTCCGGGGGTGGGTAGTGGCCCAGCCGCTGCATCACGTCGGCACGGTTGACAGCGGTGGCCGCCACGGCGATCCGCACCTCGCCGGTACGGGGGCTCGGGTCGGGTACCTCGGAGACGCCGAGGACCTCAGGGCCTCCCGGTTCACGGATCGTGACTGCTCGCATGCGTGGACCTTATGGCGCGGGACGCCCGCGCTGACGCCAGGCCACCAGCTGCTCCGGTGTGTCGACGTCCCAGGTCGTCGACGCCGGTACCTGTACCCGCACCGGGTCGAGCGCGGTGACCAAGGGGCGGACGGAGAGGTCGCGCCCGTCCCCCACGGAGGCGACGAGCCGGCGAGCCCCCTGCGGCGAGAGCACGAGCTGGAGCGGCTGCTCCCGTCCGTAGCCGTCGACGGCCATCGCCGCGACGGCATCCGGGAACACGGCCCGGTCGAGGGCCTCGGCGAGGAGCGCCACGGCGCCGGCGGACCCCGGGGCGTCGCCCGGGACGATCGCGACCGAGCCGCCACGGTCCTCGTCCGGGCCGGCGTCGACCACGCAGCGCAGGCCTGCGACCAGCGCCGCGGCGGGACCGCCCCCTGGCGGTTCCTCACGCACCCAGCGCACCGGGACGAGGGTGGGTCGCCGGGGGCCGACGACCACGACCTCCGCGTCAGGGAAGGCCGTGCTGAGGGCCTCGAGCAGGACGTCGAGGACCGTCGGGTCCCCTGGCCCTCCGTCGAGGGGCTCCGCGAGCTTGTCCCTGCCGAAGCGGCGGGACTCACCGCCGGCCAGGACGAGCACGGAGCGAAGGGGCATGATCGCCATTCTGGAGGATGGCGTCACGGCGACCCGCCGTGACATGGTTGGGCCGAACGGGTGACCTGGTGACGGTCATCGGTCAATACCCGAGGGGTGACGACCGATGCACGTGAATCGGGCGGCACCAACCGCGGGTGCCCCTCATCGACTGGAAGGTCCACCCCATGCTGCGCAGCTTCGGCATCAGGGCCAAGATCCTGGCCGTTCTTGCCCTCCCGGTCCTCGTGCTGTCGATGGCGGCCGGAGTGATCGCGACCTCCGCCATCGGCGAGTCGCGCAAGGCGGTCCAGGTCGAGGAGCTGACGCGCCAGGCGTCCGGGTTGACCGACCTGCTGCGTGGACTGCAGGCCGAGCGTGCGCTCAGTGTCGCGGTGCTGTCGGGTGACGCGGACTCGCGCCCGGCGCTCGACGAGGTGCGTGCGAGGGTGACGACCGGCCTGGAAGACGTCCGTGCGGAGTTCAACGACATCGACCTCTCCCAGCTCGAGGACAGCGCGCAGGCGGGCGCGCTGGCCTCGAGCCGGGCCCACGACCTGCTCCCCGAGCTGCGTCGCCAGGTCGACGGCGGGGTGCTGACCCCCGGGACGGCCCTGCTGCGGTACTCGGAGGTCATCGCGGCCGACATCGCCCTCCCGGCGGCCATCGCCGACGGCCTCGACGACCGCACCCTCGCCCAGAACCTCCGGGCCTACACGGCGACCGAGCAGCTGGCCGAGGCCATCGCGTCCGAGCGCGACCTGATCACTCCGTCCGTCGCCATCGGGGTGTTCACGCCCGAGGCGCTGAAGGCATCCCGCGACGCCGCCCTGCGCACGGACCTGATCCGGGAGAACACCACGCGCATCGCCGAGGCCGCGGGTGTCCGCACCCCGGCCACCGGCTACGTCCTGCAGCTGGCGCGGCAGCGGACCGTCGCCGACGCCGACGGCGTGGTCGAGGGTCTGACGGTCGAGCAGTGGCGAGAGGCCGCCGACGAGGACATCGCGTCGCTCGGCAGCGGACTCGACACCGTCATCAACACCGCCGAGCAGCGGGCGGCGGACCTGTCGTCCGCAGCCCGCCAGTACGCCCTGCAGGTGATCATCGGTGCGCTCGCGGCGGTGGCGATCCCGGTGGCCCTGGCACTGCTCCTGGCGCGCCGCATCACCCGTCCGCTGCGTCGCCTGACGGAGGCCGCGGCCCAGATCCGCGAGAACCTGCCTCGGATGGTCGAGCGCATGGCCACCCCCGGCGAGGGTCCCGGCATGACCGTTCCGGAGATCCCCGTCGAGTCCGACGACGAGGTGGGCCGTCTGGCCACCGCGTTCAACGACGTCAACGCGACGACGGTGCAGGTGGCGCAGGAGCAGGCTGCGCTGCGTGGGTCGATCGCCGCGATGTTCGTCAACGTCGCCCGCCGCGACCAGGTGCTGCTGTCGCGCCAGCTCTCGTTCCTCGACCAGCTCGAGCGCACCGAGGAGAACCCGGACACGCTCGACAACCTGTTCAAGCTCGACCACCTCGCCACGCGCATGCGCCGCAACGCGGAGTCGCTGCTCGTCCTCGCGGGGATCGACACGGGTCGGCGGCTGCGTCGCCCGATGCCGCTGTCCGACGTCGTGCGCACCGCGTCCAGCGAGATCGAGCACTACGAGCGCATCGACCTGGCCCAGCACGTCGACCCGCCGATGGTCGGTCACACGGCCCTGCTGACCGCGCACATGCTGGCCGAGCTGCTCGAGAACGCGACGTCCTTCTCCGACCCGGGTACCCGTGTGGTCGTCGCCACGGACGCGGGTCCGGACGGCATCGTGGTGACGATCACCGACGAGGGTCTCGGCATGTCCGCCGACGAGCTCGCCGAGGCCAACGACCGCATCCAGAACCCGCCGCAGTCCGAGGTCGTCGGCGCCCAGCGCCTCGGCTTCTACGTGGTCGGGCGCCTGGCCCAGCGGCTCGAGGCCGGCATCTCGCTCTCCGCCGGTGACGGTCGGGGGACGGTCGTGACAGTCGAGCTGCCCCCGGCGCTCTTCGTGCCCGGCACGGTGGTCACCGAGGACGCCGACGCCCCGGCCGAGGACGCTCCGGCAACCGTCGACGCCGCGGCCACGGCCCCGCTCCCGAACGGTGCCACCGTGACCGGCGCCGACCGATTCGGTGCCGCTGCGGATGCGCTGAACGCCTCCGCGGCCGCGGCCGCGGCGGCGTCCATCCAGCCGATCATCATCGCGCCTGGTTCCGACACGGGTCTGCCGCAGCGCGGCACCCGCCGTGCCGCCGGCGCTGCGGACGCCGCCGAGCTCCCCACGCTGCCCACCCGCTCGGCGGCGACCGAGAACGATGCCCTGCCGCAGCGCGCGACCTCACCGACCGACTCGACGGCCGACTCGGGCCTGCCCACGCGCACCCCGGCTGCACCCCTGCCTACCGAGCCGGTGCCGACGGTCCCCGCGCAGCGCAGCGAGCCGCCGGCTCCCGAGTCCCGCTCCGGCCTGTTCACGGGCTTCCGTGCCCGCCGCGCGGAGGCCGTCGGCCAGGGCCCCGACGACCAGCCGACGCCGCCCGTCGCCGCCCAGTCGCCGGTGGCTGACGTCCCGGAGACGTTCGAGGTGGCCCAGCTGGACGACGGGCCGCTCTACGCGCCGCGTGCCGTGGTCGAGCCCGAGCCCGAGGCCCAGCCCGAGCCTCAGCCGGAGCCTCAGCCCGAGCCTCAGCTGGAGCTCGAGCCGGAGCCCCTGCCGGAGCATCAGTCCCTGCCGGAAGCGCAGTCCGTGCCAGAGGTCGCTGTTCCGGACGAGAACCCGCTGTTCGCCTCGCTGTCGGCGGCGCCCTTCATCCCCACCGCCCCCGCACCGGAGGTCGTGGCCGAGAGCGGTCCGGAGGAGTCGGGCGACGCGGCACGCCGTGCCGCCGAGGTCAGCGACGGGTTCCGTGCGGCGGCCAGCGAGCTGAGCGCCCTGGCGTCGCGTCCCGGACCGGCGACCCCGCCGGCTGCCGAGCCCACCCCGGTCCAGGCAGCGGCCCCCGCCCCGGCCCAGGACACCGCCCCGGCCGGCCCGCCGGCTCACCCGGCCCACGCGGCCTACACGGCCCCCGCGGCCGCCGAGGTCCCGGCGGCCCCGCCGGCCGCCCGACCGGCGTACTCCAGCGCCAGCGCCCTCGACATCCTGCCCGGTACCACGGGCCGGTCGTCGCGGGGACTGAAGCTTCCGCGTCGCGGCCGGCACCACCAGGACGGTGCCCGTCACGCGGCGACGTCCCCCATCCCCGTGCCCGCCGGACCCGTCACGATGCCCTCGACCGTGCAGGTCACGGCCCCGGCCCACGCCGACCAGCTGGTCCCGGTGGTCGAGGCGCTGTCCGACGGTGCGGTGCCGTTCGTGCCGACGTCGGAGCCCACTCCGGCGCCCGACACGCAGCGTCAGCGCTCGGCACTCGCCTCGGAGGCGCTCTCCGAGCTGAGCCGGCTCTCGACCTACCGTCCCGACGCCACGGTCTCGACCACCGGTGGCGGCGCCCCGACCCTGACGCGGCGGACCCGGGGCGCGACCCCGGCTGCCGAGGTCAGCGCCCCGCAGCCGGCCGGCGTCGCCCGTCCCGGACGCTCCGCCGCCGAGGTCCGCAGCATGCTGTCGGGCTTCCAGGCCGGGGTCGCCCGCGGTCGCAAGGAGCCGGCCCACAGCGGACAGGAGTCGTCCGAATGACCCTGACCCGACCACCAGCCCGGACCCGTCCTCTCCCGCCCGTCCCCACCCAGACTGCAGTCCGCAGCACCAACGGAGGAAACCCGTGACCACGATGAGCACCGAGGCAGCCAACTTCAACTGGCTCCTGGACAACTTCGTCAAGAGCGTGCCCGACGTCCACCACACCCTCGTCGTGTCCGCGGACGGCCTGCTGATGGCGATGTCGGACGAGCTCGACCGCACCAGCGGTGACCAGCTCGGAGCGATCGTCGCCGGCATGTCGAGCCTGACCCGTGGCGCCGCGCGTCAGCTCCACGCGGGCGAGGTCCGCCAGGCCATCGTCGAGATGGACAACAAGTTCATGTTCCTGATGAGCGTCGCCGACGGTTCGGTGCTCGCGGTGGTCGCGGAGGCGTCCTGCGACGTCGGCCTGATCGGCTACGAGATGGCCCTGCTCGTCAGCCGCACCGAGGCGACCCTCACGCCGCAGCTCGTCACCGAGATGCGGTCCCGCCTCCCCGTCCACGGCGCGACTCGTACGCCGGCGATGGGGTGAGCGGACGTGGCACCGGAGACGAACGGCCGCCGCAGGGCGTCCGCTGACGACGAGGACGCCTACGCGGTGCGTCCCTACGCGGTCATGGGCGCCCGCACCAGGGTGGTGTCCTCGGAGGAGCTGCCCGTCGAGGCACTCGTCGAGGGCCTCGTGGCACCGGATATCCAGCTGACGCCCGAACGTCGCCGGATCCTGGAGCTCACGGCCACCCAGTACCTGTCCGTCATGGAGCTCTCGGCCCACGTCAAGCTCCCCGTCGGGGTCGTCCGGGTCCTCGTCAGCGAGCTTGTCGACCAGCACAAGGTCCGGATCCACGGACTGACTCCCACCTTGTCCACCAACGGGTCCTCGCGGGACAACACCGCTGCCACCCTCAGCGTTCTGGAGAGTGTTCTCAATGGCATTTCCTCGCTCTGACGTCGCCGATGCCGGCGCGCCCGCGGGGGAGCAGCCCCCGCAGCCCACGGAGCCGGCCCACGAGGCGGCTCCAACGGTCACCAAGATCGTCGTGGCCGGTGGGTTCGCCGTCGGCAAGACGACCTTCATCGGGTCGATCTCCGACATCGAGCCGCTCTCGACCGAGGCGGCCATGACCGAGCACTCGGTCGGCGTCGACGACGCCGGCGGTGTCTCCGACCGCAAGACCACGACCACGGTCGCGATGGACTTCGGTCGCATCGCCCTCCCGGGCAACCTGTGGCTGTACCTGTTCGGGACGCCCGGCCAGGACCGCTTCCTGTTCATGTGGGACGACCTGGTCCGAGGGGCCATCGGCGGGATCGTGCTGGTCGACACCGAGCGTCTCGAGCAGTGCTTCCCGGCCGTCGACTACTTCGAGGCCCGCCAGATCCCCTTCGTGGTGGCGGTGAACTGTTTCGACGGCGTGGCTCGTCACGACCTCGACTCCGTGCGCGAGGCGCTCGCGGTACCGCCGCACGTGCCGATGGTCTACACCGACGCCCGGTCGAAGCAGGCCACCAAGCACGCCCTGATCACCCTGGTCCAGCTGGCCATGCAGCGTCTCGCGACCGCTGCCGGCTGAGCTCTGCTCATCCGCGGCTGAACCAGGGGACCTTCGTTCCCCGTGACCGGGCGCGCGCCGGCGCTCCGGGGTGTCTGCGATGTGAGACGCCGGCGGGTCGGGGGAAGCGCCCGCCGGACCAGGCGGTTGCTGGTGGTTGACCCGCACCCGGGCATGTCGCCCGTGGCGCAGCAGCCCCGTTCGAGGAGCCACCGTGCCCAGGATCTACGACGACGTCACCACGCTGGTCGGCAACACCCCGCTGGTCCGGCTGAACCGGATCACCGACGGGGCGAAGGCCACCGTCCTGGCGAAGCTGGAGTTCTACAACCCGGCGAGCTCGGTGAAGGACCGGATCGGGGTGGCGATGATCGACGCCGCGGAGGCGTCGGGGCAGCTGAAGCCCCAGGGCACCATCATCGAGGCGACCAGCGGCAACACGGGCATCGCCCTGGCCATGGTCGGTGCGGCCCGCGGCTACAAGGTGATCCTCACGATGCCGGAGACGATGAGCGTCGAGCGTCGGGCGCTGCTGCGTGCCTTCGGCGCCGAGCTGGTGCTGACCCCCGGCTCGGAGGGCATGAAGGGCGCCGTCGCGAAGGCTGTCGAGATCGCCCAGGAGACAGGCGCGGTCGAGGTCCGTCAGTTCGAGAACGAGGCCAACCCCGAGATCCACCGCCGCACGACGGCGGAGGAGATCTGGAAGGACACGGACGGCGAGGTCGACGTCGTCGTGGCCGGCATCGGCACGGGCGGCACCATCACCGGGGTGGGCCAGGTGCTCAAGGCGCGGAAGCCCGGTGTGCAGATCGTGGCGGTCGAGCCGGAGGAGTCGGCCATCCTCAACGGTGGGGCGCCCGGCCCGCACAAGATCCAGGGCATCGGCGCGAACTTCGTCCCCGAGATCCTGGACCGCGCGGTCTACGACGAGGTCATCGACGTCAACGCGGACACCTCGGTCGCGTGGGCCCGCCGCGCCGCCGCCGAGGAGGGGCTGCTCGTCGGGCTCTCCTCCGGGGCCGCGCTGGCCGCCGCCGTGCAGGTGGCGCAGCGCGACGAGAACGCCGGCAAGACGGTCGTCGTGATCATCCCGTCGTTCGGTGAGCGCTACCTGTCGACGATCCTCTACAGCGACCTGATGAGCTGAGCGTGTTCGACCGACTCCGCGAGGACCTGGCCACCGCCCGGCGTCGGGACCCGGCGGCATGCACCGTCGCCGAGCTGGTGCTCACCTATCCCGGGCTGCACGCCGTGTGGCTGCACCGGCTCGCGCACCGCTGGTGGCAGCGGGATCTGCACCTGCCGGCCCGCGTGCTCGCGCACCTCAACCGGATGTGGACGGGCATCGAGATCCACCCGGGTGCCCAGATCGGGCGCCGCTTCTTCATCGACCACGGCATGGGCGTGGTGATCGGCGCCACGGCCGAGATCGGTGACGACGTGATGCTCTACCACGGCGTCACCCTGGGCGGTCGGTCCATGGACAGCATCAAGCGCCACCCCACGGTCCGCGACGGCGTCGTGATCGGGGCGGGCGCCCGCGTGCTCGGCCCGGTCCACGTCGGCGCCGGTGCCCAGATCGGCGCGAACGCCGTCGTGGTGAAGGACGTCCCCGCCGGTGCGGTCGTCGTCGGCGTCCCGGGCCGGGTGCGCGACGTGCCCGCGTCGGTGGTCGCCCTGACGTCTGAGGACGAGCGCGTGGACCCCGCGATCTGGATCTGATGGCCCCACCGCGGGGTCAGTCGCGCGGCTCGCCGCTCTCGTCCAGCCCGCGGAGGTAGTCCTCCAGCTGGGCCGCGAGCTCGTCGCCGCCCGGCATCTCGTCCTCGGGCAGAGTGGGGCTCAGCAGACCGGACCCGCTCAGTGAGCGGCCGGCGGTGACGGCGTCGTAGGTACGTTCGAGACCCTGGACGGCCTGGAGGGTCTGCGGCGAGTCGGCGACCTGCGCGTCGATCTGCGTCAGCACCGTGGTGCCGGCCTCCCGGAGGGCGTCGGTGGGGAGCGAGAGCTGCGCCACGTCGGCCACGGCCTCGATGAGAGCCGTTGCGGCGGGCGGGAACTCGGCCTCGGACAGGTAGTGCGGGACGTGCGCGGTGAACCCGACGGCGTCGTGACCGGTCTGGGTCGCGCGCAGCTCGAGGAGGGCGCCCACATGACCCGGCACGTCCACGTCACCGATCCAGCGGGGCCGGCCGGCGATGAGCTCGCGGCTACTGGCGTGCGACGTCAGGCCGATCGGGCGCGTGTGGGGTGCGGCCCAGGGGATGCCGTGGATGCCGGCGATGAGGCCGACCCCCAGGTGGTCCACGAGCTGCAGCACGGCAGCGATGAAGCGCTCCCACTGGAAGTCCGGCTCCGGACCGGACAGCAGGAAGAACTCCTGGCCGGCCTTGTCCGTGAGCGCGTGCACCGTCAGGCGGTGCTGGTCGACGTCGGTGAACCGGTCGGACCGGAACGTCATGCGGGGACGGCGACCGCGGTAGTCGATGAGCTGGTCGACGTCGAAGTGGGCCACCTCACGTGCCTGCAGCTCGCTGAGCAGGTGCTGCACGGTCAGGTCGGCAGCCTGACCCGCGTCGACGAAGCCGGTCAGCGCGTGCATGAGCACGGGACTGCCGGTCTGCGCCACGGCGTCGGGCGCGTCCGCGGGCTCGATGATGTCGACCAGGTCGTACAGGTCCTCGGGGGGGAGCATGATCACCTCGTGTTGTCGTCGACTGGGTCAACGTCGACCTGCCGGGTGGTTGTTCCGGGGCGCGAGGTGTTCCGCGGGGTCACGCCGACGTCGGGCGGTTCGCCTTCACGCTGAACACCGAACGTGGCCGGGCCCTCGGCACGCCGTCGACCTCCACGTCGACGAGCTCGTCGTAGAACGCGATGCGGCCCGCCACCGCGGCGACGGCCGGGTTGGGTTCGTCGTACGACCACGCGATCCCCTCGACGAGGTCCCGGTCCTCGGACGCCGGAAGGTCCCAGTACGCCAGGGCGAACCCCTTGTACGGGCAGTGGCTGGTGCGCGACGTCGGGGTGAGCAGGTCCAGCCGGACGTCCTCGCGCGGTAGGTAGAACCGGGTGGGCAGGTCGGTCTCGAACAGCAGGACGGGGTCGCTGCTGACGGCCAGCACGACGCCGCCCACGCTGACCACGACGTGGCGGGAGCTCGCGATCGCGTCCACGCGCTTGCGCGGGTCGCGCGGGTGGCTCCGTACCTCTTCCTCCTCCTCCAGCCAGCGGTCGACCAGCCCCGGCTGCCAGGAGAAGACCAGCCGTCCTGCCAGCTCCGGGTCGTCGCGCTCCCAGGCGGCGTGCGGGACCGTGCGGTCGCCCACGCGGAGGTCGTACCACCGCCTCACCGGGCCTTTGGGCTGGAAGAAGGACGGCTCGGTCGGGCCGGGCTCGGGGCTGGCGCTCAGCAGGTCGGTGCGCACGTCGACGGGGTCGAAGGCGTAGGCCGGGATCGGGAAGGCGTCCTCGAAGAACAGCAGCGGCGCCCGGGAGTCGACCACGACCACGTCGTCGACGACGGCCCTCACCCAGCGCTCGCTCATCTCGGTCCTCACGGGCACCTCCGGTCAGCCGGCCGCGTCCATCGTGCGCCCCGCGGAAGTGCCACGACAAGTGACCGAGACCGCCGACCTGGTGGTGGGAGGCGGGGCCGTCTTGCCGCCAGGTCCTTGACAGATCCACGTCCAGAGAGTTTATTCATCTCTAAATTTAGTCTCGAACAAAGACGTCGGGACCATGGCGTCGGAGGTGAAGAGCATGCGCGGTGACCTCGTCCGCGCCGCCGTGCTGGCGCTCCTCGGCACGCGTGGCCCGTCGTCGCGCACCGACATCGCCCGGCTGCTCGACGTCAGCCCCGCCACCGTCACCCAGACGACCAAGGACCTGCTCGCGCGGCGCCTGGTCGCCGAGCTCGAGCAGGTGCCCAGCCAGGGCGGCCGTCCCGCCCGGCTGCTGGGGCTCGTGCCGAACGCGGCCGGTGCCATCGGCGCCAAGGTCACGGCCGACCACGTGGCCGTCGTCGCCGTCGAGCTGGACGGGACGGTCCGGACAGCCGCCACCTCGCGGTTCGATCCTGGGAGTCCGGACGCCCTGACCCGCCTGACCTCGATCCTGCGCGACGCCGTCGACGCCCACCCGGACCCGCTCCTCGGCGTCGGGGTCGGCGTGCCCGGATCCGTCGACGCACAGGCCTCCGGTGTCGTGGACGCCCCCACGCTGGGATGGCACGACGCGCATGTCGGACAGCGTCTGCGGGACGGTCTCGGGCTCCCGGTCCTGGTCGACAACGACGTGAACACCCTGGCGGCCGCCGAGCGCATCTACGGTGTCGGGCGCGACCTGCGCAGCTACCTGGTGCTCACGATCGGGCGCGGCATCGGCTGCGGCGTCGTGCAGGACGGCGCCGTCCTGCGCGGCGTGCACGGCGGCGCCGGCGAGATCGGGCACATGCCGATGACGGCGCACGGCCCGGTGTGCGGCTGCGGCAACCAGGGGTGCCTGGAGGCGTGGATCGGCGAGAAGGGTCTGCTGCGGCGCGGCGTGGAGCTGGGGGCCATCGGTCCGCGGACCGGGGTGGCCGGGCTCCTGCGGGCCGCGCGCGCCGGCGACAGCGCAGCCCGCGAGGTGTACCGCGAGGCGGGTGAGCTGCTCGGACGGGCACTCGCCGGCGCGGTGCACCTCCTGGACCCCGAGGCCATCGTCCTGCTGGGTGAGGGCGTCGACGCGTGGCCGTTCTGGGAGAGGGGATTCGAGTCGGCCTTCCGTCGGCACCTGATGCCGGCGCGACGCTCCACGCGTCTCGTGGTCGAGCCGTGGACCGAGACCCAGTGGGCCGTCGGCGCGGCCTCGCTCGTCCTGGCCTCGCCGTTCGACGCCGTCGGCGCCGGCGAGCAGGGCCGACTGGTGATGGCGCGGATGCAGACGGCAGGTGCCTCATGAGCGCCGCCGCCGCCACCCAGACCGCACCCGTCCGCCCCGGGCGCCGCGTGTGGACCCGACGCGGCTGGGCCGTGCTGTTCCTCCTGCCCAGCGCGCTGCCCCTGATGCTGTTCACGGCCGTGCCGATGGTCAGCTCGGTGTGGGTGAGCCTGCACGAGTGGAACCTGATCTCGCCGATGCGCTGGGTCGGGCTCGACAACTACCGCCGCTTGCTGGCGGACCCCGGAACGGCCGAGGTGTTCGGCCACACCCTCCTCTTCGTCGCAGGGTACCTCCCGCTGGTCTACGTCGGCGGCCTCGGTCTGGCGCTCCTGCTCGACCGGGCCTTGCCGGCGCGCGCCTTCTTCCGTGCCGCGTACTTCCTGCCCGTCGTCACCAGCTGGGTCGTGGTCGCCCTGGTCTGGAAGTGGCTGCTCAACCCCGGCAACGGGTTGGTCAACTCCGTTCTCGGCGCCGTGGGAATGCCCGAGCCCGGGTGGTGGACCGATCCCACCTGGGCGCTGCCGTCCGTGGTCCTGGCCTCGGCCTGGAAGGACCTCGGCTTCGTCATGGTGATCATGCTGGCCGGCCTGCAAGCCCTCCCCCAGGACGTCCTGGAAGCCGCGAAGGTCGACGGAGCGGTTGCGTGGCAACGTTTCTGGCGCATCACACTGCCCCTGCTCTCGCCGTCGACGTTCTTCGTCGTGGTGATCTCGCTCATCAACGGCTTCCAGGTGTTCGACCAGGTCTACGTGATGACCGGCGGAGGGCCACAGGGCTCGAGCCAGGTCGTGGTCGGACAGATCTACGACCTCACCTTCCGCTACGGCAGGGCGGGTGAGGCGAGCGCGCTGTCGTGGCTGCTGTTCGCCGTGATCCTCGTGGTGACCGCGATGCAGGTCCGCGGCCAGCGCCGGTGGGTGCACAGTGGCTGAGCAGCTGAGCACCGCCGTGCGCACCCATCCCTCTGCTGCCGCCGGCCGGCCACCGGTGGACGGCCGGGTCGGCGAGATCCCCCCGCGGTCCGCCGTCCCACGCGTCCGCCGGCCAGGACCGAGGACGCTCGTGCGCTTCCTCGTCGTCCTCGTCGGGGCCGCCGTGATGCTCTTCCCCTTCCTCTGGACGGTCGTCACCTCGATCACGCCCAGCGGGTCGCTCGCGGACGGACCCAGCCTGGTGGTCGAGGACCCCACGCTGGACGCGTACCGGAGCCTCCTCGACGCCCTGCCCATGTGGCGCATCGTGCTCAACTCGCTCTGGATCGCCGTGGTGTCCACGGCACTGCAGCTGATCACGGGCTCGATGGCGGCCTACGCGTTCGCGCGGATCCCGTTCCGTGGCCGCACCGTCGTTTTCGCCGCCTACCTCGCGACGATGATGGTGCCGCTGCAGGTGCTCGTCGTGCCGCTGTTCATCGAGATGAGGACGCTGAACCTGCAGGACACCTACATGGCGCTGCTCGCGCCCTCGATCGCCAGCGCGTTCGGCGTCTTCCTGCTCAAGCAGGCGATGGAGCAGGTGCCCACCGAGCTGGACGAGGCGGCGACCCTCGACGGCGCCGGCCACCTGCGGGTCTTCACCACCATCGTGCTGCCGCTCGTGCGACCCGCGCTCGCCACGGTCGCCGTGTTCGCCTTCATGGCCAGCTGGAACGGGTTCCTCTGGCCCCTCGTCGTCATCCGCTCACCCGAGCTGATGACCCTCCCGCTGGGCCTGGCGACCCTCCAGGGCCAGTTCACCACCGAGTGGGACGTCGTGATGGCCGGATCGGTCGTCTCCGTCGTCCCGATCGCCCTGCTGTACCTCGTGGCCCAGCGCCACGTGATCGCTGGTATCGCCCACACCGGCATCAAGTAGCTCATCCGCACCAGAACGCAGTTCACCGCGCGACTCCGAGAACCGCATCGAGAGAACGGAACACGATGAACCACACCATGAGGCGCCGCACCCTCCCTCTGCTGCTAGCCGGCGCGCTGCTGGCGGTGGCCGGTTGCTCCCAGGGCTCGGCGACAGCCACCGACGACGACACCGGTGAGGGCGGCACCACCACCGTCCGGTACCTGAACTTCTCGGCGAACGACGGGCACGAGGAGGACCTGGAGGCGATCGCCGCCGCGTTCGAGGACGAGAACCCCGGCATCGACGTCCAGATCGAGACCACGCCCTACGCGGACTACTTCACGAAGCTGCAGACCGCTGTCGCGGGCGGGACGGCCGGCGACGCCTTCGAGCTCAACTACGAGAACTTCGTCAGCTACCAGGCGAGCGGCGCGCTGGCCGAGCTGACCGACGTGGAGTCCGACAACTACAAGCCGTCGCTCCTGGACGCCTTCGCCCGTGACGACAAGCAGTACGGGCTGCCGGAGTCCTTCTCGAACGTCGTGCTGTTCTACAACGCGGACCTGTTCACCGCCGCCGGCGTGGACCTCCCCACCGACGACTGGACGTGGGCGGACGAGCAGGCCGCGGCTGCGGCGCTCACCGACCCGGCGGCCGGGGTCTGGGGCGACTACCAGCCGATCTCGTTCTTCGAGTTCTACAAGGTGCTCGCGCAGTCCGGCGGGCAGTTCCTCACCGACGACGGCACGGCGTCGGCCTTCAACTCGCCGGAGGGGGTCGAAGCGGCGACGTTCCTGGTCGGCAAGTCGGGCGCCACGATGCCCACGGAGGCCGACGGCGCCGGGACGCCCGACTTCGACAGCAACCTCTTCAAGGAGGGCAAGCTCGGCATGTGGCACACGGGCATCTGGATGTTCGGTGGCATGGCCGAGGCCCCCTTCGCCTGGGACGTGGTGGTCGAGCCCGGCAACACCCAGAACGCGTCAGCGATGTTCACCAACGGCGCGGTGGTCTCGGCGGCGAGCGAGAACAAGGAGGCCGCGCAGAAGTGGGTGGAGTTCCTGACCTCGAGCGACGTCATGGTCGACACCCGGCTCGAGACCAGCTGGGAGCTGCCCCCGGTCGCGGACGAGTCCCGGCTGGCCCCCTACCTCGACCAGGGCGCACCGGAGAACCGGCAGGCGGTGTTCACCTCGCTGGACGCCACCGTGCTCCCGCCCGTCGTCGAGCGCCAGCAGGAGATGCAGGACGCGGTCGACGCCGAGCTGACCGCCGCGGCGGCCGGTCGGAAGTCCGTCGAGCAGGCCCTCGCCGACGCGCAGAAGGCCGTGGACGCGCTCCTGGCCCCCTGAGTGCGCGGGTGCCGGCCGGTGTCTCCCCGGTCGGCACCCGCCGCTTCACGGTCACCCCGACCTGCGCACCCCCGCGTCCCTGTCCACACCTTCGCCCGAGGGAGACATGACCACCTCCACCGCCCCCGCCGCCCACACGGACGAGGACGTGGCGCACCTGGCCGCCGCGTCGTTCCGGATCGTCACCGAGCTGCAGGATCCGGGCGGCGCCTACCCGGCGTGCCCGACCTTCTCGGCCTACCGCGGCTACGCCTGGCTGCGGGACGGGTCCTTCACAGCCGAGGGCGTGTCCCGGTACGGCGGCACCACCTCTGCCGAGCGCTACCACGACTGGGTCTCGCGGGTGCTCGTCGCACGGCGCAGGCAGGTCGACGCGCTGACCGCCCAGGTGCTGGCCGGCCACCAGCCCGAGCCGTCGAGCATGCTGCCCACCCGCTTCACCTTCGACGGTGCCGACGGCAGCGACCCGTGGTGGGACTTCCAGACCGACGGCTACGGCACCTGGCTGTGGTCCCTGGTCGAGCACGGCTGCCGGCACGGCGCCGACCTCGGGCGCTGGGCGGACGGCGTCGAGGTGGCGGTGGACTACCTCGTCCTGGTCGGCGACCGGGCCTGCTACGACTGGTGGGAGGAGCACGTCGAGCACCGGCACGTCTCCACCCTCGCGGCCGTGGCGGGCGGGCTGCGGTCGGCCGCGTCGAGCGGGGTCCTGGACGCCGCTCGCACCACCGCCGCCCAGGAGGTCGCCGACCGGCTGGCCGGCACGGTGCTGGCGCAGGGGACGGCGGCCGGACACCTCACCAAGTGGCTCGGGACCGACGAGGTCGACGGTTCGCTGCCCTCGTGCATCGTTCCGTTCGGGCTCGTCGAGGTCGGGTCACCGCTGGCGACAGGCACTCTCGCTGCCGTCGCCCGCGACCTGGAGCAGGGCGGTGGCGTGCACCGCTTCCGGGCGGACGTGTTCTACGGCGGGGGACGGTGGCCGCTGCTGTCATGCCTGCTCGGCTGGAACCTCGCCGCCGCAGGGGACGACGCGGGTGCGCGCCGGCTCCTCGACTGGGCCGGCACCCGGGCCGGTGCGGGCGACCACCTGCCCGAGCAGGTGGACGGGCACCTCCTGCACCCCGGGTCACGCGCGGAGTGGCTGGAGCGCTGGGGTCCGGTGGCGTCGCCTCTGCTGTGGTCGCACGGCATGTACCTGATCCTCGCCGACGTCCTGGGTCTGCTGCCCGAGCAGCGGGAGGTCGGAGCATGAGCGACCTGACGGTGCTGCACCGTCCTCACGGGATCGAGCACCCGTACGCGACCTCGCTCGACCAGCGGGTGCCCGTCCAACCCCTGCTGGGGGAGCGGGTGCGGCTCGGCGTCCAGGTCGGCGGCGACCCCGTGACCGTCCGCGCGGAGTGGGTCGGTCCGGACGGCGTGACGCAGGACCTCGAGCTCCAGCCGGACGACGGGGACCCCGAGGCCGCCGCCGCGCTCGCGGGCGGGGAGGGGCACCTCGCCGAGGCTCAGGCCTCCGCGCTCGGCGGTGACGGCGGCTGGGCGGTGGCGTCACCCGCCCTCGACGCCGACGGCGCCTACCGCTACCGCTTCACCGCCCGCGACGGCGACGGCGCCGAGTCGTCCACGGCCTGGTTCGAGGTCTGCCCCGCGGTCTGGACCGACGTCGCGCCGCCGGGGGCGGCGCTCGGTGGCGACACCGAGGCCGTCGTCGCCGGCTCCGTCCGCTGGCTCGTCGGCCGCGGGGACGGACGCGTGCACCGGGTCGCGTTCGCGCTGCCGCTCGAGCCCGGCGACCACGTCTGCGGGTTCGGCGAGCGGTTCGACCGCCAGGACCAGCGGGGGCACAGCCTCGACGCAGTCGTCTTCGAGCAGTACAAGTCGCAGGGCCGGCACGGCCGCACCTACCTGCCGATGCCGTTCGCCCACGTGGTCGGCGAGGACGGGACGTCGTGGGGCGTGCACGTGCGCACGTCGCGCCGCAGCTGGTTCGACGTCGGCGCGAGTGCCTCCGACCGGCTCGAGGTCCAGGTGGCGCTCGGCGACGAGCCGGTGGTCGACGTGGCCGTGCACCGGGGCACGCCGACCGAGGTGCTCACGGCCTTCCTCGACGAGGTCGGCCGCGCGGAGGAGCTGCCCAGCTGGGTGTTCCGGCTGTGGAGCTCGGGCAACGAGTGGAACACCCAGGCACTCGTGCGAGAGCGGATGGACACGCACCGCGACCTCGACATCCCGGTGGGCGTCGTCGTGATCGAGGCGTGGACGGACGAGGAGGGGATCATGCTGTGGCGCGACGCGACGTACGCGCCACGTCCCGACGGGTCCCCGTTCTCGTTGGGGGACCTCACCTTTTCCGAGGACGGTGCCTGGCCCGACCCGCGGGCGATGGTGGACGACCTGCACGCGCGCGGGATCAAGGTGCTGCTGTGGCAGATCCCCCTGCTCAAGACCGCGCAGAGCGAGGACGGCCTGCACGAGCAGGTCCTGCACGAGGGCGCCGCGATGGTCGCGGGCGACCACGCCGTCCGTGAGGCCGACGGCTCGGCCTACCTCAACCGCGGGTGGTGGTTCCCGCGCTCGCTGATGCCCGACCTCTCGGTGCAGCGCACCCGCGACTGGTGGACCGCCAAGCGCCGGTACCTGGTCGAGGACCTCGACGTCGACGGCTTCAAGACCGACGGCGGTGAGCACGCCTGGGGTCACGACCTGCGGTACGCCGACGGCCGACGTGGTGACGAGGGCAACAACCTGTACCCGGTGCACTACGCCCGCGCCTTCGGCGACCTGCTGCGCGCGCACGGGAAGGCGCCGGTCACCTTCTCCCGCAGCGGGTTCGCGGGCTCGCAGCCGCACGGCGTGTTCTGGGCCGGCGACGAGGACTCGACCTGGGAGGCCTTCAGATCGTCGGTCACCGCCGGTCTGACCGGGTCCGCCTGCGGCATCGTCTACTGGGGCTGGGACCTCGCCGGCTTCTCCGGCCCTGTGCCCGACGCCGAGCTGTACCTGCGGGCCGTGGCGGCGAGCACCTTCATGCCGGTGATGCAGTATCACTCCGAGTTCAACCACCACTGGCCGCCGCTGCGCGACCGCACCCCGTGGAACGTGGCCGAGCTGACCGGCGACGACCGTGTCGTCCCACTCTTCCGCCGGTTCGCGTGGCTGCGTGAGCGGCTCGTCGGCTACCTGACCGAGCAGGCGGCGCGCACCGTCGCCACCGACCGTCCGCTGATGCGCGCGCTGTTCTTCGACCACCCCGACGACCCTGCGGTCTGGGCCCACCCCCACCAGTGGCTGCTCGGCGACGACCTGCTCGTCAGCCCGGTCATCGAGCCAGGCGCGACCACCTGGGCGACCTACCTCCCGGCGGGGCGGTGGGTCGACGTGTGGTCCGGTGAGGAGCACGCAGGCGACAAGGTGGTGCAGCGCGACGTCCCGCTCGATGTCGTCCCGGTCTGGTGCCGGGAGTCCGCCTGGGGCGGGCTCTCCGAGGTGTTCGCCGGCACCTGACCGGCGGCGGCACGGGTGTCCGCCGACGGCCCGCCATGACCGATACTGTCCTGGCGGTGCCCGGCGCGTCCGGGCCGAGGAGGGCTCGCATAGTGGCCGAGTGCGGCGGTCTTGAAAACCGCTAGGCGGGGACAACCCCCGTCTCGTGGGTTCGAATCCCACGCCCTCCGCACTGTTCGCAGGCTCTGACAAGCCGAGGGGCCCGCCATGCATGACGGACCCCTCGGCCTCGAACCGCCCTAGCGGAGACTCAGCTCCACTCGTTGGCCTCGCTCGTCTTGTCGTGGATGGGGTTGAACGTCCCCTCGTTGTCCTGCGTGTAGCCCAGGTACATGATGCGCATGTTCTCGGGCAGGTCGTAGTTGCAGCGCACCCAGGTCCCGTTGCCGTAGGGGTTGCGGCAGGTGTCCTTGTTGTCCGGCCAGGTGAACGACCCGTACGCCGAGCGGCCGTCCTTGGCGTCGTCCTTCACGTACAGGTAGTCGCCGGTGGCCTGGTAGCAGACCTTGACGTGGGAGTTGGAGGCCGACGTGTCGGCGCAGGCCCCGTTGGGACCGGAGACCTGCGTCCCGATACGGACAGCAGCCGAGGCGGGCGAGATCCCAGCGGTGAGGACGAGGGTGGCAGCCGCCCCCGTCACCGCGAGAGTGCGAAACATCATTGAGTCGTAGTCCTTTTCTGCCCGGGTCCTTCCCGCGCCGGGGAAACCTACACCTACCGGCTATTCGTCACGGACAGCGCATTACGGACAACAAGCACGGGCCCGATGACGAAACCGAGGTTGCGGTCCTTGCGCGTCGAGGCGGCGTACGTGGACCGCGACGGCTGGGGGCCAACAGCCTTCTCCTCCGGGCGTCCTGACCTGGTCCGTCCGTCGGCAGTAGCCTCCAGGTGTTCCCTTCCCAGGGCCACGAGCGGGTGAGCACCATGGTGTACGACGAGGACCTTGTCCACAGGCTGCGTGCGGTCCTGCCGACCGAGGGCGTGGTGACCGAGCGGAAGATGTTCGGCGGGCTCGCCTTCATGCTCGACGGGCACATGCTCTGCGGGGTGATGAAGGAGCGCGTGATGCTGCGGCTGGGGGCCGACGCCGCAGAGCGGGCGCTGGACCACCCGGGCGTGAGGCCGATGGACTTCACCGGCCGCCCGATGACCGGCATGGTCTACGTCGATCCCGACGGCCTGGACGACGCTGACCTGCGCCGGTGGATCGCCCAGGCCGCCGACTTCACGCGCTCCCTGCCAACGCAGCCCGGGAAGCGGGCCTAGCGGTTCGTGGCCGAGATGGTCGACCGCCGCGGGGTCACAGCCGTCGCCGAGGGTCACGCCTCGTCGGGGTGTCGGCGCTCGTCCTCGGCGAGGGCGGTCAGGCCGTCCAGCAGCAGGTCGAGGCCGACCTCGAACGACGCCCCGAAGCTGTAGCCAGGGTGCAGGACGTGCTCACGGGTGAGCTCGACCAGGGACGGGTGCCTCACTGGGTCCAGGCTGTCGAGGATCTGGTCCGCGACCAGGGCGATGTCGGCCGTGCCGTGGGATGGCAGGTTCGCCTCCTGCAGGGCGAAGCCGTAGACGAAGCTGTCGAGGACGGCGTAGGCGTGCGCCGTCAGCTGCACCGACAGGCTGCCGCGTCGCAGGCAGGCGAGCACGGCCTCGTGGTGGGCGAGGGTCCCCTCGCCCGGGGTCGTGCGCGACTCGAGCAGGGGCGCGGCCCACGGGTGCCGGGCGAGCACGGCCCGCGCGGAACGGCATCTCACCCGGATCGCCTCCTGCCACGGCAGGTCGACGGGGGGCTGGTCCATCTCGCGGAACACCTGGTCGACGACGCCGTCGAGGATCGCCTCCTTGCCGGCGACGTGGTGGTACAGCGACATCGGCTTGACCGACAGCTCCGCCGCCAGGGCGCGGATGGTCAGCCCCTCCACCCCCACACGGTCCGCGAGGTCGAGCGCAGCTGCCAGCACGCGCTCGCGGCTGAGCGAGCCACGCTTGTGCGGCCTGCGGCTGTCGGTCGGCGGCATGTGGGTTCCTCCCGGTCGGGCATTGACTACCGTACATAGTAAGGCTAGCGTGGGGCACCAGTTCCAGTACTTAGTATGGATAATCCCAGCGAGCAGGAGACCGTCATGACCACAGCTCGAGAAGCAGACCGCCGCCGCGTCATCCCCGCCCTCCCGGCGAGAATGCGTGCGGTCGCGCAGGAGGCGTACGGAGCACCCGACGCGCTGGCGCTGACGGAACGACCGGTCCCGCGACCGGGGCCGGGTGAGGTGCTCGTGGCCGTCCACGCCGCCGGGGTCGACCGCGGCGTGTGGCACCTGGTCACGGGGCTGCCGTTCGCGGTCCGGCTGGGCTTCGGTCTGCGCCGGCCGCGCCAGCCGGTCCCCGGCCTCGACCTGGCGGGTGTCGTCGTCGCGGTCGGTGCGGACGTCACGCGGTTCTCCCTGGGGCAGCGGGTCTTCGGCATCGGCACCGGGACGTGGGCGCAGTACGCGGTGGCCCGTGAGGAGAAGCTGAGCCACGTCCCCGACGGTGTCGACCTCGTCGGTGCAGCCACGGTGGCGGTCTCGGGGAGCACCGCCCTGCAGGCCCTGCACGACGTCGGCAGGGTGCAGCCGGGACAGCGCGTGCTCGTCCTCGGTGCCTCCGGCGGCGTCGGCAGCCACGCCGTACAGATCGCCCGTGCCGCCGGCGCCCACGTGACCGGCGTGGCCAGCGCAGCCAAGGCCGACCTGGTCCGGTCGCTGGGCGCCGACGAGGTCGTGGACTACGCGACCAGCGACCCGGTCGATGGTCGCGTGCACTTCGACCTGGTCCTCGACATCGGTGGTCGCCGCCCGCTGCGCGCGCTACGACGGTCTCTGACGCCGCGGGGCACGCTCGTCATCGTCGGCGGGGAGGGCGGCGACCGGGTCGGCGGGGGCGTGGGCAGGCAGCTGCGCGCCCTGGCGCTGTCGCCGTTCGTCCCCCAGCGGTTGACGATGTTCTTCGCGCGGGAGCACCACTCGAGCACCGACCGGCTCGCCGGGCTGCTGGCCGACGGCCGCCTGCGCCCGGCCGTCGGCCGCCGGTACCGGTTGGAGGACGCCGCTGAGGCGCTGACCGACCTCGCCGCCGGCCGCGCGCGAGGCAAGTCGGTGATCGTGGTCGAGGAGGGGGCCCGATGAGCGCCATCCCGACGATGTCGGCCAGGTCCTGCGGCCCGGTCATGCAGCCGCGACCGACACGCGGCCCCGTGCCGTCGCCCTCTGGGACGGAGCCAGCCACGCCGCCCACGTCGTCCTCGCGGTCTTCGCCACCTTCGCGTGCGTCCTGGACGTCCTCGTCCCCAGGCGTCTGAGCGGGGTGCTCCGGTCGATGCGGCCGCTCGCCGCGCTCCTCGCCGCCGTGGTTCTGGGCCTCGGCGCGACTGTCCCAGCCGTCGCGGTCGTCACGGCAGGACCGGACGGGGCGGTCGAGGCGGTGATCGACCGCCGGATGCCTTCCTCGGGGGCGCCCGGCCTGGCCTACGCCATCGTGGCTGACGGGCGGATCACGGCGGCCGGCGCGCGTGGTGTCGTCCGGGCCGGAGGCGACGAGGTCGTCGGGCCGGACACGCCCTTCCCGACCGGCTCGATCTCCAAGAGCGTCACGGCGCTGGCCGTGATGCAGCTCGTCGAGGCAGGGCAGGTGGCCCTGGACACCGGGGTGTCGGAGTACCTGGACGACTTCTCGGGGCGGGCGTCCGGCGTGATCACGGTCCGCCAGCTGCTGAGCCACACGAGCGGCTTCACGACCTTGCAGGGCAACACCTCGCACACCGACGTCACCGGCGGGCGGGACGAGCTCGCGCACAGGGTCACCGGCCTCGCCGAGGTGGTCCCGGCCCACGCTCCCGACGAGGGCTGGGAGTACTCGAACGCGAACTACCTCGTCCTCGGTCGTCTGGTCGAGGTCGTGAGCGGCGAGGCCTACCAGGACTACGTCGCCAGCAACATCCTGCGGCCGGTGGGCATGGACGACAGCTTCGTGTCCGACGGTGAGGTCCACGAGGCCGTGGCGACGGGCCACCGGCCGTGGTTCGGGACCAAGCGCCCCCTGCCGGACAGCCGGACCGCCCGCGGGATGGCTCCGGCCGGGGGGTTGGTGGCCAGCGCGACCGACCTGGCGCGCTACCTGCTGGTGATGATGAACGGCGAGGACGACGTGCTGAGCGCCGAGGGCAAGGCCCTGATGATGCGCCCTGCCGGCGCAGCCTCCCCCTTCTACGGCCTCGGCTGGTTCGTGGACGACGGCAACGGCAGCGTGTGGCACTCCGGCTCGGTCCCGGGGGCCGAGTCGCTCGCCACGCTGGTTCCCTCGGACGGCAGGGGGGCGGTCGTGCTGGTCAACGCCGGCAGCGGCGTCGGGTTCGGGGAGACGGGCGAGCTGATGGGCGGCGTCATCGCGACGGCGGTCGGCCTCGACGAGGCCGCTCAGGGGTCTCGCTGGCCCCAGCGGACCCTCTTCCTCGCCCTCGTCCTGATGCCAGCCGGCTACCTACTCGGTATTGTCTGGGCGTGGCGCCACCGGGCGGGGATCCGCGCCAAGTCCGGCCTCCCCGGCCTGTTCAGCCTGTGGTTCCCGCTGCTCACGACCGGTGTTGCGGCGTGGGTCATGCTGGGCGCGGTCCCCACCCTGCTCGGCGCACCCCTCGGGACGCTCCGGCTGTTCCAGCCCGACCTCGGACTGGTGCTGGTCGCCGGGGCCACGACGGGGGTGCTGTGGGCGGTCGTCAGGCTGGTGGTGGCGTACACCGGAAGTCCCCGCCGCGGCTGAGCGCCGGCGCTCAGTCGTCGGGGAGGCCCGCGAAGGCCTGCTTGGTGTCGCGGTACCACCCCATCGACTTCTTGGGGTGCCGCCAGCGGCTCTTCATCGCGTCGTGAGCCTCCTGGTGGGTCGCGTCGCCCGTCTTCACAGCCTGCTTGAGGTGGCTGTCCTGCGCCTTGATGACGTCGTCGGCGCTCTCCCCGTGGTGCTCGAGGTCGCAGGGGCCTCCGAGGGCTCGGCAGGTCATGGTCTTCATGCTCGTCTCCTTCTGGATGTGGTGTCGCGATGTGCTGACGATCGACACGGACAGGGTGTGACCGAGTCAGTCGCGCCGCAGGCCGCCGTCGCGGCGGACGACGCGGGAGAGCACGTCGGGAGCGGCGCGGAACGTGACGGCGCGCACGAGGCCGTCGTCGATCGTGAAGTCGAACGCGACCTTGGCCGCGCCGAGGTGGAACCAGGCGGCACCGGGTCGCTCACCGACGAAGACCGGGAGCGCGGCCCTGGCGCTGCCGTTGAAGAACGACGCCACCTCGCCGCTGCCCTCGATCTGCCGCGGCGTGCCGACCAGGACGGCGGCGTCGTCCGCGGTCAGAGCGGCGTCCGGTGCGAGCAGTCGAAGCAACCGGTCGAAGTCGCCGTTCCTGGCTGCGGCCATGAAGGCGTCGACGACCTCCCAGTCGGCCAGCCGGTCCTCGACGTGGGGCTGGGCGACCTTCGCTCGTGCTCGCGAGGCCAGCTTCCGCGCGGCCTCCGGCGTCGTGTCGAGGACCCCCGCGATCGTCGGGAACTCGAAGCCGAAGCTGTCGTGGAGGACGAAGGCGACCCGTTCGCGGGGGCGGAGCCGGTCGAGCACGACGTTCAGGGCGAGACCGACGGTGTCGGCGAGCGCGACGTCGTCGGCCGGGTCGTTGACGGTCTCCGTGGGCTCGACGTCATCCACGGGTACGGGGGTCCGTGATCGCAGCCGGTCGAGGCACAGCCGGGTGGTCACGGTCGTGAGCCAGGCCGGCAGGCAGTCGATCTCGGTGTCCGTCGTGTGCAGCCGAAGCCACGCCTGCTGCACGACGTCCTCGGCCTCGGCGTGGTCGCCCAGCACCCGGCTCGCGATCCCTACCAGGCGCTGCCGCTCGGCCTCGAACACGTCCGTCTGGTCCACGGCCACCACCCTTCCATCTCCGCCTGTCACCCCACTGACGCGCGAGCCGGGCCGGGTGTGACCACAGCCGGCCAGTGCGTGGACTGCGCAGGCCTTCGGGTGTCGCCTCAGGTGCGTGCGTCGAGGACCTCACGCAGTCGTGCGGCGAAGGCCTCCGGCTCGCCCGCGTGGCCCGACCCGCCACCGAGGAAGCCCCCGTGGTGGCTGGGGAAGTCGACCAGCGGCTGGCCCAGCGCCTCGGCCAGAGCCGCCGCGGCGCGCCCGGCCAACCCGGTTCGTGACTCGACGCCCACCGCGATGACCACCCGCGTCGGGGCTGTCGCGAGAGCGTGGACGTCGGGTCGGTACCTGGTGATGGCGTTGCCTGTCCCGGACAGCAGCGGGTCCTCGCGGGCGCCATCGTCCTGGGTGGGCAGGCCGAACTGGGCCGGGTCGGGATCGGGCTGTGCGGCGTACTCGTCGGTGAACTCGCCGCTCCACGACGTCATGGCGATGAAACGGGCCATTCCCGCGCCGAAACCCTTGTCCTGGTAGGCCGCCTGAACGTCTCGTTCGGCTGCCAGGGCGTGGTCCGCGTCGGGCAGCAGCCTCAACAGGGGCGGCTCGTGGGCCACGAGCGTGCCGACGTCCTCGGGATGCTCGGCCACGAGGGCGAGCGCGTTGACCGCGCCGCCGCTGCTGCCGAACACGTCCACGGGTCCGATGCCGAGTGCGGTGATCAGTGCGTGCAGGTCCGCACTGTGCAGCCCGGGGGTGCGGTCGTCCCGGCCGTCCTTGCGGATGCTGCGGCCGATGCCGCGAGGGTCGTAGGTGAAGACCGTTCGGTCCCCGAAGTAGGAGGCGAGCGTCTCGAAGCCCCGGGCATCCATGGGGTGGCCGACCATCAACAGCGGTCGCCGCCCCCCATCAGTGGGCGACGGACCTCGCACGTCGTAGACCAGGTCGACGTCGGGGGTTCCGAGCGTGTGGGTCTGCGCCTCCATGGGGTGGCGTCCTCTCTGCGGCCCCGGGCCGCTTCCGTATCGCGTGACGTCTGTCGTCCTGTTGTACCGACTGCGGCAGCCGCAAGAAGTCATCGGCTCCCACCTGGGCGGCAGGTCGGTGACGAGTCAGTCCGTGACCCGGAACAGAGCGTGGGCGATCTTCCAGCCGTCCGTCGTCCTGACCAGGTGCAGGTAGTCGAGGTACTCGGGGGACTGCACGCGCGCGGAGGCGATGTCGGTGGAGACGTCGTCGATGAAGACCCGGCACTCGGCGTCGGGCAGGTCACCGCCGCCCTTGGCGGTCTGCTCGAGCATCCGGGCCTTCGTCACCGTCCTCAGGGTGTCGGGTGGCTCCTCGTTCCGTACCCGCTTCACCAGGTCCTCGTGGAGCGCGCGGTCCATCCGCTGCACGTCGCCCGTGTACCAGCCCTCGGCGTAGTCCCTGGCGACGGCTTCGATCTCGGCCTCGTCGGTGGACGCCGGTTCGTGTGGAACCCGCTCGGAGATCCCCAATGTCGGCCCCTTCCCCGTGGTGCCGCCCAGCCTACGACGCCAGCCCCCGGGCCACAGCCATGGCCACCACGATCCAGGCATCACGGCCGGGCTGGTCGCTTCCGAGGGGCTCCTGCGGTGGGCGCCCGGTCACCTTCGTCGGCGAGCTGGTCCTGATGGTGTGGCTGCTCGTGAAGGGTGGAGGTCGGGCTCGTCAGCGACGGGTCGTGGCGTGGATGTCGAAGATCCGCACGCGGCGTGACAGGAGGTCGACGGCGGGCCCGAGCAGGAAGATGACGGCGAGGGTGCCGAACCCGATGGCACCACCGAGCGACCAGCCGACGAGTGCGCCACCTCCCTGCAGGGCGCTGTAGCTCCAGCGGAAGGGCACTGGTGGGTCCCACGCCAACGACGGTGCCTCGGTGGGGCCGGCGCCGGTGCCACTGCCGAGATAGCCCGCAACCCCGACGGCAAGAACGGGAAACGCCGACGCGAGCATGACGACCCGCCACGACAGCTCGTCGGGTCGCTCGATGAGGCCCATCGCCAGCGTCACGCTGAACCCGACGACGACGGGTTGGACGATCGTCCCGAGACCGGGCCGGAGCCCGCGTGCCCACGCGAGGGCGACGAGCACGACGCCGACCAGGCAGTTGACGAGCACGAAGGGCAGTCCGGTGGCCAGCGAGAGGCCGCTGATGAGGGTGGAGTAGCCGTCCGACCCGAGGGCGGCCTCCAGCAGCAGCGCCACGCCGAGGCCTAGCACGGCGCACGAGACGAACAGCATCACGACGGCACGGGGCCCGGACGCCAGAATCGTGCCCGGCCCCGTTCTTCGCTCCGCGGACGCGGTCACGGCGTGCGTTCGGCCAGGTTCTGCAGACGCACCTGTCCACGCGACACCAGACGTCCTGCGTCGTCTCGTGTCTCGACCACCCAGACCTGCTGGCTACGGCCCTGGTGCAGCGGCTCGGCGATGCTCGTCAGCTCGCCCTCGCGGACCGCGCGGTAGAAGTCGGTCTGGTTGCTGACACCGACGACCTTCCCCCGGTCCCCGAACCAGACGGCACCGCCCACGCTCGCGAGCGTCTCCACCACCGAGCAGTGCACGCCGCCGTGCACGATGCCGTACGGCTGCGCCAGGTGCGGCCCGGCCCGCCAGGTGCCCACGACCCGCTCGCCTGTCAGCTCGGTCATCTTCAGCCCGAGGTACTCGATGAACGGACTGGACATCTCCTGCATGGACGGGGAGTCGCTCATGGGGCTCATCCCATCACCTGGAAGCTCCCCGTGACAGCCTCCCGCGCGGCGACCGTGCCGGAGACGATCGTCGCGCCGAGCCACTCGTCCGGGATCCCGAAGCCGTCGACCAGGTCGCGTGCGAGGGGACGGAGCTCGGCGCAGAGGGCGTTCACCCCGGCGGTGACGGCCTTGGCCTGTGCGGGCGTGAGCCGCCCGTGCGTGAGGAACCAGCCCAGGTCGGCCTCGATCGTCGAGAGGGCGTGCAGGTCCGCCACCAGGGCGAGAACCCTGCGCGTGTCGTCGTCGGCGCACCGCTCGACCGCTGCGGCGAAGGCCTCCATCAGCACGCGGTCCGTGTGCACCGCAGCGGCCTTCAGCAGGTGGTCCTGGGCGTCGTTGAACCCGGCGAACGCGTCCGGCGACGAGGCGACCCGCCGCATGCGCCGGGCCAGGGAGTCGAGCACGTGCTGCTCCCGGTCGACGAAGAGCCCGAGCTGCACGGCGCGGTCCCGCAGATCACCCTCCCCGGTCCGCCCCCGGGCGGCCGCGAGCAGCCGACTCGCCAACGCCCTGGCCTGGGTCCGCTCCGCGACGAACCCCACCACCTGACGGGTGACGAAACGGGCCGTCGCCACGGTGTCCATCGACCCGAAGGCGTCCCGGTACCCGGTGAGCAGGCCCTTGGCCACGAGCTGCGACAGCACCGTGTTGTCGCCCTCGAACGTCGTGAAGACGTCGCGTGTCGGCCTTCAGCTGCGGGATCCGGTTCTCTGCCAGGTAACCCGCACCTCCGCACGCCTCCCGCACCTCCTGGATCGTCCGCGTCGCGTGGCGGGTGGCCGCGACCTTGATGCGCGGCCGCACGGGACTCCAGCTCGCGCTGAGCGGTCTCGTCGACCTCGTCGACTCCGGTCGCGGGGTCGGCCAGCAGGGTCTGCACTTCGTGGGTCGACTCGACGAGGTCGTTCTGCGCGAGCTGGAGGGCGTAGCGACGTCGCCAGCGCGGGCAGCAGGCGGCGCTGGTGCGACCGGTAGTCGAGCAGGCGCACCTCGTCGTCCGTCCCAGGTGCCGCGAACTGGCGTCGCGTGAGGCCGTACCGGATGGCGATGGCCAGCGCTGTCCGTGTGGCGGTGCCGGCCGCCCCGGCGATGCTCACGCGCCCGCGGACGAGGGTGCCGAGCATCGTGAAGAAGCGGCGCGAGTCGTTCTCGATCGGGCTCGAGTAGGTGCCGTCCGCGTCGAGCCGTCCGTACCGGTCGAGCAGGTTGCTGCGCGGCACCCGCACGTGGTCGAACTCGATCCGTCCGTTGTCGACGCCACCGAGACCCGCCTTGGCCCCGCAGTCGGTGATGGTGACACCCGTTGCCGCAGAGCCGTTCTCGTCGCGGATCGGCACGAGGACCGCGTGCACGCCGTGGCCCTTCCCCTCGCAGTGGAGCTGGGCGAAGACCACGGCCATCCGGCCGTCCCGGGCCGCGCCGCCGATGTAGTCCTTGCGCGCCCCGGGGTCGGGAGTGTGGACGACGATCTCGTCGGTGCACGGGTCGAACGTCGCGGTCGTCCGGAGTGACATCACGTCGCTGCCGTGGTCCGTCTCCGTCATCGCGAAGCAGCCGGGGAGGTCGAGTGAGATGATCCCCGGCAGGAAGCGCTCGTGGTGGTGGGCGGTTCCGAGGTTGGCGACTGCGCCGCCGAACAACCCCCAGTGCACCCCGGCCTTGACGAGCAACGACAGGTCGCCGTGGGCGAGCATCTCGAACCAGGTGATCGACGCGCCGATGTCGTCCGTCCCACCGTGCTCGCCGCGGAAACCTGCTCGCGGACGGCCGGTGCCAGCGAGCAGGTGCATCTGCTCGACCACCCGACGGCGGTGGTCGTCCCCGCTCAGCGCGAGGTCGGGCATGAACGTCGCCGGCTCCAGCGTGACGCGCGCCGTCTCCCGTACGTGGGCCCAGCGGCCGTCGAGCTCGTCGCGGAGGGCCTCGCCCAGGGTCGGTGTCATGTCGGCTCCTCGGCTCGGCGAGACGGCGCAGCGGACAGTCCCCGCCACGCGAGATCGGTGAGATGACGCACGAGGTCGGCTCGGGGGATCCGGTCGCGCGAGGCGATCCAGTGGTCCGCTGCGGCCCGCACCATCCCGACCAGCCCGTGGCCCCACGTGCCGGCGACCTGCTCGGGGTGGCCGTTCGCGACCAGCACCGCCGCGACCTGGTCGCCGATCAGCGTCACGAGACCGGTGTTCGGGTCGTGGGTGACCGGGCGGTCGAGCAGGGGGCCGGTGACGACGAAGCGGTAGACCTCGGGATCCGCCTCGACCAGGTGGAGGTACGCATCCACCACCGCGGCGATCGCGGCGGGCGGCGCCGTCGTCAGCGCGCCACCGCCGGCACCGGACGCCGCTGCGAGCGTCGTCTCCAGGTCGCGCCGGATCAGCGCGTGGACCGCTTCGGTGACCGCGAGGTACAGCTCGCTCTTGTCGCCGAAGTGGCGGTACAGCACTGTCTTGGAGGTGCCTGCCTGCGCGGCGATCTCCTCCATGCCCACCGAGGCGCCGTGCCTGCGGATCGCCCGCAGCGTGGCCTCGACGAGCTGGGTGCGGCGGCTCGCGCGGTGGGCGGCCCAGCGCGTGCTGCGCCCGTCCGTCCTCGTCCCGCTGGAGCTCACGGGCCGACAGTATCCGATACCCGCGGTACCTGTTAGCGTCGCACCAGGCAGAGGAACGACTCCCGGAGGAGCACCATGGCGCGCAGCACGTCCCGACAGACCGTCCGCCGAGCCGCCGTCCTCGGCGGCAACCGCATCCCGTTCGCGCGGACGAACGGTGCCTACTCCAGGGCGTCGAACCAGGACATGCTCACCACGACGATCGACGGTCTGGTGGCCCGCTTCGGACTGGCCGGCGAGACCGTCGGCGAGGTCGCGGCCGGCGCGGTGGTGAAGCACAGCCGCGACTTCAACCTGGCCCGCGAGTCGGTCCTCGGGTCGCAGCTGTCCCCCTCCACCCCGGCGTACGACGTGCAGCAGGCCTGCGGCACGGGCCTGGAGGCCGCCGTGCTGGTCGCCAACAAGATCGCGCTCGGGCAGGTCGAGTCGGGCATCGCCGGTGGGGCCGACAGCGCCAGCGACGCACCCATCGCCGTCAGCGAGGAGCTCCGCCGGGTGCTGCTCGACCTCAACCGGGCCAAGACCCCGCAGCAGCGGCTCAAGGCCCTCGCGGGGTTCCGGCCGCAGCAGCTCGTGCCCTCGATCCCGCGCAACGCCGAGCCCCGCACCGGCCTGTCCATGGGTGAGCACGCCGCGATGACCGCCCTGGAGTGGGAGATCTCCCGCGAGGCGCAGGACGAGCTGGCCGTCGCCAGCCACCACAACCTGGCCGCGGCCTACGACCGCGGCTTCTTCGACGACCTGCTGACCGGCTACCTCGGCCTGAGCCGCGACCAGAACCTGCGCCCCGACACGTCCATGGAGACGCTCGCCAGGCTCAAGCCCGTGTTCGGGTCCGGCCCCGACGCGACGATGACGGCGGGCAACTCGACACCTCTGACCGACGGAGCGTCTGCGGTCCTCCTCGGCAGCGACGAGTGGGCGGCCGAGCGGGGCCTGCCGGTGCTCGCGCACGTGGTCGACGCCCAGGCCGCCGCCGTCGACTACGTGCAGGGGGACGAGGGGCTGCTGATGGCTCCCGCGTACGCCGTCCCGGTGATGCTCGAACGCCAGGGACTCACGTTGCAGGACTTCGACTTCTACGAGATCCACGAGGCCTTCGCGTCGACCGTGCTGTCCACCCTGGCCGCCTGGGAGAGCGAGGAGTTCTGCCACAAGAGGTTGGGTCGCGACGCCCCGCTCGGCTCGATCGACCGCAGCCGGCTCAACGTGACGGGTTCGTCGCTGGCCGCCGGCCACCCCTTCGCCGCCACGGGCGGCCGCATCCTCGCCACGCTCGCCAAGCTGCTGCACGAGAAGGGCTCCGGTCGCGGCCTGATCTCGATCTGCGCCGCCGGTGGCCAGGGTGTCGTCGCGATCCTCGAGGCTGCCCCGAAGGGTGCCGCGAAATGAGTCCCAAGGCCGTGCGCCCGTCGTCGGGCCGCCGCCCGGTACCGACCGACAGGTACAGCGCGTTCGTCGGCTCCGGCGTCGGCTCCGCGCTGGCGACGCGGCTGGGGCTGCCGAAGCCGGTCGCCCTGCGCCGGTGGACCCCCGGTGACCCCCTCCTCGACGGTCCGGCGCTGGTCGTCGCCGTCGGGTCCACCTCCGCGACGAGCACTGTGTCAGAAGCCGTGACGCGTGTGCTCACCTCGCGGGGCGTCGACGTGGTCAATACACTCCCCGGCGGGGACACCCGCCTGGGCGCGGTGGTCGTCGACCTCTCGGGAGCCCGTGAGGTGAACGACCTCGAGCAGCTCAGAGCTGTGCTGGCGCCTGCCGTGAAGGCCCTGCGGCGCAGCGGTCGCGTGCTGCTGGTGGGTACGGCTCCGGAGCGACTGGACGACCCCGCCGCCGCCGCGACCCAGAGGGCCGCCGAGGGTGTGGTGCGCAGCGTCGCGAAGGAGCTGCGGGGAGGTGCCACAGCGAACCTCCTCTACACGCTGGGGGACGACGCGGACCTCGGCTCCACCGTGGAGTTCTTCGTCTCCGGACGGTCCGCCTACGTCGACGCCCAGGTCGTCCGAGTCGGCCCGAGCAGCGCCGGCGCCACCGGTAGGACAGGAGACGGCGTGGACCCCGACCGTCCGCTCGAGGGTCGCGTCGCCGTCGTGACCGGGGCGGCACGCGGCATCGGCGCGGCGATCGTCGACGTGCTGGCCAGGGACGGTGCGACGGTGGTCGCGGTCGACGTGCCGGCCGCCGGTGAGCAGCTCGCCGCCGTCGCCAACCGAGCCGGGGGTACGGCCCTCCAGCTCGACGTGACGGCCGCCGACGCGGGGAGCCGGGTCGCGGAGCACGTCGGGCGGTTCGGTGGCCTCGACCTGATGGTGCACAACGCCGGCATCACCCGCGACAAGCTGCTGGTCAACACCGACGCCGCGCGCTGGGCCGAAGTGCTCGAGGTCAACCTCGCCGCGCAGCTGCGGATCGACGAGACGCTGCTGGCCCCTGCCGGGCCCGTCCGCGACGGAGGCCGGGTCGTCTCGGTCGCGTCGCTGAGCGGGATCGCGGGCAACCGGGGTCAGGTCAACTACGCGGCCAGCAAGTCCGGGGTGATCGGGATGGTGGAGGCCCAGGCGTCCCGCCTGGCTCCGCGCGGCATCACGTACAACGCCGTCGCCCCCGGCTTCATCGAGACCGAGATGACGTCGCGCATGCCGCTGGGCACCCGTGAGCTCGGTCGGCGCATCAACAGCCTCAGCCAGGGCGGGCTCCCCGTCGACGTCGCCGAGACGATCGCCTGGTTCGGCTGGCCCGGCAGCTCGGGCATCACCGGCCAGGTCGTCCGCGTCTGCGGACAGAGCCTCTTGGGGGCCTGACGTGAACGCCACGCCACCGTCCCGGCGCCATGTCGAGGTGACCCAGGACCCCTCCCTCCCGAGGCTCTTCGTCCGTGCCGCCGCGACGTCCCGTGGCCGGTCCGGTGAGCTGCCCGACGCCGAGCTGGTACGTCGTGGTGTGAGCGTCGACGTGGACGCGCTCGCGACGTACTCGCAGGTCTGCGGCTTCGACCTCTCCGGACGCGTGCCGAGCACCTACTTGCACGTGCTCACGTTCGGCCTGCAGGTCGCGCTGATGGCCGACAGAGCCTTCCCGCTGGCGCTCCCGGGCATGGTGCACGTGTCGAACACGAACGTGCTGCACCGCCCGGTCGAGGTCGGCGAGCCGCTCGACCTGGCCGTCCACGCCGAAGGGCTGCGCCCCCATCCCCGTGGCGCCCAGTTCGACCTCGTGGGGCGCGTCGACGTGGCCGAGGGCTCCGGGAGCGGAGCGGCCGAGACGGTGTGGACCGGGCGCAGCACGTACCTGTCCCCGGGCGGCCGGGCACCCTCGGCGGTCGACGACGCCGACCCCGCCGAGACCCCCGTCGCGACCCCGGTCGACGTGCCGGCCCGGCCGGCAGCAACGTGGCGCGTCGCCGCCGACACCGGTCGCCGGTACGCGGCGGCCAGTGGCGACGTCAACCCGATCCACCTGAGCCCGTTGGCTGCCAAGGCCTTCGGCTTCCCCCGTGCTATCGCGCACGGCATGTGGACGTACGCCAGGACGCTCGCCTGGCTGGGCGCACGGGCTTCCGGCCCCGGCACCTCCACGGTGGACTTCGCCAAGCCGGTGCTGCTCCCCTCCACCGTCGACGTGCACGCGGCCCACCGTGGCGGCGAGTGGACCGTCGAGCTGCGCCCCGGCGGCAGCCACCGCGGGGAGACGGGGCGGGACGGCGAACCCCGTAGGCACCTGCGCGTCACCGTCCGGCCCGACTGACGCCAGGACCGCCGGTGGACGGGCCTGCCCGCCCGCTGTCGGTCGCCGCTCCTACGCTGCAGGGATGAGGCGGCTGGAGGCGACGGGCGCGCAGGACGTGTCCTGGACCCTGGCCTTCCTCGGTGCGCACGCCGTGCCGGGCCTCGAGACCTGGGACGGCAGGACGTTCCGGCGCACGCTCGTCGTCGAGGGCCGTCCCGTCCCCGTGGCGCTCCGGGTCGAGGACGGCGTGCTGGTGGTCGAGGCGGATCCCCTGGCGGACCCGGCCGTCAGGCACCTCGCGGGCACGGACGACGACTCGGGTCCGGCCGAGCGGCACCTCGCCCGCGACGAGCTGCTCGGGACCCTGGTCGCCACCCGACGGGGCCTGCGACTGCCTGGCAGCACCGACCACGCCGAGACCCTCGTGCGGACCGTCATCGGCCAGCAGGTCTCCGTGGCTGCCGCCGCGACCGTGACCGGCCGGCTGGTGCGCTCCTACGGCCGTCCCCTCGCCGACCCGGTGCCGGGCGGACCGACCCACGCGTTCCCCGCCCCGGCACGGCTGGCCACCGTCGATCCGGAGACCCTTCCGATGCCCCGGGCCCGGGCCCGCACCGTCGTCGGGGTGGCGGCGGCCCTGGCGGACGACCCCGGGCTGGTGCACGACGTCGTGGCGCTGCTGGCCCTCCCCGGCGTCGGTCCCTGGACCGTGTCGTACCTGAGGTTGCGAGCGCGGCGCGACCCGGACGTCTTCCTGCCCACCGATCTGGCCGTCCGCCGTCAGCTGGGCCTGCTCGGCGCGCCCACGGCGCCCGCGCAGGTGGACGCCCTCGCCGGGGAGTGGGCGCCGTTCCGCACCACCGCGCTCGCGCACCTGTGGGCCGAGTACCTCGCTCGGCCCGCCCCCGTTCCCGTGCGCCGGCCGGCGGTGACCGCGCCATGAGCGGCTGGACGATCGTCGAGTCGCCCGTCGACGCACTCCTCCTGACGACCGACGGCCACGCCCTCACCGGTGTGTGGTTCAGCCCGCACAAGGGCGTGGAGCGCGTGGAGCCCGAGCGGACGCGGGACGACGGCCATCCCGTGCTCGCCGCCGCACGCGAGCAGCTCGCCGAGTACTTCGCCGGCGACCGGCGGACGTTCGACCTGCCGCTGGCACCCCGGGGCACCGCGTTCCAGCAGGCGGTGTGGATGCGGCTGCGCGGGATCCCCTACGGCACCACCAGGTCCTACGGCCAAGTCGCCGAGGAGCTGGGCCTGCCGCCGGGAGCCTCACGCGCGGTGGGCCTCGCCAACGGCGCCAACCCGCTGTCGGTCGTCGTCCCGTGCCACCGGGTGGTCGGCGCCGATGGCTCGCTCACCGGCTTCGGGGGTGGGCTGGAGCGCAAGCGTTTCCTGCTCGACCTGGAGTCGGACCTGCTGTTCTGACGTTCCGAGGACGCCCGGCACCGAGAGGGCCCAGCACCTGGGATCCTTGGGCGACATGTCGACGTCCGACGGCCCCGCCCATCCCGAGCCCACCGGCCCCGCTCCCTCGGCTGCCTCCGGGTCCTCCGGTGGCGGCGTCGTGCGGCGGGTGACGACGGCGCGCTCGTGGGCCGTGTGGGCGGTGGGTGTCGTCGCCTACGCGATGGCGGTGTTCAACCGCACCTCGCTCGGGGTCGCCGCCGAGGACGCGTCGCAGCGGTTCGGGATCGGCGCCTCCCAGCTGGCCTCGTTCGCGGTGCTCCAGCTGCTGGTCTACGCCGCGATGCAGGTGCCGGTGGGAGTGCTGCTCGACCGGTACGGCTCACGTGCCCTGCTCGTGGCGGGCGGCGTGGTGATGGCCGGGGGCCAGCTGCTGCTGTCGCAGACGACCACGCCGGCGGGGGCCCTGGCGGCCAGGATCGGTGTCGGGGTGGGTGACGCCCTCACCTTCATCAGCGTGCTGCGGATCGTGCCCGCCTGGTTCGCCCCCCGCCAGGTTCCGGTGCTGACCCAGCTCACGGGCATCCTCGGCCAGCTGGGACAGGTGGCCAGCGCGATCCCGCTGGCCGCGGTGCTGGCGGGCCCCGGCTGGTCGGTGGCCTACGCCGGGGCGGCCGCAGCGGGCCTCCTGGTGGCGCTGCTCGTGCTCGCCGCGCTGCGCGACCGTCCGCCCGGGGCGCCGGCGCGGCCGACCGCCCCCACGCTCGCCCAGGTGGGTCGTGACCTCGCGGACTCGTGGCTCCACCCGGGGACGCGGCTCGGCCTGTGGTCGCACTTCACCGTCCAGTTCTCGGGGATCTTCTTCGCCCTGCTCTGGGGCTTCCCGTTCATGACGCAGGGTCTGGGGCTCTCGGAGCGCGTCGCGGGCAGCATGCTCACGCTGCTCGTCCTGGGCGGCATGGCCGGTGGGCCGGTGCTTGGCCGCCTCACCGCCACCTACCCGCTGCGGAGGTCGAACCTCGTGCTCGGGGTCGTGTCGGCAACGGTCGTGGTGTGGACCGCGGTGCTGCTGTGGCCCGGGGCCGCACCCCTCCCGCTCGTGGTCCTCCTGGTGCTCGTCCTCTCGGTCAACGGCCCTGCGTCGCTGGTGGGCTTCGACTTCGCGCGGACGTTCAACCCGGCCACCCGCCTCGGCAGTGCCACCGGCATCGTCAACGTCGGCGGCTTCATCGCCTCGCTGCTGGCCATCCTCGGTGTGGGCCTGCTGCTCGACCTCCGGGCGCCGGCCGGGGACTATGACCTCCACGACTACAAGGTGGCATTCTCCGTCCAGTACCTGCTGTGGGGCGTGGGCGGCATCGGCATCTGGCGGACACGGGTGCTGGCGCGGCGCCGGCTCAGGGAGGCGGGCACGCGGATCGACCCGCTCGCCCGTGCCATCGCCCGGCACTGGAACCAGCGGCGACGCCCACGGCCACCACGGGCCTGACGCGCCCTAGCCGGCGATCCCGCGCAGGAACACCTCGGCGACCGGCACCGCGGCGCGGCCCCCGCTCACGCCGTCCTCGACGAGCACCGCGAACGCCACGTTCCCCCGGAACCCGATGGTCCAGGCATGGGTCGGCGGTGGGTCACCCGAGCCGTACTCGGCCGTCCCGGTCTTGGCGAAGACGTCGCCGCCCGGCACGTCGGAGAGCGCGGACGCCGTCCCGCCCGTGACGACCGACCGCATCAGCGAGCGGACCACGGCGAGGTCTGCCACCGGCGGGGGCGCGGTGACGGGCGCCGCCTCCTCGGCCGGGTCGACCACGAGCGTCGGGTCGACGAACTCGCCGCGGGCGATCGTGCCCGCCGCGACAGCCATGCCGAGCGGGCTCACCAGCGTGCGGCCCTGCCCGATGGTCGCGGCCGCCTTGTCGACGGCGGACGTGTTCGCGGGGACGTCACCGGTGAAGGCGTCGACGCCCACTTCCCAGTCGAGACCGATGCCCATCGGCGAAGCCGCCGCGGTGAGGGCGTCGTCGCCGAGGTCGCCGGACAGGGACACGAAGGCCGTGTTGCATGAGGCGGCGAAGTCGTCAGCGAAGGTGACGTCCCCGAGGGCCTCCCCCTCGAAGTTCTTGAAGGACCGGCCGTCGACCGTCTCCGTCTTCGGGCACGGCACGGGCTGTTCGGGGGTGACCCCGGCAGCCAGCAGGGCCTGCGTGCTGATGGTCTTGAAGGTGGAGCCGGGCGGGTACTGCCCGGTCATCGCCCGGTTGGTGCCCGACGCGGGGGTGTTGGCGACCGCGAGGACCGCCCCGGTGGTGACGTCGACGGCGACGAGGGCCGCGTTGCCGTTGCCCCCCGCCGGGCCGCCGGACGGCGCTGAGGCGAGCGCCGCGTCGGCGGCACGCTGCACCGTCGGGTCGAGGGTCAAGGCGACCGGGGTCCCGGCGACGGCCTCGACGGCGAACAGCTCGGTGGCCTGCTCGCCGCGCACACGCTCGACCCGCACACCCGCCGACCCCGCGAGCTGGTCGTCGTAGCTGCGCTGGAGACCTGACAGGCCGGTCTGGTCCCCCGCCGCCACACGTCCGTCGGACTGCTCGACGACCTCGGCCGTGGCAGGGCCGACGGTGCCCAGCAGGGCCCTGGCGAACTCCCGGGTGGGGGCGAGCGGCTGGGTGTCCTCGGCGAACACCGTGCCGGGCAGCGGTCGCAGCTGCTCGTCGAGGGCCTCGAAGTCCGACTGCCTGAGCGTGATCACGTCGACGAAGGCGGTCGGCCCGGCCGCGGAGACGCGCTCGGCGAGGCCGGCCGCGTCGACGTCGAGGAGTCCCGCGAGGGTCGTGGTCAGGGACGCGAGGTCCTTCACGCGCGACGGCTGCACCCCCACCCGCACCACCGGCTGCTCCGTCACGATCGGGGTGCCGCCCGCACCGAGCACGTCCGCCCGGTCCGCCGTGACCCGCGTGGCCCGGAGCGCGTCCGCCTCGGCCAGGTCGGGGTGCACCAGCGTCGGGGACCAGGTCGCCGTCCAGCCGGCGGCCGTCCCGGTGCCGGATCCGGACGCGGTGAGGTCCAAGGTCGTCTCGTACGTCCAGCCCTCAGGCCCGAAGGGCCACGTCAGCGTCAGGTCGGCCGTCGCTGCCTCGGCTGTGCGGGTCACGGTGCCGAGGTCGACCTCCGGACGCGCACCGCCGAGGCCGGCGACGATCGCGTCGTAGGCGACGCGGGTGGCCTCACGGTCGGCGAAGGGAGCGGACGACAACACCTCGGCGGGGCCGTCGGAGTTCCAGGCGTCCACCACCGCGGCGGCGGCCGCCGCCGCCGCTCGGTCGGCGTCGGCGGCCGCCTGGCGGCGCTGCCAGACGACCACCCCGGCGGTCACGACCAGCACCACCGCGAGTCCGCCGGCCACCCAGGGCCAGCGCGGCCGCCTCGTCTCGTTCATGTCAGGTCCTTCAGTTTGGTGTGGAACACGTCGAAATCGTGCCATCGGCTACCGCGGGGCCGGTGCGGGGACCCGAGTACGTGTCGTGAAGATCCTGGGGACGTCGGCGCCACGGGCGCCAGATCCACGAGTCGGTCGTTCTCACCGGGCTACTCTCGACCGCAGACCTACGGCGTCAAGGAGGAGACACATGCGCAAGGGGTCGCGCCCTGCGCGTGGGCGCCACGTGGCCGACCACCGTCACAGCCCCGGAGTCCGGGTGCTGCGGGGGGTCCTCGGCGTCGTCGCAGGTGTCACCGTGCTCGCCCTCGTCGCCGGCGGGCTCGCCTACTTCCGTCTCCAGGGCAACATCGCGACCGTCGACCTGGCCGAGATCGTCGGCAACAACCGTCCGAGCCAGACGGTGGAGGCGGACCCGGAGACGAACCTGCCGCCGATGAACATCCTCCTGATGGGCTCGGACACCCGGGAGGGCCTGACGGACGCGTCCGGCTTCGGAGGCAAGGGCAACAGCGACCTGCAGGGTGAGCGGAGCGACACCACGCTGCTCGTGCACCTGGCCGCCGACCGCAAGAGCGCGATCGTGGCGAGCATCCCGCGCGACTCGATGGTGAGGATCCCTGACTGCGCGGACCCGGACGCCACCCTCCAGGGGGCCCAGAGGCTGATGTTCAACAGCGCGTTCTCGATCGGCGGCCCCGCGTGCACCGTGAAGGCGGTCGAGCAGAACACCGCCATCCCGATCGACCACTTCGCGGTGGTGAACTTCGAGGGCTTCCAGGCGATGGTCGACGCGCTCGGCGGTGTCGACATCTGCGTCAAGGAAGCGGTCTCGGACCCCAAGACCAAGCTCAAGCTCGATGCGGGCACCCACCACCTCGGTGGCCGGGACGCGCTGCGCTTCGTGCAGTCCCGCAAGGGCTTCGGCGACGGCTCGGACATCGGACGCATCGGACGCCAGCAGGACTTCCTCTCCGCCGTCGCGCGTGAGGCGACGGACAGCAGGCTGCTGCTGCGCCCGGACCGGCTGCTCGGCTTCCTCGACGCGGCCACCAAGTCGCTGACCACCGACTCGGAGCTGGGCTCGATCACGGCGCTGTCCGACCTGGCCCTGCAGGTGAAGGACCTCAAGCCCGACCAGATCAACTTCGTGACGGTGCCGAACCGGCCCTACCCGGCCGACCCGAACCGCGTGGAGTGGACCGACGACGCCGACGCCCTGTGGGCGGCGATCCGCGGGGACGAGCCGCTCCCCGGCACCGCCCCCGCGCCGACGGCCTCGGGGTCCGCCACCACGCCGCCCGCCCCCGTCCCGACCGTGAGCCCCGACCAGCTGGCCGTCAAGGTCGTCAACTCGTCCGGCGTGAGCGGGCTGGCCGTGCAGGCGTCCGAGGCGCTCGCCGTCCAGGGGTTCTCGATCTCGGGACGGACGAACGGCACCGTCGGGGACGTCACCGGTGCGGTGATCCGCCACCCCGTCGACCAGGCCGCTGCGGCCGTGACGCTGCAGGCCGCGTTCCCGGGCTCGGTGCTGAAGCCCGATGCGTCCCTGACCGGGGGCTTCGTGGTCGAGCTCGGCAGCGGCGCCCCGTCGGTGGTGGAGGTCCCGAACCGCCTCGGCACCCAGCCCCTGCCGGAGCAGCCGATCGTCGCCACCGCGGGCGGCTCGGGCTCCGGCACGGGGTCGACGCCCACCCTGACCTCCCGCGTGGCCTCGGACGAGAGCTGCACCTGAGCCCGGCCATCCGCTTTGCTGCGCCGCCACGCCGCCGGGTACCCTGAGCCGCGCTGGAGGAGGCGTCGCCTAGTCCGGTTTATGGCGCCCGCCTGCTAAGCGGGTTTGGGGCTACACCCCCATCGCGGGTTCAAATCCCGCCGCCTCCGCACAGTGAGACGACAGAGGGACCCCGCCGACGTGCGGGGTCCCTCTTCGTCTGCCGGGGCCGGGGCTACTCGACGCCGAGGCGCGCCTTCAGGCCGTCGAGCTCGGTCCACAGGGTGGTGGGGAGCGAGTCGCCGAACTTCTCGAACCACTCGGTGATCTGCGGGATCTCGGCCTTCCACTCCTCGACGTCGACGTCGAGGGCGATCGCCAGGTCCTCGGCCGACATGTCCAGGCCCTCGGTGTCCAGCGACTCGGGGGTGGGCACGTGGCCGATCGGGGTCTCCTGCGCCTCGGCGGTGCCCTCGAGGCGCTCGACGACCCACTTCAGCACGCGGGAGTTCTCACCGAAGCCTGGCCACACGAAACCGCCGTCGGCGTTGCGGCGGAACCAGTTCACGTAGAAGATCCGCGGCAGCTTGGTGGCGTCCGCCTCCTTCCCGACGGTGATCCAGTGGTTGAAGTAGTCGCCGGCGTTGTAGCCGATGAAGGGCAGCATCGCCATCGGGTCCCGCCGCACCACCCCGACCGCACCGGTCGCGGCAGCGGTGGTCTCGGACGAGAGCGTCGCGCCCATGAACGTGCCGTGCACCCAGTCCCGCGACTCGGTGACGAGAGGGATCGTCGTCTTGCGTCGTCCACCGAACAGGATCGCCGAGATCGGGACACCCTGCGGGTCCTCGTACTCGGGGGCGAGGATCGGACACTGGTTGATCGGCGTGCAGAAGCGCGAGTTCGGGTGGGACGAGAGGGTGCCGGCCTCGCCGTCGGCGGGCGTCCAGTCGTTGCCCTTCCAGTCGGTCAGGTGCTCCGGCGGCTCCTCGGTCATGCCCTCCCACCAGATGTCGCCGTCGTCGGTGAGAGCCACGTTGGTGAAGACCGAGTTGCCCTTGTCGATGGCGCGCATCGCGTTCGGGTTGGTCTTCCAGCCGGTGCCTGGCGCGACCCCGAACAGGCCGAACTCGGGGTTGACCGCGTACAGCCGTCCGTCCTCACCGAACTTCATCCACGCGATGTCGTCGCCGAGGGTCTCGACCTTCCAGCCGGGGATGGTCGGCTCGAGCATCGCCAGGTTCGTCTTGCCGCAGGCGCTCGGGAACGCGGCGGCGATGTAGTGCACCTTGTCGGACGGGCTGGTCAGCTTGAGGATCAGCATGTGCTCGGCCAGCCAGCCCTCGTCGTGGGCCATCACGGACGCGATCCGCAGGGAGTAGCACTTCTTGCCGAGCAGGGCGTTGCCGCCGTAGCCGGAGCCGTACGACCAGATCATCCGCTCCTCGGGGAACTGGACGATGTACTTGGTCTGGCTGCACGGCCAGGCGACGTCCTTCTCACCCGGGGCCAACGGGGCACCCACCGAGTGCAGGGCTGGGACGAAGTCGGCGTCGAGCTCCTCGATGCGGCTGAGCACGGTCGTCCCCATCCGGGCCATCACCCGCATCGATGCCACGACGTAGGCGGAGTCGGTGATCTCCACGCCGAACATGGGCTTGTCGGCGTCGAGGTGGCCCATCACGAACGGGATCACGTACATCGTGCGACCTGCCATCGACCCGCGGTACAGGTCCGTCATGGTCGCCTTCATCTCGTCCGGCGCCATCCAGTTGTTGGTGGGGCCCGCGTCCTTCTCGTCCACCGAGCAGATGAACGTGCGGTCCTCGACCCGCGCGACGTCGCTGGGGTCGGACGCGCAGTAGAACGAGTTCGGCTTCTTGCTCTCGTCCAGGCGCACGAAGGTGCCGGTCTCGACGAGGCCGTCGGTGAGAGTCGTCCACTCCTCGTCCGAGCCGTCGCACCAGCGGATCGCCGCGGGCGTGGTGAGGGCGGCGACCTCCTCGACCCAGGCAGCCAGGCGCGCGTGGGTCGTCGGCGTGCCGGTGACGGGGACGGTGACCACCTCGGTGGTGACCGTCAAGCTGTCGGCGCTCGTCTCGGGGCTCGTGTCCGTACTCATGGTCGGCAGTTCCCTCCGCGGACGTCCGCGAAACCCCCCTTGCCCCGGTTCACCGGCTCACAGGCGTTCCCAGACGCCCGACGTCGTCGTCGTAACTTGGCGTGGGCCTCACGGTAGCCCCCGTCTCGCCTAGTGGATACCGCCCGCAGGGGGGGTGGCGGTGAGGTGGCTCACAACACGGAAGGGTGAGGCAGGGTGTTGCCGTCCGCTTGCGAGAACCTGTTCGGTTCTTGCGAACTCGGACGGAAGGGCGCCCTGTTCCCAGGTGCCACTACTGGTACGACACCAGCACCGGTGTCGGCTCGATCGCCATCGTCTCCGCAGGGGTGTAGGTCGGGCGGTCCTCGTCCACGAAGTTCTTCCACGCGAACACCACACCGGGCGGGGCGTTCTCGCGGAGCTTGTTCCACGTCGCTGTCTTGGCTCCGCGCCCGCCGTGCCCGTCGGCGTGGATCACGACCGCCAGCTCGTCGTGGCTCGTGTCGAGGGTCTCGCGCTCGCTGATCATCGACGTCGTGAACTGGTGCAGCACGAGCATCTTCTGCGGGAGTGCCTGCGATCGGGTGAACGCGGCGAGCCACGCGCTGGTCGCGTTCACCTCGGCCGCGGTCACCGAGCCGATCTGGGCCATGTGCCTCTGCCCGCGCCGCAGCCGCCACTCGGGGTCGAGTGCCAGCCCCACGTGGGGGTAGGCGAGCAACGACTCGTACCGCTTCGCCTGGGTGAGGAAGTCCGTCGTCCCCGGCTGGAGGTCGAGCACCACGTAGACGCCCTGCTCGCCGGCGGCCTTCACCCAGGGCTCGAGCGCGGCCGGGTCCACCTCGTTCGAGTAGTTGCCGTCCGGACCCGCCCCGCCGGAGGCGACCGTCGCGATGATCTCGAACGTGGGGACGACGGGCAGGTCGGAGACCTTGGCGTAGGTGCGTCCCAGCTTCTGCGCGCGGACGACGGCCGCGTCCAGGGGCTGCTCGCCGAGGACGCCGAGGGACGGGGTGCCGGGATGGCCGTACAGCGCGACGTACCGGCGGTCGGCCAGGACGAGCTGGCCACCTCCGGGGAGCTGCGCCCCCGTCGACGAGCTCGCGACGCGTGGTGCGAGGGTCTCGGCCGTGCCGAAGGCGTCCCCGAGAGCGAGGATGCGCGTCGGCTTGGCCGCCGCCAGCGTCGTGACCGCTTCCGCGCTTCCCCGTGGGTCGCCCGACGGCACCGTGGCGACGGTCGCCCCCGCGGCAGCGGCCGTCGCCATGGCGAGGCCGTCGGTCTCTGCCCCGGTCGTGAGCACGGCGGTCGTCGGCTGGGGCTCCGCTCGCCGCACGTCGGGCAGGTCGGCGGCGTCCGTGAACACCTTGACGGCCGAGGCGGCGAGGGTCGCCGACGTGGCGGTTGCCGCGGCCTCGTCGACGGCCAGCACCGCCACCACGCCCAGGCGGTCGATCTCGTCCGCCACGTCCGTGCCCTCGCCAGGTGCGGGAAGGACGGGCAGCCCCCGCTCGCCGGCGACCTGGGCAGCGCTGGCCACGGCGTCGGTGTCGGACGGCGTGACGGTGACGACGACAGGCGCCGTCTCGAACAGGGTCCGGCTCGCGGCCAGGGCGGCGGTCTCGGCGGAGCCGGACGCCACGACCTGCGTGGCCTCGCCGTCCTCGGATGCGACCAGCCGCAGCGGCTGGGGCTCGGCGTTCTCCGCGGCCGCCCTCTCACTCTCGCGTGCCTCGATGGGGGCCGCGCTGCATGCCGTCAGGGCCCCGACGACGGCAGCGGCCGTCAGCCCGGCGACGAGCCGAGACGCTCCCGAGATGGTCCGCATGGTCACCATCGTGACGTGGCGAGGCGCAGCGGTCACCCGGGGGTCGAGGGGCGACCCACGATTTCAGGAGGACGCGGGAGGTCCGGTACTGTGGCTCGCTGAACGTGTCGCTGCGGGTGGGCGACACGATCTGTGCGCCCGTAGCTCAACGGATAGAGCATCTGACTACGGATCAGAAGGTTGGGGGTTCGAATCCCTCCGGGCGCGCTCGTTGAGACAGCGACGATGAGGGCCCCTGACCTGCGGAAACGCGGTCGGGGGCCTTCGTCGTCCGCCGAGGTCGTCCGCCCCGGTCGAGCGGGACGAGTTCGGGACCGAGGGCACCTGTGCTGACCAGGCGCACAGGTGGAGGGTTGGAGGACACGACAACCGGAGGCGAAGGACACATGAGCGACGACGACGGACGTCCAGTGATCGTGGTCGGAGCGGACGGAACCGAGCTGAGCGTCAAGGCGGTGCGCTGGGCTGCCCAGCAGGCCGGGCTCACGGGCGCCGACCTCGTCGCTGTCACGGCCTTCGAGATCCCGGCCACGATCCTCGTCGTGCCGACCTACACCGAGGCCGACTACGTCCGCGACGCGCAGGTCATCCTCGATCGCACCGTCGCTGAGGCGCTGGGGACCGAGCCCGACGTCCACGTGGAGCGGCAGCTGTCACAGGACCATCCCGCACAGGCGCTGACACGAGCCGCCGACGGAGCCCAGCTCCTCGTCGTCGGCAGCCACGGCCGCAAGGAGTTCCCGCGGATGCACCTCGGGTCGGTCGCCACCTACTGCGTCCACCACGCCCCGTGCCCGGTCCTCGTCTTCCGCGAACCTGACAGCGGACGAGCACCCGTGGTTCGTCGAGTCACGGTCGGCACGACGGAGCGCCGAGCGTGACTGGTACAGCAGTCCCGAACAACATGGTGAGGGGACGTGGTTGAGGGTGGACTCGTTCATATCCGAGTCGGGGCTCGTCGTGCCGGCTGTCACCACCGAGCAGATGCGCGAGGTGGACCGGGTAGCGATCGAGGGGGTCGGCCCGAACCTCTATCAGATGATGGAGAACGCCGGTCGGAACCTGGCGTCGTTGTGCGTGGAGATGCTGGGGGAGGTGGGCCACGTCTCCGGTAGTCGTGCCGGCGGGCACCGGCGGCAACGGGGGTGGCGGGATCTGCGCCGCTCGGCACCTGGCCAACCACGGGGGCCAGGTCACGCTGGTGGTCTCGGATGTCGCCCGCCTGGCTGGCGTCCCTGCCGAACAGCTGGCGCTCTTTCGAGCCAGTGGTGGTCGGCTGGCCGAGACCGGAGACCTCCGGACCCTCGAGTCCTCGCTGACGGTGGACGCCGTGCTGGGCTACAGCCTCGCAGGCGCGCCGCACGGAGCCGTCGGTGAGCTCTGGGTGGCCGACATCGGCGTCCCTGGGGGCGTCCTGGAGCGGGCCGGGGTCCGGACCCCACCGGCGGGTCTCTTCTCGAGGGGATACCGCGTTCGGCTGAGCCGGTCCTCGTAGCCCGCGAGCAGGGACCGACCTCACATCAAGAGTGGATCGGTGACGACCTCGACGAGGGACGGGCCGTCGTGTGAGAGGGCAGCTGTGACTGCGGCGTGGAGCTGGTCCAGCTGAGTGACGCGCTCGCCGTGTGCCCCGCAGAGCTGCGCGAAGGCGGCGAAGTCGGGGTTGTGCAGGCTGGTCGCCCACACGTCGAACTCGCCTGCTCGTTGCTCCTTGCTGATCTTGCCCAGCTCACTGTTGTTGAGCAGCACATGGGTGATGTTCATGTCGTACTTGACCGCCGTCGTGAGCTCCATCGCGTACTGGCCGAAGCCTCCGTCACCCGAAACCGACACGACCTCGACTGACCCTGACCAGAGCACTGCAGCCGGACCGAGCGCCTCAGAGCATGGAGCCCAGCTCGGACCCGGCAGTGGGGTAGGCCGCGGTGGCGGACTTGATTTGGCGGGTGGTGAGGTCGAGCTTGATGGCCAGCCCGAGGGTGTTGATCAGTTCGCCGTACTCGGGGCCGAGGAGGTGGGCGCCGACGATCTGGTCGGTCGACCGATCGATGAGTATCTTCGCGGCCGCGGTTGTCTCGCCTATCCGGTAGTTGGAGTACCAACTGCTGGTGTCGGAGTATCGGACGGTCAGGTCGATGCCGTCTGCGCGGGCTTCAGACTCCGTCATGCCGACGCGGGCTAGTTCGGGAATGGTGAAGACCGCTGTGGGGATGCCCGCGTAGCCCGGTGCGGTGGTCCGACGCCCGACGAGGCTTCAGCGGCGCTTATCGACGCCGGCGCTGCCCGAGATCTGCTGTCGCGCCGGCTGACGCTACCGTCCTGGTTCCACACCTCGATCGGTCTGGCGGTCGTCGTCCAGACCGCCACCCTGGCGGTGGGAGTGGCTGACCAGAGCACGGCAGGGATCGGCCTCGCGATTGCCGGCCTGGTCCCGTTCGCGCTCGTAGCGGCGGTGCAGCTCGTCCGCTTCCGAAGGCTGAACGGCGTCTGGGTCGGCGGCTTGGCGAGCAGGGTGGTCTTCGGAAGCGATGCGGCGGCATCGACGGTGCACTTGCTGGCCATGGGCGCAGCGATCTGGGCTGCCTTCGAGGAGCGCTGGTGGCTCGTGGGCCTGTGCGCGATCGCCGGGGGGGTGGGTTTCGCCCTCTGCGGCGTCCGCTGGATGCGGTCCTACCGCGGTGACCCAGCGACCCACAGCAGAGGTGAGTCGGTCCTCCTGCTGGTCGCCCTCTTCGTTCCGCTGCTGGCCGGAGCCGTGCTGCTGCTGGTGGGTGCACGCTGATGGCGGAGCTGGACCGGCATCTCCTGGCACCGACCCGGCTCAAGCTGACGACCATGTTGACTGCTGTGTCCGAAGTTGAGTTCGCGGTCCTTCGTGACGGCCTGGGCGTCAGCGACTCCGTGCTCTCCAAGCATGTCGCCACGCTCGCCGACGCGGGGTTCGTGCGCTCCCGCAAGGGCACGTACGAAGGCCGGCGCACAACGTGGGTGGCGCTCTCCCCGACCGGCCGGAAGGTCCTCCGCAACCACGTCGCAGCGCTGCGCGAGATCATCGACGGCGTCGACTGATCCTCACCAGGGACGCGTGAAGTCATTCACCCAGTCCAAAACCCGCAGCGCCCGCAGCGTGTTCCACCGGCTCGGACGCCCGTCGCCGTCCTCGAGGCCGAAGTGCGTCTCGCCCGGATGGGTGTTCTCGAGCAGCCAGGTGCCGTCCGGCCGGCGCCTGTCGCGAACGAGCTGCACGGCGTCGGCGACTCGCTCGTCGGGCGCGTCGCCCGCGCGGCGGAAGTGGTCAAGGGCGCGCAGGACGTCGTAGTGCCAGCGCGGCGGCCACGAGAACTGCAGCCAGCGCTCGGCCGGCACCTTGCCGGTGCTCCTTCGCCGGAACAGCTGCCGCTCCAGCAGGTACTCCTCGCCGCGCCGTCGAGCGGCGGTCACGGCCACCGCGCCCCCGGACAGCTCGTACTCGAGCAGGCCCTCGAGCACGCAGATCGTCGAGTCGAAGGACGACACGGTGGCGCCGTGCTCGGTCCAGCAGTTCCAGCCGCCGTCGTCGAGCTGGTCGGCGAGCAGGCGCGTGGCGAGGCCGTCGACGTCCGCACCGAAGTAGGCGCCGATGGAGAGGGTCCGGCCGTTGATGCACGCCTCGACCTCACCGTCGAAGAACGCCTGGCCCGCGTGCTCCCACCGGCAGTTCGCCGCGACCAGCCGGATCGTCTCGCGTGCCGCCGCGCTTGCCGGATCCAGACCGAGGTCGCGCAGCAGCATCAGGGTCGGCAGGGTCGAGGTCCAGGGCTGGCCGCCGGAGAAGTCCGGTTCGAGCCCCGCCCGCCAGGCGTCGGCGATCCGCCGGGGGAAGCACGCGCCACCGTCCCACTGCCCGTCGGGATCGCGCACGCCGAGCAGTCGAGCGCCCCAGCCCTCGTCCTCTACGCGGGCACGCTCGGCCGCGACCTGATCGGCGGGTGCCCCGGCGAGATCGCGCAGCACCTGCCACCGGATCGCCGGGTCGCCCTCGAGAAGCCAGTCGGTGACCTGCATGGCCGCGATGGTAGGCATCGGCCACCCGTTAGGACAGCGTCGTCGGCAGGTCGAACCGCCGGTGCAGGCCGGGGTCGAGGAACCGGGTCAGCCCGCCGATACCGTCCGGGCGCACGGTGAGCACGATGATGCCGGCCGCGCGGGCGCCCCCGTCGTCGGACAGGTAGCAGCCGAAGGCGGGTTGCGAGTTGGCGCGGGTCGGCACCAGGGGAGAGAGGCGCGCGCCACGTCCGGCTGCGCTGGCTCGTAGGAAGCCCGCCACCGCCGCCCGACCTCGGTACTCCTGGGTCGCCGGCGGCATCGCCAGCCAGGCGTCGTCGGTGAGCAGGGCGACCACGCCGTCGACGTCATCGGCGGCGAACGCCGCGGCGAAGCGCTGGGCCATCAGGGCCTCGTGTGCGTCGACGGTGCCGCGAGGCGGCCGACGTGCCTCGGCCTGCGCCATCGTGGCCCGGGCCCGTTGAAGGAGGCCTTTCACCGCGGTGGGCCGAGCGTCGAGCATGTCGGCGACCTCGGCGACGGTGAAGTCCAGGACGTCGCACAGCAGCAACGCGGCCGTCTGTCGAGGCGGAAGCGTCTGCAACGTCGTGACGAAGGCGAGCTCGATCACCTCCCGACGCTGGTGCGCGGCCGACGGGTCCCCTCCTTGGAGCAGCAGGTCCGGATACGGCTGGAGCCAGGGGACCTCGGTCAGACCCGACGGCGGCGGAGGGTCGAAGGGCGGAACGGGCGCCGGCGGCGGACGCCGCTTCCCGTCGCGGATCGCGTTGAGGCACCGGTTGGTGGCGATCCGGTACAGCCATGCCCGCAGCGACGACCGCCCGGCGAAACCGTTGATCCCGCCCCAGGCCGCGATGAGCGTCTCCTGGACCAGGTCGTCGGCGTCGTCGACCGACCCGAGCATCCGGTAGCAGTGCACGTGCAGCTCGCGGATCAGCGGCTCGACGAGCTCACGGAAGGCCTGCGGGTCCCCGGAGCGCGCGGCGGCGAGGGTCGTGGCAGTCACCGGAGCATCTTCGCAAGAGCCTGCGGTCGTGCGAGCGTTCCGGATGTCGACGTCCTGGTGTCTCAACGTAGGAACCCCGACGACAGGAGGAACCGTGGACGCCCACGACAGCGCAGCAGTGAAGGTCGCACTCGCCTACTTCCACGCATGGACCAGCGGTGACTTCGACGCGGCGATGACCTACGTGTCCCCGCAGATCCGGTGCCAGTCCCCTGCCGGTCCGGTCGACGGCGCGGACGCGTTGCGCGCCTTCATGGGTCCGTTCGCGACCGGACTGCGAAGCGCTGGCCTGCTGGCCGCGTTCGGCGACGACGAGAACGCGCTGCTCATGTACGACACCGAGACGGCAGCGGTGGCCGAGGCACCGGGTGCCGAGTGGCACACGGTCCGGAAGGGCCGGATCGTCGCCATGCGCATCGTCTTCGACCGCCTGCCGTTCGAGCTGGCTCGTCGCGAGCAGCGGATGGGCTGACCCGCGTCGGCGCGGCCGCCACCTGCCGCGGACGGGCCCGGTCGTCGAGAGGTCCGCCCGTCGTTCGGCTCGCCCGTCCTCCGACCGACTGTGCGAGAGTTCCTCGGATGGATCCCCAGGACTCGTCGTGGTGGAAGTCGGCCGTCGTCTACCAGATCTACCCGCGCAGCTTCGCGGACTCCGACGGTGACGGGATCGGGGACCTGCGGGGGATCATCAGCCGGCTCGACTACCTCGAGGCGCTCGGTGTCGACGTGGTGTGGCTGTCGCCGGTCTACCGCTCACCGCAGGCGGACAACGGGTATGACATCAGCGACTACCGCGACATCGACCCTGTGTTCGGGACGCTCGGCGACCTGGACGAGCTCACGACCGGGCTCCACGACCGAGGCATCAGGCTGATGATGGACCTCGTCGTGAACCACACCTCGGACGAGCACCCGTGGTTCGTCGAGTCACGGTCGTCACGGCAGAGCCCCAAGCGTGACTGGTACATCTGGCACGACGCGCGCGACTGGGCGGAACCGACCAACTGGGGCTCGTTCTTCGGCGGCTCGGCGTGGGAGTGGGACGAGGGGTCGGGCCAGTTCTACCTGCACCTGTTCGACACCAAGCAGCCCGACCTCAACTGGGACAACCCGCAGGTGCGGCACGCCGTCCACGACATGATGCGGTGGTGGCTCGACCGGGGTGTGGACGGGTTCCGCATGGACGTCATCAACCTGATCTCCAAGGTCCCCGGCTTCCACGACGTGGCGCCGGTCCCGGGACGCCGTTTCGTCCTGCCCGCGGAGATGATCGTCGACGGGCCGCACGTCCACGAGTACCTCGCGGAGATGCACCGCGAGGTCTTCGCCGGCCGCGAGGGCCAGTTCATCACCGTCGGTGAGACACCGGGTGTCACGACCGAGCAGGCCAGGCTCTACACGGACGCCGACCGGCGCGAGGTGGACATGGTGTTCCAGTTCGAGCACGTCCAGGTCGACCAGGACCCCCTTGACAAGTTCCGGTACCTCGGCCTGGACCTGGTCGCGCTGAAGCAGTCCCTGCACCGCTGGCAGCTCGCGCTGACCGACCGCGGGTGGAACAGCCTCTACTGGAACAACCACGACCAGCCGCGTGCGGTCTCGCGGTTCGGCGACGACGACCCGGAGTACTGGGCGGCCTCCGCGAAGGCGCTCGGCACGGTCCTCCACGGCATGCGCGGGACGCCGTACGTCTACCAGGGGGAGGAGATCGGCATGACGAACTACCCGTTCGCCGCTGCCGAGGACTACCGCGACGTGGAGGCGGTCAACTACTACGCCGAGATCGTCAGCTCCGGGCTGGACCAGGGCGCGGCGCTCGCCGGGATGGCGAAGACCACTCGCGACAACGCCCGGACCCCGATGCAGTGGGACGCGACCGAGCACGCGGGTTTCACCGGCGGCGCCCCGTGGCTACCGGTCAACCCGAACCACACGTGGCTCAACGTGCCGAGCCAGGAGTCGGACCCCGACTCGGTGCTCTCCCACTACCGCGCCCTGATCAGGCTGCGGCACGAGCTGCCCGTCCTCGTCGACGGCGAGTTCGCCCCTCTGCACGAGGACGACCCCGAGCTCTGGTGCTACACCCGCACGCTGGGGGCGACCCGGTTGCTCGTCGTCGCGAACTGCGCTCGCACCCCGCGCACCGTCACGTTCGACGGCTGGGAGGGGGCCGGGCTGCTGCTCGGGAACGTGCCGGTCGACCACGACACGCTGACCAGCGGCCCCGTGCGCCTGGCCGGCTGGGACGCGCGGATCTACGTGGCCTAGGGCACCACCGCCCTCGACTCCCGCGCTGTCGTTGACCTGTCAACCGTTCAAGGTGTCCCCGCGACGGGCCGATGATCTGGGACGGAGCGGCGAGGGCCGACCGCAGCCGCGCCCCCTGGCGGCAGGCGGACTGGGAGGTGACGGCAACTGATGACTGCGTCATCGCGTCCGTCGCGACGCCCGTCCATGCTCGCGGCCCTGCCCTGGGGCGTCCTGCTCGTCGGGTTCGTCACGACACGTCTCCTCCCCGGCCCCGACGAGGGGCCGGTCATCCGGACCGCGCTCCTCGTGACGATCGGGGCCCTGTTCGGCAGCCTCGTGCTGCGCCTGCTCGTCGCCGCGGCGCGAGACCCCTCGCGCAAGGTCGCCCTGGTGCTCCTGGCGGTCGGCGTCACGCTGTGGTCGGCCGGGTCGGCTGTGCTGAGCGCAAGCCAGACGGTGGAGGAGGTGGCCTACCCGTCACCGGGGGAGGTGCTCTACCTGTCCGCGTACCTGGGCATGGTGGCCTTCCTGCTGCTCGACGTGCCGCGCGTGCGTCCGCCCGCCATGGCCGTGTGGCTCGAGACCGTCGTCGTCTGCAGCGGTGGGGCCTGCCTCACCGCCTTCGGGCTGCTGACACCCTTCGCCGCCTCCTTGAGCAGCGACGGGGTCCGGCTGCTGATCGCCCTGATCTACCCGATGCTCGACGTCCTGCTCGCGGTCATCGTGATCGGCCAGGTACTGCTGGGACTGAGGCGGCGTTCACCGCGCAATGCGGTGCTCGTCGCGGGCTTCCTCGGTCTCGGGGTCGCCGACAGCAGCCTCGCGCTCTACGCGGCCTCCGGGGGGACGTACACCGCGAGCCTCGGCCTCGAGCTCCTGTGGGGAGGGTCGTTCGCCGCGATCGTCACGGCGGCCTGCCTTCCGTCCGCCGTGCAGCGGTCGACCCGTGAGAGCCACCATGCGGGGCTGCTGCTCGCCGCGGCCTCCGTCGCGCTGGCGGTCCTCGTCCTGACGCCGGACGGGCCGGTTGAGCCGTACGTCACCGTGCCGGCGATCATCGCCCTGGTCACCACCGGGGCGCGCATGCTGGTCGCGCTCCGCGAGGCGCACGGCGCGGCCGAGGCCCTCCGGTTGTCCCTCACCGACGAGCTGACCGGCCTGCCGAACAGGCGCGCGCTCCTCGCGGCAGCCGATGAGGCGCTCTCCGGTGAGCGCCGCCTCGGCCTCATGCTTCTCGACCTGGACGGCTTCAAGGACATCAACGACAGCATGGGTCACCAGGTGGGCGACCAGGTTCTCGTGCTGGTGGCCCAGCGCATGCAGGCCCGCCTCGGCTCCCGTGTGGTGGTGGCGCGCCTCGGCGGTGACGAGTTCGCGATCCTCGTCCAGGGCGCCGAGGAGATCGAGCTGTACGAGATCGCGCAGGCCGCTAGGGCGGTCGTGCAGGCGCCGATGCGGATGGACGGGATGGACCTGTCTCTCGACGGGTCCATCGGCATCACGGTCCGGGAGCCAGGCGACTCCTCCACCGAGCTGCTCCGCCGCGCCGACATCGCGATGTACCAGGCCAAGAGCTCGGGGTCGGGCACCCTGCTCTTCGACAGCGCCCAGGACGGCTTCTCCCGTCAGCGCCTGCGCCGCGGTGAGGAGCTGCGCCAGGCGATCGCTGACGACCAGCTCGTGGTCTGGTACCAGCCGCAGATCGACTCGCGGACGCGACGTGTCGTGGCGATGGAGGCACTCGTGCGGTGGCAGCACCCCACCGAGGGGCTCCTGGGTCCCGTCCAGTTCCTGCCCGACGCCCGCCGCGCGGGGTTGATGCCGTCATTGACGGAGTGGGTGACACGCGCGGTGGTCCGGGACGCCCGCCAGTGGGTCGGTGCCGGCTTCCACTTCCGTTGTGCCATCAACTGGGCGCCCCCGGAGCTGTTGGGCGGTCAGCTGCTCCCTCTGCTGTTCGCGGCCCTGGCGGAGTCGGGGCTACCGGGTGACAGCCTGATGATCGAGGTGACGGAGGACTCCTTCGTCTCCGACCCCGAACGAGCCCGCGACGTGCTGGCTGAGCTGCGCAACCACCAGGTGCAGACCGCCATCGACGACTACGGGACGGGCTTCTCCTCACTCGCCTACCTGCGCGACCTGCCCGTCAACGAGCTGAAGATCGACCGGTCCTTCGTCGCCACGATGGCCCGCGACGGCCGCAGCGAGATGATCGTGCGGACGACGACGCAGATGGCTCACGGCCTGGGGATGCGGCTCGTCGCCGAGGGCGTCGAGGACGCCGAGACCGCGGACGCGCTGGTCGCCTTCGGGGTCGACGTGCTGCAGGGCTACCACATCGCGAAACCGATGCCGGCCGTCGAGGTGCTCGACTGGATCAGGCGCTGGGAGGCCCAGCAGACGACGGGCCGGTCCGCGATGTCGTTGCGGTCCTAGCGGTCACGACACGCCGCTGACAGCCTCCTGCAGCAGGGCGTCGGTGGAGGCCCCCCTGGGGGACGCCGCGACGGGGTGGGTGAGGTCGATGCGGCGGACGATGGGGCGGGACAGCCGGAAGTGCTCGGGCGGAGGGACCGACACCCCGTCCAGGCCGGTGCCGAGGGTCACGAGCCGGTACGCGTCCGGGAACTGCCGGCGCTGGTTGTCCCGCATCGTCGGGTAGTGCGTGTGGACGGGCAGGCTGGCCGTGGACCCGAGGTACGGCGCCGCCCTGGTACCGGGCAGCGCGTTCATGATGATCCCGACGGAGTTCAGCAGGCGACGCACCCTCTCATCGAGGATCGCGACGCAGGTGGACATCTCGTTGACCCGGGCGACGGTCATCAGCCCGTGGTACAGCGCCAGGGCCAGGCGCGTGCCACCGCCGGCGGTACCCCGGCGCGCCCCCATGGTCGCGACCTCCCAGGTGGACGTGAGGTCCATGCCGACCGCGGCGGCGGCCCTCCGGCCGTCCACGCACCACGGCTCGCCGGCGATGTCGACCAGCGTCTTCAGTCCCGCCGCCCCCCCGGGCGCGAGGAACCGGACCGCGGCCAGCACGTCGTCGGTCTCATCGGCCACGGCGAGGAAGACGGAGCTGTCCTCGTAGGGGCCGTACTCGTCGGCCAGCTGCTCGCGCGTGTTTCCGTACCACGACAGGAAGACCTCGGCCTCGCAGCTCACGGCCGCCTCGCGCAGGTCGCCCTGGGGGTCGAACACCAACCGCAGCGGCGCCGACATCAGAACTCCTTGCAGACGATGTCGGAGGCCCGGAACCACTCCTGCGTCAGGTCGAGCACGTTCTGGGTGGCGAACGGCTTGCACGCGTAGATGTCGACGCTGAAGAACAGCCGCGGCTCGTCCCACGCGTAGAAGTGGGCGCCCGAGGTCTCCCAGTGGATCCACCCCGCCCACCCGTACAGCGGGGACTGGTGGGTGACCGGCTCCATGAGGGCCACCATGTCGATCGCCTTGGAGAGCTCGGAGAGGTAGGCCTTGATGTCCTCGGCGCTGATCGGCTCGGGGCACAGCCCCTCGACGACCAACCTTTGGCGACAGATCTCAGGGGCAAGGTCACGCACGGCAGGCTCCCGTCATGCAGAACGAGGAAGAGGAGGGTGAAGCACGGTCATGGTGGCACCGCAGATGACCCTTTCGATGCCCGTTTCCCAACACACAGGCACAGAACAGTGTTTGCCGGCACGAACGGTCTACGGAGCGTTACACCGTTCGGCACGAAACGGGCGCCGTGCGCCGTGGGTGCCACCCGAACGGCCCTGAGGTACGGCGTCCAGGTGACCACGATCGCGGTAGCGTCGCGCGAACCTGCTGACGTGGAGGCGTGCTGGTGAGAGTCGGTCTTGTCGGGACGGGGTACTGGGCACGCGAGACCCACGCGGCGGCCGTCGTCGCCGAGCCTGGTCTCGACCTTGCGGGCGTGTGGGGGCGCCGGCCAGCCGAGGCGGCCGCGCTCGCGGACGCGGTGGGTACCCAGGCCTTCGACGACGTCGGGGCGCTGATCGACGAGGTGGACGCCCTCGCGTTCGCGGTGCCCCCGTCGGTCCAGGCCGACATCGCGCTGCGTGCCGCGCGTCGGGGCAAGCACCTGCTGCTCGAGAAGCCGATCGCGATGAGCTCGTCGCGGGCTGCCGAGCTCGCCGACGCCGTCGCCGACAACGGCGTGGCCAGCATCGTCTTCTTCACCCACCGGTTCCATGCCACCCAGCGCCGCTGGCTGGAGAAGGCCAGCCGCACCGGAGGCTGGGAGTACGGATGGGGGATGTGGCTGGGCGATGCGCTGCAGCCGGGCAGTCCCTTCGCCACTCCGTGGCGGCACGAGAAGGACGCTGCGCTCTGGGATCTCGGGCCGCACGCGCTGTCCCTGCTCTGCGGCGCGCTGGGGCCGGTGGGCGATGTGAGCGCCACCCCGGGGGCCAGGGGCCTGGTGCATCTCGTGCTCACCCACGTCGGTGGCGCGACGAGCACGGTCGCGCTGACGCTGTCGGCAGCCACGCCGTCGACGCGAACCGCGCTGACCCTCTGGGGCCCTTCGGGTTTCAGCGACATGCCCGAGCCGGACGCCCCGGTTGTCGAGGCGCTACGCCGCGCCCTGCGAGAGCTGCGCGAGCAGGTGGAATCGGGCGCTCCGGGCCATCCGTGCGACGTGCACTTCGGCAGGAGCGTGGTGGACGTGCTGGAGCAGGCGGAACGGCAGCTCTCCGAACAGGCCTGAGGGAGGCGCCGACGTCTCGTCAGTGGCTGTGACGACGCCGGTGCCATCCACGTGACCGGTGCTCGTGCACCGCCTGGCCCTCGGGCATGGAGCTGTCGAAGCGTCCCGCGGCTTTCGCCCACTCCCCGAAGCGCGCCGCTCCCCAGCCTGCCGTCGCACCGTGCGCGAACACGCTGAGCGCCACCGTGAGGGACACGACGGCGGCGAGCGTCGTGGCCTTCTCGACCTCCTGCTCGAGCAGGAGCACGCCGAAGACGATCGACGCGAGTCCCCGCGGACCGAACCACCCGATGAAGCCGACCGTGGGCGGTGCTGCTCCGGAGCCCCAGAGGCTGACCGCCACGGGAACCACCCGACCCACCGTGAGAAGTGCTGCGGCGCAAAGCAGAACGGACCACGACACGTGATCGAGCGCCGAAGGCAGCAGGACGTTGCCGAAGAGGAAGAAGCTGACGGCCGAGAGGAGCTGCCCGGAGTCCTCGCTGTACTCGACGAGGTGGGCGCCGCTGTCACGGGAGACGGTTCCGAACGCTAGCCCCGCGACGAAGCACGACACGAACCCGTTGCCCCCCACCGCCAGGGCCACTGTCAGTCCGAGCGCCGCCACGGACAGTGTGGCGAGCTGCGTGTACAGCCCGTCGACCCACCCCGCGTCCACAGCCCTGCGGATGGCCAGGGCGCCGACGACGCCCACGACGAGGCCGACCAGAGCGCCGAGACCGATCTGCTGTGCCGCGAACACCGGGAAGGGGACGTCACGCCCCGACGTGCCGCCGGACAGGGCGATGAAGAGCAGGACCACGGGGAGGACCATTCCGTCGTTGAGTCCGGACTCGACGTTGAGAGCCTGCCGGACCCGAAGCGGCACCGACCGGTCCTCGACGACAGCCTGCCCGAGGGCGGGGTCGGTCGGCGCGAGGATGGCGGCCAGCAGCGCCGCCTCCCAGATGCCCAGCCCCGGGATCAGGACGGCCACGATGCCGACGCCGAGCACGATCGACAGGGGGAGGCCGATACCGAGCAGCCGCAGCGGGAGGCCCCGCTCACGACGCAGCGCCAGGAGGTCGATCCGCACGGCGTCGCTGAAGAGCACGACCGCCAGGGCGATCTCGCCGACCGTACCGATCCACTGCTCGGGCACCTCGGTGCGGGACAGGCCGACCTCGTGGGTGACGAACCCGGCCGTGACCATCACCATCGGCATGGTGAGGGGCCATCGTGCACTGCGCTTGGAGACGAGGGCCCACGCGGTGAGGGCCAGCGCCACGATGGCGGCGTCGGTCGCAGGACTCACGTGAGGCACGCTACCGGGCCTGTTGGTCTGCCGGACAGGACCAGCCGACCCGCCGGTAGTCGTTGCACGAACGCGCAAGCCGGCGTCGCAGCCGTCTTCGGTTCGTACGTTTGACGCGTACCGACCGATTCCGGTGTCAGAAGGGGAGACGACGATGGCGAGGATCACGGCCTGGCGGGGTCTGGCGGCGGGGATGACCGTGGCAGTGGCAGCTGCTGTCCTGACGGTGGTGGGGGCCCCCGCGGCCTCCGCCGCACCCAGCTTCAGGCTCCCGTTCCCGTGCGGGCAGAAGTGGGTGGCGAACAACGACAACTCGAGCGCGCACGTGGCCGAGGAGCTCGACTTCAACCGCGGGGCGACGCCGAGCGCCGACGAAGGCGACACGGTGCTGGCGGCGGCAGGAGGGACGGTGGCGACCGCCGCCAACCAGGGCACCGCCAACGGGTACGGCAACCTCGTCAAGATCGACCACGGCGGTGGCTGGTACACCTACTACGCCCACCTGAAGACGATGGCCGTCAAGCCCGGTCAGGCCGTGCTCCGCGGGCAGCCGATCGGTTCGGTCGGCAACACCAGCTACCGCAGCATCACGCCGCACCTGCACTTCGAGATCCGCGAGGGCAGCGGCTACCCGGGCAACATCCGTGCCGTCCCCGGCTACAGCTACGGCCAGGGCGGTAGCCAGACGATGACCTCGGACAACTGCGCCTCGCAGCGTGACGTGGCGCAGCTGTGCGGCTCGGGCTACATCGTGAACGACTCGGCCAAGCTCGGTTCGGCCGGCGTGGTGGTGCTGACCTGGAACGCTGCCAAGCAGAACAACTGCGCGGTGACCCTGAAGTTCGGCAACCTCGGCAGCAAGAGCTCGGTCAGCACCTACATCACGCCGCAGGGGCAGGCGAAGAAGTCCGACTCCGGCAGCTACTACGAGTACGCCGGCCCGGTGACCACCAACTCGCCCTCCTGCGTGCGGTGGGGCGGCTCGGTCGGATCGAGCTCCTACGACAGCCCGTCCGAGCACTGCTGAGCCATCCACCCCTGGCGACGGTCCGCCGGACACCGGTCCGGCGGACCGTCGCCACCAGCCCGACGAGAACCTGGAGAACCCTTGCGCCATCTCAGTGTTCGCGTGGTCGGCCTGTCGGTCGTCCTGCTCGGCTCGTTGACCTCGGCACCTGCCGCCCACGCCGCCGCGGCCCTGCCGCAGGTCGACATGGAGGCGGCGCTCAAGGCCGCCCAATGGGACCCGCAGAAGACCGGAACCGGCATCACGCCCGGGGCCAAGGGCAGCGTCCTGGCGATCGAGCGGGCGCTGCGCGACGAGGGGATGCTCTCCTCGACGTACGTCGACGGTCACTACGGCACGGCTACCGTGACCGCGTACACGACGTGGCAGAAGAGCCTGGGCTACAGGGGGCTCGGCGCCAACGGCATCCCGGGCGAGGCGTCCTTGAAGAAGCTCGGCGTGGACCGTTTCGCGGTCACGCACGTCGTTCGGCCCGGCGCCCGCACGACCTTCGGAGGAGAGACCGTCGACGCCCGGACGAAGGACATGCTCGTCGAGGCCCAGTCACTGAGCGGCCTGACCATCAGGCTCGACCAGGGCTCCTACAGCACGTCCGACCCCACCTCGGCCGGCACGCACGACGGCGGCGGCGCCGTGGACATCAACGTGGACGGCTGGACCGCGCAGCAGCGAAGCAAGGTCGTCACGAAGCTGCGCAACGTGGGCTTCGCGGCCTGGCTGCGCACACCCTCCGAAGGGAACTGGCCGATCCACATCCACGCGGTCGCCATCAGTGATCCCGACCTGTCCCCACCCGCGCAGGCGCAGGTGGGTGACTACTACCTGGGGCGCAACGGTCTGAAGGACGACGGACCCGACACCGGGCCCGACGTGCCGAAGGTGACCTGGGAGGAGTACCAGCGGGTCGCCTGAGAGGCACCGGTCGTTCCCCGCAGGACGAAGGGCTCTGGCGACGAGGGGCTCCTCCCGATGACGATGGCCTCTCAGTCACGTCGACGGAGGAGTGGGTCATGGAGCGCTTGGGTGGACGGGTCGCACTAGTCACCGGAGGAGCCAGCGGGATCGGCCGGGCCAGCGCGCTGCGCCTCGCGAGCGAGGGCGCCGCCGTGCTCGTGACCGATGTGCAGGACGGGCCGGGCGAGCTCGTCGTGAAGGAGATCGTCGCCGCGGGTGGGCGCGCCGCGTACATCCACCATGACGTCGCCTCGGAGTCGGAGTGGGAGACCGCCATCGCGCGTGCGCTCTCGGAGTTCGGCCGCCTCGACGTCCTGGTCAACAACGCCGGTATGGGGGACCTGGCGGCGATCGAGGACACGACCCTGGCGGACTGGGAGCGGACGATCGCCGTCGACCAGACCGGTGTGTTCCTGGGCATGAAGGCGGCGGGGCAGGCGCTGACCGAGTCGGGCCACGGGAGCATCGTCAACATCAGCTCGATCTTCGGTACCAGCGGCGGTTTCGGGACGTCGCCCGCCTACCACTCGGCCAAGGGCGCCATCCGCACCCTCACGAAGAACGTCGCCCTGCACTGGGCTGCCCAGGGGATCCGGGTGAACTCGGTCCACCCGGGGTTCATCGACACCCCGATGCTCGAGCAGGTCAAGGGGACGGACTTCGAGCAGGTGATGATCCAGCTGACCCCGATGGGACGTCTCGGCACCCCGGAGGAGATCGCCGCGGGGGTCGCGTACCTCGCCAGCGACGACGCCGCGTTCGTGACCGGTCTGGAGCTCTACATCGACGGCGGGTACATCGCGCGCTGACCCCGGACGAGCCGGGGGCGTCACCAGGTGCCCGGAACCGACCGCCAGCGGCCCTCGAGCGCCCGCTCGACGAGGTCGCCCAGCTCACCGAGCCGGTTCCTCTCCGTGTCGTCGAAGTCCTGTGCGGCGACCGTCCGTCGGAGCCGCGTCAGCTGGTCGCGGATGGCACGACGATGGTGCTCCAGCTGCACGCACCAGGCCAGCTCGCGCAGGAGGTCGAACAGCCGGCCGAGGACGAAGGGGTCGGCGGCGCCGTAGCGGCGCGGCTGCGTGAGAGCCAGCTCGAGCAGGTCGACGAGATCGGGACGACGCAGGACGACGCGGACCTGGTCGTCCGCATCGCGCAGGAGGCGTGGCCCCAGGGCGCGTGCGGCGAGGTCGCACAACAGGGCAGAGCAGTGCCCGAGGGCGTGGATCGCGGTCGTCGGGTCGTTGATGCCGGGGGACAGGGCCTTGTTGGTGACGTCCGTCAGCTGGCGCACTCCGTACCCGTAGTCCTGGGTGTCCGTCCGCTCGAAGCCCGTCAGGACCGAGGACGCCGTCGCTTCCCGCAGCCGCTCCAGCGCGTCGGAGCCCAGGGTGCCGCCCGCGGCCCAGGCCAGGCCCACCGGTGACCCGGCCACGAGCGAGCTCCCCGGACCCCGGTCCACCAGCACCACCGCGCCGGCCTCCACGGCCGCCTGCAGCAGCGCCTCCTCGTCGATCTGCACCAGGAACCCGGACGACCGGATGGGCAGGAGCTCGGCGTCATCGGGTGGGTCGGGCACCTCAGGGTCCTGGTCTCCCGTCCCGAGCTCGACGAGCAGACGGCGAATGACGTCGTCCGAGTCCTCGTGGACGCGCCTCAGCATCGTCTCGACGCGGATCTGCCGGACGAGGTGGGCGAGGAACAGGACGAGCGCCAGGACGCTGGCGAGCGCCAGGACGAAGCCCACCGTGACCGAGATCTGCGGGACGAAGATCTCCCGCGACTCGCCTGCTGCGCGGACGGTCCGCAGCACGGTGAGGGAGTAGGTGAACGTGCCGAGGAAGAGGGCGAGGGTGACGTGCACGAAGCGATCGCGCGTGAAGGTGCGCAGCAACCGGGGCGAGAACTGGCTGCTCGCGAGCTGGAGCGTGACGACCGTGAGGGAGAACGTCAGTGCGGTCACCGTGATGAGGGATGACGCGACCGCACCGAGGACGGTGCGCGCGGCCTCGGCTCCGCCGCCGAAGAGGTACACCTTGAGCGTGGGAGGGATGTCCGCGTCGATGCGGGCGTCCAGGTAGGGGAGGGCGACACCGACCGCGACGGCGAGGACGACCGCCATGGTCGGCAGCGGCCACATCTGCGTGCGAACGGTGTCGCGCAGCACCGTGATCCGCCCGACCCCCGGGATGGATGCCACCGAACCTCCGCTCTGCCGCACCGGCGGAGAGGGCGCGGCCGGCAGTCCGGACCCTACAGGCGTGCGCGTCGGTCACGCGGGATGAGACGCATCCCCAGCCATCTGCCCATGGGGGGTGCCCTCGACGACCGGTGCCAGAGCGCCGAGCACGATCCCCAACAGGGCACCCGCCGCCGCACCGGTCGCCGTACCCAGCAGGACGACCTGCAGGTCGGTCCATCCGGGCCCCGCCGAGGTCGCGCCGACGAAGATGACGACCATCGCGCCCGGCCACGCCACCACGTTCGCGCCGACCCAGCGCCAGGGGTGGGGGACGTCGTGGCCCATGGCCAGGGCCTGGGCGGCGCCGAGCAGGGGTCCCATCGCCAGCCCGAGGGCCGCGGCGCCGAGCAGCACCAGGACCAGAGCGGGATCCTGGCCGGCACCGGTCTCCGGCTCGCCGGCACCGGACACGGTCACCGGCGCGGAGACGGCCGCCCATCCGAGCCCGGCGACCAGGACGGTCGCCGCGAGGTAGCGCCCCCGACGGAGCGCCGGGAACAGCCGCCGCAGCAGACGGGCCTGTGCCACCCCCAGGGCGACGCCCTCGACCAGGCCGCCCGCCACCACGAGGCACACCGCGCCCACGAGGGCGCCGGACGAGGGCGACGTCGTGTCGCCCAGTACCGCGCCCGACGTCCGCGCCGCCGCGGCAGCAGCCGTCATCCCGATGGCCTCCGCCAGGGCGAGCAGGAGGACCCAGGACCTCAGGGGCGCGCGCTCGGGCCGGACGAGCTCGCTGCCCGCGCGATCGGTGGTCGTCACGGACACCTCCCCTTGGCACGGTCGTTCCCTGGTCCGTACGTGACCACAGGTGCGGGCCGCGCGGGGAGGGTCGTTGTGCCCGTTCCTCGCAAAGAGGCGGGACGTTCGTCCGTGGGCTACCGGCTGCCGATCCAGCAGCCTGGGGCGGAGGGGCTGCCGACGTCGCTGAGGAGATGATGAGCACGAGCACGCCACAGAGCGCTCAGGTGAGTGGGTACGACGTGTCCGCCGGGCTCACGTCGACCGAAGCCGAGGCACGGCGTCGCCTTCACGGCCCGAACCTGGTCAGCAAGGCACCCCGGGACCCGGTGTGGCGCAAGGTGCTCCACGCAGTCGGTGATCCACTCGTCCTCGTGCTGCTCGGGGCAGCCGTGCTCACGATCGCCATCCGTGACCTGGCCGACACGGCCGTGATCCTGCTCGTGGTCGCGGTGAACTCGACTGTCGCGGTCTGGCAGGAGGTCCGGGCAGACCGAGCGGTCGAGGCGCTGACCCGGATGGCGGCCCCGACGACCCGGCTCGTGCGGGACGGGAGGGAACGGGTGCTCCCGGCGGCGGAGGTGGTGCCCGGGGACGTCCTGGTCCTCGCCGAGGGTGACGTCGTGCCCGCGGACGCGGTCGTCGTCGAGGCGGTGGGGCTGCTGGTCGACGAGTCCTCCTTGAGCGGCGAGTCGGTGCCGGTGGACAAGGACGCCACCGGGTCGGACCAGGTGATGGCCGGGACGACCGTGGTGCACGGGCGCGGACGTGTGGTCGTCACCTCCACGGGTGACAGCAGCGCTCTCGGTCGCATCGCCACCCTGCTGCAGGGTGCGGGGGTCGACACCCCCATGCAGCGGAGGATGAAGCAGCTGTCGACCCTGCTGGCCCTCGCCGTGCTCGCGCTCTGTGTGGTGGTCATGGTGCTCGGCCTCGCGCGGGGGCAGTCGCTCGAGCTGATGGGGCTGACGGCGATCACCCTGGCGGTGGCGGCCGTCCCTGAGTCGTTGCCCGTGGTCGTCAGCCTCAGCCTGGCCCTGGCCGCCCGCCGGATGGCACGGCGGCACGCGATCGTGCGCACCCTGACGGCGGTGGAGACGCTCGGCTCCGTCACCGTCCTCGCCACGGACAAGACCGGCACCCTCACCGAGGGGACGATGTCCGTGGCGCAGTCGTGGACCGCCCCAGGCGTCTCGGCGGACCGGCTCTGGCGAGCAGCGACGCTGTGCAACGACGCCCACCTCGACGACGTGGACGGCAACGCGGGCGACCCGACCGAGGTGGCGCTGCTGGCGGCTGCCCGCTCCGCCGGCGTGACGCGGGAGTCGCTCCAGCACTGGGGAGCCCGCGTCGCGGAGGAGCCGTTCGACAGCGTGCGCAAGACCATGAGCGCCACGTACGAGAACGCCGAGCGCCGGAGCCTGACGGTCGTCAAGGGCGCTCCTGAGAAGGTAGTGGTGGACCTTCGGCTGACAGCGGGCGCGGAGGTGGATGACGCGACGTCCCGCGCTCACGCGTGGGCGGCACAGGGCCTGCGGGTCCTTGCCCTGGCCGACGACGATGCGGGGGGCGGTCTGGGACTGCTCGGCCTCGTGGCCTTGCAGGACCCACCGCGTGCGGCGGCGGTCGACGCGGTGGCGGCGTGCCGCTCCGCCGGCATCCGGCTCGTCCTCGTGACGGGCGACCACGCCGCCACGGCCGCCTCGGTCGCCGCACAGGTCGGCTTCGAGGACGGTCCGGCCATCGACCTGAGCAGGCTGGACGGCCGCGAGCTGGCCGATGTCGTCGACCGCACGGTGCTGGCCCGCGCGACGCCCGAGCAGAAGCTCGAGGCGGTCCGCCTGTGGCAGGCCGACGGGCAGGTCGTCGCCATGACCGGGGACGGTGTCAACGACGGCCCGGCCCTGCGGCGTGCCGACATCGGCGTCGCCATGGGCCGCCGGGGCACCGAGGTGGCCCGGCAGGCTGCCGACCTGATCCTCGCGGACGACGACCTCTCGTCCGTGGTGGCGGCCGTCGAGGAAGGTCGACGCGTCTACACGAACGTCCGACGCTTCCTGCTCTACGGGCTCTCGGGTGGCGCGGCGGAGATCCTCGTCATGCTTCTCGGCCCCTTCGTGGGGATCGCCGTGCCCCTGCTCCCCGCCCAGATCCTGTGGGTCAACCTGCTCACGCACTCGCTGGCAGGCACGGCCCTCGGGGCGGAACCGGTAGAGCCCGGCAGCATGTCCAGGCCCCCGCGCGACCCGGCCGAGGGAGTGCTGGGCTCGGGGCTGTGGTGGCGGATCCTGCTGCTGTCGGGCGTGCTGACCCTCGTCAGCCTGGTGGCCGGCACGCTCGTCGCGGGGTCCGGCTCCGACGAGCAGACGCGCTCGGCGATCCTCCTCGTGCTCGGCGTCGGACAGCTGGGGGTCGCGATGGGTGCCGGCACCCGCCGCGGCTGGGGGCTCCGGCACAATCCCGCACTCCCGGTGACCGTCGTCGCTGCGGCCCTCCTGCTGGTCGCCGCCCTGACGCTGCCGGTCCTGCAGGGGCTCCTGGGAACCGCCGCCGTGCCCACCGCCGCCTGGTGGGCCGCGGCTGGCGGCGCGGCGGCCGGCTGGGTCGGTGCCCGGCTCCTCACCAGGCGCGGCCCGTCCACGGTCACCCCCGACCACGAGCCCGGACGGGGGGAGGCTGCGTGGCCGCGCTGACCTTCCTCGGGGGCACCGGCTCGGTCACCGGGAGCAAGTTCCTCGTCGAGCACGCCGGCCACCGGGTCCTGGTCGACTGCGGGCTCTACCAGGGCCTGCGGGAGCTCAGGGCTCTCAACTGGGAGCCTCTGCCGATCGACCCGTCGACCATCGACGCCGTCGTGATCACCCATGCCCACCTCGACCACAGCGGCTACCTTCCGCGACTGGCCCGACAAGGCTTCGCCGGGCCGGTCGTATGCACTCGCGACACGGCGGCCCTGGCCACGATCGTGCTGCGTGACAGCGCGTACCTCCAGGAGGAGGAGGCGGCCTACGCCCGTCGCGCCGGCTTCTCCAAGCACTCACCCCCGCTGCCGCTGTACGCGTCCGACGACGCGGAGCGCGTCATCGGACTCCTGAGGCACGTCGACTTCGGCAGCGCCCAGCCGCTCGCGGACGACATCGACGTCGAGCTGAACCCGGCGGGGCACATTCTCGGGTCGGCGACGGCGCTCCTCGACGTCGGCGGCCGTCGTGTCCTGTTCAGCGGCGACCTCGGGCGGCCGAGTCACCCGTTGCTCGCTCCCCCCGCACCGCCCCCGCCGGCCGACGTGATCGTGGTGGAGTCGACCTACGGTGACAGGGGGCACGGCGCGCCCGACACGGCCCTGCTCGCGTCGGCGGTGCGGCGCACGGTCCGCCGGGGTGGCGTCGTGCTGGTGGCCGCTTCGCCGTCGACCGCACGGAGGTCGTCCTCGCCGCGCTGGCACGCCTCCGCCGCGAGGGGGCGATCCCCGCCGTCCCGGTCTATGTCGACAGCCCGATGGCGCTCTCCGCGATCGAGGTCTATCGCCGGGCCCTGCGGGAGGGCAGACCGGATCTGCGTCCACGCGTCAGAGACCCGCTCGGCAGTGACGACTTCATCGCGGCGCCGACGGTGTTGGCGTCCCAGCAGCTCAACGCTCCCGATGGTCCGTGCATCGTCGTCTCGGCCTCAGGCATGCTCTCGGGCGGACGGATCGTGCACCATCTCAAGCACTAGCTGCCCGACCCACGGAACACGTTGGTGCTGACCGGATTCCAGGCGGCCGGTACGCGTGGCCGCGCACTCCAGGAAGGTGCGGAACACCTGAAGATGCATGGTGTCTACGTGCCCGTCCGGGCCGAGGTCGTCGATGTCCCACACTTCTCCTGCCATGCCGACGCGGCCGAGCTGTCGACGTGGCTGAGGAGCGGGACCGAGGCGCCTGCCGCCGTCTACGTCGTACACGGTGAACCACGGTCCTCTGCCGCCTTCGCCGAGAGGCTGACCTCCGAGACCGGCTGGTGCGTCGTCACGCCGCGTCGCGGCGAGCGGGTCCTGCTCCAGGGGCGGTCCGGCACCACGTGACCTTCTCCCCTGTCGCCCCTCGCCCCGGGAGAGCGATGGTCGGATCATCGCGAACCGAGGAGGCCGAGATGGACACCGTCCACACGTGGATCGTCAGCCTGCACGTCTTCGAGCACGACGACACGACCTCTGTCGACGCCGTCCTCAAGACCGAGGCGGGCATGCTGCACGGCAAGGGCACGGCCCGGAAGAACCCGAAGGACGCGAATGTGCCCGAGATCGGGGACGAGGTGGCCGCTGCTCGGGCGCTGCGCGACCTCGCCGACCGCCTGCTGGGTCTCGCGTCGGACGACATCGCCGAGGCGCAGCACGAGGTCGTTCACCTGCGCCGGTAGGTCCCGCGATGTGGGCGTGGGCCGTGGCCCGACCCGGCCCGATCGGTTCCGGGCCGATGCAACGCGTGGACGTCCCCGAGCCGGAGCCCGGTCCGGGCCAGGTGCGTGTCGCGGTGACGGCCTGCGGCGTCTGCCGGACGGACCTGCACCTCGCGGAGGGTGACCTTCCTCCGCACCGCGAGCGGGCGGTCCCCGGGCACGAGGTCGTGGGCGTCGTCGACGCGCTGGGACCCGGCACCGGCCGACTCCGCCTTGGCGACCGGGTCGGCGTGGCGTGGCTCGCCCGCACCTGCGGCGCCTGCCGCTGGTGCCGGACCGGTGCGGAGAACCTCTGCCCGAACGCCCTCTTCACGGGATGGGACCGCGACGGCGGCTTCGCCGAGAAGACGCTGGTCGACGAGGCGTTCGCCTACCGGCTGCCACCAGCCCTCGACGACGAGACCGCAGCGCCGCTCCTTTGCTCCGGGATCGTGGGCTACCGTGCGCTGCGCCGGGCGACGCTGCCGCCCGGTGGGCGGTTGGGCCTGTACGGCTTCGGGGCGTCGGCCCACGTCGTCCAGCAGATCGCCGTCGCCCAGGGTGCGACCGTGCACGTGATGACCCGGTCACCACGTGCACGCGCGCTCGCGCTGACGCTGGGGGCCAGCTCCGCAGCCGGTGCTGCCGAGGCCCCGCCGGAGCCGCTCGACGCGGCGATCCTCTTCGCTCCCGTGGGTCATCTCGTCCCGGTCGCCCTGAGGGCCCTGGACCGGGGAGGTGCGCTCGTCGTGGCCGGCATCCACCTCTCGGACGTCCCCGGGCTCGTCCACGAACGAGAGCTGTTCTACGAGAAGGACTTGCGCAGTGTCACCGCCAACACCCGCGCGGACGGCGAGGAGCTGCTGCGGGTCGCGACCAACCTGGACGTCCGTCCGCACGTGGTCCACCGGCCCTTCTCTGCGGCACAGAGCGCCCTCGTCGAGCTCGCGGAAGACGGCTACGAAGGGGCGGCCGTGCTCAGTGGCTCCTGGTGAGGCCCGAGGCAGGACGTTAGGCCCCTCACGTGAGGGGCCTGGGGCGCGACCCTGGAGGAGCATCACGCGTCCCACGAGGGGACGCGCACAGGGGAGAGGGAGCTGTCGGCGACATGTCTGCTCTGGTCGTGTTCGAGTCGATGTTCGGCAACACCCGGTCGGTCGCCGAGGCGGTGGCGGACGGCATCGGCTTGTCGCTGCACGTCGAGGTCGTGGAGGTCGGGTCCGCGCCGCCCCTGCAGGGCCTGGACGCCGAGCTGCTCGTCGTCGGCGCGCCCACCCACGCCTTCGGGCTCAGCCGGCCGCAGACCCGCGCGGACGCGGCGCGCCGCGCGGGGCGTGCGGTGATCTCGTCGGGAGGCGGGGTGCGCGAGTGGCTGGAGGCCGCCGACCGGGTGCCGCTCCCCGTCGCCGCCTTCGACACGCACGTCAAGCGTCCGAGGCTTCCCGGGCGGGCCGGACGTGTGGCCCTCGTTCGCCTGCGCCGGATGGGCGCGTCCGTCCTCGCCACGCCGGAGTCCTTCTGGGTGGACGGGTACGAGGGACCGCTGTACCCGGGCGAGCTGGACCGAGCCCGGAGCTGGGGGACGGAGCTGGCGAGACTCGCCGCTGCCCGCCGCCAGCCGTCGGCCTGACGGGAGGATCAGGCGATGACGACACCGAGTGAGATCGACCTCGGGACCCCCAGCACCGAAGGCCCGGTCCGGGTGGACTCGGTGGACGAGGTGGCACCGTCGCGCTTCCTGTGGCTGGTGAAGTGGCTGCTCGTGCTGCCCCATGTCGTCGTGCTCGCCTTCCTGTGGACCGCCTTCGTGGTCCTCACCGTCGTGGCGTTCTTCGCCATCCTGTTCACCGGGCGGTACCCACGGACGATCTTCGACTTCAACGTAGGAGTGCTGCGCTGGAGCTGGCGGGTCTCCTACTACGGGTACGGGGTCCTTGCCACCGACCGCTATCCGCCGTTCACGCTCGCCGAGGTCGAGGGCTACCCGACGCACCTCGACGTGGAGTACCCCGAACGCCTGTCGCGCGGTCTCGTCCTGGTCAAGTGGTGGCTGCTCGCAGTGCCCCACTACATCGTCGTCGGGGTCCTCCTCGGCAGCGGCGTCTGGGCGGTGCAGCAGGCGCGGTCGGACGAGCTGACGTGGATGTGGGGAGGAGGCCTCGTCGGCATCCTGGTGCTCGTCGCCGGCGTCGTCCTCGCCGTGACGGGGCGCTACCCGCCGTCCCTGTACGACCTGCTGCTCGGTCTGCAGAGGTGGGTGCTGCGTGTGACCGCCTACGCGACGCTGATGACGGACCGCTATCCCCCGTTCCGCCTCGACCAAGGTCCGCACGAGCCGTTGTCCGTGCGGAAACAGGCGCCCGTCCCGCCTACGGTGGTGCCGCCGGGCGTGGCGCCGGCGCACCGGTGGACCGCCGGCCGGGTCGTCACGGTGGTCGCCGGCTCCGTCGTCGCGCTGTCGGGTCTGGGGCTGACGCTCGGTGGCACCGCCGCCCTGGTCGCGGACCAGACCCTGCGGGACGGCGGCTACCTGACCGGCGTGCGGGAACAGGTCGACAGCAGCGGTCACGCCGTGGTCCTGGGCGAGGTGTCCCTGGAGGCCTCCGGCGGCGGCTCACAGGTCCCGGCGGCCATCCTCGGCGACGTCCGGGTCACGGCCTCGCCCCGGGACACCACTCCGCTTTTCGTCGGCATCGCCGCCCCCGCCGACGTCGACTCGTACCTGGCGGGCGTGGCGCGCCGGGTGCCCGGCCGGGACCGTGGGGTGGAGCGAGCCGGTGGCCCGCCTGCGCAACCGCCCGGCGACGTCGACATCTGGGTCGCGTCCGCATCGGGGAGCGGTGAGCAGGTGGTCTTCTGGGCGCCGCGGGCGGGCGAGTGGACCCTCGTGGTGATGAACGCCGACGGCAGCCGCGGCGTGTCCGCCGAGGTCGAGCTGGCTGCCACCGTGCCGTGGTTGAACGAGCTGGGTGTCGTGCTGCTCGCGGTGGGCGTCGCGCTGATCGTGCTGGGTGGCCTGCTGGTCGCTGCCGGGATCCGCAGCGCGTCCGTCGCCCGGGGGCCTTAGGGCCCTGTCCGACAGGGCATCCGGGACGTGAGGGTGGTCGCATCCAGGGCCACCGCTGTCCGACGAGAGGAGCCGACCATGTTCGTCCACGAGGTGATGACGGCGGGACCGGTGACGCTCCGGGCCGACGATACCGTCACGTACGCGGCCCAGCTGCTGGTGCGCCGCAACATCTCCTCGGCACCGGTCGTCGACGACGCCGAGCGCGTCATCGGGATGATCAGCGAGGCCGACCTCCTGGTCGCCTACACCCAGACCGATGCCGAGGTGAGCCTCGGCCTCCGCGAGGGGGATCCGAGACCGAGATGCCGGTCCTGAGGGTCGCCGACGTGATGTCGACACGGCCCCTCACGCTGCGTCCCACGGACGAGATCCGGACGGCGGCCGTGCTCCTGGCCGACAACGGCATCAAGGCGGCCCCGGTCGTGGTCGCCCACCACCCGGTCGGCATCGTCGCCCGCCGTGACCTGCTGCGCGCGCTCGCGCGGTCCGACGCCGACATCAGGGACGACGTCCTGGACGTGTTGGCCGATCTGGAGCTCGAGCAGCCCGTGGAGGTGGCCGTCGTGGACGGCGTCGTGCGCCTCCACAGCGAGCTGCCCATCGCCGAGCACCACGTGGCCGAGGTGATGGCCCGCTCCATCCCCGGCGTCGTACGGGTGGAGGGCCCCGGCGTCGTCAGCCTCGAGGCGTGACGCCCGACGCCAGTGACCTTCGTCCCTGGTCCGTCCGCGTGCCCGCGCGCATCATCGAGGCATGGACACGGAACAGATCTCCACGGCGACAACGGCCCTCACGCGCAGCCGAGTGCTGGGACATGCTCAGGTCCCGCGATGTCGGGCGCCTGGCCGTCAGTGTCGCCGGCCGACCCGACATCTTCCCGATCAACTACATCGTCGACCACGGGACGCTCGTGGTCAGGACAGCGGAGGGCTCGAAGCTCGCTGCGTCCGTGGTGAACCCCGTCGTCGCCTTCGAGGTCGACTGGTACTCGCCGGCGGACGGCGAGGCGTGGAGCGTCGTGATCAAGGGCCTGGTGGGCGAGGTCAAGCGGCTGGAGGACCTTGTCGAGGCGATGGACCTGCCGCTCTTCCCGTGGCACGCAGCGCCCAAGCAGCGCTACCTGCGCATCGAGCCCGAGGAGATCACCGGACGGCGCTTCTCGGTGCTCAAGCCAGACCCAGCGCCCGCGCCTCCTCGCTGAGCTCCTCCCGCACGCGCGGGTGGGCGGCCTCGGTGACCAGTCGACGGGCCTGTTCGCGCTCGTCCACACCCCACAGCGACGCGGCTCCCTGCTCGGTCACGACGATGCTCGGCTGGAAGGACGTCACCGGCTCGTCGACGAGCGGCACGACCGTCGATCGGTCGGCGCGGGGGTGCCACGACCGCAACGCCATCACGGCCTGCCCGCCCGCGCTCTGCAGTGCCCCGCTGACGAAGTCGCTCTGCCCCCCGAAACCGCTGTAGATCCGCGCTCCGATGCGTGAGGCGTTCACCTGACCGAAGAGGTCCACCTGCAGGCCGGTGTTGATGGAGGTCATGGCGGGCTGCGCGGCGATCAGACCCGGCGAGTTGGTGGTCTCGGTGCGCAGCATGCGCACCCGCGGGTTGTCGTGCACCCACGCGTACAGCTCGTCCGAGCCGAAGAGGAAGGACGCATGCATCGGGGTGTGCGCGTCCAGTGCACCCGCGCGGTCGAGCTCCATCACCCCGTCGCTGAACATCTCGGTCCAGACCCGCAGGTCGCGGTGCCGACGCAGCCCCGCGAGCGCCGCGTCCGGCACGGCGCCGATGCCCGCCTGGAGCGTGGCCCCGTCGGGGACCAGGGCTGCCACGCGATCCCCGATCGTCGTCGCCATGGCTTCGGGGGCCGCCGGCTGGTGGAGGACGAGGGGCTCGTCCACCTCCACGCCCAGGTCGACGTGCTCGAGCGACAGCTCCGCGTCGCCGGTCGTCCACGGCATGTGCGGGTTGAGCTGCGCGACGACGAGACCGCCGCGCGCCCGGACCGCCTCGACCGCCGCCGGGAGGATGTTCACCTCGGTGCCCAGCGACACCCGACCCCGGCGCGGTGTCGTCGTGTGCAGGACGACCACGTCGGGCGGCAGGGTGGTGGCGAACAGCCGCGGCACCAGGGAGAGACGGGCCGGCACGTACCGCAGCCGTGGCAGGCCACGCATACCGGGGCCGACGAAGCACGTCTCGGGGAGGACCCCGTCGCGCGACGGGAACCCGGGTTGGGCGTTCAGCGCGAACAGCCTGTACCCGGCCAGCGTGCCGTCCAGGACCCCCAGCGTCGTGCGGGGGGTGGCGTGGTTGCCGCTCACCACGACGCGCGGGACTCCTTCGATTCGCGTCAGGGCGGTCGCGATCTCGGAGTCCTCGACCACCCTCATGGTGAGCGGGTGACGGCGTGGGAGTCCATGCCTTCGGCTAGGAAGCCGTCACGGTGTCACGGCGGTCCGCCTCTGGTTCCTTGTGCGCAGACACCGGTCGGACCACGAGGACGGAGCACTGGGCGCGGTGGGCGACCTCGCGACTCACGGAACCGAGCAGCGCCGAGCGGATCGGGCCGCGTCCGCGACTGCCGATGACGACCAACCCGGCCAGGTGGGACGCGCTGACCAGCGCCTCGACCGGGTGGGCCTGGGTCACGACGACCTCGGTGACCAGGTCGGGCCGGTCCGCACGCAGCGCCGCCAGCGCGTCGGCCACCTCAGCCTCGGCCCTTCGTAGGGTCTCGTCGTCAGGACCGGCGACCATCCCGGCGGCGTCCACGACGGGCTCGACGGCCCTGACCGCCCGGAGCGGCACGTGGCGCTTGGCCGCCTCGTCGGCTGCCATCCGCAGGGCACCCTGCGAGACGTGGGACCCGTCCACTCCCACGACGACCGGCTTGCCCTCGGGGAAGGTGGACGTGCGGGCGATCAGGACCGGGCACGAAGCGTGGGTGATCAGGGCGTGGCTGGTCGAGCCGACCAGCACGTGCGCGACCGGACGGTGCCCGTGGGTCCCGGAGACGACGACGTCCCCGGGCACGACGAGCGCGAGGATGTGGGACGAGGGGTGGCCGTGCTCGACCGTCCACGCCACGCGGTCGCTGCCGAGCCTGTCGCGCGCCTGCTCCGCGGCCGCCTCGACCACGTGCTCGGCCGTCGTGGTGAAGGGCTGGGTCCAGTTGGGGTCGCCGCTGTCCACCGAACAGGCCAGCAGGAGCTCCGCACCGTGTTCCTCGGCCAGTGCCAGCCCCAGGTGGAGGGCGGTGTGGGCTGACGGTGAGCCGTCGAAGGCGACGACGACGCGAGCAACGCTGAGTGGGTCGACGGTCATGACGATCTCCTGCACGTGTGACGTGGTGCGCAACGTCGCAGCGCTGCCCGGACCACCCAGGCTTCCCGCTGGGCGTACCGCCGCCCACGGCCGGAGTGCCCGCCCGGTCGGGACCAAGGTCCCGCCCGCGCGGGACCAGGTCGGGGCACACTGGCGGCATGGTGATCAGGGTGTACCTGCTCGACGACCACGAGCTCGTCCGCAACGGGCTGCGTCAGCTGCTGGAGGCCGAACCGGACATCGAGGTCGTCGGCGAGTCCGCGTCCGCGGCCGAGGCCGCTCGACGCATTCCGGCCCTGCGGCCGGACGTGGCGGTGCTCGACGCCCGGCTTCCGGACGGGAACGGGATCGAGGTCTGCCGCGAGGTGCGGTCGCTCGACCCGCAGATCAAGGCACTCATCCTCACGTCGTACGACGACGACGAGGCACTCTTCGCCGCGATCGTCGCCGGCGCGTCGGGGTACGTGCTGAAGGACATCCGCTCCTCCGACCTGGTGCGGGGGGTGCGCACGGTGGCCGCCGGTGGCTCCCTGCTCGATCCCACGACGACGGCCCAGGTCCTGAAGCGGTTGCGGTCCGGACCTGAGGACGACCCCCGCCTGTCGTCCCTGACCGGTCAGGAGAAGCGGATCCTCATGCACATCGCCGACGGGCTGTCCAACCGTCAGATCGCCGAGGAGATGCACCTGGCCGAGAAGACGGTGAAGAACTACGTGTCGAGCCTGCTCGCGAAGCTCGGCATGGAGCGCCGCACGCAGGCTGCCGTCTTCGCGGCGACCCTCGACCAGCCGCGCCCCCGCGGCGACGTCCGCTGAGCACCTAGGAGATGGCTGCCCGGCCCGCCTCGAGCCGCGCCACCGGGACCCGCCACGGCGAGCACGAGACGTAGTCGAGCCCCAGGCCCGCGAGGTACCTGACCGACGCCGGGTCTCCGCCGTGCTCCCCGCAGACCCCGAGGCCCAGGTCGGCACGGGCCAGCCGCCCCTCCGTGATCGCGAGCTCGACGAGCCGGCCCACGCCGTCCTGGTCGAGGTGGACGAAGGGGTCCCGGGCCAGCAGACCCGCTCGGCGGTAGGCGGGCAGGAAGCCCGACTCGGCGTCGTCGCGCGACAGCCCCCAGGTGGTCTGCGTCAGGTCGTTCGTGCCGAACGAGAAGAAGTCGCAGGCCCCGGCCAGGCGACCTGCCGTGAGTGCGGCGCGTGGGAGCTCCACCATCGCGCCGACGGGGATCTCCGGCACCGGGACCCCGCGGCTCGCGGCCACGTCGGCGAGCACCTCGTCGATGATCCGGCGTACCAGCCTCAGCTCGTCCACGTCGGCGACAAGGGGCACCAACAGCTCGGGGCGCGGGTCGTGGCCGGATGCTGTCAGGTCGAGGAAGGCCTCGGCCAGCGCCCTGACCTGCGCCCTGGTCACCTCGGGGACCACCGCCGCGAGGCGGACACCACGCAGACCGAGCATCGGGTTGTGCTCGTGCCAGCGCTGCGCCGCGGCCAGTCGGGCGAGGTCGTCGGCGGGCGCGGCGCTCCCGGCCAGCGCCACCTCGACGGACAGCGTCGTGAGGTCGGGAAGGAACTCGTGGAGCGGTGGGTCGAGCAACCGGATGGCCACCGGCCGGCCGTCCCCCTCCGCGAGCAGGGCTGTCAGGTCCGCCCGCTGGACCCTCTCGAGCTCCGAGAGCGCCTGCCCGCGCTCGCGATCCATGACGATGGCCTCGACGAGCCGTCGCCGGTCGCCGAGCAGCATGTGCTCGGTGCGTGCGAGTCCGACGCCGGTCGCCCCCAGCCGGCGTGCGAGAGCGACGTCGTCACCGGTGTCGGCGTTGGCCCGCACCTCGAGGACGGCCCTGTCGTCGGCGTGGGTCAGCAGCCGGAGGACGGCCTGCGCGACGGGGTGGGTGCTCCCGGCACCGCTCTCACCCTGCGCGAGCGCATCTGCGACCGGGCTGGGCCGGACCGCCAGCGCGCCGATCCGCACCGTTCCGGTCGTCCCGTCGACGGAGAGGACGTCGCCCTCTCTCAGCACGCGGCCGTCCCGGCCCGTCACCGTCCGGCCGTCCAGGTCGACGGTCAGGTCCGAGGCGCCGGCGACGCATGTGCGCCCCATCCCGCGAGCCACCACGGCCGCGTGCGAGGTCATCCCCCCGCGGGCGGTGACGATGGCGACGGCCGCCAGCATCCCCGGGAGGTCGTCCGGGCTGGTCTCGGGACGCACCAGGACCACGCTGTGACCCTGGGCCGCACGGCTGACCGCCCTCGCCGAGTCGAGAGCGATCTCGCCGACGGCCGCACCGGGGCTGGCCGCCAGTCCGCGCGCGAGCTCGACGGCGCCGGTGTCCGTGTCGAACTCGGGGTGCAGGAGGTGTTCGAGCAGCTCGCCGTCCACCCGTCGCAGCGCCTCGTCCATGTCGATGAGGCCCTCGTCGGCCAGGTCGACGGCGAACCTGAACGCTGCTCCCGCAGTGCGCTTCCCGATCCGGGTCTGGAGCATCCACAGCCGACCTTCCTCGACGGTGAACTCGGTGTCGCAGACGTCTCGGTAGTGGCGCTCCAGCACGCCGAGGTGCGCCAGCAGCTCGGCGTGGGCCTGGGGCATGGTGGTCGCCATCTCGTCGAGGGGGAGGGGGTCCCGCACGCCCGAGACCACATCCTCGCCCTGGGCGTCGGGAAGGAACTCGCCCCACGCGCCCGGCGCTCCGGTCGCGGGGTCGCGGGTGAAGCACACCCCACTGCCTGACAGGGGGCCGGTGTTGCCGAAGACCATGGCCACGACGTTGACGGCCGTCCCGAGGTCCTCGCCGATCCCCTCCTTGGCGCGGTACGTCCTGGCACGCGGGGAGTTCCAGGACCTGAACACGGCGACGACCGTGCGGTGCAGCTGCTCGGACGGGTCCTGCGGCAGGTCCTCACCGCTGTGCTCGAGCATCAGCCGCCGGCACGTGGCCACCACCGAGCGCAGCTGGTCGGCCGTGAGCTCGTGGTCGGTCGCGACCCCGGACTCGCTCCTGGCCCGGCCGAGGACCTCTTCGAAGACGGCCCCGTCGACGCCCAGGACCGTCCGGCCGTACATCTGGACCAGGCGCCGGTAGCAGTCCCACGCGAAGCGGTCCCCCGCGCGCGCGGCGAGGCCGGCGACGGTGCGGTCGTTCAGCCCGACGTCCAGGACCGTGTCCATCATCCCCGGCATGGAGCGGCGGGCTCCCGACCGGACCGCCACGAGCAGCGGGTCGGCCGCGTCCCCGAAGCGCCTGCCGAGCACCTTCTCGAGCCCGCCGAGGTGGGCGGTCACCTCGTCCATCAACCCGTCGGGCTCCTGGCCGGTGTGCAGGTAGTGACGACACGCCTCGGTCGTGATGGTGAAGCCGGGGGGGACGGGCAGGCCCAGCCGGGTCATCTCGGCCAGGCCGGCTCCCTTGCCGCCGAGCAGGTCGGCCTGGTCGCGCGACCCCTCGGCGAAGTCGCGTACCCAACGGTGCGACGAGTGGTCGCTGCCTCGGCCGGCTGTGTGGTCGTGGACCGTGGTCATCGGAGCTCCTTCTGAGGTGCCCCTGGGCCCGGGCGGGCGGGGCGGGCAGGGCGTGCGTGGACGGGTGTGACCGTTCTGCGGAGGTTCTTGTGGGCGCCGTCGACGAGCACCACGGCGGCGCCGGTGGCCGCTGCCCCGAACCAGCCCAGGGCACTGGGCCAGGTGCCACCGAGCTGGTCGGCGACCGGGGGCACGCCGAGCAGCGCGCCACACAGGGCCAGCTCGAAGAGCACCGCCCACTGGAGGGTGCGGTTGCCGGCCAGCCCCATGCGCCAGGCCGGCGTGCCGGCACTGCGGCAGGCGACGGCGTTGGCCAGCTGGCCGACGGCGATCGCGGCGAACGCCGAGCCGGACGCGGTGGCGAGCAGTGCGGCGTCCGGTTCGCGCCCCCACCCCCACCCGCCCGCGACCAGGACGGCCGTGAAGGTGGCGAGGGACCCGACCGCCTCAGCCGGTCCCAGCACGCCGAAGGCGCGCCCCAGCACGCGGCGGTCGATGAGGGAGCCCGAGTGCGCCGGACCTTTCAGGGTGCTGGGGTTGGCCTTCTCGGTGCCCAGCGCCAGGGCGGGCAGGACGTCCGTGCCGATATCGAGTGCGAGCACCTGGAGCACGCCGATCGCGAGCGGGAAGGACCCGCCGGTCAGGGCCCATGCCACGAACGGTGTGAGCTCGGCGACGTTGTCCGTGAGGTGGTACGTCAGGAAGCGGCGGATGTTGGCGGTGGTCGCGCGTCCCAGCTCGACGGCGCCCACGATGGTCGAGAAGTGGTCGTCGAGTAGCACGAGGTCCGCCGCCTCGCGGGCCACGTCGCTGCCGGAGGCCCCCATCGCGACGCCGACGTCGGCGGCTCGCAGTGCCGGGGCGTCGTTGACCCCGTCACCGGTCATGGCGACGACGTGGCCGGCGGAGCGGAGGGCCAGTGCGATGCGCAGCTTGTCCTCCGGGCTGACGCGTGCCACGACGGTTCCGCCTGGGCTCGTCAGCAGGGCGGCGAGCTGGGCGTCGTCGGCCGGGAGGGCGTCGGCCGGGACCACGCGTCCCTCGGCGTGCAGCAGGCCGACCTCGCGGGCGATGGCCGCGGCCGTGAGCGGGTGGTCGCCGGTGATCATCACGAGATGGATCGCGGCTGTCTCGCAGGCGTCGATCGCGTCGCGGACGTCGGGCCGCGGCGGGTCGGCGAGCGCGACCAGGCCGTAGAGGCTGAGCCCGGTCTCCAGGTCGCCGGGTGCGGCCTCGGCCCAACCGTCCGGCGCCGCACGGCCCGCGACGGCGAGCACGCGCAGTCCCCGCGACGCCAGCGCCTCCACCTGCGGACCGGCAGCCTGCGCGGCGACACCGTCGAGCACCTGGGGCAGCACCGACTCGGGAGCGCCGAGCACGGCCAGGAGCGGGGTCTGTCCCGGCGACGCCGCCGCGACGGCGGAGGACCGTCGCCGGTCCGCCGTGTAGGGGAGCCATCTCAGGACCGTGGCACGCGGCAGGCCCACCCTGCGGGCCAGGACGTCGAGGGCCACCTCCATCGGGTCCCCCTCGGGGACCCACCCCGCCGCACCCTCGGGAGCCGGGACCAACCGGCCCCGGACGCACGCCGCGGCGGCAGAGGCCAGCCGCGAGACGGCGTCCCCCGGGGAGAGGGGAGGGGACGGGTCGTAGCCGGTGGCCGGAATGCTCAGCCCGCCCGCTCCGGGGGTCCACACCGCTACGACCGACATCTGGTTGCGCGTGAGCGTCCCGGTCTTGTCCGTGCAGATGACCGTGGTGGCGCCCAGGGACTCGACGGCCTCCAGCCGACGCACCAGCGCGTGCCGGTCCGCCATCTTCTGGGCTCCCAGCGCGAGGGACATCGTCACCGTGGGAAGGAGCCCCTCGGGTACCAGTGCCACCGTCACGCCGATGGCGAAGAGGAACCCGTCCGCCACCGGCATGCCCAGGGCGACCGCCACTGCGAACAGGGTCGCCCCGGTCGTCACCGCCACGACGGACACCACGACCACGACCTTGTGGAGCTGCAGCGTCAGCGGGCTCGGTCGGCGGACGGCCTTCGCGGTCAGCGCGCTGATCCCCGCGAGCCGCGTGCGGGTCCCGGTACGGAGGACGACGCCCTCACCCTCGCCCTCGACCACGAAGCTCCCGCACAGCAGGGTCGCGCCCTCGTCGGGTCGGACGGCGACGCTCTCGCCGGTCAGCATGGACTCGTCAACGGCCAGCGCGACCCGGGCGAGAGCCGGGTGTCGGCTGCGACCCGTTCCCCGGCCTGCAGGAGGAGCAGGTCCCCCTCGACGACGTCGTCGACGGGCACCGTCAGCGGTTCACCGTCGCGCCGGACCCGGGCGCGGGCGGGGACGAGCTGGTGCAGCCGCTCGGCCGCCTTGTCGGCCCGGTACTCCTGCGCGAAGGCGAAGACGCCGTTGATGACGACGACGACGATGATCGCCACCGTCAGCTGCGGCATGCCCGCGAGCGCGGCCAGCACGGACGCCCCCCACAGCATCAGGGCGAAGAGGTTGACCATCTGGTGCAGCAGCTGCGCGAGAGGGTGCGGTCGTCGCGGCGTGGGCAGCCGGTTCGGGCCGTCGCGCTCGAGCCGACGACGCGCCTCGAAGGACGACAGCCCCGCAGCGACGTCGGCCCGGGTGGGCCACGGCCCGTCGGCGTCGAGGGCCGTACTCATCGCCTGCCGGCCGGGTCAGTGGGTGGTCGGTACGGCGTGGTCGTCACTGCGTCCCCCGGACGAGCTCGTCGAGGACGTGGGGGCCACCACGGCCACGGGGCAGGGCGCCCGCTGGAGCAGCTTGCGGCTCACCGAGCCGAGCAGCACCGAGGCGACCGGCCCGTGGCCGCGGGTGCCGAGCACGAGCAGGCCGGCGCCCTGCGCCGCACGCATCAGGGCGTCGACCGGGTCGAGATGGACGACCTCGGTCTGGACCTCGAGGTCCGGATGCTGCTCCGGGATGCCGGAAAGGCATTCCGCGAGCAGGCGTTCCGCGTCCTGAAGCTCCTGCGCCGGCAGCACCGACGCCACGCCCAGCCTGTCGAGGACCGGCGGGAGCGCGAGGACCGCGTGGAGCCGCGCACCGCGACGGTCGGCCTCGTCAGCGGCCAGCTGGATCGCCCGGTTCGACGCGGCCGATCCGTCGACGCCGACGACGACCCGCGGCTCGGTGACGTCCGGCCGGGACCAGCGGACGACGAGCACCGGGCACGTGCTGTGGGTCGCCACCGCTGTGCTGGTTGATCCCAGCAGCACCCGGGCGACGGGGCGGTGCCCGTGCGTGCCGACCACGATCAGGTCGTGCTCGCGGCTCATCCGCAGAAGCACGCTCGAGGGGTATCCGATCTCCACCCGGGCGTCGACGCGGTCGTCGCCCAGCTCGCTCCGCGCCTGCGACGCTGCCTCGTCCAACGCCGCACGCGTGGCAGCGGAGTACACGGCCGGGTTGAGGGGGAGCAGGGCACCCACGTCGATCGCAGACAGGATCAGCAACCGGACACGGCGACGCTTGGCCTCGGCGATGGCGGTGCGCAGAGCGGCCTGGGACGGTGCGGAACCGTCGAAGCCGACGACGACGCGGTCGATGCGGAGCTCGGAGTCCACGGGGTCACCTCCGGTGTCGGTGGGGACGGAGGGGTGCCGTCCTGGTGGAAAGGCTCCCCCCGACACGGCCGCCGGACCACGGTCCGAAGGCCCGTCCGTCTCGGGCGGTAGGTCCCGAAGGTGCGTCTCGTGACGTACCAGGCTCCCGGGGCGCGGGAGCCGACGTCGGGACCTACGTCCCGCGTGACGAGGTCCTTGGCCACCTCACGAGGCGCGGCCGTGCCCGTAGCGTCCGAGTCGTCGACGGTCGTCCGACCATCGACGTTCCGACCTGGGAGATGCAGATGCGTACCACCACCAGCAGCGACCTGGCGCCGCAGTACAACGGCGCCGGCAGCACGCTCGCGGTCGCCGCCGGGCAGGCCGCCCCCGGGTCGCCGCCACCACATGGGCGATCACTCGCATCGCCCTGGGGTTCATCTTCGCCTGGGCCTTCGTCGACAAGGCCTTCGGTTTCGGCTTCGCGACCCCGTCCGCCGACTCGTGGGTCAACGGGGGCTCCCCGACGACCGGGTACCTCGCAGGCGTCCAGGGCCCCTTCGGCGGCATCTTCAACGCCGTGTCCGGACAGGCGTGGGCGGACTGGCTGTTCATGGGCGGCCTGCTGGCGGTCGGGGTGGCCCTCCTCGCCGGAGTCGCGATGCGCCTCGCAGCCGTCGGTGGAGTGACGATGCTCATCATGATGTGGATGGCCTCGATGCCGATGGTCACCAATCCCGCCATCGACGACCACGTGGTCTACGCCCTGGTCCTGGTCGGCCTGGCGGCCGCAGGAGCCGGGCACACGTTCGGCCTCGGGGACCGGTGGAACGCGTTGCCTCTGGTTCGCCGCTTCCCCGTGCTCCGCTGACCGAGTGCGCCACGACGAGCCCCCACCCGGTGAGATCACCGGATGGGGGCTCTTGTCGGCGCCGTCTCGGCCGCCGGTGGCCGCTGTGACCCCTCAGCTGCGCTGGACGTCGATCTTCCGTGCGGTGCCACCCGCCGCAGGTGCGGGCATGCGCACCTCCAGCACGCCGTCGCGGTAGCTCGCGGAGACGACCTCGGCACTCGTTCCCTTGGGAAGCCGCACCCTGCGCTCGAAGCTGCCGTAGCGGAACTCCGTGCGGTATCCCCGCGCGCTCCGCTGGTCCTTCTTCTCCTCCTTGCGGGCCCGGATGGTGAGCACGCCCTCGTCGACGACGACCTCGATGTCCTTCTCGGGGTCGACACCGGGGATCTCGGCACGGACGACGACCTGGCCGTCCTCGATCGCCTCCTCGACCCTGATCGGCGCACTGGTCGGCGGGGTGAGGTCCGGCCAGGCCCACGTGGACTCCCCGAAGGGCCAGCCGGCGAACATCAGCGACGCCAGGTCCCGGGGCGTCCTCGGCTCCAGGGTCACCGCGGTCTCGGCGGCCGGGTGCTCGCCGTTCGACGTCTTCTCGCTCATCACCACTCCTTGGTCTCCGCTCGGCCGGTGTCCGTGAAGCGTTCTCGCTCACCGGTGACGGCGATACCACGCCGTCCTCCCCAGGGTCCGGCGGCGCAGTGGATGCGGTCAGGGGCGAAGGTCCTCGCTGCCTCGAGCGCGCGGCGGGTCGTCGAGTGACCTAGGGCCCTTGGCGCACGGGACCAGGTGCAGCACCGTGCTTCTCGCAGGGTCGATGAGGAGGTGGTCACGTGCTCGTCCGTGAGGCCATGACCTCGCCCGCCGTCACGCTGCGCGCCGTGGACGACGCGCTGGTCGCCGCGCGGGTGCTGCTGCAGCAACGCATCGCGTCGGCGCCCGTCGTCGACGCCGCGGGGAAGCTGGTCGGAATCGCCAGCGAGGCCGACCTGCTGCGTGGCCGGAGCGGCCCCGACCCCCGGGCCCACCTCCGTCCGGTCGAGCCGGGACCGGTCGGCTCGCCCGGCCGCAGCGTCGGGGACGTCATGTCGACGCCGGTGGTGAGCGTGCGCGGTGACGAGGACGTCGCCCGTGCGGCCGAGCTGCTCCTGGGACACGGTCTCAAGATGCTGCCGGTCGTGGCGGGTGGCCGCGTGGTCGGCGTTCTCGCGCGCCGCGACCTCCTCGTCAGCAGTGCTCGCTCCGACGACGACGTCAGGCGGGACGTGGTCCGACTGCTCGACGACCTGGGCCTGGCCGACCGCGTCGTGGTGGACGTGGGCGACGGGGTCGTGACGCTCGCCGGCGAGTCGACCAACCGGACCGCGGCGGCAGCGATGGCCGTCCGGACCGTGCCGGGGGTGGCGCGCGTCACGTCTACCAGCCCAGCAGCGTCCGCGTCTCCGCCGCCATCTGCAGGTCCTCCCGGCTCCGCAGGACCATGACCCGGACCCCAGCCGCCTCAGTCGTGAGCTCCACGGCCTCCTCGCGCCCGGGGGGACCGGCACCTCGCACCGGCCGGGCCACGCGCTCGTCGGCGTGGACACCCATCCAGCCCAGCCTCTCGCAGAGCGCCTGCCGGACCGCCGCGCTGTTCTCACCGACACCCCCGGTGAAGACCAGGACGTCCAGGCCCCGCAGGGCGGCGACCATCGCGCCCGCGCGGGTCGTCAGGCGGTGGAGGTAGACGTCGAAGGCGGCGGTGGCGATCACGTCGCCGGCTCCCTTGCGGCGCAAAACCTCTCGCAGGTCACTCGTGCCCGCGAGACCCAGCAGCCCGCTGCGGCGCTCGAGAAGGTCCTCGACGTCGACGTCGGTGTGCCGGGACAGCCACAGGAGCGCCCCCGGGTCGACGTCACCGCTGCGCGTGCCCATCACCAGACCGCCCAAGGGCGTGAAGCCCATGGTGGTGTCGACGCTGCGACCGTCGCGCACGGCGCACAGTGAGGCGCCGCTGCCCAGGTGGGCGACCAGCACCCGACCCGCCTCCGGGGCGAGGCGGCCGATGGTGCGCGCGGCCCATGCGTAGGACAGACCGTGGAACCCCTTGACACGCAACGTCTCCCGCCAGGGCTCGGGGAGTGCGTACGTCGCCGCCTCGGCGGGAATAGTCCGGTGGAAGGCCGTGTCGAAGCAGGCCACATGTGGCACCTCGGGATGCTCCGCGCGAGCCTGCTCGAGGGCGTCAAGGGCAGCGGGCTGGTGCAGGGGGTCGAGCTCGGTCAGACCTCGCAGCTCGTCGAGCACGGCGTCGTCCACGAGCACTGCCCCGGGCCGGCCGCCACCGTGGACCACGCGGTGGGCGACGGCCGACGGCGGGGCGCCGGCCAGGGCCCGGTCGAGGTCGTCGCTCTCGACGGCGTCGTCGTCGGGGTGAACGAGCGACACCTTGGTCGAGGAGCTCCCCGTGTTGACGGTGAGGACGTCACCCTGGGACCGCCGCGTCATCCGTGCGGCCACACCCAGTCGGCGACCTCCGGCAGGTCCTCGCCGTGCTCGCGCGTCCACTGGCGGGCGCGCAGACGGCTGTCGATCATCTGCTGCCTCAGACCGACCATGCGAGAAGCGAGCCCGGGCACGCGGTCGATCACGTCGAGAACCAGGTGGTAGCGGTCGAGGTCGTTGAGCATCACCATGTCGAACGGTGTCGTCGTCGTACCGTTCTCCTTGTAGCCGCGCACGTGCAGGTTCGAGTGGTTCGTACGCCGGTAGGTGAGCCGGTGGATGAGCCACGGGTAGCCGTGGAAGGCGAAGACGACCGGTCGGTCGGCGGTGAAGAGGGCGTCGAACTCGTGGTCGGACAGGCCGTGCGGGTGCTCGGACTCCGGTTGCAGCCGCATCAGGTCGACGACGTTCACGACGCGCACCCGCAGGTCCGTGGTGCGGCGCAGGATGTCGGCGGCCGCGAGCGTCTCCAACGTGGGAACGTCGCCGGCGCAGGCCAGCACCACGTCCGGCTCCTCCCCGGGCACGTCGGTGCCGGCCCACTCCCAGACCCCGATGCCCCGTGCGCAGTGGGCGACGGCCTCGTCGAAGGGCAGGTAGTCGAGCTGTGGCTGCTTGCCTGCCACGACGACATTGACGTAGCCGCGCGTGCGCAGGCAGTGGTCGTACACCGACAGCAGCGTGTTGGCGTCCGGCGGCAGGTAGACCCGCACGACCGACGGCTTCTTGTTGAGCACCACGTCGAGGAATCCGGGGTCCTGGTGCGTGGACCCGTTGTGGTCCTGACGCCAGACGTGCGACGTCAGCAGGTAGTTCAGCGACGGGACGGGGTCCCGCCAGTCGATGCCGGCGCAGGCCTCGAGCCACTTCGCGTGCTGGTTGAACATCGAGTCGACGATGTGGATGAAGGCCTCGTAGCAGGTGAACACCCCATGCCTGCCCGTCAGCACGTACCCCTCCAGCAGCCCCTGGCAGATGTGCTCGCTGAGGAGCTCGAAGGAGCGCCCCTCGGGCGAGAGCCGGTCGTCGCCGGGCACGGTCTCGGCCACCCAGGAGCGCCCGCCGAGGTCGAGCACGTCCTGGAGGCGGTTGCTGGCCACCTCGTCCGGCCCGGTCACGATGAAGTCGTGCGGGTTGCCGCGGGCCACCTCGCGCAACCAGCCTCCCAGCACCCTCGTGGCCTCGTGCGAGGTCCGACCACGTCGCTCGACATCGACCGCGTGGTCGCGGATGCCGGGCAGGTCGAGGTCGCGTCGTGGTGCGCCGACGGCCACCGGGTTGGCGCTCATCCGTCGAGGACCGGTGGGCGGCAGTGCCAGCAGCGCTGGGACGGGCCCACCGTCCGCGTCGAAGAGCTCGTCGGGGCGGTAGGAGCGCATCCACTCCGCCAGCGCCCGCCGGTGGACGTCGTTCGTGCGGACGGCGGTGAGCGGGACCTGGTGCGCGCGGAACGTGCCCTCGACCTGCTGACCGTCGACCACGGAGGGACCGGTCCAGCCCTTGGGTGTCCGCAGGACGATCATCGGCCACGCCGGGCGCGACAGGTCGCCGTCGACTCGTGCCCGGCGCTGGATCTCGGCGATGGTGTCGAGGCAGTCGTCGAGCGCGGCCGCCAGGGCCTGGTGCGCGTGGGCCGGGTTCGTGCTCGTGTCCGCGGACACGAACCGCGGCGCGAAGCCCAGCCCCCGCATCAGCTCGGCCAGCTCGGCCTCCGGGATGCGGGCCAGGACGGTCGGGTTGGCGATCTTGTAGCCGTTGAGGGCGAGGACGGGCAGCACCGCACCGTCGCGGGCGGGGTTGATGAGCTTGTTCACCTGCCACGAGGCCGCGAGCGGGCCGGTCTCTGCCTCCCCGTCGCCGATCGCGCAGAACACGGTGAGCCCGGGGTTGTCGAGCGCGGCACCGTAGGCGTGGACCAACGAGTAGCCGAGCTCCCCTCCTTCGTGGAAGGAGCCGGGCGTCTCGGGTGCGCAGTGGCTCGGAACCCCTCCCGGGAAGGAGAACTGCCGGAAGAACCGTGTCATCCCCTGCTCGTCCTGGGTGATGTGGGAGTAGCGCTCGCTGTAGGTGCCCTCCAGCCAGGCGCAGGCGTTCGGGCTGGGACCGCCGTGACCGGGACCCATGACGTAGACCGCGTCGAGGTCGCGCTCGACGATGACCCGGTTCGCGTGGGTGTAGAGCAGGTTGAGCCCTGGTGTCGTGCCCCAGTGGCCGAGCAGCCGGGGCTTCACGTGCTCGGCGGCCAGCGGCTCGCGCAGCAGCGGGTTGCCGGTGAGGTAGATCTGCCCGACAGAGAGGTAGTTGGCGGCGCGCCACCACGCATCCATCGTCCGCAGCTGTTCCGGGCTGAGGGGCCCGTCGACCTCGTCGAGCCGGTACCCGCTGGCGCTCACGGTCGGCCCGGCCCCCGATGAGACGTGGTCGGCCGAGGTGTCGGTGCTCATGCGCGCAGGTCCCTTTCCCGTCCGGTCGTCGAGGGTCGTGACGGATCCGTGGCGCCACCGCGGCAGGCGCTGCCCGCCGCGGCGGCCCGGTCAACGCTAACGCCGGGCGGGCCGTCCATCAGGGGCGAAGGTCCCGCCCGCCACGTTCGGGACCTTCGCCCCCGGACGCCGGTGGGCGACGGTGCCACGGTGTGGGTGGGCGGCCACTCCGCGGCCGCGACGGGCGATGGGAGCAGTGATGGACACACCGCAGGCTCAGGACCCCGCGACCGGTCCCGATCGCGTCGTGGTCGGCAGCGACGGCTCGTGGCACAGCCGCGCGGCGCTGGACGCGGCCGCCGAGGAGGCCCTGCGCCGGGGTGTGCCGCTGGAGATCGTGACCCTCTGCGGGGGACGACCCGACCCTGACCTCACGTGGGCCGCCCAGGTCACCCAGCAGCGCGAGCAGCTGGCGGAGGGGCGGCGCTCCGTGGAGGCCGCAGCCGTGTCGCTGCGCCGGACGCACGCCGGACTGGAGGTCTCGACGGACGCCGTTGCGGGGGACGACCCGGCCGGCCTGAAGCGTGCCCTGGTCGCCTGCGTGCTCCTGGTCCTCGGCTCCTTCGGACGCCAGGGTCGCCGGTCGTTCACCCTGGGCTCGAGCAGCCGTGAGTTCCTGCACGCAGCCCGGTGCCCCGTCCTGGTCGTGCCGGAGGACGGCGCTCCGGCCCGTCCCGCCGACCTTCCTGCGGACGTGCTCGTCGGGCTCGACGAGCGGCCGACGGGAGTCGACGTGCTCCGCGAGGCCGGTGACCAGGCGCGTCGGCGGCAACGGCACCTGACCGTGCTGCACTCCTACCACCCGATGCCCGGTGAGGCAGCGGACGAGGCGCTCGCCCGAGCCCGCCGCTGGTGCGAGAAGCAGCTCATGGCTGCGGGCCTCACGGCCACCGACGGGATCACGCACGTGGTCACCCCGGATCCCGCGACCGACGCGCTGCTGCGGCACGCGATGGCCGCCGAGCTCGTGGTGATCGGGTCGCGCGGGCCGATGGCGCTCGCGGGGCTGTCGCTGGGCTCGGTCAGCCGAGCGGTGCTCGACGCGGCCAGGCGGCCGGTCCTGGTCGTCCTGCCGTCAGTCGCCGGGCGGCACCACGGCGACCGGGCACCCGGCGTGCTCGAGCACGGTGCGGCTGACCGAGCCGAGGATGGCGCGACCGAGCCGTCCACGTCCGTGGGATCCCACCACGAGGAGCTCGGCGCCGTCCGAGGCGGCGACCAGCGCTGACGCCGCGTGCCCCTGCACCAGGGACACGGTCACGTCGACGTCGGGGTACTCGTGGGTCCAGCCCGCCAGCTCCTCGGAGACCCAGAGAGCGCGGCGTTGCTCGATGGCGAAGTGAGGGCTGCCCAGCTCGGCCGCCACGACCTCGACCCCCTGGTCGAGGTCGCGCGACCAGGCGTTCACGACGATGAGGCCGCAGCCGCGGCGGTCGGCCTGCCGGAAGGCGAGCCCGAGTGCCCCCGCCGAGTCGGGCGCGCCGTCGAGTCCGACCACCACGTCGCTGCGGGGCCGGTGGGGGTCCTCCCAGTCCTTGACCACCACGGTGGGGCAGGAGGCGTCCGCCACCAACGCCGCGGTGGAGGCGCAGCCCGACCACTGGGGGTGGCGGTAGCCGAGGACGAGCAGGTGCGCCCCGCGAGTGGCCACCCCGACCGACGGCTGGCCCTCGTCCGTGGAGACGTCGGCGGACGTCACGCTGAGGGTCGGGTGGCGCGAGCGCACCCTCGCCGTCGCGGCTTCGACGACGTCGCTCGCGGCCGACCTGCCGGCTCCCGAACCGGTGGCAGCGGCCGCCACCGCCAGGAGCACGCGCGCGCCGGGGATGGCGAGAGGGGTCGGCGCGTGGAGCACGTGCAGGCCACGGCGGTCGGCGACGGCCTCCCGCGCCGCCCAGTCGAGGGCCCACTCGGACGTCGGGCTGGAGTCGACGCCGACGGCGACCCTTCCGGCGGGGGTGGGGTCCACGGTGATGCCTCCCGACAGGGTCCCTTCGCTCACCCGCGCTGGCGCGGGACGGTCACCACGTCACAGCCGGCGCGGCTGGTGCACTCGTCGGTCACCGGCTCCCGGGTATGGGGGTTGTCCTCGCCGAGGACCAGCAACGCCGCCCGGCTGCTGCGTGCGAGCAGGACGTCGGCGACCCGGCCGCGGCTCCGCTCGAAACGCACCGGCACGGTCGGGCCGTGGCGCAGGGCCTCGATGGCGGCGCGGAACGTGGCGTCGTCCTCGACATCGATCGCCTGGTGAGGACGGCCCGACGTGTCCACCCGGACGAACGTCACCCGTCCGCGGATGCGTGCCGCCTCACGGATCGCCGCCTCCGCGACCGCCCGAGCCGAGCCGTTGTTGACCAGCCCGGCCACGACCTCTGGCCGGGCTGCACCGGGGGAGGTTGGCTCGGGGTCGACGGGAGCGACAGGGCGGTCTGATGCGGAAGCGCTCATGCTTCGAGGATCGCGCGCGTCGTCGGCCGCCGGATGGGCCGAACGTCCCGAGAGCGCGCTTCCCTGTGCCGGTTTCAGCCCTCGTCGAGTTCGTGCGGGATGGGGACCGACCACTCGAGGCTGGTGCCACCCATCGTGCTCGCCCCGATGTTGATGGCCCCGCCCCGGTCGACAGCCCTCTGCGCGAGGTTCGGCAACCCGTTGCCACGCCCGTTGCCCCCGGGTGGCCCGATCCCGTCGTCGGAGATCACCACCCGCAGCTCCTCGGCCGCCGAGAGCTCCACGGTGGCCGCGGTCGCCCCGGCGTGACGCACGACGTTCGAGAGACCCTCGCGCACCACGGCGACCACGTCCGCCGCCAGCTCCGGCGGGACCGTCGCCAGCGACCCGTCCAGGTGCAGGCGGGGCATGAAGCCCAGCGCCTCACCAGCAGCCACCACCTCGTCGTCCACCTGGGCCCGGAGACCTTGCTGCGCCGGACGGTTCCTCAGGCGGAAGATCGTGCTGCGGACGTCCTTGATGGTGCCGTCGAGGTCGTCGACCACCTGGTCCAGCCGGTCGCGGATGTCCTCGGTGGACGGCTCCGCGGGCGACGGACTGGACCGTGAGACCTACAGCGAACAGTCGCTGGATCACGAGGTCGTGCAGGTCCCTGGCGATGCGGTCGCGGTCCTCGAGCACGGCCAGACGGGCACGGTCCCGCTGGGCGTCCGCGACGTCCAGTGCCAGCGAGACCTGGTTGCCGAACGCGCCCACGAGGGTGACGTCGACGGGAGGCAGCGTCATCGGGGGAGCCCACACCAGGGCGATGACGCCGTGGCATCGTTCGACCCCGAGAAGCGGGTGGACGAGGGCCGCGACCCTCTCCGGAGTGCCCTCGACGGTGAGGGTCCGGCGCTGGGCCACCGCGTCCGCGGCGTGCTCGAGGAGGTCGAGGTCGATCAGGTCCGCGGCCCCCCGCGACGCCCAGGGCTCCAGGGGCTCGTCCGCGGTCTCGGCGCCCTCCGCTGCGGTCTGCGTGGCGCGGAGCACGAGCAGGGCGTCGCTGCCCGAGGCGCGCCAGGACGCCTCCGCGACCGACGCCAGGGCGGTCCCCTCGTCGCGGCTCTGGGTGATCTGCGGGATCGCCCCCGTGGCCGCCTCGAGCCAGACCTCGCGCTGCCGGCTCTGGCTGTAGAGACGGGCGTTCTCCACGGCGATGCCCGCCGCCGAGGCGAGGGCGACGGCGACCTCCTCGTCGTTCTGGGTGAAGTCGTGCGGTCCCGTCCCTTCGCCGGTCTTCTCGGTCAGGTAGAGGTTGCCGAAGACCTCGTCGCGGATACGCACGGGTACACCGAGGAAACCGCGCATCGGCGGGTGGTGGGCGGGGAAGCCGACCGAGCGGGGGTGGTCGCCGAGCTCACGCAGCCGCAGCGGTCGGGGGTCCTCGATCAGCAGCCCGAGCACGCCGTGTCCGGTCGGCAGGTGGCCGATCAGACGTCGGGCGTCCTCGTCGATCCCCTGCGTCACGAACTCGATCAGCCGTCCGTGCGGCCCGATCACGCCGACGGCCCCGTAGCGCGCTCCGACGAGCACGCACGCCGTGGACACGATGCGCTCGAGGACGGTGGCGAGGTCGAGCTCGGACGACACGGCCATCACCGCGTCGAGCAGGGCGTTCAGCCGGTCCTGGGACTCCCGGACGGCACCCGCCCGGTCGCGGAGCTCGAGCAGCAGGTCGTCCAGGTCGACGCGCGGCAGGGACGGCATCGACCCGGTCTCGTGCGCACGGCCATCCACCCAACGGATGCTAGTCCTGGCGAGGCTGCGCCGGCACTGCCCTTGCGCCGGCGAGGACGTCCTCACGATCCGCCTGGGGGTCCGGTCGCACGACGAGCACGGTGCACGGGGAGCGCTGCAGCAGCTCGCGGCTCACCGAGCCCAGCACCAGGGACTTCACCACGCCCCGCCCACGGTGCCCGACCACCACGAGGCGGGCGCTGGCGGCTCGTCTCATCAGCGCCTCGACGGCGTGCGTCTGCACCACGTCGGCGCGCACCACGAGGTCGGGGTGGTCGTCCGCCAGGCCGGCGAGGCACTCGGAGAGCGTCGCCTCGGCTTCCTGCACCTCCTGCTCGTCCGGGCCGCTGACGAAGCCCAGGGCGTCGACGTACGGGGTGATGGCCATCAGCGCACGGAGGTGGACGCCACGCAGCTCGGCCTCCTCGGCCGCCATCCGGATGGCGCGACGCGAGGCCGCGGAGCCGTCGACGCCGACGAGGACGAAGGCGTCCTCGGCGGGATGCTGTCCGGCCTTGACGACCATCACCGGGCAGGGGGCGTGCATGGCCAGCGTGGTGCTGGTCGACCCGAGCAGCATGCGGGCGACGGGCCGGTGCCCGTGCGTCCCGCACACCGCGAGGTCCCCAGCACGGATCGTCCGGAGCAGGACGGCGGAGGGGTCACCGATCTGCACCGTGGCGTCGACGCCGTCGGTCCCCAGCTTCGCCGCCGCGATCCGCACACCCTCCTGGCAGGCGGTGCGCGCCGACGTCTCGTGCTGGGTTCCCGCGACCGGGAGTGCCTGCGTCACGTCGATCGCCGTGACCAGCAGCAGCGGCACGTCGCGCCGCGCGGCCTCGTCGATGGCCGCCGAGAGCGCGATGCGCGATGGCGCCGAGCCGTCGAAGGCGGCCACCACTCGGGTGATGGGCTTGCTGGTGTCCACGTCGGGCCTCCTTGGTGGTCGGTTCAGGACGACGCCGATGACACAGGCACGTCGAGGGTGTAGGGATCCAGTGACAGCCGTGGGGTGGGGACGCGCTCGCGAGTACCGTGCACGACCATCACGGGGCAGCGGGCATGGTGGACGAGATCACGGGAGACCGAGCCGAGGAGCATGCTCGCCAGGCCACCGCGGCCTCTGCTGCCGACGACGACGAGGCCTGCGTCGGAGGTGGTCTCCCTCAGGACGGCGCCGGCTCGTCCTGCCATCGCTCGCGTCGACACCGACAGCGTCGGGTGACGGCGGAGAGCCTGGGCGCCAGCCGTCCTGCCAACGGCCTCGGCGTCGCGGCCCGCAGTGTCGTCCCCCCGCACTCCCGCGTGGTGGGTGGCGAAGTGGCCGGCGCCCCAGAAGGTCTGCTCGACGGCCTGGTAGGCGACGACCACGCACAGCTCGGCGCCCCACAGCGCTGCCTCGTCGGCGGCGGCGTCGACCGCGAGGGTGGCTGCGCGTGAGCCGTCGGTGCCCACGACGACGCGGTGAGCGCTTCCCGGTGGGCGGGACGACCCGTGGACGACGACCGCCGGACAGGTGGCGTGGGTGGCCACGGCGCTCGCGACCGACCCGAGCACGTCGCCCACGACCTCACCGTGGCCGCGGGTACCGACGACGACCGCGCTGGCGGTGCGCGACAGGCTGACCAGTGTGCGCGCGGGGTCGCCGACGTCGCAGTGCGTCCGGACGTCGAGCCCCGGGACGGCCTGGCGCGCCCTGTCGGCTCCTCGCTCCCCGACGGCCTGGAACGCGGCTGGGGACATCACCGGGGTGTACGTCCCGGGCATCACCGTGCCGGGCACCACCCCACTGAGTCCCGCCATGAAGACGACCGTGAGTGGTTGGTGGCGTCGGTGCGCCTCGGTCGCGGCCCAGTCCACGGCGACGTCCGCCGGGGTCGATCCGTCGTATCCGACGACGATGCCTTCGACGGTCTCGTCCATGGAGTCCTCCCGAGGTGACCTACGCAGCGTGCAGCCGTGTCCGGTGGCCCCACCATGGGTGTTGGGCCCGTGACGAGGCAGGGCCGAAGGTCCCCTGGTGGGAACGTGGACCCTCCGGCTCCGGTCGAAGGGACCTAGGGCCCTGTCCTGCGGCTGCTTCCCGCGGAGACGCTCGACGCATGTGGCCCGTGCACCGCATCCGCGCGTTGGACCGGGATCAGTGCATCCGGCTCCTCCGCGTCGCGCAGGTCGGCCGGGTCGTGTTCACCGACAGCGCCCTGCCGGCCGTGCTCCCCGTCGCCTACGTGCTCGACGGCGACACCATCGTCATCCGGACCGCTCCGGACTCCCGCCTGGCCCGAGCCGCGCGGGGATCGGTGATGGCCTTCGAGGCCGACGACGTGCACGGCGGCTTCAGCGACGCCTGGAGCGTCGTCGTCACGGGTGAGGCGTCCGTCGAGGAGGACGAGGACGAGCGGAGGCGGCTGGATCCTCTGCTGCAGGCCTGGGCGCCGGGGGAGAAGGACGCGTTCATCCGGATCGACCTGACGGTGGTCACCGGGCGTGAGGTGTCGGGACGGCCGAGCGACCCGTGGTCGTCGGGCGGTCGGGACTCGGTGAGCCGCTGAGCCGGCCCCCGGGCGGTGCCTCAGCCCAGGAGGCTGCGCGCGGCCACGTAGACCGCGACCAGCACGAGCAGTGCCGCGAAGAAGCGCTTCAGCACCCGGGCGTCGACCCGGTCCGCCACCTGCTTGCCAAGGAAGGTGCCGGCCACAGCGGCAGCGGTGAAGGGCACGATCACGGCCCAGTCGAAATGCGGCGAGCCGGCTCTCGCCATCAGGGACACCGCGCTGTTGAGGGCGATCACCAGCAGCGACGTACCGACTGCGGCCGGCATCGGGTACCCGAGAGCCATCACCAGCACCGGCACGATGACGAACCCGCCGCCGACGCCGAAGAAGCCGGTGAGGAAGCCGACCGCGAGTCCTGCCGCGATGACCTTGACCACCAGCACGACGCGCTCCCGTCCGGAGCGGGTGGGTGTCGTCCCTTCCGTCGGGCCGCCGTTCCCGTTGCGCACCATGCCGGCCGCGGCGAGCAGCATCACGGCTGCGAAGCCCAGCAGCAGCACGTCCTGGTCGACGAGCCGGTTCAGCTGGGTGCCCGCCCACGCGGCCGGTACGCCTGCTACGCCCATGCCGACACCGACCCGCCAGCGCACGCGACCGGACCGGTGGTGCCCGGCGACGGCGATGCCCGCGGTCACGCCGACGATCACGAGGCTGGAGGTGGTGGCGTCCTGAGCGCTCTGCCCGACGACGTAGACGAGCACGGGGACGGTGAGGATCGCGCCTCCGCCCCCGAGGGCGCCGAGGACGGCGCCGATGGCGAGGCCGAGGACGAGGACCGCGGCGAGCGTCACGCCGGGGCGCCCGGCGAGCCAGTCACGCGGGGTGCGCCGACGTCGAGGCGGTAGCCGGTCCGCGCCGAGAACTGCGCGCTGACGGCGAAGCGGTCGCCACGGACGAGGGTGCGACGCCACTCGAACGGTGCGCCGGCCACGCAGCCGAGACGGTCGATGGAGAAGGCGGCCACGCCGTCACCGACCCCGAGCAGCCGGCGCTCCTCAGGGTCGGGGACCACGGCGCGGATGTGCTCGTGCCCACCGCTGAGCCGCACGCCGGTCCGCGCGGCGAGCTCGCCGTAGAGGGCGGTGTGGGTGAAATCGGCGTCGAGCAGGGGCCGCGCGACGTCGGCAGGCAGCCAGACGCGGTCGGTGGCGAGCGGCTCGTCCCCGGCCAGGCGCAGTCTCTCCAGGTGCACGAACGAGGTGCTCGACCGCATCCCGAGCCGTTCGGCGGCCTCGGGGTCCTGCCGGACGTCGAGCGACCGGACCAGGGAGCGCTGCTCCAGCCCCGCCGCCTCGACCGAGGCGAACAGCGAGTAGAGGGCGCCCAGCGGCTGCTCGATCTCGGGGGAGCCGGACAGGCGCGGAGGACGGCCACGCTCCGCCGTCACGACCCCCTCCTCGCGCAGGCGCCGCAGCGCCTCGCGGACCGTGTGACGGCTGACGTCGTACTCGGTGCCGAGGGCGAGCTCTCCGGGGAAGGCCGTCGTGAAGGCGCCTGCCTCGAGTCGACGCAGGAGGTCGGCGCGCAGCTGCGCCCACAAGGGGAGCGCGGAGGTGCGGTCCAGGGTGTGTGGCACGCCCGCAGCTGCGGGCTGCCGGTCCCGGCCTTGCTTCCGTGAGCTCATGGGCTTAATGTACGTACATTCGGACCCAACACGCAAGGAGACACCAGTGCTGCACATCGAGGTCGTCCCCACCGAGGAGCTGGGGGACCGCTCCTACGTCGCCCACGACGGCTCGGCCGCCATCGTCATCGACCCCCAGCGTGACCTGGACCGGGTGGAGGATCTGCTCGAGGCCCGTGGTCTGACCGTCGCCCTCGTGGCGGAGACGCACATCCACAACGACTACGTCACCGGCGGATACGAGCTCGCCCGGCGCACCGGGGCGCCGTACGTGGTCAACGCCGCCGACGAGGTCTCCTTCGACCGGCACGCCGTGTCGGACGGCGACGAGCTGTCCGCCGGGACGATGACCCTCCGGGCCGTGTCGACGCCCGGGCACACCGACACGCACCTGTCCTACGTCGTGACGGGGGCGGACGGCGAGGAGCCGGCCGTGTTCACCGGCGGTTCCCTGCTGTTCGGGTCGGTCGGCCGCACGGACCTGGTCGACCCCGACCGCACCGAGGAGCTGACACGGGCGCAGTACCGGTCCGCGCGACGCCTCGCGCACGAGCTGCCCGACGAGACCGCCGTCTTCCCGACGCACGGCTTCGGCAGCTTCTGCTCCTCCGGCCCGGCGACCGGGGGCGACGACTCCACCATCGGCACGGAGCGGGAGCGCAACGACGCACTGACCGAACAGGACGAGGACGCCTTCGTCGAGCGGCTCGTGGCCGGCCTCACCGCGTACCCGGCCTACTACGTCCACATGGCCCCCCTGAACCGCAGCGGCCCCGGCGCGCCGGACCTGTCACCGGTCGCCGAGGTCGATGCCGACGACCTCCGCTCCTCGCTGGCAGCTGGTCACTGGGTGGTCGACCTGCGCGCCCGCACCGCCTACGCCAGCGAGCACCTGCGCGGAACGGTCAGCATCGAGCTCGGCGACCAGTTCGCCACCTACCTCGGCTGGCTCATCCCGTGGGGGACGCCGCTCGTCCTGCTCGGAGAGAGCGCCGACCAGGTCGCCGCCGCCCAGCGTCAGCTGGTGCGCATCGGCATCGAGCGCCCGGCCGGTGCCGCCGTCGGTGGCCCCGCGCGGTTCTCGGCCGCCGCCGACGTGACCGCCTACGAGACCGCGACGTTCGCGGACATGCGCTCCGGGCTCGGTGACGGCGACGTCGTCCTCGACGTGCGCCGCGACGACGAGCGCAAGGAGGGGTACGTCACCGGTTCGGTCCACGTCCCCCTGAACGAGCTGTTCGACCGCCTCGACGAGGTGCCGACCGCGCGACTCTGGGTGCACTGCGCCAGCGGCTTCCGCGCGTCCATCGCCGCGAGCATCCTGGACGGTGCAGGCCGCGACGTGGTGCACGTCGACGACGAGTACGACGCGGCGGTGAAGGCCGGTCTGACCACCGGCGCCTGAGGTCGGGCGGAGCCTCAGACCATCTCGGGCACGTGCAGGTGGGCGAGGGCCAGCTCGAACTCGGCGACCTCGAGGATCGTGCCCTCCGCCTCCTGGGCGGTGCGGCCTCGTAGCTGGGTGGCCTGGTCGCGGGAGGCCTCCATCGAGTCGCTGCTCTCGTAGGTCGACGTGACGACGGCGCGACCGGAGCCGCGGTCCACGAGGAGACTGGCGCTGCACCAGCCGGGCAGCTCCTCGGCCATCGGCAGGACGCCCACCTTGAAGGTCTCGATGGCACGGTCCATCTGGGCCGGATCGGTCGCCATCCACGTCACGCGTGCGGCGGCGCCGTCGTGCGTCGGGTGGTCGCGGTGCATCACCGCGATCTCCCACTCCTCGACGTGCATCCCACCGCCCAGGATCTCGGCGGCCCTGGTGCGCATGGCCCGGACGACCTCGTCGCTCGCGTGCATGGCCTCCTGCGAGCGCCACGAGCTGGTGGCGATACAGCGGCCCGAGCTCCGGTCCACCAGCATGGACATGCCGGCACAGCCGTCCATGGCCTGAAGTGCGGGCATGACCTCTTCGGCGATGTAGCGGATCCCCTCGTCGATCGACTCCGGTCGCGAATCGACGGTGGTTGAACGTGCGTACATGGTTCGACCTCTCCTCGCCCACGGGGCGGCGCCGGGGCGCGCCACCGGACGCCTTCTACCGTCCTCCCCCGGCGGGTCCGATTTCAATGGCACGGAGAGGTCATGCGCGTCCCGCGCGGGGAATGCCTGCCACGTGGCATGCGCTGTATACCCCGGCAGGTATGAATCCCCCATCAGAGGAGCTCCGCATGACCACGCGCGACCTGACCGCGGCCGACTTCGAGAAGACCGTGACCGACGGCGGCATCGTGCTCGTCGACTTCTGGGCGTCGTGGTGCGGCCCGTGCAAGATGTTCGCACCCGTGTACGAGGCGTCGTCCGAGAAGCACGAGGACATCGTCTTCGGCAAGGTCGACACCGAGGCCGAGCAGCAGCTCGCGGGCGCCGCGCAGATCACGTCGATCCCGACCCTGATGGCGTTCCGCGACGGCGTCCTCGTGTTCAGCCAGCCCGGCGCCCTGCCGGCGGCAGGTCTCGAGCAGGTCATCGAGGCCGTGCGGGCGCTCGACATGGACGAGGTCCAGGCGAAGATCGCCGAGCAGGCGGGCAGCTCCACGTCCGCCTGAGCCCGACGCGCACGCCCGACGACCACCCCGACCGACGGAGAGACATGACCTACGCACTGAGTGCCACCTACGACCGGTCCTTCGACGCGACGCTCGACGCCGCCCGGAAAGCCCTGTCCGACCAGGGATTCGGCGTCCTCACCGAGATCGACATGCAGGCGACCCTGAAGGAGAAGCTGGACGTGGACGTGCCACGCCAGGTCATCCTCGGCGCCTGCCGACCTCCTCTGGCGTACGCGGCCCTGCGGGCGGAGGCCTCGATCGGGCTGCTCCTGCCCTGCAACGTCGTCGTGCGGTCGCTCGGCGACAACCGCACGACCGTGGAGGCGATGGACCCCGCCGTCATGGTCGACCTGACGGGGAACGAGGAGCTCGCGGGCATCGCGGCGGACGCCACCGAGCGGCTCGAGGCCGCTGTGGCCGCCGCCGGTTCCACCGACGCCTGAGACGCAGGCTCACCCGCCGTCGAGAGCTCCAGGCTCGACGGGTGGGTGCTGTCCAGCGCCAGCCGCAGATCCTGGTGGTGGAACGCCGGACGCAGCCCGAGCGTGGGCTGCCCCAGTGGTCCGTTCGTGGTACCACCTCTGCGTGGACACCGATGCGGCGCGGTCGTGGACGATGGGCAGCCTTCCCGACGGGCGGCGCGTGCAGTGCCACCTCCTCGGAGGCGAGCAGCTCACCCTGCACGTGATGGAGCTGGGTGCCGGCGTCCACCGGCTGCGTGACCACGAGGGACCCGGAGGAGACGCGGGTGTCGACGTCGTCCTCGGGCACGCCACTCTCGACGAGTACGTCGCCGTGCGCGACTACCTCGGGGCCGTGGTCGGCCGCCTCGCGAACCGTCTCGGGGGAGCGAGCTTCGAGCTCGACGGGCAGGTCTGGACGGTCCCTGCCAACGAAGGGGAGAACGCCCTGCACGGTGGTCCCGACGGCTTCGACCGCCGCCTCTGGACGACGACCGAGGTGTCGGGCGACTCCGTGACCCTGGCGCTGCTCAGCCCGCACGGCGACCAGGGCTTCCCCGGGGCGCTCCGCGTGCAGGTGCGCTACCAGGTCTTCGGCCGGACGGTCACCATCGACTACCGCGCCACGACGGACCGGCCGACGGTCGTGAACCTGACGAACCACGCCTACTTCAACCTCGACGGCGAGGGGAGCGGGTCGGTCGACGAGCACACGCTGACGGTGCCGGCGGACACGGTGACGGCCGTCGACGACGACGGGCTGCCGACCGGCGAGCTGCGGCCCGTCCAGGGCACCCCGCTGGACCTGCGGGCGGGAGCCGAGCTCGGGTGGGTCGTGCGACAGCCCGACCCACTGGTGGTCGCGGCGGACGGCCTCGACCACAACTTCCTCCCGATCGGGTCGGGGATGCGCCGCGTGGCCACGTTGCGCGCCGGGCGCAGCGGCCGGGCGCTCGAGGTCTCGAGCGACCTGCCCGGACTGCAGGTCTACACCGGCAACTCGTTCGACGGGTCGACCGTCGGCCACTCGGGCACGCCGTACCGGCGAGGTGCCGGTGTGGCGCTGGAGACGCAGTTCTTCCCCGACTCCCCGCACCACCCCGCGTTCCCGAGCGTGGTGCTCGAGCCGGGCGACGTCTGGCGCTCGCGGACCACCTGGCACGTCGCCGTCGCATGACCGGGAGCAGGCCGGACGTGCGTGTCGGGATCTCCGGATGGACCTACAAGCCCTGGCGAGGTGCCTTCTACCCCAAGGGCCTGAAACAGGCTGACGAGCTCGCCCACGCCGCCTCGCGCCTTCGCAGCGTCGAGGTCAACGGCTCCTTCTACGCGCTGCAGCGACCCGAGAGCTACCGGGCCTGGGCTGCGGCGACACCCGACGACTTCGTCTTCGCGGTGAAGGGCGGCCGCTTCATCACGCACATGAAGAAGCTCGCGGACGTGGAGACGCCGCTGGCCAACTTCTTCGCGTCGGGCGTCCTGGCCCTCGGCCCCAAGCTCGGACCCGTCCTCTGGCAGCTGCCGCCCCGCCTCGCCTTCCATCCGGACCGCCTGGACGCCTTCCTCGCGCTCCTGCCGCGGACGACACGGGAGGCCGCCGCTCTCGCGGGCCGCCATGACGAGCGGCTGGACGGGAGGTCGCTGACCGTCACGGACGCGGACCGGCCCCTGCGTCACGCCCTCGAGGTGAGGCACGCCAGCTTCGCCGTCCCCGAGCTCGCGACGCTCGCGAGGGCCCACGGCGTCGCCCTCGTCACCGCCGACACGGCGGGACGTTGGCCGTTCGTCGACGAGCCGACCGCTGACTTCGCCTACGCCCGGTTGCACGGCGAGACGGAGCTCTACGTCAGCGGGTACGACGACGCCGCCCTGGACGCGTGGGCCGCCCGGGTGAGGACGTGGACCGCGCAGGGGCGTGACGTCTTCGTCTACTTCGACAACGACGTCAAGGTGCGGGCCCCCTTCGACGCCATCGCCCTGGCGGAGCGGCTCGGTGTCGGGCGCTGACCGGGCGACCCCATCCACCGCTCCCCATCCCATCCCCTCCCCACGAGCGCCGACTGGTCGCACCTGGCGCGACACGCGCGGCGTGTCGCGCCAGGTGCGACCAGTCGGCGCCGTGAAGGGGGCAGGGAGTCGCCCACCCTTGTCGCGCACGTCGGCCCGGCCTAGCGTGGCGACCGTCCGGGTGACCCGCCCGGAGTGAGGCGGTGACGCCGTGCACGAGCTCTCGATCGCGCAGAGCGTGGTGGACGCCGTCGTCGAGCGAGCCGGGGACCGCCGGGTGCTGCGCGTCGGGCTCCGCGTGGGTCGGCTGAGCGGGGTGGTGCCAGACGCCCTGCGGTTCAGTTTCGACCTGGTCACCGAGGGCACTCTCGCTGAAGGCGCCGCGCTGGAGATCGAGGAGCCGGAGGGCCGTGCCACCTGCCGGAGCTGCTCGTCCGACTTCGTCCTGCGCGACCTGGTGCTCCTGTGCGAGTGCGGGAGCGCCGACGTCGAGGTCGTGAGCGGGAGCGAGCTGATGGTCTCGTCGATGGAGGTGGCGTGAGATGTGTTCCACGTGCGGCTGCTCGGACGGCGCCGGCGTGCGCGTGAACGGCCACGCGGAGCACCACGCCCACCCCGACGCGCACGGCGGGACGGAGGTCGTCACCCTCGAGCAGCGGGTCCTGGCCAAGAACGACCACCTCGCCGAGCACAACCGCAGCTGGCTCGCCGAGCGGCAGGTGGTGGCTCTCAACGTGATGAGCTCGCCGGGCTCGGGCAAGACGACGCTCCTCGAGCGGACGATCCGCGAGATGACGGCGCGCCGACCCGTGTCGGTCGTCGAAGGTGACCAGGAGACCGAGCTGGACGCCGAGCGGATCCGCGCGACGGGCTGCCCCGTCGTGCAGGTGAACACCGGCGCCGGGTGCCACCTCGACGCGGACATGCTGCGCCGCGCCCTGGGGGAGCTCGAGCCGCCCACGCGTTCCCTGGTTCTCGTCGAGAACGTCGGCAACCTGGTGTGCCCCTCCCTGTTCGACCTGGGGGAGAAGGCGCGTGTCGTGGTGATCTCGGTGACGGAGGGGCAGGACAAGCCGATCAAGTACCCGCACATGTTCGCCGCGGCCGACCTGGTCGTGGTGAACAAGACGGACCTGCTGCCGTACGTGGACTTCGACGTGGAGGTCTGCGCCGCCCACGCACGAACGGTCAACCCCGGGGTCGAGGTGCTCGCCCTCTCCGCCACCACCGGCAGAGGTACGAGCGACTGGTACGCCTGGCTCGACCGCCAGTAGCCGACTGACCCCCGCATACCACGCGACGGACGGTTGACAGCCTCGTTTCACCCCGTGTACACCGTGATGTGCGTCACGCAAGCGGGTCGAGACCCGGCTCCGGTGGCGTAGGGGCCTGCGCGGGCCTCGGAGAGCGGCGACGATGCCATCAGAAGCGGCGACGAAAGCCGAGGAGACCCTGATCCACGTGCTGTGGATCAATGCCGGTCTCAGCTGCGACGGGGACTCGGTGGCTCTCACCGCGGCGACCCAGCCCAGCATCGAGGAGATCGCGCTCGGCGCCCTGCCCGGGCTGCCGAAGATCGCCGTCCACTGGCCGCTCATCGACTTCGAGTGCGGGCCGAACGGCGGAGCCGACGACTTCCTGGAGTGGTTCTTCAAGGCCGACCGCGGCGAGCTCGAGCCCTTCGTGCTCGTGGTCGAGGGCTCCATCCCGAACGAGAACCTCCACGACGAGGGCTACTGGTGCGGCTTCGGCAACGACCCGGCCACGGGTCAGCCGATGACCACGAGCGAGTGGCTCGACCGGCTGGCTCCCAAGGCGACCGCCGTCGTCGCGGTGGGCACCTGCGCCACCTACGGCGGCATCCACGCGATGGCGGGCAACCCGACCGGGGCCATGGGCGTCCCCGACTACCTCGGCTGGGAGTGGAAGTCGAAGGCCGGCATCCCGATCGTCTGCGTACCCGGCTGCCCGATCCAGCCTGACAACCTCTCGGAGACGCTGACCTACCTGCTGTACATGGCGACCGGCCAGGCCCCGATGATCCCGCTCGACGACGCGTTGCGGCCCCAGTGGCTGTTCGGCGCCACCGTGCACGAGGGCTGCGACCGCGCCGGCTACTACGAGCAGGGCGACTTCGCGACCGAGTACGGGTCCCCGAAGTGCATCGTGAAGCTCGGGTGCTGGGGGCCTGTCGTGAAGTGCAACGTGCCCAAGCGTGGCTGGATCAACGGTGTGGGCGGCTGTCCGAACGTGGGCGGGATCTGTATCGGCTGCACGATGCCCGGCTTCCCCGACAAGTTCATGCCCTTCATGGACGAGCCCCCCGGCGGCAAGCTCTCCACGACAGCCGTCGGCCTGTACGGCTCCGCGATCCGCAACCTGCGCGCCGTCACGATGAAGACCGTTGACAAGGAACCGAAGTGGCGGCACCGGGGCCGTCAGCTCACCACCGGTGCAACGCGTACCTGGTAACCCATCTGAGGTGCCGCACGTACGCAGTTCAGTCCGTCGGCACCGTCGCCCGCTCAGAGAGGCAGCGCGATGACGACGACAGCCCCCCGCACCAGCTCCACCTCGTCGGCCGAGCGGGGGAACCTGGTCGACATGGCCTGGGACCCGATCACCCGCATCGTCGGCAGCCTCGGCATCTACACGAAGATCGACTTCGACGCGCGCGAGGTGGTCGAGTGCAAGAGCACGTCGTCCATCTTCCGCGGGTACTCGATCTTCATGAAGGGCAAGGACCCTCGCGACGCCCACTTCATCACCAGCCGCATCTGCGGCATCTGCGGTGACAACCACGCGACCTGCTCCTGCTATGCGCAGAACATGGCCTACGGCGTGAAGCCGCCGCACCTGGGGGAGTGGATCGTCAACCTCGGCGAGGCGGCCGAGTACATGTTCGACCACAACATCTTCCAGGAGAACCTGGTCGGGGTTGACTACTGCGAGAAAATGGTCGCCGAGACGAACCCCGGTGTGCTGGAACGCGCCAACAGCACCGAGGCGCCACGCGCCGGGGAGCACGGGTACCGCACGATCGGCGACATCATGCGGTCCCTCAACCCGTTCACCGGTGAGTTCTACCGCGAGGCGCTGCAGGTGAGTCGGTGGACGCGAGAGATGTTCTGCCTGATGGAGGGTCGCCACGTCCACCCCTCCACGTTGTACCCGGGCGGTGTCGGGACGGTCGCCACCGTCCAGCTGATGACCGACTACCTGACGCGCCTGATGCGCTATGTCGAGTTCATGAAGAAGGTCGTCCCGATGCACGACGACCTCTTCGACTTCATCTACGAGGCCATGCCGGGGTACGAGCAGGTCGGCCTGCGCCGCACCCTGCTCGGGTGCTGGGGGTCGTTCCAGGACCCCGAGTACTGCAACTTCGCGTACAAGGACATGACCGAGTGGGGTCGGAAGATGTTCGTCACGCCGGGCATCGTCGTCGACGGCAAGCTGGTCACGACCGACCTCGTGGAGATCAACCTCGGCATCCGCATCCTCCTCGGCTCCTCGTACTACGAGGACTGGGAGGGGCAGGAGATGTTCGTGACGAAGGACCCCCTCGGCAACGACGTGGACCGGCGCCACCCGTGGAACCAGCACACCAACCCGCGACCGCAGAAGCGGGACCTGGACGACAAGTACAGCTGGGTGATGTCCCCGCGCTGGTTCGACGGCAAGGACTACCTGGCGCTGGACACCGGCGGAGGCCCGCTCGCGAGGCTGTGGGCGACCGCACTGGCCGGTCTGGTCGACGTCGGCTACGTGCAGGCGACCGGGAACAGCGTCAGGATCAACCTGCCGAAGACCGCGCTCAAGGGACCCGTCGAGCTGGAGTGGAAGGTCCCGCAGTGGAGCAACACCATCGAGCGGAACAGGGCACGCACGTACTTCCAGGCGTACGCCGCGGCATGCGCCCTGCACTTCGCCGAGCAGGCGCTGGAGGAGATCAGGGCCGGCCGGACGAAGACCTGGGAGAAGTTCGAGGTGCCCGACGAGGCCATCGGCTGCGGGTTCACCGAGGCCGTGCGCGGCGTCCTCTCCCACCACATGGTGATCCGTGACGGCAAGATCGCGAACTACCACCCGTACCCGCCGACCCCGTGGAACGCCAACCCGAGGGACGTCTACGGGACACCGGGCCCCTACGAGGACGCCGTCCAGGGGCAGCCGATCTTCGAGGAGAACGACCGGGAGCACTTCAAGGGCATCGACATCATGCGCACGGTCCGCAGCTTCGACCCCTGCCTGCCGTGCGGCGTGCACATGTACCTGGGGCAGGGAAAGAAGCTCGACCTGCTGCACTCGCCCACCCAGTCGGTCACGGGCGACTGACGCCGGCGACATGGGCCACGCGAGCCACCCCGACCCCGTCGCCGACTCCCCTGGAGGCAGCCCGGCGGTCGACCTGCGTGGTGCAGGTGAACGCATCCAGGCGCTGCTCGACGCAAGCTCGTCAGGCGGCGCGGTCGCGCGTGAACGGGCCGAGGAGCTCGTCCGTCTGGTGACCGACCTGTACGGGTCCGGCCTGGAGCGCCTCCTGGGCATCCTCGACGAGACCGGTCGCCTGGACGAGGACGTGCGAACCGCCCTAGCCGGGGACGACCTGGTGGCCAGCCTGCTGATCGTCCACGGCCTGCACCCGTTGGATGTCGACGCGCGGGTGGAGGGGGCGCTCGAGAGCGTCCGGCCCTATCTCGGCTCGCACGGTGGCGACGTCGAGCTCGTCGAGGTCACCGACGAGGGCGTGGTGCGGCTGCGGTTGCTCGGCAGCTGCGACGGCTGCCCGTCGTCCTCGGTGACGCTCACGCTCGCTGTCGAGGAGGCGGTCGAGACGGCGGCCCCCGAGGTGACGGCCATCGAGGTGGAGACGCCGGCCGCGTCGGCCCGGGAGGGGCTGTCGGTGATCCCGGTCGACGCGCTGCGCGTGCGGCTCGACCGGTCGGCACCGGCGGCCGCGGGCTGGACCGCCGTCCCCGACCTCGCCGCGATCGCGCCAGGGGAGGTGGCCGGCTTCGCCGTGGACGGCGTAGCCGTGCTGACCTGTCGCGCCGGGGAGCAGCTGTACGCGTTCCGCGACCACTGCCCCCGGTGCGACAGGTCACTGGCCGGTGCCACGCTCGCCCGCCTCGTCGGGGGACGGGCCGAGGACGCGGCGCTGCGGTGTCCGACGTGCCGTGGACGGTTCGACGTCCGACGCGCCGGCGCCGGCCTGGACGGGGAGGACCTCCACCTCGACCCGCTGCCCCTGCTCCTGCGCGACGGCGTCGCGTCCGTGGCGCTGCCGGTGGCGGTCGCCTGATGGGCGCGCCGCTCGCTGCCCTCCGCCGGATCGCCACCACCCGACCGGCGCCGGTGGCCGACGAGCGGTGCGAGATGTGCGCCGAGGCCATCGCCGATGACCACCCCCACGTCGTCGACGTCGAGAACCGCACCCTGATGTGCACGTGCCGCGGCTGCTACCTGCTGTTCGACCACCAGGACGCCCGGCTGCGGTACCGGGCCGTGCCCGACCGCTACCTGGCGTTCCCTGGCTTCGGGCTGTCCCGAGGTCAGTGGGAGGGCCTCGAGATCCCCGTCGGTCTGGCCTTCTTCTTCCACAACTCGGTGCGGGGGACGACGTCCGCCTTCTACCCCGGGCCCGCGGGCGCCACCGAGTCCGAGCTGCCGCTGGAGGCGTGGAGCGACGTCCTGGACGCCGAACCCCGGCTGCACGTGCTGGCGCCCGACGTGGAGGCGCTGTTGATCAGGGTTCCCGGACGCGACGACCTGGGAACCGCGCGCGACGGAGCGGACGGTGAGATCACCTGCCACCTGGTGCCTGTCGACGCCTGCTACGCCCTGGTCGGACGTCTGCGGACCCTGTGGCGCGGCTTCGACGGTGGCACGGAGGCGCGCGCGGCGATCGACGAGTTCTTCGCGGACGTCGCCGCGCGGAGCCGCCCCGCACCGGACGTGCAGCCGTGACCACCCTCGACCTCACGGTCACCGACGTGATCGCCGAGCCCTACGCCGTCTCGCCCCAGCTGACCGCGAAGCTGCGGGTCGACGAGACCAGCGGCGCGACCGTGCACGCCGTCGCGCTGCGGTGCCAGGTGCGCATCGAGCCGCAGCGCCGCACGTACGGTGAGGCGGAGGAGGCCGGCCTCGTCGACCTCTTCGGCGGCCGCGAGCGGTGGTTCGACACCCTCAAGCCCTTCCTGTGGATGCAGGCGCAGACCATGGTGCAGGGCTTCACCGGCGCCACCGAGGTGGACCTGCCGCTGCCCTGCACCTACGACCTCGAGGTCGCGGGGTCGAAGTACCTGCACGCCCTGCGGGACGAGGGGGTGCCCCTCGTCTTCCTCTTCTCGGGAACCGTCTTCACCCGTGGCGCAAAGGGTTTCAGCGTCGAGCAGGTGCCCTGGGACCGCGAGTCCCGCTACCGGATGCCGGTGGCGGTGTGGCAGGAGATGGTCGACCAGTACTTCCCGCACAGCGGGTGGCTCCGCCTCGACCGCGACACCGTCGAGTCGTTGGCCAGGTACCGGTCCGCGAGGGGGCTCACCAGCTGGGACGACACGGTGGCGTCGTTGCTCGCCGGCGCGACGGAGGTGGTGCCGTGAGCGCCAGCCTCGACGCGGCGCGCCACGTGGCGGACGCCGTACGCGACGAGGGGTACCTGCTGTACCCGTACCGGTCCACGTCGCGGAAGAACCAGGCGCGCTGGCAGTTCGGCGTGCTCGGGCCGCCGGGTGCCGCCGCCGCGGGTACCGGTGAGGAGAGCCACCTCTCGTCACAGGTGCTCGTACGCATGGCAGCGGCCGAACCGGACACGGCGCCCTGTGAGGTGATGCTGTACCTGCGGTTCCTCCAGCTCCGGGTGCGGAAGGTCGAGCGCCTCGGGCCTGACGGGTTCGTGCCCGTCGAGGCGCTGCGTGTCGGCGGCGTCGACGTCGTCAGCTGGGACGAGGCGGCCGACGAGGAGATCGCGCTGGGCCCGCTCGCGCTCGAGGACCTCCTCGGCACTCCGGAGGTCGAGCTCCCCGTCGGCGTCGAGGGCGGCGAGGAGGTCGAGGCGCTCTGCGTGGAGGGCCGCGACGTCGGACGGGTCGTGCGGACGCGGTGGCCGCTGAGGGCCCTCGTCCACGTGTCCGCCGAGCCCGCCGCCGAGGGTGGTGCGGCCTCCGCGGTCGACCGCGGCCTCGTGCGGCTGCGCCTCGCGGTCGAGAACGTGGTCGACGCCCAGGCGTCCGCCCCCGAGGCGATCCGGCGGTCGTTCCTCGGCACCCACGTGCTCCTTGAGGTCCGCGGCGGCGGATTCGTCTCACTCGTCGACGCGCCGGCCGACGCCGAGGCGGCGGCGGCAGCGTGCGTCCAGCACCGGTGCTGGCCCGTGCTGGCCGGGCGACCGGGGGCCGACGACGTCGTCCTCGTCTCGCCGATCATCCTCGAGGACCACCCCCAGCTGGCAGAGCAGAGCGCCGGTGAGCTGTTCGACTCGACGGAGATCGACGAGATCCTCACGCTCCGCGTGATGACGATGACGGACGAGGAGAAGGCCCAGGCCCGCGCGACAGACCCGCGTGCCGCCGAGATCATCGACCGGTGCAGCGACATGTCGCCCGGGGACCTGATGCGGCTGCACGGGGTGCTGCGCAACCCCCACGCGCTCACTGCTCATGGCACCGGTGACCCCTCAGCCGACCCGCTCGCTGGCATCCCGACGCTGACGGATCTCAGCGACCCCGACGTCCCCTGGTGGGACCCGGGCGCCGACTCGACCGTGCAGCCCGAGACGGACGTCGTCATGGTCGGTGACGTCGCGGTGTCGAAGGGCAGCCGCGTGCGGCTGCGTCCAACCCGTCGCGCGGACGCCCAGGACCTGTTCTACTCCGGCCGGACCGCCCGCGTCACAGCGGTTCTCAGCGACGTGGACGGGGGCTCGCACGTCGCGGTGGTCGTCGACGACGACCCCGCCGCCGAGCTGCACGACTGGTACGGGCGCTACCTCTACTACGCGCCGGACGAGCTCGAACCGCTGCCGGCCGCGGCACCGGACGAACGAGAGGAGAACCGACCATGAGGTTCGTGGGCATCCTGGCGACGGGGATCGTCGCGCTGGCGGCCGTCGCAGGCGCCGTCGTGGGCGTGCGCTCGATCGACGACGTCAAGCGCTACATGCGAATGCGAAAGATGTGACGGCGAGCACCCAGCGCCCCGCACCGGGCCGGCGCGTCCTCGTGGCGGGGATCGGCAACATCTTCCTGGGCGACGACGGGTTCGGGCCGGAGGTGGTCCGGAGGCTGCCAGCCGACCGGCTCGGGAGCGGCGTGCGCGTCGTCGACTACGGGATCCGCGGCATGCACCTGGCCTACGACCTGCTGGACGCCTGGGACGCCCTCGTGCTGGTGGACGCCGTGCCCGACCGGGGGGAGGCGGGTGCTCTCGTGGTGCTCGAGATCGGGGCGGACGACGTGCCCGCCGCAGGCCTCGACGCGCACGCGATGGACCCGGGTGCGGTCATCGCCGGCCTGTCTGCGCTCGGCGGCACCCTGCCGCCCACGGTGCTCGTCGGGTGCCAGGCGCCGGAGTGCGAGGAGCGCATCGGGCTCTCCGCCGCGGTCGAGGCCGCGGTCGACGGCGCCGTCGACGAGGTGCGGGCGCTGGTGTCGGACCTCGTGACGGGACGCCGGCCGCGACGCTCCTCGGCGGGGGTGGGCTGACGATGTGCCTCGGGATCCCCGGCCGGGTCGTGTCCCTGCTCGACGGCTACGGGGACCAGCTCGCCGAGGTGGACGTCGACGGCGCCGTGCGCCGCGTCAACATCGGGATGCTCGACGAGCCGCTGCCGGGCCCCGGCGACTGGGTGCTGATCCACATGGGGTTCGCCGTCGAGCGGGTCGACGAGGCCGGTGCGCGGACGGCGATGGAGGGGCTGGAGCTGTTGGGCAGGGCCCGCACGGACGCGCCGGCCGCGTTCGAGATGCCCCCGCCCCCTCCGGGATGGAGCGAGCGCGATGCGTGACGTCGTACCGGGTCCGGTGCTGTTCGCCCGCTACGCGTTCCCCCCGAACTCGCACGGCTACTGCGGGCCGGGCGACCACGCTGCGTTCTTCGAGTACGGCGTCGCGGGCGCGGACGACCGCGGGCTGCGGGCGATGTCGCAGCAGTTCGCGGGTGCCTGGCCGTACCTGGAGCTGATCGCCGGCGCCACGGGGCTCACTGACCCCCTCGACCGGCGCGTCGTGGAGGCCTACTGGGTGGGCAGCCCCCGGCTCGACCTGGTCAGCACCCGGGCCGTCGGCAACTCCATGGAGGAGCGCTTCCGCCCCATGACCGGGGCGATGTTCTCGACCCTGACCGAGAGCGTCCTCGCCGGCGGCGTGCCGCACCACAGCTTCGCGGTCTTCTGCATCTACCCCTGGACGGGCCTGCTCAGCGACGGGCGCAAGGCCAAGCACGCGCTGACCGTGCTCGACCGCTGCCGGATCCGGTGGGGCAGGGTGCAGGCCGTGCAGGGGGACCAGGTGGTCGTCGACTCGTCGCCGCTGACCTGGGACGGGCACGTCCTCGGGCTCGGTCCCGTCGAGCAGGAGACGGCGGTCCGGTCGTTGGCGGGTGTGGGCATGGTCGACGCGCTCGAGGTGGGGGACTGGGTTTCCCTGCACTGGGAGTGGGTGTGCGACCGCCTCACCGAGGCGCAGGTGCGCAGGCTGAAGGCCTTCACCCTGCGTCATCTGCGGATCGTCAACGACGGCAACCTTCACTCCGGGCCGTCGAAGCTGCTGGGCACCTGAGCGGCCGTTGCCGTCGCGTCCGAGCCGAGCCGCCACGAGCGCAGCAGGTCCCAGGTGACGTGGTCTCCACGCCGGCGGGTCCCGCTGTCCGACGACCTCACCAGGAGGGGTCCGTACGGGGTATCGAGCAGGTGGTCCGAGTGCGGTCCGCGGAACCACACGTCGCGCACGACGCCGGACCACGGGCCGTCGAGGCGCGCCCACTCGGGCCGGACGAGCACGGGGCCGTCCGAACCGGGGAGGGAGAGCACCGACGTCGGTCCGGTCAGCCGCGCGGCCATCCCGTCCGCCGGCTCCTCGTAGACCTCCGCCGGTGAGCCCACCTGGACGATCCGTCCGGCGACGAGCAGCGCCACGCGGTCCGCGAGCCCGAGGGCCTCCTCGGGGTCGTGGGTCGCGTAGACCGCGGCGGCGCCGGTGTCACGCTGCCGTGCCGTCACCTCCTGCAGGAACACCGACCGCACGTGCGTGTCGAGGTGCGCGGTGGGCTCGTCGAAGAGGTAGAGCGACGCGCGTCGTGCCAGCGCGCGCGCGAGTCCCACCCGTTGCTGCTCACCGCCCGACAGCTCCGCCGGCCGGCGGTCCGCCAGGTGCGCGACGTGCAGGCGCTCCAGGACGGCCATCGCCTCCGCCCGTGCCTGCGCCCGGCTGGTGCCCAGACGCCGCAGCGGGTACGCGACGGTGTCCAGGGCGCTGAGGTGCGGCCACAGGGCGTAGCTCTGGAAGACGACGGCAAGTCCCCGGCGTTCGGGCGGCTCCCACCCGGTGGCCGTCGCGACGCGCCGGCCCTCGAGCCACACCTCGCCGGCACGTGGGCGGCAGAACCCCGCCACGGTGTTCAGCAGGGTGGACTTGCCGGAGCCCGAGGGGCCGAGAAGGGCCAGCACCTCACCCGGGGCCACGCGCAGGTCGACGTGTGACAGGGCCACCACCCCGCCGTGGTCCACGACGAGCCCACGCAGCTCCAGGGCGTCACGCGGCATGGACGGCCTCCCAGTCGGGCGACCGTGCGGGCCGGCGCGGGTCGAGCAGGCGCACCACGGCGAACGCGCCGAGGGCAGGTAGGCCGAGCAGGAGCGTGAGGACCAGGGAGAGCGCGGAGGTCACGCCCACCTGACCGAGCTCCTGGCTGTTGAGGACGACGACCGCCAGGGTCTCGTCCCCCGGCCCGTAGAGGAGGCTCGACATGGTGACCTCGTGCAGGGCGGTGAGGAAGCACACCAGCCACGCCGCGAGCAGGGCCGGGAGGAGGGGACGCAGCACCACCGACCGGAGGGCGGTCAGCGGTCGCGCGCCGCTCGCCCGTGCCGCGTGGACCTCGTCCGGGGGCAACCGGTCGAGGGCACCCGAGATCGGACGGTGCGCGAAGGCCCAGAGCTTGGCCACGTAGGCCAGCAGGATGATCAGCAGGGTGCCCCCGATCCACCGGCCGTAGGTGATCAGGAGGCCTACGGCCAGGGTGGAGCCGGGCAGCACGAGGCTGAGCGTCACGAGCGTTCCGGCACCTCGGCCCCACCGCGTCCGCTCCAGAGCCGCGACGCAGCCACCCAGCAGCACCAGCAGCGTCGCGGCGGTCGCGGCCAGCCCGAGGCTACGGCCCAGCGCCTCCGCGTTGCGGGGAGTGATGACCTCGGCGATGTTCGCCAGGGTCCAGTTGGCCGGGATCGGGGCCAACCCGGCAGCCCGGGTCAGGGCGGCCGAGACCAGCGCTGCCAGGGGCACCGCGAAGGTCAGCAGCACGTAGCCGCCGGTCAGGCCGGCCGCCCACCGGCCGGCCACGACGCTCGTGCTCACCGCGGTGGGGTCGGTGGTGGCGACCCTGGTCGACCGCAGCCTCGGTCCCAGCAGCCAGTCGGCCGGCAGGACGATGACCACGGCGATCACGACGAGCAGCAGGGCGAGGGCCACCGCCTCGACGAAGTCGGCGGGGTCGCTGCTGCGAGCCAGGTTCGCGTAGATGCGCGTGGTCACGGTGCTGAAGCCCGCCGGGGACCCCATCACCTGGGGGATGGCGAACGTCCCCAGCGTGAGCACGAAGACGAGGATCGAGGCCGTCGCGATCGCGGGGCGCAGCAGCGGCAGCGTCACGGTCCAGAGCACGGTCAGGGGCCCGGCGCCTGAGGCGCGGGCGGCACGCTCGGAGTCCGGCTCGGCGCGAGCGGCGAGCCCCACCGCGACGACGAGGTACGCGAGCGGCACGACGTTGACGGCCACGACCACCGCCACGCCGACCGGCCCCTGGACGCCCGTCCAGCTCACGCCGGCCAGGTCGTCGATGAAGCCCGCCCGGCCGTAGGCACGCAGCCAGCTGTAGCCGAGCACGAAGTCGGGCACGAGCACCGGGAGCAGCACCGTCACCCGCCAGAGGGTCCGGTAGGGCAGGTCGGGGTGGCGGAGGGCCAGCGCCAGCATCGTGCCCACCGGCACGGACAGGGCGGTCACGACGACGGCCAGCCCGAACGTGTTGGCCACGGCCTCCCGCAGCCTCGGGTCGGTGACCAGCTCCTCGAGGCCCACGCCCTCCAGCCACACCGTGCGTGCCATCACGAGCAGGGGAGCAGCGACGACCGACCCGGCGACGACGACCACCAGCCCCAGCGCTGCCGCGCGGGAGCTCCCGGGGCGTGCGACGCTCATCCGCCGAAGATCAGCCGGTACTCGTTCAGGAGCCTGTCCTTCTCGGTCGCCAGCGACGACCAGTCCGGGAAGACGACGGGGGCGTCGGCAGGGATCGTGGGTCCCTCCACCCCGGCGAGAGTCGGGTACGACCCGGCGTCGGCGACGACCTGCTGACCTTCCGCGCTGGTGACGAAGGAGATGAGGTCCTTCGATCCCTGGGAGTCCGCCGAGCCCTTGGCGAGGGCCACCGGGCCGTAGATGGCGACGGCACCCGGCTCGGGCCAGGTGATCTCGATCGGCGAGCCCTTCTCCTGCGCCGCGTACGCCGAGTTGGCGATCGTGATGCCCGCCGCGTACACACCCTCGGCCACCCCGGTGGTGACGTCGTCGGGTGTGCTGACCTGCACCGCCCCGTTCTCCTTCAGCGCGGAGTAGAAGTCCAGGCCGTAGTCGGGGTCCTGGGAGAAGTAGCCCAGCGTCCCCAGGGCCGACGCGGCGAACGACGGGTCGGGCACGGCGACCCTTCCCGCGTACTCCGGGCCGGTCAGGTCCGACCACGCCTCCGGCGGCGTCGTCCCCTGTCCGGTCACGGCCAGCATGTAGAGGACTGCGACACCGACGTAGTCGTCCGTTCGCAGGTCGTCCGCGATGTCGCTCTCCGGGGTCCACCCGCCCACCAGGTCGGAGTCGACGAGGTTCTGCATGGTCAGGGGGTCGCACGTCCACACGACGTCGGCCTTCAGCCCGCCCGCCCGCACGTCGCCGGCGATGCGGGCGTTGAGGTCACCCGTGGGGGCGCGGTACAGGTCGACGGTCGTGCCGGGGTGGTCCCTCTCGAACCGCTCGATCACCGGCTGGATCGTCGTGTCGCTGACGCAGGTGTAGACGGTGATCGTCTCGGAGGTCGGGGCACCGGTCGTCCCGCCCCCCGCGGTGGTCGTCCCGTCGCCGCAGCCGGCCAGACCCACGAGCGTCATGAGCGCCGCCATCCAGACGGCCGGCCCCCGTGGCGTCCTCATGGCCACAACCTACTCGCGGGGGGTGAGCGCGTCACGAGTTCGGGAACGGCGGCGGAAGACCCGTACAACTCTCCTCTTTCGGACGGGACATTCCTCGCTTACCGTGGCGGAACATCACGGAGGTGTCGGTGGGCGCAGCTGCGCGGTGGGCACGGCGACGGGGGCACGACCTGCATGACCCCCTCGCCCACCGCGACGTGCGCCTGCTGTGGCTGGCGAAGATCGCGAGCGAGGTCGGGGACTGGGGAGCGCGTCTGGCCCTGGCGTACGTCGTCCTGGATCGCACCGGGTCCGCGACCGCCACGGCCGCGGTGACGGCCGTCTCGCTGGCACCGTGGCTCGGCCTCGGCCAGGTGCTGTCGACGCTGGCCGACCGGTTCACGCACCGGGCGATGATGGTGGCCACGGACCTGGTGCGGGTGGTCGTCTTCCTCGTCGTGGCCTGGGTGCCGATGCCCCTGCTGCCGCTGTTCGCGCTGGTGTTCGTCGCCGCCGCGATGTCGCCACCCTTCGAGGCCGCCCGATCGGCCTGCCTGCCCGAGCTGACCGGTCCTGCGCGCTACCCCGCCGCACTCATGCTGTTCAACACGACCTACCAGGCGGGCCTGCTGATCGGGTACGCCGCGGGGGGTGGGCTCGTCGCGTGGGTGGGCGCCTCGTGGGCGCTGACCGCCAACGCCGTCACGTTCGCCCTGTCCGCAGCGCTGATCGCCGGCATGCGTGTTCGCACCCGGGCCGTGGACACCGATGGCGCCGTGTGCACCGACGGTGTCCAGGGCCGGGCGACGGCCCGCTGCCGCAGCACGTGGGCCCACCTGGTGGCCGCCGCGTCCGTCTACGGGCGGGACCGCGTGCTGGCGCTCGCCATCGGGCTGCTCGTCCTGGCCAACGCCCCGGTGATGGCGGTCGAGGGCCTGATCGTGGTCTACGCGGACGCGTACGCCGGCGGCGGCGCCGGTACGGCGGGACTCCTCTCGGCGCTGGTGGCGGCCGGAGCCCTGATCGGCATGTTCGCCCTGCCCTCGGACGGTGACCACGACCGGCTCGTGCGGCTGTGCGGTGTGGTCGTCCTCGGCGTCCTCGCCGTCAGCGGCGCGTTCCTGCTCGCTGCGCCGTCGCTGCTGGCCGGTGTGCTGCCGCTGCTCGCGCTGGGGTCCCTGGCCGGGCTCACCGTTCCCCTGGGCGGGGTGCTCGGGCGGCGACTGCCGCGCGGAACCCGCGCCACCTCGTTCTCCCTCGCGCAGGGTGCGCTGATGACGGCCCAGGGAGCCGGGGTCCTGGCCGCGGGTGCTCTGACCGACGACGTCGGTGTGGCCGCGGCGGTCGTCGTGGTGGCTGTGCCCGCGCTGGCCCTCGCTGCGGGGATCTCCCTCCTGGGGTCGGTCGGGCGCTCGGCCTCGTCGACCCCCTCGGCGCCCGTGCACCCGGTGGTGCCGGCGGAGACCTCCCGCGTGGCCGAACCTCCGCTCACGATCGACCTGCGCCCCGACACCGCGGTCCTCGATCCCACCGCCCCCTCGTCGCGGCCTCGAGGGGTCTCAGGCCTCCAGCACCACGGCGAGCCCCTGCCCGACCCCGATGCAGATCGCTGCCACGCCCCAGCCACCGCCCGACTCGTGCAGCCGGTGCGCGAGGGACCCCAGCACGCGAGCGCCCGAGGCGCCGAGCGGGTGGCCGATGGCGATCGCCCCGCCGTGCGCGTTCACCTTGGCGGGGTCGAGGTCGGGCCAGCCCGCCAGGCAGGCGAGCGACTGGGCGGCGAACGCCTCGTTGAGCTCGACGTGGCTCACGTCGTCCCACGTGATGCCGGCCCGGCGCAGGGCGACGGCGGCGGCCTCGACGGGGCCGATCCCGAAGACGTCCGGGTCGACCCCGGCCGACGCGGAGGCCACGATGCGCGCCAGCGGCTCGCGACCGGCCAGCCGGGCGCCCTCCGAGTCCCCGACGAGTAGCGCCGCTGCACCGTCGTTCAGCGGCGAGGCGTTGCCGGCCGTGACGGTGCCGTCCGGACGGAACACCGGCTTCAGCCGCGCCAGGGACTCGGTTGTGCTGTCGGGACGGATGCCCTCGTCGCGCACCAGGTCGGTGCCAGGGACGGGGACCACCTCGGCCGCGTAGACGCCCGCCTCCCAGGCCCGGTGGGCGAGCCGGTGGCTCCGCGCGGCGAACTCGTCCTGGGCCTCGCGGCCGATGCCGGACAGCTCGGCCAGGTGCTCGGTGCTCTCTCCCAGGGAGATGGTCCAGCGCTCCGGCATCCGCGGGTTGACCATGCGCCAGCCGAGCGTCGTCGAGTGCAGGGTCTCGTGCGCCCGCGCGTAGGCGCGGTCGGGCTTCGGCAGCACCCAGGGCGCCCGGCTCATCGACTCGGTGCCTCCGGCGACGACCAGCGAGGCGTCGCCGACCGCCACAGCGCGGCGGGCCTGGATGGCTGCCTCCATCCCGGACCCGCACAGCCGGTTCACGGTCGCGCCGGTCACGCTCGTCGGCCAGCCCGCCAGGAGGGCGGCCATGCGGGCGACGTCCCGGTTGTCCTCGCCGGCGCCGTTCGCGGCACCGAGCAGCACGTCGTCCACGGTCGCGGGGTCGAGGTCGGGGCTCCGCTCGGCGAGGGCCCGCAGCACGTGGGCGGCCAGGTCGTCCGGCCGCACTCCCGCCAGCGCGCCGCCGTGCCGCCCGAAGGGGGTGCGGACGGCGTCAAGGACGAAGACGTCTGGGGTTGTCACGCTCACTCCTCGCGATGGCGGGGCCGGGTCGGCGAGTCTATGGCGACGCCAACGGGAGGACCGGGGTCACCCGTTCGGGCAACGGTGGAGTCACGTACCGTCCGTGTGGGTGATGCCATCCCACCCGGGCGGCGCATCGCCGAGGACTTCCGTGGGCTGGGAGGATGACTCTGAGCAACACTGTGCCCGACTGGGTGGGGAGGGGGCGGGGTGGACCGCAACGTGTACCGGCGCGCCGTCCGCGCGCCCGACGGCTACCAGACGGACCAGGAGCCTCCGGCCCTCGAGAGGCTGGTCAAGTACTTCCCGGTCGAGGGCCTGGCCCTCTACTGCGTCCTCGAACCGGCGGTCCTCGCCGTCGGGGGACCCTCCGAGCAGGGGTTGCTGTGGGCTGCCTTCGGGTTGGCGGTCCTCGTATCGGCGCTGTACCTGAACCGTGCCTGGCGGGTGAGACGGCTGAGCCACCAGCTCGTCACCGGAACGGCTCTGGCGCTCTACGTGCTGGCGCTCGGGGGGCCCTTCGCCGACCTCCCGTTCTACGAGGCCGGCTACGCCCTCGCGGCGGCGATCGGCGCGACCTCGCTGATGCTCTTCGTCCCGTCCCCCCTCGCGCCGCGCAGCGGCGACCCCGGTCCTGTCATCGACCTCGACCGGGCCACGTACGTCATGCACCCCCGCGCGAAGGAAGCCTCGGACCGCCGCCGCTGACCGGTGGCGCTTCGGGTGCCGGACCGGCCGCCTCGCCGGCGAGCCGGTCCAGCACCTCCTCGAACCGCAGCTGCCGCAGTGACCCCGGGTCCTCGATCTCCGCCCAGCTCCGCGGGGCCGCCACCCACGGTTCCGCACGCCCTCGCAGGGAGTAGGGCGTCACCGTGGTCTTCGCCGGGTTGTTCTGGCTCCAGTCGATGAAGACCTTGCGGGGGCGCGCGGCCTTGCTCATCGTCGACACGACGAGCTTGCGGTGCGCGGCCGCCAGCTCGTCCGCCAGCGCGCGGGCGTACCCCACCACCACGTCCGGTCCCTGTTCCGCGGAGATCTCGGCGTACAGCTGCAGGCCCTTGCTGCCGCTCGTCACCGGGTAGGGCTCCAGCGCGTCGGCGTGCAGCCGCTCGCGGACCAGCAGGGCGACCTCCGCGCACTCGGCGAGCCCCGCGGGCGCGCCGGGGTCGAGGTCGATCACCAGGCGGTCGGGGTTGCGCACCCCACCGCGGGGACCGACCGTCCACTGCGGCGTGTGCAGCTCCAGCGACGCCAGGTGCGCCAGGTAGACGAGCTCGGCCGTCGACGAGATGACCGGGAAGTCGATGTGGGTGTGACCGCGACTCGAACCCGGGGTCTCGAGCCGGACGGTCCTCAGCCACGAGGGAGCACCTCGTGGCACGTTCTTCTCGAAGAAGTCCTGGGCCTCGACCCCGTGGGGCCACCGCTTGCGCGTGACCGGCCGGTCGGCGGCCTGCACCAGCAGGTGCGGTGCCACGCGCGCGTAGTAGTCGAGCACCTCGCCCTTGGTGGTGCCGGTCTGCGGGTACAGCACCTTGTCCAGCCGCCGCAGCGTCAGCACGTGCCCGTCGACCTTCGTCCTCACCTCGGGCCCGTCGTCCTGGGTGCGGTCAGGGCTCACGGGTGACCTCCTCGGCTCGTACGTCGGTGCGCAGGCCGCGCAGCACCGGTTGGCGCAGCCGCCCGCCCGCCCGCAGGCCGAGGTACCGCACCTCGACGCAGACCTGCGGACGCGCCCACCTCGCCTGTCGCACGTCCGGGTCGGTGGGGTGCTCCGTGAACGGGGACTCGTTCTGCTCCAAGGCCCTCAGCTCCTTCTCGAGGTGCGTCGCCAGCGACGCGGTGAGGCCCGAACCGACCCGTCCGAGCAGCGTGAGGCGCCCGTCACCGGTCGGCAGACCCACGTAGAGCGACCCGACGTGCTGGGTGCCGACCTGCGGCACCCAGCCGCCGACGACGCAGGTCTGGGTGCGGTGGTGCGCCGTCTTCACCCACTCGGGGCTGCGCCGTCCCGGACGGTACGGCGAGCGGCGCTTCTTGCTCACGACGCCCTCGAGGCCCTGCTGCAGCGTGGCGGCCGCCAGCGCGGCGCCGTCGTCGTAGTGGGGTGGCACCTGCCATCGGGTCCCGCCGGTCGACGCCGCCAGGTCGACACGACCCAGCGCTGCTCGGCGCTCCTCCAACGGCATGGTCAGCAGATCCACTCCGTACAGGCGCAAGAGGTCGAACGCCATGTAGGTCACCGGGTTCTGGGTGGCCAGCGACTGCGCCCGTTGGGGCTGCTGGACGTGCATCCGGTTGGCCAGCGCCGCGAAGCTCGGCAGCCCGTCCTCGAGCGCGACGACCTCGCCGTCGAAGAGGGCGTCGGCCGGAAGCCCCTCCACCACCAGCTCGGGGAAGCTCACCGTCACGTCGTTCTCGGCCCGCGACCAGAGCCTCAGCCGCCCCTCGGTGACCTCGGCGAGGACGCGCATGCCGTCCCACTTCACCTCGTGCACCCACTCGTCGCCGGCAGGCGGAACCCCCGGCGTGCGCGTCGGGGTGGCGAGCATGGGGCGCATGGGTCCATCCTGCCCAGTGGGGAACACGGGTTCCCACCGTAGGGAGAGGGTGAGTGTCGTGCGCGCGATGTGGAAGGGCGCGGTGTCCTTCGGGCTGGTCAACGTGCCGGTGAAGATGTTCACCGCGGTCAGCAGCCACGACGTGTCGTTCCACCAGGTGCACCGCGCCGATGGTGGGCGCATCAAGTACAAGCGCGTCTGCAGCGTGTGCGGTGAGGAGGTCTCGTACGACGAGATCGCCAAGGGCTACGAGTCGCCGGACGGCGAGATGGTCGTGCTGACCGACGAGGACCTGGCCGATCTCCCCGTGTCGGGCAGCCGCGAGATCGAGGTCGAGCGCTTCGTGCCGGCCGACCAGATCGACCCGATGCTGATGGAGAAGTCGTACTACCTCGAGCCCGAGGCGAGTGGCGCCAAGCCGTACGCCCTGCTGCGTGAGGCGCTGCGGGAGTCGGACCGGATGGCGCTGGTGCACGTCGCGATCCGCCAGCGCTCGACCCTGGCGGTCCTGCGGGTACGGGACGACGTGATCGTCCTGCAGACCATGCTCTGGCCGGACGAGATCCGCGACCCCGACTTCGGCACGCTCGGCGACGCGGACGATCTGCGGCCGCAGGAGCTCGACATGGCGCGCTCGCTGGTCGACTCCATGACGGGGGACTACGACCCCGAGGAGTTCGACGACGACTACCGCGAGGCGATGGTCGCGCTGGTCGAGGCCAAGCTGGAGGGCAGGGAGACCGTGGAGGTGCCGGTCGAGAAGGCGGGCGACGACGGCGGTGGCCAGGTCATCGACCTGCTGGCGGCGTTGCAGAAGTCCGTCGACGAGGCGCGTGCGGGTCGGAGCGGCTCTGGGGCGAGAGCCTCCGGGGCGGAGTCGACCTCGAGCTCGGACGACAGCTCCTCGGCAGCGACGACGTCCACGGCGAAGCCGCCGGCGAAGAAGTCGGCCGAGAAGAAGGCTCCGGCGAAGAAGACCGCGACGAAGAAGACGGCAGCGAAGAAGACGGCGGCGAAGAAGACCACGGCCAAGAAGTCGAGCGCCGGGAAGTCGACGGCGAAGAAGGCCGCCGCGCGCAAGAGCGCCTGACCGGGCGTCAGTCCCGTCGCGCGTCGCGCACGTGACGGTCCTCAGGCGGCCTCCTCGACTGGCAGGTCGTTCCGACTGCGACTAAGCATGGCTGTGGCGGTGCCGTCCGGCAGCGCCGCGAGACGGGCGCCGCCGACTCGGGTGCCCATGACGTGCACGGAGGCAGCGATGAGCGAGAGCGGTCAGGACCCGGTCGAGGGTCCGGCGGACGGTGGCGCCTCGGGAGTTCCCGGTCACCACGACGGTGGCGCTGACGGCGGTGCCGATGGTGGCGCTGACGGCGGTGCCGATGGTGGTGCGGACGGCGATGCCGATGGTGGTGCGGACGGCGGTGCCGATGGTGGTGCGGACGGCGGTGCCGATGGTGGTGCGGACGGCGGTGCCGATGGTGGTGCGGACGGCGGTGCCGATGGTGGCGCGGACCGCGGCGCCTGACAGAGGTCGCTGAGTGACGCAGGTCGACGAGGTGGTGGGGGCGGCTGCGGCCGGCCCCCACCACCGGTCCGCGTTGTCGCGGATCGTGACGCGCCCCGACGACCTGGGGGCCGTGTGGGGCCGTGAGCCCCTGCTGAGCCGGTCCGCCGACCTACCCCGGTCCTTCGACGACCTGTTCGGACAGGAGTCCGTGGACGTCCTGGTCTCGACCCACGGGTTGCGCACGCCCTTCCTCCGGGTCGCCCGCGCAGGTGCCACGCTGCACGAGCGCGAGTTCACGGCCGGCGGTGGTGTCGGAGCGGCGATCGGCGACCAGGTGAGCGACGACAAGCTCGTGCGCCTGTTCGCCGAGGGTTCGACGCTGGTGCTGCAGGGGCTCCACCGCACCCACGCGCCGATGGTCCGGTTCTCCCAGCAGCTGGCTGCCGAGCTGGGCCACCCCGTCCAGGTCAACGCGTACGTGACACCGCCTCAGAACCAAGGCTTCTCGGACCACTATGACGTGCACGACGTGTTCGTTCTGCAGATCCACGGGCGCAAGCGGTGGGTCGTGCACGACCCCGTCCACCCGTCGCCGCTGCGTGACCAGCCGTGGACCGACCGCCGCGTCGAGGTGGAGGCGGCCGCGGCCACCGCACCACGGATCGACGCCCAGCTCGCCCCCGGCGACTGTCTCTACCTGCCCCGCGGCTACCTCCACGCCGCCACCGCGCTGGGCGAGGTCAGCACGCACCTGACCATCGGCGTCCACACCTGGAACCGCCACGCCCTGGCGAACGAGCTGCTCGCCGCGGCGCTGGCAGACCTCGGCGACGACCCGGAGGTCCGTGGGTCCCTGCCGATGGGCGTCGACGTGGGGTCGGAGGACGACCTGCGCGAGCACGCGGAGCTGGTCCGCAGCAGGCTCGTCGAGGCCCTCACCCGCGTCGACGACGCGCGCCTCGCCTCGCAGATGCGCCGCCGGTCGTCGACGGCCCAGCGGGCGGCGCCGATCGGACCGCTCGCACAGCTGGCTGCGGCCGAGGCCCTGACCGACGACACGGTCCTGGTGCTGCGCGAGCACCTCGGCGCACGGCTAGACACCCACGCGGGAGGGGCCGTCCTCAGGTCCCGCGCGGGCGACCTGCCGCTCTGTCACGGCGAGGTGGCCGCCGTCGGCGCGCTGCTGGACGAGGGCCGGGTGCGGGTGGGCGACCTCGGTGACGACGGCACCCAGGTCGCGCGTCGTCTCGTGCTGCACGGCATCGTGGTGGTGTGAACCGCCCACCCCGCTGCTCCGACGCCGCTCGGGAGCGCTGTGACGCGCTCGCCGGCACGGCCGCACCCTCGCGGGGCTGGCTGCTGATCGAGCACTCGGGGCCTTGGGCCCCCGACGCGCTCGCGGGATCCGGGATCGCCCCCGAGGTGCTGGAGCACGTCCGCGTCGCCGCGAAGCAGGCCGCGGCGCGAGTTCTGCTGGTGCGCAAGCCGGGTCGGCGTCTTGATCTCGCCCGGAGGATGTGGTCCGTCTTGTGGTCGGACCCCGCGCGCGGCAGCCGTGAGGGGGAGTGGGCCGCGGACGAGGACCTGCTCGACGCCGTCAAGGCGCTACGCGAGGACGTGGCCTCGACCGGGACGGCGAAGCCGGACCCGTACTTCCTCGTCTGCACGCACGGCCGCCACGACACGTGCTGTGCGGTCCGCGGACGGCCGGTCGCTGCGTCGCTGGCCGAGCGCTGGCCCGAACAGACCTGGGAGTGCTCGCACGTCGGCGGCGACCGCTTCGCAGCGAACCTCGTCGTCGTACCGGACGGCACCTACTACGGGGCCGTCGACGACGTGTCCGTGGTCGACCTCGTGGACGAGCACCTCGCCGGCCGCGTCGACCACACACACCTGCGCGGCTTCACGTCCGGACACCCGTGGGAGCAGGCCGCCGTGGTCGAGGTGCATGCCCGACGCGGGCCTCTCGGTGCGCGTGACGTGGTCCTCGACGCGTCCAGGCCGTCCAGGGTGCTGGCTCCGGCCCACTGGCTCGTCCACCTGCAGGTACGTGCCGGAGGAGAGGTGGCCCCGGTGACGGCGACGGTGGAGCGGACGGTCGGTGACGCGCACCTGCTCACGTGCCGCGCGACGCACCCGGCCGCGGTCGCGGAGTACGAGGTCGCGCTGGTCGACGGCTGACCAGGTCCCCCTGGCGCGTTCAGGCCAGCGCCTGCGCGACCACCTCGCGCGCCGCGTCCTGCACCTGGGCCAGGTGGTCGGCTCCCTTGAACGACTCGGCGTAGATCTTGTAGACGTCCTCGGTGCCTGACGGTCGCGCCGCGAACCACGCCGACTCCGTCGTCACCTTGAGGCCTCCGATACCGGCGCCGTTGCCAGGCGCGGACGTGAGCTTGGCCGTGATCGGCTCGCCGGCCAGCTCGGTCGCCGTCACCTGCTCCGGCGACAGCTTGGCCAGCCGCGCCTTCTCCTCGCGGCCGGCCGGGGCGTCGACGCGAGCGTAGGCGCTCTCCCCGAACCGGTGGGCGAGGTCGGCGTACAGCTCGCTGGGGCTGCGTCCGGTCACCGCCTGGATCTCCGCGGCCAGCAGCGCCAGCAGCAGACCGTCCTTGTCCGTCGTCCACACCGAGCCGTCGTGGCGCAGGAACGAGGCGCCAGCGCTCTCCTCCCCGCCGAAACCCACTGAGCCGTCGAGCAGGCCGGGCACGAACCACTTGAAGCCGACCGGCACCTCGAGGAGGCGGCGGCCGAGGTCCGCCACGACGCGGTCGATCATCGACGACGACACCAGGGTCTTGCCGACGGCCACGTCGGGACCCCAGGCCGGACGGTGGGCGAAGAGGTAGCCGATCGCCACCGACAGGAAGTGGTTCGGGTTCATCAGCCCGGCGTCCGGTGTGACGATCCCGTGCCGGTCCGCGTCCGCGTCGTTGCCGGTGGAGAGCGTGTACGCGTCGCGGTTGCCGATCAGCGACGCCATCGCGTCCTTCGACGAGCAGTCCATCCGGATCTTGCCGTCGGTGTCCAGCGTCATGAACGCCCACCGGGGGTCGACCTCGGGGTTGACGACGGTGAGGTCGAGGCGGTGCCGCTCGGCGATCGCGCCCCAGTAGTCGACCGACGCGCCACCCAGCGGGTCGGCGCCGATGCGCACGCCCGCCTCGCGGACGGCGTCCAGGTCCAGGACCGACGGCAGGTCGTCGACGTAGTGGCCCATGAAGTCGTAGCGCTGAGCGGCGTCCCGGCCGGTGTCCGTGCTGACCCGGCGCACACCGTCGAGGCCGGCGCGCACCAGCTCGTTGGCGCGGGCCGCGATCCACCCCGTCGCGTCGGAGTCGGCCGGGCCACCGTGCGGTGGGTTGTACTTGAAGCCGCCGTCGCGGGGCGGGTTGTGTGAGGGCGTCACGACGATGCCGTCGACCTCGCCGTGGGACCCCTCGCCGTTCAGTCGCAGGATCGCGTGCGAGACGGCCGGTGTGGGCGTGTAGCGCTCCTGCTGGTCGACCAGCACCGTGACGTCGTTGGCAACGAGTACCTCCAGCGCCGTCTGCCACGCGGGCAGCGAGAGCGCGTGGGTGTCACGGCCCATCACGAGAGGGCCGGTCACCCCCTGGTCGGCGCGGTACTCGCAGATGGCCTGGGTGATGGCCAGGATGTGCGGCTCGTTGAAGGCGCCGTCGAGGCTCGACCCCCGGTGTCCCGACGTCCCGAAGACGACCTGCTGGGCCGGGTCGTCGGGATCGGGCTCCGTGGAGAAGTACGCACTCTCCAGGGCGTCGAGGTCGACGAGGTCCTCGGGCTGGGCGGGCTGTCCTGCGCGCGGGTGGGCCATGCGGTCGATCCTGGCACCTGGCGGCGCGGGTCGACAGCCCGTGCCCGGGGTGTGGTCAGGCCACCTGCACGGAGCGCTTCGACAGGCCCATCCAGAACCCCTCGATGACGGGAGCCAGGGGTGCGTCCGGCTGGGTCGCGGCTCCGAGCGTGACGAACAGGGGCGTGTAGTGCTCGACGGTCGGGTGGGCGTACGGCATGCCCGGGGCGCGCGTGGCGAACGCGGCGAGCGTGTCGACGTCCCCTCGGGCCAGGGCCTCGCCCGCCCACGCGTCGAAGTCGGCGGACCACCCCGGCGCCCCCGTCCGTGGGTCGGTCCAGTGCTCGCGCGTCAGGAACGGCAGGCCGTGGGTCAGGAAGCCGGACCCGATGACGAGCACGCCCTCGTCGCGCAGGTGCGTGAGCCGCCGGCCGAGGGCGAGCAGGCGGTAGGGGTCCTGGGTGGGCAGGCTCATCTGCAGCACCGGCACGTCCGCGTCCGGGTACATGACCTTCAACGGGACCCACGCGCCGTGGTCGAGCCCCCGGCTGCGGTGCTCGTGCACCTCCTCGCGGTCGGGAAGCATCGCCGCCACCCGCACGGCCAGGGCGGAGGCGTCCGGCGTCGGGTAGGTCATCTCGTAGAACCGTGGCTCGAAGCCCCCGAAGTCGTACACCAGAGGGGTGTTCGCCGCCGCTGCGGTGAGGCTGAGCGGTGCGTGCTCCCAGTGGGCGCTGACGATGAGGATGGCGCGGGGCTTGGGCATCCTCTGCGCCCACTCGAACAGCTCGAGCATCCATCCGGGGTCGTCGAGCAGGGGCGGGGCGCCATGCGCCAGGTACAGCGCCGGGAGTGGTCCGTCGTCGGGAGTCCAGGACCGCTGCGCGCGGGTGACGGGCAGGGCCCGGGCGAGGTGGGCGTCGAGAGGGTGGCGGGTGCCCGCCCCCTCGGCGGCTGCCAGCGGTCGGTGGGACGGAGTCTGCTGTGGCACGTGGTCCTCCTCGATCACCGGGGATCCGGCCCCGGGTCCCAGCGCAACCCTTTACTTGAGCGTTGAAAGACTACTCGTCCGTGCGCGGCGGTCCCGGGTCGGGTTGACTGCGGGGGTGTCCACGACCGAGCCGACCACGAGCGACACCCAGCCGGCGGAGGGTGCGCCGGACCCCGCCACGGAGGAGGTGACGACCGTCGAGCGCTCGTCCGGTCCCGAGGCGCTGCGTGGCACGCCCCTGCTCGGTGCGGACCAGCAGCAGGTCCTGACCGACCTGCTCGACGGGCGCTGGGCCGGCCTGCGGCGCACGGTGCGCGAACGGATGCATGCGACCCCGCACAGCCCCGTCACCGACCTGTCCACGAGCGAGCACCGGGCGGCCACGCTGACGGCCCTGCGCGGCATCGCGGCCGCGGAGGGTGGCGCGTTCCGTTCGGGGTTCCCCGAGGTCGTCGGCGGCGACGGCGACATCGGGGGGTCGGTCACGGCGATCGAGATGCTCGGGTACGCGGACCTGTCCCTGATGGTCAAGGCCGGTGTCCAGTGGGGTCTGTTCGGCGGCGCGGTCAGCGCCCTCGGGACCGAGGAGCACCACCGCGCCTACCTGCCCGGGGCCATGGACCTCACCCTGCTCGGTGCGTTCGCGATGACCGAGTCGGGGCACGGGTCGGACGTCGAGTCGCTGCGGACGACGGCGACATACGACCCGGCCACGGACGAGATCGTGGTGAACACGCCCTCCCGCGACGACCGCAAGGACTACATCGGCAACGCGGCCCAGGACGCCCGCGTCGCAGTCGTCTTCGCCCAGCTCGTCGTCGGGGACGAGTCGCACGGCGTGCACGCCGTGGTGGTCCCCGTCCGCGACGAGACGGGGGAGGCGCTGCCCGGCGTGACGATCGGCGACTGCGGTCGCAAGGGCGGCCTCAACGGCGTCGACAACGGCCGCCTGTCGTTCGACGACGTGCGCGTGCCGCGGTCGAACCTGCTCAACCGGTACGGCGACGTCTCTCCCGACGGCACGTACACGAGCCCGATCGAGAACCCCAAGCGACGCTTCTTCACGATGCTCGGCACGCTGGTGCGAGGCAGGGTCTCGGTCGCCGGAGCGGCGGCGGCCGCCACGCAGTCAGCTCTCACCATCGCCGTGCGCTACGCGTCCCGACGCCGCCAGTTCGAGCGCGACACCGATGCGGACGAGGTCCTGCTGCTCGACTACCAGGCGCACCAGCGGCGCCTGTTGCCGGCGCTGGCGACCACGTACGCCCTCCACTTCGCCCAGTCGCAGCTCGTCAGCGACCTTCACGACGTGCAGACGGCCGAGCAGGCCGGGGCCGCCGGGGGTCAGGCCGACCCCGACGTGCTGGAGGCGCTGGCGGGCCGCCAGCGGGAGATCGAGACCCGGGCGGCGGGCCTCAAGGCGCTGACCACGGCTCACGCGAACCAGACCCTGCAGACCTGCCGTGAGGCGTGCGGAGGAGCGGGCTACCTCGCCGAGAACCTCCTGGTGCAGCTGCGCGGTGACGTCGACGTCTTCTCGACCTTCGAGGGCGACAACACGGTGCTGCTGCAGCTCGTCGGCAAGAGCCTGCTGACCGGGTACAAGCACCATGTCGGCGAGCTCGACTCGCTCGGCGTCGCACGGTTCGTGGCAGAGCAGTTCGTCGGGTCGGTGATCGAGCGCACCGCCGCCGCCGGGCTGATCTCGCGGCTGCTCGGCACCGCTCCTGGCAAGGACGGGGAACGCGGCCTGTACGACCGCGCCTGGCACATGGACATGTTCGAGGAGCGGGAGAAGCACGTGACGGAGACGCTGGCGGCGCGCCTGCGTTCGGCGTCCGGGTCGCAGGAGGACGCGTTCGCGGCCTTCAACTCGTGCCAGGACCACCTGCTGAGGGCCGCCCGCGTCCACATGCACCGCGTGGTGCTGGAGGCGTTCCTGGACGCGGTCGACCGGTGCCGGGACGACTCCGTCGCCCGCGTCCTCGACGCGCTGTGCGATCTGTACGTGCTGAGCGAGCTCGAGAGCGACCGCGCGTGGTTCCTCGAACACGGTCGGCTCACCCCGGCGCGGGCCAAGCAGGTCACCGCCGCGGTCGACGCGCTCTGCGCCGGCCTGGCCCCGCACGCCGGCACACTGGTCGACGCCTTCGCGATCCCCGACCACCTGGTCGACGCGGCGGCCTTGTCGTGACCCCGAGCGCGACGCGCACGAGCGCGGGGCTGCTGCCCTACCGCCGGCGCGACGGCGTGGTCGAGGTCCTGGTCGGCCACATGGGCGGCCCGTTCTGGGCTCGCAAGGACGCCGGGGCCTGGAGCGTGGTCAAGGGCGAGTACGACCCTGCCGACGAGGAGCCGGAGGTGGCGGCCCGGCGCGAGTTCGCCGAGGAGACCGGCGTCGCGCCGCCGTCCGGCGACCTGGTCGGGCTCGGGGACGTGCGCCAGACCTCGAAGCACGTGACGGCCTACGCCGTCGAGGCCGCGGACATCGACCCCTCCAGGTTCGTCCCGGGCACGTTCACGCTGGAGTGGCCGCCGCGGTCGGGCCGCCTGCAGCAGTTCCCCGAGCTCGACCGCGCGGAGTGGCTCACGATCGACACCGCGCGGGACAAGCTGGTGAAGGCCCAGGTGGCGTTCCTCGACCGCCTCGAGGACCACCTCCACCGGGCCGGCGGCGGGCCCTGAGGTCAGGACCGCCTGACGCGCTCGCGCATCCGCAGCAGCCCGAGGACGGCGTCGGTAGCCGGCGTCGCGATGCCGAGCAGGCCGCCCAGCTCGCTGACCACGCCGGGCATCGCGTCGAGCTCGAGCTCGCGACCCGCGTCGGCGTCCTGCAGCATCGACGTCCTCACCTCCCCGAGCTCGACCGCCATCGCCACCCGGGCCGCCGGGCTGATGTCGGCGTGCACGCCCAGCGCCGACCCCACCGCAAGGCACTCGGTGATCATGTCGGTGCACAGCCGCGACACCGCGGGGTCGCGAGCGATGCCCGCCAGGGTGGCCCCGGTGAGCGCGCTGATCGGGTTGAAGCTCATGTTGCCGAGCAGCTTCACCCAGACCTGCTCACGCAGCGCCTCGGGTGTCGCGCACACGTCGACCACGAGTCCCCCGGCCGTCAGCGCCCCTGCGACCTCGGCGACGCGCGCCCCCAGCACGCCGCCCGCATCCCCGACGATCAGGCGGTTCCCGGACACGTGCTCCACCACGCCAGGGGCGGGCACCGACGACGCCCAGTGGACGACGCCCCCGATCACCCGTGTCGCGGGGACGAGGGCCGACAGGTCGCCGGTCCGGTCCAGGCTGGCGAGGCGGCGACCCGCGAGGACGTCCGGGGCGCCCGCCGACTCGAGGAACCACCAGGGCATCCCGTTGACCGCCGGGAGCACGGCGACGTCGGGGCGCAGCAGGGGAGCGGCGGCGCGAACGGCTGCTTCCAGCCCGGTGGTCTTGACCGCCAGCACCACGACATCGGGGGGCGGCAGCTCGGCGGGGTCGTCCGAGGCCGGGACGTGCAGCACCTCGTCCGACCGGCCGAGGGCGGTGCCGGTCACGCGCAGCCCCGCAGTGCGCACGGCGTCGAGCTGGGTGCCGGCCCGGCCGAGCAGGGAGACCGGCGACCCGCCGCGGTGGAGGGCCGCTGCCACGACGCCGCCCACGGCCCCTGGACCCACCACGCAGAACTGCAGAGGTCCGGTCACGTCAGGCATTCTGCCGGGTCCCGCTGAGACCGTCGTTGGTGGTCGACCACTCGACAACCTACGCTTCCGCAACATGAGTGAGCTCGTGTACCCGCCCGTCATCCGGGCCGCGCTGGTGGCATTCAAGGGCCTGGGGATGAAGTTCCAGATCAGCGGTACCGAGAACGTCCCGGAGTCGGGCGGCGTGGTTCTCGCGTCGAACCACGTGAGCTACCTGGACTTCATCTTCGCCGGCCTGGCGACCTGGAAGGGCCCCCGGCGGCTCACCCGGTTCATGGCCAAGGAGGGCGTCTTCACCCACCGGATCTCGGGTCCCCTGATGCGGGGCATGAAGCACATCCCGGTCGACCGCGAGTCCGGCTCCGCCTCGTTCCGCGCCGCGCTGCGCGCGCTGAAGGACGGCGAGATCGTCGGCGTCTTCCCAGAGGCGACGATCAGCCAGTCGTTCACGGTCAAGGAACTGAAGTCGGGAGCCGTGCGGATGGCGGCGGCGGCCAAGGTGCCGATCGTGCCGGTCGCGGTCTGGGGCGGTCACCGGCTCTGGACGAAGGGCCGTCCCCGCAACCTGTTCCTGCGCGGCCAGACGATCAGCATCGCCGTCGGCGAGCCCTACACGGTGGGACCGCGCGACGACATGGAGGCTGCGACGCTCGACCTCCAGCAGAAGCTGCAGAAGCTGCTCGACGGGCTGCAGGCCGCCCACCCCGCCACCGCGGGGCCCGGCCCCCACGCCTGGTGGCTGCCGGCCCACCTCGGCGGCTCGGCGCCCTCCCCCGAGGAGGCGGCCCGCCTCGACGCGGTGGAGCAGGCCGAGCGACGCGCCCGTCGCGCCACGACCGAGTCGGCCGGTGACGCCGACCCGGCGCGTGACCCCGGCGCGTGACCCCGGCGCGCGATCCGCGTTGAGGGGTGCATGACGGCTGAGGACGAGAAGCGCCACCAGCGAGACGTCGGCGGCGCGCTGCTGATCGGGGCGGTCACGCTCGCCGTGCTGCTCGGGGTGATCGTGTTCGGGTTGATGCGCTGACGACCAGAGCGTCAGCGTTCGGACAGGTCGATGGTGGGGTTGTCGTCGTCGCGGGGCCGCAGCGTGACCCCGCGGTCGTCCTGCCACCTCGGCGCACCCGGACGCCGGCCGCCGCGACGCCGTGGGTCGAAGATCTCGGCGCAGATCAGGCGGTACAGCTCGTCCGGGTTCGGCAGCCACGAGACGACGCGCAGCGCCTGGTCCTGCCCCGCCGACTCGAGCACGAACTCCCCGTACCCCAGCATCCGTCCGACCGGACTGCGGTTGTACGACATGTCCGTCACCTTGGCCAGCGGCATCATCGCGACCTTGCGGGTGACGATCCCGTAGGTCAGCAGCAGACGGCTGTCGGTGGCGACGAACCAGTCGGCGCGCCACAGCATCAGGCGGACGACAGCGCGTCCGAGGAGCAGCACCCACGCCGGCCACAGCAGGTCCGCGAGGAGTCCGAGGTCGGGCGGGATGCGCAGCTGCAACCACAGCACCACCACCAGGCCGCCGACGGCCGACACGACGGGTTCCAGCACCTGCGCGGGGTGCCGTCGGACGGCGATGACCACCTTCTCGGCGTCGAGCAGGTAGCGGTTCAGGTGCTGCGGGGCGTCAGCGGCCGCGGCGACGCTCTCGCTGGCCACAGCGGGTCATCCCGTCAGCAGGGAGTCGAAGAAGCTGCCGATGGCCCGGATGCCGTCGGCGAGCCCGTCGAAGGCGCCACGGACGATGTCGGCCGCCTTGTCGGGGCTGGCGAAGATCGCGTACACGAGGAAGGCGATCACGAACCACAGCAGGACCTTGCGGACCACGGTCGTCTCCTTCCTGCTTCGGGGGCGCGCTCGGTACGCGCACTCCACCTGCCAGCATTGCCGCCGGCCGCCCGCGCCTGTCGGAGGCGCGCCGGGCTCAGACCACACCGTAGAGGCGGTCCCCCGCGTCCCCGAGCCCGGGGACGATGTAGCCGTGGTCGTTGAGCCGCTCGTCGAGGCTGCCGGTGACCACGGTCACGTTGGCGTCCGAGCCGAAGCGCTCCTCGACCCTCCGCACCCCCTCGGGCGCGGCGAGCAGGCAGATCGCCGTGATGTCGTCGGCGCCGCGGTCGAAGAGGAACTCGAAGGCGGCCACGAGCGTGCCGCCGGTCGCCAGCATGGGGTCCAGCACATAGACCTGACGGCCGGACAGGTCGTCCGGCAGCCGGTTGGCGTAGGTGCTCGCGAGCAGCGTCTCCTCGTCGCGGATCATCCCGAGGAACCCGACCTCGGCGGTCGGCAGCAGGCGCACCATGCCGTCGAGCATGCCGAGGCCGGCCCGCAGGATGGGCACCACGAGCGGCTTGGGCGAGCTGAGCTTCACCCCGGTCGTCGTCGTGACCGGCGTGGTGACCTCCACCGGCTCGATGCGCACGTCTCGCGTCGCCTCGTAGGCGAGCAGCGTCACCAGCTCGTCGGCCAGGCGTCGGAAGGTCGGGGAGTCGGTGCCCTGGTCACGCAGGGCGGTGAGCTTGTGAGCGATCAGCGGGTGGTCCGCGACGTGCAGGCGCATGATGCGCAACCTACCCGCCCTGGGCCACCATGTGCGGGTGCCCTTCTTCACGGCGGTGATGGCGTCCGACGACGGTACGTGGCGTGCGCGCGACGTCGACGTCGAGGACGCCGCGGACCTGGACGACCTGGCGGCCACCCTGCGTGCCGCCGCCCACCACGACCAGCCCGTGCTGGCGGTGATCGAGGCGGAGGACCAGTGGTTCGCGCTCGTGCGCGTGGACGACGACGAGGGAGCCCGCATCTTCGTGTCCGACCTGTCCAGCGCCAGTGCGGGCCACTACGGGCCGATCGTCTCCTCCGCCGCAGAGGTCGACGTGGACGTGCCGTCCGGGACCGGCGCCGCGGTGACCGCGGGTGCCCCCCGGGCGGCGGAGAGCGCGGCCGGGTCGGGCGCGTGGTCCGACGCCACCGGCCCTGCCGGCGACGGTGACGCCGACGACCTCGACGACCTCGACGACGGCGTCGTCACGGGGACGGCCGACGACGACCTGGACGTCGACCTGATCGAGCTGCCGACCGAGGACGAGACGCCGCCGGTGACGTGGGCGGGCGACCCCACGCTGCTGGAGGACTTCGGAGTGACCGCTCGGAACATGGTCGACATGGTCGAGGAGAACCCCGACGACCCCTCGACGGTGCTCGCGGACCTCGGGGAGCACGTCGGCTTCGCCGAGCTCATCGAGGCGCTGCGGTGACGCGGGCCTCGTGCTGAGACCGGACGACGAGGCACTGGTCGGTCTCGCCCTCGACGAGGCACGCGCGGCGCTCGCGACCGACGACGTGCCGGTCGGGGCTGTCGTGGCGTCGCCCGACGGCACCGTCCTCGGTGTCGGGCGCAACGCCCGCGAGGCCACCGGGGACCCCACCGCCCACGCCGAGGTGCTGGCCCTGCGGGCGGCCGCGCAGGCGCGAGGGGAGTGGCGCCTCGACGGCTGCACCCTGGCGGTCACCCTCGAGCCCTGCACGATGTGCGCCGGTGCGGCGGTGCTGGCCCGGGTCGAGCGGATCGTCCTCGGCGCCTGGGACCCGAAAGCCGGTGCGACGGGCTCGTTGTGGGACGTCGTGCGTGACCGGCGGCTCAACCACCGGATCGAGGTGGTCGGCGGGATCCGTGAGCCCGAGTGCAGTGCCCTCCTGCTGGAGTTCTTCTCCCGTCACCGCTGAGCGCCGTGGTCAGTCGGTGGCCTGCCCCGCGTCGAAGAGGCCTGCCCGGGTGAGCTGGACGTGCAGCGCCTGGCCGCGACGGTTGAGCCCCTCTTGCGGCCCGCCACGCCGGTAGAGGTAGCGGTAGGCCCGTGCCCGGCGGACCAGCCACCACGACAGCGCTTCCGTCTCGGACTGGCCGGGTCCGGGCTCGACCCGGATCACCCCGGTGTCCGCCTGCCGCACGAGCGACGTGGTCAGCGCGTGGCGCGCGAGCATCGGCCCGAACAGGGGCACCACGACGAGGAGGCTCAGAGCGATGAGCAGCATCGTGCCGAGGGCGACCCGCTCCGGGTGGCCGAGCGGGCTGGTGCCGAAGTGCACGATCGCGGCCGCCGCCAGCAGGTAGGCCGCCCCGTAGACGACCGACCAACCGATCGCCGCCGCCATCGGGTGCGTGGTCCGGCCGTGGCGGAAGGCGCCGCCCCCCACCTGCCCCCACACGCGGAAGCCACGACCCCTGACCAGGGCCAGCAACGCGCTCGCCCCGACGAGGGCGAGGGCGAGGGCGAGGCCCACCAGCGGGTCGAGCCCCTCCACCCACCGCACGGCTCGGGCGACTGCCCTGGCGACCGCGAGGTGCCAGCCGAAGGTGAGGGTGAGGACGACGAGCGCTGCGAGCCCGACGACGCCGGCCAGCGTGGACACCACGCGGAGGCGGGACGTGCGCCAGGCGTCGACCACCGCGGCGAAGGGCGTCCGGAGGGGGGAGGGCAGGCTGCCGAGCAGGACGAGCGCGAGCGCGACCATGAGCACGATCACTGCGGTGTTCAGGCCCTGGCTACGCATCTCGTCGGCCTGACCCGACTGCACCGCGTAGGCCAGCAACGGCACGACCGGCGACAGCAGAACGACCCCGTGCAGCAGGGTTCCGGTTCTCAGTGCGGCGTAGGCGAACACGGTGAGAGCGGTGCCGGCCCCGACCGTCGCGAGGATCGACTGCACGGGTCCGCTGGTCACGCCGAGCACCGACAGGGACAGCATCACCGCGCCGGTGAGGATGCCCAGCAGGGCGAGGAACCGGGCAGTCGTGCCGCCGGACGCCAGTCCGCGCAGCACCCAGTACGGGAAGAGCACGAAGCCCCGGACGGCTCGGGTGACGGGCTTCATGGCACCGAGGCCGGACCCCGGTCCGTCCAGGACGGTGGCGGCGACGCCGGCCGCTGTGGCTGCCGTGCGGATCATCTGGTTGCTGCCCAGCTCCTCGCCCAGCGGCTCACGGCCGATACCGGCCCGGTCGAGTGCCTGCAGGGCCTGCAGTCCGAGCTCGTAGCGCCGCAGCCGGTCTGCCGTGGTGCTCCCGCCGGGGTCCGTCGCGAGGGCGTGCAGCAGGGGCCGTTCCTGGGCGAGGAGCAGCTCCCCGCGTGACGCGGAGTTGGCGCCGTCGAGCCGGTCGGCGCGCACGGCGGCGGCCATCACGGGCAGCTCCTCCAGCCCGATCGTCAGGTGCCTCGGGTAGGCGGCCAGAGCGGCCAACGACGTCAGCGACGGGGGGAGGTCGGCCAGCGCGGCGCCCGGTGACGTGGCGTCCTCCACCTCGAGGATCGCCTTCTCACGCAACGGCGCCAGAGCCAGCCAGAGCGGGGTCGGGTCGGTGCCGGCGGCCGGCGCCAGCTCCGTCACAGGAATGCCGAAGGCGGCCTCGATGACCTCGTCGACCATGGCTACCGCGTCCAGACCGCTTGCCACGTGCCACATCCGCACCCGCGCGGGTGACACGACCACGCGCGCCAGCATCGTCGCGCTGTCGAGCCGTCCCCACGCCCAGTCGTTCATGCGCCACGAGCGCTTGAGGAAGCCCCCGAAGCGGTTGAGCTCGGTGCCGCCGACCTTGTCGTCCGGGGTGACGGAGTGCACCGCGAACGCGTTCTTCGTCATGAGCGACACCTGGACGAGGTCGAGAGGTTGCGTGTTCTCCGTCGGCGTCTCGTCCCCGATCGTCCAGCTCGCGACGTGCAGACGCAGCAACCGTGACAGCAGCGGCCCGATGTCCGCGGACTGGCCGGCCGGGGCCTCTGCGGCGATCCCCTCGAACAACGGGGTCCAGACCGTCCCCGCGGCCAGGCCGGCGAGGGAGCTCAGGGCGCTGACCGCGGCGGCCACGGCCTGCGCGGCCCGGGTGCCCACCTCGCCGTGGGTCGTCCCAGCCCGTACCGCGTCGAGCACGTGCGTGCCGACCTCGGAAGGTGGCGAGAACGTGTCGTCGCCCGTGTGCCAGGCGTAGCCCCACAGACGGGTCTGCCAGTACTGGGTTCCAGGGGTCAGGGACCGCAGGGCCGGCGCCGTGAGCCACCGGTCGTCGGTGGTCGCCCGGGCGGCTCGCAGCGCGGCGAGCGACGTGTGGGCGGCGCGGCGGGCCGCGCCCAGGCGACCCTGCGGGTCGGGCGGCGCGGAGGCGGACAGGTCTCGCGTGATCTCGAGGCAGATGTCGACGACGTCGACGGCGGCCGAGATGCCCCACCGCCACAGCGGTTCCCGTGCGCTCGTCTCGTCAGGCAGCGCCGCCGGGACGTAGGGCAGGTGGCCGGTGTCCTGTCGCCCGGCGACCTGGACCTCGAAGGCCGCCTGCCGGATGCGTTCGTACGACCAGCCCTCGGGGGTGTTGACCCGGGTCGCCAGATCACGGGCCGCGCGCCGGATGCGCAGGTTGGCGTAGTGCTCGTACAGCGTCGCCGCGAGCGCATCGAGGCCGCTGGACCCGGAGTTGAGCAGGACGTCGGCCCGCGCGTTGCCGCGGGAGCCCGCCCGACGGTTGTGGTCGTCGATCTGGTCGACGAACGTCTTGCTCCCCTGGTTGGTCAGGGCACCGAGCAGGCCGCCGAGGGTGCCGGTGACGGTCGGGGGCTCGGTCCGGTCCGCCGGCAGGTCGTCCAGACGTGCTGGGGCGTGGGGGAAGACGAGCAGCATCACGCGCTGGACCGGACCCGAGGACGGCATCCGGTGGATCGCTGCGAGGGCGGCCTTGGTGGGGGTGTTGGCCAGCACGCCGCCGTCGAGGCACCAGCGGGAACGGTCGGCCGACTCCGCCACGCCGTTGCCCGACTCCCGCCAGTCGGCTTGCGCACCCATGTCGGGCCGCGTGTGCAGGTCCTCCGGGTCGGAGGGGTCGATGGGGGTGGTCCTGGTCCCGAGCGCAGGGACGTGCACCGGCTCGAAGGCCACCGGGAAGCTCGCCGTGCACCGCGCGGCCAGAGCGAGGCGCCGCGCCAGCAGCGTCCGTGCGTCGGGGTCATCGGCCGCGAAGTCGTCGGGGGTGCCGTCGACGGCCGCGACCGGGTCGTCGCGGCGGAAGTTGAAGCGACCCTCGTGCACGGCCTGGGGGAGCCGCTGACCGAACGAGTCGACCGTGACCTTCGGCGCACCCCTGAGCAACGTCGTGGTGATCGTCAGGTCGACGGGTCGGTCGGTGGGTGAGGTCGGCTGCCAGCCGTCCGTCAGGGTCGACATGGCCTGCTCCAGCGCCGGGAGGAAGTACCCGTCACCCTGGAGCAGCGACGACGGCGACCCCTGGAAGGGCCGTTGCAGCAGGCTCTCCATCCGTCCCTGCTCGGCCCACAGGTCGCGCAGCATCGCGACGTCGGCACGCTCGTTGACCTGCGACAGTGCGAGCGCCGCCCCGTTGATCCCCCCGGCGGAGGTGCCCGTGATGACGTCGGCACGCGCCGTCACGTTGAGCAGCCCGGCGATGCGTGCCCACTCGTCCTCGGGCTGGGTGCCGGTGCCCGCCCGGGTCAGGGCGTCGATCTCGCGGACGGCGCCTCCCATCCACACCGCCAGGCTCACGCCCCCGTTGAGGACGACGGCGAAGCGCAGCTCCTCGTGGCGCGGGCCGGTGCCCGGTGACGTCGGTTGGGACATGACGGCATCACTCCCTCGTGGTGGAGGAGGACCCGGACCTCGTTCCGATACGTCGTCACGATCCTGCCCCCGCTGAGGGGTCCCTCGGTGGCGGCGCGCTGGGCGCCGACCCGCGGGTTTGGGCGGCGCGCTCGCCGCCACTACTCTGGTCCGCGGTGGCGTGTCCGAGCGGCCTAAGGAGCACGCCTCGAAAGCGTGTGTGGGTGCAAGCCCACCGTGGGTTCAAATCCCACCGCCACCGCCACAGCGCCACGGGCTCCGACAGGTTCGAGCCCGGATGATCACCAGAAGGACGTACCCCAGGGTGCGTCCTTCTGTCGTACGAGCGACGTCAGAGGGTGCGCGTCAGATGCCCAGCCCCGCGCATCGATCTCACGCGCCGGGTGTCCCCCCGCTCCCGGCGGCGTCCACCAGTCCTCCCGGTGCGTCGACGATGTCGGGCAGGTGGTCGACGACGCACTCGTAGTACCGCATCGCGAGCTGTCCCCGGTCGACGTCGATGCTCCCCTCGCCGACCGCGATGACGTCGTTGAGCCACAGGTGCGGCTCGTGGTCTGTCTCGAAGGTCATCACGTGGACGCCGCGCCCGTTGGTCAGGGACGACATCCCACGGAGGCGGAACAGGACGATCCCGCCGTCCTCGCTCTCCACCACCCCGCTCGCGTCCGGGAAGGCGAAACCTCCCCGCAGGCGGGGGTTGTTCGCCCACTGGGCCGAGCCGGTCAGGCGCCCCGTGAACGTGGCGGTGCCCTGTCCGAAGAACCGTCCGTCGCCTCTGGCCGAGGGCTCCAGGGACCACAACCGGTCGTAGCCCCAGAGAACGTCGCAGATCGGGTCCAGGCGCATGGCGGCCTCCTCGGGCCTGCGGCGGCGAGCTCCGCGCGCACGACGATCGTGGCACCCGGAACAGTCCGAGCGGAAGGCCTGCCGGCGCCCGTGCGGTCGCTCCGCTGAGCGGGCTACCCGCCGGGCCCGCCGGTCGTGACCCGGATGATCACGAGCTGGGGGAGGACGTCGCGGGCCTCGGCCTCGCCTACGTGTCCGTCCCTAACAGTGATCCCGAAGGCTTTCGCGTCACGCGGACGGTGCTCGAGGAACGAGGTCAGCTCGGGTAGGAGCTCCGTGTCGTCGACCGCCACGTCGGCCCTGCCTCGGACCTGGTGCCCGGCGAGACGCAGCTCCACCTCTGGCATGGAGACGAGGTTCCGCCACCACGTCCGCCACCGCTTGGTCAGGATCACCACCGTGTCACCGTCCCGGTAGTAGGTGACCGGCGTCGTGTACCGCGTGCCCGTCCTGCGCCCGGTGAAGGTGAGGAGGGCGATCGTCCTGCCGACCAGCCGCTCCAGCCCCGGCGTGCGCAGCATGGCCGCCATCATCGCGTTGAGCCACGACGGTGGCGTCCGGTCGGGGACCGTCCGCGCCTCGTTGGTCATCGTCTGCTCCCGGTTGGTGGGAGGCCCAGGGGACCACCTGTGGTCGGCCGCGGGGCAGGGGCATTGGTCACGAGCACACGGGCTGGCACGTCCGGCCACCGCGGCGCCCACCGAGCCGCTCGCCGCGAAGCTGCCAGCCGGTGTGCCCGGCGTCAACGTCACCGGCCGCGTGTTCCTGCTGGCTTTAGGGACCGGCCGACGGGCTGGTCGAGGGTCGACCGCTCCCTGGTCGAGGCGGCCGGCGACGGGTAGCGTCGAGGAAAGGCATCCTTCCGCCAGGAGGCGGTCATGATCCGAAAGCTCGTACTTCTCGTCACGCTCCCGGCCCTCGCGCTGTCGCTCTCGGCCGGGGCCCGAGCCGACGACCGTGCGCCGAAGACCCCCTTCCCCACCTCGATCGCCCTGCCGGACGGGTTCTTCCCCGAGGGGATCGCCACCGACCGGGGTCAGGCGTACGTCGGGTCGCTCATCGACGGGGCGATCCAGCAGCAGGATCTCAGGACCGGCCGGAGCACGCAGTTCGCGCCGTCGCCCGGCCCGGACCGCATCGCGGTCGGCATGGACGTGGACACGCATGGCCGTCTCTGGGTCGCCGGCGGCGGTCCCGCGCTCGCGCCGACCGTGGTGCCGAGTGTCCGCGTCTATGACACGACGACGGGCGCCCTGTTGTGGGACGCGACCGTGAACGCCGGCTTCGTCAACGACGTGATCGTGACGCGGGACGCGGCGTGGTTGACCGACTCGTTCAGTCCTGAGCTGATCCGGGTGCCCATCACTCGACGAGGGACGATCGGGATGCCGGAGTACGTCACGCTCGGTGGGGACTGGCTGCAGGCGGCCGGTTTCAACGCCAACGGCATCGTGGCGTCCCCGAGCGGCAGGGAGCTCGTCGTCGCCCAGTCCACGGCACCCGACGTACCCGGTGCCGCCCTGTACGCCGTGCCGGCCGACACCGATGCCACGGTGCTCGAGGCACGTCGTATCCAGCTCGACGCGACGCTGGCCGGCGCGGACGGCTTGGTCCTGGTCGGCCGCACGCTGTACAGCGTGGCCGGCCCCGCCGGTGTCGTGAAGATCCGACTGTCCGGCTCACGCACCATGGGCCACATCGTCGAGGTCCTGGCCGTACCCGGCTCGGTGACCCCGACGACCGCGGCTGTGTTCGGGGCTCGCCTCTACGTGGTCGACGCGAAGTTCCCGCTGTTCGGTGATCCGACCGTCCCCTTCGCCACCACGGCGATCCTGCGGTAGTCCCTCGGCGCCTGGCGTTGGCGAGCCCGCGCCTGCCAGCGGGCACAGCAGCTGGCAGGTGTGGCCCGGATGGCCCGTTCGCACCCCGCGACGGCGAACGTGCCTGCGCGCGTGCCCGCCGCGGGGGTCACGTGGCCGTGGCGTGGGCGCGCTGGGACCCCTCGACCATCCGGGCGAACTGATCGCCCGGCACCGGCCGCGAGAACAGGAAGCCCTGGCCGTTCAGGCACCCCATCGAGCGCAGGATCGAGAGCTGGGCCTCCTCCTCGATGCCCTCCGCCACGGTGGTCAGGTTCATCGTCGCCCCGAGGCGGACGATGGCCCGCGTCAGCTCGAACTTGTCCTCGCCGCTGTCGCCGAGCTTGTCGATGAAGGACCTGTCGATCTTCAGGGTGTCGACGGGGAACTTCCCGAGGTACGACAACGACGAGTAGCCGGTCCCGAAGTCGTCGATGGCGAGCCCGACGCCGAGAGCCTTGAGCCGGTGCAGCAGCGAGATGGTCACGTCGGTCCGCTCGATCAGCATCGACTCCGTCATCTCGAGCACCAGGGCCTGGGCGGGGAGGTCGTGCGCGTCGAGTGCATGGCGGACGGTGTCGAGGAAGGCCTCGTCGACGAGCTGCCGCCCGGAGACGTTCACGGCCACGGTGAATCCGGGATCGGTCAGACGCCACCGCCGTGCCCACTCGCAGGCCTCGCCCAGCACCCAAGCGCCGATCTCGACGATGTGCCCGGTCTCCTCCGCGATCGGGATGAACTCACCGGGCTGGATCAGGCCACGCTCCGGGTGCTGCCAGCGGATCAGTGCCTCGGCACCGATCACGCCACCGGACGCCAGGTCGATCGTCGGCTGGAAGTGCAGGACGAACTGCCGCGCCTGGAGCGCCCGCAGCAGGTCGGTCTCCGTCTCGAGACGATCGATGAGGGCGGCGTGCATCTCGGGCTGGAAGTTCCTCGCCGTGCTGCCGCCGGTGGACTTCGCGCGGTACATCGCCACGTCCGCGTTGCGCAGCAGCAGGTCGGCCGTGTCCTCGCGGGTGGTGGACCTGGCGATGCCGATCGAGGCCCGCACGCGGATCTCGCGGTCGTCGACGTCGAAGGGCGCCTCGAGGGCGGCGAGCAGGCGATCCGCGACGTCCTCGGGGGTCCAACCGTCGTCCATCCGCTCCAGCAGGACGGCGAACTCGTCGCCGCCGAGCCGGGACACGGTGTCGCCGGGATGCACCGAGGCGAGGAGCCGCTCTCCCACCTGCACCAGCAGACGGTCGCCCGAGGCGTGCCCGTAGGAGTCGTTGACGGCCTTGAACCCGTCGAGGTCCATGAACAGCACGGCCAGGTCGGCACCGGTCGGGTGCGTGGCCAGGGCGTGCTCGACGCGGTCGCGGAACAGAGCGCGGTTGGCCAGGCCGGTGAGCCCGTCGTGGAACGCCTGGTGCGCCAGTGCAGCCTCCAGCGCCTTGCGCTCGGTGATGTCCCGCGTGTTGATGACGAGACCGCGCACGTGCGGGTCGACCAGCAGCGAGGTGATCGTGAGCTCGACGTCGCGGGAGCGACCGTCAGCGTCGATGAGGAGGGCCTCCAGGGTGACGACAGCAGAGTCCGGCAGCGTAGAGTCCGCCAGCGTGGTCAGGACGCGCGCTGCGTCCGGCGCCGGCATGTTCGCGGTGAACTGGCGTCCGATCATCGCCGCGGGATCGAACGCGAAGACCTTTTGGGCGGAAGGGGTCTGGTAGGTGATGGTGCCGTCGACGTCCACGACCGTCACGACGTCGGACGAGTTCTGCACCAGCGAGCGGAACCAGCGCTCGCGCTCGGCCAGCGCCTCGGTGCGTTCTGCGACCCGCGCCTCGAGGAAGAGCGTCAGGGAGAGGTTCTCGCGCAGGGTCAGGACCTGGCGGAGCACCAGGAGGATGGTCATGGTGATCAGTGACCAGGCCAGGAAGGGGCCGAGGAGACCGACGGTGACCTCGCGGTAGCAGGCCGCACCGAGTGCCACCACGACGGACGCGTAGGGGGCCAGGGTGCCGAGCTGGCCACGGCGTCCCTCGTCCTCCACGGTCTGGCTCGTCTGCGGGGCCGAGATCCGTGCCGACAGCCCCAGCAGGAGGAACCCGGCGAACCAGAAGCTGTCGATGGGGTGACCCGAGTAGTACGTGCCCTGCAGCGTGAGGAAGGCGAAGCCCGTGTCCGACGCAGACAGCGCGAGCACGGCTCCGCACAGGAGCAGCGGGGAGAGCAGGTGCATCCCGGACGTGTGACGGATCCGGGCGATGAGCACCAGGGCCAGTGCGGCCGAGACCACGTCGCCGACGGGGTACGCGAGACCGATGGCCTGGGTGACCCAGGAGCCGGACCCGTCGCTCAGCGTCTCGCCGAGGACGAGATCCCACGACACCATCAGCAGGGAGACCGAGACGATCAGGCCGTCGAGCACCCCGCGCAGCTGGGTCGCCGTCGTCAGGGACGCGCGTGGCATCAGCAGCAGACCGGCCCAGAGCGCCGGCAGGGCGCCGAGGTAGCCGAGGTCCGCGATCGAGGGGAAGGGGAGGTCCTGGCCGAGCCAGGACTCGAAGACCGTCCAGGCGCCCTGACCGGACCCCCAGGAGAGGCACGCGACGGCGAGCAGGGTCCACGCCCAGCGCAGTCTCCCCGTCTGACGGGACGCACGGTAGGCGCAGGCGCCGGTGCCGTAGAGGGCGGCCACGATGAGGCCGATGTTGGATGCCCACTGGCCCTGCGAGCCCTGTGCGCCAGTGAGGATGAGCTCGCACCAGATGACCGCGCAACCGATGAGCAGCAGCGCCTCGATGCGTGCCGCGAGACTCATCGTCCCCGTCATGCCCCTTTCATCGGTCCGCCCGCGTTCGAGTTGAGCGCAACGGCTCAAGGGCGCTTGGGGTTAGGCCGAAAGAAGACGTCTGGCGAGCGATCGGCAACCGTGACGAGGGGGTGGACGTGAGCATCGCGGCAGACCGCGCGAACCGTCCCAGTCACGGCCGGGACCTGACCTGGCCCGCCGCCCTCTCGGCTGCGGAGCTCGACCTCGTCGAGGTGGCCACGCCCTTCCTCGCGATCGACCTGCCGACGGTCCGCCGCCGGTACCTGGAGCTCTGCGAGGCCTTCGATGGCCGGGTCGGTGTCTTCTACGCCGTGAAGTGCAACCCGGACGAGTCCGTGCTGGCGACGCTCGCGGCCGAGGGCAGCGGGTTCGAGATCGCCTCCGCCCGTGAGCTGGAGATGCTCCTGGCCCAGGGTGTCGACCCGTCCCGCGTGCTCTACAGCAACCCCGTCAAGCCGCCGCTGCACATCCGTCGCACCTACGCGCTCGGCGTGCGGCGCTTCGCCGTCGACTGCGTCGGCGAGCTGGACAAGGTCGCCGAGCACGCGCCCGGCAGCGAGGTCTTCGCGCGCGTACGAGTGGACGACACCCGCAGCCGCTTCCCGCTGTCTTCGAAGTTCGGCCTCCCCGTGAGCGAGGCCCTCCAGCTGCTGCTGGCCGCACGTGAGCGCGGTCTCCTGCCGACGGGTCTGACCTTCCACGTCGGGTCGCAGTGCGCCGACCCCGGCGCGTGGGGCAGAGCCGTCAGCAGCCTGGCCCCTGCGATGGAGGACCTCGCCCGCCACGGGATCGTGCTCGACCTGCTCGACATCGGCGGCGGGTTCCCGGCGACGTACAGCGAGGACGTCCCCGACCTGGCCGAGATCGGCGCACGGACCCTCGAGGCCGTCGCGCGGCTGCCGTACGTGCCGGCCGAGATCGTCTGCGAGCCGGGCCGGTCCATCGTGGCCGAGGCGGCGGTGCTGGCCACGAGCGTGATCGGCCGGGAGATCCGTATGGGCCGCGAGTGGGTGTACCTCGATGCCGGTGCCTACAACGGCCTGATGGAGGCCGAGCAGACGCGTGGCCTCTGGCAGTTCCCGGTGCGCACCTCGCGGTCCGAGGCAGGACTCGTCCCGCTGATCAGCTGCACGCTGACTGGGCCGACGTGCGACTCGTCCGACACGCTCCTCAACGATGCCGACGTGCCCGCCGACATCGAGCTCGGCGACCGTGTCTACATCGGCTCGGCAGGTGCCTACAGCCTCTGCTACGCCTCGTCCTTCAACGGTTTCGACCCGCCAGAGCTCGTCGTCGTGGGTAGATGACCCTCGCGGTCCTCGCGGCGTTGGCCTCAGCCGTCTGCTACGGCGTGGCCTCGGTGCTGCAGGCCGTCGGTGCACGGAAGGCGGGTGAGTCCCTCGTCGGGGTCACACGCTCCCTGCCGTACCTGCTGGGCGTCGTGCTCGACGTGATGGGCTTCCTCGTCTCCACCGTCGCCCTCCGTCAGCTGCCCCTCTACGCGGTCCAGGCCGTCGTGGCCTCCAGCGTCGTCGTGACCGCGCTCCTGGCCGTTCCCGTGCTCAAGGTGCGCATGCAGCGCGCCGAGACCCTGGCCGTCGGCGTGGTCGTCGCCGGTCTGGTCCTGCTCGGGCTCTCGTCGTCGGGGGAGGTCGCCCGGACGTCGCCGGCGTGGATCGCCTGGGCAGCTCTCGTCACCGCCTTCCTCGTCGCCGCCATGGGGCGGGTCGCGGTGGCGCGCAACCTCGGTGGTCGCGTGTTCGCCGTGCTGGCGGGACTGGCGTTCGGACTCGTCGGCCTGTCGGTGCGGCTGCTCGAGGCGCCCCCCTCGCTCCTGGGGTGGCTGACGGATCCCGCCACCTACGCGCTCGCGCTCTCCGGCGGCCTGGCGCTGCTCCTCTACGCCGCGACCTTGCAGCGCTGGCGCGTCACCAGCGCGACGGCCGTCGTCGTCACCTTCGACACGCTGGTGCCCGCGACCATCGGTCTCCTGCTGCTCGGCGACCGCGCTGCTCCCGGACGCGGACTCCTGGCGGCTGCGGGCTTCGTGCTCGCCGTCGGGGGTGCGGTGGCGCTGTCCCGCCTCGGCGCCGGGCTCGCCCACGACGAGAGGGACGCAGACCCGGATCCGCCCGTCGCCGCACGTGGCGAGCCCGCAAACGAGCCGGTCGCCTAGCGATCAGTGCCGTTCGGCGCGCTCGCGCCGCTCGGCGACGGCTTCCTCGTCGTCCTTGCGGTCGCCCAGCCGCTTCAGCAGCCCCATGCCGGGAACGCCGTCGAGCGCGGCGCGCAGGTCCTCGACCACCTCGAGGATCTGGTGCACGTCGGGGCCGACCCGGTCGAGCTGCTGCAGCATCGGCAGGACGTCCTCGTCGAGGTGCTCGAGGACGGTCGGCAGACGGTCGACGAGGGACACCGCCGCGTCGACCTCGCCCGGGCTCAGGCTGTCGACCAGACGGGCTGCGATCGGCGTCCCCTTGCGGGCGATCGGTTCGATCTCGTTGACCAGCTGGTCCGTGCGCTCCATCACCCCGGTGGCACCGGAGACCGCGCGGTCGGCCCGGGTGACCGTCAGGTCGGTGCGCTCGACCACGGCGACTGCGGAGGCGACCGAGGCGTCGGCGCCGGCGATCACCCCGTCCACGCGGTCGAGGGTGGCCTCGGCCCGGTCGAGCAGGCCGTCGACGCGGTCCACGACGCCGGCGATGCGCGTGATGAGGGCCGCCGCCCGCGGGACGAGGTCGAGTGCCTGCTCGACGCCGTCGACCGCTCCGCTGAGTCCGTCCTTCACGGCAGCGGCGGCTCCGACCAGGTCGGACGGGCTGGGGATGATCCTCATCCAGATCTCCTCGGGTTCAGCGCTGCTGGGGTCACGGGGTGGTGACCGGCGCAGTCGTCTCCGGCGCGGCCGGGTCGGTGGACTCCTCGACGGCACCGGACGGGGGGATGCAGCCGGCGGGGCTGGGACCGGGAACCGGGGCCATCGCGGCGGCCGCGGTCTCCTCGTCAGCCATCCGGCGGTAGCCCTGCCCGATCGACAGCTCGACGATGCGGCCCTCGCGGCCGTCGTCGATGAGCACGGCGCTCACGAACTGTGCGGCCACGGCTTGCGCCTGAAGCACCGAGTCCGGGCCGTGTCGCACCTGCGCCGACTCGAGCACCTCGATGGTTGTCTCCTCGTTGCCGATCCGGGAGACCGTGAACCCGCGGGCTGTCAGCACCTCCGACACGGCGTTCGCGAGTCCGCGCACCTCCGTGGCGTTGAGCACCTCCACCGTGGTCTCGCTGGGGAGCGCGGCCACCGGGGTCGGCTCACCGCAGGTCGGCGTGGCGCCGGCACCGGAGGCCTCGTCATCGAACGGCCACTCCCACCAACCCTGGGACAGTCCGGCCGCACCGATGCCCGCGCCGAGCACCAGCAGCACGAGCACGGTGAAGGAGATCGCTTGACGCCGTGCGCGTCTGACCCGCTTCAGCTCCTGGCGGCGCCTGGCCTGGTACCTGGCCTCGTCCTCGGCCGTCCACTCGTCGGCCTCGTCGTACTCGTCGTCGGCCAGTGGGAGGTCGGCGGCGCCCTCGTCCCACTCGTCGAACCGGTCGTCGAATCGGTCGTCCCTGGCCACGAGCTCCCTTCCGCCTCAGTCGTCCAGCACCAGCACGCGTGCATGCAGGATCGGTCGCTGGTGGAGCGCGGCACGAACGGCCCGGTGCAGGCCGTCCTCGAGATACATCTCGCCGCGCCACTGCACCACGTGCGCGAACAGGTCGCCGAAGAACGTGGAGTCCTCCGCCAGTAGGGCATCCAGGTCAAGGGTGCGCTTCGTCGTCGTCAGGTCGACCAGACGGACCTGGCGGGGGGCCACCTCGGCCCACTGCTTGGGCGTGGTGAGGCCGTGGTCCGGGTACGGGCGTCCCTCGCCGACGGCCTTGAAGATCACCCGGCCATCCTAGGGGCGGACCCCGCGACGAACCCGGCGTGACTCGCTAGCCTGCTGGGTCACCGACCTCGCCCGACGAGGAGGACCCGTGTCCCAGCAGCCGAAGAGCGAGACGTCCTCCGCCACCCCTGAGGCGGACCCGGCCGTCGTGTCGGTGCGGGAGGGCTACGCCACGCAGGGCCCGGCGATCGAGCTGGGAGCCCTTGTCGTCAAAGGCCAGGGAGTGCCGGGCGCCCCCGTACGCATCCCCCTGTCCGTGCTCAACCGCCACGGCCTCGTGGCGGGGGCGACCGGTACCGGCAAGACCAAGACCCTGCAGCTGATGGCGGAGCAGCTCTCGGCCCACGGAGTGCCGGTGTTCGTCGCCGACGTCAAGGGCGACCTCTCGGGGCTGGCCGTGCCGGGTGAGCCGGACGACCGGATCGCCGAGCGCGCGGCCGATGTCGGTCAGCAGTGGACGGCCACGGGCTCCCCGACCGAGTTCTTCGCCCTCGGGGGGCAAGGGACGGGCGTTCCTGTGCGCGCCACCGTGACCTCGTTCGGTCCCCTGCTCCTGTCGAAGGTGCTCGGCCTGGGTGACGTGCAGTCGTCGTCGCTGGGTCTGGTGTTCCACTTCGCTGACAAGGCCGGCCTGCCACTGCTGGACCTCAAGGACCTGCGCGCGGTGATCCAGTACCTCACGTCGGACGAGGGCAAGGGCGACCTGGAGGGGCTGGGTGGCCTCAGCCGGTCGACCGCCGGCGTGATCCTGCGCGAGCTGATCGCCTTCTCGGACGCGGGTGCCGACACGTTCTTCGGCGAGCCCGAGCTCGACCCCGCCGACCTCATGCGTACGACGTCGGACGGCGCCGGGGTGATCTCGTGCCTCGAGCTGCGCGCTGTGCAGCGGCAGCCGATGGTGTTCTCGACCTTCCTCATGTGGCTGCTGGCCGAGCTGTTCGAGGAGCTGCCCGAGGTGGGGGACGTCGAGAAGCCACGTCTGGTGTTCTTCTTCGACGAGGCCCACCTGCTCTTCGACGACGCCAGCAAGGACTTCCTCGACCAGGTGGCCCAGACCGTGAGGCTGATCCGCTCGAAGGGGATCGGCGTCTTCTTCGTCACCCAGTCGCCGACCGATGTGCCGCGAGACGTGTTGTCACAGCTCGGATCTCGCGTACAGCACGCCCTGCGAGCCTTCACCCCGGACGACGCCAAGGCCTTGAAGGCCACCGCGTCTACCTACCCGACCTCGTCGTACGACCTCGAGGAGGTGCTGACGTCGCTGGGCACCGGGGAGGCCGTCGTCACCGTGCTGTCCGAACGCGGAGCGCCGACGCCGGTCGCGTGGACGCGTCTGCGCGCACCCCGGTCCTTGATGGCTCCTGCCCCGGAGGCGCACGTGGCCAAGATGGTCGAGGCGTCGCCGCTGCAGACCGAGTACGGGCAGGCCGTCGACCGCGACAGCGCCTACGAGCGTCTGGCGGCCCGGCTGACCCCGGCTCCCGCGGGCGACGTGGCCTCGGCGGAGAGGGCGCCCGACGAGGGCCGGCCCGCCGAAGAGGACGAGGGGCCCTCCGCTGCCGAGCGGGTGCTCGGGTCGTCGGCCTTCCGCAGCTTCGCGCGGTCGGCCGCGACGGTGATCGGACGGGAGATCGCCCGGTCCGTGCTCGGAGTGCGGAAGAAGCGCTGACGCGAAGAGCCCCGGACCGCTCGGTCCGGGGCTCTGTGCGCCTGGCGGAGGATAGGGGATTTGAACCCCTGAGGGGTTTCCCCCAACACGCTTTCCAAGCGTGCGCCCTAGGCCACTAGGCGAATCCTCCGCCGACGAGACTACTAGAGGCACCGGGGTGCCTCGCACCGTCCCGCAGCCGGTTCATGGCGCCCCGGACCGGCCGCTACAGTGGACGCCGACCCCTCGTGCGGCGTCATCCCGCTGAACTCCCCCAGGGCCGGAAGGCAGCAAGGGTAGGTGGGCCCTGGCGGGTGCACGAGGGGTCCTTTCTCGCTCTGGCGGGTTCTGGTTCGAGAGAGATGGGTCTTCGACGACGTCACCGTGCTGCGCACGGACCTGCGGCCCGCGGCGAAGACCGGTCTCGTCGTCGACGCGGCGGCCGCCCCCGGGGTGGAGGGTGGCTGCCCGTCGTCGGTCGTCCCGGCTACTGTGCCGGGGTGTCGACAGCGCTGTACCGCCGCTACCGCCCGGAGTCGTTCGCCCAGGTCATCGGGCAGGAACACGTCACCGGTCCGCTGAGCCAGGCACTGCGGTCGGGCAGGGTCAACCACGCCTACCTCTTCAGCGGTCCGCGCGGCTGTGGCAAGACGACGTCGGCGCGCATCCTCGCCCGCTGCCTCAACTGCGCCGAGGGGCCGACGCCGACCCCCTGCGGCACCTGTGACTCGTGCCGCGAGCTCGCCCGCGGCGGGTCCGGCAGCCTCGACGTGGTCGAGATCGACGCCGCCAGCCACGGCGGTGTGGACGATGCCCGCGAGCTGCGTGAGCGCGCGACGATGGCGCCGGTGCGGGACCGGTTCAAGGTCTACGTGATCGACGAGGCCCACATGGTCTCGAACCAGGGCTTCAACGCGCTGCTCAAGCTGGTCGAGGAGCCGCCTGAGCACGTGAAGTTCGTGTTCGCCACGACCGAGCCGGACAAGGTGCTGCAGACCATCCGGTCGCGCACGCACCACTACTCCTTCCGGCTCGTCCCGCCGGACACGCTGGTCTCCTACCTGGCCGGGCTCTGCGAGGAGGAGCAGGTGCAGGTCGGCAAGGGCGTGCTGCCGCTGGTCGTGAGGGCAGGGGCGGGCTCGGTGCGCGACTCGCTGTCGGTGCTCGACCAGCTGATCGGCGGCGCCGGCCCCGACGGGGTCGACTACGCGAGGGCCCTCGCCCTGCTGGGCTACACCGACTCGTCGATGCTCGACGACGTGGTCGGCGCGCTCGGCTCGGGCGACGGCGCGGCCCTCTTCTCCGTCGTGGACCGTGTGGTCGAGTCGGGCCACGACCCCAAGCGCTTCGTCGAGGACCTGCTGGAGCGCCTGCGCGACCTCATCGTGCTGCAGGCGATGGGGCAGGCCGCCGAGGGTGTGCTCCGCGCCGTCCCGCCGGACCAGATGGAGCGGATGCGCACGCAGAGCACCTACCTCGGGCCGGCGGACCTCTCGCGCGCCGCCGACGTCACGAACGCCGCCCTCAACGAGATGGTCGGCGCCTCCAGTCCGCGGATGCACCTCGAGCTGCTCTGTGCCCGGCTGCTGCTGCCCGGCGCCGACTCGGGGGACCGTGGCCTGGGTGCCCGGCTGGACCGGATCGAGCGTCGCCTCGCGGTCGGTGGTCAGGTCTCCGAGCGGGTCTCCTCGCAGACTGCTGCAGCGGCGGAGGCCCCCCGCGAGGTCGAGCGCCCGGCCCCCCCGCCGGAGCAGCAGGCTCCCCCGCAGCAGGTTCCGGCCCAGGAGGGCGCAGCCCGGCCGACGGCTCCCCCGGCGCACGCCCAGCCCGAGGAGGCCGCCACTCGGCCACAGCCCCCGCAGAGCCAGCCCCCCCAGCACGATCACCCGACGCAGGAGATCCCGCGCCCCGCCCCGGACGGGGTGGGAGCGGTCGACACCGAGGCGCTGCGGCGGATGTGGCCCGACGTGCTGCGCCAGGTCCAGGGCATGCGGCGCTCGACGTGGATGATCATCAGCGCGAACGCGCAGGTCCACCGGCTCGCGGACGGCGTGCTCGAGCTTGCCTTTTCCAACCAGGGCACGGCCCGGGGCTTCGGTGCCGGGCAGCACCCCGACGTCGTGGCAGCCGCCGTGGCCGAGCTGCTGGGCATCACGGTGCGCGTCCAGGCGACCGCCGAGTCGGGGCCGGACGCCACCACGTCGCCGGAGTCGCGGTCCTCATCGTCCTCGCCATCGGCGGCGGACGGATGGGGTCCGGCTCCACCGGCCGAGAAGGCTCCCGGTGGGCCGCCCGAGCAGCCGGCCGCCGGGCACCGGCCTGACGGCCGGCCCAGTGACGACCGGCCCAGTGACGACCAGCCCAGTGATGACCGGCCCAGTGATGACCGGCCCAGGGACGACGACTGGTCGGGCCCTCCGCCCGCACCCGGTGACGTCGACGTGAGCCAGGCCCGGGAGAGCCGCGCCAGCCGGATGAGCCGCGCGGAGCAGGTCACGCGTCCGGCGAGCACGGTCGCCCCCGAGGACGACACGGTCAGCGACGACGACCCCGACGCCGAGGACTCCGGCATGGTCGGCCCGTCCGTGGTGCAGGAGCTGTTGGGCGGGCGCGTGATCGACGCCCCGCCGGGTCGTTGACGACGGTGCGTGACGACCGGCCACCGACCGGGTGCGCTCGGCCCGGCGACGTGGCGCGACGCCTGCGGACGGTTAGGCTCACGGGGTGTACGAGGGCGCGGTCCAGGACCTGATCGACGAGCTCGGGCGTCTGCCCGGGGTCGGTCCCAAGAGTGCCCAACGCATCGCGTTCTTCCTCCTGCAGTCCGACGAGGGCGACGTGCAGCGCCTGGTCGCGGCACTGACCGAGGTCAAGTCGCGGGTGAAGTTCTGCAGCATCTGCGGGAACGTCGCCGAGGACACCGAGTGCCGCATCTGCCGCGACCCCCGCCGGGACCCCGCACTGATCTGCGTCGTCGAGGAGTCGAAGGACGTCGTCGCGATCGAGCGGACCCGCGAGTTCCGCGGCCGGTACCACGTCCTCGGCGGGGCGATCAGCCCGATCGACGGCATCGGGCCCGACGACCTGCGCATCCGCGAGCTGATGACCCGCCTGGCCGACGGCGTCGTCACCGAGATCATCATCGCGACGGACCCGAACCTCGAGGGGGAGGCGACCGCGTCGTTCCTGGCGCGGCTGCTGAAGCCCATGGGCCTGCGCGTGACACGCCTGGCGTCCGGTCTCCCCGTCGGGGGCGACCTGGAGTACGCCGACGAGGTCACACTGGGCCGGGCCTTCGAGGGCCGCCGGCTGCTGGACGTCTGACAGGACCCACCCCAGGGAGAGCCCATGAGCGACAAGAAAGCGACCCGCGCAACGGATCCATCGCACGAGGCCACTCCGGGCGTGGACGGCCCCACGATGGAGGCGCTCGCTCACGACACCGCACGGGAGGCAGCGGGCTACCTGGACGCGGTCACCGAGGTGGCTGCCGGCACCCAGCCGGAGACAGCCCTCCCGGTGCTGCTGCTCGCGGTGTCGCAGGTCCTCCAGACCGGCGCGCGGCTGGGCGCCATCCTCGATGTGCTGCCGGAGGAGAAGTTCGAGCCGGACCCCGGTCCGGACGCCGACGTCGAGCCGGTCCGGTCGGGCCTGGCGAACCTCCTCGAGGGGTTGGACGAGTACGCCGACGTCGTCGACCCGTTGACCGACCCCGAGGCCGCCCGCGGGATGCTCTCGGACGACCTCGCTGACGTCGCCGCCGCCCTGGCGCACGGCCTGAGGCACTACGAGCAGGGCCAGCTGGTCGAGGCGCTGTGGTGGTGGCAGTTCTCGTACCTGTCGTCCTGGGGCGACCGCGCGGCCAGCGCCCTGCGCGTGCTGCTGTCGGTCCTGGCTCATCTGCGGCTCGACGCGGACGACGAGGTCGTGGCCGAGGCGCAGTTCGAGGCCCTCCACACCTGAACCTGACCGTCGCCAGCGGGCGAGGTCCTGGCGGGTTCAGGCGATCCGCGTGCCCCGCGCCAGACGCCCGACGGGCGTGACCAGGCGGCGGACGGTGAGCCAGAACCCGAGCGCTCCCAGCCCCACGTCGATGACGAGCCCGTAGGGCCACACGAGTCCGTCCACCTGGTCCGACTCGACGAACATCCCCGTCGAGCCGTAGTCGATGGAGGCGTAGCACTCGTTGACGGGCTCCTGGGCGCCACGCTGCGCCAGCGCCGCGCCGTAGGCGATGGCCGCCAGCACGTCCTCGTCGCCGTCCGAGGCGGGCGCCGCGTCCGCGACGACCACGTAGGGGTTGGCGGCCAGCAGCCACCAGGTGTACTCGGTGTGCGCTCGCTCGCGGTCCTGCTCCGACCGCGTGCACTCGGAGGTGGGGACGGGGAAGGGCGTGAGGGGGTCGACGCCGTTCACGGGGTCGCTCAGCACCTCCACCCGGTCCGTGGTGGTGACGAGCGGGTAGGACACCCCGAAGAAGATCAGCGTGCCGATGCACAAGAACGCCACCGTCAGGTACGTCATCACCGCCGACGAGGCGGGCCGCGCTGTCACCGCTGACCAGCCGAGGGCCATCGCGCAGACCGCGAGCAGGATCACGGCCAGCATCACGACGGTCGTGATGGCGCGCAGCACCGACGTGCCGCCCGGCACCATCGCCACGAGGAGGAACGGCACACCTGTGGCCAGGAAGACGAGCGCCGTGGCCCACGCGGCGAGCAGCTTGCCGGTCGCGATCTCGAGGGGTGTCAGCAGCGTCATCTGCAGCGGCGCCAGGGTGCCCGCGGTGCGGTCGCCGTTCACGCTGGTCGAGCTGAGTGCGGGCGCGACCAGCAGGCCCAGTGTCAGCACGAGGAACGCGATGGCGCCGAACAGGAAGCGACCCGATTCCTGGTCGAAGCCGGCTGCGAGCATCGTCAGCCCCGAGATCACAGCCACTGTGACGAAGAAGAGCCCGAGCATCAGCTGCCAGCGACTCGACCGGACGCGTTGCCGCAGCTCGAGTCTCACGACAGTCCGCACGGCCGAGGGGCTCAGCGACCAGGTGCCGCGACGGGTGTCCGGGCGCCTCGGCTCGTCGGCGGCCAGCGTCGTGGGCGTGCTCCAGGCGGCTGGTGGCTGCTGTCCGGACGGTTCCGGCTGGGAGGGGGTGGTGGTCATGCTCGATCGGACTCCAGTCCCAGGTAGACCTGTTCGAGGGCGCCCGACGCCGGCGCCTGCGAGACCATCGGCACGCCGTCGCGGACGAGGTCCCGCAACAGCTCGGCGGCCGCCTCCTGCGACGGGAGGTCGACCTGCACCTCGTCGGTGCGGGCGGACGCCGGGTCGGCCACCTCGACGACTCCGTGGTCCCTCAGCCACGCCCGCAGCCGGTCGGTGTCGAGGGCCCGAAGCTGCCATCGGCGCATCCGCAGGCCCATGGCCGCGACCGTCGACTCCTGCACCGTCCGTCCGCGGGAGACGAACACCGCCCGGTCGGCGAGGTCGTCGAGCTCGGCCAGGACGTGGCTGGAGACGAGCACGGCTTTGCCCTGCGCCGCGAGCAGGCGCAGCAGCACACGCAGGTCGATGCGCGAACGCGGGTCGAGGCCGGACGCCGGCTCGTCCAGGAGCAGCACCTGGGGGTCGTTGATCAGGGCCCGGGCCACACCGAGACGCTGCTTCTGCCCCCGCGACAGCACCCGCGCGGGAGCGTCGGCCAGGTCGGAGAGGTGGACCTGCTGGAGCAGGGAGGCGGTCCGCTGACGACCCACCTCCGGCGGCAGCCGGTAGGCGTCGGCGAACGTCGTCAGCACCTCGCGGCACGTCAGGGTGTCCCAGGTGCCCAGCACGTCCGGCATCCAGCCGACCTGGCGGCGCACGGCGCTGGAGTCCGTCGTCGGGTCGGCTCCGCACACCGTGAGCCGGCCGTCGTCGGGCGCCAGCAGCCCCGCCATCATCAGCATCAGCGTGGTCTTGCCGGAGCCGTTCGGACCGACCAGCGCGGTGACCTGGCCAGGGGGCACGCGCAGGTCCATGTGGTCGACCGCCACCACCAGGTCGAACGTGCGGCGGAGCCCGACGCCCACCACGCCGGCCGTCCCTGCGCCGTCCACGTCGGGTCCCGGGCCGGTCGCCGGGACCGGGACGCCCACCCCAGTCGTCATGGGCCAGACCCTACGCGTCACCGCGCCCGGCGGGGGTGAGGTCGGCGTTGAGCCGGTCTCGCCGCCGACCCTCACGCATTGTCCGGATTCGTCCGTCGACCCTCCCCGAACGGGTCACCCCCTCCGGAGGGTGTGTCGTCGCTGCCGACAGGCCACTTCGCACCACGGCGACCAGAACCCCGCACGTCAGGCTGACAATTGCCGTGAGTGAGCGTTTCGAGACTGGAGATGACTCTGTGGCGTCTGTGACACGAATCCGTGACTCACGGTGAGACTTGTTCGCCCGTCAGGGTGATCCAGTGAGGGCCTCCGCGCGTCGAAGATTGCCCGACCCCTGCGCCTGGAGACTTGATGCCTGCTGTTGCCCTGACCCTGCCCCTCCCCCTTCGTCGTTCTGCCGTCCGAGCCTGGGCCGTCCTGGCCGCCGTCCTGATGACGGCGGGCCTGCTCGTGGCCGGCACCGCATCCTCGTCGGAGGCCGCGGCCTCGGACCTCTACGCCTCGGTGAACGCCTCACGCGCTTCGGCCGGCGTCCCCGCCCTGGTGAGGGACCCGCGGCTCGACGCCGTCGCCCAGGCCTGGACCGAGAAGATGGCGTCCAGCAACACGCTGTCTCACAACCCGAACTACTCGTCGCAGATCCCCTCCGGTTGGAAGTCGGCCGGGGAGAACGTCGGGTACGGCTACAGCGACGCGCAGCTGCACCAGGCGTGGATGGACTCCTCGGGTCACCGGGCGAACATCCTCAGCACGGGCTACAACTCGATCGGGATCGGCTACGTCAAGAGCAGCAACGGCAAGATCTGGGGCACCCAGGTCTTCGCGCGCTACACGACGACCGCAGCCCCCGCTCCCGCCCCGGCCGCCAAGGGCGTCGACTACACCAGCGACTCCCGTTCCGACGTCGTGGCGCGCAGCAACTCCGGCGGCCTCTACGTCTACCCCGGCAACGGTCGCGGCGGGCTGGGCAGCTCGGTGCAGGCCGGCTCCGGCTGGGGCTCCATGACCGCCCTGGTCGCGGTCCGCGACGTCAACGGCGACTCCCGGGCCGACCTCTACGCGCGGGACAGCTCGGGTCGCCTCTGGGTGTACCCGGGGAACGGCCGCGCCGGCTTCGGCCGTGCCTCCCTCGTCGGCAGCGGCTGGAACTCGATGTCGCTCATCCTCTCCGCCGGCGACACCAACCGCGACGGACGCTCGGACCTGTACGCCCGGGACGGTGCGGGGCGTCTGTGGATGTACCCCGGCAACGGCAGCGGCGGATTCGGTAAGGCCGTGCTGGCCGGTACCGGGTGGAACGGCATGGTCGAGCTCGTCTCGATCGGCGACGTGACGCGTGACGGCATCGCCGACCTCTACGGACGCGACGCCGGCGGCCGGCTCTGGGTCTACCGCGCCAACGGCAAGGGCGGGTTCTCCGCGAGCAGCCAGGCGGGCAGCGGCTGGGCCTCGATGGTCGAGCTGGTGGGTCCCGGAGACCTCAACGGCGACGGCAACGGCGACCTGCTCGCGACCGACGCCGCGGGTCGGATGCTGCTGTACTCCGCCAACGGCACCGGCGGCTTCCGACGGTCCGTCGTGATCGGTAGCGGCTGGCAGGGAATGGACGCCATCGGCTGACCCCGACCGGCATCCGGACGATCGATCTCAGTCCGCAGGACGTCGTTACACTCCAGCCTGGCTGGTCGGCGGCGGGTGGTACCCCGCGACGCGGGGCAGCGCCCGATCCGTCGACCGGTCAGGAGTGCCAGCGTGGCCCTGGTGGTGCAGAAGTACGGCGGGTCGTCCGTCTCGGACGCCGAAGGCGTCAAGCGGGTCGCGAAGCGCATCGTGGAGACACGGCGTGCCGGCAACGACGTCTGCGTCGTGGTCTCGGCGATGGGTGACACCACCGACGAGCTGCTCGACCTGGCGCACGAGGTCAGCCCCCTGCCGGCCGGTAGGGAGCTGGACATGCTGCTCACCGCCGGCGAGCGCATCTCGATGGCCGTGCTGGCCATGGCGATCGCGAACTTCGGCGAGCAGGCCCGATCGTTCACCGGCAGCCAGGCGGGTGTCATCACGGACGCCTTCCACGGCAAGGCACGCATCATCGACGTGACCCCCGGGCGCATCACGGAGGCTCTCTCCGACGGCGCCGTCGCGATCGTCGCGGGCTTCCAGGGAGTCAGCCAGGACAGCAAGGACATCACCACGCTCGGCCGCGGCGGCTCCGACACCACGGCCGTCGCGCTGGCTGCCGCTCTCAAGGCCGACGTGTGCGAGATCTACACCGACGTCGACGGGGTCTTCACCGCCGACCCGCGGATCGTCCCGTCCGCCCGCAAGCTCGAGACCATCACCTACGAGGAGATGCTCGAGCTCGCGGCCTGCGGCGCCAAGGTGCTGATGCTGCGCTGCGTGGAGTACGGACGCCGCTCGGGGGTGCCGATCCACGTGCGCTCGTCGTTCTCCCAGAAGACCGGAACCCTCGTCTCAGGATCGATGGAGGACCTCACCATGGAGCAGGCCATCATCTCCGGCGTCGCGCACGACCGCAGCGAGGCCAAGATCACCGTCGTCGGGGTACCCGACACCCCGGGCAAGGCGGCCGCCATCTTCGAGGCCGTCTCCCTCGCGGGCATCAACATCGACATGATCGTCCAGAACGTCGCCGCGTCCTCCGGTCGCACCGACGTCTCGTTCACGCTCCCCAAGACGGACGGGCAGACCGCGGTCCACGCCCTGAAGAGCGTGCAGGAGGGCGTCGGGTTCGAGTCGCTGCAGTACGACGACGCGATCGGCAAGCTCTCGCTTGTCGGCGCTGGCATGCGCAGCCACCCCGGCGTCTCTGCCCGCTTCTTCAAGGCGCTCTCGGACGCCGAGGTGAACATCGAGCTCATCTCGACCTCCGAGATCCGCATCTCGGTGGTGACCCGCGCCGACAGCCTCGACGAGGCGGTGCGGGCCGTGCACACCGCCTTCGGCCTCGACAGCGCCGACGGTGAGGCCGTGGTCTACGGAGGCACCGGCCGCTGAGCGAGCGAGTGCGAGCCGACGGGTCAGGCGTGGTGTCCTGACCTCACGGCTCCGAACGTGAGGTCGGGAACCGCCTCCAGCACCTCGCCGACCCGCTCGATCTGCTCCTCCACGGCCCGGCGACGTCGAACCGTCGACCGGCCGATGAGCTCGACCGTCACGCCGAGACGGCGTCCGGCTCGGCGCTGGTGCCACACGCCCCCGACGACCCCCGCCTCGAGGACGACGGCCATCGTGCCTGCCTGTCCGTGGTGCATCGCCCGCTCGCCGACGACCCCGGGGTAGACCTGGGAGCGTGGGTGCGACCCCACCACGTAGGCGTCGAAGTAGGGCAGCAGGCGCGTCCCCTCCGGTGGTGAGGCCGGCACCTCGTCGTCGCCGGCCACCGCCCACGCGCTCACACCGTCCACCGTGACCGGCACGACCGCGTCGCCGAGCGAGGTCAGCAGGTCCGAGACCCAGGGGGTGGGCGCCGCCAGCCACTGGGCCAGGCCGGCCTCGCCGGACGGGCCGTAGGCGTGCAGGTACGAGCGCACGAGCCACCCGAGTGCGTCGTCCACCCGCAGGTGGGCGGACGGGGAGACGTCGGGCAGCCAGGTGGACGGGCTGGCGTAGGTGGTGCGCCGTCCACGTGGGGGGCCGTAGCAGAGAGTGCCCCGGTGGGCGGCGGTCGCCAGGGCCTGCCTCCACCGGGGCCACGTGCCGCCGAAGGCAGGCAGGACGGGATCGACCGCCCACGCCCCCGCCCCGCGGCGCAGCGCCTCGTCGAGCTCGTCGGTCGTCAGGGCCTTGTCGGTGAGGGCGACGCCGATCGCTGCGACGACGTCATCGGTCTGGCTGGGCGACAGCACGGAGTCCGACCGGGGCGGCAGCGCGTCGTCCACCGCCGCCAGGCCGGCGTTCCACGCGGCGAGCTCCGTCGAGGGGAGCAGGTGCACCGTGCCCCTCGGCCCGTAGGTCTTGACCAGCGACCTGTCGTCCCAGAGGGCGGTGCGCACGGTCTGGCGGGTGCACCCCGGCAGTCGCAGTCCGATCGACAGCTCCGCTGCGGACATCACCTGGGCATGCACCCCGCAGATGGCTGCGGCGACACCCGCCACGTCGTCGGCCACCGGCCGGTCGGCGAGCCCGTGACGGTGCAGCCGTCGCGCCAGGACCTGCGTCCCCGTGAGCCTCACCCGACCAGCCTCCCAAACCTCGCGGTCCGATACACCCGCGACAAAGTGGCACCGTCGACCGCGCAGTTGGTCGATAATCAGTGAGTGAGGTCTCCCGACGTGCACGGTCACCACCACGTGGCCGACCCGCACCTGTCCAGGGCGTCCCTGGCGGAGCAGCTCGAGGAGGAGCGGACCGCGCGCCGACGCGCTGAGGCCTCGTCGAACCTCTTCCGGAGCATCTTCGCCGACAGTCCCGTCGGCATCGGGCTCTCGGACGAGGACGGGCACTTCGTGGACGCCAACCGGGCCCTGTGCGCGCTCTTCGGCCGTCCGCTGAGCGACCTGATCGGCAGGTCGTCGCGAGACTTCACCCACCCTGACGACCTGCCTGGCCACGCCCAGGCCGAGCGCCTGATGGCCGAGGCGGACGACGGGATCGTCCGGGTGGAGAAGCGCTACGTGCGTCCCGACGGGTCGATCCGGTGGGCATGGCTCACCGTGACGATGGTGCCCGGCCCGACCGGCGACCCGTGGACGCTCGCGCACGTCCAGGACGTCACCGCCCGGAAGGCGGGCGAGGTGGCCCTGGTGCAGTCGCAGCGGTCGGTCTCGGCGGTCGCGGACATGCTGCGTCGTGTGCAGCAGGGCGAGGACGTCCGGAGCCTTGCGGTGAAGGCCGTTGCGGGACTCGCTGACGCAGCCGGGGCGGCGCTCGTCGAGGCGGACGGGGACGACCTGGTCGTCACCCGCGCCTTCGGGTTCGACGTCGTCGGGATCAGGGTCCCGGTGTCGTACACGTGCGGCACGGTGACGGCCTGGCGCACGGGGGAGCGGTCGTTCCTCGCCGACGCAGCGGGCAGCGCGCTGGTCGACCCCATCCTGCTGGCGAGGTCCGGAGCCTCCAGCGTGATGTGGCAGCCGATCCGGGACGAGGGCTCGGTCGTCGCGGTGCTCGTTGCGGCCTGGGTCGACCGGAAGGTGGGCATCGACGGGCCCGCGGCCGATGCGGTGGAGGTCGTCGCGCGTGAGACGGGTGCAGCGCTGCACGCCCAGGCACTGCGCGAGGAGGTCGCCCGGCTCGCGGAGACGGACCCGCTGACCGGCCTCGTCAACCGTCGTGGCTGGTACCACCGGCTCCGCGAGCTGATGGCCGACGCCCGCCAGCACGGCAGTGCCCTCACTGTCGCCGTCGTCGACCTGGACTACTTCAAGGCCTACAACGACGAGCACGGTCACGCCGCGGGTGACGACCTGCTGGCCCGGTTCGGGGCCGCGGCGCTGGACGAGATGCGCGCCGGGGACCTGATGGCGCGGTGGGGTGGGGAGGAGTTCACGGTCGCCCTGCCCGGGTGTGCCGGTGACGACGCGCTTCCCCTGCTCGAGAGGCTGCGGGTCGCGGTGCCCGACGGACGGACCTGCTCGATCGGCCACGTGAGCTGGGACGGGGTGGAGAGCACCGACCAGCTCGTCTCCCGCGCCGACGCGGCGATGTACGCGGCCAAGCGCGCCGGAAGGGACAGGATCAAGGCCGGCTGATCGTCCGCAGGTGGTCAGCGTCGTCGCTGAGCCAGCAGCACGGTGTCGTGGACGGTCACCTCGGCACCGTCGGGATCCGTGGCCGTCCGCGGTCGGGCCTGCGTGACCAGCACGTCCCAGTGCTCGTGGTCGAGGTCGCGCGCGACCTCCTCGGCGCTGTAGAAGAGCTCTGGCATGGGGGGACGCGGCACCGAGGTCTCGAGGTCGGACGGGTGGTGCCCCACCACCAGCAGCCGGCCGCCGGGGGCCACCGCGCTCGCCAGGCGCTCGAAGAGGTCCCGCCGGGGTCCCTCGGGCAGGTGCATGAACTGGCACGAGACGAGTTCGAAGGTCTGGGGTGCGATCCAGGTGCGGAGGTCCGCGTGCACCCACCGCACGCGGTCGGCCACCTCGGGCCCCAGCTGTTCCGCCCGCGCGGCCCCCCGTTGCAGGGCGGTGCGGGAGAAGTCGACGGCGGTGACCCGCCATCCACGTGCGGCGAGCCACAACGCGTCACCGCCCTCGCCGCTCCCCACGTCGAGTGCCGTGCCGGGGGTGAGGTCGGTCGCCTCGGCCTCGAGCTGGGGGTTGGCGTGGCCGCTCCAGACCGTCTCGCGGGAGCGGTACCGCTCCTCCCACGTCTGCTCGTCGAACATGCGGACAGGATCGCACGGCGGGCTGGTCAGGGGGTGAGTCCCGGGCTCGTCGGCTCGGGCGCGGTGGCCAGGGCAGCGACCTGGCTGTGCGTCAACGTGTGGGAGACACCCGGCGCGGCCATGAGGTAGGTCGCGATCGCCGACGGGGACCACGAGAACGCTTGTGCGAGACCGCGTGCGACCGACCACAGGTAGGCGGCCACCGGCGCCGCGGTGTCGAGAGCATGCCCTGACGTGATGGTGAGCATCGGCAGGCCGGCTGTCGTGCCGACGTGGAGCACGGTGTCGTACGTCGGTGCCGGGAGACGGATCGGGCGGTCGGTGGAGACGCGGTGCAGCCCGAGGTCGGTCCCGCGCGGCTGACGGGTCTCCTGGCCGACGAGGTCGTTGAGCTGCTCCTGCGTGAGCAGGTAGCCGCGCGCGGCCACCGAGCCGTCGGCCGCGGGGTCGTAGAAGGCGACGCCGCCTCCCCATACCCGGGACGCGCCGGCGAAGTGGATCCGGCCGGGGATGGTCATGGCACGGACCGCCCGAGGCTCGCCCGGGTCCCTGGCGCCGCGTTGCGCTGCGTGGGCGCCCGGTGCGCGGCCCCCGGTGAGGTAGTAGCCGAGGCGCTCGCGCCGGAGGTTGGACCCGTAGGCGACGTACCAGACGTGTCCCTCGCCGGATCCGCTCACGCGAACACCGTCCCGGAGCGCAGACGGTGCGTGGTGCAGGGGCCGACCATGGTCACCACGATGCCATTCAAGCCGGGGACTCGGGGTGCCGAGCATGCGGGGATGACTCGGGATCGCGCGGACTGGTCTGGGCCAGAAGGAGAGCACCCCGCCGGGCAGGGTCCGCGGGATGAAGCAGCCATGGGGCAGGACCGGTCCTGAGGTCAGGCGCCTGCTGGGACTACCGCCTGGCGGCAACGGCTGCAGGCGTGGCTGCGCTACTCCTTCGCCTTCGTGTCCGGGGTCTTCGTCTGCGCCTGGGTGGTGTACCACTTCAGCCCGATCGTGTGAGCTGCGAGGGGCCGGTGCCCTCGTGGGCCGGACGGCGGGATGCCCAGGCCTGTGATCTTGACTTGTTCCAGACTCGCCGACCATAGTCGGGGTGTGCACACCCCGCTGGAGACCGAACGCGCGCTGCGCGGGGCAGGGCTCCGAGTGACCCGTCCACGGCTCGCGGTCCTCTCGGCGGTCACCCACCGCCCGCACGCCGACACCGAGTCGATCATCAGGTCGGCGCGCGAGGACCTCGGCGAGGTCTCCCACCAGGCGGTCTACGACGTGCTCCGGGTCCTCACCTCGGCCGGGCTCGTGCGGCGGATCCAGCCGCCCGGGTCGGTGGCGCGCTACGAGGCGCGCGTGGGGGACAACCACCACCACCTCCTCTGCCGCTCGTGCGGCACCATCGCCGACGTCGACTGTGCGGTCGGGACGGCGCCCTGCCTGACCGCCTCCGACGACCAGGGCTTCGTGATCGACGAGGCCGAGGTCGTCTACCTGGGGCTGTGCCCCGCATGCGTTACGCCCACCGAAAACCCCGGACAGGAGTTGCAGCACAGTGTCTGACGAGCCCACGAACGGCAGCGAGAGCGAGAACCCGGTCATCGACGCGCCGACCCCGAAGAAGTCGGGTCGGCCGACCACGAACCAGGACTGGTGGCCGAACCAGCTGAACCTGCAGGTGCTGCACCAGCACCCGCAGCAGTCGAACCCTCTCGACCCCGACTTCGACTACGCGAGCGCGTTCGCCGGCCTCGACGTCGAGGCGCTGAAGCAGGACGTCTTCGACGTCATGACGACCTCGCAGGACTGGTGGCCCGCCGACTACGGCCACTACGGGCCGCTGTTCATCCGGCTGAGCTGGCACGCCGCGGGCACGTACCGGATCGAGGACGGTCGCGGCGGCGCCGGTGACGGTTCGCAGAGGTTCGCACCGCTCAACAGCTGGCCGGACAACGCCAACCTCGACAAGGCGCGCCGGCTGCTCTGGCCGGTGAAGCAGAAGTACGGCTCGCAGGTCTCCTGGGCGGACCTGCTCGTGCTCGCGGGCAACTGTGCGCTCGAGTCGATGGGGCTGAAGACGTTCGGGTTCGGCTTCGGGCGCGAGGACGTCTGGGAGCCGGAGGAGGTCTTCTGGGGACCGGAGGACACCTGGCTCGGCGACGAGCGGTACGCGGGCGACCGCGAGCTCACCGGCCCCCTCGGTGCCGTGCAGATGGGCCTCATCTACGTGAACCCGGAGGGCCCCAACGGCCGTCCGGACCCGGTCGCCTCCGCCCGCGACATCCGCGAGACCTTCCGCCGGATGGCGATGAACGACGAGGAGACGGTCGCGCTCATCGCTGGCGGCCACACCTTCGGCAAGACCCACGGCGCGCGCTCGGCCGACCACATCGGGCCCGAGCCCGAAGGTGCGCCGATCGAGGACCAGGGCCTCGGCTGGAAGAACCCGGTCGGGTCCGGCCACGGCGCCGACACCGTGACCAGCGGTCTGGAGGGCGCCTGGACGCCCACGCCGATCACCTGGGACAGCAGCTACTTCGACACCCTCTTCGGTCACGAGTGGGAGCTCGCCGAGAGCCCTGCAGGCGCCAAGCAGTGGCGCCCGAAGGGTGGCGCGGCCTCGGACGCCGTCCCGGACGCGCACGACCCGGCCGTCCGGCACGCGCCGATGATGGCGACGACCGACCTCGCGCTGATCATGGACCCGGCGTACGAGAAGATCTCGCGCCGCTTCCACGAGAACCCCGACGAGCTCGGGGAGGCCTTCATCAAGGCCTGGTACAAGCTGCTGCACCGCGACATGGGTCCGGTCACGAGGTTCCTCGGCCCGTGGGTCGCCGAGCCGCAGGTGTGGCAGGACCCGGTGCCGGCCGTCGACCACGAGCTGGTCGGTGAAGCGGAGATCGCCACGCTCAAGGAGAAGGTGCTGGCCACCGGCCTGTCCGTCTCCCAGCTGGTGCGCACCGCCTGGGCGTCCGCCGCGACGTACCGCGACACCGACAAGCGCGGTGGCGCCAACGGTGCGCGGATCCGCTTGGAGCCCCAGAAGGACTGGGACGTCAACGAGCCCGCGGAGCTCGCACAGGTGATCGGTGCGCTCGAGCAGGTCCAGCGGGACTTCAACGGGTCCCAGCAGGGCGGCGTGAGGATCTCCCTGGCCGACCTGATCGTCCTCGCCGGCTGCGCCGCGGTCGAGAAGGCTGCCCGCGACGCCGGCCACGAGGTCACGGTGCCCTTCGCTCCAGGACGCACCGACGCTACCCAGGAGCAGACGGACGTCAACTCGTTCGCCGTCCTGGAGCCGAAGGCCGACGGCTTCCGCAGCTACCTGCGCGAGGGCGAGAAGCTCCCGCCGGAGATGCTCCTGCTGGACCGCGCCAACCTGCTCGGCCTGACCGCTCCGGAGATGACCGTCCTGGTCGGCGGCATGCGCGCCCTCGGGGCGAACGTCGGCGACTCGAAGCACGGCGTGTTCACCGACCGTCCTGGCCAGCTGACGAACGACTTCTTCGTCAACCTGCTGAGCATGGACACCCAGTGGAAGGCGTCGGAGTCCGAGGAGAACGTCTTCGAGGGACGCGACCGTGTCTCGGGCGAGAGGCGTTGGACCGCGACGGCTGTCGACCTCGTCTTCGGGGCCAACTCGCAGCTGCGGGCGCTGGCCGAGGTCTACGGGCAGGACGACGCGAAGGGCAAGCTCGTCCGCGACTTCGTCCGCGCGTGGGACAAGGTGATGACCCGGGACCGGTTCGACCTGCGCTGAGTCAGCACTCGTCGCAGCAGACGACCCCGGTCCCCCGTGAGGGGTCGGGGTCGTCCGCTGCGGGCCTCGGGCGGTGCGCCGATGAGTTTCGGTGCGGGTCGAGGTCTTCACCAGGAGAGCACGCAGCCGATAGGGGAGATCCATGTCCACGACCACCGAGCCGACCACCGCGACACCGCCCGCCGTCGACCGCGACACGTGGGTGCGCGAGCGCACGTCGCTGCTCGCCCGGGAGAAGGCGCACACCCGCGAGGGCGACGCGATCGCCGCCGCCCGGCGCCGGCTGCCGATGACCGAGGTCGACGCGACCAGCCTCGTGACCGGGCGCGACGGCCCGGTGTCCTTCCTGGACCTGTTTGAGGGACGCGACCAACTGCTGGTCTACAAGCACATGTGGCACCCCGGGAAGCCGATCGAGGACCAGTGCGAGGGCTGCACCCTGAGCATCTGGCACGTCCACGACACCTCGTACCTGGCCGCATGCGGGGTCTCGTTCGCAGTGCTGTGCGAAGGTGCCTGGGACGAGGTGGCGCCGTTCGTCGACTTCATGGGCTACACGGTCCCGTGGTACTCCGTCGAGGGCGTCACCGACCCGGCGGTAGCCGCGGGTCTGGTCGACGAGCGCGGCCTGATCTCGGCCTACCTGCGCGTCGGCGACCGGGCCTACCTGACCGGCGAGGTCGTCGTGCGCGGCGTCGAGGCGATCATGACCTCACTCAAGCTCCTCGACATGACCGCCTACGGCCGCAAGGAGTCCTGGGAGGACTCACCGGCGGGGTGGCCGCGCGAGGTCGGCGGCTTCTGGCGACGCGACGGCCGGCCGGTGGCGCAGTGGACGCGGCCCGGCGCCACCCCGGTCGCAGGCCCCGGCGAGGGCTGTCACTGACCGAGCCGGTCCCGCAGCCGATAGTGCCCGTTCCCGCACGGTCCGGCACGGGGCAACCTGCGCGGGCCAGCCTGAACGTGCCGGCGTGGACATGCGTCATTGCACGCCCGTCCGTCATCCAGCTGAAGGCCGCCCCGGCCGCGACGCGAGAGATCGAGGAGAACATCTGTGCGCTACCTGATGCTCGTCTGCACCGACCCCGAGCCCGACACCGCGAGCGGCGAGGGTGAGATGCCCGTCGACGACTGGGCGGCCAAGCACGACGCGGCCGGCACTCGCGTCCTCGGGGATCGGATCCGGCCGGAGTCCGACACCAGGGTCGTGCGCAAGCGCGACGGCAAGGTGACGGTGACGGAGGGTCCGTACGCCGTTGCGGTGGAGTGGATCGTCGGCTTCGACGTGCTCGAGGTGGCCGACCTCGACGAGGCCGTCGCCGTCGCCGCGGAGCACGAGATGGCCCGGCACGGACGACTGGAGCTGCGGCCGTTCTGGGACTAGTCGAGGGGCGCGTCTTGGTCGCGGGCCTTTGGGCTCTCTCGTTCTCGCCGTCGATCCTGCAAGGTGATCGCGAGGACGGTTGTTCCTGGAAGTCCGTCGTTCGCCGCTGTCCGGGCAGGCATTCGTGTGGTGCTGTCGACGCGGGGCGACGCCCATGACCTGGCGGCCCTCTCGACCGGTTTCATCTAGGAGGCTGCAGGATGCGCAGCGAAAAGCAGCTGGAACGTGACAGGCGGACTGCGGCACTCGTGGGTGTTCTGTTCGTCACGGCCACCGTCCTGTACTTCATTGGTGGCGCCGTCTACGGGCCGTCGTTGGAGTCCTCGGACTACTTGGAGAGGGCCTATCCCGATCGGGCAGCGGTCAGACTCGGGGTGTTGCTCGAGTTCGTGTGTGTTCTGGCAATACCCCTGATAGGAATGTTCCTCTTTCCTGTCCTCAAGAGGTGGAACGAGGGGCTTGCCCTTGCCTATGCCTTCTTCCGAGCCCTTGAGGCAGTGCTCCTCATCGGCATCGAAGCGGCGTTGCTCTCGTTGATCGGCGTGAGCCAGAAGTACCTGAGTTCCACGGGGATGGAAGCCTCCCAGTTCCAGGCCGTCGGGGACGGGCTCCGACTTGGTATCGACGGCGCCTTCGTTCTGTATGTCCTCGTCTTCTGTGTCGGCGCACTGGTTCTCTACTCGATGCTGTACACGTCGAGGCTGGTTCCACGATTCCTGTCCATCTGGGGATTCCTCGCCGCGATGTGGATGTTGGTGGGAACCGCGCTGGTTCTGTTCGAGGCCCTTTCGTGGGCGCCCGATGGCCCGGTGGAGGCAATTGTGGTCACGCCGGTGGCAGTGAACGAGCTGGTGCTCGCCGGCTGGCTGATGGTGAAGGGGTTCACTTCATCGGCAGAAGCCGGCGGGGTCTCGCTACGCGAGCGGGCCTTGTGACTTCGGCTCAGGTCCACTGTCGTCGCATCCCGCCTCGGAGGGCGGAGAGGATGCCGCTGCCGGGGTAGGCGATGACTCAGTCACCAGGAGGTGATCAGTCGGCCAGGTCCGAGAGCCCGTTCCATCAGGTGGTCGGAGCCAGGAAGTCTGGTCGGGGTGACAGGATTTGAACCTGCGGCCTCTTCGTCCCGAACGAAGCGCGCTACCAAGCTGCGCCACACCCCGTGGAGCAGGGGCAAGCGTAGCCGAGCCCCGACGGGTCCACGAAACCGGTCGGACGTCGGCGACGTCAGTCCCGCGCGACCAGGGTCAGCAGGGTCGCCTCCGGTGGGCAGGCGAAGCGGATCGGCGCGAACGGTGACGTGCCCAGGCCGGCGGAGACGTGCAGCCAGGTCTCCGCGTCGTCGTGGCGCCAGCGGTGCAGTCCCTTGGCGTAGCGCCGTGGCAGGTCGCAGTTCGTGACCAGCGCACCGACACCGGGCACGGCGACCTGGCCGCCATGGGTGTGGCCGGCGAGCACGAGGTCCGGTTCGTCGTCCGTCATGGCGTCGAGGACCCGTAGGTAGGGGGCGTGGGCGACCGCGAGCCGTACGTCCGCGCCGTCGTCGGTGGGGCGCAGTCGGCGCGCCGCGGGGTAGTCGTCCCGCCGCAGATGGGGGTCGTCCACGCCGACGAGGTCGACCCGTCGGCCGGCTACCTCCAGCGACCCCGCTGAGTTCGTCAGGTCGACCCACCCGGGCCCGCGCAGGCCGGCGACGAGGTCGCCCGAAGGCAGCCGCGGCGCCTTGCCCTGCAGCATCGAGGGCCCGGCGAAGTACGCCAGCGGGTTCTTCGGACGGGGACCGTAGTAGTCGTTGCTGCCCAGCACGAAAGCCCCGGGCAGGTGCAGCAGCGGCTCCAGCGCCTCGAGGGTGGTCGGCACGGCGTCGGCGTGGGCGAGGTTGTCGCCGGTGTCGACGACCAGGTCGGGCTCCAGGGCCGCTAGCCCCCGCACCCAGTCGACCGTCTCGCGCCGGCGGGGGGTCAGGTGCAGGTCGCTGAGGTGCAGCACCCGCAGCGGCGCCGACCCCGGCGCCAGCACGGGGACGTCGACGCGGCGGAGCCGGAAGGCGCGCACCTCGTAGCCCGCGGCCCATGCCAGGCAACCGACGCCCACCGCGGCGACCCCTGCGAGCCCTGTGACGACGTGACGGGGACTGGGGGTATCGGGCACGACAGGAGTCTCCCAGGACTGCCACGATGGCGTCATGTCAGACCAGAGCACCCCGTTGAAGGACCGCCTCAAGACCGACCTCACGCAGGCCATGCGCGACAAGGACGAGCTGCGCCGCACCACGATCAGGGCGCTGATGGCGGCGATCCGTTCCGCCGAGGTCGCGGGTTCTACGGCCCGCGAGGTCTCCGAGGAGGAGGCGCAGGCGATCGTGCGCACCGAGGCCAAGAAGCGTCGTGAGTCGGCTGAGGTCTACGCCGGTGCGGGGCGTACCGAGCAGGCCGAGCGGGAGCGGGCCGAGGAGCAGCTGGTGCTGTCGTACCTCCCCGCCCAGATGGACGCCGCCGAGCTGGCCGGCGTCGTCTCCGAGGAGGTGGCGGCCGCCGCCGCCGACGGACGGACGGGCATGGCAGCGATGGGCTCGGTCGTTCAGGCGGTGCGCTCGCGCGTGGGTCAGCAGGCGTCCGGTGGTGAGGTCGCGGCTCAGGTCAAGGCCGCGCTGCAGCGCTGACCCGGGGGGAGAGGCAGGAGACGCCTCGGCCCTCCGTCAGTTGCTCGGCTCCACCGGTGGGGTGTTGCCGCCACCGCCTTGGCCGCCCCCGGGGCCGCCGCCGTCGCCACCACCCCCGTTGTCGCCGCCCGTGCCGCCGCTGGGGCCCCGGCTCACCTTGATCGTCACGGTCGTCCCGGGAGCGGCCCGGGACCCGGCAGCCGGTGTGGTGGCGTAGGCGGTCCCGGCGGGCAGGGACGACTTGCTGGGCGTCTGGGTGGTCGCCTTGAACCCAGCCGCTCGCAGGATCGAGACCGCCTCGGCCGAGGACTTGCCGGCGACGTCGGGAACGGCCTTGGTGTTCCCGAACTCGAGCTTCTCGCTGGGCCGGGGGAAGTTGCGTGCCTCGGCGCCCTTCATCGCGCCGGTCATGTACGCCTCCCAGGTCGGGAGCGCCAGCGTCGCACCGTAGACCGCGCGGTACTTCCTGCCCTTGATCGTCAGCCCGTTGAGGGAGGAGGGCTTCGTGTTCGGCGTGCCGACCCAGACTGACGTCGACAGTCCGCCAGGGGTGAAGCCGGTGAACCAGGTCTCGCTGCTCTGGTTCGTGGTACCCGTCTTGCCTGCCGACGGCACCCCGATGTTGGTGCCGCGAGCGGTGCCCTTCAGGACCGTCTGGCTCAGCGCGTAGGCCACGCCTCTGGCCACCTCGGGGTCGAGTGCCTGCTGGCACTCCGACTCGGGCTTGGCGAGCGTCGTACCGCCGGGCTTGGTCACCGAGGAGATCGCGATCGGCTTGCAGTAGACGCCGTCCTTGGCGAAGGCGGCGTAGGCCGCCGCCATGGTGAGCGGGGCCACCTCGTTGGCGCCCAGCACCGACGACGGGGTGAGTGACAGGTCGGCGCCATCCGCACGGTGGACGCCGAGGGACACCGCGGTATCGCGGATGTCGCAGAGGTCGAGCTGGCTGGCCATGTCCATGTAGGCGGTGTTCACGGACGAGTAGGTGGCCTGCAGCACGGTGATGTTGCCCTTGTCCCGGCCCTCGGAGTTCGCGGGCGAGTAGGGGGTCGTCCCCAGCTGGGCGCAGCTGGACTTGAAGTCCTTGTTGGGGATGTAGGTGCGCTTGTTCGCGCTGACCCGCTCGTTGAGGCTGTTGCCCGCCTCGAGCCAGGTCGCCAGCGTGAACGGCTTGTAGTTCGAGCCGGGCTGGAAGCCGACGCCTCCGCCGTACGCCTTGTCGACGTTGTAGTTGATGGAGGTGCCGCCGGGGATGGGCTCCTCCTTGGGGTTGAACACGCGGTTCTGCGCCATCGCGACGATGCGACCCGTGCCCGACTCGACCGACGACAGGGCCACCCCGACACCCGAGGCGTCCGTCGCGGGGACACGCGAGTCGACCGCCTTCTGAGCCAGCGCCTGCTTCGCCGGGTCGAGGGTGGTGCTGATCGTCAGCCCGCCCCGGTAGAGCAGTCGCTGGCGGGCCGCGAGGTCGTCTCCGAAGGCGGGGTCGTTCAGCAGGATCTTGACGACGTAGGAGCAGAAGAAGGCCGCGCTGCCGGCAGCGGCGCAGCCGTTCTGCACGTCCGAGACGTTCAGCTGCTCGGCGAGGGGCACGGCCGCCGCGGCGTCGTGCTGGGCCTGGTCGATCATCCCGAGGGACAGCATGCGGGCGAGGACGGTGTCGCGCCGCTCCTGGGCCCGCTCGGGGAAGTCCACCGGGTTGTTGTACGTGGGGGAGTTGATCATCCCGGCCAGGAGCGCCGCGTCCTGCAGGCTGAGGTCTGCGGCGCTCTTCGAGAGGAAGTGCAGCGCGGCGGTCTGGATCCCGTACTGCCCGTCGCCGAAAAGTGCGATGTTCAGGTAGTTCTCGAGGATCTGGTCCTTCGTGTACTCCTTCTCCGCGGACAGGGCGAGCTTGATCTCGCGGATCTTGCGGCCCTTGTCCGGGTTCTGGAGCGCCTGGATCTGCTCCTTGTCGTCGGCCGCGATCGCCTGGTCGAGCAGCACGTTCTTGATCCACTGCTGCGTCAGCGTCGAGGCTCCCTGGGTGCCGCCTCCCTGGGCGTTGTTCAGCATGGCGCGGGCGATGCCCTGCGGATCGGCCCCGTTGTGCTCGTAGAACCGGGAGTCCTCGATGGCGATCACCGCCTGACGCATCACCGGAGCCACCTGCGACAGGGGCACGAGCACGCGGTTCTCGTAGTAGAAGGCCGCCATCGGCGTGCCGTCCGCCCACAGGATGCGCGACTGCTGGGACAGCGTGCCGACCTCGAGGTCCTCGGGCAGGGAGTCGAAGAACTCGACGCCACCGCGGGCCACCGTGCCTGAGGCGCCGACCGCGGGGATGAAGAGCCCAGCGACCAGGAGACCGGCCAGCATGCTGGTGGCCACGAAGCCGGCCATGAGCGCCATCACGGTGCCCACGCCGGGGATCGGGCTGGAGGAAGAACGTGCCATGCCGCCCAGGGTACGTGCTGGAGGCGGCATCATCGGTCCTGGCGTGGCCGGGCGCCCCCTGGGCCGACCGTGTCGGCCGAACGGGGCCGATCGGGTGGGACTAGTCATTCCGGACCATGGCAGACCCCCCCAGCGAGGGATGTGCCCGGCGGTGCGGGGTCCGTACCGTCAAGGTGTACGAGGTGCACGGGTTCGCCGTGCCCCGGGGGGACGGGAGCATCCGATGTACAACGCCGACTGGCTGGACCAGGGCGCGTGCCGCAAGAGCAACCCGGACGACCTGTTCGTCCAGGGAGCGGCCCAGCACCAGGCGAAGGTGGTGTGCCAGGGCTGCGTGGTCAAGACCGAGTGCCTGGCCGACGCGCTCGACAACCAGATCGCCTACGGGGTGTGGGGGGGAATGACCGAGCGCGAGCGCCGGGCGCTGCTCAAGCGGCGGCCCAACGTGCGGTCCTGGCGCAGGCTGCTCGAGGCGGCCCGCGAGGAGCACGCGCAGACGCCGGCCCCGCAGGCCACGCGCACGGCCTGACCCACCGGCCACGGGGGGTGTCAGCCGGCCAGCTGCGTCCCGACCTGTCGTAGGCCCTCCAGGTCGTGCACGTCCTCAGCCATCGCCGCGACCTCGGTCGACGGCACCCCGGGGTGTGCCGCGAAGAAGCGCGCGGCCACGGCCTCCTCCCGCTCGCGCCGGCGCATCCGCTCGGCGTGCAGCCGCAGGAGCCCGGCCGTCACCGTCAGGCCGGTCGCCCCGCGGCGCCCCTCCGACTCGAGCTTCTCGTCGAGCTGTTCCGCCGCGGCAAGCGCGCGCTCGGCGCTCAGTGACCCGACCTCGGTGGTCTGCACGCGGTTGAGCACCAGACCGGCCAGCGGCATCTGGTCGGCGTCCAGCCGCTCGACGAAGTACGACGCCTCCCGGAGCGCGTCGGGGTCGGGAGTGGCCACCACCAGGAACGCGGTGCCCTTGTCCTGCAGCCGGGCGTAGGTGTGGTCGGCGCGCTCCCGGAACCCGCCGAACATGGTGTCGAGAGCGGCCACGAACGTCTGCACGTCCCCGAGGATCTGCGCACCGAGCACGCGGGTCATCAGCCCGGTCACGCCCCCCACGACGTTCGTGAAGGCACGCACGTAGGCGCGTCCTCCGACCTTCGCAGGGGCCATCAGCAGCCGGATGAAGCGGCCGTCGAGGAACGACGAGAGCCGCTGCGGGGCGTCGAGGAAGTCGAGTGCGGAGCGGCTCGGCGGCGTGTCCACGACCACCAGGTCCCATGGCTGCTCGCCTGCGTCGGCCGCCGCCCTGAGCTGTCCCAGCTTCTCCATCGCCATGTACTCGCTGGTGCCGGCGAACGACGACGACAGCGCCTGGTAGAAGGGGTTGGCGAGGATCTGCTGGGCCTTCTCGGGGCTGGCGTGCGTCTCGACCACCTCGTCGAACGTGCGCTTCATGTCAAGCATCATCGCGTCGAGAGTGCCTGTCGTCGTTTCCGTCTCGCCGTCCTCGGGGGCGGGCAGAGCGACCGGTCGGGGAACGTTGTCGAGCTCCTCGAGCCCCATCGCCTGCGCGAGACGGCGCGCCGGGTCGATGGTCAGCACGACGACCTTGCGTCCACGACCGGCGGCGCGGAAGGCCAGTGCGGCGGCTGTCGTCGTCTTGCCCACGCCCCCGGAGCCGCAGCAGACGATGGTGTGGATGGCCGGGTCGTCGAGGAGAACGTCGACATCGAGCCCGGGCGCGGGCGGGCGGGAGGTCCTCATGCCAGCCCCTGCTCTCGCATCCGGTCCGCCAGCTCGTAGAGACCACCGAGGTCGACCCCGCTCGCGAGGTACCCGAGCTCGTAGACCGGCCTGTCGAGCGCCCCGAGCGAGGCGCGTTCCCTGCGCTGCAGCGCGACCCGGCGCGCGTGCTCGGCCCCCTGCTGGATCAGGCCGGCCGCCATCGACTGCGAGCGGGCCGAGTCGCCGTTCCGGACGAGTCCGGCGGCGGCGAGGCCCTCGCGCACCTGGACGGCGTCGAGCCGTCCGTCGTCGGCCGCGGTCAGCGCCTTGACCGGCAGCAGCTCCTCGCGGACGCCGTTGACGATCACCCCACCCACGGGCAGGCCGACGGCCGCGAGCTCGGCCACCCCGTCGATCGTCTCCTGAACGGGCATCTCCTCGAGCAGGGTGACGAGGTGCACCGCGGTCTCCGGCGAACGCAGCAGCGTCATGATCGCGTCCGCCTGGTTGCGGATCGGCCCGACCCGCGCCAGCCCCGACACCTCGTCGTTGACGTTGAGGAAGCGGGTGATGCGACCCGTCGGCGGAGCGTCCAGCACCACGGCGTCGTAGACGGCGCGATGGCTGCCCTTCTCACGCCGCCGGGCGGCCTCGTAGACCTTCCCCGTGAGGAGCACGTCGCGCAGGCCGGGCGCGATGGTGGTGGCGAAGTCGATGGCGCCGACCCGGTCGAGGACCCGTCCGGCCCGGCCCAGCCGGTAGAACATGTCGAGGTAGTCCAGCAGGGCGGCGCGGGGTTCCACCGCCAGCGCGAACACCTCGCCGCCGTAGGGGGCGACAGCGATCGAGCGCTCCGCGTAGGGCAGGGGCGGCACGTCGAAGATCTGTGCGATGCCCTGCCTGTCCTCGACCTCGCAGAGCAGCACACGTCGGCCCTGGCCGGCGAGGGCCAGCGCGAGGGCGCCCGCGACCGTCGTCTTGCCGGTGCCGCCCTTGCCGGTGACGACGTGCAGCCGCACGCCCTCGAAGTCGCCCGGCCGTGCGTCGTCGGGTGCCGTCACGGGTCGTGCGCGCCTGCTGCGGGGGGAGGTGGACGGCACTCCCCCAGGGTAGTGAGCGGCAGGTGATCCCGCCGCCGCTAGGCTGCCGCCCATGGCTCAGTGGGAGTACGCGACCGTTCCGCTCATCGTGCACGCGACCAAGCAGATCCTCGACCAGTGGGGGGTCGACGGCTGGGAGCTGGTGCAGGTGGTGCCCGGTCCCGACGGCAACGGCCTCGTGGCCTACCTCAAGCGCGAGAAGGGCTGACCGATGGGCGCAGGCCGTGTGGAGTCCCGCCTCGACGAGCTCGGGCTGACGCTGCCGAGCGTGCCGGCGCCGCTCGCGGCGTACGTTCCCGCCGTCACGACCGGGTCGTACGTGTACACGTCGGGTCAGCTGCCGATGGTCGACGGCGCGCTGGTGGAGGCCGGCGTCGTCGGTGACGAGCCCGGTGACATCAGCGTCGAGCGGGGGGCGGAGCTCGCGCGCATCTGCGCGCTCAACGCCCTGGCCGCGGTGAAGACGCAGGTCGGTGACCTCGACCGCGTGCGCGTCGTCAAGGTCGTCGGCTTCGTGGCCAGCCGGCCGGGCTTCGGCGGTCAGCCGAAGGTGGTCAACGGGGCGAGCGAGCTGCTCGGCGAGGCGCTGGGCGACCAGGGCGTGCACGCCCGCAGCGCCGTGGGCGTCGCCGCGCTGCCGCTGAACGCCCCGGTCGAGGTCGAGCTGACCGTCGAGGTGCTCTGACCCTCGCGCGGGCGTGGACCGGGGCGACGCTCAGTCGGTCAGGCGCGTCGCCAGCACGTCGGCGAAGGCCGTGGTCACCAGCTGCAGCATGAGCTGGCGTGTCTCGTCCTGCTCCGGCCCCTCACCCAGCGCGTCCAGTGCGTCGCGCAGGCCGTCGACCACCGTCAACGCGCCGCGAGCGCCCAGCAGGCCCAGCTGGGTGCTCTGGTCGAGGTCCACACCGCGTGACGAGAGCGCGCTGACCAGGCCGAGCCCGACGGCGCTGGCATGCGGACGGCCGTCCTCACAGCTGACAAGGCCGGCCTCCATCATCGTCTCGATCGTGCCGGGCCGGTGCTCCGCGTAGAAGGCGACCGCGGTCGGGTCGAGCGGCACGCGGACCGCACGACGCCAGGCGGCGGCCACGTCCTGGCGACCCAACCTTCCTAGCTCGTGGTCGGCCGTCCGCCTCTCGATCAGGTCGGCGATCACCTTGAGCGAGAGCCCGTGCTCGTGCAGCCCGCGGATCAGCCGCAGCCGCGCCACGTGCTCCTGGCGGTAGACCAGACGGCGCCCCGACCGGCTCACCGGCGGCAGCAGACCCCGCTGCTGGTACGCGCGCACGTTCCGCGGGGTCATGGCGGCGGCGTCGGCGACCTGCTCGAGCGTGAGCTCGTCGGGTGCGCGGGCGGTGACCTCGGCGCACGTGTCGGTAGGCATGGCACTCTGCCCCATCACCTGTCCCCTTCCTCACGTCCCCGGTGCCCTCGGTGACGGTACGTGACAACCGCCGCGGTGGCGGCGAGATACGACCGCCCTGCTGTGGACGGTAGTCCTTTTCACGCGGGCGGGCCCGTGTCCGGTCCCGGAGGGGTCTGCCGGCCGACGGGACGGCGCCTAGGGTGGACAGGTGACGCGAGACTTCCCGACCCCCCCGTCGCTGGCCGGTCGGGCTGCCGAGTGGTGGGGGACGCCAGGGGCCGAGCCGGTGTCACCTCGTCCGGCTGCGACCGTGGTGCTGGTGCGGGACCCGGTCGGGGGCGCCGGCGGGCCGGAGCTCTTCCTCATGCACCGCCAGCGGACGATGGCCTTCGCTGCCGGGATGCTGGCCTTCCCGGGCGGAGGGGTCGACCCGCGAGATGGTGACGACCTCGACCTGCCGTGGGCAGGACCCGCGCCCGCCGAGTGGGCGGCGACGATGGGCGTGCCGCAGGGCGAGGCGGTGGCCCTGGTGTGCGCCGCCGTCCGCGAGACCTTCGAGGAGTGCGGGGTGCTGCTGGCCTCGGCGGACGGCCCCGGCGGGGTCGTGGACGTCGACGACGAGTCGTGGGAAACGGACCGCCAGCGGCTGCTCAGCCGTGACGTGGCCCTCTCGGACCTCCTGGTCGAGCGGTCGCTGGTGCTGCGCAGCGACCTGCTGCGGCCGTGGGCCCACTGGACGACTCCCGAGTTCGAGCCGCGCCGCTACGACACCTGGTTCTTCCTGGCGGTGGCTCCCGAGGAGCAGCGGGCGCGTCACCTCGGCGGAGAGGCGTCGGCGTCCGGGTGGCTGTCGGCCCGGCGGGTGCTCGCCGACCGCGACGCCGGCTCCGTGGCGATGCTGCCGCCGACCCAGGTCGCCGTGGAGGAGGTCGCCGGCGCCGCGTCGGTCGCGGACCTGCTGGTGGCACCGCGCGACCTGACCGAGGTCGTCCCGCGGCTGGAACAGCTCGATGGCGCCGTGGTGCTGCGGACCGACCTGCCCCCGACCGTCCCGGGCCCGCAGTGAGCGGTCCGGCGCTGATCGGGACGACCGGCGGGTCGCAGTGGTCGGGGGGCGCGGTGACCGAGCGGGCGCACTGCGTGCTCGCGCCGAACCCGGGACCGATGACGCTGGACGGCACGAACACCTGGGTCGTGTCAGTGCCCGGGGAGGGGTCGGTGGTGGTCGACCCGGGGCCGGACGACGCCCGCCACCTGCGGGCCGTGCTCGAGGTCGCGGAGGCCGCCGAGGCCCCCGTGCGAGAGGTGCTGCTGACGCATGGCCACCTCGACCACAGCGAAGGGGCAGCCGCGTTCGCCGACCTGGCGGGCGGCGTACCGGTCCGTGCACTCGACCCCGGGTACCGGTTCGGCGGCGAGGGGCTGGGGGACGGGGACGTGGTGGCGGTCGGTGACACCGAGCTGAGGGTCGTCGGTACCCCTGGGCATACCGCCGACTCGCTGACGTTCCTGCTGGTGGGTCCCGGCGGAACCGGACTGCTGACCGGCGACACCGTGCTCGGACGGGGGACCACCGTCGTGGCCCATCCCGACGGCCGGCTCGGCCCGTACCTGGACTCCCTGCGACGGCTGCGTGACCTGGCCGAGCGCGTGGGTGGCGCCCGCGTCCTGCCGGGGCACGGCCCCGTGCTGGAGGACGCCCACGCTGCCGTCCTGGCGTACCTGTCCCACCGTGAGGTTCGTCTCGAGCAGGTGCGCGCAGCGCTCGCGGCCGGCGACGCGACGCCCGAGGAGGTGGTGCGCCGGGTCTACGCGGACGTCGACCGGGTGCTGTGGCCGGCGGCGGAGCTCAGCGTCAGGGCGCAGCTGGAGTACCTCGCTGCCGTCTGAGGCACTGGCCGGCCGACGCGCGAGGTCGTGGGATCGCCCCGTCAGCGCGCGCGTCGCCCCAGGCGATCGACGTCGAGGAGCACCACGGCGCGGGCCTCGAGGCGGATCCAGCCGCGGCCGGCGAAGTCGGCGAGCGCCTTGTTGACGGTCTCGCGGGAGGCGCCGACCAGCTGGGCCAGCTCCTCCTGGGTCAGCTCGTGGGCGACCAGCACCCCCGCGTCGGTCTGCCGTCCGAACCGGCGCGAGAGGTCGAGCAGGGCCTTCGCCACGCGGCCGGGCACGTCACTGAACACCAGGTCCGCGAGCGAGTCGTTGGTCCGGCGCAGCCGACGCGCCAGGGCCTGCAGCAGGTGGCGCGCGACCTCGGGGCGACCCGTCAGCCAGGTCTGCAGGTCGGCGTTGCCGAGCCCGACGAGCTGGGCGTCGGAGACGGCCGTGGCGGTCGCCGTCCGCGGGCCGGGGTCGAAGAGGGAGAGCTCGCCGAACATCTCGCCCGGTCCGAGCACGGTGAGCAGGTTCTCGCGGCCGTCGCTCGAGGTGCGGCCCAGCTTGATCTTGCCGGCGGTGATGACGAACAGGCGCTCGCCCGGCTCACCCTCGTGGAACAGCACGTCACCGCGCGGCAGGTCGACCCGTGCCATCGTCCCCAGCAGCGCCGCGGCGGCCTCGTCGTCCAGGCCGGCGAACAGCGGGGCCCTGCGCACCACGTCGTTGTCCACGTCCACTCCTCGACTGTCGCCCGTCCCGGTTGCCGTCTCCCCCGGCCCGACCGGGTGACCGGCAGGTCCCCAGGGTTCGGACGGGGGCAGTCTGCCACTCCCGAACGGCCCGGCGCGCCCTCTACCTGCGCGCGGCGCCGCGCAGAACGGCGCCGGGGTCGGCCGTCAGGGCCCGCACGAGGTCGTCGGTGATGCCCTCCAGACGCCCGTCGAGGCACTTCTCGTGAACGGCGAGGCGGCGACCGGCATCGGTCAGCGCCTCCAGCTGGGTGCCGACCCCCTGGTGTGCGTGGTCGAGGACGAGCCGCGAGATCTCCTCGGCAGTAGGCGTTCTGGTGGCCTCCCACGGCGTCGACCCGTCGCAGTCCGTGTGCGGTGGCAGCTCATCGAGGGGGCCGAGGGCGCTGGCGACCAGCAGGTCGGTGCGAGCCCTGACCAGCCGCTGGAGGTACCGGCAGTGCGACAGCTCGGCGAGGACGTCCTGCCGGGTACGACGCAGCGACGGAACGGCAGGGCCGACCGCGAGGTCTTCCTCGGGGCTGAAGGCCGGCGGAACCGACTGGAGGCTGGCGGTGCTCACGCCTCTTTCGTCGTCCCGGCAGACGCCTCTCTTGAGCGGCGCAGCGGCGCATCACCCGTGCGGCTCATGGCGGGCTCGACGCGTCGCCGGCGGCCCTCACCGAACGCTCACCGCCCTGCACACAACCTGCACCGGACCCCCAGACGTACTGCCGGACACGGTGGTCCGGGCTCCCTACGGTGTCGCGCATGAGCGAAAAGGCAGCCACCGCACCCAGCCCGCACCCACCGCCGATCCCGTCCCCGGGAACGGCCGCTCCCCGCCCGCCCGGCCATCTCGAGTCGGCGATCTCCGCCTTCTGGCAGAAGCGGACCCGGCCGGTGCCCGCCAGCACGCTCGTGCTCTGCGCGGTCGCCGGGGTCGCCGGTGGGAGCCTGCTGGTGGGTCACCGGCTCGGGATGGGGGCCGCCGTGGTCGGCGCGGTCGTGTGGGCCGCCGCCGCGCCGGTGCTGGTACGGCGTCGTGCGTTCGGGGACCTGACGACCGCAGCCCTCTCGGTGGCTCTCGTCGCGGTCTGCGCCGTGCGGGACGCCGGGTGGGTGCTGGCCCTGTGCCTCGTCACGGCAGCGGCGACGGCGGTCGTGGCCGCCGGATCGGCCCGCTCCGCCCTCGCGCTCGTGCTCAGCCCGTTCACGTGGGCAGCCGGTGTGCTGCGGACGCTCCCGTGGCTCGCGCGGGGCGCCGGGAACGCCGTCGGCTCCCGACGTGACCAGGTGCTGGTGGCCGTTCGCAGCCTCGTCGTCACGGCCGTGCTGCTGGTCGTCTTCGGCCTGCTGTTCGCCAGTGCGGACACCGTGTTCGCGAGCTACCTGCCGCGGCTCGACGTGGGGCTCCTGCCCGCCCAGGTGGTGGTCGGGACGGTCGTGGCCCTCACAGCCGCGACCCTCGCGAACCTCGCCCTCGCGCCACCCTCGTGGTCACGGACCGGCCCCGGACCCGGACGGCAGGCACGCCTCGGCGAGTGGCTGCTGCCGGTGGTGGCCCTGGACGCCATGGTGCTGGCGTTCGTGCTCGTGCAGGTCGGTGCCCTGCTCGGTGGTCACCGCCACGTGCTGGAGACCGCCGGGCTGACCTATGCCGAGTACACGCGGCAGGGCTTCGCGCAGCTCGTGGTGGCCACGGCGCTCACGTTGGTGGTGGTCGCGGTGGCGGCCCGCCGCGCCCCCAGGGTGACGCAGCGTGACCGACTGCTCACGAGCGGGGCGCTCGGGCTGCTCTGTCTGGCCACGCTCGGTGTGGTCGTCTCGGCGCTGCGCCGGATGGACCTGTACGTGGACGCCTTCGGGCTCACCCGGCTGCGGATGCTGGCCGTCGTCGTCGAGCTGGTCCTGGGGGCCGTGCTGGTGCTCATCGTCGTGGCAGGCGCCCGGTGGCGCGGTCCCTGGCTCCCCCGGGCCGTGGTGCAGGTGGTCGCGGTCGCGGTGCTGGCCCTGGCGGCGCTGAACCCCGACGCCCAGATCGTGCGCCACAACACCTCGGCCGAGCTCGATGTGCCGCTCGACCTGAGCTACCTGGTGAACCTGTCGGCTGACTCCGTCCCGGCCAAGGCCGCGCTGGAGGAGCCGCTGAGGTCGTGCCTGCTCGGTCGCAGCCCTGTCCCGCGCCCGACCTCCGGACTGCCCGACTGGAACCTGGGCCGGGCCCGGGCGGCGGCCCTGCTGAGCGGCGGGACGACGCAGGGCGCCTGGGGCTGGCCGGCGTGCCAGGACTACCAACGGGGGGACGGGTGAGCGTCGTCCCCCCTGCGTAGGGTGGCGACGTGATCCGCCGCGCCACCGTGCCCCCGACGTCGACCGGCCGCCGTCGTGCGGCGCGCAGGATCCACCGGGCGCTCACGGAGCGTTACCCCGACGCGCGCTGCGAGCTGGACTTCACGACACCGCTGGAGCTGCTCGTCGCGACGGTGCTCTCGGCGCAGACCACGGACGTGCGGGTCAACCTGGTCACCCCGGCCCTGTTCGCCCGGTACCCGGCGGCGGCCGACTACGCCTCGGCCGACCGCGCCGAGCTCGAGGAGATGATCCGCTCGACGGGCTTCTTCCGCGCCAAGTCGAACTCGCTGGTCAACCTCGGACAGCGGCTGGTCGAGGAGTTCGACGGCGAGGTGCCCTCGACGCTGGACGAGCTCGTGACGCTGCCCGGGGTGGGGCGCAAGACCGCGAACGTGGTGCTGGGCAACGCCTTCGGGGTGCCGGGCCTCACCGTCGACACGCACTTCGGCCGGCTCGCCCGCAGGTTCGGCTGGACGACCGAGGAGGACCCGGTCAAGGTCGAGCTCGACGTCGCGGACCTGTTCGACAAGCGCGACTGGACCATGCTGTCGCACCGGCTGATCTTCCACGGACGACGCACCTGCCACGCACGCCGACCGGCGTGCGGCGCCTGCCCGGTCGCGACGATGTGTCCCTCGTACGGGGCGGGGGAGGTGGATCCCGTCAAGGCCGCGAAGCTGCTGCGCTTCGAGGCGGCCGAACCCGTCGGGGTGGTGGAGTGAGCCGCGGGCACGCGCACCTTCCTCCCTGGGCGCAGCAGATCGCGGAGGTCGCGCCCACCATCGCGGGCGAGCAGCTGTCCCGCTTCCTGCCGCCCCCGGGTGGTGTCTACCGCCAGGCTGCCGTGCTGATGCTGTTCGGGTCCGGTGACGACGGGGCCGGCGAGGTCCTTCTCCTGGAGCGTGCCTCGACGATGCGGTCCCACCCCGGCCAGGCGGCCTTCCCCGGTGGTGCGCTCGACCCGGGCGAGGACGTGGTGGCGGCCGCCTTGCGCGAGGCACGGGAGGAGACGGGCCTCGACCCGAGGGGGGTCGAGGTGCTCAGCACCCTGCCCGCTCTGTTCCTGGGTCCGTCAAGCTTCGAGGTGACCCCGGTCGTGGGCTGGTGGGCCGCACCCACTCCGGTGCGGGCCGCCGACCCGCGCGAGGTGGCGCGGGTCGAGCGTGTGCCCCTGCCCGAGGTGCTGGACCCGGCGAACCGGTTCACGACCGTCCTGGGGGAGGACTTCCGCGGTCCGGCGTTCGGCGTCCGCGGCCTGTTCGTGTGGGGTTTCACCGCGGGCCTGCTCTCGCGGGTGCTCTCCCTCGCCGGTCTCGAGCGCGAGTGGGACGACACGGTCGAGCGGCAGGTGCCGCACGCGCAGCTGGTCGGGCGTCGCCCCGGCCCGCCGGACGGCAGCGACCCGGCCGAGTACGACGCCCTCGGCGACGGGGAGGTCGAGCCGTGAGCGGATCCCTCGTCGTCGACCTGGTGCTCGTGGCGACCCTGCTCACCTACCTGGTGAGCGGCGTGCGTCGCGGTCTGCTGCTGGGCGGGATGACGACGCTCGGGCTGCTGGTCGGCGCCGTCGTCGGGATCGCCGTCATGCCGCGTCTGGCCGCCGGTCTCGAGGCCGGGCTGGTCCGCTCGGGCGTGGTGCTGGTCGGCGTGCTCGTGCTGGCGGTGGTCGGGCAGACGCTCGGGTCGGTGGTCGGGGCCCGGTTCAGGTCGGCTGTGACGAACGCACCCGCGGTGGTCGTCGACCGCGGGCTCGGCGGAATCGCCGCGCTCATGGCGGCGGTCGTCGTCGTCAGCGTGCTGCTCGGGGCGCTGCGCGGTGCACCGAGTCCGACGCTCTCGCGCGCCATCGGCGGTTCGACCGTCGCTCAGGCGGTCGACCGTGTCGTCCCCGATGCCGTGAACGACCTCGCCGGGGGACTCGCGCGCACGATGGCGTCGGGCTTCCCCCGCGTCTTCGACCGGATCGGGCCCGAGGTGATCGTCCCGGTCGAGCCTCCGAGTGCCGAGGAGGTCGGCGAGGCGGCCGCCGCGGCCGCGCCGAGCACGGTCAAGATCCTCGGCACCGCCCGCTCGTGCGAGCGCACCCAGGAGGGGTCGGGGTTCGTCGTCGCCGCAGAGCGGGTGGTCACCAACGCGCACGTCGTCGCGGGTGTGCCCGACCCCACCGTGCAGGTCCTCGGCGAGGGCGAGGCCCTGCCCGCCACGGTCGTCGTCTTCGACCCCGACCGCGACCTGGCCGTGCTGGCCGTGCCCGGTCTGGACGCTCCACCGCTCGCGCGGGGGACCGACCTGGTGGGTGGTGACCCGGCGATGGTCGTCGGATTCCCGCAGGGAGGACCGTTCACGCCGTCACCGGCTCGCGTCCGCCAGGTGCTCGAGGCCCGCGGACAGGACATCTACGGCCAGGCCGGCGTCACCCGAGAGGTCTACTCCCTCTACGCCCAGGTACGGCCGGGCAACTCCGGCGGTCCCGTCCTCGACCCGTCCGGTGCCCTGGTGGGCGTCGTGTTCGCCACGTCGCTCGACGACCCCGACACGGGGTACGCGCTCACGCTCGAGGAGGCCGAGCCCGTCCTGGACGCGGCGGCCGGGGCCTCCGCACCGGTCGACGTCGGCCCGTGCTCCGGCCGCTGACCCCTCTGGACCTGCGGGGGTCAGGTGGGCAGGGCGTCGAGCCACTCGCGGAGCAGGGCGGTGGTCTGCTCCGGGGCCTCCTCGGGCAGGAAGTGCCCGGCGCCCTCCACGAGGTGCCAGGTGTAGTCGCCGCGCACCCAGCGCGACGACCCCCGCGCGACGCCCGGAGGCACCTGGCCGTCGAGCTCGCCGTGCAGCTGCAGGACGGGCACCTTCACCGTGCGGCGCATGGCCTCGGTGAAGCGTCGGCCGTCCGTCCGCACCCGGGACCGCACGGCCCAGCGGTAGTACTCCAGGCTGGAGTGCGCCACCGAGGGGATCTCGATCGCCTCCTGGTACCGGCGCGCCTCCTCCTCGGACGGCCAGCCGGGTCCTGACCAGCGCTCGAGCAGGTCGGGCACCAGCGTGCCCGCGAGGAGCGCGCGCTCCGGCTGGATCGGGGTCTGGAAGGCCAGCACGTGCCTGAGCGTGTGCACCTGCTTCGGCGTCGTGGTGAAGGTCCGCAACGGGTGTGCGGTGCCGAGGATGCCGATGGCGCGCGTCGTGCGCGGGACGAGGGTAGGCATCGCCCAGGCGACCCAGGCACCCCAGCCCTGACCCACCACCACCGCCTGTGACGCTCCGAGGCTGCGGATCACGCCCGCCACGTCGGCGGCGAGGGTGAACGTGTCGTACCCCCTCGGCGGCTTGTCGCTGGCGCCGTACCCCCGCAGGTCCATGGCGACCGTCCGGTACCCGGCTTCGGCCAGGGCCGGCAGCTGGTGACGCCAGGCCCACCAGAACTCGGGGAACCCGTGCAGCAGCACCACCAGAGGAGCCTTCTCGCCAGCCTCGGGCAGGCACTCGGCCAGGTGGAAGCGGTTGCCGTTGGCGGGCACCAGACGGTGCTGCCAAGGGCCGTCGACGAGGACGGCTGACGCGTCGGTGCCCACCTGGGGTCAGACTCCGGCGCTCGGACCGTCACCCTTGAGAGCGGCGATGGAGTCCTTCGTCGTGTCGATGGTGCGCTGGGGGGCCGCGAGCTCCGAGAACCGCCCCTTGCCCACGAACGCGAGGACCGCGGCGACGAGCAGCAGCACGGCGGTGACGATGAGGAAGGCAGCCCAGGCCGGCAGGCCGGTCTCGGTCAGGCCGTACGCCGCCGCGATGAGCAGCGTGATGAGCGAGAGCAGCCCCAGGAAGCCGGCCACGCCGAACATCGCGCCCCCGATGGCTGCGCGCTGGGCGTCAGCCTTCAGCTCGGCCTTGGCCAGGGCGATCTCGGCGCGGACGAGCCCGGAGACCTCGTTGCTCACCTCCGCGACGAGCTGGCCGATCGTGCGCTCGGGCTGGGCAGTCGCAGTCGGCTTCTGCAGGTCCACGGATCCTCCTCGGCGTGCTGGGCGGGCCGACGCCACGAGGGCGACGCCAGACCTGGTCCGGTGGACCGGCCTGTTCTCCGGCACCGACTCTAGAGGGGACGGCTGTCTCGTGCTCGGCACCGGCTCGTGCGAGCCTCAGGAGACGGTGACCTCGTCGTGCTCGTAGCAGTCGGGGATGCCGTCGTGGTCGTCGTCTCGCTCCTCCTCCTCGCGCATCGCGCGGTACACGCGGTTGCGCAGGCGCAGGACCAGGACGGCCAGCGCCGCCGCGAGGAGCGATCCGGTGAGGACGGCCACCTTCACGTGGTCGTCGCGTGGGCTGCCGGTGCCGAAGGCCAGCTCGCCGATCAGGAGGGACACGGTGAAGCCGATCCCTCCCAGGAGTGAGAGGCCGAGCACGTCGACCCACGACAGGTTGCTGTCGAGCTCGGCTCTCGTGAACCGGGCGGTCATCCAGGCGCCGCCGAAGACACCGAGGCACTTGCCGAGCACGAGGGCCACGACGATCGCCAGGAAGACGGGGTCGGCGACGGCTTCTCCCAGCCCCCCGCCGGTCACGGTGACCCCGGCCGCGAAGAGGGCGAAGACGGGTACGGCGACCCCGGCCGACAGGGGACGCACCAGATGCTCGAGCCGCTCCCCGACGGACTCGTGCTCCTCGACGCCGCCGACCACTCGGTGACGCACCGGCAGCACCAGGGCCAGGGCGACCCCGGCGACCGTGGCGTGCACGCCCGACTCGTGGACGAGGAGCCAGGTCACCGCGCCCAGCGGGATGAGGAACCACCACCACCGCCGGCGCAGGCGGGAGACAACGGCGAAGGCGACCAGCGGCACCAGCGCGTAGGCGAGAGGCAGGAGCGTCACCTCGTCGCTGTAGAAGAAGGCGATGATGGCGATGGCGATGACGTCGTCGACCACGGCCAGCGTCAGCAGGAAGGCGCGCAGTGCCGTCGGCAGGTGCGTGCCGACGACAGCGAGGACGGCGAGCGCGAACGCGATGTCGGTGGCGGCCGGGATCGCCCAGCCCGTGCTCGCCTCCGTGTCGCCACGGGTCAGGAGCAGGTAAAGGGCGACCGGGACCATCACACCCCCGAGCGCGGCGGCGACCGGGATGGCGGCCCGACGGGGGTCCCGCAGGTCACCGACCACGAGCTCACGCTTCAGCTCGATCCCCGCGACGAAGAAGAAGATGGCCAGCAGCCCGTCGGCCGCCCACTTGCCCGCCGACAGCCCGAGATGCAGCGACACGGGGCCGAGGGTGAGCTCGTCGGGTCCCAGCACGCCGTCGCGCAGCGCGGTGTAGGAGTCCGCCGCCGGGGTGTTCGACCAGATCAGCGCCGCGGTCGCCGCGGCGAGCAGCAGCAGACCTCCGACCGTCTCCGCCCGGAGGGCGTCGAGAACGAAGCGGGTCTCCTCCCACGTCGAGCGGGCGAGGACGCGTGGTCGTGCAGAGGTGGGGGTGCTGAGCATCAGGTCTCCTGGTCGGGGGATCGCCACAGGTCGTCGCCGACCAGGCTTCCCGGCACTCCGCGGCCCAGACTACCGCGGGTGCAGCCGGCGGCCTCCCGGGGCATGGACGCGGATGGTCACATGTAGTAGCGCAGCACCACGTAGGGGACGGAGAGCAGGACGGTCACGGTGGTCACGATGAGGCCGTACTTGGTGAACATCCAGAAGCTGATCGGGTGGCCGTTGCGGGCAGCGATCCCCGTCACCACCACGTTGGCGCTCGCTCCCACGGCGGTGGCGTTGCCGCCGAGGTCGGCCCCGAGTGCCAGCGCCCACCAGAGGGGGGCGGCACCGGGGGCGCCCCCCGACGACTGGATGAGGTCGCCGACGAGCGGCGACATCGTCGTGACGTAGGGGATGTTGTCGACGATGCCGGAGATCGCTGCCGAGCCGAGGATGAGGCCGACGGCGGCACCGAGGTACTGGTCCCCGACGGCCTCGGTGGCGAGCGTGCCCAGCTCCTTGATCACGCCCACCTCGACCAGAGCGCCGACCATGATGAACAGGCCGGCGAAGAAGACGAGCGTCTCCCACTCCACGTCGGCGAGATACTTGCGGCTGTCGAGGCCTGAGAGCACCACGGCGAGCCCGGCGCCGATCAGCGCGACGACCGCCGGCTCCACGTGCAGGGCCGAGTGCAGGACGAACCCGATCATCGTCACCGTGAGCACCGCCAGGGTGCGGCGCAGGAGGCGCACGTCCGAGATGACCTCGCGCTCCTCCAGCGCCATCACGCGGGCCGCGCGGTCGGGGTCGTAGCGCATCGACCGACCCCAGATCAGCCAGCACAGGCCGATGAAGACCACGATGAGGATCGCGACGATCGGGCCCATGTTGGCGATGAAGTCGTTGAACGTCAGGCCCGACCGGCTGGCGATGATGATGTTGGGCGGGTCACCGATCAGCGTCGCGGCGCCACCGATGTTGGAGGACATGGCCTCGGCGAGGAGGTAGGGGATCGGGTTGACCCCCATCCGCTCGCACACGAGCAGCGTGACGGGCGCGACGAGCAGCACCGTGGTCACGTTGTCGAGGAGGGCCGAGGCGATCGCGGTGATCAGCACCAGCACGACCATCATCCGGAACGGTCGTGCCTTGGCTCGCTTCGCCGACCAGATCGCCAGGTACTCGAAGAGCCCCGTCTGGCGCAGCACCCCGACGATGATCATCATGCCGAGCAGCAGGAAGATGACGTTCCAGTCGATCCCGCTCTCCTCGGAGAAGAACGCCGCCTCCGAGTTGGTAGCGCCGATGATGATCATCGCCGCCGCGCCCGACAGCGCGGCGGCCACCCTCGGGATCCGCTCCGTCGCGATGAGGCCGTAGACGAAGACGAAGACCGCGATGGCCGCGATCGCCTGGGCGCTCACGCCTTGTCGACCGGGGGCAGGTGCTCGGTGGCGAGGCGCGCGGACACGGCGTCGCCGTCACGCCCCGCAGCGGCCGCGATCGCTGCCATCGCACGGCTGAACGTCACTGCCCCGTAGTACTTCCCAGCCTTGTCGCGCACGACGACGAGGGGCGAGTGGGCCTCGATCATCACCGTGGCGATCTCCACGAGGGTGTCCTGCGGCAGCACTGAGGGCACGTCGTGCCGGTGCACGTCGTCGTCGTCGAGCAGCTCACCGATGGTGTGACGCGACAGCTTCGCGCAGAGCTCCTCGGCACCCGCCTCGTCGTAGGCGTGCGCCAGCGAAGGGTCCTCGCGGACGTACCGCGGCACGACCAGCTTCAGCACCTGGCTGCCGGGCACGACGGCTACCGGAGTGCCCTGCTCGTCGGCGACGATCAGACCCGAGAGGCGGTACCGAGCGATCAGCTCGGCCGCCTCCAGGGCCCCGGTCGACGCGGTGACGGTCGGTATCTGCTCCACCAGGTCGGATGCGCGCATGGGCACACGCTAGCGACCCGGACGACCCGATCAGTCCTCGCCCGCCGTGCCGGATCCCAGTCCGGTCTTGATGAGCTCCATCACGGTGTTGTCGGCGAGGGTGGTGACGTCGCCGACCTCGCGGTGCTCGGCCACATCCTTGAGGAGCCGGCGCATGATCTTGCCCGAGCGGGTCTTGGGCAGCTCGGGCACGACCATGATCTGGCGAGGCTTGGCGATCGCGCCGATCTCCTTGGCCACGTGCGCACGCAGCTCGGAGACGATGTCGTCGCCCTCCACGGCGCCACCGCGCAGGATCACGAAGGCGCACACGGCCTGTCCCGTCGTGTCGTCGGCGGCCCCGACGACCGCCGCCTCGGCGACCTTCGGGTGCGACACGAGCGCCGACTCGATCTCCGTCGTCGACAGGCGGTGGCCCGACACGTTCATCACGTCGTCGACGCGCCCGAGCAGCCAGATGTCGCCGTCCTCGTCCTTCTTGGCGCCGTCCCCGGCGAAGTACATGTGCTCGAATCTCGCCCAGTACGTCTCCTTGTAGCGCTCCGGGTCGCCCCAGATGCCGCGCAGCATGGAGGGCCACGGCTCCGTCAGGACGAGGTACCCGCCGCCACCGTTCGGCACCGGCTTCCCCTCGTCGTCCAGGACGTCCGCGCCGATGCCCGGCAGTGCGACCTGGGCCGACCCCGGCTTCGTCGTGGTCACACCTGGAAGGGGGCTGATCATGATGGCGCCCGTCTCGGTCTGCCACCAGGTGTCGACGATCGGCGCCGAGTCGCCACCGATGACGCGGCGGTACCAGATCCACGCCTCGGGGTTGATCGGCTCTCCGACGGACCCCAGCACGCGCAGCGACGACAGGTCGTGCCGCGCGGGCACGTCCTCGCCCCACTTCATGAACGTGCGGATGGCGGTCGGAGCCGTGTAGAGGATCGAGACCCCGTACTTGGCGACGATCTCCCACCAGCGGCCCTGGTGCGGCGTGTCGGGGGTGCCCTCGTACATCACCTGGGTGGTCCCGTTGGCGAGCGGCCCGTACACGACGTAGGAGTGCCCGGTGACCCACCCGATGTCGGCGGTGCACCAGAACACGTCCGTGTCGGCGTGCAGGTCGAACACGTTGCGGTGCGTGTAGGCGCACTGCGTCAGGTACCCACCCGACGTGTGCATGATCCCCTTCGGCTTACCCGTGGTGCCCGAGGTGTAGAGGATGAACAGCGGGTGCTCGGCGTCGAAGGGCTCCGGCGTGTGCTGGTCGGAGGCGGTGCCGACGACGTCGTGCCACCACACGTCGCGCCCCTCGGTCCACTCCACCTCCTGCTCCGTCCGGCGGACGACGATGACGTTGGTCACCGACGGCGTGCCCTTGGCCAGTGCGGCGTCGACGGCCGGCTTGAGCGCGGACGGTGACCCGCGGCGGTAGCCGCCGTCGGAGGTGATGACGACCTTGGCCTCGGCGTCGTTGATGCGGCTCGCGAGCGCGTCGGCGGAGAAGCCTCCGAAGACCACCGAGTGCGGGGCTCCGATGCGGGCGCAGGCCAGCATGGCGACGGCGGCCTCGGGGATCATCGGCAGGTAGATCGCGACGCGGTCACCGCTCCTGACGCCGAGGTCGGTCAGGGCGTTGGCCGCCTGCGAGACCTCGGCCTGGAGCTCGGCGTAGGTGATCGTCCGCGAGTCACCGGGCTCACCCTCGAAGTGGATCGCGGCCCGGTCACCCAGGCCGTTCTCCACGTGCCGGTCCACGCAGTTGTAGGCGACGTTCAGCCTTCCCCCGACGAACCACTTCGCGAAGGGCGCCTCGCTCCAGTCGAGCGTGTCGGTGAAGTCCGTCGACCAGCTGACCAGGTCACGGGCCTGTGCGGCCCAGAAGGCGAGCCGGTCGGCGGACGCCTGCTCGTAGAGGTCAGCCGTGGCGACCGCGCCCGCAGCCATCTCCTCGCTCGGCGCGAAGCGTCGCTCCTCGTGCATCAGGTTCGACAGCCCGCCGCTCGGGGGGTTCTCGGTCGTCTCGCTGGACATCGGCGTCCTTCCGGCTCGGGGGCAGCGCACCTCGTGGCTGCCGCGTGCACTCCGACCCTAGCCAGGGCGGCCGCGGGTCGTCATCGGTCGTTGGCCGGTTCGTGGCCGCGAGCCGGCGGGCGGAGTGGCCGGCGGGTCGTGCGACCCGCCGGCCACCCTGCGGTCAGTGCATCACGGCCCTCTCGGCGCCGGCCCCGGTCAGGGAGCGCACCTCCATCTCCGCGGACATCGCGTCGTGGTCGGCCTCCGGCTTGCTGGTCACCGTCCCGATGTAGCCGAGCAGGAAGGCCAGCGGGATCGAGACCAGGCCCGGGTTGTCGAGCGGGAACCAGTGGAAGTCGACCGCCGTGTCCTTGACCATCGACAGGCTCGCACCGGTGACGGCGTCGACCTTGCCGCTCACGACGGGCGAGAACACGATCAGCACCACGCAGCTCGTCAGCCCGCCGTACATGCTCCACAGGGCGCCGCGCGTGTTGAACCGCTTCCAGAACAGCGAGTAGACGATCGTCGGCAGGTTCGCGCTGGCGGCCACGGCGAAGGCCAGCGCGACGAGGAACGCGATGTTCTGGCCGATCGCGAACATCCCGCCGATGATGGCGAGCACGCCGATCACCACGACCGTGCGGCGAGCCACCTTGACCTCGCCGTCGGGGTTGATCTCGCCGTGCTTGATCACGTTGGCGTAGATGTCGTGGGCGAACGACGTCGCGGCCGTGATGGTGAGCCCGGCGACGACGGCGAGGATCGTGGCGAACGCCACCGCCGAGATGACCCCGAGCAGGAGCGTCCCCCCGAGCTCGAAGGCCAGCAGCGGAGCGGCGGAGTTGACGCCTCCCGGTGCCCCCTTGATCTCGGTCGGGCCCACCAGGGCGCCGGCGCCGTAGCCCAGCACCAGGCTGAACAGGTAGAAGAGGCCGATCAACCAGATCGCCCAGACGACGCTGCGCCGGGCCTCCTTGGCCGAGGGCACCGTGTAGAAGCGCATCAGGACGTGCGGCAGGCCGGCGGTGCCGAGCACCAGCGCCAGCGACAGCGAGATGAAGTCGATCTTCTTGAGGTCGGTCGCCCCGTACTGCTTGCCGGGGTCGAGCAGTGCCCCCGCGTTCTCCACACCCTCGGAGGACGCCTTCTCGACCGAGGCGCCCAACAGGTCGGAGAGGTTGAAGCCGTACTTGGCCAGGACCCACAGGGTCATCACGCCGGCGCCGAAGATCAGCAGCACGGCCTTGACGATCTGCACCCAGGTCGTGCCCTTCATACCGCCCACGAGGACGTAGATGATCATCAGGATGCCGACCACGGCGACCACGAGGTACTGGCCGAGCTGACCCTCGATGCCCAGCAGCAGGGCGACAAGGCCTCCGGCGCCGGCCATCTGGGCGAGCAGGTAGAAGAAGCAGACCGCGAGGGTGGCCATGGCGGCCGCCATCCGGATCGGCCGCTGCTTGAGGCGGAAGCTGAGGACGTCGGCCATCGTGAACTTGCCGGTGTTGCGCAGCAGCTCGGCGACCAGCAGCAGGGCCACGAGCCAGGCGACCAGGAAGCCGATGGAGTAGAGGAAGCCGTCGTAGCCGTTGACCGCGATCGCGCCGGCGATGCCGAGGAAGCTCGCGGCGGACAGGTAGTCGCCGGCGATGGCGGTGCCGTTCTGCGGTCCGGTGAAGGAGCGTCCGGCCGCGTAGAAGTCGGCGGCTGTCGCGTTGTTGCGAGACGCCCGGATGACGATCGCGAGCGTGGCCACCACGAAGGCGCCGAAGATGGCGATGTTCAGAACCGGGTTCCCGATGTCGGTTCCGGTGGCGGCGGTCGTCAGCCTGGTCGCGATCATCGCAGCGCTCCCTCGATGGAGTGGCGCAGGTGCTCGGCGGCGGGGTCGAACTTCTGGTCGGCCCAGCGGCGGTAGATCATCGTGATCGCGAACGTCGACACGAACTGGCCGAGTCCGAGCAGGAGGCCGATGTTGATGTTGCCCCAGACCTTCGTGCCCATGAAGGCCGGCGCGAACGCCGCGAGGAGCACGTAGAGGAAGTACCAGACGAGGAACAGTCCCGTCATCGGGAAGATGAAGGACTTGAACCGACGCTTCAGGTCGAGGAACTCCGGTGAGACCGCCACCTCGGCCGGCGTCAGACTGCCGCCGACGGGCTCGCTGGTCCCCGCCCGACCGGGTGGGTCGTTCGAGATGCTGGACACGGGCAGCCTCCTGGCTCGTCGGGTGCGCCCGGCGGCGCTGCCGGGTGGAGGCACTTTCGCGTCGCGCGCCGCCGGGGGCCAAGGCTCGCGGGCCAGGTCGTCGCCGGGCGGGCGCACTGCTCGCCGTGCGGGGCCGCGGTCCGCGACGAGCGGTCGGTCCGGTGCGGTGAACGGTCGGGCACGGCTAGGCGCCCGGTCGATGAAGGAGCCGGTGACGTCAGGTCGATCGGGTCAGCGCCAGCGTCACGATCGCCCGTGGGTCAGCGCAGCCGCATCGCCGTGAACTCCGATGCCGGGTGGGCGATCGCGTCCTGCGCGGCGACGAGCTGGATCTCCCGGTGCCCCCCGTCCGCGGTCGCCCGCAGCACGGCGAACACGCTCGATGCCGTGCGCTCGAGTGCGACCCGCGGGCCGGCCACGCACGTGTGCGCGAGGAAGAGGGCGGCGGTGGCGTCCCCTGCACCGTTCACCGACAGCGGGAGCAGCGGTGTGCGCACGGACCAAGCCCCCTCGTCGGTGACGGCCACCATCTCGATGGAGTCGGACGGGGTCTGGTCGGTCCGCACGCTCGTGACGAGGACCGTTCGAGGTCCCCTGTCGCGCAACGCATCGGCCGCGTCGAGAAGGTCTGGCAACATCGACACCCGCTGGCCGGCGAGGAACTCGAGCTCGAACTGGTTGGGTGTCACCAGGTCGGCCGCGGGCACGACCCGGTCCCGCATGAACTCCGGGATGCCGGGACGTACGAAGAAGCCACGTCCGACGTCCCCCATCACCGGGTCGCAGCAGTACACGGCAGCGGGGTTGGCGGCCTTGACCCGCGCGACGGCGTCGAGCACGACCTCGCCCACCGTCTCGGCGCCCTGGTAGCCGGAGAGGACGGCGTCGCAGCCGGGCAGCACGCCCCGCTCGGCGATGCCGGTGATGACGTCGGCCACGTCCGACGGGTCGAGCAGCGGCCCGCGCCAGGCGCCGTAGCCCGTGTGGTTGGAGAAGTGCACCGTGTTGACGGGCCAGACCTCGTGCCCCAGTCGCTGCAGCGGGAACACCGCCGCGCTGTTGCCCACGTGCCCGTAGGCCACCGACGACTGGATGGACAGGATGCGCATCCGCCGACCCTAGCGAGCGCCTCAGCCGGGCCGGCGGTCGACCGCGACGCCCTCGGGCGCGTGCAGCCTCACCATCTGCCGCCCGACGCCTGCGGGCACCGTCGACCTGGTGGCCAACGAGACGCCGACCATCACGGCGAAGGCGATCGGCACCGTCCACGCCGCCGGCTGCTGCAGCAGGGCCGACTCCAGCCCGTCGCCGGGGAGGCCCAGCATTGTCGCCACCACGGCCGTGCTGGAGGTGAGGCCGCCGACCCCTAGCCCGGCGAGAGCGCCGGCCGGGGTGAGGCCGCGCCACCAGACACCGAGGACCAGCAGCGGGCAGAACGTGGAGGCGGCCACCGCGAAGGCCAGGCCCACGGTGTCGGCGAGGCTCGTCCGGAACCCCACGACCGACACGGCGAGCGGCACGACGACGGCGAGGCCGGCGCCGACCCGGAAGCCGGGGACACGGCGGCTTCGGGGGTCCGAGGACAGACGTCCGAGCAGGTCCTGCGACAGCACGCCCGCGACGGAGACCACCAGCCCCGACGACGTCGAGAGGAACGCGGCGAAGGCGCCGGCGACCAGGAGCGCCGAGAGCAGGTCGCCCCACGGCTGACCCAGCATCCGGCCCGGGAGCTCGAGGACGATCGTGTCGGCGCGCCCGGTCAGGAGGAGGTCGGGCGCGTAGAGGCGGCCGAGGGCCCCGTAGACGGGAGGGAAGAGGTAGAAGAGGCCGAGTAGGCCGATCACGATGCCGGTCGTGCGCCGCGCCGCCCGGCCGTCGGGGTTGGTGTAGAAGCGGACGAGCACGTGCGGCAGGCCCATCGTCCCGAAGAGGAGCGCCAGGATGAGGGAGTACGTGGCGTAGAGGGGCCGGTCGCGACCGGCCCCGGTCAGCGGGGCCGCCCACTCGGCACCGGTGCTGGCCCGGGTCTGCTCCGCGTGCGGGACCGGGGTGCCTGCCCGCAGCCCGACGGTGGTGCCCGAGCCGAGGACCACCGACTCGCCGGTGCCGAGGCTCACGTCACCGGTCAGCCGCTCCCCGTCGACGGTGCCGTCGACCTGCAGCGTGGTCGGGCGGTCAGCCACCACGCGCACGGGGTCTCGCAGCTCGACGATCGTGGACTCCCTGGCCGTCGGAGTCTGGGCGGTCGAGGGGTCCGGCCGGCCGTCCGCGTTCCACGCCAGCAGCAGGAAGATGACCGGCAACGCGATCGCGGTCACCTTGAGCCAGTACTGGAACGCCTGGACCAGCGTGATCGACCGCATGCCGCCCGCGAGCACGTTGAGCACGACCACGGTCGCGACGATGAGGGAGCCGACCACGGTCGGTGCACCCGTCACGGCCCGCAGCGCGAGGCCGGCTCCCTGCAGCTGCGGCAGCAGGTACAGCCAGCCGATCCCGACCACGAGCAGGGCCGCGGCCACCCGGACGGGCGGGGAGGACAGCCGGGACTCGGCGAAGTCGGGGAGCGTGTAGGCGCCGGAGCGGCGCAGGGGCGCGGCGACCAGGCACAGCAGCACGAGGTAGCCGGCGGTGTACCCCACCGCGAACCACAGCATGTCGACGCCGCCGACGAGGACGAGCCCGGCGATGCCGAGGAAGCTGGCTGCCGAGAGGTACTCGCCGCCGATCGCGGACGCGTTGGCGCGGGGCGACACGGCTCGGGACGCGACGTAGAAGTCGCTGGTGGTACGTGACAGCCGCAGCCCGACCGCGCCGATCGCCACCGTCACGACGCAGACCGCGGCCACGGCCAGGACGGCCAGCTGGGGCGAGGTCACCGCCGCTCGACCAGGTCGGCGAAGTCGCGTTCGGCACGCTCGGCGGCGCGCACGTAGGCCCAGGCGGTCACCATGATCACCGGGTAGGCGCCGACGCCGAGCAGGAGCCACGGCAGCCCCACGCCCAGCACACGCACCCCGGCCAGGGCCGGTGCGAGCCAGAAGAGCAGGGGCAGCGCGCCGACGGTGAGGCCGAAGGCGCCGAGCACGCCGAGCCCGAGCCGGAGCTGGCTGCGGATCAGCGACCGCATGTACAGCTCGCCGACCAGGGTCTGCTCGTCGATGTCGTCGGTGACCCGGCGCCGCGGTGGGCGGCGGACGGCCTCGGTGCGCGGGCTCGTCACGCGGACACGTGCGGGGGTCTCGCGGGCTGCAGGGCGCTGCTCGGTCACCCCCCGATGGTGCCCGCCGCGTCAAGGCCGGGCCAGGCTCGCGCTGGCCGCACGGGGGGGGGTCAGTGGCGCGGGCCGATGCCGCGGACCAGGCGGTCACGCAGCTCACGGGTGTGCCGGCGCGACACCGAGAGCTCGTCGCCGCCGAGCCGAACCGTGCAGCGCCCGCCGTCCAGGCGCACCTCGTCGACGTGGTGCAGGGACACGAGGGTCGAGCGGTGGATGCGTACGAACCCGGCCGGTCCCCAACGCTCCTCGAGTGTCGTCAGCGGCACCCGGATGAGATGGCTGTCGTCACCGGTGTGCAGCCGGGCGTAGTCGCCCTGGGCCTCGACGTACCGCACGGAAGACCGGTTCACGAACCGCGTCACGCCGCCGAGCTCCACCGGGATCGTCTCGTCGTCGTCGGTGTCCTGGGGTGGGTCACCCGACTCGGTCCCCTCGATCACGCGACGGATGGCCTCGGAGAGCCGTTCCGGGCGAACGGGTTTCATGAGGTAGTCGGTTGCGGCCAGTTCGAAGGCGTCCACCGCGTGGTTGTCGTGGGCCGTCACGAACACGACCTGCGGGCGGTGGGTGAACCGGGCCAGCAGGCGGGCCAGCTCGAGGCCGTCGAGTCCGGGCATCTTGATGTCGCAGAACACGACGTCGACCTCGTGGGTGTCGAGGGCCCGCAGTGCATCGGTCGTGCCGGAGGCCGCCGTGACGGCGGTGACGCGTCCGTCCTGCTTCAGGAGCCATGCCAGCTCGGCGAGCGCCGGTGCCTCGTCGTCGACGACCAGCGCCCGCAGGCCGGTCCCGCGGGGGGCGTTCATGTCGCCGAGCGTACGGCGTCCGGCTCAGTCGGCACGGGCGTGCGGCGAGAACTTCGGGACCTGGAACGAGACGCGGGTGCCCGCACCGGGTGCCGTCTCCACGACCAGGCCCGAGGCGTCGCCGAAGACCTGCCGCAGGCGCGCGTCGACGTTGCCGAGGCCGACCGAGTCGGTCCCCGACTCGCCGGCCAGCACCTGCCTGACCTGCTCCGGCTCGGAGCCCACGCCGTCGTCCTCGACCGCGATCAGCGCGTCCGACCCCACGTCCTCCGCCGTCAGGGTCACGTGGCCGACGCCGACGGAGTGCTCGAGGCCGTGCCGGACCGCGTTCTCCACCAAGGGCTGCACCGACAGGAACGGGATCGCCACCGCCAGGACCTCGGGCGCGATCCGCACCTTGACGTCGAGGCGGTCCCCGAACCGTGCCCGCTCGAGCACGAGGTAGCGCTCGATGTTCGTCAGCTCGTCGGCCAGCGTCGTGAACTCGCCACCGCGGCGGAAGGCGTAGCGGGTGAAGTCGGCGAACTCCAGCAGCAGGTCGCGGGCCCGGGCCGGGTCGGTACGGACGAATGACGCGATCGCCGTCAGGGAGTTGTAGACGAAGTGCGGGCTGATCTGTGCGCGCAGTGCGCGGAGCTCGGCCTCGATCGCCCGCGTCCTCGACCGGTCGAGCTCGGCCAGCTCGAGGTTCGCGGAGACCCAGGCCGCGACCTCCTCCGCGGCGCGCACCAGTCCCGCGCTCGGGCGGGGACCGTACGCGGCGAGGGTGCCCACCACCTTCTCCTCGACCACGAGCGGTACGACCACCCCGTGCTGTACCGGGCACCCTGGGTCGTGACAGGCGACGTGAGCCGGTCCGAGCACCACGGGTCGGCCACGGCTCAGCACGTCGACGGCGTGGACGACGGCGTCGGCTCGGTGCGGGGCGCCCTCGCCGTCCCAGGCCAGCAGCTGTCCGCCAGAGGTGATCGCGACTGCCGGCGTGCCCAGCAGGGCCCGCAGGTGGCGGGCCGCCTTGGAGGCGCCGGGCCCGGTGAGGCCCTCACGCAGGTGGGGGGCTGCCAAGGACGCGGTGTGCAGCGTCGTGAACGTCGCCCGGTCGGCGGGGGTACCGAGGTCCGTCCGTCGGCGGAGGGCTGCTACCCCCAGGAGCAGTGCCAGCAGGGCGATCACCAACCCGGCCAGGATGGCCTGGTCCCCGCTCATCGCCCGCTCACCGGCGGGACGCTAGCGCGACGTAGGCTGCTCGGCCATGTCCCCCTCCGCCGACCCGCTGGCCTCCCTGGCCCAGCTGCCGGGAGTGGCCGACGCGGTCGAGGCGGCGCGCGAGGCGTGCGAGCGCCTGCGGTGGCACCCCGCGATGCGCCGTCGCAGCGCCGAGTGCCGGGCCGAGTCGGCCGTCTGGGCGGCACGTGCGTCGGCGGCGCTGGAGGGCGCGCGGCTGCCGGTTCCCCTCGTCCGCGACGCGGTTCGGGGCGCGGCCGACCTGCCGGACGACGCGGCGGGCCGCGTGGTGGCCGGGGCCACACGCGCATTGGCCGAGGCGGAACGGCTGTCGGCGGCGGGAGCCCGGGCGGTCACCGGTGCTCCGCGCCAGGCCCTTGTCCGGCTCCACGTCGCGGCCACGACGGGCGTGCTCGCGGACGATGCGGTCGGCCGCCCGCGGCTCGACGGTGAGCTTCCGCTCGGCCCTGACCTGGGCCTGCCGGCGGCGCCGTCCGCTGCGGAGGCCGCCCGGAGACTGGACGCGGTGACCACCCTGCTGTCGACGCCGACCACGGCGCCAGTGCTGGTGCTGAGTGCGGTCGCGGTGGGCGAGATCATCACCGCCGTGCCGTTCGTGGGCGGCAACGGCGTCGTCGCCCGGGCACTCGCGCGGGCCCTGGTCGTCGGCCGCGGCCTCGACCCGATGGGTGTTGCAGTCCCGGAGTCCGCGGCGCTGGCCGACCCTGCCGCGTACGCCGGGGCGCTGTCGGCCTACGCCTCCGGCACGCCCGAGGGGGTGGCCTCCTGGCTGCGCTACTGCGCCTCGGCAGTCGTGTCCGGAGCAGCGGAAGGGGCCGTCATCGCCGACGCGGTTCTCGCCGGCCGGACACCGACGAGCTGACCTCGCGAGCCTCGAGACCTCAACGGCCGCAGTTCTTCTCGACCTCCCTGGCGAACCACGCGGTGAACACGATGGGGTCCAGCAGGTAGTCGACGGCCTCTCCGTCGACGACCACGTTCACCTGCTGCCCGGCCAGCAGCTGGTTCGCGTTCTGGGTGCAGAACTCGACGTCCAGGCCCAGGATCAGGTTCGTGCTCCTGGTCCCGTCGACCGTGACCGGAGCGGGCGGATCCGTGACGAGCGAGATGCCGCTGATGGACTGCAGGGACACCTCGTGCTCGTCCCCGTCCGCGGAGCGGAGGCTGAGACCCAGGCGCCCGTCCGGACGGTTGGCCAGATCGGCGGTCACGGGAGGCTGTCCCAGGCTGCTGAAGCAGATCTCCTCATAGAGGTCGACCGCCGACAGGCTCATCCCCGCCAGGTTCGGCACGCCGATCACCTGCTCGCGCAGGTCCTGTGTCGCCACGGTCACGCGGAGGTTCCCGTCACGGGCGCCCCCTTGGCTGAGTGGGCCGGCGTCGCACGCTGACGTGGCGGTCACCGAGGTCTGGCCGGTCTTGCCGGGATCCACGTCGAACTCGCGGAGGAGCTCCAGGGCCACGGGCTCGCGTCCCGGGTCGATGTCGCCCCCCAGGTCGGCTCCCTTGACCGTGAGCGGTGACTGGCCCGAGTTCACGACGAAGAGGCTGTACGTCGCCGCTCCCGTTGGGAAACCGCTGGCCTGGTAGGTGATCCAGGCGCTGATGCTGGCGCTCTCCTCACGTCCGACCAGTGCGGCCCGCTGCGCGATGGCTGCACCGAGCACCGTGCCCACGAGGGTGGCCACCACGACCAGGGCGACCAGGGGAGTGCGTGAGCGCCGGTGCCGGACCAGGTGGCGCACGCTGTGCCACAGGCCGGCGACCGGGCCCCGGGTGCTCCCGGACGCGGGAGCAGCGTCCGCGTCCGCGCTGTCAGGCGCCGCCGCGGCCTCGGGGTCTCCGTCCGCGTCCGGACCGGCGGGTGTGGACGGCGTCGACCCGGTGGGCGCGACGGGTTCGCCCTCGTCCGGCTGCAGGTTCACCGGACGGGTGCCGGGCCGGTCGGGGAGCGACCCGGCCCGCCCGCCGTCCGGCGGGGAGGTGTCGTCGACCGCGCCCAGCACCTCGCGGCTCATCGACGACCTCCCGCCCCCTGCGTCCGGCCGCCGGGCCGGTGCCGGCGGCTGCCACGGAATCGCACCGTGGTGCCGCCATCGTGCGCCATCGGGTGGCGGTGGGCCAAGGATCTCGGCACGTCGTGACCGCGCGGTGACCTGCTCGACGCCTCGACGAGTCGTCAGGACGTGCGGACGGCGGCGCCACGGGGACGCCGCCGTCGGCATGCAGTCACTGGCTACCAAGCGTGCACATCAGTCGCGGGACGGGACGAGCCCGGCCCAACGCGTCCTCACGAGGACTGGCCGCGCGTGGGTACCTGTTCCTGCACGCGGCCCGTTTCCGGTTGCCCGGTCACGGGCCGTTGGGTCCTTGGTACTCCGAACCGGCCGGTAAGGGAAGGGCTTGCGGCCGTCGGGGCGCCGTCGTGTGCTCCGAGTGACCGACACGCCGAGGACGACTCGCCGTGCCGCGGCGGGGAGGGGAGAAAGCCCGACAGACCGTGCGCGACAGGGCAGGACGAGGGCGTGTCAGGGTTTGCCGTGGAGCGCCACTCGGGTCCATGCTGGTGGTGGCCGGCCCACCACCCGTTCGCGGGTTCGGTGCTGGCTGCGTATCCCGGCTCCTCCCCCCCGAGCCGGAGTGCGCGACGACCCCCGCTACCCCCCCGCGGGGGTCGTCCCACGTCCGGGCCCGGTTGCTGCACGGCCGTGCTCAAGACCTCCGTCCACAGGTACCCCGACAGAGCCGCTCCGTCCACAGGCGCGTGGGGCCCTGGTCCGTCCGAGCCGCGGCCCGGACGCTCGGTGCATGTCCGCTCCCGACACCGCTGCGCCGCTGCTGGTGACGTCCGAGCCCACCCTGCTCGACCGCGTCCGCGAGCTCGCCGCGGCGGTCGGGATCGACGTGCATGCGGCGGTCACCCCGGCGGCGGCCGGGCGTCGCTGGGTCGAGTCGGTGCTGGTGCTGCTCGGCGACGACGTCGTGCCCGAGTCCCTGCCCGGCGGGCGTGACGGGCTGGTGCTGCTGACGCGCCTGGCCGACGCGCGTGCGTGGCGGCGGGCGGGTGAGGTGGGGGCAGGTCGTGTGCTCGTGCTGCCGGGTGGTGAGGAGGCACTGGCCGAGCTGCTCGTAGCGGCAGGCGCCGGGTCGGCGCGGGGCCGCGTGGTCGGGGTCCTGGGCGCGGTCGGAGGCTGCGGGGCGACCACGCTCGCGGTCGCCCTGGCTGCAGGTCGACCGCCGGGCGGCGCCCTGCTCGTGGACGGGGACCCGGTGGGCAGCGGGATCGACGTCGCCTTGGGTACCGAGGTCGAGGCCGGACTGCGATGGCGGGACCTCGCGCGAGTCCACGGCACGATGCGACCGGACGTGCTGGCGTCGTCACTGCCGGCCCTGGACGGTCTCCCACTACTCACCTGGGGTGTGTGGGGGGACGAGATCGATACTGCCGCAAGCGAGATCGAGGCAGGCAGGGTGGATCTCGTCCCGCTCGAGGCGATGCGTTCGGTCGTCCGCGCCGCGCGCGCCGTGGCGGACCTCACGGTCGTGGACCTGCCTCGCAGGCTCGACGTCTCGGCGGCGCAGCACTGGCGCCTGCTGGACTCCGCCGTGCTCCTCGTGCCGGCGCAGGTGCGGGCCGTGGTCGCAGCGCGCCTGGCCCTTGCGCGCCTGTCGGCCGTCGTCCCCGACGTGCGCGTCGTCGTCCGTCTCCCCTCTCGCCGCGGACTCGGCCCGGACGCCGTCGCCGACGTCCTGGACCTCCCCGCCGTCGTCACCTGGAAGACGGTGCCCCGGCTCGCGTCCGCAGCGGACCGGGGGGACCTGCTGCACGCCGTCCGGTCCGGTGGTGCAGGCCGGAGTCTGCGTGATCTCGGCGACCTACTGGCGGGCAGCGGCGCGGGCCTGGCCGGCGTCGCGTGAAGACGGGCGGCGGATCGGTCGGGCGATCGCCGGCGACCGGGAGCCCCGACGGCTCTGTCGTGTCCCGGGTGCGGGCGCACCTGGCGGCGACCGGGTCGGGAGCCGGCGCGGCCCACGTCGCTGGCGCCCTGGCGACCGCCGGGCAGGCGTCCGGAGCCCCGTGGGGCGCGGCCGGAGTCCTGTCGCAGGTGGCGTCCGTCCGCGCGGAGCTGACCGGTGCAGGGCCGCTCCAGCCGCTGCTCGACGACCCCGAGACGACGGACGTGCTGGTCAACGGCCCGGCCGAGGTCTGGGTGGACCGGGGCGAGGGCCTCGTGCAGGTGGCGGTCGACGTGGGCGGAGAGGGGGGACTGCGGGCGCTGGCGGTCCGCCTGGCAGCCGTCAGCGGCAGGAGGCTGGACGACAGTGCGCCGTGCGTCGACGTCCGTCTGGCCGACGGCGTCAGGTTGCACGCGGTGCTGCCCCCGGTCTCGCCCGCGGGCACGTTGCTCTCGCTGCGGGTCCCCCGCCGGCGAACGTTCACGCTCGACGAGCTCGTCGCGTCCGGCTCGGTGGCCGGCACGTGGGCCCCCGTCGTCACCGCGGTCGTCCGGCGACGCCTGGGCTTCCTCGTCTGCGGTGGGACGGGGTCCGGCAAGACGACCGTGCTGAGCACGTTGCTGGGCCTCGCCGATCCCTCCGAGCGGGTCGTGCTCGTCGAGGACACCTCGGAGCTCGCCCCGCGGCTACCCCACGTCGTCCGGCTGGAAGCGCGTCATGCCAACGCCGAGGGGGCCGGCTCGCTCACCCTCGCCGACCTCGTGCGGGAGGCCCTGCGCATGCGCCCCGACCGGCTCGTCGTGGGGGAGTGCCGTGGACCTGAGGTGCGGGACCTGCTGGCCGCCCTCAACACCGGCCACGAGGGCGGGTGCGGCACGGTGCACGCCAACGCCGCGTCCGACGTGCCCGCCCGGTTGGAGGCGCTGGGAGCCCTGGCCGGCCTCGACCGGGCCGCGACCGCGAGCCAGGTCGCGAGCGCGCTCGACGTCGTCGTGCACCTCGGCAGGTCGTCGGGTCGCCGTCGCATGGAGGAGGTCGCAGTGGTGGAGGCGGACCGCGGCGGGTCCGCGTCGGCGGTGCGCGTGGTGACGGCGCTCTCCTGGTCCGGTGACCGGTCCCACACCGGCCCGGGCTGGGAACGGTTGGCGTCTCTGCTGGACGGTGACCCAGAGCGGGGCCGCGCCCGAGCGCAGGGGCCACCGTGACGGCGACGGCGGCGGCCGCGGCCGTCCTGGTGTGGCTGGCCGTGATGGCGGGTGGCCGCGGAGCCGTTCGAGTCCCCGTCAGAGCGAACCGGCCACGCGACGACGGCGCGGCGAGCAGCGGGCTGTTGGCGCGGTGGCGGCGCTCGACGCCCGACACCGATCTGGTCGCCAGGGTCAGCGAGCTCGCCGTGCTCCTGCGCGCCGGCCTGAACGCCGCAGCTGCGTGGGAGCACGCGTGCCGGGACCTGGGTGACGATGCGGTCGCGCGCCGCCTGGGCATGGCCCGCGAGCAGGTGCGATGGGGCCTGTCACCCGTGGCGGCGCTGCGCGGGGGGCCCGGGACCGTGGTCGGCCCCGCGGTCGGGGAGAGCTGGACGGCACTTCGGTGGCACCGGCGCAGCAGCACCCGACCGGACACGTGCGACTCTTCGGGCCTCGACGCGCTGGCCGCGACCTGGGCCGTGCACGAGCGGACCGGGGCCCCGGTCGCGGACCTGCTCGACACCCTGGTGGTCGGCCTGAGCGATGCGCGCGCCGCGACACTGGCCCGTCGCGCTGCGATGGCCGCACCCCTTGCCACCGCGCGCGTTCTGGCGGGTCTACCGGTTCTCGGGCTGGCGCTCGGTCAGCTCGTCGGGGTCCGGCCGGTCGCGGTGCTGCTGGGCACGGCTCCGGGACGGGTGAGCGCCGCTGTCGGTCTGGTCTGCGCGGCCGCCGGGGTCGTGTGGACCCGACAGCTCGTCCGCTCGGCGGCGACCCGGACGCGGGCGAGATGAACGTCGCCTGGATCGTGGGTCTGCTGGTGGCTGCCGCGTGGTCCGTCGGACGGTCGGACCCGGCCCACGCCACCGGGCTGCGACGCGTTCGGTCGCACGGTTCCGAGAAGCGTTGTCGCGCGTGGACTCTCCGAGGACGGCTCCGACGGGCTGAGCCGGTCGAGCCCTCCGTGACGCTGCTGCTCGACCTGTGCGCCGGGGCTCTGGCCGCCGGCCTCCCTGCGGCAGGGGCCCTGCAGGTCGCCGGCCGTGCCACGGGCGGATCTCTGGGGCGATGGTGCGACGTGGCCGGGGTAGCCCTGATGCTCGGCGCCGACCAGGACGCCGCCTGGGCAGACGCCCCGTCTGAGCTCGATGCGCTACGCCGTGCGGTCCAGCTCGTCGGCGCAGCAGGTGTACCCGGCGGCCCCCTCCTACGTGGGGCGGCCACCGCCGAGCGGACGAGGGAGCGCCTCGCCTACCAGGCCCGCGCCCAGGCTCTGGGTGTCCGCATGGTGCTCCCCCTCGGCCTGTGCGCGCTGCCCGCCTTCGCCGCCTGGGGCGTGGTGCCGGTCGTCCTCGCCCTGGCCGGCCAGGTCCTCTGACCAGCTCGTCCACAGGTCCTGCGATGTCATCGAACTCGTCCACAGGACCGAGATCGTTCTGTTCCCAGGCGGTCTCGGCTCTCGAGACTCGTTGCCGGAGGCGGGAGGCGCCCGCCGTCGAGCCGAGGAGGACCCATGCCCACCGAGATCACGACCGACACCCCGGGCACAGCGGACGCGTGCCACGCGCAGGCCCCCGACCACGACCCGGGCTGCGCGCCGACGCACCCGGTGCGTCGCGTGGGGCGCCTCGCCGGGGACGCCGGGATGGCCACGGCCGAGTACGCGATCGCGACCCTCGCGGCGTGCGGCTTCGCCGGCCTGTTGGTGGTGATCCTCAAGGGAGGCCAGGTCCGCGGCCTGCTGATGGCCATCATCGAGCGGGCACTGAGCATCGGATGAGGAGGCCGCTCGGCCCGGCGCCGGACTCCCAGTCGGGGGTGGTGACGGCCGAGCTGGCGGTCGCGCTGCTCGCCCTCACCCTGCTGCTGTCGGGGCTGGCGTCGGTGCTGAACCTGGCTGTCGCGCAGGTGCAGGTGGGCGACGCCGCGGCGGCGGGGGCCCGGCTCCTGGCGCGCGGGGAGGACGTCTCCCGCGTCGACGCCGTCGTGCACGCCGTGGCCGGGCCCGGTGCCCACGCAGCCGTGTCACGCGGCGCCGAGCTGACGTCGGTGCGCGTGCAGCGGGTGGTCACGCTCTGGGTGCCCGGCACGCCGCGCCTGACGGTGTCCGGGCGCGCTGTCGCGGTGACGGAGACGACGGCCGTCGCAGGCACCGGTGAGCCCCCGTGATCCCGCGGAGCCGGCGGGACACCGGCTCGGGCAGCGTGCTGGTCCTGGGGGTGGGGGCCCTGCTGGTGGTCGCGACCGTCGCCGTGGGTGCGGCCGGACAGGTGGTGGCGGCGCGCCACCGTGCGGAGGCGTCTGCGGACCTGGCGGCGCTGGCGGCCGCCTCCATGGCCCTCACCGAGGGTCCCGCCGCGGCCTGCCGTCAGGCGGCCAGGGTGGTGGCCGCCCAGACCGGGACCCTCGACGCCTGCCGCGTCGACGGCGACGGCTCGGTCAGCGTGGTGGTGCGCGCCTCGGTGCTCCGATCCGCCGGTGCGCTGGCGCCCCTGCTCGGTCCCGTGACGGGGCGAGCGCGCGCCGGTCCGTCCGTGCCGTGAGCGCTCTCCCGGGGTGCCGGTCTGCGAGGCATCGGCGTGCGGCGCAGCCGTGCTCGGGGTGCGTCCGCTTCGGTCAGGGAGGTGTCAGTGGGCCGGGTCCTGCGGCGGCGCCTGGTGGGCCGGTCCGGGCCGGTCGGACGACGCGGGCGGGGAGGTCGGGGCTGCTGGGGCGGAGGTGGTGGGCGCCGGCGCAGCGGGGGCCGGGGCGACGCGGTGGTCGTGGTCGGTGGTCATCGGCTTGTCGGTCCGGACCGTGGTGCCGGCGGGCGCCGGCGCGGTCTCCCGCTCGACCTGGCGCTCGTCCTCGATTCGGCGCAGCCGCTTGAGCTCGCGGCGCTTCTCCACCGAGCGCCTCGACCCGGCGCGGAGCAGTCCGAGCGCGAGCACGACCAGCAGCAGCGTCAGGGCGCCGAGCAGGAACAGGACCAGGGGGCTGGGGGAGAACGTGAGGTTCAGGTCGGTCCACTGCAACGGCACCTCGCCGGTGCTGCCCGTCACGACGATGAACACCACGAGAGCGGCTGCGGCGAGCAGCAGCAGCAGTGCGAGGACGATCATGGGTCTCCTCCTGGTCCGGCCCCGGATGTCGGGGGCGTGTGGGGTCCTCGGGGACGCGCGGGTCGGGGTGCGAGGGGCGCCCGCCCGCGCCCGAAGCGACTCCTATGGCCCAGCAGGCTAGTGGTCACTCAGGGTGGCGGCACGCCGGAGGTGCCCGGATGGTCGGAATCCACGGTGTCGCCCTGCTCGTCGTCGGCCCCCGCGAGCACCGCGCGCAGCACGCGCACGGCGCCCTGCTTGTCCAGTGGTTCGTTGCCGTTGCCGCACTTCGGCGACTGCACGCACGCGGGGCACCCCGCCCGGCACGGGCAGGTCCGCACCGCCTCGAGGGTCGCCTGCAGCCACTGCCGGGCGCGCAACCACCCGCGCTCCGCGAACCCGGCGCCGCCCGGGTGCCCGTCGTGCACGAACACCGTGGCCGTGCCGGTGTCGGGGTGCAGGGCGGTCGACACCCCGCCGACGTCCCAGCGGTCGCACGTGGCCACCAGCGGCAGCAGCCCGATCGCCGCGTGCTCCGCGGCGTGCACCGCCCCGGGCAGCACCCCGTCGTCCAGGCCGTTCGCCTCCAGGACGGACGGGGGGAGCACCCACCAGACGGCCGTCGTGCGCAGCCGCCGCTCCGGGAGGTCCAGGGGCTCCTCGCCCAACAGCTCGCCGGCAGGCAGGGAGCGGACCACGTAGGAGGTCACCCGGCTGGTGACGTCGACCGTCCCCAGGCAGAGGGTCACGTCTCCCCAGCGCATGGTCCGGGTGGTGTCGAGCACCCGGATGTCGCCGACGGATCGGGCTGACGTCGACCACGGGGGGTTCTCGCGCCGCACCAGGGCCAGGCGCTCGTCGAGGTCCAGTGCCTGGACGACGTAGGTGCTCCCCAGGTGCAGGTACACCGCGCCGGTGTGGACCGTGTGGTCGGCAGCCCCGGCGTCCACCGTGCCGACGACGCGTCCGGTGTCCTGCTCGACGACCCTGACCGGCGCTCCACCAGTGCCGCGCAGGTCGGTGAGGTCGGTGGCCCGTGCCTGCTGCGTCCAGTACCAGCCGCCGGGTCGGCGGCGCAGCAGCCCGCGCTCCACCAGCACGGCCAGCAGGTCGGAGGTCGATGGCCCGAACAGCGGGAGATCGGCCTCCGTCATCGGCAGCTCGGCGGCGGCGGCGCACAGGTGGGGGGCCAGCACGTGCGGGTTGTCCGGGTCGAGGACGGTGGCCTCGACCGGCTGACCCACCAGCGCCTCGGGGTGCCGCACGAGGTAGCTGTCGAGCGGGTCGTCGTCGGCCACGAGCACGGCAAGCGCCCGCGTGCCGTCCCGCCCGGCCCGGCCGGCCTGCTGCCACAGCGCCGAGCGGGTGCCGGGCCAGCCGGCGACCAGCACGGCGTCGAGACCGGAGATGTCGACCCCCAGCTCGAGCGCGTTCGTGCTCGCCATGCCGAGCAGCCTTCCCGACCGCAGGTCCTCCTCCAGCGCCCGGCGGTCCTCCGGGAGGTACCCCGCCCGGTACGCGGCGATCCGTCCTGCGAGCGAGGGGTCGACGTCGGACACGAGCCGCCGGGCGGTGACCGCGACCACCTCCGCCCCGCGCCGGGACCGGACGAAGGCCAGTGAGCGCACGTGGGAGCAGACGAGGTCCGCCAGCAGGTCCGACGCCTCCGACACCGCGGTCCGCCGCGCGCCGGAACCGTCCGGCACCTCGGGCGGCTCCCACAGGACCAGGTCCGTGGCACCCCGGCGGGAGGCGTCGTCCGTCACCTCGACGACGTCGAGGCCGGTGAGCAGGTGGGCGGTCCGCGCCGGCTCCGCCGTGGTCGCCGACGCCAGGACGAAGACGGGGTCGGCGCCGTACCGCGCTGCGACCCGCCGCAGCCGCCGCAGCACGGCAGCGACCTGCGCGCCGAAGACCCCGCGGTAGCGGTGGCACTCGTCGACGACCACGAACCGCAGCCCTCGCAGGAAGGGGGCCCACCGCTGGTGTCCGGGGAGAAGCGAGTGGTGCAGCAGGTCGGGGTTGGTCAGCACGAGCCCGGCGTGGTCACGCACCCAGCGTCGCTGGTCCGGTGGGGTGTCGCCGTCGTACGTCGCGGGTCTGAGGCCGGAGAGTGGAACGCCTCCACTGGTCAGGGCCCGGAGGCCGGAGAGCTGGTCCGCCGCGAGCGCCTTCGTCGGGGCGAGGTAGAGCGCGGTATGCCGTCGCACCGTCAGGTCGGCGGGGGGCTGCAGCACCGCGCTGATGACGGGCAGCTGGTACGCCAGGGACTTGCCCGAGGCCGTTCCGGTCGACAGGACGACATGTCGCCCGGCCCAGGCGTGCTCGGCCGCGTGGACCTGGTGGAGCCACGGACGGTCGATGCCCCGGTCGCGCCACGCCGCGACCAGGTCGGGCGGCGACCAGTTCGGCCAGTCGGCGTGCTCACCGGGACTGGCCGGTCGGTGGTGGACGTGGCGGACACGCGCGTTCCTGCCCGGGGCGGCCAGCAGGGCGTCGAGTGCGACCGACCCCTCGTCGGTGCCCGGCGCGGGCGTGACGGCGTCCACCACCGGAGTCTTCCACCGCCAGGGCTCCCCACGTTGGCGGGTTCGACTGCCCCGTCGGCGCCGCGGGTGGTTGAATGCCCCCGTCGACTGCGCAGTCAGCGCGGTCGGAGGCCAATCCTCAGGGGAGACACCGTGGACCTGTCCGTCACGAGCCGGGAGCAGGGTGGACGCACCGTCGTGGAGGTCGGCGGCGAGATCGACGTCTACACCGCACCCGTGCTGCGCGAGCGACTCAACGACCTGGTCGGCGAGGGCCACCACCACCTGGTCGTCGACATGCAGACCGTCGACTTCCTCGACTCGACCGGTCTCGGAGTGCTCGTCGGTGGGCTCAAGCGCGTCCGCGCGCACGACGGTTCGCTGCACCTGGTGTGCACGCAGGAGAAGATCCTCAAGGTCTTCCGCATCACGGGCCTGACCAAGGTCTTCCCGATCCACCCGAGCGTGGACGAGGCCGTCGCTGCCTCCGGCGGATCGGTCTCCTGAGCCCCAGGTCGAGCCCGTTCCCGTGAGCTCGTCCCCCGCCCCGTCCGCTGGGGCGATGGTCCCCGTGGTGGAGCTCTCCTTCGCCGCCCTCCCGGAGCACGTCCGGACCGCCCGGCTGGTCGCCGTGGCCGTTGCCCGCCGCGTCGGTCTCGACGACGACCGGCTCGACGAGGTGCGCCTCGCCGTCGGCGAGGCGTGCGGCCGGGCCGTCCGCCTCCTCCAGGCCTCCGCCGCGGGCGCCGGGCTGCACAGCGATCCGGGGAACGGCACGGTCCGCGTGCTGATCGACGACCGTGACGGGCTGCTGGTGCGGGTCGAGGGGCCGGAGGTGGGAGTCGACGAGGACGAGCCGCCCGCCCACGGAGCCCACGCGAGCACCACCCCCGACGACATGGCGCTCGCGGTCGTCCACGGCCTGGTGCCGACCGTGACGACGGAGCGTGACGCGATGACGCTGCAGTGGGCGGTCGTGTGACCTAGGTCGCACTCGTGCGGGGCTCCCTGATCCCTGCGTAGACTCCGCCCGACTCACCGGCAGAGCAGCCACCCGGCGCCGCTGTGCCCCAATGGAAAGACCGAGCCCGTGGGACACGGGAGAATCGTCGAGGAGGACGGATGTCGAGCCTGTCGCTCGTACCTGCGGTGGGACTGGGGAGGTCGGTGTCGACCGACTCCGCTGTCGAGCTGGTGGGCAGCAACCTGACGCTGGTCGTCGTGGTCGCCGCGATCGCGGTGGTCGCCCTGGTGATGGGTGTCGTGTTCCGGCGCCAGGTGCTCGCCCACGGCGAGGGCACCACCGGGATGCAGGAGATCGCGACCGCCGTGCAGGAGGGCGCCAGCGCCTACCTGAACCGGCAGTTCAAGACCCTCGCGGGCTTCGTGGTCCTCGTCTTCCTCCTGCTCTTCCTGCTCCCTGCCGACGACGGCGCCATCCGGATCGGCCGGAGCCTCTTCTTCGTCGTCGGGGCGGTCTTCTCGGGCGCGATCGGTTACCTCGGGATGTCGCTGGCGGTGCGCGCCAACGTGCGCGTCGCCGCGGCCGCCCGTGAGGCGGACGGCAAGGCGGTCGGCACCCAGATCGCGTTCCGGACCGGTGGCACCGTCGGGATGGCCACAGTCGGTCTCGGTCTGCTGGGCGCCTCGGTTGTCGTCCTCGTGTACCGGGGCAACGCCCCGGCCGTGCTGGAGGGCTTCGGCTTCGGTGCGGCCCTGCTCGCGATGTTCATGCGAGTCGGCGGAGGCATCTTCACCAAGGCCGCGGACGTCGGCGCCGACCTCGTCGGCAAGGTCGAGGCCGGTATCCCCGAGGACGACCCGCGCAACGCTGCGACCATCGCCGACAACGTCGGTGACAACGTGGGTGACTGCGCCGGAATGGCCGCCGACCTGTTCGAGTCGTACGCGGTGATGCTCGTCGCCGCCCTGATCCTCGGCAAGGCCGCCTTCGGTGACGAGGGCCTGGTCTTCCCGCTGATCGTGCCCGCCCTCGGGGCGCTGACCGCCGTGCTCGGTGTGTTCATCACCCGCGCGCGTGCCGGGGAGAGCGGCCTGACCGCCATCAACCGCGGCTTCTACATCTCCGCGGCCGTGTCGGCCGTCGCCTGCGCCATCGCGGCGTTCGTCTACCTGCCAGCCTCCTTCTCCGGCCTGTCCAACGTCTCCTCCGACATCGCGGCGCTGGACGGCGACCCGCGTGTCGTGGCCACCGCCGCGGTCGCTCTGGGCATCGTCCTCGCCGGCATCATCCTGTGGCTGACCGGCTACTTCACGGGCACCGACAAGGCGCCGACGATGAACGTGGCCCGTACCTCGCTCACCGGTGCCGCGACCGTCGTCCTGTCCGGTATCGGCGTCGGTCTCGAGTCGGCCGTCTACACGGCGGTCATCATCAGCGGCGCCGTCTACGTCGCCTTCCTGCTCGGCGGCGGCTCGATCGTGCTGTCCCTGTTCCTCATCGCGCTGGCCGGCTGCGGCCTGCTCACCACGGTCGGCGTCATCGTCGCCATGGACACCTTCGGTCCGGTGAGCGACAACGCCCAGGGCATCGCCGAGATGAGCGGTGACGTCGACGAGGCCGGGGCGCAGATCCTCACCGACCTCGACGCCGTGGGCAACACGACGAAGGCCATCACCAAGGGCATCGCGATCGCGACCGCCGTGCTCGCGGCGACCGCGCTGTTCGGCTCGTACACCGACGCCGTCCGCACCGCTCTCGGCAAGGCGGGTGAGGAGATCGGCTCGATCGCCGGCGCCTACGACGTCGTCTCGCCCAACACCCTGGTCGGGATCATCCTCGGTGGCGCGGTCGTGTTCCTCTTCTCGGGTCTGGCGATCGACGCCGTGACCCGGGCTGCGGGCGCCATCGTCTTCGAGGTGCGCCGCCAGTTCCGCGAGCACCCGGGGATCATGGACTACACCGAGAAGCCGGAGTACGCACGTGTCGTCGACATCTGCACCCGCGACTCGCTCCGCGAGCTGGCCACGCCGGGGCTGCTGGCGGCGTTCGCGCCGATCGCCGTCGGTTTCGGCCTGGGCTTCTCGGCCCTCGCCGGCTACCTGGCCGGCGCCATCGGCACCGGTGTGCTGATGGCCGTCTTCCTTGCGAACTCCGGCGGAAGCTGGGACAACGCCAAGAAGCTGGTCGAGGACGGAAGCCACGGCGGCAAGGGCTCCGAGGCCCACGCTGCCACCGTCATCGGTGACACCGTCGGCGACCCGTTCAAGGACACCGCCGGCCCGGCGATCAACCCGCTGATCAAGGTGATGAACCTCGTCGCCCTGCTGATCGCCCCGGCCGTCGTGGCTCTCTCGTACGGCGAGAGCGCCAACCCGCTGCTGCGTGCCGTGATCGCCCTCATCGCGGTGACGATCATCGTGGTCGCCGTCGTGATCTCGAAGCGTCGCGCGACCTCCTACGGCGACGACGAGACCCCGTCCGAGCCGGTCGTCGCCACCGAGGCCGAGGCCGTCCGCCGCGCCTGACGGCCGACGACCGCACGACAACAGGACGCCCACCCCGGTCGCGGGGTGGGCGTCCTCGTGCGGGAGGGCTGGAACAGAACGAGAACGGGGACAGGGCATGGAGTGGGGGAACCTGCTGGAGCTGGGACTGCGGTTGGTGGTGCCCTTCGTCGGGGCCTTGGCGGTCCTCGTGGCGCTGGGGTGGTGGCGTGGCCGGCGCTCGAGGCGTGCCCTGATCTCGCTGGCGGAGACCAGGACCACCCGCCTCCGCGTGGTCGTGCGGGGTGACGCGCCCTACCCGAACCGCTTCCGGCGCGCGTGGTTCGAGGTCGCCGAGGACGGCGCTGTGCTGCGCTGCGACGGTGCCCAGGTGGACGTCAGGCTGCCCGCCGGCCCCCTCCGCGTGGTCCGTACACGTCTGGGTGGACGCCGTGACGCCCTACCGTTCGCGGACACCACCGACTACGTCGTGGTCCACCTGCTCGACGGCGCCGGGACGCGCGTCGAGATCGCCGTCACCGACGAGGAGGAGCACTCGATCGAGGTGCTCCACGCGATCGACGTGCTGCTCGGACCGCCGAGCCCACAGGTCGTCGACAAGCCCGCTCGCTCTGTGGTGGCCCTGCTGCCCTCCTGGTCCAAGGGGGTGGCCGTCGCCGGCCTCGTGGCAGGCGCCTTCGTGGCGACGCTCTGGGCGACGGCGGCGCCAGTGGCGGTGACCGTCCTCGAACCGGCCGACGAGTACGACTACTGCGCGGTCGGCTGGCAGGACCCCTTCGACGGCGTGACGGCGCGGCAGGCCGAGATCAGCTGCTACGAGGAGCAGCCGGGGGACGCGATCGCCGGGCTCGCACTGGACCGACCGTTCCGGGGCGAGATCTTCGACGTCGAGAGCTTCCCCATCCTCCTCGGCCTCGCCGGGGTGCTGCTCGCCGTGGCGCTGGGGGGCACCGCGATCGAGGTCCTGGCCACCCGTCGCCGAGTCCGTCGTCGGGCCGCGACCGGCCACGCCCTCTCCCTGGACGAGGCCGGTCCCGCCGCGAGCAGCCCCGATCTGCCGGATCTGGGCGAGGACGACCTCCGCCTCGCTCTCGTCGCCGAGGTCGCGCAGCGTCGGGCCGCGATCGAGCGCTGGGACGACACAGGGTCGACCCCGCCGACCCTGGTCACCCCTGCGGAAGCCGTCGGACGCCCTTGGTGGTCGCGATTGGCTTCCCGCTCGATCGTGCTGTCCCGTGCGGGTCTCGCCGCCGGCGCGCTGGTGCCGTTGGGCATCGGCGTCATCGGCGGGTGGTCGTCGGCCACCGGCTGGCTGGGTTCCCAGGGGGCGACCGAGACAGCACGGGCCGAGGTGGCTGACGTCTCCGACTTCTTCCCCTTCTTCCCGGCCGACCTCGAAGTGACGTTCGAGGACCGGTGGGGAGCCACGCAGTCCACGTTCGTGGCTCTCGTCGGGGACGCGCCCCCGGGCACGGTGACCGTCCGGTACGCGGTCGAGGCCCCCGAGCGGGCCAGGCTCGTGGGGGAGGGGGACGGCACAGGTCGGGGACTCCTGCTTGGCGTTGGCCTGGTCGCGTCGGCCCTGGGGTGGATCGCGTGGCACGCCCTCCAGGCACGCCGGATCTCCGGCGGCATCACCAGGGCGCTCCGTGAGGGCGCCGAGTCGTCCCGCCCGTACGTGCTGGTCCACGACCCGGAGAACGACCCGGTCCTGCTGCTCTTCGAGGACGAGCAGGGCCCGCCGCGGTGGGCCCTGCCCCTGGCTGAGCCCGTCGCGGCCGTGGTGCCGCTGACGGGGACCGCCCAGCTGCGAGGTGACGTCTCCGACGGAGCCGTCGTGGTGGCGGTGGTCGACGGGAAGGTGCTGTGGCCGATCTCCCCGCTCGTGGAGATCGACCCCGAGTTCGCGCTGCTCCTGGTGACCGGGGACCTCGGCGACGACGGCGACGACTGGGGCGACGACGACTGACCCGGCGCCCCCCGTCCCGCCCCGGCGTTAGGCGCGGCGCCGTGCAGGCGTTACCGTGCTCGCGCCGCCGGGGTGCCATCCTTCTGTGCCCCGGGGCGGACCAGGAAGGCAGGCAGTGGCCACCAGCAGCACCTCGTCGGACGGCCTGAGGCGCCTCGTCATCGTCGAGTCGCCCGCCAAGGCCCGCACCATCGCGTCGTACCTCGGCGACGGGTTCGAGGTCGAGGCGAGCGTGGGCCACATCCGCGACCTGCCGCAGCCGTCGGAGCTGCCCGCCGACATGAAGAAGGGCCCGTACGGCCGCTTCGCGGTCGACGTCGACAACGGCTTCGCCCCCTACTACGTGGTCGACGCCGACAAGAAGAAGAAGGTCTCCGAGCTCAAGCGCCTGCTCAAGGACGCTGACGAGCTCTACCTGGCCACGGATGAGGACCGCGAGGGCGAGGCCATCGCGTGGCACCTGCTCGAGACGCTGCAGCCGAAGGTCCCGGTCAAGCGGATGGTCTTCCACGAGATCACCCGTGAGGCGATCGGACGCGCGTTGCAGGCGACCCGCGACATCGACGACCGGCTGGTCGACGCGCAGGAGACCCGCCGCATCCTCGACCGCCTCTACGGCTACGAGGTCTCTCCGGTGCTGTGGCGCAAGGTCCGCGCCGGGCTGTCGGCCGGCCGCGTCCAGTCCGTCGCGACCCGGCTGGTCGTCGAACGCGAGCGCGAGCGGATGGCGTTCCGCGCCGCCGAGTACTGGGACGTCGAGGGCACCTTCGCGCCCACTGCGGGTGACGAGGGCCAGCGCACGTCGTTCGGCGCCCGCCTGGTCGCCCTCGACGGCACCCGCGTGGCCACCGGCCGCGACTTCGACGACTCGGGCCAGCTGAAGAACCAGTCCGTCGTGCTCCTCGACGAGGCGGCCGTGAGCTCCTTGGTGGACGGCCTGCGCGAGGCGCCGGTCGCCGTCCGCAGCCTCGAGACCAAGCCCTACACGCGCAAGCCGTCCGCGCCGTTCACCACCTCGACGCTCCAGCAGGAGGCGAGCCGCAAGCTCCGCTTCTCGGCCCGGCAGACGATGCGCGTGGCGCAGTCGCTGTACGAGAACGGCTACATCACCTACATGCGGACGGACTCGACGGCGCTGTCGAGCGAGGCCCTGAACGCGGCGCGCACGCAGGCCGCCGAGATGTACGGCCCGGAGTACGTGCCCGACGCGCCGCGCAGCTACGCCAACAAGTCGAAGAACGCCCAGGAGGCGCACGAGGCGGTCCGCCCGTCCGGCGACACCTTCCGCACGCCCGCACAGGTGGCGGGCCAGCTTCGTGGCGACGACTTCCGGTTGTACGACCTGATCTGGAAGCGCACGGTCGCCAGCCAGATGGCCGACGCCCGCGGCTCGACCGCGACCGTCCGTCTCGGCGCCACCGCCACCGACGGGCGCGACGCCGAGTTCTCCGCGTCCGGCACCGTGATCACGTTCCGCGGCTTCATGGCGGCGTACGAGGAGGGACGCGACGAGGAGCGCGACGCCGAGGCGGCCCGTTCCGACGCGGAGCGCCGGCTGCCCGAGATGACCGAGGGCCAGGCGCTCGACGTGCTCTCCCTCGACGTCGACGGGCACCGCACCTCGCCTCCGCCCCGGTACACCGAGGCCAGCCTCGTCAAGGCGCTGGAGGAGCGCGGCATCGGCCGCCCGTCGACGTACGCCTCGACCATCTCGGTGATCGGCGACCGGGGCTATGTCACGCACCGCGGGTCGGCGCTCGTGCCGAGCTGGATCGCGTTCGCCGTGACACGGCTGCTCGAGGACCACTTCGGCCGCCTCGTCGACTACGACTTCACCGCCGGCATGGAGGAGGACCTCGACAAGATCGCCGGGGGCCTCGAGGACCGCTCAGAGTGGCTGCGCAAGTTCTACTTCGGCGAGCACGGCGTGGATGCCGACATCACCGACGCCGACCGATCGAGCGACCCGGTCATGCGACAGGGGCTGAGGCGGCTGGTCCAGGACCTGGGCGACATCGACGCGCGCGGCATCAACTCCATCGACATCGGTGAGGGCATCACCCTGCGCGTGGGCCGGTACGGGCCCTACCTGGAGGTGCCCGGCGCCGAGGGCGAGGAGCCGAGGCGGGCGAGCGTGCCGGACGACGTCGCACCGGACGAGCTGACCGTCGAGCGGGCCCGGGAGCTGCTCGAGACCCAGGCCGAGGGGGACCGCGAGCTGGGCACGCACCCGGAGAGCGGTCTGCCGGTCGTCGCCCGGAACGGCCGGTTCGGCCCGTACGTCACCGAGGTGTTGCCGGAGGACGCTCCCAAGTCCGCCAAGCCGCGGACCGGCTCGCTGTTCAAGAGCATGCAGGTCGAGACGGTGACCCTCGAGGAGGCCCTGCGCCTGCTGTCGCTGCCGCGGGTCGTGGGTACCGACCCCGAGTCGGGGGACGAGATCACTGCGCAGAACGGCCGGTACGGGCCGTACCTGCGCAAGGGCACGGACTCGCGCTCCCTCGAGACCGAGGACCAGATCTTCGACATCACGCTCGAGCAGGCCCTCGTGCTGTACGCCCAGCCCAAGCGCGGACGGGGACGCACCGCCGCGGCACCGCTGCGCGAGCTCGGTCCCGACCCGGTGAGCGGGGAGCCGATCGTGGTGAGGGACGGCCGCTTCGGCGCGTACGTGACCGACGGCGAGTACAACGCCACCCTCCGCAAGGACGACGACGTCGAGACGGTGACGCTCGAGCGGGCCGCGGAGCTCCTGGCCGACAAGCGTGCAGCGGGACCGCCGAAGAAGCGCGGGGCCAAGAAGACAGCCAAGAAGGCGACGAAGAAGGCCACCACGAAGAAGGCTGCGGCCAAGCGGTCGACCGCGAAGAAGACGACCGCGAAGAAGGCGACGGCGAAGACCACCGCGGCGAAGAAGACCGCCGCCAAGAAGACCGCCGCCAAGAAGACCATGACGAAGCAGACGGCGCCGCTGCCCCAGGTCGCGGCCGAGCCGACGTCGTAGCCACGCCCCGGACCATGGGCGCGGGCGGTCGGAGATGCGCCGTTTCGCAGCGTCGGGTTTCGTCCGTGGGGTCCGATCAGGTGACGGTGCTCGCGGCTAGTCTGGCGACGTGAGCGACGACCGACGGCCCGACCGGCCGCACCAGCCGACGCGACCCACCGACCCCGACCAGGAGTCGACCGTCGCGTGGGCCACGTCACCGGCCGCGGCGTCCGGGCCGCTACCCGCGCCGGCCCCCGCGTCCGCGGTGCCTGCGGGCGCCCAGACACCCCAGCTCCACGGGGTCAGGGGCGTGCTCGAGATCGTGGCCTTCCGCCGCCTGTGGCTGGCTCTGGGCCTGTCGAGCTTCGGGGACTGGCTCGGGCTGCTGGCCATCACGGCCATGGCGGCTGCCCTCGGCGCCCAGTCCTCCTACGCGGCGGCCAACCTCGCCGTGTCCGGTGTTCTCATCCTGCGGCTGGCGCCGGCCGTGCTGTTCGGCCCGGTGGCGGGACTGGTGGCCGACCGGCTCGACCGCAAGATGACGATGGTCGTCGGGGACGTGCTCCGCTTCGTTCTCTTCGCGTCGATCCCGTTGATCGGAACCCTGTGGTGGCTGTTCGTCGCGACGGTGCTCGTGGAGATCGTGGGCCTGTTCTGGTTGCCGGCCAAGGACGCGACCGTCCCGAACATCGTTCCTCGTGAGCGCCTGGAGGCCGCCAACCAGCTCTCGCTGGCCACCACATACGGCTCGGCGCCCTTCGCGGCGCTCCTCTTCTCGGGCCTCGCCCTCATCTCCGGTGTGATCGACGGTGCCCTGCCCTTCATCGGCAACAGCACGAACCTCGCCCTGTACGTGAACGCGGTGACCTACCTCGTCGCCGCGCTGGTGATCTGGGACCTCGACATGCCGCGCGGCCCGCGCGTCGCCCGCACGGAGGGCGGTAAGGCCGAGTCGGTGTGGCGCACGATCGCCGACGGCTGGGCGTTCATCGGCACCACCAAGCTCGTGCGCGGGCTCGTCATCGGGATGCTCGGTGCCTTCGGGGCCGGCGGCTTCGTGATCGGGGTCGCGCCCACGTTCGCGGCCGACCTGGGCGCCGGCGGTCCGGGGTACGGCGTGCTCTTCGCCAGCGTGTTCACCGGTCTCGCCGCAGGCATGTGGGTGGGGCCGCGCCTGCTCGCCGAGCTGACGCGCTGGCGCCTGTTCTCCCTGTCGATCGTCATGGCCGGGTTCTTCCTGGCGCTGGTCGCGCTGATCCCCAACATCGTGCTGGCCTCGCTCTTCACCGCGATGCTGGGTGCGGGAGCGGGCGTCGCCTGGGTGACGGGGTACACCCTGCTCGGCCTCGAGGTCGCCGACGAGCTGCGGGGGCGCACGTTCGCGTTCGTCCAGACCGCAGCCCGGATCGTGCTGATCGGGGTGATGGCGCTCGCCCCGGCGCTCGCCGCGCTGATCGGGTCCCGCCGGGTCAACATCACCGACACGGTCACACTGCCCGTGAACGGGACGGGTCTCACGCTGCTCGTCGCTGCCGTGCTGGCCGTCGGTATCGGCGTGCTCTCGTACCGCACGATGAACGACGGTCTCCAGCTTCCGCTGCTCGACGACCTCGTGGGTGCCTGGCGGCGACGGCACGTCGCGACCCCGGAGGGCGCCGGCAAACGCGAGCACCGCGGGTTCTTCGTGGCGTTCGAAGGGGGCGACGGGGTGGGCAAGTCGACCCAGATCCACCGTCTCGAGGCGTGGCTGCGTGACGACCTCGGGCACGAGGTGCTCGTGACACGTGAGCCCGGCGCGACCGGGGTCGGCCAGCAGATCCGCCAGCTGGTGCTGCACGGCGACGAGGTCGCCCCGCGCGCGGAGGCGCTGCTGTTCGCCGCCGACCGCGCGCACCACGTGGCCACGGTCGTGCGGCCGGCCCTCGAGCGCGGGACCGTGGTGGTGACCGACCGCTTCGTGGACTCGTCCATCGCCTACCAGGGAGCAGGGCGTGACCTCGACCCCGACGGCATCGCCCAGATCTCGCGCTGGGCGACCGGTTCGCTGGTGCCGGATCTGACTGTGCTGCTCGATCTCGACCCGGCGACGGGCCGTGAACGGCTGACCGCCGGTCAGAGCACGCTCGACAAGCTCGAGGGCGAGAGCGCCGAGTTCCACGAGCGGGTCCGCAGCTCGTTCCTCTCGCTGGCACGGCGCTCGCCGCGCCGGTACCTCGTCGTCGACGCGAGCGCGGACCCTGTCGCGATCGAGGAGCAGATCCACGCGAGGCTCCAGCCCATGCTCCCGCCCTCCGAGCGCCAGCAGGCGGAGGCCGAGGCCGAGAGGGCGCGGCTCGAGGCGGAGCGCCTCGAGCGGGAGCGGCTGGAGGCGGAGAGGCTGGCCGCCGAGGCGAAAGCGGCCGAGGAGGCCGAGCGCCGGGCGGACGCCGCACGACAGGAGGCGGAGCGCGCCGAGGCCGAGCGCGCCGAGGCCGAGCGCCTCGAGGCGGAGCGCGCCGCCGCCCGTGAGGCGGAACGTCGTCGGCTGGACGAGGAGGCGTCCGCGGACTACGTCGCCAGCGGCTCCCCGGGCGGCCGGGCCGGCAAGGACTCGCGCGACGGCACCGAGACCCGCAAGCTGCCCCGGGTGGAGCCGGCCACGGACGTCGACCTCGGCGAGGAGCTGTTCTCCCTGGGCGACGACCCGTGGAACCCGAAGTGACGGTCTGGGACGACCTCGTCGGGCAGTCCGAGCCGGTCACCCAGCTGCGCGAGGCGGCCGCCCGAGCGGCGCAACCGGGCGCCCCGGGTGTCGCCCACGCGTGGCTGTTCACCGGACCTCCTGGTTCGGGGCGCTCGACCGCGGCGCGGGCGTACGCGGCTGCGCTGCAGTGCGAGCAGCAGGGGTGCGGTACGTGCCACTCCTGCCGCACGGTCCTGGCCGGTTCGCACCCGGACGTGCAGGTGACCGCGACCGAGGCTTCCATCCTCACCGTGGCCCAGGCGCGCGAGCTGGTTCAGCTGGCCCAGCGCCACCCGTCGCAGGGCCGGTGGCGGGTGATGCTCGTCGAGGACGCCGACCGCTTCAACGAGCCCGCCCTCAACGCGCTGCTGAAGGCCGTCGAGGAGCCACCCCCGCGCACGGTGTGGCTTCTGTGCGCTCCCAGCCCCGAGGACGTGCTCGTCACGATCCGCTCGCGCTGCCGTCCGGTGCGGCTGCGCGTGCCACCGGTGGCCGCGGTGGCCGACCTGCTGGTGCGGCGCGGTGCGGACCGGGCGATGGCGTCCTTCGCCGCACAGGCCGCGCAGAGCCACGTCGGGCGCGCCCACCGGCTCGCGACGGACGAGGACGCCCGGATGCGGCGGCGGGACGTCCTCGACATCGCCTTCGCCGTAAGGGGGGTGGGAGACGCCGTGCTGCGGGCGGGCCAGCTGGTCGATGTCGCCACCGAGGAGGCGGCAGCCGCGACGGTCGACCGCGACGCCGTCGAGCGGGCCGGCCTGCTGCGGGCACTCGGCTACGAGGGCGAGAACCGGCTCCCGGCGCCGATCCGTGCCCAGGTGCGCGCCCTGGAAGCAGACCAGAAGAAGCGCGCCACCCGCTTCAAGCGTGACGTCGTCGACCGCGCGCTGCTCGACCTGCTCTCGGTGTACCGCGACGCCCTCGTCGTGCAGCTGGGTGCCCAGGTCGACCTCGTCAACACCACCGAGCGGGAGCGGATAGCGCGGCTCGCCGGCGCCGGTACCCCGGATGCCACCTTGCGCAGGATGGAGGCGATCGGCGAGGCGCGCACGCGCATCGGGACCACCGCCAACCCGTTGATGGTGGTCGAGGCCATGGCGGTGCAGCTGGTCACGGCATGACAGGTCCTCACGGGGGTCGTCCTGGTCGGGTCCGTCGCCCACGTGCGGCCGTCTGGCCGGCCGCCGTCGTCGGACTCGTCCTGCTCGGCGGCTGCTTCCCGTCCGGTTCCCAGCAGCCGGAGGGTGCCGGTGCCCCGACGACCCTGCCGACGACCTCGGCCCCGGTCGCGACGGACGGCGAGGCCGCGACCGACCCCGCCTTCGCCGCGTACTACCAGCAGGAGATCCAGTGGGAGGGGTGCGGCGACAACCGCGAGTGCACGACGGTCACCGTCCCGGTCGACTGGGCCCAGCCGTCCGGCCCGACGATCGAGCTCGCGACGGTGCGGTACCTCGCCGGCGGTGACCGGCTCGGCTCCCTCCTCATCAACCCGGGAGGTCCGGGAGCCTCCGGGTACGACGTCGTCGACCGGCTCGCGGGGCGGCTGACGACCGAGCAGGTGCGGGAGCGGTACGACCTGGTCGGGTTCGACCCTCGCGGAGTGGGACGGTCGTCCGGGATCGACTGCCTGGACGACCGTGAGCTTGACGCCCAGCGGTCCTTCGAGCCGCAGGCCGACCTCGACACCGAGACGGCTGCTGCCGTCGCCGAGCTGGAGACCGAGGCCGAGGCCTTCGCGCAGGGGTGTGCCGCCGACCTGGGTCCGCTGCTCGCCCACATCGACACCGAGTCCGCAGCACGCGACCTCGATGTGCTGCGCGACGCCGTGGGGGACGAGCGGCTGACGTTCCTCGGCTACTCCTACGGGACCCTGCTGGGGGCGACGTACGCCGACGAGTTCCCCCAGCGGGTGGGCCGTCTCGTGCTCGACGGGGCCCTCGACCCGGCCAGCAGCGAGACCGACGTGGCCAAGGGGCAGGCCGCTGGCCTCGAGCAAGCCCTGCGTGCGTACGTCACGGACTGCCTCGACGGTGACGACTGCCCGCTACGGGGCTCGCCCGAGGAGGCGCTGCAGCAGGTGGTCGCCCTGATCGAGAGCACCGACGACGCGCCGCTGCCCACCGGCGGCCCGCGGCCGCTCACGCGGCCACTGGCTTTCACGGGCCTGATCGCACCGCTCTACGACGACGCCACGTGGAAAGACCTCGACGCGGCCCTGAAGTCGGCACTCGACGGTGACGGGAGCGGGCTGCTGGCGCTGGCGGACGCGTACTCCTTCCGACGGCCCGACGGCACCTACAGCAGCAACATCCTCGAGGCGTTCACCGCGATCAACTGCCTCGACTACCCGGTGGACGCGAGCCTGCCCGCTCTGGAGGAGGCCGCGGACGAGATCCGTTCCGTCGCACCCCTGCTCGGGCGGTTCATGACGTACGGCGACGTGACGTGCGGGCAGTGGCCGGTGCCCGCGGTCCGGACCCCCGCCCCCCTGACCGCGGCCGGCGCCGCGCCGATCCTCGTCATCGGCACCACGGGCGACCCGGCCACGCCCTACGAGTGGGCTGTGTCCCTGGCCGACCAGCTGGAGTCAGGTCGCCTGCTCACGTACGACGGCGAGGGCCACACCGCGTTCGGACGGGGCTCGGACTGCATCGACGCCGCGGTCGAGGCCTATCTGGTGGACGGGGTCCTGGTCGGTGACGGAGGGGTCTGCCGGTGACATCGGGATGCCCGGAGGTGAGGCCGTTGCGCCGGGTTCGAGTCTGCGGAAGGCAGCCCCTATACTCGGTGACCGTGCCGTGGCCCTGGTCGCGGCGCTGCCGCCTTAGCTCAGTCGGCCAGAGCGATTCACTCGTAATGAATAGGTCATCGGTTCGATTCCGATAGGCGGCTCCACGCAGTACCGCAGGTCAGCCCTCTCGACGCCCGTCGAGGGGGCGTTTCCGCTGTCCCGGCCGACCTCGCGTGCCCCCGGTGTGCCCCCGACCCGGTCGGCCGCCTCCCACAGGTCCCTCATGGACGTCACGCGCGTGAGACGCCGGCGACCAGCAGGAGCCTGCCAACGACCAGGTCCCCTTCTTCAGAACGGTGGGGAGCCAACGATCTCGATGCCGCCGTTCTCCTGGGCGCTCTGCGCGAGTCGGGGAAAGCCCACGATGCACGCCGATCCCTGAAGGGGCTCACTGGCGCCGCGGTAGAGGGTTCGCACTCGCAGGTCGGCTGGATCCCGAGCACCTTGGCCGTGGGACTCTTGACGACGAAGGCGTGGGGTACGCCTGCGGGCACCATGACGAAGTCGCCGGGTCCGATCTCGTGTTCGTCGTCACAGGCCGAGCTTCTCGCCGCGGCCTACCCGGAGACGGGAGCCGCGTCAGTCCTTCCCGACCCGCCGCCGCAAGCCGTGGACGAACGGGTGGCCGCCGTTGCCGGGTTCGTCATCGCGTGCAGGAGAATGAGCCGCAGCAGCGCGCGATGCTGCGCCTCTCGCTGGGCGAGGTGCCCCACGAGCTGCCGCTGCGCCAGGGCCGTGCCATTGCGTGGTTCCTCGAGGCGCTCGCGCCCATCGCCGAGTCGATCGGCAAAGAAGGCGTCCACCGGCTTGCGTTGGCACTGCGCACCGCATGTGGCATCGAGACCCGCGTCTGGCTGAGCGACGTCGCCGGACTCGCGCCCGCAGAAGTCAGCGCCCTCCAGCAATGGATGGTCGACGCCCTCGTCAAGCGGGCCCTCGAAACCCCGCCGACGTGACAGGCGCACTGATCTCGGCAGATCCGGTGAACGGCGATCAGCAGTCGGGACCTTCTCCACTCGGTTCGGGGCGGCCTTCCGGTGGCATCCGAGCGGTGCTGTCCTGAGTTCGCCCCTTTGGAGGTCAAGGCGCCGGCTGCGCCGGCGACCTTGCCGCGGGCGGCGCTGGCGCGCCGTCCTCGGGGTCTGCCGCAGGTCGGTTGCCGACACCGGAGCGCCATCGGGCGCCCGTCCTGCGCCGCACGGTCGAGCCCGCATGGATCTACCCGACCGGCCGACCCCGACAAGGCCGATAGCCAGGGCGCGTCGTCGTCACGACGACACTCACCGCCGCTTCGCGTCGACCCGTACGATCGCGTCATGACAGGTCTGGCTGCTGTAGCGGCCTGTGTGATCCTCGCGGCTCTTGCCGGCTTCCAGGTAGCACTCGCCGCTGGTGTGCCCTGGGGTCGATTGGCGTGGGGCGGGCAGCATCCCGGTGTGCTGCCTCGGCGGCTCCGAGTCGGGAGCCTGGCATCCATCGTGCTCTACGCGGGCATCGCAACAGTGATCCTCTGGCGGTCCGAACTCGTTGCCTCCGCTGTATCGGAAGGTGTCGTGCGAGTCGCTGCCTGGTGCGTCGTCGGATACTTCCTGCTGGGGACCGTACTGAACGCCATGTCGAGAAGCTGTCCCGAGCGGAACGTCATGGCGCCAGCCGCAGCATGTCTCTTCCTCCTGTCGTCGGCCGTGGCGCTGCGACCGTAGTGCCCGGGGAGCAGGACATGGCTGGACACCGGATCTTCGCCACGAGCTTCGCGAGCATCTACCCGCTGTACGTGGCCAAGGCCGAGCGCAAGGACCGCACCAAGGAGGAAGTCGACCAGGTCATCGGCTGGCTCACCGGGTACGACGCCGTGGGTCTGGAGCGAGCAGTGACCGACGACGTCGACCTGGAGACCTTCTTCGCCCGAGCGCCGGCGTTCAACCCGAACGCCTCCCTCATCACGGGCGTGATCTGCGGCCACCGTGTCGAGGAGATCGACGACCCGCTGATGCAGAGGATCCGCTACATGGACAAGCTCGTCGACGAGCTCGCCAGAGGCAGGAAGATGACGGCGATCCTGCGGAGCGGCACCTGACCGTCCTTCGGCGGCAACGGCCGTGGGCGGCTGGATGACGTCGTCCTACCTCAGGGTCGGCACGCCGTGGTCGGGCGCATCGTGGTCACCGGCGACGGACGACGCTCGTCCGCTCCGTGGCCCGGGCCGGAGATCCAGCCCGACACGCGGTCGCACAGCTTCCCGGTGGCCAGGTTCGCCACACCGTCGAAGGTCAGCCAGCCGGTGACCCCGGCGAAGCGACCGGAGCCGCCGAGGACCGGGCCGTCGACGTGGTAGGTGATGACGACCGGGTCGGTGGTGCCGGCCGCCCACCCGTGGTAGCTGCCGGTCAGGTGGTCGCCGGACGCGGTGAGGGTGAAGGCACCGTCCGAGACCTCGAAGGTCTCCTGGTCGATCACTTCGGAGGCCTCGAGCGTGTAGCGCCCGATGTGCCTGGCACGGCCGACGGCGTGGTCCGCGGTCAGCACGTGGGTGTCATCCAGCATCGTGGTGGTGAAGGTGCCGCGGTCAGACCCTTCGACGGTCTTGATACCGCCGTCGGCGCCAGCTGCCGAGGATGTGATCGTGGCCAGGACGAGCGCCGTCGCAAGGGCGGTGGCGGGAATGAGCCGGTTCATCGTGAGCTCCTCGGGTTGGTGGTTGCGGCTGCCTCGGCCGCCTGACCAGTCACCCGCTGCCCGGTCGAGCCCCGGTAGAGGGGTGGTGCAGCGACCCCCCGCCGTCCCCTGTGGGGATCAGGTCCCCGGCCACGGGGCGGACAGCGAGCTCGTGGCCAGGGCGATCGCCTCCTCGGTGGTGAGGCCCCGGCCGTGAGCCCAGTGCTCCTCGATGGCCGGGTCCCCGGTCCGGCGCGTGAGCACGCCCACGTCGACAACGGGTACGCCATCGGTCTCGGGTATCCAGAACAGCCGCCCCTCCTCCGGTAGCGCGTCGGCGGCCCCGAGCAGCTCGGCCGCGACCAGCTGCTCCCCGCGGGCCCCGGCGACGGAGGCGAGCAGGCGCAGGGCGGCGGCGGTGGCCGGCCGGTTGTGCGCCCGCCGCAACGGATCGAGGCTGGAGACGGCCAGCTCGAATGCGGCCTGCGGCTCGTGCCGCGCAAGCGCCGCGGCGGCGAGGCCTTGGAGCACCCATGCCTCGCCCCAGGCATCCCCCATGCGTCGCTCCCACACGAGCGCCTCGTCGAGGCGTCGGGTGGCCTGGCCCGGGTCGCCCGCCGCCAGGGCGGTCCTGCCGAGCATCACCAGGGACCAGGCGATCATCCGGGCGTCTCCCAGCTCCCGGGCTCCGCGGAGCCCCGCCTCGAGGGAGAGGATCGCGGCCTGGTGGCGCCCCTGGGCGCTCATCACCATGCCCAGGTAGAGCCGGCAGGTGGCCAGGAGCCACTCGTCACGGCAGCGAGCGGCCAGTTCCAGCGCCTCGTGGATCAGGGCGTCGCCGGCTACGTCGCCGGTGCGACCCAGGGTCGCGCCGACCAGCACCAGGCCGACGCCGGCGAGGAAGTCGTCATGGCCGCGGTGGTAGGGCAGGCAGGCGGCTGCGTGCTCGTGCACTGCCTCGAAGTCACCCTGGTGGAAGGCACACTGGGCGACGCCCAGGTGACCGGCAGCCCGAGCGGCGTCCGAGATGTCTGCTCGACCCAGCAGCACCTCCAGACGACTTCGCCCCTCGTGGGTGAGCCCCCGTACCTGCCAGAACCGCCAGAGCCGACTGATCATCACGACCGCGGTGTCCGGGTCGTCGTGTCCGGCAGACCACTGGACGGCGTCCCGGATGTTCGGGAGCTCGGCCTGGACCAGCTCCAGCCAGCGCATCTGGTCGGGCCCACGCAGCTCCGGCTCGGCCTCCTCGACGAACTGCTGGTAGGCGCGCGCATGGGCGGCCAGCACCTGGTCGCGCCGGCCCCCCGTGGCCAGCCGGGCGGCGGCGTACGCGCGGATCGACTCCAGCATCGAGAACCTGGGTTCGTCCCCGGGGGCGCCGTCGGTGCGCAACAGGCTGGCAGCGCGCAGTGTCGTCACCGCGTCGAGGAGGCCTCCAGCCGTGGGTGTGACCACAGCCTCGGCGACGTCGATGGTGAACCCGCCGGTGAACGCGGCCAGGTCGCAGAACGCCGTACCCGTCGGTCCATCGAGGAGCAGGTAGCTCCGTTCGACCGCCGCCCGTAGCGACCGGTGCCGCTCCGGGGGCACCTCGCTGTCGGTCGACAGCAGGTCCAGCCGCTCGTCCAGACGGGCAAGCATGGCCCGCGGGGAGAGGAGATCGACCCGCGCGGCGGCCAGCTCGATGGCCAACGGCAGACCGTCGAGCCGGGTACAGAGCTGCGCGACAGCAGGCGCCGTCGATTCGGTCAGGCGGAAGTCCGGCCGGACCCAGGCGGCCCGGTCCAGGAACAGCGCGACGGCGTCGTTCGTGGCCAGCGACTCGAGCCGCACACCGGGCTTCGGCAGCTCGAGCGGGGTGACGGGGTACTCCCGGCCGCCGAGCCTCGGCAGCGAGGAGCGGCTGGTCACCAACACGGTCAGCCGGGTCGCTGCGGCGACCAGCGCGCTGACCCATGGCGCGGCCGGTGCCACGTGCTCGAAGTTGTCGAGGACGAGCAGCTGCTCGTGGCGGCCGAGGACCTCCGCCAGCGCTTCGGCCGCCTCCGGGGCGTCGTCGGCGCGGACGCCCAGCCTCGAGCAGACCTCCGCGGCGACTCGCCCGGGTTCGGTGAGCCGGGTGAGGTCGACGAACACCCAGCCGTCGGCGAAGTCCGGAGCCAGCCGAGTCGCCGCCTCGACCGCCAGCCGGGTCTTGCCGGTCCCCGCGGGCCCGGTGAGGACCACGCACCGCTCGCCGTCCGCGCGCACCAGGTCCCGGATCCGGTCCAGGTCCTTGGCGCGCCCGACGAACGCACCGGGCGTGCGCTGAGGGGCAGCCCCGGTTGACGAACCGCCGGCGGGTGATCGGACCGGGTTCGGTGGGGGTGGAGCCGGACCGAGGGCCGACGCCGTAGGCAACGCGAGGAGCCCCGGGTCCTGGCGCAGGATCAGGTCCTGCAGGCCACGCAGCGACGGGCTCGGCTCCACCCCGAGCTGGGCGACCAGCAGCCGGCGCCCTTCGCGGTAGACGCGCAGCGCGTCGCTCTGGCGGTCACTGCGGTAGAACGCGAGCATGAGCTGACCCCGCAACCGCTCGTTGAGCGGGTTGTCGCCCACCAGGGAGACGAGCTCGGCGAGGACGGCGTCGTGGTGGCCGTGGGCCAGGTCGAGCTCGAGACGTCGCTCGTGGGCCGAGAGCCGCAGCGCCTCCAGCCGAGCGATGTCGGCTCTGGCGAACGGCTCGTCGACGAAGTCCTGGAGGGCCGGTCCTCGCCACAGTGCGAGCGCCTCCCGCAGCAGCGTCGCCTCCTCGTGCGGGGGTCGCCGCCCGGCTCGGGCGACCAGGTCCTCGAACCGGGTGGCGTCGACGTCCTCGCGTCCTGCGTTCAGGGCGTAGCCGGTCGGGTGGGTGAGCAGCGACCCCTCTGGCAGGACCTGCCGCAGCTTCGAGACGTACGTCTGCACGACCTTCCGCGCGCTCAGCGGCGGGTCCGGCCACAGCTCCTCGATCAGCCTCCACCCAGGCACCGTGCCGCCCGCCAGCAGCAGGATCGCGAGCACGGCGCGCTGCTTCGCCGCGGGGATCGGGATCGGCCCGCTCTCGCCCCACACCTCCAGCGGCCCCAGGAGCAGGAAGTCCATCAGCCGCACCCCGCGCGAGGACGCGGCTCCGCTCTACCGCGGCTCGACCGGGCGATGTCAGGGTCACGACCAGGACAACGCCAGCGAGGGAGGGCACCACCATGCCGACGATCGACGATCCACACCTCGGCACGCTGGGCTACCGCACCAGCGGCGAGGGCTCCACCGCTCTGCTCCTGCTGCACGGTTGGGCCGGCTCCGCGTCCTACTTCGACTCTCTGATCGGCCATCTCGACCCCGACCTCGTCTACTGCGTGAGCCTCGACCTGCCCGGCCACGGTACTACCGGCGAACCACGGGCGCCGTACACGCTCGACATGATCGCCGATGCCGCCGTCGCCGTCGCCGACGCCTCCCGCGCCGACACGTTCGTCCTCGTCGGCTTCAGCATGAGCGCCAAGTTCGCCCAGTACGTCGCCCACAGGCACCCGGACCGCACGATCGGGCAGGTCCTCGTGGCGGGGTGCCCCGCAGGCCGGATCCCGCTACCCGCGGAGCTGGTCCAGGACTGGTACGGCCGCGCAGGCGACGCCGCACGCCTCGTCGAGGTGGCGGTCAGCTGCACCACACGGAAGATCCCCGACCCGGTGCTTGAAGCCTTCGGCCGCGATGCCGCACGCGTGACCCGGACCGTGCTGGAGGAGACGCTCGAGCTCTGCTGCGCAAGCGACTTCAGCGCTCTGGTGGCGGGCTCGACCGTCCCCACCCTCGTCGTGGGCGGGGCGGGCGACTGGATCTTCACGCCTGAGGCGCTGCGTGACGGGGTCGCAGCGCCGCTCGACCACGCGGAGGTGGAGATCCTCGACTGCGGACACGAGATCCCCGTCGAGGCGCCTCAGGAGCTGGCCGAACTCGTCTCGCGGTTCGTCACGGCGCGGCCGGCAGTCGGTACACGGATACGTGAGACGGGGAGTCCTCGGTGAACTCGCTTGTCTCCCAGTCCGCGTGCCGGCTCTCCAGCTCGAACCCGGCCAGCTGCGCCATCAGGTCGAGCTCAGCCGGCCAGATGTACCGGTGCGGGCTGCGAACGAGCTGCGCCTGGCTGCCGTCGCCGAACCGGACGTGGTGCGAGACCACCTGCTGACGCACGACGTCGTAGGTGTCCACGAGCAGGTAGCCCGGCTCGGACGTCCCGACCGTGGCCCTCCGGCCCGGTGGGAGGGAACGCAGCTCCGGCACCCAGAGCTCCACGACGAAGCGACCGCCGGGTGCGAGATGACGGGCGGCGTTGCGGAAGCAGGCCACCTGCTCCGCCTGGGTCTGCAGGTTCGAGATGGTGTTGAAGGCGAGATAGACCAGCGTGTACTCCCCGGGTGCACAGGCGGTGGCCATGTCACCCAGGACAACCGGGAGCACGCCCTCGTGGACCTTCTCGCGCAGCCGTTCGACCATCGGGGCGGACAGCTCGATCCCCGTCACGGGGACCCCACGTCCGGCCAGCGGGATCGCGACGCGACCGGTGCCGACGGCCAGCTCGAGCGCTCGCCCTCCGTCCGCCAGCAGCGCCAGCCGGTCGACCGTCGGGCCGAGCACCTCCGGGGCGAACATGCCCGTGCCCGGGGTGTCGTAGCGCTGGGCGGCCTCCGCGTCCCAGATCTCCTGCTGGCTCTTGGCCCAGGTCGGTTCCGGAGTCACAGCCCGATCCTGGCGGAGCCGGCTCGGGGAGGCCATCGCATTACAGGTCCAGGCGCGTGGTTGCGGTCGTGCCGTCGCGGTACGTGACCGCGACGTCGACGCCGTCGCTGCTGGCGTCGTCCAGCTCGTCACCGGGCAGCCAGAAGGCGAAGTGGCCCTGGGACACCGTGGCGACGACCTGACCGCGCGCCTGGCTGTCGTAGGCGATCGCGATGACATCGGAGCCCGCGACTCCCGCTGCGAGGGACACCGGGTTGCCGCCGACGCTCCCGGCACCGAGGTCTGTCGCAGCGAGCTCCCGCGGTCCGGGGGCGGTGCGGCCGCCGGCGGCGCCGACGGAGCCGATCCAGGAGTCGAACAGCTGCGGCGACCCGTCGGTGACGCACAGGGCCGAGAACCCGTCGGCCCCAGCCAGGACGACGGTGGTCCACACCCCTCGCGACTCGACGATGACGGGGGCCGCTGCTCCCAGTCGGTCGCCGTACTCGCCCGCAGGTCCGTCCTGCTGTTGCTCACGGCAGGCCTCGGCCGCGGCCTCGCGGTCCGCTGCCGACATGGCCTGCGGGGTCGGGGTCCAGGTGGCGAACGCGGAGTCACCCCCCGTCACGGACGGCAGCGCCACCACGGCGGTCGTGATCGCGGCGACGGCCGCACCAGCAAGGGCGAGCCGACGGACGGTGGGGACGCGGCGACGTGGCGCCGTGCCGCCGGCCGCTGGAAGGGGCACCTCCCGGCCGCGGTCCGGTGCCGTCCCCAGGATGCGCGCGAGGTCCGCGCGGGCTCGCGTGCCTCGCGGGTCGGCGTGGTGGTCTGCGGGGTCGAGGGTCCGCAAGGTGGTGAGGATGTCGTGGTCACGGGACATCGCAGGTGGTCCTCTCAGGAAGGCGGCCGGTGGTGGCCTGCGGCAGGTGGGTGAGGTGAGCTCGGAGCGCGCGCCGCGCCCGGCTCAGGCGTAGGCGGAACGCGACCGGCGAGATGCCGATCACGGCCGCTGCTTCCGGAGCCCTGAGCTCCTCGAGGGCCGAGAGGGACAGGGCTTCCTGGTGGACGTCGGACAGCCTCGTCCAGGCCCTCGCCAGGTCGAGACGGCTCACCACCAGGTCGACATGCGGATCGTCGCCTGACGTCAGGGACGTGGCCTCTGCGAGGTGGACACCGAGGGCGCGCCGGCGTTGCTCCCCGCGATGCGCGTTGAGCAGCAGGTTCCGGGCGACCCCGAACACCCAGGCCCGTGCGTCCTCGGGCCGGTCCGGCAGCTCGTCCAGGCGCCGCCAGGCGACCAGGAACGCGTCAGCGACGACGTCCTCGGCGTGGTGGGGGAGCGCGCGCCGCTGGACGAAGCGGAGCAGGTCGGCGTAGGTCGAGTCGTACAGCGACGAGAACGTCGACTCCGGATCGGGAGCCCGTGTGGGGTGGTTCATGCCCCGTACCTGTCCGCCATCGCGCCGAGTGTGTCAACCAGAAGGGAGCAGAGCCTTGCGCCGCGCCCGGCACGGGCGTAACGTACAATCAAATGGTTGTAGATCAAGGTTCGCGCGAGGACCGGCTCTTCCACGCGCTCGCCGATGCCACCCGGCGGGAGATCGTCGCCACGGTGCTGACCGCCGACCACTCGGTGTCGGACCTGGCGCGTCGCTTCCCGATGAGCTTCGCGGCGGTGCAGAAGCACGTGGCGGTGCTCGAGAAGGCCGGGCTGGTGACCAAGCGGCGACAGGGAAGGGAGCAGCGGGTGCGCGGCGACGTGGAGGCACTGCGCGAGGCAGGGCTGCTGCTGACCCGCCTCGAGAGCCTGTGGCGTGAACGCGTCGACCGGATCGGCGCGATCCTCGCCGAGCCGGACGCACCCACCGACAGCGGCACCGACACCGACCAGGCCGGCTACGCCGGCGACCGTGGACCACAGTGAACCGATGAGGAGACGACCGTGACCGTGACCGACGTGACCAAGGACCCGCAGAACCTGACCCTGACCGTGGTCTCCGAGTTCGACGCCCCCATCGACCGGGTGTGGCAGGTCTGGAGCGACCCACGACAGCTGGAGCGGTGGTGGGGACCGCCGAGCCATCCCGCCACGGTGCTCGACCACGACCTGACCCCCGGCGGCATCGTGACCTACGTGATGACCGGCCCGGAGGGGGACAAGCACCATGGCTGGTGGCGCGTCGCGGCAGTCAGCCCGCCCCGCAGCCTGGAGTTCGAGGACGGTTTCGGTGAGCAGGCGGGCACGGCGCCGGCTGGCATGCCGACGGTCGCCACGACCGTCACGCTCGGCGAGCGCCCCGGGGGCGGCACCACGATGCAGATCCTCACGACGTTCCCCACGGTCGAGGCGATGGAGCAGATCCTGGCCATGGGGGTGGAGCAGGGACTGTCCGAGGCGCTGGGGCAGCTCGACGCGCTCCTGGCCGGCTAGGGCCCGCACGGTCGGCCAGGTCAGACCGGGGTGGCTGCCGGCGACCGGCCGAGGCCACCCGCGGCGCAGACCCGGTCCTTGCCGCTGCGCTTGGCGTCGAACAGGAGCTCGTCGGCGCGGCGCCAGAGCTCCTCGCCGTCCATGCCCCCCGAGTGGAACGCCACGCCGATGCTCACCGTCACGTCGAGGCCCTCGAGTCGACCCTCCCACTCTGCGGTCCGCACCGAGTCGACCATCCGCCGGGCCACCGCCACCGCGGACTTGCCGTCCGTGGCGGGCAGGAGGACGAGGAACTCCTCGCCGCCGACGCGGCCGATGACGTCGCCGAGGCCGGTGACGGCGCGGAGCAGGCCGGCGATCTCTCGCAGGACGCGGTCGCCTCCGGCGTGCCCGTAGCACTCGTTGACCGCCTTGAAGTCGTCCACGTCCAGGGCAAGGACCGCAAGGACGGTGCCGCCGACCCCGGCCGCGTCGACCAGTCGCGCGAGCTGGTCGTCCACGTACCTGCGGTTGTGCAGGCCGGTCAGCGGGTCACGCAGAGACGCGTCACGCAGGGCGGCGGTCCGCTCGGCCACGCGGGCCTCGAGGCGCTCGTTGGCGGCCCGCAGGTCGCGGGCGAGCCGCTCCGACCGGTCCCTCTCGGTCCTGGCCCGCTGCAGCGCGTGGCGGATCCCGACGGCGTTGACGACGGCCATCAGGGTGGTGAGCGCGGACACGACGATCACGACGAACACCTGCTCGGTGAACGTGATCGGTCGCGTGTTCCCGCCCACCAGGGAGGGGAGGCCCAGGATCAGCAGGAGTGACGCGAGCAGGGCCGGGGCCACCAGCGCCGGGCGCATGAGCGTGCCTGCGAAGGTGATGATGAGCAGCGCGAAGATGGGCGCCGTCGTGACCGTCCCCACCTGCAGTACGCCCAGGACGAGTGCCAGCGCGTACCCGCCCAGCATGAGTACCAGCGCCAGGTCGACGTAGCCGCGACGAGCCAGCCAGACCACCAGCAGGTAGACGAGGCTGACACCGAGGAACGCCGCCGTGTACACGTGACCGTCGGGCAGCATCAGGGTGAGGGGCGCCGTCACCAGTCCGATCGAGCCGAGGCCGCAGGCGAGCAGGACCAGCACCCGGCCGCGGCGGCGGACATCCTCGTCGGGGTGGTCCACCCGGAGCAGGCCGGAGCGGGCGGCGAGTCCGCGGACCCGCTGCGTGAGCGTCGACCACACCCCCTTCACCCCCGGAGGATCGGCCGTCGACGGCACGTCCTTGAGGCGGGGCCGCGTCTACGCTGCGGGGGAGCCGGACGCACCGGCCCCGAGGCGGGAGACCACATGAGCCAGGCACCGGGTGAACCCGTGGAGGCCCCGGCGTCGGTTCCGGCCGTCGTGTACGACTTCGAGCACCAGCGGGACGCCGTTGAGGAGACGCTGCTCGACGGCGAGGTCCTCGTCGCCGTGCTCGACGCGAGCGGCGCCGGCACCGGCTTCGTCGGGCTGACGGACTACCGGGTCATCCTGCAGGACCGGTCCCTGGTGGGTGGCAAGGTCGCCCTGCTCTCGATCCCCTACGGGCGGATCACGAGCGTCGGGGTGGTCTCCGACTCCACGCTCGGCCTCGACTTCGCCTCGTCGTCCACGATCACGGTGACGGTCTCGGGGGCGGGTGCGCACGAGGTGACGTTCCGTGGGGCCGACAAGGCGCGGTACGCCCACGACACGATCCTCTGGCACCTCGTCAACCGCTGATCCCCCGCGGCGCGGCTCTCGCCCCCCGCCTCGCGTGGGGCCCCTGTGACTCGTGAGTACTCCTGATTACTTCTGGGGTATGTGTTCCCCGTGGGGCGCGCACCCTGTACGGTCGTCGCCGTTGTGTCAACGTGACACGCCGTGCGGGCGGCTCGGCAAATCACATCCGTGTCATTCCCCTCCGGAGGACAGACCACAGTGACCGAGCCCCCTGGCGTCCCGCGCCGCCTGCTGGGCGTCGTCGCCGGCGCGGCACTCGCCCTCGGCGGCCTCGTCGGCGTGACCGCGCCCGCCGACGCGGCCCCCGTGTTCCCGAGCCAGGACCAGGTGGACAGCGCCAGGGCGGCTGCCACCACGACCGCCGGCCAGGTCGCCGCGCTCGAGGGGCAGCTCGCTGCCGCCAACGCGAGGCTCGAGACCGCGCAGGTTGCGGCGCAGGTGGCCAACGAGGACTACAACGAGGCGCAGGTCGCCCTGCAGGACGCTACCACCGCCGCGGCCGAGGCCCGTCGGCGAGCGGACGACGCGCAGGCGGCCCTCGTGGTCGCGCGGCGCGACGTCGGGGTGCTGGCTGCCAGCGCGTACCGCCAGGGCACCAGCCTCAGCGGCCTCGAGGCCGTGCTCAGCGACGACGGTCCCCAGACCCTGATCGACCGTGCGGCCACGCTCGACTACCTCGGTGACGGACGTCGCCGCGTCTTCGAGAACGGGGAGTCGGCCGAGCGGGTCGCCGGGCTGCTCGACGAGCAGGCGCAGACCGCTCAGAAGGCGCAGCAGGACGCCGCCGCAGCGGCCGAGAAGGCGCGGGCCGCCGCAGCTTCCACGGCGCAGGCCGCCCAGGATGCAGTGACGAGCACGGCCAACGAGAAGGCCTCTCTCACAGCGCAGCTCGCCGCACTACGGCAGACCACCGTGGAGTTGGAGCAGCAGCGTCAGGTCGGCCTCGAGGCCGAGCGTGCCGCTCGCGCGGAGGCCGCGGCGCGTGCGGCTGCTGAGCGACGGGAGGCGACCCAGGCCAAGAGCCGCGCCGACCGCGCCGCGAAGGCGCGTGCAGCAGAGCGAGCCGCCCAGGAGGCCGAGCGTGCAGCCGCGCAGGAGCGGGCGAGCCGCGACGACGACCGCAACCCCCGTCCCGCCCCGGCGCCGGCGCCGGCCCCCGCGCCCGCCCCCCCGTCGTCGGGTGGCGGGGGCGGCTCCTCGAGCGGCAGCTCGTCAGGGGGACAGGCCGCGGTGAGCTGGGCCAGGACCCAGATCGGCAAGCCGTACCAGTGGGGCGCCACCGGCCCGGACTCGTACGACTGCTCGGGCCTGACGGGCGCCGCCTGGCGCAAGGGTGGGGTCAACCTGCCCCGCACCTCGCGGTCGCAGTACGTCGCCGTCGACAAGATCCCCTACTCGCAGCTGCGACCGGGCGACCTGATCTTCTACGGGGACGGGACCAACGCCTCGTCGATCCACCACGTCGCGCTCTACGCGGGCGGCGGGATGATGGTGGAGGCGCCCCGGGCCGGTGTGGACGTGCGACTCACACCCGTCCGCATGAGCGGGACGATGGACTACGCCGGCCGCCCCTGACCGCGGGACAGGTGGGACGGCGCCGACGTCAGTGCGTCGAGCCGCCCTGGTCCTTCAGCCGGTCGAACGACGCGGCGATCTCCGTCTCGGCGGCCTCGCGGCCGACCCAGTGGGCGCCCTCGACGGACTTGCCGGGCTCGAGGTCCTTGTACGTCTCGAAGAAGTGCTGGATCTCGAGCCGGTAGAACTCGCCGATGTCGTCGAGGTCCTGCAGGTGCGCCAGCCGGGGGTCGCCGGTCGGGATGCACATCACCTTGTCGTCGCCACCGGCCTCGTCGCGCATCTTGAACATCCCGATCGCCCGGCACCGGATCAGGCAGCCGGGGAAGGTCGGCTCGTCGATGAGGACAAGGGCGTCGAGGGGATCGCCGTCCTCGCCCAGGGTGTTGTCGATGAACCCGTAGTCGGCGGGGTACCGGGTCGCGGTGAACAGGGTGCGGTCGAGCTTGATCCGCCCTGACTCGTGGTCGACCTCGTACTTGTTGCGGGTCCCCTTCGGGATCTCGACCGTGACGTTGAAGTCCATCTGCGAAGCTCCGTGAGGCTCGGGGGCGCGGGGGTCCCGGTTAGTCTCGCGTAGCGACTCTCGTGACAGGAAGGCAGGGCAGGGACCGACATGGCAGCAGGTGGGGGACGCCGGCTCGCCGTAGGTTCCCTCAGCCTGGTCCTCGTCGCCGGGCTGAGCGCCTACGCCGTCGCCGACGCCACCGGTCGGGTGCCCGGACCCCTGACCCAGGACCCCGTCCCGCTGCCCTACCCCGAGCTGGTCACCGCCCCCGGGGCGCAGCCGCCACCGTCCGCGGCCCGCACCGGCGCACCGGCGCTGGACGACTCCGCGCCGCTGCCCAGCCCCGAGGTGCTCGCCGCCGCGCTCGCGCCGGCCCTGGCCGATCCCGCCCTCGGCCCCGGCGTCTCGGCCACGGTGCTCGACGGGCTGACGGGTGAGGTCCTCGTCGGCGCCGGCGCGACGACCGCCCACGAGCCGGCGTCCGTGGCGAAGGTGCTCACCGCCGCCGCGGCCCTTCACCGGCTCGGTCCGGGTCACAGCGTCGAGACGCGCGCCGTGACCAGCGGGGACGGTCCCGTCGTGCTCGTCGGAGGGGGTGACGTCCTGCTCGCCGCGGGGGCCGGCGACCCGGACGCCGCCAACGGCCGCGCCGGGCTCGCCGACCTCGCGGACCAGACCGCGGCAGCGCTCTCGACCACCGGACGCACGACCGTGGGCCTCGCGCTGGACGACTCGGTGTTCGCGGGCGTCGGCACCGGTGCGGGGATGGGTCCGGGATGGGTCCCCGCCGACGTCTCCAACGGCTTCGTGGCGCCGGTCACGGGCATCGCGGTCAACGCGGGCCGCACCTCGTCCGAGAACTACGCCCCGCGCGTGGCGGACCCGGGTCTGGCGGCGGCGGCCACGTTCGCCGACCTCCTCGCCGCGCGCGGCATCACGGTGCAGGGCACCGTCGCCCGCGGCGCCGCGCCGACGGACGCCACAGTGCTGGGGACGGTCACCTCGGCCGGCCTCGCCGAGGTCGTCACCTACGTGCTGCTCGCCAGCGACAACAACGGCGCGGAGGCGCTCGCTCGGCTGGTGGCGGCGGACGCAGGCCTCCCCACGGACTTCGCGGGAGCCGGCGCCGCGGTGCTGGCCGAGGTCGAGGCCATCGGGGTGCCCGCCGACGGGCTGCGGCTCTCCGACGGCAGCGGCCTCGCGGACGGCTCGTTGCTCACGCCGGCGGTCCTCGCCGGCACGCTGGTCGCCGCGGCGTCCCCGGACCACCCCGAGCTGCGGCCGCTGCTGACGGGGCTGCCGGTCGCCGGGCTGACCGGGACGCTCGAGGACCGGTTCGGCGCCGCGGCCGGGGCGGCCGCCGGGCAGGGCCTGGTCCGCGCGAAGACCGGCTCCCTGACGGGCACGACCACGCTGGCCGGCACGGTCGTGGACGCCGACGGCCGCCTCCTGGCGTTCGCGGTGATGGCCGACCGCGTTCCCGCGTCCACTGCTGGAAGGGCCGCCGCCGACCGGGTGGTCGCCGTGCTGGCGGGCTGCGGGTGCCGGTAGCCCGGCGGCCCGGGTTACGGTGAGGCGATGACCCTGCCCGACGGTCCCCCGTCCGCGGAACCGCACGCCGACGCCGGCGTCAGCGACGAGGACTACGCGGCGGTGGACGCCCTCGTCGACTGGGACTTCGCGGTGCGCACGGCCGACTACCTGGTCAAGCCCGGCCCCGACATCGGCCGGGCCGAGGCCCGCCAGGTCGTCGAGCAGCTGCGAGACCTCGCGATCGTGTCGACGGGCCACGTGGCGGAGACCACCGGGCTGACGGCGACTCCGGGGGAGGGCGTGCTCGTCGTGGACCGTCCGGGCTGGGTGCAGGCGAACGTGACCGGTTTCCGCACCGTGCTGGCCCCGGCGGTCGGCGCCGCCCAGCGTCGACGCGACCGCGCGCCGGGTGCGCTCACCAGCGCCGTCGGCGGTCGGGTCACCGGCGCCGAGGTGGGGTCGCTGCTCAGCTTCCTGTCCACGAAGGTGCTGGGCCAGTACGACATCGCCGGCGGTGAGGCCGGCGCGGCCGGCGGTCCCGGGCGCCTGCTGCTCGTCGCGCCGAACGTGGTGCAGGTCGAGCGCGAGCTCGCGGTGGACAGCGACGACTTCCGTCTGTGGGTGTGCCTGCACGAGGAGACCCACCGGGTGCAGTTCACCGCGAACCCGTGGCTGCGCTCCCACCTGCTCGAGGGCAGCCGCAGCCTCGCCGTCGACCTCCTCGGGGAGCCGGGCCAGCTCGCGGACCGGGTGGCCTCGGCGCTGCGCAGCCTCCCCGACATGCTGCGCGGCGGTGACGGGACGGGCCTGCTCGAGATGGTCCAGACGCCGGAGCAGCGCGCGGCGCTCGGTGGCCTGACCGCGGTGATGTCGCTGCTCGAGGGCCACGCCGACGTCGTCATGGACGAGGTCGGACCCCAGGTCATCCCCACGGTCTCGACGATCCGTGAGCGCTTCACCCGGCGACGTGCGGGACGGGGGGCGGTCGACCGCGTCCTGCGGCGCATCCTGGGGCTCGACGCCAAGATGCGCCAGTACGCGGACGGGGCCCGCTTCGTGCGAGGCGTCGTCGACATCGTCGGCATGGAGGGCTTCAACGCCGTCTGGTCGGGACCGCAGACGCTGCCGCGGGCCGCCGAGATCAGCGACCCGCAGGCCTGGGTGCGCCGCGTGCACGGCTGAGGCCGTGGACCGCGTGAACGAGGTCGCGTGACCGGGCCGTCGCCGGCCGTGGCGGCCGTCCGCGTGGCGGTCCGCTCCGTCCTCGCCGGGCTGGGGTCCCCCGACCCCCTGGTGCTCGTGGCTTGCAGCGGCGGGCCCGACTCGGTCGCGCTCGCGGCCGCCGCCGCCTTCGAGGGCCCTCGCGCCGGCGTGCGCGTCGGTGCCGTCGTCGTCGACCACGGCCTGCAGCCGGGCAGCGTCGCCGCGGCGGCTGCCGCCGCGGCCACGTGCCGCGCCCTGGGCCTTGACCCGGTGCTGACGGTCCCGGTCGAGGTGGTCGCCGACGGCAGCGGCCCCGAGGCGGCGGCCCGGACCGCCCGCTACGACGCGCTGGTATCCACCGCAGAGGGCACCGGAGCCGTCGCCGTGCTGCTCGGGCACACGCGCGACGACCAGGCCGAGACGGTGCTGCTCGGCCTCGCCCGCGGCTCCGGCGCCCGGTCCCTGGCGGGGATGGCGCCGTCACGGAGCCTGCTTCGCCGCCCGCTCCTGGGGCTCGACCGCGCGACCGTCCACGCCTCGCTCGCGCCGCTCGGCCTGACCGCCTGGACGGACCCCACCAACGAGGACCCCGCCCTGCTGCGCGCCCGAGTCCGCCACCGGGTGCTCCCCGTGCTCGAGGCGGAGCTCGGTCCGGGCACCGCGGCCGCCCTGGCCCGCACCGCCGACCAGCTGCGCGACGACGCCGACGCCCTCGACGGGCTGGCCGCCGAGCTGCTCGAGCGCGCCCGCGACCCCCGTCACCCCCGTCCTCTGAGTGCTCATGGTCCCTTCCCGGGCCAGGAAGCGACCATCAGCACTCAGAGGACGCGGGGTGAGGGGGTGGTGGGGTTGGACGTGGCCACCCTCCTGGCGTCCCCGCCGGCGCTGCGGACCCGTGCGCTGCGGGCGGCGGCCCTCGATGCGGGATGCCCGGCGGGTGCGCTGTCGCGCGTCCAGGTGCTCGCGGTCGACGACCTGCTCACCCGCTGGACGGGTCAGGGACCGGTGCACCTGGCGGGCGGTGTCACGGCGCGCAGGGAGTCTGGGATGCTGCTCCTCGTCCGCACCCCGCCACGCTGAGGAGCACCCGCCGGTGGACGTCGACGACATGGGCACCGACCTGCAGAAGGTCCTGATCCCTGCCGAGCAGATCCAGCAGCGGCTGGCCGAGATGGCTGCCGAGGTGGACGCCGACTACGCGGGCAAGGACCTGCTGCTGGTCGGTGTGCTGAAGGGCGCCGTGATGGTGATGGCCGACTTCGCGCGCGCCCTGCACTCCCGCGCCGAGATGGACTGGATGGCGGTCTCGAGCTACGGCTCGGGCACCAAGTCGTCCGGGGTGGTCCGCATCCTCAAGGACCTCGACGCCGACATCCTCGGGCGCCACGTGCTGATCGTGGAGGACATCATCGACTCGGGCCTGACCCTCTCGTGGTTGCTGGCGAACCTCACCTCGCGCGGCCCGGCCTCCGTCGAGGTGCTCACCCTGCTGCGCAAGCCCGAGGCCGCCAAGGTGCAGGTCGACGTGCGGTACACCGGCTTCGAGATCCCCAACGAGTTCGTCGTCGGCTACGGCCTCGACTACGCCGAGCGCTACCGCAACCTTCCGTTCGTCGGGACACTGGCGCCCCACGTCTACGGGGGCTGACACCCGACCGGAACACCACCGTCCGTCCAGCCGTTGAGCGGACGACGGAACCCCACTGCCCGCAGGTCGTCGCCGGGTGCCCGGTGTACCGTTTCCGCAGGTCAGACCAACAGGAAGGACGGGGTCGACAACCCCGCACCGATGGACTTCAGGCGCATTCTCCGCGGACCCGCATTCTTCGTCGTGATGGGTCTTCTCGTGCTGCTCATCGCCAGCCAGCTGTTCTCGATGGGCGGTTTCCAGCGCATCGACACCGCGGACGGGCTCAAGCTGCTGGCCGACGGCAAGGTGGACCAGGCCGAGATCATCGACCGGGAGCAGCGCGTCGACCTGACGCTGAACGAGGACTTCGGTGACAAGGGCAAGCAGGTCCAGTTCTTCTACGTGGAGCCCCGCGGGGTCGACGTCGTGAAGGCGGTCAGCACCGCCAAGCTGGGCAAGCCGTTCAACGACGACGTGCCGCAGGACTCGTGGATCGGCACGCTGCTGATCACCCTCCTGCCGATCCTCCTGCTGGTGGGCCTGTTCTGGTTCATGCTCAGTCAGATGCAGGGCGGGGGGTCCCGCGTCATGCAGTTCGGCAAGTCGAAGGCGAAGCTCGTCAGCAAGGACACGCCGCAGGTGTCCTTCGCCGACGTGGCCGGTGCCGAGGAGGCTGTCGAGGAGCTGCACGAGATCAAGGAGTTCCTCTCCGAGCCCGCCAAGTTCCAGGCCGTGGGTGCCAAGATCCCCAAGGGCGTCCTGCTGTACGGCTCACCCGGAACCGGCAAGACGCTGCTGGCCCGCGCCGTGGCGGGCGAGGCCGGGGTTCCCTTCTACTCCATCTCGGGTTCCGACTTCGTCGAGATGTTCGTCGGCGTGGGCGCGTCCCGCGTGCGTGATCTCTTCGAGCAGGCCAAGGCGAACGCCCCCGCGATCATCTTCGTGGACGAGATCGACGCCGTCGGTCGCCACCGCGGCGCCGGCATGGGCGGCGGGCACGACGAGCGGGAGCAGACGCTCAACCAGCTGCTCGTCGAGATGGACGGGTTCGACGTCAAGACCAACGTCATCCTCATCGCCGCCACGAACCGCCCCGACATCCTCGACCCCGCCCTGCTGCGCCCGGGCCGCTTCGACCGTCAGATCGCGGTCGAGCCGCCGGACATGGCAGGGCGCCACCAGATCCTCGACGTGCACGCCAAGGGCAAGCCGATGGCCGCGGACGTGGACCTGCAGGCGGTCGCCCGCCGCACACCGGGCTTCACCGGTGCGGACCTGGCGAACGTGCTGAACGAGGCGGCGCTGCTCACCGCCCGCACCAACGCCAAGCTCATCGACGACGCTGCCCTCGACGAGGCGATCGACCGCGTCATCGCCGGGCCGCAGAAGCGCACCCGGCTGATGAACGACCAGGAGAAGAAGATCACCGCCTACCACGAGGGCGGACACGCGCTGGTGGCCGCGGCGATGCGCCACACCGACCCCGTGACCAAGGTGACGATCCTGCCCCGCGGCCGCGCCCTCGGCTACACGATGGTGATGCCGACCGAGGACAAGTACTCGACCACGCGCAACGAGCTGCTCGACCAGCTCGCCTACGCGATGGGTGGCCGTGTCGCGGAGGAGCTGGTGTTCCACGACCCCACCACGGGTGCGTCGAACGACATCGAGAAGGCCACCAGCCTGGCCCGCAAGATGGTCACGCAGTACGGCATGAGCGAGCGGGTCGGCGCGATCAAGCTGGGCTCCGGCTCGGGCGAGGTCTTCCTCGGTCGCGACATGGGCCACGAGCGGGACTACTCGGAGACGGTCGCGGGGGTCGTCGACGAGGAGGTGCGCAAGCTCATCGAGGCGGCGCACGACGAGGCGTGGGAGGTGCTCGTCGAGTACCGCCAGGTTCTGGACGACCTCGTCCTGGCCCTCTTCGAGCACGAGACGCTCGACAAGAAGGCCCTGGCGGAGATCTTCAAGCCGGTGGTCAAGCGAGACCTCCGCCCGGTGTGGCTGTCGAGCGAGAACCGCCACGTGTCGGAGATCCCCCCGGTGAAGGGGCCCTCGGAGCGCAAGAGCCTCAACGGTTCCCGGCCCGCGCCCCAGGACGAGGCGGCCGCGGCCCACGAGAGCCACCCGGCCGGCGTGACCCCCGGTGCCTCGGCCCCGCGCCCGACCGGCGGCCACGGCGCCGGCGAGTAGTCGGTCCTCCGTGACCGGACGCGAGGGGACCGGCGACGTCGGTCCGGCGGCTGTGGACCTACCCCGGATCGAGGCGGCGGTGCGCGAGATCCTCGTGGCGATCGGCGAGGACCCCGATCGCGACGGCCTGGTCGAGACCCCGGCACGCGTGGCCCGTTCCTACGCCGAGATCTTCGCCGGCGTCTCCCTGCATCCCGAGGACGTGCTGCGGACGACGTTCGACCTCGGCCACGACGAGATGGTGCTGGTCAAGGACATCGAGGTGTACTCGACCTGCGAGCACCACCTCGTCCCGTTCCACGGCTCCGCCCACATCGGCTACATCCCCTCGAAGGACGGCAAGATCGCGGGTCTGAGCAAGTTCGCCCGGCTGGTCGAGGTGTTCGCGCGGCGACCGCAGGTGCAGGAGCGCCTGACCTCCCAGATCGCGGACTCGTTGATGGAGCTGCTCGAGCCGCGCGGAGTGATCGTCGTGCTGGAGTGCGAGCACCTCTGCATGTCGATGCGTGGGGTGCGAAAGCCGGGCGCCCGCACCGTGACGTCGGCGATGCGCGGGCAGATGCGCGACCCTGCCACCCGCGCCGAGGCCCTCAGCCTCATCCTCAAGAAGTGACGCCGCAGGCGCAGCGCTCGCCGAGCGAGCTCACGGCCGCCGCGGGTGGCCGCTGTCTCGTGATGGGCGTGGTCAACGTGACGCCGGACTCCTTCAGCGACGGAGGAGCATGGTTCGAGCCGGACGCCGCCGTGGCCCACGGCCTCGACCTGGCGGCGCAGGGCGCAGACCTGCTCGACGTCGGCGGGGAGTCGACCCGACCGGGCGCCGAACGCGTCCCCGAGTCGGAGGAGCTGCGGCGTGTCCTCCCTGTCGTCCGCGAGCTGGCAGCGTCCGGCTCCGTGGTCAGCATCGACACCATGCGGGCTCGCGTGGCCGAGGCGGCGCTCGATGCCGGCGCCTCCCTCGTCAACGACGTGAGCGGCGGGCTGGCCGACCCTGCCCTGCCCTCGTTGGTGGCTGAGGCTGAGGTGCCGTACGTGGCGATGCACTGGCGCGGGCACAGCGACCGGATGGATGGGCTGGCGACGTACGACGACGTCGTGCTCGACGTCGCCGACGAGCTCGCGCGCCGCGCCGACGCGCTGACATCGGCGGGCATCGCGGGGGACCGGCTGGTGCTCGACCCCGGCCTCGGCTTCGCCAAGACCGGCGACCACAACTGGCGGCTGCTCGGCCGGCTGGACGCGATCACCGGCCTCGGCTTCCCGGTGCTGGTCGGGGCGTCCCGCAAGCGGTTCCTGGGACACCTGCTCGCGGGCCCCGACGGCGAGCCGGTCCCTGCCGCCGGGCGTGACCGGGCGACATCGGCCACCTCGGCACTGGCCGCGCTGGCGGGGGCCTGGTGCGTGCGCGTGCACGACGTGGCCCCCTCCGTGGATGCCGTCAGGGTCGCCGCGGCCTGGCAGCGGGGCGGCACGGCATGACGGACGACTTCCCCGACCGGATCGAGCTCGTCGGCTTGCGGGCCAAGGGCTTCCACGGCGTGTTCGACTTCGAGCGGCGCCAGGGGCAGGAGTTCGTCGTCGACGTCGTGCTGCACGTCGACACCCGGGCGGCGGCTGCCGGTGACGACCTCAGCGAGACCGTGCACTACGGCGAGCTGGCCGAGGCCGTGCACGACGTGGTCACCGGGGAGCCCGTCGACCTGATCGAGACGCTGGCGTCGCGCATCGCGGACGTCGCCCTCGCGCAGGACGGGGTGGGGGCGGTCGACGTGGCCGTGCACAAGCCCCACGCCCCGGTGACGGTCGCCTTCGGCGACGTCGTGGTGCGCGTGCACCGGCGTCGTGGAGAGCGGCTGTGACGCGCCCGCTGCCCACGGTCCCCGTGGTGCTGGCCCTCGGCAGCAACCTGGGCGACCGCGTCGGGACTCTGAGGTCTGCCGTTGGCGCCCTTCGTCGTGTCGGGGGGCTGCAGATCGAGCGGCTGTCGCCCGTGGTCGAGACCGACCCGGTGGGCGGTCCGGAGCAGGGCGCGTACCTCAACGCCGTCGTCACCGGTCGGACCAGCCGGAACGCCGCCGACCTGCTCAGTGCCTGCCAGCGGATCGAGCGGGACCATGATCGGGTGCGTGAGATCCGTTGGGGACCGCGGACTCTCGACATCGACGTGATCGTCTACGGGGCCACTGTGAGTGATGACCCTCATCTGACCCTGCCGCACCCGCGGGCGCACGAGCGGGCATTCGTGCTGCTGCCGTGGGTCGACGTCGATCCGGAGGCGGTGCTGCCAGGACCGCAAGGCGGGCCCGTCAAGGACCTGGCGCGGGCGGCCGCGGACGTCGACGGCGTCAGGGCGCGACCCGACCTGGACCTCGCCGAGCGCGGCCAGGGTGCATCACCTGACGGAGGAGTGGACGCGTGACGGGTTCTCGGCCAAGGGTTCTCGTACTGCTCGCGGTGTCGGCCGTGGTGGTCGGCTTCGCGGTCGTGCGTGCCTGGGAGAGCTCGGGGGGACGGCCCCTTCCGCTGCCCTGGACCGCCCTCGTGGCGATGGCCGCGATCGGCGTCTCGGTGCTGGCGCTCGCCTGGCCGGTGCGGCGCTGGAACGCCGGCCACCGGGACCGCCCCCTCGACCCCCTGCGGGCGGCCAGGGCGGCGGTGCTGGCCAAGGCCGCGAGCCACTGCGGTGCCCTCGTGTCGGGCTGGTACCTGGGGCAGTCCCTCGTGCTGGTGACGGACCTCGACATCCAGCCACGCCGCGACCGGTTCGTCCTCGCCGCCGTCGCGGTGGTGGCGGCGCTGGGGGTGGTGGCGGCAGGTCTGGTCGCCGAGCACTGGTGCCGGCTGCCCGACGACCCCGACGACGAGGACTGACTGGCTCAGAGCCAGCCGTTGCGCTTGAACCCGCGGTAGAGCAGGAGCGAGAAGCCGACCATCAGCGCCAGGGCGAACGGGTAGCCGAAGGCCCAGGACAGCTCCGGCATCTGGCGGAAGTTCATCCCGTACACCCCCGCGACGAGCGTGCAGACGGCTGCGATGGCGACGTAGGCGCTGATGCGACGCATGTCGGCGTTCTGCCGCATGGTCACCTGCGCGAGGTTCGACGACAGCGCGCTGTCGAGCAGCTCGTTCATCGAGCTCACCTGCTCGTGAGCCCGCACCACGTGGTCGTGCACATCCCTGAAGAAGTCGGCGATGCGCGGGTCGACGCCCGGGACGCTACCGGCTGCCAGCTCGGTGGTGGCGGGCTCGAGGGGCTCCACCGCGCGACGGAACTCCATCACCTCCCGCTTCAGCTTGTAGATGCGCTCTGTCGGCTGCGCGCTGTCGGCGGAGAACACCTGGTTCTCGACCTCGTCCACGTCCTCCTCGAGCGCCGCCGCTGCCGGGGCGTAGCCGTCGACCACGCTGTCGACGACCGCGTAGAGCACGGCGGCCGGGCCGATGGCGAGCAGGTCGGGCCTGGCCTCGAGGTCCGCACGCACGCCCTGCAGGGCGCCGGCCGAGCCGTGCCGCACGGTCACCACGAAGTCGGGCCCGACGAAGAGCATCAGCTCGCCGGTCTCGATCAGCTCCTCGTCGGTGAGGTAGTGGACCGTCTTGAGCACGAGGAAGAGGGTGTCGCCGTACACCTCGAGCTTGGGCCTCTGGTGCGCGTGCAGCGCGTCCTCCACCGGCAGGGGATGCAGACCGAACTCGTCGGCGACCCGTTGCAGCGAGTCGCTGTCCGGCTCGTGCAACCCGATCCAGACGAAGCCGTCCTCGAGCGCGCGGGCCGACGTGAGGGCGGTCTCGAGGGGGAGCTGGCCACCCCGGCGAGAGCCCCTGCAGTAGAGCGCGCAGTTGACCACTGCGTCGGCGAGGCCCTTGCCCCGGTGCAGGGCCCGGCGCGGGTGGACCAGGTCGACCTCTGCACGCTCTCGGTGGCGGGCGGGGCCCGCGAGCGCGCTGGGCAACGGCAGCCGCGGGCGGCCGCGGCTGGGCGGCGGCGGTGCCGGCCTCCGCGACGTGCTCATCCGACCAGTGTGCTCCAGGGAGCCCGTCGGGGCGCGCGTGTCAGCAGAGCGTCCTCGTCAGCCACGAGTGGAGGGCCACGGCCCATCCCGTCGGTTGACCGCGCTCGGAGGCCACCTCGGCGTCCCGTGCGGTGCGACCACCGTCGGTTCCGTCAGCGTCACGGGCGTGCTCGTGCCGGGGAGGCCGGGACGATTGACAGCTGCGCATGCCCGCTCTTCGGCACGACGCGACCGGACCTTGAGCCGAACGGGGAGTGGCTCGGTGACGCTCGGTGACCGTTGGGGTCTCGGGCGTGGGGATGCGGCGAGAGCACGCTGGTGGCAGAGTCGAGACGTGAGCACAGCACCGAACTGCCCCCAGTGCGGTCAGCCCGGCGTCCGCACCGTGCAGGTCGAGGGCGGCGAGTCCGGCGGCGAGCGGCACCCCCGCATCCTGTGGGTGTGCGAGCACGACCACCGCTTCAGCTGACCGGCACCGACCGGCCCGGGAGCCGGCGCGGCTCGTCAGACCGCGTCGGGGACCGCCGCTGCCTTCTCCTCCTGCGGCCGCGCGCGATCCGGGACCGTGCGGCGCAGGGCCGCGTGCACGCTCGACGGCGTGAGCACCCCGATGTAGCGGTCCCCGTCCAGGACCGGCAGCCACCCGGCGTCGTGCTGGACGATCTCCGAGAGCCCCCGTCGCAGCGAGTCCCCGACGTCGACGGCGTCGTCGAACCGGCGGACCACGTCGCTGATCACGCGTCCCGGGGCGGCGGCCAGGTGCCGGTCCGACACCCATCCCCGCAGGTTGCCGTCGCGGTCGAGGACGACCGCGAAGGGCTGCTCGGCGTCGGCGATGGCCTCCCTTCCGGCCTCGGTGCGGTCGTCGAGGAAGAGGGTCGGCGGGTGCTCCAGGTCGTCGGCCTCGATCGGGGTGACCGCGAGGCGGCGAAGGCCCCGGTCGGCCCCGACGAAGTCCGCGACGAAGTCGTTCGCCGGTGCGCCCAGCACGGTGGCGGGATCGGCGTACTGCTCGAGCCGGCCGCCCGTGCTGAGGACGGCGATGCGGTCCGCGAGACGCACGGCCTCGTCGATGTCGTGGGTGACCAGCAGCACCGTCTTGCCCAGGTCGGCCTGGATCTGCCGGAACTGTGCCTGCAGCCGGTCACGGGCGATCGGGTCGACGGCGCCGAACGGCTCGTCCATGAGGAGCACCGGGGGGTCGGCCGCCAGGGCCCGGGCGACCCCGACGCGCTGGCGCTGGCCGCCGGACAGCTCGCTCGGGTAGCGATGGGCGTAGCGGGCGGGGTCGAGCCCGACCAGCTGCAGCAGCTCCTCGACCCGCGCACGTGACCGGGACCTGTCCCACCCGACCAGGTCGGGAACGGTGCTGACGTTCGCCGAGACCGTCAGGTGCGGGAAGAGCCCGATCTGCTGGATGACGTAGCCCATCCGGCGTCTCAGCTGGACGGGGTCGACGCGGGTGACGTCGTCGCCCTCGAGGTAGATGCTCCCCGACGTCGGCTCGATCAGCCGGTTCACCATGCGCAGGGTGGTCGACTTGCCGCAGCCGGAGGGTCCCACCAGCGCGACGAGCTCCCCGTTGCACGTCCAGGTCGAGGGAGCCGACGGCCACCGTTCCGTCGGGGTACTTCTTGCCGACGCCGTCGAGACGGATCATCGGCCGCGCGGTAGCGTCGCCGTCGTGACCGCCCTTCTCGGCAGCACCGGCGCTGGGCTGGCTCTCGTCCAGGGCGGGACTCATGCCGCAAGCGTCGCCGACAACTGCCTCGTCCGCAACGAGTGGGTCTGCCCGGCGTACGTGACCAGCCGGCAGGACGAGATCCTCGCCGCTCTGGGCGAACACGTCCTGATCACCGTGTTGAGCGTCGGTCTGGGGCTGCTGGTGGCGTTCCCGCTCTCCCTGCTCGCCCGCCGCCGGCGCTCGCTGAAGAACCTCGTGCTCGGGGCGTCGACCATCGTGTACACGATCCCGAGCCTGGCGCTGCTGTCCGTGCTGCTGCCGCTCGGCGGCCTGAGCCTGACCACCGTGGTGGTGGCGCTCGCGCTGTACTCGCTGACGATCCTCGTGCGGAACATCGTGGCCGGCCTCGACGCGGTCCCCGACGACGTGGTCGACGCCGCGACCGGGATGGGCTTCGCACGCACACGCCTCCTGTGGCGCGTCCAGGTGCCCCTGGCACTGCCCGCGGTCTTCGCCGGGCTGCGGGTGGCCACCGTCTCCACGATCGCGCTGACGACGATCGGGTTCCTCGTGGGGTTCGGCGGCCTCGGCAACCTCATCAACGACGGGCTCACCAGCAACTTCCGTCCGCAGGTGCTGCTCGCGTCGGTGCTCTGCGTGGTCCTCGCGGTCACCGCCGACCTGCTCCTTCTGGCCATCCAGCGCGGCCTCACCCCGTGGACGAGGGGAGCGAGCGCGTGAACGGGCCCCTCGGCGACGTCGTCGCCTACCTGACCGACCCCTCGAGCTGGTCCGGGACCAGCGGACTGCTCAACCGGCTGGTCGAGCACGTGGTGATCTCCGGCCTGGCGCTGCTCGCGGCCTTCCTGGTCGCCGTGCCGCTGGCGGTCTGGCTCGGGCACATCGGTCGAGGGGGCGTGTTCGCCGTGAACGCCGGCAACGCCGCCCGTGCCGTCCCGACCTTCGCCCTGCTGGTCCTGTTCGTCATGCTGCCGGACCCGCTGGGCGCCAACACGTTCTCGTTCGTGCTGGCTCTGGGGCTGTTCGCCCTCCCGCCGCTGCTCACGAACACGTACGTCGGCATGCGCGAGGTGGACGGTGACGTCGTCGACGCCGCCCGAGGCGTGGGGATGAGTGGCTGGCAGGTCGTCCGGAGGGTCGAGCTGCCCCTCGCCATCCCTCTGATCGCGACCGGCGTGCGGCTGGCCGCCGTGCAGGTGGTCGCGACGGCGACCGTGCTCGGCCTGGTCGGGGGCGGCGCGATCGGCCGCGTGATCGCCGCGGGCTTCGCCGGCCAGGACCAGGGGAAGATCATCGGGGCCGCGCTGGTGGTCACGCTGCTCGCGCTGGCGACCGAGGTGGTGTTCGAGCTGGTCGAGCGCCGGCTCGGGAGACGTGCGCGGCCCGCCTCACGGGGCCAGGACGCGGACGCCGACGTGAGCGGGGAGGAGCTGGCCCTGTCGAGCCGCTGACGCGACGAGCAGGCCGGGCCCGGCGCCGTGACGAGATCGTGACCGGGCAACGGCTGATCTCGGGATGACGATGTCGGTCCGACGTTGTTCACTTCGGGGATGCGGGCGGTCTCGCCCGCCGGACACGCGCGGCTCGACGCCGCGGGACACAGAAGGCGGTGGCCATGATGCGCCCCCTGAACACGACCCGTTCCCTCCTTCGCCGGGCGATGCTCCCGGCCCTGCTGGTGCCGGTGATCGCCCTGTCCGCCTGCGGCGGCAGCGGCGACGCCTTCCAGGAGGAGACCAACACCGACTCGGCCCCGGCCGGCTCGGCGGGTGACCTCGTCGTCGGGGGGGCGCAGTTCACCGAGATGGCGATCATGCAGGAGATGTACAAGCTGCTCCTCGAGGACGCCGGCTACTCCGTCGAGGTCAAGACGGCCGGTCAGCGCGAGATCTACATCAAGTCGCTCGAGAGCGGCGAGATCGACGTGGTGCCGGAGTACGCGGCGACGACGGCCGAGTACCTCAACCGCGAGGCGAACGGCCCGGACGCGCCGCCGATCGCGACCAGCGACGCGACCGAGACCGTCGACGCCATGCGTCCGCTCGCCGAGGCGAAGGGGCTGACCGTCCTGGAGCCTTCGGAAGCGCTGGACGCCAACGGTTTCTACGTCACCAAGGAGTTCGCCGACCAGAACTCGCTGAAGACGCTCTCGGACCTCGCCGCGCTGGCGCAGCCACTGACCCTCGCCGCCGGGGACGAGTGCCTCGAGCGCCCGTTCTGCGCCCTGGGGCTGGAGGACACCTACGGCCTGGACATCGCCGGCGTGACCGGTGACGAGTTCGGCAGCGCCACCGGCAAGCAGAAGGTGGTCGACGGCGACGCCCAGCTCGGGCTGACGGGTACCACCGACGGCACCCTGGAGGGGCTGGGGCTGGTCGTGCTCGAGGACGACAAGAAGCTGCAGGCGGCGGACAACCTGGTGCCGATCGTCAACTCCGAGGACGCCTCGGACGAGAAGATCGCCCAGACGCTCAACCAGCTCGCGCCCGTGCTGACGACCCAGGACCTCACCGAGCTCAACGCCAAGGTCGACGGCGAGCGCCAGAAGCCGGCCGACGTGGCGAAGGAGTACCTGCAGTCCAAGGACCTGATCGGCTGACGACCCAGAGGTTCCGGCCCTCGCAGCACCGCCCTCCCGCGCTCCCTCGGCCGGAGGGCGGTGCTGCGTCCTCAGTGCGCCCAGGGACCCTCGTACAGCTCACCGACCGGCACGTCGGCCTCGAGCCGGTTGCCGGGGGGCGCCAGGGGGCAGGCCCAGGCGGGGTCGTAGGCGCAGGACGGGTGGTAGGCGAAGTTGAGGTCGACGACGAGGCGGGCGCCCCCGACCGCGTCCGTGGCCGGGTCCCGTTCGGGACCGAGGTCGGCGCCCTTGGTCGTGTCGAGCACGTAGCGGCCACCGCCGTAGCCGGAGCGACCGCTGGTCCCGTCCCGCAGGGGCACGAACAGCCCACCGCCGTAGCCTCCGTGCCACCACACGTCCAGGTGGCCCAGGCCCGCCAGGTCGACCCGGCCGACCCGGTCGAAGGGCACGGTGCCGTCGGTGCCGGTGGCGACCTCGATGTGCTCGCCCGCCGCGGGGAGCACCTCGACCTCGAACCTGAAGGTGGGGTCGTAGCCGGCCACCGGGACCCGCGCCGCAGGGCTGCGGTGCCCGGGTGGGACCGGCGACGCGGGGTGGGTGGCCAGCAGCCGCTCGCGCTCGCGGACCCACAGCGCGTGGCCCACCGCAGGGTCGGGCTCGCCGCGCACCGCCCGGTAGGTCCGCGCCACCCGGCGCCGGAAGTCCAGGACCTGCAGGACGGAGGTCAGCGAGCGTTCGTCCTCGGGCACCCGCCCAGACTGGCACGGGCCAACATCGACACCCCCGGTGAGTCCTCCACGGAATCGGGGGCGCGCGGCCGTACCCTCGCGAGGTGAGCTCGACTTCCCCCCTCGCGGCCCATCGCTCGTCCCCGACGACGCGACGCGGATCCTCGCGTCCGTCAACCCTCCTCGTCTGCGCCCCGCTGGCTGCCGCCGGCATGGGCATCGCGTCGGCCGGCGTCTGGTTCGACCAGACCCTGCTCGGTCTCGCAGGCGCCACCGTGGCGGCGATGCCGTCGCTCTGGCTGGCGCTGCGCCCGGGCCGGTCCGGCGCGCGCACGGACTTCCCCTCGACCATCGAGTGGCTCGACGAGAAGCCCCTCGCCGACGTCCCGGCTCCTGCGGACGCCCCGGTCGCGGAGGCGGTGCCCTCCCCCGAGGTGACCCCTGCGGACGCGGCCCCCCAGAGTGCGGCGACGGCCGCGTGGACCATGGAGACCGCGCCCTACCAGCCGGCGATCCTGCCTGCACCCGTGCGCGCGGCGCTGACCGCCGCTGCGACGCCGGCGGACGCGGACGCCACCCCCTCCGACGAGGACGTCGTCGCCGACCCGCGTCGTTTCACGGTCGCACACGGCGGCACCGGGGCGGCCACGTCGACCCCCACCCCGCCGGCACCGGGTGCGGCTCCGTCCGCCGTCCCGTCGCCGCAGCCTGCGGCCGCCGCCGTGGCGACGGCGCCGATCGACCTGCGGGACCCCCGCGTCGACACCGCCGAGCTGCAGCGCATCTGGGACCTCGGCGAGGCACCCAGCGCCGGTCCCGTCCCGGCCCGCCGCGGCCGCCACGCCGCCCCCGCCCCCGTCGACGCGAAGCCGGTGCGCGCCCCGCGCGCCGACAGCCCGCGTCGCCGGGCCCGTCACCGCGCCTGACCGCGGGCGTCGCCCTCGGGGGAGGACGCACGGCTGAGGTGCCCTACTTGTCGATGTCACCCACGACGAAGAACGTCGAGCCCAGGATCGCGACCATGTCGGCGATCAGGGTTCCGGGCAGCAGCTCGCTGAGCACCTGCACGTTGTTGAACGACGCCGACCGCAGCTTGAGACGCCAGGGCGTCTTGTCGCCGCGGGAGACCAGGTAGTACCCGTTGAGCCCCAACGGGTTCTCCGTCCACGTGTAGCGGTGGCCCTCGGGAACCCTGAGCACCTTCGGCAGGCGGACGTTCACCGGGCCACGGGCCAACGACCTCATCCGGTCGAGGCACGCGTCGGCCAGGTCGAGGCTCACGTGCACCTGCTCGAGGAGGCACTCCAGCCGGGCGAGGCAGTCGCCGGCGGTGCGGGTGACGACGCGTCCCGGGCCGCCCGGGCCGAACAGCTCGCCGTAGGCCAGGTAGGGGTCGTCGCGTCGCAGGTCCAGATCCACGCCGCTCGCACGGGCGACCGGACCGCTCACCCCGTACGCGTGGACGCGCTCGGGCGAGAGCACCCCGACCCCGCGCGTACGGCCCTCGACGATGGGGTTGCCCACCAGGAGGCCCTCGATGCGGCCCATCCCCTTGCGGACGGCCCCGACCGCCTCGGTGACCCTGTCGGTCCAGCCGGCCGGCATGTCCTCCTTGAGGCCGCCGACCCGGTTGAACATGTAGTGCATGCGGCCGCCCGAGATCTCCTCCATCACGGCCTGCAGCTGCTCGCGCTCGGTGAAGGCGTAGAACACCGGCGTGATGGCACCCAGCTCCAACGGGTACGAGCCGAGGAACATGAGGTGGCTGAGCACGCGGTTGAGCTCTGCCAGAAGGGTTCTCGCCCACACGGCGCGTTCCGGCACCTCCATGCCGAGCATGTGCTCGACGCCGAGGACGACCCCCAGCTCGTTCGAGAACGCCGACAGCCAGTCGTGCCGGTTGGCCAGCACGATGATCTGGCGGTAGTCCCTCGCCTCGAACAGCTTCTCGGCTCCGCGGTGCATGTAGCCCACGATCGGCTCCGCGCGGACGATGCGTTCGCCGTCCAGGGTCAGCCGCAGTCGCAGCACCCCGTGCGTCGCCGGGTGCTGCGGACCGATGTTCAGCACCATTTCGGACGTGGGGAGGTCGCGCTCCGCGGGCACCCCGGCGGCGCCGACACCGATGCCCGTGATCACCTCTCGCCGGTCCGACACGGCGTGCCCGGGTTCGCTGGTGACCACGGTCGCAGTCTGCCACGGCCTGCTCGGCCGACCACCGGTCGAAGGCTGCGGCGTGCGTGACAAGATCGACGTGTGGACGCCGACGCAGGAACCCCCTTCGACCCAGCCGGGCTGGCCTGGACGCGCGTCAGCAACCGGCTCATCACGGTCCGCCTGATCGGTCTGGGCATCACCGTGCTGGTGGTCGCTGTAGTCCTGCTCGTGCTCTCCCTGGTCGTGGCGACCTGGTGGATGTGGGCGGCGCTCCTCGGGTGGCTCGCGCTCGCTGCGGCCCTCGCGACGATCGTGCCTCGCCAGGTGAGGGCGTGGGGATACGCCGAGCGTGAGGACGACCTGCTGATCAGGCACGGCGTGCTCGTGAGGTCGCTGGTCGTGGTCCCCTACGGCCGGATGCAGTACGTCGACGTGCAGGCGGGCCCCGTCGACCGCATGTTCGGCCTGGCGAAGGTGCAGCTGCACACCGCCTCGGCCAGTACCGATGCCTCGATCCCCGGCCTGCCCCCCGAGGAGGCCAGTCGCCTGCGTGACCGGCTGGCGTCGCGCGGGGAGTCGCGGCTGGCGGGTCTGTGAGCCAGCCGGCACCTCCGACCGGCCCGACGCCGGAGCGTCCTGTCGACCTCAGCAAGCTCCCTGCCCCGCAACCGGGCGCGAAGCTGCCTCCGCAGCCCCAGCAGGCGTACCACCCGCTGCCGGCCGCCATCGGCCCCGCCCGCCTCCCGGGTACGCCGGACGACGAGGGCTGGCACCGGCTGCACCGCGTCACCCCCTTGCTCAAGGGGTGGAAGGCGTTGGCCGTGGGGCTCGCGCTCCTCGCGCAGCAGCGCGGCGACGACCTGATCTCTGGCGGGTCCCGTCCCGGCGGCGTCGAGGTCCTCGTCAGCCTGGGGCTGCTCGGCCTGCTGGCCGTCGGTGCGGCCATCTGGGCCGCCCTGAGCTGGCGGATGACCCGCTACCGGGTGGACGGGGACGTCCTGCAGCTGCACTCGGGCGTGCTCTTCCGCCAACAGCGCCAGGCCCGCCTGGACCGGCTCCAGGCCGTCGACGTCGTCCAGCCGCTGCTGGGGCGCATGCTCGGCCTCAGCGAGCTGAAGCTGGAGGTCGCCGGCGGGGCCGGGTCGGACGTGAAGCTCTCCTACCTGAAGGACGACGACGCCGAGGAGCTCCGCAACGAGCTGCTCGCCCGTTCGGCCGGTGTGGCCTACGAGGGCCACCAGGCACCGCAGGCCCCCGAGGCCGAGCTGGTGGCTGTGCCCGTCGACCGCCTCGTCTGGTCGATGGTGCGCTCGGCGGGGACGGTCGCAGCCGTCCTCGGCGTGATCGGGCTCGCAGTGGCGACCGTCTACCAACCGGGGGCCGTGGTCGGCCTCGTGCCGATGGCGATCGGGTTCGTGTCCGGCTACTGGGGACGGTTCAGCCGCGGGTTCGGCTTCCGTGTCGCGGCGTCGCCGGACGGACTCAGGTTGCGCCACGGCCTGCTGGAGTCCCGCGCCCAGACGGTCCCTCCCGGACGGGTCCAGGCCGTCCAGATGACGCAGACGCTGCTGTGGCGCGGCAAGGGCTGGTGGCGGCTGCAGGTCAACGTCGCCGGCTACGGCGGCGGGTCGGACGGGGAGGAGTCGGCCGAGACCGTGCTGCTGCCGGTCGCCACGGTGGACGAGTCGTTCGCGGTGCTGGCCCGCATCCTCCCCGACCTCGGCACCGACGACCCGGTGGGCCTGCTCCACGCCGGGATGAGCGGCCAGGCGGACGGCGAGGGGTTCACCGTGGCACCGCGGCGCTCGCGCTGGCTCGACCCCATCTCGTGGCGCCGGCACGGCGTGGCCGTCACCCCGCGGGCGCTGCTGATGCGGTCGGGTCGCTGGACGCGGCAGCTGGCGATCGTCCCGACCGAGCGGACCCAGAGCCTGGGGCTGCTGCAGGGCCCCATGCAGCGGCGTCTGGCGCTGGCCACGCTCTCGGCCCACAGCACACCGGGACCGGTCCGCCCGACCGTGCAGCACCTCGACGAGATGGTCGCCGCGTCCCTGCTGCACGAGCAGGCGGAGCGAGCGGCGCAGGCCAGGGCCGCCAGCGGTCCGGAGCGCTGGATGGAGAAGCCACCCGGGTCCTGAGGGGACCTACAGGCGCGAGAGCACCACGGTCGACCGCGTCTGGCTGATGCCGTCGTGGTCGCGCACGGTCTCCAGCACGCGCTCGAAGTGCGTCATGTCGGACGCCCTCAGCCGCAGCAGCGCGTCGGCGTTGCCGGTCACGGTGAACGCCTCCTCGACCTCGGGGATGTCGGCGACCATCGCCCGGAGCCGGGCCGGCGAGACCCGTCCCTCGCAGAAGACCTCGACGAACCCCTCGATCGCCCAGCCGAGCGCGGCGGGGTCGACGACGGCGGTGAAGGCGGTGAGCACCCCGTCGGCGCGCATCCTGTCCACGCGCCGCTTGACCGCCGGGGCGCTCAGCCCGACCGCCGAGCCCACCTGGGCGAAGCTGCGTCGAGAGTCCTCCATCAGTTCCGCAACGATTCCTCGGTCTATGGCGTCAAGACGCAAGATTCCGCTCCTCAGGACGTCGATTTCGGCTTTGGTAGCGCATTGGGAGCGACCTTACCCTCGAAACATGACGATGCCTTCCCCGCGCCACTACCTCATGTGCGCTCCCGAGCACTTCGAGGTCGTCTACGAGATCAACCCCTGGATGGACGCCAGCACGCCGGTCGACCGCGACCGGGCGCTCGCCCAGTGGCAGGGTCTGGTCGACACGTACCGCTCGCTCGGTCACCGCGTCGACCTGCTGACGCCCCGGGCCGGCCTGCCCGACATGGTGTTCGCGGCCAACGGCGCGACGGTCGTCGGCGGCCGGGTGCTCGGTGCGTCGTTCGCGACGGCGCAGCGCGAGGCCGAGGCGGCGCACCACCTGGCCTGGCACACCCAGCACGCCGCGGAGCTGGGATGGGAGAGCGTCGCCGCACCGGTGCACGTCAACGAGGCCGAGGGCGACTTCGCCGTCACGGGCGACGTCGTGCTGGCCGGCTACGGCTTCCGCACCGACCCCCGTGCCCACGCCGAGCTGGCCGACGCGATCGGCCGTCCGGTGGTCGGCCTGCGTCTCGTCGACCCGCGCTACTACCACCTCGACGTCGCGCTGACCGTGCTCGAGGACGCGCCCGGGTCCTCCCAGATCGCCTGGTACCCGGGGGCTTTCAGCGCCGGAAGCCAGGAGATCGTGCGCCGCCTCTTCCCCGAGGCCATCGAGGTCCACGAGATCGACGCCACGGTGCTCGGTCTGAACGCGGTGAGCGACGGGCGCAACGTCGTGGTGCCCGAGCAGGCCGAGAAGTTCATCGCCCAGCTCGGCGAGCACGGCTACACGCCGGTGCCGCTCGACCTGTCCGAGCTGCTCAAGGGCGGCGGCAGCATCAAGTGCTGCACGCAGGAGCTGCGCCCCGCCTGATCCGTCGCCGTCAGCAGGGGGCGACGGTGTCGGCGAGCGTCAGAGCCCCGTCCGTGTAGGTGAACAGCCACACGGTGTCGGACGGCGTGAGGTCGCCGATCGAGCCGGGCTGCGTGGCGATCTTGGGCTCCGGCACGCCCTCGGCCTGGCAGGTGTTGATGCCGACGACGACGTCCGCCGAGACCGGCACCGTGTAGGTGCGCTCGGCGTTCTGGTTCGTGAACGGGTCATCGGTCAGGGGAGTGAGCGGCACGCCCTCCTTGGCGACGCGCTCGTCGTCCCAGTCGGCGTAGGTGTAGCGGTCGAGCTCGACGAACACCGCACCGTCGACCTCGGTGACGTCCGTGATCGTGCCGACGTCGTGGGCGCGGCCGTCGACGTCCCCCACCGGCGCTGCGGGCGAACCGGTCCCGGTCCCACCCGGCGTACCGGAGTCCGGAGCGGTCACGGTCACCGTGGGCAGCCCGCCGGGCTCGGCGTCACCGCAGGCGGACAGCGTCACGGCCAGACCTGTCGCCAGGAGCAGGGCCGTTGCCGAGATGGCTCGGTGGCGCGTCGACATCAGCACCCCGGCACAGTGCCCTGCAGGGGTCGTCGGTGTCCATTCCGGTCCACCGCCACGAGGGCGCCTGCAGCCCGTGGACCGCGGGGCACCACCAGCCACCCGAAGCCCCCCAGTGCCTCGGGGTCGAGCAGCTCGGCCGCCTCGGAGGCCGCGGCCAGGTCACCGAGATAGCCCACCGGGTCGCTACCGACGCGGGACGGGTCGGGGCGCCGACCGTGCACCCCCAGCCAGCGCAGGGCCTCGTGCTGGCGCACCAGCATCCCCGCCTCGGCGCCGGGCAGCGCGTCGAGCGCCACGTGGGTGGTCAGGTCACGGCTCCCGTCCGGCACCGGCGGCACCTGGCGCCCGCAGCGGTACCCCGTGAGCGTCCCGGCCACGGGGCGCGCGGCGCGGAGGTGGTCGTAGTCGACGGCGAGCACCACACCGTCCGTGACCGTCCCCAGCAGGTCGGAGAAGAGCGAGTCGCGCGCACGACCCACCTCGACGCGGGCCCCGGCGGGTAGGGCCCCGGCCACCACGTGCGGCACCAGTCGAGGTCCGCGGCGTCGGGGGCTGCCCCCCGGCGCTCCCCGCCGCCGCCGTCGACGTGCACCACGCGGAGCGCCCCGTCGCTGTCAGCCTCGAGCACCGGGCACGGGACGACGTCCAGCAGCTCCCAGGCGACGAGGAGCGTGGGCACGGTGGCGTCGCGGAGGCCCGTCACCATCGTGCGGGTCCCGCCCGGCGCCTTCGTCCAGGCGGCCGCGTCGGGCAGGCCGGACGGTCGCGTGACCACGTCGACACCGTGCAGGGTCAGCGTCGGGTCGGCCACGTGCACGGCCGACAGCAGCTCCCCCCGTCCGGCGCCCACGTCGACGACCCGCGTGCAGCCGGTGCGGCGCGCCAGCTCGGCCATGGCCCGCCCCAGGCTGCCCCCCGACGACGACGCGTGCGCCGCCGTGCGGAAGTGGGCGCCCGGGCCCTCGGGGCTGCGGTAGAAGCCCCGGTCGCCGTAGAGAGCGTCGGCCCACGCCTCCTGCCACGGGCGCCACCCCGCGTCGTCGCCGTCCCGGTGGGCCACGGGTCAGGGCCTGCGCAGCACGACGGCGACGTCGGTCACCGTGAAGAGGAACTGGTCGGCGTCCGCGAGACGTCGCAGGCCCTCGAGCCAGCCGGCGGCGCGGGCAGCCAGGTCCGGGTCGTCGGCCGCGGCCGCGAGGATCCCCATCGCGACCTTGAACGCGACCGAGCCCTCGTCGAACCGGCGGTGCGGGTCGGCCCACGACTGCACGTCGGCGAGCTCGAACGGCGCGTCCAAGTTGGCGCTGGCGTCGGCCAGCGCGAGCAGCTTGCGTCCCATGTAGCCGTCAGCCCGGTCGGCCCAGGTCGGCACCACGGCCACGAACCGGTCGACGAGCTCGCGGGTGAGGGCGTCATCCAGGCTGGTGAAGAGGGCTGTGTCCCAGTCGCTGTGGGCCAGGACGGCGTACCCCCCGGGACGCAGGACCCGGTGCACCTCGACCAGGTGCGCCACGGGGTCGGCGAGGTGCTCGACCACGTTGAGGCTGACGACGCGGTCGACGGTCCCCGTCGCCAGGGGCAGGGTGTCGTCGAGGTCGACGATGCGGCTGCGCACGCGGGGGTCGGCGAGCAGGTCGTCGTCGAGGTCGGAGACCTGGTCGTGGGCGTGCACGACCGCGGGGTCGGCCGTCAGGAGGGCGCGGACCGTCCGGCCCGAACCGCAGCCCAGGTCGGCGACCGTGAGACCGGGCCGGTCCAGACGAGCCAGCTCGACCACACGCTCGTGCCGTCCCATGCCGCCGACCCTAGGCCACCACCCGCACCCCACCCGCCACCGAACTGCGGACGGGGGCGGGCGGGGTCGTAGGTTGGGCGCGTGATTCCGGACGAGGGCCCGCAGCGGCGACCCGGCCGCCTCGGAGTGGGCGTGGTCGGCGCCGGGCGGGTGGGCGCGGTGCTCGGCAGCGCGCTGCGTCAGGCCGGTCACGCGGTGGTCGGCGCGAGCGCGGTGTCGCGCGAGAGCCTCGACCGGGTCGAGCTGCTGCTGCCGGCCGTGCCGGTCCTCGCAGTTCCCGACGTGGTCGAGCGCTCCGAGCTCGTGCTGCTGACGGTCCCGGACGACGCGCTCGCCGACCTGGTCGCCGGCCTGGCCGCGACCGGCGCGTGGCGACCCGGCCAGCTCGTCGCCCACACCAGCGGCCGCTTCGGGACGGCCGTGCTCGAGCCCGCGCTGCGGGCCGGTGCGATCCCGCTGGCGCTGCACCCCGCGATGACGTTCACCGGCACCTCCCTCGATCTGGCCCGCCTGCCCGACTGCTGCTTCGGTGTCACCGCGCCCGGCCCCGTCCTCCCGGTCGGTCAGGCCCTGGTGGTCGAGATGGGCGCGGAGCCCGTGGTCATCGACGAGGCGGACCGCCCGCTCTACCACGCGGCCCTGGCACACGGGTCGAACCACCTGGTCACGCTGGTCGCGCAGGCCCGCCAGCTGCTCGTGCAGGCCGGTGTGGAACGGCCGGACCGCATGCTGGGCCCGCTGCTGACCGCGGCCCTCGACAACGCGCTGCGCTCGGGCGACGACGCCCTCACCGGGCCCGTGGCACGTGGTGACGCCGGCACGGTCGCCGCCCACACGCAGGTCCTCGCCCGGGCGGCGGAGGGCGCCGGCACGGCCGACGTGCTCGCCACCTACCGTGCGTTGGCGCGCGCCACGGCGGAGCGTGCCATGGCCACCGGGCGGCTCGACCCGGCCGCCGCCGAGGACCTGCTGGCAGCGCTCGCCGATCCCGCCACGGGGCCGACCGCCCAGCCTCCGGCGGGCCCGGGCTGAGCGGCCGCTAGCGTGGACGGGTGACCGCCCCGACCGAGGCCACGTCTGCCCGGCGCCCCTCGCAGCGCCCCACCGTCGTCCGGACCCGTGACGAGCTCGACGCCGCGCGGGCCGAGCTCGACGGGCCGGTGGCCGTGGTGATGACGATGGGTGCCCTGCACGAGGGCCACGCGACGCTGGTGCGGGAGGCCCGCCGCCGCGCCGGCTCCGTGGTCGTGACGATCTTCCTCAACCCCCTGCAGTTCGGGGCGGGGGAGGACCTCGCGAAGTACCCCCGCACCCTCGACGCCGACCTGGACCTCCTGGCGGACGAGGGTGTCGACCTCGTGTTCGCCCCGGCGCCCGACGCCGTCTACCCGGACGGCGACCCGGGCGTGCGCGTCAGCGCCGGCGGCCTGGGCGACGTGCTCGAGGGAGCCTCCCGCCCGGGTCACTTCGACGGCGTCCTCACGGTCGTCGCCAAGCTCCTGCACCTGACGCGTCCTGACCTGACGTACTTCGGCCAGAAGGACGCCCAGCAGCTGCTCCTGATCCAGCGGATGGTGCGCGACCTCGACTTCGCGGTGGAGGTCGTCGCGGTGCCGACCGTGCGGGAGCCGGACGGGCTGGCGATGAGCAGCCGCAACGCCTACCTGGCCGCGTTCGACCGCGAGGTCGCGCTGTGCATCTCGCGTGCGCTGGCCGCCGGCGAGGCGGCGGCGGGCGAGGGCGCGAGCGCCGTGCGCCGGGCCGCACGCGCGGTGCTGCTGGGCGAGCCCGGGTGCCGCGTGGACTACCTGGCCCTCGTCCACCCGCAGACGCTCACCGACGTGCCCGAGTGGTACAGCGGAGAGGCCCTGCTGGCGCTGGCCGCGCACGTCGGGCCCACGCGCCTGATCGACAACGTCCCCCTGGTGCTGGGAGCCGCACGATGATGCGCACGATGCTGCACGGCAAGATCCACCGGGCCACGGTCACCCAGGCCGACCTGCACTACGTGGGCTCGATGACCGTGGACGCCGACCTGCTGGACGCCGCGCACCTGCTGCCCGGCGAGCAGATCGACGTGGTGGACGTGACGAACGGTGCGCGCCTGACGACCTACCTGATCGAGGGGGAGCGCGGGTCGGGCGAGATCTGCATGAACGGTGCCGCCGCCCACCTGATCCACCCCGGCGACGTCGTCATCATCATCGGCTACGCGCTCGTCGACGAGGCCGAGCTCGCGGACCACGGCCAGCACGTCGTGTTCGTGGACGGACACAACAGGATCGTCGAGGTCGGCGGCGACGCCGGCCACGCGCCCGACGGGTACGGCCTCGTGTCGCAGAGCGCACGGTGAGCCGCGCCGCATGAGCGGATCCGGGCCCCTGCTGGCCCGTCGGCTGGTGGCGCCTGCTCCGGGGTGGACCGCCCACGCCGACGTGGTCGTCGTGGGCTCCGGCATCGCCGGGCTGACCGCCGCACTGCGGCTGCGGCAACGGGTCGACCACGTGCTGCTCGTCACGAAGACGGTGCTCTCGAGCGGGTCGACGCTGTGGGCGCAGGGTGGCATCGCCGCCGCCCTGGCCGACACCGACTCCCCCGAGGCCCACCTCGCCGACACCCTGGTCGCGGGTGCCGGCCTCTGCGACGAGGCCGCGGCCAGGGCGCTGGTGACCGAGGGTCCGCAGCGCATCCGCGACCTGATCGCGCTGGGTGCCCAGTTCGACACGGACGGCGCCGGGGAGGTGCTGCTCACTCGCGAGGGCGGTCACCACGCGGACCGCATCATCCACGCCGGCGGGGACGCCACCGGTGCGGAGGTCTCACGCGCTCTGGTGGCCGCCCTGCAGGCGGTCCGGGCCGACCCCGGCATCGAGGTGATCGAGCACGCCCTGGTGCTCGACGTCCTGACGACAGCCCCCGACGGCGACGGGCAGCCGGGCGCGGCGTGCGGCGTCAGCCTGCACGTGATCGGCGAGGGCAGCCGCGACGGGGTGGGGGCGGCGCTCGGCCGGGCGGTGGTCCTCGCCACCGGGGGGATCGGGCAGGTGTTCAGCTCGTCCACCAACCCGAAGGAGGCCACCGGCGACGGAACGGCCGCGGCGCTGCGGGCCGGCGCCGAGGTGGCCGACCTGGAGTTCGTGCAGTTCCACCCCACCGTGCTGTGGCTGGGAGCGGGAGCCCGGGGCCAGCAACCGCTGGTCTCCGAGGCCGTGCGCGGCGAGGGCGCCTACCTGGTCGACACCGAGGGCACGCGCTTCATGGTCGGACAGCACGAGATGGCGGAGCTGGCGCCGCGTGACGTCGTGGCCAAGGCCATCGTCAGGCAGCTCGCGGTCACCGGTGCCGAGCACGTCTTCCTCGACGCCCGCCACCTGGGGCACGACTTCCTGCGGGACCGCTTCCCGACCATCGGCGCGCAGCTGGCCGAGCACGGGTACGACCTGGCCGAGGACCTGGTGCCGGTTGCTCCCGCGCAGCACTACCACTCGGGTGGTGTCCTGGTGGACCTCGACGGCCGCAGCTCGCTGCCCGGCCTCTACGCCGTCGGCGAGACGTCGTGCACGGGCGTGCACGGCGCGAACCGTCTCGCGTCCAACTCGCTGCTGGAGGGTCTGGTCTTCGCCCACCGGATCGCCGACTCGGCGGTCGCCCGGCTGGAGGCGGGCGAGCTCCAGCAGTCCGATCCCATCGAGCGTCCCGGGCCGGCCGCCCTCGTCGCGGCGCCGCACCGCGCGGTGGTCCAGCGGGCCGCCTCGTCGGGGCCAGGCGTGATCCGTGACGCCAAGGGCCTCGCGGCGGCGGCGGAGACGCTCGCCGCCGTACCGACCGTGTCGACGACGCGGACTGCGGGAGCCCGCGCAGTGACCCCGTCGACCGCCGAGTGGGAGACCACGAACCTCCACCAGGTCGCCACGGCCTTGACGGTGGCGGCGTCGCTGCGCACGGAGAGCAGGGGAGGGCACTACCGGCAGGACCACCCGGACACGGACGACGCGCGGTGGCGCGGCCGCACGGTGCTCTCCCTCGATCCCGCGGGGGCGTTGGTCACCCGGTTCTGCCCGGTGGGTTGACCGGGGAATCCCGGCCCCGATCGGGTGGTCTCACCTCACCCTGCGTAGGGCAGACTGCCCGCATGGGACGACACCTGGCCGGTGAAGTGCCGGGCCCGGCGCCCACGGAGCGCGCTCCGGGGTGGCCTCCGGGCACGGCGGAGGCGCTGGAGACGGCGGGCCTGAACCCCGAGTGGGTGGGGGCGCTCGTGAGCTACGCGCTCTCGGAGGACCTCGGCGGCAACCCGGGGCGTGACGTCACCACGCAGGCGACGGTGGAACCTGGCGCGACGCGCACCGCGCACCTGGTGGCCCGCGCCGACGGGGTGCTGGCCGGGACCCCGTTCGTGCCGGTCGTGCTGGCGGATGTCGCAGTGCGGGTGGGCCAGGCCGTGCCGGTCGCGGAGTACCGGGTCGCCGACGGCAGCGAGATCTTCGCCGGCGACGTGGTCGTCGCGATGACGGGGTCGGCGCAGGTGCTGCTCATGGCCGAGCGGACGATGCTGAACCTGCTCTGCCGCGCGTGCGGGGTCGCCACCCACACCCGGGCCTGGGCGCTCGAGCTGGAGGGCACCGACGCCCTGGTGCTCGACACCCGCAAGACCACACCGGGGCTGCGCGCGCTGGAGAAGTACGCCGTCCGCTGCGGTGGAGGCACGAACAAGCGGATGGGCCTGTACGACGTCGCGATGATCAAGGACAACCACAAGCTGGCCGCCGGCTCGGTGTCCGCCGCCTACGAGGCGGTGCGGCGGCGGTACCCCGACGTGCCGGTCCAGGTGGAGGTCACGACACTCGCCGAGGCGCGCGAGGCGGTCGAGGCAGGAGCCCGGTTCCTGCTCTGCGACAACATGGACGTGTCCACGCTCGGCGAGGCGGTGGAGGCCGTACGCAGCGCCACGGCGGACCGGGTGGAGATCGAGGCCACCGGCGGCCTCACCCTCGACGTCGCCGCGGCGTACGCGCGCACGGGTGTCGACTACCTGTCGGTCGGGGCGCTCACCCACTCGTCCCCGGTGCTGGACCTGGCGCTCGACCTGGTCGACTGAGCACCTGGGGCAGCCGTCAGGCCGGGCTCTCGGCCTGGCCGGGCCTGCTCATCCCGGCCAGGACCTCGGCGATCCTCGTGCGCAGCGCCGGGTCCTGCTCGGTCTCCCGCATCTCGTGGAGCGTCCTGACGCAGGCGGCCGGCCACTCCTGCCGTGGCCACGACAGCAGGACGGTCACGGCCTGGTTGCGCGGTCCCACCAACGGCGAGCGGAGGCACCGCTCGAGCAGGGGCCACCCGAGCCCCGGCCGGCCGGTCAGCAGCTCCTGCAGGACGATGCCGACGGCCAGGTGAGGGCCCGGCGCCGGCCCGATCGTGGCCCGGCTGTCGCGCGCCACCACGTCCTCGGGCAGGAGCTCCAGCGCGGCGCGCACGACCTCGTCCGGACGTGCGGACGCCGCCCGCGCGAGCAGCCACCAGCCCTGCGGGTCGTCGGGGTCGGCGCGCACCCGGGCCAGCAGCGCGCCCGTCAGGTCGATCCCCAGGTACACCGCCACGGCTGTCGCGGCAGCCGACGAGCGCCGGTCCGCCCCGTCCTGCGCCGCCAGGACCGTGTCGACGGCGCTCGGCTCGGCCAGCAGGGTCACGCAGAGGTCGCGCACGCTCGACCGCGACTGGGCGGTGAAGCCGTTCGCCTCGCTCAGCCGGGGGTCGTCCCGTACCGCCTCCCACAATCGGAGGGCGGCATGGAGGTCCTGGACGACGAGCGCCTCCGCGTCCCGGGCCGCCGTCAGGCGCAGCCACGCCGAGACGGCCGTCGCCGTGTCGGCGTAGTCCTCGACGTCCCCGGACGGGCTGGTGGTGGACAGCAGCGTGACCAGCAGGTCGCGCGCACCGTCCAGGAGCTCCACGTCCTGGCTCGTGAGCTCGCGGTCCGGGCGCTCCCCGGAGGCGGGAGCCGCGGCTCCCAGCGCCCCCTCCAGCTCTGCCAGCCGCCCGGCGAGGTCGCAGCGGACGCAGACCTCGCACGCCGTGTACTCCCACCGCACGTCGTTGCGGAAGCCGCCCGACAGCAACCAGGTCCGCACCGTCCGATCTGCGCTGCGCGACAGGTGCTCGACGGCGTGCACGCGTCCCCACCCGGTGTGGCCCCGCGCCACCTCGAGCAGGAGGGGCTCGCAGCCGGGCCCGGCGCGGCTCAGAGCGGTGCTGGCCTCCAGCGACAGCTCGACGTGCCGGCCGAGTGTCGCTACGGACGTCGCGAGGCCGCCGAGGTCGGTGAGCATCGACACGAGGTTGATCCCCGTCCGCACCGGCCCCCGCTGCGCGCCGGTGAGGACCAGCCACCCGCCGACCTGGCGCACCGCCCGGGTGATCGCCGTCTCGGTGGTCGGCCCGGCACGCGCGGCGGTCGCCTGCGCCCAGGCCGCCACCGCCTGGGTCAGCACCGGTTGCACGCGGCTGTCGTCGTCGACGAGTGCCTCGTACATGGCCAGCAGGGTGGCCCGGTCGAGGGCGGACCGGGTGTGCAGGTCGAGGGCCGCGACGACGGCGCGGACCGCAGGCTGGCCGCGTCCGTCACCCGTCGGAAGCGTGTGGCGCGCGCTGATCGCGGACAGCGCGCCCGGAGCGAAGGTGCTCACACCGGCCGAGGCGGGGTCGTCAGGCAGGGGCGCCTCGCCGGTGGCCCCCTCGGCCACGGTCTCGAGGAGGGACGGGCCCGGCCGGGCGGGGTCCCACAGGCGCTGGGCGGGCCGGGCGCGTGACCGCGGGCGCCACAGGGGGCTCATGGGCGCCGGCCGCCGTCTGCGTGCATGCCCGACCACGATCCTCACGTGCCGGCCGCGCGGCGGGTCCGGGGCCGGTCCCAGGATCGTAGGTTCGCCGTGACTCTCCGTCTCGGGATCGGACCGGTGTTACACCGTTCGGGCGAGGGAGCCGGGCTCGGGGTCCCGGTGCAGCCGGAAGCACTCGCTGACCTGGGGGATGCGCACCGAGCCGTCCGGCTCCGCGTGCGCCGCCGCCACCTCCCGCACGCCGGCCATCCGCGCCGCCGGGTCGGCGCTCGTCCGCACCCACGACCACGTCCCCGCCAGGGCGGCGACCGCGTCGGGCGAGTCGAGCAGGTGCGGGTTCTCGAACGTGCGTGGCTCCGGCGGGCCGAAGGGCCCGGGGACGCGCACGTCCTCCTCGGTGTCGGCGCCCTCGGAGCCGTCGCGTCGCTCGCGCACCGGTTCGCCCGCGACCTCGTAGAGCCGGGCGACCCAGTCGACGGACGCGTCCCTGGTGTTCCACACCAGCCCGAGCCACCCGCCGGGACGCAGGACCCGCGCGATCTCCGGCCCCGCCAGGTCGTGGTCCATCCAGTGCCACGCCTGACCGACGAGGACCGCGTCGACGCTCGCGCCCTCGAGTGGCACCTGCTCGCCGGTCCCGACCCGGACGTCGACCGCCGGCAGCAGGGACCGCAGCTGGTCGAGCATCGGACCGCTCGGGTCGACCGCGGTGACCCGGTGGCCCAGGTCCACGAGGGTGGCGGACAGCTTGCCGGTGCCGGCGCCGAGGTCGAGCACGTGCAGCGGACGGTCCGGCTCGCCGAGCATCCAGGTCACCGCCGCGCTGGGATAGCCCGGCCGGTAGGTGTCGTAGTCGCCGGCGGGCACGGCGCCGGCGAACGACGTCCGCCACGCCTCGAACTCGTCCGTGCTGCGGTCCACGTCCGCACCGTACCGAGAGCGTCGTTAGCCTTGACGCCTGTGAGCGACTCCCCAGCACCCGCCGCGGCCGCCGAGGCCCAGGCCCCCTCCTTTCCCGAGGCCGTGGCCGAGGGCTCCGACGCGGCCGAGGAGGGTCTCCCGGAGCAGATGCGGGTCCGCCTCGAGAAGCGTGACCGGCTCCTGACGGCGGGGCCCGGCCGCAGGCCCTACCCGGTGGCGGTCCCGCGCACGCACTCGCTGGCGCAGGTGCGTGTGGAGCATCCCGACCTCGAGCCGGGGCAGGAGACGGACGACGTCGTCGGCGTCGCCGGGCGGGTGGTCTTCGTGCGGACCGCGGGGAAGCTGTGCTTCGCCACGCTCCAGGAGGGCGACGGCACCCGCCTGCAGGTCATGGTCAGCCTCGGGTCGGTCGGTGAGGAGGCGCTCGCGGACTTCAAGCGCGACGTCGACCTCGGAGACTTCCTCTTCGTCCGTGGACGGGTGATCGCGAGCCGTCGCGGCGAGCTGTCGGTGATGGCGGACGAGTGGGAGCTCGCGGCCAAGGCGCTGCGCCCGCTTCCGGTGCTGCACAAGGACATGAACGAGGAGACCCGGGTCAGGCAGCGGTACGCCGACCTGATCGTCCGCCCCGAGGCCCGTCAGATGGTCCGGACGCGGTCGGCGGTGACGGCCAGCCTGAGGGCCACGTTCGCGCGCCACGACTTCATCGAGGTCGAGACACCGATGCTGCAGACATTGCACGGCGGCGCGGCAGCCCGACCCTTCGTCACGACGTCGAACGCCATGGGGATGGACCTGTACCTGCGCATCGCGCCCGAGCTGTTCCTCAAGCGGGCGGTGGTGGGCGGCATCGAGCGCGTCTTCGAGATCAACCGCAACTTCCGGAACGAGGGCGCCGACTCCACGCACTCGCCGGAGTTCGCGATGGTGGAGCTGTACCAGGCCTACACCGACTACCAGGGGGTCGCCGACCTCACGCGTGAGCTGGTGCAGACGGCCGCGGTCGACGCGTTCGGTTCGACCACGGTCACGCTGACCGACGGCACGGAGTACGACCTGGGCGGCGAGTGGGCCCGGTTGGAGATGTACCCGTCCCTGTCCGAGGCGCTCGGCGAGGAGGTCACCCCGGCGACCGAGGTCGACGTGCTGGTCGGGCACGCCGAGCGGCTGGGCGTCGAGCTCGCCACCCAGCACATGACCCACGGCAAGCTCGTGGAGGAGCTGTGGGAGCACCTGGTCGGTGACCACCTCTTCGCGCCCACCTTCGTCCGCGACTTCCCCGTGGAGACGTCACCGCTGGTCAAGACCCACCGCAGTGTGGACGGCGTGGTGGAGAAGTGGGATCTGTACGTGCGCGGATTCGAGCTCGCCACGGGGTATTCGGAGCTCAACGACCCCGTCGTCCAGCGGGAGCGTTTCTCCGAGCAGGCCCGGCTGGCCTCTCTCGGCGACGACGAGGCGATGAGAATGGACGAGGACTTCCTGCGGGCGATGGAGTACGGAATGCCGCCCATGGGTGGTATGGGAATGGGCGTCGACCGCCTGCTGATGGCACTCACCGGAGCGGGAATTCGCGAGACGATCCTCTTTCCCCTGGTGAAGCCCGAGAACTGAGGCCGTGCGCGGTACAGGCGTTCTCGGCCGGGGCGTATCCTGAGGTCGTGCTCGACGTCGCCGCCGCCCTCATCCCGTCCGCCGGTGTGGGCCTCCTCTTCTGGTTCGCGGTCCGCGCGATGATTTCCGCCGACCGCAGGGAAAGGGCCGCCGCCGCGAAGTTCGATCTCGAGCGGAAGCGCGATAAAGCACCCGATCCGGACGTGAATTGACGCTCGCCTGATATCTGGGAAGAATGCGTTGGCAATCCGCCGCCGGGGTGGATTCTGTTCACGAGAGCGCGGGTCGAATACATGGCACAGAAGGTGCAGGTCATCCTGGTCGACGACATCGACGGGGGAGACGCGTCCGAGACGGTGTCCTTCGCCCTGGACGGTGTGAGCTATGAGATCGACCTCTCCGAGAAGAACGCCGCCCGGCTGCGGGACTCGTTCGCCAGCTGGGTCGGCCACGCTCGTCGCGTCGGTGGTCGCTCGTCCGGCCGTCGCGCCGCCCGCGCCAAGTCCGGTGGGTCGACCGACACCGCGGTCATCCGCGAGTGGGCCCGCCAGAACGGGCACCAGGTGAGCGACCGCGGGCGCGTGCCGGCCACCGTGGTCGAGGCCTACCGGGCGGCCAAGGGCTGACCCCGTTCCCGTCGGTCGGGCCGCCCGCGCCGAGGGTCATCCCAGGCGCGGGCACCGGCTGCACACCAACGCCGCGTCGAGGCGGTAGGCGAAGCAGCACGTGCGCCGGAGACGCGAGGGGTTGTCGCCGACGAGCGCCGCAGCGTCCCGCACCCCACCCTCCGGGGCGCCACGCAGTCCGCCGGCCGCCCAGGCCGCAGCCTCGAGCGCGTCGTCGACCATCCCCCACCGCTGCCTCGACCCGATCTTCACCCCGGGCCGGAAGGCGGCGTGGAACGACCCTGCGTGCGCCGTGGCCGCGTCGCGCAGCGCGTCGGCGAGCGTGGTCTCGTCGGCGACCGTGCGGGCGTCCGGGTGGGTCGCGGCCGGGTCGCCGGGCAGGCAGAGGAATCCCGTGCGCCGCAGCGCGACGGCGTCGGGCCATCCGCCCGGGGCCAGGTGCAGCGCCAGGGCCCCAGGCGACAGGTCGGGAACCCGTCTGGTGAGCCCGAACCAGGTCGCGCCGACCCGTGCCACCGCGTCGAGGTACCAGCCCATCAGGTAGGTCGCCGGCACCTGTGGTGGCGGCGGCCGCCCGTGCGTGCGGGCGAGGTCCGCGTCGACGGCTGCGCGCCACACGTCCAGGGCACCCGGCGTGTCCAGGAGGTCGTCGCAGGCGTGCCAGCCCCGGCCGGGACGAGGTGAGGCGGGCAGGTCGTCCAGCGAACGGCAGCGGACGACCGGCAGGAACAGGCCTCTACCGGTCATCCGGGCCATCAGCGCGACGTCCGCGTCCAGCGGGTGCGGGACCAACCGGTCGGACGGGACTGCCACGACGGTGGACGCTACCCGGGCGTCGACGCCTCTGCGTCGCGCCAGGTGGCTACGCCCGGAGCGAACAGCGGCCCGGAACAGCGTTCTCCTGCGGGCCGTTGTATCGGGCACCACCCGCTCGTGGGCCGGACGACACGCCGTCGCCGGGCCCGCGGGGATAGCATCGAACGGTCAGCCGGGAGCCGACACGACGTCGCCTCCGATCGCCGACCGCTCGCGAGGAGATCTGCATGTTCGAGAGGTTCACCGACCGGGCCCGCCGTGTGGTGGTGCTGGCGCAGGAGGAAGCGCGCCTGCTCAACCACAACTACATCGGCACCGAGCACATCCTGCTCGGTCTCATCCACGAGGGCGAGGGCGTCGCCGCCAAGGCGATGGAGTCCCTCGGCATCTCGCTCGAGTCCGTGCGCGAGCAGGTCCAGGAGATCATCGGCCAGGGCCAGCAGGCCCCGTCCGGGCACATCCCCTTCACGCCGCGCGCGAAGAAGGTGCTCGAGCTGAGCCTGCGCGAGGCTCTGCAGCTCGGCCACAACTACATCGGCACCGAGCACATCCTGCTCGGCCTGATCCGCGAGGGCGAGGGCGTCGCCGCCCAGGTGCTGATCAAGCTCGGCGCCGACCTCAACCGGGTCCGCCAGCAGGTGCTCCAGCTGCTCTCCGGGTACCAGGGCAAGGAGCCCGCGACGGCGGGCGGCCCCCAGGAGGGCACGCCGTCCGGCTCCCTCGTCCTCGACCAGTTCGGCCGCAACTACACGCAGGCCGCGCGCGAGGGGCAAGCTCGACCCGGTGATCGGGCGCGAGAAGGAGATCGAGCGCGTGATGCAGGTGCTCTCCCGTCGCACCAAGAACAACCCGGTGCTGATCGGTGAGCCCGGCGTCGGTAAGACCGCGGTCGTCGAGGGCCTGGCCCAGCAGATCGTCAAGGGCGAGGTGCCTGAGACGCTGAAGGACAAGCAGCTCTACACGCTCGACCTCGGGTCGCTGGTCGCAGGGAGCCGCTACCGCGGTGACTTCGAGGAGCGCCTGAAGAAGGTGCTCAAGGAGATCCGCACGCGCGGCGACATCATCCTGTTCATCGACGAGATCCACACCCTCGTGGGTGCCGGTGCCGCCGAGGGCGCGATCGACGCCGCGTCGATCCTCAAGCCGATGCTGGCGCGCGGGGAGTTGCAGACCATCGGTGCGACGACGCTCGACGAGTACCGCAAGCACATCGAGAAGGACGCGGCGCTCGAGCGGCGGTTCCAGCCGATCCAGGTGCAGGAGCCGACGCTGGCGCACGCGATCGAGATCCTCAAGGGCCTGCGCGACCGGTACGAGGCGCACCACCGCGTCTCGATCACCGACGCCGCGCTGGTGGCGGCGGCGAACCTGGCCGACCGGTACGTCAACGACCGCTTCCTGCCCGACAAGGCGATCGACCTGATCGACGAGGCCGGTGCCAGGCTGCGGATCCGTCGCATGACGGCGCCGCCGGACCTGCGCGAGTTCGACGAGAAGATCGCGAACGTGCGCCGCGAGAAGGAGAGCGCGATCGACGCGCAGGACTTCGAGAAGGCGGCCTCGCTGCGCGACGGCGAGAAGAAGCTGCTGGCGGCCAAGGCGGAGCGCGAGAAGCAGTGGAAGGCCGGCGACATGGACGTCGTGGCCGAGGTCGACGAGGAGCTGATCGCCGAGGTCCTCGCCGTCTCGACCGGCATCCCGATCGTCAAGCTGACCGAGGAGGAGTCCTCGCGGCTGCTGCGCATGGAGGACGAGCTGCACAAGCGGATCGTCGGCCAGCACGCGGCCATCCAGTCGCTGTCGCAGGCGATCCGCCGTACGCGGGCGGGGCTCAAGGACCCCAAGCGTCCGGGTGGCTCGTTCATCTTCGCCGGCCCGACAGGTGTCGGGAAGACCGAGCTGGCCAAGGCGCTCGCCGAGTTCCTCTTCGGCGAGGAGGACGCGCTGATCCAGCTCGACATGAGTGAGTACAGCGAGAAGCACACGGTCTCGCGGCTGTTCGGCTCGCCTCCCGGCTACGTCGGGTACGAGGAAGGTGGCCAGCTCACCGAGAAGGTGCGTCGCCGTCCGTTCTCGGTCGTGCTCTTCGACGAGGTCGAGAAGGCACACGCCGACATCTTCAACTCGCTCCTGCAGATCCTCGAGGACGGTCGCCTGACCGACTCGCAGGGCCGCATGGTCGACTTCAAGAACACCGTGATCATCATGACGACGAACCTCGGCACGAGGGACATCGCCAAGGGGCTGCAGATGGGCTTCCAGGCCGGTGGCGACCTGTCGACGTCGTACGAGCGGATGAAGTCGAAGGTCTTCGACGAGCTCAAGCAGCACTTCCGCCCCGAGTTCCTCAACCGGGTCGACGACGTGGTCGTCTTCCCGCAGCTGGAGCGCGAGGAGATCGTGCAGATCGTCGACCTGATGATCGCCAAGCTCGACGTGCGCCTGCGTGACAAGGACATGGGCATCGAGCTGACGCAGTCGGCGAAGGACCTGCTGGCGGTGAAGGGCTACGACCCGGTGCTCGGCGCCCGTCCGCTGCGTCGCACGATCCAGCGCGACATCGAGGACCAGCTGTCGGAGAAGATCCTCTACGGCGAGCTGAAGGCCGGCGAGATCGTGCTGGTCGGCACGGAGGGCGAGGACAAGGACGCCGTCTTCACCTTCACCGGCTCGGCCAAGAGCCCGGTGCCCGACGCCCCGGTCGTGGAGATGACCAAGGAGTAGGGCCCCGCACGCTCGGGCGAACGGGCCGGCACCCCTCGGGGGGTGCCGGCCCGTCGTCGTGTCACGCGGGTCAGCTCCCGGCGAGCAGGCGCTCCAGCATGGCGATCTCGTCGGTCTGGGTCGCCACGACGTCGGCGGCCAGCTCGTCCACGCGGATGTTGGTTCCGTTCGGCTCGCGCAGCCCGGCCATCTCCAGGGCCCCCTCGTGGTGGGCGATCATGAGGCGGAGCCAGAGGTGGTCGAAGGTGGCGCCGGAGCTGGAGCCGAGCTCGTCGAGCTCGGCAGGCGACGCCATCCCGGGCATGTGGTCGTGGTCGCCGGGGGCGTGGGAACCGTGTCCGCCGCCGCCGCGGCGCCCGGTGGGGGAGCCGTCGGGGGCCATGCCGTGGTCGGCGAGCCAGCGCTCGTAGACGTCGATCTCGGCCCCCTGCACGTCCGCGATGCGTGCCGCGATCGCCTGGACGTCCGGGTCCGCCGCGCGATCCGGGGCCAGGCCGGCCATCTCCAGCGCCTGGGCGTGGTGGGGGATCATGTCGACGAGGAAGGCGACGTCCGCCTCGGTGTAGGGGTCCTCGCTCGGTGGCAGCGTCGTCCCGGGCGGGAGGGTCGCCACGTCCTCGCCCGGCCGGCCCGGCTGGAGCACGGTGCCGGTGGTCACCCGCTGGTCGTCTGTGCACCCGAGGAGCCCCGCCGTCGGGACCAGGACCGCCAGTGCCAGGGCGGCCGCCCTCGTGCGGGGGGACGGGGACCGGCGAGGGCCGTGCATGGGAGTTTCCTTCCATCGAATCGGACGTTAGGGATAAACCTTGCCAACCGTCTCATCCCGGTGGAAGGGTGTCCTCACCATCCCACCTCCGGCCGCTCCCCGGCGCGGTCGTGCCGAACGGAAGGTCTCGATGAACCGACGACCGCAGCGCTCCCACCTCCGCGTGCTGGTCGGTGCCGCCTGCGCCGCTGCGCTGGCACTGGGCGCCTCCCCGGCGATCGCCGGGTCGAGCATCCCCGGCCCGGACGAGATCCGGTCCAGCGAGAACATGTCGCTGGTGTCGAACACGCCGAAGTCGGCGCCCCTCGACGCGACCAACTCCGATCTCGCCTTCTCCGGCCGCTACGCCTACCAGGGCAACTACAACGGCTTTCGCATCTGGGACATCAAGAAGCCGACCAGGCCGAAGGTGGTCAGCGAGGTGCTGTGCCCCGGGTCCCAGAACGACGTGTCGGTCTCCGGTGACCTGCTCTTCCTCGCCACCGACTCACGGCGCTCCGACGACTCGTGCGCGAGCACGCCGGCGTCCACCGAGCCGACCGCCTACTGGGAGGGCGTCAAGGTCTTCGACGTCTCGAACCCCGTGCGGCCGAAGTACGTCACGGCCGTCGAGACCGACTGCGGCTCGCACACGCTCACCATCAACCCCGTCGGCAGGAACAAGGTCTACGTGTACGTCTCCTCGTACGACGTGAGCACCGTCGCGGCCCGGTGCACGGCGCCGCACGACCAGATCTCGGTCATCGAGGTCGACCGGCGCAGCCCGGAGGACGCGAAGGTCGTCGCCGAGCCGGTGCTGTTCCCGGACGGCGGGAACCCCGGCGACCCCGCGGACACGCCGTGGGTCGACCGCACCCGGGCGACGACAGGCTGCCACGACATCACGGTGTTCCCGGCGAAGAAGCTGGCCGCCGGTGCCTGCATGGGTGACGGTGTGCTGTGGGACCTGTCGAACCCGGTGCTCTTCAAGGAGATCGACCGCGTCCAGGACAACGAGAACTTCGCGTTCTGGCACTCCGCGACCTTCAACAACGACGGCACGAAGGTGGTCTTCACCGACGAGCTCGGTGGCGGAGGGGCCGCGACGTGCGTCCCGGACATCTCGCCGACGCGGGGTGCCGACGGGATCTACGACATCGCCGGACGCGGGATGAACCGTGAGCTGGTGTTCAAGAGCTACTACAAGATCCCGCGGATGAACTCCGACACGGAGAACTGCGTCGCGCACAACGGGTCTCTGGTGCCCGTCAAGGGCCGGGACATCATGGTGCAGTCCTGGTACATGGGCGGTGTCTCGGTCTGGGACTTCACCGACTCCGAGAACCCCGTCGAGCTGGGCTACTGGGAGCGCGGCCCCGTGCAGGAGGGCGCGACCGACGGTGGCGGCACGTGGTCGGCCTACTGGTACAACGGCTACATCTACAGCTCCGACATCGGCAAGGGCTTCGACGTCCTGCAGATCCGCGGCAAGGACTTCAGCAAGGCCGCCAAGGTGAAGTACGCCGAGCTGAACGTGCAGACGCAGCCGGTGTACGCGGAGAAGTGACCCCTCACAGGTCGCCGTCCTGACCACCTGTCCGCACCACCCCACGCAGGGCCCGTCCACCTCGGTGGGCGGGCCCTGCGGTACATCCCCCTCGACCGCAGACGGCGGTCGAACTGCGATCCGGGGTCAGCGGAGGTAGGAGGCGCCGTTGAGGTCCAGGACGGCGCCGGAGGCCCACTCGGAGGCGGGGTCGGCCAGGTGGACGATGGCGTGGGCGACCTCCTCCGGACGGGCGACCCGGCCGAAGGGGCTCTGTGCCCGGAGCAGGTCGCCCGAGGGACCCTCGAGGTGCTGGGCGGCCATGTCGGTGGCGACGAAGCCCGGCGCGACCGTCGTCACGGAGATGCCGTGGCGGCCCAGCGAGAGGGCGAGGGACTGGCCGAGGGAGTGGACGCCGGCCTTGGTGGCGCCGTAGGCGGGGACGTCGGGCTCTCCCCGGTACGCGCCACGCGATCCCACGTTGACGATGCGGCCGGTGGGCAGCCCGTCGGCCGCCGCCAGGTCGAGCATGTGCCGGGCCACGCACCAGGAGACGTTCGCGGTGCCGATCAGGTTGACGTCGACGGTGCGCCGCCAGGCGGCCACCCACCGCTCGTAGTCGGTGTCCTCGAGCCGGTGGTCCACGCGCCTGCTGCCGCCGTCCGCGAGGTCGCCCGGGTCCTCCGTGAAGAGCGCTGCGTTGTTGACCAGCACGTCGACGCGACCGAGCGCGGCGACGGCCCCGGCGACCATGTCGCGGACCGCCCCCGAGTCGGCCAGGTCGGCCTGGACGGCCACGTGGCCGTTGCCCGCGAGACCGGCGACGACCTGTGCGGCGCGGTCCTGGGCGCCGCGGTAGTGCACGGCGACGCGGTCGCCGAGGGCGGCGAAGGCGGCGGCCGTGGCCGCGCCGATGCCGCGCGACGCGCCCGTCACGAGGACCCCGCGTGACGTCCGTCCGGTCGCCGGGGCGCTCACCGCAGCACCGGGACCGCGTCCTCGACGGCGTCGGGGGTCGCGACTGCGGGATGGTCGGAGAGCCGCTCGTGCAGCGCCAGCGCGGTCACCGCGGCAGCCACCACGACCAGGCCGATCCACTGCGTGGTGGACAGGACCGTGCCGAGCACGAGCACCCCCACCAGGGCTGCGGTCAACGGGAAGGCGAGCTCGGCCAGGGTGGCGCGGCTGGCCGGGGTGGTCCGCAGGCCGCGGTAGTAGAGCCCGATCGCGAGCAGGCCGGGGATCAATGCCAGCGCACCGATCGCGGGGGCGTCCCGAAGCGGGACGGTCAGGGGCGCTCCCAGCAGCAGCGCGAGGACGAGCGAGGCCGGCAGGCCGATCGCGAACCTCAGCACGGTGAGGTCGCGCAGGCCGATCTCCACGCCGGCCAACCGCCCGAGGACGGTGCCCGTCGCCCACAGGGCCGCCGCGCCCACGGCCAGCAGGGCGGCGATCGCGCTCTCGATGCTCACGGCCGTGGGGTCGGGGAAGGCGAGGAGCCAGGCCCCCGCGAGGGCGGGCACCAGGAACAGCGGGTAGCGCGCGGTGACCCGCTCGCGGAGCAGCAGCCAGGCCACGAGCACCGCGATGAGGGGTTGCAGTTTCTGCAGGACCACCGGGGTGACCGGACCGCCGTTCATGAAGGCCTGCGTGAAGAGCACCGTCGCCAGGGCGGACGCCCCGGCACCGATCACCACGACGGCCACCTTCGTCCGCGTCGTCGAGGCGCGAAAGGCGCGCAGCGCCGGCCTCAGCCACGGGAGCGTCACGGCCACGATCACGAGGTGCTCGAGGAACACGATGGTCGTCGCGGCGTACTGCTGGCTGAGCGGCAGACGCAGCAGGGCGTCACTGCCCCAGAGGGCGGCGCCGAGCGCGACCAACCACGTGGCGTCGCGGTGGACTCGGCGGGCGGGGGTGGTCAATGGTGCTCCAGCTGGGTGGGGACGGGACCCGCCGTCGTGTCCGGCGGGTGGACCTTCAGGCCTAGCGCAGCGTACAAGCGAGCCACGGACGGCATGATTCCAGCGTGAGCATCCGACTGCGCAGCGCCAGGACGTCCGACGTCAACGCCATCCGCGGGCTCGTCGCCCCGCTGGCCGAGCGACGGGTGTTGATCGCCAAGGAGGCGGTCGCCTACTACGAGGGGCTGCAGGAGTTCGTCGTCGCCGAGAAGGAGTCGGAGATCGTCGGCTGTGGCGCCCTGCACGTGCTCTGGGAGGACCTCGCAGAGGTCCGGACGCTCGCCGTCGCGCCCGAGGTCAAGGGTCAGCGCGTCGGGCACGAGCTGCTCTGCGCCCTGGTCGAGCGAGCCCGGAGCCTCGGCGTCGCCCGCGTCTTCTGCCTGACCTTCGAGGTCGACTTCTTCGTCAAGCACGGCTTCTCGGTGATCGAGGGCACGCCGGTCGAGCCGGACGTGTTCGCCGAGCTGCTGCGTTCCCACGACGACGGCGTGGCCGAGTTCCTCGACCTCGCGCGAGTGAAGCCGAACACGCTGGGCAACACGCGCGTGCTCAAGGTGCTGTAGGTCAGCGGCGCACGGCCGCTCGAAGCAGACGTCGGCGCTGCCAGTGCAGGATGAGCACGAGCTGGGAGAGAAGGGCCAGCGCCACCACGGCCGAGAAGGCGCCGGTGGCAACGGGTCTCACCAGTGCCGTCCCGACAGCTGCCACGCCCAGACCCGTTGCCGAAGTCACGACCACGAGCCGGCCCAGTAGGGCGGCGGCGCCCGCTGCGTGCCCCGGCCCGGTTCCGGGCACCGCCCGCACCGTCCGGAGCCGCGAGGCGCTCGCGGCGGCGGCGACCAGCCCCGCCACCTGGCCCACCCCGAGGACGAGCAGCTGGGGGAGGCTGCGGGCGTCGACGCCGCCGTCCTCCAGCGTCAGGAAGAGCAGGGCGAGGACCCCCAGGGCGAGGCCGCCGAAGGCCGCCGCCGCCGTGGCACGGCCCAGGGCACGCTCGGCCACCGCGTCGGCGAGGTCGTCGTCCGCGGTCACCGGCTGCCGGTCCTCGGCAGGCGGAAGGAGCCGTCGTCGAGCGGCTCGACCAGCCCGTCGGCCACGAGGGAGTCCAGGCAACGCGCGCGCTGGGTCGCGTCGTCACCGCAGCGTTCGAGCAGGCCGCGGGCCACCGGGTCCTCGGTCGCCCTCAGCACCGCCATCAGCTGTCCGCGGACCTGGCGGTCGGTGCCCTCCCAGGCCTGGGTACGCCTCGACCTCCCCTGGTACGCAGGCTGTCCGGCGAGCTGCCAGGCGCACTGGGACACCACGGGGCACGCGTCGCAGCGAGGGGAGCGTGCCGTGCAGACGAGGGCGCCCAGCTCCATCACGGCCACGCCCCACCGAGCGGCGGTCGCCGCGTCAGGCGGGAGCAGGTCCTCCGCGAGTCGCCGCTCCGTGACGGTCAGCGTGGGTGCCGCCTGCTCGTGCCCGGTGACGGCTCGCGCGTGCACGCGGCGGACGTTCGTGTCGACGACCGCGTGCCGTTGCCCGTAGGCGAACGTGGCGACCGCCGCGGCGGTGTAGGGGCCGACGCCGGGCAGGTCGAGCAACGCGTCGACGTCGTCGGGGACCCTGCCCGCGTGCCTCTCGGTCACGGCCACCGCCGCGGCGTGGAGCCTCAGGGCGCGCCGCGGGTAGCCCAGCCGGTCCCACATGCGTACGGCGTCCCCCGGGCTGTCCGCTGCCAGGTCGCGCGGCCGCGGCCAGCGGCGCATCCAGGCGTCCCAGGCGGGCAGCACGCGCACCACGGGGGTCTGCTGCAGCATCACCTCGCTGACGAGTACACCCCAGGGGGTCGCGTCGTCGCCGCGCCAGGGCAGGTCGCGCGCCTCGGACGCGTACCAGCGCAGCACGGGCGCGTGCAGGGGGTGGGTGAGGACGGACATCGCCGTCGATCCTGCCACTGCGCCCGACGCCACTCCGGCGTGGCAGCGCGCCCAGGCCCCGGCGGGTGCCTAGCGTGGGACCCGATGAGCGCGGTGATGCACCCGGTGGGGCCGAGGCGGCGCGAGACGTACTGGCGGCGTCGCATCGTCGCGCTCGTGCTCCTGGTCCTTCTGGTCGTTGCCGTGGTCTTCGGGGTGAAGGCCGTGGTGGGTGCGATCGCCGGTGACGACCCCACGCCCGCGCCAGCCCAGACCGAGGGCGCCCCGCAGAGCGACGCGTCCCCGACCGGCGAGGAGACGGGGACCGCGTCCGGCCCGCCGGCGTGCACCGCCGAGCAGATCTCGCTGGTGGCGATCAGCGACGCCACGTCGTACAGCGTCGGTGGCACGGCCCGCGTCGGCATGCGGATCACCAACACCGGCACCGCCGACTGCACCATGGACGCGGGGTCGGCGGCGCTCGAGCTCACCGTCGTGTCCGGTGAGGACCGCATCTGGTCCTCGGACGACTGCCAGGAGTCCGCGCAGAGCGTGCCCACCACGGTCGCCCCCGGGGACGATGGTGCACTCGAGTCGAACGTCGAGTGGGCGCTGGTCCGCTCCGCCGAGGGGTGCGCGACGGGCCTGCCCGAGGTCAAGCCGGGGACCTACCAGCTGGTCGCACGCGCCGGGGACCTGACGAGCTCACCGCTCGTGCTCACGGTGCAGTGATCCGGCGGACGGGCCGTCGGGGGCGTCGGAGGCTAGACGTACCGCTCGAGGATGCTCGACTCCGCGAGGCGCGAGAGACCCTCGCGCACGGCGCGCGCCCGCTGCTCACCGACGCCGTCGACGGTCATCAGGTCGTCGATGCCCGCGGCCAGCAGCTTCTGCAGGCCGTCGAAGTGCTCGACCAGCCTCTCGACGATCGCACCGGGCAGGCGGGGGATCTTGGTGAGGAGGCGGAAGCCGCGCGGGCTGACGGCGCCGTCGAGCGACTCGCCCGAGACCGTCAGCCCCATCACCCTGGCCACCTGGTTCAGGTCGACCAGCTCGCTCGAGTCGAGCACGGCCAGGTCGGCCAGCACGGCCCCGACGCTGCTCTCGCGCTTGGCCGCCTCGAGGTAGTCGCGGATCACCAGCTCGCGATCGGGTCCGACGCCACCGATGAGCTCGTCCAGCTGCAGCGAGAGAAGGCGGCCGTCGATGCCGAGCTCGATGACGTACCCGGCGATCTCGTCGGAGATGCGACGCACCATCTCGAGCCGCTGCACCACCGAGGCGACGTCGCGGACGGTCACGAGGTCCTCGATCTCGAGCGCCGACAGGGTGCCCGTCACCTCGTCGAGGCGGGACTTGTACCGCTCGAGGGTCGCCAGCGCCTGGTTGGCGCGGCCGAGGATCGCGTCGGATCCCTCGAGGACGTAGCGGCGGCCACCGACGTAGAGCGCCACGATGTGCATCGACTGGCTCACGGAGATCACCGGCATGCCGGTCTGCAGCGCCACTCGCTCGGCGGTGCGGTGCCGTGTGCCCGACTCGCTCGTCTCGATCGTCGGGTCGGGCACCAGCTGCACGGCGGCGCGGACGATCTTGGTGGCGTCGCGGTCGCAGATGATGGCGCCGTCCATCTTGGCCAGCTCACGCAGCCGCGTGGAGGCGAAGTCGACCTCGAGCGCGAAACCGCCTGAGCAGAGCGACTCCACGACGCGGTCCCAGCCGAGAACGACCAGCGCGCCGGTCCGGCCTCGCAGGATGCGTTCGAGACCATCCCTCAGCTCGGTACCCGGGGCGACCGCAGCCAAGGTCGTGAGGAGCAGCTCGTCCTCGCTCCGCTCGACTGCCACCTCGACCCCCGCACCTCGATCCGGTCCTGGGACAGCGGTCCCGGGTGCTCGAAGTGTAGCCGCCGGACCCCTGTTCGTCGGGGGCGCGCGACGGCGCGCCGCGCGGTCCGGTGCCTCAGCCGGGGGTGATCAGCCCGAGCCGCAAGGCCTCCGCCACCTGGCCGATCTCGCGGACCTGCATGCCTGGCGGCGCGCTGACGCCGTCCATCGAGCCCTGCGGGACGACGGCCTGCGTGAAGCCGAGCCGAGCGGCCTCGGACAGGCGCCTGCTGAGACCCGGCACCGGGCGCACCTCTCCGGACAGCCCGACCTCACCGAAGGCGACGAGCCCTACGGGCAGAGGCTTCTCCACCGCGGCAGAGGCCAGTGCAAGGGTGATGGCGAGGTCCGCGGCGGGCTCCCCGATCCGCACACCGCCGACCGTGGCGACGAAGACGTCGCTGTTCTGCAGCCGCACGTGCATGCGGGTGCTCATCACCGCCTGCACCATCGCGACCCGTGCCCCCTCCAGACCGTTCGTGGTCCGGCGGGGTGGGCCGTGGGCCACCGAGACGAGGGCCTGGACCTCGGCCACCAGCGGCCGGCGACCCTCGAGGGTGACGGTGACGCACGTGCCCGGCACGTGGACGTCCTTGCGCGACAGGAAGAGACCGCTGGGGTCGGTCAGGCCGATGATGCCCGACTCCGACAGGTCGAAGCAGCCCACCTCGTCGGTCGGCCCGTAGCGGTTCTTCACGGCCCGCACCATGCGCAGGGCCGAGTGCCGCTCACCCTCGAAGGCGCAGACGACGTCGACGAGGTGCTCCAGGGTTCGCGGCCCGGCGATCGCCCCGTCCTTGGTGACGTGACCGACCAGCAGCGTGGCCATTCCCCGCTCCTTCGCGACCCGGATCAGCGCCGCGGCCACCTCTCGTACCTGGGTGACGTTGCCGGCCTGGCCCTCGACCTCCGCGGAGCTGACAGTCTGCACCGAGTCGACCACGAGCAGGTCGGGCTGCACCTGCTCCACGTGGCCCAGAACGGTGGCCAGGTCGGTCTCGGCTGCCAGGTAGAGCCGCGGGCGCAGGGCGCCGATGCGTTCGGCCCGCAGGCGCACCTGCGACGCCGACTCCTCCCCGGTCACGTAGAGGACGCTGCGCGCGGTCTGGGCGGCGCGCGAGGCCACGTCCAGCAGCAGGGTGGACTTGCCGACCCCAGGCTCGCCGGCGACCAGCACGACGGCCCCGGGGACCAGTCCGCCGCCGAGGACCCGGTCGAGCTCCTCGACTCCTGTCGGCACGTGGCGTGCACCGTCGACGTCGACCTCCGAGATCGGTTGGGCGGGGGTCGCCACGGGGGCCGCCCTGGTGGTCCGCACGGTCGGCCCCCCCACCTCCTGGACCGTGCCCCACGCCTGGCACTCGCCGCACCGACCCACCCACTTGCCCGCGGTCCAGCCGCACTCGCCGCAGCGGAACCCGGGCCGCTGGGCGCGTGCGCCCTTCGTCGTCGAGCTGCTCACCGGCGGATCTCGCGGCGGTCCGAGGTTGTCGTGTCGGTGCAGGAGGTCTCGGCGCGGGGACCGTCGTCGAGGGTCTGGTCGTGGAGGGGCATGACCACGACGGTAGGTGTCGGCCCCGACAACGCCCTGTCGCCGCACCGGGGGGTGCGTCCCTCGTGCGTCACGACCAGGGTGAGCGGCGCCAGTACAGGTTCACGGCGTAGTCGACGCCGGTCCCCGGGTGCCCGTCCAGGATGTCGTCCGCAAGAGCGGCCGCGAACTCGATCCGGACGACCTGCTCGAAGACCTCCCTGTCGGGGAAGTGCCACCGGATGTCCAGGGGGACGCGCGTCCAGCCCTGCCGAGCCCAGAACCGCTCGATCGCCTCGGCGTCCCAGCGCGGGTACGCCCTGCGCACCCAGCTGCCGAACGTCGAGCGGGTCACGTCGTTGTCCACCACGAACGCCGTACCGCCGGGCCTGACCACGCGGTGCAGCTCCTGGAGCCCGGGTTCGCACCCAGGCCCGAAGAAGTACGCCCACCGGGCGTGCGCGACGTCGACGGACGCGTCGTCCAGCGGGAGGGCAGCCGCAGATCCGGATAGTACCCGGATCCGTTGCCCGAGAGCGCGTTCAAGGGTCGAGACGCGGCGCCGGCACGCGTCGACCAGGGGCGGATGCGGTTCCACGCCCGTGACGAGGGTGGCGTCCGCGGCGAAACCCGGTAGGTGGAAGCCGGACCCGCAGCCCACGTCGAGGACGTGCCGACCGGTCCAGTCGTGCACCTGACGCATCGCGGTCTCGATCACGCGGTCCGGATCGACGCCGCGGTTCTCCAGCTCGTAGACATCGGGGTTGCCCCAGATGTTCGGGCTCGGGATCACCTGCGGCAGAGGCGTCTGCGTCGTCTCCCCCGGGTTCCCCATCGCCTAGGTGGCCTCCCGCCGGGACGACCGGCCCGCTGCCTTGCCCGGCTCGGAGGTCGGGCGGGCGGGCTTCTGCCGTGCCGCTGCGGTCGCCGGGTGCACGAGGAGGGGCAGTCGCTTGTGCACCCCCATGGCCGCGTCGCAGTGGCGGGCGAGCTCGGCGTAGGCGTCGGCCCCGATCAGCTCCACCAGCTCGTCGACCAGGGACATGTACGCGGGTTGCGCGCCGATGTGCGCCTCGGGGTTCGACGTGCAGTACCAGTCGAGGTCGTGTCCGCCGGCGCCCCACCCGCGACGGTCGTACTCGGCGATGCTCACCTCGAGGTAGCTGGTCCCGTCGGGCCGCTCGACCGTGCGGTAGGTACGCCGCAGGGGCAGCTGCCAGCACACGTCGGGCTTGGTCTGGACGAACGAGACGTCGTGGTCCCCCGCCAGGTGGTGCAGGGCGCAGCCGGCGCGGGCGCCACCCCGCGCGTCGGTGAAGTCGGGGTCGTTGAGGAAGATGCAGGCGCCGTCGACGACGCGGGTCTTGCGCGCACCCTCCTCGTCCACCTCCGCCCAGCCCCCGTTGCCGCGTCGTCCCCTGCCGTGCCGCTGCCAGGTGTCGGGCGACAGCTTCTTCACCCAGCCGCGCACGCGCTTCTCGTCGTCCGCGTCGGAGAAGTGGGCGCCCAGGGTGCAGCAGCCGTCCTGCGGCCGGTCGGCGTAGATGCCCGCGCACCCCCGGCCGAAGATGCACGTCCACGACGAGGTCAGCCATGTCAGGTCGGCGCGGAACACCTGCTCGGCAGGCGTTCCCTCAGGCGTTGCGGGGTCGGCGAACTCGACCCAGACGCGGGTCGCGTCGAGGGAGGTCTCTCGTGGGTGCGCGGTCACGCCAGAACTGTAGGTGAGGCTTGGGCACCGCGACGGTCCGGTAGCGTCCCCGCATGCGACTGGGCGTCCTCGACATCGGGTCGAACACCGTGCACCTGCTCGTCGTGGACGCCCACCCCGGTGCCCGCCCCTGGCCGGCGACCTCGCACAAGCTCGAGCTGCGTCTCGCCGAGCACCTCAAGTCGGACGGCAGCATCGACGCCTCCGGAGCCGAGAACCTCGTCCGCTTCGTCGCCGAGGCGATGGAGGTGGCCGAGGACGCGGGGTGCGAGGACATCCTCCCGTTCGCCACGTCGGCGTTGCGCGAGGCGCCCAACGGCGAGGCCGTGCTGAAGCAGGTCCGCGACTCCACGGGTGTCGACCTGCAGGTGCTCTCCGGTGGCGACGAGGCGAGGTTGACGTTCCTGGCTGTCCGGCGCTGGTACGGCTGGTCGGCCGGGCGTCTGCTGAACATCGACATCGGCGGGGGGTCGCTCGAGCTGGCCGCAGGCCAGGACGAGGACCCCGACGTGGCCCTGAGCCTCCCGCTGGGGGCGGGCCGGCTGACGCGCGACCACCTCAAGGGGGACCCGCCGGACCGCGCCGAGACCAAGGCGCTGCGCAAGCGCATCCGCGTCTGCGTCGCCTCCGCGGTGCGGGACCTGACGCGCTCCGGACCCCCGGACCGCGTGGTCGGGTCGAGCAAGACGATGCGCTCCCTGGCGCGCCTGACCGGGGCGGCACCCAGCAGCGAGGGTCCCTACGTGACGCGACCGCTGCGGCTCGAGGACCTGCAGGACTGGGTCCCGAAGCTGGCTCAGATGACCGCGGCCGAGCGGGCTGACCTGCCGGGCGTCTCGAACAGCCGGTCCCGCCAGCTGCTCGCCGGGTCCCTCGTGGCGGAGGCCGCGATGGACCTGCTGGGCGTCGAGGAGCTCGAGGTCTGCCCGTGGGCCCTCCGGGAGGGGATCATCCTGCGGAGGCTGGACTGGATCGGTGTCGCGTGAATGCTGCCGACGCGGCTGCGCGGTCGCACCCGTGACTGCCTAGGCTGGGGTCCGTGCCCAGTGCCCGTGCCAGCACCGACCCTGCGTCAGCGGGTGAGGTGAGGGTCGCCCTGTCCACGTCCGCCGTGTACCCCCAGGGCATCGGCGAGTCGTTCCGCCTGGCGGCGCAGCTCGGGTACGACGGGCTCGAGGTGATGGTCTGGACCGACCCCCTCAGCCAGGACGGGGACACGCTCGCCTCCCTCTCGGAGCACTACGGGGTGCCGGTGCTGGCGATCCACGCGCCGACGCTGCTGATCACCCAGCGCGTCTGGGGCAAGGCTCCCTGGAACAAGATCACCGGCGCCGTGTCCCTGGCCGAGCGGCTGGGAGCCGACACGGTCGTCGCCCACCCGCCGTTCCGGTGGCAGCGGGAGTACGCGGACGAGTTCGTTTCCGGCGTAAGGGATCTCAGTCTCAGCAGCGGGATCGCGGTCGCTGTCGAGAACATGTACCCCTGGCGCGTCCGCAGCCGTGAGATCCCCGCCTACCTGCCCGACTGGGACCCCACCGACGAGGACTACGACCACGTCTGCCTCGACCTGTCGCACACGGCCACGGCCGGCTCGGACGCTCTCGGGATGGCGCGTCGTCTGGTCTCGGCGGGCCGGCTCAGGCACCTGCACCTCGCCGACGGGACCGCGTCGCCGAAGGACCAGCACCTGGTGCCGGGGAGAGGGGACGAGCCCTGCGACGAGGTGCTGTCCCTGCTGACGGACGAGGGCTGGTCGGGCACGGTCGTGCTGGAGGTGAACACGCGCAAGTGCAGGACCCCCGCGGAGCGTGAGGTTGACCTCGCCGAGTCCTTGGCGTTCGCGCGGCTCCACCTGCAGCAACGGCGGCGCGGACCCGGGCGGGTGGAGGTCGGGCGCGCCACCTGAGGCGCCCTCCAGTGGCGCTCCGGGGGCGCTTCCCGGGCGGGTCGTGCCGGCGTCGGAACGCCTGGTCGCGCCAGTACGCTTCACCCATGCTGACCTCAGTGCTGCGCGCCCCCCTGCTCCAGGCCGCCAAGAGCTCCCGCCTGCGTCAGGTCGTCGAGAAGGCTCCGGTGTCCCGCTCCGTGGTGACCCGTTTCGTCGCCGGGTCGCACACCGACGACGCCGTGAGGTCGACCACCGAGCTGGTCGGCGAGGGGCTCGCCGTCACCATCGACCACCTCGGCGAGGACACCACCGAGCTCGACCAGGCGCAGGCCGTTCACGACGCCTACCTCGAGCTGCTGGCGAGGCTCGGTGACGCGGGCCTGGGCGAGGGCGGCCAGGCGGAGGTGTCGCTCAAGCTGTCGGCGCTCGGGCAGGCGCTCGGCGAGGACGGCCCCAAGATCTCGACCGACTTCGCCCGCAGCATCTGCCAGGCGGCGCAGGCGGTCGGCACCACGGTGACGGTCGACATGGAGGACCACACCACCACCGACGCCACCCTGCAGGCCGTGACCGAGCTGCGCGCGGACTTCCCGTGGGTCGGCGCGGTGCTGCAGTCGTACCTGCGCCGCACGGAGGGCGACTGCCGCGACCTGGCCGGCCCGGGCTCCCGGGTCCGCCTCTGCAAGGGCGCGTACAGCGAGCCCGAGTCCGTGGCCTACCAGTCCACCCGCGACGTCGACCTCAGCTACGTGCGCTGCCTGAAGGTCCTGATGGCGGGGAAGGGGTTCCCGATGCTCGCCACCCACGACCCGCGGCTGGTGGACATCGCCGGTGCCCTCGCCGTGGAGCACCAGCGGGACGCGGGCAGCTACGAGTACCAGATGCTGTTCGGCGTCCGTCCCGACGAGCAGCGACGGCTCGCCGCGCTCGGTGAGACCGTCCGGGTCTACCTGCCCTACGGGCAGGAGTGGTACGGCTACCTGATGCGCCGGATGGCCGAGCGCCCCGCCAACACGGTGTTCTTCCTGCGCGCACTCGCGTCGAAGGGGTGACCTCGATGGAGGAGAGTGAGAGCGGGACGCGTTCAGCCGCAACGCCTCCTGCCGACCGCAAGGTCGCCGTTCTCGGCGCAGGCGTGATGGGCGAGACGCTCCTGTCCGGTCTGCTGAGGGCGGGCTGGGCCGCCGAGGACCTGGTGATCACCGAGCGCCGACCCGAGCGTGCCGCCGAGCTGGCGGAGCGCTACTCGGTGACGGTGGCCGAGAACGCCGAGGCTGCAGCTGCTGCGGACACCGTCGTGCTGGTGGTGAAGCCCCAGGACATGGAGGGCCTGCTCGCCGAGATCGCCGGCTCCCTGCGACCCGGTGCGCTGGTCGTCTGCATCGCCGCGGGCATCTCCACCGCGTACGTCGAGCAGCGGCTGCCCGACGGGGTCGCGGTCGTCCGGGTGATGCCGAACACCCCGGCCCTTGTGGACGAGGGGATGGCCGCCGTGTCTCCCGGCTCGCACTGCACGACGGAGCACCTCGAGCGCGCCGAGGCGCTGCTGAGGGCGACCGGGAAGGTGCTGCGCGTGCCCGAGTACCACCAGGACGCGGTGACGGCGATCTCCGGCTCGGGACCCGCCTACATCTTCTACGTGGTCGAGGCGATGATCGAGGCCGGCGTCCTGCTCGGTCTGCCGCGGACCACGGCCAGCGAGCTGGTCGTCCAGACGCTCTACGGCGCCGCGACGATGCTCCGCGAGACGGGGGAGCACCCGACGGTCCTGCGCGAGCAGGTGTCGAGCCCGGCCGGCACGACGATGGCTGCGCTGCGCCAGCTCGACGACCACAAGGTGCGCGCGGCCTTCCTGACCGCGATGGAGGCCGCGCGGGACCGCTCCCGCGAGCTCTCGTCCGGGCACGCCTGAGACCGGTCAGGGCCGCGCGGCGAACCTCTCGAGAAGCTGGTTGTTGCCGGCGACGATCAACGTGTCGTGGGAGCTGACCAGGGTGTCCGGCTGGGCGTAGGTGAAGTCCTCACCGGGCGACTTCACGCCGACGATGGTGACGCCGTACTTCTTGCGCACCTGCGACTGCCCGAGGGTGAACCCGTGCGTCTCGACCGGCGGCCGCATCTTGACGATCGCGAAGCCGTCGTCGAACTCGATGTAGTCCAGGAGCTTTCCGCTGACGAGGTGGGCGACCTTCTCGCCGGCGTCGGCCTCCGGGTAGACGACGCGGTGCGCCCCGATCCGCTCGAGGATGCGCCCGTGCGCCGACGTGATCGCCTTGGCCCAGACCTGCCTGTTCCCCAGGTCGACCAGGTTGGCGGTGGCGAGAACGCTCGCCTCGATCGACGTGCCGATGCCGACCACCGCGATCGGGAACTCGTGGGCCCCCACCTGCTTGAGGGCGTCGATGTTGGTGCCGTCGGCCTCGACGACGTGGGTGAGCCGACCGGACCACTCCTGGACGAGAGTCGGGTTCTTCTCGATCGCGAGCACCTCGTGGCCGAGGCGGTTCAGCGCGTCGGCGATGGCCGCGCCGAACCGGCCGAGGCCGATCACGAGCACGGCGTCCTCGTGCAGCGTCCTGTCACCCAACGATGGGCCTCTCCTCCGCTAGTCGGAACAGCCTCGGACGCTCGCGCAGGGCCAGCGCGGCCGCCAGTGTCATCGTGCCCGTCCTGCCCATGAACATCAGCGCCGTCAGAAGGTATTTTCCTACATCCGGCAGCTCGGCGGACAGCCCGGTGCTCAGCCCGCACGTGGCGAAGGCCGAGATCACCTCGAAGAGGACCCGCTCCAGCGGCTCCGCGGTGATGGCCTCCAGCGCCAGGCACGCGACCAGCACGAGCGTGGCGCCGGCCAGCAGCACGGTGACCGACAGCCGCAGCGTGGCGGCGGGGATGCGCCGTCCGAACGCCTCGACGTCGGTGTTGCCCCGCGCCTCGGCGACCACGGCCAGGAAGAGCACGGCCAGCGTGGTCACCTTGATGCCTCCGGCCGTCGACGCGCTGCCGCCGCCGACGAACATCAGCGCGTCGGTCGCCAGCAGCGTGGTGCCCTCCATCGAGCTCACGTCGAGGGTGGAGAACCCGCCCGACCTCGGCATCACCGCCGCGAACAGGGTGGCGATCAGCCGGTCGCCGGTACCCAGCCCGCCGAGCGTCGCCGGGTTCGCCCACTCGAACGCGCCGATCAGCACGATCGAGGCGAGGGCGAGCAGCACCGTGGTGGTGAGCGTGAGCTGCGTGTGCAGACCCCAGCGGCTCGGATGCCGCCAGCTGCGCCCGAGGGCGACCAGCACGGGGAACCCCAGGCCGCCGACGAACACTCCGACGACCAGTGGCAGGCACAGCCACCAGTCGCCCACCGCCCCGCCGGGCAGCCCGTTCGGGTGCGAGACGAAACCCGCGCTGTTGAAGGCCGAGACCGCGTAGAAGACGGCGTGCCAGAGCGACTCGGTCACGTTCTCGCCCCGGGTCAGGAACCGGGGGAACAACGCCACGGCGAGCACCGCCTCGATCGCCAGCGACGTGCCGATCACGACGCGGAGCAGGGTGCCGACCTCGCCGAGCCGCTGCGCCTTCGTCTCGTTGGCCGCGAGCAGGCGCCCGGTCAGGCCGAGACGTCGCGACACGGCCAGGCCGAGGAGCGCGGCGAGGGTGATCACGCCGAGGCCGCCCACCTTGATGCCGACGATGATCACGATCTCGCCGAACAGGGACCAGTACGTCGCCGTGTCGACGGTGACCAGACCGGTCACGCACACCGCCGACGTCGCGGTGAAGAGCGCGTCGACGAAGGGGGCGCGCTGACCGCTGTTCGTCGCGGCGGGCAGGGACAGCAGGGCGGTGACGATGGCGATCACGAGGGCGAAGACGGACAGCGCCAGGCGGGCCGGCGAGTTGCGGCCGATCTCGTCGACGCGCGCCCGCACGCGGTCGAAGAAGGTGGCGTCCGAGGGCAGCAGCGGGGACCGTCCGCGCGTCCTGGGATCGCCGGCCATCCGCGTCCTCCCTCGACCTGCTGTCGTGCTCGTCCGGTCCGGCGTCTCGGTCCGCGGCGACAGCAGTCTGCCGTGCGCCGCGGGTGACGCTAGCGTCGCACCATGGCATCCGGCACCCGGGTCGTGTGGGACCCCGACTTCAACCGGTACGACTTCGGCCCCACGCACCCGATGGCCCCGCTCCGGCTCGACCTCACCGCGCGCCTCGCGAGCGACCTCGGCCTGTTCGACGCCCCCGGCGTGCAGGTGCACGGAGCGGGAGTGGCTCCCGACGGCCTCCTCACCACCGTGCACGACCCGGCGTACGTCGCGGCCGTGCGGGGTGCCTCCGAGGACCCGGGCTCCGCGGACCTCACGTGCGGGCTCGGCACACCGGACGACCCGGCGTTCGCCGGCATGCACGAGGCGGCCGCGCGCGTCCTGCAGGCCAGCGTCGACTGCGCCGAGCAGGTCTGGCGCGGTGACGTCGCCCACGCCGTCAACTTCTGCGGCGGGCTGCACCACGCCATGCGCGACCGGGCCAGTGGCTTCTGCGTCTACAACGACGTCGCAGCGGCCATCGCGCACCTGCTCGACTCCGGTGCCCGCAGGGTCGTGTACGTCGACGTGGACGTCCACCACGGGGACGGCACGCAGGCCATCTTCTGGGACGACCCTCGCGTGCTGACCATCTCGCTGCACGAGACCGGGCGCGTGCTGTTCCCGGGCACGGGCTTCCCGGACGAGATCGGCGGGGCCTCGGCCGTCGGCAGCGCCGCGAACGTCGCGCTGCCCCCCGGGACCGGGGACCGGGCCTGGCTGCGCGCCGTGCACTCCGTCGTGCCGCAGCTCGTCCGCGCCTTCGAGCCGGACGTGCTGGTGACCCAGCACGGCTGCGACACCCACGCGGCGGACCCGCTCGCCCACCTGGCGGTGTCGATCGACGCCCAGCGGGCGGTGGCCGCGTCGATGCACGACCTGGCCCACGAGGTCTGCGACGGCCGCTGGCTCGCCACCGGGGGCGGCGGCTACGAGATCGTCGACGTCGTCCCCCGGTCGTGGGCCCACCTCGTCGGCATCGCCGCCCACCAGCCGGTCGACCCCGCCACACCCCTGCCGGAGGCGTGGCGCGACCACGTGCAGCGCCGCCTGGGCCGCCGCGGGCCGGAGCGGATGACCGATGGCGCCGACACGTGGTGGAGGTCGTGGGACGTCGGCTACGACCCGGACGACGAGGTCGACCGCGCCGTGATGGCGACACGCAGATCCGTCTTCCCGCTGCACGGGCTCGACCCCTGGTTCGACTGACCCGCGTCGCCCGGTGACTGGGCCGACCGGCTGACGCTGAGCCGCCGATGCTCGCCACCACTTCCCCACGGGTCACACCAGCCCCTACAGTGTCTGCCAGTTCGCGGGTGGACGCGCCGGTCGGGGCCGGGGTGCGATCCCGCACGGTGAAGGACCAGGTGCCCCCATGGCGAGTGAGCGAGATCTGAACGACGTACGGTTCCTCACCGTCGCCGAGGTCGCCGCGATCATGCGCGTCTCCAAGATGACCGTCTACCGGCTCGTGCACTCAGGGGAGATGCCCGCGGTGCGCGTGGGACGCTCCTTCCGGGTTCCCGAGAGCGCCGTCGACGACTACCTGCGCGGATCCTTCGTCGAGACCGCGTGAGCACCCCCTCGCCCTGAGGGCCCCGGCCGTGTCGGCGGCCCCGCGGCCGAGCCGCTAGGCTGAGCCGGAGAGTCACGTCCGTCGGCAGCCCGCTGCCTGGCCCGAGCCCGAGGGTCAGCGCGCGGTTCTGCCCCACTGTCTGTGAGGGTGCATGGGTTCCGTCATCAAGAAGCGTCGCAAGCGGATGGCCAAGAAGAAGCACCGCAAGCTGCTGCGCAAGACGCGCCACCAGCGTCGCAACAAGAAGTGAGTCGTCGGTGCGGCCGCTCCGCGTGAGCGGCACCGCACCGAGGGCGGTCACGCCGTCCGGCCGGTCGGTCGGACGGCGTCCGTGCGTCCGGAGCGGGATCACGGCCCGGCGACTGGCTGCGTAGGATCGGCGGAACGGCGAGCGCGACCGGGCCGAGGCCGATGAGCCTGGGCGGTTCGCGTACCGAGTGACGGCGGAGGTGCGATGGCAGACGTGGTGCTGGTCACCGGGGTCTCGCGGTACCTCGGTGGCCGCTTCGCCCGCATGCTGTCGGCGTCCGGGGTCGTGGGGCGGGTCATCGGGGTGGACGTCGTGCCGCCGAACCACGACATCGGGGCGGCCGAGTTCGTCCGCGCCGACATCCGCAACCCGGTGATCGCCAAGGTCATCGAGCGCGCAGCGGTGGACACGGTCGTGCACATGAACGTGATCGCGACGCCCACCTCGGCCGGTGGGCGGGCCTCCATGAAGGAGATCAACGTGATCGGCACGATGCAGCTGCTTGCCGCCTGCCAGAAGGCGTCCGGCGTGCGGCGGCTGGTGGTCAAGTCGACCACCTCGGTCTACGGGGCCAGCCCGCGCGACCCGGCGCAGTTCACCGAGGACGCCGCCGCCAAGGTGCTGCCGCGAGCCGGGTGGGGCAAGGACTCCGTCGAGGTGGAGGGCTACGTGCGCGGCTTCTCGCGCCGGCGGCCCGACGTCGACGTGGCGGTGCTGCGTCTGGCGAACGCCGTCGGCCCCGGCATGCGTACCGCCCTGACCGACTACTTCGAGCTGCCGGCGGCGCCCACCGTCCTGGGCTTCGACCCGCGGCTGCAGTTCGTCCACGAGGAGGACCTGATCGAGGCGATGCGGCTCGCGACGGTTGGCTCGGTCACCGGCATCGTCAACGTGGCGGGCGACGGCATCATCACGTTGCACCAGGCGCTGGGCCTGACCGGTCGGCCACCCGTGCTCGTGCCGTCGCCGCTGTTCGAGGTGGTGGCCCGGGGCGTCCGCCGCGCGTTCGGCGTCGACCTCAGCTCCGAGCTCGTGCGGCAGCTCACCTACGGCCGGGTCGTCGACACGACGCGGATGCGACGTGACCTCGGGCTCGAGCCGCGGTTCACGACCCGCGAGGCGTTCACCGACTACGTGCGGGCGCGGCGCCTGACCGGACCCGTACCCGAGACTGTGCTGGACGGCGCCCAGCAACGGGTCCTGGCCTGGACCCGGCGACTCGAGTCGGGTGCGCGACGCGTCGAGAAGGGGATCGGCGAGGTGGTAGGTGCGGCAACGGGTCTCGGTTCCGTCCGCGCGCCGACCGGCGCGCGGACCGACGGCGCGGGAGGTGCCGGGCTGTGAGCGACGCGCGCGTGATCCCGCTCGACGGGGACCGCCCCCGCCGAAGGCGCCCCGACGCCGGATCTGCGCTGGAGGCGGCGGCCTCACGGGCCGGCGGTGAGCGCGAGCGGCGGCGCCGCCGCACGACGCCCCTGCTCGAGCAGGCCGAGGCCGACCAGCAGATCGCGCCACGTCCGGCCACCGGCGCCCGCCGACACGGTGAGCGGAAGGGGTCCGGCCAGTCCCCCCGAGCCCGCGGTGGTCCACGGTCCGAGCGGCACGCGCGCCTGCTGGCCGAGGCGTCCGAGGTGGGCGAGAAGCTCGTCGCCGACCTCGACCACCGCACCACTGGGTCCGAGCTCGAGGCCAAGGTGGCGGCCGCACTCGACTTCCTGCGCCGTCGCCTCACCGGCGACTACGAGGTCGACGAGTTCGGCTTCGACGCCGAGCTGACCGACACCGTGCTGCTCAACGTGCTGCGTCCGCTCTACCGGTCCTGGTTCCGCGTCCAGGTGCACGGCATCGAGAACATCCCCTCGACTGGCGGTGCCCTCGTGGTGGCGAACCACTCCGGGACGCTCGCGTTCGACGCCCTGATGACGCAGGTCGCGATCCGCGACGAGCACCCCGCCGGGCGCCACCTGCGCATGCTGGGTGCCGACCTGGTCTTCTCCCTGCCGGTGGTCGGGGAGATCGCCCGCAAGTCGGGCTCGACCCTCGCCGCCAACGCCGACGCCGAGCGGCTGCTTTCCGAGGGGCACCTCGTCGGCGTGTGGCCCGAGGGTTTCAAGGGCATCGGCAAGCCGTTCAGCGAGAGGTACAAGCTGCAGCGCTTCGGCCGCGGCGGCTTCGTGTCCGCCGCGCTGCGTACCGGCACCCCGATCGTGCCCTGCGCGATCGTCGGCGCGGAGGAGATCTACCCGATCCTCGGGAACATGCGCACGCTGGCACGGCTCGTCGGACTGCCCTACGCGCCGGTGACGCCGACCTGGCCGTGGCTGGGGCCGCTCGGGCTGATCCCGCTGCCGTCGAAGTGGTTGATCGAGTTCGGGGAGCCGATCCCGACCGACCAGGCGGGCGAGAGCGGCGCGGAGGACCCGATGCTGGTGTTCGACGTGACCGACCAGGTCCGGGAGACCATCCAGCAGACGCTGTACTCGCTGCTGATGCAGCGCCGGTCGGTGTTCTTCTAGGAGCCGCGCGGGGCCTGCGGGCTCAGGGGCAGGTGCCGAGCAGCGGGTCGATGACGCACGGGAGGGTCGGCGGCGGCGGCGCCGGCAGGGGGTTCGGCGACAGCACCGAGCCCGGCGCCCCTCCGACGAGGTCCGTGGCCGGGGGGACGGAGCCGGCGCCGGGGACCGGTGCCTCCACCGGCGGCACCGAGACCGACGTGCTGGCGGAGGGCAGGGGGAGGTTCCCGGGCAGCAGACCGCCGCCCGGGTCGGCGGGCCCGACGACGACGCCGCCCGGGACCGTGACGTTGGGCACGCTCGGCAGCGATGCGCCGGGCGCGCCCGGCGTGGCAGGCCCCGACGTCGCAGGGACGGTCGAGCCGCCCGGGGCGGTTGCGGGGTCCGGGGGTACCGGCTGCGGCTGCACCAGCAGGCCGAGACTGCTGCAGGGCTGACCGCAGGCAGCCACCGTGGTCGCCAGCCCGGCGCGGGTGCCCTCGAGGTCGCTGCGGAGGGTGTCGATGACGGGGTGCAGGCTCGCTGCCGTCTCGGCGCGGAGCCGTTCGAGGAGCGGCAGGCTCTCTCGGACGAAGCCGTCGACCTCCGCCAGGGCCGTGGCATCGCCCACGTCGGCGTAGCTCTTGAGCAGCAGGGAGATGCCCTCGTCGCTGCTCGTGGCGAAGTCGGCCAGTGTCCCCCGCAGCTCGGAGGTGTCGGCGCCGGCCGCGCCCCCGGGCGCTGCGAGAGCGAGGTCCTCGGCCTCGTAGAGCCGCTCGCGCGCCTGGTCGAGGGCGATGGCACCCCTGGTCGCGTCCGATCCCGCGAGCCGCAGGCGCACGTCCTCGACGGTGCGCTTCAGGCCGTAGAGACCGTCGCCGGGGACGGCGGTGGTGCTGGCCATCGCTGCGGCTCCGGTGCCGAGCACCGCGGCGATCGCGACGCCGGCCACGATCCGGCGCAGTCGCCCGCCGGCGCGGACGGGTTCTGCCGTCGTGCTCTTCGGCGTGGTCCGGAGGTCGTGGCGCGGCGTGGTGGGCGACACGGCCGTGACCGGTCGGCGTCGAGCCGCCTCGGCCGCTGCGGCCCTGGCCGGTGCGAGCTCCGTGGCCTCGGAGAGCAGGCGGTCCCGCAGCTCGGCACGGAACGCCTGCCGCGGGACGAGGGCGAGGGGAGAGACGGCGCGCAGGTTCTCGGCGACCGCAGCCAGCCGCTCCACCTCGGCGTCCGCGGACGGACGGGCCCCCCGGCCCAACCGTCGATCGAGCTCGTCGACCTGCTGCCGACTCATCCCCCCACCTCCCCGCCGCAATCGTGCCGTTCCCCTGTGCGGTCGTCCCCCGATCCGCCTCCCTGCCACTCCAACGCCGCAAGGACCCGGAAGTCACGCCCAGCGACACCACATTCGCGTACCCGCCGGTAACCCGGCCTGTCGGCCGGTCGGACGGTCGTCATGGCCGCTCCCCGAGGGCGTGGGCGAGTGCGCGGACGGCGCGCAGCTGCAGCTGCTTGACGGCGCCCTCGCTGCGTCCGAGGGCCTTGGCCGTCTCGGCGACCGAGAACTCGTGGAAGAACCTGAGCACCAGGCACTCCTGCTGGTCGGGTCGCAGGGTCTTGACGGCGTCGACGAGCTGCCGGTCACGGGCGTGCGTCAGGGCCTCGTCCTCGGGGCCTGGGGCCGGGACCGTGGTGCCGGCGGCGGTCGCGACCTGCTCGGCGCCGACGAGCTCGTCGGTGGTGACCTCGAGGCGGAACCGGCTGGACCGTCGGTGGTCCGTGACCAGGTTGCGGGCGATGGTGATGAACCACGCGGCGATGTCACGTCCCTGCCAGGTGAAGCTGTCGATCCGGCGCAGCGCCCGGACGAAGGTCTCCGCCGTGATGTCCTCGGCCAGCGTGGCCGAGCCGACCCGCACGTAGACGTACCGGTAGACGGTGTCCACGTACAGCTCGTAGATCTGCCCGAAGGCCTCCGCGTCCCCGGCCTGTGCCAGGTCGACCAGTGCCGCCACGCGGGTGCTCACCGGGTCGTCCGGCCGGTCACCGCCACTGCGGCCGGGACCGCGCACGCCGGCGTCCGTCGTCATGGCCCAGGAGCCGAGCCGCCCTCCGGTCGAGGGGCCCTCAGCCGCCAGCCGGACCTCCCCTGCCAGGGCCCGGAGGGCACCCGCGGGCAGGAGGCTCAGGGGTGCGGGACCCACGGCCGAGGCGGACGCGACGGACGCGTCCTGCAACCCTGCCTCTCGCCGCCCTGCCATGGTCTCCACCCGGTGCCGTCGTCCCGTCGGGTCACCCGCGGGCACTGCCTTCTTCAGTGAAGCGCATACCGTCGACCATCGTATGTGAGCGGGATCACGAAGTGCTCGTCCGCGACGGTAGCCCTGGGACCGGTGCGACTAGCGTGGTGCGTGTGACGGAGGGTGCCGACGACAACGCGGCCACGAGGATCACCCTGGTGACCCGGCAGGCTTGCCACCTGTGCGACGACGCGCGGCAGGTGGTCGCCGCGGTGGCCCGGCGGACCGGCGCCGGCTGGACCGAGGTCGATGTCGACGACGACCCCGAGCTGCTCCGCACCTACTCCGAGCAGGTCCCGGTGGTGCTCGTCGACGGCGCCCGGCACGCCTACTGGCGCGTGGACGCCGCGCAGCTGGAGGCGGCCCTCGCGGGCGGACCCCGCCACCGCAGCCGCTGGCTCCGCCGCCGCCCCTGAGCGGCCGACCTGCGCTCGATCGGTGCCGGCCGGCGTCGGCGGACGGACGGCGACCCCGTGACAATGCTCACCCGAAGGCTGAGTATCCTCCGCCGACTTTGTGCGTGTGTTCACAAGTGCCTACCCTGGCCAGGTCCGTGTGTCGCGCAGCGAAGGAGACGGCGCCCGCCGTGAGCAGTGCCCGCAGCGACCTGACCCCAGCACTTCGGGGTGCAGGCCGCCAGATCCCGGAGGCGACCGTCGCTCGCCTGCCGGTGTACCTGCGGGCTCTGAGCGTCCTCGTCGACCGCGGGGTGTCCACGGTCTCGTCCGAGGAGCTGGCCGCCGAGGCCGGCGTGAACTCCGCGAAGCTGCGCAAGGACCTCTCTCACCTGGGCTCCTACGGCACCCGAGGGGTCGGCTACGAGTGCGAGTACCTCGTCGTACCAGATCTCCCGCGAGCTCGGCCTGGCCGAGGACTGGCGTGTGGCCATCGTCGGGCTCGGGAACCTGGGGCACGCCCTGGCCAACTACGGCGGCTTCTCGTCGCGGGGGGTCAGCGTCGTGGCACTGCTGGACGCCGACCCCGACGTCGTGGGCGAGAACGTGGCCGGGCTGCCGGTCCGCGGGGTGGAGGACCTGGAGCAGGTCGTGGCCGAGCTCGACGTCTCCATCGGTGTCATCGCGACCCCCGGGCCCGCCGCGCAGGCTGTGTGCGACCGCATGGTCGCCTGCGGGATCACGAGCATCCTCAACTTCGCCCCGGTCGTGCTCCAGGTGCCCGACGAGGTCGCCCTGCGCCGCGTCGACCTGTCGACGGAGCTGCAGATCCTGGCCTTCCACCAGCAGCGCAAGGCAGGGCTGCCCACCGCGGTGGAGGGTGCCGCGAGCCTGGAGGTGGCCCGATGAGCCTTCTCGTCGTGGGCCTGTCCCACCACTCCGCGCCCCTCGACGTGCTCGAGCGGGCGGCCCTCGACGCGACCGGCGCACGCCAGCTGGCGGCGACGCTGCTCGGCTCCGAGCACGTCAGCGAGGCGGCCGTGCTGGCGACGTGCAACCGGCTCGAGGTCTACGCGGACGTCACGACCTTCCACGGTGGCCTGGCCGACGTGGGCGCCACCTTGTCGGCGCGCACCGGCATGGACCTCGCGACGCTCACCGACCACCTGTACGTGCAGTACGCCGAGCACGCGGTCGCGCACCTGTTCACCGTGACGTCGGGCCTGGACTCGATGGCGATCGGCGAGGCGCAGGTGCTCGGCCAGGTGCGGGCCATGCTGCGCCGGGGCCAGGACGACGGCAGCCTCGGCCGCGTCCTCGACCCCCTCCTGCAGCAGGCCCTGCGGGTCGGCAAGCGCGCGCACACCGAGACCGGACTCGACGGCGCGGGTCACTCGCTGGTGCACGCCGCGCTGGCCCACGCGGACGAGCTGGCCGTGCCGGTCGGAAGTGCACGGACCCTCGTGGTCGGTGCCGGCGCGATGAGCGCGCTCGCGGTCGCCACCCTGTCCCGGTCCGGGGCCCGCAGCATCACTGTGGCGAACCGCACCGCCGAGCGCGCGCGCGGCCTCGCCGAGCAGGTCGGGGGCCGCTGGCTCACGCTGGCCGACGACCAGGCGCTCGTCGAGGCGCTGGCCGAGGCCGACGTCGTCGTCTCGTGCACCGGTGCGGTCGGCCACGTGCTCACCCCGGAGCTCGTCTCGCGGGCCCGGGAGCTCGCCGGCGCCGGCGCCGGCCCGGCGCACCGTCAGCTCCTCATCGACCTGGCCCTGCCGCGCGACGTCGCGCCCGAGGTCAGCTCCCTGGACGGCGTGACCGTCGTCGGGCTGGGTGAGCTCGGTGACGAGCTCGCCGACGCGGAGGTCGGCGCCGACCTTCAGGCCGCGGCGGCCATCGTCGAGGCCGAGGTCGCGGCCTACCTGTCGCAGCAGCGGGCGGACTCGGTCGCGCCGACGGTGGTCGCCCTGCGCTCGTACGCGGGCGAGGTGGTGGCCGGCGAGCTGGCGCGGCTGCGGCAGCGTCTCGGGGACAACCTCGACGACCGCGTCCGCGCGGAGCTCGACCAGACCGTCCGCCGGGTCGTCGACAAGCTGCTGCACACCCCGACCGTGCGCGTGAAGTCCCTGGCGGCCGAGGACGGTGGTCACTACGCCGCAGCCCTGCGCGAGCTCTTCGACCTCGACATGGAGCCGCGCGGCACCGGTGCCCCGCTGCAGAACGTGGCCGAGGCGCTCGCCGTGGCCCCGGGCCAGCCCGCCGGCACCGCCGCGCAGGGGTCGAGCCAGGACGGGGCGGCGTGACCGGGGCCCTGCGGCTGGGGACGCGCCGCAGCCTTCTCGCACGCAGCCAGAGCGAGCTCGTCGCCGACCGCCTGCGCCGCGCCACCGGCCGTGAGGTGGACCTCGTGGAGATCACCACCGAGGGGGACGTCAGCACGGCACCGCTGGCGCAGATCGGTGGCACCGGCGTGTTCGTCTCGGCGCTGCGCCAGGCGCTGCTGGACGGACGCGTCGACCTCGCCGTCCACTCCCTCAAGGACCTGCCGACCGCACCGGCGGCCGGCGTCGCGCTCGCCGCGGTGCCGGTGCGGGAGGACCCACGCGACGCGCTGGTGGCCCGTGACGGGCTGACCCTCGGCGAGCTGCCGCGCGGTGCGCGGATCGGCACCGGGTCGCCTCGCCGCGCTGCCCAGCTGAGGGCGCTCGACCTCGGGCTGGAACCGGTGGCCGTGCGCGGCAACGTCGACACGCGGCTGCGGCTGGTGTCGACCGGGGAGGTCGACGCGGTGGTCCTCGCACGCGCGGGCCTGCTGCGCATCGGCCGGGCCGACCAGGTCACCGAGGTGCTCGACCCGCTCCAGCTCCTTCCCGCCCCGGGTCAGGGAGCGCTCGCCGTGGAGACCCGCAGCGACGACGAGTTCCGTTCGCTCGTAGCCGTTCTCGACGACCTCCCGACACGGACGTGCGTGGAGGCGGAACGCGCCCTGCTCGCCGCCCTCGAGGGCGGGTGCTCGGCGCCGGTCGGGTCGCTGGCCGAGTGGGCCGAGGGCGACGACGGCCCGGAGCTCTTCCTGCGCGCGCTTGTCACCGCGGCCGACGGGACTGCCGACCTGCGCCGCTCGATCACCGGGCCGACCGCCGACCCGACCGCCCTGGGCCGCCGCCTGGCCGCTCAGATGCTCGACGACGGGGCGGCGGCGCTCGTCGCGTCCCCGCCCCCCGACGTTTCCGTGCTCGTCAGTTCAGCAGTTCAGGAGAGTGAGCAGTGACCGCCACCCAGAAGAAGCCCCTCGGCTCCGTCGCCTTCGTCGGCAGCGGCCCGGGTGACCCGGACCTGCTCACGGTGCGGGCCACCCAGGTGCTGCAGCAGGCGCAGACGGTGGTGCTCGACCGGGGCGCCTCGGCCGGTCAGCGCGACGACGTCGTGCGGCGCTGGTGCGCGCCGGAGGTCGAGCTGCTCGACGCCGGGTTCGGCGAGAACGGGCAGCCCCTGACCCATGCGGGGCGGGCGAAGCTCGTGACGCGCGCCGCCAAGGCCGGCCACCGGGTGGTGCGCCTGCTCGACGGCGACGGGTCGACGTTCGGCGGTCTCGCCGAGGAGCTGATCGCGTGCCAGAAGGCCGGCGTGCCGGTGGAGGTCGTGCCGGGCGTCGCCCTGCACACCGCGGTGCCGGTGTTCGCCGGTGTGCCGACCACCAGCTCGGCGGTCGCGTCGGTGCACGTGGTCGACGCCGCGGGCCGCTTCGACGCGTCCACGCTGGTGGACGCGCGCTCGACCGTGGTGCTGCTCGGCACGCGCGCCGACCTCGTGCAGGCGGTCGCGGCCCTGGTTCAGGCGGGGCGGGACGCCGACGCGGCCGTCGTCGTGACGGCTCAGGGCAGCACCACCGCCCAGTCGTCCCTCGACTCGACGCTGGGTGCGCTCCCCGACCTGCTCGACGGGGCCGACGACGAGCTGTTCCCCCGGCCGCTGGTCGCGGTGACCGGCCCGACCGTGGCCCTGCGGGAGCGGGTCTCCTGGTTCGAGACCAAGCCGCTGTTCGGCTGGCGCGTGCTGGTGCCCCGGACGCAGGCCCAGTCGGGCCCGATGACCGAGAGCCTCGCGTCGTTCGGCGCCGTGGGTGAGGTCGTGCCGACCATCTCGGTCGAGCCGCCCCGCACTCCGCACCAGATGGAGAAGGCGGTCACCGGCCTGGTGACCGGACGGTACGAGTGGGTCGGCTTCACGTCGGTCAACGCGGTGCGGGCCGTCCGCGAGAAGTTCGTCGAGTACGGCCTGGACGCCCGGGCGTTCGCCGGCCTCAAGATCGCCGCTGTCGGTGGCGTGACGGCGGATGCCCTGCGCGAGTGGGGGATCGAGCCCGACCTCGTGCCGGCGGAGGAGCAGTCCGCCCACGGGCTGCTCGCCGAGTGGCCGCCGTACGACCAGGTGCTCGACCCGATCAACCGGGTCTTCCTCCCGCGGGCCGACATCGCCACCGACACCCTGGTGGCGGGTCTGCAGGAGATCGGCTGGGAGGTGGACGACGTCACCGCCTACCGGACGGTCCGCGCGGCGCCGCCGGCCGCCCCGGTGCGCGACGCCATCAAGAACGGGTCGTTCGACGCGGTGGTCTTCACGTCGTCCTCGACCGTGCGCAACCTGGTCGGCATCGCCGGCAAGCCGCACACGTCGACGGTCGTCGCGTGCATCGGTCCTGCGACGGCGAAGACCGCCGAGGAGCACGGCCTGCGCGTCGACGTGCTGGCGGCCGAGCCGAGCTCGACGGCGCTGGTCGAAGCCCTCGCGGAGTACGGCGCCGGGATGCGTGCGGCGGCGACGGAGGCCGGCGAGCCGGTCCTGCGCCCCAGCCAGAAGCGTCCCGCGGCCCGTCGCCGGGCTCGCTGAGACCGGCCTGCGCGTGACGACGTCGGAGGGGCCCGCGTTCCCCGCGGCGCGGCCCCGCCGGCTGCGGGCCACACCTGCGCTGCGGGCCCTGGCGGCCGAGCACCGGCTGCACGCCGGGCAGCTCGTGCTGCCGATGTTCGTGCGCGAGGGGATCGACGCGCCGGCGCCGATCTCGTCGATGCCCGGCGTCGTGCAGCACACGCTGGAGTCCCTGGTCGAGGCCGCCCGCGAGGCGGTGGACGCCGGGGTGGGCGGGCTGATGCTCTTCGGTGTCCCCGCGGTCCGCGACGCCGCCGGGTCGGCCGGGGACGACCCCGGCGGCATCCTCAACCAGGCCTTGCGGGCGGTGGGCGACGCGGTCGGTGACCGCACCGTCGTGATGGCGGACCTGTGCCTGGACGAGTTCACCGACCACGGGCACTGCGGCGTGCTCGGGCACGACGGCACGGTCGACAACGACGCCACCCTGGTGCGCTACGCCTCGGTGGCACTGGCGCAGGTCGACGCCGGGGCGGCGGTGCTGGGGCTGAGCGGCATGATGGACGGCCAGGTCGGTGCCGTGCGGGCCGCCCTCGACGCCGCCGGGCACCAGGACGTCGTGCTGCTGGCGTACGCGGCCAAGTACGCCTCCGCGTTCTACGGGCCGTTCCGCGAGGCCGTGGACTCGCAGCTCACCGGAGACCGGCGCTCGTACCAGCAGGACCCCGCGAACGCCCGCGAGGCGTTGCGCGAGGTGCGCCTCGACGTGGCGGAGGGCGCCGACGTCGTGATGGTCAAGCCCGGCCTGCCCTACCTGGACGTGCTCGCCGCGGTGCGGGCCGCCGTCGACGTGCCCGTGTGGGCGTACCAGGTGTCGGGTGAGTACGCGATGGTCGAGGCGGCCGCCGCGAACGGGTGGGTCGACCGCGAGCGGGCCATCGGGGAGTCGCTGACCGCGCTGGTGCGAGCCGGTGCCGACGTCGTGCTCTCGTACTGGGCGGTCGAGGTGGCGCGCTCCCTGCGCGGGTGAGGTCCCTCGCCGGCGTGGGTCAGCGCGGCTCGAGGACGAAGACGGGGATCAGGCGGTCGGTCCTGGTCTGGTAGTCGGCGTAGTCGGGGAACGCCTCGACACACCGGGGCCACCACTGCTCGCGCTCGGTCCCCGTCACCTCGCGAGCCCGGAACGGCCCTGTCACGGTCCCGTCCTGGAGGTCGATGTCGGGGTGCGCGACGAGGTTGTGGAACCACTGCGGGTGCGTCGGCGCGCCACCCTGGCTGGCGACCGCCGCGTAGACGCCCTCGTGCTCCACCCGCATCAGGGGGACCTTGCGCACCTTGCCGGACTTCACGCCGCGCATCGTCAGGAGCACGACCGGGCGGTTCTGGATGTGGACCGAGCGGGTGTCCCCCGTGCTCTCGATCTCGTCGACCTGCTTGCGCACCCACGCGCTGGGGGAGGCCTGGTACTCACCGGTGATGGTCATGCGGCGTCCAACGTCGGCGGGTCCCGACGTCATCCCGTCCGTGACCTCGCACACACCGGAGGGTCCGCCGCCTGGTCGGCAGCGGACCCTCCGGTCTGCGTCGTGGTGGCCTGCCGGCGGCCACGGGATGCGGTCTCAGGCCTGCTTGATCGCTGAGACGTCGAGCTGCAGCTTGATCTTCTTGCTGACGAGCACACCACCGGTCTCGAGCGCGGCGTTCCAGGTGAGGCCCCAGGCCTCGCGGTCGACGTCGGTCGACGCGGAGAAGCCCGCACGCTGGTTGCCGAACGGGTCGGTGGCGACGCCCTCGAACTCGAGGTCCAGGGTGACGGGCTTGCTGACGCCCTTGATCGTGAGGTCACCGTCCAGGACGTAGCCGTCGCCCTGGGACCGCACGCCGGTCGCGACGAAGCTGATCGTGGGGTGGGTCTCGGCGTCGAAGAAGTCACCGCTGGTGAGGTGGGCGTCGCGGTCGGGGCTGCCGGTCGAGACGGACGCGACGGCGATGGTGGCGGTGGCGGAGGACGACTCGACGTCGTCGCCGACGGTGAGGGTGCCGTCGACGCCGGTGAAGCGGCCGCGGACCTTGGTGACCATCGCGTGGCGGGCCACGAAGCCGACCTCGCTGTGCGAGGGGTCGATCGTGTAGGTGCCCGGGACGAGGCCGGTCGGAAGCGCGGTGCCGGTGGAGGTGGAGGTCATCGGGAGTGTCTCCTCGGGAGAGGGGTGGATGCTGACACCGGCTCCAACTTATGTGAGCGTTCAAGTATTCCCGAGGTCCGGCTAGGATCGTCGGGTGGCTCAGACCCGGTGGCTCTCGGACGACGAACAGCAGGTCTGGCGTGCTTATCTCGAGGCCACGCAGCGGCTGTGGGACCGGCTCGGCCGAGAGCTGGACGAGACGGGCGACGTCTCCCTCGGGGAGTACGAGGTGCTGGTGCGCCTGTCCGAGGCGCCGGGCCACATGCTGCGCATGAGCGAGCTCGCCGACCTGCTCGTGCACTCCCGTAGCCGCCTCACCCACACGGTCGCCCGGATGGAGCGGAGGGACCTCGTCTCCCGTCGGCCCTGCACGGACGACGGTCGCGGCGTGCTGTGCGAGGTCACCGGGGCCGGGCTCGCCGCTCTCGCGGAGCGGGCACCCGCGCACGTCACCGGCGTCCGGGAGCACCTCTTCGACCAGATGGATGCCGAGGAGACCGCGGTGCTCGGCAGGGTGCTGACCCGCGTGGCCGAGCACCTGCGCGGCGCCGGGTCACCGGATCGCGACGGCACCCTCGCGTCCGACGAGGTGCGCGCCCGCGAGACACTGGGGGCGTGACCTACCCCTTCGAGGCGCCCGCCTCACGAGACCTGTTCGAGCGCGCCTGCGTCGTGACCCCCGGCGGTGTGAACTCCCCGGTGCGGGCCTTCCGCGCGGTGGGCGGCACGCCGAGGTTCATGGTGTCGGGACGTGGCCCGTACCTCACCGACGCGGACGGCCGCGAGTACGTCGACCTGGTCTGCTCGTGGGGTCCGATGATCCTGGGGCACGCGCACCCTTCGGTGCTGGCCGCGGTGACGAAGGCCGCCGCGCAAGGGTTCTCGTTCGGCACACCGAGTGAGAACGAGGTGCTGCTCGGCGAGGAGATCGTCGCCCGCGTCGGTCCTGTGGAGCAGGTGCGCCTGGTGTCGTCCGGCACCGAGGCGACCATGAGCGCGATCCGCCTGGCGCGGGGCGTCACCGGACGTCCTGCCGTGGTGAAGTTCTCCGGTCACTACCACGGCCACGTCGACGCGCTGCTGGCGTCGGCGGGCTCCGGCGTCGCCACCTTCGGGCTGCCGGACACGCCCGGTGTCACCGGTGCGAGTGCCGCGGACACCCTGGTGCTGCCGTACAACGACACGGCCGCCCTCGACGCCGTCTTCGCCGAGCACGGGGACCGGATCGCCTGCGTCATCACGGAGGCCGCCGCGGGCAACATGGGTGTGGTGCCGCCGGTGGCGGGCTTCACGTCGCACCTGCGCCAGGTCACCGCCCGGCACGGTGCGTTGCTGGTCAGCGACGAGGTGATGACGGGCTTCCGCGTGTCAGCCGCCGGGTGGTTCGGTCTGGAGGGGGACCAGGGCGGGGCTCCCGACCTCCTTACCTTCGGCAAGGTGATGGGCGGAGGGTTCCCTGCCGCGGCCTTCGGCGGCAGGAGGGACGTGATGGCCCACCTGGCCCCGGCGGGCCCCGTCTACCAGGCGGGCACGCTCAGCGGGAACCCTGTCGCCACCGCAGCGGGTCTGGCGACCCTGCGAGGCGCCGACGACGCCGTGTACGCGCACCTCGGTGCCACCGCGGACCTGATCGTCGACGCCACGTCCTCGGCGCTCGAGGTGGAAGGCGTGAGCCACGTGGTCGGCCGCGCCGGGTCGATGTTCAGCATCTTCCTCGGCCTCGACCCCGCGGACGGGGCCGTGCACGACTACGGCCGGGCGCAGGAGCAGAGCACCGCGGCCTACCGGGCCTTCTTCCACGCCATGCTGGAGCGCGGCGTCTACCTGCCCCCCTCGGCCTTCGAGTCGTGGTTCCTGTCGGCGTCCCACGACGACACGGCCGTCGGGCGCGTGCTCGACGCCCTGCCCGCGGCGGCCCGTGCCGCCGCCGAGGCCGTGGGCGCCTGACCGCGTGCTGAGACGGCGCCGTACGCCCGGACGGGGGCGTGAGCCCGACCACAACCAGGCGTTTGCGAGACTGGGGCCATGGAGACCACCACCGTCCACCTCATGCGCCACGGCGAGGTCTTCAACCCCGACGGCGTGCTCTACGGGCGGCTCCCCGGCTACCGGCTCTCCGAGCTCGGCCGGACGATGGCGCTCCGCGTCGCCGACCACCTGAAGGCGCACGGCCACGACGTCGTCCACCTCGTGGCGTCGCCGATGCAGAGGGCGCAGGAGACCGCCGCCCCGATCGCCGAGGCGTTCGGGCTGTCGATCGTCACCGACGACCGCGTGATCGAGGCCAAGAACCACTTCGAGGGGCACACGTTCGGGGTCGGGGACGGCGCGCTGCACCACCCGCGTCACTGGTGGCACCTGCGCAACCCGTTCCGTCCGTCGTGGGGGGAGCCCTACGCGGTGCAGGCAGCGCGCATGCTCGCCGCCGCCGCCGACGCGCGGGATGCTGCCCGCGGTCACGAGGCGGTGATCGTCAGCCACCAGCTCCCGGTGTGGATGGCCAGGTCCCGTGCCGAGGGCCGCCGCCTGTGGCACGACCCCCGCCGGCGCGAGTGCGACCTCGCGTCCCTGACCTCCCTCCGCTACGAGGACGACCGTCTCGTCGACGTCTCCTACAGCCAGCCCGCGGGCGACCTGGTGCCCAACCGCCACCAGGTGCCCGGGGCGTGAGCGGGGCGAGGGCGTGAGCCCCGAGTACGGGTACCGAGGCAGGCGTCGTCGCCTCCTGTCCGTCGGTGTCGCCGTGCTGCTGCTGGCCCTGCTCGCGGCCCTCGTGCTCTCTGCCTGCTCCACCGACCCGCTCTCTGCGCAGGCTCGCGCCGGCGACGACAAGAACTACGTGGCCGGGGACGGGTCGGTGACCGAGCTGACCCCCGAGCAGCGGGGCGAGCCGGTGCAGGTCGCGGGCACCACGACTGCCGGCGACCAGGTCGACCTCGCCGACCTGCGTGGCGGGGTCGTCGTCCTCAACCTCTGGTACGCCGCGTGCGGCCCGTGCCGGGCCGAAGCGCCCGACCTGGCGGCCATCGCCGCCGAGACGTCGGACGAGGGGGTCCGCTTCGTCGGCATCAACACGCGGGACGAGGCCCCCACCGCCCAGGCGTTCGAGCGCACCTTCGAGATGCCGTACCCGTCGATCATCGACAACCAGGGGGAGGTCGTGCTGGCGCTGAGGGGCGAGGTGTCTCCCCAATCGGTGCCCACCACCCTGGTCGTCGACCGCCAGGGACGCGTGGCGGCGCGCGTACTCGGACCCGTGAACCCGTCGACGCTGCGGTCCCTGATCGAGTCCGCGCTCGCCGAGAGGGCCTGACCCGCATGGCGTCCCGTCGGGCGGGTGCCCCGTGAGCTGGGCCGACCAGCTGAGCGAGCAGGTGCTCAGCGGGTCGATGCTGGTCGCGCTCCCGGTCGCTGCCCTGGCGGGACTGGTCTCGTTCGCCTCGCCGTGCGTGCTGCCCCTCGTCCCCGGCTACCTCGGCTACGTCACCGGGCTCACCGGCGTCGACCTCGCCGACCAGCGCCGCTGGCGGGTGGTCACGGGCGCCGTCCTGTTCGTCCTCGGCTTCAGCACGGTCTTCCTGCTGATGGGATTCACGGCCGGGGCCATCGGCAGCACGCTCTACCGCTGGCAGGACCAGATCGCCCGCGTGCTCGGCGTGGTCGTGGTCGTGATGGGCCTGGTCTTCCTGGGTCTGCTGGACCGCGTGCTGCCCTGGCTCTCGGACGACAAGCGGCCCGGGTGGCGTCCCGTCGCCGGTCTGGCCGGTGCCCCCCTGCTCGGTCTGGTCTTCGGCCTCGGCTGGGCGCCCTGCATCGGCCCGGTCTTCAGTGCCGTCGCGCTGCTCGGGTTCAACGAGGGCACCGCGGCGCGGGGGGTCGTGCTCGCCGCCGCCTACTGCCTGGGTCTCGGCCTGCCGTTCGTCGTGGTCGCGGCGGGGTTCGGTCGCGGCCGGGTGCTCGGTGTGATGCGCCGCCACCGGCTCGCGCTGACCCGGGCCGGCGGCGGCCTGCTGGTGCTGGTCGGGCTGCTGCTGGTGACCGGCCTGTGGAACCAGTGGATCGACGCCCTGCGCATCCCCATCTCAGGATTCGAGCCGGTGATCTGAGTGCCTGACGACCTGTCCACGACCCGCGACCTCGACCGCGCCGACCCGCCCGTCGAGGGTGCACCAGGGCCGCCGGACGCCGACGCGGAGCGGGAGGCCGTGCGCGGGCCGGCCGGTGGGGCGTTCGGCGTGGTGGACACCGGCCGCTGGGCCTGGCGACAGCTGACGAGCATGCGGACAGCGCTCTTCCTGCTCATGCTGCTAGCGGTCGGGGCCGTGCCCGGGTCGGTGCTACCCCAGCGCGGGGTCGACGCGAGCAAGGTGACCCAGTACATCGCCGACAACCCGGGTGTCTCGCCGTGGCTCGAGCGGGTCGGGCTGTTCGACGTCTACGCGTCGCCGTGGTTCTCGGCGATCTACCTGCTGCTGTTCGTGTCGCTGATCGGCTGCGTGCTGCCGCGCAGCCGGGTGCACTGGCAGGCCCTGCGCTCCCGGCCGCCACGCACCCCGGCGCGCCTGGAGCGGATGCCTGCGCACCTGCGCCTCACGGTGGACGCCGACCCCGCGACGGTGCTCGAGGCGGCGCACGGCGTGCTGCGCGGTCGCCGGTACCGGGCCGACCTGCGCCCCGCCCGGACTGCCGACGGCATCGCCGCGGAGGGGCGCGACGAGCCGGGGTCGGTGAGCGCCGAGCGCGGCCACCTCCGCGAGACGGGCAACCTCGTGTTCCACCTGGCACTGGTCGGCCTGCTGGTGGCGGTGGCCCTCGGGTCGCTCCTCGGGTACCGCGGCCAGACGATCCTCACGACCGGCACGGGCTTCGCCAACAGCCTGAGCCAGTACGACACCTTCGACCCGGGCACGTGGGTCGACCCGGAGGCGCTGCCCCCCTTCCAGTTCACCCTCGACAGCCTCCAGGTGGAGTTCGAGACCGAGGCGGGAGGCAACCAGTTCGCCGCGCCGCGCGACTTCAACGCGGACGTCACCGTCGTGACGCGGCCCGGTGCGGAACCCCAGGAGCGCACCGTGCGGGTCAACGAGCCGCTCTCCCTCTCGGGCGCCAACATCTACCTGCAGGGCAACGGGTACGCCCCCGTCCTCACGGTCCGCGACGCCACCGGCAAGGTGGCCCGCTCCGGCCCCGTGGTGTTCCTTCCGCAGGACTCGATGTACTCGTCGACCGGCGTGGTCAAGGTTCCGGACGCCGCGCAGCCCTTCGCGCTGCAGGGCCTCTTCCTGCCGACGTGGCAGCTCGACCCGGAGTCGGGGCCCGTCTCGGTGTTCCCGGACGCCCTGGACCCGCGGCTGTTCTTCACCGGCTTCGTCGGGGACATCAACCCCGACGAGGGCGTGTACACGCTGGACGTCACGGGCATGAAGCAGATGACGAAGGACGGAGCCGTGTTCGCCGCGGCGATGTCACCGGGCGAGACCGTCGACCTGCCGGACGGCGCCGGGTCGGTGACCTTCGAGCGACTCGACCGCTACGCCGCCTTCCAGGTGCGCCACGACCCCGCCAAGGGATGGGCGCTGCTGTTCGCGGTGGCGGCGATGCTGGGCCTGGTCGGGTCCCTCTTCGTCCCCCGGCGCCGCGTCTGGGTGCGCGCGGAACGCGGCGACGACGGGCGTACCGTGGTCGAGGTGGCCGCCCTCGCCCGCAGCGAGGACCCGGGCCTCGACCGTGAGTCGGAGCAGGTGGTCGCCCTGCTGAAGGACGCGCTGGGTGAGCCCCACCCCGGGCCAGAACGAGCTGAAGGAGCCTGACGTGTCGGTGAACACGACGCTCGCCGAAGTGAGCAACATCCTCGTGTACTCGTCGATGACGGTGTACGCGGGCGCGCTGGTCGCCTACGCGGTCGACCTCTCCGGGAAGGGCGCCGGCGCGCGACCGGCGGCGCGCGCGGACGACCGGCAGCTGGTGCGGGCCGCCACGGTGACGGGTGCGCAGTCCGCCGCCGCCGCGCCACCGGAACAGGCGACCGGCGCGGCCGGGGCAGGTACGGCCGGCGACAGCCGCGCCGCCGGTGCCGCTGTGGCGCTCACGTGGCTCGCCGTCGCCCTGCACGCCGGCGCGGCGCTGGCCCGCGGTCTGTCCGCGGGGCGGGTGCCGTGGAGCAACATGTACGAGTTCTCGGTCACGGGGTCCCTCGTGGTGGCCGCCGTGTTCCTCGGTCTCGTGGTGTGGCGTCGTGATCTGCGGTACCTCGGCGCCTTCGTCGTCGGACCGGTGCTGCTGACCCTCGGCCTCGCGATCGTCGTTCTCTACACGGAGTCGGCCCAGCTGGTGCCCGCCCTGCAGAGCTACTGGCTCGTGATCCACGTGTCCGTGGCGTTCGTCGCCAGCGCCCTGCTCACCGTGGGGTTCTCCGCGACCGTCCTGCAGCTCGTCCAGCAGCGTCGGGAGCAGCGCCGCCAGCAGGGTCGTCCGGCCATGGGCGGCGCCTTCATGAACCGGTTGCCGGGGTCTGCCGAGCTCGAGCGGCTGGGGTACCGGCTGGTCGCGCTCGCGTTCCCGCTCTGGACCTTCACGCTGGTCGCCGGCGCGATCTGGGCCGAGAAGGCCTGGGGCCGCTACTGGGGCTGGGACCCCAAGGAGGTCTGGACCTTCGTGATCTGGGTGGTCTATGCGGCCTACCTGCACGCGCGGGCGACCCGGGGCTGGGACGGCCGCCGCGCCGCCTACCTGTCGATCGCGGGCTTCGCCTGCCTGCTGGTGAACTTCCTGGTCGTCAACGTCTTCTTCACCGGCAACCACTCCTACGCCGGGATCGGCTGACCCTCCGCGACCGGGTCGTCAGACGCGCTGCGGGTCGTCCCCGTCGGACTCGCCGTCGCGCTCCTCCTGCTCGCGCTGCCACAGCTCGAGGTCCAGGTCCCGCAGGAAGGCCGGGTCGTCGTCCGGCGCCAGCGGCGGCGGGGGCTCGTAGGCGACCGAACGCCCGGTGCCGCGGTCGCGCCCGGTCGCCAGCCAGGCCAGCGGGCCGACCAGGATGACCAGGACGATCACGACCACCCAGAGGGACTTCGGCAGCACGCGCACGCGGGTGGCGTCCGTCCGCAGGCAGTCGAGGAGGGCGTAGACGGCCACACCTACGACCAGGAAGGCGATCACCACGCGAAGCACCCGTCCACTGTACGAGGACGGGGGCTGGGTTCTCCCGGGGGAGGGGACGGTCTCGCGACCGGAGACGGGGGCTGCCCCCAGGGGGAACGGTGGCGCCAGATGCCTGCTCGACGCCCGTTCTTCCGAGAATCGTGGTGGCGGACGCCGTCGGGACCCTCGTTCTTCCGAGAATGGTGCGGGGGGTGGGCAGCAAGACGCCGACCGGACGACGCTGTACCGGTCGGCGTGTGTGCTGTCGGCGCTGAGGGGTTCGTCGAGCCGTCAGGGCTCGGGCCTGCGCTCAGCGGCTGGCGAGGGCCAGCAGGCGGATGGCGGCGCGACGGGTGTTGTAGACGTCGGCCGAACGACGCAGGTCGGCTGCGTGCGTCTGTGCCATCTCGATCGTGGGGGACACGGTGATTCCTCCTCTCGGTGTGCGGTGCTCTGTGCCTTTGATTCTAAGGCGTGCAACAGCATTGTCGTTACATTCATGCCCCAGATTGAGCCGCTAGGGGTAGATGTGCTGCACCTCACGTCTGCTCGGCCGGGATCGGCCCGTCAGGCAGACTCAGGGGCATGGACGACATCGACCGCGCGCTCGTGCAGGCCCTGATGGAACGGGGCCGGGCGCCCTACGCCGAGCTGGGAAGGCACGTCGGTCTCTCCGGCCCGAGCGTGCAGGAACGCGTGCGCCGCCTGGAGGAGGCCGGCGTCATCACGGGTTTCCACGCGGCCGTCGACCCCCCCTCGGTCGGCCTGGGGGTCAGTGCCCTCGTCGGCATCTACTCCTCCGACAGTGCCGAGACCGAGGACGTGGCCCGGCGCCTGCGAGACGTCGCCGAGATCGAGGACTGCTGGTACGTGGCGGGTGAGGAGGAGTTCGTCGTCAAGGTGCGCGCCGCGGACGTGGCCGCCCTCGAGCACGTGGTCGCGAAGGTCCGCCGCCTGCGCGGGGTGTCGCGCACGCGCACCACCGTCATCCTCAGCACCCGGTGGGAGCACCGGGCAGGGCCCGTGCCGGAGGTCGGCTGACGGGCCGCACCTACCCTGGAGGCGTGAATCCCTACGTCTCCTTCACCGTCCTGCGGCTGGCGCTGCTCGCGGCGGTCATCGCCGTCCTCTACGCGGCCGGCGCACGCGGCTTCCTGTTGCTCGTGCTCGCGGCGGTCATCTCCCTGGCCCTCTCGTACGTGCTGCTCGCCGGCCCCCGGGCTGCGATGACGCGGCAGATCGAGGAACGCGTCTCCGGACGGGTCGCGCGCCGCGCACCGTCGCAGGACGAGCTGGCGGAGGACCGGGCCGTCGACGGGACGCAGATCGACGACAGCGAGGAGGACCGCGGCGACGGCGCCGCGCGCTAGTGGTCAGCCGCTGATCGCGAGGCGCAGCTCGTCCAGGAACCCGTCGTACGCCACAGACGGGTCGGTGATCGTGAACCGGGCGGGGAGCCTGTCGTGGTGCCGTCCGAGCAGCTCGACGGCGGCTCGGACGAGCGGGGGTTCGTGCGTCAGGTCGAGGCCCCACTCGTCCAGCAGCTCGGCGGGCACCGTCGCCACGTGCTCCGAGGTCCCGTCCTCCGCAGGGAGGACGACGCGGTAGACGTGCTCGTCCTCGGCTCGGATGTCGGGCTCGTCGGGACGGTCCGCTGGGTCGGGGTCGGGGTCGTCGCCCGGCTCGGTCATGAGGGCGATCCTGTCAGCCCGGGCCCCGTCAGCCCAGTGACAGGCCCGCGCCGAGGATGACGGCGTACGCCAGCTCGAACCGCCCTGTCGCACCGAGCACCGGCACCAGGGCGGGACCGGCGGCCCCGGTGAGCACCGAGCGGACCGGGAGGACGGCGAGCGGGGTGGTGAGCAGGGCCAGCCACGCCCACGGGCTGCCTCCCGGCAGCAGCGCAGCCGGCACGACGAGGGGCAGCGCCGCGACGACGAGGACCGCGTACAGGTAGCGGGTGGGGCGGTCCCCGAGCCGTACGGCCAGGGTGCGCTTGCCGACCGAGGCGTCGGTCGGGACGTCACGCAGGTTGTTCGCCACCAGGATCGCGCAGGCGACGAGACCGACCGCGACGGCCGCCGCCACGGCCGGAGCCGAGACGCGGCCTGCCTGCGTGTAGGTGGTCCCCAGCACGGCGACCAGCCCGAAGAACACGAACACGAAGACCTCGCCGAGCCCGCTGTACCCGTACGGGCGAGACCCGCCGGTGTAGAACCAGGCGGCGGCCACGGCGGCTGCGCCCACGACCAGCAGTCCCCACGCGCCGCTGAGAGCCACCAGCGCCAGCCCGGCGACCGCGGCCACCCCGAAGGAGCCCAGGGCTGCGCGGAGGACCGCACGCGGCCCGGCGACGCCGGACCCCACCAGACGCAGGGGGCCCACGCGGTCGGCGTCGGTGCCGCGGATGCCGTCCGAGTAGTCGTTGGCGTAGTTGACCCCCACCTGCAGGGCGATCGCGACGACGAGCGCCAGCAGGGCGCGGCCGAGGTGTCCGCCGTCCAGCGCGTACGCGGCCCCGGTGCCGGCGGCGACGGGCGCCACGGCGGCGGGCAGCGTGCGCGGACGGGCGCCCTCGAGCCACTGGCGGGCGGTGGGGGTCGGGCTGGGAGCGGGCACGGCGGGGAGGCTAGCGCTCACGGCCGGCCACCAGGCGCTCGGCCAGGGCACGGGCCGCCGCCCGGTCGGGCTTGCCGATCCCCCGGCTGGGGATCGCGTCGACGACGAGCGTCCGTCGCGGGGCGGCGTGGCGTCCGAGAGCGCCGGCGACGTGCTCGCGGAGCCGCTCCTCCAGGCGGGCTCCGTCGGCGCCGGCGTCACCGTCGGTGCGCACGGCCACGAGCGCGACCACGGCCTCGCCCCACTCGCCGTCGGGGACACCGACGACGATCGCGTCGCGCACCTCGGGAAGCTCCAGCAGGTACGCCTCGACGCGCGCGGGCTCGACCTTCTCGCCCCCGGTGACGATGACGTCGTCGGCACGTCCGAGTACGGTCACGCGTCCGGACCTCATCTCCGCACGGTCGCTCGTGACGAACCAGCGGTGGCCGTCCCGCACGACGAAGGCGTCCGCCGTCAGGGCCGGATCCCCGCGGTACCGGGTCCCCAGGGCGGGACCGGTGACCAGCAGCCGCCCGTCGTCGTCCACCTGCACCTCGACGTCGTCGAGAGGGACACCGTCGTAGATGCAGCCGCCGCACGTCTCGGTCGACCCGTACGTCCGGACGACGTGGATGCCGGCGCGGATCGCCCTGCGGTACAACGGTTCCGGGGTGGCAGCGCCCCCGAGCAGCAGGGCGTCCAGCCTGACGAGGGCTGCGGTCGCCGTGGGATCGTCCAGCGCGCGGGCGAGCTGGGTGGGGACCAGCGAGGTGTAGCGGACGGCTGGTCCGTCGCCGTCCAGGGCGGCGACCAGGGCGGCGGCGGTGAAACCGTGATCGACCGGTACCACCGAGGGGAGGCGTTCGGCCGGCTCGGTCGCCGTCAGGCCGCGCACGAGCACCTGCCATCCGGCGACGTGGGTCAGGGGGAGCGCGAGCGCCCAGCGGCCGGGCGGTCCGATCCGGGCGTGGGTGGCGCTCGCCGACGCGAGCAGGGCGGCCGAGGCCAGCTCGACGACCTTCGGGCGACCGGTCGAGCCCGACGTGGGCAGGAGGAGGGCGGTGCCGCGGTCGACCGGCTCGTGGTCCAGGGCGGCGGCCCTGAGGACCGCGTCCCCGGGGGGTCCTGCCGGCACGGGCAGGAGGGCGGGGCCGGTGCCGTCCAGCGCGCGGCCGAGGGTCGCGACGAGGTCGGCGAGCGGTTGCCCTGGGTCGCCCGCTGCGCCGAGTCGCAGGGTCGAGACCTCGCGTGCCGACGGCGCCCGCTCGGCGCCCGTCCCGCGGTCGTCGCCCACTGCGCCAGGCTATCCGCGGCGAGCCGTCACGCCGAGGGTGCGCCACCCTCGTGCAGCCGCAGTCGGTTGCCGAACGGGTCGGTCAGCTCGAGCCACGTGCCCAGCTCGTCGGTGTACACGCCCGGGTTGAGGAAGGGGTAGTGCTTCGAGGTCAGCTCCGCCGCCAGGTCGGCCAGCCCGGCCGCCCGGACGTACACCGTCGCTCCGGGGGTGGCGTCGCCGTGGTGCTCGCTGAGGTGCAGCACCAGGTCGCCTCGCGAGACCTGCAGGTAGACGGGTGCGTCGTCGGAGAAGCGGTGCTCGAAGCCGACCGACATCCCGAGGTAGTCGACGTAGAACTCGCGAGCCTTGTCGGTGTCGAAGATCCGAAGGATGGGGACGACTTCGTGGACCGAGAACGGCATGACGATCCTCTCGTAGGGTCTCGTTGAAGTAGACCCGGTCGCACGGGCCGACGTCGATCCCCACGGGCGGCTCCCCCTCAAGGAGTTCGGGCGTGGGCCCTCACGAGGGTGGACAATCGATCCACGCCCGCCGGGCCAGGACCTCGACGAGCGACCCCGGTACACCTCCGGACCACGGGGGCGGTCGGCCGTCGGAGAGGGAGCACGATGAGCGATGAGAAGGTGGCGCCGCCGACGAGGGGTGTCGCGGCGGAGCTGCTGGCCACGGTCGACCTCGGTCCTGAGATCGAGGGCATGGCGGGGCGCCAGCTGCGGATGCGCATGGTGACCATCGAGCCGGGAGGAGTCCTCGGCCCGGTTCACGACCACAAGGGCAGACCGGGGACCGTCTACGTGCTGCAGGGAACGATCACCGATCACCGGGATGGGATCGCCACGGACTACGGACCGGGGGTGGGCTGGCCCGAGGACCGGAACACCCTCCACTGGCTCGAGAACAGGGGAAAGGTCCCGGCGGTGGAGATCTCGGTCGACATCCTCACGCCCTAGGAGGCGGACGGTCGCCGACCCCTCCTGCCGGGTGTCCGCTGCCCCGTCCGCCGCTCAGCTGCGCAGCCGCGCGTCGAGCCGTCCGGCCTGTCGCGTGAGGTGGTCGACCTCGAGGAGGTTGGGCGCTGAGCGGGCGGCTTCGGCGTAGAGCGCTGCCGCGGTGACCAGGTCACCGTCACGCTCGTGCAGGTACGCCGCAGCGGCGGTGTGGCGGGGCAGGGAGGGGTCGAGCTCGGCCAGCGCGGCCAGGCCAGCCCGCGGGCCGTCGGCCTCACCGACCGCGACGGCCCGGTTGAGACGGCTACCGGGCTGTCGGTGAGGCGCACCAGCTCGTCGTACCACCCGACGATCTGCACCAGTCGGTGTCCTCGACCGTCCGAGCGTCGGCGCGCAGCGCGGCGATGGCGGCTTGGGCCCGATACTCGCCCAGGCGGTCTCGGTTGAGAGCGGTCTGGAGCACGTCGACGCCCTCGGCGATGAGGCGGGTGTTCCACAGGCTGCGGTCCTGCTCGGCAAGCGGCACGAGCCTGCCGTCGGGGACTGTCCGTGCGGGGGCGCCGTGCGTGGTGCAGCAGCATGAGCGCCAGCAGGCCGGCGACCTCCTCGTGGTTGGTCCTGGCCGCCAGCTGGCGAGTGAGCCGGATCGCCCCGGCGGCGAGGTCGACGTCGCCGGAGTAGCCCTCGTTGAAGACCAGGTAGAGCACGCGCAGCACCGTGGCGACGTCCGTACCGCACGAACGCGCCACCGGGCGCCTGCGCCTGGGTGTCGACGAACTCGCCCGTCTCCATCGGTCGGAGTCCGAAGTCGCGCATGAACTGCATGTGCGCGTCCCACTCCTGCGGCGTCGACTGGTCCGTCGGCGCGAAGTCGACGAAGGGGGCCGGGTTGCCTCGGTGGTGCTTGCGCAGCAGGTACTTGGCCATCGTGCTCTCCTAGTCGGGGTACGGCCCATGGTGGCCGTGGTCAGTCCGGGGACGGAGCCGCCAGCGGGTTCCCGACATCCCAACGTGGCCTCCTTGCGTGCCGTCAGCCGAGCTGCTCGGCCAACGCGACGATGATCCCCTCGGGGCCGCGCACGTAGCAGAGCCGGTAGCTGTCCTCGTACTGGGCCAGCTCACCCACGAGCTCGGCGCCGTGAGTGCGGAGGCGGGCGACGACGTCCTCGATGTCGTCGACAGCGAACATGACGCGATGCATGCCCAGCGTGTTGTGCGGCGGGTTGCGGGGTCCGGCGTCGATCGCCGCGGGGGTGAGGTACGTCGCCAGCTCGATCCGGCCGTGGCCGTCCGGCGTCCGCATCATCGCGATGTCGCAGCGGACGCCATCGAGTCCGACGGTGCGGTCCGCGAAGAGGCCCTCGATCTGCGCCCTGCCCTCCAGCTCCATGCCGAGCTCGGTGAAGAAGTCGATGGCGGTATCCAGGTGCTCGACGACGATTCCGACGTTGTCCATCCGATGGAGGGTCATGGTGTCCCCCTTCTTCGTCACGTGGCCGGTCGTGGCCACTGGTGTACCGAGGACGGAGCCGGCGCCACCTTCTCGACACCCGGGACGCTCGTTGCCCGAACGGGCTCGGGGCCAAGTGGCTGCACCCGACCAGGCCGCGCCGCAAGCGCGCCGGTTCAGTAGTACCAGGGGAATGGGGACCAGTCGGGGGACCGCTTCTCCAAGAACGCGTCACGCCCCTCGACCGCCTCGTCGGTCATGTAGGCGAGGCGCGTCGCCTCGCCGGCGAACACCTGCTGGCCGACCATCCCGTCGTCCGCGAGGTTGAAGGCGAACTTCAGCATCCGCTGGGCCGTCGGCGACTTGCCGTTGATCTCGGCGGCGACCTCCAGGGCGACGTGCTCGAGGTCGGCGTGGTCGGCCACCAGGTTCACCGCCCCCATCGCGTGCATGTCGTCCGCGGTGTACGTCCGTCCGAGGAAGAAGATCTCGCGAGCACGCTTCTGCCCGACCATCTTCGCCAGGTACGCCGACCCGTACCCGCCGTCGAACGAGCCCACGTCGGCGTCGGTCTGCTTGAAGCGGGCGTGCTCCCTGCTGGCGATGGTCAGGTCGCAGACGACGTGCAGGCTGTGGCCGCCACCGGCCGCCCAGCCCGGGACGACCGCCACGACCACCTTGGGCATCGTGCGGATCAGGCGCTGCACCTCGAGGATGTGCAGGCGCCCGCCGGCCGCCTTCACGCGCGCCTCGTCGACGGTGTCGGCGGTCTCGCCGTCCGCGTACTGGTACCCCGAGCGCCCGCGGATCCGCTGGTCACCGCCCGAGCAGAACGCCCAGCCCCCGTCACGGGCGCTCGGGCCGTTGCCGGTCACCAGGACGGCTCCCACGTCAGGGGTCATGCGCGCGTGGTCGAGGGCTCGGTACAGCTCGTCGACGGTGTGCGGGCGGAAGGCGTTGCGCACGTCGGGCCGGTCGAAGGCGATCCGCACCGTCCCCCCGGCCGGCCCGTCGAGCACGCAACGGTGGTACGTGACGTCGCTGAGGTCGAAGCCGGGCACCGCGCGCCAGGCGGTGGGGTCGAACAGCTCCGACACTGCGCGGTCGTCCGGCTCGGTGCGCGGTTCGTTGCTCACGTCGGCGAGGATAGGGCGGTGACGCCGACCGCCCACCACCTGCCGCCGCTGCAGGACGTGCTGGCCGGGCTGCACGTGGTGAGCGTCCCGCTGCGGGTGCGTTTCCGGGGCCTGGACGCGCGCGAGGTCGCGTTGGTGCGAGGGCCGGTGGGCTGGGGCGAGTTCGGGGCCTTCGCCGAGTACGACGACGCGGAGTCCGCCTGGTGGCTCGCGTCGGCGGTCGAGGCCGCGTGGACCGGCTGGCCGGCGGCGGTGCGCGAGAGGGTGCCGGTGAACGCCACCGTGCCGGCGGTGCCCGCTGACGGCGTCGAGCAGGTCCTGTCGGGGTTCGACGGGTGCACGACCGCCAAGGTCAAGGTCGCGGAACGGGGGCAGGCGCTCGCCGACGACGTCGCCCGGGTGCGGCAGGTGCGGTCGCTGATGGGCTCCGACGCCGCGATCAGGGTGGACGCCAACGGGGCCTGGAGCGTGGCCGAGGCCGTCGAGGCGCTCACCGCGCTGGCACCGTTCGGGCTCGAGTACGCCGAGCAGCCCTGCCGCGACCTGGCCGGTCTCGAGGAGCTGCGGGCGGTGCTGCGGTCCAGGGGGATCGACGTGCCGATCGCTGCCGACGAGAGCATCCGCAAGGCGGCCGACCCCTTCGAGGTGGCGGCCTCGGGGGCGGTGGACGTGGCCGTGCTCAAGGTGCCCCCCCTGGGTGGTGTCGCCCGGACTCTCGCTGTCGCAGAGGTCCTCGCAGACCGGCACGACGTGTCCGTCGTGGTGTCCAGTGCACTGGACACCAGCGTCGGGATGGCCGCAGGGGTCGCGGCCGCTGCCGCCCTGCCGGATCTCGCCCGGGCCTGCGGCCTGGGGACGGTGAGCCTGCTGGCGGCTGACGTCACGCGCACGTCGCTCCTCCCGGCCGGGGGGAGCCTGCCCGTGGGACCCGTCGACGCCGACCCGGACCTGCTCGCGGAGCTGGCCGCGCCGCCCGACCGCGTCGACTGGTGGACGCAGCGCGTCACGCGGTGCCACGCGGTGCTGTCGCTGGAGGCCGCCTCGTGAGCGCGTCCGTGACCGCCGCGCGCGCCCTGGTCGAGGGGTTGGTGGCCGTCGGCGTGACCGACCTCGTGCTCTGTCCCGGTTCGCGGTCCGCCCCCCTGGCCTACGCCGCCCACGCCGCGGAGCAGGCAGGGGTGCTGCGCCTGCACGTGCGGCACGACGAGCGGGGCGCCGCGTTCGTCGCCCTCGGCTGCGGTGCCGCCGACCCGTCGCGACCCGCTGCCGTCGTCACCACGTCGGGCACCGCGGTCGCCAACCTCCACCCGGCGGTGCTGGAAGCGCACCACTCGGGCGTGCCCCTGCTGGTGCTGACCGCCGACCGCCCCCACCGGCTGCGGGGTACGTGGGCCAACCAGACGAGCCACCTGCAGGCGGGTCTGTTCGGTGGTGCGCCCGTCGCGACCCGTGACGTGCAGGTGCCGGCACGTGACCCGGCCGAGGGCGCTGGGCACGAGTGGTTCTCCATCGGCGTCGACGCGGTGCGTACGGCGGTCGACGGCACACCGGGCCGTGGGCGTGGTGGCCCGGTCCACCTCAACCTGGCCTTCGACGAGCCCCTCGTCCCACAGGACCTCGACGCGTGGTCGGGACCAGCGCCCGGCTCGGCGGTCCCGTCCGCGCGAGCCGCCCGTCCCACGCCCCCCGTGGTCCTCGACCGCGGGCCGCGCACGCTGGTGGTCGCCGGGGACCGCGCCGGTCCGGAGGCACGCCGGTTCGCGGAGGCCGCGGGCCTCCCGCTGCTCGCCGAGCCCACGTCCGGCGCGAAGGGGGGAGCGCACCGCGTCGGGGCGTATCGGCTGCTGATGGGCCGTGCGGGTTTCGGCGACCGTGTCGAGCGCGTCGTCGTCTTCGGCCACCCGACGCTGTCGCGGCCCGTGACACGGCTGCTGGCCCGCCACGACGTCGAGCTGGTCCAGGTCGTGCGGTCCGTCGACGACCTGGGCCCGGAGCGGTCGGCGCGACGCGTGCAGGGGTCGCTCGAGATCGCCGCTGACCCCGGTGCGGACAGCAGCTGGCTGGACCAGTGGGTGACGGCCGGACGTGACGCCGAGCGTGCCGTCGACGAGGTGCTGGAGGGCTGGCCGGCGCTCAGCGGACCCCTGCTGGCGCGCGCGGTGGCCCGAGCCACCGGCGTCGCCGACGCGCTGGTGGTCGCGGCCTCGAACCCGGTGCGCGACCTCGACCTCGTCGCGCCGGCCCCCGAGGGCGCGCTGGTGCTGGCCAACCGCGGGCTCGCGGGCATCGACGGGACGGTCGGCACGGCGGTCGGGGTCGCCGCCGGCTCGGGCCGCCCCACCCGGCTGCTGCTGGGCGACCTCGCGTTCCTGCACGACCACGGCAGCCTCGCCCTGCCGGCCGGCGAACGCGACCGCCTCCGCCTTCAGGTCGTCGTGCTCAACGACGACGGTGGCGGGATCTTCGGGCTGATCGAGCACGCGGACCACCCGGCCGGCTTCGAGCGGGTCTTCGGTACGCCGCACGGGGCGGACCTCGCGCCACTGTGCGCGGGTCTTGGTGTCCCACACCGATCCGTGTGCGAGAAGGGCGAGCTGGCAACGGTTCTCGCCGACGTTCCCGTGGGCCTGTCGGTCGTCGAGGTGCGCGCCGACCGGGCGTCCTTGCGTCCGCTGCACGCGGCGTTGCTCCGCGCGGTCGTCGGCGGGTCCGCCGCGGGCCGAGCCTGAGGAAGCCGGGTCAGCCCAGGGCGTCGCGCATGGGCACGAGCTTGGCGTCCGACTCGGCCAGCTCGGCCTCCGGGTCGGACCCGGCGACGATGCCGCAGCCCGCGAACAGGCGCAGCCGGTGGGTGTCGTGCGGGTCGTGACGGGCCGAGCGCAGCGCGATGCCGAGCTCGCCGTCGCCGCTGCCGTCCACCCAGCCCACCGGGCCCGCATAGCGGTCGCGGTCCATCTGCTCGAGCTCGTCGATGAGCGCGGCCGCCACCGGGGTGGGCGTGCCGCAGACGGCGGCGGACGGGTGCAGCGACGCGGCCAGGTCGAGCACCGAGGGGTTCGACGACCGGCGACCGCGCGGCAGGACGCCGGTGACGTCGGTGGCCAGGTGCATGACGTTCGGCAGGTGCAGCACGAACGGGGCCTCCGGCACGTTGGTGCTGGCGCAGTGCGGCGCCAGGGCGTCCGCGACCGAGCGCACCGCGTACTCGTGCTCCTCGAGGTCCTTGCTCGACCGCGCCAGACCCGCTGCCAGAGCGAGGTCGTGCTCGTCGTCGCCCGTCCTGCGGATCGTGCCGGCCAGCACCCGCGACGTCACCAGCCCGCGCTCGCAGCGGACCAGCAGCTCCGGCGTCGCACCTACCAGCCCGTCCACGGCGAACGTCCAGCAGGAGGGGTATCCGTCCGCGAGCCGCTGAAGGAGCCACCGCTGGTCCACCGGGTGCTCGGCCCTGGCGTCGAGGTCACGCGCCAGCACGACCTTGTCGAGCTCCCCTGCACCGATGCGGCGGACCGCCTCCGCGACGGCGGCCATCCACTGGGGTCCCGAGAGCGCACCGTCGCCGTAGCTGACCTCGCCCGGCGCGGTCACGGCCTCGACGGCCGGCAGGGTCGCCGGTTCCGGCAGCGCGCCGTGCGGGTCGATGGTCGTGACCCACCAGGCGCCGTCGCGGTGCCCGACCACCGTGCGGGGCACGACCAGCACGCCCCCCGCGGACGAACCGGGCGAGAAGCTGAACGAGACGAACGCGAGCGGCCCGCTGCCGGGCACCTCCACCTCGTCCCGCACGACCGCGCCGGCCGAGAGCTCCGACCACACCCGCGCCGCCTGCGCCACCTGGTCGGCCTCGTCCAGCCCGATCCGCAGCTGCTCGCCCACCCCGACCAGACCCTGGCCACGGCGTACCCACGCCAGGGCCTGGCCGGCCGGGAGCAGGCCGAGGAGGGGCCCCGGGTCGTCGAGGGGGACGGTGCGCACCACCAGCGTGGCGGCGGCCGCGGGGTCGGCCTGCGGCCGGTCTGGTGCGGTGCTCATCGCTGATCAGCGTAGGTGGCGGCTGCGCCGGCCGCCCGGCCGGGAGCGTGCGCGCGCCGACGTGCTGAGACACTCGCAGGGTGAGCCGAGCAGATCTGGACAAGCAGCCGCACGAGGTCGCCGCGATGTTCGACGACGTCGCGGACCGGTACGACGTCACCAACGACGTCCTGTCCCTCGGCCAGGACCGGCTCTGGCGCAAGGCGACGGCGCGGGCGCTCGACATGCGCCCCGGGCAGACGCTGCTCGACCTGGCAGCCGGCACCGGCACGTCGTCGGAGCCCTTCGCGGACGCCGGGGTCCGCACCGTCGCCAGCGACTTCTCCCTCGGCATGCTGCGTGTGGGCCGACGACGACGTCCCGACCTGGCGATGGTGGCCGGCGACGCCACCCGCCTGCCCTTCGCCGACGCGTCCTTCGACGCCGTCACGATCTCGTTCGGGCTGCGCAACGTGGTCGACCACGCCAGCGCGCTGACCGAGATGCTGCGCGTCACCCGTCCCGGGGGCCGGCTCGTCGTCTGCGAGTTCTCCCACCCCACGGTGCGGCCGTTCCGGGTCGCGTACACCGAGTACCTGATGCGCGCCCTGCCGGCGGTCGCCCGGGCAGTGAGCTCCAACCCCGACGCGTACGTCTACCTGGCCGAGTCGATCCGCGCGTGGCCCGACCAGGCTGCGCTCGCCGACGAGCTGCGTGCCGCGGGCTGGGAGGACGTCCAGTGGCGCAACCTGTCCGGCGGCATCGTCGCGCTGCACCGCGCCACCCGTCCGGCCTGACCCCCTCCCGCCCCTCGCCGACAGTGGCCGATCTGCGGGCGTTGGGGTGGTGGCTCCGGATGCGGACGGGGGCCACGCGTGGTGTGCTCGGCGGACATGGCGGGACCGGCCCGCCACCAGCACAGGGGAGCGCCATGGGCACCGACGACAAGATGAAGAACACCGCGCAGGACCTCAGCGGCAAGGCCAAGGAGGCCGCCGGGCGCGGAACCGACGACGAGAGCCTCGAGGCCGAGGGTCGCAAGGACCAGAGCGAATCCGACCTGAAGCAGGCTGGCGAGAAGGTCAAGGACGCCTTCAAGCACTGACACCACTGGTCGCCCGCCGCGGCGAGGCAGGGACACGGGTCCGGGCCGAGGTCCGGGCCCGCGTCGCGCCCGGAACTGGGCCAGACTGACGGGGCGACGCGAGCACGGGGTTGGTCGGGGTGGACAGGGGCGGTGCCGATGACTGCGGACGTGGTGTACCTCGTGGGCGGCGTCGGTCTGCTCCTGGCCGTCGTCCTGCCCACCGCCCTGAGCCGGGCGTGGCTCTCCGCGCCGATCGTGCTCGTCGCCGTCGGGGCCCTGGTCGGCTTCCTGCCGATCCCCGACGCGTTCAACGTCTCCCCGGTCGAGCACCGCGCGGTGACCGAGCACCTCACCGAGCTGGTCGTGATCGTGGCCCTGATGGGGGTCGGCCTGGCGCTGGACCGCCCGCTGTCGTGGCGCAACCCGTCCAGCTTCAGACGCTGGGGCGCCACCTGGAGGCTGCTGGCGATCGGCATGCCGCTGGCGATCGCGGCCGGCGCGCTGCTCGGCTGGTGGGTGATGGGCCTGGCGCCGGCGGCCGCACTCCTTCTCGCTGCGGCGCTGGCCCCGACCGACCCGGTCCTGGCGGCCGACGTGCAGGTCTCGGGCCCGGCCACCGCTGCACCCGCCGACGGTGCCGACCAGGGCGCCGAGGCCGGTGAGGACGACGCGGCCGGTGAGGACGACGCGGCCGCTGGGGACGGCACCCACCCCGAGGAGATCGACGAGCAGGACGAGGTCCGCTTCGCCCTGACCAGCGAGGCGGGGCTGAACGACGGACTGGCCTTCCCGTTCGTCTACGCGGCGATCCTCCTCGCGACCGCCGGCTCGGTCGCGGAGTGGGGTCCGCGGTGGCTCGCCTGGGAGCTCGTCGGAAAGACCGTCGTCGGGGTGGTCGTCGGTGTCGCGGTCGGCTGGTCGCTCGCCCGCCTGGCGTTCCGCTCGTCACGGCGAGCGCTCCGGATGGCCGAGAACGGGGAGCCGCTCCTCGCCGTCGCGGCCACCCTGCTCGCGTACGGGGTGGCCGAGGTGGTGCACGGCTGGGGGTTCGTCGCGGTCTTCGTGTGCGCCATGACGATCCGGTCGGCGGAGAGCACCGACCGCTACCACGCGATGATGCACGGCGTCGTGGACCGCCTCGAACGACTGCTCACGCTCGTCCTCCTCCTGCTGCTCGGGGTGGCGCTCACCGACGGGCTCCTGGCCGACCTGCGCTGGCCGGGGGTGCTCGTCGCGGTCCTGCTGGTCTTCGTGGTGCGGCCCGCCACGGCCTGGATCAGCCTGCTGCCGGGGTCACGCGACTGCACCGACCTTCCCGGGACGGGTCTGGGCCGGCGCGAGCGCGCGATCGTGTCCGCGTTCGGGGTGCGCGGCATCGGCTCGGTGTACTACCTGGCCTACGCCACCGGGGTGGCCGACTTCGGGGACTCCCGTCCGCTCTGGTCGACACTCGCCTTCACCGTCGTGCTCTCCGTCGTCGTGCACGGCATCAGCGTGACGCCTGCGATGGCCTGGCTCGAGAGGCGCCGGGAGGTTCTCGCCGCACGGCGTGACGAGGAGGGGGTAAGGCAGACCTGAGGAGCGGGTCGGGTGGTGCGTGCGTAGACTCGATCCCGAGTTCGTGAAGCAGTTCACAAGCGACCGACGCGCCACGACGCAAGCACTCGCGAGGAGTCGACGATGGCCAGTTCCCCGCCGCCCAAGGACGCCGACGTCATCGTCGTCGGCGCGGGTCCCGCCGGCTCGACCGCCGCCCACTACCTGGCCCGCGCCGGCCTGGACGTGCTCGTGCTGGAGAAGACCGCGTTCCCGCGCGAGAAGGTGTGCGGCGACGGCCTGACGCCGCGGGCGGTGCGCGAGCTGGTGACGATGGGCATCCCGACCGGCGAGGACGACGGCTGGATCCGCAACCAGGGACTGCGCATCATCGGCGGCGGCATGCGGCTCGAGCTCCCGTGGCCGGACCTCGCGAGCTTCCCCGACTACGGGCTGGTGCGTCCCCGTCTGGACTTCGACGACGTGCTCGCCCGGCACGCGCAGAAGTCGGGCGCACGCATCCGTCAGCAGATGAACGTGACCGGGCCCGTGTTCGACCCCGACGACGCGGGCAGCGACCCGCGGGTGGTCGGCGTCCGCGCCCGCCCGGTCGACGAGCAGGGCCGGCGCACCGGTGACGAGGAGACCTTCCACGCCCCCGTGGTCCTCGCCGCCGACGGCGTCTCCGCCCGGCTCGCGCTCTCGCTGGGCATGCACAAGCGGGACGACCGTCCGCTCGGCGTGGCCGTCCGCACCTACTTCACGAGCCCCCGGCACGACGACGACTGGCTCGAGAGCTGGCTGGAGCTGTGGGACGGCGAGCCGGGACGGTCGAACCTGCTCCCCGGCTACGGCTGGGTCTTCGGCGTCGGTGACGGGACCTCGAACGTCGGGCTCGGCATCCTCAACTCGTCCGACGCCTTCGGCAAGGTCGACTACAAGGAGCTGCTGCACCGCTGGGTCTCGACGATGCCGCCCGAGTGGCAGTACACGCCCGAGCACCAGGTCGGCGAGGTGCGCGGGGCCGCACTGCCGATGGGCTTCAACCGCACGCCCCACTACCACCGCGGCGTGCTGCTGCTCGGTGACGCCGGCGGCATGGTCAACCCGTTCAACGGCGAGGGCATCGCCTACGCGATGGAGTCGGCGCGTCTGGCTGCGGACGTCGTCGTGCAGGCCCTGTCGCGTCCCGACGCGGCCTCCCGCGAGCGGGCGCTGCGGGCCTACCCGCAGGTCATGAAGGACGCGCTGGGGGGCTACTACACGCTCGGCCGCGTGTTCGTGAAGCTCATCGGCAACCCCAAGGTCATGCAGCTCGCCACGACCTACGGCCTGCCCCGGCCGCTGCTGATGAAGTTCACCCTGAAGATGCTGGCGAACCTCTCGGACCCCCGTGGCGGCGACGCGCTCGACCGCGTGGTGAACGGCCTGTCGCGGCTGGCACCCGCGGCATGAGCGTGTCGTCGGACGCGGGTCAGGACGTGATGTGGGCCACCCCTAGGATGGGCCGCGCTTCGACCGCCGTGCCGTGCCAGCCGCTGACCAGAGGGGAGCGAGTCGGTCGTGAACGACTCCTTCAACCCGTACATCCCGATCCTCGTGATGCTGGGCCTGTCCTTCGGGTTCGTCGTGTTCTCCCTGGCCGCGAACGCGCTGGCCGGCCCCAAGCGGTACAACCGGGCCAAGCTCGACGCGTACGAGTGCGGCATCGAGCCCACCCCGCACGCGGTCGGTGGCGGACGCTTCCCGGTGAAGTACTACCTGGTGGCGATGACGTTCATCGTCTTCGACATCGAGGTCGTCTTCCTCTACCCGTGGGCGGTCGCCTTCAGCGAGCTCGCCCTGTTCGGGCTGGTCGCCATGCTCGGCTTCCTCTTCCTCATCACCGTCCCGTTCGTCTACGAGTGGCGCCGGGGTGGTCTCGAGTGGGACTGAGCACGACAGGCCGCGCACGCACCGGACGATCGAGGAGGCGCTAGATGGGCATCGAGGAGAAGCTCCCGAGCGGCTTCGTGCTCGACACGGTCGAGAACGTCGTCGGGTACATGCGCAAGAGCTCGGTGTGGCCGGCCACCTTCGGCCTGGCCTGCTGCGCCATCGAGATGATGGCCGTCGGCGGCCCCAAGTACGACATCGCACGCTTCGGCATGGAGCGGTTCAGCGCGACCCCTCGCCAGGCCGACCTGATGATCGTCGCCGGCCGCGTGAGCCAGAAGATGGCACCGGTCCTGCGTCAGATCTACGACCAGATGGCCGAGCCGAAGTGGGTCATCGCGATGGGCGTGTGCGCCTCGTCCGGTGGCATGTTCAACAACTACGCGATCGTCCAGGGGGTCGACCACGTCGTGCCCGTCGACATCTACCTGCCGGGCTGCCCGCCGCGGCCCGGAGATGCTGATCAACGCGATCCTCGAGCTGCACCAGCAGATCCAGGACACGCCGCTCGGCGCCAACCGCGTCAAGGCCGCGAAGGCGGCCGAGGAGGCCGCGCTCGCGGCGATCCCGACCAGCCGGATGAAGGGACTGCTGGCATGACCGGCACCTCGGGCGACGGGCCCGTCGACGACGGGACGCGTGAGCAGGTCGCCGACAAGAACGCCGTCGACAAGGGCGGGGAGGACGCGACCCCCGCACAGCAGGCCGCTGCGGTGCCGCAGGCGGGCGCCCCGGCCAACCACCCCGAGGCCGCCACGACCGCTCCTCCGGCGGCCGATCTGATGTCGACGCACGTGGCTCCGGTCGAGACCGCTGACGTGATCGCCACCGGCACAGGCATGTTCGGCGTCGCCGGCTCCGGGGACACCTCGGGCTACGGCGGGCTCCACACGGCGGTCGTGATGCCCGGCGCGACGGTCCGCCCCTATGGCGACTGGTTCGACGAGGCCGCGGACGTGCTCGCCGAGGTGCTGGGCGAGGCCGACGACAGCGGCGAGGCCGGGCCTGGCTGGGACGCGGCGATCGAGAAGGTGGTCGTCGACCGCGGGCAGCTCACCCTGTTCGTCCACCGCGAGCACCTGCCGCGCGTCGCCCGCGCGCTGCGCGACGACGCCGACCTGCGCTTCGAGATGTGCCTGGGCGTGAGCGGGGTGCACTACCCCGACGAGACGGGTCGCGAGCTGCACGCCGTCTACCCGCTGCTGTCGATCACGCACAACCGGCGGCTGCGGCTCGAGGTCGTGTGCCCCGACTCGGACCCTCACATCCCGTCGATCGTCGAGACCTACCCCGGCAACGACTGGCACGAGCGCGAGGCCTGGGACTTCTTCGGGATCGTGTTCGACGGCCACCCGGCGCTGACCCGCATCCAGATGCCGGACGACTGGCCGGGGCACCCTCAGCGCAAGGACTACCCGCTCGGCGGGATCCCGGTGGAGTACAAGGGCGCGACGATCCCGCCGCCCGACGTCCGCAGGCAGTACCGATGAACGGCACGACGACAACCGGTCGAGGGAGGACGGCATGAGCGCACCGACGTCCCACGAGGGTCGTGTCTTCACGGCCGAGGGCGGCGACTGGCAGGCGATCGCCGAGGAGGCGGTCGAGCTCCAGGAGGAGCGGATCGTCGTCAACATGGGCCCGCAGCACCCGTCGACGCACGGCGTCCTCCGGCTCATCCTCGAGATCGACGGCGAGACGGTGACCGAGGCCCGCTGCGGCATCGGCTACCTGCACACGGGCATCGAGAAGAACATGGAGTTCCGGACGTGGACGCAGGGGGTCACGTTCTGCACGCGGATGGACTACCTGACGCCCCTCATCAACGAGACCGCCTTCTGCCTCGGCGTGGAGCAGCTGCTCGGCGTGACCGACGACGTGCCGGAGCGCGCCACGGTCATCCGCGTGATGATGATGGAGCTGCAGCGGGTCTCGTCGCACCTGGTCTTCCTGGCCACGGGCGGCATGGAGATCGGCTCGACCACGATGATGACCAACGGGTTCGGAGCCCGTGAGGTCGTCCTCAAGCTCCTCGAGATGATCACGGGCCTTCGCATGAACCACGCCTACATCCGCCCCGGCGGTCTGGCACAGGACATCCCGCCCGGTGCCCTCGACAGCGTGCGCGAGGCCATCCCCGAGCTCCACCGCTACATCCACGACCTCGAGCTGCTCGCCAACGAGAACCCTGTCGTCAAGGCCCGTCTGGTCGACGTCGGCTACCTCGACCTCGCCGGGTGCATGTCCCTGGGCATGACCGGCCCGATCCTCCGGGCGACCGGCCTGCCCTACGACCTGCGCAAGGCCCAGCCGTACTGCGGGTACGAGACGTACGACTTCGACATCCCCACGCGGGACTCCTGCGACGCCTACGGGCGGTTCCGGATCCGCGTCGGACGAGATGTACGAGTCGCTGCGGATCGTCGCCCAGTGCGCGGACCGGCTGCAGGCGATGGCGCCCGGTCCCGTGATGGTGGCCGACCGCAAGATCGCGTGGCCGGCGCAGCTGGCGCTCGGCGGCGACGGCATGGGCAACAGCCTCGACCACATCCGGCAGATCATGGGCTCGTCGATGGAGGCCCTGATCCACCACTTCAAGCTGGTCACCGAGGGCTTCCGGGTCCCGGCCGGCCAGGTCTACACGGCCGTCGAGTCGGCCAAGGGCGAGCTCGGCGTGCACCTGGTGTCGGACGGCGGCACCAAGCCGTTCCGCGCGCACTTCCGCGACCCCTCGTTCAACAACCTCCAGGCCGTCGCCGCGATGTGCGAGGGCGGCTCCGTCGCCGACGTCATCGTCGCGGTGGCCTCGATCGACCCGGTGATGGGAGGCGTGGACCGCTGATGGCCCTCGACCCGCAGGTGCGCGAGCGGCTGGTCGCCGACGCGCAGACGATCATCGCCCGCTACCCCGAGCCCCGCTCGGCCCTGCTGCCGATGCTGCACCTCGTGCAGTCGGAGGAGGGCTACGTCAGCCCGGACGGAATCACGCTGTGCGCCGAGCTGCTCGGGCTGACCGCCGCAGAGGTGTCGGCGGTCGCGACGTTCTACACGCAGTACAAGCGGCGGCCCAACGGTGAGTACACGGTCGGGGTCTGCATCAACACGCTGTGCGCGGTGATGGGCGGCGACGAGATCTACCGCTCCCTGTCCGACCACCTCGAGGTCGAGCACGACGAGACGACCGAGGACGGCAGGATCACCCTCGAGCGCATCGAGTGCAACGCGGCGTGCGACTACGCGCCGGTGATGATGGTGAACTGGGAGTTCTTCGACAACCAGACGCCGTCGTCGGCCCGGGAGGTCGTCGACGCACTCTCCGCGGGACGTGACGTCACCCCCACCCGGGGCGCGGCCAGGGTCTGCACGTTCAAGGAGACCTCGCGCGTGCTGGCAGGCTTCAACGACGGTCGTGCGGACGAGGGCGTGGGCGCAGGGCCCGCGAGCCTCGAGGGTGTGCGTCTGGCACGTGAGAAGCGCTGGTCCGCACCGGGTCGCGAGCCGCTGGGGCCGCGTCACTCCTCGGGGACGGATGAGAGCTGATGACCACGCTGACACCGATCCTGACGGACATCTGGGACGCGGACCGACCCTGGACGCTCGAGACTTACGCCTCGCGGGGCGGGTACGACGGACTTCGTCAGGCCCTGGGGCGCACCCCCGAGGACATCATCACCGCGGTCAAGGACTCGGGCCTGCGCGGGCGCGGCGGGGCAGGCTTCCCGACCGGCATGAAGTGGGGCTTCCTGCCGAAGCCTGACGGCGGTCCCCGCTACCTCGTGGTGAACGCGGACGAGTCCGAGCCGGGCACCTGCAAGGACACGCCCCTCATGCTCGCCAACCCCCACGTGCTGGTGGAGGGGGTGGCGATCACGTCGTACGCGATCGGGTGCCACCACGCCTTCATCTACCTGCGTGGTGAGCTCGTCCACGTGTACCGGCGGCTGCTCAAGGCGGTCGACGACGCCTACGCCGCGGGGCACCTCGGCACGAACGTCCACGGGTCCGGGTTCGACCTCGACGTCACCGTGCACGCCGGCGCCGGCGCGTACATCTGCGGTGAGGAGACGGCGCTGCTCGACTCGCTCGAGGGCCGTCGCGGGCAGCCTCGCCTCAAGCCGCCGTTCCCGGCGGTCGCCGGGCTGTACGCGCGCCCGACCGTCGTGAACAACGTCGAGTCGATCGCGTCGGTCCCGTCGATCATCACCGAGGGCGACGAGTGGTTCTCGTCGATGGGCACGCCCAAGTCGACCGGCTACGGGCTGTTCTCGCTGTCGGGCCACGTGACGCGGCCGGGGCAGTACGAGGCCCCGCTGGGCATCACGCTGCGCGAGCTGCTCGACATGGCCGGTGGCGTGCGTGAGGGACACGAGCTGAAGTTCTGGACCCCGGGCGGCTCCTCGACCCCGATCTTCACGGCCGAGCACCTCGACGTCCCCCTCGACTTCGAGTCGGTCGGCAGCGCGGGCTCGATGCTCGGTACCCGGGCGCTGCAGATCTTCGACGAGACGACGTCGGTCGTGCGAGCGGTGCTGCGCTGGACCGAGTTCTACGCCCACGAGTCCTGCGGCAAGTGCACCCCGTGCCGTGAGGGCACCTACTGGATGAAGCAGGTCCTCCGCCGCATCGAGGCGGGCAAGGGGACGGCCGAGGACATCGACACGCTCCTCGACACCTGCGACAACATCCTCGGGCGCTCGTTCTGCGCCCTCGGCGACGGGGCGACGAGCCCGGTCTCCAGCGCCATCCAGTACTTCCGGTCGGAGTTCGAGGCCGGGATGCACACGCCCGCGTGGGAGCTCTTCCCCTACGCCCAGTCCACCTGCTTCGCGGAGGTCGATGCGCGATGACCGTGACCGCCGGAAACAGTGGCGCCGTCGCGCCCGCACAGGACCTCGTGACCGCCACGATCGACGGAGCGCGGATCTCCGTGCCGAAGGGCACCCTGGTGATCCGCGCCGCCGAGCAGATCGGCGTGCACGTCCCGCGCTTCTGCGACCACCCCCTCCTGGACCCGGTCGGCGCCTGCCGGCAGTGCCTGGTGGAGATCGCGACCCCCGGTCCGGACGGGGAGCTGCGGCCGATGCCCAAGCCCCAGCCGGCCTGCGTGATCGAGCTGACCGAGGGCATGCAGGTGAAGACGCAGGCGTCCTCCGCCGTCGCCGAGAAGGCCCAGCACGGCGTGATGGAGTTCCTGCTCGTCAACCACCCGCTCGACTGCCCGGTGTGCGACAAGGGCGGCGAGTGCCCCCTGCAGAACCAGGCGATGAGCGACGGACGGGCGACCAGCCGGTTCGTCGACGTGAAGCGCACGTTCCCCAAGCCGATCAAGATCAGCACCCAGGTGCTGCTCGACCGTGAGCGCTGCATCCTCTGCCAGCGCTGCACGCGCTTCTCGGCCGAGATCGCCGGCGACCCCTTCATCGACCTGCAGCAGCGCGGTGCCATGCAGCAGGTCGGCACCTTCTCGCCCGGGGTGCTCGGCATCGCCACACGCGGTGAGCAGATGCTCGACGAGTCCGGTGAGCCGTTCGCCAGCTACTTCTCCGGCAACACGATCCAGATCTGCCCGGTCGGCGCGCTGACCAGCGCCGCGTACCGCTTCCGCTCCCGTCCGTTCGACCTCGTGTCGTCGCCCGGTGTCTGCGAGCACTGCGCGGACGGCTGCGCGATCCGCGTGGACCACCGCCGCGGCTCGGTGCTGCGCCGACTGGCCGCCGAGGACGCGGCGGTGAACGAGGAGTGGAACTGCGACAAGGGCCGTTTCGCCTTCCACTGGTCGACGGGCGTGGACCGTCTCACCCACCCGCTGGTGCGGAACTCCGACGGCGAGCTGGAGCCGGCGAGCTGGCCGGTGGCCATCGAGCTGGCGGCCCGCGGTCTGGCCGCTGCCCGCGACGGCGAGCTCGGCGAGCTCGGTGGGGTCACGCAGCACGCCCGCGGCGTCGGCGTGCTGGTCGGGGGCAGCGCGTCGGTCGAGGACGCTTACGCCTACAGCAAGTTCGCGCGGACGGTCCTGGGCACCAACGACATCGACCACCGCATGCGGCCGCACTCGCCGGAGGAGGAGCACTTCCTGGCCCACCACGTGGCGGGCCGCTCCATCGCCGACGCCGACGCGGTGACGTACGCCGACGTCGAGCGCGCCCCGTCGGTGCTGCTCGTCGGCCTGGAGCCCGAGGAGGAGTCGCCGATCCTCTTCCTGCGCCTGCGCAAGGCCGTGCGCAAGCACGGCACCGCGGTGACGTCGGTCGCGCCCTTCGCCACGAGGGGCCTGACCAAGCTGTCGGGCAAGCTCCTGCCCGCGGCCCCCGGCACCGAGGCCGAGATGCTGCGCGCGATGGTCCTGGACGTGGCCGACGTCGAGCAGGCGCCCGAGCCCGTGCACACCGCAGCCGACTCGCTCCGGGCCGACGGGGCGCTCCTTCTGGTCGGCGAGCGCCTCGCGTCCGTGCCCGGCGCCCTCAGCGTGGCCCTGACCTTGGCCAGGAGCACGGGAGCCCGCCTGGGGTGGGTCCCCCGTCGCGCCGGTGAGCGCGGCGGCGTTGAGGCTGGAACGCTCCCCGGGCTGCTGCCCGGTGGCCGCCCGGTCGAGGACCCCTCCGCCCGTGTCGATGTCGCCGCCGCCTGGGGTGTGGACTCGCTGCCCGCCGGCGCCGGGCGTGACCTCGCGGCGATGATGGCCGACACCGCGGCCGGACAGGTCGGCGCCCTGCTCGTCGCCGGCGTCGACCTCGACGACCTGCCCGACCCCGAGCTCGCCCGCCGGGCGGCTGCGCACGGCGCCGTTCGTCGTGAGCCTCGAGGTGCGCTCCAGCAGCGTCACGGAGCTCGCCGACGTCGTGCTGCCCGTCGCGCCGGTCACCGAGAAGTCGGGCTCCTTCCTCAACTGGGAGGGACGCTGGCGCCCCTTCGACGCGGCCCTCGACTCCAGCGCGATGACGGACGGCCGGGTGCTGCACGCCCTCGCCGACCACCTGGACGTCGACCTCGGCCTCCCGGACGCCGCGGCCGCGCGGGCCGAGCTGGCCGAGCTGGGTGCCTGGGAGGGGACGCGACCGCCCGCGCCGACGCTGGGGACGGACGAACCCCCTTCGCCTGCACCGGGCGAGGCCGTCCTCTCGACCTGGAGCCTCATGCTGGGTGCCGGCCGGGGCCAGGACGGTGAGCCCTACCTGGCGGGTACCGCGCACCGCGCACACGCCCGCATGAGCGCCGGCACCGCCGCGGCCGCCAGCATCTTCTGGGACGAGGCCGCGGTGGCCGCCGGGCACCCCGGTCCCACGGTCACGGTGAGCACGGACGCCGGAGCGCTCACGCTCCCCGTCGTCGTCACCGACATGCCCGACCACACGGTGTGGCTGCCGACCAACAGCCACGGCTGTTCCGTCCGTGGCACCCTGCACGCGGTGAGCGGTGACGTCGTCCGTCTCGCCCCCGGCGCATCGGACGCCGTCCACGGCGTCACGATGACCACCACCGGACAGACCCGCGAAGGGAGCCCGTCGTGAACGGCGCCGTGCACGCAGTGGCCGACTTCAGCCAGGACAACGGCTGGGTGATCGCCGGCAAGACGCTGTTCGTCTTCGTGTTCCTGGTCGTCAACGTGCTCGCGGCGATCCTGCTGGAGCGCAAGATCATCGGGCGGATGCAGAACCGCTACGGCCCCAACCGCACCGGGCCGTTCGGCGCGCTGCAGTCCCTCGCCGACGGCGTCAAGCTCGCGCTCAAGGAGGACCTGACCCCGGCCAACGCCGACAAGGTCGTCTACCTGCTGGCGCCGGCCATCGCGGCCGTCCCCGCCTTCCTGTCGTTCGCGGTGATCCCCCTCGGGCCGCAGGTGCGGATCCCCTTCACCGACATCGTCACCCCGATGCAGATGACCGACCTGCCGGTCGCCGTCCTGTACATCCTCGCGGTCACGAGCGTCGGCGTGTACGGGCTCGTGCTGGCCGGGTGGTCGTCGGGATCGACCTACCCGCTGCTCGGCGGGGTCCGGTCGACGGCCCAGGTGATCAGCTACGAGCTGTCGATGGGGCTGTCGCTGGTCAGCGTCTTCATCGTCGCGGGCTCGATGTCGACCTCCGAGATCGTCGACTCGCAGCAGTCGCTCTGGTGGGGCATCACGCTGTTCCCCGCTTTCGTCATCTACGTGATCTCGATGGTCGGCGAGACCAACCGCGCGCCCTTCGACCTGCCCGAGGCCGAGGGCGAGCTGGTCGGCGGCTTCCACACCGAGTACTCGTCCCTGAAGTTCGCCATGTTCTTCCTGGCCGAGTACGTGAACATGGTGACGGTCTCGGCGCTGGCGACCACGCTGTTCCTCGGTGGCTGGCGGGCGCCGTTCCCGCTGTCGGCGATCGGCGACGGGGTGCTCAACACCGGCTGGTGGCCGCTGCTGTGGTTCATCGCCAAGGTGTGGCTCTTCATGTTCCTGTTCATCTGGCTGCGTGGCTCGCTCCCTCGCCTGCGCTACGACCAGTTCATGCGGTTCGGCTGGAAGGTGCTGATCCCCGGCGCCCTGGGCTGGATCGTCGTGCTGGCCATCGGCCAGGGCGTCCGCCAGTTCACCGACTTCGACCTGCGACCGGTGCTGATCCCGGCGGCGATCGTCGCCGGTGTGGTCGTGGTGGCGCTGTCCTTCTGGCCCCAGCGGTCCGAGCCCGAGGACGAGGAGGCGGCCGGCAGCGGGGAGTTCGACGCCTTCGCGGGCGGGCACCCGGTGCCACCGATGCCGGGCCAGACGCTGCCGCCGTCCCCCCGCCGCGCCGCCGTCGGCACCCGTGCGGGTGCCGGTGCCGTCGTGGTCGACAAGCCAACGAGCGAGGAGGTCTCCGGTGGCTGAGCCACGCGAGCTCCCCCCGGCTTCTGCCGGACGTCCGCCGAGGAAGGGCAACGCCTTCACCGACATGCTCGCGCCGGTCGGCGGGTTCGGGGTCTCCTTCCGCACCATGTTCCGCAAGGTGCAGACGGAGCAGTACCCCGAGGAGAAGGTCCCGACCCAGCCGCGGTACCACGGTCGGCACCAGCTGAACCGGCACCCCGACGGTCTCGAGAAGTGCATCGGCTGCGAGCTGTGCGCCTGGGCGTGCCCGGCCGACGCGATCTACGTGGAGGGCGCCTCGAACACGCCCGAGCAGCAGTTCGCGCCGGGTGAACGGTACGGCCGCGTCTACCAGATCAACTACCTCCGGTGCATCTTCTGCGGGCTCTGCATCGAGGCCTGCCCGACGCGGGCGTTGACGATGACCAACGAGTACGAGCTGGCCGGTCCCTCGAGGGCAGGCCTCATCTACGAGAAGCAGGACCTGCTGGCACCCATGCTCCCCGGGATGCTCGCCGCCCCGCACCCCATGGTCGAGGGCTCCGACGACACGTCCTACTACCGGGGGGACGTCACCGGAGCCACCCCCGACCAGGTGGACTGGGTGGCCGAGAACCGACCTGACGACCCCGACACTGGCGTCCTTCGGCGTCACCCCCCGTGGTGTCGTTCCGCCGACCGACGACGAGGTGAGCGCATGAGCGCGCTGTCCGGCGGCGCGCTGCTCGCCGCTGCCGTGCAGGCGCAGCCGGTGGCGCCGCCGGGGGACCCGACGCTCGGGGCCGGCGAGACGGTGCTCTTCTGGCTGGTCGCCCCGCTGATGGTGCTGGCCGCGCTCGGCCTGCTGTTCGTGAAGAAGGCCGTGCACGCCGCGACGCTGGTCGGCTTCGTCATGATCACGCTCGCGGTGCTGTACGCCGCGCAGGACGCCCAGTTCCTCTTCGCGGCGCAGATCGTCGTCTACACCGGCGCCGTGATGATGCTGTTCCTCTTCGTCCTCATGCTCGTGGGGGTGGACTCCGCCGACTCCCTGGTGGAGACGATCAAGGGCCAGCGCTGGATCGGGCTCCTGGCGGGGGCGGGCCTGGCGTTCCTCCTCGTGACCGCGGTGACGGGTGTCTCCTTCGCCTTCTTCGACTGGCAGAGGCTGGAGCTTCCCGCCCCGGCGGGCCTCGACCTCGCCAACGCCGACGGCAACCCGGTCGGTGTGGCCCGGCTGGTCTTCGGACGGTACGTGTTCGCGTTCGAGATCGTGGGCACGCTGCTCGTGACCGCAGCCCTCGGCGCGATCCTCATGACGCACTCGGAGCGCCTGCGGCCGAAGGCGACCCAGCGTCTGCTCTCCGAGCGCCGGGTCCGTGCCGGCAGCCACGTGCCGCCGCTGCCCGCCCCAGGCGTCTTCGCCCGTCACAACGCGGTAGACACGCCCGCGCTGCTCCCGGACGGCCGGCCGAGCGAGCTGTCGGTCTCGAGGGTGCTGCGGGCCCGCGGCCAGAACCAGCCCGTCCCGGGTTCGCGTGGACGCCTCGCGCTGACCGAGGAGGCGCTCGACGGCTCCTCGCACCGCGAGGCGACCCCGCACGAGACGGCTGCTCCGACGGGCGATCTCTCCGCCACGCCCGCACCGGGTGAGGTCTCCGGTCCCTCCGGCAGGTCGGCCGCGGATGCGACGGACCGGTCCGGACCGCATGAAGGGCAGGCGCCGCGATGACCATCGAGAACTACCTCGTGCTGTCGGCCATCCTCTTCTCGATCGGCGCCACGACCGTCCTCGTGCGTCGCAACGCGATCGTCGTGTTCATGGGGATCGAGCTGATGCTCAACGCCTCGAACCTCGCGCTGGTGACCTTCTCCCGGATGCAGGGAAACCTGTCCGGCCAGGTCATCGCGTTCTTCGTGATGGTCGTCGCCGCCGCCGAGGTGGTCGTCGGCCTGGCGATCATCGTGTCCATCTTCCGCACCCGCAGGTCAGCGTCGGTCGACGACGCGAACCTGCTGAAGTACTGAAGGGACGGCTCGGGTGAACCCCCTGACCCTGACCGCTGCCCTGGCGGGGGCGACCGCGCCCCACGGCGTCGCCGACGCCAGCGGCTCGTTCGAGTCCGGCGCGTGGCTGCTGGTCGCGATGCCGCTGCTCGGGGCCTTCCTGCTGCTGCTCGGCGGGCGTCGCACCGACAGGTGGGGCCACTGGCTCGCAGTCGCCCTGTCGTGGGCGTCGTTCGTGCTGGGTGCGCTCGTCTTCTGGTCGCTGCTCGGCCACGACGCCGAGGAGCGGGTGCGCGGCCTGCACCTGTTCAGCTGGGTGCCGGCCGGCAGCTTCCAGGTCGACGCCGGCCTGCAGCTCGACCCGCTCTCTCTGACCTTCGTGCTGCTGATCACCTTCGTCGGGTCGCTGATCCACGTGTACTCGGTGGCGTACATGGAGGACGACCCGGACCGGCGCCGCTTCTTCGCCTACCTGAACCTCTTCGTCGCGGCGATGCTGCTCCTGGTCCTCGCCGACAGCTTCCTGCTGCTCTACGTCGGCTGGGAGGGAGTCGGTCTCGCGTCCTACCTGCTGATCGGCTTCTGGAACCAGAACCCGGTCTACGCGACGGCGGCCAACAAGGCGTTCGTGCTCAACCGCATCGGTGACGTCGGGCTCGGCCTGGCGATCATGGCGATGTTCTTCGTCTTCGGCGCCGTCGACTTCCAGACCGTGCTGGGTGGCGCCGGGGGTGCCTCGGAGGGCTGGTTGACGTTCATCGGCCTGATGCTGCTGCTCGCGGCGTGCGGCAAGTCGGCCCAGTTCCCGCTGCAGTCGTGGCTCGGCGACGCGATGGCCGGTCCCACGCCCGTGTCGGCCCTCATCCACGCCGCGACGATGGTGACCGCCGGGGTGTACCTGGTCGTCCGCTCGGCCGCCGTCTTCGAGGGTGCGCCCACCGCCCAGCTCGCCGTCGTCGTCGTCGGTGCGATCACGCTGGTCTACGGGGCGATCGTCGGCTGCGCCAAGGACGACATCAAGAAGGCCCTCGCCGCCTCGACGATGTCGCAGATCGGCTACATGATGCTGGCGGCCGGTCTCGGCCCCGTCGGCTACGCGTTCGCGATCCTGCACCTCGTCACGCACGGCTTCTTCAAGGCCGGGATGTTCCTCGGTGCCGGCTCGGTGATGCACGGCATGGACAACGAGGTCGACATGCGCCGCTTCGGCGCGCTGGCCGGCCAGATGCGGACCACGTGGCTGACGTTCGGTGCCGGCTGGCTCGCGATCATCGGCTTCCCCTTCCTGTCAGGCTTCTGGAGCAAGGACCGCATCATCGAGGCGGCGTTCGTCGGGGAGGGGTGGCGCCCGTGGGTGTTCGGTGGCGTGGCGATGCTCGCCGCCGGGCTCACCGCCTTCTACATGTCGCGCCTGTTCTTCATGACCTTCCACGGCCGCAAGCGCTGGGACCACAAGGCCCACCCGCACGAGTCGCCGCTGCTGATGACCGTTCCGATGATCGTCCTGGCTGCCGGGTCGGTGCTTGCCGGTGGGCTGCTCGTGCTCGTCGGTTTCCCGCTGTGGCTGGAGCCCGCGATCGGAGCCGAGGAGCACGGTGAGCCGGTTCTTCCGGTCCTGGTGATCACGGTCGCGACCCTCGCCCTGGTGGCGATCGGTGTCGCGCTGGCCTGGCGGCAGTACTGGGTCGCCGAGGTGCCGGCCGCGGCCCCCCGCGGCAGCTTCGCGACCCGCGCCGCCCGTGCGGACCTGTACCAGGACGTCGTGAACTCAGCTGCCTTCGAGCGTCCAGGGCTCTACCTGACCCGGTCGCTGGTCTACGTGGACCAGCGCGGCATCGACGGCGCGGTCAACGGGGGAGCGGGCCTGACGACCGGCTTCGCCGGCTGGCTGCGCACGCTGCAGAACGGGTTCGTCCGGTCCTACGCCGCGATCATGCTGGTCGGCGTGCTGCTGGTACTCGGCTCGATCCTGGTGGTGAGGTGAGCATGGAGTCCCTGCGTGACCTTCCCTGGCTGACGATCGTCGCGGCCGTCCCCCTCGTCGGCGCGGCTGTGCTGATGCTGCTGCCGTCCGGCCTGGGCCGGATGAGCCGGCACGTCGCCCTCGCGGTGTCGTTGCTGACGCTGCTCCTCGTCGGCGTGATGGCCGTCCAGTTCGACGTGGGCTCCGCCGGCACCCACCAGTTCGTCGAGACCTACTCGTGGATCCCGCAGTTCGGCGTCTCCTACGCCGTGGGCGTCGACGGCATCGGCCTGGCGATGGTGGTGCTGGCCGCCGTGCTGGTGCCGGTCTGCCTGCTCGCGTCGTGGAACGACGCCGGCACCGACCCGCGGCGGATGAAGACCTTCTTCGCCCTCGTGCTGGTGCTCGAGACGATGATGTTCGGCGTCTTCGCCGCCCGCGACGTGTTCATGTTCTACGTGTTCTTCGAGGCGATGCTGGTCCCGATGTACTTCCTGATCGGCAGCTTCGGCGGTCCCCAGGGCAAGTACGCGGCCGTGAAGTTCCTGCTGTTCAGCCTCGTCGGCGGCCTGCTGATGCTGGTCGCTGTGATCGGTCTGTACCTGCAGGGCGACGGCGGTGAGCAGGGCTTCCTGACGAGCAACCTCACCGGGATCGCCTTCTCGTCCGACGGGATCGAGCGCCTGCTGTTCGCCGGGTTCTTCTTCGCCTTCGCGGTGAAGGCCCCGATGTGGCCGGTGCACACCTGGCTGCCCGACGCCGCGGCCAGTGCCACGCCGGGTGGCGCGGTGCTGCTCGTCGGCGTGCTCGACAAGGTCGGCACCTTCGGCATGATCACGCTCTGCCTGCCGCTCTTCCCCGGCGCCAGCCGCTGGGCGGCACCGGTGATCATCGTGCTGGCCGTCATCTCGATCCTCTACGGGGCGCTGCTCGCGATCGGCCAGAGCGACCTGAAGCGCCTGATCGCCTTCACGTCGATCTCGCACTTCGGCTTCATCGTCCTCGGCATCTTCGCGCTGACGTCGTCGGGCCAGGCCGGTGCGATGCTCTACATGGTCAACCACGGCTTCTCGACGGCCGCGCTGTTCCTCATCGCGGGCATGTTCATCTCGCGGTACGGCACGTCCCGCATCAGTGACTACGGCGGCTTGCAGCGCGTGACCCCCCTGCTCGCCGGATCGTTCCTCGTGGCCGGCCTGTCGTCCCTCGCCCTCCCGGGGCTGTCGAGCTTCGTCAGCGAGTTCCTGGTGCTCGTCGGCACGTTCAGCCGCTACCCCGTGGCCGCCGTGCTGGCGACGACCGGCATCGTGCTGGCCGCGCTGTACATCCTGCTGACCTACCAGCGGATGGCGACGGGTCCGGTGCGCGAGCGCATGCGAGGCGTCGTCGACATGCACGCCCGGGAGGCGTGGGTGGCCGCGCCCCTGCTGGCCGTGATCGTGGCGCTCGGGTTCTACCCGGCGCCGGTCCTCAACATCATCAACCCGGCGATCGAGCGGACCATGAGCGAGGTGGGAGTCCAGGACCCCGCACCACTCCTGCCCGCCGCTGCCGACGAAGGGAACTGAGCCGTGATCGCGATGAACTCGCTCGCCGCGGTGCTGGCCGGCGCCCCTGCGCCGGGTGGCCCCGCCGCCGGGTTCACTCCGCCCGAGGTCGACTGGGTCGCGGTGTGGCCCGTCACCGCGGTGCTGGGGGCCGCCGTGCTGGGCGTGCTGGTGGAGGCGTTCGTGCCCCGGGCCGCGCGCAGGTGGACCCAGATCGTGCTCGCCATGGTGGGTCTGCTCACCGGCCTCGCGGGCACCGTGGTGCTGTGGGGCGGCAGCGCGCGCGTCGCGATCAGCTACCCCCAGGACCCCGAGACCGCCGCGATGGTCCTCGACAAGGTCTCGGTGTTCCTCCAGTCGATCCTGTTGCTGATCTCCCTGCTCGCGGTGCTCGTCATCGCCGAGCGCGGCCGCGGGCAGCTCGACGCCTTCGCCGCCCAGGCGTCCACCGTTCCCGGCACCGAGGACGAGCGGCTCGCCACCCGCACGGGCCGCATCACCACCGAGGTCCTCCCGCTCACGATGTTCGCGGTCGGCGGCATGATGATCTTCGCCGCCTCGGCGGACCTGCTGACGATGTTCGTGGCGCTCGAGGTCTTCTCACTCCCGCTCTACATCATGTGCGGCCTGGCGCGGCGTCGACGCCTGCTCTCCCAGGAGGCGGCGCTGAAGTACTTCCTGCTCGGTGCCTTCTCGTCCGCGATCTTCCTCTACGGCATCGCGCTGATCTACGGCATCACCGGCACGGTCTCGATCTTCCAGATGGGCCAGCGCCTGGCCGGTGCCGGCGACCTCGACTTCGCCAACCAGGTGCCGATCCTCGTGGTCGGGATGGTGCTGCTCCTGGTCGGCCTGCTCTTCAAGGTCGGCGCGGTCCCGTTCCACTCGTGGACCCCGGACGTGTACGCGGGGGCCCCGACGCCCATCACCGGCTTCATGGCGGCCTGCACCAAGATCGCGGCGTTCGGCGCCCTGCTGCGCGTGCTGTACACCGGCCTGCAGTCGCTGGAGGACGAGTGGGCCCCGGCGCTCTGGGCCATCGCCGCCCTCACGATGGTGGTCGGTTCGCTCGTGGCACTCCGGCAGACCGACATCAAGCGGATGCTCGCGTACTCGTCGATCGCCCACGCCGGCTTCATCCTCACCGGCCTCGTGACCGTGCAGGAGTCGGGCATCACGTCGGTGCTGTTCTACCTCCTGGCCTACGGCTTCAGCACCGTCGCCGCCTTCGCGGTCCTGACGCTCGTGCGCGAGCACGACGAGGACGGCAGCATCGGCGGCGAGGCGACCCACCTGTCCCAGTGGGCCGGCCTGGGCCGCCGCTCGCCCCTGCTCGCAGCGGCGTTCACCGTCCTCCTGCTCGCGTTCGCCGGCATCCCGCTCACGAGCGGCTTCACGGCCAAGTACGGGGTCTTCGCCGCCGCAGTCGAGGGTGGTGTCGCCTGGCTCGCCGTGCTCGGCGTCCTGGCCAGCGCGGCAGCCGCGTTCTTCTACGTCCGCGTCATCGTGCTGATGTACTTCACCGAGCCTGCGGTCGAGCGGGGCACGGTCGTCGAGACCGGCCCCCTCACCGTGGCCGCGATCACCGTCGGGGTGGTGGCGACGCTCGTGCTGGGTGTCTTCCCCGCGCCGTTCCTGGACCTCGCCGGGGCGATCACGACTGCGGCACCGTGAGAGGTGCGACGGTGACGGCGGGGGGTGGAGTGGACGGTCCCACAGCGGGTTTCGGCCTGCTGGACGGAGCCTCCGCCCTCGCCGACTCCCTCGTGCCCCGGCTCGCGGAGGTGGAGTCCAGGCTCGCGGAGGCCGTCGCCCACACCGACGAGCTGGCCGACTCGGTGTCGCGCCACCTGGTCGAGGCCGGCGGCAAGCGCGTCCGCCCCCTACTGACGCTGCTCGCCGCGCACCTCGGCGACGCCGACCGTCCGGAGGTCCTCGACGCCGCGGTCGTCGTCGAGCTGACGCACCTGGCCACGCTGTACCACGACGACGTGATGGACTCCGCGCCAACGCGTCGCGGAGCGCCGACGGTGCACGCCCTCTGGGGCAACTCGGTGGCGATCCTGACCGGCGACCTGCTGTTCGCCCGGGCGTCGCGGGTCGTGGCCGGTCTCGGCCCGCAGGCAGTGCGCATCCAGTCCGCGACCTTCGAGCGGCTGTGCCTCGGCCAGCTCCACGAGACCGTCGGACCCCGTGACGGGGAGGACCCGGTCGAGCACTACATCGGCGTGCTGTCCGACAAGACCGGGTCCCTGATCGCCACCTCCGGCCGGTTCGGGGCGATGTTCGCGGGTTGCTCGCGCGAGGTCACCGACGTCCTGGTCACCTACGGCGAGAAGGTCGGCGTCGCCTTCCAGCTCGCCGACGACGTGATCGACCTCACCGCCGACCCGTCCGTGACGGGCAAGGCGTCGGGCACCGACCTGCGAGAGGGTGTGCCGACCATGCCCGTCCTGCTGGCCCGCCGCGCGGCAGCCGGCGGCGACGCCCGGGCAGCGAAGATCGTCGCGCGCGTGGACGGCGACCTGTCGGACGACGCCGACGTCGCCGAGACCGTCGAGCTCCTGCGCGCGCACCCCGTCACCGAGATCACCCGGGCCCTGGCCCAGCAGTGGGCCGACGACGCCGTGGCCTGCCTCGACGGCCTGCCCGAGGGTGACGTCCGCACCGCCCTGGCGCAGTTCGCCGGCACGGTCGCCGACCGCACCGCCTGAGTCCCCCTGAAGAGCGGTCAACCGAGTGACGTCACAGCGGCCCTCGCGACGGCGTCGCGCTCCAGCCGCTGACGTCGGGCCCGCGCCAGCATGTCGACGGTGAGGACGACCAGGGCCGCCCACACGAGCGCGAAGCCGACCAGGCGGCTCGCAGGCATCGGCTCGTGCAGGACCAGTACGCCGATCAGCAGCTGCATGGTCGGTGTCAGGTACTGCAGCAACCCGATCGTCGACAGGGGCACCCGACGGGCGGCTGCGGCGAACAGCAGCAGGGGGACGGCGGTCACGACGCCGGCGCTGGCGAGAAGGGCGGTGTGGGCGGGACCCTCGGAGCCGAACGACCCACGTCCCGTGGCCTCGAGCCAGACCAGCGCGACCAGGGCCACCGGGGCGAGCACGGCGGTCTCGACCGACAGGCTGTGCAGCGCCCCGACCCCCCGCCCGACCCAGTTCTTGACCAGTCCGTACGTGCCGAAGGAGGCCGAGAGCGACAGGGCGATCCACGGCAGGCGGCCGTAGTCGATGGTCAGGACGACCACGGCGACCAGGCCGATGCCCACGGCGACCCACTGCAGGGGACGCAACCGCTCGTGCAGCACCACCACCCCGAGCAGGACGGTGACCAGCGGGTTGATGTAGTAGCCGAGCGCCGTCTCGACCACCTGCTCGGAGAGCACGCCGTAGATGTAGATCATCCAGTTGGTCGCGATCAGCACCGCTGCCGCGCTGAGCAGTGCAAGCGTGCGGGGGCGTCGGACCGCGGCCACGAAGCCCGCCCACGACCGGGCGACCGTCATCACCAGAGCGCAGACCAGGGCCGTCCACACGACGCGGTGGACGAGCACCTCCAGCGGGCCCGCGGGCGCGAGGAGCGGGAAGTAGAGCGGGAAGACGCCCCACATCAGGTAGGCGCCGGCGCCCATCAGGGCGCCCTTGCGTGCCACCGCGGCGGAGGCGTCGGACGGTGCCGTCGGCGCCGTGCGGGTGGACTCGCTCACAGGCGAACGGTACGTGCTGTGCGACCATCAAGACGCGCGTGGCCGAATGATGGGACGAATCTCACGGTGCCTCGGCGCGGCCGCGGGACCTACGGTGGACGGGTGACCATCCGTCGCGCCGCCGCGCTGATCACGGCGCTCGCGTGGGGGTCGGCGACGTGCCTCGCGGCCTGCTCCGCGCCCGACGAACCGGCGGACCCGGCGATCACCGCCTCGCTGACGCAGTACCGGGTCGACGAGGCGCAGCACAGGGTGCAGGTCAAGCTCCGGCAGGAAGCGGGTGCCCGCGCGGTCCGGGTGACCGAGGTCGTGGTCCGGCTGCCCGGCTTCGCGGACGGTCCTGTCCGCCGGTTCGACTCGTCCACCCGTTCCGGTGGCGCGCTCGACCTGCCTGCCGTCTACGGGCCCGCTCAGTGCCGCGGCGACGCTCCGGTGAGCGGCGCACCGACCGCCGTGCTGCGGCTGGACGGCGTCGACGTCGAGGTGCGGATCGACGATCCCCACGGGCTCGCCGAGCGGCTGTGGCGCCGCGAGTGCGCCGTGCGCGCGGTGCTCGCGGCCGTACCGGTCGAGCTCGGTACGACCTGGACCCGGCGGTCGGTCGACGGCAGCGGACTGGCGCCGACCCTGGTCAGTGACGGCGAGCTGGTGCTCGGTCCGGTCGCGGACGGCCACACCGCCGAGGTCGTCGAGCTGGTGGGCACCACGCTCTTCGGGGTGGAGGTGGCGGGTCGCCGGACGCTGCCGGTCACGGCGACGGACCAGCCGGTGGTGCTGCCCGTGACGGTGGCCGCCCAGCGCTGCGACCCCCACGCGGTAGGGGAGAGCAAGCGGGGCTACGCGTTCGGTGTGCGGCTCGTCGTGGACGGCGGGGAGCCGGTGCTCGTCACCATCTCGCCGACCGAGCCGGCACGACGGCAGATGGAGGCGGTGCTGCTGGAGCGGTGCGGCCTCGACTGACGTCGGCGGTTGGTGCGGCCGCGCCTGCCTGCCGGGCGCGCGTGTGGCAGAGTCGCAGTGCCGCGCAGGACGGAAAGGGGCGGGAGACCTCGTGACAGGAACGGTCGGGTCGTCGGACCCGGGCACGGCGCCTCCGGGCGCCAGGACGCCGCGTCGCAGGAGCCTGCACCGTGCGGCGCGCATCGAGGACGCCGTGCACGCCCGCATCGAGCGACGCGTGAGCGAGCGTGGCTGGATCCCGCAGATCACCGCCTACACCGGGTACGGGGCGCCAGGCTGGGCGCGCGTGATGGCGCGTGTGCTGATGACCCGCCACGACCCGAGGGCCGACCGGCCGCCGGAGCTCGTGCGCGGGTGGCGCTCGTTCGTCACCGTGCCGCGGGTCGGCGCCGAGGTGCTGCTGCGGGCCGGTGGCAGCGAGCACCGCGTCACGACGGACCGGGGCGGCTACGTCGACGTGCGCTTCGACTGCGACCTCGAGGTGGGGTGGCATGACGTCGTGCTCTCCGCCGAGGGCGCCGAGGACACGGCGGCCCCCATCGTCGTCGTCGACCCGTCGGTGACGACCGGGCTGATCAGCGACGTCGACGACACCGTGATGGTCACGACGCTGCCGCGCGCCGTGCTGGCGGCCTGGAACACGTTCGTGCTGAACGAGCACGCGCGTCGTCCGGTGCCGGGCATGGCCGTGCTCTACGAACGGTGGACGCAGGCCAACCCGGGGGCCCCCGTCATCTACCTGTCCACCGGCGCCTGGAACGTCGCGCCCACCCTCACCCGGTTCCTCGACCGCCACCTCTACCCGCAGGGACCGCTGCTGCTCACCGACTGGGGCCCTACGCGGGACGGGTGGTTCCGCAACGGGCGCGCGCACAAGCGGGCGTCGCTCGAGCGCCTGTCGCGCGAGCTCCCTGGCATCCGGTGGCTCCTCGTCGGTGACGACGGCCAGCACGACCCCGACATCTACTCGGACTTCGCACGCCACCACCACGAGTCCGTGGCGGGTGTGGCGATCCGCCACCTCTCTCCGACCGAGCAGGTCCTCGCGAGCGGTCTCCCGGTGCCCATGGACCAGGCCAAGGCCGTGCCCGGGACGACGTGGGTCACGGGGACGGACGGCGCGGCGCTCTCCCAGCGACTCTCGCAGGCGAACCTCCTGTAGGACCCCGCCGGATGCTGGACCGGGATCTCACGTCCTGGTACAGGCTGGGAGGATGTGCCCCATGCTCAAGGCCCTGCTGCTCGAGAACCTGCACCCGCTGGCCACGCACCTGCTGGACGAGTCGGGCGTGCAGGTCGACGCACACGTCGCGGCGATGGACCCGAAGGAGCTGGCGAGCGCGCTGACGGGCGTGCAGCTGCTGGGCATCAGGTCGAAGACCGAGGTCACGCCCGCGGTCATCGCCGCAGCCCCCGACCTGCTGGCCATCGGCGCCTTCTGCATCGGCACCAACCAGGTCGCGCTCGACGCGGCTGCCGACGCCGGGGTCGCCGTGTTCAACGCCCCCTTCTCGAACACGCGCAGCGTGGTGGAGCTCGCGATCGCCGAGATCATCGTGATGGCACGGCGTCTCACCGAGAAGGACCGCGCACTGCATGCCGGCGTCTGGGAGAAGTCGGCCACCGGCAGCCACGAGGTGCGCGGCCGCCGGCTCGGCATCGTCGGGTACGGCAACATCGGCAGCCAGCTCTCCGTGATCGCGGAGGCCCTGGGGATGCAGGTCTACTTCTACGACAGCGCCGACAAGCTCGCCCTCGGCAACGCCCACCGGTGCTCGTCCCTGGGCGAGCTGCTCGACGTGGCCGAGGTGATCACGCTGCACGTGGACGGTCGTGACGGCAACGCAGGGTTCTTCGGCGCCGAGCAGTTCGCGCGGATGCGTCCGCGCAGCCTGTTCCTCAACCTCTCGCGCGGTTTCGTCGTCGACTACGACGCGCTGCGTGCGCAGATCGAGGCCGGTCACATCGCGGGCGCCGCTGTCGACGTCTTCCCGGACGAGCCCAAGAAGCGCGGCGACGCCTTCGAGTCCCAGCTCCGCGGCCTGCCGAACGTCGTCCTGACGCCGCACATCGGGGGGTCGACGGAGGAGGCGCAGGAGGACATCGGACGGTTCGTGGCCACCAAGCTGCGTGACTACGTGGGGCGCGGTTCCACCACGCTCAGCGTGAACCTGCCCGGTCTCGCGCTCGACCAGCGGCCCGGGCAGCACCGCATCGCCCACCTGCACCGCAACACCCCCGGCGTGCTGGCGACCGTCAACAGCGTGCTTGCCGACCACGGGGTCAACATCGAGGGCCAGCTCCTTGGCACACGCGGCGACATCGGCTACGTGGTCACCGACGTGTCGTCGGACCTGACCCCGGACGTGGTGCCCGCGCTGCGCGCGATGCCCGAGACCGTGCGAGTGCGCCTCATCGGCTGACTCCCTGCGGCACACTGTCGCCCGTGACCGAGCGGGCGGGGCAGCAGAGAGATCCTGACGTACCGGCCGTGGGTGTCGTCGCCATCGTCCGTTTCCTCAGCGAGCTGGCGATGCTGGGGGCGCTCGGCTACGTCGGCTTCCAGCTGGTGGCGGACGACGCCTCGCTCGCCCTGCAGCTGGGCCTGGCGCTCGCGCTGCCCGCCGTGGCCGCCGTCGCGTGGTGGGCCTGGGTGGCGCCTCGTGCGCCTCGACGCCTGTCCGATCCCGCGAGGCTGGGGGTCGAGATCGTCCTCTTCGCTGCGGCGGCAACGGGTCTGGTCGTGCTCGGCCAGCTGTGGTGGGCAGTCGTGCTTGCGGCGCTCTACATCACGGGCTCGTTGCACGGCCGCGCCGGCGGCTGATCAGACCGCGCAGCTGTCCCCTTCGCAGACCTCGCCGTCGCCAGCGGCCAGCACGGTGACAGGGTGCTTCTCCTGCCAGGCAGTGGCCAGGACGTCGGCGATCTGCTCGGCCGGCTGGGCGCCGGAGACGCCGTAGCGCCCGTCGACCACGAAGAAGGGGACGCCGTTGATCCCGTAGGCGCGGGCCTGGGCCTGGTCCGCGCGGACCGCGTCGGCGTAGCGGTCGCCCGCCAGCACGTCACGGACCTCGGCCTCATCGAGCCCGACCTCGACCGCGAGGGCGGTCAGCTCCGCTGGGTCGGAGACCGACAGGCCCTCGCTGAACGTGCCCTGGTCGAAACGCTCCTTCAGCTCGTCCTGGATGCCGTGCTCGAGCGCGAGGTGGAGCAGGCGGTGGGCATCGAAGGTGTTGCCGGTGCGGGCGATGTCGAAGCGGAAGTCCAGTCCCTCGGACGCGGCGGTCTGCGTCATGTGGTCGATCATCTGCTGGCCCTCCGCCGTGGTCCGACCGTACTTGGCGCCCAGGCGCTCGGCGTAGCTGCCGCTCGTCGTGCCCGACGGCGCAGCCGACTCGTCCAGCTCGAACGACCGCCAGACCAGCTCCACGTCGTCGCGGTACGGGAAGGCGGCCAGCGCCTTCTCGAACCGGCGCTTGCCGATGTAGCACCAGGGGCACACGACGTCCGACCAGATCTCGATCCTCATGCCGTCTGCAACCCGGGCACCCTCACTCCTCTTCCGTGCTGCGCACCACGCCGCTTGCGGGCAGTGGTCACACCGTGGCTGAGACGGGCGGGAGCAGTCCCGCCGACGCGCGGTCAACCGCATGCGCGCGGAACAGCTGAGCGGCGGGCAGGAGGCGTCGGCCGGTCGCCCACGCGAGCCCGATCTCGCGGCGGGCGCCGGGATCGGACAGCTCCAGGTACCGGACCGTCCCGGTGGTCGTGTCGAGCACGTCACCCCGCGGTGCCGGCACGACCGCGACGCCCAGCCCCGCGGCGACGAAGCCCCTCGCGGTGGGCAGGTCGTCCGCCTCGAAGGCGACCGACGGCTGGAAGCCCGCCGCGGCGCAGAGGTCCGCCGCGAGCTGGTGCAGCACCGACGTGGCGCGGATCGTCACGAAGTCGGTCGCGGAGGCGTCGGCCAGCGGGATGCGTGTCCTCACGGCCAGGGGGTGGTGGCGCGGCACCGCGAGCCGCAACGGCTCGGAGAGCAGCGGTTTCCACCGAACACCGGTCTCGGTCGGGCGCAGTGTCGAGATCTCGAGGTCGACGTCCCCGCGGGCGCGGACCGCCGTCACGAGCTCGTCGCGCTTGGGAGCGAGGTCGAACCGTACGTGCGGGTGGCCCACCCGGAAGGTGTGGATGAGGTCGGGGACGAGCCACGTGCCCAGCCAGGGCTGGAAGGCGAGCGTGACCGTGCCCGTCTCGGGGTCGATGAGCTGGTTCACGGCAGCGAGCCCGTCATCGAGCTGGTGGAGCAGCGCGTCGACGTGGTGCTTGAACGCCGTGCCGGCGTGGGTCATGCGGAGCGTCCGTCCGGACCGCCGCAGCAAGGGCGTGCCGACCTGCGCCTCGAGCCGGGCCAGCGCGCGCGAGACGCTCGGCTGGGTCGATCCCTCGAGCTCGCTGACCTCGGTCACCGTCACCCCGTCCGCCACCTGCTGGAACCAGCGCAGCGCATCCGTGTCCATGCCCATGACGCCAGTGTATGGGTCATATGCGTTCTAGACATTGGACGTATGGGTTTCTCTCACGCAGGCTTGACCACATGAAGATGACTCGCACGCACGGCACCCCGATCGGCACCGGTCTCGCGGAGCTTCGTGCCCAGGTGCGCGCCCGGCGCCTGGCTCGTCAGGCGCGTCTGCGGCTCGAGCGCGAGCTCGCGACCTACACCACCCCTGCCGAGCGGCTGGAGCTGCAGGCGATGCTGGCCCGGCACGCGGCGGCCGACATCGCCGACATCCAGCGCATCGTGGACCACCAGCACGCCGCCTGAGAGGTCTTGGCCCCGTGAGGGGAAGCACACCAGACGTCCGGGGGTTACCCCCGTATGAGCGTCGTCCTGTGGGTTCTTCAGGTGGTGCTCGCCCTGGCTTCCTCATGGCGGGCACGATGAAGCTGGTGCTGGCCGGCATCGTCTGGGGTCGTTTCGGATCCTGGCCGCTGTGAGCGCCGGGCAGGCGGACGGCACGCCTCCGAGCATCGGCGACCACGCCCTCATCGGGGACACCCACACCGCTGCTCTGGTGACCAGCGCCGGCACGATCGACTGGCTCTGCCTGCCGCGGTTCGACTCCGGTGCCTGTTTCGCCGCGCTGCTGGGGGACGAGCAGAACGGGCACTGGACGGTGAGCCCCGGCGACGACGTCGTGTCCTCCTCCCGCCGGTACCGCCGCGGAACCCTCATCCTGGAGACCGACTTCGAGACCGCCGACGGCGCCGTCCGTGTCGTCGACTTCATGCCCCACCGGCACCACACCCCGACCGTCGTGAGAACGGTTGTGGGACTGCGTGGCTCGGTGCCCATGTCGTCGGTCCTACGGGTCAGGTTCGACTACGGCCGCACCGTGCCCTGGGTCCGCCGGACCGAGTCCGGCATCCGAGCCCTGGCCGGACCCGACGCGCTGACGCTCACGACCGGCGTGCCCCTGCGCGGCGTCAACATGCACACCGTCGGCGAGACGGTCGTCGCGGAGGGCGAGCGCTGCAGCTTCGTCCTCGAGTGGCACCGTCCGGGAGAACCGCCGAGCGAGCGCGTCGACCCCGACGCGCTGGAGGCGCAGACCGAGGAGTTCTGGCGCGACTGGAGCGACCGGCTGGACGTGTCGGGACCGTGGGCGGACCTGGTCACCCGCTCCCTCATCACCCTCAAGGCGCTGACGTACGAGCCCTCGGGTGCCGTGGTGGCCGCCCCGACGACCTCGCTCCCGGAGGAGCTGGGCGGCGAGCGCAACTGGGACTACCGGTACTCGTGGCTGAGGGACGCGTCCTTCACCCTCGACGCCCTGACGGCGAACGGCTGCCTCTCCGAAGCCGTCGCCTGGCGTGACTGGCTCCTGAGGGCCGTCGCCGGCGATCCGTCACAGCTGCAGATCATGTACGGCGTGGAGGGCGAGCGTCGCCTGCCCGAGCACGAGCTGCCGTGGTTGGACGGCCACCGCGCGAGCCGTCCGGTGCGCGTGGGCAACGCCGCCGCAGACCAGCTCCAGCTCGACGTGTACGGCGAGGTGCTCGCCGCGATGCACTCGGCGCGTGTCGCCGGCATGGCCCCCGACGGGGACGCCTGGGCGCTGCAGCTCGCCCTGGTCGACCACGTCGAGAAGATCTGGCGTGAGCCCGACGAGGGCATCTGGGAGGTGCGCGGCGACCGCAAGCACTTCACCCACTCCAAGGTGATGGCGTGGGTGGCCTTCGACCGCGCCGCCCGCGGCATCCTCGAGCACGACCTCGACGGTGACGCCGACCGGTACCGGGCTCTCGCCGAGGAGGTGCACGAGGAGGTCTGCCGGCTCGGGTACGACGGGTCGACCGGCACGTTCGTCCAGGCGTACGGCGACCAGGGACTCGACGCGAGCCTGCTGCTGATGCCCGCCGTGGGTTTCCTGCCGGCGGACGACGAGCGCATCGTGCGGACCGCCGAGGCGATCGAGAAGCGTCTCTGCCAGGACGGTCTGGTGCTGCGCTACCGCACGGACGAGGGCGCGGACGACGGTCTCGCCGGGGGTGAGGGCGCGTTCGTGCTCTGCACGTTCTGGATGGTCGACAGCCTGGCGCTGCGCGGGGAGCAGGAGCGCGCCGAGGCCCTCTTCACGCGGGTGGTCGCCCTTGCCAACGACGTCGGCCTGCTGAGCGAGGAGTTCGACGCCGCGACCGGCGAGATGCTGGGCAACATGCCACAGGCGTTCTCACACGTCGGCCTGGTCAACTCCGCCGTGCGCCTGGCGGAGGGATCGGCCAGGGTCGAGGGGTTCCAGGAGCAGTCGACCGGAGGGTAGGGACATGGCCGAGAGCGTGGACGTCGTCGTCATCGGGCTGGGGCCGGGGGGTGAGGACGTCGCCGGCAAGCTGGCTGAGGCGGGCCTCTCGGTCGTCGGCGTGGAGCGCGAGCTGGTGGGTGGCGAGTGCCCCTACTGGGGCTGCGTGCCCAGCAAGATGATGATCCGCGCGGCCGGCCTGCTGGCTGAGGCGCGGCGGATCCCCGGGATGGCAGGAAGGGTCGAGGTCCACGGCGACTACGACCCGGTCGCGAGGCGGATCCGCGAAGAGGCCACAGACACCTGGGACGACACCGTGGCCGTCGAGCGCTTCGTCGACAAGGGCGGGCGCTTCGTCCGCGGGTCCGGCCGCATCACCGCGCCGGGACAGGTGACGGTCGGCGACCAGGTCTTCGCCGCGAGCCGCGGCATCGTGGTGGCGACCGGCACGGGGGCGGCCGTGCCACCGGTGGATGGGCTCGCCGACACGCCGTTCTGGACCAACCGCGAGGCCATCGAGGCCAAGGAGCCCCCGCGTTCGCTGATCGTCCTCGGCGGAGGTGCCATCGGCGCCGAGATCGCCCAGGCGTTCGCACGTTTCGGCAGCCGGGTCACGATCGTCGAGATGGAGGACCGCATCCTGGCGGTCGAGGAGCCGGAGTCCGGCGACCTGCTCGCCGACGTGCTGCGCGGGGAGGGGCTGACGGTGCTGACCGGGGCCACGGCGACGAAGGCCACCCACGACGGCGAGCAGTTCAGCCTGACAGTGGACGACGAGATCCTCACCGCTGACCAGCTTCTCGTGGCCACCGGCCGCGTCGCCAAGCTGAAGGACCTGGGTCTGGACGCGGTCGGGCTCGACCCGGACGCGAAGTGGCTGGACGTTGACGACCACCTGCGCTGCACCGACGGCGTGTGGGCGGTCGGTGACGTCACCGGGAAGGGAGCCTTCACCCACGTGGCCATGTACCAGGCCGCCATCGCCGTCCGCGCCATCCTCGGTGAGGACGGTCCGCCGGCCGAGTACCACGCTGTCCCCCGGGTGACCTTCACCGATCCCGAGGTGGGCGCCGTCGGCATGACGGAGGCTCAGGCCCGCAAGGCCGGGCTGACCGTGCGCACCGGCACCGCCCAGGTGCCTTCGACAGCGCGCGGCTGGATCCACAAGGCGGGCAACGAGGGCTTCATCAAGCTGGTCGAGGACGCCGACCGCGGGGTGCTGGTGGGGGCGACGAGCGCCGGCCCGACCGGCGGCGAGGTGCTCGGGGCGCTCGCGGTCGCGGTGCGTGCGCGCGTGCCGGTCGACTCGTTGGTGCACATGATCTACGCGTACCCGACGATCCACCGCGGCATCGAGGATGCGCTGCGCGACCTGAGGTCGTCCTCGGACACGAAGCCGAGCCTCTCGTAGAAGGGTCCGCGAAGCCGCGGGGTCCGCCACGGCCAGCGAGACGGAGAAGGCCCCGGAGAATGCCGCGCGATACTCGGATCGACGACGAAGTGAGGTGGGACGTGGTCGCGTTCACTGGTCAGGTGCGCCGGTGGCGGGAGGACGAGCCCGGCGGCCTCGCCGTGGTCGACGTCCCCTCGGAGTTCGTCCACGAGCTGGGCGGGCGACGGCAGATGCGCGTCACCGGCTCGCTGAACGGCGTGGACTTCACCGGCAGCACCATGCTCGTCGCCGGTGGTGGCTTCTGTGTCGGTGTCAGCCGTGCCTCTATGAAGGCAGCTGACGTCGTGGTCGGCGACACCGTCGACGTCCGACTCGAGCTCGCGGCCGGATGACGGTCGTGCCGGCTCAGCACCTGACCGAGGGGTGAAGTCATGACGAAGTTCGTGATCGGTGCGGATGTGGCCCTTCGCCTCGCCGTGGCGAGGTCCCTGGTCCTCACAGAGCACCAGCTCCTGGCTCCGACCCTGCTTCGCTCGCAGCTGCTGTCGGCCCTGTACGACGCGGTGCGCAGGGGCGCGATGACGCGGCAGGCCGCCGCCGGCCACCTCGACCACGTCCGCGGTCTGCGGATCCGGCTGCTGGGAGACCGCGTGCTCCAGAACGTGGCGTGGAGGATCGCCGACGAGCTCGGGTGGTCCGACACGTACGACGCCGAGTACGTGGCCCTGACCCGGCTCCAGGCCGACGCGTTCATCACGCTCGACGAGGCCCTGGCAGACGCCGTGAAGGACGTCGTCGCAGTCGCCTCCCTCGATGACCTGTCCTGAGGGGCCAGGGGGCTGCACGGCCGCAGCACGGCTGACGCGATCTCGTCGGCTCGGCCGAGGCCACCGATGGGCTGGTTGGCGATCGCGTCAGCCGGGTCAAGCTCACCGCTGGTGACCATGTCGGTGACCGTCGGTGCCTCGAACTTCCCGGTGCAGACGGCGTTGCCCCCCGCAGGTTCACGGCGTTGACGCGGTCGAAGACGTCGCCGGGCTCGTCGGCGGCATCGGACGGCGGGGCCTGCCGAGTGCCGAGCCTCGTGTCGCCATGGGCGCAGGACACAAAGGTGGGGGTGCGACCCCCGGGCATCCCTCCGCCCGTCGCTGTTCGCGACGTCGAGCCTGGGCGCCGCCGCCGGGACGGTGGTAGGCAGTGCGGATGTGGTTCGACTCCTGGTCCCAGCTCGCACGCGTCGTCCTGGTCGGCTCTGCCGCCTACCTCACCCTCGTGGTGGTGCTGCGCGTCTCGGGGAAACGTGCTCTCTCGAAGCTGAACGCCTTCGACTTCGCGGTGACGATCGCCATCGGCTCGACGCTGGCGACGATCCTGTTGAGCTCCGACGTGTCGTGGGGCGAGGGGGCGCTGGCCTTCTCGCTGCTGGCGATCCTCCAGATGCTGGTGTCGTGGGGATCGGCCCGCCTCCCGTGGCTGAAGGCTCTGGTGACCTCGCCGCCCACGCTGCTCGTCGAGGACGGGTCGATGCTGGAGGACGCCGTGCGTCGCCACCGGCTCACGCGCGACGAGGTCCACCAGGCGGTGCGCAGCAGCGGCGTCGGTGGCCTGGACCGCGTCGCTGCCGTCGTGCTGGAGAGCGACGGGAGCCTCAGCGTCATCTCGCGGCAGCAGTGCGGCGACGGAAGCGCGCTGCGAGGCGTCCCCGGCTGGGAGAGCGCCCGGCCGTCCGCCTAGTCGGGACTGCCCGGGTCGTCGTGGTGCGGGTCACCATCGATCACGTCGGAGAAGTGCACGTGCATGGCCTCGATCCCGACGGGGACGTCGACGGGGCCCAGTACCTCCCGCAGCCGTTGCGCCGCAAGGAGACGGATGCGGTCCGCCACGGGTAGGAGCTCGACGCCGTACCGCGCGACGAGCGCCATCGTCACTCCGCCGAGGGAGTCGCGTCCGACGATGTCGATCCTGACGTGAAGCAGCGCGGCGTCGGGGACGGTGTCCTGGACCGCGTCGCGGAGGTAGGTGATGAGGACCTGCTCGCTCACGTGTACAGGGCCGGACTCGGCCATGGCCAGGATCGGGTTCGAGCGTCGAGTCGCGCGCAGGGCATTCGCCAGCACCCGGTCGGCGATCTCGACCCACCGGGGCTCGCGCCGTGCTCGCAGGCTCTCCGTCGCGGCGTCGAGGAGGTCGTACCCACGCCCGGTCGGAGCCTGCGCGGGTGGAGTCTGCTCGCTCATCGCCACTGATCCATCCTGACCGCCACCGTACGCCGGGCCCGGTGCAGCTGTCCGCGCACCACGGTCGGCGTGGTACCGAGGACCTGGGCGATGTCGTCGTAGGAGAAGCCCTCGAGCTCACGCAGCACCCAGCTGGACCGCTGCCGCCACGGCAGCTCGCTGAGCGCGACCGTCAGGACCTCCCAGAGCTCGGCCTCGACCATCAACCGGGCGGGGTCGCTGCTGACCGTCTCCGCCTTGTTCGCCAGCAGCTGGTCGTCGACGGAGACCGGTCGCGCGCGTCGGCGATGCGCCCGGACCTCGTTCGCGGTGATCGTGAACAGCCACGTGCGCAGGGCGGACTCGCCGCGGAACCCGGGCAGGTGCTGCCAAGCCTTGACCAGAGCGGCCTGCACGGCGTCCTCGGAGTCGGCCTCATGGCCGTTCAGCATGTGCCGGGCGTAGCGGAACATCGCTTCGGCGTGCCGTTCGAAGATCAGCGTGAACGCGTCACGGTCGCCCATGGCAGCGCGGCGGGCCAGAGCGCCGTCGCTGACGTGCTCCTGCTCCACCCTTGCGGCGTCCACCGCGCCAGCCTCCACGTGCCACGCACCATGGGTCGGCCGCTTCCGACCCACGCAGAACGAATCGCATGCGCGCTGGACGCGCAACATCAGTCCACCACCCGAGTATCGCTGGCACGTCCCCGGGAATCGGGAGGGGTGGAGGTGCGGATGTGACCTGTATCACTCACCCTGGGACGTGACGTTGTGGGGCGGTGGGGCATCTACACCTCAGGACGCCCGTACGGCGGGACCGGCAGCGCCACGAGGTGCGGCGCTGGGACGAACAGGTCCGGGGCGTTCCGTGCTCGACCGCCTCGACCGAGTTCCTCAACCCCACGACGACCCCAGTGGAGGGTGACCATCGTGACCGACAAGACCGCTGAGAAGACGCCCAGAAGCCCCGCCGCAGGCTCGTCCTCGCCGGGGGGATCCAGCGCTGGCGACAGCTCCGTTCTGGTGACCCAGCACGGCCGCACGACGATCGCGGACGCCGTGGTCGCGAAGATCGCCGGCATCGCCACCCGGGAGGTGTCCGGTGTGTACGCGTTGGGCGGCGGCGCAGCCCGTGCCGTGGGCGCACTACGCGAGCGCATCCCCGGAGGGCGCACCAACCACTCACAAGGTGTCTCCGTCGAGGTCGGCGAGCGTCAGGCTGCCATCGACATCCAGCTGGTCGCCGACTACGGGGTCTCCATCGCCGACCTGGCGGGTGGCATCCGGCGCAACGTGATCGGTTCGGTCGAGCGCATGACCGGCCTGGACGTGACCGAGGTCAACATCGAGGTCCAGGACGTCCACCTGGAGTCCGAGGACAACGACGACGACAAGGAACAGTCCGCCCAGCCCAGGGTCCAGTGACTCAGGACCATCAGGCTCTGGCCGACGCCGTCGCGGACGCCGTCCGCTCGGTCCCGGGAGTGGTCGACCTGCACACCGGCACGTACGGCGAAGTCGCCACGTACCTGCCGGGGCGCCGCGTGAACGGTGTACGGGTGAGGGACGACGGGGTCGAGGTCCATGTCGTCCTGGCGTACGGGGCACCCGTGCCGCAGACCGCACACCGGGTCCGCCTCGCGGTCCAGGCCCTGACGCCGGGACCGGTAGACGTGACCGTGCAGGACGTCGTGGGTATCAGTGCCGACGACGAGCCGGAGTCGCCGGACCGTTCCGACCCCACGAGGTCGGGCACACCGACGGACCACCGGAGCTGACCGTGGAGCAACCCGCTTCCATCGACCCCAGGCGCATGAACGACGCCGTCGGTGATCCTCGTGAGGCCTGGCGTCGCGAACGCCGTGTGGTCGCACGCCCGCACCATCCCGATCTGGGGGGCGACCCGGAGGTGTACGTGCGCCTGCTGTCCGAGGTAGACCACCGGTACGGCCGTGCCAGTCGCAGCGCCATCGGACCCGGCGCCGTGAGCACGCAGCACGGCGTCAGGGTGACGCTGCGGCGCAAGCGGAGGCGTGTACAGCGTCGGCTGCGGTCGCTGATCCGGGCGGCGCGAAGTCGCCTCCCGCGGGGCGTCCCAGGTCGGCGCCGCTACACCTCCCTGTAGCGCGGCGGTGGGCCACTCCGGTCCCCCACCTCGACTCCTCTGGTCCTACGACCTTTCACCCGTCAGGCAACGCACGCGAAGGAGCACCAATGAGCACCTCCACGATCGGCCTGTTGGCAGGGCTTCTGCTGGGCGTGGCCGCTGCTGTCGGCGGTTTCTGGGGGTTCCTGATAGCCCTCGTCCTCGGAGTCGTCGGATACCTCGCAGGTGCCCAGTACGACGGCGAGGTGGACCTCGGGCAGCTGCTCGGCGGACGCCGCCGTGGATGACATTCCCCGGACCGCCCCCCTGCCGGTGAACCCCGAGGCCGGCGGACGCGGCCGCTTGCTCATCGACGACCGGGTCGTCGAGACCATCGCCGGAGCGGCCGCCTGCGAGGTGGACGGTGTCCGCCGCTCGGGCGGCACGCTCGAGGGGGTGGTGGGACGCCGCTACCCGAAGGTCGAGGCCCGCACCGCGGGTGCTCGTGCGCGGGTGAGCGTCGAGGTCGCCGTCGCGTGGCCGGTGGCCCTGTCGCAGGTCCTCGCCGAGGTCCGCGACCGCGTTCGTTCGCAGGTTCAGGACCTGACCGGGCTCCAGGTCGACGCCGTGGACGTGATCGCCGCCCGCATCGTGATCGACGAGGGTCAAGGGGACCGGAGGAGGGTGTCGTGAGCGTGCCCGCAACCACCCAGGAGGCCGCCCAGACATCGTCTGCCGAGGCGATGCGTCCCGCGAAAGCACCCGTCGGCGTCAGCAAGGTCGCGATCGTCGCCATCGTCCTCGCGCTGCTCACCACAGCGCTGGGGCTCGTCGCGATCCGTGACTCACTGGTCGCCACGGGCGCGTTCTCCGGCCAGGGGTGGGTCACGTCGGCCGTCACGCAGGTCGACGGTCTGACTCCGAGTCCCTGGCTGGTCCCCGCCGGGGCCGTCCTGGTCCTGGTCGGCCTGTGGGTGGTGCTGACCGCACTGCGGCCCCGGCGCCGCACCGGGGTGGCGTTGCGCGCCAGCACCGGGGTGTACCTGCGCCCCCGCGACGTCAGCCGTCTCAGCACCAGAGCCGCGGACGGCGTCGACGGCGTACTCGATGCCTCAGCCTCCGCAACGACCCGCACCGTCTCCGTCCGTATCAACACCACCGGTGACGCAGAGACCGAGGGGAAGGTGCGTGACGCGGTGGCCGATCGGCTCAAGCAGCTGGACCCCGTCCCCAGCGTCCGCGTCCGGTCGCGAGCCGAAGGACGCCCGACAGAGGACGGCCGATGAGCCGCGCAGTCCTGGTGGCTGACCGCGTCGTCGCCCTGGTGGTCGGCGTCGCGCTCGTTGTGGCCGGGATCGCTGCTGCGGCGTGGTTCCTGGAGTTCCGGGGCATGCTGCCAGTTGACGTCCCGCTCAACGACGAGGTCGACACGGCAGCTCTCCAGACCGCCATCTCGTCGTCCTGGTGGCCGTGGGCGCCTGGCAGCCGTCGGCGTCCTGCTGGTCCTGCTCGGGTTCCGATGGCTCGCCGCGCACCTGCCCGACCGCAGGCTCGACCGGTTGCGCATCGCCGGGACGAGCGAGCGTGATCGGCTCGAAGCCGACGCCGGGTCCATCGCCAACACGGCCGCCGACGTCCTGGGCCGCGTCGACGGGGTCCGCTCGGCCCGCGGCCACCTGCGTCGCGAACGCGGACAGCTTCTCCTCACCCTGCACGCCACGATCGAGCCCGGTGCCGACCTCGCCGAGGTGGCTCGAGCGTGCGACCGGACCAGTGCCGACGTGGTGCACGTCCTCGGACGCGACGACCTGACGTGTCGGGTCCGCCTGCAGGTCGCCCACAGCGACCGGGCGGTGCCACGAGTGGGGTGACCAGCAGGTCGACTGGCGAGATCCTTCTTGGACGCCGGGCACACCCTCCCCTGCCCGACACCGGCGACCAGGAGTGATCCCCCATGGCCCTGTCCGACTTCCCCCGGTACCACCTGACCTTCGGGCCGAGTCCCGTCCACCCGCTCGAGCGCCTGACCACGCACCTGGGTGGCGCGAGCATCTGGGCGAAGAGGGAGGACTGCAACTCCGGTCTCGCCTACGGCGGCAACAAGACGCGCAAGCTCGAGTACCTCGTCCCCGAGGCGATCGCCCAGGGCGCCGACACGCTCGTCTCCATCGGGGGCTACCAGTCGAACCACACGCGCCAGGTGGCGGCCGTCGCAGCGAGACTCGGCATGAAGGCTGTTCTCGTGCAGGAGAACTGGGTCGACTGGCCGGACTGCGTCAACGACCGGGTCGGGAACATCCTGCTCAGCCGGATCATGGGTGCCGAGGTGAGAATCGACCCGGCAGGCTTCGGCATCGGGTTCAAGGACTCGTGGACGAGGGCCATCGAGGACGTGAAGCAGCGCGGCGGCTCGCCCTACGCGATCCCGGCCGGCGCCTCCGACCACCGGCTGGGTGGGCTCGGCTTCGCGGGCTGGGCGATCGAGGTCGAGCAGCAGGAGCGGGAGCTGGGCGTCTTCTTCGACACCATCGTGGTCTGCTCGGTGACCGGCTCGACCCATGCCGGGATGATCGCGGGCTTCGCCGCCTTGGAGCAGGCGGGGGGTCGTCCTCGCCGGGTGCTCGGCATCGACGCCAGCGCGAAGATCGACCGGACCCGGGACCAGGTGGCCCGGATCGCGCGCGGCACGGCATCCCTCATCGGGGTCGAACGAGATCTGCGGGACGACGAGATCACCGTGCTCGAGGGCTGGGCGGGCGACCTCTACGGGATCCCGGTCGAGTCCACGCTCGCCGCCATCCGGCTGACCGGGCAGCTGGAGGGGGTCATCATCGACCCCGTCTACGAGGGGAAGTCGATGGCGGGCCTGGTCGACCTGGTCACCAGCGGTGGGATCCCGCGCGACGCGACGGTGCTGTACGCGCACCTGGGTGGGCAGCCCGCGCTGAACGCCTACAGCGGGCTCTTCACCCACACCGAGCCGGTCGCGACCTGACACCGCGTGGTCCGGCGCCAGTGAGAGGATCCGACCATGACCGCCACTGCCGAGCCGACGACACCGTCCTCCCCGCGCCCCGCGGGCTACGACGAAACAGTGCTGCAGGAGATCGCGCGCCGGGTGCTCTGGCTCTCGGCGGCCATCGTCGACGCCGCCAACGCGGGACGGCCGAACGACAGCGGGGTCAAGGTCGGCGGCCACCAGGCGTCCAGTGCCTCGATGGTCGACATCATGGTGGCGCTGTGGTTCGCCGAGCTCACCGACCTGGACCGTGTCTCCGTCAAGCCGCACGCGTCCCCGGTGCTGCACGCGATCAACTACCTGCTCGGTGACCTCGACGAGGAGTACCTGCCCACGTTGCGTGCGAAGGGCGGCCTCCAGTCCTACCCCTCGCGGCTGAAGGACCCCGACACCGTCGACTTCTCCACCGGCTCGGTCGGCATCGGAGCCACCGCCGCGCTGTGGGCGGCCATGGCGCACCGGTACGTCGCCTCCCAGTTCACCAGCACGCCGCCGGCGGGGAGGTTCGTCAGCCTGCTGGGCGACGCGGAGCTCGACGAGGGCGCCATCTGGGAGGCGGTCGCCGACCCCGCGGTCGCCAGGCTGGGTGAGCTGCTGTGGGTCGTCGACCTCAACCGGCAGTCCCTTGACCGGGTCGTGCCCGACATCCAGATCGAGAAGCTGCAGGGCATGTTCGCGGCCGCCGGCTGGCAGGTCGTGGTCCTCAAGTGGGGACGCAGGATCAGCGAGGTCTTCGAACGTGACGGCGGCGGCGAGCTGCGGCAGCGGCTCGAGGCGATGTCGAACGAGGAGTACCAGCGCCTCCTGCGCGTCGACTCCTCCGAGGTCGCGGACCGCATCCTGACCGAGTCCGGAAGCGACACCCTGCGTGCCCTGCTCGCCTCGATGCCCGCCTCGGAGCTGACTGCCGCCGTGCGGGACCTCGGTGGCCACGACCTGGGCCTGCTGGTGGACACGTTCCGCAGCATCGACGACGACCGGCCGACCGTCGTCTTCGCGTACACGGTGAAGGGACGCGGGCTGCCCACCGAGGGGCACCCCAACAACCACTCCGCACTGCTGTCGCGCGCGCAGATGGAGTCCCTGGCCGCCGCGTCCGGGATGGATCCGGCCGAGCCGTGGCAGCGTTTCGACGTCGGCACACCCGCCGGACGGCTGTGCGAGCAGCGCGGGCAGCACCTGCGCCGGGAGACGGCGGCGTCCCCGCTCGCCGTGTCCGTGCCGGCCTCGCTGGGGCACCCACACCGCAAGCCGATCTCGACGCAGGCGACGCTCGGCAGATTCCTGGCGGACCTCAAGCGCGACGCCCCCGAGGCAGCCGCGCGCGTGGTCACCTGCAGCCCCGACGTCGCCTCGTCGACGAACCTCGGGGGCTGGATCAACAAGACCGGCGTCTGGTCGGTGCAGGACAGGCGCGACTGGTTCGCCGACGACACCGAGCGGGTGCTGCGGTGGCGCGAGGTCAGCAACGGCCAGCACATCGAGCTCGGCATCGCCGAGGTCAACCTCGTCTCGCTGCTCGGTGAGCTGGGCGCGACCTGGTCGCGATGGGGGGAGCGGCTGATCCCGATCGCCACCCTCTACGACCCGTTCGTGTCCCGCGCCCTCGAACCGTGGTCGTACGGCATCTACGCCGGGGGGCAGTCGATCCTCGTCGGCACCCCCTCGGGGGTGACGCTGGCGCCCGAAGGCGGTGCACACCAGTCGGTCACCACCCCGTCGATCGGCCTCGAACAGCCCGGCTGCGTGGCGTGGGAGCCAGCCTTCGCCCAGGACCTCGAGTGGTGCTTCCTGCACGCGATGGACCGCGTGGGCGTGGAGGGCGGCACGTCGTCCTACTTCCGGCTGTCGACCCGCCCGATCGACCCGGCCCTGGCCCAGGTGCCGGAGGACGCTGCCTTGGCCGAGCGGCGGCGCCGGCAGGTCGTCGCCGGCGGCTACCGGCTCCCGGCCGGCTTCGGGCCCGCCGAGGAGGACGTCACCCTGGTCGGGGTCGGGGCGATCATGCCGGAGGTCATCGAGGCGGCGGAGTCGCTCGCCGCCGAGGGGGTCAACGCCGGGGTGGTGTGCCTGACCAGCCCGGACCTGGTGTTCCGGTCCTTCCAGCAGCGTGGACGTCGTGCGCCCGGCGTGGGCGGCAACGTCATCGACGAGCTGTTCCCCGTCCAGCACCCGACGCCGCTGGTCACCGTGCTGGACGGACACCCGCACACCCTGGCCTTCCTGGCGGGTGCACGCGGCGACCGGATCCACTGCCTGGGCGTCAGCGACTTCGGCCAGTCCTCGAGCCTCGAGGACGCCTACCGGCTGCACCAGATCGACACCGGCTCGATCACCGACGCCGCCTTGACCCTGCTGGCTCTCAGCCGCTGATCGTCGTCACCCTTCGACCCGCTGTGCGAACCCCTCGTAGTCGACGACCAGACCGTCGTCGTCGACGGTCAGGGTGAATGCACCGTGAGCGGGATCGCTGTACTCCCAGGCGTCGCCGCCACGTACCGGCGCCAACCGCCGGTACGTCTGGTCGACTCGGACCACGCCCAGCCCAGGCACATCCACCCAGGCGATCGGTGAGGTAGCGCTCTCGCCGACGGCCAGGCCGGCGAGCCGTCGGATCGGGAAGGTGTTGGTCAGTGGCGTGGCGGCGACGTCCACGTCGAGGCAGCCGTCCAAGTCGGGCCGGTGCACGCCATCGACCGACCAGCGTCGCTCGGTGTCAGCGGCCAGCCGCAACACGCGTTCGCCGTCGGCGCCGACGGCCCGCACCTCGACCTCCTGGGTGAGCCACTCCCGGTCGACCACGATCCGGAACCAGCAGGCCAGCCTCACCTCGGGGCCGGCCAGGACCTCGCACCCGTGGAACAGCCAGCGGCCTTCCGTCTCGGCCATCCGGGCGACGCTGTGACCGTGGCTGTCGTCGGCGCGTTGCCAGGCCACGGTGCGAGGCTCTGCCATGGGGTGCAGCGTAGACACGAGACGTCAAGGAGGGTACGTGGATGCGTGGAGGTCCTACGACACGGACGACATCTCGGGGCTCTTCAGCGACGACGTCGCCTACCGGTACCACCCGCATGACGAGCCGATCGTCGGTCGCACCGCAGTGGTCGAGTCGTGGCTCGGCGGGAGTGACTCCGACAACGCCTCCAGACGCGATGCGCCCGGAACGTACGAGGCTGAGTGCTCTCCCGTCGCGGTCGACGGTGACACCGTGGTGGCCACCGGCACGTCGCGGTACCGCGACGTGCCTGGCGGCCCGATCGTCCGCCTGTACGAGAACTGCTTCATCATGCGCTTCGACGGCGCAGGACGCTGTCGCGAGTTCACCGAGTACGACGTCCGCCGCCCGTGAGACGCCAGCGTGGGGCAGGGTGCCCGTGGTCGCTGTGCGCCAGACTGCCGTCATGACGGTGCTGCTGCTTGCCGAGGAGGTCTTCCTGCTCTCGCACGACGAGGAGTCCGGAAAGGCAGGTGGCACGCTCGCTCTGGACAACGGGTTGGCCGGGGCGCTTCTGCTGGATCTGGCCGTCGAAGAGCTGGTGGCCGTGGACGGAAAGGCGCTCGCTGCCCGGGATGGCGCCGCCTCGCACCCACTCCTGGCCTCTGCGCACGCGGAGCTCCTCCGAAGTCACAAGCCACGCACCGCGCAACACGGGGTGAACCGGCTGCCGGCGGCGCTCAAGCCCCTCCGTTCGCAGGTGGGCCGGTCTCTCGCAGAGCGCGGGGTGCTTGCCGAGCAGCGCCGGAAGGTGCTCGGGCTCTTCCCTGCCACCAGGTGGCCGGAGGTGGACCCAGCCCCCGAACGAGACCTGCGTCACCGGCTGACCAGTGTCCTCGTCGAGGACGCCCTTCCGGACCCGCACACTGCCTTGCTCGTCTCCCTGCTCAGTGCCCTCGGACTGGTGCGCGGACTCGTCGACGGAGAACACCGCAAGCACGCCGATTCCCGCGCGAAGCACATCGCCCGGGAGTGCGCGACCGCAACGGCCACCTCCGCCGCGGTCTCGCGCTCGGTCCAGGCTGTGCAGGCGGCCATCATGGTCGCGGTGATCTTCCCGTCGATCACCGCCGCAGCCAACTGACAGGTCCCAGGTCGGTGCACGGCTTGCCACCACCGGCCGAGCCGGTCGAGGAACACGCCCTGGCTTACGGCGACGGTAGGTCGAGAGCCTGTTCGAGCACGCGGACGCTCCGGCACCTGCGGACGGACATCGCCGCCAGCGCTTCGGCGGCCATCGACACCAATGGCTCGCGCACTTCCGGCGAGACCTCTTGGCGAGGAGCAGCCGGTCGAGCGCCGACGCAACCGTCGATGCGTTCCCCCGCCGTGGGTGCGTACGGTGACGTCGTCAGTGTTCACGGCAAGACCGGCGGGAGACGACACATGGACGAGCCAGGCGATCACGCAACAGTCGAGGCGAGCCTGCGACTGGGCAGCGGCCTCGCCGCATCGGAACGGGACAAGGTGCTGGAACGGTTCGCCGCCCTCGACGCACGACTGCGGTCCTACCCCGCCGGAGAGGTCGAACTCGTACTGAGTGTCAAGGAGCGGGACGGAGCGGATCAGAAGACCACCCTGGAGGGGTGGATCGCCGGCACCGAGAGGGTGGTGGCGACCTCGAGCAGGACTCCCCTCGACCAAGCGCTGACCGAAGTCCGAGACGACCTGATCCGCCAGCTCTCCGACGCCAAGAACCGCACGGAACCCCGCCAGAGCCGACAGCGACGGGACACCAGCTCCTAGACCGGTGGTGGTCAAGCGATCCGGGAGCGGGCGAGGGTGTGGGGCCGAGGACGCACCTCGGCAGACCGGCGCCGGGCCGCGGAGCGGCTGCGGCGGCACGCGCGAGTCGGTGTCGGGCGACAGGGACCCGGACCTGGTCGTGTGTCGGCGGGCTGCGCCATGATCGCTGCATGAGCGTCCCGCCCAACTTCACCATCGTCACCCTCGGCGTAGGAGACCTCGACCGATCTGCCGCCTTCTACCGTCGGCTCGGCTGGGAGCAACGGGGAGACCCGTCAGCGGGCATCACCTGGTTCCGCACGGCCGGTACCTGGATCGGCCTGTACGGGTACGCCGATCTGGCCGCGGACGCCGGCCTGCCCGCCGATCCGCCCGCCTCCTACCGCGGCATCACCCTGGCGCTGAACTTCGGGGACGAGGGAGCGGTCGATGCTGCGCTGGCGCAGGCCGTCGAGGCGGGCGCGAGGGTGGTCAAGCCGGCCAGCCGTGCCGAGTGGGGCGGCTACTCCGGCTACTTCGCCGACCCGGACGGTCATCTGTGGGAGACGGCGTTCGCCCCTGGCTTCCCCGTCGCCGACGATGGCACGATCGACATCCCGGGCTGAGCGTCGCTGCGGGAACGTCGGGGCTGGAGAGCACACACAGCCGAGGTGCCCCCGAGAGGATTCGAACCTCCGACACACGGTTTAGGAAACCGATGCTCTTCCCCTGAGCTACGAGGGCGTGCGGGGCACAACGAGGGTACCGTCCGCCCCCCGTGGCCCGTGCAGGGTGGCAGCCGCGACGAGCGCCTCCGGTGTCCCGTCTCCGCCGAGCCGGTGACGGTCAGCGACCGCGCGTCCTCGAGCCCGTGCCGCTCCCGTCGAGGGTTGACCCCCGGGAGCGGACCTCTCATGCTCGGGTCGTGGCGGAAGGCCCGGCGAAGAACCTGTCAGCTCCTGACGAGGTGCTGGAGTTCCCTGGCGTCACCGCCCAGCTGGTCGAGCTGGGCGATGTCACCGTCGGGCGGATCACCACCCAGCCGGGATGGCGGTGGTCGACGCACGTCCGGCCGATCGTCGGTGGTGACCGGTGCCAGGCCCGACACATCGGGCTGGTCCTCGCCGGACGTCTCGGCATCCTGCACCGTGACGGGTCACACTCCGAGTTCGGCCCCGACGACGTCTTCGACATCGAGCCCGGGCACGACGGGTGGACCGTCGGTGACGAGCCGAGCGTGCAGATCGAGTGGGCCGGGCTCCGTGTGTTCGCAGGCTTCCTCACCGGTTTCCACAGCAGGGTCCTCGCCACTCTGCTGTTCACGGACCTGGTCGACTCGACGGCGACCGCGGCACGGCTGGGTGACGCCCGGTGGCGGGCCCTGTTGTCGGCCCACTTCGAGGAGGTGCGGCGCCTGCTCGAGCGGTTCGGTGGGCGGGAGGTCAAGACCACGGGCGACGGGGTCCTCGCCACCTTCGAGAGCCCGGTGCGGGCTGTCGCCTGCGCGGAGGCGATCCGAGCCGCGGCGCCCCGGCTCGGCCTCCACGTGCGTGCGGGGATCCACGTGGGCGAGGTCGAGCTCGTCGGCACCGACGTGCGTGGTCTCGCCGTCCACCAGGCGGCCCGGATCATGGCGGCAGCCGGGCCGGACGAGATCCTCGTGTCCGACCTGACGCGCGCGCTCGCCACCGGTCTGGCGTTCGAGGACCGCGACCCGCAGCTCCTCAAGGGGCTCGACGGCGAGTGGCGGCTCGCTGCGTACGTCGGGACGACGTGACACGCGCCGTCGTCGCCACGGCCTTCGGCGGGCCCGAGGTCCTGTCCCTGGTCGAGCTCCCGACGCCCGAGCCGGGCCCTGGCGAGATCGTCGTCGACGTGCGGGCGGCGGGGGTCAACCCGGCCGACATCAAGTCGTACAACGGGGTGTTCGGCACCGATCCGACGACGCTGCCCAAGCGGCTGGGGTCGGAGGTGAGTGGCGTCGTCGCGGCGGTGGGCGACGGTGCGGAGGGCCCCGAGGGGCCCCTGGCGCTCGGGGATGCGGTGATCGTCCACCCGGTCAGGGGCGGGTACGCCGACCAGGTCGTCGCGCGGGCGAAGGACGCCTACGCCAAGCCCGGCGAGCTGACGTTCGAGCAGGCCGCCGGGCTGATGCTGACCGGCACCACCGCGGTGCACCTGGTGGTCGCCACCGGGGTCGGTGACGGGGACACCGTCCTCGTGCACGGGGCGTCGGGCGGGGTCGGGTCGATCGTCGTCCAGCTCGCGGTCGGCCGTGGTGCACGGGTGATCGGCACGGCGGGCCGGTCGGGTCACCAGGCGCTGCGTGTGCTCGGGGCAGAGCCCGTGCCGTACGGCGACGGACTGGCCGACCGCGTGCGGGCGCTGGCTCCGGACGGCGTCGACGTCGCGCTCGACACCGCCGGCACCGACGAGGCCGTTGACGTCTCGGTCGAGCTGGTCAGCGACCGGAGCCGGATCGCCACGATCGCCGCCTTCGACCGTGCGCCGGGCCTGGGCATCCAGCTGCTGGGGAACGGGCCGGGGGCCGACCCTGGCACGACGCTGCGTGAGGTGGCCCGAGGTGATCTCGTCCACCTCGTCCGGGAGGGACGGCTGAGGGTGGACGTGGCCGCGACCTTCCCGCTCGCGGAGGCTGCGGCGGCGCACGCGCTCGTCGTGGCCGGCCTCGCCGGCGGCAAGGTCGTGCTGGTGCCCTAGGGGTTTCGTCTCGCGGTCACCGATGAGTTCCGATGGTGCGAGCAGTCGGAAACACGACCGACGAACACCAGTAGGAGACGCTGTGAGAACTCACGACCGCCGCCGCTGGCTGGCCCTGTACGTGATCTGCCTCGGCGACCTGATGATCGTCCTCGACTCGAGCATCGTGAACGTCGCCCTGCCCTCCATCCGCGCGGACCTCGGGTTCTCCCCGACGGCGCTGGCCTGGGTGGTCAACGCCTACCTGCTGACGTTCGGCGGCTTCCTGCTACTGAGCGGGCGCCTCGGCGACCTGTTCGGCAACCGCCGCGTGCTGCTGCTCGGCGTCGCCGCGTTCACCGTCGCGTCCCTGGCCTGCGGCCTGGCCCCGACCGCCGCGTGGCTGGTCGCCGGCCGGGCCGTCCAGGGGCTCGCAGGTGCCGTGGTCTCCGCGGTGGCCCTGGCGCTGATCATGGGGCTCTTCGGTGAGCCGGCGGATCGCGCGAAGGCGATGGGGGTCTTCGGGTTCGTCATGTCCGGTGGAGGCGCTCTCGGCGTCCTCCTCGGCGGCGTCCTCACGGGTGCGCTGTCCTGGCACTGGGTCTTCCTCGTCAACCTGCCGGTCGGGATCGCAGTGATCGCGCTCTGCCTGAAGGTATTGCCGGCGGACCTCGCGCCGACCGGCGACCGTCGACTGGACACCCTGGGTGCCGTGACGGTCACCACCTCGATGATGATCGCCGTCTACGCGATCGTCGGAGGCAACGAGGCCGGGTGGACCTCGGCCCGCACCCTGGGGCTCCTGGCGCTGTCGGTGGCGTTGCTGGGTGCCTTCGTCGCGGTGGAGGCGCGGGTCGCTCAGCCGCTCGTCCCCCTCGGCCTCCTCCGGCTGCGGAACCTGACGATCGCCAACGCGGTCGGCGTGCTGTGGGCCGCTGCCATGTTCGCGTGGTTCTTCTTCACGGCGCTCTACCTGCAGCAGGTGCTCGGGTACTCGCCCCTGCGGGTCGGCCTCGCCTTCCTGCCGACGAGCGTCGTGATGGCCTTCTGCTCGTTGAGGCTCTCCGACCGGCTGGTGATGCGCTTCGGCGTGCGCCCGCCGCTGGTGGTCGGTCTCGCGTGCGCCTCGGCGAGCCTGCTGCTCCTGGCGAGGGCGCCGGTGCACGGCGGTTTCGTCGCCGACCTGCTGCCGAGCATGCTGCTGCTCGGCGTGGGAGCGGGCATCGCCTTCAACCCCGTTCTGCTGGCTGCGATGGGCGACGTCGCGCCCCGCCAGTCGGGGCTCGCGTCGGGGCTCGTCAACACCTCGTTCATGATGGGCGGCGCCCTGGGTCTGGCCCTCTTCGCCAGCGTGGCGGCCTGGCGGACCGGCGGTCTCATCGCCCAGGGCGAGTCCTCCGTCGACGCGCTCCATGGTGGCTACCAGGTCGCCTTCCTCGCGGGCGCGCTGTTCGCGACCCTGGCGGCGCTCGGGGGACTGGCGCTACGGCCGGCGCGGACGGCGGCGCCGGTCGAGGCGGAGGTGCCTGCCGGGCAGTGCACCTGACGTCACGTGGTGTCGTCGCGTCGGTCCCGACCAAGCAGGGGCACGAACCGGTAGTGACCCCGTCTCTCGATCAGGGGCTCGCCGTCCGCGCCTCGGCGCACCCGCAGCATCCGTCCGGCGACGGGGATCACCATCACCCCGTCCGGCTCGATCTGGTCGACCAGCGCGGAGGGCAGCGAACGCGGTTCGGCCGACACGAGCACGCGGTCGTACGGGGCGTCGTCGGGCCACCCGAGCACGCCCCCGACGGCCTGCTCCACCCGGGCCCACGGCATGCCGCACGCGGCGACGTTCGCCGCGCCCCAGGAGGTCAGCTCCGGAACGAGCTCGACCCCGACCACGCTGCCGGTCGGGCCGACGAGGTGTCCCAGGAGCGCGGTGGTCCAGCCGGAGCCGGAGCCGACGTCGAGGACCCGGTGCCCGGGGTGCACGTCCAGCAGCACGAGCATGTCGCGTACCGTGCGAGGCTGGGAGCTGGTCTGGCCGGCCCCGATCGCCAGCGCCGCATCCACGTGGGCGCGGGCGACCTGCGACTCCGGCAGGAAGCGCTCGCGGGGGACGAGCCGCATCGCCGCGTCGACGGCCTTCTCCTCGCGTCCACGCACGCGACCAGTGTCCTCCGTCACCCCGCCCGTTCGAGGACCACGTCGACGACGTGGGAGTCGTCCGGCCCGAGGTCGGGGGTGAAGTTCCAGACGGTCCCCGTCCACCCGTCGGCGATGTGGTCATCGGGGACGACAGGCAGGCGGGCCGACTCGCGGAAGATGGCCGGAACGAGCGGCCCGCCCCCCGCCACCGGGCTCATCTCACCGGTGAGGAGCAGCTGCACGCCTGCGTTGCGTCCCTCGTCGACCAGGTGACGCACCATGCCGACGGCGGCGTCGTCGAAGGCGGTGGAGAAGTCGTCCAGGACCAGGAGCCGGTCCGCCGTGTCACCGGCCAGGACGTCGAGAGCGCCTCCACCGCGGGCCATCTGGACCAGGTCGACCCGGCGCACGACATCGTCCAGGAGCTCCCTCATCGCCGTCAGCGTGGTCGCCGCCGGTGAGGGCATCACGCGGCTGCCGGGACGGGCGAGCGGCGCCAGCGCCGAGGCCAGGCCACCCCCCAGGTCGACGACGTAGACGCGCAGGTCGCCGGGCGGGTAGGCGGCCAGCATCCGGGCCACGAGGGACCGCACCATGCGCTGGGCGTGACCGCCGGGGTCGCTGGACGTGTCGACCCACACCGGGCGCGAGAACGGGACGCCGAGCAGCATCGGGAGCGCAACAGCGGGGGCCTCGTCCACGTGCAGCTCGCCGACGCGCACCGCCAGGCCGTGCTCCGAGGCCGCGCGCCAGCCCTGCCAGGCGAGCGAGTCCCAGGGCGCCATCGACGCCGGCAGGCCCGCCGTGTACATGGCGAGCTCTTCCTGCAGCTGTGCCATGTCGCGCTGGTGGTTGGCCTGCGCCGCCCGCACGAGCCGGTCGTACTCGACCTGGGCCGCGACGGCGGCCGCCTGGCCGGCTGACCCTGCCCGGGTCGCCGGGTCCGCAACGGACTGCTCGAGCGCCCCGGCGCGCTTGCGGTCCGCGTAGTCGACGCTCGAACGGAGGCTCGCGGTCGACCGGGCCGCGTCCTCGAAGATGCTCGCCGCCTGCCGGATCAGCCGCTCCTGGTCGGTGATGCCCGGCGGAGGCTTGGCGGACGGCGCGGTGGGCTGGTCCACCTCGACCCCGTGGGCGGTGACGGCTTCCCTGAGGCCGCCGGTGTAGCCCTGCCCGACGGCCCGCACCCGCCAGGCGCCATCCCGTCGGTACACCTCGACGGCGATCACTGCCCGCTCGTCCGTCAGGCCCCTGAGATCGAAACGCGCGACCTCGGCGCCCTCCGGCTCGGTCAGGACGACGGTCATCGGTTCGTGCCGGCCCAGCGGCGGGGAGCCCGGGTCCACGCTGACCAGGCAGAGCACGGCGTGCGCGGTGACGGTCCCCAGGTCGATGCGCAGCCGGTGTCCCGGTGCGCTGTCGAGGGTGACGCCGCCCGCGGCGGGCTGGTTGTAGAACACGAAGCCGTCGGACGACGACACCCGCTGGTCGGCGCCTACGAGCAGGGCCGAGACATCGCACTCCGGATGCCCTGTGGCGCAGAGGATCTCGACGACCAGACCAGGGTGCGACCACGGGGCGTTCTGACCCTTGACGAGGGTCACGACCGGGTTCACTCCACGAACCGTGCCATGGCAGGGATCGTCTCGCTCGGTGTGCGGGCCTGCATCCCCTCGCCGATGGCCTGCAGCTTCCAGGACGAGCCCTCCCGGTAGACCTTGGCCATCAGCATGCCGGTGAAGGGCATGCCGCCGGCCAGCGTGTACCGGGCGAGCTCGGCGCCCGTCGTGTGGTCCACGAGCCGGCAGAACGCGTTCTGCACCTGCTCGAACGTCTGGCCCTCGTAGGACGTGACCACGAACATCAGGCTGGTGACGTGCACGGGCACGCGAGTGAGGTCGACCATGATCGTCTCGTCGTCCCCCTCGCCCTCACCGGTGCGGTTGTCGCCGGTGTGCTGCACCGAGCCGTCCTTGGTGCGGAGCTGGTTGTAGAACGCCAGGTCCACCGGGTCCTTGCCCGCGTACAGGAGCGCCGACGCGTCGAGGTCGATCTCGACCTCGCGGCTGCCGAACATGCTCCGCTTCTTGAGCGGGTCCCAGCCCAGGCCCATCCGGATCATGGTCAGGGCCACGCCGCCGTCCTTGGTCAGCGTGACCTTCTGGCCCTTGGACAGGCTGACGGGGCGCGCCTTCGTCAGCTGCACCTCGCCATGGGCGACCGGTGCTTGCGCGGCGGGCTGGCCGAACTGCGGGGCGGACGGCGGTTGCGCGCGGGTGGCCGACGCCGCCTGGGGAGGCGTCGAGGGGGTTGGCGCCGCGGGCATGGGCATGGGCACGGCCTGCGCGGGGGCCGCCGGCGCCGGGGTCACCGCAGCCGGGGCGTCGTCCACCGAGACACCGTGGTCGGTGATCAGGTCGGCCAGACCGCCCGCATAGCCCTGGCCGACGGCCCGCACCTTCCAGGCGCCGGCCCGGCGGTACAGCTCGAGGGCCACGACGATGCTCTCGGTGCTCAGGTCGGTCATCGTGAAGTCGACCACCGGGGCACCCGACGCGTCGGTCACCCGGGCCACCGGCTGACCGACGCGGCCGAACGTCGACGTGGTGTCGTCCAGCGACGTCACGAGACGGACGGCGTGGACGTCCGCGGGCACCGAACCCAGGTCGACGAGGACCCGCCACGGCTGACCCGCCGAGGGGCGCTCGCACCGGACACCCGGTCCAGTGGGCTGGTTGTAGAAGACGAAGTCCGCGTCGGAGCGCACCTTCCCGCTCTCGGTGACCAGGAGCGCGGAGACGTCCGCCGGAGCCGCCACGTCGACCGTCAGGACCAGGCTCGTCGCCGTCAGCGGAGCGTTACCGCCCTTGGTGAGGGTCGTGGATGCGGTCATGCGAGAGGTCCTCCCGGAGTGCGGCGGGGTCGTCGCCCGGATGGTGGGCGTGGGACGTCGGGCGTACGCGTCCGTACGGAAACCTACCGAGTCCGCCCGATCCTCGTCGCCGGGTCAGCTCAGCACGTCCTTGCGCTCGAAGACGACGAATGCCGCGGTGAGCAGCACGGCCGCGTACCCGATGGCCCAGAGAGCGCCGCGGTCCATGTCGCCGACGGTGAAGGTCTGGTCGAGGGTCTGCAGCCAGGCGTACTGGTAGTGCGTCGGCAGTGCGTTGCGGACGTCGCCCAGCGCGCTGATCGAGTCGAGGATGGCCGAGACGATCGTGATCAGCACGGCCCCGCCGACGGCACCGAGCGGGGCGTCGGTGAGCACGCCGATGAGGAACGCGGCGCAGCCGACGAACAGCAGGTGCACGGCGAGGTAGCCGATGATCACGACGAGGCGGAACAGGAACACGTCCCAGGGCAGCGTGCGACCGATGGGGTCGGCGAAGTCTCCCCATCCGTAAGCGATCCCACCGACGACCATCGACCAGCCCGGTAGCACAACCAGCGCGGCCACCCCGGTCAGCAGGCCCACCGCGAGCTTCTGCACGAGGAGCCTGCGGCGCGGTACCGGGGCGGCCAGCAGGTAGCGCAGCGTCGACCAGCTCGCCTCCGACGGCACGCTGTCGCCCACGAACAGGGCGACGAGCACCACCAGCAGGAAGCCCGTCGAGGCGAACAGGGTGAAGATCGTGAAGTTCGCCGCGCTGCTCTGCGCGAGGTCGACGAAGGCCGCCCCGTTCTGGGCGTTGGGAGGCCCGCCGCCGTCACCGTCGGGGCCGTCGTCCCCCAGAGCGAAGGCGCCGACGAGGATCAGCGGCAGGGCGACCAGGAAGCCGAACGCGAACTGCGTGCGGCGGCGCGAGAGCTGACGGCGCATCTCGGCCCTCAGGGGCAGGGGGGCCGTCACGGCGTGGTCCCCACGGGAGCGCCGTCGGAGATGACCTGCATGAAGACCTCCTCGAGCTGGCGCCGCCCGTCGGCCGTGGAGACCTCGAAGCCCGCCTCGACCAGCTCGCGCACCAGCAGGTGCCGCGGCACGTCGGCCACGACCTCGACCGTCCGGGCGTCGTCGACGCGGACCGACCGCACGCCGTGGTGGTCCGCCAGGAGCCGGGACGCCTCGTCCGCCCTGTCGTCGGCCAGGACGACGACCGTCGTGCCCTCGCTGGAGACGAGGTCGGCCACCGCCCCGGCGGCGACGACCTGACCGCGGTGCATGACGACCACGTGCGTGCACGTCTGCTCCACCTCGGCCAGCAGGTGGCTCGAGATCACCACCGTCCGCCCGGTGGCGGCGTAGTCGCTCAGCACCTGGCGCATCGCCTTGATCTGCGGCGGGTCCAGCCCGTTGGTCGGCTCGTCCAGGATCAGCAGCTCGGGTAGCCCCAGCATGGCCTGGGCGATGCCGAGCCGCTGTTGCATGCCGTGGCTGTACGAGCGGACCGGGCGCTCGAGAGCGGTTCCCAGACCGGCGATCTCGAGCGCCTCCTCGACGTGCGACTCCCCGGGTGCGCGACCGGTGGCGGCCCAGAAGGCCCGCAGGTTCTCCCGACCGGAGACATGGGGGAGGAACCCCGGCCCCTCGATCAGGGCGCCGACGCGGCTGAGGACGGGGGCGCCCGCCGTCACGGGCTGACCGAGGACCCAGACCGACCCGGCGTCCGCGCGGATCAGCCCCACGAGCATGCGGATGGTCGTCGTCTTGCCGGCGCCGTTGGGTCCCAGCAGGCCGACCACCTGCCCGGCCTCGGCCGTCCAGCTGACGTCGTCGACGGCGAGGGTCCCTCCCCGGTACCGCTTGACCAGCCCCTCGACGACGAGCGGGGTGGTCGCCAGGTCGGGTCGAGGTCCGTCGTGGTGCAGCCTGCGCCCGGTCAGCAGCACGGCGCCCAGGCCGAGCAGGACGAGGGCCGCGACCCCGAGGGCGAGCGGGGCGATGCTCGTGCCCGTGTCCACCGGGGCGGCCTGCTCGAACGGGGCGGTGGGGACGTAGAGCGCCGCCGGGCCTGCGGCCTCGACGAGGTAGCCGGCCGGGGCATCTGGCAGGGCGTAGGCCTGGTCGGTGCTCGAGAGCACGACGCGCAGGCGCTCGCCGTCCCCGACGTCGTAGACGGCCGCGGGCAGCCGCACCCTGGCCTCGGTGGGCTCGCCGACGGTCAGCCCGGTGAGGTGCACGGGGGAGACCAGAGCCACCGGGAGCGTGGGGTCACCGGTCTCCGACACCACCCACACGGAGGCGAACAGGGTGGCCTCCGGGCCGGACGAGGTGATGCGGACGGTGACGCTGGGGGCACCGGCGACCCGCCGCGGCTCCGTCATCGGCGGGCTGTCGAACACGGCGGACGCACCGGGCAGCACCGCCAGCGCGTAGGTCGCGCGAGAGATGTCGCCGAGCCCGGAGGAGCCGAGGGCCGAGAGCCCCGACCCCTGTCCGGGCAGCCCGGTGAAGGCGGCCGGCGCACCCCCTGGGGGCGCCACCACCACCTGCGCGTCCCCGGTCAGCTCCACGTCCATGAGCTCCTGGGCCTGTGCCTGCACCGTCCCTGGGTATCCGTCCGGAACGACTCCGGTCGAGGCCTCCAGGGCGCCGGACGCCGGGACCGCGTACTCGAAGGAGAGCGGTGGCGCGTCGCCCTGGCCGCGCAGGTAGTGGTCGAACCATGCGCGTGCCGCCGGCTCGAGGTCTGCCTGGACGCCACCGCCGTCGTGGCCGCCGGGCACCCAGCGGACGGCGAAGGGCACGCCCGCCGCGGCGAGCTGGACGGCCGTGCTGTCGGCCTCGCCGAGCGGGAAGAGCGAGTCCTGGGTGCCCTGCAGCAGCAGCGTGGGTGCGCGCATCCCGGCGTTCGTGGACGTCGGGCTGTGGCGTCGCAGCAGGTCGCGGGCCTCGTCGGTGACCTGGCCGCTGGCGGCGGCCTCGAGGTAGAGATCGCAGACCTGCTGGTCGAACCGCGCGCAGAACACCGCGGAACCGAGGTCGCCCGTGGTGCCGGTGAGCCGGGGCGGACGTGGTGCGGCGCCGCCGGGGGACGTGCCGTCGGCCGAGATCCCCTCCGACCCGAAGGCGGAGGCGAAGAACAGGGCCGCCCACTGCTTCTTGAAGACACCGGGCGCCTCGGCCGGCCGTGACGGCGCGGGGGTGGCCGGGGCGTCATCGGCCACCTGCGCGTACTGCGGGAAGAGGGACTGGGAGAGGTCGTTCCAGGTGATCGCGGGGACGACCGCGTCGATACGAGGGTCCGTGCCCGCGGTCATCAGGGCGAGCGCACCGCCGTAGGACGCTCCGGCGATGCCCACGCGCGGGTCGCCGGGGGCATCGAGGAGCACGTCGTCGCGTGCGGCCAGGAGGTCGACGAGGACGCGGGCGTCGGCGACCTCGAAGTCGGGGGACATGAGGTGGATCAGGCCACCGGAGCGCCCGAACCCGCGGGCGGTGTAGGTGATCACCACGTAGCCGGAGGACGCGAGCTCGTCGGCCTGGGCGGCCAGGTCGCCCTTGCTGCCGCCGAAGCCGTGGGCGAGCAGCACAGCCGGATACGGGCCCTCGCCCTCGGCGGGGGTGAAGATGGTCGCATCGAGCTCCACGGGCGCGCCGTCGGCCTCCGGGCCGACCGGGACCATGACCTCCTGCTGCTGCCCGGCTGCCGGGGACGCGCCGGAGGTCGCGCTCGCCGGTATCGACAGGGCCACCGCCAGCGCGCCGAGAACGGCCACGGCGAGCCCGGCACGCGCGGACCGTCGCTGTGCAGGCAGGACGACGGTCATGCCCCATCTTCACCCGCGCAGGCCGCAGCGCGCGCCCCCGCACCGTTCGCCGCGGTTGGCGTTAGCGTGGCCGGGTGGCTCAGGACCCGGTGACGACCCTCGACTCCGGCGCACCCGGCGGCGAGGCTGCTGTGGGGGCGCCGCCGTCCGGCACGTTGCTCCAGCGGGCCCTCGAGGCCTGGCGGACGGAGCTGTCGGAGCTCGCGGGCCCCGACACGCTGCTGGGGTACCGCGACCTCCCGCTCGGGACCCTCGAGCTCACCACCGCGCACCCGTCCGGCCTCGCCGGCTTCCTCGCGGGACGGCCCTCGCGGCTGTCGGACCTCTTCCGTGAGCAGACGGCCCTCGACGGGGCCCGTGAGCGAGCCAGGCACCTGCGCCAGGCGGCGGCGCGACTGACCGAGGGCTACGGCCTGCCGGGCACCCGGCTCGGGATCGGGCTGGTCGAGTGGACGGACCGGTCGACCGTCGTCCCGGTCACCGCGCCGGTGCTCCTTCGTTCCCTGTCGCTCCGCGCGCGAGGCTCGGGGGACCTCGACCTCGTCCTGGACGGTCCCGCGTGGCTGAACCCGGCGCTGCTCGGGCTGCTGCACCAGCACGGGGTCAGGGTCGACGAGGACGCGCTGCTGAGCCTGGCGGGCGACGAGCACGGCTTCACGCCGCGCCGGGTGCTGGACCGGCTGCGCGCGGAGATCGCCGCTCCGTCCGCCCGGTTCGGCGACTCGCAGCCGATCGTGCACGACCGGACGGTGGTGGGTCTCTTCACCGACCTCGCCCGTGGGCTGACGGGGGACCTGGAACGAGTCGCCCCCGAGCTGTCGAGCCACCGCTTCGTGCAGGCGCTGCTGGGGTCGGGCCAGATCAGCGCGGACCGGGCGGAGTCTGCCCCCGGTCCGGTCCAGGCTCCTCGGGACGGCGACCTCACCCCGCTCGACCCGTCGCAGCGCGCCGTCGTGGAGGCGGTGGCGCGCGGTCGTGACGTCCGCGTGGAGGCCCCCGTCGGTTCGGGGGCGACCCAGGTCGCCGCCCAGCTGGTCGTCGAAGCCGCCCGGACCGGGCGGTCGGTGCTCGTGGTGGCCCCGCGGCGCGGCCCCCTCGACGACCTCGTGACGCGCCTGGGCGAGTACGGACTCTCTCGTCTGCTGCCGCTGGTGACGGCAGCGGACACCGACGGGGAGGACGACGGCGCAGCCCCGGCGGACGCCGCGGGCGCTCGCCGTGCGAGGTCGGCCGCCGGTGACCTGGCGGCTCGGCGTGCCCTGCACGACGCGAGGCCCCGGTGGGGAGCCAGCCGGCTCGACGTGCTCCGGGCACTCGCGGCTACCGGACACGGCGCGGTCGGCACGGGCGATGTCGTGCCCCTACCACCTGCCACGCTCCAGGCCCTGGCCGGCGCGGAGGCCCGCCGAGAGGCGACCCGGCTCCTCGCAGAGGCCGCCGACGTCGCTGCGTACTCCGACCTCTCGACGTCGAGCCCCTGGGTCGGCGCAGAGGTCTCCTCGGTGGAGGAGGCGGAGGCGGCGCTCGCGGCCCTCGACCGGCTGAGGGGGAGCAGCCTCGCCGAGGCGCGCGGCCTGATGGACGACCTGGCGCACGACGTCGGCGTGCGCAGTGGCGGGAGCGTGAGCGACTGGGGCGACCAGCTGGACCTCTTCGTCGCGGTCCGGGCGACGCTCGACGTGTTCCTCCCGGCCATCTACGAGCGTCCTCTCGACCAGGCCGTCGCTGCGACGGCGTCCTCGCAGTGGCGTGAGCGCCACGACATCGAGATGACGGGTCGGGAGCGGCGGCGCTGGAGGCGGCAGGCCGCCGAGCTGGTGCGTCCGGGGATGAAGCCGGACGACCTGCATGCTGCGCTGGTCGCGGCCGAGAAGGAGCGACGGCAGTGGCATCGCGTCTCGGGATCACGAGGACAGCCTCACGTCCCGCTGGGTCTCGGGATCGCGGACTCCGCGTACCGGCGCGTCAGCAGCGACCTGTCGTTCCTGGAGCGCGTGCTGGCGGCGACATCGGGGGCGACCGACCTGACGGACCTTCCCCTGGACTCCCTGATGGAGCGGCTCGACGGCTTGGCCGAGGCGCGGGACGACCTCGCCGTCCTGCCTCGCCGGACGAGCGTGCTGGCGGCTCTCGACGGCCTCGGGCTGACGGACCTGGTCGGCCAGCTCCGAGCAGAGGGCGCGGGTCGGGACGTCGCCGCTGCGAGGCTCGAAATGGCTTGGTACCGTGGCGTTCTCGTGGCGATGGACCTGGAGGATCGCGGCATCGTGACCCCGGGTGACTCCGGACCCCAGACGGACGCGCGGGCGGCCGCGAGCGGGTCCGGGCCGCGGGCCAGCGCCCAGGGGACCACGGCACTCGCGCTGCCCTTCCTGCCCGGCCTGTCGTCGAGGGTCGACACCGTGCTCTTGCTCGAGGGGCAGAGGCTGGGGCTTGCGGAGGCGTTGCCCGCTGTGGCCCGAGGGCGACAGGTCGTCGTTGTCGGGGACCCGCACGGTCTGCGTCCCTCGACGCTCGACGCGGTCGACCACGACATGGATGAGCCTGTACCGCAACGGACCTCGGTGCTGGACGCGACGTCGGGCAGGTTGATGACCTTGCGTCTCGACCATCGGCACCGCAGCCCCGCACAGCTCGTCGAGGTCGGGGAGGCACTGCTCGCGGGTGATGCCCGGGAGCCGAGGTGGCAGGTCCCGTCGCCGGTCCCGCAGCCGGCGCGCCTGGAGGTGGTCGAGGACGGCATCGTCCCGGTCACCGCGTCGCCCGAGGAGGCCAGCCCACCACAGGAGGTCGCCCGCGTCGTCGAGCTCGTGCTGGCGCAGGTGCGTACACAGCCGCAGCAGTCGCTGGCCGTGCTGACACCGGGACGTGGGCACGCCCGAGCGGTCGCCGAGGCCGTGCGCCGCTCACTGGCCCAGGAGCCGGAGCTGACCGCGTGGTTCACCCGCGCCACCGACGAGCCGTTCGTGGTGGCCGACCTCGCGCGTGCCGAGGACACCGTGCGTGACCACGTCATCCTGTCCCTCGGCATCGGTCGGACACCCCACGGCCGGGTGGTGCACCGCTTCGGAAGGCTCGACGACGAGGGCGGGAACCGACTCGTCGGACTCGGGGTCGGCCAGGCCCGTCTGAGGTTGACCGTGGTCTCGTCCCTGACCGCCGACCAGCTCGACCCGGAACGTACCTCGAGCGACGGCGCCCGCGCCCTGCGCCGGCTGCTCCAGGTGCTGCCGACGCACACCGAGGAGTCGCCCGCCCTCGGCGCCCCACCCACGGGCGACGCCGTACTGGGCCGACTGGTCTCGGCGCTGCGCACCGCCGGGCACGAGGTCGGCACCGCGGCGCGGGCGGTTCCGGACGAGGCCCCGGAGTCGGACGACGAGCTGGACCTGGACTTCGGGCCGTCGCCGTTGCGGCGCAAGCGATCCGGCCGGTCTGCCGGCGCGAGTGGACGACGCGACGGATGGCAGCCGGACCCCGCCACGCACCCGGACCTGCTGGTGCGGGTGGCAGGCAGCGCGCGGCCGGTGGCTGTGCTCTGGGACGGACGCCGACCAGGCGACGAGCCGGCGGACGCCGTGGCCGGCGACCAGATGCTGACCTCCGCGTTGGAGCGCTTCGGCTGGAGTGTGGCCCGTGTGCGCGCCAGCGAGATCGTCTCCGACGCCGAAGCGGTCGTCGCACAGGTCGTCGCCCAGGCCGGAGTGCCCGGGGACCCGGACCCGCCGGACTGACCCTGCCGACCCCCGGTCAGGCGGCGGGGCGGGTGGTGACCTGTGTGTGGGGTTGCCAGTAGGCCTCGCCGGTTGCGTGGCCGGGTAGGGGTTCGGGGCCGTGGGTGTGGTGCTGTCCGGTGGTGGTGGTCCAGGTGATGGTGCCGTCGGTGCCCATGCCGGGCTCGGCGGCGGCGGGGCCGTCGCCGAGGTAGGTGTCGGCGTGCATGACCAGGCCGAGCTCGCGGTCCCGGCCACGGAACCGACCGGATGCCGTGGTGCCGGCCGCGTCCTCGGCTCCGGCGGCGTGTTGTGCGAAGGGTCGACGTCGTCGCCGCGGGGTAGGCGGGCGATCGCGCGGCCGATCCGGCGGCGCCCAGGCCGAGCGCGGCACCGACCTCGTCCACCACCAGGGCGTCCGTGTCATCAGCGTCGAAACAGGACGTCCCCGACCGGGTGCGGCGGGTCCGCCGCCAGGTCAGCCCGGATCGCGGCCTCCAGCGCGTGCACCTCACGCAGCTGCCCGGCGGCGTCGGCAGCCATCCGGACCGCGCGGGCCCGCAGTGCCGCGACCTGCGCAGCGCCCGGCGCGGCACCCGCCGCAGCCCCCGTCCCCTCCATGCACCGACACTGAACCCGCCCACCGACAACGGGTTTCGGCCCACACCACCTGTTGACGACCGGCCGTCCCAACCACCCTGTGGACGGAGAGGCCGGTCCTCGAGCCGGGCAGGCGGTGCCGGCCAGCGGCTCGACGGGAGCCATGCATCTGGCCCCCCGCCCGGATCTGTCGCTGTCGGCGATCCATGCCAGGGTGTAGTCGAAGCCCCATCGACGAACGGAGTGTGCTGACGTGGCGAGGACCGTGGCGATCACCGGCGGGTACGTGGTGCCGGTGGAGGGCAAGCCGATCGACGGCGGCACCGTGCTGATCGAGGACGGCAGGATCGCAGCGGTGGGCTCGCGGGTGAAGGTCCCCCGCGGTGCCGACCACGTCGATGCACAGGGCAGCTGGGTGCTGCCGGGCTTCGTCGAGGCGCACGCCCACATGGGGGTGCACGAGGAGGGCGAGGGCTGGGCAGGGCAGGACACGAACGAGATGACCGACCCCAACGGCGCCCGGATGCGGGCCCTGGACGCCATCAACCCCGACGACGAGGGTTTTCGGGACGCGCTGGCCGGCGGCGTGACCACGGCCGTGGTCAAGCCCGGCTCGGGTAACCCGATCGGTGGGCAGACGGTGGCCCTGAAGTGCTGGGGCCGGATGGTCGACGAGATGGTCATCAAGCAGCCGGCCAGCGTGAAGAGCGCCCTCGGTGAGAACCCGAAGCGGGTCTACGGCGACCAGAAGAAGCTCCCCTCGACGCGTCAGGGCGTCGCAGCGGTCATCCGCGACGCGATGACGAAGGCGCAGGACTACCAGGCCAAGCGGGACCGTGCGGCCTCCAAGAACGAGCCCTTCGACCGCGACCCCACCAGTGAGATCCTCGTGCATGTGCTGGCGGGCGACCTCCCCTGGTCGCAGCACTGCCACCGCGCCGACGACATCGCGACGGCGATCCGGCTGTCGAGGGAGTTCGGCTACCGGCTGATCGTCAACCACGGCACCGAGGGGCACCTGCTCGCCGACGTGCTGGCCGACGCCGACATCCCGGTGGTGATCGGCCCCCTCTTCACCACGCGCAGCAAGGTCGAGCTGCGGCAGCGCCACCTGCGCAACCCGGGCCTGCTCGCCGCCGCGGGCGTCCGGATCGCGATCACGACCGACCACCCCGTCGTGCCGATCAACTTCCTCGTGCACCAGGCGACTCTCGCGGTGAAGGAGGGGCTCGACCGCACCACGGCCCTCGAGTCCCTCACGATCAACCCCGCCCGGATCATGGGGCTGGACGACCGGGTGGGTTCGCTGGCCAAGGGCAAGGACGCGGACGTCGTGGTCTGGTCGGGCGACCCGCTCGACGTGATGTCCCGGGCGCGACGGGTGTTCGTGTCAGGCCGGGAGGTCTATCGCTGGGACGACGAAGCGAACGCCGGCGTCGTGGCCGACCCCTACGCGCGCGGCTGACTGCTGCGACCGAAGTGACGGAGCGAGGGTGAGGTCGGGATGACCCCTCCACGCTGGCGGCGGCTGATGGGCTCCGAGGCCGTCACGGAGCCCATCCCGCTCGCCACCCAGCTGCGTGGCACGCCGTACAGCGACCTGGTGCGGATGCAGACGCCGGAGCAGCAGGACCTGCGCCGCTCGCTCGACCTCGTGATGGGCATCGCGGCACTCGGGCTGCGTGCCGGCGCGGGGACGGCCGAGGTGAAGACGACCGTGCTGGCGTCGGCCGCCGCCCTGGGCCTGCGCGACGACGCACTGGAGGTCGACATCACCTTCGGGTCGGTCCTCCTCGGGTACGCGCCCCCCGGCCAGCCGGCCGTGGCCCTCGTGCGGGTCGTGCCGTCTCCCGGACGGGACTACTCCCGCATGTCCGAGGTCCACGCCCTCGTCGTGGACCTGGTCGAGGGGCGTCTCGACCGGAGCGGCGCGAACCGGCGGCTGGAGGAGATCCGGGGGCTGCCGCGCCCGTACCACCGCGGGGTGGTCAGCGCCGCGTGGGGCGGACTGGCCGCGACGGTGGTCGCGCTGCTGGGGGGGACCCTCGCGGCGGCCGGCACCGCCTTCGTCGTGACGGCGGTCGTCGACCAGGTGGGCCGCTTCGCGACCCGCCGTGGGCTACCGGCGTTCTTCGTCACCTATATCGGCGCCGCACTGGCCGCGGCCCTGGCGCTGCTCGTCGGCATCCTGAGCGAGCAGCTCCCTGCCCTCGGCCTGGCGAGCGCCCGCGGGACGGGCCTGGTCGTGGCCGGCGGCATCATCACCCTGCTGGCCGGAGTCGGGCTGGTCGCGGCGGTCCAGGACGGCATCAGCGGGTTCCCGGTCACGGCCGTCGGCCGCCTGTTCTCGGTGATGCTGACAACGGCGGCCATCCTCGCCGGGGTCGCCACCGCGTTCACCGTCGCTGCTCAGTTCGATCTCGGGTCAGGCGTTCTCGTCGACCCCCTGGCCGGGAGACCGACCGACGTCACCGTCACCGCCGTCCTGCTGGCCGCCCTCGGGGCGACCTGCTCCGGCCTCGCCAGCCGGGCCCCTCCTCGTGTCCTCGTCGCCATCGCCGTGGCCGGAGGCATCGGCTTCCAGATCGACCTCGCCGTCCGCGATGCCGGGCTGCCCGCTGCGATCTCGGCGGCCGTCGCGTGCACGTTCATCGGAGTCGTCGGCCGGGTCTGGGCCCTGCGCCGCCGGGCGTCTCCCCTGGCGGTCGTGGTGCCCGCCACCACCATGCTCCTGCCGGGCCTCGTGATCTTCCAGGCGCTGCGCGAGATGACCACCGGCGACGCACCGGGGGGCCTGATCACCCTGCTCTCGGCGGGGACGATCGCCATGGCCATCGCCGGGGGTGTCGTCCTCGGAGACACGCTCGCCGCCCCCGTCGAGCGAGGGCTCGACGTCGTCGAGGCGCGGCGCAGGGGGGAGCGACTGGCCGGAGCCCGGGCGAGAGCCCGGAACCAGAAGCCCGACGAGCCCCCTCAGGCCAAGGACCAGTCCACGGGCTCGCCACCCTGACCCACGAGCAGCTCGTTGGCCCTGGTGAAGGGTCGCGACCCGAAGAACCCGCGCGACGCGGACAGAGGGCTCGGGTGCACGCTCGTCACGGCTGGCCCCGTCCCGAGCAGTGGCTGCACCGCCTGCGCGTCCCGGCCCCACAGGATCGCGACCAGCGGGGTGCCGCGAGCCGCCAGCCCGCGCACCGCCGCGTCGGTGACCTGCTCCCACCCGCGTCCACGGTGCGACCCCGGTCGTCCGGGACCCACGGTGAGCACGCGGTTCAGCAGCAGCACCCCCTGGTCGGTCCACCGCGACAGGTCACCGTGCTCCGGCGGAGCCGCCCCCGTGTCGGCCGTGAGCTCACGCAGGATGTTCTGCAGGCTCCTCGGCAGCGGCCGGACGGCACGGTCGACGGCGAAGGAGAGCCCGACCGGGTGACCGGGCGTGGGGTAGGGATCCTGGCCGACCAGCAGCACCCGCACCCGGTCGAAGGGCGTCGAGAAGGCCCGCAGGACACGGTCCCCGTCCGGAAGGTAGCCGCGTCCGGCCGCCACCTCCTCACGGAGCATCCCGCCCAGGCCTGACAGCGTCCCGCGCACCGGCTCGAGGGCCGGGACCCAGCTCGGGTGCACCACGTCCTCGAGCGGTCGCGCGCCTGGGGTCACGCCTGGCACGCTACCCACTCGCAGGGGCGCCGAACTTCCCCGGCACCGTCCGGGTCGTTGGAATGACATCGTTGTGGTTCGCGTCGTACAGTGGCCGCGCACGACGAGGGACGGGAGCCCGGAATGGACGCGGTACAGGCAGGGACGGGCAGCACCGACGTGGCAGGGGACGGGTCGCGGCTCTCTGAGCGCGACGCGCGCATCCTCGACTTCGAGCGCCAGTGGTGGAAGTACGCCGGTGCGAAGGAGCAGGCTGTCCGGGAGCTGTTCGACATGTCGGCGACCCGCTACTACCAGGTGCTCAACGCTCTGATTGACTCTCCGGCGGCGCTGGTCCACGACCCGATGCTGGTCAAGCGACTGCGCAGGATGCGGGCGTCCCGCCAGCGTGCCCGCTCCGCACGAAGGCTGGGTGTGCAGGTCTAGGGAAGGGTGCCGTGACTGATCCGGCGCAGTACGGCACCGACGAGTTCGACGTCGACCCCCAGCCCGGTGGCCGCCGTGGTGCGCATCGCTCCAGCCCGAGCCCGGTCCTCAGCTGGCTGCCGTGGGTCGTTGCCGCCGTCCTGTCCGCCGCAGTGATCGTGGCCGTGCTCTCGGTGGTCGGTGGCGGCGACGTGCCCCTCAGCGGCGGGAACCCGTCCTCGTCGGGCACCGCGTCGCCGTCCGAGCCGCCCGCGACCGAGACGGTCCCTGCGACCCCGGCGCCCACGGAGTCCGCAGCCCCCACGACGAGCGCACCCCCCGCGACCACCGCGGCCCCGACGCCGGACCAGTCCATCGGGCTCGTGGTCCTCAACGGGACGAAGACGTCCGGCCTGGCCTCCCGTGCGGCGAAGGAGCTGACGGCGGACGGCTGGACGGTCGCCAGGACCGACAACTACCGCGACTCCCAGCCGCCGACGACCGTGTACTACGCGTCCGAGGACCTTGCTGTCACGGCGGCCGCGGTCGCGGACGTCGTCGGCGGGGTCGCCGAGCTCGACCCGGGCCTCACGGACGCCATCACCGTGATCCTCGGCACCGACTACTCGTAGCCGACCTACTCCTAGCCGACGACCGGCCCGTCCTGGCCTATCGGTAACCTCAATGTTACCGTAATTCCTCGGCTACGAAGGGTGACGGACATGACCACCTCCTATCGCGTCCACCGCGAGATCCAGGCTCGCCCCGAGGCCATCTGGGCGCTGCTCACGGATGCCGCGGGCTACCCGGGCTGGAACCCGTCGGTGCTGGGCATCGAGGGCCGGATCGCCCCGGGTGAACGGATCGCGCTCACGTCCACCGTCAATCCCCGCCGCGCCTTCAAGCTCACGGTCACCGAGTTCACGCCACCCACGCGGATGGTGTGGAGCGACGGGATGCCCCTCGGCCTGTTCAGCGGCGTGCGCACCTACCGCGTCGTCCCGCGCGGCGCCGTGAGCGAGTTCTCGATGGAGGAGGTGTTCTCGGGGTTGCTCGCGCCGCTGATCACCAGGACGATCCCTGACATGACGGAGTCGTTCGAGCAGTTCGCGGACGGCCTCAAGGCCGCGGCGGAGCAGGAGCGAGCCGGTGGCCGCGTCGCTCCCGGCTGACGCGCTCGATGCCCTCGGCGACGCCAACCGCCGCGCCATCGTCGAGAGCCTCGGCCGACACGACAAGTCCGTCCAGGAGATCGCGGACGAGCTGCCCATCAGCCGGCCCGCCGTGTCGCGCCACCTGCGCCTGCTGAAGAACGCGGGCCTGGTCGCGGACCGCGCCGACGGCACCCGCCGGATCTACAGCCTCAACCCCGACGGGGTCCGGGCCGCCGCAGCCTACTTCGAGCAGGTGTGGGGTCAGGCGGCCGCCAGGTTCACCCTCCTGGCCGAGAACCTCTCCGACCACGGTGACGACGGGCAGGGGGACTGAGTGGACGCCATCATCCGCGAGTTCGAGGTCGCGGCCACGGTCGAGCGGGCCTTCAGCGTGTGGACGGCGAAGGCGTCGACCTGGTGGCCGCGGGAGCACACGCTCGCGGGCGAGGACCACGTCGAGGTGGTCTTCGAACCGGAGGTGGGGGGCCGGATCTACGAGCGCACGAGCGCCGGTGAGGAGCTCGAGTGGGGACAGGTGATGACCTGGGACCCGCCACGGCGGGTCTCCTACCTGTGGCACCTGTTCTTCGACCGCTCCGAGGCCACGGAGGTGGTGGTGTCCTTCGTCCCGACCCCGGACGGCCGGACCCGCGTCACCATCCAGCAGTCAGGGTTCGAACGGCTCGGCGCGGACGCGGCCCGGCGCCGGGAGCGCACCGACGTGGCCTGGCAGCACCTCGGCGACCTCTACCGCAGGGCCCTCTGAACGGATCCGTCGGCCGACGGACCTCACCCTGCGGCAGCGGGAGCCGGCCGGGTCGGGCAGACTCCTGCCGATGAGCGAAGCCACCCTCGACGCGGTCGTCGTCGGCTCCGGCCCCAACGGCCTCGCGGCCGCGGTGACCCTGGCCCGCGCCGGCCTCGGCGTCGAGGTCCTCGAAGCCGAGCCGACCGTGGGCGGCGGTGCCCGGACGCTCGACCTCGGGCTGGCCGACGGCCTGGTGCACGACATCTGCTCGGCGGTGCACCCGATGGCCGTCGCGGCGCCGTTCATGAAGCAGTTCGACCTCGCCGCCCGGGGCGTACGCTTCGTGACCCCCGACATCTCCTACGCCCAGCCCCTCGACGGTGGACGCGCGGCGCTCGCCTACCGCGACATCGACCGCACGGCCGAGGGCCTCGGGGCGGACGGCGCCACCTGGAAGCGGCTGCTCGGCCCGCTCGCCCGGCAGGAGGACCGCCTGGTGGAGTTCGCCCTCGGCGACTACCGGTCGCTCCCGAGGAGCGTCGGTGGCCTGCTCACCGCGGCGCAGTTCGCGCTCCGCCTGCTCGACCAGGGCACCCCGGTCTGGAACCGCCGTTTCCACACCGAGGAGGCTGCCGCGCTCCTGACCGGTGTCAGCGCCCACGCCATCTCCCCGATGCCCTCGATCGGCGCGGCGGGCAGCGCCCTGCTGCTGGCCCCGATCGCCCACTCCTCGGGCTGGCCCCTTCCGGTCGGCGGGAGCGGTGCCCTGGTGACAGCCCTGGTCGACGACCTCGAGGCGCACGGAGGTCGGGTGCGGCCCGACTCGCCGGTCACCACGTGGGCCGACCTGCCCCCCGCCCGCGCCTACCTGTTCGACACCGCCCCGCGCACCGTGCTGTCGGTGCTGGGCGACCGGCTGCCCCGCGCTGCCGCCCGCCGGCTCGACAGGTTCCGGTACGGGAACGCCGCGGCCAAGGTCGACTACGTCCTCTCGGGCCCCGTCCCGTGGGCCGAGCCCGAGGTCGGGCGCGCGGGGACCGTCCACATCGGCGGCACCCGCGCCGACATGGCGAGGTCGGAGGACCAGGTCGCGTCCGGGCGGCACGCCGACCAGCCGGTGGTGCTGCTCAGCGACCCGGCCGTGTTCGACCCCGGCCGCGAGGTGGGTGGCCTGCGGCCGCTGTGGACGTACGCCCACGTGCCGGCCGGCTCGAACCGCGACGTGACGGAGGACGTCACGGCCCAGATCGAGCGGTTCGCCCCCGGCTTCAGGGACGTCGTGGTGTCCAGCAGGTGCATCCCCGCCGCCCACATGAGCGACCACAACGCCAACTACGTCGGCGGTGACATCGCCGCCGGAGCGGTGAGCACCTGGCAGGTGCTGGCCCGCCCGACCGCCACCTTGAACCCCTACCGGACGGGGGCTGACGGCGTGTACATCTGCTCCGCGTCATCGCCCCCGGGGCCCGGCGTGCACGGGATGTGCGGCTGGGCGGCCGCACGTACCGTGCTGCGCGAGCGGTTCGGCATCAGGACGCTGCCCTCGCTCGCTCCGTCGACCCGCTGAGGCGACCCGGCGGCGGCACGCGCGACGCGAGCTGCCGGACGCGGGGGACGACGCGCTCGAGCGGGAAGAACGCCAGCCAGCAGACGACGGTCGGCAGGAAGTGGATGCCCAGCGCCAGGAACGTGGCCAGGTGGAACAGCAGGAAGAACGACACCGCCGCGAGCAGCCACCGTCCACGCAGCCAGAGCACGACGGGCGAGAGGAACTCGGCCGCCAGCAGCGCCCACTGGCCGATCACGAGCACGACGGGGTAGTCCAGCGTCCAGCGCACCCAGGACGAGCCACGACGCAGGATCGCCCACGTGAACACCGAGCCGTTGGCCCAGGCCAACGGGCTGCCCGCCCGCACCCACTTGTTGAACGCCGAGCCGAAGTACGTGAGCACGGTCGCCACCGCGACCACCCGCACCGCCCACCCGGCGGCCTGGCTGGAGCCCGTGTCCGTGAAACGCGCCCGACCGACCGTGGGAAGCACGAGCACGGCGACGATCAACGCCATGTGGTCGTGCGAGACGTACGAGAAGCCCTGTGAGTTCATCATCCAGGCCGTGAACGCCACAGCGACGGCGCCTCCGGCGAGGCGGGGGAGCCGGCTGGTCGCCGCGACGAGCGACCCGATGACGATCACCGTGAGCAGGGCCCAGGCGAGGGGGACGGACGGCCCGGGGAACGGCAGCACCCGGGCGAAGAGCGTCGGCTGGTACAGCGCCGGGGCGTACCCGTGGCCGATCACGTCGTTGGTCACGAACAGCACGTCGAAGACGACGAAGAGGTAGATGGCGGCGCGCAGCACCGCCACGCGGGCGAGCGGTACGGAGGGGAGCCACCAGCCGACCATCGCACCACCGGCCTGCCGCACGCGGTCCCGCGCGCTCACGGGCCGGGCTCCGCGGCGGCCGTGCGGACCGTCCACCGGGCCAGCTCCTCCGTCGCCACGTCGCCGGTCGGCCGGCCGCCCGACAGCTGGGTCGTCTTCCGCATCAGGTACAGCGCGGTGTAGCGGGGGTCGTCCGGATGGAGTCCGGCGTGCGCGTCGGCCAGGCCCTCGAGCAGGGAGGGGTCCGCGATCAGGCGTGCCAGCTGGTTCTCGATCTCGGCCCGTCCGACGCCCACGCCGGTGGCGCTGAGACTGACGCCCACCCGCTCGCCCGCGGTGGTGTCGGCGAGCACGTACACGGACCGCACGGTGCCGTCGGGGTCCCGCGCGGTGGCGTACTGCGAGAGCGACCCGAACGGGAACAGGTCGTTGGTGTCCTGCACCTGCCCGACCACCAGCACCGTGAGGGCTGCGGCGACCGCGACGAGCCGCCAGGCCACCTGCAGCGGCGCCAGACGCTGGTGCGTGGCCCCGGCTGACATGTGTCCCGAGGGTAGTCCGCCCGATCGACGGCTCCTGCGAGCCTCCCGGAGCCGGGGCCCGCGGCTTGCACTCCCCGCACCAGAGTGCTAATCATTGACCTGGCACTCACGCTCTGCGAGTGCCAGAGGTCCGACCCCAGTGAGGGCGGCAGCGCAGGTGCACAGGGCACCGGCGAGGCCCGCCCGTCCGTCGCGGGCGCTGGCTCGGCCACCACCACCAGCCACCCGTTTCGGGAGGAACCACTCAGATGGCCAAGATCATCTCCTTCAACGAGGAGGCCCGGCGCGGTCTCGAGCGAGGCATGAACCAGCTCGCCGACGCCGTCAGGGTCACCCTCGGTCCGAAGGGCCGCAACGTCGTTCTCGAGAAGAAGTGGGGCGCCCCCACGATCACCAACGATGGTGTGTCCATCGCCAAGGAGATCGAGCTCGAGGACCCCTACGAGAAGATCGGCGCGGAGCTCGTCAAGGAGGTCGCCAAGAAGACGGACGACGTCGCCGGCGACGGCACCACCACCGCCACCGTGCTCGCCCAGGCGATGGTCCGCGAGGGCCTGCGCAACGTGGCCGCGGGTGCGAACCCGATGGCGCTCAAGCGCGGCATCGAGAAGGCCGTCGAGGCCGTCTCCGCCCAGCTGCTGAAGTCCGCCACCGAGGTCGAGACCAAGGAGCAGATCTCGGCGACCGCCGGCATCTCCGCCGGTGACGCCTCGATCGGCGAGCTCATCGCCGAGGCGATGGACAAGGTCGGCAAGGAAGGCGTCATCACCGTCGAGGAGTCGAACACGTTCGGCCTCGAGCTCGAGCTCACCGAGGGCATGCGCTTCGACAAGGGCTACAGCTCGCCCTACTTCGTCACCGACGCCGAGCGCATGGAGGCCGTCCTCGAGGACCCCTACATCCTCTTCGTCGAGTCGAAGATCTCGTCGATCAAGGACCTGCTCCCGCTCCTCGAGAAGGTCACCCAGTCGGGCAAGCAGCTCGTCATCATCTCCGAGGACGTCGAGGGCGAGGCGATGGCCACCCTGGTCGTCAACAAGATCCGCGGCATCTTCAAGTCCGCCGCCGTCAAGGCGCCGGGCTTCGGCGACCGCCGCAAGGCGATGCTGCAGGACATGGCCATCCTCACCGGTGGCCAGGTCATCAGCGAGACCGTCGGGCTCAAGCTCGAGAACGCGACGCTCGACCTGCTGGGCCAGGCCCGGAAGGTCGTCATCACCAAGGACGAGACCACCATCGTCGAGGGTGCGGGCGACAGCGACCAGATCGCCGGCCGGGTGAACCAGATCCGTGCCGAGATCGAGAAGTCGGACTCCGACTACGACCGCGAGAAGCTGCAGGAGCGCCTGGCCAAGCTGGCCGGTGGCGTCGCCGTCATCAAGGCGGGCGCAGCGACCGAGGTCGAGCTCAAGGAGCGCAAGCACCGCATCGAGGACGCGGTGCGCAACGCCAAGGCGGCTGTCGAGGAGGGCATCGTCGCCGGCGGCGGCGTGGCCCTGATCCAGGCCGGCAAGACGGCGTTCGACGGGCTCGACCTGACGGGCGACGAGGCGACCGGCGCGAACATCGTCAAGGTCGCCCTGGAGGCTCCGCTCAAGCAGATCGCGATCAACGCGGGTCTCGAGGGCGGCGTCGTGGCCGAGAAGGTGCGCAACCTCGCGGTCGGCCACGGCCTCAACGCGGCCACCGGCGAGTACGTCGACATGCTCGCGTCGGGCATCAACGACCCGGTCAAGGTGACCCGGTCCGCGCTGCAGAACGCCGCCAGCATCGCGGCGCTCTTCCTCACCACCGAGGCGGTCATCGCCGACAAGCCGGAGAAGACGCCGGCTGCGGCTCCCGGTGGCGGCGACATGGGCGGCATGGACTTCTGATCCGGTCCTGAAGCCCCGGCCCCGCCGAGGCCGAGCACACGACGGAGGGCGGTTCCCCCACAGGGGGCCGCCCTCCGTCGCGTTCCCGGCGCGTCTCACCATCCGGTCACCTGCCCGGATCGCCAGTCCGCCCTGTCCACACGCTGTGCATTGCGCCGGTCCACAGGCGGTGGTGAGGCGCCGGGGCCGCGACGGCCCCTCGCTCCACAGGCCGTCCACAGAGCCGTCCACAGGCTGTGGGCCACCGCGGTCGCGCAGCGACCGGGAACTTCTCGAGAACCCTTGCGCCCGTGGCGGTTACAGCGATAGACATCTCCCACGCCAGTTCGACGGCGCGGCCCGGCCGGTGGGGAGACCCACCGGCAGGAAAGCGTAGGAGAGAGGGCGGACCGGTCGGGGAACCGACGGGCCGCACCACGCGGGGCAACCTGCGAGGCGGCGCCGATGACGCGGCGCCGGGCCCGGCAGGACCCGGTCGGGCGGGGTTCCCGAACGGGTGTCCCGGTCACCTCGGTGACCGGATGGCCTGCACGGGCGGGCGTCGTCCCGCTGCTCTCGAGGTCCGGTTCGCCGGCCACGGGCGCGACCACCGCGCAATCGAGGCCCCTCCATCTCATACATGGAGGGGCCTCGACCCATTCCCGGACACGTTGACGGAGCGCCGCCCGACCTAGGCTGGCGCCATGGCCGTCCTGATCGACCCCCCGCGGTGGCCCGCGCACGGTCGCGTCTGGAGCCACCTGACCAGCGACGCCTCCCTCGACGAGCTGCACGCCTTCGCGGGAGCCGCAGGCATCCCCCGACGCGCCTTCGAGGGCGACCACTACGACGTGCCCGCCGAGATGTACCGCCAGGCGGTGGCTGCCGGGGCCGAGGAGGTCGAGGGTCGCGAGCTCCTGCGCCGCCTGGTCGGCGCGGGGCTGCGGGTGCCCAAGCGCCGCGGTGAACGCGTCCTGGCCAGCGACAGGCTCGAGGGAGGTGAGCTGCCGGGTCCCTACGCGGTCGACCTCGTCGCGTCCGTGCTCGACGTCCCCGGGACGGGCTCGGTCGCGGCGTGGGCGCTCGTCGCCGACGAGGACGGCAAGGTGCTGCTCGCCGCCGCGGGTGCAGGGCGGTGGGCGCTCCCGGGCGGACCCCTGGTGGTCGGGGAGACGGTCGACGAGAGCCTCCGGCGTGCGCTGGAGCCGACCGGTGTGCGGCCGACCGGGCCGGCACGTCCCCTCGGCTACCGTCGGCTCCGGCCTCTCGGCCCGCCCGGCCCCACGACCGGCTCCGGGACCGGTTCCGAGTGGTCGTACCAGGTGCTCCTCGCCCTGACGGGAGCGGGAGCGTCCACCCGGGGCTCCACCTGGCACGCTCCGGCGGACGCGGTGCGCGTGCTGGGCGCGGCCCCGCTCGGCCCCCTCCTTGCCCACGCCGTGGGCGTGACGTGGTCCGGCGGAGGAGCGCCGCGGTGACGAGCTACCGCGACGGCGGTCGCCTCGCTGGCATCCCCCCGCCCGCCCCCCCGCCGGGGACGTTCGCCGGTCTCGTCCTGGCCGCGGGGTCGGGGACCCGGATGGGCGGCCCCAAGGCGCTGGTGCGCGACCGCTGGGGCGTGCCGTGGGTGCGCACGCGCGCCCAGACCCTGCTGGATGCCGGGTGCCGGCCTGTGCACGTGACGGTCGGCGCCGAGGCGTCGATGGTGCGTGACACCCTCCCGCGCAAGGTCGGCGCCGTCGTCGTGGAGGACTGGACGGAGGGCATGGGCGCCTCGCTTCGGGCCGGGCTGCGCAGCTTGGCATCACTGGGTCCCCAGGTGCAGGCGGCGGTGGTTGCCGTGGTGGACACGCCCGGCCTGTCCGTCGAGGTGGTCCGCGCGGTGCTGGAGGCGGCGGTCGCCGCGGCCGACGGGACCACGCTGCACGGTGCACTCGCCCAGGCCACCTACGGCGGCGTACCCGGGCACCCGGTGCTGCTCGGTCGGAACCACTGGGTCGGGGTGATCGACACCGCCGTCGGGGACGTCGGCGCACGCGCGTACCTGGCGTCCCAGAACGTCCGCCGCATCGAGCTCGGCGACGTCGCCGACGGAGCTGACATCGACACGCCGGAGGACTTCGTCCACTACGAGCACGACGCGCGACGTGGCGCCGGGTCCACACCGCCCCTGCCGCACCGTCGACGGCCTTCGTAGGCTGACCCCATGACCCGTCCTCAGCCCGACGCGCTCCACCCGGCCGTGGGGGCCACCACGCCGACGCGTGAACCCGACGCGTCACGGCTGCGGGCGCCCGCCCGCCGGGTCGTGCTGGCCGCCGTCGGCGACGCCGTGCTCGACCTGGACCAGCACGCGGCGCTCGTCATCGACCCGGCGGCAGGGGCGGTGGTGACGTTCGCCGGTGTCGTCCGCGACCACGACCACGGCCGCGAGGTCGTGTCGATCGAGTACGTCGCGCACCCCAGCGCCCAGGACCTCGTCCGTGAGGTGGCGGCCGAGGTCGTGGCCCGGCACCCGGTCGACGCGCTCGCGGTCAGCCACCGGATCGGGGAGCTCGGCGTCGGCGACGTCGCGCTCGCGGTCGCGGTGTCCGCCGCGCACCGGCAGGAGGCGTTCGCGGCCGCGTCCGACGTGGTGGAGACCGTCAAGCACCGCCTGCCGGTCTGGAAGCGCCAGGTGTTCCCGGACGGCACCGACGAGTGGGTCGACTGCCCCTGACGACCCGGGCCGGTCGGCCGGTCAGCCGGTCAGCCCCCGGCGAAGGGCGGTAGCACGTCCACGCAGAGCACGCCGTCGAGGGGGCGTTCCGGCTCCCGTGCGGCGACGCCGTCGAGCAGCAGTCCCGCCACGCCCAGCACCGGCACGAGTCGTGGGTGCCGGCGGCCGAGGGTCTCCCGCAGCGCGGAGACGTCCGCGCCGGCAGGCAGCTCGACGGTCTCGTCGTGGACTCCCGCGGCCGCGGCGGCACCGGCGAAGTACCGCACGGTGAGCCGGTTCACACCGGTCACGTTCAGCCCCCGATCGCGCTCATCGGGCGCTCGGGCTGGACGAACCCCTCGTCGTCGATGCCGTGCCCGGCCCGCTTGCCCCACATGGCCAGGCGCCATACGTCGGCGACCTCCACGTCGTCGGCGCCGGACCTGAGCATGCCCCGCAGATCGGTCTCGCCCCGGGCGAACAGGCAGTCACGCATCTGGCCGTCGGCGGTCAGGCGCGTGCGGTTGCAGTCCCCGCAGAAGTTTCGGGTGACCGACGCGATGATGCCGACCGTGCCGGCCGGGTGGTCGTCGCCGGCCGCGACGGCGAACCGCTCGGCCGGCGCCGATCCGCGCTGGGAGGACGGCTCAGCGGTCAGGCGGAAGTGACGCTGGAGGGTGGCGAGCACCTCGTCGGCGGTCACCATCTCGCTGCGCTGCCAGGCACCCTGCGCGTCCAGCGGCATCTGCTCGATGATCCGCAGCTCGAACCCGTTGCGGAGGGCCCACTCGAGCAGCACGGGCGCCTCGTCGTCGTTGACGCCGCGCAGCAGCACCGCGTTGATCTTGATGGGCGACATCCCGACCGCGCGGGCGGCCTCCAGGCCGGCGATCACGTCCGCGTGGCGGTCGCGCCGAGTGATGCGGAGGAAGCGCTCGGGGTCGAGCGTGTCCAGCGAGACGTTCACCCGGTGCAGCCCTGCGGCTGCCAGCCCTGCCGCGCGCCTGGCCAACCCCAGTCCGTTGGTGGTCAACGACGTCTCCACGACCCCGTCGTCCGGGGTCCGCAGGTGGGACGTGGCGGAGAGGATGGCCTCCAGGCCCTTGCGCAGCAGCGGCTCACCGCCCGTGAACCGGACCTCGTCGACGCCCAGGTGCTGGACCGCGATCGTCACCAGCCGGACGACCTCCTCGTCCGACAGGGCCTGGTCACCGGGCATCCACTCGAGGCCCTCCTCCGGCATGCAGTAGCTGCAGCGCAGGTTGCACTTGTCGGTGAGGGACACCCGCAGGTCCGTCGCGACCCGGCCGTACCGGTCGACGAGGCGGGGGTCGTCGGGCCTCGGTGAGCCCGGTCGCGTGAGCAGGCTCGACGGGGGAGGTCCCGGCATGCCCAGCGCGACGACGTTCACCTCCTCAGCCTACGTCGGGAGCCGGGCGGGTGGCTCGGCGAGTCGCGGACCCCGCAAGATGGGGTCATGCAGCGCACCGTCGCCGACCTGGCGTCCGACCTGGCCGGCACCGGCTACCTCGCCGACGAGGGGCTGGCGACGGTGGCGTGGCTCGCCGTCGAGATGCGCCGCCCGCTGCTGCTCGAGGGCGAACCGGGCACCGGCAAGACCGCCCTGGCGCAGGCGCTCGCGGAGGCACTGGGCGCCGAGCTGATCCGGCTGCAGTGCTACGAGGGCATCGACGCCTCGCAGGCGCTGTACGACTGGGACTTCTCCCGGCAGGTCCTTCACCTGCGCGCCGTCGAGGCGGCCGCGGCCGCGGGGCTGAAGCAGGCCACCGACCTCTCCGTCGACGATGTCGAGCGGGATCTCTACACGGAGCGCTTCCTGCTCGACCGACCCGTGCTGAGGGCGCTGCGCACCCAGCCGAGCGTCCTGCTGGTCGATGAGATCGACCGTGCCGACGACGAGTTCGAGGCGTTCCTCCTGGAGGTGCTCTCCACCGGCGCGGTGACCATCCCGGAGCTCGGGACCATCCGCGCCGAGCAGCCACCGCTGGTCGTGCTCACGTCGAACCGGACCCGCGAGGTGCACGACGCCCTGAAGCGACGGTGCCTGTACCACTGGGTCGACCACCCGTCGCTGGCGCGCGAGGTCGAGATCCTGCGCACCCGGATGCCCGGGTTGGAGCAGCGCCTGGCCGAGCAGGTCGCGTCGGCCGTGCACCGGATGCGTGACAGCGACCTGCTCAAGCCCCCGGGGGTGGCCGAGTCGCTCGACTGGGCGGCAGCGCTGGCGGCCCTGGGTGCCCGGGAGCTCGACCACGACACCGCGGCGGCGACCCTGGGTGCGGTGGTCAAGTACCGCGAGGACACCGACCGGGTCCGCGCCGACCTGGACCGGCTGCTGGCCGGCTGACTCCGTGACGCCTGCGCCGGAGGGCGTGACGCTCGCCCTTCTCGGCTTCGCACGGACCCTGTCGGCGGCCGGGCTGGCTGTCACGCCCGACCGGAGCCAGCGCTTCGCCGAGGCCGCGGCGCTGCTCGGCGCCGACCGGGCGACGGGCGTGTACTGGGCCGGACGGGCGACGCTGTGCAGCCAGCCCGACGACCTGCCGGTGTACGACCGGGTGTTCTCCCTCTGGTTCGCGGGACGGTTGCCGACCATGCGCCCCCGACCCGCGACCTCCCCGCCGCCGCGGACCGCCGCGTCACTCGACAGCGCGCCCGGCCAGGGGCAGCCCGACACGGACCACGACCCCGTCCGCGCGCGCGCGTCGGGCACCGAGGTGCTGCGGCACCGGGACATCGCCGAGCTGTCCGCTGCCGAGAAGGCACGGATGGAGCGGCTCTTCGCAGGGCTGGAGCCGCGGCTCCCGCGACGCGCCACCTCCCGGAGACGGCCGGCCCCTCACGGCCAGGTCGACGCACGTGCCCTCCTGCGCGACCAGCTGCGCCGCGGTGGAGAGCTGGGGCCGCCTCGCTGGCGGCGGCGCAGTGATCGCCCGCGCCGGGTCGTGATGCTGCTCGACGTGTCCGGCTCGATGGCCCCGTACGCGGACGCCCTGCTGCGTCTCAGTCACCTGATGGTCAGGGCGGGCGTGCGCACCGGAGGCCGCGTGGAGGTCTTCAGCATGGGGACCCGACTGACCCGGCTGACTCCCGTGCTGCGCCGGGTCAGGTCGGCGCCCGAGGCGGTGGCCGCGGCGGGCCGGGTAGTGCCGGACTGGTCGGGCGGGACGCGGCTGGGCGAGGTGCTGGCAGCCTTCGTGCGCCGGTGGGGGCGGCGCGGCGTCGCCCGCGGGGCCGTCGTGGTGATCTGCTCCGACGGCTGGGAACGGGGGGACACCGCCCTCCTGGCCGAGCAGGCGGCGCAGCTGGCCCGGTTGTCCCACCGCCTGGTGTGGGTCAACCCGCACAGCGGCAAGCGGGGGTACGAGCCCGTGCAGTCGGGGATCGTCGCGGCGCTGCCACACCTCGACGACTTCGTGGCGGGCCACTCCCTCGCCGCCTTCTCCGAGCTCCTCGACGTGGTGGCCCGGTGCTGACTCGGGTCCGAGTACCTATCGCTCGGCTGCGCCACGGGTGAGGATGGGGGCATGACCGGCAACGAGCCCTGCGTGGTGGCGCGACCGTGTGGAGGGCCGGACCGTGCGTGACGTCCTGGACGAGCTGGTCGCCTGGTGGGGCGAGGGCCGCGCCGTCGGGGTCGGCACCGTCGTCGCGACCTGGCGGTCGGCACCGCGCCCCGCCGGCGCGAGCATGCTCGTCGGCCCCGGCGGCGAGGTGGTCGGCAGCGTCTCGGGCGGCTGCGTGGAGGGCGCCCTCTACGAGCTCGCGACAGAGGTCGTCCAGACGGGGGCGCCGGTCCTCCAGCGGTACGGGGTCAGCGACGAGGACGCGTTCGCGGTCGGGCTGACCTGCGGCGGCATCCTGGACGTCTTCGTCGAGCGCGTGGACCGGACCTCCTTCCCGCAGCTCGCCGACGTCGCCGCGGACGTCGAGGCGGGACGGCCCGTGGCGGTCGCGACAGTGGTGTCGCACGCCGACCGGAGCCTCGTCGGACGGCGCATGGTGGTCCGCCCCGCGGACGCGCACGCCGTGGACGCGGCCGCGACGCTCGGCTCACCGCGCCTCGACGCCGCGGTCACGGACGACGCGCGGGGACTGCTGGCGGCCGGACGGACCGAGACCCTGGAGTACGGCCCCGACGGGCAACGACGTGGAGAGGGCGCCCGCGTCTTCGTCGCGAGCTACGCACCCCGCCCCCGGATGATCGTCTTCGGGGCGATCGACTTCGCCTCCGCCCTGGCCCGGACCGGCGCGTTCCTCGGCTACCGGGTCACGGTCTGCGACGCCCGACCGGTCTTCGCCACGCAGTCTCGGTTCCCCGACGCCGACGAGGTCGTCGTCGACTGGCCGCACCGCTACCTGGCGGCCCAGGCGGAGCAGGGGAAGGTCGACGAGCGCACGGTCCTCGCCGTGCTCACGCACGACCCCAAGTTCGACGTGCCTCTCCTCGAGGTCGCTCTTCGTCTGCCGCCCGTCGCCTACATCGGCGCGATGGGCTCGCGCGCCACCCACGACGACCGCGCGGCGAGGCTGTCGGCAGCCGGCGTCGCGCCGGAGGAGATGGCGAGGCTGTCGTCGCCGATCGGGCTCGACCTCGGGGCCCGCACGCCGGAGGAGACCGCCATCTCGATGGCGGCCGAGATCATCGCCCTGCGGTGGAACGGCACCGGGCGGCGACTGAGCGATCTCACCGGGCCGGTGCACCACGAAGGTCGGCCCGAGCACGCCGCACCGTGAGATCTGCGCCAGCGCTTGCGCAATCAACCGCGTCAGCATTGGATCAGGTGTGACCCGCGCCACAACGCTGTGGCCGCGACCCGATTCACCACGGAGGTCCGAAAGTGCGCATCACGGTCAAGGTGGACGGGGTCAGCAGTACAGACGACGTCGCCCCACGCACGCTCCTGGTCCACTACCTGCGAGAGACGCTGGGGAAGACGGGCACCGTGATCGGGTGTGACACCAGCAACTGCGGCGCCTGCACCGTGCACCTCGACGGGGTCAGCGTGAAGTCGTGCACCGTCCTCGCCGTGCAGGCGGACGGGGCGGAGGTCACCACGATCGAGGGGCTGTCGAGTGACGGCCAGCTGCATCCGATGCAGAAGGCCTTCCACGAGAACCACGGCCTGCAGTGCGGCTACTGCACCCCCGGCATGATCATGGCGGGTTGCGCCCTCCTGGCCGAGAACCCGTCGCCGACGGAGTCCGAGGTGCGAGAGGGACTGGAGGGCAACCTGTGTCGGTGTACGGGGTACCAGAACATCGTCAAGTCCGTGCTCGCGGCCGCTGAGGCGGGGGGTACCCGGTGACTGCCACCCAGGAGCGCCCCTCCCCGCAGGTCGGTCAGGCGCGGCGTCGCAAGGAGGACGCCCGCCTCATCACCGGTCGTACGCGCTGGACCGACAACATCGTGCTGCCGGGGATGTTGCACCTGGCCTTCGTACGCAGCCCCTACGCGCACGCGACGATCACCTCCGTCGACGTCGAGGCCGCCAAGGCCGCGCCGGACGTGGTGGCGGTGCTGACGGGTGCCGACATCGACGACGAACAGGGCAGCCTGCCGACCGCCTGGCCGATCACTGCCGACATGAAGAACCCTCGCCACCCGGCCATGCCCGCAGACCGGGTCGCGTTCGCGGGCGAGGCCGTCGCGGTCGTCGTGGCGCGCTCGGCGGCCGCGGCCCGCGACGCCGCCGACCTCGTCGACGTGGACTACGACGAGCTGCCCGCCGTCCTCGACATGGCCACAGCCCTCGATGAAGGCGCACCCCTGGCCCACCCTGACCTGGGCACCAACGAGAGCGCGACGTGGGTGTTCGACTCGGCCGAGGCGGGCACCGGCGAGGACGTCGAGGACGCGATCACCGCCGCCCGCGCCGACGGCGTGGTGATCGAGCGCACGCTCCGGCAGCAGCGGCTGGCCCCCGCCTTCATGGAGCCGCGGTCGGTCGTGGTCGACCCCACGGGTGAGCAGATCACGATGTGGTCGTCGACCCAGGTGCCACACATCGTCCGGGTCATGATGGCGCTGGTCACCGGTGTGCCCGAGTCGAAGATCCGGGTCGTCGCCCCGGATGTCGGGGGCGGTTTCGGCGGCAAGCTGCAGTTCACGCCCGAGGAGCTGGCGACGTTCCTCGTCGCCAAGCGCCTGGGCAAGCCGGTGAAGTTCACCGAGACGCGCACGGAGTCCCTCATGACGGGGCACCACGGACGCGACCAGATCCAGAAGCTCACGCTGGCCGCGACGAAGGAGGGCAGGGTCACCGGCCTCAAGGTGGAGCTGCTCGCGGACATGGGCGCCTACCTGGGGCTGGTCACGCCGGGCGTGCCGATCCTCGGGGCGTTCATGTACAACGCCATCTACAAGTTCGCGGCCTACCGCTTCTCGTGCACCAACGTCTTCACGAACAAGACCTGGACCGACGCCTACCGCGGTGCCGGCCGTCCGGAGGCGACGTTCGCGATCGAGCGCATGATGGACGAGCTCGCGGTCGAGCTGGGTGAGGACCCGCTCGAGGTCCGCAGGCGGAACTGGATCACGCACGACGAGTTCCCCTTCACCTCGGTGGCGGGGCTCGAGTACGACTCGGGCAACTACGAGGCGGCGACGGACCGGGCGGTCGAGCTCTTCGACTACGAGGGGCTGCGTCGGGAGCAGGCCGAGCGTCGCGAACGCAAGGACCCCGTCCAGCTCGGCATCGGCGTCTCGACCTTCACGGAGATGTGCGGTCTCGCCCCCTCGAGGGTGCTGGGGGCGCTCCGGTACGCGGCCGGCGGCTGGGAGAGCGCGTCGATCCGCATGCTGCCCACCGGCAAGGTCGAGGTGGTGACCGGAGTCAGTCCCCACGGACAGGGCCACGAGACGGCGTGGAGCCAGATCGTGGCGGACCAGCTGGGCGTCGCCTTCGAGGACGTCGAGGTCCTGCACGGCGACACCCAGGTCTCCGCGCGCGGACTGGACACGTACGGGTCCCGCTCGTTGGTCGTCGGCGGGATCGCCGTCGTCAAGGCGGCGCAGAAGGTGATCGAGAAGGCCCGTCCGATCGCGGCCCACCAGCTCGAGGTCGACGCTGCCGACCTGGAGTTCGCGGACGGCCGCTTCTCGGTCAAGGGCACGGACAAGGGGATGGGGCTCGCCGAGGTGGCGTTCGCCGTGTTCTCGTCGCACAACCTGCCGGACGGGGTGGAGCCGAGCCTCGACTCCGAGGCCGCGTTCGACCCCGACAACTTCTCCTACCCGCACGGGACGCACCTGTGCGCCACCGACGTGGACACCGAGACCGGTCGGGTCACCATCCGCAGCTACGTCTGCGTCGACGACGTCGGCGTGGTGGTGAACCCGCAGATCGTCGAGGGCCAGGTGCACGGCGGGATCCTGCAAGGCATCTCGCAGGCGCTCTGGGAGGAGGCCGTCCACGACGAGCAGGGCACCCTGACCACCGCCACGTTCGTCGACTACCTGCTGCCGACGGCCGTCGACGCCCCCCACCTGACGACGGACCGCACGACGACCCCGTCGACGACCAACCCCCTGGGAGTCAAGGGCGTCGGGGAGGCCGGCGCCATCGCGTCGACGCCCGCGGTGGTCAACTCCGTGCTCGATGCGGTCCGCCACCTCGGCGTCCGTGACATCGAGATGCCGCTCTCCCCACAGCGTGTCTGGAAGGCGATCACCGGAGCGGGTACCGCAGGCCCCGCGTCGGAGGCCGCCGCCGCCGGGTCGCACTGGGAGGAACCGGTGCAGTCCGGCGGGATCGAGCCCGAGGGAGACCGCGCATGATCCCCGTCGACTTCGAGTACGTGGCTCCCGACAGCATCGAGGAGGCACTGGCCACGCTCGGCAGGGCCCTCTCGGACGGCACCGACGTCAAGCTGATGGGCGGTGGGCAGAGCCTCCTCCCCGTGCTCCGGCTGCGACTCGCCGCCCCCGAGCTCGTCGTCGACCTGAGACGGGTCGGGGGTCTGCAGGGCATCCGTGACGACGGCGACCACGTGGTGATCGGGGCGATGACGACGCATGACGCGGTGCACAAGGACCCGCTCGTGGCCGAGCACGTGGCCCTCCTGCGCGAGACGGTGGCCACGGTCGCCGATCCTCAGGTGCGCCACCGCGGCACGCTGGGAGGGGCCCTGGTGCACGCCGACCCGGCGGGCGACCTGCCGGCAGCCGTCCTGGCGCTCGACGCGGAGATGGTGATCGCGGGCCAGGGGGGCGGACGGCGGACGGTCACGGCGGCTGACTTCTTCACCGACCTCTTCGCCACCGCGGTCGGCGAGGACGAGCTGCTGGTCGAGGTGCGGGTGCCCAAGTTCACCGGCTGGGGCGCCGACTACCAGAAGTTCACGCGCGTCGCCCATGCCTGGGCCATCGTCGCCGTGGCCGCCGCCGTGCGCGTGCAGGACGGGCAGATCGCGGAGGCGAGGGTGGGGCTGACCAACATGGGCTCGGTCCCGCTCCGTGCCACGGCCGTCGAGCAGGCGCTCGTCGGTCGCGCGGCCACGCCGGACGCCATCCGGGAGGCAGCGCTCTCGGCGGGCGAGGGCACGAGCCCGCCCACCGACGCCAACGCCGACTCCGACTACCGGCGGCACCTCGCCGGCGTGCTCGCGGCGCGCGCCGTCACCGCCGCGGCAGGAGGCTGATCCACCATGGAGCTGCACCACGAGTTCACCGTCCCGATGGGCGTGGACGATGCCTGGACGGCTTTCAACGACCTCGAGCGGATCGCGCCGTGCTTCCCCGGGGCGGCCATCACCTCCGTGGACGGGGACGACTTCACCGGCACGGCCAAGGTCAAGCTCGGGCCGATCTCGATGCAGTACAGCGGCACCGGGACGTTCACCGAGCGGGACGAGGGGGCCAAGCGGGCGGTGATCTCGGCCTCCGGCAAGGACAAGCGCGGTAACGGGACCGCAGGTGCCGTGATCACCGCCTCCCTGCACAGCGAGGGGGACGCGCTGACCCGCGTCGTCGTCGAGACGGATCTCAAGATCACCGGCCGTCCTGCCCAGTTCGGCCGTGGGGTGATCGAGGACGTCGGCGGCACGATCCTCGGGCAGTTCGCCGACTGCCTGTCCCGCACCCTGGCCACCTCGGGCGAGCCCGCTGCCGCCGAGGTGCCCACGGCGGACGTCGAGGCGGCGACGCCCCGGGCTGCGGTACAGGAGGCGGAGGGCACCGCCCCCGTACCGCTGGCCGCACCCGCCGCGGCGAGCGAGCCGGTCGAGCTCGACCTGGGGTCGGTGGTCGGCCCCGCGCTGCTCCAGCGCTACTGGCCGATGATGGTCGCCGTCGCGGTGACGGCCGTGGTCACCGCCGTCGTCACATGGGCGGTCGCACGACGGCGGTGACGGGGGTCAGCGGGTGAACATCCGAGCGGTGGCCTGCTCCGCGTCGGCGTAGGTCGTCGCCGCCGCGGCCAGGGCGGTGCTGATCTGCTCCAGGGACGTCTTGACGCGCTCCTGCGTGCCGCGCCAGTCCTCGACGACGACCTGGAACTGGCCGGCCGCCTGGCCCTTCCAGCTTCCCTGCAGGTCGAGGAGGTTGCGCATCATCCGGTCGACCTCGGCGCTGATCGTCGCGACCGACCCCCGAACCGCCGTGCTGGCGGTGCTGACCTGTGCGCTGTCGACCTCGAAGCGGCTCATGACGTCCTCCCTGGTTCGGGGAGGCCGGTCGACCTCCGTTAACGCCATCGAACAGCATCCAACGCCTATGAAAGCCGTTATCCACAGATGGCGGGGTCGCCCGTGTCACCCTGTGTGAGCATTCAACTCCGGATGTCCCTCTGCCGATGACCAAGGGTGACCTGGCGCTCTCTCATGCCGTTCGGGCTGCTGGTGCTGGCGCTGGCGGCCTACCCGGTCATCCCCCTCGACGGCGTCGCCGAGGAGGTCGTATACGACGCGATCGCCGTCGCCGCGCTCGGCGTGGCCCTGGCCGCGCTCCTCCGGCGCCGGCCGACCCCGTCGACGGGGTGGGTGCTCGTGCTCGCCGGCTACGGGCTGTGGCTGGTGGGCGACCTGGTCTGGACCGTGGAGCGCTACGTCGTCGGCGCTGCCCACTTCCCCTCGGCCTCCGACGTGCCGTACCTGGCCGCGTACGGGCTCCTCGCGGCCGGCGCCCAGTCGTTCTCGCGGTCGAGACTGAGTCGTCGCGACCTCACCGCTCTGCTGGACGCGGCCATCCTGGCGGCCGGGGTCGCTGTACCGGCCGTCGTGTTCGTCGTCCTCCCGGCGGCAGCCGACTCGTCACTGACGGGCTGGGGCAAGGTCATCTCCTCCGCCTACCCGCTCGGCGACATCCTCGTGCTCGCCGTCGTCGTGCGCCTGGTGCTCGCCCACGGCGCCCTGTCGTGGTCGCTGGCCGGGCTCGTCGGCTCGCTGACGTCCGTCTTCGCCGCGGACCTGTGGTGGAACGGGCTGGCCATCGGTGACCCGACCGCGGACCCCTTGGGGACCGACGTGCTCTGGCTCGCCGGGTACGTGCTGCTCGCCGGGGCGGTCCTGCACCCGTCGATGCTCGATCTGGCGGAGGCCCCCGCCGGGCGCGATCGGCCGCCCTCGGGCGGGCGGCTGACGCTCCTGACGCTCGGGTCGCTGCTGCCCGCCGCGACCCTCCTCTTCGCCGGTGTCCGCGGTGGCGAGGTGCCCTGGCTGCCGGTGTCGGTCGGCGGTGCGCTGCTGACCTTCCTGGTCGTCCTGCGGATGGCCGGGCTCCTCGACCAGGTCCGGCAGCAGTCGGTGCAGCTGACCGCCCTCGCCCGAAGCGACGAGCTGACGGGCGCTCCGAACCGGCGGACCTGGGACCACGAGCTGTCCCGGGCCTGCGCCGTGGCCAGGGACCGCGACACCCCGTTGTGCGTGGCGATCGTCGACCTCGACCACTTCAAGCACTACAACGACCGGTTCGGGCACCCTGCCGGCGACAGGCTGCTGCGCGAGGCCGTGGCGGCCTGGACGGAGGCGCTCGGCCCGGCCGGCATGCTGGCCCGGTACGGGGGCGAGGAGTTCACGCTCCTGCTTCCCGGCACCGACGTGGCGGAAGCGGCCGCGAGGGTCGACGTGCTGCGCGCCGTCACGCCCGGAGGTCAGACCTTCTCCGCCGGCGTCGCCCGGTGGGAGCCGGGTACCGAACCCGGGGACGTCCTCGAGGCGGCCGACAAGGCGCTGTACGCCGCCAAGCGTGGCGGGCGCGACCGCGTGGAGGTGGCGGGTGGGTTGGCCTGGCAGGGTGCCGCCGACAGACCCCTGCAGCCCGTTCAGGTCTCGAGCTGACCCAGGCGCATACGCAGCTCGCCGATCTCCGCGCCGACCTGGGTGCGGGCGCGGTGCTCCCAGGCCGTGCGTCCCGCGTCCGACACGAACAGGGTCGGACGGCCGACGAGCTGCTCGAGCACGGCCAGCCGCCCGGTGGTGAACGTGTGGTCGTCCAGGTGCGCGTACTCGGACCGCACGCCCTGGACGTAGCGGCGGTACCGCTCGGGTTCCGAGGCGAGCACGGCCAGGTCCGCGTCGAGCAGGGCCGCCCGCTCGGGGTCGTCCCGAGCTGTCGACGCGTCGTGGGCGATGGTCGCGAGGACCAGCCGGCCGACCCGGGCCGTGGCGGCCTCGTCCACACCCAGCCGCCCCAGCGCCGTCGTCGCGAGCGCGGCGCTCGCCCGCTCGTCCACTCCCGGCGCCCCCTCGTAGACGGCGTCGTGGAACCAGGCCGCCAGCACGGGGGCCGGTCCGGCGGCGCCCAGGTCGTCGAGACGGGCCAGGACCTCCGTCAGGTGCTCGAGGTCGTGGTAGGCGCGGTGAGGCTGTGCCCACCGGTCGAGGAGGTCAGCGGCGACGGCGTCGAGCTCGTCCGCCGTTGCCGTGGCGCCGAGGGCTCGGCACGCGGCGGCGAACGTGTCGCGCGGGACGGCGACGTCGGCTCTCACGCTGCCAGCTCCTCCGGCAGGGGTCGGTGGTGGACGACGGCGAGACCCGTGACAGCACGGGTCAGCACGACGTAGAGGCGGCGCAGGCCGGTCCGGCGGTCGTGCTCGGCGTCGACCAGGTCTGCCGGTTCGACGAGCACGACACGGTCGAACTCGAGCCCCTTGGCCAGGGCGGCCGCGACGACGTGCACCCGGTGCGCCGCGTCCTCGTGCTCCCGGCCGAGCACCAGAGGGTCGAGTCCTGCCGCGGACAGGGCGTGGGCCGCCAGCTCCACGGCGGCGTCCGCCACGATCACGCCGACCGAGCCCGGCTCGGCGAGGGCGGCGCGGACCTCGTCCAGGACGCTGGGCCACAGTGCGGCCGGCTCCGGCACGGCCAGCAGGGCCGCCCGCCCGGGGTCGGTACGCACCGAGACCGGGGGGCCCAGGCCGGGTGCGATCGTGGGCAGCAGTCGCGCGGCCAGGTCGATGACGGCGGAAGGGACGCGGAAACCGCGCTCGAGCACCTCGAGGTGGGCACCCGGCTGACCCAGGTGCGCCAGGGCCTCCTCCCACGACCGGGCGGCCCAGGCGGTCGTCCCCTGGGCCAGGTCGCCGAGCACCGTCACGGACCCGGTGGACGCGCGGCGCCCGACGGCGCGCAGCTGCATCGCGGACAGGTCCTGCGCCTCGTCCAGCACGACGTGGCCGAGGCTGGTGGTGCGGTCGAGCAGGTCGGCGACCTCGTCCGCCAGCACGCTGTCGGCGACCGACCACGGCGCCGACCTCGCGCTGCGCGGCGGCTTGCTCCACAGCAGCGCCTGCTGCTCGTCGTCGGTGAGGATGCCGTCCGCGCAGGCCCCGAGGAACTCCGGCTCGCCGAACAGACGCGACAGGACCCGCGCCGGGTCGAGAGCGGGCCAGGCCGTCCTCACCCAGGCACGTACCGGAGCGCTACGGGCGACCGCGTCCTGGATGCGGTCGTCCGGCGACTCTCCCGCCCGCTCCATCTGCACCAGAATGGCGTGCGCGAGACGTTGCGGCAGAAGGGATCTCGCTGCCGAGTAGCGAACGCCTCGCCCGGCCAGCTCGGCGACGATGTCGGCGAGGTCGTAGTTCGGCACGCGCCAGCGCCGCACTCCCCGGGGGAGCACCAGCGGCTCACCGGCCCGGACGGCTCCGATGTCGACGTGCCCCCAGACCGCGCGCCGCAGCACCTCGGCCATCCTCGAGTCCCCCTTGAGGCCCGCGACGGGGACGGCCTCGTCCCGTCGGCGAACCGGCAGCGACGCCCCCACGAGTGCCTCGACCGTCGTGTGCTGCACCGCGACCTCCCCGAGCGAGGGCAGCACGGCCCCGACGTGCTCGAGGAACGCCTCGTTCGGCCCCACCACCAGGACGCCGGTCCGGGAGAGCCGGTCGCCGAAGGCGTACAGCAGCCAGGCCGCCCGGTGCAGCCCGACGGCCGTCTTGCCGGTACCCGGGGCGCCCTGGACGCAGATGGACGTGGTGACGTCCGCGCGCACGATCTCGTCCTGCTCGGGCTGGATCGTGGCGACGATGTCGCGCATCGGGCCGACACGCGGCCGCTCGATCTCCCGCGCGAGGATCTCGCTGTGCACGTGGCCGTCGTCGGGTGCGGCGTCTGTCCCCGACACCTGCTCGTCCTCGTACCCGGTGAGCTGACCGCCCTCGACGCCGAACCTGCGTCGGCTGGTCACGCCCTCCGGCTGGGCCGGGCTGGCGCGGTAGAAGGCGCGGGAGACCGGCGCCCGCCAGTCGATCACCACGGGATCGCCTGAGTCGTCGGCGATGTGGCGGCGCCCGATGTACCAGCGTCGACCGTCGTCGTGGTCGGTGCGGCCGAAGAACAGGGTGCTGGACGGGTCGTCGGTCAGTGCCCTGATGCGTGCCGCGAGGGTGGCGCCGAGCACCTGGTCGGAGACCCAGTCGCCGCCCTGCACCTCGAGGGCCGCCGTCCGACGGCGCATCCGGTCGAGCTCGCTGCGAGCCCGGGCCAGGTAGGCCTGCTCGTCCGCCAGTTCGGTGGCTGTGCCGGAGTCGACGGCGGGCACGACGGATCACCTCGTCACACGTTGGGGGACGGGTCAGCCTAGCCCCGTGACGGGCGACCTGCTGGCGACGTGCAGTCGACGCGCTGCGACCCCGGCACCGCGCGGTGCCGGGGTCGCCGCGGCCCGGGTCAGTTCTCGGAACGGGTCCCGAGGGTGACCGAAACCTCGCTGCTCTGACCGCCTCGGATGACGCCGAGCTTCACGTCGTCACCTGGTGCGCGCTCGCGGATCTGGGCGGTGAGCGACTCGGCGCCACTCACGTTCTCGCCGTTCACGCTGACCACGACGTCGTCGGCCCTCAGACCGGCCTTCGCCGCCGGTGTCCCGGCGGTGACGGAGGCCACGACCGCACCCTCGCGGGTGGTGCCGTCAGCCGTGCCGGCCCCGTCGGTCAGTGAGACGCCCAGCCAGGCGTGCGTCGCCGTCCCGGTGGAGATCAGCTCCTGCGCGATGCGGTGCGCCTCGTTGACGGGGATGGCGAAGCCCACGCCGATGCTGCCCGGCTGGCCCGAACCCTGGCCCGACGCGGTGCTGGCGATGGACGACGGGATGCCGACGAGCTGACCCGCGGCATCGACGAGCGCGCCTCCCGAGTTGCCGGGGTTGACCGCCGCGTCCGTCTGGATCGCGTTCGTCACCACCGGTTCGGCCGCCGCCCGGCCCTGCTGGAAGGGGTTGGTCGACTCGCCGGCCGTCGTCACCGGACGGTCGGTGGCCGAGACGATCCCGGTGGTCACGGTGTCCGGCAGCCCGAGCGGGTTGCCCACCGCCATCACCGGCTGGCCGACCGTCACGTCGTCGGAGTTGCCCAGAGTCACCGGCACGAGGTCCGACGGGGGCGTGGCGATCTGCAGGACGGCGAGGTCGGTCGCGGGGTCCAGGCCCACGACGGTGACGTCCTGGAACACGCGACCGTCGGCCAGGGTGACCTGGATCGAGGCCTGGTTGCCTGCGCCGGTCGCCACGTGGTTGTTCGTGAGGATGTGGCCCTTGTCGTCGAGGATGACGCCGGACCCCTCACCCCCGCCGTTGGAGCTCTGGACCTGGATGCTCACCACGGAGGGCGACACGGCCTTGGCGACGGAGGTCCAGTCGACGGCGTCGGTGCCCTGGACGTCGAGCGGGACCCGCGGGGCGGCCGCGGAGCCCTGGCTCGCGGACGTCGTCGTGGTCGCCGGGTCGTCCAGCGCCATCACCGCGCCGATGCTCAGGCCGCTCGCCAGCACCGCGGAGCCCACGCTCGCGAGCACGAGAGCGCCCCAGCCGGGGCGACGCTGGGGGCGCGGCTCCGTGGGTGGCGGCGTCGGGGGGCCCTGCGGCGGCGGGAAGCCGGCCGCCGGCCACGGGGTGGGCGGGGGGAGTGGACGGGACGTCTCGGGCGTGTGCAGCTGGGTCATCGGTGTCTCACCTCGACGGGGGGGCGGTGCGGGTACCCCCCAAGTAGACGGGCTCGACCTGCGACGACCCCGAGTGCTCCCTGGGAGTCCCCTGGGTGTCGTGGTCGGTTGGTCGCCGGCCGGAGCCGCTCTACGCGAGCACCCCGCCGTGCTGACGCGGCGACGGCTGGGAGTCCTGCAACCGGGCCGGGAGAGAGACCTCGAAGGTCGCTCCGCCGCCGCGCGTGGGCAGGACGCGCGCCGCGCCGCCGTGCGCCTGGACGATGGCGGCGACGATGGCGAGCCCCAACCCGGAGCCGCCGCCGGTGCTCCGGGTACGGGACGGGTCCGCCCTGAAGAAGCGCTCGAAGATCTGCTGCGCCTGCTCAGGGGGAACGCCGGGGCCGTGGTCGACGACGCGGAGGACGGCCTCATGTCCGCGGCTGCCGACCTCGATCGAGATCGGCGAGCCCCGCGGCGTGTGGCGGATGGCGTTCGCGATCAGGTTCGTGGCCACCTGCCTCAGCGTCGGCTCGTCCCCGGTCGTGGGGGTCGGGCGCGCCTCACCCGCACCGTCGATGCCGGTCAGGGAGACCTTGCGGTCGGGGGCCAGCGCCCGGGCGTCGTGCGCGGCGTCCGCGGCCAGCACCAGCAGGTCGACCGGGCGGTGCTGCAGCGGCCGCTGAGCGTCCATCCGCGCGAGCACGAGCAGGTCCTCGACGAGGCCTCCCATCCGGGTCGCCTCGTCCTCGATGCGGCGGAAGGCGTTCGCCACGTCGTCCGGGGTGGGGACCGCACCCATCCGGTAGAGCTCGGCGAAGCCACGGACGGCCGCCAGCGGTGTGCGGAGCTCGTGGCTTGCGTCGCCCACGAAGCGACGCATCTTGGCCTCGGACGCCTCACGCGCGGCCAGGGTGGTCTCGATCTCGTCGAGCATGCCGTTGACGGCTCCGCCGAGCCGGCCCACCTCGGTGCCCGGCCAGTCGTCGGTGACGCGTCGCGTCGTGTCGCCGGCGGCGAAGGCAGCCGTCACGTCCTCCACGTCGAGCAGCGGCCGGAAGGCGCGGCGTACCGCCAGCCACCCCAGCAGGACGCAGGCCGCCGTCACGAGGAGCCCGAGCGCGATCAACCGCAGGCCGAGCTGCGACACCGCATCCGTCACGTCGTCCAGGGGCAGGGCGACGGTGACCGTGACCGGCTCCCCGGTGGACTGCAGCCGACCGGGCACCGTGAGCGCGCGCCACGTGACGGAGCCGTCGGAGGACGCCACGTCGTAGGGGGTGCCCTCGCGCCTCTCGGCCTCCGCGTGGGTGATCGTGCCCAGGGCCGGAGGCGAGCCGTCCCCCCTGCCGGGGCCGTCGACGCGCAGCACCGTGCCGTCCGCGTCCACGAGCTCGACGTAGAACTGGCTCGGCCCGTCGGAGCCGCTGAAGGGGCTGCGCGGGGCGAGGATGTTCTGCAGCCCCCGCGGGTCGGCCAGGGCCTCCCTGAGCTGCCGGTCCTTCTGGTCGACGAGCACCGGCTTGAGCACCGTCAGGGTGAGCACGCCCGTGGCGAAGAGGGCGATCACGAGCAGGGCCGTGAGGACCGTCAGCAGACGCGCGCGCAGGGAGAGCCGTTGCCACCAGCGCCTCGCGGGCCTGGGCTGGGGCATTGGCGTCGTCGTCGAGCTCACACGCCCTCCGGGGGGAGCCGCAGCACGTAGCCGACCCCGCGGCGCGTGTGGATCAGGGGCACCCGGGCGGGCGATCCCTCCGGTGCCGTGTCGATCTTGCGGCGCAGGTAGGAGATGTAGGACTCGACGATGCCCGCCTCGCCGCTGAAGTCGTAGTTCCACACGTGGTCGAGGATCTGCGCCTTCGACAGGACGCGGTTCGGGTTGAGCATCAGGTACCGCAGCAGCTTGAACTCGGTCGGCGAGAGGTCGATGTCGTGACCGGCGCGGCGCACCTCGTGCGAGTCCTCGTCGAGCTCGAGGTCGTGGAAGACCAGGCGTCCCTCGGCCGCGTCGGCGCCCGCCCCGGTGCGACGCAGGATCGCGCGGATCCGCGCGACGACCTCCTCGAGGCTGAAGGGCTTGGTGACGTAGTCGTCCCCTCCAACCGTCAGGCCGGCGACCCGGTCGGCCACGTCGTCCTTCGCGGTGAGGAAGAGGACCGGGGTGTCCCTCCCACGGTCGCGCAGCCGACGCGTCACGCCGAAGCCGTCGAGCCCGGGCATCATCACGTCGAGCACCAGCAGGTCCGGGCGGACCTTCTCGGCGACCAGGAGCGCCTCGTCGCCGTCCGACGCGGTGTGCACCTCGAAGCCGGCGAAGCGCAGGGACGTCGACAACAGCTCGCGGATGGTCGGCTCGTCGTCGACGACGAGCAGGCGGGCCTCGGGGGAGCTGGTGCGGTTCACGTGGCCAAGGGTGCGCGTCGTTCCTGGGAGACGGCTGGGAGACCGCTGGGCATCTTCCTCGGGGCTGTCGTCACGCGTGCTGCGTCAGCCACTGGCCGACGACGTCCGGCGGCATCGGGCGCCCGAGGAGATAGCCCTGGCCGTAGTCGCAGCCCGCCTGCTCCAGCGTCCGCAGCGACAGGGGGTCCTCGATGCCCTCGGCGACCACGGAGAGGCCGACCACGTGGGCGAGGTCGATGATCGACCGCACGATCGCGGCCGAGCCCGCGTCGTCGCCCATGCCGATGACGAAGGACTTGTCGATCTTCACCTCGTCCACCGGCAGGTGTCGCAGGTACGACAGGGAGGAGTAGCCGGTGCCGAAGTCGTCGACGGAGACGCGGATGCCCAGGTCACGCAGCTGCTGCAGCGGCCTCAGGGAGGCGACGTGGTCGCCCATGATCCCGGTCTCGGTCATCTCCAGGGTGAGCTGCTCGGGACTGACACCGGCCTCCTGGACGAGCTCGAGGACCTGCTGGGGCAGACCGGGCTCGAGCAGCAACCGGATCGGCAGGTTCACGGACATCGAGATCGGGCGCTCGGGAGTGCTCCAGGCCGCGCACTGCGCCAGGGACTTGCGCAGCACGTGCGTGGTGAGAACGCCTGCCTGGCCGGTCTTCTCGGCCATCGGCACGAAGACCACCGGGGAGATCGACCCGCGCTGCGGATGGTTCCACCGGGCGAGCGCCTCGAACCCCACGACGGACTTGTCGGAGACCCGTACCTGCGGCTGGTAGTGCACGTCGAGCTCGCCGGCGTCGAGCGCCCGTCGCAGCTCGCCGACGAGGGCGAGCCGGTCGACGCTGTTCGTGTCGATGTCGCTGCCGTACCAGGCGATGCCGGTGTCGGTCTTCTTGGCGTGGTACATCGCGACGTCGACGTGACGCATCAGCGTGGCCGAGTCCTTGCCGTCCGCGCTCATCGCGGCCAGGCCGACCGACGCGCTGACGTCGACGAACGTGCCGGCCAGGTCGAACGGCGTGACGAGCGCCTCGCGGAGCCCCTGGGCGATCCGGAAGGCCTCGCTGCGTCCCGACACGTGGGGGATGAGCACGCCGAACTCGTCGCCGCCGAGGCGGGCGAGGACCGCGTCGGCAGGGATCGACTCGGTGAGGCGCTGGGCCACCAGGACCAGGAGCATGTCGCCGACCGGGTGCCCGAGGCTGTCGTTGACCTCCTTGAAGCGGTCCAGGTCGAGCAGGACGAGGGCCGCGTCGCACTCCCCTTCCGGCGCCTGCCCGCCGCTGAGGCGACGGGACATCTGCTCGGCGAAGGTGAGCCTGTTCGGCAGCCCGGTCAGGTAGTCGTGGTGTGCGTGGTGGCGCAGGCGCTGCATGAGCTCGTTGTTCTTCCACACCGCCTCGGTGTGGGTGGCGAGCATCTGGAGCAGGTCGAGATCCGAGTGCGCGAAGGTCGCGACGGACGCCTGTCGGTCGGCCACGACGAGCAGGCCGACCGGGACGTCGTCCACCTCGACGGGCAGGGCCATCGCGTCCCGGAAGCCGTGGCGTGACAGCCACCGACGGACGGCCGGCTCCTCGCTGTCCTTGCGCGCGACCAGCGGGTACGCCGGGCCCCGGGCGTGCATCTGCGCGAGCCGCGGGTCACCTGCCGACCAGAACTCGGCCTGCTCCGCCTTGACGACGTCACGTGCCTGGGAGATCAGCGCGTCCACGAGCTCGGCCTGCGAACCTGCCGTGCTCATCGTGCGCACGGACCCCAGCACCATCCCGAGGTCCGCGTGCTGCCTCAGCAGCCGGGCGTACGCCCGGAAGCTCATCAGGACGGCGATCGAGATGATGGCCAGCAGCCCGAGCCCCGCCTGCGACTCCTGCAGGGTGTGCAGGCACAGCACCCCGAGAGACGCGCTGATCAGTCCCGAGAGCAGGACCGAGCTGGCCATCGTCTGCACGTCCGCGGTGGCAGGACGTCCCTGCAGCAGCGAGATCGCCGCCACGACGGCAGCCACCCCGAAGACGTCGACCGCGACGATGATGGCGAGCGCGGCCACCCAGTCGGAGACCCCGATGCTGGCGCTGGTGTCGAGGAGGCCGCGCAGCAGGCACGCCAGGCCCACCTCGGCCGTGAACAGCGCGAGGTTGAAGGCGGCCTTGTTCGGCGGCGACCGGCGTGCCAGTGCCACCCCTGCGGCGCTCACGAGGCGCGCGAGCAGGAGCCACTCCAAGGGGAGCGTGAAGACGCCGATCACCAGGGGGAGATCGCTCAGCGAGACCGAGAGCGCCTGCCGCCGGACCTCGACGTGGAACTTGGCGTACTCCGTGACGGCGAAGAGGGCCGTCACGGTCGAGAACATGACGATCAGGCTCAGGTTGGGCGGGGCCCCCACCGGGCGCGCGTACGCGAGGGACGCGAGACCGGCCGCTCCCAGGGCGCACGACAGCAGGCCCAGGCGCGTCGCTGCTCGCCGTGGGCCGGCCGGCACAGCGACGGTCGCCACCGCACCAGTGTCACGCACGATGCGTGACGATGGGCCGGAGTTCGGAAACTTCCTGTACGCGCCGCCGCGCTCGTCGGACGGTCGGCGGACCCCCGGCTCAGCCCAGGGACGCGCCACCCAGCGAGGCGCCGCCCAGGGACGCGCCACCCAGCGAGGCGCCACCCAGCGAGGCGCCACCCAGCGAGGCGCCACCCAGCGAGGCGCCACCCAGCGAGGCGCCACCCAGCGAGGCGCCACCCAGCGAGGCGCCGGTCTTCCCCAGAGAAGCTCCCGCGACGACCGAGCCGAGCGACGCACCGCCCAGGGATGCGCCACCCAGGGATGCGCCACCCAGGGATGCGCCACCCAGCGACGCTCCGGTCTTGCCCAACGATGCACCGGCTGTGACCGAACCCAGCGACGCGCCACCCAGCGAGGCGCCCGACTTGCCCAGGGACGCACCGGCGGTGAAGAGACCGGTCGCGGCCAGAGCGGCGGCAGCGCTCAGAGCGACGACGTTACGGACCTTCGAGCAGACAACGGACATGGCTTTCCTCCGGGGAGAAGAAGGATGGCTGCGGTCGCAGTTGCAGGCCATTGTGACAGTCCGTACGCGAAGTGGGGCCTTCCGTCACGACCTGTTCCTGCCAGATGCAGGCTGGTCGGGGAGGTGGCACCCGAGCGGGGCGGTTACCCCTCGGGTGCGCTCGCTGGTAGGTCCTCGGCGTCCACGATGCGGTAGGCGTACCCCTGCTCGGCGAGGAAGCGCTGGCGATGCGCCGCGAACTCCTGGTCGAGAGTATCCCTCGCGACGACCGCATAGAACCTTGCGGCACGGCCATCGCCTTTCGGGCGCAGCAGGCGGCCCAGGCGCTGTGCCTCCTCCTGGCGGGAACCGAACGACCCGGACACCTGGATGGCGACCGACGCCTCCGGCAGGTCCACCGAGAAGTTGGCCACCTTGCTGACCACCAGCACCGGCACCACACCCGAGCGGAAGGCGGCGAACAGCCGCTGGCGCTCGGCCACGGGCGTCTCCCCCTTGATCACTGGGGCGTCCAGCCGTTCACCGAGCTCGTCGAGCTGGTCGATGTACTGACCGATGACGAGTGTCGGCTCGCCCAGGTGGGACTCGACGAGCCGTTCCACCACGCGGGTCTTCGCCGGCGAGGACGCGCACAGCCGGTAGCGGTCCTCGGGCTCGGCGGCCGCGTAGGCCAGTCGCTCGGAGTCCTTCAGCGTGACACGCACCTCGACGCAGTCGGCGGGGGCGATGTAACCCTGGTTCTCGATGTCCTTCCAGGGCGCGTCGTAGCGTTTCGGCCCGATCAGCGAGAAGACCTCGCCCTCGCGCCCGTCCTCCCGCACCAGAGTGGCCGTCAGCCCCAGGCGGCGGCGCGCCTGCAGGTCGGCGGTCATGCGGAAGATCGGCGCCGGCAGGAGGTGCACCTCGTCGTAGATGACCAGGCCCCAGTCCCTGGCGTCGAACAGCTCGAGGTGGGTGTAGACGCCCTTCCGCCGGGTCGTCATCACCTGGTACGTCGCGATCGTGACCGGCCGGATCTCCTTGCGCGCGCCCGAGTACTCGCCGATCTCGTCCTCGGTGAGATGGGTTCGGCGCAGCAGCTCGTCCTTCCACTGCCGGGCCGACACGGTGTTCGTGACGAGGATGAGCGTCGTACTGCTGGCCTGCGCCATCGCCGCTGCTCCCACGATCGTCTTCCCCGCGCCGCAGGGCAGCACGACGACGCCCGAGCCGCCGTGCCAGAAGCCCTCGACGGCCTCCCGCTGGTAGGGGCGCAGCGACCACCCCGTCTCGTCCAGGTCGATCGCGTGCGCCTCGCCGTCCACGTAGCCGGCCAGGTCCTCGGCCGGCCACCCCAGCTTCAGCAGCACCTGCTTGAGGTGGCCACGCTCGCTGGGGTGCACGACGACCGTGTCGGCCTCGATGCGGGCGCCCACCAGCGGCGCGACCTTCTTGCTGCGCAGCACCTCCTCCAGCACCGGCAGGTCGCTTGCGTGCAGCACCAGCCCGTGCACGGGGTGCGACTGCAGCTGCAGCCGGCCGTACCGGGCCATGGTCTCCGCGAGGTCGACCAGCAGCGGATGCGGGACGGGGTACCTCGAGAAGTCGAGCAGCACGTCGACCACGTGCTCCGCATCGTGGCCGGCCGCGCGGGCGTTCCACAGCCCCAACGGCGTGAGCCGGTAGGTGTGCACGTGCTCGGGTGCGCGCTCCAGCTCGGCGAACGGGGCGATCGCTCGGCGGCACTCCCCGGCACGCGGGTGGTCGACCTCGAGGAGCAGGGTCTTGTCGCTCTGGACGATCAGGGGTCCGTCGGTCACGGAGGTCCTTCCAAGGGGGGTCGTGGCGACAACGCCGCCGTGGCTGCGGTCCTTCCCGTCACCCTCCGCGCTCGTCGGCCGCCGCGCCCTCCGTGGACCGCGCGACCCCCGTCACGCGATGCACCGAGAGGGTCCTCAGCGTCCCCGCCCCGACGTCGAGGGCGCTCACCCGGCCACCGTCGACCGACAGCGGCTCGAGCAGGCGACGTTCGACGGTGCCGAGGGGGTCGCTGATGCCGACCCACACCGTCCGCTGCTCCGCCGCGGCAGCCCGCAGCAGCGCGAGGGAGGTCGCCGGGTCCAGCACGGGCACCGCCGGAGCGGTCCTGCCCGCGTTCGACCTGCCCCCGACCCCGGCGCCGCGGTCGGCCGCGCGCAGGGCCCTGACCAGCCCGGCCGCCGTGGAGTCGTCGACGGGTGGCGCGTGTCCCTGGGCTGCAGCTGCACCCGATGCGGGCCGGCGCGTGGTGCCGGCCCGGTGGGCGTCCCTGCGCTGGACCACGACGCCGCCGTCCTGCCCCTCCGCCGCCGGGGCGAGCCCCATCCGGCGCAGCGTCGCCAGCACGGTCACGGGGTCCGCCTGGGCCGCGAGCACGGTCGGTGCGAGCCGCCGGAGCCGCAGGACTGCGCTGCGCCGGTCGGCGAGCAGCTCGGTCAACGTGCTCTCGTCGTCCGAGCGCACGAACGAGGAGGCCGAGCCGACGCGCACCCGCCCGTGCCGGCGCGAGGTGTCGTGGACGAGGTAGTCGACGGGTTGGGGGACGGGAGTGCGCGAGTGCCGGGCGAGGAAGGTCAGCAGGTCGTCCGCCGTGCGCCCGGCGTCCAGAGCCCTCCGCACGCTGTCGGGGCCGAACCGGTAGACGGTCGCCCCGCCGCGGGAGTCGACGTCGGCCATCAGCGAGAGCTCCCGCTCGACCTCGCGAGTGAGCGGTCCCGGCGCCACGGCCGTCAGGTCGGCCTGCAGCAGCACGTGCTCCACCGGCGTCGGCAGTCCGGCATCGAGGACGTCGGCGGCGGCGCCGGGCATGCCGGCCAGCGCGCGCCCGGCCGACCCGAGCGCTCCCAGCCCGAGGATCCCGAGCCAGCCGGCCTCGTCCACGACGACGGGCAGCACGGCGCCCGAGGCGGCCACCGGCCCCCGCGGCCGGCGCCAGGCCAGGTGGGCGCGCAGCGACTCGACGGACACGGCTGTGCCGACGGGTGCCCGAGCGACGGCGTCGAGCACCTCGTGACGCAGCAGCGCCTCGGTGGGCCGGAGCACCGCGTCGGACAGCGGGGCTCGCACGGTCCCCCGGTCGCCGCGCGTGCCGACCGTCGAGGCCGACGCCGAGGAGGCGACCCAAGCGCGCGCCAGCGTCTCCCAGCGGGCACCGACGGACTCTTCCGACCAGGCGTCGAAAGCTGGCGTGGGGGCCCACCTGGGGTCGGCCTGGCCGTCCTCACCGATCAGCCCGGCCGCGCCGGCGACCACCACCACGCGGGCGGTCATCGCGTCGTCGACGCCCAAGACCCCGGCGGTGCGGCGCAGGTCACGGACCCCCACGCCCCCGCCCCTCAGCACCGGGACGACCTCGGTCTCCCACAGCCCACCCAGCTCGCCGACGAGGCGGACCACCTCCGAACCCGCAGCGGCGCACTGGGCGTCGACCCGGGCGAGGTCCCGCGAGGTGCCGTCCAGCGCGGGCGGGCTCAGCCCGGCCTCGATCCCGGCCCGGTGGACGCGGCCGCCACGCAGGCCGACCGCCGCCTCACGGGGTAGCACCACGTGCTCGTCGTCGGGGGCCACCAGCAGGGCGTGCGCGATCAGCCAACCGGCAGGGGTGAGGGCGTCGCTCGCGCGGGCGTCGCGCTCGGCCACCCGCAGCGTGCCGACCGGCCCGGAGGTGTCGAGGCGCTCGAGGAGCTCGCGTGCCTTGGGCGGGGCGTCGGCGAGCAGTCGCGCCACGACGGTGGGGTCGGACACGGACCGCGCGAGCAGCTCGACGTCGCGGTGGGGGTCCCCGGTCGGTCCCAGCCCGAGGTCGGTGACCATGCCCGCCGCGCGCGACGGGGAGCGAGCGAGACCGGTGTCCGCGAGCCAGGGCCCGAGGCCCGCGGGGTGCGGGCCGAGCAGGTCGACCATGGCGCGGACGGGCCAGACGGACCTGGCGTCCCCCCAGGCGAGGGCCAGGTCGCGCAGCTCGCCCAGCAGCGGTGCCAGCCGCGGCGTGGTGACGCCGCACGCGGTTGCGAGGTCGGCCGTCCGCACCGGGCCCCGCAGGGCGACCAGGGCCTCCGCCACGTCGAGAGCCGGCCGGTCCAGCAGCGTCAGCGCGCGGTACACGCTGACCCGGGTGCCGGCCCGTGAGGCCAACGCGGTCAGGTCCGCGGGGGTCGGGTTGGCCAGGTCGGGCCGACGCTGCAGCAGCCGCGCGAGCGCGTCGTCGTCACGACGACGCAGGTCGTCGGTCAGGCTGCGCGGGGCGGACGTGGGCATCCTCGCCACGGTACGCGGTCGCCGCACGGTCGGCCCCGTGCGCAGGGACGCCCGCCGCCACCTCTGCCGCGGCGCCCAGCGCCGCTAGCGTCGTGGTCCACCCGAGCAGCGACATCAGGAACGTCCGCTCGGCGTAGCCGTACACCCCGCCGTGCCCCTCGTGCCGTGCCAGCCGCCAGCTGAAGTAGGCGGTCGCCGGGAGGGCGACGCCGAGGCTCGCGACCGCCAGTCCGCGGGACCAGCGCGGGAGGCGGCGGTCGAAGGCCCCCACGGCGGGTGCGAGGTGGAAGGCGACCATGCCGGCCCCGGACGCCCACGTGTGGACGCGTCTCATCCAGGGCGGCCCGCCGTCGTGGGGGAGGGGTACTGCCGTCGCCGTGGCCGTGGCCAGCCCCGAGACCGCGAGCAGGGCGGCGAGCGAGTGCTGGCCGCGCCGCCGCGCCAGCTCGGCGTTGGCGAGCTGGGCGACCGCCTGCACGGCGGTGCCGGCCAGGACCGGTGCGGGTGCCGGCTGCCCCAGGGTCGACAGCGCGCTGATGCTGCGCGCCGCGTGCTGGTAGTCAGGCGTCCACCTGCCCGAGAGCAGCCAGCCCATGGTGAAGGCCGCCGGGGCCACGAGGGTCAGGCCCGCCATCAGGCGCTCGGTTCGGGACGCCGGACGGTGGGATCTCACGGCGTCAGGATGACCGAAGCCGGACACCTACGCTGACCGGATGCGGATCGGCGTCGTGGTGCTCCCACAGCAGCGCTGGACAGAGGCGTCGGCGCGGTGGCGTGCCGTCGACGACATGGGCTTCGACCACGCCTGGACCTACGACCACCTCGCGTGGCGCGACCTGGCCGAGGAGCCGTGGTTCGCGACGGTGCCGACGCTGGTGGCCGCGGCGACCGTGACCCGCCGCGTGCGCCTGGGCACCTGGGTCGCCTCACCGAACTACCGGCATCCGGTGCCCTTCGCGAAGGAGCTGATGTCGCTGGACGACGTGAGCGGCGGGCGCTTCGTGCTCGGTGTCGGCGCTGGCGGAACGGGTTGGGACGCAGAGGTTCTCGGCGACGACGTCCACCCGCCTGGTGCCCGCGCGGAGCGGCTCGGAGAGTTCCTCCACCTGCTCGACCTGCTGCTCACGGGCTCGCCGACGACCTGGGCCGGGCGCTGGTACACCGCCGTGTCGGCCTTCATGCAGCCCGGCTGCGTCCAGCGTCCCCGGCTGCCGTTCGTGGTGGCCGCGAACGGTCCGCGCACCATGGTCCTGGCCGCCCGGTACGGCCGGGGGTGGGCGACGACGGGACCCGACGGGTGCGCCGGCGAGCCCGAGCGGTGGTGGGCCGGCGTGGCCTTGCGTGCCGCGCGGTTCGACGAGGTGCTCCGGTCCGAGGGCAGGCCGCCCGGGGAGGTCGACCGCTACCTCAGCGTGGACGTGCCGGATCTGGCCGTGTCGTCGCTGGAGCACTTCCGCGACGTCGTCGGACAGGCCCGTGGGCTCGGCTTCACCGACGTCGTCACCCACTGGCCGCGCCCGTCCGGGGTGTACGCGGGGGACGAGCGCGTGCTCGAGCAGGTGGCGTCCGAGCTGGACTCCCTCCGGGCCTGACCCGGCAGGTGACGCCCTCGACGGCGCCCCGCCGGGCGGTGAAGGATGGGAGTCCTCCGGGCAGGGACGGAGCCACTCGACCAGGGAGTCGCCGTGCTGAGCAGGCAGTCGTCGTCGTACTCGAGCGCCACGTCGGACCAGCCCTTGCTGGGGGACACGATCGGGGACAACCTCGAAGCCACGGTCGCCCGGTGGGGTGACCGTGAGGCGCTCGTCGACTGCGCGTCCCACCGCCGCTGGACCTACAACGAGCTCGACGTGGAGGTCGACGAGGTGGCCTTGGGCCTGCTGGCCCGCGGGATCGCGAAGGGCGATCGGGTGGGCATCTGGTCGCCCAGCTGTGCGGAGTGGGTCGTGCTCCAGTACGCGACGGCGAAGATCGGCGCGGTGCTCGTCAACGTGAACCCGGCGTACCGGACGCACGAGCTGCAGTACGTCGTCAACCAGTCGGGCATGCGGCTGCTGGTGTCGGCGACCCGCTACCGCACCAGCGACTACGCGGCGATGGCCGAGCAGGCTCGCGCCGAGTGCCCAGCCCTGGAGGACGTCATCTACCTGGGGGAGCCGGGCAGCGACACCGCGGACGGCTCCGCGAGCTGGCGGGCGCTGGTCGACATCGGCGGGCAGGCCGACCACGCCGAGCTCGTCGCGAGGATGGCCGACCTCTCACCGGACGACCCGGTCAACATCCAGTACACGTCAGGCACCACGGGCTTCCCCAAGGGTGCGACGCTCTCCCACCACAACATCCTCAACAACGGCTACTTCGTCGGCGAGCTGGTCGGGTACACCGAGGTCGACCGCATCGCCATCCCGGTGCCCTTCTACCACTGCTTCGGCATGGTGATGGGCAACCTCGCAGCCACCAGCCACGGTGCCGCCATGGTGATCCCGGCCCCGACGTTCGACCCGGCCGCGACCCTGCGTGCGGTCCAGGAGGAGCAGTGCACGTCCCTGTACGGGGTGCCGACGATGTTCATCGCCGAGCTGGGGCTGCCCGACTTCGCCGACCACGACCTCACCAGCCTGCGGACGGGGATCATGGCGGGTTCGCCCTGTCCCGTCGAGGTGATGAAGCGGGTGGTCGACGAGATGCACATGGCCGAGGTGGCCATCTGCTACGGCATGACCGAGACGTCCCCCGTGTCGACGATGACGCGCCGCGACGACGACCTGACCCGGCGCACCGAGACGGTCGGTCGCACGATGCCGCACCTGGAGTCGAAGGTCGTCGACCCGGCCACCGGTCTCACCGTGCCCCGGGGGGTCGCGGGTGAGCTGTGCACTCGCGGCCACACCGTGATGCTGGGCTACTGGGACGACCCCGAGCAGACGGCCCGCGCCATCGACGCCGCCCGGTGGATGCACACCGGCGACCTGGCCGTGATGGACGAGGACGGGTACGTCGCGATCTCGGGGCGGATCAAGGACATGGTGATCCGCGGGGGCGAGAACATCTACCCGCGCGAGGTCGAGGAGTTCCTGCACGGTCACCCCGACGTGGCGGACGTCCAGGTGATCGGGGTGCCGGACGAGAGGTTCGGCGAGGAGCTGATGGCCTGGGTGGTGATGAAGCCGGGCACCCAGCCCTTGGATGCCGCGGCCGTCAAGGAGTTCTGCGCCGGCCGCCTCGCCCACTTCAAGGTGCCGCGCTACGTGCACTGCGTCGACGAGTTCCCGATGACGGTCACCGGCAAGGTGCGCAAGGTCGAGATGCGCGAGGCGGCGCAGCAGATCCTTGCCGGCCGCCGGGCCTGAGCCCGGGGGCAGGTGCCCCCGGGCCCGGGAGTCAGCGCGACCCGGCCACCGGACCCGGCAGACCCACCAGCGGGCCGGGCAGGCCGACCAGCGGCTGGCGATCGCCGGACCGCATGCCGGCCCCGACGAACGGGTTGGGGTTGGCGGGGCAGACGGTGCCGTTCGCGGGAAGGGCACCTGACAGCAGGTAGTCGTCCATGTAGCCGGTCGCGCACGCGCTCCGTCCGTAGGCGGTGTGACCCCAGCCGGCGTAGGTGAGGAGCCTGCTGCCCTTGAGGTAGCCGGACGTGGACCGCGCGCCCGCCAGGTCGGTGATCCCGTCGAAGCTGTTGCCGACGACCAGCACCGGCGCCGACGTCGCCACCGACCAGGGGCCGGCGTAGCGGTCGGCGTTGACGGGCCACTTGGCGCAGACCGCGTTCTGCCACCACCAGTAGTCGCCGAACCGCGACCCCGCCTTCGCGTACCCGCTGGTCGCACGGAACTTCGCCAGCGTCGAGGGGTACTCGGTGTCGGCGCACTGGTTGCCGTAGTAGCCCTCGAAGTAGTTCGGGTAGTCGGCCTCACGGGTGAGCTTGCCGCTCAGTGCCTCGCGTCGCGACGCGATGCTGCCCAGGGCGGGTCCGCCGCCCAGCGCGGCGTCGGCGACCTCGTCGAAGAACGCTGCCGCCCCACCCGGTCCGCCCCAGGTCTCCGGCGCGTACATGGCGCTGGCCGCGTCGGCGATGAGCAGGTCGTACGAGTACACGACCTCGTCGCCGTCGACGAGAGGACCGTCCTTGAGGTCGGCTGCCAGGGCGTCCCACCGGGCGGCCGAGCCGCCCGGCTCGTGGAAGGCGCAGCTGCTGCCGGCCTCGTCGCACAGCCGGAGGAACTCGTCGAACTCGCGCTGCGTGGCGACGCGGTCGGACGTGATCTGCTGCCCACTCGACCAGAGGAACGGGTCGAGCACGCCGTCGATCGCCATCGCGCGGATGTTGCGGGGGAAGAGGTTGGCGTACGTGGCCCCGAGGTACGTCCCGTAGGAGAAACCGAGGTACGTCAGCTGCGAGTCCCCGACGGCCCGGCGCAGCAGGTCGAGGTCGCGTGCGACGTCGGCGGTGCTCATGTGGTCGTCGATCACCTCAGGGGCGCGCGTGCAGCGAGCTCCTGCGGAGGCGGTCCGTGAGAAGAACGCCGACTGCTGGCGGGTCTCCACGGGGAAGACCGGCAGCCCGTCGTAGACCCTGTTGAGGTCGTCCTCCGAGGCGAAGCAGTGCAGCGGGTCGGACGCGGCGACACCCCGGGGGTCGAAGCCGACGACGTCGAACCGGCCGTCGAGCTGGGCGCGCAGGTACGGCCCGAAGCCGCCTCCCAGCACCGTGTCGACGCCGGACCCGCCCGGACCGCCCGGGTTGATGAAGACCGACCCGATCCTGCGCGCCGTGTTCGTGGCGCGGTAGCGGGCGAGCGCGATGGTCGTCGTGGCGCCCTTCGGTGCGTCGTAGTCGAGGGGCACCGTGGCCGTGGCGCACTGGGCGCCCGGGAAGTCCGGGCCGCACGAGGTCCACTTCAGGGTGGGCACGGTGGCGGCGCGCACCTGGGCGGCGGCCTGCTGGGCCGGCGTCACGGCCGCCGACACCGCGGAGGTGGGCAGCGCCAGCGACGCCGCCAGCGCGACCGTCATGGCGGCGAGAGCCGCGCGGCGGCGCGGGAACATGCTGGCGATCACTGTGCCTCCTCAGGGGTGTGCGCGAAGGCTACCCGCGCGGAGCGTCTCCGGACGGAGGTTCTGGCCGACGCGCTGGCGGCGCGCGGTCCACGAACGGCCGCAGGGCCCCATCGGACGAGATCCGATGGGGCCCTGCGGGTCCAGCTGCTGAGACGCTCCGTCAGTCGATCGTGACGAAGGTCCTCGCCGGGGCGTCCTCGTAGGTGATGTAGCCCAGGTAGGGCGTGTCAGCCGCGAGGCCGCTCCAGCTCGCGGTCACCGTGGCCTCCTGGCCGGCCTTCGCCGGCAGGGGGTCGGGGCTGACCGTGAGGTTTCCGGCTGCGGAGTCCGGGACGGCGTAGCTGTTCAGCGTCCACGCCGTCTCGCCGCCGCCGGGGGAGGCGTAGACGTTGACCAGGATCTCGTAGAGCCCGGCCTCCGGGTCGTCGAGCGTGAGGCGCTCGCTCGCAGAGCCCGTAGCCGCAGTGACGAGGTCACCGGACGGCGTGAACACGTACATGTCCAGGTCGGCGCTCGGGTCGGCGGCGACCAGGTCCATGCGGGCCACGCTCGTGCCCGCCGGGACCGTGAACTCGTAGACGCTGTTGGACGCGTCGTCGCGGAAGGCGGCCGGCCCGGGCACGCCCGAGTCGTCGTGGCCCTCACCCGCTGCGAGGCCGTGCACGGTCAGGTCGACCGAGCCGGTGACGCCGGGGGTCACGGAGAACTTCGTCGAGCCCGAGGTGCCCTCGCCGCTGATCTCGTCGGGCGCCGCGATGGCGACCGGCTTCACGGCGATGCCACTGCGCACCGTCGTGTTGCCGCCCGACCACGTCAGGTGACCGAACGAGTACTGCTCGGTCTTGGCCGTGGTCCGCGAGATGGTGATCTTCACGTTGCGGGTCTGACCCGGGGCGTTGAAGCTCAGCACCGACGGGGAGACCTTGACGTCGAAGCCCGGCATGTCGGCCGACGCCCGGTACAGGCCCGGGGTGACGGCGGTGAGCGTCCGGGTGACCGTCTGGCTGCCCGGCAGGTCGCCGATGGCGATCGACGGGTAGTTCAGGTTCGACGGGTCGATCGGGTCGACGCCGGTGCCGGTGTCGACGCCGGTGCCCTCGAGGAACGCCAGGTAGTCGTCGGCGGTGGCCTCGTACAGCAGACCGGGGTTGAGGAAGCGCTTCGGGTCGACGTGACCGGACGCCGAGTGGAACAGGTTGGTGTCCGTGGAGCCGTCGTCGTTCTTCAGGTCGTAGGCCGTGGTCATCATGGCCGACTTGACGGCGGCCGGGGACCACTCCGGGTGCTCACCCAGGATCAGGGCCCCGAGGCCGGCGATGTGCGGTGACGACATCGACGTCCCGGAGAGGAAGTTGAAGTCGCGGCCGTGGTTCGGTCCGGGAGCCACCGCGGCGAGCACGTTGACGCCGGGGGCCGAGATGTCGGGCTTGAGCAGGTCGCCGCCGTTCGCCTTGGCGGGGCCGCGGCTGGAGAAGCCCGCGACCACGGGGACGGCCGGGGCCGGCTTGCCGCTCGAGTTGCCCGGCAGGAGCGCGGACGTCGCGCCGGAGGTGCCCGCGACGTAGGCGCGGACTGCCGCCCGGTCGGTGTCGGCCAGGTGGACCGTCGGCACCGAGTGCACGTCGGCGTCGAGGCTGCCCGGGGTGACGTTGACGAGGATCATCCCGACACCGCCGGCGCGCTTGACCTCGGCCGACTTGGCCACGCGGTCGTAGACGCCGCGGTCGCAGACCACGATCTTGCCGGTGACCTTCGCCGGGTCGAGCGTGTCCGGCCCGCACCGGGCCACGTCGGCCGCGGGCTTGCCGGCCTGACCGGACGCGTCCGACAGGACCGTCGCCGTCTGCGACGGGAGCCCGGTGCTGCTGCTGGTGGCGCCGAGGTACTTGGCCCCGTTGCCCAGCACGACGGTGCCCAGGTAGTTGTGGAACGTGCTGGCCGCGACGGTCGTCGTCCACGGGCTGTTGTGCGCCACGGTCGAGACGGTCGGGCCTGAGTTGCCGGCGGACGCCGACACGAAGATGCCGGCGGAGGCGGCCGACAGGAATGCCAGCTCGACCGGGTCGATGATCGAGGTGGTCGATCCTGAGATCGAGTAGTTGAGCACGTCGACGCCGTCATCGATGGCCTGGTTCACCGCGGCGACCGAGTCGGAGGTGTAGCAGCCACCGGTGTTGGGGTCGATGTCGTCCCAGCAGACCTTGTACGTGGCCAGCTTGGCGTTGGGCGCCATGCCCGAGCCCTTGCCGAAGTACGAGCCGTCGATCGACATCTTCACGCCGTAGTTACCGGCGGCGGTGCCCGCGGTGTGCGTGCCGTGGCCGTCACCGTCGCGCGGCGAGAGCGTCTCGAACTCGGCCCACTGGTCGCGGGGGACGGACGCCTCGAAGCCCTCCGAGAAGTACCGTGCGGAGATCAGCTTGTCGTTGCAGAGGTCCGCGGTGAAGCTCTCTCCGGCCTCGCACTCGCCCTTGAAGGTCTCGCCGTCGGCCTTGAGCATCGCGATGTTGCCGTCGCCGGCGCGGTAGGGGACGCCGACCTTGCCGCCGTTCGACCGGCGCTTGACCTGCTTGCCGGCGAAGGACGGGTTCTCGGGGGTGATGCCGGAGTCGATGATGCCGACGACCACGCCCTTGCCCAGCTGCCCCGAACCGCCGGCCTGACGCCATGCGCCGTCGCGCCCGGTGAGGCCGAGGAACTCGGGCGAGTGCACCGTGTCGAGGGACCGGACCGTGTCCGGGGCGACAGCGAGCACGTCCTTGCTCGTGGCCAGCTTGAGGGCCTGGGACTTGGTCAGCTCGGCGGCGAAGCCGTTGATGGCCGTCGTGTACGACTGCTCGATGTCGACGTCGGCGCCGTCTGCGAGCTTCTCCTGCTGGATCTGCAGGTGCTTCTTGTACTCCTTGACGTCCTCGCTGTCGCTGTCGAACTTCTCGCCCTTGGACGGCTTGGTGGCGTCCAGACCCTTGACGCCGCCCTCGTAGGTAGCGGCCGGGGGCGCAGCCAGAACGACCACGTAGTGGCCTGCGTCGAGCTGCGTGGCGAGCTGCTCCTCGGGGGAAGCAGCGAAGGCGGATCCACCGGCGGCCAGGGTGGCGGTCGTCGCCATCCCGATCCCGACGGTGGTCGCCAGCACCCGCTGTAGCGGGGACCTGCGGACTGAACCGGTCACGTCGATATTGCCTCTCGAGAGGGGATTGTTCCCGGCTCGAGGGGCAGGTGGGGGCAGCCAGACCGTGCGGCGCCGCCCCCCGTGCTCGAAGACGATTCCCCACCACGACGGCTGCCGCACGTGGCAGCACCCCGTCACAGACCAACCCGCTCCACCCCTGGAGCTTCTACGGAGACAACAGGCAGATCGGTCATTGCGTCAAGACCCTGACGGTCACGAAATTGTCCGCTTGCCCCGAGAGGGTGGCGCTGGTGGCCGGTTGCGTGCGGAGGTCCCGCGGGCCCTACGCTGCCGAGGTGGACGATCTGCCGGGCCGTCTCGAGGCCCTCGACCGGCGCCTGACCGACCTGGGCTCGGTGCTGGTCGCCTTCTCCGCCGGAGCCGACTCGGCTCTGCTGCTGGCCGCCGCCTGCCGGACGCTGGGGGCCGACCGCGTGGCGGCGGCGACGGCCGTCTCGTCGTCACTCGCAGAAGGAGAGCTGGAGGAGGCGCAGGCCTTCGCAGACTCGCTGGGCGTGCGTCTGCTGCGGCCCCGCACCCACGAGATCCGCCGCGAGGGCTACCGGGCCAACGACGGCGACCGCTGCTTCCACTGCAAGGCCGAGCTGCTCGACACGCTGGGTCCCCTGGCTGCCGGGCTGGGGCTGGCCCACGTGGCGACCGGGACCAACGCCGACGACGCCGTGGCCGGCTTCCGGCCCGGCATCCGCGCCGCGGCCGAGCGGGGAGCGGTGACGCCGCTCCTCGACGCCGGCCTGACCAAGGCCCAGGTACGCGAGGCGTCCCGGATCTGGGGACTGCCGACGTGGGACAAGCCGGCCGCCGCCTGCTTGTCGAGCCGCGTCGCCTTCGGTGTGCGGATCACGCCGGGCCACCTGGTCAGGGTGGACCGGGCGGAGCGAGCGGTCCGCAGCGTGCTGGACGGAGTGGGACTGCGGGCCCGCGACCTGCGTGTTCGCGACCTCGGGGACGACAGGGCCCGCATCGAGGTCGACCCGGACCTGGCCGGTGCCCTGCTCGGCGACCGCGACGACGCGGGTGGCGCCGTGCGCACGGCCGTCGTCGAGGAGGGGTTCACCGTCGCCGAGATCGACCCCCGCGGTTTCAGGTCCGGCTCGATGAACGAGCTGCTGAGCACCCCCGAGGTCTTCCGCTGACCCCTGGCCGACGCGGGTCGCAGAACCCGACGGCGCGGGCAGATAGCCTGGCCGGACAACTCCGGGTCCCCTGGGCGGGTGACCCGGCCCGAGACGAGAAGGTCGTGCAGTGCCTACAGGCAAGGTGAAGTGGTTCGACGTGGAGCGCGGTTTCGGCTTCCTGGCGACGGACGAGGGCGAGGAGGTCTTCCTGCACGCGTCCGCGCTGCCCGAGGGCACGGTCGTCAAGCCCGGCGCGAAGGTCGAGTTCGGCGTGGTCGACGGACGCAAGGGCAAGCAGGCGCTGTCGGTGCGCGTCCTGGAGGCGCCCCCCTCCGTCGCCGCCGCCAGCCGCACGAAGCCCGAGGACATGACGGTCATCGTGGAGGACCTCATCCGTCTCCTCGACGGGCTGTCGAACCAGCTGCGCCGGGGCCGCTACCCCGAGCGCCAGGCGGCGGGCAAGATCGCGACCGTGCTGCGGGCCGTCGCCGACGACCTGGAGGCCTGAGCGTGGCTGCCACACGCACCCGCCCGGACGCCGTCTCGGCCGCCGCGGTCGACCTCGCGCGGGAGGCGCTCCTGCAGGTGGCCGACCAGGGCACCGTCGGGGAGCACCTGTCGGTCACCGCCGAGGCCGAACGGCTGGTGACGCACCGGTTCGCGAGCACCGCCAAGGGGTACCGCGGCTGGGTCTGGACCGTCACGGTGGCGCGTGCGCCCCGCGCCAAGGTCCCCACGGTCTGCGAGGTCGACCTGACCGCGGCCGAGCAGGCGGTGCTGGCCCCGGAGTGGCTGCCGTGGTCGGAGCGCCTGCGACCGGGCGACCTCGGGGCCGGCGACGTGCTCCCCAAGGTCGACGACGACCCGCGCCTGGTGCAGGGCTTCGAGGCCACGGGTGACGAGGACGTCGACCAGGTGGCGCTCTGGGAGCTGGGCCTCGGGCGGCCGCGCGTGCTGTCCCGTGTGGGCCGCGAGGAGGCCGCCGACCGCTGGGAGTCCGGCGAGCTCGGACCGGAGTCTCCCGTCGCGCAGGCGGTCAAGGACAAGTGCGGTACGTGCGGCTTCCTGCTGCCGATGCCGGGCGCGCTGCGCCAGGCCTTCGGCGTGTGCACCAACGAGTGGTCCCCCGCCGACGGCAGGGTGGTGGCCCTCGCCTTCGGGTGCGGCGCGCACTCCGAGACCGGTGTCGACCAGACCCCGGAGCCGCTGCCCGAGCCGATCCTCGACGAGCTCGGCTACGAGCCCCTGACGTCCGGCTGACCCTGGGCGCCCCCGGTCGACGATGGTGAGGGTGCGGGCGGGGTCGGGCGACGCGGGCGACGCTGACCCCCTGGACACGGCCTCGGTCCGCCGGGCGGTACTGGACGGCTGGGCCGCTTCGGGCGAGCGCTTCCGCGAGGACGCCAACGCCGAGCAGGACCTGGCCCTGGGCGGCTACCGCGACAGGGTCGTCGTCGAGCTGGCCCAGAACGCCGCTGACGCGGCGGTCAGGGCGGGTGTACCGGGGCGGCTGCTGCTGCAGCTGGCCGCCGGTACCGACGGTCCGGTGCTGGTCGCCGCCAACACGGGCGCCCGGCTGGATACCGCCGGGATGCGGGCACTCGCCACGCTGCGGGCCTCGGCCAAGCGCGACGAACCGTCCAGCACGGGCCGGTTCGGTGTGGGTTTCAGCGCGGTCCTCGCCGTGACCGACGACCCCGCTGTGCTGGGGCACGGGTCCGGCGTCCGCTTCTCGCGCTCCGAGACACTGGCAGTGGTACGCGAGATCGCCTCTGCCGCTGAACATCTGGGAGTAGAGCTCGCACGGCGGGGCGACCACGTGCCCGTCCTGAGGCTGCCGTGGCCCGCCGAAGGAAGTGCCCCCGAGGGCTACGACACGGCGGTCGTCCTGCCGCTGCGGGACTCCGTGTCCGTCGAGCTCGTGCGCCGCCTCCTCGACGACGTCGACGACACCCTGCTGCTCGCCCTGCCCGCACTTGCTGAGGTCGTCGTGCACACGCCCGACGCGGAGCCGCGACGGATCGCCGACGTCGACGAACGGTGGGTCACGGTTCGCCGGTGGGGCGAGCACTCCTCCGCGGACCTCGCCGACCGCCCGGTCGAGGAGCGGGGTCGCGGGCGGTGGGAGCTGCTGTGGGCGCTGCCGACCGCGTCGGACACCCCGGTGCCGACGGTGCTCCACGCGCCGACGCCGACGGCCGAGCCGATGGCCTGGCCCGCCCTCCTGCTCGCCGACCTGCCCCTGGACCCCGACCGGCGGCACGTCGCCGACGGACCGGCTGCCCGCGCGGTGGCGCAGGCCGCGGGCGAGGCCTACGCCGAGCTCGTCGCCGACGTGGCTGCAGGCGACCCGGCGCGAGCCCTCGACCTGGTGCCCGTGGGCCTGCCGGCGGGCTGGTTCGACGGCGCCGTCAGGGAGGCCGCGCTGACCGCGCTGGCCGTGGCGCCCGTCCTGCGCTCGGTCGAGGACGGAACGCCGCTGCGACCGCGTGACGCCGTCCTCGTCGAGGGCCCGGCAGGGGCGGACCCGTCCGCGCTGGCGGTGCTCGCCCCCGCGCTCGCCGGGCTCGTGGCCTCGCCCCTGTCCGCCGGGCCGGCCCTGCGCCGGCTGGGAGTGCGTCGCCTCGACCTCGCCGAGGTCGTCGAGGCCTGGCCCGCCGGCGACGGCGAGCAGGTGCCGGCCCAGTGGGCCTCGCGCTACGCGGGTCTCGCGGCCGTGGCCGACGACCCATCCGTGCGGGAGGCGCTCGCCGCGCTGCCCGTGCCCCTCGCCGACGGGCGCGTGGTGCGGGGGGTCCCGGGCACCGTCCTGCCGCTGGTCGACGGCTCGGTCGAGAGGGGCCCGTCGTCGCCCGTCCGCCCCGGCCTGGCGGACGCCCTCGCTGTGCTCGCCGACCACGGGCTGCGTGTGGTGCACCCGGCAGCGGTGGCGAACGGGGCCGGAGCGCGCCTGCTGGAACGGCTCGGCGCCGACACCGCGACAGCGACGCGCCTGCTCGAGCACCACGCTGTGCGCGCCGCCGTCCGGTGGACCACGGACGACCCCGACCCGCTGGAGGTCAGCGAGGCCGTGCTCGCCCTCGTGGAGGCCGCGTGGCGCGAGAGTCCCTGGGTGGCAGGGGAGCACGGGTGGCTGGACGGGCTGGCCCTGCCCGACGACGAGGGTGACCCGACCCCGGCCGGCCTCCTGGTGCAACCCGGCTCGGCCGCGGAGTCGATCTTCGACGGGGAGTCGGTCGGGCTCCTCGACGTCGACGTGGCGGCGCGGTGGCCCTCCGAGGTGCTGCACGCTGTCGGCGTCGCGTCCGGGCCGGTGCTCGTCCGGAGCCGCGACGTCGACCTCGCCGAGCTGCCGGCCGAGCTCGACGAGCTGGACGGTGCGGCCGAGTGGGCCGACGTAGCCGTCGCGCAGGCAGGCGAGCGGCGTGACCTCGTGGCCGAGGTCGTCGCCGTGCGGGACCTCGACCTGGTGCGCGACGACGCCTGGCCCTCGCTGCTGCGTGCCGTCGGACACGAGCCGACCCTCCGGCGGGCGCTGACGGAACCGCTGATGGTGCCGCGCGCGTCCGGTGACGGCGCGGCGGTGGTGCCGTCGTACACGGCCTGGTGGCTGCGCGAGCGGCTCGGCCTCGGCGCGGCCCTGCTGCCGTCCGCGACCGACCCGCTGCTGCGGTCGGTGCTGCCGTCGGCGCCGGCATGGGCACAGGACGTCGACGCCGCGCTGATGGTGCACCTGGGCCTGGTGGGTGAGTGGGCACAGCTGGGCGACTCCGGGTGGCGGCGCGTCCTGGAGGCGCTGCCGGACCTGCCGGGTGCGCAGGTGCGCACCTCCGACCTCCTGCGGCTGTGGTCGGCTCTGGCACAGGCGGCCTCGCCGCCCGACGTCGAGGTGGGTCGACGGCTGTGGGCCCTGGACGACGATGCCGCGCCAGTGCTCGTGGAATCCGGTGGAGCCGTCGTGCCCGACGATCCGCGGTGGCTCCAGCGACATGACCTCGGCCCTGTGGTGGTGGCCCCGGCTGCCGGTGCAGAGGTGCTGGCCGACGTCTTCGACCTCGACCTGAGCAGCGACAGCGCGGCCGGTGAGGTGACCTCGCGTGGTGACGAGGTCGTCGTCCCCGACGAGGTGCAGGGGCTGCTGGGCGGCCCGTCGACGTGGGTCGAGCACGACGACCTCACGGTGGACGGGGTCGGCGTCGCCTGGTGGGTCGAGCACCCTTCAGGTCCCCTGGTGCACGCGGCCACCCCGGACGGTCTTGCCTGCGCCCTGGCGTTCGCCGTCGGGCGGTGGTCGTCGCGCTACCTGGTGGCCGAGGTGCTCGCGGGTGGTGACGCCGCACGGCGTGCGCTGCGGGACGCGACGCTCGACCAGTGAGCGGCCACCCTCACGACCTCGGTGGACGCCCCTCCCGGGTGGCCCGGACGTGCAGCCAGGCCAGGCCGATGAGACCGAGCACGAGCCCGCACGCGCACGACCACACCCACCAGCCGCGACCGTCGGCGGTCAGGGCGCTGCGGTTGAGGAGCGCCACGACGAGGAGGACCGCCCAGATGACGCAGCCGACCGCGACGGCCGCGCGGTCGTTGGTCACCATCGGCTCCGGCGCGGGCCGAGCGGGCGGCGGAGGCACCGGCATGTCGTGCCCGGGGCTCGCCGGCTCGGTGGGGGTCACGACAGAACTCTAGGCGGCGCCCGGGCCGGCGTCGCCGGGGACCTCCACCGTCGTCCCCGTGATCTGGCACGATCGGCCGCGCCGCGGATCAGCCCCGGCGCCAGCACGCGCCGCCAGACAGGAGACAAGCAGTGGCGAACCAGTCGAAGCCGAAGCCGAAGCCGTCGCGCAGCGGGAGCCCTGCCGCGCGGGCCGGGACGCGACAGGCGAACACCGCCGCCGCGCGTCCGAGCAGCGCGGACTCGAGGAACGCCGTCGACCGGTTCTTCTCCGTCACGGCCCGGGGGTCGACCCTGGGGCGGGAGGTGCGCGGCGGTCTCGCGACGTTCTTCACGATGGCCTACATCGTGGTCCTCAACCCGATCATCATCGGGACGCAGGCGGACTCCACCGGTGGCTTCCTCGGCGGCGGGGACGGCCCGAACCTCCCGCTGGTCGCCGCCGCGACGGCGCTGGTCGCCGGGGTGCTGACGATCGCCATGGGGGTGGTTGCCAACTACCCGCTCGCGCTGGCCACCGGGTTGGGCCTGAACGCCTTCGTCGCCTTCGGCATCGCCAAGCTGCCGGGCATGACGTGGGCCGACGCCATGGGGCTCGTCGTGCTCGAGGGCCTGATCATCCTCGTCCTCGTCCTCACCGGCTTCCGCCAGGCCGTGTTCGCGGCCGTGCCGCCGCAGCTGAAGACCGCGATCAGCGTGGGGATCGGCCTGTTCATCACGATCATCGGCCTGGTCGACGCCGGCTTCGTCCGCAAGTCGTCCGGGGGACCCGCCCTCGAGCTGGGCATCGGCGGTTTCCTGGCAGGGTGGCCCACCCTGGTCTTCGTCATCGGCCTGGCCACGATCATCGTGCTCTACGTGCTGCGGGTGCGCGGGGCGATCCTGATCGGCATCGTCGGCGGGACCGTGCTCGCGATCGTCGTCGAGGCGATCGCCAAGATCGGTCCGCGCCAGTTCGACGACGCCGGGCAGGTGACCAACCCCGAGGCGTGGGGCCTGGGCGTGCCGGCCCTGCCGGACCAGGTCCTGGACGTGCCCGACTTCGGGCTGCTGGGCCAGTTCAGCCTGCTCGGCTCGTTCCGGTCGATCGGCATCGTGGCCGCGTTGCTGCTGGTCTTCACGCTGCTGCTCGCCGACTTCTTCGACACGATGGGCACGATGGTCGCGATCGGCGCCGAGGCGGGACTGCTCGACGAGGACGGCAACCCGCCGAACATCTCGCGCATCCTCGTCGTCGACTCCATCGGGGCGGCCGCCGGCGGAGCGGCGAGCGTGTCGAGCAACACGTCCTACATCGAGTCCGCGGCCGGCGTCGGGGAGGGTGCGCGAACGGGTCTCGCCTCGGTGGTGACCGGCGTGCTGTTCCTCCTGGCCACGCTGTTCAGCCCCCTGGTCGCGGTCGTGCCCTACGAGGCGGCGACGCCCGCGCTGGTGGTGGTCGGGTTCCTGATGATGCAGCAGGTCGCCAAGATCGACTGGGACGACCTGGAGATCGCGATCCCGGCCTTCCTGACCATCGTGCTGATGCCGTTCACCTACTCGATCACCGCGGGCATCGGTGCGGGCTTCCTGGCCTACGTGCTGCTGAAGGTGGTGAAGGGCAAGGCGTCCGCCATCCACCCCCTGATGTGGGTGACGGCCGTGCTCTTCCTCTTCTACTTCGCGCTCGACCCGGTGTCGCGGGCCGTCGGCATCTGAGCCGAAGTCATCCCATCATTCGGGATGATGTGGTCTGCGGAAGTCGTTAGCAGAGGTAATGACCTACGCTAATGAGATGCCCACGCTCGCCTCCGCGTCCCTCGCCGCGGACCTACGCGTCGCCCTGATGCGGGCGGTGCGACGGATCCGCGCGGAGCGCAGCAGCGACGTCATCACGGACGGCCAGTACTCGGTGCTCGCCCGCCTCGACTGCGACGGGGTGATGACGCCGCGCCAGCTGGCCGAGGCCGACCACGTGCAGCCGCCGTCGATGACCCGCATCCTCAACGCCCTGGTCGATGCCGGTCTCGTCGAGCGCACGGGCGACCCCGAGGACCGGCGGCAGGTGCTGGTGGCCATCAGCGAGAGCGGCCGCGCGGAGGTCAAGGAGACGCGGCGACGCCGCGACGCCTGGCTCGCGCAGCGGCTCGCCACGCTGACCCCCTCCGAGCGCGCCACCCTGGCCGACGCCGCCGAGATCCTCCGGCGGGTGGTCGACAGGTGAGCCCGACCTTCGCCTCCCTCAAGGTCCGCAACTACCGCCTCTACGCCACCGGCGCCCTGGTGTCGAACACCGGCACCTGGATGCAGCGCGTCGCGCAGGACTGGCTCGTCCTGACCGTCCTGACCGATCACTCCGCGGTCGCCGTCGGCATCACGACGGGGCTGCAGTTCGCCCCGATGCTGCTGCTCGGGCCGGTCGCCGGCATGATCGCCGACCGCTTCCCCAAGCGCCGGCTGATGATCGGCGCCCAGGTGCTGGCAGGATCGACCGCTCTCCTCCTGGGGTTGCTCGTCCTCACCGGGGTGGCCGAGCTCTGGCACGTGTACGTGCTGGCCGCCGTCAGCGGGGCGGCCGCAGCGCTGGAGGCCCCGGCGCGCCAGACGTTCGTCGCCGAGATGGTGCCCGAGCACCAGCTGTCGAACGCGGTGGGCCTGAACAGCGCGTCCTTCCACGCCGGACGGCTCCTCGGCCCGGCCGCGGCCGGTGTGCTGATCAGCCTCTTCAGCACGGGGCCGGTCTTCCTCATCAACGCGGCCACCTACGGAGCGACGATCACCGCCCTGCTGCTGATGCGGGTCAAGGAGCTGCTGCCGGTGCCCAAGGCGCCCCGCGGGCGGGGGATGATCCGTGACGGCCTGCGCTACGTGCGGGGCCGGCCCGACCTCATGCTGATCATGGCGATGGTCGGCATGGTCGGGACGTTCGGACTCAACTTCCAGATGACGACCGCCCTGATGGCGACGCAGGTCTTCACCAAGGGGGCCGGCGAGTACGGCCTGCTGGGGTCGGTGATGGCGATCGGGTCGCTCACCGGCGCGCTCCTCGCGGCGAGGCGCACGCGCCCGACGATCCGGCTGCTGGTGCTGGCCACGCTGGCCTTCGGCTTCTTCTCGACCGTGGCGGCGCTGATGCCCACGTACGTGCTGTTCGCCGTCGCACTCGTCCCGACCGGGCTCTCGGCGCTGACGCTGATGACCGCGGCCAACACGATCGTCCAGATGTCCACCGATGCCGCCATGCGCGGACGGGTGATGGCGCTGTACATGGCGATCTTCATGGGCGGGACGCCGATCGGCTCCCCGATCGTGGGCTGGGTCGGCGAGCACTTCGGTGCGCGCTGGACGATCGGTCTCGGCGGTGCGGTGAGCCTGGCGGTCGCCCTGGTCGCGGCGGTCACCGTGATCAGGATGCGCGACATGTCCGTGGCCTACGCCTGGGCTCCACTGCCCCACTTCCGGGTCGTGCCCGCACAGGCCGCACGGATCCGGGCCCGCGAGGAGCTGGCCGTGCAGCACGCCGGCAACAGCTCCACCGCAGCCTGACGGCCGACCCTCAGCGTGCTCTCACCGGCTCGCCCCCGGGCCCGCCACTGCCCTCCGCCCCGTCAGGGCAGCAGCGGGGGTACCGGTGGCACCGGAGGTGCCGGGACGACACCGGGGCACGCAGGCAGCGGGACCGTGGGTGCCGGCACCGGGAGCGGCTGAGTCGGCGACGTGGTGCACGTGATCGGCACCGGGGCCGGGAGCGTGGCCTCGCCACCAGGACCCCCGCCGACGACGCCGCCCACCGCTCCGCCGACGGCTCCTGCCGCGCCACCGACGGCTCCGACCACGCCCTCCACGGGGCCGGGCGCCCCGGCAGCAGGCGGTGAGGTCGGCGACGGCTGTCCTGCCGGCTGCCCGGGCTGAGCCCCGGCCACGATCGGGCCCGAGCCCCGGTCGGCCCCGCCCGCGGGAGCCTGCGCCGGATCCCCTCCGGCCGCCCGGACCCCCGAGCCCCGGCTTCCCGCCTGCGCAGCGGGCAGCGAACCACCCGGCATGACGTCGACGCCCCGGCGGTACGCCTCCGCGATCGCGAGCACCGTCCGCACGTAGTCGTCGGAGTGGTTGTAGCGGAACACGGCCCGGTAGGCGTCGCGCTCGGTGCTGAGGTCGCCGGGCCCCGAGCACAGGTAGGCGCCGGTGGCCGTGGCCGCGTCGTCGACGTCCTGGGGGTCGCGCCGGCCGTCGCCGTCCCCGTCCTGGCTGATGGCGCGCCAGGTGCCGGGGATGAACTGCATCGGTCCGACCGCGCGGTCGAACCGGGCGTCGCGGTCGAGCGTCCCGCCGTCGGTGTCGGCGATGCGGGCCGTTCCACGGCTCCCGTCGAGGGCGATGCCGAAGATGCCCGGACGGGCGACCCCGTCTGCACCGAGGACGTTCCCCCCGAAGGCGCCGTGACGCGACTCGACGCGGCCGATCGCGCCGATCAGCGCCCAGTCGATACGACAGCCGGCGTCGGCGCGGGCGAGCAGCTGCTCGGCGTTCCGGTAGGCGGTGAGCGCCCGGGCGGGAATGCCGGTGCCGTCCACCCGCACCCGGTCACCGGACCCGCCGGACGCCGGCGGCTGCGGTGACGACGGGTCGTTGGCGAGGAGCGGGTCGCCCGGGCCCTGGGGCCCGACGGGGTCGAAGGTCATCGCCTGCCCGGTGCCGCCGCCCTCCATCTCGAGCGCCTGGCGCGGCACCTGCACGGGATCGGTCGGCGTGAGGGGCTGGGCTGCCGCGACCCCCGCCACCACCAGCACCGTGGCGGGCACCAGGGCGGCGAGGCGTCCCAGGCTCAGGTGCACGCGGCGTGGAGTCCGTGCCTGCTCCGCAGCGCCAGAGGTCTTCGTCGTCGCGTCCATCGCCCGCTCCTGGTCGTCGCCCGTCATCGTGGCCAACGTGGGTACAACGTGCCGCATACCGGGAGGTCACGCACGTGGGCGAGGATGGGGCCGTGGCAGGTTCACTCGAGGGCGCCCTCGCGCAGGTCCGGCAGGCACTGGTCGACACCGACTCGCTCGTCCGCGCGGTGGCGGCCGGCAGGAGGCGGGGGCAGGACCTGCCCGACCCCGAACGCGTCGAGCTGCGGCCGGTCGACCTCAAGGCGGGCCCGGCGTTGCAGGTCGTCCGGCGCCGAGGCACCGAGCCCCGCGTCGGCACGCGGAACATCCCGGTGGCGGACCACGCCGCGCTCGCGGCCGAGCTCGACGAGCTGCTGGCCCTGCCCTTCGGCAACTGGCACGTGGAGACGGCCGAGCGCACGCTCCAGCTGCGGGTCACGAAGAAGGGCGAGGCGATGCTGCACGAGCAGCGCACCGCCTCACGGGCCGTGCTGCCGTCGGGCTCCGGCGATCGCTCCCACGACCGTGCCAAGGACAGGCTGATCGACCCGGACGACTCCTTGTTCACGGTCCTGGGAGCCGACGCGGACAAGCGCCGGCAGGTGGACGCGTTCCTCAGGATGCTCGCGACGAGCCTCGACCGGGCCGAACGCGCCGGGGTGATCCCGGACGGGTCCCTGCGGGTCGTCGACCTCGGGTGCGGCAACGCGTACCTGACGCTCGCCGCCCACCGCTATGTGGTCGGGCGTCGTCCAGGTTCGACCACGCTGGGCATCGAGCTGCGGGACGACCTGGTCGAGCGGAGCCGGCGCCGCGCCCGCGACGCCGGACTCGCCGGCCTCGACTTCGTGGCCGGCACGATCGCCGAGGCGGCGTCGCCCGGGGAGGCGTCCGGGCCGGACGTCGCGCTCGCCCTGCACGCCTGCGACACCGCGACGGATGAGGCCCTGGCGCGCTCGGTGCGATGGGGGACACCGGTGGTGCTGGCTGCACCGTGCTGCCACCACGACGTGCAGAGGCAGCTCACCGCCCCCGGGGCGGCGGCGAGCCCGGAACCCTACGGCGCGCTGACACGCCACCCCATCCTGCGGGAACGGTTCGCAGATGTGCTGACGGACGCGCTGAGGGCCCAGGTGCTGCGCCTGCTCGGCCACCGGGTCGAGGTCGTCGAGTTCGTGGACTCGCGCCACACGCCTCGCAACGCGATGATCCGGGCGGTGCGCACCGGTGCCGCACCCACCCCTGAGCAGGTCGCCGAGTACCGGGACCTGGTGTCGCAGTGGGCCATTCGTCCAGCCCTCGGTGAGATGCTCGAAGCGGAGCTCAGGCCGGTGCTGGCGACGGCCCCGCCGACTGCCTCCCGCCACGCAGGGCAGCCCTCCGGCTGACCGCGAGGAGGACCAGGCCGACGACGAGGAACACCGGGACGATGACGAACGCCTTGTGCGGCCCGACCCGGTCCGCGACGGCGCCAAGGACGAACGGCGCCGCGCCACCGGCGAGCCCCGCCACCACCGAGGCGTAGGCCGTCGCCGTGTCGTGGCGCCCCGGGGCCGCCTGCATGAGCAGCGTGATCCCGAGCGGGAAGTGCAGGCCGGCACCCAGCCCCAGCACGCCCAGCCCGAGGACGGCGACCGCCGGGGCGTCGGGCTGCCAGAGCAGCCCCCACCCGATCATCGCGAGGGCGAGTGCGAGGCCCAGCAGGCGCCGGTCGGTCCACCGCCGGGCCAGCCACGTGGTGCGCCACCGGGAGACCGCCATGCCCGCCCCGAACGACGCCACCGCTGCGCTGGCGGCCCCGGCGGCGAGCCCCTTGTCGGTGCGCAGCAGGTCGACCGCCCAGAAGCCGGTCGCGAACTCCGTAGCGATCGCGCACCCCAGCAGGCCGAGGCAGGCCCAGAACTCGAGCCCCAGCGCGCCGCTGCGCGACGCACCGGTCCGTCGCGGCGCGGGAACCCAGGCCTCCACGCGCGGGGCGCGGGCCAGCAGCACAGCCGCCGCCACGGCCACGAGAGCCCCCACACCCACCGCCGAGCGCCATCCCCAACCGGCCCACACCGCGGCACCGATCGCCAGCGGGGAGAGCACGCCGAGGGCTGCGGCCATGGCGTTGGCCTCGCTGATCGCGGACGACGTCCACTGCGGGTGGTGCGCCGCGAGGACAGGTGACATGGCGTTGAGCCCGACCGCCCCGCCCGCTCCGATCACGAGCCCGGCGGCCAGCGTGAGGGGGAGGAGGCTGCTGAGGACCAGCACGCCGATGCCTGTGGCGATCGACAACGCCCCGCCGACCATCGCCGCCCTGCGCCCGTACCGGCGGATGAGCAGCACCCCCACGGTCCCCGCCAGCAGCGCACCACTCGACAGCGCCACGGAGTGTAGGGCCGAGACGCCGCGCGAGACGCCGGTCTCGTCCCTGAGCCTGCCGATCGCCGGCCCCCATCCGAAGAGCAGCCAGCCCCAGGCTCCGCAGTACGTGTAGGTGGCCCAGGTGACCCGGTCGCGGGTCGACCCGACGGCGGTCACCATCCCGCCCGCGTCACGCCAGGGCGTCCACGACGTGGTCGATGCACGCGGTCAGGGCGAGGACGTCATCGGGGTCTACCGCGGGGAACATGGCGATGCGCAGCTGGTTGCGTCCCAGCTTGCGGTAGGGCTCGGTGTCGACGATCCCGTTTGCGCGCAGCACGGCAGCCACCGCGGCGGCGTCAACGGTGTCGGCGAAGTCGACCGTGCCGACCACCGCCGACCGGTGGCTCGGGTCCTCGACGAACGGGGTGGCGTACTGGGAGCGCTCCACCCAGCCGTACAGGTGCTGGGCCGAGGTGGCGCTGCGCCCGCACGTCCACGACAGACCCCCGCCTGCGAGCATCCAGTCGAGCTGCTCGGCGAGCATGACGAGCGTGGCCAGTGCGGGCGTGTTGTAGGTCTGGTCCAGCCGGGAGTTCGTGATGGCGGTCGTCAGGGAGAGTCCGTCGGGGATCCAGCGCCCGCCGGCCGCCACCTGCTCGGCGCGTTCGACGGCTGCCGGGGACATCAGCGCCAGCCACAGCCCCCCGTCGGAGGCGAAGCCCTTCTGCGGGGCGAAGTAGTAGACGTCGCTCTGTGAGACGTCGACCGGCAGGCCGCCCGCACCCGACGTCGCGTCGATCAGCACGAGGGGGTCTTCGGCCGATCCCGAGGCCACCCCGGGCACCCGCCGAACCGGCGCCATCACGCCGGTGGAGGTCTCGTTGTGTGGCCAGCAGTAGGCGTCCACACCCTCCTCGGCCACGGCGATCGACGCCGACCCCGGGTCGGCCGCGATCACCGTGGGGTCGTCGAGGAACGGGGCGGCGCGGGTGCAGGCAGCGAATTTGGCGCTGAACTCACCGAACGCCAGGTGCTGGGACCTCTGCCGCACGAGCCCGAGCGTGGCGACGTCCCAGAACAGTGTCGACCCACCGTTGCCGAGAACGACCTCGTAGCCGTCGGGAAGCGAGAACAGCTCGCGCAGACCGGATCTCACCCTGCCGACAAGCTGTCGAACCGGGGCCTGCCGGTGTGACGTCCCGAGGAGGGTCGTGGCGGCCGCGCGCACGGCGTCGCCCTGCTCGGCCCGGACCTTGCTGGGGCCGGAACCGAAGCGGCCGTCACGTGGCAGCAGGGCGGAGGGGATGCGGATGTCGGGTGCGCTCACCCCGTCATCCTGCCGCAGGGAGGGCGGCTGTCAGGCCACCGGCCAGCCGTCGACCTGGGTGACCGGACGCGGCGCCGGACCCACGTACCGGGCGGACGGCCGGACCAGCCGCGCGGTGGCCTTCTGCTCGAGGATGTGAGCCGACCAGCCGGCTGTGCGGGCGCAGGTGAACATCGGCGTGAACATCGATGCCGGCACCTCGGCGAAGTCGAGGATCACCGCCGCCCAGAACTCGACGTTGGTGGCCAGCACGCGGTCCGGCCTGCGCTGGTGCAGCTCGGCAAGGGCGGCCTCCTCCAAGGCGGCCGCGACCTCGTACCGGGGCGCGGCGAGGCGACGGCAGGTCTCCCGCAGGACGCGCGCCCGGGGGTCCTCGGCCCGGTAGACGCGGTGACCGAAGCCCATCAGGCGCTCACCACGGTCGAGCACCTGGCGGACGTACGCGCGGGCGTCCCCTGTCTGCTCGACCCCTTCGATCATGTAGAGGACGCGCGACGGCGCACCGCCGTGCAGGGGTCCGCTCATGGCCGCGACGGCACCGGAGAGACATGCTGCGACGTCGGCGCCGGTGGAGGCGATCACGCGCCCCGTGAACGTCGACGCGTTCATGCCGTGCTCCGCCGCCGACACCCAGTACGCGTCGACCGCCTCGACGTGACGGGGGTCGGGCTCGCCGCGCCAGCGGATCATGAAGCGCTCCACGACCGTGCGTGCCCTGTCGACCTCCTGCTGGGGCACCATCGGCCGGTCCTGCCCGCGTGCCGACTGCGCGACGAAGCTGAGTGCCATCACGGACGCGCGCGCGAGGTCCTCCCGCGCCTGGGCGGCGTCGATGTCCAGCAGCGGTCGGAAGCCCCAGACCGGGGCGAGCTGGGCCAGTGCGCTCTGCACGTCGACGCGCACGTCGCCGGTGTGGACGGGCAGCGGGAACGGTTCTGCCGGAGGCAGCCCCGGGTTGAACGCGTCGTCGACCAGGAGTCCCCACACCTGCCCGAAGGACACCTGGCCGACCAGGTCGGTGATGTCGACGCCGCGGTAGCGGAGCGCCCCGCCCTCGCGGTCCGGCTCCGCGATCCGGCTCTCGAACGCGATGACCCCCTCGAGACCTGGGACGAACGCGCTGTCTGTCTGCTGAGCCATGGCACTCCTCGTCGAGTCCGGGCCGGGCACCCCCGCGTCCGGTGAGGGTCATTGTGCCCGCGGCCCACGGTCCTGGTTCGCCTAGGGTCACGGAATGGCCGACAGCACCGTCCCCGACCTGCCCACCGCCGACGACGCCGTGGACCCCGCGTCGCGCCTGAGCTACGAGGGGTCCGGGCTGTCCGACGTCGTCGAGGGGACGAGCCCGCTCGAGACGGTGCGCCGCTGGTACGCGGAGGCGGTGGAGGACGAGAGGGTCGTCGAACCGGGGGCGATGGTGGTGGCGACGGTCGACGCCGGCGGCATGCCGAACGCCCGCACGGTCCTGCTCAAGGGCCTCGACCGGGACGGCTTCGTGTTCTACACCGGACGCGACTCCGCCAAGGGTCAGGAGCTCGCGGCGACGGCCTCCGCGGCCGTCGTGCTGCTGTGGCATCCGATGTACCGCCAGGCACGCGCCAGAGGCCCCGTCGAGGAGGTCCCACGTGCGGTGTCGCAGGCCTACTTCCAGTCGCGACCCCGTGACTCGCAGGTGGCCGCGTGGGCCTCGGCGCAGTCGTCTCCGCTGGGCTCGCGGGCCGAGCTCGAGGCCGCCGTCGAGCGCGTGAAGCAGCACTTCGCCGGCCACGACGTGCTGCCCCTCCCGGACTTCTGGGGCGGCTACCGGGTGAGACCTGTGGAGGTCGAGCTCTGGGTGGGCCGGCGTTCCAGGCTGCACGACCGGCTGGTCTGGACCAGCCGCGAGCCCGGCCCGGTCCCCCTCGACGCGGCGGAGCGCTGGCAGCTGGGGCGGCGCCAGCCGTGACGCATCCGGTCACGAAGGGGACGGCCCCTAGGAAAACCTCTGGCGGGCGCGGTCGTCCCGACGTACCGTTCTCGTACACGAGAAAGGAGGTGGTCCCTGTCGTGAGTGACACATGGACGCGTGAGGTGGCTGCCAGCTAGCCGCCCGAGTCATCGGACGGACTGACCACAGTCCCTCCGGCGCTCTCCCCGCCTCTCGGTGGGCGGCGTGCCGGCGAGATCGAGGCAGTCACCGCAGCCCACGGGGCCGCTGATCGTCCACAGCGGCGCCCGGTGCCCCACGGGACACCGGGAACCCGTGGGCTGTTCCCTGCCCGGGGCTGTCCGGGACAGCCCGTCCTCCTACGGTGTGCCCATGCCCATGCCCGTGCCCATGCCGATGGGACGGGTCGTCGAGGCGCTGGCGCCCGCGGGGAACCCCCTCACCGAGATCTGGTCGCAGATCACGTCCACCCAGCCCGCCCCGGCGCCCGCCGCCGTGGCGACGACGGCCCTGCTGGCCGCGGCCCTGGTCCTGCCGCGCGTGGCGTGGCGCCGTACCCGTCACGTGGTGACGATCGCCCACGAGGGCGGCCACGCCCTGGTCGCCGTCCTGAGCGGCCGCCGGCTCTCCGGCATCCGCCTGCACTCGGACACGTCCGGGGTGACCGTGTCGCGGGGCCGGGCGCGCGGACCCGGGATGGTCCTCACCCTCCTGGCGGGGTACACAGCTCCCGGGCTGCTGGGTCTCGCCGCCGCCTGGGTGCTGGGCACCGGACACGCGGTCGCGCTGCTGTGGGGCTTCGTCGCGCTCCTGGCGCTCCTCGCCCTGCAGGTCCGCAACTGGTTCGGCCTCTGGTCGGTGCTGGCCACCACCGCCGCGGTGGCGGCGGCGTCCTACTGGCTGCCGCAGCAGGCCCAGTCGACGGCCGCCCACCTCGTCGTCTGGTTCCTGCTGCTGTCAGCCCCCCGGCCGGTGGCCGAGCTCGTGGCCGATCGCGCCAACCGGCGGGGCGGCCGGTCGGACCCCGCCCAGCTGGCCCGACTGACCCACGTCCCGGCCGTCGTGTGGGTGACGGTGTTCGCCGTGGTCACCGGTGGAGCGCTCCTGCTGGGCGGTCGTCTCCTCCTTCGCTGACCGCAGGCTCCTCCTGGGGCGCGGGACGAAGGAAGCTCATCGCGATCGACACCACCAGCACGGTCACGACCACTCCCAGGCTGACGAGCGACGGGATCTCGGGGACGTCGGTGCTGATCGTCTTGTGCGCCGCCTGCAGGACGAGCTTGAGGCCGATGAAGCCCAGGACGACCGCGAGTCCCTTCGACAGGTAGTGGAAGCGGTCGAGCACGCCGGAGAGAAGGAAGTACAGCGCGCGCAGCCCCAGGATCGCGAAGGCGTTGGAGGAGTAGACGATGAACGGGTCGTCACTGACGGCGAGGACGGCCGGCACGCTGTCGACCGCGAAGACGAGGTCCGCCGCCTCGACAGCCACGAGCACGGCCAGGAGGGGGGTGGCGACGCGCTTGCCCGCCTCCTTCACGAAGAACCTCGTGCCGGCGTACTCGTCCTGCATCGGCACGATCCGCTTGAGCAGCCGGATCGCGGGCGTGGCCGACGGGTCGAACTCCTTCTCGTCCTCCTTCAGCATCTTCCAGGCGCTCCAGATCAGGACCGCGGCGAAGACGAACAGGACGGCGCTGAACCTGCTGATGACGGCCACGCCGGCCGCGATGAAGATCGCCCGGAACACCAAGGCGCCGATGACGCCGTAGAAGAGCACGCGGTGCTGGTACTGCTTCGGTACGCCGAAGTACCCGAAGATCAGCGCGAAGACGAAGAGGTTGTCGACCGACAGGCTCTTCTCCAGCAGCCATGCGGTGGTGAACTCGACCGCCGCGCCGGCTCCCAGCACCCACCAGACCACGACCGCGAAGACGAGCGACAGACCGACCCAGACGGCGCTCCACCAGGCGGCCTCGCGGAAGCCGATCACGTGCTCCTTGCGGTGGGCGAACAGGTCGATGGCCAGCATGACGACGACGCCCACGGCGAACGTCACCCACAGCCAGAGCGGGACGTCGAGCACAGGAACCTCCGAGTGGGCGGGCGAACGATCGGGACCGTGTCCATCGTCGCCGCCGGTCAGCGGTCGGTGCCGCGTCCGTCGCCGGACACGTCCGGCTCCGGGTGGTTGCCGACCCCCGGCAACTCGACCGGGAAGGGCGTCGCTCAGCCCGACCCGGCGGGGGTGCGCGGCCAGTCCAGGAGGCGGGCCGTGGTGACGGCGGCCTGGAGCGTGAGACGTTCGGCGGGGTCCGTCGGGTCCCGGCCGATCAGGTCGGCGACCCGGGCCAGGCGGTAGGTGACCGCGCGCACCGACAGGTTGAGGAGCTCGGCCGTCCGCGTGGACACGCCCCCGCTCGCGTAGTACGCGGCGAGCGTCTGCAGCAGCGGCTCCGCACCCCCGCGGGCGGTCGTCAGGGCCGCCAGGGTGCTGGTGACCAGGTCGTGCGCCGCGGCCCGGTCGCGCAGCAGCACCCGGTAGACCACCAGCTCGGCGGCGTCGACCACGCGTTCGGTGAGGTCCAGGCGGTCCGCGAGCTCGAGCGCGTAGAGCGCCTCGTCGTGGCTGGTCCGCACCCCGACGGGTCCCGTGCGGGGAGTGCTCACGGCGACGCGCCAGGTCTGGTCTCGTCCGAGCTGAGCCTGCAGGTCGGCCACGACCTTGTCGACCACGCTCCGGACCGCGTCGTCGTCCGGTGCAGCGAACACGCACAGCAGGAGGCCGCTCCGCGTCATCACCAGGGGTCGAGCGTCACCGAGCCGACCGGTCAGCGAGCGCTCGACGCGACCGGGGAGGGCGGCCGTGCCGGGCCCGTCGAAGCCGCCGTCGCGGCGGGCCACGAGGACGGCGAGCGGTCCGACGAGGGCGAGGCCGAGGTCGGCGGCGCGTCCGATCGTCGAGGCGGCTGCCTCGCCGCCCGTCAGCAGCGCCTCGAGCACGTCATGTCGCGCCGCCTCCTGGAGTCGGGCCAGGTCGGCCCGTGCCAGCTGGAAGCCCTCGGCCAGGGCGGCGACCCCGTCGTCCATGGCGCGCATCACCGCGAGCGCGGCGGCACGCACCCTCTCGATGTCACCTCGTCCGACGTCGGGCGCGTCACGCCACAGCCGCCAGCCGGCGGAGAGGTAGAGGTCGACCAGCGCCCGCAGGGCGACCCCCTCCCCGGCGGCGCGTCGACCGGCCGCCGCGCAGGCCTCCAGCTCGTGCCGGCGCAGCCGGCGACCCGTCCGGGCGGCGTCGACGACGCTCGGCAGGAAGGCGCCCAGCAGCTCGGCGTCGACGCCGCCCGCGTCATCTGCCGCGCCCCTGCCGATGGCGTCCAGCTCCATCGCTCGTCCTCCTCGTGGCTGCCGGTCATCGGCAAGACCGAGCCTAGATGAGTGGCGCAGCATCGACGTGTCGGCGAGGGGGAGCGGGCGCCCGCGACGACGATGGAACATAGTTCCGTTCTGCTCTCACTGGGCGTGGGGGGTTTACATCCGCCATCGGGTGCGATGAGGTCATCTCCGACATCCGGGGCGAACGCTCCCACGCGAAGGACGGAGGCGCGCTGATGGCGCACGCGAGGACGAGGAGGCGGCCGCACACGCTGCGCTCCCTCACGGGACTGCTGGTGGTGGGGCTGCTCGGCACCCTGACGGGCGGGGCCGCCGCCGCGGCGGACGAGGCCGCCGACGACGCGCCGACCACGCTGCGGGTGGCCATCACCCAGGGGATCGACTCCTTCAACCCGTTCCTGGGCGTCTTCTCCTCCTCCGCCGAGATGTTCCGGGCGCAGTACGACACGCTCGTGCGCTACGGAGCCGAGGACTACGCCCCCGAGCCCGGGCTGGCCACGGAGTGGGAGAACAGCGAGGACGGGCTGACGTGGACGTTCACCATCCGCGACGACGCGACGTTCACCGACGGTGAGCCGGTCACGGCCGACGACCTGGCGTTCACCTACAACCTCATGATGAGCGACCCGGCCGCGGCGGAGGCGAACGGCTCGTTCGTCGAGAACTACGCCAGCGTCGAGGCGCCCGACGAGACGACCCTCGTCATCACGACCACGACGCCGATGCCCGAGGCGACGATCCTGGCCAACGAGACCCCGATCGTGCCCGAGCACGTGTGGTCGGAGGTGGGTGACATCGGCGCCTTCGCCAACGACGACTTCCCCCTCGTCGGCAGCGGCCCGTTCACCGTGACCGAGTACCGCGTGGACGAGTTCATCCGCCTGGAGGCCAACAAGGACTACTGGGGCGGCGCGCCGAAGGTCGACGAGGTCGTGTTCCGGTACTTCAAGAACTCGGATGCCGCCGTGCAGGCCCTGCGCAAGGGCGACATCGACCTGCTGGGCGACATGACCGCGCCCCAGTTCGAGGCGCTGGCGGGCGAGGGAGACATCGAGCTGCACGAGGGGACGGGACGGCGCTTCACCGAGCTCACGTTCAACCCGGGCGCGCGGACGGTGGCGGGAACGCCGATCGGCGACGGCCACCCGGCGCTGGCCGACCCCGCCGTCCGCTACGCCCTGCGTCACGCGATCGACCTGGACACGATCGTCGACCGGGTGATGAACGGCTACGCGGAGCCCGGCGGCGGGTACATCCCGCCGGCGTTCTCGCAGTGGAGCTGGCAGCCGGACGACGACACCCGCACGCAGTTCGACCTCGCCGAGGCGAACCGCCTGCTCGACGAGGCGGGCTACCCGCGTGGCGCGGACGGGATCCGGACGATGCCGGACGGGACCCGGCCGATGGTCATGCGGCTGTTCGGACACTCCGACAGGGCCTTCGAGACGCCGCTGGCCGACTACATCACCGAGTGGTTCGCGGAGGTGGGCATCACGGTCTCCGCGGAGATGATGGACTCGACTCGTCTGAACGACCTGCTCGCCGACGGCACCTTCGACATGGCCTTCAGCGGCTGGGGGGTCAATCCCGACCCCGACTTCATCCTCTCGATCCAGAGCTGTGGCGCCCTCCCCGAGGAGGCCGGTGCCGGCGGCAACTCCGACACCTTCTACTGCGACCCCGAGTACGACGCGATGTACGCAGCGCAGAAGGTCGAGCTCGACCAGGAGCGCCGCGTCGAGATCGTCCGCGAGATGCAGCAGCGGCTGTACGAGCAGGCGCCCGTCATCACGTTGTTCTACCCGCGCCTGCTCGAGGGCTACCGCAGCGACCGCTTCGGCGGGTTCGTGCGGCAGCCGGGTGACGACGGCGTGACCGTGCGGCAGCAGGGCGTGTGGGGGCTGGTCTCGGCCGAGCCGGTCTCCGCCTCCACCGCCGACGAGACCGGGTCGGACACCGGCCTGGTCCTCGGTGGCGGGCTGGTCGCCCTGGCGGCCGTCGGCGGGGTCGCCTTCGCCCTGACCCGGCGCCGGGCCGGGGTCGACGACCGCGAGTGAGCGCCGAGGTCCCCACCACGGTCGCGCCCCGCTCCGGGGACGACCGGGTGCCCGAGGCCGGGACGCGCAGCGGCCGCCTGCACGTCGGGTTCTGGTCGCACGCGGCCCGCACGGTGCTGGGTGGCACCACCTCGTTCGCGATCGTTCTCGTGCTGGGCTTCTTCATGTTCCGGATGCTGCCCGGCGATCCCGTCACGACCATGACCCGCGGACGGCCGACCAACGCCGCCCAGCTCGACGAGCTGCGGCGCAGCCTGGGGCTCGACCAGCCCCTGTGGAGGCAGTTCGCCGACTACGTGGCGGGCGCGCTCACCGGGGACCTCGGCACCTCGTTCGCCTTCCAGCAGCCGGTCACCGAGGTGATCGCGGGACGCCTGGGGCCGACGTTGCTCCTGACCGGCGCGGGCATGCTCCTGGCGGTCGTGCTCGGCCTGCCGCTGGGTGCCCGCGCAGGCTGGCGCGCGGGGAGCGTGTTCGACCGGCTATCGGTGTCGGTCGCCCTGACGCTGTGGTCGGTCCCGACCTTCTGGCTCGGGCTGATCCTGCTCATGCTCCTCGGCGTCGGGGTCGGTCCGATCCCCGGGCTGTTCCCGGTCGGCGGCATGCGCTCGGACGACGTGGACCCCGGCGTGCTCGCCCTGGTGCTCGACGTCGGGCACCACATGGTGCTGCCGACGGTGACGATCGTCGCCGTCGTGTACGCGCAGTACCTGCTGGTGATGCGGTCGTCGATGATCGACGAGATCGGCAACGAGTACCTGATGACCGCGCGCGCCAAGGGTCTGCGCGACGAGATGGTCCGCCGGCGTCACGCCGTCCCGAACGCCCTGCTGCCGACGGTCACGCTGATCATGATGAACATCGGTTTCCTGGTCACCGGCGCGATCACCACCGAGTACGTGTTCTCGTGGCCCGGTCTCGGCTCGCTGACCGCCAACGCGCTGGCCATCCCCGACCTGCCCCTGCTGCAGGGCGCTTTCATCGTGTTCTCGGGGAGCGTGATCGTGATGAACGTGGTCGCCGACCTGCTGTACCGGCTGCTCGACCCGCGGCTGAGGTCACGATGACCTCGAGCGTGGTGGCCGAACGTCGCCGGGCGTCGCTGCTGCGCACCCTCGGTCAGCTGTGGTCGGACCGTGCGGGGCTCGTCGCCCTGGCCGTGCTGGTCGTGTCGTGCGCGGCGGCGGCGCTGGCCCCGGTGATCACCGACCCCTCCGGCCTCGACGTCACCCGCGCGACGGGGGGCCTCCTGGACCCGCCGGGCGCGGGGTACCTGCTGGGAACGGACGACCAGGGCCGGTCCGTCGCGCTGCTCGTGCTGTGGGGTGCCCGGATCTCGCTCCTCGTCGGCCTCCTCGCCAGCGCGCTGTCGATGGTGCTGGGCACGGCGGTGGGCATCGCCGCCGGGCACTTCACGGGCTGGCCGGGTGCTGTGCTGGGCCGCCTCGTGGACTGGTTCCTCGTCCTGCCTTCCCTGCCCCTCGCGATCTCGCTGGCCGCGGTGCTGGGGCGCAGCCTGCTCACGATCGTCATCGCCATCGGCGTGACCTCGTGGGCAGGCACCGCGCGCCTCATCAGGGCCCAGACCATGACCGTGCAGACGCGCCCGTACATGGAGCGCTCGCGCGCCCTCGGTGCGGGGCACTGGCACCAGATGAGCCGGCACGTGCTGCCCAACGTGATGCCCCTGGTCCTCGCGAACACGACGCTCACCGTGGCCAGCGCCATCCTGTCGGAGTCGACGCTCGCCTTCCTCGGGCTGGGCGACCCGACCCGAGTCTCCTGGGGGTCGATGCTCCGGGCCGCCTTCCAGTCGGGCGCGATCACGGCCGGCGCCTGGTGGTTCCTGCTCCCTCCGGGTCTGGCGATCGTGGCCGTGGTGCTGGCGTTCACGGTCGTGGGGCGCTCGCTGGAGCGCGTGCTCAACCCGAGGCTGCGGGTGCGCGCATGAGCCGACCCGTCCTCGAGCTGCGCGACCTCCGGGTCGCCTACGCGACCGCGGCGGGGCCACTCCCCGCCGTGCGCGGTGTGGACCTCGTGGTCGGTGCCGGTGAGACGGTCGGGCTCGCGGGGGAGTCCGGGTGCGGCAAGTCGACCGTGGCGTCCGCGGTGCTGCGGCTGCTGCCCTCCGACGCGACCGTCACGGGCGAGGTGCTGCTCGACGGCGAGGACGTCACCGCGATGAGCTGGGGCCGGCTGCGGGCCGTGCGGTGGTCCGGGGTCTCGATCGTCTTCCAGGGAGCCCTGCACTCCCTCAACCCCGTCCAGCGGGTCGGCGACCAGGTCGCGGAGCCGATGCTGCTGCACGACCCGTCCGGCCCCCGGCCCCCGCGGGACGCGTCCGACCCGTCGGTGCGGGCGAGGGTGGTCGCGCTGCTGTCCCAGGTCGGCCTGCCGGCCTGGAGGGCCGACTCGTACCCGCACGAGCTGTCCGGCGGACAGAAGCAGCGCGTGATGATCGCGATGGCCCTCGCCTGCGAGCCGCAGCTGGTCATCACGGACGAGGCGACGACGGCGCTCGATGTGATGGTGCAGGCCCAGGTGCTGGCGCTGCTGCGCGACCTCGTCACCGGGCGCGGGCTGGCGGTACTGATGATCAGCCACGACCTCTCCGTGCTGTCGTCGACCTGCGACCGCGTCGTGGTCATGTACGGAGGCACCGTGGTCGAGAGCGCGGGTGCCGCGTCCGTCTTCTCCCGCCCGGCCCACCCGTACAGTGCCGCGCTCTCCGCGGCCTTCCCGGTGGTGGGCGACTCGACGGCGCGCCGCGCGCCGCGAGGGCTCGAGGGAGACCCGCCGGACCCGGCCGACCTGCCGCCCGGCTGCGTGTTCGCCCCGCGGTGCACCTGGCGCGTGGACCGGTGCACGGAGCAGGTGCCGCCGCTCGGCGCGCTGGACGACGGGAGCGCCTGGCGGCACGAGGCCGCGTGCTGGCGCTCGGAGGAGGTGCTGCATGGAGCTGACGGAGGCTGAGTCCCTTTCCACGGCAGAGGGTTCTGCCGAGGTCGCGGCGCTCGAGGCGGTCGGGCTGCAGGTGCACTTCGACGGCGAGCGTGGAGCGGCACGCGCCGTCGACGGCGTCGACCTCCGGGTCGGCGCCGGGGAGATCGTCGCGCTCGTTGGCGAGTCCGGCTGCGGCAAGACGACTCTCGCACGCACCCTGCTCGGTCTGGAGCGACCGACGGCGGGCCAGGTGCTGCGCGCCGGACAGCCGATGGGGTACCGGATGCGCGACCTGAGGAAGCACCGGCGAGGTGTGCAGCTGGTGCTGCAGGACCCGCTCGGTGCCCTCAACCCCCGCCGCACGGTGTACGAGGCGGTGGCGGAGGGGGTGCGCATCCACGGCCTCGACGACGAGGAAGGACGTGTGCGGCGGGCGCTCTCGACGTGCGGCCTCCGTCCACCGGAACGGTTCTACCAGCGCTACCCGCACGAGCTGTCCGGCGGTCAGCGCCAGCGCGTGGTCATCGCCGGCGCCCTGGTGCTGGAGCCAGCGGTGCTCGTGGCCGACGAGCCGGTGGCCTCGCTCGACGCCTCGGTGCGGGGGGAGGTACTCGCCCTCTTCCTGAGGCTGCGCGACGAGCTCGGGCTCTCCGCGCTCGTGGTCACCCACGACCTCGGGGTCGCGTGGGGCGTCGCCGACCGCATCGCCGTGATGTACCTGGGCAGGGTGGTCGAGGTCGGTGACGTGGAGCAGGTGCTCTCAGCACCACGGCACCCCTACACGCGGGCGCTCCTGTCGGTGCTGCCGCAGCAGGGTCTGGGCAGTCGCGCGGAGCGCCCCGTGGTGCTCTCGGGCGAGCCACCGGACCCGACGCGGGTGCCCGCGGGCTGCCGTTTCCACCCACGGTGCCCGCTGCTGGCATCGGGGGAGGCCGCCGCCCTGGGCGTCGCCGGGCTGTGCGTCGACATCTCGCCGCCGGTGCTGGCGGCCGAGACGGACGGCGGCGGGCACCTGGCTGCCTGCCACGCCGCGCACCTCCTGACGGGCTCCGGACGTCCCTGACCGGTCCCGGCCAGGGGGGGTCAGCGCAGGGGGCTCTCCATCACGGAGAGGATCCGGTCGTCCGCGTCGAGCACCGCCCTCACCCCGAGGGGCACGGTCAGGTGGGGGCTGCCGTGGCCGAAGTCGAGACCGTTCACGATCGGCACCCCAAGGTCACCGAGCCGGTCGAGCAGCAGGTCGTCGACGACGTCCTGGCTCTCGCAGCGCAGCCACGTCCCCCCGGCGATGCCTGCCACTCCGTCGAGCGCGCCGCTGCGACGCAGCTGGGTGAGGATGCGGTCGAGCCGGTAGCCCTCCTCGTCCACGTCCTCGAGCACGAGGATGGCCCCTGCGAGCGAGTGCCGAGACGACCGGGTGCCGATGCCGGCCGCGATGAGGCTGACGGTGCCGCCCGCGAGGACGCCGACGGCTGTCCCGGGACCAGGGTCGTGGCGTGCCGTCCCGTCACGGGTGTGGCCTTCTCCGGCTCGAAGAGGGTCGTACGGAGGTGCTCGCGCCCGTCGGGATCGTCGAGGAACAGCGCCGACGCGGCCAACGGGCCGAGGAGCGACACCACCCCGAGCTCGACGCCGATGGCCTCGTGCAGCGCGGTGATGTCGCTGAACCCCACGAGCACAGGCGCCTGCTCCCCTGGACGTGCGGCGCGCAGCGCCGACCAGTCGACCAGGTCGAGCATCCGCTGCACGCCGTAGCCGCCGCGGGCACACAGCACGGCGGCCACGCGGGGGTCGCACCAGGCCCGCTCGAGGTCGCTCGCCCGCTCGGCGTCCCCGCCCGCGAGGTAGCCCTCCCGGCCACGGTCGAGCACGTGCTCGCCGATCTCGACCTCGAGCCCCCAGCTCTCCAGCACGTGGGCTCCGGCCTGGAGCCGGTCCGGGTCGATCGGGCCGGCCGGGGCGACGACGCGCACGACGTCGCCCTTTTCCAGGCGCCGCGGTCGTTGCAGCTCCAGCAGGGTCACGAGCTCAGTCCCGGTTCGCACACGGCCCCAGTATCCAGTGCCGGCGCCGGGGCCGCCCGTCCGGCTCACGGCGCGGTGCAGGATGGGGCCGTGTCCTACCGGTCGCGCCAGCCCGCCCCCGCGCTCGACGACGTGATGCGCCGGTGCGCCGAGGCCCCGGGACCGGTGTCGGTGTGGGTGGGACGGCCCGGCGGCACGGCCGTCCTCGAGCTCGATGCTCGGCGCCGCCACTTCGCGGCCAGCACGATGAAGCTCGCCGTGCTGGTGGCGGCCCACGTCGCCGGCGAGGAGGGGCGCCTCGACCTGGACCGCCTCGTGCGCGTCCACGACGACTTCGCCTCGTCCCTGGACGGCTCGCCGTTCACCGTGCCGCAGGCGGACGACAGCGACGACGAGGTCTGGGACGCGTGGGGGACCGAGGTGCCGATCCGCTGGCTCGTCCGCCGGATGGTCGTCAGGTCGTCCAACCTGGCGACGAACCACGTGCTCGAGCAGGTGGGGGTCGCGGCCGCGGCGCGCGTGCTCGCCGACGCCGGGTGCCGCGACTCGGTGCTCCAGCGGGGCATCGAGGACCACCCGGCCCGCCGCGCCGGGCTCACCTTCGAGTTCACCGCCGCCGACCTGGCGACGCTGATGGGCGCCCTGGTGCTGCAGCGGCTGGCGGGCAGGCACGCGACGGCGGAGATGCTGGCGACCCTGCGGGCCCAGGAAAGGATCGAGGACGTGCGGTCCGGCCTTCCGGCGGGCGTCCAGGTGGCGCACAAGAACGGCTGGGTCGACGGGGTGCGCCACTCGGTGGCCTACGTCGAGCCGGAGAGCGGTCGCGGCTACGTGCAGGCGGTGCTCACGTCGACGGGCCGTCCCGACGACGAGGCTTGCAGGCTGGTGGCGGAGGTCACCGCGGCGGTGTGGGCGGACAGGGCCGCGCTGCTCTCCTGACCGGTGCCCTGACCGGTCTCCTGGCCGGGCGAGACATGGGACGACATCCGGCATGATGACCCGGTGCCCCGCCTGCTCGCCGACCTGACGCCGCTCCGGGTCAGCGTCCCCTACCGCAGGCTGTGGGCGGGCATGTGGCTCTCGAGCATCGGCACGCACCTGACCACCACAGCGGTCGGGCTGCAGGTCTACGACATCACCGGCTCGACGTTCTCCGTCGGGCTCGTGGGCCTGTTCGCCCTGGTGCCGCTCGTGGTCCTCGGGCTCTACGGGGGCTCCATCGTCGACGCGCACGACCGCCGACGTGTCGTCATCACGACCACCAGCGGCATCTTCGCCGTCGCCCTGCTGCTGGCAGGGCAGGCGTGGGCGGGGCTCGAGAACGTCTGGGTGATGTACGTCCTCGTCGCTGTGCAGAACGGCCTGTTCGCGGTCAACCAGCCTGCACGGTCGGCGATCCTGCCCCGGCTGCTCGGTCGCGAGCTGATGCCGGCCGCCAACGCCCTCGGCAGCCTCACGATGGGGATCGGCGTCATGGTCGGGCCACTGCTGGCCGCGCTGTTCATCAGCTGGTGGGGCTACACCGGCGCCTACACCGGGGAGGCCGTGCTCCTGCTGGGCACGCTGACGGCGCTTCTCGGCCTCCCCCCGGTCCCGCCGGAGGGCGAGGTCAGACGACCCGGGCTGGCCTCCGTCGTCGAGGGCCTGCGCTACCTCGGCACGCGACCCAACGTGCGGATGACGTTCTCCGTCGACCTGGCCGCGATGGTGCTGGCCATGCCGCGCGTGCTGTTCCCTGCGATCGGTGCTGCCCTCATCGGTGGTGGCGCCCAGACCGTCGGCATCCTCTCGGCGGGGTTCGCGCTCGGCGTCGTGGGAGCAGGCGTGCTGTCCGGGCCGCTGGGTCACGTGCAGCACCAGGGGCGCGCCGTCGTCCTCGCCGTCTGCAGCTGGGGCGCCTGGATCGCCGCCTTCGGCGTCGTGGTGTCCATGAGCCCCGGCCCCGCGGCAGACGGAGGGGCCGGCTGGATCCTGTGGCCCGCCGCCGCCTGCCTGACGATGGCGGGAGCGAGCGACGCCGTCAGCGCCGTGTTCCGCATGACCATCCTCCAGACGGCCACGCCCGACTCGATGCGCGGGCGGCTGCAGGGTGTGTTCATCGTCGTCGTCGCCGGCGGTCCGCGCCTGGGCGACCTCGTCGTCGGCGGCCTGGGCGAGCTCACCACGGAGTCCCTCGCGGCGATCGTGGGCGGTCTGGCGTGCGTGCTCGTGGTCGTGCTCCTCGCGCTGCGGGAGCGGGGCTTCTGTGCCTACGACGCCCGCAACCCGGTGCCGTGAGGACCAGGAGGAGGCCCAGTAGGTTGGGGCGCGTGGCGGACGACGAGGGAGGGCTCGAGCCCTGGCTGAGCAGGGTGGACGGCGCCGAGCTGGTGTTCCGCCTCGCCGACCCCGACGAGTCGCTCAAGGCCGTCCGGCTCTGGCAGGACTTCGGGGTCCCGGGCGACCAGCTGGACTTCGTCGAGGTCGACGGGGGCTGGGAGCTGCGGCTGGCTCGCCCCTCGACCCAGCGCGTCGAGTACCGGTTCGAGGTCACCGACAGCGAGGGCACGAGCGAGAGGCTCGATCCCACGAACCCGCTGGTGGTGGGGTCGGCGTTCGGGGACCGGTCGTGGCTCGCCCTGCCGGGGTACGCGCCGCCGGCGTGGACCGAGACCCAGCCCGTCGCGGCGACGCTCACCGAGCTCGCGGTCCCCGGGACCCCCGTCGGCACGGTCGACGCGACCATCTGGTCACCCGCTGACGCGGAGCCCTCCGAGCCGCTGCCGCTGCTGCTCAGCCACGACGGACCGGAGTTCGCCACGCTCGGTGGTCTGACCCACTACGCCGGCGCCATGGTGGCGACCCGCGCGCTGCCCCGCTTCCGGGTGGCTCTGCTGCGCCCGACAGACCGCAACCCCTGGTACGCGGCCAACCCCGAGTACGCCGCCGCGCTCGTCGACCACGTGCTGCCCCGGCTGCGGTTCACCGTGGCCAGCGCGGCGCCGACAGTGCTGATGGGCGCGAGCCTGGGCGCGCTCGCCGCGCTGCACGCGGAGTGGACGCGACCGGGGACGTTCGCGGGTCTCTTCCTGCAGTCGGGCTCCTTCTTCCAGCACACGACGGACCCGCAGGAGAGCGACTTCTCCTTCTACGCACCGGTGACCGACTTCGTGGGACGCGTGCTGACGGCCGAGTCGCCCTCGAGCCTGCCTGCCGTCGCGATGACGTGCGGGGCCACCGAGGAGAACGTGCACAACAACCGCGTGATGGCCGCCAACCTCACCCGCCTCGGCATCGAGGTCGAGCTGGTGGAGGCGCCTGACGTGCACAGCTTCACGTCGTGGCGGGACGTGCTCGACCCGCATCTGACGCGGTTGCTGACCAGCCTCTGGAGGCCGACCCATGCGCCGTGAGCAGACCGAGCTGGACGCACCGGGGCTCGACCGCCCCGGCACGGTGGTGGTGCACGGGCACTACGGCCGGCCGGTGCTCGTGTTCCCGAGCGAGCAGGGTCGTGCCTGGGACTACGAGAACAACGGCATGGTCGACGCGGTCGCCGACCTCGTCGAGGCCGGGCGGGTGAAGCTGTACTGCGTCGACTCCTTCGACCACCTCACCTGGTCGGACCGCTCCGCCCCCCTGGAGGAACGCGCCCGTCGGCACGAGGCGTACGAGCGGTGGGTGGTCGACGCCGTCGTGCCGACGATCGAGGCCGACTCGCCCGGTGCGCTGGACGCATCTCCCGGCCATGGCGGCGGCCTCGTCGTGACCGGGTGCAGCCTCGGCGCCTTCCACGCGCTCAACATCGCGCTCAAGCGTGCGGACCTGTTCGGGATCGCCTTGTGCCAGTCGGGCACCTACGACCCCGCGCAGTGGCACGCGTGGGGTGAGCGGGGCGACGCCGCCTACTTCAACAACCCGTCCGACTACCTGCCGAACCTCGGCGGGGACCACCTGGACTGGCTCCGGTCGCGACTCCACGTCGTCCTCACCGTCGGCCAGGGGGCGTGGGAGGTGGACCCGACCGGGTCGCTGCCGTCCACCCGGCACGTCGCCGGGCTGCTCGCGGCGGCCGGGATCAGCCACGAGCTCGACGAATGGGGTCACGACGTCTCCCACGACTGGCCCTGGTGGCAGCGCCAGCTCGCCCACCACCTGCCCCGCTTCTGCTGAGCCCTGCTCCGGCACGTCCGTAGCCGATAGGTTCGCCGTCACGAGTGATCACCTTCCGGGAGGCACCGTGGCCGACACGACGAAGCACCTGATCGGGCTCCTGCTCGGGGCCGAGGAGGACTGGCCCACCGCCTTCGAGCAGGTGCTGCGACGCGTGGGGACCGTGACCGACCACGCCGGTCGCAGCCACGAGCTCACGTCGGAGCGGCTGACCATCGAGCCCTTCGACCTGCGCGACCCCGTGCGCACCGACCTCGTCATCGACCGGCTCGCCTACTGGTACTACCACCCGCGCGAGTGGCTGAAGAAGGCCTCGCTGATGGATGGCACCTACCTGCTCAACTCGCCATTCACGTTCCAGTCGATGGAGAAGCACAGTGCCTACTGCGCCATGATGCGGCTGGGTCTGAAGATCCCGAAAACCGTTCTGGTGCCGTACAAGAACCCCGTCGACAACGTCCGCTGGGCATACACGTCCGCCAAGTACAACCGCCCGTTCGACCTCGACGAGATCGCCGACGACCTGGGGTACCCGCTCTACATGAAGCCGTTCGACGGCGGCGGGTGGCGGGGGGTCTCACGCATCCGCGACCGGAGTGAGCTGCATCGCGCCTACGACGAGTCGGACAAGATGCTGATGCACCTGCAGGCGACCGTCGACTACGAGAAGTTCGCCCGGGCGCTGTCGATCGGCCCGGAGACCCGGGTGATGGACTTCCAGCCCGACGAGCCCATGCACCAGCGGTACGCGGTCTCCTACGAGTTCCTCTCGCCGTCCGCGGGACACCAGACCACCGCGATCAGCCGCATCGTGAACGCGTTCTTCGGCTGGGAGTTCAACTCCTGCGAGATGCTGGTCGCGGGCGACGAGGTGTACCCGATCGACTACGCGAACGCTTGTCCCGACGTCGCCGTGACGTCGCTGCACTACTACTTCCCTTGGGCCATCTCGGCTCTCGTACGATGGTCGGTCTACTGCGTGGTGACCGGACGTCGAAGCAGGATCGACCTGCGCACCGAGAAGTACTTCGCCATCGCCGACGACGACAGCCTCGACTACGACGCCAAGCTCGACGGCTACCTGGCGCTGGCCGACCAGCACTTCGAGACGGAGCGGTACCACGAGTGGTGCGCCGAGCACCTGCCCCACCTCGACGAGCAGGTGCGCGAGTGGGTGGCCGGCGACGACTTCGACCGGATGCTCCGCGACACGGTGGCCGCCACCTACCCGCCCCACGAGCACGACCAGTTCCTGGGGCACTTCCGCGGCCTGCTCGACCTGTGGGAGCGGGATCAGGCAGCCGCCGGCGCGAAGCCCTGACCAGCCCGCGCACCTCGGCCCCAGCCGTGTCAAGAGCACGGCGACGGGGTCGACTCGCGTGCTCCGGCTGATGCGGGCCGTCCCACGGCGGCACCTACGGTAGGCGGCAGCGCTCCCGACCCGGGGGCGTGTGGGGGAAGGGGAGCCAGCCATGGGGGCACGGATCGCAGCCGTGACGACCCACCTGCCGTCGGCGAGGATGACGAGCACCGAGTCGGAGCAGCGGATCGCGGCGTGCAGCCCGGGCTTCGCCCCACCGAGGGGGATCCTGGAGCGCGCCACCGGCATCCGGTCGCGGCACGTGATGCCGGACGACTGGCAGGCCTCCGACCTGGCGGTAACCGCTGCGGAGAAGCTCCTCGCCGAGACCGGTCTCGCCACGGACGAGGTCGACCTGCTCCTGTTCGCCTCGGCCTCGCAGGACCTCGTCGAGCCCGCGACCTCCCACATCGTGGCCGCGGCGCTGGGGGCCACGTGCCCGGTCTTCGACGTCAAGAACGCGTGCAACTCGGTGCTGAACGCGCTGCAGGTCGCCCACGCCCTGATCGCTGCCGGGCAGTACGGACGGGTCCTGGTCGTCACGGGCGAGAGTCCGAGCCGCGCAACGCGCTGGCAGGTCAGTGACCTCAACCAGTTCGCCCAGTCGTTCGCCGGCTACACGCTCTCCGACGCCGGGGCCGCAGTGCTCGTCGAACACTGCCCGGACGGCGAGGGGATCATCGCCCAGCGGCACCACGCCGACTCATCGGCGTGGCGTACCGGGACGCTGCCCGCCGGCGGCTCCCGCCACCCGCGCGACCCGGAGGCCACCTACTTCCACCTCGACGGGTCCGGCCTGAGGGCCGCCTTCGATGCGATCGGCCCGGCGACGGTCACCGACGTGCTCGACGACGCCGGGATCACTTGGGACGACTGCGACCTCGTGGCCGTGCACCAGGTGACGCTGCCCTACCTGCACGGTTTCACCGACCGGGTGGGCATCGACCGCTCGCTGCTGCAGGTGACCGTGGACGAGCACGGCAACTGTGCGTCGGCGTCGCTGCCGCTCCAGCTCGAGCGCGCCATCCAGACGGGACGCATCGACCGCGGCTCCACCGTCGTGCTCGTCGGGCTGGCCGGCGGCATCAGCGTGGGAACCGTGGTGCTGCGATGGTGAGCGTGCGACTGGCCGTCGTCGTGCCCGCCTACGACGAGGAGCACGGCATCGGTCACACCCTCGAGGCGCTGGCGGCCCAGGCGGACACCCGGTTCACCCTGTACGTCGTCGACAACCTCAGCTCGGACGGAACGGCGGCCGTCGTCGACCGCTTCGCGCAACGCGCACCCTTCCCCGTCCGCCTGCTGACCGAGCCGCGCAAGGGGACCGGGGCTGCCGCCGACACCGGTGTGCGCGAGGCGATCGCCGAGGGAGCGACCCACGTGCTTCGCTGCGACGCGGACACGCTGCCCCGCGGTGACTGGACCACGTCGGCGCGGCGCTGGTTCGCGGCCGGGGACGACCTCCTCACCGGCCCGATGCTGCCGCGGCGGGACGAGTTCCCGCTGAGGCCGTGGGAGAGGCTGCTGGTGCCGTTGCTCGTTCCGGGCGCTGCCGTGTTCGGACGGTTCCGGCCCGGCAACCGCGGCGGCGACGCGGGGGGGCGCCCCTACCGCGGCCCCTACGTGATGTGCCCGGGCTGCAACCTTGGCGTGAGCGCGCGTGCCTACCTCGAGTCCGGAGGGTTCCCGCGTGGCGCCATCGAGGAGGTGCACGAGGACCGGGCCCTGGTGAACCGGGTGCGTGTGGTCAGCGAGCGGGTGGCCTACCACCGGGACGTGGTCGTCTGGGCCTCTGCTCGCCGCCTGCGCGCATACGGGCTGCGCGCCACCCTGCGCTGGTACCTCGACCACGGCCACACGCCCGAGGTCGTCGACGTAAGGCTGACGCGATGACGCGCACCGTCGCGCCCCTCGTGGACCTGGCCGTCTCAGCACCGGGGGCCGCCCGTGCCGTCGCCGCCGAGAAGCGACTGGTGCGGGCCGCCCACCCGGTCGCGTTCGACGTCGTCGACCGGTTGCTGGGCGACCGTCCGGCGCGTCGCGTGCCTGGTCTCGGTGTGGTCGTGGGCGATCCTGCCCTGGTACGTGAGGTGTTGTCTGACAGCACGTTCCGCAAGGACGGCCCAGGCTCGTCCGGTTCGTTCTGGGCCGGGGTGCTGGGTCACCGCACGCTGATCGGCATGGAGGGCGCCGCCCACCGTGAGCTGCGGCGGGCGCTGGCCCCGCTGTTCACGCCACAGGCTGCACGTGCCGTCTGCGAGCGGGTGCTGGCCGGGCAGCTGGCCCGGGTCAAGGAGGACCTGCTGGCGGGGCGACCCGTCGACGTGGTGGCCGTGGCGCGCCAGGCGGCGACCGCCGTGGTGGCCTCCCTGGTGGGCATGCTCCCGCCGGACGCATCGGCCGTGCAGGTCCAGGAGATGTCCGACCAGCTGCTGCGCGCCGGCGACGAGGTGCTCGCCATGGTGCGCCTCGGGCGGCGCGGTCTCAGCGGACGACAGCGCGCCCGGGTGGTCCAGCTGCTCGCGCCTCTGGGCGACGCGGCGACCGCCGCCTACGACGGGGCGGCATCCGTAGGCGTCGACTCCGTGCTGGCCCGCCTTCCCGCGCTGGGGATCTCGCGGGCGCAGGCTCCGTCGCTGGCGGCTGTGCTGCTGCTCACCGGCACGGAGACCGTGACCAGCGCCGCCCCCCGTACCGTCGCGATGCTCATCGACTCGGGCCTTGCTCCAACGCTGGCGGGTTCGCTCAGCGGTGCCGGGGGTGACGACGCCCTCGCCACCACCGTCGGCGAGGCGTTGCGGATGGCGACCCCGTCCCCGGCCATGCTGCGCCGCGCCACCCGGGCGTCCGCGCTCGGGTCCTCGGGGGTGCGTGTCCGGCCCGGCGACCGCGTCGTGCTCGCGACGTGGTGGGCCACGCGTCTCGACGGCGGCTTCGCCCCCACGCGTGCCTGCCCCGCTGCTGCCCGCCACCTGTGGTTCGGCGCCGGGCCGCACTTCTGCCTCGGAGCGTCGCTGGCCGTCACCGAGGTCGAGTCCCTGACGCGAGCCGTGCTCGAGGCGGAGCGGCAGGTGGGGCCCCTGCGGCTCGTCGAGCGCTCCGCCGCCCGCCGCGTGCTGGTGCCGTCCTACGCACGCCTGGTCGTGCAGGCGCCGGGTCCGCGTTGAGGCCCGTGACCGACGTCCCCGCCGGTGACCTCCTCGCACTGGTCACCGGACACGGCGACACGGCCACGGACCGGCTCGCGCTGCTCGGCGCGGACGGGAGCCGCACCACGTACGGGGACCTCGTCGCGCAGATCCGTCGCGGCGCCGGTGCCCTGCGGACCCACGGGTTCGAGGTCGGCGACGGGGTGGTCTTCGCCGTGCGTCCCTCGCCCCGTGCCGTCGTGGCCGCCCTCTCCGTGGTCGCGGCCGGGGGCGTGGTGATCGTGGCCGACCCGGGGGCGGGTGAGGCGCTCTCGTCCGCCCGGCTGGAGCTTGCCCGGCCGCGCTGGACCATGGCCGAACCCCTGGTGCACCTGATGACGAGACGGCCGGCGAGGCGCCTGCTCGCCCGCCGAGGGCTGGCGCTGCCCGACCTCGAGGCACCCGGTCTGCGTCATGTCGTGGTGGGCGCGCCGACCTGGGCCCCCACGATGGCGCCACGTGGTGCACTGCGGTGGGAGAGGTTGCAGCGCAACGGCTCCGGAAACCAGCCCAGGACGCTGGCCGTGACGCTCGACCTCGACCGTCCGGCGCTCGTGGTCTTCACCTCGGGCACGACATCCTCACCTCGAGCCGTGCAGCACAGCGTGTCGTCGCTGACGGCGGGAGTGCGCGCGCTGCTCGACCGGCTCGCCCTCCGCGTCGACGACGTCGTGCACACCGACCAGATGATGCTCGGGCTGCCGGCTCTCGCGGCGGGGGCGACCTGGTCCGTGGCGCCGGTCGGGGCCAGCGGCCCGACGTGGCGCAGGACGGCGGTCGAGCGTGGCGCCACCGTTGGCTACGCCGTGCCGGCGACGCTGGACTCGGCGGTCGACGCCGGTCCGCTGCCCGGGTCGTTGCGGATGCTCGCGACCGGTGGTGCGCCGGTGACTCCGGCGGTGGTGGCGCGCCTGCACCGGGCCGCGCCACGCGCCCGCCTGCTCGGCGTCTACGGGTTGACCGAGGCGCTGCCGGTCGCGACGGTCGAGGGGCCGGACCTGTTGCGGCACAGTGAGACCGAGGGCGCAGGACTGCTCCTTGGTTCACCGGTGGCCGCGACCACCTGCGGCGTGGCAGCGAACGGCGAGCTGTGGGTCAGCGGCCCGCAGGTAGCCACCGGGTACCTCGGCCACCCACCGCTCGACCGGGTGCTCACCGGTGACCAGGCGCGCCTCCTGCCCGACGGGCGCCTCGAGCTGCTGGGTCGCAGCAAGGACATGCTGCTGCGTGGCGTCACCAACATCTACCCCGCACTGGTCGAGCCGCTCGTCGAGGGCGAGCCCGAGGTCACCGAGGCAGCCCTCGTCGGACGGGCCGACCCGCGGACCGGGGACGAGCGGGTCGTGCTCGTGGTCGTCCCGGCGCCCGGGGTGGGCGAGGCCAGGGTGCGGTCGACCCTGCGCCGCCGTCTGCCCGCCCTGCTGGACGCGGCCTGGCTGCCCGACGACGTGGTCGTCGTGGCGGCGCTGCCGAGGACGGGGCGCGCGAACAAGGTCGACAAGGCGGCCCTGCGCGCAGAGCTGGTGTCAGGAGGGCCGGCGTGAGGGTCGCCGTCACCGGTGCCAGCGGCTTCGTCGGTGCAGCCGCCGCCGTGGCACTGGACGAGGCCGGGCACGAGGTCGTCGGCTACGGACGGCGCGTCCGCCCGCCCGCGCTCCCGGCCTCGGTCGGCTACCGGCAGTGGGACCTGACCTGCGGGCGGCTGCCGGCGCCCGGGCCGGCGGACGTCGTGCTGCACTGCGCTGCGGCCGTCGACGACTGGGCGCCGCTCGCGGAGCAACGTCGTGTGACCGTGCGCGGGACGGCCGTCGCCCTGGCGACGTGGCCCGGCGCACGGTTCGTCCACGTCTCGAGCGCGAGCGTCTACCCGGCCTGGCGCAGCGGCGTCGTGCACGAGTCCGACGGTCCGGCAAGGAGGTTCGTGGGTCCCTACCCGCGCGCCAAGGCGGAGGCCGAGGCGGTGGTGCGTGCCGCAGCGGCCGCCGGCCGCCGGACCCTCGTCCTGCGTCCGCATGCCGTGCACGGCCCGGCCGACCCCACGCTGATGCCCCGGCTGCGCGACGCGGTGCGCGGTAGCCGTGACGGGGCTGCGGGCTTCATCGTGCTGCCGGGACCGGCGCGTACGTGGGTGCACCTGACGTCGGTCGACCTGCTCGCCCACGTGTGTGTCGTCGCCTGCGAGAGCCGGGAGGTCGGGGTGGTCAACGTGGCCGACTCGCGACCGGTGCGACTGGGCGACGCGGTCGACGCCGCGTTCTCGGCCGGAGGAGGGACCGCGCCCCGGCGCGTGCACCTGGCTCGGCCGGTGGCCCGGGCCCTGGGAACGCTGGTCGAGGCCTGGGCCCGGGCGGCGGCCCGTCCGACGCCGCCACCGGTGACCCGCTACGCCGTCAGCCACCTCGCGGTCTCGCGCGTGCTCGACCTGGGGCGGTTGCGTGACGTCCTCGGTGTCGAGCCGCTGCCCACCGACCTGTCGGGGCTCGCGCCGCACCGCACCGAGCCGGGCGGCCGGACCCGCTAGCGGCTCGCCGTCCCGAAGACCGAGGGATCCACCCCGATCCACAGGTGTTCGGCGGTCGCCAGCAGCTCGGGAGGACGGTCGTCGTCCACCGACCACAGGGTCGCGGCGGTGGAGGTCTTGCGTCCCTCGGTGCTGCGGGCCTCGCCGGTCACGACGCACCGCTCACCCGCCCGCGGTACCCGCCTCAGGGCCACGGTGATGCCGCCCAGCACCATCGGCCGGCCCACGAGGTCGGTGGACCACCCGCCCGGGCAGTCGACCGACGCCCACGTCTGGGGCACGTCGACGTCGTCGCCGGGGGACCACGTGCAGGCGGTCCGGTCGCCGGACCCCGGCAGCACACCGGGAGTCAGGCGCAGCCCGTCCCCCTCGGCACGGTCGGGGCCGCAGGCGAAGCACGTCGGGAAGGGGTGCTCGACCAACCCGCGGTACGCGCTCGCCGCAGCCCGGGCGACCTCCGGGGGGACCGGCTCGACCGGTCGCAGCCCGGCTGCCGCACCCGTCCCGAGCGCCGTGGCCGTGAGCACCACGGTGTCGCCGTCCCGCGCCGTCGCCCTGAGGGGCCGCCCGTCCGGGCCCTCCTCGACGTCGACGGCCATCGCGCGATCGAGCGGTGGGGGTGCGCTCAGCCGCACGGCAACGGTCGCGGCACCCGGCAGGTACCGGCTCAGTGCACCCGCGCACCACCCGCCGTTGCCCGACCCCGGCGGTCCGTGGAACCGGCTCGGCACGACCAGCTCGTGATCGGCTCTGGCGGCGGCGGTCCCAGGCATCCCGCGAGCCTAGGCGCCCTCACCGCCGCCAGCCATCTCGTCGTAGCGCGCGAGGGCCTCGCGGCGCTCGGCAGCGTGGTCGACCATCGGCTCGGGGTAGCCGTGGCTGTAGCCGTCATCGACGGCCCATGGCGTGTGGGCGGCCTTGCCCTCCAGGTGAGCGAGCTCGGGGACGTAGCGCCGCACGTAGTCGCCCTGGGGGTCGAAGCGCTGACCCTGGGTGACCGGGTTGAAGACGCGGAAGAACGGCGAGGCGTCGGTGCCGGACCCGGCGACCCACTGCCAGCCGTGGTTGTTGCTGGCGAGGTCCCCGTCGACCAGGTGCCGCAGGAAGTGCCGGGCACCCAGCTGCCACTCCAGATGCAGGTCCTTGACCAGGAAGCTGGCCGTGACCATGCGGACGCGGTTGTGCATCCAGCCCTCGCGCAGCAGCTGGCGCATCCCGGCGTCGACGAGGGGGAAGCCGGTGCGGCCGGCCTGCCACGCCTCGAGCTGGTCGCCGGGCCGGTCGTAGCTCATCCGGGCGTACTGCGGGCGCAGGTACTCGCGGGCGCTCTCCGGGTGGTGCCACAGCACGTCGGCGTAGAACTCGCGCCAGGCCAGCTCGGTGCGGAACGTCCGGGCGCCCTGCGAGCGCCGCGGCACGAGGTCGGCCAGCAGCGTCCGGGGGTGGATCTCCCCGTACTTGAGGTGGGCCGACAGCCGTGAGGTGCCGTCGACCGCGGGTCGGTCGCGTTCGTCGTCGTAGCTGTCCACGGCGTCGTCGGAGAACTCCTGCCAACGAGCGAGAGCCGCCTCCTCCCCGACCGGGGGCAGCGCGACGTCCCCGGCCCCCGCGGGCTCGTCGGGCACCGGGTCACCGTCGAGGGTGCGCGCCCAGCGGAGCCCGGTCGGCGGCGTGGCGGCGGGCGCAGGCCAGCCGTGGTCGCGCCAGGCCCGCGAGAACGGCGTGAACACGGCGTAGGGGGTCCCGTCGGCCTTCGTGACCGACCCCGGCCCCACCGCGTACGGCGACCCTGACCGGACGAGGGACCGCCCGGCCCTCGCCAGCGCCTCCTCCACGGCCGCGTCGCGGCGGCGACCGTACGGTCCGCCGTCCGCGGTCACGTGCACCGCCGCCGCCCCCAGCGCCTGGGCCACCTCCGGCACGACGTCGGCCGGGTCCCCGTGCCGCACCAGCAGGGCGCCGTCCATGGACGCGTCGAGCGCTCGCAGCGAGCGGGACAGCCAGGTCAGGCGCGGTGCGCCGGCCGGCCCGGTCAGGCGGGGGTCGACGACGAAGAGCGGGAGCACGCGGCCGCCGGCCGCTTCCTCCGCGGCACGCAGCAGGGCCGGGTGGTCGCCGAGCCGCAGGTCGCGGCGGAACCACAGCACGGTGTCGGGCACGGTCCCACCCTGCGGTCCGACGCCCCCGCCCGCCACCGGGGCGACGTGCTCACCGGCGTCGACGAGGACGGTCGCAACTAGGATCGGGGCGTCCCGGCGTCAGCCCGGGCACGAGCCGAGGGGACGACGACTGCGTGAGCGACCTGATCGACACGACGGAGATGTACCTCAAGACCATCTTCGAGCTGGAGGAAGAGGGCATCGTCCCCCTGCGCGCCCGCATCGCCGAGAGGCTCGAGCAGAGCGGCCCGACCGTCTCGCAGACGGTGGCGCGGATGGAGCGCGACGGCCTGGTGGTCGTGAGCGGTGACCGTCACCTGGAGCTGACCGAGGCCGGCCGGCAGAAGGCGACCCGCGTGATGCGCAAGCACCGCATCGCCGAGCGGCTGCTGATCGACGTCATCGGACTCGACTGGGAGCACGTGCACGAGGAGGCGTGCCGGTGGGAGCACGTGATGAGCGACCGCGTCGAGAAGCGGATCCTCGAGCTGCTCGGGCACCCCACCGAGTCCCCCTACGGCAACCCCATCCCCGGCCTGGCCGAGCTGGGCGAGGAGCACGAGGCCGAGGGGCCGTTCCTGTCCGGCGTCGCGACGCTCGTCGACGCCGCGGTCGTCGGGACGACGCAGGTGGTCGTGCGCCGACTCGGTGAGCCGCTGCAGACCGACATCGAGCTGCTGGGTCAGCTGTCGTCGTCGGGTGTCCGTCCCGGCGGGACCGTCTCGGTGCGCCGTGTGGCCGGTGGGGTGGTGGTCTCGGCCCCGGGGTCCGAGGTGGAGCTCGACCTGCCTGACACGCTCGCCGGTCACGTGTTCGTCGTGGCCTCCGGGGCTTGAAATCAGGACATACCAGCCCGAAGAGCCTGTGATCTGAGTCACTTCGAGACCGTTCCGTGATCGGGATGTGACATCGCGCAGGCGGGTGCGTTACGGTCTGCGGGCTGGTCCTGGAACACCGGACCGGCCCTCGAGCGGCTCGCCGAACCCTGTCGCCGCACCGAGGTCCTTCCGATCGACGCATGACAGGGGCGGGGGAACCACGTGATGCGGTTCCGGTCCTGGAGTACAGGACAGGAACCTTGGGGTGAAGCCGGACCCAGCACGAACCGGCCGGGTGACCTACCTCCCACCCGAACCCGACAGCTCACCTCGTAGGCGTCAAGAGAGGTCACAGATCTTGTCGAACCGCGCCTCCGGGCGGCACCGTTCAGCGGTCCGCCCGAAGACCCCCCTGTCCACCCTCGCCGAGTCCGTCACGGCGAACGCCGGCACCGTCGGTCGTCGCACCGCCGTGATCGCCGCCTCGTCCGGCCTCGTCGTCTCCATGGGCGTCACCGCCGCGGACGCAGCCCCCGTGACCGGTGGCCCCGACCCGGTCAGCGCCACGCAGGTCGGCAAGTCCGGCGCGCTCCTGAGCGTCGCCAGCACCGCTCTCGCGGCGCCGGCCGAGTCGGACGTCACCCTCGCCAGCGCCACCGTCGCGAGCGTGGCCGCCGCGCCGAAGCCCAAGCCGAAGCCGGTCGTCCAGCCGGCAGCGCGAACCACCCAGAAGGCCTCGCGCTCCGAGGAGCGCACCGCCCCGGCCGAGACGGGCAACCTGTCGGCGTCGCGCTCCAACGTGATCAGCATCGCCGCGCGGTACGTCGGCACGCCGTACCGCTACGGCGGGACGACCCCGTCCGGGTTCGACTGCTCGGGCTACCTGCAGTACGTGTTCAAGCAGGTGGGCGTCAACCTGCCGCGGACGTCGGGCGCGCAGGCCTCGTTCGGCACGCGCATCTCGCGGTCCGAGGCGCAGCCCGGCGACCTCGTCTACAAGCCGGGTCACATCGGCCTGTACGCGGGCGGCAACAAGATGTACGACGCGCCGCGCACCGGCAAGAACGTGTCGCTGCGGGAGATCTACTCCTCCGACTTCGTCTTCATCCGCGTCCTCAGCAACTGAGCCACGGCGTCGGGGCGTCCCCGACACCACCACAGAACGGCCCGTCCCCGCACGAAGGGGACGGGCCGTTCTGCGTTCCGAGATCGTGTCGTGGCACGAATGCCGGTGACCGCGCGGCGTTCGTCTGCGTACGCTGACCTCGTACCGACCGGGTCGTCCCTCCTGGAGGCTGCCGTGGACACGCTCGACCGCTCCGCCCGAACCGGGTGCGGACCGGTCCTGCGCCGCCCCGGCGCGACGCCTCCCCGGGGCCGTAGCGGCGCGGGCGGTGGGCAATGACCCCGCCACCGCACCAGCTGCGGAGCTCCATCCTGATCGTCGAGACCAGGCGTCGTCCCCTGCGGACGGCGCCTGCCGTCGTCCCAGGGGTCGTGGTGCAGACCCGGCATGCCAGTCCTCACGCGTCCCGAAGCCGTCGGGACCCGCACAGCGAGGTCATCACATGCGCACTCTCGTTCTCAACGCCGGCTTCGAACCGCTCGCCGTCGTCTCCTTCCGCCGAGCCCTCGTGCTCGTCCTGGCCGGCAAGGCGTCGGTCCTGGCCGCCGACGAGCACCCGATCCTGGCCGGCGACCGGACGCTGGAGCGTCCCTCGGTCATCCTGCTGACCCGCTACGTGCGCGTGCCCTTCGGCCGCTCGGTGCCGGTCTCCCGGCGCGGGGTGCTGCGCCGCGACGGACACCGGTGCGCCTACTGCGACCGCTCCGCCGGCACCGTCGACCACGTGCTGCCCCGCAGCCGAGGCGGTGCCGACAGCTGGGAGAACCTGGTGGCGTGCTGCGTGCGCTGCAACAACCTCAAGGGCAGCCGCACCCCGCAGGAGATGGGCTGGACGCTGCGCCACCGCCCGGTCGCGCCGCGGGGAGCCGGCTGGGTCGTCCGCGGGACCGAGCGCCGGCACCCCCTCTGGGAGGACTACCTGCCCGAAGCCGCCTGACGACGCCGGGCGGACCGGGGCAAAGGGGTCGAGAGGTCCGCTACCTCACGAGCGGGCAGACTGCCCCCATGACGACCCGACCCGAGCTCGCAGGTTCCTTCGGCATGGTGGCCAGCACCCACTGGCTCGCCAGCCAGACCGGGATGGGGGTGCTCGAGAGGGGCGGCAACGCCGTCGACGCCGCGGTGGCGACCGGTTTCGTGCTGCAGGTCGTCGAACCCCACCTCAACGGCCCCGGGGGTGACCTGCCTGCCCTCGTGTGGAGCGAGGCCGACCAGCGCACCCACGTGGTGTGCGGGCAGGGCACGGCTCCCGCGGCCGCGACGATCGAGGCCTTCTCCGACCTGGGGCTGGACGCGGTGCCCGGCACCGGTCCGCTCGCCGCGGTCGTGCCGGGTGCGTTCGGAGCCTGGGTGCTGATGCTGCAGCGTTGGGGCACCTGGTCGCTGCGTGACGTGCTCGAGCCCGCGATCGGCTACGCCCTCGACGGCGCCCCGGTGCTGCCACGCGTGAGTGCCACGATCGCCGCGATGGCGCCGACCTTCGCAGACGAGTGGACGACATCGGCCGAGACCTACCTCCGCGACGGACGCGCCCCCGAGCCGTGGTCCCGGCTGCGGCTGACGGCCCTGGGGCGCACCTACGAGCGGGTGCTGGCCGAGTCGGAGGCCGCCGGCGGGGACCGGGACGAGCAGCTCGAGGCCGCCCGGAGGGTTTGGTACGAGGGCTTCGTCGCGGAGGCCGTGGATGCCTTCGCCGGAGACCGCGAGTGGATGGACACCTCCGGACGCCGTCACCGCGGCCTGCTGACCGGTGCTGACCTGGCCTCGTGGCGCGCGACGGTGGAGGAGCCCGTGACGGCCGGCTACCGCGACGTCGAGGTCGCCAAGACCGGTCCGTGGGGCCAGGGGCCGGTACTGCTGCAGATGCTGCGGCTGCTCGACCGGGTCGGCCTACCCGATGGCCTCGACGACGCCGATCCCTCGTGGGTGCACGCCGCGCTCGAGGCGAACAAGCTCGCGTTCGCCGACAGGGAGGCCTGGTACGGCGACCCCGACCACACCGACATCCCGCTGGACGACCTGCTGTCCGACGAGTACACGGCTGAGCGGGCCCTCCTGGTCGACCCGGCCACGGCGAGTCTCGACCTGCGTCCGGGCAGCCCGGGTGGGCGCGTCCCGCGTCTGCCCGAACCACTGACGCCCGGCGAGGGCAGCGGGGGGGCGGCCGTCGCGGGGGTCGGCGAGCCGACGGTACGCCGCCAGGACCGGCCGGTGGAGGGGGACGTCGCCGTCCGCGGGGACACGTGCCACGTCGACGTCGTCGACCGCTGGGGCAACATGGTGTCCGCGACGCCGTCGGGGGCCTGGCTGCAGTCGTCCCCCGTCGTGCCGGATCTGGGCTTCCCGCTGGGCACGCGCGCACAGATGTTCTGGCTGCAGCCCGGCCTGCCGGCCTCGCTCCGTCCGGGGTCGCGTCCACGCACCACGCTGTCGCCCTCGCTGGCGCTGCGGGACGGGCGGCCGTGGATGGCGTTCGGCACCCCGGGTGGAGACCAGCAGGACCAGTGGCAGCTGCTGTTCCTGCTGCGCGCCGTGCACGGGGCGCGGGGCGTCGACCAGGCCCTCCAGGCTGCGGTGGACGCTCCGATGCTGCACTCCGACCACGCGCCGGGGTCGTTCTACCCGCGTCGGAGCCGGCCCGGACGGGCGGTGCTGGAGGACCGCTGGCCCCGGTCGACGCGCGACGCCCTCGCGGCGCTCGGTCACGACGTCGAGACCGTGGACGGGTGGTCGCTGGGACGTCTCTCGGCCGTCGCACGTGACGGCGAGTGGCTGCGCGCGGCGGCGAACCCCCGGGGCGCGCAGGGGTACGCCGTCGGTCGCTGACGACCCGAGATGCCGCGGATCGATGTCACCGTCCGCTCATGTCAGTCGGTTGAGGATTCACTCCTGATTCGCCCAAATCAGTGACCTCGGCCACAGCGGGATGACAGGATGCCCGGGTCCTTCCAACTTTTCCCTGCTCGATGGGAGCTTCATGTCTGCTCGTCCATCCCGCGTTCTTGCGTCCCTGATCGGGGCCGGCGCGCTCATCGTCGGACCCCTGTCGGTACCGGCCAACGCAGCCGAGGTCGAGGTCCAGATCCTGGGCATCAACGACTTCCACGGCCGACTCGAGTCCGGCTTCAACATCCCGGGAGCCGCGAAGCTGGGCGGTGTGGTCGACCGGCTCCGGGCCGAGATGCCCGACAGCACGGTCTTCGTGTCCGCCGGTGACAACGTCGGCGCGTCGACGTTCACCTCGTCCTCCCAGGAGGACGCCCCGACGATCGAGGCCCTCAACGCGATGGGGCTCGACGCGGGCGCCGTCGGCAACCACGAGTTCGACCGCGGGTACGACTGGCTGGCCGACCCCGCCACGCACGGTGTCGACGGCCTGGGGCTGGCCGAGTGGCCGTCCCTCGGAGCGAACGTGGGCGGCTCCGAGCTCGCGCCGTCCGCGGTGATCGAGACCACGGCCGGTGTCGACGTCGGCCTGATCGGCGTCGTGACCGAGCAGACGCCCACCCTGGTCGACCCGACGGGCATCCAGGGACTCACGTTCACCGACCCGGTCGCTGCCGCCAACGCCGAGGCGGACCGCCTCAAGGGCGACGACCTCGCCGACGTCGTGATCCTGCTGACCCACGAGGGCACGGAGGACACCGACTGCGCGAACATCGCCACGACGGGCGCCTTCGGCGACATCGTGACGAACGCCAACGCGAACATCGACGCGATCCTGTCGGGTCACACGCACACCAAGTACTACTGCACCGTCGGTGACCGCCCGGTCATGCAGACGGGTCAGTACGGGTCCGGCCTGGACCGGCTGGTGATGACGGTCGACACCGCCACCAACGAGGTCGTCTCCGTCGACGGCGCCAAGACCGGTGTCGTCGACGTCGCCACCGACCCCGCCGCGGCCAACGCCGAGATCGCCCAGATCGTCGCGGACGCCAAGGCGGCCGCCGACGTGATCGGCAACGTGCCCGTCGGTGAGATCTTCGAGGACATCGAGCGTGGCAAGAACCCGGACGGCTCCGAGAACCGTGGCAAGGAGTCGGTGCTCGGCAACTTCATCGCCGACGTGCAGCTCGAGGCGACCCGGAAGCTGGCCGACGAGCCGCCGGTGATCGCGTTCATGAACCCTGGCGGACTGCGCGCCGACTTCCGCTACGCGAAGTCGGGTGCGGAGACCGAGGACGGCATCGTCACCTACGGCGAGGCCGCGGTGGTCCAGCCCTTCGCCAACACGCTGTTCACCATGGACCTCACCGGTGCCCAGGTGAAGCAGATCCTCGAGGAGCAGTGGCAGCCGACCGGTTCCTCGCGGCCCTTCCTGCACCTCGGGGTGTCCGAGGGCCTCACGTACACGTACGACCCGTCCCTCGCCGAGGGTTCCCGGATCACGTCGATCGACCTCGACGGAGCACCCATCGACCCGGCGGGGACGTACCGGGTGGCGATGAACTCGTTCCTCGCAGCGGGCGGTGACAACTTCGCCACCTTCAAGGCCGGAACGAACAAGCTCGACACGGGCCAGGACGACCTCGACGCGCTCATCACCTACTTCGAGGAGAACAGCCCGGTCCTGCCGAGCCGGCAGGAGCGGGCCATCATCGACGGGCAGTACGTGGACCAGTGGGTCGAGGACTTCCAGATCTCCGGTCCGGACACGCTGACGCCCGGTGAGCGAGGCACCGTGACGATGGGCTTCCTCGTCGAGGAGGACATCGACGGGGAGTTCGTCGCGTCGATGCTGGTCGGTGACGGGATGGCGGTGGTCGACCTGCCCGACGAGTGCGAGGTCACCGACAGCATCTTCGTCGACTGCACCTACGACGGGTTCGCCGAGGGCCCTGTGGCCGTCGACCTCACCGTCGTGGGGCTGTCGAACGGCAGGGACATCGACAGCGAGCTGGTCGCCTTCCTGTACTCGCCGCAGTTCGACGGCAACCCGTTCAGCCCGGACGCCGACTTCTTCGCGATCAAGGACGTCCACGTCCTCGACGGCGAGCTGAACGGCCGGCAGAGCGACCTCGACGACGACGGCACCGCCGACGTCGTGGCCCTCGACGGGAAGGGCCGCCTGCTGCTCTACCCGGGCGACGGCTTCGGTGGCTTCGGGCCGAGCTCGCTCGTGGGCACCGGCTTCGGTGGTCCGGTCCTGCTGCCGGGTGACCTGAACGGTGACCAGGTGGACGACGTGATGTACCAGACCCCCTCGGGTGCGCTGTACGCGTACGCGAACCGGGGCAACGGCACCCTCAGCCGGGGCGTGCTCGTCTTCACCGGCTTCAGGAACTGGACCCTGATGGGGCCGGGGGATTGGGACGGCGACGGCAAGTCGGACCTGATCGCCCGCAGCCCGGGCGGCCAGCTCTACCTGTTCGCGGGCAAGGGCAACGGCACCTTCGGCAAGGCCAAGCTCATCGGCAAGGGCTGGGGCTCGTTCACCGAGCTGCTCACGCCGGGCGACTTCGACGGCGACGGCAACGTCGACCTGATCGGTCGCAGCTCGAGCAACCGGCTGTACCTGTACCCGGGCTCGGGCACGGGCGGCTTCGGCAGCCGTAGCCTCGTGGCCACCGGCTGGTCGTTCCCGGGCAGCACCGCCGTGGGCGACTTCGACGGCGACCTGGTCGCCGACCTCATCGCCAAGACCTCGAGCGGCGCCCTGTACGCCTACTCGGGCAACGGCGCGGGCGGCATCTCCACGCCGCCGGTGAAGATCGGCGTCGGCTGGGGCGGTCTGAAGCTGGTCGGCTGACAGCACTTACCGGTACACCACGGAGGGTGTCGTCCCGCGAGAGCGGGACGGCACCCTCCGTGCGTGGCAGACTCTCGAGTGCCGCGTCGGCGGTCCAGGGGGAGTCATGGAGCACGCAGTCCGTCCGCTCGCTGTGCTGGCCGCCGCCGCACTGCTCTCCGCTCTCACCGCCCATCCGGTGTTGGCGTCCGCCGACCCGGTCGTCGGGGTGATCGACGGTGACATCGACCGGGCGAAGGATGCCCGCGGCGCACACGACCTGGGGACGGAGTCGGTGCTGGGGAACTTCGTCGCCGACCGCTTCGTGGGGGCGACGAGGACGGACGGCGACCGCGTGGACATCGCGTTGGTCGACCCGGCCACGCTCGGCGCGGACCTGCTCCTCGAGGCCTCGGACGGCGAGTCGCGTGACGGCCTGGTCCGCTCCAGCGAGGTCGCTGCCGTCCAGCCCTCCCCGGACACCCTCGTCACGATGACCCTGACAGGCGCCCAGCTCGCCGACGCCCTCGAGCAGCAGTGGCAGGTCGAGGGCTCCGACGAGCCCACGGTCCTGCTCGGGGTCTCGTACTACCTCGCCTACACGTACGACCCGACGGCTGCGCAGGGAAGTCGTATCGGACGCATGGGTGACCTCGAGGCGATCGCGCCGGATCATACGGTCCGCGTGGTCACCACGTCGTCTCTCGCGCAGGGTGGTTCAGGGTTCACGGCGTTGGCGGACGCGACCGACCGACGCGACACCGGGCTCACCGGCCTGGACGCCCTCCTGGCCTTCTTCGATGAGCAGAACTACGCCGTGGTGACGGCCAGCCGGACAGAGCGCGCGACCTACGTCGGGCAGGACGCCAGAGGCAGGACACCGGCGCGAATCGAGACCGAGGAGTTCATGCTCCCCGGTGAGGTCGCGCCGATGCGTGTCGTCGTACGAGCCGGTGAGGCGCTCGACGGGACCTACCGCGTCGACTTCCGGACAGATGGCACCTTCGTCGTCGAGAGCCCGGTCGGCTGCGAGGTGACGCGGTCACCCTGGGTCTGGTCCGAGGTCTCCTGCCTGGTGGACGGCTTCGCGGCGGGCGAGACGAGCTTGGACTTCCTCGTCCGCGCGCAGTCGTCCTTCGGGACGCACGACTTCCGGGCCTTCGTGTCCTGCGTCGAGTTCGACGGGTGCCGGCTACCGGGGGGCGCCGTCGCTGACGGCGTGATCGACATCTCCTTCGGTGAGCTGAACGGAAGGCAGAGCGACCTGGACCACGACGGGACGGCGGACGTGGTCGTCGTCGACGGGCGGGGGCGTCTCGTCATGTACCGCGGCAGCTCGCCGGGCCGGTTCGTCTCGAGCTCCCTGATCGGCACGGGTTTCGTCGGCCAGGTCGTCCTGCCCGGGGACGTCACCGGACCCAACTCCGGGGTCGCCCTCGACGACGTCGTGCTGCAGACCCGGTCCGGCTCGATCTACGTGTACAAGAACCAGGGGAACCCCCAGGGGAGCCCCGCTCTGGGTCGCGGAAGGCTGGTTTTGACCGGCTTCGGCGGCTGGACGACGGTCGGCCCGGGTGACTGGGACGGGGACGGGTTGGCCGATCTCGTGTCGCGTGCACCCACCGGGCGCCTGTACCTCCTACCCGGTCGCGGCGACGGGACGTTCGGTGCTCCCCGGGCGATCGGCACCGGCTGGTCGGGGTTCACGGCGCTGCTCACCCCGGGCGACCTCGACGGGGACGGGCACGTCGACCTCGTCGGGCGTGACGGCGCCAACCGCCTGTTCCTCTACCCGGGCTCCGGCACAGGCGGGTTCCTGCGTCCCCGGCTCATCGCGACGGGATGGTCCTTCCCCTCATCGGCCAGCGTGGGCGACTTCGACCACGACCTCGAGGCCGACCTCATGGGCAGGACCTCAGCGGGCGACCTCTACCTGTACCCGGGGGACGGTACGGGACGGCTGGGCAAGGCGGTTCTGATCGGGCGTGGATGGCAGTCCTTCCAGCTGCTGGGCTGATCCGGTGCCCCGGGCGCTCAGTCGGGCCCAGCACGTAGGCTCGTCCCCGAGATGAGCACCCTCTTCGACGACCTCGACCTGCCCGTTCCCGGCTCCGGGACCGGTGCCGCCAAGCCCCAGCAGGCCGGAGGTGACCCGTCCGCCCTGCTGGACGGGCTGAACCCGGCCCAGCGCGAGGCCGTGCTGCACGCGGGCAGCCCGCTGCTGATCGTCGCCGGTGCGGGGTCCGGCAAGACGCGCGTGCTGACCCACCGCATCGGGTACCTACTGGCGGCGCGTGGCGCGACGCCGGGCCAGATCCTCGCGATCACGTTCACCAACAAGGCCGCCGGCGAGATGCGCGAGCGCGTCGCGAGCCTGGTCGGCCCGCGGGCCAAGGCGATGTGGGTCTCGACGTTCCACAGCGCCTGCGTGCGCATCCTGCGCCGCGAGGCGAAGGCGATCGGGCTGCGGTCGTCGTTCTCGATCTACGACGCGGCCGACTCGCAGCGGATGATGGCCCTGGCCTGCCGGGAGCTGGACCTCGACCCGAAGCGCTACCCGCCGCGCAAGTTCAGCCACCAGGTGTCCAACCTCAAGAACGAGCTGGTGGACGACGAGGAGTTCGCGCTGCGGGCCCAGTCCGGCAACCCCGACGAGCAGGTGCTGGCCGAGGCGTACCGCATGTACACGGCCCGGCTGCGCCAGGCGCAGGCGCTCGACTTCGACGACCTGATCATGATGACCGTCAACGTGCTGCGTGCCTTCCCGCAGCTGGCCGAGCACTACCACCGGCGGTTCCGGCACGTGCTCGTCGACGAGTACCAGGACACCAACCACGCGCAGTACGCGCTGATCCGCGAGCTCGTCGGCGGACCGGCGAGCGCGGCCGGGGCCCTGGCCAGGACCGACCCCGAGGCGCCCGTCGTCGAGGAGGCCGAGCTGACCGTCGTCGGCGACGCCGACCAGTCGATCTACGCGTTCCGCGGGGCGTCGATCCGCAACATCATGGAGTTCGAGGACGACTACCCGCAGGCCCGCACCCTCCTGCTCGAGCAGAACTACCGGTCCACCCAGACGATCCTGTCGGCCGCCAACGCGGTGATCTCGCGCAACAGCGGTCGCCGTCCCAAGAACCTGTGGACCGACTCGGGTGCCGGCGAGCGCATCGTCGGGTACGCGGCCGACACCGAGCACGACGAGGCGGCGTTCGTCGCCGAGGAGATCGACCGCCTCCACGACGAGCACGGCGTGCGGTACGGCGACGTCGCGGTGTTCTACCGCACCAACGCGCAGTCCCGGGCGCTGGAGGAGGTTCTCGTCCGCGTCGGGCTGCCGTACAAGGTGGTCGGCGGCACCCGCTTCTACGAGCGGCGCGAGGTCAAGGACGCGCTGGCGTACCTGCGCCTGCTCGCCAACCCGGACGACACGGTCAACCTGCGGCGTGTGCTCAACGTGCCCAAGCGTGGCATCGGCGACCGCGCGGAGGCGGCCGTGTCGGTGTTCGCCGAGCGGGAGCGCATCTCGTTCGCGGAGGCGCTCGAGCGGGCGGACGAGGTGCCCGGGCTGGTGACGCGCTCACTGACCGCGGTCAAGGGCTTCACCACGCTGGTGGACGAGCTGCGCACCGTGACCGAGGCCGGCGCCGGGCCGGCGACGGTGCTGGAGGCCGTCCTCGACCGGACGGGCTACCTGGCCGAGCTGCGGGCGAGCCACGACCCGCAGGACGAGACCCGCATCGAGAACCTGGCCGAGCTGGGGGCCGTGGCGACCGAGTTCGAGCAGGCCTCGCCCGGGGGAACGCTCACCGACTTCCTCGAGCAGGTCTCGCTCGTGGCCGACGCGGACCAGGTGCCCGACGAGGCCGTCGCCGACGGCGCGCACGAGGCGCAGGCCGAGGGGAACACCGAGGACCTCGGCGTGGTCACCCTGATGACGCTGCACACCGCCAAGGGCCTCGAGTTCGACGTCGTCTTCCTCACCGGCATGGAGGACGGCACCTTCCCGCACATGCGCTCGCTGAACGACGACGACGAGCTGGCCGAGGAACGTCGGCTCGCCTACGTGGGCATCACCCGTGCCCGTCAGCGCCTGTACGTATCGCGCGCCGTGGTGCGCAGCGCCTTCGGCCAGCCCCAGTACAGCCCGGCCAGCCGCTTCCTCGCCGAGATCCCGGACGAGCTGGTCGACCAGCGCCGCGAGCCGAGCGCCGGATCGCCCGGATGGGCCGGCGGGTCGCCCGCGGTCGCGCGCCTGGCAGCCCGGCCGGACGTGATGGCCCGCACCACCCGCGAGATCGTCCACCTCGAGCCGGGTGACCGCGTCACCCACGACACCTTCGGGCTGGGCACCGTCACGCAGGTCGACGGCAGCGGTGACAAGACCGTCGCCCACGTCGACTTCCGGTCCGAGGGGACCAAGCGGCTGCTGCTGCGCTACGCGCCGGTCGAGAAGATCTGACCGTCAGGAGCGCGATGGGCCGCCGTAGCGGGCTGACACCGGCGGTGAGCGTCGAGCCGTCGGAGTTGAGCTGGCTCAGCGCGGTGCTGATCTCGTGCACGAGGCGGCTCGAGATCGGCAAGGACATGTGGCCGGCCCCACGCACGAGCACGTTCTGCACCGAGAGGCTCGGGTGCACCATGCGCGCGTTGCGCTTCGGCACGATCATCTGGTCGAGGTCTGACCAGTAGCAGATGAACCTTGTCCTGCAGCCGGACACGTCCATCGCGAGCTCGGCGGTGAGCTCGCTGCCCGGGCGCAGCTGCCGGGCCAGCAGGGTCGGGAGGACGTACGCGGTGTACGTGCCGGAGTGCGGCGTCCCCATGGTCACCAGGGTGTGCACCCGCTCGTGCCCGCCGAGCCGCTGCACGTAGTAGCGCGCGATCAGCCCGCCCAGGCTGTGGCCGATCACGTGGATGCGCTCGTACCCCGTGCGGGCGACCAGCTCCTCGACCTCGGCGGCGAGCCGTTCGGCGGCCGCCCGCACGTCGTTCGTCGTCGGTGAGTAGCCCGCCGTCAGCACCCGGCCGAAGCCACGCCGGCGCAGGCCTCGCCGCAGCATGGTGAAGACGGAGCGGTTGTCGACCATGCCGTGCAGCAGCAGGATCGGGGTCCCCGCCGCCTCGACGTCACCGACGAGGAGACCGCGCTGCGCCGGAGGGAGCCCGTCGAGCTGGTAGCCGTCGGGATCCTGGTGCTCCTCGCGCAGCAACCCGAACGGGTACACGGCCAGGTGGGCCGTCTGCCAGGCCACCTCGACGGTGATACCCGCCAGGCCGGACGGTGAGAGCGTGGCCCGCGCGCCCTGACCGAGACCGCGCAAGGTGGCCCTGCCGCCGCGGAGCGCGCTGTCGACGACCGGGGACATCCTGCGCTCGGCCCGCCGGACGGCGCCCGCCAGGCCCCTGCCGCCGACGGGGACGGCTGCGGCCTCGTCCTCGGGCGGGGTGGGGGCGGTGCTCACGGCGCTCCCTTCCCGCAGGCCGTCGACGCTGGGCGGCCGGGCTGGTTGATCCGGCAACGATCACGGTGACCGTAGCAACCGGTGGCCCGTGCGGCCCGGGGGAGGCCCGGCGTGTCCACCGGACCCCACCGGCGAGCTGAGTCGCACACTCAGGACAGGTGCGTCGGCTGAGGGTGGCTCTTGTGGCCGTCGTCGGCCCCGACCGGCTCCCCCGTGAGCGCACGGTCCTGGGCGTCCCGCGACGGCGAGGGCTCGAGCCGCACGATCACCGACTTGGACGTCGGCGTGTTGCTGCCGACGGCCGTGGAGTCCAGCGGCACGAGGGCATTCGTCTCCGGGTAGTAGGCGGCAGCGCAGCCCAGCGGGGTCGAGTACGGCACCACCCTGAAGCCGTCGACGCGGCGCTCCGAGCCGTCCTCCCACTCGCTGACGAGGTCGACGAGGTCGTCGGCCGCGAACCCGAGGTCGCGCACGTCGTCAGGGTGCACGAAGACGACGCGGCGGCCGTTGGTGATGCCGCGGTAGCGGTCGTTGAGCCCGTAGATCGTGGTGTTGAACTGGTCGTGGCTGCGCAAGGTCTGCAGCAGCAGCCGTCCCGACGGCACCTGAAGCACCTCGAGCGGGGTCACCGAGAAGACGGCCCGGCTCGACTCCGTCTCGAACGTGCGGCTGTCTCGTGGGGGGTGCGGCAGCACGAAACCGCCTGGCCGCTGGATCTTGTCGTCGTAGGCCTCGCACCCGGGCACGACGTGTGCGATGCGGTGACGGATGGTCGCGTAGTCGTCGCGGAAGTCCGACCACTCGATCCCGTAGCGGTCACCCAGCGTGGCCTCGGCCATCGAGCAGATGACGTCGACCTCCGAGCGCAGCCCGTCGCTCGCCGGTTCCAGCCGTCCACGGGACGCGTGGACGGCGGACATCGAGTCCTCGACGGTCACCTTCTGCTCGTGGCCGCCGGTGCGGTCCTTCTCGGTGCGTCCGAGCACCGGCAGGATCACCGCGGTCCGCCCGCATACGACGTGCGAGCGGTTCAGCTTCGTCGAGACCTGGACGGTCAGCGCCGCGGACCGGAGCGCCGCCTCCGTGACCTCGGTGTCGGGGGTGGCGGCGACGAAGTTGCCCCCCATGCCCATGAACACCTTCGCCTTGCCGTCGCGCAGCGCGCGGATCGAGTCGACCGTGTCGAAGCCGTGCTCGCGCGGTGGCTCGAACCCGAACTCACTGCCGAGGGCGGTGAGGAACCACTCCGGTGACCGCTCCCAGATGCCCATCGTGCGGTCGCCCTGCACGTTGGAGTGGCCCCGCACCGGGCAGAGACCGGCGCCGGGCTTGCCGATCTGCCCCTGCAGGAGCGCGACGTTCACGAACTCCTTGATCGTCGCCACGGAGTTGCGGTGCTGGGTGATGCCCATCGCCCAGCAGTTCACGATGGCGTCTGCCTCCATGAACATGGCTGCCGCGTCCTCGATCTCGGCGGTGGTCAGGCCGGTCGCCTCGAGCACCGTGTCCCAGTCGAGGTGGCGCACGTGGTCGGCCCACTCCTCGAACCCGATCGTGTGCCGGGCGATGAAGTCGAGGTCGGCGACCGCTCCGGGCCGGCCGCCGGCGGACGCCGCGTCCTCCGCGGTGACGAGCAGGTGGCCGATCGCCTGGAACAGGGCCAGGTCGCCGTTGACCCGGATCTGCAGGTGGCGGTCGGCGAGCGCGGTGCCGACACCGCTCAGCCCGCGGGGGGTCTGGGGGTTGTCGAACTTCAACAGGCCGGCCTCGGGCAGCGGGTTCACCGCGAGGACCTTGGCCCCGTTCTTCTTGGCCTGCTCCAGCGCGGTGAGCATGCGGGGGTGGTTCGTGCCGGGGTTCTGGCCGCAGATGACGATCAGGTCGGCGTCGTAGACGTCCTGCAGGGTGACGCTGCCCTTGCCGATGCCGATCGTCTCGGCCAGCGCGACGGAGGTCGACTCGTGGCACATGTTCGAGCAGTCGGGGAGGTTGTTGGTGCCGAGGGCCCGGGCGAAGAGCTGGTAGGCGAACGCGGCCTCGTTGGACGTACGCCCCGACGTGTAGAAGATCGCCTCGTCCGGGCTGTCGAGGCCGTTCAGGTGCTCGGCGATCACGGAGAAGGCGCCGTCCCAGCTGATCGGCTCGTAGCGGTCGGCCCCCTCGCGCCGCACCATCGGGTGCGTGAGCCGGCCCTGCTGGCCCAGCCAGTAGTCGCTGCGCCCGCGCAGGTCGTCGATGGGGTGCTCCGCGAAGAACTCCGGACCGACGCGTCGCAGCGTCGCCTCCTCGGCGACCGCCTTCGCGCCGTTCTCGCAGAACTCGGCGGTGTGCCGGTGGTCGGGGTCGGGCCACGCGCAGCCCTGGCAGTCGAAGCCGTCCTTCTGGTTGACCCGTAGCAGCGTGCGGGCCGTCCGTGAGACGCCCATCTGGTCGACGGCGATCTTCAGGCTCTTCAGGACGGCGGGGATGCCTGCGGCCGAGTGCTTGCGCGAGCCGACCCTGAGCTGCGACTCGTCGACGTCGTCGACCGGCGGAGGCGTGGCCATCTGATCTCCTCGAACGGGGCGGCACTGCTCGTCCTCCCGACACTAACCCTGGCGCGTCGGGCCCGCGCTGTGGCACAACCGACACCCCTTGGCGGTGCGCCGCGGGCCGCAGGGTCGGTAACCTGCGCAGGTCACCGGCGACCACTGCGAGCGCCGTCGCGAGCCCAGTCAGGAGCACGATCGTCACGATGGCCGACCAGAACCCGTTGCGCATCGTCGTGGCCAAGCCGGGCCTCGACGGGCACGACCGGGGGGCCAAGGTGGTGGCTCGCGCGCTGCGCGACGCCGGCATGGAGGTCATCTACACCGGCCTTCACCAGACACCGGCCGCCATCGTCGACGCCGCCATCGCCGAGGACGCCGACGCCGTCGGGCTCTCGGTCCTCTCGGGAGCGCACCTGACCCTTTTCGCGAAGGTCGTCGACCTGCTGCGTGACAAGGACGCCTCCGACATCGTGGTCTTCGGAGGCGGGATCGTGCCCGACGCCGACGTCGCGCAGCTGGAGGCATCAGGGGTCGCGAAGGTCTTCACACCGGGCACCCCGATGCACGAGATCGTCGCCTGGGTGCGCGCCAACGTGGGGAGCGACCCCCGATAGGCTCCACGCCAGACCCGGCGAGCCCGCACGACGCTGGAGTGACACGAGCTCTCGACGACCGCCAGCTCTCGACGACGAAGGACGGACACCCGTGGACCTGTTCGAGTACCAGGCTCGCGACCTCTTCGCCGCGCACGGGGTTCCCGTGCTCGACGCCATGGTCGCGACCACTCCCGAGGAAGCCAAGGCCGCAGCGGAGAAGCTCGGCGGCGGAACGGTCGTCGTCAAGGCGCAGGTGAAGACCGGTGGCCGCGGCAAGGCAGGCGGCGTCAAGCTCGCCAAGTCACCGGACGAGGCCGCCGAGAAGGCCGGCGAGATCCTGGGCATGGACATCAAGGGCCACACGGTGCACCGGGTGATGGTCACCCAGGGCGCCGACATCGCGGAGGAGTACTACTTCTCCCTGCTGCTCGACCGGGCGAACCGCAGCTACCTCGCGATGTGCAGCGTCGAGGGTGGCGTCGACATCGAGACCCTCGCCGTGGAGCGGCCCGAGGCCCTCGCCAAGGTCGCCGTCGACCCGCAGGTCGGCATCGACGCCGCCAAGGCCGACGAGATCGTCGCCGCGGCAGGCTTCGCCGAGGAGCTGCGGGCACCGATCGCCGAGGTGCTGCAGAGCCTCTGGACGGTCTACCGCGAGGAGGACGCCACGCTCGTCGAGGTGAACCCCCTCGTGAAGACCGCGGACGGCAGCATCATCGCCCTCGACGGCAAGGTCTCCCTCGACGCGAACGCCGTCTTCCGTCACCCGCAGCACGCGGAGCTGGAGGACAAGGCGGCCGCCGACCCGCTCGAGCAGGCGGCGCAGGAGAAGGGCCTCAACTACGTCAAGCTCGACGGCGAGGTCGGCATCATCGGCAACGGCGCAGGCCTCGTGATGAGCACCCTCGACGTCGTCGCCTACGCCGGCGAGGACCTGGGCACCAACGGCGGCACGGCGGTCAAGCCCGCCAACTTCCTCGACATCGGCGGCGGTGCCTCCGCGCAGGTGATGGCCGACGGGCTGCACATCATCCTCGGCGACGAGCAGGTGAAGTCGGTCTTCGTGAACGTCTTCGGCGGCATCACGTCGTGCGACGCCGTGGCCGACGGCATCGTGCACGCCCTCGAGATCCTGGGCGACGAGGCCAGCAAGCCGCTCGTCGTCCGGCTGGACGGGAACAACGTGGAGGAAGGTCGACGGATCCTGGCCGAGGCGGGGCACCCGCTGGTCACGGTCGTCGACACCATGGACGGCGCGGCCCGCAAGGCCGCCGAGCTCGCCGCGGCGAACTGAGACAGGGGACTTCAAGGACATGGCGATCTTCCTCACCGAGAACAGCAAGGTCATCGTCCAGGGGATGACCGGCTCCGAGGGGCGCAAGCACACCCAGCGGATGCTCAGGTCCGGCACCAACGTGGTCGGCGGGGTGAACCCCAAGAAGGCCGGCGAGAGCGTCGAGTTCGAGGGCGGCACGAGCGTGCCCGTCTTCGGCTCCGTCGCCGACGCCATCGCGGAGACCGGCGCGGACGTCAGCGTGATCTTCGTGCCGGCCGCCTTCACCAGGGCGGCCGTCGTCGAGGCCGTCGACGCCGGGATCCCGCTCGCGGTGGTCATCACCGAGGGCGTGCCGGTCAAGGACACCGCCGAGTTCTTCGCCTACGCGCAGAGCAAGGGCACCACGCGGCTGATCGGGCCGAACTGCCCCGGGCTGATCAGCCCCGGCAAGTCGAACGCCGGCATCATCCCCGCCGACATCTCGGGCCCCGGCCGCATCGGGCTGGTCTCGAAGTCGGGCACGCTGACCTACCAGATGATGTACGAGCTGCGTGAGTTCGGCTTCTCGTCCGCCGTCGGCATCGGCGGCGACCCGGTCATCGGCACCACCCACATCGACGCGCTCCAGGCCTTCCAGGACGACCCGGAGACCGATGCGATCGTGATGATCGGCGAGATCGGCGGCGACGCCGAGGAGCGTGCCGCGGCGTACATCGCCGAGCACGTGACCAAGCCCGTCGTCGGCTACGTGGCCGGGTTCACCGCTCCGGAGGGCAAGACGATGGGCCACGCCGGCGCGATCGTCTCCGGCTCGTCGGGCACCGCGCAGGCCAAGAAGGAGGCCCTCGAGGCCGCCGGCGTCAAGGTCGGCAAGACGCCGTCCGAGACCGCCGACCTGATGCGGGAGATCATGCAGGGCGCCTCGGCCTGACCCACCCCCCTCACCGACTGGTCGTGAATGGTGCGACACGCGCGGCGTGTCGCACCATTCACGACCAGTCGGGGTGAGGGGTGAGCGGGTGCCCGGCGTGGGAACGCCATGCGCGCGGTCGCTCGCGCGACCATGGACGAGATGAGCCTTCTGACGCGAGACCGCCCCCCGACCCCGCGGACGGGACGCACGGCGACGTCGGCGACCGCTGCGACGGGTGAGCGTGCCCCGCTGCGGTCCCCGGCCCTGCTCGGCCTGCTCGCGGCCAGTCAGGCGCTCACCGCGGGTCTGGTGTTCGCGGTCGTACCCACCCTGCTGGTCTGGATGACGTCGGCGCGCGTGGAGGCCCGCTGGAGCGAGGCGGTGCGCGTCGGGGCCGACGTGTGGGTGCTCGCCCACGGTGCCTCGCTCGCCGCACCCTCGGGCACGGTGTCCCTGCTGCCTCTCGGTTTCACCCTCGTCCCCCTGGCCCTGTGCTGGGTGGCCGGCCGCCGGGTCGTCGAGGCCCTGCGCGCCGTCGCCGAGCCCGTCTCGCGTCGCTCGCTGGGCCTGGCCCTCGGGACCTTCGTCGTCGTCTACGCCGCGGGAGCGGGAGTCGTGGCCCTCGCCGCCGCCTCGCAGGCGGCCCGCCCCATCGCCGGTCAGGCGGTGCTCGGCGGGGCGGCCGTCGCCGTCCTCGGCGTCACCGTGGCCGGCCGTGACTGCTGGCGTCTGGACGGTGGGCTCTGGCAGCGCGCCGCGCGCGTCGCCTGGGCGGCGCTCCACGCCCTGGTCGTCTGGGTCGCGGTCTCGTGCGTCGTGCTGGTGACGGCGGCCGTGGCCGGGTGGGACCGGGTGGCCGCGGTCCACACCGCGTTGGACCCCGGACCCGGGGGCCATGCGGGGCTCGTGCTCCTTCAGCTCGCCCTCCTGCCCGTCCTCGTGGTCTGGTCGGGCGCCTGGGTGGCCGGGCCGGGCTTCTCGGTGGGCGTCGGCACGTCCGTCAGCCCGGGTCTGACCGTCCTCGGTCCCCTCCCCGCGCTGCCGGCGCTCGGTGCCCTGCCGGAGCCCGGCACCCCCGGCCCCGGGACCGGCCTGGTCGTGCTGCTGGTGGTGGGCGCGGGCGTGGTGGCGGGGGTGCGTGCCGTGCGTGACCGGCAGGACGCGTCCCTCGTGGACACCCTCGCCGACCTCGCCGCGACGGCTGCGCTGAGCGGCCTCATCGTGGGGGTCCTGGCCTGGTGCGCGTCCGGGTCGGTCGGTCCGGGCCGGATGGTGGCGGTCGGACCGGTGGCCTGGCAGGTCGGCCTGGCGGTGGCCGGGGAGGTGCTCGCCGGGGCGCTGCTCGGCGGCCTGGTGGCCCAGCGGCTGACCCCCGGACGTCTCGGGGGGTGGACGCGGAGCCTCCGCGCCCTGGTCAGCCGCCGAGCTCCCGCAGCCGGTTGAGGCCGTCCTCGAGCTGCTGCTGGCACGCCGTCTGACCCGCTTCGGTGATCGCTCCCGCACGGCACTGCTGGTACTCCCACTGCAGCTGCCACGTCGCCGCGACCGCCAGCTGCATCAGCAGGGTGAGCGCGGCCAGGCCTAGGCCCGAGATGAGCGCCACACGGGGCAGGCCGCGTACACGCAGTCTCGCCGCCACGGTGAGAGCCCGGATCCCGACCACGACGGCCGCCAGAGATGCGGCGACGGACGCCACCGACCAGGGCAGCTCCAAGCCCGAGGCGATCACCGAGCAGACCATCAGCAGGGCGAAGAGCCGCACCGATCCCCACAGCCGCCCCGCGTCCTGGCGAGACGGAGCGGGCGGGCTCTCGGCTGCGCGCTGGGACACGGGGCTCCTCGTTCGGGCCGGTGGACTTGTGTCCGACCGGTGGCGGCTATCGTCCCTGATCGTGGCGGGCGAGACGACGGCGACCCCGGGTGGCGCCCTGAGGCGCGAGAGCGTGCCCGCCCCGTCCTCGCCGGGTCGACCGGCCCGGCTCGTGGTGCTCGTCTCGGGAGCCGGCACCAACCTGGCCGCGCTCCTTCGCGCCTGTGACGAGCCGGACTTCGGTGCCCGGGTGGTGGCGGTGGGGGCGGACCGCGACTCGATCGCCGGTCTCGGCCGCGCCCGCGACCACGGCCTGCCCACCTTCGTGCTGAAGGTCGCCGACTGCGCCGACCGCGGGGAGTGGGACGCCCGCATGACCGCCCTCGTCGCGGACCACGACCCCGACCTGGTCGTCTCCGCGGGGTTCATGAAGCTGGCCGGCCCGGCGTTCCTCGCGCGGTTCGGGGGGCGGTACGTCAACACGCACCCGGCGCTCCTGCCGTCCTTCCCCGGCATGCACGGCGCGGCCGATGCCCTCGCCTACGGTGTGAAGGTCACGGGCGCGACCCTCTTCCTGGTCGACGAGGGGGTCGACACCGGGGTGATCCTGGCCCAGCGGGTCGTCGAGGTGTCCGACGACGACACCGCGGAGTCCCTGCACGAACGCATCAAGACCGTCGAGCGCGCCATGCTCGTCGACACCGTGGGGCGCATGGTGCGCCGCGGCTGGACCGTCCACGACAGAAAGGTCACGATCCCGTGAGCCAGCCCCCTGCCGACGCCGGCACCCGCCCGATCCGCCGAGCGCTCATCTCGGTGTACGACAAGTCGGGTCTCGAGGACCTGGCTGTCGGGCTGCACGCTGCCGGCGTGGCCATCGTGTCGACGGGTTCGACCGCGGCCCGTATCGCCGCCGCCGGCGTGCCGGTCTCGACCGTGGAGGACCTCACGGGCTTCCCCGAGTGCCTGGACGGGCGCGTGAAGACGCTGCACCCGCGGGTGCACGCCGGCATCCTGGCCGACCGCCGCAACAGCGACCACGAGAGCCAGCTCGGCGAGCTCGGGATCGAGCCGTTCGACCTCGTGGTCGGCAACCTGTACCCCTTCGCCGAGACGGTGGCCTCTGGTGCGGGGGAGGAGGAGGTCGTCGAGCAGATCGACATCGGGGGCCCGTCGATGGTCCGTGGCGCGGCCAAGAACCACGCGAGCGTGGCTGTCGTCGTCGACCCCTCGTCCTACCCGCAGGTCGTCGAGGCCGCGGCCGGGCACGGCTTCGACCTGGCCGCGCGACGACGCCTCGCCGCCGCCGCGTTCGCGCACACCGCCGCCTACGACCACGCCGTGGCCACGTGGTGCGCACGGACGCTCGACCCGGACCTCGGCTCCACCTCGGGATGGCCCGCCTACACCGGCCTCGCGCTCGAGCGTGCGGACGTGCTGCGGTACGGCGAGAACCCGCACCAGCAGGCCGCTCTGTACACCGAGCACGGGGCCACACCCGGCATCGCCCAGGGCACGGTCCTGCACGGCAAGGCGATGTCGTACAACAACTACGTCGACGCCGACGCTGCCGTGCGCGCGGCCCACGACTTCGAGCAGCCCGCGGTCGCCATCATCAAGCACGCGAACCCCTGCGGTCTCGCGGTCGGTGACGACATCGCGGCCGCCCACCGGGCCGCCCACGCGTGCGACCCGGTCTCCGCCTTCGGCGGCGTGGTCGCCGCCAACCGTCCGGTCACGCTCGCGATGGCCGAGCAGCTCGCTGACGTCTTCACCGAGGTCGTGGCTGCGCCGTCGTTCGACGCGGACGCCTACGAGACCCTCACGCGGAAGAAGAACATCCGGCTCCTCGAGCTGCCCGACGGCTACCGGCGCGATCCGCTGGAGATGCGTCAGGTGTCCGGTGGCGTGCTCGTGCAGGTCGGCGACCGGCTCGACGCCGAAGGCGACGGCGTCTCCTCGTGGACGCTCGCAGCCGGCGACGCGGTCGACGACGCGATCCTCGCGGACCTCGAGTTCGCCTGGCGTGCAGTGCGTTCGGTGAAGTCCAACGCCATCCTCCTGGCGAGGGACGGTGCGGCCGTCGGCATCGGGATGGGGCAGGTCAACCGGGTGGACTCGTGTCGGCTGGCCGTGGACAGGGCAGGCTCGGAGCGTGCAGCCGGCTCGGTCGCCGCGTCGGACGCCTTCTTCCCGTTCGCGGACGGCCTGCAGGCGCTGGTCGACGCCGGCGTGAAGGCGGTCGTCCAGCCCGGCGGCTCGGTGCGCGACGACGAGGTGGTCGCCGCGGCCGCGGCGGCGGGGATCTCGCTGTACCTCACCGGCACCCGCCACTTCGCCCACTGACGAGACACGACCACCCAGGCAGGACGAGGAGGGACGCGCGCGTGCAGCAGCCAGCCGGCACGACCGGGCCGAACGGTGGGTGGGTGCTGGGCGTGATCGTCGTGCTGCTGCTCGGGGTCGTCGCGGCCGTCCTCGTGGCCGGCACACGGGTGGGGGTGCTGGGATTGGTCGGCGTCCTCGTGCTCGCGGGCCTCGGTCGCCTGCTGCTCCCCACCTCGCGCGTCGGGCCGCTCGCCGTGCGATCCCGCGTCGTCGATGTCGGCACCTGCTGGTCCCTGGCCGTCGGGCTGCTCGTCCTCCTGCGGCTGCTGCCGACGCCCTGACCCCGTCCGATAGCCTCGGCAGGACCCCCGAGTCGCCGACGACCACACCGGGCCGGCGGCCCGCACCCGTGAAGCGAGGAGACCCCCACCATGGCGCGCAAGGGCACCGTGACCGTCGTCGGAGCCGGCTACTACGGCTCCACGACAGCGCAGCGACTGGCCGAGTACGACATCTTCTCGAAGGTCGTCCTCACCGACATCAAGGACGGCTGGGCCGAGGGCCTGGCGCTCGACCTCAACCAGTCCCGGCCGGTCGAGGGCTTCGAGACCGAGGTCGTCGGCAAGACCACGACGCCCGAGGGTGACGGCTACGAGGTGATCGAGGGCTCCGACATCGTCGTCATCACCGCGGGACTCCCGCGCAAGCCCGGCATGAGCCGCATGGACCTGCTCGAGGTCAACGCCAAGATCGTGCGCGGCGTCGCCGAGAACGTGGCGCGCTTCGCGCCCGACGCCGTGATCATCAACGTGTCGAACCCGCTCGACGAGATGACGACCCTGGTGCAGCTGGCGTCCGGGTTCCCGCACCAGCGTGTGATGGGGCAGGCGGGCATGCTCGACACCGCCCGCTTCACCAACTCGGTCGCCGAGAAGTGCGGCGTTCCGGTGTCGTCGGTCCGCACCCTCACGCTCGGGTCGCACGGCGACACGATGGTGCCGGTCCCCAGCCTGTGCACGGTGGACGGCAAGCCGCTGACCGAGGTGCTCGACGCGGCGACGATCGACGAGCTCGTCACCCGCACCCGCAACGGCGGAGCCGAGGTCGTGGCCCTGCTCAAGTCGGGGTCCGCCTACTACGCGCCGTCCGCGGCCGCCGCGCGCATGGCCCGCGCCGTCGCCGAGGACTCCGGTGCCGTGATGCCGGTCTGCGCGTGGGTCGACGGGGAGTTCGGCATCGAGGGCGTGTACCTCGGCGTCGAGGCCGAGATCGGCGCGCAGGGCGTGCGCAAGGTCGTCGAGACCGCGCTCACTGACACCGAGCTGGCCGGCCTCAAGGAGGCCGCCGAGGCCGTCAAGGCCAAGGCCTCGGATGTCGCCAACCTCTGAGCGACCGGTCGCGCTCGTCACGGGAGCCAGCCGCACGGCGGGGATCGGCGCCGCGGTCGCGGAGAGCCTGGCCGAGGACGGGTGGGACGTCGCCGTCACCCACTGGCGGCCCTACGACGAGCGGATGCCGTGGGGGGTGGAACCGGAGGGTGTCGAGCAGGTCGTTGAGGCGATCCGGGCGAGAGGCGCTCGAACGCTGGCGGTGAGGGCCGACCTGGGCGTGGTGGGCGCGGCTCCCGACGTCTTCGACGCCGTGGAGACCGCGCTCGGGCCGGTCACCGGGCTCGTCCTGTCGCACTGCGAGTCCGTCGACTCCGACATCCGGACGACGTCGGTCGACAGCTTCGACCTGCACATGGCGGTCAACGCACGGGCGCCCTGGCTGCTGATCAAGGAGCTGGCGGAACGCTACCGCGGGCCCTTCGGCCGTGGACGCATCGTGGCGCTCACCAGCGACCACACCGCCGGCAACCTCCCGTACGGGGCGAGCAAGGGAGCCCTCGACCGTATCGTCCTGGCTTCCGCGCGCGAGCTGGCCGACCTGGGCATCACGGCGAACGTCGTCAACCCGGGCGCCACCGACACCGGGTGGATGACGCCCGAGCTGGCCGGGCAGCTGAGGGAGCGGACGCCCCTCGGGCGGCAGGGAACGCCGGCCGACGCGGCGGCGCTGGTCGCCTTCCTGTGCTCCGAGCGCGGCGGCTGGGTCAACGGGCAGGTCCTCCACAGCGACGGAGGCATCCACGCCTGACCCGCGCCCCTAGGGGGTCGGCGCACCGACGTCCGTCGGCAGGAACCGCTGCCACCAGCGCAGGATGTGCTCGAAGCGGGCGTGGCGGTGCTTCGGTCGACCCGACCGGCTGAGCTCGTGCCCCTCGCCGGGAAAGAGGAGCAGCTCGGCCTCGACGCCCTGCTCTCGCAGCGCCGCGTACCAGCGCTGGCCCTGGTCGACCGGGCAGCGCCAGTCGGCCTCCGAGTGGATCACCAGCGTCGGGGTCGTCACCTCGGCGACGTGGGTCATGGGTGACTGCTCGTGCATCGCCTCCGGGCTCTGGTGGTACTGCTGCGGGAAGAACCAGCCGATGTCCGAGGAGCCCGCGAACGTGACGGCGTCGAGGTAGCCCCGCTCCACGACGGCCGCGGCGAAGCGGTCCGTGCGGGTGGTGAGCAGTGCCGTCATGTACCCGCCGTAGGAGCCACCCATCACCCCGACGCGGTCGGCGTCCAGCGGGAGCCGGTCGTCCGCCAGCCCCTCCTCGAGGAAGCCCAGCACGTCGTCGGCGTCACGCCGGCCGAAGGCCGCGCGCACCGCGAGCCCGTGGTCCATGCCGTAGCCGGCCGACCCACGCGGGTTGCACATCAGGACGGCGTACCCGGCCCCGGCGTAGACCTGGGCCTCGTCGAACAGACCCCAGCCGTACATCGCGTACGGGCCTCCGTGGATGTTGAGCAGCACCGGGTACGGTCCGGCGCCGTGCACGTCCGGATCGGGCAGCACCGCCCACCCGTGGACGGGGTAGCCGTCGTCGCTCGTGGCCTGTACCTCGACCAGCGGGCGCACCGCCCCGGTCGCGCGCAGCGGCGCGGAGAGATCGGTCAACCACCGCGGCTCCGACGGGCCGTCGCCGGCGACGTCCAGCCGTGCCAGGTCACCGAGCCGCTCGGGTGTGCTGACGACCGCCACCACCGGGCCGTCGTCGCCACCGGCCGCGGCGAGCCCACCGACCTGTCGCTGCCCGGCCCGGCCCGCGGCGGCCTCCTCGAGGTCCTTGTCGCCGACGGGGCCACCGTCCAGGTCGACCCGCATCGGCACGACGGCACCACGGTGACGGGCGCTCACCAGCGCGGTCCGCCCACGGACCGCCAGCCGCGTCCCCGGCTCCCCGAGGTCGATGCTGCCGGCGTCGGTGAGGCGCTCCGGTGCGCTGGGCTCCTCACCCTCGGCAGGGACGTCCAGCCGCCACAGACCGAGGGTCGCGGCGACGAAGTCCGTTCCGTCCGAGCCCATCTCGGCCGCCAGGAGCGCGAGGCGCTGGTTGTCGACCCAGGCGAGCTCGTGGACGGAGAGGTCGCCGGTGGTGAGGGCGTGGATCTGCCCGCCGCCGGCCGCGACGAGGTACGCACCGGCACGCAGGTCGTCCTCGCGCGTCTCGTGACGGTCCGAGACGAAGGCCACCCAGGCGCCGTCGGGGCTCCACGCGGGCCCCTGGTCGTCGTGGTCGCCGTCCGTGATCTGCTGCGGAGCCACCGGCAGCTCGGGCAGGTCACCGTCGGGACCGACCTCGAAGCGGGTGACGTCGACGACGAAGAGGTGCTCACGGCGGTCGCGCGTGTAGCCGAGCCCGTCGACCTTGTACTTGTTCGACGTCACCAGCCGGGGCGGTTCGGCCTCGGGGCCGACCTTCTCGTCGGTGCCGTAGCGGCCCTCCTCGGGCACGCGCGCGCCGTACACGAGGTGGGTGCCCTCAGGGCTCCAGCGGGGCCGCCCGGCGCCCGCCTTGTGATCGGTGAGGACGACCGGCTCACCTCCGTGCAGGGCGACGACGGCCAGCTGGGGTGGGCCGCTCTCGGGCGCGCGCAGGAACGCGACGCGGGTCCCGTCGGGGCTGACCTCGGGCGAGCTGTCGCGCGGACCGTTCGTCAGCGGGCGCGGCGGCGACCCGTCCACGGGCACGACCCACAGCCGCGTCACGTAGCGGTCGGAGGCCAGGTCAGGACGCGAGACGGCGGTCACCGCCAGGGAGCCGTCCGGGGTCAGGGAAGGGGCCGAGGCCGCGCGGAGCAGATCCAGGTCGTCGGGGTGCATCCTCGCACCGTAACCGGCAGCGCCGTCACTGCCACCGGAGCCTCGTCCTGACCCAGTGGCGACAGCGCCGGGGGGAGCCCGGGTACGGTGACGCCGACCCACCCACCGGCACGGACGGAGACGCGCGATGGCGAGGACCGCGGACGGCGCCCCCGGCCGGTTCGACGTCGAGGTGGGTGCCCCCTGGTGGGCGGTGGTCTCCGCGACCGCCGCACCGGTGCTGCTCATCGGCGGGTGGACGGTGGCGGCCGCACTCCAGCGCGGCGGCTTCGACCAGGTCAGCGGGACGATCAGCGCGCTCGCGGCGCTCGACGCTGACCACCGCTGGGTGATGACCACGGCGATCGCGGGGACGGGTGCCGCCCACATGGTGTCCGCACTCGGACTGCGTGCGGCCCCGGCACCCGGACGCTGGGTCCACGCGGTCGGGGGCGCGGCGACGGTGCTCGTGGCGGTCTTCCCGCTGCCCACGGGCAACGGGGACTCCGCGGCCCACGTGGCCGCGGCGGCGGTGGCGTTCGGAGCGCTGGCGGCCTGGCCCCTCGTCTCCTGGCAGCGCGGTGACTCCCCCGCGCGCCGGCCCTGGGGTCTGAGGCCGCGCACGGTCGCCGGTGCCATGCTCGTGCTGGCCGGCACGCTGGGCTGGTTCGTCGTCGAGCTCATGAGCGACTCCGACCGGGTGGGCCTGTCCGAGCGCAGCGCGGCTGGGGCGCAGGCGCTGTGGCCGCTGGCAGTGGTGGTGTCGACCCGGCTGCTCAGCCGACGGCGCGCACCCCGTCCTGCCAGACGCCGCTGACGCGACCGGCCAGGTCGGACACCTCGCGCGCGTCGCCGTCCACGAGAACGAGGTCGGCCCTGAACCCCGGCTCCAGCCTGCCGATCTCGTCGTGCAGCCCCAGCAACCGGGCGGCGTCCGACGTCGAGGCCCGCAGCACGGCCTCCGGGCTCATCCCGCAGTCAGCCATCAGCGGCAGCTCGTCGAGGTTGGTGCCGTGGGCGCCGATGCCCGAGTCGGTACCCATCGCGATCGGCACGCCCGCCTCGACGGCCCGCGTGATCGCGCGGGTGTGGATGTCCGCCGTCGCGCGGGCCTTGTCCACCATCACCGCGGGGATGGCTGCGCCCGCGTCCGCCGCGGCGATCACCGAGCGGGGGGCCACCAGCGTGGGCACGAGCCACGTGCCCTTCTCGAGCATGAGGTCGATGGCCTCGTCGTCCAGGTAGATGCCGTGCTCGATCGACCGGATGCCGGCGCGCACGGCGTTCTTGATGCCGTCGGCACCCTGGGCGTGTGCCATCACGGGCTTGTGCTGCGCGCCGGCCTCCTCGACGAGGACCGCCAGCTCGGCGGGCGAGAACTGGGAGTGGCGCGGGTCGTCCGCGGCCGACAGCACCCCTCCGGTGGTGCACACCTTCAGCACGTCCGCGCCGGCGCGCATCACCTCACGCGCCTTGTGGCGCATCGGGTCCACGCCGTCGACGACGCCGGAGGGCAGCCCGGGGTGGGGCTGGATGAACGGGACGTCCGCGCCGCACGGCATGCACCGGTCCCCGTGGCCGCCGGTCTGGGAGAGGATCGACACGGAGATCTGCATGCGGGGCCCGCGCACCAGGCCGTTCTCGACCGCGCGCTTCAGGCCGAGGTCTGCGCCGCCCGCGTCCCGCACGGTCGTCACGCCGGCGTCCAACGTCGCGGAGAGGTTGCCGATCGCCTCGTAGAAGGCGTACGAGAACGGGGTCTGCAGCATCTTCAGCATGTCGATGCCCGAGAACATCACGTGCACGTGGCAGTCGATCAGGCCCGGCATCAGGGTCGACCCGGTGCAGTCGACGGCGATGTCGCCGTCGAGGTCGCGCCCGACCGCGGCGATGCGGCCGTCCTCCACGACCACGTCGCCGACCGCGAAGGACGAGCCGTCGAACAGGGAACCGCCGTGCAGGAGAGTGCGAGTCATGGCGTCACCCTGCCACGCGCGTCAGCGCAGGCGGCGGGACCCCGGCCCGACGACGCGCAGCCACCGGTACCCGTAGCCGTCGATCTGCACCTCTGCGCTCCCCCTCGCGTCCAGGGACGTGGTGCCGTCGCACAGTAGGTCCACGAGCCGGTGCGCGTCCGCGCACCCGTCCAGGGTGAGCTGCACGGTGCGGGGTTCGCTGCCCAGGTTGTGCACCGCGACCATCGAGCCGTCACCCCAGGTGCACCGGTGAGCGAGCACATCGGTGTGCGGCTGGTCGAGGACGGTGAAGTCGGCCCACCCGAGCTCGGGGCACTCGCGGTACCGACGGGCCAGCAGGGACACGAAGCCCAGCAGCGAGTCCGGGTCGCGGCGCTGGTCCGCGACGTTGACGAACTCGGGTCCGAAGCCGCCCTCGACCACCGTCGAGGGGAGCCGGGAGGGTGCCGCCTCGGAGAACCCCCCGTTCTTCCCGTCACTCCACTGCATCGGCGTCCGCACCGCCAGACGCCCTTCGACGTCGAGGTTCTCGCCCATCCCGATCTCCTCGCCGTAGAAGAGGACGGGGGTCCCGGGCAGCGAGAACAGCAGGCTGTAGACCATCCGGAGACGCCGCGGGTCGCCACCGAGCATCGGTGGCAGGCGGCGCCGCAGTCCCCGTCCGAACAGCTGCATCGACTCGTCCGGACCGAAGGCTGCGAAGACCTCTTGCCGCTCGGAGTCACTGAGCTTGTCGAGGGTGAGCTCGTCGTGGTTGCGCACGAACGTCGCCCACTGCGAGTCGGTGTCGATGGCCGGCCGGCCGAGCAGCGCCTTGGCCAGCGGACCGGCGTCGGCGCGAGCCAACGACAGGTACAGCGCCTGCATCCCGATGAAGTCGAACTGCATCGTGAGCTCGTCGCCGTCCGAGCCGCCGAAGAACGTCAGCTGCTGCTCGTGCGGCAGGTTGACCTCGCCGAGCAGCACTCCGCTGCCGACCCGGCGTCCCATGAAGGACCGCAGGTCGCGGAGGTACTCGTGGGGATCGGCCAGCCCGTGGCCGTGGGCGGGCTCGATGCCCCGGGTCTCCAGCAGGAACGGGACGGCGTCGACGCGGAAGCCGGACAGGCCCAGCTCAAGCCAGAAGCCCATCACCTTGGCGATCTCGTCCCGCACCCGCGGGTTGGTGATGTTGAGGTCGGGCTGGTGCTTGTAGAAGCGGTGCAGGTACCACTCGCCGGTCTTCTCGTCGTGCTCCCAGATGCTCGACTCCTGGTCCGGGAACACGACCTCCTGTGAGGTGTCGGGCGGCGGGTCCGATCGCCAGACGTAGAAGTCGCGGTACGGCGAGCTCCTGCTGGCACGGGCGGACCTGAACCAAGGGTGCTTGTCGGACGTGTGGTTGACCACGAGGTCCGCGATGACGCGGATGCCGCGGTCTCGGCAGGTGCGGATCAGCTCGACCACGTCGCCGTGGGTGCCGAGGCGGGGATCGACGCCGTAGAAGTCGGTGATGTCGTAGCCGTCGTCGCGCTCGGCCGTCGGGTAGAACGGCATCAGCCAGAGGCACGTCACCCCGAGGTCGACCAGGTGGTCGACCCTCTGTACGAGGCCCGCGAAGTCGCCCGTGCCGTCGCCGTCCGAGTCGAAGTAGGTCTCGACGTCGAGGCAGTACACGACGGCGGTCTTCCACCAGAGGTCACCGGTCGCACTGATCCTCACGCGGGCACCCCCGTCGTGGCGGGCGCGACCGGCGGCGGGGCCTGCACGTCGAGCTGCGGCAGCACGTGCGCGCCGTAGGCGTCGATGAACGCCTGCTGCTCGGTGCCGACGTGGTGCACGTAGATCTCGTCGAAGCCCAGGTCGGCGAGCTCGGCGAGACGCGCTGCGTGCCAGCCGAGGTCGGACGAGACGAGGACGGACTCGCGCACCTGCTCGGGGGTGACCTTCTCGCTCACCGCGTCGAACGCCTCGGCCGTGTCGATGTCCCAGCAGGCGGGTGGCGGGAAGACGTTGCTGCGCCACTGGTGGTGGGCGATCCTCAGGGCCTCCTGCTCGTCCGGGGCCCACGACACGTGCACCTGCAGGTGCAGCCGTCCCCGTCCGCCGGCGTCGCGGTACGCGGCCACCATCTTCCGGAGGTGGTCGTGCGGTTGGTTGACGGTCACCAGCCCGTCGGCCCAGTCCGCGACGTCGTGCGCGGTCTGCGCGCTCACGGCTGGTCCGACCAGGGCGGGCGGCACCTCGGGCAGCGTCCACAGACGGGCCCTGTCCACGCGGACGAGTCCGTCGTGGCTGACCTCCTCACCGCGGTGCAGCGCACGGATGATGTCGACGCACTCGCGCAGCCGCGCGGTCCGCAGCTCCTTGCGCGGCCACACGTCCCCGGTGATGTGCTCGTTCGACGCCTCACCCGTGCCGAGAGCCACCCAGAGCCGCTGCGGGAACATCGACGCGAGGGTCGCCGAGGCCTGGGCGACGATGGCTGGGTGGTAGCGCTGTCCCGGGGCGTTGACCACGCCGAAGGGAAGGCTGGTCGTCGCCATCGCGGCGCCGAGCCACGCCCACGCGAAGCCCGACTGCGCCTGGCGGGTGCTCCAGGGGGAGAAGTGGTCCGAGGACATCGCCGCACTGAACCCCGCGTCCTGGGCGGCGCGCACGGCGTCCAGCAGTGCCGTGGGGTGTACCTGCTCGTGCGAGCTGTGGAAGCCGATCACCGTCATGGCCGACCTGTCTACCGCGCCCGGGGCGATCGTGCGCGGCGTCGACCGGGCGGGGAGCGGGATGGGTCCCCGCGTCCTGGGTGCTCAGTCGTCCCAGTCGGGACCGAACGGCGGGTCGATGACCCGGTTGCCGGCCAGAGAGAACTCGTCGAGACGCGCCACGTCCTCAGGGGTGAGGTCGACCTCGAGGGCGGCCAGGTTCTCCCGCCGACGTCCGGGGTCGGTGGACCGGGGGAGTACGACCACACCGTCCTGGCGCGCGAGCCAGGCGATGGCGACCTGGGCGGGGGTGGCGTCCCGCTCCGCGCCGATCTCCTTCAGCACGGGCTGGTCCACCAGGCCCTTGCCGTTGGCCAGCGGCGAGTAGGCCGTCAGGAGGATGTCGCGCTCGCGGGCGACGTCGAGAAGCCGGTCCTGGTTCAGCTGCGCGTGGTACTCGACCTGGTCGTTGAACAGCTCCGGCACGGCGTCGTGCAGCCGGCCGAGCATCGCGGCGGGGGTGTTGCAGACGCCCAGCTCTCGGATCGTGCCCGCCGTGCGCAGCTCGAGGAGGGCACCCAGAGCATCGATCACCTTCTGGTCGCCGCCGACCGGCCAGTGCAGGAGGAGGAGGTCGAGGTGGTCGACGCCCAGCGAGCTCAGTGAGCGCTGCGCGCTGGCCGTGACGCGGTCGACGTCGTAGTCCTTCTGCCACACCTTGGTCGTGAGCCAGAAGTCGTGCCGGGCGACACCGCTGCGCGCGATGCCCTGCCCGACCTCCTCCTCGTTGCCGTAGATGAAGGCGGTGTCGATGTGGCGGTAGCCGGCGGCCAGCGCGTCGGCGACGCCCTCGGAGGCGTCGCTCCCGGTGACCTCCCACGTGCCGTAGCCGATCGTGGGGACGTCGACGCCGCGGACGGTGGTCGTGAAGGGGATGGTCATGCCAGGTGCCAGCACCCCGGGCACTCCGGGCATTCCCCCGTCAGCGGAAGACGACCGTGCGGTGCCCGTCCAGCAGCACCCGGTGCTCGGCGTGCCACCGGACGGCCCGCGCTAGCACCTGGGTCTCGATGTCCTGCCCCATCGCCCGCAGGGCCGCCGGCGGCATCGTGTGGTCCACGCGCTCGACGTCCTGCTCGATGATCGGCCCCTCGTCGAGGTCCGAGGTCACGTAGTGGGCCGTCGCGCCGATCAGCTTGACCCCCCGCTGGTGGGCCTGGTGGTAGGGGCGCGCGCCCTTGAACGACGGCAGGAACGAGTGGTGGATGTTGATCGCCCGTCCCTCCAGCGCCCTGCACAGGTCGTCCGAGAGCACCTGCATGTAGCGCGCCAGCACCACGAGCTCGACGTCGAGCTCGTCGACCAGCCGGAGCAGGCGCGCCTCGGCCTCGGGCTTGGTGTCGGGCGTCACGGGCACGTGGTGCAGATCGGTGTCGTAGAAGCGGGCGAGGCCGGAGAGGTCGGTGTGGTTCGACACCACGGCGGGCACCTCGATCGGGAGCAGCCCCGACCGCTGCCTGAAGAGCAGGTCGTTGAGGCAGTGGGCCTCGCGGCTGACCAGCACCAGCGTGCGCATCCGGCGGCCCAGCACGTCGAGGCGCCAGTCCATGTCGAACTGGGTCGCCACGGGTGCGAACGCCTCGGCGAGCTCGTGCTGGGCGAGCGGCACGTCGGCCTGCACGCGCATGAGGAACCGTCCCGTGGACGGGTCGGAGAACTGGCCGCTCTCGGTGATGTTGCCCCCCGCGTCCGCCAGCACGCCCGACACGGCGTGCACGATGCCCGGACGGTCGGGGCACGAGAGGGCGAGCACGTACGCGGGAGTCGTCACGTGGGCAGGGTAGGGCGCAGCCTCCACGCCGGGGTCACGCGCCGGGTGCCTCTTGCTAGCCTGGAGCCCGTCGCGACTGGCGTACGAGGTGGGGTACCACCGGGGAGCGACGAGGTAGTGCAGCAGCAGACCACGGGTCGGTCGCCTGGGCCCCGCGTCACCACGTGTGAGTCAGCAGCGCCGCCCGCCACGAGGAGCCAGACGTGACCCAGACCAGCGACCAGTCCCTCAGCACGAGCCCGACCGCCGGCGGTGATGCCGCGGCCGCGAGCCGCGCCGTCAACACCGCCCCACTGTCGGAGGTCGACCCCGAGATCGCGGCCGTCCTCGACGCCGAGCTCGGCCGGCAGCGCGACACCCTCGAGATGATCGCCAGCGAGAACTTCGCGCCGCGCGCGGTCCTGCAGGCGCAGGGGTCGGTGCTCACGAACAAGTACGCCGAGGGGTACCCCGGCCGCCGCTACTACGGCGGCTGCGAGCACGTCGACGTCGCCGAGAACCTGGCGCGCGACCGCGCGAAGGCGCTGTTCGGTGCCGAGCACGCCAACGTCCAGCCCCACGCCGGCGCCCAGGCCAACGCGGCGGTGATGCACGCGCTGATCCGCCCGGGGGACACGATCCTGGGCCTGGAGCTCGCCCACGGCGGGCATCTCACGCACGGGATGAAGATCAACTTCTCCGGCCGGCTGTACGACGTCGCCGCCTACGGCGTCTCGCCGGACACGCACCTGGTCGACATGGACGAGGTGCGACGCATCGCCAAGGAGCGACGGCCGAAGCTCATCATCGCCGGCTGGTCCGCCTACTCCCGCCAGCTCGACTTCGCCGCGTTCCGAGAGATCGCGGACGAGGTGGAGGCCCTGTTCATGGTCGACATGGCCCACTTCGCCGGCCTCGTGGCCGCCGGGCTCCATCCGTCCCCGGTGCCGCACGCCGACGTGGTGACGACCACCGTCCACAAGACCCTGGGCGGGCCGCGGTCGGGGACCATCCTCAGCAAGGCCGAGTACGCCAAGAAGATCGACTCGGCCGTCTTCCCCGGGCAGCAGGGTGGTCCGCTGATGCACGCCGTGGCCGCCAAGGCGGTCGCGTTCAAGCTCGCCGCCGAGCAGGAGTTCAAGGACCGGCAGCAGCGCACCCTCGACGGCGCGCATATCCTCGCGGAGCGGCTCCTCGGCTCGGACGTCGCGGAGGCCGGGGTCTCCGTGCTGACCGGCGGGACCGACGTGCACCTGGTGCTGGTCGACCTGCGCGAGTCCGAGCTCAACGGCCAGGAGGCCGAGGACCGGCTCCACCACGTCGGCATCACCGTGAACCGCAACGCCGTGCCCTTCGACCCGAGGCCACCGATGGTGACGTCCGGCCTGCGGATCGGTACGCCGGCGCTCGCCACGCGTGGCTTCGGCGACGAGGAGTTCCACGAGGTCGCCGACATCATCGCCTCCGCGCTGCAGCCCACCTTCGACACCGAGGCGCTCCGCGGACGGGTCACGCGCCTGGCGCAGGACTTCCCGCTCTACGACGGCCTCGAGGGCTGGTGAGCGCGGCGACGGGTTCCGTGTCCGCCCGCGTGCTCGACGGCACGGCCACGGCTTCAGCGATCAAGACCGAGCTGGCGGAACGCGTCTCGCGCCTGCGCGACCGCGGGATCGTCCCCGGTCTCGGCACGGTGCTCGTCGGCGACGATCCCGGCAGCCGGTGGTACGTCAACGGGAAGCACAAGGACTGCGCCGAGGTCGGCATCGCCTCCCTGCGCGAGGACCTGCCGGCGACCGCCTCGCAGGCCGACGTCGAGGCGGCGGTCACCCGCCTCAACGCCGACCCGGCATGCACCGGATACATCGTCCAGCTGCCGCTGCCTCGGGGACTCGACGAGCAGCGTGTGCTCGAGCTGATCGACCCCGACAAGGACGCCGACGGTCTGCACCCGACGAACCTCGGCCGTCTCGTCCTCCGGGTGGGCGGTGACCTCACGACCCCGGTGCCGTGCACGCCGCGCGGCATCATCGAGCTGCTGGTCCGGCACGGGGTGGCGCTGGACGGCGCCGAGGTCGTGGTCGTCGGCCGCGGGATCACCGTCGGCCGGACGATGGGACTGCTGCTGACGCGTCGTGCCGTGAACGCCACGGTCACGTTGTGCCACACCGGTACCCGTGACCTGGCTGCCCACGTGCGGAAGGCCGACGTCGTCATCGCGGCGGCCGGCGTGCCGGCCCTCGTGACCGCCGACATGGTCCGGCCAGGGGCGGCGGTGCTGGACGTGGGCGTCTCCCGGGTGCCGGGGGAGGACGGCGGCAGGCCACAGCTGCGGGGGGACGTGGCCCCCGAGGTCGCCGGGGTCGCCGGCTGGCTCTCGCCGAACCCCGGCGGTGTAGGCCCCATGACGCGGGCGATGCTGCTCGCGAACGTCGTGGAGGCCGCGGAGCGCGCGAGCGCCTGATGAGCCGCGACCACGCCGACGTCGACGTGGTCGTCGCGGGCGCGGGCCTGGCCGGGCTCACCTGCGCAGCCACTCTGACGGTGCGTGGGTACGACGTCGCGGTGCTCGAGGCCTCTGACGGCGTCGGCGGCCGTGTCCGCACCGACGTGGTCGACGGGTTCAGGTGCGACCGAGGCTTCCAGCTGGTCAATGCGGCGTATCCGGCCGTACAGCGGCTGATCGACGTCGAGGCCCTCGACCTGAGGACGTTCGACGCGGGAGTGGCACTTGCGCGGGGTGCGTCGAGCGTGGTCCTGGCCGACCCGGTGCGATCGCCGCACCACCTGGCGGCCACCTTGCGGAGCGGCTACCTGCGTCCCCGCGAGCTGGCGCGGTTCGCGCGCTGGGCCGCTCCGGCGCTCGGGAGCGTGACACGGCTGCTGCATGGGCCCGACGCGACGCTCGACGAGTCGCTGGACGCCGCCGGCGTGCACGGCCGGCTGCGGGACGAGGTGTGGGATCCGTTCATCACGGGCGTGGTCGCCGGCGACAGCGGCACCAGCTCCGCAACCCTCGTCCGGCTGCTGCTGCGGGCGTTCCTGCTGGGCACCCCCGGCGTCCCCGCAGGCGGCATGGTCGCACTGCCTCGGCAGCTGGAGGCGCGGCTGGCCCGTCCGGTCGAGCTGGGGACGTCGGTGCGGTCCGTGCGCAGGGTCGGCGGCGGCGTGGAGGTGCGCAGCGACGCCAGCGGCCTCCGCGCGGCCGCGGTCGTGGTGGCCACCGACCCGACAGCCGCCGGCGAGCTCACCGGTGTCGAGGCTCCGCGGATGAAAGGGCTTGCGACGTACTGGTTCTCGACGAAGGAGTCACCTTTCCCCTCGCGGTTGCTGATGGTAGACCCCCTGCGCCGCGGACCCGTCGTGAACACGGCGGTCATGACGAACGTGGCGCCCACGTACGCGCCCCCGGGCTGTCACCTCGTGCAGGCGACGACTCTGCTGGCCGGTGGGCCCGCTGCCGACGACGAGGTGGACGTGCGCCGACACCTGGCGATGATGTACCGGGGCTCCGTCGACGACTGGGAGCTGGTGGTTCGCCACCGGGTGAGCAACGCCCTGCCCCACCAGGGGCCGCCGCTGTCCGTCCGGCAGCCCGTCGCCCTGGGTGACGGGCTCTTCGTCGCCGGTGACCACCGCGACACCGCATCGATCCAGGGCGCGTTGGTCTCCGGTCGGCGTGCCGCGGCTGCCGTGGACGGGTACCTGGCGGGGCGCGCGTGAGGCGCTGGGACGGGGGCGGCTCAGCGGCGGGGTGCCGGACCCGCGACCGCAGCCCGGACGGCCTCGACCAAGCCTGCGGGCTCGCGCAGCATCGCCGCCGTCACGTGGACGATGACCCACTGGTCGCGTTGGAGGGCGTTCATCCGGGCCCGGTCCTTCTCGAGCTGGTCCCTCAAGGCGTGCCACGCGCCGTCGTACTCCACGCCGATCTTGCGCCGTCGGATGGCGAGGTCCAGGCGGACCCGCTTCCCGCCGGTGAGACCGACGGTCACCTGGCTCTCCACGTCGAAGCCCGCCAGCGTCAGGTGCACCCGCGTCTGCGACTCCGGTAGGGACTCGCTGCGAGGGTCCACGAGCGAGAGGGCGTGACGCACGGTGCGGACGTCCCGGCAGTGGACATCGGTCAACGTCTCCAGGACGTCGTCCGCGTCGATCAGCCGTGCGCGTGCCATCGCGTCGAGCCGGGCGACACCCAGCGGTAGGGAGCAACGGGCGGCCGCGTCGAAGGCGATCCGCCACGGCGGTGCCAGCGACACCGCCTGCCATCGCGCGCCGCGGTCCATGGGCCGGAGGAAGCGACGCACGTCGATGCCACGACGCGGCCCGAAGGCACTGCCCTCCGGCACCAGGACCTGCACCGGGTCGCTCGCCTGCGCCAGAGGCACACCCAGAGCGCTTGCCGCCGAGATCCCCGTGACCGCGGCGTTCTCGGGGATGACGAGGCCCGCAGCCTCCACGAGCAGCCCGTGGTCCCGCCTGATGGAGGCCGGCGCGTAGACCCCCTGCATGAGTCGCTGGACCCGTGGCCCCCGCAGCTGCTCACGGGTGAGGATCCCGTCCGCGACCGCGCTCGAACCGAGGAAGACACGCGGCAGGCGCGCGGTGTGTCGCATCTCCCGATGGTGCTCGCGCTCAGGACCTCAGGTGGGAGTCGATCCTTCGGCTGTGGACAACGGGGGCGCCGCGGCCGGCCGGCGCCGGACGCCGACTCTCCCGAGAATGGGCCCGAGTCGGACCCGTCTGATCCCGATTCTCCCGAGAACGGGGCCGAGTCGGGCGCCTCGGACCACGATCCTCCCGAGAATTGGGGCCGGGGAGGAAGGCCTACACCGCGTCCCCGAAGATCGGCCCCCGGTGCACCTTGTGCTGGGCGGCCTGCGCCACGGGGCGGACGACGAGCAGGTCGACGTTGAGGTGCGCCGGGGTCGACGCCGCCCACGCGATGCACTCGGCCACGTCGTCGGCGGTGAGCGGTCGGTCGACGTTCTCGTAGATCCTCGCCGCGGCGGCGGGGTCGCCGCCGAACCGGTTCACGGAGAACTCCTCGGTGGCCACCATGCCGGGGGCCACCTCGGTCACCCGCACGGGTTCGCCGGCCAGCTCCAGGCGAAGGGTGCGGACGAGGGCACCCTGCGCGTGCTTGGCCGCGGCGTAGCCACCGCCGCCCTCGTAGGTGATCAGGGCAGCGGTGGAGGTCACCGCGATCACGTGTGACGCCGGTGCCGCCCGCAGCAGGGGCAGCAGCGCGCGGGTCACACGCAGCGTCCCCAGCACGTTCAGCTCGTACATCCGGCGCCAGTCGTCGATGCCGGCGTCGGCCACCGGGTCGGCGCCGACGGCGCCACCGGCGTTGTTGACCAGCAGGCCGAGGGACTGCCCCAGCCGGACGAGGAGGTCCTCGACCGCCGCGAGCAGTCCGACCACCGACTTGTCATCGGTCACGTCGACGACGACTGCGGTGCCGCCGATCTCGGACGCCAGCTGCTCGACGCGGTCAGCCCGGCGGGCCGCCGCCACCACGTGCCAGCCGTCCGCGGCCAGCCTCCGGGCGGTCGCCGCGCCGATGCCGCTCGACGCTCCGGTGACGAGCGCCACGCCGCGGGTGGCCACGTCGGGCAGCTGCTGGCTCACGCGCGGGCAAGCGAGGCCATCGCGAGCTCGCTGTAGAGGGCGGCTCCGTCGGGGAGCACCTCGTCGCTGAACGCCGCGAACGGGGAGTGGTTGTCGGGGGCCGACTCCCACTCGCTGTCGACGCACGCGCCGAGGAAGAGCATCGCGCCGGGCGCCGCCTGCAGGACGCGAGAGAAGTCCTCCGACCCGGTGATCGGCTGCGGCATCTCCAGGAAACGGCCTGCGCCCAGGACGTTCTCGACGACGCGGGCGGCGTGGGCCACCTGGTCGACGTCGTTCACGGTGACGGGGTACTGCCGGTCGAAGCGTGCGTCGACCTCGAGCCCGTAGGCGGCGGCGGTCCCCTGGCAGTACCGGACGGTCTCCCGCTCGAGGATGTCGAGCACGTCGGGGTCGAAGCACCGGATGGTCGCCGCGAACGTGGCCGAGTCGGGGATGATGTTCGGCTTCGTCCCGGCGTTGAACTGGCCCACGGTGAGGACCGCCGTGTCGAAGGGGTTGATCACGCGCGAGAGCACGGTCTGCAGGCCCGTCACCATCTCGGCGGCCGCGGGGATGGGGTCCTTGGACCGGTGGGGAGCGGAGCCGTGGCCGCCCGCGCCGTGCACGGTGACGTGCAGCTCGTTGCTCGCGGCCATCATCGGCCCGCCACGTCCCGCGACGAGCCCGCGCGGCGCGAGACCGGACATCACGTGCAGGGCCCATGCGGCGTCGGGACGGCGACCGGCCGCGTCGAGCACGCCCTCGGCGATCATGACGCCGGCGCCGTCGAAACCCTCCTCACCCGGCTGGAACATGAAGACCACGTCGCCGGGCAGCTCGTCCTTGCGGGCCGTCAGCGCCCGCGCCGCACCGACCAGCATCGTGGTGTGCAGGTCGTGGCCGCACGCGTGCATCTGCCCCACGTTCAGCGACCGGTAGTCGACGTCGACGGCCTCGGTGACGGGCAGGGCGTCCATGTCGCCTCGCAGGAGCACGACCGGTCGCTCGCCGTCGCCGGTCGTCGCTGCCCCGCCGCGCAGCACGGCGGTGACCGACGTGGTCCCGGAGCCCGTGCTGACCTCGAGGTCCAGCCCGCTCAGCGCCTCCAGCACGGTCGCCTGCGTGGTCGGCAGGTCGAGCCCCACCTCGGGCCGCTGGTGCAGCGTGTGGCGCAGGGCGACCAGGTCGGAGCTCAGGGCGCGCATGTCGTCGAGGAAGGGGCGGTGGCTGTCGGAAGAGGTCATGGGATGTCTCTACCACCTGTCGGTCGTCGGCGACACTCCGGCCACCCCGTGAGTCATGCGTGCTGGTCCTGCTCCCGCGGCAGGTCCCGCATGGTCAGCAACGGGGACAGCAGGACCGGCAGGACGGCGACGATCGAGCCCACGAACGCGATCCACAGCACGGTGCGCACCCCGAACGCCTCGCCGAGCACGCCGCCGAGGAAGCCGCCGATCGGCATCGTCCCCCACACCACGAACCGGATCGAGGCGTTCATGCGGCCCAGCAGCGGCTTGGGGCACAGGCGCTGGCGGAAGCTCACCTGGGTGACGTTGTAGAGCACGACGGCCAGGCTCAGCCCGAAGGTCGACACGACCAGGGCGACCATGGGCGGGATCACGGTGCCGGCCAGCGGCAGCAGCGCCCCGAACGGGATCCACACCAGCGCGGAGAGCGGGATCGTCCGGCCCTCACCGAGGAACCTCGACACGCGGGTCACCGACAGCGCACCGATCAGGCCGCCGACCGACCCGATCGAGAACGCGATCCCGAGGTGACCGGCGTCGAGCCGCAGGTCGCGGAGCGCGAAGAGGACGAGCAGGGCGCCGCTCATCGACGAGAACAGGTTGCTGATCGAGGTGGTCGCCGTGATCCGCGCGAGCAGGGGTTGGCGTAGTACGAAGGACAGCCCCTCGCGGATCTCGACGACCAGGGCGCGCCGCTGCGACCGGTCGGGGGGCTGGTCGGCGTGCCGGATACGGCTGACGAAGAACGCCGAGCCCAGGAAGCTGAGAGCGTCCAGGGCGATCGTCAGCGGTGCGCCCACCAGGCGGATCAGCCCACCCGCCACGGCCGGACCACCGACCATCGCGACGGACTGGCTGGCCTGGAGCTTGGCGTTGCCCTCGCTGATCGACTCGGACGGCACCAGCTCAGGCAGGTAGCTCTGGTAGGCGACGTCGAAGAAGACGGTGCACACCCCCATCACGAGGGCGACCACGAACAGCTGCGCCAGCGTCAGCACGTCGAGCGCCCAGGCGACGGGCAGGGAGCCGAGGGCCACGGCCCGCACGAGGTCGTTGCCGATCAGCACGCGCTTCTTGCGCCACCGGTCGACCCAGGCGCCCGCGGGCAGCCCGATCACCAGGAACGCGAGGAACTCGAACGTGGCGAGCAGACCCATCTCGAACTCGTCCGCCCCCAGCACGCGCACGGCCAGCACGGGCAGCGCGAGCACGGTCAGCTGCGTGCCGACCTGGCTGATGGTGTCGCCCAGGAAGAGCTGGCGGAAGTCGTGGTGCCGGAAGAGCCCACCGGTCGGTCGGCGTGCCGGGTCCCCGGTCGCTGGATCCTTGCCGGGGACGGGCTCCGCCGTGGGGAGCTCGGTCATGCCGCCAAGGGTGGGACCAGTGGTTGGGAAATGTCAATCACATGGGCCGGATCCGTGCCAGGGTGGACCTCATGGGCACGGTGGAACCTCCGCCTCGAGGGCGCCTGCCGGTGGGCTCCCCCCGGCAGGTCTGGGCCAGGCGGCCCGCCGACGAGGACGAGGCGAAGGCGCTCGCCTCGTCGCTGCGCCTGCAGATCCTGCGCCTGGCGCTGCACGAGCCGCGGACCAACAAGGAGCTCGCCACGGCCCTGGGCCGGAACCCCGCCTCGGTGCTGCACCATGTGCGCACCCTCGTCGACACCGGCTTCCTGATCGAGCAGCCGGTGCGCAGGGGCGTGCGCGGCGCCCGTGAGGTGCCGTACCTGTCCTCGGCCAAGTCGTGGTACCTGGACAGCGAGGCCCGCGCCCTGCCGCCCGCACCAGGCCGCGGGGTCGGCCACGACCTGTTGCTGCAGACCTTCCTCGAGGAGATCCGGCGAGCCGATCCCACTCGCACGCGGACCGCCAGGCTCGGCTTCCGGCTGTCCGCACGCGACCGGGAGGAGGTGCTCGACCGCCTGCAGGCGCTGCTGGAGGACCTGGCCTCCCGCCCCAGCGACCCGGAGGGCGAGCCCTGGGGGCTGTTCTTCGCGACGCACCCGGAGAGCTGAGCGTTCAGCAGCGCCCAGCCGGCCCGCCGGCGATGGCGGTGACGAAGGCGGGCGGGGCAAGCCCCGCGCTGTCGAAGGCCGTCTCGATGGCGCGGCTCACGGTCGCCAGGTCGCCGGAGCGCACCAGCGCCACGATGGACCCGCCGAAACCGCCACCCGTCATCCGTGCACCGAGAGCACCTGCGGCGGAGGCGCTCTCGACGGCGAGGTCGAGCTCGGGGCTGGACACCTCGTAGTCGTACCGGAGCGACGTGTGCGAGGCGTCCAGCAGCGGCCCGACGTCACCCGGCCGGTCCGCGCGCAGCAGGTCGACGAACTCACGCACGCGGGCGATCTCGCCGACCACGTGACGCACACGGGGGACGAGGTGGGGGGCGAGCGGGGCCAGCACCCGCTCCGCGGCCCCGAGCTCGGTCACCTCGCGCAGCGACGCCACGCCCAGGAGCTCGCACGCGCGGACGCAGTCCTGACGACGCGCCGTGTACTCGCTGTCCACCAGCCGGTGCGGTGCCCGCGTGTCGCAGACGAGCAGGGCGAGACCGGCGGCCTCCAGGTCGAGCGGCACGTGCTCGACATGGTGGTCGAGGCAGTCGATCAGCAGGGCGTTCCCGGCGCGCGAGCGCAGGCTCGCCGTCTGGTCGAGACCCCCCGTGGACGCCATCGCGATCTCGTTCTCGGCCCGCACGCAGGCCGCAGCCAGGCGGGCGCGGCCCTCGTCGTCGGTCTCGAGGCCGACGAGCTCGGCGACGGCCAGGCCGAGGGAGCACTCCAGCGCGGCGGAGCTCGACAGCCCCGCCCCGACCGGCACGTCGGAGTCGACGGCCACGTCGACGCCGGGCACGTCGACGCCCTCGGCGCGAAGAGCCCACAGCACCCCGGCGAGGTAGCCGGCCCACCCGGACGGCGTTCCGGGTGCGACCTCTTCCAGGGTGCCCTCCCACGAGGCGTCCGGCTCCTGGGCGCTGACAAGCCTGATGCGGTCGTCGTCCCGACTCCGGACGGCGGCGAAAGTGCTCTGCGGCAACGCGATCGGCAGGCACAGCCCCGCGTTGTAGTCGACGTGCTCGCCAATCAGGTTCACCCGGCCGGGTGCTCGCCACACGCCTTCCGGCTCGACCCCGTAGGTGCTCGCGAACAGCTCCGTCGCGGCCTGCGAGAGTCGCTCGTCCGGGCTCACGACGCGACGTCGCGCAGCCGGTCCGCGATGCGCTCCGGGGTGGTGTCGTTGACCCACGCGCCCATCCCGGACTCCGATCCGGCCAGGTACTTGAGCTTGCCGGGCGCGCGGAGCACGGAGAAGGCCTGCAGGTGAAGGCGTCCCAGATCCCGTCCCTCGCCGACCGGTGCCTGGTGCCACCCCGCGATGTACGGCAGGAGGTCGACCCCCTCGAAGTACCGGTCGAGGCGGAGCATCAGCTCGAGGTAGACCTCGGCCAGCTCCTCCCGCTCGTCCTTGTCGAGTGCCGCCAGGTCGGGCACGTCGCGGTGCGGAGCCAGGTGCACCTCGACCGGCCAGCGTGCCGCGGCGGGCACGTACGCCGTCCACTGCTCGCCCGACAGCACGACGCGGGTACCCGCACGCCGCTCCGCGTCGAGCACGTCGCGCAGGAGGAGGCCGCCGGTGCTGCGGCGGTGCTCGACCGCCTGCTGGAGCATCAGCTGGGAGCGCGGCGTGACGTACGGGTAGGCGTAGATCTGGCCGTGCGGGTGGTGCAGCGTGACCCCGATCTCCTGTCCTCGGTTCTCGAAGCAGAAGACCTGCCGCACGCCGTCGAGGGCCGACAGCTCCGCCGTGCGGTCCGCCCACGCGTCGACCACTGTGCGCACACGCTCCGTGGAGAGGTGGGAGAACGAGGTGTCGTGCCGGCTGGCGAAGCAGATCACCTCGCACCGGCCGGAGGCCGGGCGCACCGGCCAGAGCGACTCGCCGTCGAGCGCCTCGCTCGGCGACGTCGCCGACGCGGAGAAGGAGGGGAAGCGGTTCTCGAAGACGACCACGTCGTAGTCATCAGAAGGGATCTCGGTCTCCGCCCCGGATCGGCTGGGGCACAGCGGGCACTCGTGGGTCGGGGGACGGTTGGGCCGGTTCATCCGGTGGGCCGCCATCGCTACCCACTCCCCGCTGAGCGGGTCGCGCCGCATCTGGCCGGCCTCCTCGCGGGGCCCCAGGTCGCGCGCGTCGTGCACGCCCCGCGCCTGCTCGCCGCTCACGAACGGCTCGCGGTCGTCGAAGTAGATGATGGCGCGGCCGTCGGCCAGCCGATGCTCCGACCGCCTCATGACACAGCCTTCCGTCCGCTGCTGCTGCTGACGATGACGCGTTCGACCCGATCCCGCAGCACCTCCCTCGCCTGGGCAGGCAGGGCGCTGTCCGTGACGAGCACGTCCACCTGGTCGAGCCCGACGATGGTGCTGAGTCCCACGACCCCCCACTTCGTGTGGTCGGCGACGACGACGCATCGCCGCGCACTGGCGATGAGGGCGCGGTTCGTCTCCGCCTCGACCATGTTCGGCGTCGTCAGGCCTGCCTCCGGGTCGAGGCCGTGCACACCGAGGAAGAGCCAGTCGACGTGCAGGGTGTGCAGCGACGCGACGGCCACGGGCCCCACCAGCGCGTCCGAGGGCGTGCGCATCCCCCCGGTGAGCACGACCGTGAGGTCCGAGCGTCCTGACTCATGGAGCAGCTGCGCGACGGGGATCGAGTTCGTGACCACGGTCAGGTCGGGGACGTGCCGCAGCTCGCGGGCGACCTCGTACGTGGTCGTGCCGGCGGAGATCGCCACCGCCGCACCAGGTTCCACCAGGGTCACGGCGGCACGGGCGATGGACTGCTTCTCCTCGGTCTGCAGGGACGACTTGGCGGTGAACCCGGGCTCGTCCGTGCTGCGTCCACTCACGGCCGTGACCCCACCGTGGACGCGCTCGACGAGCCCACGCGCGGCTAGCGTCTCGATGTCTCGCCGGATCGTCATGTCCGAGACGCCGAGCAGCTCCACCAGCTCGGAGACGCGCGCGGCGCCGTGCTCCCCGACCCGGTCGAGGATCCGGTCCTGGCGCTGGCTGGCGAGCACGGTCAGTCCTCCCTGACGACGGCGACGCGACCCGCGTCGAGGACGAGGCGGTCGACCCGGCGTCCCTCCACGAGGTCGTGACCCGCCACGGCGAGCTCGACTGAGGCATCGGTGTGGTTGATCGCGAAGAGCCACGACCTGTCCTCGCCGACGCGGCGCACGACCTCGACCCCGGCGGGCGGCGTGACGGCTGGAACGACCGCGGCGGCCGACAGTACCTGGGACACCAGCCTGTCCAGCCCTGCGGGGTCGAGTCGGGTGGCCAGGTACCAGGCGGCCCCCGATCCGACGTCGCGCCGTGTCGTGGCCGGCACGCCCGCGAGCGGGCCCCCGGCGTACCGGGACAGCACCTTGGCGTCGGTCACCTCGAGCAGCTCGGTCCACAGCGTGCCCGTCGCCCCGTCGTCCAGGGAGACGCTCTCACCGGGCGCGAGCGGGAAGAACTCCTCGACGCGCAGCCCCAGCAGGTCGCGGAAGGCGCCGGGGTACCCGCCCAGGCGGATGTGGTCGTTCTCGTCCACGACGCCCGAGAAGTAGGTGACCAGCACGTGCGCACCCGACTCCGCCGCCGCGGTCAGGCGCTCGCCGAGGTCGTCGGCGCACAGGTAGAGCGTGGGGACGACCACGACCGCGTAACCCGACAGGTCGGACGAGGGGTGGAGCACGTCGGCGGTGACACCCACCGACCGCAGCGCCGCGTGCACGTCATGGGCGACCTGCCCGTACTCGATGGCGGAGGAGGGGTGGGACGGGATCTGGCAACCCCAGCCGGCCTGGTAGTCCCAGAGCAGCACGACCGGGGCCTCCACCCGCGAGCCCACGACCTCGCCGAGGCGCTCGCAGACCGCGCCGAGCTCGGTGACCTCCCGGAAGACCTTGGTGTCGGTCCCCGCGTGCGGAACCAGGCCCGAGTGGAACTTCTCCGCGCCCGCCCGGGACGCCCGCCACTGGAAGAACCCCAGCGTGTCCGCGCCCCTCGCCACGTGCGCGAGCGAGTTCCGCAGCAGCTCACCCGGCGCCTTGGCCCGGTTCACCGGCTGCCAGTTCACGGCGCTGGTGGAGTGCTCCATCAGGACCCAGGGCCTGCCGCCCGCCAGACCGCGCGTCAGGTCGGCAGCGAACGCCAGCTCCGCAGCCGCGTCGTCGAGGCCGCCGTCCAGGTAGTGGTCGGTGCTGACGACGTCCTGCTCGGGCGCCCACTGGTGGTAGTCGAGCAGGCGGAAGTGGTCGAGCGTCATGAAGTTCGTCGTCACCGGCACGCCGGGGGAGAGGCGGTGCAGGACGTCGCGCTCGGCCGTGTACTGCGCGAGCAGAGTGTCTGACCCGAAGCGCGCGAAGTCCAGCGACTGCGTGGGGTTCACGATCGCGGTGCTGCGTCGCGGCGGGAGCACCTGCGACCAGTCGGTGTACCGCTGGCTCCAGAAGGAGGTGCCCCACGCGTCGTTGAAGGCGTCGAGGTCGGTGTACCGCGCCTCCAGCCAGGTGCGGAACGCGGCGGCGCACGTGTCGCAGTAGCAGGGCAGGTTGTGGCACGCGTACTCGTTCGAGACGTGCCACATCGCCAGCGCCGGGTGGTCGGCGTAGCGCTGCGCCATCTGCTCGGCCAGGGCGACGGCGTGCTCGGTGAAGACCGGCGAGCTGGGGCACCAGGTCTGCCGGCTTCCTGGCCACAGCGTCCGCCCGTCGACGTCCACCGGGAGGGTCTGGGGGTACCGGTGCGAGAACCACGGCGGCGGCGATGCGGTGCCCGTGGCCAGGTCGACGGCGATCCCGCCGTCGTGCAGGAGCCCGAGAACCTCGTCGAGCCAGCCGAACTCGTAGCGGCCGGGCTCGGGCTCCAGCCACGACCAGGAGAAGACGCCCACGGTCGCGAAACTGACACCCGCGCGCTGCATCAGCTCGACGTCCTCGCGCCAGACCTCACGCGGCCACTGCTCCGGGTTGTAGTCGCCGCCCAGGGCGATGCGGTCGTTCGGCCAGTCGCGCATGGCGTCAGCGTCCTCCCCCGAGAGCGAGAAAGTCAACAGAACCACACAGGTCGCGAGCGGTTTCATGGGATCTTTGACGCCAGGTCACGATCGGGTCTCGCTAAACAGGGCTCTTGACAGCCGATCCCGCAGAGACGAGAGTCATCCGCAGACCTGATCGTTTTTGTTGGAACCTGTCCGGTCGCACAACGTCGGCAGGAAGCAGGACCCGGGTACCGTCGCCCCCCTCGGTGCCCGGCCGTGACCGTTCGCAGGGCAAACGCCGCGCACGCGGCGTCCCTGAGCCGTAGGAGGCGTCATGTCCCGACCGCAGTCCCAGGCCGAGTACCTGGCCAACATCGTCCCCTCGTCCGTGGCCGGCACCTCGCTCGGACGCCGGACCCTGCTGCGCGGAGCCCTGCTCGCCGGTGGCGCAGCCGGCGTGGCCGGAACCCTCGCGGCCTGCGGCGGCGACGACTCCGGCGGGTCGAGCGGCGGCAGCGGCGGGGGAGGGGGCGGGACCGTCACGTTCGGCTCGAACGAGAGCGGGACCACGTTCGCCGACCAGCGCGACGCGATGGCGGCCGACTTCAAGAAGGAGTCGGGGACGACGGTCAACATCAACGCCGTCGACCACAACACGTTCCAGGAGAACATCAACACCTACCTCCAGGGCAACGCGGACGACGTGTTCTCGTGGTTCGCGGGCTTCCGGATGCGGTTCTTCGCCGAGAACGGGCTCATCGGCGACATCAGCGACGTGTGGCCCCTCGACGGCATCCCGGACTCCTTCAAGGAGGCTTCGACCGGCAACGACGGCAAGCAGTACTTCGTGCCCCAGTCGTACTACCCGTGGGCCGTGTTCCACCGGAAGTCGACCTTCGAGGAGAACGGCTACTCCCAGCCGACCACGCTCGACGAGATGGTGGCGCTCTGCAAGCAGATGCAGACCGACGGCCTGGTCCCCATCGCGTTCGGCGACAAGGACGGCTGGCCGGCGATGGGCACGTTCGACATGCTCAACATGCGCGTCAACGGCTTCGACTACCACATCTCGCTGATGGCGGGCGACGAGGACTGGAACAGCAAGGAGGTCAAGGCCGTCTTCGACCAGTGGCGGGAGCTGCTGCCCTACCACCAGAGCGACGCGCTCGGACGCACGTGGCAGGAGGCGGCTCAGACGCTGCAGCAGAAGAAGGCCGGGATGTACATCCTCGGCACGTTCCTCAACGAGCAGTTCCCGGACGACGAGGAGGACCTCGACTTCTTCACCTTCCCGGAGATCGACTCGAACATCGGATCCGGTGCCATCGACGCACCCATCGACGGGTTCTGCATGTCGGCCGACCCGAAGAACGAGGAGGGGTCCAAGGCGTTCCTCGCGTACCTCGCGTCCCCGGAGGCGGCCGCGGCCGCTGCGACAACGGGTCTGCCCTTCATCGCAGCCAACACGAACGCCGACACCAGCCAGTACTCCGAGCTGCAGAAGAAGTCGGCCGAGCTGGTCGGCCAGGCCGACAACATCGCCCAGTTCCTCGACCGCGACACGCGCCCGGACTTCGCGTCGACGGTCATCATCCCGTCGCTCCAGCAGTTCCTCGGAGCGCCGGACGACGTCGACGGCCTCACGAAGAGCATCCAGGACCAGAAGGTGTCGATCTTCGGCAGCTGACAGCCCCCGCGCACGAGCTCCGAGGAGTACGCCATGACGCTGGAGACCCCGGTAGGGGCCGGAGGGAGCACGGTCCGCCACGACCCCCCCGAGAAGATCGCGGCGGGCCGGGCCCGTCCCCTGCAACGGCTCAGGGGGCGCGACCGCCTCGTCGTGGGGCTGATGATCGTGGTGCCCACGGTCTTCGTGGTCGGCCTGGTCTGGTTCCCGGCGATCGCGACGGTGCTGCTGTCGTTCACCAACTGGAACGGCCTCGGCCCACTGGGCGACATCGAGTTCATCGGCCCGGAGAACTACACGAACGTCGCCACGATCTACCCGCCGTTCTGGCCTGCGGTGCAGCACAACCTGATCTGGCTGGTGTTCCTGTTCCTCGGACCGACCCTGCTGGGCGTCTTCTTCGCCGTCCTGCTCGACAAGGAGATCCGGGGGAGCCGGATCTACCAGACGGCTCTGTACATCCCGGTCGTGCTCTCACTCGCGCTGATCGGCTTCATCTGGCAGCTGCTGTACTCGCGGGACCAGGGCCTGATCAACAACGTGCTCGGGACCTCCATCGACTGGTACGGAGACCCGTCGGTCAACCTCTGGGCGGTGCTCTTCGCCACCGGCTGGCGCCATACCGGCTACATCATGCTGCTGTACCTGGCCGGTCTGAAGGGAGTGGACCACTCGCTGCGCGAGGCGGCTGCCGTGGACGGCTCGGGCGAGGTGTCCACGTTCTTCAGGATCATCCTGCCGGTGATGCGACCGATCAACCTGATCGTGATCGTCGTCGTGGTGATCGAGTCGCTGCGTGCCTTCGACCTCGTCTGGGTGATCAACAAGGGCCGGAACGGTCTCGAGCTGATCGCCGCGCTGGTGACCCAGAACGTCGCCGGTGAGGCCAGCCGGATCGGCTTCGCCTCCGCGATGGCGACGATCATGCTGCTCATCTCGTCGGTGTTCATCACCATCTACCTGCGCGTCGTGATGAAGGAGGAGCGATGAGTGCCACAGCGACGTCCGCGACGGCGCCCGGGACCGACTCCGACGTCCCCCTGAACGCGCCGCCCAGCAAGCGCGGGCCGGGTCGGGTCCTCCTGCACGCCTTCCTCATCCTGGTCGCCGTCGGCTGGCTCTTCCCGATCGGCTGGGCCGTCCTCAACTCCTTCCGCGACTACGCCTACACGGCGGCCAACGGGTACGTCAGCTTCGGTGGCTGGACGCTCGGCAACTACGTGGAGGCGTGGGACCGCGGTGACTTCGGGCGAGGGTTCGTCAACTCGCTCATCATCACCGTCCCGGCCGTCCTCCTGACGCTGTTCCTGGCGTCCTGCACGGCCTTCGTGCTGGCGCGCTTCAGCTACCGCTTCAACCTGACCCTGCTGGGCGTCTTCCTCGCCGCGAACCTGCTGCCTCCGCAGGCCCTGCTCGTTCCGGTCTTCCAGATGTACCGCAAGATCCCGCTGCCGGAGTGGCTGAGCGGCAGCGAGTCGATGCTGGGCAGCTACCTCGGCCTCATCCTCATCAACGTCGCCTTTCAGATGGGCTTCTGCACCTTCGTGCTCAGCAACTACATGAAGACGCTGCCCTTCGAGATCTACGAGTCGGCCCAGATCGACGGGGCGAGCGTGACACGCCAGTACTGGCAGCTCACGCTGCCGCTGATCCGGCCCGCCCTGGCGGCCCTGGCCGTCCTGCAGACCACGTGGATCTACAACGAGTTCTTCTGGGCGACGGTGCTGATCCAGGACTTCAGCAAGCTCCCGATCACGAGCTCGCTCAACAACCTGCGGGGCCAGTTCTTCACCGACTACAACCTGCTGTCGGCGGGGTCCGTGCTCGTGGCGCTGCCCGTGCTCGTCGTGTTCTTCCTGCTGCAGAAGCAGTTCGTGTCCGGTCTGACGCTGGGCTCGACGAAGGGGTGACCACGGCTCAGACGGTCACACTGCGGGCCGCCGGCACCTGCGTGGTGCTCGACGTGTCGGCTCCGCTGCTGCCACGTGTGCTGCACTGGGGTGCCGACCTCGGGCCCCTCGACGAGGACTCCTCGGCGGCCCTCGTCCGGATCATGGGAGCGCCTGTCCCACGGAGCGCCCTCGACGAGCCCTGGCCACTGACGCTGCTGCCCGCGGAGGACGACGGCTGGTCGGGCAGCCCTGGCCTCGAGGTGCACAGCGAGGGCGGCCTCTCCGCGGTGAGGTTGCGACTCGTGGCCCCGGTCGAGGTGACCCGTCACGGGCCGGGGACCGGCGGGAGCGTCCGAGCCGTCGCCCGGGACGCGCGCGCCGGGATCGAGGTCGCGATCCAGCTGTCCCTCGACCCCCACGGGGTGCTGCGGACCAGCAACCGGGTGACGGCCGTCGGCGGCCACACCGTCGACGTGGACTGCGTGCGAACCCTGATGCCGTTGCCGGTCCGCGCGAGCGAGGTCCTCGACCTCACGGGCCGCTGGTGCCGGGAGCGGTCACCGCAGCGCTCCGCCCTCCTGCACGGCACGCGGCATCGCGCGTCCCGGCGCGGCCGGACCGGTCACGACGCCCCGTTGCTGATCTGTGCCGGCACCGGAGGCTTCGCGTTCAGGACCGGCGAGGTCTGGGCTGCCCACGCGGCGTGGAGCGGGGACCACGAGCACCTCGTCGAGGCGCTCCCCGAGGGCGCGGGGGGGCACGCAGCCGTGATCGGTGGTGGGGAGCTGCTCCGGCCCGGTGAGGTACGTCTGGCACCGGGCGAGGCGTACGTGGCCCCGGATGTGGTGCTGGTCTGGTCGGGCGAGGGTCTGGACGGGCTCTCCCGCAGGCTCCACCGCTCACTGCGGGCACGCGCCGGTCATCCCACGTCCCCCCGTCCCCTGGTACTCAACTCGTGGGAGGCCGTGTACTTCGGCGAGGACACCGAGCACGTGCTGCGACTGGTCGACGCTGCCGCCGACCTGGGGGCCGAGCGCTTCGTGCTCGACGACGGGTGGTTCGGAGGGCGCCGCGACGACGTGCGGGGGCTGGGCGACTGGGTCGTCTCCGCTGACATCTGGCCGGACGGGCTGCGTCCCCTGGCCGACCGGGTCCGAGGGCACGGCATGCAGCTGGGGCTGTGGTTCGAGCCCGAGATGGTCAACCTCGACTCGGACCTGGTGAGGACGCATCCCGACTGGCTGCTCGGCCCCTGGCAGGCGGACGGGGCCGAGCCGCCACCCACGTGGCGCTGGCAGCACACGCTCGACCTGACCAACCCCGAGGCCGCGGGCTACCTCCTGGAACGCCTCGACGCACTCGTCAGCGAGTACGACCTCGACTTCATCAAGTGGGACCACAACCGTGACCTCCATCTCGCGGTGACCTCCGCCGGGGGTGGACAGCCCGACCGTCCGGCGGTCCACCGCCAGACGCTCGCCCTCTACGCGCTGATGGACGAGCTGCGCCGGCTGCACCCGCGCCTGGAGATCGAGTCCTGCGCGAGCGGCGGCGGACGGGTCGACCTCGGCGTCCTCGAACGGACCGACCGCGTGTGGACCAGCGACTGCAACGACGCCGTCGAGCGCCAGTCGATCCAGCTGTGGACCAGCCTGCTGGTGCCCCTCGAGCTGATGGGGACGCACGTCGGGCCGCGCGTCGCGGAGACCACGCACCGGGCGGTCGACCTCTCGATGCGGTGCGCGACCGCCCTCTTCGGCCACGCCGGCATCGAGTGGGACGTCACGACCTGCACGCAGGAGGAGCGCGCCGTCCTGAGGTCGTGGACCGGGCTGTACCGGGAGCTGCGTGGGCTGCTGCACACGGGTGACGTGGTGCGCGCCGACCTGCCGGGCGACGACCTGCTGCTGCACGGTGTCGTGTCGCCGACCGGCGACGAGGCGGCGTTCGTCGTGGCCCGCCTGACCACGGGCCCGGGCGCCACCCCGGGACGCGTGCCGCTGCCCGGGCTGTCGCCCGACCGGGCCTACCGGGTGCGCGTGCGCGCCGAGGCGGGGCTGCCGGCGACGGTGCAGGCGGCGCCCCCGGCGTGGTGGGACCAGGCGCTCGGTGAGGGGGTCGTGGTGAGCGGCGGCGTGCTCGGGCAGGTCGGCCTCGCGATGCCCGTGCTCGCACCCGCGCAGGCGGTCGTCCTGCACCTGACGCCGCCGGCCGAGGAGCAGAACCTCGTCACGGGCTGACACAATGCCGCCCATGCCCGCTGCGCCTGCCCGTCCCCGACTCTTCTCGGCGATGCAGCCGACGAGCGACTCGCTCCACCTGGGCAACTACCTCGGCGCGCTCGTGCACTGGGTGGCTCTGCAGGAGACCCACGACGCCACGTACTGCGTCGTCGACCTGCACGCCATCACCGTGGAGCACGACCCGGCGGTGCTGCGCGAGAGGACCCGGCGTACCGCGGCGCAGTTCCTCGCTGCCGGGGTCGACCCGGAGCGCTCGGTGCTCTTCGTGCAGAGCCACGTGGCCGAGCACGCGGAGCTCGCCTGGGTGCTGGGCTGCCTCACCGGCTTCGGCGAGGCCGGACGGATGACCCAGTTCAAGGACAAGTCGCAGCGCCACGGCAGCGACCGGACGACGGTGGGGCTGTTCACCTACCCCGTCCTCCAGGCCGCCGACATCCTGGCGCACGACGCCGAGCGCGTGCCCGTCGGCGAGGACCAGCGCCAGCACCTCGAGCTCAGCCGCGACCTGGCTCAGCGGTTCAACACCCGGTTCGGCCGGACCCTTGTGGTCCCTCAGACGCACATCGTGCGCGAAACCGCGAAGATCACCGACCTCCAGAACCCGACCGCCAAGATGAGCAAGTCGGCCAGCTCGCCGAACGGTGTCATCGACCTGCTCGACGACCCCGCAGCGGTGGCCAAGCGGATCAAGGCGGCCGTGACCGACACCGGGCGTGACGTGCTCTACGACCCGGACACCAAGCCTGGAGTCTCGAACCTCCTCACGATCTACTCGGCCCTCGACGGGCGCAGCATCGCCGATCTCGAGAAGGCGTACGACGGCAAGGGGTACGGCGACCTCAAGAAGGACCTCGCAGAGGTGGTGGTGGAGGCGCTCGCACCCGTCAGGAAGCGGGCGACGGACTACCTGGACGACCCCGCCTCCCTCGACGCCGTGCTCGCCGACGGAGCGGACCGTGCTACGGAACGCGCGTCGGCGACCCTGGCCCGCGTCTACGACAAGGTCGGCTTCCTGCCGCGGCGGCGAGGCTGACGTGCCGGCCGACCGCATGGACGAGACGCTGACCATGTCCGCCGTCCGCGACCTCGACCCGGTGGGCGACGTGACCATCGGTGTCGCGGTGGCGATCCCACCGCCCTACGCGAGCGAGCTCCAGCGCTGGCGGGCCGAGTTCGGCGACCCGTTCGCTGACGCCATCCCGCCCCACGTCACCCTCCTGCCGCCCACACGCGTCGCCGAGGACCGGCTCGACGACGTGCGGGAGCACCTGGGCCGGGCCGCGCAGGACCACCACCCGTTCACCATGACCCTGCGCGGCACCGGCTCGTTCAGGCCCGTGTCTCCCGTGGTCTTCGTCCAGGTCGCCGCAGGCATCTCCGAGTGCGAGAGGGTCGAGAGGCAGGTGAGGTCAGGTGTGCTGAAGCGCGACCTGTCCTTCTACTACCACCCGCACGTGACCGTGGCCCACGACCTGGAGGACGGCGCCCTCGACCGCGCGTTCGCCGAGCTCTCCGACTACGAGGCCTCGTTCCCGGTCGACGGCTTCAGCCTGTACCGGCACGGGTCGGACGGCGTCTGGCGCGAGGAGGTCGTCTTCGGCTTCGACGGACAGGAGGGGCGTGTGCCATGAAGGAGCTTCTTCAGCGGCTGAAGGAGAGCCGTCTGGGTCGTACGTTCCAGCGGTACGCCAAGCGCCGGGGCGCCACCCTGGCCGGTGGTATCGCCTACGCGGGGCTCTTCTCGCTCTTCGGGGCGCTGGTGGCCGGCTTCTCCGTCTTCGGGCTCGTCCTGGGGTCTGATGCCCGTCTCTTCAACGAGGTGGCCCAGGCCGTCGACGCCCAGCTGCCCGGCCTGCTCGACGTGGGTCCTGACGGCGGGCCGATCGACCCCGCGTCCCTCGTGGACCGTGACATCGTCAGCATCACCGGCATCATCGCCTTCGCCGTCACCGTGTTCGCCGGTCTCGGCTGGGTCGACGCACTGCGTGAGGGTCTGCGTGCGGTGCTCGGGCTCGAGCCCGACGACCGCAACGTGGCGATGAAGAAGGCGACCGACGTGGCGATCCTCGCCATGTTCGGCGTGGGGATCCTCCTGTCGGCCACGCTGAGCATCGTCATCAACGCCGGTGCCTCGGCCTTGCTGCGGCTGGTGGGGCTCGACGGTGGCGCGGTGGGTTCGGCTCTGCTGCAAGTGCTCTCGGTCGCGGTCGTGGCGCTCGTCGACACCGTACTGCTGTTCGGGATCTTCCGTGTGATGGGGCGGCTGCAGCTCGGTTGGGCGCAGGTGCGCGGTCCGCTCGTGGTGGGTGGTGTGGCGCTGGCGCTGCTGGTCAGCTTCAGCGGCGTCCTGGTCGGCAACGCCGGTGGCCGCAACCCGCTGCTCGCGACGGGTGCGGTGCTCGTCGGCGTGCTGGTCCTGATCAACCTGGTGTCGCGGATCATCCTGCTGGTGGCCGCCTGGCTGAGCATCAACCCGGCGCTCTTCGGTTCCGACGAGGACGCACAGGTCGACCTCGGTAAGCACGCGCTGCCTGCGCCGGCGCGGGTGCAGCCCAACTACTCGATGCGCGCGGCCGACCGCACGACGATCGCTGCGGGAGTGGTGCTGGGCGCCGTCGGGGTCACTGCCGCGAAGGTGGTGGGCCAGGGCGTCTCGACGCTGGTCCGGAGTGCCCGCGGGCGCTGACGGCCGCGCGCAGCACCGTGAGCGCGAGAGTCCCGGCGAGGAGCAGGGCCCCAGCCACGCCGACTCCCACCACGAGACGTGACACGCCTGGCCCGGCGTCCGCGCCGGTGCGTGCGGCGTCCGCCTGCACGGCCAGCGCCCCGTCGCCGGCCGGCGGTCGGGTCGCGGCCTCGGGGGACGCAGCCACCGGGCCGTCCGACGTGACCGAGGCCTCCAACGTGGTCGCGCCCGGTGACGGTGCGGGTGAGGCGAACGCCCAGTCGAGCAGCTCACGGCTCTGCTGCCACGTCGAGCCCTCCGTGCGCATCAGCACCACCATCACCCGGCGCCCGTCCCTCTCGGCCGCGACGACGAGGGAGCGGCGGGACTGCTCGGTGAAGCCGTTCTTCACTCCCAGGATGCCGGGGTAGTCGCCGAGAAGCCGGTTGTGGTTGCCGATCTGGAAGCGGGCTCGCTGCGAGCCGAGGCGGATCCCCTTGCCGGGGAACTGGTACCGCTCGGTGACGACGATCGGCGCGAGCCGCTCGTCGGCGAGCACGGCACGACCGATCAGCGCGAGATCACGAGCGCTCGCGACCTGCCCGGTGGCGTCGAGGCCGCTGGCGTTCGCCACCACCGTGTCGGCGGCACCGAGCTCGTCGGCGGTGCGCTGCATCAGGTTCGTGGCCTCCTCGGTGCCACCGGCCAGCTCGGTGAGGGCCTGGGCGGTGTCGTTTCCGCTCGACATCAGCAGGCCGTGCAGCAGGTCGCGTCCGCTGTAGGTCGACCCCTGGACGATCCCGACCTTGGTGCCGTCGATGGCCGCTGCCTCGAACGTGCCGGTGTAGACGGTGTCGTCGGGGACGCGGGGGGCCAGCGCCAGCGCCGTGAGCATCTTCATCGTCGAGGCGGGAGCGAGTCCGATGCGCGCGTTGTGCGCCGCCAGCACCTCGTCCGTTCCCAGGTCGACGACGAGCCAGGCGCCCGAGGCGGGCACAGGTGGCGCAGCAAGACCCGGCGCGACCAGCACGCCGGGAGCAGCCAGCGGGTCCGGCGTCGGCTGCGCCTCCGCCGACGCAGGGCCGGCGACCAGGCACAGCACGAGCGCCACGGCCGTGGTCCACAGCAGCCTGGCGCTGACCGCGCGAGGACCCATCCCGGGTCTCACACCTTGCGGGTCAGCAGCGCCTGCTTGACCTCGCGGATCGCCTTGGTCACCTCGATGCCGCGAGGGCAGGCCTCGGTGCAGTTGAACGTCGTGCGGCAACGCCACACGCCCTCGCGGTCGTTCAGCACCTCCAGGCGGAGCTCGGCGCCCTCGTCGCGGCTGTCGAAGATGAAGCGGTGGGCGTTGACGATGGCGGCGGGCCCGAAGTACTGGCCGTCCGTCCAGAACACCGGGCACGAGGAGGTGCACGCGGCGCACAGGATGCACTTGGTGGTGTCGTCGTACCGCTCGCGGTCCGCCTGGCTCTGCACGCGCTCGCGGGTCGGCTCGTGCCCCGTGGTGATGAGGAAGGGCATGACCTCCCGGTACGACTGGAAGAACGGCTCCATGTCGACCACGAGGTCCTTCTCCACCGGCAGGCCCTTGATCGCCTCGATGGTGATCGGCTTGTCGGGGTTGAGGTCCTTGAGCAGCGTCTTGCACGCCAGGCGGTTACGGCCGTTGATGCGCATCGCGTCGGAGCCGCAGACGCCGTGCGCGCAGGACCGGCGGAACGTCAGGGAGCCGTCCTGCTCCCACTTGATCGTGTGCAGGGCGTCGAGCACGCGGTCGGTGCCGTGCACCGTGACGCGGTAGTCCTCCCAGTGAGGCTCGGCGTCGCCCTCGGGGTCGTACCGGCGGATGCGCAGCGTCACCTCGAAGGAGGGGATGGCCCCGACTGCGGGCTTGGCGTCGCCCTCGGTGGTGGTCTCGGCGGTTGATGCGCTCATCAGTACTTGCGCTCCATCGGCTGGTAGCGGGTGGTGACGACCGGCTTGTAGTCGAGCCGGACCGCGTGCCTGTCGGCGTCGCCGCCCTCGGCTCCGGCCGGAACACGGTAGGCCATCGTGTGGCGCATGAAGTTCACGTCGTCGCGGTTCGGGTAGTCCTCGCGGAAGTGGCCGCCCCGGGACTCCTTGCGCTCAAGGGCACCGACCACGATCACCTCGGCGAGGTCCAGCAGGAAGCCGAGCTCCACCGCCTCGAGCAGGTCGGTGTTGTACCGCTTTCCCTTGTCCTGCACCGTGATCGAGCGGTACCGCTCCTGCAGCGCCTCGATCTCGGCCAGCGCCTGCTTGAGCGACGCCTCGGTGCGGAAGACCTGCGCGTTGAGGTCCATCGTCTCCTGCAGGGCCTTGCGCAGCACCGCGACGCGCTCCCCCTCGCCGCGGCTCCGGATGCCCTCGAGCAGCGCGATGGTGTCCGTCTCGCCGCGGTCGGGCAGGGGGACGTACTCGACGCCGGCGGCGTACTCCGCCGCCGCGACGCCCGCGCGCTTGCCGAACACGTTGATGTCGAGCAGCGAGTTCGTGCCGAGCCGGTTCGACCCGTGCACCGACACGCACGCCACCTCGCCGGCCGCGTACAGGCCGGGCACCACCGTGCTGTTGTCGCGCAGCACCTCGGTGTCGACGTTCGTGGGCACGCCGCCCATCGCGTAGTGCGCGGTCGGGTAGACGGGCACCGGCTCGGTGTAGGGCTCGATGCCCAGGTACGTGCGCGCGAACTCCGTGATGTCGGGCAGCTTGGCGTCGATGTGCGCCGGCTCGAGGTGGGTCAGGTCGAGCAGCACGTAGTCCTTGTTGGGGCCCGCCCCCCGTCCCTCACGGACCTCGTTGGCCATCGAGCGGGCGACGATGTCGCGGGGAGCCAGGTCCTTGATCGTCGGCGCGTATCGCTCCATGAAGCGCTCGCCCTCGCCGTTGCGCAGGATCCCCCCCTCGCCACGAGCGGCCTCGGAGAGCAGGATGCCCAGGCCGGCCAGGCCGGTCGGGTGGAACTGGAAGAACTCCATGTCCTCCAGCGGCAGACCGCGGCGGTACACGATGCCCATGCCGTCGCCCGTCAGGGTGTGGGCGTTGGAGGTCGTCTTGTAGACCTTGCCGGTCCCTCCGGTGGCGAGGACGACCGACTTGGCCGAGAACACGTGGATCTCGCCCGTCGACAGCTCGTAGGCGACGACCCCTGCCGTGCGCTCCTCGCCGTCCACCGTGTTCATCAGCAGGTCGAGCACGTAGAACTCGTTGAAGAACTCGACCTGGTGCTTGACGCAGTTCTGGTAGAGCGTCTGCAGGATCATGTGGCCGGTGCGGTCGGCGGCGAAGCACGACCGTCGGACCGCGGCCTCACCGTGGTTGCGGGTGTGGCCGCCGAACCGACGCTGGTCGATGCGGCCCTCGGGCGTCCGGTTGAAGGGCAGCCCCATCTTCTCCAGGTCGAGGACCGCGTCGATCGCCTCGCGGCACATCACCTCGGCGGCGTCCTGGTCGACGAGGTAGTCACCGCCCTTGACGGTGTCGAACGTGTGCCACTCCCAGTTGTCCTCCTCGACGTTCGCCAGCGCGGCGCACATGCCGCCCTGGGCCGCGCCGGTGTGGGACCGGGTCGGGTACAGCTTGGTCAGCACGGCGGTGCGGGAGCGCTGGCCGGCCTCGAGGGCGGCGCGCATGCCGGCGCCGCCGGCGCCGACGATGACCACGTCGTACTTGTGGATCTGCATGGGGCCCTCCTCGGACCTGGGGTGTCGGGCGGGACCGTCAGCGCGGCCGGGTCGTCAGGAGCAGAACGAGGGCAGGAGCGCGGCGTCGGCGCCCGCGGGGCACGGGTCGAAGGTGAAGATCACCAGCGTCCCGAGCACGACCACGAGCGCAAAGGCGGCGTACAGCAGACCCTTGAGCGTCATCCGCACACCCGGGGTGTCCGAGTAGTCGTTGATGATCGTCCGCACGCCGTTCGTGCCGTGGATCATCGCCAGCCACAGCATCGCCAGGTCCCAGACCTGCCAGAACGGGCTCGCCCACTTGCCGGCGACGAACGCGAAGTCGATCGCGTTCACGCCCTCGCCGAGGACCAGGTTGACGACCAGGTGGCCGAGCACCAGCACCACCAGGAGCACACCTGACAGGCGCATGAACAGCCACGAGTACAGCTCGGTGTTGCTCTTCGTGGACGGGCTGCGGCGGTACGGCGACCGCGGGGCGTCGAGCGAGGGAGCGGACATCGTCAGCCTCCGAAGACGTGACTGAGGTGGCGGATGGCGAAGGGGACGAACAGGACCACCCAGACGACGCCCACGGCCCAGAGCAGCTGGCGCTGGAATCGCGCGCCCTGGGACCAGAAGTCGACCGCGATCACGCGCAGACCGTTGAACGCGTGGAAGACGATCGCCGCCACGAGCCCCGTCTCGCCCAGGCCCATGATCGGGTTCTTGTACGTGTTGATGACGTCGTTGTAGGCCTCGGGCGACACGCGCACCAACGCGGTGTCGAGCACGTGCACGAGCAGGAACATGAAGATCGCGAAGCCCGTGACGCGGTGGGCCACCCACGACCACATGCCTTCGCGGCCTCGGTACAGGGTGCCGGCAGGCTTCTCGACGACGCTGGCCACGGCGGGCTCCTCCTCGGTGACGTGCCGCGCCGGAGAGAGCGGGCCGGGGTCGGTCGCGGTGGCGTACCCGGGCGACGGCAGCGTCAGTTTCCCCGCCACTCTAATTGGGGCGGCAGCCCAGGTCGCGCCCGCGTGGGTCCGGGTGACCAATCCCACGCTGCGTCCGTCCTGTGCCAGGGTGGCCGCCATGACGCGAGGGGACGACGGCGCGCGGCCGGCGCTCGACGACTTCGTCGCCGTCGTGCCGGCCGGGGGAGCGGGCACCCGGCTCTGGCCGCTCTCGCGCGCGGGGTCGCCGAAGTTCCTGCACGACCTGACCGACGCCGGGCGCACCCTGCTGCAGTCCACGTGGGACCGGCTCGTGCCGCTGACCGGTGAGGGCGGTGTGCTCGTGGTCACCGGTCGCCCCCACGCCGAGGCCGTGCGCGAGCAGCTGCCGGGGCTGCGTCCCGAGAACCTGCTGGCCGAGCCGTCGCCACGCGACTCGATGGCCGCGATCGGGCTAGCCGCAGCGGTGCTCGTCCGCGGGTGCCCGGACGTGGTGCTCGGCTCGTTCGCGGCCGACCACGTCGTCAAGGACGTGGCCGCCTTCTCCTCCGCGGTGCGCCAGGCCGTGGCGGTGGCCCGCGAGGGCTACGTGGTCACCGTCGGGATCACCCCGACGGGACCTGCCACGGGCTTCGGCTACATCAGACCGGGCGAGGCGCTGACCGTCGAGGGGGCGGCCGACGCCCGCGGGGTCGACGAGTTCGTCGAGAAGCCCGACGCCGACACGGCTCAGCGGTACGTCGACGCCGGGTACCTGTGGAACGCGGGCATGTTCGTCGTCCGGGCGCAGGTGCTGCTCGACCACCTGCGGGCCACGCTGCCCCAGCTGCACGACGGTCTCGTCGAGATCGCGGCCGCGCTGGACGGGGGCGGCTCGGGGGGTTCGGAGGTGATGGAGCGGGTGTGGCCCGGGCTCACCCGCATCGCCATCGACCACGCGATCGCCGAGCCCGTGGCCTCGGCGGGCGGGGTCGCGGTCGTCCCCGGCTCGTTCGGATGGGACGACGTGGGCGACTTCCGCTCGCTCGCCACACTCCTCGCGCCGGGCGAGGACGGGCTGCGGGTGCTCGGGCGACCGGACGCCGTGCTGGCCAGGGACGCCTCAGGGCTCGTCGTCCCCGCGTCCGGCCGCATGGTCGTGGTGGTCGGGGTCGATGACGCGGTGGTCGTCGACACACCCGACGCCGTGCTGGTCACCACGCGCGACCACGCGCAGGAGGTGAAGGGCGTCGTCGACGCGCTGCGCGCCGCCGGGCGCGACGACCTGCTGTGAGGCCGACGACCTTCGCGTGACCGGCGGGCCGCAGGGCTCTATCGTCCGCACCATGGCCACTTCCCCGTCAGCCTCATCCGGGCAGCAGCCCGACCCGCAGCGCCACACGGAGTCGGGCCTGCCCGTGCAGCCCGTCTACGGGCCGGAGGCCCTCCAGGGCTGGGACCCGACGACGAGGCTCGGGCAGCCGGGCGAGTTCCCGTACACCCGGGGCGTCTACCCGAACATGTACACCGGCCGACCGTGGACCATGCGGCAGTACGCCGGCTTCGGCACCGCGAAGGAGTCGAACGAGCGGTACCACCAGCTGGTGGCCGCAGGAACCGGCGGACTGAGCGTGGCGTTCGACCTGCCCACCCAGATGGGCTTCGACTCGGACGACCCGATCGCGCACGGCGAGGTCGGCAAGGTGGGCGTGGCCATCGACTCGCTCGACGACATGCGCACCCTCTTCGGGGGCCTGCCCCTCAACGAGGTGTCGACGTCGATGACCATCAACGCTCCCGCGTCGGTGCTGCTGCTGATGTACCAGCTCGTCGCGGCCGACGACGGGATCACCGGCGACCAGCTCACCGGGACGATCCAGAACGACGTGCTCAAGGAGTACATCGCGCGGGGCACGTACATCTACCCGCCGGCCGAGTCGCTACGGCTGATCAGCGACATCTTCGGCTACTGCGCGACGGAGCTCCCGCGCTGGAACACGATCTCGATCTCGGGCTACCACATGGCCGAGGCGGGAGCCACGCCCGCGCAGGAGATCGCGTTCACGCTCGCCAACGCCAAGGAGTACGTGCGCGCCGCGCTCGCGGCCGGTCTCGACGTCGACGACTTCGGCCCGAGGCTGTCGTTCTTCTTCGTCGCCAGGACGACGCTGCTGGAGGAGGTCGCGAAGTTCCGTGCAGCGCGGCGCATCTGGGCCCGCATCATGCGGGAGGAGTTCGGTGCGAAGAACCCGAAGTCCCTGATGCTGCGCTTCCACACCCAGACGGCCGGGGTGCAGCTGACGGCGCAGCAGCCGGAGGTCAACCTCGTCCGCGTCGCGCTGCAGGGGCTGGGTGCGGTGCTCGGCGGGACGCAGAGCCTGCACACCAACTCGTACGACGAGGCGATCGCCCTGCCGACGACCAAGGCGGCGCGGCTGGCCCTGCGGACCCAGCAGGTCATCGCCTACGAGACCGACGTGACCGCCACCGTCGACCCGTTCGCCGGCTCGTACGTCGTCGAGTCGATGACCGACGACCTCGAGGACGCCGCGGTCGCCCTGATCGACGCCGTCGAGGACAAGGGCGGCGCGGTCGCAGCGATCGAGCAGGGCTTCCAGAAGGAGGAGATCGAGCGCTCGGCCTACCAGGTCGCCCGCGAGATCGACTCGGGAGAACGCGTCGTCGTCGGCGTGAACCGGTTCACCGTCGACGACGACGAGCCCTACGAGCCGCTGCGCGTCGACCCTGCCATCGAGGCGGAGCAGTGCGCCCGACTCGACGCCCTGCGGAGCGCGCGGGACTCCGGCGAGGTCGAGCGCGGCCTGGACGCGATGCGCGCCGCAGCCGCCGGGACGGACAACGTCCTCGTCCCGATGAAGGAGGCGCTCGCCGCCATGGCGACGGTCGGCGAGGTGAGCCACGCCCTGCGGGACGTGTGGGGCACCTACGTCCCCCGCGAGTCCTTCTGACCGCCACCGCACCGCCGCCGAGTCCCAGATCAACCACTTTCTGAGGTTCTGGAGGCGGACATGGCAGCAGAAAGCGGACGATCCGCCGAGGGGGGAGTGGGCACAGGTCGGGCGGGCGGCGGATATCCTCGGACCACCGTGAACACGACCTCGACCCACCGCCCCCCTGCCCAGCCCGCCTCACCGGCCCTCGCCGAGCTCGTCGCGACGTTCGTCGACGAGCTCGTCTCCATCCGCCGGGACGTACACGCCCACCCCGAGATCGGACGGGCCGAGGTCCGCACGACCGAGGTCGTGGCTGCACGGCTGCGGGAGGCCGGGCTGCGGCCCCTGCTGCTGCCCGGGACGGGGCTCGTGTGCGACGTCGGCCGGGTCGCGGAGCACGCCGGCAACGGCGGGCACGTGCACACGGTGGCGCTGCGCGCCGACCTCGACGCGCTGCCCCTGCCGGACGAGACGGGCACCCCCTGGGCCTCGACGGTCCCGGGCGTGGCGCACGCCTGCGGACACGACGTGCACACCGCGACGGTCCTGGGCGCCGGTCTCGTGCTGGCCCGCATGCACGAGGCGGAGCCGCTGCCGTTCCGCGTCCGGCTGCTGTTCCAGCCCGCCGAGGAGGCGACGCCCGGAGGTGCGCTCGACGTGCTCGCCGCTGACGCCCTGAAGGGGGTGGACCGGATCGTGGCCCTGCACTGCGACCCGCACCTGGACACGGGGAGAATCGGGCTGCGGGTCGGCGCGATCACGTCCGCGGCCGACCACGTGCGGATCGTCGTGCGCGGCAACGGCGGCCACACCTCCCGGCCCCACCTGACCGGTGACCTCGTCTTCGCGCTGGGGAACCTGGCGACGGGGCTGCCCGCGGCCCTCTCGCGCCGGCTCGACCCGCGTGCCGGGGTCAGCCTGGTCTGGGGTCGCATCGTCGCCGGGGCCGCGCCGAACGCCATCCCCCGGGTGGGCGAGCTCGAGGGCACCCTGCGCGTGCTCGACGCGGACGTCTGGGAGCAGGCGGGGTCGCTGCTGCCGGAGCTCGTGGAGCAGCTGGTGCTGCCGTTCGGGCTGACCGCCGAGGTGCAGCACACCCGCGGCGTGCCGCCCACCGTGAACGAGGCGTCGTCGGTCGCCGCCCTGGAGGCCGCCGCCCGCACCGCGCTGGGATTCGACGCGGCGGTGCCGACCGAGCAGAGCCTCGGTGGCGAGGACTTCGCCTGGTACCTCGACTCGGTGCCCGGGGCGCTCGCCCGGCTCGGCACGCGGCGACCGGGTGGCCCCACCTACGACCTCCACCGGGGCGACTTCGAGCCGGACGAGGACGCGATCGCGGTCGGCGTCCGACTTCTCGTCGCGACGTGCCAGGCCTCGTCCGGTTTCGCCGTAGACGTCTGACCCGCCGTGTGGTCCCGGGTGGGGGCTCCGGTCAAAGATTGGTAACAAGTGCCCTCCAGGGCCCCAATCTCGGAAAGCCGGACCGCCTGCGTGCCTATAGTGCGCCAGGCGATTTCTGAGCCGGAGACGGCGGATCTGGAGGACACACGGTGAAGCGAATGGCACGCGGTGCGGCGATCTTGGGCGTGGCCGCCCTGGCCCTGACGGCTTGTGGTGACCCACCGGCGGAGGACACCGGCACGGGCAGCGGTGGCGAGACGACGAAGGCGCTCGACTACAAGGCGTGCATGGTCTCGGACGCGGGCGGTTTCGACGACAAGTCGTTCAACCAGGCCGGCTTCCAGGGCATGGAGCAGGCCAAGGACGAGCTCGGCGTAGAGACGGTCGACGTCGAGTCCTCGGCCGACACCGACTACACCCCCAACATCGACAGCCTCGTCTCGCAGAACTGCGACCTGGTGATCGGCGTCGGCTTCCTGCTCGAGGACCCGATCCAGGCAGCGGCAGAGGCCAACCCCGACACGAGCTTCGCGCTCGTCGACAGCTCGTTCTCCGCGCCGGACTTCAGCCCGGTTGAGCTCGACAACGGCAAGCCGATCCTCTTCGACACCGCGCAGGCGTCGTACCTGGCCGGCTACCTGGCGGCCGGCATGTCCAAGACGGGCGTGGTCGCCACCTTCGGCGGCATCCAGATCCCGTCGGTCGCCATCTTCATGGACGGCTTCGCGGACGGCATCGCCAAGTACAACGAGGACAACGGCACCTCGGTGACGCTGCTCGGATGGGACAAGGCGGCACAGACCGGCTCGTTCACCGGTGACTTCGACAACCAGGCGAACGGCCAGAACCTCACCAAGGGCTTCATCGACCAGAAGGCCGACATCATCCTGCCGGTCGCCGGTCCGGTGGGCCTCGGTGCGGCCGCCGCCGCCAAGGAGGCCGGCGACACCAACATCATCTGGGTCGACTCGGACGGCTTCGAGACCACCGAGTACGGCGACATCATCATGACCTCGGTCGTGAAGCAGATCGGCCCGGCCGTGTTCGACACGATCAAGGGTGCCGCCGAGAGCGGCTTCGACAGTGCGCCGTACGTCGGCACGCTGGAGAACGACGGCGTCGGCCTCGCCCCGTACCACGACTTCGACTCGACGATCCCTGCCGAGCTGAAGACCAAGATCGACGACCTGAAGGCGCAGATCATCTCCGGCGACATCAAGGTCGAGTCGACGAACTCCCCGCAGGGCGGATGACCCTGTAGCACGACGCACCACGACGGCCCGGGCGGAACCTTCCGTCCGGGCCGTCGCCCGTGGTCGGGCCCACTAGGGTCTTCCCAGGCTGGCACGACACCGACGAGGGTGGAGGACACGCGACGTGAAGCTCGAGCTGCGTGGGATCACGAAGGTCTTCGGATCGCTGGTTGCCAACGACAACATCGACCTGGTGGTCGAGCCGGGTGAGATCCATGCCTTGCTGGGCGAGAACGGCGCCGGCAAGTCGACCCTGATGAACGTCCTCTACGGCTTCTACGACGCAGACGGCGGCGAGATCCTGGTCGACGACAAGGTCGTGACGTTCGAGGGCCCCGGACAGGCGATGGCGGCCGGCATCGGCATGGTGCACCAGCACTTCATGCTCGTGCCGGTCTTCACGGTCGCGGAGAACGTCGTGCTCGGTCACGAGCCGACCAAGACCGGGGGCATCATCGACCTGGCTGAGGCCCGTCGGCTGGTTCGGGAGATCTCCGGCCGATTCGGCTTCGACGTGGACCCCGACGCCCTGGTGGAGGACCTGTCGGTCGGTGCGCAGCAGCGGGTCGAGATCATCAAGGCGCTCTCACGTCGCGCCGAGGTGCTGATCCTGGACGAGCCGACGGCCGTACTGACCCCGCAGGAGACCGACGAGCTGATCGCGATCATGCGACAGCTCAAGGAGTCGGGCACGTCGATCGTCTTCATCACCCACAAGCTGCGGGAGGTGCGAGCGGTCGCCGACCGCATCACGGTGATCCGTCGTGGGGCCGTGGTGGGGCAGGCGTCCCCGGACACCACCGAGACCGAGCTCGCGTCCCTCATGGTCGGGCGCTCGGTCGACCTGGGCGTCAACAAGGGCCCGGCCACCCCTGGCGAGACCACGTTCACAGTGCGCGGGCTGACCGTCATCGACAACGCAGGAGTGCGGCACGTCGACGACGTGAGCTTCGAGGTGGCCCAGGGCGAGATCCTCGTGATCGCGGGGGTGCAGGGCAACGGCCAGACCGAGATCACCGAGGCGATCATGGGTCTCATCGAGCCCACCGCCGGGTCGATCGAGCTGGACGGGGTCGAGCTGGTCGGCAGATCGGTGCGCCAGGTGCTCGGGGCCGGTGTCGGCTACGTGCCGGAGGACCGCAGTACCGACGGCATCATCGGCGAGTTCACCGTCGCCGAGAACCTCGTGCTCGACCTGGTCGGGACCCCCGAGTACTCGCGGGGCCCGGCGCTCGACCTGGCCGCGATCGGCAGGAACGCGAGCCACCGGATCGAGGAGTTCGACATCCGCACGCAGAGCGCCGACCAGCCGGCGGGCATGCTCTCGGGTGGCAACCAGCAGAAGGTGGTGATGGCGCGCGAGCTCTCCCGTCCGCTCAAGCTGTTCGTCGCCAGCCAGCCCACCCGCGGCGTCGACGTCGGCTCGATCGAGTTCCTGCACCAGCGTCTGGTCCGTGAGCGAGACAACGGGACCCCGGTGATCATCGTGTCGACCGAGCTCGACGAGGTGCTCGAGCTGGGGGACCGGATCGCCGTGATGTACCGCGGCCGCATCGTCGCCATCGTCCCCGGCGGCACGTCGCGAGACGTGCTCGGCCTGATGATGGCCGGCGTCCCGCTCGACGAGGCCACGGAGCAGGCGGCCCACGCGCACACGCTGCTGGGCGAGGCCGACCTGGCCGCGCAGACACGTCGCGTGACCTCTGCCGGGACCCCGTCGCCAGGCTCGCCCACACCCACCCGGAGTCACGACGAGGAGGAGAAGTGACCGAGTCCCGCGGCCCTGGGGAGGACCAGCCGAGCAGCCTGACGCCGGGTGAGCCCACCCCCGGCGCCCCCGAGCCGGAGAAGGAGACGCCTCAGGCGACGCCGTCGCGCAGCTCCCAGCTCGCGAACGACCTCCTGACGTCGAGCACCCTCGTGTCGTTCCTCGCCGTGGTGATCGCCCTCGCCATCGGAGGGGTGCTGATCGCCGCGAGCGAGGAGAGCGTGCAGAACTCGCTCTCCTACATCGGAAGTCGTCCCTCGGACTTCTTCTCGTCCACATGGGGCGCCGTCTCCGGCGCCTACCAGGCGCTGGTGCAGGGCTCCGTCTTCGACTGGCAGGCGTCCACGTTCACCCGCGCCATCAGGCCCCTCACCGAGACCATGACGGTCTCGGTCCCGCTGATCTTCGCCGGCCTGGGCCTCGGCATCGGCTTCCGCGCCGGCCTCTTCAACATCGGTGCCCAGGGCCAGATCGTGCTGGGCGGCGTCTTCGCCGCGTTCATCGGATTCACCTACCAGCTGCCGATCGGTCTTCACCTGCTGCTCGCGGTGGTGGGAGCCGCTCTCGGCGGCGGCATCTGGGCCGGGATCGCCGGCGTGCTGAAGGCCAAGACCGGCGCCAACGAGGTGATCGTCACGATCATGCTCAACAACATCGCGATCTTCCTGATCGGCTACCTGCTCACCCTGTCGGCGTTCAAGCGCGGCGACAGCAACAACCCGATCAGCCCGCCCATCAACTCCAGCGCGCTCTACCCGCAGCTGCTGGGGTCCGGGTTCCGACTGCACGCGGGCTTCCTGCTGGCGCTCGCCACGGCGGGTGGCGTCTGGTGGCTGATGGAGAGGTCGCGTCTGGGCTTCGGCTTCAAGGCCGTCGGAGCCAACCCCCAGGCCGCCCGCACCGCCGGTGTCAGCGTCGAGAACACCTACATCTGGGTGATGGTGATCGCTGGTGCACTGGCCGGGCTCGGTGGGTCGGCGCAGGTGCTCGGCACGGAGAAGGTCCTCACTGCCGGGGTGGCAGCCAGCTTCGGCTTCGACGCCATCACGGTGGCGCTGCTGGGCCGGTCGCGCCCGCTCGGCACCGTGCTGGCCGGCCTGCTCTTCGGTGCGCTGCGGGCAGGCGGTTTCGCCATGCAGGCCCGCACCGGGACGCCGATCGACCTGGTGCTCGTGCTGCAGTCGCTGATCGTGCTGCTGATCGCCGCCCCGCCGCTCGTACGGACCGTGTTCAGGCTGCCGACGCCGGGCGCGCGTAGGCGGACGAGCACCTCGAAACCCATGACACCGGCCACGGAGGCGCAGGCATGAGCACCGACGTCTCGACCTCCGGACCGGCGCCACGCGGATCCTCCGACGCGCAGGGCGGCCCCGTGACGGTCGTGGCCCCCCGGATCAGCTGGAAGACGCCGATCGCCCTGCTGGTGGTCGGCGGGATCTCCCTGCTCGCGTTCGGCCTCCTGGCCGAGGGCGGCCTGACCACCACCTTCGCCATCTCGACCTCCAGCGACTTCGTGGAGATCTCGCCGATCGAGGTGCCGTCGCGGCCGACCGCGATCGGGCTGTCCGTGATCGCGATCGGCCTGGCCGCCTACTCGTTCTGGGCCACACGGTCCCGTCGCCGCGTGGGCGCGTGGCTGCCCGCCGTGTTCGGCGTCGTGGTCATCTTCGCGTTGCTCACGTGGGCCGTCGCCGGCAAGACCCAGCCGCTCCCGCTCACCGGCCTCCTGCAGGGTGCGCTCTTCCTGGCGGTGCCGCTGATCTTCGGTGCGCTGTCCGGCCTGCTGTGCGAGCGCTCCGGCATCATCAACGTGGCCATCGAGGGCCAGCTGCTGGGCGGCGCCTTCCTGGCTGCTGCCGTCGGTGCCGTGACGGGGAGCGCCTACGCAGGGCTGATCGCCGCTCCGATCGCCGGAGCCCTCGTCGGACTCCTCCTGTGCCTCTTCTCGGTCAAGTACCTGGTCGACCAGATCATCGTCGGCATCGTGCTGAACGTGCTGGTCATCGGCGTGACGAACTACCTGTTCTCGACCCTGCTCGCGGACAACCCCGACTCGTTCGGGCAGGTCCCGCGGCTCGACACCATCGCCATCCCGCTCCTGTCGCAGATCCCCATCGTGGGCCCCGTGCTGTTCCAGCAGAACGTGCTGGTCTACCTGATGTACGTCGTCGTCGTCGTGCTGCAGGTCATGGTCTTCCGCAGCCGCTGGGGCCTGCGTATGCGGGCCGTCGGCGAGCACCCGCAGGCCGCCGACACGGTCGGCATCAAGGTCAACCCGACACGTGTCCGCAACACCGTGCTCGGTGGGGCGGTCGCGGGCCTGGGCGGCGCGTTCTTCACGGTGGCGTCGGGTCTCGCCTTCGGCAAGGAGATGTCTGGCGGCAAGGGCTTCATCGCGCTCGCGGCGATGATCCTCGGACGATGGAGCCCGACCGGCGCCCTGCTCGCGGCCCTCCTGTTCGGCTTCGCCGACAACCTCCAGGTCGTGCTGGGCATCATCGGCACGCCGATCCCGAGCCAGCTGATGCTGATGACGCCCTACCTGGCCACGATCTTCGCGGTCGCCGGCGTCGTCGGCCGGGTGCGTCCACCGGCCGCCGAGGGCAAGCCGTACGTCAAGTGAGCGCCGGCGACGAGATCGACTGGGCGTCGCTGCGCGAGGCGGCGACGAGGGCGATGCGCCGTGCGTACGCGCCGTACTCACGCTTCCCCGTCGGTGCCGCAGCCCTGGTCGACGACGGCCGTGTCGTCACCGGCTGCAACGTGGAGAACGCGGCCTACGGGGTCACGCTCTGCGCCGAGTGCGGGCTGGTGAGCGCGCTGGTCGACTCCGGTGGGGGTCGCCTGGTGGCGTTCACGTGCGTCGACGGGCACGGGGCGGTGCTGATGCCGTGCGGACGCTGCCGCCAGCTCCTGCACGAGCACGGGGGGCCCGACCTGGTGCTCGAGACCGTGAGCGGCCTGAGGACGATGGCCGACGTGCTGCCCGACGCCTTCGGCGCCGGAGACCTGGAGGAGCGATCGTGAACCAGACCGAGAAGGATGCCGGCTCGACCGGGGAGACCCACGACGCGGTCGACGTCATCCGCGACAAGCGCGACCACCGCGAGCTCGGCGACGACCAGATCGACTGGGTCGTCGACGCGTACACGCGTGGTGCCGTCGCGGACGAGCAGATGTCCGCCCTCGCCATGGCCATCCTCCTCAACGGGATGACACGCCGCGAGATCTCCCGGTGGACCGGCGCCATGATCGCCTCCGGTGAGCGGATGGAGTTCTCCGCGCTGTCGCGCCCGACGTCCGACAAGCACTCGACCGGAGGGGTCGGCGACAAGATCACCTTGCCGCTCGCGCCGCTCGTCGCGGCCTGCGGTGTCGCGGTCCCGCAGCTGTCGGGCCGCGGGCTCGGACACACCGGTGGCACGCTCGACAAGCTCGAGTCGATCCCGGGGTGGCAGGCGGACCTGTCGAACGAGGCGATGCTCGCGCAGCTCGAGAGCGTGGGCGCGGTGATCTGCGCGGCCGGCGCCAGCCTGGCCCCCGCGGACAAGAAGCTCTACGCCCTGCGTGACGTCACGGGCACGGTCGAGGCGATCCCGCTGATCGCGTCGTCGATCATGAGCAAGAAGATCGCGGAGGGCACCGGGGCCCTGGTGCTCGACGTCAAGGTCGGCTCGGGCGCCTTCATGAAGGACGTCGAGCAGGCGAGTGAGCTGGCTCGCACGATGGTCGACCTGGGCACCGACGCCGGGGTCACCACGGTGGCGCTGCTGACGAACATGGCGACTCCGCTGGGCCTGACCGCCGGCAACGCGCTCGAGGTGCGTGAGTCGGTCGAGGTGCTGGCCGGCGGCGGTCCCGAGGACGTGGTCGAGCTGACCCTCGCGCTCGCTCGCGAGATGCTCTCTGCCGCCGGGGTCGACGACATCGACCCCGCCGACCGCCTAGCGGACGGGAAGGCGATGGACGTGTGGCGCGCGATGATCCGCGCCCAGGGGGGTGACCCGGACGCCGAGCTGCCGGTGGCCACGGAGCAGCACGTGCTGCTGGCTCCTGCGGACGGCGTGCTCGTGCAGCTCGACGCTCTGTCAGTGGGCGTCGCCGCGTGGCGTCTGGGTGCTGGTCGTGCCCGCAAGGAGGACCCCGTGCAGGCGGGTGCCGGCGTGCAGCTGCACGCCAAGCCGGGAGCGACCGTGCGTGGCGGCGAACCGTTGATGACCCTGCACACCGACACCCCGGAGCGCTTCGCACGGGCGTTGGAGGCCCTCGAGGGGAGCTTCGTGATCGCTCCGGAGGGCTCACGTCCCGACCTGCTCCCGCTGGTGATCGACCGGGTGGCGGCCACGTGACCGCCGTGACCGACGTGCAGCAGCTGCTGGCCGTGCCGAAGGTCGCCCTGCACGACCACCTGGACGGCGGGCTGCGACCGTCGACGATCCTCGAGCTGGCCGACGCCGTCGGCCACGAGCTGCCGGCCGACACCCCCGAGGCGCTGGGTGCCTGGTTCGTCGAGGCGGCCGACTCGGGCTCCCTCGTGCGCTACCTGGAGACGTTCGACCACACGATCGCCGTGATGCAGACCGCGGAGGGGCTGCACCGCGTGGCGAAGGAGTGGGCGCTCGACCTCGCCGCCGACGGGGTCGTGTACGGCGAGGCGCGCTACGCCCCGGAGCAGCACCTGGTGGACGGGCTGTCACTCGACGAGGTCGTCGAGGCGGTCGAGGCCGGCATGCGGGCCGGGGAGGCGCAGGCCGCTGCCGCCGGTACCCCGATCCGCTGCGGCACGCTGGTCACCGCGATGCGGCACGCCGCCCGTGGCCGGGAGATCGCCGAGCTGGCCGTGCGCCACCGCGAGAACGGGGTGGTCGGGTTCGACATCGCCGGTGCCGAGGCCGGCTTCCCCCCGTCCCGCCACCTCGATGCCTTCGACTACCTGCACCGGGAGAACTTCCCGTTCACGATCCACGCCGGCGAGGCGTTCGGCCTGCCGAGCATCTGGGAGGCCGTCCAGGTCTGCGGCGCCGACCGGCTCGGCCACGGGGTCCGCATCGTCGACGACATCGACCGCGACACCGGTCACCTGGGCCGGCTGGCGGGCTGGGTCCGGGACAAGCGGATCCCCCTCGAGATGTGCCCGTCCTCGAACCTGCAGACCGGCGCGGCGGACAGCATCGCCGCGCACCCGATCACCTGGCTCAAGGACCTCAAGTTCCGGGTCACGGTGAACACCGACAACCGGCTGATGTCGGGGACGAGCATGACCCGCGAGATGACCCTGCTCGTCGAGGAGGCGGGCTGGACGATGACCGACCTGCGGTGGGCCACCGTCAACGCCATGAAGAGCGCGTTCATCCCGTTCGACCAGAGGCTCGCGCTGATCGAGAACGTGATCAAGCCGGGGTACGCGGTGCTCGGGGCGTAGCGAGCACGTCGGGGAGGAGGACACCGTGAGAGCGGTGCAGTACACCGGGTACGGAACCACCCCGGGGCTGGTGGAGCTGCCCGACCCCTCCTGCCCGGACGACGGCGTCGTGCTGGCTGTGCGCGCGACCGGCGTCTGCCGGTCCGACTGGCACGCCTGGGTCGGCCACGAGGAGGTGTCGCTGCCCCACGTGCCGGGCCACGAGATGGCCGGTGTCGTCGACCGGGTCGGGCCGTCGGTGACGCGCTGGTCCGTGGGTGACCGCGTGACAGTCCCCTTCGTCTGCGGCTGCGGGCGCTGCGAGTACTGCCTCGCCGGTGAGCCCCAGGTGTGCCCGCACCAGACGCAGCCGGGCTTCACGGGGCCCGGCTCCTTCGCCGAGCTGGTCCCGCTGCACGCGGCGGACCTGAACCTCGTGCGACTGCCCGACGACATGGACTTCGTGCACGCGGCATCCCTCGGCTGCCGCTTCGCCACCTCGTACCGGGCCGTCGTGCAGCACGGGCGGGTCCAGCCCGGCCAGTGGCTGGCGGTGCACGGCTGCGGAGGTGTTGGGCTCTCGGCCGTGATGATCGGGGTGGCGATGGGAGCCCGCGTGGTCGCGCTGGACGTCTCGGAGCCGGCTCTCCTGCGAGCTCGGCGGCTGGGTGCCGAGTACGTGATCGACGTCGGAGCACTCGCTGATATCCCCTCCGCCATCCGCGATCTCACCGGGGGTGGTGCGCACGTCTCGATCGACGCCCTGGGGTCGTTGGCCACCGCACGCGCCTCCGTCGCTGGGCTGCGTCGGCGGGGACGCCACGTGCAGGTCGGGCTGCTGCACGGTGGCGATGCAGCACGCGCCGTGGCACTGGACCGCGTCGTGGCCCACGAGCTCGAGGTGTACGGGTCCCACGGCATGGGCGCTGCCGACTACCCGGCGATGCTCGACCTCGTCAGCGAGGGCCGGCTCCGCCCCGACCTCCTCGTGGGCGAGGTGATCGGGCTCGACGCCGCCGGGGTCGCCCTCGAGGCGATGGGACGCCCGCCCACCGTCGCGGGCGTCACCGTGGTGCGGATCGGGCCACCGGGGCAGCAGTGACCGCGCCCCTGCACCCGAACCCCGCCCGCGCCGCCGTCGCCGCCCCGAGCGCCGACGCGGTGGCCGCGGCCACCGACGTGGTGCTGGCAGGCGGCAACGCCGTCGACGCCGCCATCGCCGCGGTGGTGGTCGCGATGGTGACCGAGCCCGGCGTCGTGTCACCCCTCGGCGGGGCCTACGTCGCCGTCACCCCGCCCGGACAGGAGCCCGTGGTGGTCGACGGCAACGTCGAGATGCCCGGCCGGGGACTCCCGCCGGAGCGCTTCGGCGCCGGTCTGCTCGAGGTGACCTCCGGGTACGGAGGTGGCGTGACCATGCACGTCGGGCACGCATCGGTCGCGACGCCGGGTGCCTTCGCGGCGCTCGGGGAGGCACACGGCACCTTCGGTCGCGCTCCCTGGGCCGAGGTCCTCGCCCCAGCCGTGGACGTCTGCCGCAGGGGCTACCGGCTGGGCGCCGCGTCCGGCAGCTACCTGGCCTTCACGGGCGGGACGGTCTTCTCATGGGACCCGCAGACACGAGCGGCCCTGAGCCGGCCCGACGGGACGCCGGTGCAGGCCGGTGACGTGCTGACGTCGCCCGACCTCGCCGCCGCCCTGGAGCTCGTCGCCGCGGAGGGAGCCGCCTGCCTCTACACGGGCGCCCTGGCCGATGTGCTGGTGCACGACATGGCCGACCGGGGTGGTCTCGTCACGGCCGACGACCTGCGCGCCTACCGGGCGCGCGTCCGACCGGGGCTCCCGGTGCGGCTCGGCTCGTGGACGCTGTCGACAAACCCGCCGCCCGCCATCGGGGGCGCCGTGCTCGCCGCGCTGCTGCGGCTCGCCGCAGCGCGCGAGATCTGTTCCGCCACCGAGCTGGCGACGATCCAGCGCGCCGTCCTGGAGTACCGGCAGGCCCACCTCGACACGGCGACCGATCTCCAGCGCGCCGGACAGGAGCTGCTGGCCACCGTGGCCGCGCGGGGTGTGACCGGCCTGTCGACGTCCGCCTCGACCGCTCACGTCTCGGTCGTGGACTCCGACGGGCTGGGGTGCGCGATCACGGCGTCGAGCGGCTACGGGTCGGGTGCCACCCTGCCCGGTACGGGCATGCTGCTGAACAACGCCCTGGGTGAGCCCGAGCTGAACCGGCTGGGGCTGCACGCGCTGCGCCCGGGCACGAGGCTGGCGTCGAACATGGCACCGACCACCGGCCGCAGCGACGACGGAGCCGTGATGGCCGTCGGCAGCCCCGGGGCCGACCGCATCACCACCGCGCTCCAGCAGGTCCTGCGGGCCTTCTGCCTCGACGGGGCCTCCCTGCAGGACGCCATCGACGCGCCTCGGCTGCACCTGCGCGTGGGGCCCGGGACGGCGACGCTCGAGCACGAGGCAGACCTCCCGGATGCCGCCGCCGCCGCGCGCGAGCTGGGGCTGCCGACGCGCGAGCTGCCGGCACACCACATGTACTTCGGTGGCGTCGGGGCGGCCGTGCTGGGCAGGGACGGCGGGCTGCAGGCCGCCGCGGATCCGCGCCGAGCGTCCGCGACGGGCATCTGCTGACCGGGCGCCGGACGTTCGTCGCCGAACCCGCCGCGGGCCGGCTCGTGCGCGCGCCGTAGCGTCGTCGGGTAGTGCGAGGCCCCCCGCCGGACATCGAGGAGCAGAACATGACCTGGACGACTGCCGACATCCCCTCCCAGAGCGATCGGGTCGCGGTCGTGACCGGAGCCAACGGCGGCCTGGGACTCGCCACTGCCAGGGCCCTCGCCGCCAAGGGCGCGCACGTCGTGATGGCCGCGCGGAACCAGCAGAAGGCGGAGGCCGCGAAGGCCGACGTCCTGGCGTCGGCTCCGGGCGCCTCGGTGGAGATCGTCGAGCTGGACCTCGGGTCCCTGGCCTCCGTCGAGGCCGCCGCGCGGACGGTCCTCGGCCGGCACGACCGGGTCGACCTGCTGATCAACAACGCCGGCGTGATGGCGACGCCCGAGGGCAGGACGGTGGACGGTTTCGAGACCCAGTTGGGCACCAACCACCTCGGCCACTGGGCACTGACCTCGTACCTGCTGCCGACGATCCTCCGGACGCCGCGCGCACGGGTGGTGACCCTCACCAGCACCGCCCAGCATTCGGGGCGCGCGGTCGACCCCGAGGACGCGAACCTCGACCACGGGTACGACGCCTGGCGCGCCTACGGCCGCTCCAAGCTGGCGAACCGGCACTTCGCGGTCGGGCTCCAGCAGCAGTTCGAGCGGGCAGGCGTCGACACGATCGCTCTGACCGCCCACCCGGGCCTGACCAACTCCGACCTGCAGGCGACCACGGTGCAGGCGGGCGGAGGCGGCGCCCTGGGTGGGTTCTTCCACCGGCTCACCAGCCGCACCGGGATGTCGATCGACCGCGGGGCGCTCAGCCAGCTGCGGGCGGCCACCGATCCCGGCGCCCGCGGCGGGACCATGTACGGCCCGCTCTTCGTCGCGACGGGCCCCCCGGTCCGCAAGCCCCTGGTCCGTCCGGGCAGCGCCACGGCCATCCGCCGGTTGTGGCAGGTCTCCGAGCGCGAGACCGGGCTCGCTGTCGACGTGGCGCGCGCTCTCCAGGCGTAGCTGCGGTCCTGGCGGGTCAGCCCGCGCGGACGGCCAGCGACCGGACGGTCGACTCGGCCTCGGCCGGTGACACCGGTCGGCAGCCGAGCGCGACCCACTGGGCGATCAACGCCGGCTCGGCCCGCATCAGCCCCAGCCCGCGCCGGACGAGGGTGACGGGGGGCTTGCGCGACTCCGAGAGGTCGCGGGCCAGGCGGCGCCAGAACGTCACCGGCGGACGCAGCCGCAGGCACAGCGCGTCGGCGAGGATGCCCGCGTCACGGCAGCGGCTCACGAGCTGGGCGGCGAAGATGCCCTCCGCCACGAGCAGAGGCGCACCTCCCAGGTCGAGCCGGGCGCTGCCGGTGCGCCGCGACGTCGGGATGTCGTAGACCGGGGTCGCGGTGGCCCCGTGCACGGCGAGTGCGAGGAGGGCCTCCATCGCGACGTCGGCGTTCCAGCTGGCCGGGTGGTCCCAGTCGACGATGCCGAACCGGTGAGGCAGCGCCGGGTCGTCCCCGTCGCGGTAGTAGTCGTCGAGCTGGAGCACCGGAAGTCCGAGCCGCCGTGTCAGGGACGTCTTGCCGGATCCGGACGGCCCGCACAGCAGCACGATGCGCGTGACGGGTCGCTCGACCCGTGGCGCCGGGCCGTCGAAGAGCGTGTCCGCGACGGCATGCTGCGGCGGCCCGGGAGCGTCTCCCGGTCGTTCGGTGCTCACGGGCTCAGGTGCCCTTCGGGTGCCACACCGTCTTGGTCTCGGTGAACGCGAGGATGCGGTGCGGCCCGCCAGGCGTTGCCGCCCAGTCGTTCCCGTTCGCGGCGGGCCGCAGGACGCGCTTCAGCGTCTCGGCACCCGCCGCCTCCAGGTCGGCCCACTCGAGTCCCTCGACGCCCACGGCACCGGTGAGGTCGAGCGCGTTCACGTCGGCGTGCGACGCCAACCAGGGCGCGACCTCGGCCGTCCGACCGGTGATGATGTTGACGACGCCCCCCGGCACGTCGGAGGTCGCGAGCACCTCGGACAGAGTGACGGCGGGCAGCGGCCGGTCCTCGCTGGTCAGCACCACCGCTGTGTTCCCCATCACCAGCACGGGTGCCAGCACGGACACGAGGCCGAGCAGCGACGAGTCCTGCGGTGCGAGGACGGCGACCACGCCGGTCGGCTCGGGAGCCGACAGGTTGAAGTACGGCCCTGCGACGGGGTTCGCGTTGCCCGACACCTGCGCGACCTTGTCGGTCCACCCGGCGTACCAGACCCAGCGGTCGATCGCCGCGGAGACGGCCTTCTCGGCCTGCGGACGGGTGAGGCCCTCGCCGCGGGCGACCTCGTCGACGAACTGGGCGTGACGGCCCTCCATCAGCTCGGCCACGCGGTAGAGCACCTGGCCGCGGTTGAACGCCGTGGCGCCGGCCCAGCCCTTGACGGCGGCCCGTGCGGCCAGGACGGCGTCGCGTGCGTCCTTGCGGGAGCCCTGCGCGGCGTTGGCCAGGAAGCGGCCCCGACTGTCCGTCACCTCGTAGCTGCGCCCGGACTCGCTGCGCGGGAACTTGCCGCCGATGTAGAGCTTGTAGGTCTTGCGGATCTCCGCCCGCTCGGGTGCCGTACGGGTGGGGGTCACAGGCTGTCTCCCTCGGTGCGCAGGTAGGCCTCCAGGCCGTGACGGCCGCCCTCACGGCCGTACCCGGACTCCTTGTACCCGCCGAACGGGCTCGTCGGGTCGAAGCGGTTGAACGTGTTCGCCCACACGACCCCGGCCCGCAGCCGGTCGGCCGCCCACAGGATCCGCGAGCCCTTCTCCGTCCAGACGCCGGCGGAGAGGCCGTACGGGGTGTTGTTGGCCTTCGCGATCGCCTCGTCGGGGGTGCGGAAGGTCAGCACCGACAGGACGGGTCCGAAGATCTCCTCCTGCGCGATCCGGTGGCTGTTGGAGACGCCGGTGAACACGGTCGGCACGAACCAGAAGCCCTTCGTGGGCAGGTCGCACGGAGGCGACCAGCGCGTCGCCCCCTCGTCCTCGCCGGCCTGGGCCAGCGCCGTGATGCGGGCGAGCTGGGCCTTCGAGTTGATCGCGCCCACGTCGGTGTTCTTGTCGAGCGGGTCACCCACACGCAGCGTGGTCAGTCGCCGCTGCAGGCGCGACACCACCTCGTCGGCGACGTTCTCCTGCACCAGGAGCCGCGACCCCGCGCAGCAGACGTGTCCCTGGTTGAAGAAGATGCCGTTGACGATGCCCTCGACGGCCTGGTCGACCGGCGCGTCCTCGAAGACGATGTTCGCGGCCTTGCCACCCAGCTCGAGCGTGACCTTCTTGCGCGAACCTGCGACGGCCCGGGCGATGGCCTTGCCCACTCCGGTCGAGCCGGTGAAGGCGACCTTGTCGACGCCCTCGTGCTCGACCAGCGCCTGCCCGGTCGTGCCGGCGCCGGTCACGATGTTGACGACGCCGGCCGGCAGGTCGGCCTGCTGGCAGATCTCGGCGAACAGCAACGCGGTCAGCGGCGTGGTCTCGGCCGGCTTGAGCACCACGGTGTTGCCGCAGGCCAGGGCGGGCGCGATCTTCCAGGCCAGCATGAGCAGCGGGAAGTTCCAGGGGATGACCTGGGCGGCCACGCCCAGCGAGGTCGGGTTCGGTCCGAAGCCGGCGTGCTCGAGCTTGTCGGCCCACCCGGCGTAGTAGAAGAAGTGCGCTGCGGCGGTCGGCACGTCGACGTCGCGCGACTCCTTGATCGGCTTGCCGTTGTCGAGCGACTCGAGCACGGCGAGCTCGCGCGAACGCTCCTGCATGATCCGGGCGATGCGGAAGAGGTACTTGCCGCGCTCGGAGCCGGACATCTTGGACCACACACGGGTGTGGGCGCGCCGGGCCGCCGCGACGGCGCGGTCGACGTCGGCCTGGTCGGCCTCGGCCACCTCGGCCAGGACCTCCTCCGTCGCGGGGTTGACCGTCTTGAACGCCGAGCCGGACCCCGCGGTGAACTCACCGTCGATGAACAGCCCGTAGTCGCTGCGGAGGTTGACCACCGCGCGCGACTCCGGCGCCGGTGCGTACTCGAACTTGCCCATGTCGTCCGCGCCAGCCTCTCAGTCGAGCGTCACGTAGTCGGGACCGCTGTAGTGCCCCGTGGCGAGCTTGTGGCGCTGCAGCAGAACGTCGTTCAGCAGCGTCGAGGCCCCGAACCGGAACCAGTCCGGGTCGAGCCACGCGTCGCCGGCCACCTCGCTCACCATCACGAGGTACTTCAGCGCGTCCTTGGCGGTCCGGATGCCGCCCGCCGGCTTGACGCCGATCTGGCGACCCGTGAGGGCCATCCAGTCGCGCACCGCCTCGAGCATGATGAGGGTGACCGGCATCGTGGCCGCGGGGGCGATCTTGCCGGTCGAGGTCTTGATGAAGTCCGCGCCTGCGAGCATCGCCAGCCACGAGGCGCGGCGGACGTTGTCGTAGGTCACCAGCTCGCCGGTCTCGAGGATCACCTTGAGGTGGGCGTCGCGGCCGTTCGCGTGGCACGCCTCGCGGGTCGCGACGATCTCCTCGAACACCTGCAGGTAGCGGCCCGACAGGAACGCCCCGCGGTCGATCACCATGTCGATCTCGTGGGCCCCGGCCTCGACGGCGTCCGCGGTGTCGGCGAGCTTGACGTCGAGGTTGGCCCGGCCGGACGGGAAGGCCGTCGCCACGGCGGCCACGTGGACGCCGCTCGTGCCGAGCGCCTCGACCGCCACCGGTACGAGGTCGTTGTAGACGCAGACGGCGGCGACCTGGGGGCAGTCGGGTGAGGTGGGGTCGGGCCGGCGGGCCTTGGCGCAGAGGGTGCGCACCTTGCCCGGGGTGTCGGAGCCCTCGAGCGTGGTGAGGTCGATCATCGAGATCGTGGTGTCGAGCGCCCACGCCTTGGAGGTCGTCTTGATGGAGCGCGTGCCCAGGGCCGCGGCGCGCGCGTCGGCACCGACGGCGTCGACGCCCGGCAGGCCGTGCAGGAAGCGTCGCAGGGTCGCGTCGTCCAGGCCCGTGGTGCCGAGGCCGGCGAGTCCGAGCACGCCGGCGGGGTCGGGTGGTGCCCCGTCCGGGTTCGCGGCGCGGCTGGTCGCGGAGGTCGTGGTCACCGGACAACTCTAGTCCCCCCGCCACCGGTGCTCCGTGCGACGATCTGCGCGTGATGTCATCCGGTGGCGGCGGCGAGGACCCGGTACTGCTGCGCCCGACGGCCGTGCGGGTGCTGGCCGCGACCACCTGGGCGCTGATGGCGCTCTACCTGGCGTGGACGCTGCTCGTCGAGCCGGCTGCGGGGCTGCGTTTCACGCCCGTCGCCGCGCTCGTCTCGGCCGTCGTGTACGCCTTCTTCTGGCGACCCGGTGTGGCGGTCGACGACGGGTCCGTGACGTTGGTGAACGTGCTGCGCGAGGTGCACATCCCGTTCTCCCACCTGCGCTCGGTCACCACGCGGTACGCCCTGCGGGTCGAGACGACCGACGGCGCGTACACCGCCTGGGCGGCTCCGGCACCTGGCCAGACGAGCTCCATGTCGCTCACGCGTCGGGACGCCTCCGGGGTCGCCCTGCTGGGGACGAACCTCAAGGAGGGGGTCAGTGCCAGCGCCGCACCGAACACCGACTCCGGTGCCGCGGCCCTGCTGATCAGGCACCGTTGGCGCATCTACGACGAGCGCGGCGGCGTCGTCGGTGGCGACGGCCGGGTCACCGTCCGCTGGTCGTTCGGTGTGATCACCCTGCTCGTCGTCTCGGCGGTCGCGACCGCCGTGGCACTGCTGGCCTAGAGACCGACACAGGTCGCGACGTCGGCGCGCAGCCCGTCGAGGCGTCCCGTCGCCACGGCGCGGGCCGCCTCCAGGCCGTCGCCGGAGACGGGGACCACGGCCTCCAGGTACGCCTTGAGCTTCGGCTCGGTGCCGGACGGGCGGACGACTACCCGGTCGCCGGCGGCCGTCCGGTAGCGCAGCCCGTCGGTGGGCGGGAGCCCGTCCGCGCCGCGCGACAGGTCCACCGCCTCGGTGACCTCGGAGCCCGCCAGCGTCGTGGGGGGCGTCGCGCGCAGCCGCTCCATGGCGCCGGTGATCAGGGCGAGGTCGTCGACCCGCACCGACAGCTGGTCGGTGGCGTGCACGCCGTGCGTGCGCGCCAGGTCGTCGAGCGCATCGAGCAGGGTGCGCCCGCCCGCCTTGAGCGCCGCCGCCAGCTCGGCGACGACGACCGCGGCGCTCACGCCGTCCTTGTCCCGCACCCGCTCGGGGTCGACGCAGTACCCGAGCGCCTCCTCGTAGCCGAACAGCAGTCCGGGGACGCGGGAGATCCACTTGAACCCGGTCAGGGTCTGGGCGTGCTCGAGACCGTGAGCGGCGGCGATGCGTGCCAGCAGCTGCGACGAGACGATCGAGCAGGCGAGCACGCCGGTGACCGCACCGGCGCGGGTCGACAGGTGCTCGCCCAGCAGCGCCCCGACCTCGTCCCCGCGCAGCATGCGCCAGCCGCCGGTGCCGGCGGGCCCGTGCGGGTCGCGGACCGCGACGGCGCACCGGTCGGCGTCGGGGTCGTTGGCGATCACGAGGTCCGCGTCGCGTGCCTGCGCCGCGGCGAGCGCCAGGTCGATCGCACCCGGCTCCTCGGGGTTCGGGAACGCCACGGTCGGGAAGGCGCCGTCCGGTGCGGCCTGCTCGGGCACCAGGTAGGTCTGGGTGAAGCCGGCTCGGCGCAGCGCCTCCTGGACGGTCGCGCCACCCACGCCGTGCAGCGGTGTGAGCACGATCGAGAGGTCGCGCGGGCCGCCGGGCAGCGCCGCCGCGGCCGCGGTGTCGAGGTAGTGCTCGTGCAGCTCGGCCCCGAGCACCTCCCAGCCCTCCGACGGCCGGGGAACGGTGGACAGGGAGCCGACGGCCGCGATCCGGGTCGCGATGGCGGCGTCGGCCGGGGGGACGATCTGCGCCCCGTCCTCGCCCGGGCCGCCGAGGTAGACCTTGTAGCCGTTGTCCTGGGGCGGGTTGTGGCTCGCGGTGACCATCACGCCGGCGTCGGCCCGCAGGGACCTGACCGCGAAGGCCAGCACGGGTGTGGGCAGGGGAGCGGGAAGCACCAGCGCCTCGATGCCCGCACCCGCCATCACGGCCGCCGTGTCGGTCGCGAAGACGTCGGAGTTGCGGCGCGCGTCGTACCCGATCACGACGCGCGGCCGGTCCAGACCGGTCGTCGCCCCGCGGTCGTTCAGGTAGGCGGCCAGGCCGGCGGCCGCCCTGATCACCACCACGCGGTTCATCCGGTTCGGACCGGCGCCGAGCGCCCCCCGCAGCCCCGCGGTACCGAACTGGAGCATGCCGGCGAACCGGTCCGCGAGGTCGGACGCCGCCGCCTCGTCGCCGCCCTCGACGGCAGCGACCACAGCCGTCAGCTCGTCCACGGTCTGCTGGTCCGGGTCGTCCGCCAGCCACGCCCTGGCCTCGGCGAGCAGTGCGTCGCTCATCGGACGGCGATCCGTCGGGTGACCTGGGCGAGCAGCGCACCGATGCGCGGTGCGGCGGCCTGGCCCGCCTCGAGCACCTCGGAGTGGTCGAGTGGCTCCGCGCTGATCCCGGCGGCGAGGTTGGTGACCAGCGAGATCCCCAGCACCTTCATGCCGGCGGCGCGTGCCGCGATCGCTTCGAGCGTCGTCGACATGCCCACCAGGTCGGCGCCGATGGTCCTGGCCATCCGCACCTCGGCCGGCGTCTCGTAGTGCGGACCGGGGAACTGCGCGTAGACGCCCTCCGCCAGGTCGGGGTCGACCTCGCGCGCCACCGCCCGCAGGTCCGCGGAGTACAGGTCGGTGAGGTCGACGAAGGTCGCCCCCTCGAGCGGTGACGTGGCGGTCAGGTTGATGTGGTCGCTGATGAGCACGGGCGTGCCGGGCCCCCATTCGGGGTTGAGGCCGCCGCACCCGTTGGTGATGACGATCGTGTGGCATCCCGCAGCGGCCGCCGCGCGCACGCCGTGCACGACCTGCCGCACGCCCCGTCCCTCGTACAGGTGCGTCCGTGCCCCCAGGACCAGTGCGCGAGTACCGGTATCGCCGACGGCGACCGAGCGGAGCATGCCCACGTGCCCCACGACCGCCGGCTTGTGGAAGCCGGGCACCTCGTCGGCGGGCACCTCGGCGAGCGTCTCACCGAGGAGGTCGCCGGCCGTGGCCCAACCCGACCCGAGGACGAGTGCGACGTCGTGGCGCTCGGCACCCGTGCGTTCCGCGATCACGGCGGCGGCGGCGTCGGCGGCCGCCTGCGGGCCCTGGGAGAAGACGTCGGTGGCGGGGGCGGTGCGGTCTGAGGTCACTGGCGGAGGATAGCCATCCCGCATCGCACGGGGGCCTGGCAAGTCAGCCGACCGAGCGGCAGGGCAGACTGCGCAGGCTGGCCACGTAGTCGTCCGGGGCGCCCGCGGCCTCGGCCGCGTCGGCGAGGACCCCGACGTAGAGCGCGCTGGGCAGCCCGCCCTCGTAGTCGTCGAGGACGTACGCCCACGTGAGCAGCTGGCCGTCGAGGGTGTCGACCCGTACCCGCACCTTCCGGTACAGGCCGATGCCCACGCCCTCCCACTCGTCCAGGTGCCGCTCGTCGGCCTCGGTCAGGTCGTAGACGGCCACGTAGACGGCCTGGTCCGGCGTCCCCTGGACGACCGTGGCCAGTGAGCCGTCCCACCCCCGCTCCTCACCCCCGAACGTCAGGCGCCACCCGCGCAGCCAGCCGGTGCAGCGCAGTGGGGAGTGGGGTGCCCGCCGGACCATCTGCTCCGGATGCAGGTTGGAGGCGTAGGCCGCGTAGAGAGCCACGGGACGTCAGCCTAGCCACACGACGCGCGGTCCGAGGCGGACGCGCTCGGGGCGCGGCGCGACATCCGGCCCGCACACGCCACAATGGGTGGCGATGAGTGAGCCCGCGAACGAGCAGACCGCCCAGTCCAACGACGCCCAGGGGCGGAACAGCCCGTCGTCACCCGCCGAGATCAGGCCCGGCACACGGGTCGTCGTCGTCGGCGGGGGCCCCGGTGGGTACGAGGCCGCCCTGGTGGCGGCCCAGCTGGGGGCGCGGGTCACCGTGGCGGAGCGCGCCGGGCTGGGCGGCGCCGCGGTGCTGACCGACGTGGTGCCGTCCAAGACGCTGATCGCGACCGCCGAGGTGATGACCCTGGTCGACGACTCCGTCGAGCTGGGCGTCCGCTTCCCGGGGCCGGCCGGTGCGGAGGCTCCCCGCGGGTCGGTCACCGTGGACCTGGCCCGCGTCAACGAGCGCGTCCGTGGGCTGGCGCTCGCTCAGTCGCAGGACGTGCACCGCCGTCTGGAGGCGGAGGGGGTCCGGATCCTCGCCGGCACCGGTCGGCTCGTCGGCCCGGAGCGTGTGGACGTCGAGCTCCACGATGGCGAGACCCGTTCTCTCGAGGCCGATGTCGTGCTGGTCGCCACGGGCGCCCATCCGCGCATGCTCCCCGACGCGATGCCCGACGGCGAGCGGATCCTCACCTGGACCCAGCTGTACGACCTGAAGGAGCTGCCCGAGCGGCTCATCGTGGTCGGCTCGGGTGTGACCGGCGCCGAGTTCGCCTCGGCCTACGACGCCCTCGGCGTCGACGTCGTGCTCGTGTCGAGCCGCGACCGGGTGCTGCCAGGCGAGGACGCCGACGCCGCCGAGGTGATCGAGGAGGTCTTCCGGCGGCGGGGGATGACGGTGATGTCGCGCTCGCGCGCGTCAGCCGTTCGGCGCGAGGGCGACGGCGTCGTCGTCACGCTGGCCGACGGCCGGACCCTCGAGGGGTCCCACTGCCTGATGGCCGTCGGGTCGATCCCCAACACGAGCGGGATGGGCCTGGTCGAGAGCGGCGTGCGGCTGTCGGAGTCCGGGCACATCGACGTGGACAAGGTCTCCCGCACCTCGGCGCGCGGCGTCTACGCGGCGGGTGACTGCACCGGGGTGCTGCCGCTCGCCTCCGTCGCCGCGATGCAGGGACGGATCGCCATGTGGCACGCGCTCGGCGACGCCGTCACCCCGCTGGAGCTGAGGACCGTGTCGGCAACGATCTTCACCGCGCCCGAGATCGCCACCGTCGGCTGGACGCAGGCGCAGATCGAGTCGGGCGAAGCGCAGGGTGAGGTCGTGAAGCTGCCGCTGGCCGGCAACCCGCGCGCCAAGATGCAGGGCATCCACGACGGGTTCGTGAAGCTGTTCTGCCGCAAGGGTTCCGGCACCGTGATCGGCGGCGTCGTCGTAGCCCCCCGGGCGTCCGAGCTGATCTTCCCCGTCACCCTGGCCGTGGAGCACCGCCTCACCGTCGACCAGGTGGCCCTCGCGTTCACGGTGTACCCCTCGCTGTCGGGGTCCATCGCCGAGGCGGCCCGCCGCCTACACCACCACTGACGCCGCCCCCGCGGCACGCAGCCACCCGTCCGTCGGAGGGGGTCTAGGCGTCCTTGATCTCGCACACCGCGGCGCCGGACGACACGGTGGCACCCACCTCGGCGGTGAGGCCCGTGACGACGCCGGCCCGGTGGGCGAGCAGGGGCTGCTCCATCTTCATCGCCTCGAGGACGACCACCAGGTCACCCTCGGCGACGGTGTCGCCCTCGGCGACCGCGATCTTCACGATGGTGCCCTGCATCGGCGAGGTGAGGCTGTCGCCGGACGCGGCGGCGCCGCCCTTCTTGGCGCCGGACCGCTTGGGGGCCTTCGGCCGGCCGGCAGCACCGGCGGCCGTGCCGAGCGCCAGACCCGCGGGCAGGACGACCTCCAGCCGCTTGCCGCCCACCTCGACGACCACGGTCTGCTTGGCACCGGCCGGCTCGCCGTCGGTGTCGGCGACCACGCCGGCGTATGGGGCGATCTGGTTGTCGAACTCGGTCTCGATCCAGCGCGTGTGGACGGTGAACGGGCTGTCGTCGGCCGGCGCGAAGGCGGGGTCCTCGACGACGACTCGGTGGAACGGCAGCACGGTCGGCATGCCCTCGACGACGAACTCGGCCAGCGCTCGACGTGAGCGCTCCAGCGCCTGGCGGCGCGTGGCGCCGGTGACGACGAGCTTGGCGAGCATCGAGTCGAAGGCGCCGGCGATGACGTCACCGGTCACGACGCCGGAGTCGAGGCGCACGCCCGGGCCCGTGGGCGGCAGGAACGAGGAGACCGCGCCGGGGGCGGGGAGGAAGCCGCGGCCGGCGTCCTCGCCGTTGATGCGGAACTCGATCGAGTGGCCCCGGATCTCCGGGTCGTCGTAGCCGAGCGGCTCACCGGCGGCGACGCGGAACTGCTCGCGCACGAGGTCGATGCCGGTGACCTCCTCGGAGACCGGGTGCTCCACCTGCAGGCGGGTGTTGACCTCGAGGAACGAGATCGTGCCGTCCTGCGCCACGAGGAACTCGCAGGTGCCGGCGCCCGTGTACCCCGCCTCGGTGAGGATCGCCTTCGAGGCCCGGTACAGCTCGGCGTTCTGCTCGTCGGTGAGGAACGGCGCGGGCGCCTCCTCGACGAGCTTCTGGTGGCGGCGCTGCAGCGAGCAGTCGCGCGTCGAGACGACGACGACGTTGCCATGCTCGTCGGCGAGACACTGCGTCTCGACGTGACGCGGCTTGTCGAGGTACTTCTCGACGAAGCACTCTCCCCGTCCGAACGCCGACACCGCCTCTCGCACAGCGGAGTCGAAGAGCTCGGCGATCTCTGAGCGTTCGCGGGCGACCTTGAGGCCGCGGCCCCCGCCGCCGTACGCGGCCTTGATCGCGATCGGGAGCCCGTGCTCGTCGGCGAACGCGATCACCTCGTCGGGGCCGTCGACGGGGTCGTGGGTTCCGGCCACCAGGGGCGCACCCGCCCGCTCGGCGATGTGGCGCGCCTTGACCTTGTCGCCCAGGGCGTCGATCGCGGACGGGGAGGGCCCGATCCAGATCAGGCCCGCGTCGATGACGGCCTGGGCGAACGACGCGTTCTCGGCGAGGAACCCGTAGCCGGGGTGGACGGCGTCGGCGCCGGAGCGGGCGGCCACGTCGAGCAGCTTCTCCTGGACGAGGTACGAGTCGCCCGGCGTCGAGCCGCCGAGGGCGTAGGCCTCGTCGGCCACCTTCACGTGCAGCGCGTGGGCGTCGGGCTCGGCGTAGACGGCGACCGAGCCGATGCCGGAGTCCTTGGCCGCGCGGGCGATGCGCACCGCGATCTCGCCCCGGTTGGCGATCAGGACCTTCGTGATCGGTCGGCGGGTGCTGCCCTGCTGCTGGTCTGCCACGGTCGGTCCCTCGCTGGTGGTCTGGGTGCTTCTGGGTGCTTCCGGTCTCCCGCCGGGCGAGCCTAGCGGGATCGGGCGGGCCGGTCGGATCGGGTCGGCGCCCCGTTCGAGCGGCCGCGCGTACCGGCGCCGAGGGCCTCGAGGTCGCTGCGACAGCGCCGCTGCAGGTCGTCGAGCTCCGCCAGGGCCGCCTCGATGTCGGCCCGCCGCGCCTCGAGCTCCGTCCGCCGTTCGCCGATCTGGCTCAGGAGGTACTCGAGCTGGCCGGCCTCACCGGGGACGTCGTCGTACATGTCGACGATGCGACGGATCTCCTCGATCGGGAAGCCGAGCCGCCTGCCTCGCAGCACCAGGCCCAGCCGGACCCGGTCGCGCGGGTGGAAGACGCGCACCGTGCCGCGGCGCTCGGGGGAGATGAGCCCCTCGGCCTCGTAGTAGCGGACGGTCCGGTGGGTGACGCCGAACTCCTCGGCGACCTCGGCGATGGTCCAGGTGCGGCTTGCCATGGCGCTCATCCTGATTTACGTTGACGTCAACGTCAAGCACGACCCGATCGAGCCACACCGAGGTGAGCCATGTTCGAGCTGTCCCGCGAGCACGAGGACTTCCGGAAGGTCGTGCGCGACTTCGCCGAGAGCGAGGTCGGCCCCCACATCGAGCAGTGGGACCGCGACCACCACTTCCCGGTGCACCTCGTGCCGCAGATGGGTGAGCTCGGGCTCTTCGGCCTCGTGGCCCCCGAGGAGTTCGGTGGCGCCGGTCTCGATGAGGGCGCGTTCACGTCGCTGTGCGTGGCGATCGAGGAGCTCGGAAGGGTCGACCAGAGCATCGGCATCACCCTGAGTGCCGGCGTCGGCCTGGGCATCAACCCCATCCTCACCTACGGCTCCCAGGAGCAGAAGGAGCGCTGGCTCCCCGACCTGGTCGCTGGGCGGTCCCTCGCCGCGTTCGGCCTGACCGAGCCCGAGGCCGGCTCGGACGCCGGGGCGAGCCGGACCCGGGCGAAGCTGGACGAGAGCGGCGCCGAGTGGGTCGTCGATGGCGCCAAGGCCTTCATCACGAACTCCGGTACCGACATCACCTCGGTCGTCACGGTCACCGCGAAGACCGGCGAGCGTCCGGACGGCCGCGCCGAGATCAGCAGTATCCTGGTCCCTTCCGGCACAACCGGTTTCACCGTCGAGCCCGCCTACCGCAAGCTCGGCTGGCACTCGTCCGACACGCACGGCCTGACGTTCGAGGGCTGCCGCGTGCCCGAGTCGAACCTGCTCGGCGAGCGCGGCAAGGGCTTCGGCCAGTTCCTCGCCATCCTGGACGACGGGCGCGTGGCCATCGCCGCCCTCGCCGTGGGGCTCGCCCAGGCGTGCCTTGAGCAGTCGACCGAGTACGCGAAGGCCCGCATCGCGTTCGGCCGCCCGATCGGCGTGAACCAGGGTGTCTCGTTCGCCATCGCCGACCTCGCCGTCTCGGTCGAGGCGGCCCGCGCGCTGACGTACCGCGCCGCGTGGCTCAGGGACGAGATGACCGCGGGCCGCCGCGGCCACGTCGAGTTCAAGCAGGCGGCAGCGGTGGCCAAGCTCTACGCGACGGAGGCGGCGGTCACCGCCACCCGCGTCGCCACCCAGGTCTTCGGTGGCAACGGCTTCATGGAGGAGTACCCGGTGGCGCGCTTCTACCGGGACGCCAAGATCCTCGAGGTCGGGGAGGGCACGTCCGAGGTGCAGCGACTCGTGATCGCCCGTGGCCTCGGTCTTCCGGTCGCCTGAGAGGCTCTCTCCATGACCCACCCCCGCGACCCCAAGGTGCAGGCACTGCGTGAGCGGCTCGTGGCCGCCCACGCCGCGTCCGACGCGCCGACCGACAAGGCTGCCGAGAAGCTCGCCGGGCAGAACAAGCTGTACGTGCGCGAGCGCATCTCGCTCCTCGTCGACGAGGGCAGCTTCGTCGAGGACGGCCGGTACGCCAACGCCCTGGCCGAGGGCCTGCCGGCGGACGGCGTGGTCACCGGGCGAGGCACCGTCGACGGCCGGGCCGTCGTCCTGGTCGCCAACGACCCGACGGTCAAGGCGGGCTCGTGGGGAGCCCGCACCGTCGAGAAGATCATCCGCGCGACGGAGACGGCGCTGCGCGAGGAGCTTCCGGTCTTCTGGCTCATCGACTCCGCCGGTGCGCGCATCACCGACCAGGTCGACCTCTTCCCGGGTCGGCGCGGGGCCGGGCGCATCTTCAAGAACCAGGTCGCGCTGTCGGGCCGCGTGCCGCAGATCTGCTGCCTGTTCGGGCCCAGCGCCGCCGGCGGGGCCTACATCCCGGCCTTCACCGACTGCGTGATCATGGTCGAGGGCAACGCGTCGATGTACCTGGGCAGCCCGCGCATGGCAGAGATGGTCGTCGGCGAGATCGTCTCCCTGGAGGAGATGGGCGGTGCGCGGATGCACTGCACGGTCTCCGGCTGTGGCGACCTGCTGGCGCACGACGACGCCGACGCGATCGAGCAGGCCCGGCTCGTCTTCTCCTACCTGCCCTCCTCGTGGCGCCACGACCCGCCCACCTACGCCGCGGAAGCACCGTCGGTCGAGCTCGACGACGACACCGTCCCCGAGATCGAGAGCCAGCCCTTCGACGTGCACGACGTGATCGACGGCCTGGTCGACGACGACTCGTTCTTCGAGATCAAGCCGCTCTTCGCCCCCGAGCTGGTGGTCGGCTTCGGTCGCATGGACGGGCGGAGCGTCGGCGTCGTCGCGAACAACTCCGCCGTCAAGGGTGGCGTGCTCTTCGGTGACAGCGCCGACAAGGCAGCGCGTTTCATCTGGTGGTGCGACGCGTTCAACGTGCCGCTCGTGTACCTGTCGGACGTGCCCGGCTTCATGATCGGCTCCGAGGTCGAGCGCGCGGGGATCATCCGGCACGGGGCGAAGATGATCACCGCGGTGTCGGAGGCGACCGTGCCGCAGGTGTGCGTGGTGATCCGCAAGTCCTACGGCGCGGGCCTCTACGCGATGGCCGGCCCCGGCTTCGGGCCCGACGCCACGCTCGCGCTGCCCACCGCCCGCATCGCGGTGATGGGCCCGGAGGCCGCCGTCAACGCGGTGTACGCCGGCAAGATCGCCGCGATCGAGGACCCGGACGAGCGGGCGGCCTTCGTGGCGGCCCGTCGGGTCGAGTACGAGCTCGACATCGACCTGGAGCGCCTCGCGAGCGAGCTGGTGCTCGACGGGATCGTGCAGCCGGCCGACCTCCGACGTGAGGTGTCGGCACGGCTGCGGTACGCCGCCGGTCGTGACCGGGCGTTCAGCGACCGCCGGCACGGAGTGCCCCCGGTCTAGTCGAGGTCCTCGACCAGGTAGCGCTGCAGGGTGGGCGCCAGCCACGCGACCACCTCGTCGTCGGGCATCTGCACGACGGGCGGCAGCCGCAGGACGTGCCGGCAGAGCATGAAACCCAGCACCTGGGTGGCCACCAGGCCTGCTCTCGCGTCCGCCGACCCGCCACCCCCGGTCGCGTCGTGGAGGCGGCGGATCGTCGGCGCCAGCTGGTCGACGAAGATCGCCCGCATGGTCGTCGACGCGTCGTCGTGCGACACGGCCGCGCGCAGGAGCGCGTGGAGGGTGTCGTCGCTGGCCCAGCGGTCGACCGCGTGCTCCGCCAGCGCGGCGCCGACCCGGTGCCGGGGCACCGGGGTGAGGTCCGGCAACCGCAGGTCGAAGTCCGCCGCTGCGGCGAACAGCCGTGACTTCGAGCCGTGGTACCGCATCACCATCGCGGGGTCGATGCCCGCGTCCGCCGCGATCGCACGGATCGTCGCCCGCTCGTAGCCGTCCGCCGCGAAGTGGGCCCGTGCGGCCTCGAGGATCGCCGCGCGCGTCACGTCCGAACGGCGGGGTGTGTCGTCGTGCATGCCGCGAGTGTAGGTCAACGAGCGTTGACATCGCGGTGAGGTGCGGCCTACCGTCGCGTCAACAGATGTGGGCCAACAACTGTTGACGAGGTGGTCGTGGACGCGGACGTCGCGGTCGTGGGTGCGGGACCGACCGGCCTGCTGCTGGCGGGTGACCTGGCCCAGGCCGGTGTGGCGGTGACCGTGCTCGAGCGACGCACCGACCGGTCCTCGCTGACCCGGGCCTTCGGGGTGCACGCCATGACGCTCGAGCAGCTCCACCTACGGGGTCTCGCCGAGGAGCTGGTGGCACGTGGCGAGCCGGTTCGCCGGCTGCGGCTCTTCGACAGCGTGCAGGTCGACCTGGGCCGGCTGCCGAGCCGCTTCCCCTTCCTCCTGGTCACACCCCAGTACGAGACCGAGCGGCTGCTCCTGGCCCGCGCCGAGCGGCTCGGGGTGCGGTTCCTCCGCGGGGCGAGGTGACGGGACTGACGCAGGCGCCGAACCACGTCACGCTGGACACCTCGTCGGCCGGTGCGGGCACGACTCACCACCGCGCCTCCTTCGTCGTAGGCGCCGACGGGGTCCGCAGCACCGTCCGCAGCTCGGCGGGGCTGCCGTTCCCTGGGCGGTCGGTCGTCCGGTCGATCATGCTCGCGGACGTACGGCTGACGGACCCGCCGGCGGACGTTCTCGCAGTGAACGCCACGGGCGGCGCCTTCGCCTTCGTTGCGCCCTTCGGGGACGGCTGGTACCGGGTCTTCGCCTGGGACCGGAGACGCCAGGTCGACGGCGACGCCCCGGTGGACCTCGACGAGATCCGTTCGGCGACAAGGCGTGCGCTGGGCAGCGACCTGGGCATGCACGACCCGCGCTGGATGGGCCGCTTCCACAGCGACGAGCGACAGGTGCCCGGCTACCGGCGCGGTCGCGTGCTTCTCACCGGTGACGCGGCGCACGTCCACTCGCCGGCCGGCGGCCAGGGGATGAACGTCGGGCTTCAGGACTCCGCCAACCTGGCGTGGAAGCTGGCCGCGGTGTGCCGGGCCACTGCGCCCGACGAGCTGCTGGACACCTACCAGGCGGAGAGGCACCCGGTCGGTGCCCAGGTTCTGCGCACCAGTGGTGCGCTCATCCGGATGGCCATGCTCCGGTCGACGCCCGCGCGGTGGGCGCGGAACGCGGTGGTGGCCAGCGCTCTACGCCTTCCGGCGGTTCAGCTGCGGGTGGCGCGCACGATCTCCGGGATCGGGGTGAGGTACCCGGCGCCTGCAGGCTCCGACCCGATGGTCGGACGGTGGGCCGGCGAGCTGCTGCCGCCCGCACGGGACCTCGCCCCCGACCTCGCGGGAGGACGCTATGCGCTGGTCGCGAACGACCGGCCCGCGTGGCTGCCCGACGAGGTGAGGCTGGCGCCACCCGGGGTCGCCGGCGCAGCAGCCGTCCTCGTCCGCCCCGACGGCTACGTCGGCTGGGCGGGCGACCCGTCCACCGTGCACGAGGGGTGGTCCGGCGTCACGCCGTGGGTGAGTCCCACAGCGACGTCCAGCTGATGCCCAGCTCGGCGAGCAGGTCGCGCAGCACCGGCAGGCTGAGCCCGACGACGTTGTGGTGGTCGCCCTCCAGGCCCCGGACGAACGCGCCGCCGAGTCCGTCGACCGTGAAGGCTCCGGCCACGCGCAGCGGCTCGCCGGTGGCCACGTAGGCGTCGATGTCGTCGTCCGAGAGCTCGGCGAAGTGGACCGTCGTCGAGACGGACGCCCCGAGGGTGCCGCCCGTGCCACCGTCCAGCCGCTCGTCGACGACCCAGTGCCCCGTGTGGAGGACCCCGCTGCGACCGCGCATGCGACGCCACCGGGCGACGGCCTCGGCGGCGTCGGAGGGCTTGCCGTGCACCTGGCCGTCCAGCTCCAGCACCGAGTCGCACCCCAGCACCACCGCGTCGTCGGGCAGCTCGTCGCGTGCGGCCACGTCCTCGGCCTTCGCCCGTGCCAGGACGAGGACGGTGGCAGCGGCATCCGTCACGCCGTTGCGCGTCACGACCTCGTCCTCGTCGACGCCGGAGACCACGACCAGCGGCTCGACGCCCGCCGATCGCAGGGTGGACAGGCGGGCCGGGGACGCGGAGGCGAGGACGAGTCGGGTCACCGGCGAGACGGTAGTGCCCGAGCGTTGCCCGTCAGGGCGCGGCCACGGGCTCGCGCACGCCGACGGTCGACGCGTGCGGGGCGGGGGCGGGCTCGTCGAGAACCGCCGCATCCGACGCGGTCACGTCGGCGTCGGCGAACGAGCGGACCGACTGGCCGTTCACCTTCACCAGCACCGGGTAGAGCACGAGCAGCACCAGCAGCAGGCCCACGTACACATCGGCGGCGAACACGCCGAGAGAGCTCAGGGGGTCCCAGCCGTAGCTGGCCACGGGCGGATGATCCACCGCAGCACCTTCTGGGTCACGGCCAACGCCGACCGGTCGAAGGACAGGAACGGTTCGGCGGCCGGACCGACCTTGAAGGGCGGCGACGCCGACCGAGCAGCCCCAGCGTGATGCCGATGCTGACGGACACGAGCGCTGTGATGGCGAACCACTGGAGCGTTATGGCCGCAGGCGCGCGGCATCGGTGACCTGTGCCAGACCGGCGATGCCGGCCACGAGCGCGGTGAAGCGGCATCCGTCGCGTGCGTCACATCCGTCCCGTGTCCCGAGGCCGCGCCCTCAGCGGACGAGAGCGTCTTTGAGCACGTCCAGGCCGACCGACCCGATGTCGAGCGCACGCCGGTGGAACGCCTTGAGGTCGAAGGTGTCCCCCTCTCGGGAGCGCACCTCGTCACGGATCTGGAGCCACAGGCGCTCCCCGACCTTGTAGGCCGGTGCCTGGCCGGGCCAGCCCAGGTACCGGAGGTGCTCGAAGGCCATGAAGTCCCGGTCCTGGCGTGTGTGGGCGGTGATGAACTGCCACAGCTTGGCGGCGTCCCAGTCACCGCCCCCCACGTCGCCCGGCGCCTCGAAGCCGCAGTGCAGGCCGATGTCGCCCACCACGCGCATCGCGCGCAGCGCCGACCCGTCGAGCATCCCCAGCCGGTCGGCCGGGTCGTCGAGGTAGCCCAGGTCGGCCATCAGCCGCTCGGCGTAGAGCGCCCAGCCCTCGCCGTGTCCCGAGGTCCAGCACATCAGGCGTCGCCAGCGGTTGAGCAGCTCGGAGCGCACCAGCGTCTGGGCCACCTGGAGGTGGTGCCCGGGTACCCCCTCGTGGAAGACGGTCGTGGTCTCGCGCCAGGTGTCGAAGGCGGTGACGCCGTCGGGCACCGACCACCACATGCGGCCGGGCCGGCTGAAGTCCTCGCTGGGCGAGGTGTAGTAGATGCCGCCGAGATTGGTCGGCGCGATGCGGCACTCCAGGGTCCGTACCTGCTCCGGGATGTCGAAGTGAGTGTCGGCCAGGTCGGCGACCGCCTTGTCCGAGCGCTCCTGCATCCAGTCGCGGAAGGCCTCGGTGCCCTCGATCCGTCGCGACGGGTCGGCCTCGAGCCGGGCCACGGCGTCGTCGACGCTCCCGCCGGGAACGATCTGGTCGCTGACGGCGGCCATCTCGGCCTCGATGCGGGCCAGCTCCTCCTGGCCCCACCGGTACGTCTCCTCCAGGTCGATGCTCGCCCCGATGTGGTAGCGCGACCACAGCGCGTAGACGTCCCTGCCACACGCGTCGGTCGTCAGGGCCGCAGGCAGCACCTCATCGCGCAGGATGCGAGCGAGGTCGCCGTAGGCCTCGGCCGCGACGCGTGCACCTTCTGACAGGTCCGCAGCCAGGGTCGGTTCCGCCTCTGCGCCATCGGGTCTCGCCTGCTCGGCCAGTCGGGCGAAGTAGCCCGTGGCGTGGTCGGCGTGCCGCTCGCACTGGGTGGCGACGGCGTCGACCTGTCGGCGAGCGGGAAGGTTGCCGTCGGCGATCGCGCGGCGCAGGCCCTCGACGTACCCTTGGGTCGCCTCCGGCATCGCCCGCATCCGCCGGGCGATCGTGGCCCACTGCTCCGCGGTGTCGCTGGGCATCAGGTCGAAGGCGTCGCGCAGCCCCTGGGCGGGCGAGTCGATCACGTTCAGCGGGCCGTAGTCGAGGCCGGCGTCGTGGATCTCCAGCTCGAGCCCGAGCCGCTCGCGCATCGCGGCGACCGTGACCTCGTCGACCGGGTCGGCCGGCTCCAGGGCGTCGAGCTCGGCGAGCGCCGCCCGAGTCGCCGCGGCTCGCGCGTCGACCCCCTCGGGGGACAGGTCGGTCAGCCGGTCGTCGTGACCCGCCACGCCGATCGTGGTCGCCAGCAACGGGTCGAGCTCGCACATCGTGTCGACGTAGCGGTCCGCGACGGCGTCGACGGCCGACGGGGTGCGGGAGCCGGAGCCACCCCGGGAGGCGGCCAGGCCGCCGAGGTCAGAGGTCATGGCGGTGACCCTAGTGCGCTGCTGTGCAAGGCTGCCCGGCATGCCTGACGTGACGAACCTGACACTGACGACGGTGACCCTCGACGCGCCGGACCCCCGTGCCCTGGCGGAGTTCTACGGGCGGCTCCTCGGATGGGCGATCGGCACGGAGGAGCCCGACTGGGTCACCCTGCGCGACCCCCGGGGCGGGGTCGGCCTCGCCTTCCAGCGTGAGGACGACTACGTCAGGCCGGTGTGGCCGGCCGGCCCCGGGGACCCGCAGAAGATGGTCCACCTCGAGATCCTCGCCACCGACCTGGACGGCGGGGTCGCGCACGCCCTCGAGTGCGGGGCCACGCTCGCGAGCCACCAGCCGCAGGACGACGTCAGGGTGTGCCTCGACCCGGCCGGTCACCCGTTCTGCGTGTGGGTGGACGGCTAGGCGGACCGTCGGTCAGCGCGGCCAGGCGGAGGCGCGCCAGGCGGACGGGCCGTGGGGGAGCGGCTCTCGGACGCTGCGTGCCGGTTCGCTCCAGGCACTGCGCCCGCTCGTCCCGTCCCCGCCGCCACCCGGTGCAGGTCCCGCCGCTGCGGTGAGGACGGCCACCAGGGCGGCGACCTCCTCGTCCGTGGCGTCCCCCCGCACCACGCGCAGGCTCGGGGGCCGGACCGCCTCGTCCCCGCTCACAGGGGGATGTTCCCGTGCTTCTTCGGCGGGAGCGTCTCGCGCTTGTTGCGCAGCACCCGCAGCGCCTTGATGACCTCGACCCGGGTGCGCGACGGGGCGATCACCGCGTCGACGTAGCCCCGCTCGGCCGCGATGTACGGGTTGGCGAGCGTGTCCTCGTAGTCGGTGATGAACCGCTGCCGTGCCGCCTCGACGTCCTCCCCGCGCTCGGCGGCCTCCTTCAGCTCCGACCGGTAGAGGATGTTGACCGCGCCCTGCGCGCCCATCACCGCGATCTGTGCCGTGGGCCAGGCCAGGTTGAGGTCGGCGCCGAGGTGCTTGGACCCCATCACGTCGTAGGCGCCGCCGTACGCCTTGCGCGTGATGACCGTGACCTTCGGGACCGTGGCCTCCGCGTAGGCGTAGATCAGCTTGGCGCCACGCCGGATGATGCCGTTCCACTCCTGGTCCGTCCCGGGAAGGAAGCCGGGCACGTCGACGAACGTGAGGACGGGGACGTTGAACGCGTCGCACGTGCGGACGAAGCGCGCGGCCTTCTCGCTGGCGTCGATGTCGAGCGTCCCGGCGAACTGCATCGGCTGGTTCGCCACGACGCCGACGGAGCGACCCTCCACCCGTCCGAAACCGCAGACGATGTTCGGCGCGAACAGCGGCTGCACCTCGAGGAAGTCGGCGTCGTCGAGCACGTGCTCGATCACCGTGTGCATGTCGTAGGGGGTGTTCGCCGAGTCGGGAACGAAGGTGTCGAGCTCGATGTCGGTCTCGGACACCTCGAGGTCGACCACCTCGTCGTAGACGGGCGGGTCCGAGAGGTTGTTGCTCGGCAGGTAGCCCAGCAGCTCCTTGACGTAGGAGATCGCGTCGTCCTCGTCGTCGGCGAGGTAGTGGGCCACACCGGACTTCGTGTTGTGGGTGCGCCCACCGCCGAGGTCCTCGAAGGCCACGTCCTCGCCGGTCACGGTCTTGATCACGTCGGGGCCGGTGATGAACATGTGCGACGTCTTGTCCACCATCACCGTGAAGTCGGTGATCGCCGGCGAGTAGACCGCGCCACCCGCGCAGGGACCCATGATCAGCGAGATCTGCGGGATGACCCCCGACGAGTGGACGTTGCGCTGGAAGATCTCGCCGTACAGGCCGAGCGACACCACGCCCTCCTGGATGCGCGCGCCCCCGGAGTCGTTGATGCCGACCATCGGGACGCCCGTCTTCATCGCGAGGTCCATCACCTTGACGATCTTCTCGCCGAAGACCTCGCCGAGGGAGCCGCCGAACACCGTGAAGTCCTGGGCGAACACGCAGATCGGCCTGCCGTCGACGGTGCCGTAGCCGGTCACCACCCCGTCGCCGTACGGGCGGTTCCCCTGCTGGCCGAAGTTGGTCGACCGGTGCCGTGCCAGCTCGTCGAGCTCGGTGAACGACCCCTCGTCGAGCAGCTGCTCGATGCGCTCACGGGCGGTCTTCTTGCCGCGCGCGTGCTGCTTCTCGACACCGCGCGCCGAGCCGGCGTGGACGGCCTCGTCGATGCGGCGCTGCAGGTCGGCGAGCTTGCCGGCTGTGGTGTGCACGTCGGGACCCGGCTGGGAGGACGACTCCTGGTCGCCCTGCTGGGTGGCCGACTCGGCGGCTGGCGTGGCCATCGCTGCGTTTCCTCTCCTCGCGTGGGCGGCAGCCTAGTGGCGCGGCCGCGCTGGTCACGGCGCCGGTCGTCCACGGCGCCCGACCGGCCGCCCCTACGCTGGCGCCCATGACCGCGCAGACCCCCGGAGAGGCACGGTGGGGCGACCTGGACCGGCCCCCGCTGCGGGTCGAGGCCCTGCGCCGGGCGTTGCTGGAACCGGTCGGCCCCCTGGCCCGGCTCGACCTGGTGGAGAGCACGGGGTCGACCAACGCTGACCTGGTCTCGGCCGTCAGCCGCCCGGCCGGGTCGCCGGACGAGGACGGCGCGCAGGAGTGGCCCCACCTCTCGGTCCTGGTGGCCGACCACCAGGCAGCGGGCCGTGGCCGTCTGGGGCGCACGTGGCAGACGCCGCCACGCTCGTCGCTGACCTTCTCGCTGCTGCTTCGACCCGACCCCGTCCCGCTGGCCGAGTGGTCGTGGGTGCCCCTGCTCGCTGGTCTGGCCGTGGTGCGGACGCTCCGCGCGACCGCGGGCCTGCAGGCCGGGCTGAAGTGGCCCAACGACGTGCTGGTCGGAGACCCACCGGAGGCGCGCAAGGTCGCCGGGATCCTCTCCGAGGTCACGACCGGCCCCTCGCCCGCCCTGGTGCTCGGGATCGGGGTGAACGTGACCACGACGGCCGAGGAGGTGCCCGTCCCCACCGCCACCTCGCTGCGCATGGAAGGCTCCGCCACGACCGACCGCGACACCGTGCTCCGCGCGCTCGTCCGCGAGTTGGTGGACGTACTGGCGCGCTGGGGCGACCACGGCGGTGACGCGGTCGGCTCGGGACTCGCCGCCCAGGTCAGGGAGGTGTGCGTGACGCTGGGCCGCCGCGTCAGGGTCGAGCTGCCGGGCGGGGTCGACGGCGTGGTCGGTGTCGCCGAGGGGATCGCGGACGACGGCCGCCTGCTGGTGCGCGCGCCCGAGGGGATCGTCGGCGTGGCCGCAGGGGACGTCGTGCACCTGCGTGACGCCGGACAGGAGGACCTGCGTGGTGGATGACCTCGGTCCGGGCCCGAGCAGTCCTCGACAGGACGAGCAGGAGGAACGGGTCCTCGGAGGGCGCCGCCGGCTGCGCTCGCGCCAGGTGTCGTCGGATGCGGGCGTCTCCCTGCTCTCCGCCCGGCGGTTCTGGCGCGCCCTCGGCTTCCCCGAGGTGGGTGAGGAGCTCGAGGCGTTCACGGAGGCCGACGTCGAGGCGCTGCACCGCGTCTCAGGGCTCGTCCGCGAGGGGCTGATGGACGACTCGACGGCCCTCGCGCTGACCCGCGCCGTAGGTCGGTCCGTCGACCGGCTCGCCTCGTGGCAGGTCCAGCTGCTGGGCGAGGCGCTCGCGGACGGACGGGCGATGCGCCCCGAGGGCGACGACCCCCCCTCCGACGACGTGGCCGGTGGTGTGGGCGACCTCGCCACGATGCTGGCGGACGAGTTCGAGCCGCTCGTCGTCTACGCCTGGCGACGGCACCTGGCCTCGGCCCTTCACCGCTTCCAGGTCGACGTGGTGCCGGACGCCGACGTCCCGACGATCCGGCGCGCCGTGGGCTTCGCCGACCTCGTCTCGTTCACCCGCGTCGTGCGACGGCTCTCGGAGGGTGACCTGGCCTCTCTCGTGCAGCGTTTCGAGGCCATGACCTCGGACGTCGTCACCTCGCACGGCGGTCGCATCATCAAGACCGTCGGCGACGAGGTGCTCTTCGTCGCGTGGCCACCCCAGGCGGCGGCCGCGATCGCCCTCGACATCGCCACCGAGATGGGCGCCGACCCGCTCCTTCCGGATGTGCGCGTCGGGCTCGCGACCGGCCCGGTCGTGGCGCGGCTCGGAGACGTCTTCGGGATCACGGTCAACCGGGCCAGCAGGCTGACGTCGATCGCGCAGCCGGGGACGGTGATGGTCGACGACGCCACAGCGCGTGCGGTCGAGGTCGTCTCGGGGTTCACCTGCACACCGCTTCGCCGCCGCACGCTCAAGGGGATCGGGCCGGTGGCGCCCTGGCTGCTCACCCGCAGCGCCCGCGGAGGCCCCGGTACCGCCGGACGTGCGCCCGTCGACGTGCAGGCGCTGGAGCGAGCCGTCGACGCACCGGACGCCGTACCGGAACGGCCCCACTAGCCTGCCTGCGTGAGCACTGCGAACAACGACGCCCTGGTGCGGGTCGAGCGCCCCGACGAGCACGACGGGCACGTCGCCGTCATCGTCCTCGACCGCCCCTCCGCCATGAACGCGATCTCCACCGCGATGGCCCACGCCCTGCACGGGGCGACCGCGGAGGTCGCGACCGACCCGGACGTGCGCGCTGTCGTCGTGGCGTCGAGCCGCGCGAAGGCGTTCTGCGTCGGTGCGGACCTCAAGGAGCGCAACGGGTTCAGCGACGACGACTTGCGCCGTCAGCGACTGGTCACGGGTCCGGCGTACCGCAGCGTGCTCGACCTCCCTGTGCCCGTCATCGCCGCCGTCGAGGGGTTCGCCCTGGGCGGCGGGTGCGAGATCGCCCTCTGCTGCGACCTGGTCGTGGCGGACGGCACGGCGGCGCTGGGGCTGCCCGAGGTGTCCGTCGGGGTGATCCCGGGGGCGGGCGGAACGCAGCTGGTGGCGCGTCGGGTCGGCTGGTCCCGGGCCGCCGACCTCGTCTTCACGGCGCGCAAGGTGACGGCGGACGAGGCCTACCGTCTCGGTCTCGTCGACCGGCTCGTCCAGGACGGAGGGGCCCGCGAGGCGGCTCTCGCACTCGCCGGCACGATCGCGTCGAACTCGCCGGTCGGCGTGCGCGCCGCCAAGCGGGCCATGCGCCTCGGCCTGGAGGGCTCCCTCGCGGCCGGGATGGAGATCGAGGACGCGGCCTGGCGCACGGTCGCGTTCAGCGGGGACAGGGCCGAGGGGATCGCGGCCTTCGCCGAGAAGCGCCCACCGCGGTGGCCCGGAGTCTGACCTGCAGACCCGGGCCGAGCCGGTCACGGGTCGAGCAGGTCACAGGTCGAGTAGGTACTGAGTACGACGACCCTGGCGTCGCTTCGCGCGTCGGGAGGACGGTGACGGCATGAGCCCGTCCACGGCCGACCTGGCCCGTTCCGTCCTCGCCGACCCGAGCCGCTGCCCTGTCTGCGGGGAGGCCGTCACCCTGCCGCGCTGCGTGCGCTGCGGCGCACCGCTCGTCGGCCCGCTGGCCGCCCGCGTGTGGGAGGCGAGCCGGCAGGCCGACCACTGGATCGCCACCCGCGACGAGCTCGTGCGAGAGCTCCGGGCGGCCGGGCAGCTCGCCCGGATGCCCGTGCCGAGCGTCCCGAGCGCCCCGCCCGCTCAGACGCGGAGTGGACAGCTCCCCGGTCCCGCCCCGGCGCACGTCCCCCCCGCGCCACCTGTCACCCCACGGCGACGGCGCTCGCTCGGTGTCTCCGAGCTGCTCGTGGGCCTCGGCGCCCTGCTGCTCGCCGTCGCCGCCGTCGTGTTCCTCGCCTTCTCCTGGGACCGTCTCGGGATCTCCGGGCGCAGCGTGGTCGTCGCCGGCCTGACGATCGCCGTGCTGGGGGGCGCGGCTCTCGCCCGGCGAGCCCGGATGGGGGCCACCGCGGAGGCGGTCGCGGGGTTCGGTTCCGTGCTCGTGCTGCTCGACGCCATCGCGGTCCGGCTCTCCGGACTGGTCGGTGAGCCGGTGGGGTGGCTCGCGTACATCGCCGGCGCGTCCGCGGTGTGCGTGGTCGTCCTGGCCGCCGTCGGCCGCCTCGAGCACCTTCGCGCCCCTGTCTTCGCGGCGGCCGTCGTGGCCCCGGTGACCCCCATCGCCGCCGGCTTCGCGCTTGCCGCAGAGGCGTCCACCCGCACCGGCTCGGTGGTGCTGGGCTGCCTCGGACTCCTCGGTGGGGCCGCGGTGGCCACGGTGCGGCCGCAGCTCGCACGGCGGGGGCTCGGCGTGGAAGCCGTGACGCTGGAGGCGATCTCGTACGTCCTGGTGGCGGTCACGGTGCTCACCGCGGTGGTGGCGGGAGTGACCGGCCTCCCGGGCGCGGCGGCTCTGGTGCTGCTCGCGGTGTCGGTTCTCGCGGCCGCCATGTCCGTGACCGGCACGGCGCGATCGCTCTGGTCGGTCGTGGTGGGGGCCGCCACGGCGGGCACTGCGGCGTGGTGGGCCGTCGACGTCGCCGGGTGGAACGCGCTCGCGGTGGCTCCCGCACTGGCCGGGCTGGTCGCGGTCGCGGCCCTGGCGGGCAGTCGCCAGCGGTCGGCGGGGCCGGGTCCCGCGCTGCGGCTCACCGGCCGCGGCGCCCTGGCCGTGACGGCTGCCGCCGCTCTCCCTGGAGTCCTCGTCTCCGTGGTCCAGCTCCTGCCGGTGCTGGCGTCGGTGGCTCGTCCCTGGGAGGTGCGGGCCACGGCCGACTGGTCAGCCGCGGCGGGCGTCGTGCTGTTCGACGACCAGCGCGTCGCCGGGCTCGGAGCCGTCGCCGCTGTCGTCCTCACGCTGGTGGCCTGGGCGCGGCTCGGAGGCCGGGCCCCGTCCGCCTGGGGCGCCGCCGCCGCGATGGGGCTGCTGGCCGCGAGCTCCCCGTGGCAGCCCGCGCTGCCGCTGTGGGCCGCGGTCGGGGCTGCCCTGGTCCTCGGTGCCCTGGCGATCTGGCTCGGTCACCTGCTGCGCCACGGCGCCGTGCCGACCTGGCTCGGCGGACCGGCGACGGGCTGGGTGCTCGGGGCGTCGGGATGTGTCGTCCTCGCCGGCGGGGTGACCGCCTCATGGCTGGCGGTGCCCATCGCGCTCCCGGCCACGGTCGTCGGCGTCGCCGCGCTGCTGGTGGGGCGGCGGGCGCTGTCGCCGGCGTGGTCGGACGGCGATCGTCGGGGCGCCCGCGTGGCCGTGTCGGTCGTCGCCACCCTGGCTTCGCTGGCCGCGGTGGGCGCCGCGGCCGGGCTGGTCGGACTGGTCGGTGCCGACGCGTTCACCGTCGCCGGACTGGTCGGCGCCGCCCTGCCGGCGGTCGTGTCGTGGCCACGCGGCGGCGACCGGGGCGAACGGAGGTCGGTGCTGCTGGCGGCGGTCGTGACGGCCGCCGCCGCGACGGCCGCGACGGCCGCGTGGACCGGGACCGCCCTGGCCTGGCAGGTGCTGCTCGTGACCGGCGCGGGTGGGGTCGCGGTGGTCGCCGCCGACCCCCGGGACGTGTGGTCCTCAGTCGACCGTCGCGTCGCCGCGCCGGCGACCGTGCTGCTGGCCGGATGGTCCGCTGCCGCACTGACCGTCCTCGGAGCGGGTGAGGGCACCGTGCTCCCGCTGCTGGCCGCGTCGCTGGTCGCCTCCGCGGCGTGCCTGGTCGCCGTCGCGCTCCACCGCCGTGACGACGAGCGCGCCGTGCTGGTCGAGGTGGCAGCAGCCGGGCTGGCCGTGGTCGTCCTGGGCGTCACGTTGGCCCAGGCCCTCGACGGCACGATCGAGGCGTGGCCGGTGCTGCTCACCCTGGCCGCGGGCGCCCTCGTGCTGACCACGCTGCCGTCGCGGCGGCAGGTCGGCTGGGTCGCCCTCGTCCTGGGCACCACGGCGTTCTGGGAGCGGCTGGGTGCCGCTGATGTGGGCCTGGTCGAGGCGTGGACCCTGCCGCCCGCAGCAGTACTGGCCGCGGTCGCCGTCCGGGCCGTGCGCACGGGTCGTGACCCGTTGCGTCCCACCGCGATCGGGGCGGCGCTGCTCGTCGTCCTGCCGTCGACAGCAGCCGCCGTCACGGGGACGGCGTGGCGCCCGGGGGCCTTGCTGGTGGTCGCGGTGCTGACGCTCGGTGTCGCGCGGCTCATCCCGCGCCGGCCGGGCGACACAGGACGGCACGACCGGCGCCTGGTGGTGCTGCTCGTCGCCTCGTCCGCCGCCTCGGTCGTCGGCGTGTGGTCGCGCGCACTGCCGGCCTCGGGGCCCCAGGTCGAGCTCTGGGCGCTCGGCTCGGCAGCCGTGCTGGGAGCCGCTGCCCTCGTCGCCGTGACCCGCGGACGGGGCGTCGTCGCGCCGTCCCTGCTCGAATGGGTGCCGGTGCCCGTCGTGGTCTCGGCCCTGCTGCCGTCGGTGCTCGCTCCGGGCGCGTCCGGGGAGGGCGCGGGACAGGTGCTGCCGCTGGCGCGCCATCTGGCCGTGATGGCCGCGGCCGGCGCCGTGCTCGTGCTCTGCGTGCTGCTCGACCGGCTGCCCTGGGCGAGGCCGACCCGGTGGTCTGCGCTCGCGGTGCTGGCCGTCGCGGGCGTCTCGGGCCTCGTCCGACCGCTGCCCGGCACCGTCGAGGTCGTCACGGTGGCCGTCGGGGTCGTGCTCGTCGTCGTCGGCTGGGTGGCCCTGCGCGTCCGACCGGACGCCGGCTCGTGGCCGTGGCTCGGGTCCGGGCTGGTCATCGGGTTGGTGCCGACCCTCGCGCTCGCCCTCACGGTCGACGAGCCCCTGCGGGGCGTGCTGCTCGCGGTCGTCGCGGGCGCACTGCTCGCTGCCGGTGCGGTGCTCGCCTGGCAGGCGCCGGTGGTCGTCAGTTCCGCGGTGCTGCTCGTGTACGCGCTCAGCCAGGCGGTGGTGGTCTTCGAGGCCGCTCCGCGCTGGGCCAGCCTCGCCGTGGTGGGGGCTGCCCTGCTCGCCCTGGGCGCCCGCTACGAGCGGCGGCTCCGGGACCTGGGTCAGCTCGGGCGCCGCGTGGCCGCGATGCGGTGACTCCCGATCAGGTCGGCGGGGGGTCGTCGTCCGTGGTTGCTGTCCCGAGCACGGGGTCGTCCTTCAGCTCGTGGGTGAAGACCCACGTGCGGTAGGCGTAGAAGCGGAACAGCGTCGACAGCGCTAGCCCGACGATGTTCGCGGAGACGTTGTCCGCCACCGGGCTGCGCAGGTCGAGGACGTAGTGGGAGAAGCCCAGGCACGCGAGCATGATCACCAGGCCCACGACGTTGATCGCCGCGAACTGCCCCAGCTCGAGCATCGGCCTCGGGGTGCGACGGTGGCGGAACGTCCACTGCCGGTTGCCGTACCAGGCGACGCACGTGGCGACGCCGACCGAGATGGCCTTCGCGGTCAGGGGCTTGTCCTCGAGCAGGCGCGGGCCGGCGAAGCGCAGCAGGTTGAAGACGCCGACGTCCACGACGTAGGCGGCGGCTCCGACGAGGCCGAACTTCACGACCTCGCGCACCAGGACGTCGATGGCTTCGCGCAGGCGCTCGACGAGGCGTCGCATCGCTCTCCTGGGTATGGCGGACGCGTCCGCTGCGGGCTCCGGGGTCTGTCCCCGAGAGGCAGCAGGATGTCAGGAGCCCGCCACGAGGTCGCGGCCGGATGGGGACGGCCGCCGGGCGCCGATAGGCTCACCACCCGTGACGACCCGAGACGGCCACGCCGCTGCCGGCGGCTTCCCCACCGTCGCGGTCGTCGGCGGTGGCCAGCTCGCGCGGATGATGGCGCAGGCAGCGACCGGGCTCGGCGTGCGGCTGAGGCTGCTCGCCACCGATCCCGACGAGAGCGCCGCGCAGGTGATCGCCGACACCTGGGTCGGTCATCACACGGACGAGGCGGCCGTCCGCTCGGTCCTCCCCGGGGCGGCGGTCCTGACCTTCGACCACGAGCACGTGCCCTCCGAGCTGCTGCGCCGGCTCGAGGAGGAGGGGGTCGCCGTCCACCCGGGCCCGGCGGCCCTGCTGCACGCCCAGGACAAGCTGGCGATGCGCGCGCGCCTCAGCTCGCTCGGCGTCGGGTGCCCGAGCTGGGCACGCGTGCGCGGCGCTGACGACGTGGTCGCCTTCGCCGAGGGGGCCAGGGGCCCCGGCTGGCCGGTCGTGCTGAAGACCCCGAGGGGCGGCTACGACGGCAAGGGCGTGCGCGTGCTGAGCTCGGCGGACGACCTGGCCGCGGAGGACCTGGCGGGCTGGTTCGAGAGCTTCCCGCACGGGCTGCTGGTCGAGGAGGCGGTCGACTTCGTGCGCGAGCTCGCCGTCCTGGTCGCGCGCAGCCCCTCGGGCCAGGCAGCGGTGTGGCCGGTCGTGCAGACCACGCAGGTCGACGGAGTGTGCGACGAGGTGGTCGCCCCGGCGCCCGGGCTCGACCCCGACCTGGCGGCGGAGGCGACGTCCGACGCGCTCCGCATCGCCGCGGACCTGGGGGTGACCGGGGTGATGGCCGTCGAGGGCTTCGAGACCCGGGACGGCCGGTTCCTCGTCAACGAGCTGGCGATGCGTCCGCACAACAGCGGCCACTGGACGATCGACGGCTCGGTCACGTCGCAGTTCGAGCAGCACCTGCGCGCGGTGCTGGACCTCCCGCTCGGGTCGGTCGCGGCCCGCGCGCCGTGGACCGTGATGGTGAACGTCCTCGGGGGGTCGTACGAGGACCTCTACCGCTCGTACCTGCACGTGATGGCCCGCGACCCCGCGGTGAAGGTGCACCTGTACGGCAAGGGGGTGCGCGAGGGTCGCAAGGTCGGCCACGTGACCGCCTACGGCAGCGATCTCGACGACGTGCGGGCCAGGGCCCGGCACGCCGCCGACTTCATCAAGGGAGTGATCGACGAGTGACTGCCTCGACGTCGCCGCTGGTGGGCATCGTGATGGGTTCGGACTCCGACTGGCCCGTGATGCGGGCGGCGGCGGAGGCGCTCGCGGAGTTCGACGTGCCGGTCGAGGTGGACGTCGTCTCGGCGCACCGCATGCCCGACGAGATGGTGCGGTACGGGCGGGACGCCGCGGGTCGCGGCCTGCGCGTGGTCATCGCGGGTGCCGGTGGGGCGGCCCACCTCCCGGGGATGCTCGCGTCCCTGACCCCCCTGCCCGTCGTCGGGGTCCCCGTGCCCCTGAAGCACCTCGACGGCATGGACTCGCTGCTGTCCATCGTGCAGATGCCTGCCGGCGTGCCGGTGGCGACCGTCTCGATCGGCGGAGCGCGCAACGCTGGGCTGCTGGCGGTACGCATCCTCGCCTCGGGCACCGACGACCGGGCCCAGGAGCTGCGCACGGCGATGGAGCAGTTCCAGATCGATCTGCGAGAGACCGCTCAGGAGAAGGGTCGTCGCCTCCGCGCCGAGGTCGACGGCTCCTAGCGGGAGGCCTCCTGCGCCGCCGCGATCGCCCTGATCGGCTCGGTGTCCGACTCGCGCAAGGCGCTGAAGACGGCCTCCGCCTGCTCGGGGTCCCAGTCGACGACGACCCCGTGCTCGGTGCGCCGGGTCGTGTCGGCGACCGGCACCGTGAGTGACAGGCCGTCGCCCCCGGCCGTCTCCTTCATGCTCAGCAGGAAGAAGGCGAGGGACACCATCCCGGTGTTCTCGTCCACGGTCAGGGCCTTGCCGCCCGTCTCGGTCAGGGGGAAGGCAGTGAACGGGTTCAGCACGGTGCTCGGTGCCGTGCCCTTCGCGGCGATCGCGGCGAGCACCTCGCGCTGGCGCTCGACGCGGCCGAGGTCGCCGCGCGGGTCGGTCTTGCGGGTGCGGGCGTACGAGAGCGCGGTGTCGCCGTCCACCTCCTGGCAGCCGGGCTGCAGGTCGAGGTCGACCAGGTCGTCCTTGAGCGCCGTCTTGGGGCAGACGCGGATCCCCCCGATGCTGTTGGCCACCTGGCCGAAGCCCGCGAGGTTCGTCTCGACGTAGTCGTCCACCTGGATCCCGGTCGCCTGCTCGACGGTCTGCACCAGCAGGGGCGGCCCGCCCAGGGCGTAGGCGGCGTTGATCTTGTTCTCCCCTCGGCCGGGGATCTCCACGTAGGAGTCCCGCGGGATGCTCAGCAGCACCGTCGGGCCCTTCCTCGGGCGGTGCAGCAGCAGGATCGTGTCGGTACGCGCGGTGTCGAGGACGCCTGTCAGGTCACTGCCCTCGCGGCTGTCGGACCCGACGACCAGGTAGGTGCGGCCGGGGGTGTCGGCAAGCGTGGCCGCGCTCATCGCGTCGACCCTGTTGAGGGACCTCATCGCGCTGCGGGCCAGCAGGTACGGGTAGCCGAGTCCGACCACCAGCGCCACCACGACCACCGCGGTGAGGACGTTCCGGGCGCGGCGGCCGCGCCGTCGTGGCCGTGGAGCGGGGGCCTTTCGCACGGGGCCCGCCGGGCGGACGGGCTCGTCGTAGCGGTCGTGGCCGTCGTCGTAGCCGTCCGCAGGCCCGGAGGTGCGCCCTCGCGTGGCGCCGGCCGATCCCGCGCCGGCAGAGCCCGCGGCGGCGCGGCGGCGCATCGTGGGCTTGGCGCGGTAGGTCGTCGCCGGGCCCCAGCGCGGTTCCTCGGGGCCTCGGCCGGAGTGCTCCGACATGCCGCACACGGTAACCGGCGAACCTGGGCGGCCAGGCCGCGACGCGCGCCCGTGCGGCGCGCGGCGTGCCCGCATAGGGTCGGCCACATGCGATTCGGACTCTTCATCCCGCAGGGCTGGCGCCTCGACCTGGTCGGCATCGACCCGGCCGACCACTGGGCGACCATGCACGGGCTGGCCACGCACGCCGACACCGGAGACGCCTGGGAGTCGATCTGGGTCTACGACCACTTCCACACCGTCCCCGAGCCGACCGACCAGGCCACCCACGAGGCGTGGACGCTGATGGCGGCCTACGCGGCGAGCACCTCACGCGTGCGCCTCGGGCAGATGTGCACCTGCATGAGCTACCGCAACCCCGCGTACCTGGCCAAGGTCGCTGCGACCGTCGACGTCATCTCGGGCGGACGAACCGAGATGGGGATCGGTGGTGGCTGGTACGAGCACGAGTGGCTCGCCTACGGCTACGGCTTCCCCGGTGCCGGGGAGAGGCTCGCCCGGCTCGACGAGGGCGTGCAGATCATGCGGGACCTGTGGCGTGACGGCCGCGCCAGCCTGGACGGCAGGCAATACCAGGTGAATGACGCGATCTGCCAACCGAAGCCGTTGCAGGAGAACGGGATCCCGCTGTGGATCGCTGGAGGCGGCGAGCGCAAGACGCTGCTCACCGCAGCCAAGTACGCGAACTACACGAACTTCGACGCCACTCCCGAGACCTGGGCGCACAAGTCGTCGGTGCTCGAGGGGCACTGCAAGGACGTCGGCCGCGACTTCTCCGAGATCACCCGGTCGGGCAACCTCAACGTCGTGATCGGACGCGACGAGGCCGAGGTCGCCGACCGGATGCGCTGGATCGAGGACCACTACCGCCGGGCCCTGCCGCACAGGGAGGGCGACACGCTGGCGGCCTACCGCGACGGCATGGCGGTCGGGACGCCCGAGCAGATCGTCGAGCGGCTGACGAAGGCCGAGGGCAACGGGCTCGCCTACGCGATCGCGTACTTCACCGAGGCCGCCTACGACCGGTCGGGGATCGAGCTGTTCGAGCAGGAGGTCGTCCCCGCGCTCAGGTGACCGGCGGGTAACATCGACACCGTGACCGGGACCGACTTCGACCTCTTCCGCACGTCCGACGACCACGAGGAGATGCGGGCCGCCGTCCGCGCCGTGGCGCAGGACAAGATCGCCCCGTACGCGGCGGCGGTCGACGAGGAGGGACGCTTCCCCCAGGAGGCGCTCGACGCCCTCGTCGCCTCCGACTTCCACGCCCCGCACATCGCGGAGGAGCACGACGGGGTCGGCGCTGACGCGCTCGCGACCTGCATCGTGATCGAGGAGGTCGCCCGCGCCTGCGCCTCGTCGTCCCTGATCCCGGCCGTGAACAAGCTCGGGACGATGCCGTTGATCCTGGCCGGCTCCGACGAGGTGCAGGCCCGGTACCTGCCGCCGGTCGCGCGCGGCGAGGCGATGTTCTCCTACGGCCTGTCCGAGCGCGAGGCCGGTTCGGACACCGCGAGCATGCGGACGCGTGCCGTGGCGGACGGCGACGAGTGGGTGCTGTCGGGCCAGAAGTCGTGGATCACCAACGCGGGGGTCTCGACGTACTACACGGTGCTCGCCGTGACCGACCCCGACGGCAGGCGCGGCAGCAACGTCACGGCGTTCGTGCTGCACGACGACGACCCGGGCTTCACCCTGGGTGAGCCGGAGCGCAAGCTCGGCATCAAGGGCTCGCCGACCCGCGAGCTCTTCTTCGAGAACGTGCGCGTCGGCGACGACCGCCGCGTGGGGGACGTCGGTGCCGGACTGAAGATCGCTCTGCAGACCCTCGACCACACGCGCGTCACGATCGGCGCCCAGGCGGTCGGCATCGCGCAGGGCGCCCTCGACCACGCGCTCGACTACGTGCGGGAGCGCAAGCAGTTCGGCCAGCGGATCGCCGACTTCCAGGGCATCCAGTTCATGCTCGCCGACATGGGCATGAAGCTCGAGGCGGCTAGGCAGATGGTCTACGTCGCTGCGGCCAAGTCCGAGCGCGGCGACGCCGACCTGCCCTTCTTCGGAGCTGCGGCCAAGTGCTTCGCCTCCGACGTCGCCATGGAGGTCACCGTCGACGCGGTGCAGCTGCTTGGCGGGTCCGGCTACGTCAAGGACTACCCGCTCGAGCGGATGATGCGCGACGCGAAGATCACCCAGATCTACGAGGGGACCAACCAGATCCAGCGCGTCGTGATGGCACGTCAGATGCTGAAGGGCTGACACAGGCCTGCGGCTGCCCAGTCACTGTGTGTTCGCCGAGGTGGCGGGTGGCACCCGGTCGGCTCTGTCACTGCTGCCTGGTTCTGGGGCAGTCTGTGCCGCACGCCGGGAGCCGTTCTCGACGATCGCACCCGAGGGGCTCCCATGAATACACGACGAACGCCGTCCGCCAAGGCTCGCCGGCGGCGACCACCCCGGCTGAGGGTTGCCCTGACTGCGCTGCTGTCGGCGCTGATGGTCGTCGTGGCTGCGCCGGGCGCTCAGGCGTACTCGTACGAGTACGACGTCGCCTACGACCCCTTCCTCGACCCGGCGGGAAGCACGTCGTGCGTCTCCCCCGGTGGAGGTGTCGGCGCAGCGTGCTACATGGCGTACGGCGACTACCTGGAGGTGTCTGACTTCCTCCCGGATGGACGGTCGGTCGGGATGCAGTGGAGGACCGACTACGGCCGGTACGGCCTGTGCCGCAACAAGATGGGTTCGCGAAGCTACGGGTTCTGCAACAAGGACTTCGCCGAGAACAAGAAGATCACGTTCAGGTACGGCGTCTGCGACGGCGACGTGAAGGACTGCACCAAGACCTCGTCGTACACGTGGCAGACCGGCTGGCACACCACGACTACCTGATTCGCCATGCGTACCGGTCCGGCCCCAGCATTCGCGCATGCCGGGCCGGTACGCGTCCGAGGACGTCGCGGGGCAGGATGTGGGCGGCCGTCTCCGTGGGCGGCGCGACGAGGAGGGCGAGGGATGTCGTTGCAGGCCGACCTGGACGCGGGCGAAGAGAAGACCGGCCGGACACCACAGGAGATCCTCGACGCCGCACGGACCCCCGGAGCTTGAGGTGTCCCTCCCTCGGAGCTACCCGCCCGACGCCTACCGCGGCGACGGTGGGGAGGTGAGCGCATGGCTGCGGCGCTCAGATGAGCGACCCGACATCACCTTCCGAACCGGCGGGTCGTGTGAGTACCTCGCCACGGGCGAGCGCACCGAGGGACGGTTCGGGCTCTACCGGTGGACGTTCGGTGAGGAGGAGTCGGGCCCGGACACGCACTTCCACCGCACGATCTCGGAGCAGTTCTACATCCTTTCCGGCGAGGTCCGGCTTCACGACGGCCGCGCATGGGTGACGGCCGGTCCGGGGGACTTCCTCTACGTCCCCGAGGGAGGACTGCACGCCTTCCGCGGTGGTGGCGGCGCGTCCATGCTCTTGATGTTCGCCCCGGGCGGTCCGCGTGAGGACTACTTCGAGACGCTCGCTCGCGGCGAGGAGATGTCCGAGGAGCAGCGTGCGGCGTTCATGCTCCGACACGACACGTACTGGGTGTGAAAGCGCGGTGGCGCTTCGCGTCCGTTGTCAGTCGCCGAGGGCGAGGATGCCCTCGGCTGCCGCCACACAGATCGCGTCGAACTGACGAGGGATCTCGCCACCGATGAGCGGACGGATCAGGCCGTAGGGGCACTGACGTGTGGCCACGCGGGCGAGGAGGTGCCGACGCTCCGTGAGTCGTCCGTAGCGTCGGGCGGCGACGCGCCGCAGTGCCTGGTCGACGTCGCTATTGATGGCGGCCAGCTCGACCCGCTGCTCGGGCGGGACCTTGTCCAGCAGGTCGGGCAGGCGGTACAAGGTCATGGCCTTGGCCTCTCCGGGGTTCGCGCGGCAGAACTGCGGGATGTGGCGCGCCATCGCTGCCATCGACTCCCGCGGGTTCTCGATCGTGGCAGCGGCAACCAAACCTGCGTGGAAGCGCTGGATGGAGCGTGCCCACAGCGACCCGAAGAGGGCGTCGCGCGATGGGAACCGGTAGTAGATCGACCCCATGGGAGCGCCGAGGCGGTCCGCGACATGGTTGACGGTCGTGTCTCGCCAGTGCTCTCGCACCGCGTCCCGAGCGGCGTCCAGAACCATGTCCGCCGTGAACTTCGCTGGTCTTGCCATGGACAGAGTGTGAAGCTAGTTTACGACGATGGCAACTAGAACCGATCTTCTAGAACCCCCTCGGTGGGCTGAGCTGGCCGCGTGGGGAGCCTTCCTCGCAACGATTCCGTCCGCAGTGTGGCGGGTACTCATGATCCTGGGACTCATGCCTGGCACGACCGACCTGCGCGACTTCGAGCTCGCCGGCGACGCGACCCTGGGGTACGCCTACGTCTTCGCCCTCAGCGTCGTCCAGCTCACCACGGGGTTCCTCACTCTGGGGCTGGTGCGGCCATGGGGAGAATGCGTCTTCGGTCGGCGCGTGCCCCTCGCGCCGGTCCTGGTCGTCGCGACGCTCGGCGGGCTTGCAGTGGTCTGGCTCTTCGACATCTCCATGATCCGCGGGCTCCTCGACGGTCGGCGCCCGGATGCCGGTCTGGTATCCGGCGCGCCGCTGTGGCTGATGGTTGCCTGCTACGCGCCGATCTGCTTGTGGGGCCCTCTGGAACTGCTGGCCACCCTCGCCTACTGGCTGCGACGCCGGAGCCCCGTTCGACCCTCGCGCTCGGGACCCGCCGCTGATCTCTCCAGACCAAGGGGACATCAACCGGCCTGATGGAACCGTCCGGCCGCGATCCCCGCCCGGCGTCGTCGTCGGGTGGTGGGCAGCAGGAGTGCGGGCTCAGTGGCGGACGTCGTAGACGGCGAGAGTGATGCCGTTGCCGTAGCCAGCGTGCTCGACGAGCTCGAGGCGGCTGGGGCCGGTGCTGGGCCCGTCGGCGAACAGCCGCTTCCCGGCGCCGAGAACGACCGGGAAGACGAGAAGGTGGTAGCGGTCGACGAGACCGGCGGCAGCGAGCCCCTGAGCAAGCGTGGCGCTGCCGTGGACGATGATCGGGCCGCCGTCCGCGTCCTTGAGGCGGGCGACGTCGTCGATCGATCGGAGGACGGTGGTGGGCTGCCACCCCGGGTCTGCCTCGGTGAGCGTGGTCGACACGACGTACTTGGGCATCGCGTTGTAGCCGGCGAACTCCTCGGTCATCCCGGGCCACACGGGAGCGAACTCCTCGTAGCTGACCCGGCCCAGGAGCAACGCCGCGGCTTGGTCCTGCTCGCGGCCCTTGATCTCGTAGGCGGCTGGGTCGAAGTCGACCTCCTTGAAGGTCCAGCCGGCCCGGGGGTGATCCCCGCCGCCGGGCGAGTCGACGATGCCGTCGAGGCTGATGAGCTCGGTGACGATCAGGCTGCGCAAGGTTCCTCCTGGTTTCCGGGACTCTGGCAGATCAGACCGGTGTGGTCGGCATGAATCATCGCTGGACGGGTGAGGGCTGGACCAGCGGTGCGGAGCGGATCGCCGCCGGCACGGCCTGGCGCACGGGGCGGCGGCACCGGGTATGCCCCACCCTTCGATACCGTCGTCCGCGATGCCCCCCGCCGCCGCCTCCAACCCGCCGCAGGTCCCGTCCTCCAGCGGTGCCTCCGCGTCCCCTCCGGCGAGGACCTCCTGGCCGCCCGTCTCGGTGGTGATGCCCGTCCTCGACGAGGAGGCGCACCTCGCCGAGGCCGTCCGCCGGATCATCGCGCAGGAGTACCCCGGCGAGCTCGAGATCGTGCTCGCGCTCGGTCCCTCGCGAGACCGCACCGACGACGTCGCGCGGACCGTCGCGTTCGCCGACCCGCGGATCACCCTGGTGCCCAACCCCAGCGGCAGGACCCCCGACGCCCTCAACCTGGCGATCGACGCCTCGCAGCACGAGATCGTCGTGCGCGTGGACGGGCACGGCCACCTGCCGCCGGACTACATCCGCGCAGCCGTCACGGTGCTGGAGGAGACCGGCGCCGACAACGTCGGCGGGATGATGGTCCCGGTCGGCCGGACCCCCTTCGAGCAGGCGGTGGCCCGCGCCATGAGCAGCAAGCTCGGCATCGGCGGCGCGCGCTTCCACGTCGGGGGCGAGCCGGGTCCGGCCGACACCGTGTACCTCGGCGTCTTCCGCCGCTCCGTCCTGCGTCGCCTCGGCGGCTTCGACCCGCGCTTCGCCCGGGCCCAGGACTGGGAGCTCAACTACCGCATCCGCCGCAGCGGCGGCGTCGTGTGGTTCTCGCCAGACCTGCACGTCGAGTACCGTCCCCGCTCGACCGTCGGCGCCCTCGCGCGCCAGTTCTACCGCACGGGCAGGTGGCGTCGGCAGGTCCAGATGACCTACCCCGACAGCCGCAACGCCCGCTACCTGGCGCCTCCCACCGCGACGGTCGCGCTGGCCGTCGGCACGGTGGTCGGGGTGGTGGGGCTCCTCACCGGAACCGCCTGGGCCGTGGCCGGTCTGGCCGCTCCGGTGGGCTACGCCGCGATGCTGCTGGTCGCCACGCCGGTCGTCGCCCGTGGTCTGCCGCTCAGCGCGCAGGTGCGCTTCCCGGGGGTCGTTGCCGTGATGCACACCTGCTGGGGCGCCGGCTTCCTTCGCGGGCCCGAGGAGCGGCTCGACGAGCCTGGACAGGAGATCCGGTGACGCAGCAGCACGTCGTGATGGTGGTGGGCAACCCCGTCGAGCCCGACAACCGCGTCCGCAAGACGGCTCAGTCGCTCTCGGCCGCCGGGTACCGGGTGACCCTCGTCGGGCACGGCACCGGCCGCCGCACGCGGGAGGAGCACTACGGCGACGTGCGGGTGCTGCACGTGCCGGTGCTCCCCACCCACCGGATGCTGATGCAGCCGGCCATCGACCGCCGCGCCGGGCGGAGGCGGCTGCGCGTCGACGCGCAGGACGCCGAGGTGCTCGCGGAGCACCTCGAGCTGCGCGCTCGCGTCCTCAAGGACGACGCCGCGGTCGCCGGGGGCCCGGACGCGGTCCACCTGCTGCGCCGGGTGGGGCTGCGTGCCGATCGCGCCCTCCTGGCGACGCGCGTGCGCGCCGCGGACCCCTCGGACCCGCTCGGCCGCGTCGTGGCCGGCGTCAGCCGGCGCTGGGCGCAGCGGCCGCGCGTGGGCCGGCCCTCGGTCGACTTCGCGGAGAGCCTGGACCTCGAGGTGACCTACGGCCCCGCGATCGACGGCCTGCAGCCGGACGTGATCCACGCCCACGACGTGCACGTCCTCGGCGTGGCGGCCCGCGCCGTCGCGCGAGCCGAGGCCGACGGGCGCTCGGTCCGGCTGGTCTACGACGCCCACGAGTACACGCCGGGCCTGGCCCACTACCCCCCGCGCCGCGTCGCGGCGATGAGCCGTCTCGAGGCGCGCTACATCGGCGCCGCCGACGCCGTCATCACGGTCTCGCACGAGATCGCCGACCAGATGCAGCGTCGGTACGACCTCCCGGTCCGTCCGCGGGTGGTGCACAACACGCCCCCGCTCGGCGCGCGCGACGTACCGGTGCGGCCGGGCCTGCGCGCACGGCTGGGTCTGGGCCCGGAGCAGCACGTCGTCGTCTACTCCGGCAACGTCGGCAACCGGCGCGGCGACCTGCTGCTCGTGCAGTCCCTCGCCCACCTGCGGGACGACGTGCACGTCCTGCTGGTGACCAACGCCGGCGGGTCGGGGTACCTGTCGGCCCACGAGTCCGCGGCCGCCGAGTGCGGCGCGTCGGACCGGTTCCACGTGCTGCCCTACGTGCCCACCGAGCAGATCGTCGCGTTCCTCAGCGAGGCGACGGTCGGCTACCACGGCCTGGTGCCGGGCTCGGCCAACCACGAGATGGCCCTGCCCAACAAGCTCTTCGAGTACATGCACGCGGGACTGCCGGTCGTGGTCTCGCAGGCGCGCACCATGGCGGCGTTCGTCGCCGAGCACGGCATCGGGGAGTCCTTCGCCACGGGCGACCCCCGCGACCTGGCGACGAAGATCGAGAAGGTCATCGCCGACCGCGACCGGTACGGAGTGCTCCTCCGTCCGGGCTCGCCCCTGCTGGCCGAGTACAGCTGGGAGCGCGAGGGGCAGACCCTGCGCGCCGCGTACGAGCAGCTCGACCGCAGCGGAGCCTGACCTCCGTGCGCGTGCTCGTGCTGGTGCAGTCGGCCGTCGTCGGCGATGCCCGGGTCGTGAAGCAGGCCCGTTCGCTCGCCGACGCCGGGCACACGATCACCGTCGTGGGACGAGGTGTGCCGGAGGACTGGCGCTCGGTGGAGGACCTAGCCGGCATCACGGTGCTCGATGCAGGCCGCGCCGCAGGGCTCGGGTCGGCGCGCTCGGCCGGCGCCGGCAAGACACGCGACCTGGCACGAGAACCGTTCTGGCGCAAGGCACGCCGGCGCGTGCTACGTGGTGGGAGGTGGCTGCTCCTCCCCGAGCACCGCGCTCGCGTCGAGGAGGCCTGGTGCCGCTCAGCCGCGGTCGTGGTGGCGCGCGAGCTCGAGTCGGGCGGCACGCGGCCGGTGGACGCGGTCCACGCCCACGACCTGAACACGCTCGCTCTCGCCGCCGAGATCGCCCGGCGTTGGGGGGTGCCCTACGTCTACGACGCCCACGAGCTGTGGTCGGACCGCGGGCTGCCCGGCCGTCCGACGCCCTGGCGCACGCGCAGGCGGACGGCGCAGGAGACCCAGCTGGCGCGCGGAGCAGCGTGCGTCCTGACCGTGAGCGACGGCATCGCCGACGTGCTGCGAGGGCGGGGGATCGCCGACGTCAGGGTCGTCCGCAACAGCTTCCCGCCGAGGGAGCCGGTCACGCCGCTGCCCGCGTCGCCGTCGAACCTCGTCTACGCGGGGCGTATCGGGCCGGGCCGCGACCTCCACACGCTCGTCTCCGCCTGCGCGGACGAGCGGGTACCTGGGGTGTACCTGCTCGGCCCGGTGGACGAGGACTTCGTCGCCGGGCTCGACCTGCCAGCGGGGGTGCACCGCGACGAGCCCGCAGGCGTGGACGAGGTGGACGAGGTCTACCGGCGGCACGGCGCGGCTGCCATCACCCTGCGGTCCGGCCCGCGCAACCACGACCTGGCGCTGCCGAACAAGCTCTTCCACGCCGTCCGCGCGGGTGTCCCGGTCGTGGCCGCCGACCTTCCGGAGCTGCGGCGCGTCGTGCGCCGCCACGACCTGGGGGAGCTCTACACGCCCGGCGACGCCGCTTCGCTGGCCGCGGCCACGGGACGCCTCGTCGCCCGGTACCCGCAGCTGCTCCTCTCGGTGGCCGCCGCCCGGGACGAGCTGGGCTGGGACCGCGACAGCGCGGTGCTGACCGCCGTCTACGCGCGGCTGGTGCCAGGCGTGACGCGATGACGGCCCGCCGCGTCGCGATGCTGGTGAACAACGGCGTCCGCGGGGACTCGCGCGTCCAGCGGATGGCGCGGGCCGCGGCCGAGGGCCGTTGGCAGGTGCTCGTCGTCGGGCGCAGCCCGGATGCCGAGGTCCACCACCTCGACGAGGACGGGTACGCCGTCACCCTGGTGCCGGTCCGACCGGTGCTGGCCCGGGGGAGCCTTCCCGCGCGCACCGTCCAGGCCCTCGTCCCGGCGCTCGCGGACCGGGACACCCGGGCGGCACGGCGGCTGCTGGCCGGTCGTGACCGGGTCGCCGGCGCCAGGCCGTCGTCCCTCGCCCACGGCGCCTGGCGGACGGCCGACCCCTGGGTGCAGGACCTCGAGCTCGCGTTCGCCCCCTGGGTCGAGGAGTTCGAGCCCCGGCTGCTGCACGCGCACGACCGCCACACGATCGCGCTGGCCGCCCGGACGGCCGCCGTGCTGACCGCCCGGGGGGTCCCGACGCGCTGGGTGCTCGACGCCCACGAGTACGTGGCGGCGACGGCCTCCCGCGGCGGGGCGGGACTGCGCGGCCGCGTCCGGCGCGCCATGGTCGTGGGGCAGCAGGCCGAGTTCATCGGCGACGCCGACGCCGTCGTCACGGTGTCCGACGAGCTGGCCGCGATGCTGCGCTCCGACCACGGGCTGGCGACGACGCCCGAGGTGGTCCTCAATGCGCCGCTCACGCACACGTCCGCCGCCCCGGACGCGGACGGCCCCTCGCTGAGGGGCCTCACCGGGGTCTCGCCGGCGGCTCCGCTGCTCGTGTACGTGGGCGGGTGCGCCCCGCAGCGCGGCGTCGGCACGGCGGTCGAGGCCCTGGCCCACCTGCCCTCGGCCCACCTGGCGGTCGTGGCGTCGCCGCACGACCGAGGTGCCGGCCACGCGATGGCGCGCGCGGCCGAGCTCGGTGTGCAGGCGCGTGTGCACCGCGTCGACTACGTGGCGCCGGACCAGGTCACGACCCTGCTGCGCGACGCCGACATCGGCCTGGTGCCGCTCCTGCACCGTCCCAACCACGAGATCTCGCTGGTCACCAAGTACCTGGAGTACCTCCACGCGGGGCTGCCGGTGGTGGTCAGCGACGTGAGGGCCATGGCGGCCTTCACCCGCGAGCACGGCGTGGGCGAGGTCTTCGAGGCGGGGGACGCGAAGGGGCTCGCGCGCGCGGTCGACGCCGTGCTGGCCGACCGCGGACGCTACGCCGAAGCCGTCGCCACGGACGCCGCGGTCGAGCGGACGGCCTGGCACCACCAGGCCGCGCGGCTGCTGGCCCTCTACGACCGGCTGGTTCCCGCGGACGACCCCTCCGAGCCGGCGGAGCCTGCCGACTACGCTGACGGCCGATGACCACCGCCCGCGGGCCCCGGGTCCTGTACCTGGCCTTCTACTTCCCTCCCACGCGGGCGAGCGGGGTCTTCCGCAGCACCGCGACCGCCAACCACCTCGCCGCGGCCGGCTGGGACGTCACCGTCCACACGGCGCCGCGCGAGTTCTTCACCGACTACATCGACTCGTACGACCCCTCCCTCGAGTCGACCGTGCACCCGGACGTCCGAGTGGTGCGGCCCGGAATGTCGTTCGCCCACTGGGAGAACGACATCCGGCGTTTCGGACGCTTCCGCGCGACCCTTCCGACGCTCGACGCCCTCGTCCGACGCAAGCGCACGGACCTCTCGTTCCCCGAGCCGTACGCCCCCTGGATCCCGCGCGTGCTCGCGCACGCGACCGCCGAGCACGCCCGCAAGCGGTACGACCTGGTGCTCGCCACCGGCAACCCCTTCGCGTCCTTCGCCGCCGCGTGGACGCTGCACCGGACCCTGCGCATCCCGTACGTGCTCGACTACCGGGACTCCTGGACGTTCAACCAGTTCACGGAGGAGCTCAAGTACCCGCCCGGACACCGCGCGTGGACCTGGGAGAGGAGGGTGCTCGCCGACGCCGCGCAGATCGCGTTCGTGAACCAGGGGATGCTCGGCTGGCACGCGGACCGCTACCCGTTCGCTGCGGACCGTATGGTCGTCGTCCCCAACGGATGGGAGCCGGAGCTCATCCCGGCCCCGCGCGAGTCGGGCCTGCCCTCGGCGGACCGGCCGCTGCGGTTCGGCTACGTGGGCACCGTCACCGAGACGATGCCCATCGAGGAGCTGGCCGAGGCCTGGCGGATCGCGCGACGCGACCCCCGCATGGCGGGCGCCACGCTGTCTATCCACGGCCACCTCGGCTTCTTCCCGCACCAGGTCCAGGCGTTGATGGAACGTCTTCCGCTGCAACCGGACTCAGGCGTCGAGTACGCGGGGCCGGTCGCCAAGACCGACATCGCCGGGGTCTACGACGACCTCGACGTGCTGCTGTTCTGGGTGCCCGGGGCCAGGTACGTGACGTCCGGCAAGGTCTTCGAGTACATGGCCACGGGCAAGCCGGTGGTGTCTGTGCACCGTCCGGACATCGCTGCCACCGACGTGCTGGCCGGCCATCCGAGGTGGGCACCGAACCGGTCCCTCGAGCCGGCCGACATCGCCGACGCCCTCCTGCGCGGCGCCGACATGGCGCGCACCGGCACGCACGCCGACGCGCTCGCCGCCCGGGAGCACGCCGCGCGGTACACGCGGTCGGCCGTGCTCGCGCCCTTCGAGGCCAGGCTGCGGGAGGTGGCCGGTGCCTGACCCCGGCACCGAGCGTGACGTGTCCACGGGCGACGGCCTGCGGCTGACCGTGACCACGCCCTGGTACCCGGGCGTGAACAACGCCTTCTCGGGCAGCTTCGTCCAGGGCGCCGTCCAGGCTGTGCGCTCCACGGGCCGGGTGGCGGACGTGCGCGTCGTGCACAGCGAGGACTGGCCGACCCCGTCGGACCGGTTCTCCACCGCCCTCGTGCGCCGCGCGATGCGGGCGCTCGCCACTCGTCCCGACGGGTCGTCGAGGCTCCCCTCCGTGCAGGTCCGGGAGGGGGAGCTGCTGCGCGTGCCGACCCCGGTGCGCGCCGGTGCCGGGTTCGCCGACCACGCCCTGGTCCACGAGTCCTCGGTCCGGGCCGCCTTGGACGGGCGCCCGCTCCAGGGCGACGTCGTGCACGGGCACGTCGGGCTCGTCGGCGGATGGGTGGCCACCCGGCTCGCGGCGCCCGGGGTGCCGGTCGTCGTCACGGAGCACGCCACCTTCCTCGACCGCGTCCTCGCCCAGCCCGCCGCCCGCGACATGTACGACCAGGTCGTGGGCGAGAGCCACCGGTTCCTGTGCGTGAGCGGCGTGCTGCGTGACCGGCTCGTGGCGGCGTTCCCGCACCACTCGGAGCGGATCGAGGTGCTGCCCAACGCCGTCGCGATCGAGCGGATGCCACTGCGTGAGTCGCCCGTCATCGCACTTCACCGCTGGCTGTACGTGGGAAGACTGCTGCCGCACAAGGGAGTTCGTCGCCTGCTTGCCGCCTTCGCCCGGTGCGCGGCGGACGACGAGCAGCTCGAGCTGACCCTGCTCGGCGACGGGCGCCTCGCCCCGGAGCTCGCGGCGCGGGCTGCGGACCTCGGGCTCGCCGACCGCGTGCACATGCCGGGTGCCGTGCCCCACGAGCAGGTGGTCGAGCAGATGCACTCCCACGACCTGCTGGTCCACCTCAGTGAGTACGAGACGTTCGGCATGACGGTGGTCGAGGCCGTGGCGGCGGGGCTGGCGGTGCTGGTGACCCGCTCGGGCGGCCCCGAGGAGACGTTGGAGGGCCTGGAGGAGATCACGGGCAGCACCGTCGCGACCACGGGCGCGCCCGACACCCTGACCGCGGCCCAGGGCGGCCCGGCGGGCCGACCCGACGTGGTCGCCGGCGTGGACGAGGTGGTGGACGCCTTCCGGGCGCTGGCGGCGGGCACCTCGCGGCTCGACCTGGCCACCGCGCGGGCACGGTTGCAGGACCGCTACAGCCAGCAGGCGGTCGGTCGCCGGCTGCTGGACGCCTACACCGGACCCTCGGCGGTCCACGCGGCCGGACGGTCCGGCCCGCCCACTCCGGAGGTGCGCCCGTGAAGGTGATGTTCCTGGCCCTGACGTCCGTGCGGGCAGGGGCCGTCGCGCGGCAGTGCGACTTCCTGCTCGATCGCGGGGTCGACGTGACAGTGGTCACGGCGGACCCCGGGCCGTGGGGGGACCCCGAGGTCCGGCTCGACGACCGGGTGGAGGTCGTCTCGCTGGCCGAGGGCGAGGGGCGGCAGCTGCTGGTCCGCGTCGAGCGCGTCGTGCTGCCCACCGGAACCGGCCCGGTTCGTGGCCTGACCGGCAAGGTGCACCGCCGCCTCTTCCTGCCCGGCTACCGCGTGCTGCGGCCCTACCTGCTCTGGCGGGTGGCACGACGCGACCTGCTCCCGGGCCTCGATCCTGCCGTCCTCAGCGAGGTCGTCGTCGTCGACGCGCAGGCCGTCCCGCTGGGCTGGCGGCTGGCGCGGAGCCACCCGGGGCTGAAGGTGTCGCTGTCGCTCGACCGGGCCGCCTACGGCGACACCCCGGCGGGCGGTGCACCGTCGGAGGCGGCGGAGGTCTGAGCCCGGTCTATCCTGGGGCCGTCCGGCCCGACGGCGTCACGCTGCTGCACACTCCCCGGACGACCCCCGACGACGAAGGACAGCCATCGCATGAGGACCTCGACGGTCGACGACGAGGTGCAGGTCTACGAACCGCACCGCGTGGGGCTCCCGAAGCTCGTTCCCTACTTCAGCGACCTGCTCGGCCGGCGCGAGTTCGCCGCAGAGCTGTCCAGGGCCACGCTGCGGGCCAGCCACAGCAGCACGTTCTTCGGTCGGCTCTGGCTGGTCATCAACCCCACCATGCTGGCGCTGGTCTACTTCCTGCTGGTCAACATCCTGTCGGGCGGCAACCGCGGCCCGGACTTCCTCGTCCACCTCGTGGCGGGGCTGTTCTTCTTCTACTTCATCTCCGGGTGCCTGACGACGGGCGCCGGCTCGGTGACGAGCGGCGGCAAGCTCATCTCGACGCTGGCGTTCCCCCGCCTGCTGATGCCGCTCTCCGCCGTCCGCAGCGCGTTCTTCCGCTTCCTGCCGACGATGATCGTCTACGTCGTGATCTTCGTCCTGGCCGGGATGCAGTTCAAGCCGCAGATGCTGCTGGCGGTGTTCTTCCTCGGGTTCGGCGTGGCCTTCGGTGCGGGCCTGGCGGCGTTCTTCGCGACCCTCCAGGTCTACTTCCGCGACACGGCCAGCTTCCTGCCGTACTTCGTGCGCATCTGGCTCTACCTCTCCCCGGTCCTCTGGTACGCCGACCAGGCGCGTCAGCACTACGGCGCCACGGGTGCGCGGTTCGCCGCGATCAACCCGCTGTACACGATCATCGGGGGATGGTCGGACCTCATCGTCCGCGGGGAGGTCCCCGTCCTGAGCACCTGGATCTTCGCTGCCGCGTGGGCGGGCTTCGCCCTCCTCGTCGGCTTCCTCTACTTCATCTCCCGGGAGCGTGAGTTCGCTGTCCGCCTCTGAGTCCACCACCAGCACCCCCCCGGCCGTGCGGGCGATCGGCGAGCCGCCGCCGCCGCCGTCGCCCGGCGCGCCGGCCGCCGTCAAGGTCCAGAACGTCTCGGTCACCTACCGCACCAGCTTCGAGCGGCGCCCCACCTTCAAGCAGGCGCTCTCGCGGATGGGACGTGGCGAGCGATCCGTCCACGAGGTCAAGGCGGTCAAGAACGTGTCCTTCGAGGTGCCCGAGGGCACGTCGCTGGGCATCATCGGCGCCAACGGCGCGGGCAAGTCGACCCTCGTCCGCACCCTCGCCGGCATCCTCACCCCGACCAGCGGCCGCATCGAGGTGCACGGCCGGATCAGCTCGCTGCTCGCACTCGGTGTCGGCTTCAACGCCAACCTGTCGGGACGGGAGAACATCCTGCTGGGTGGCCTGGCCCAGGGACTCTCTCGCAAGCAGGTGCTGCAGCGGGCCGAGATGATCACCGAGTTCGCCGAGCTCGGCGAGTTCATCGACCTGCCCATGCGCGTCTACTCGTCGGGCATGTCGCAGCGGCTCGCGTTCTCGGTGTCCGTCTTCATGGAGCCCGACATCCTGCTGATCGACGAGGCGCTCTCCGCCGGTGACGCGTCCTTCAAGCACAAGGCCGCGGCCAAGATGCACGAGCTGATGACCTCGGCACGGGCGATGTTCCTCGTCTCCCACTCGCTCGCCAGCGTCCACCAGCTGTGCAACCGCGCGATCTGGCTGCACAAGGGCACCCTCATGATGGAGGGGACCCCGACGGAGGTCGGTGAGGCGTACACACGCTTCGTGCAGGTCGGCGAGGACGCCTTCACCATGGACGACCTCTGACCGAGCCGCGGCCCGACGTCAGCGTCGTCACCTCCGGGCACGACGTCGCCGACGCCAGGTTGCACCGCGAGGTCGCGGCCCTGCGCCGCGCCGGCCTCGAGGTCGAGGTGCTCGGCCTCGGACGGGCCGACGACGCGCCCCCCGGCACCTCGGTCCGCACCTGGACGCGCGGCGGCATGGCGTCACGCGGCCTGCGCGCCGTGTCGCTGCCGCTGCGGGCGCGTGGACGCGTGCTGCTGGCGCTCGACCCCGACAGCGCGCTCGGCGCCCTGCTGGTCGGGCGCCTGCGTGGGCGCGGGGTGGTCGCCGACGTGCACGAGGACTACACCGCGCTGCTGCGCGACCGGTCCTGGGCGCGGGGCGTCGTCGGTCTGGTGGCCCGTCTGGTGGCTCGCGGGGCGGTCCGCGCCGCGGCCAGGGCCGACCTCACGCTCGTGGCCGACGAGCACCTGCCGCCGACGGCCGACGCGGCACGCGAGCGGCTGGTCGTCCGCAACCTCCCGGACCTCGAGCACGTCCTCGGGGACGGGGAGCCCCGTGACCGTCACGGCCCGGACCGTGCCACCACCCACCGCGCCGTCTACGTCGGCGACCTGCGCACCTCGCGCGGGCTGCGGACCATGGTCGAGGCGGTGGCGCAGACCCCGCAGTGGCGGCTCGACCTGGTGGGCCCCGTCCGGGGGGACGACGCCGACTGGCTCGCCGCGCGGGTCGACGACCCCGCCCTGGCGGGCCGGGTGGGCGTCCACGGCCGGATGCCCCCCGCCCGGGCATGGGGCATCGCCCGGGACGCCGACGTCGGGCTGGTGCTGCTCGACGACACCCCCGCCTTCCGGGACGCCGTCCCCAGCAAGCTGCTGGAGTACCTGGCCGCCGGGCTCGCGGTGCTGGCGACCCCGCTGCCGCGGGTGGCGGCCCTCGTCGACGAGTCGGGGGCGGGGGCGCTGGTCACCGGGCCGGACGAGACGGCTTCTCGGCTGCGCGAGTGGGCCGAGCACCCCGACCGGCTGGCCGGGCACCGGCGCCGCGCGCGCGCCTGGGCCGACGAGCACCTGACGGGGGAGAACGGGTACGACGCCCTCGCGGCACGGGTGCGGTCGCTCGTGGCGTCCGTCACGTAGCGACCGTCCCTGTCGCGTGAGGGGCCACGCTCGCGAGTGGTCGCGCCGTGCTCCGGTGCTACCTTCGGACCCCGATGAGCGCTGACACACGGGTGTCGGACGACACCGTGTCCGCGAGCACCCCACCCCCGCCCAGAACGCGCCGGCAGGACCCGTTCCGTCCCGAGATCCAGGGACTGCGCGCGGTCGCGGTGCTCCTCGTCGTGCTCTTCCACCTGTGGCCCCACCGGCTCTCCGGCGGCTACGTGGGCGTCGACGTCTTCTTCGTCATCTCCGGCTACCTCATCACCGCGCACATCGCGCGCGAGGTGGCGCAGACCGGCTCGGTCCGGGTGACCCGGTTCTGGGCCCGCCGCATCCGGCGCCTGCTGCCGGCGAGCCTGCTCGTGCTGGCCGTGTCGGCGGTCGGCGTCGCGCTCCTGGTACCTGCGACGCTGTGGGCCCAGTCGGCCCGCCAGCTGGGCGCCAGCGCCCTCTACGTCCAGAACTGGGCCCTGGCCTTCGACTCGGTCGACTACATGGCCGCCGACAACGTCCCCACCGTCGCCCAGCACTACTGGTCGCTGTCGGTGGAGGAGCAGTTCTACCTGGTGTGGCCGCTCCTCGTCCTCGCCCTGGTGGCCCTCTTCGCGCGCGGGTCCCGGACCGGCCCCGACGGGGCCGTGCGCCGGCACGTCTCGCCGGTCCGCCTGCGCCAGGTGCTGGTGTCCGGCATCGGCCTCGTCGCGCTCGCCTCGCTCACGTGGTCGACCTGGTCCACGGCCCAGGACCAGCCCTTCGCCTACATGAGCACCCTCACCAGGGCCTGGGAGTTCGCCGCGGGGGCGCTCGCCGCACTGATCGTCCTGCGCGAGCCGTGGCCCGAGTGGGCCCGCAGCGTCGTCGGCTGGCTGGGCGGGATCGCGATCGTCGGCTCGGCCTACCTCTACACCGAGTCGAGCCTCTTCCCGGGCTGGATCGCGCTCGCCCCGGTGCTGGGCACCGTCGCGGTGATCGCCGCCGGGCGTGGCCGGGGATGGACCTCACCCGGGGAGTGGCTCTCCCTGCCGCCGGCCCGCTTCATCGGCGACATCTCGTACTCGGTGTACCTCTGGCACTGGCCCCTCATCGTGGTCGTCCCGTACGCCACCGGCCGGCCGCTCAACCTCCTCGACAAGGTCGCGATCCTGCTGGTGACCATCGGGCTGGCCTGGGCCAGCAAGGTGCTCGTCGAGGACCCGGCGAGGACGCGTCCACTCCTGGCCGCGGCCCCGTGGCGCGCGTTCGCCTTCGCCGTCGCCGGCATGCTCGTGCTGGTGAGCGCCGGCGTCGGCCTCAACGTCGAGCTGGACCGGCGCGAGCGGGCCGCCGAGGTGGCGGCGGCCACCCAGCTCGACCAGGCCGAACGGTGCACCGGGCCCGGCTCGCTCGACACCTCCGCGGACTGCGGACCGGTGATGGGCACGGGTCCACTGGTCGTGCCGCCGGAGGTCGTCGCCCAGCAGAACTCCGACCCGCTCTTCCCGCAGTGCCAGTCCCCGCTCGACTCCGACTCCGTGAAGTCGTGCGAGATCGGCAGCACCTCCCGGGACCCGGAGCGCACCGTGGCGGTGATCGGCGACTCGCACGCCACCCACTGGTTCTCGGCCCTCGACGAGCTCGGCCGCGAGCGGAACTGGAAGGTCGTGACGTTCACGAAGTCGTCCTGCCCCCTGACCGACGCGCGCCGCGTCCTGCCCGATGAGCAGACCGACGACGTCGCGGTGAAGTGCGACCGCTGGGTGGACGCCGTCCAGGGCGCCGTGCAGGACGACCCCGAGATCAGCGACGTGTTCGTCTCGGCCTACTCGTCGGCGTACAGCTGGCAGGCCCGTCCCGGTGAGGACCTGGCCGACCCGGGCGTGGACGGGTTCGCCCAGGTCTGGAGCCGACTGAGCCAGGCCGGTCACCGCGTCTTCGTTCTGGCCGACGTGCCCCGCACCACGGGTGAGAACGTGCCGAACTGCCTGGCGGAGCACCCCGACGACTTCTCCCGGTGCACGGTGCCGCGTGAGCAGGCCCTGCCTGGTGACGTGCAGGCCGCCGCCGTGGAGGCGGCGGCGGACCCGAACGTGCGGCTGATCGACCTCACCGACTCGTTCTGCGACGACTCGACCTGCTACCCCGTCGTCGGAGGCGTGGTGGCGTACCGCGACTACAGCCACCTGTCCGCGGAGTACGCCCAGCTGCTCGCGCCGCGCATCGGCGCCGCCGTCGACGCGGCCCCCGCCGCAGGCGGCTGACCCGCGCCGCACGGCTCAAGTGGGCCCTTGATCGGGTCGAACGGGTAGGTGGCGCCGCACGGGCGCTGCGCACCACGGGTGCGCGTCCGCGAGCCTGTCCGGAGCTGACTTCCCGATGATCGACCGACGCCTCTTCCTGGGCGGAGCCCTCGGAGCCGTGATGACCGCGGCGACCGCCCTGCCCGCCCACGCCGCCGACTACGGGTCGGGCTCCCTGGGGAGCTGGCAGGCGGCGAGCCGCCGCATCTCCAGCGCCGGGACCGTCCGGACCGCGGTCCGGCGTGACGGGCTGCTGCTGTTCGGCGACTCGATCAGCGTGCAGGACGCCCCTGTCCTGGCCTCCCTGGTGCAGCGGTCGACGGGGCGGACGATGGCGATCAACGCCTGGAACAGCCGTCCCACCGCCCCCGCCGTCGACGAGCTCGAGCTGTGGGCCCGCCGCCACGGCCTGCCCCGGCGCATCATCATGGCCACCGGCAGCAACGACATCTTCGAGCCGCCCGTGATGGCCGAGCAGATCGAGCGCGTGATGTCGGTCGTCGGCCGGCGGCGTCTCGTGTTCTGGGTCGACGTGCACGTGTCACGCACGTCGCAGCCCGCTGAGGTGCGCGCGGCCGACCTGAAGAACAGCGCCTGGGTCAACGACCAGATCGAGGAGGCCGCGACCCGTCACCCGCTGCTACGGGTGATCCGGTGGAGCGACCGCGTCAGCTCGGAGTCCAGCCAGCGCATCTACCTGAAGGACGGCGTGCACACGAGCCCCACGGGCCAGTCCGTCCGCAACTCGATGATCGCCCGGACGGTCACGCGCGCCTGACGGGCCCTGCGCCGTCCCCGAGGGCGTCGGCCACGGCTTCGGCCGCGTGGCCGTCCCCGTAGGGGGTCCCGCGGTCCCCGGCCGGAGCCGGACGCTCGACCGCGGCCTGCACGCCGGACGGCTCGACGAGCACGTTCCACCCACCCTCCAGGGTCTCGAGCCACTCCGTCTCGGTGCGCACGGTCGTGCAGGGCCGCTCCAGCAGGAAGGCCTCCTTCTGCAGCCCGCCGGAGTCGGTGACCACCCCGCGCGAGCGCAGGACGGCCGAGACCATCGCCGGGTAGGGAGCCGGCTCGCCGACGTGCAGCGACCCGCGCGACAGCGTCAGCCCCTGCTCGGCCGCCCGTGCCCGCAGGCGCGGGTGGGCCAGCAGCAGCACGGGCACGTCCATGGTCTGGAGCGCCCGGACGAGCGCCGCCAGGCGCTCGGGGTCGTCCGTGGTCTCGGCCCGGTGGATCGTCGCCAGCAGGAACTCGTCGGCGATCCCCGCCGGCACCACGTCGACCACCGACGCCGGGTCGGCGCGGACGGCGTCGCGCACGCGCAGGCAGACGTCCGTCATCACGTCCCCGACCAGCCGGGTGCGGTCACCGAGCCCTTCACGGCGCAGGTGCTCCACCGCCCCTGGCGTCGGCGCCAGCAGCAGGTCGGCTGCGTGGTCGGTGAGCACCCGGTTGTGCTCCTCGGGCATCCGCCGGTTGAAGGAGCGCAGGCCCGCCTCCAGGTGGGCGACCGGCAGGTGCATCTTCACCGCCGACAACGTCCCGGCGAGGGTCGAGTTCGTGTCCCCGTACACGAGCACCCAGTCGGGACGGTGCTCGTCGAGCACGGCGTCCAGCGCGGTCAGCATGGCCCCGGTCTGGGCGCCGTGGCTGCCGCTGCCGATGCCGAGGTTCACGTCCGGGGCAGGGATCCTCAGGTCGGCGAAGAACGCGTCGCTCATGCCGTGGTCGTAGTGCTGGCCGGTGTGCACGATGACGTGCCGCCACCCCTGGTCCGCACGTGCGCCGAACGCCTCGGCCACCGGTGCGAGCTTGACGAACTGGGGTCGGGCGCCGACCACGCTCAGGATCTTCACGGCGTCAACGTACCGACGCGAGCGGTGGCCCGGCCGGGCGGCGGCCGGAACGGCCCGACCCCACCGAGCCGCTAGTCTGGACCCGCCCAGTGCCTGCCCCGCCATCGCGGCGACCCCCCGTCCCCCCGGAGAGTGAAGACACGTGCCTGCTCGGATCGTGCCCTCGGCCGACGTCGACGACACGGCCACCATCGGCGACGGCAGCTCGGTCTGGCACCTCGCCCAGGTGCGCGAGAACGCCGTGCTCGGCGAGGGCTGCATCGTCGGCCGCGGCGCCTACATCGGCACCGGGGTGACGATGGGCCGCAACTGCAAGGTGCAGAACCACGCGCTGGTGTACGAGCCCGCCGTCCTCGAGGACGGTGTCTTCGTCGGCCCGGCGGTGGTGTTCACCAACGACCACTTCCCGCGGTCGGTCGCGCCCGACGGCAGCCTCAAGCGCGGCGACGACTGGGAGGCCGTCGGCGTCACCTGCCGCGAGGGCTCCTCGATCGGCGCGCGCGCGGTGTGCGTGGCCCCGGTGACCGTGGGCCGCTGGGCGATGGTCGCGGCCGGCGCCGTGGTGACCAGGGACGTGCCCGACTTCGCCCTGGTCGCCGGCGTGCCCGCGAAGCGGCTGCGGTGGGTGGGCCGTGCCGGAGTGCCACTGGACGAGGCCGGCGAAGGCCGCTGGCGATGCCCTCAGACGGGCGACGAGTACGTAGAGACCGACGGAACCCTCACGGAGGCGAACGACTGATGACCGAGATGATCCCTGCTGCCAAGCCGATCATCGGCGACGAGGAGCGCGAGGCCGTCGACCGCGTGCTCCGCAGCGGCATGATCGCCCAGGGCCCAGAGGTGGCGACCTTCGAGCAGGAGTTCGGCGCGCACCTCGCCGGCGGCCGCACGTGCGTGGCCGTCAACTCCGGCACGGCCGGCCAGCACCTCGGCCTCCTGGCCGCAGGGGTCGGCCCGGGTGACGAGGTGATCGTCCCGTCGTTCACCTTCGCCGCGACGGCCAACTCGGTCGCGCTGACCGGCGCCACCCCGGTGTTCGTGGACATCGAGCCGGACTACTTCTGCCTCGACCCGGCGGCTGTCGAGGCCGCCGTGACCGAGCGGACCGTCGGCATGATGCCGGTGCACCTCTACGGCCACCCCGCGAACATGACGGCGCTGGGCGAGATCGCCGAGCGCCACTCGATCAAGATCTTCGAGGACGCCGCCCAGGCGCACGGCGCCACCTGGCAGGGGGCGCAGGTCGGCACGTTCGGCACCTTCGCGATGTTCAGCCTGTACCCGACCAAGAACATGACCTCCGGCGAGGGAGGCATGGTCAGCTGCGCCGACGACGAGATGGTCCGCATGATGCGGCTGCTGCGCAACCAGGGCATGGAGCGCCGTTACGAGAACGAGGTCGTCGGCTTCAACGCCCGCATGACCGACGTGCACGCCGCGATCGGCCGCGTGCAGCTCGGCAAGCTCGACGGCTGGACGAAGCAGCGCCAGGAGAACGGCACCTTCCTCTCCTCGCACCTCGAGGGGGTCACGGTGCCGCCCGTCGCCGAGGGGGCGACGCACGTGTACCACCAGTACACGATCCGGGTCGCCGAGGACCGCGACGGCTTCGCGAAGGCGCTCGCCGACGAGTACGCCATCGGGTCGGGTGTGTACTACCCGATCCCGAACCACCGCCTGCCCTCCTTCGACCTCACGCTCGACCTGCCGGAGACCGAGAAGGCCGCCGACGAGGCGCTCTCGCTGCCGGTGCACCCCTCGCTGTCGCAGGCCGACCTCGAGCGCGTCGTCGCCGGCGTCAACGCCCTCGCGAAGGCAGGTGCCTGAGATGGCCGACCTCCGTGCGGGCCTGATCGGCCTCGGGATGATGGGGCGGCACCACGCCCGCGTGCTGCACTCGCTCGACGGCGTCGACCTCGTCGCCGTCGCCGACCCCGGCGGCGACCCGCACGGTGTCGCCGGTGCGCTGCCGGTGATGGCCTCCGTGCAGGAGATCATCGCGGCGGGCGTCGACTACTGCATGGTCGCCGTCCCCACCCAGTACCACGAGGAGGTCGGGCTGGCGCTGGCCGAGGCCGGCGTGCACGCCCTCATCGAGAAGCCGCTGGCCAAGGACACGGCCGGATCGACCAAGCTCGCCGAGGCCTTCGAGGCCGCCGGTCTGGTCGGCGCCGTCGGCCACATCGAGCGGTACAACCCCGCGCTGCAGAACCTGCGCGTGCGGCTCGAGCAGGGTGAGCTGGGCAACGTCTACCAGGTCGTCACCCGTCGCCAGGGCCCGTTCCCGGCCCGCATCGCCGACGTCGGCGTCGTCAAGGACCTCGGCACGCACGACATCGACCTGACCGCGTGGGTCACCCAGCAGTCGTTCACGTCCGTCTCGGCCCGCGTCGCCTTCAAGAGCGGGCGCGAGCACGAGGACCTCGTGGCCGCGGTCGGCTCGCTCAGCGACGGCACCGTGACGAGCCACCTCGTGAACTGGCTGTCGCCGATGAAGGAGCGCGTGACGATCGTGACGGGGGAGAAGGGGGCCTTCGTGGCCGACACCCTGACCGCCGACCTCACCTTCCACGCCAACGGCACCGTCCGCACGGAGTGGGAGTCGATCGCCGACTTCCGCGGTGTCTCCGAGGGCGACGTGGTCCGCTACGCGATCGCGAAGCCCGAGCCGCTGCGCACCGAGCACGAGGCGTTCAGGGACGCGGTGCTGGGCAAGGAGGCCGACATCGTGACCATGCGCCAGGGGCTCGCCACGGTCGCCGTGGCCGAGGCGCTGATCGAGTCGGCCGAGACCGGTCGCACCGTCGAGGTGGGTGCGTCCTGAGCGAACGCTCGACGACACGGGGGAAGCTGCTCGTCCTCACCGTCGGCGACCCCGCCGCCGACCGTCGGGCGATGGCGGTGGCGCTGTACGCCGACGACCTCGGGTGGGACGCCACGGTGGTCGGGCGCGCCGGCCTGTCCTCGCACGGCCCCGTCGACCACGACGGCACGCTCGAGTCGCGCGTCGGCACCGTCCGCGTGCTGCGCTGGCCGTGGCCGGCCCCCCTCGTCCCCTCGCGCCTGCCGGCCCTGCCCAGGGCCGTCGAGGCCGTGGGCCGACGGCTCTCCTACGCGGACGAGCGCGAGGCCCGTCTGGCGGCACGGCGGCTCGAGCTCGACGAGCGCCGGGAGGCCGCCACGGCCACCGCCGGCCTGCCCGGACGCGTCCGGGCCGCGCGCCACGCTGCCCGTGCCTCGCTGCACGCACAGCGCACCCGCGGACTGGAGGCGGGCGCCCGCGACCGTGCCGCGAGGACCCGCCAGGTCGTGGAGCTGTCGGCGGAGGCCGGCCTGGAGCTGGACTGGGGACGCCGCCTCGACGCGCTGCTCGACGGGGTCGACGTCGTGTGGGTGCTCGGCGACCAGGCCCTCGGGCCGGCGGTGTCGTCGCTCTCCCGCGCCCCCGGCGCCCGTCTGGTCTACGACGTCAGGGGCGACCTGTCCCTGCAGGAGCCGCTGGGTCTGGCCTCGCGCGTGAAGGGTGCCGGGCAGCGAGCCCGCACCGAGCGCCGCCTGGCGTCGTCCTGCCACCTGCTCGTGGTGAGCACACCCGAAGGCGAGCGGGCCGCGCGGAGACGCTTCGGGCCCCGCGCGCCGCTGGCCACGGTCGAGGAGACGCTCCCGGCGCAGGCGTGCCGTCCCGACCGCGCGCCCAACCCGGCCCTGGACGACCTTCCCGAGGGGACCGTGCCCCTGGTCGTCCTCGACCCGCACCTGCCCGGTGCGGTCCGCTCCCTGCGGGAGGCCGTCCACGCCCTGCAGGACCTGCCCGACGTCGCTCTCGTCGTGGTCGACAGCCAGGGAGCTCCCGGGATGCGCCGGCTGCGCGAGGAGGCGCGTGAGGCCGGGGTAGAGCCGCGGTTCCGGTGGCGCAGCGAGGCGCCCGACGCGTGGCTGCACACACGCCTCGACGGTGCCGCCGTGGGGCTCCTGCCGGACGCCGACCCCCTGGGGGCCGGCGTGCAGGTTCCCGCCGCCTACCAGCGGATGGTCGCCGACGGCGTCCCCGTGATCGCCCGCCGCACCGCGCCGGCGGCGCGCGCCCTCACGGCGGACGGATCCGGCCTGGTGGCCGACCTGACCTCACGCAACGCCGTCACCGACGCCGTGAGCGCGGTCCTGCGGCACCGGGAGCCAGCTCCGGTCGAGGGTCACCGGGAGCACCCGCGCGGGAGGGGACGCCTCGGCCCTGGCTGCGGCCCTCGACCGTGTGGCCCCCGGCCACGACGGCGCACCGGCACGGGTACCGGCGCCGGTGCGCCGCGAGGAGCGCGTCACCCCCCACCCGCTCCGCCTGGGCATCGGCCCCGCGAACTTCGCCGGCCAGGGGTGGGCGTGGGCGAAGGCGGCCGAGGCCGCGGTGCCGGGCCTGCGGACCGAGGTCTTCGCCGTCCACCAGGGCGCGCTGACGTTCCGCTCCGACCGCGTCGTCGCGCCGGCCACGACGGGCTCGCTGGACTGGCAGGTCGAGGAGCAGCGCCGCGTCCTGACCAGCTACACGCACCTCCTGGCGGAGGCGAACCGTCCGCTGTTCGGCACGCTGCTCAGCGACGACGCGCAGGCCGACATCGCGCTGGTGCAACGGCACGGCATCCAGGTCGGGCTCGCCCTGCACGGCTCGGAGGTCCGCGACCCCGAGCGGCACGCGCAGGCCGAGGAGTTCTCCCCGTTCCGCTCGGACAGCCCCCAGCACCAGCTGTACCGCTTCCGCGCGACCCAGGTCGTGGCCAGTACGCGGCGGCTCCTCGACTGCTTCGACGGCCCGGTCTTCGTGTCCACGCCGGACCTCCTGCTGGACGTGCCGGACGCCGTCTGGCTGCCGGTGGTCGTCGACGTCGACCGTCCGCAGGGCGAGCCACCGCTGAGCACGGACCGTCTGCCCCTGGTGCTGCACGCGCCGTCGAGGGCCGTGACCAAGGGCACCGACCTGATCGAGCCCGTGGTCGAGGACCTGGCCGAGCGCGGCCTGATCCGGTACCAGCGCATCTCCGGGGTCGAGCCCGCGCGGATGCCCCACCTGATCGCCTCGGCCGACATCGTGCTCGACCAGTTCGCCCTGGGCAGCTACGGGGCCCTGGCGTGCGAGGCGATGGCAGCCGGCCGGGTCGTCGTCGGGAACATCAACGCGCAGGTCCGTGATCGCGTGGGTCGGGACCTGCCGATCGTGCAGGCGACGCCGCGGGACCTCGCTGCCGTGCTGCTCGGGCTGGTGTCCGACCCCGAGCGGGCCCGGGCGACGGCCGTCGCGGGTCGGCAGTTCGTCGTGGACGTCCATTCCGGTCCCCGCTCGGGCGCCGAACTGCGGGACCACCTGCTGAGCCTGCGTCCCGCATCCTCCGGCTGACCCCCGCACCGCCCAGGCGGATCAGGTGTGGCGGGTGTTCTCGGCCGCGAGAGCGGCCGTCCGCTCCCGCACGACCTCGGCGACGGCCTGGCCGGACATCGCGGCGCTGGCACGCAGGTCGGGCAGCGCCCGCAGCAGGCGCCAGACCAGCGACAGGGAGTCCGTTCCCGGGGCGCACAGCAGGTCGAGGTCGCGGGGGTCGCCGACGAGGCCGGGCAGCAGGTCGAACGTGTCGCGGGCGACCAGGGCGGGCTTGACCCGCACCAGCAGCGGCGCCCACGCGCGGGCGTGCACCCTCGCCGTCACGTCGCGACGCGCCTGGTTGAGGCGGGTGGCGGTGGGCAGGGCTCCACGCGCCGCCCGGCCGGCGGGGCCGGGCGCACGGCGGGCGGCCAGCGTCAGCGCGCGCTCCAGTCCCCCGGTGACGATGCGGGGTCCCTTGAGGACGAGCAGTCGCTCGGCACGGGAGGGCCACCAGGCGCCACCGGGGTCGGGCACCGCCAGCACCGTGGCGCCCGGCGGCAGCGGGTTCGGCTTCGACCGCAGCAGCGTCGTCGAGGTGAGGACGTAGGACTGGGCACCCCACGACTCCAGCCGACGGTACGGCGTCGCGATGCGGCTCAGCTCCTGGCGGTTGAAGGCCACCAGCAGCACGCGGGGTGCGGTCCGCGGGTCCGGTGTGCCGGCGCGGCCCTCGGCCAGGCGGCCCCGCAGGACCGTCGTGAGCACGGCGAGCTCCGCGTCGTCCACCGCGCGGCGGGCGACGACGTCCCGGGCGTGCTCCACCTGCTCGGCGTCGGAGTGGTCCGACACGAGTCCGACGACCCCGTAGGCGACGGCCTCACGGACGATGGGGAGGCTGCCGGGCACGTCGGGCAGCAGCACCCGGTTGCCGGCCTCGACCTCGGGCAGCCAGGCCGCGAGGTCCGCCGGGTCCACGTCGAGCAGCTCGCGGACCGGCCGCGCGGGAGCCTCCTCCACGAGGTCGCCGGCGGTGGTGATCCGCATGCTGTGGTCATCCACGGAGGACCTGCCTCATCTCGTCGGCGGCCTCGGCCACCAGGCGCCCGCGCTCGAAGCGGAGCGCGAACTCGCGTGCCTTCTCGACGTCGGCCTCGGTCAGGGTGCGTGCCTGGACGGCGGCGTCACGCAGGACGCGGGCCACCTCCTCGGGTGTCAGCTCGGTCACCGCGTGCACGAGAGGGTGACCGGCGCTGACGTTCACGGCGTCCGACTCGGGGTCGCACACCAGCACGATCGGCTTTCCGATGACGAGGTTCTCGAAGATCTTGCCGGTGGTGACGTAACGACCGCCGGGGATGATCAGCACGAGGACGTCGAGCTTGTCGTAGACCTGCCCGATCTCGTGCTTGGGCACCGCGCCACGGAACTCCACGCCGGACGTGGCGGGATCGGGCAGCATCGCCTGGATCATGGCCCGCGACCGGGCGAAGAACCCTAGCCGGCCGTAGATGTCGAAGGTCGCGTCGGCCAGGTCGTCCCTGCGCGCGAGGTCCCAGCCGGCCCACATCTCCTCGTGCGGCAGCACCGGCGTGACTGTCCCGACGTACCCGAAGCGGACCGGCTCGCCGTCGCCCGGCGGCCGGAAGGGCGTCAGCCCGACGAGGTCGGCGTCGTACCCGTTGGGGATCACGCGCATCCGGTCGCGACCGGCCGGGTAGCGCTCGCCGTACCAGTCCCGCATCCCCGTGTTGACGAAGATCACGCGGCCGGCGCCTTCGACCAGGCGGCGCTCCCAGGTGTGGGCGATGTCGCCGGGCTGCGCCGTGGCCTCCCCGGTGAACTGGTCGAGGGTCCAGGCGTCGCGGTAGTCCATCACGTAGGGCGTGCCGGTCAGGCGGCCGAACGCCCAGGCCGCGGCGAAGGCGCTCCAGGGGTTGCCGCTGGCGAGCACGACGTCGACGCGCGAGCGCCGGTGCACCTGCAGCAGGGAACGGACCAGGCCGGGGATCCACCCGGCGTAGCGCTCGGGGAACGCCTTGCGCTGCACCAGCTTCCACAGGTCGTCGTGCACCCGCTTGAAGTTGCCCCGGAACCAGCCCCACTGGCGGACGTCGCCCACGAGGTGCTCCTGGCGCATGGGTACGCGGACCACCTCGACCCGTGGGTCGACGAGCGGGGAGAGGGAGTCGTCACGCGCGTGGGTGACGTGGTCGAAGAAGGCCTCGGTGACCGTCAGGACGGTGACCTTCCACCCCTGGTCGGCCAGGTGGTTCGCGTAGGCGAGACCGCGGTAGGCGCCGCTGCCGCTCGAAGGCGGGAACCCCAGCACGATGAGCACGACATGGGGGAGGGGGGCGTCCGGCACGTTGCCAGACCCTAGCCGAACTCCCCCGGGTGCTCGTCACCGAAGGCGGCGGCCAGGGCGCGGGCGGTGGCGGGTCCACCGAACGTCTCCCGGGCCACGTCGGCCAGCTGCCGGCGGCGGACGCCTGCGTCGGTGCGGCGGGCCAGGGCGGTGTCCGCGTCCTCCCGCAGCGTGGCCGCAGTGCCTGCATGGACGCCCGTGACCTCGGCCAGCCGTGCGGCCGCCCGTGGACCGGCGAGGCAGACCACGTCGGCCCCGGCCGCCAGGGCGTACGCGAGCACCGGGGCGGCGACCTCGCGGACGTCTGCCACGACGACATCGGCCCGCCGCAGGGCCCGCCCGAGCTCTCCCTCGGGGTCCCACGTGGCGGCCTCGCGGTCGACGGCCGGCGAGCCGTCGGAGCCCAGCACCAGGACCGGAGACGGGGTGTGCCCGTCGTCGTCGGTCAGGTGTGACCAGCGGTCCAGGCCCTCCACCACGGGCGGGCACCAGAAGGCCCCCGGGAGCTCGTCGAGCAGCGACGGCGCCTCGGTGAGGACCAGGGACGCGCCGTCCGCCGAGGGCAGGACGTCGGGGGCGCGATGGCCGCGCAGCAGCGTGACGACGACGCTGCGACCCGCCTGCCCGGTCTCCGGGGCATCCCCGGCCGGTGCGCGCGGGTGGAGCGTGTCGGCCGAGCGCAGGCCCTGCAGGGCGGCCCAGCGTCCGCCGTCGTCGTCGGTCCCAGCGACGGGCGCGCGGTCGGCGAGCAGGTCGGCGTAGACCCCCAGCAGGGCCTCGCCCGACCGCTCCCACGAGAGCTCGTCGAGCAGCCTGTCGGTGATCGCCTCGCGGTACCGGTCGAGGTCGGTGAGGACGGCCTGCGCGGCCCGTGCGAAGTCCGACGGGTTGCGGTCCGTGAACACCTCACCGACCCCGTGTCCCCGCACGAAGTCGGCCGTGGCCGTCGTGTCGCTGGTGACGATGGGCAGGCCGGCCTGCACGTACTCGCCGACCTTGGTGGGGCACGACGAGTCGTGGCTCGTGGTGCGCCAGATGGGGACCAGACCGACGTCCGCGCCGGAGAGGAACCAGGTCACGTGGCGCGCAGGCACGTAGGAGACGAGGTGCACCCTGTCGGCGACACCGAGGGCCTCCGCCTGCTCGACGAGCGGGCGTCGCATCGACGGCGTCTCCTCGGCGACCAGGGCCAGGTGCACGCCGGGCAGCAGGGGCAGCGCCTCGATGACCGTCCCCAGCCCACGCCGCGGGTGGACCCCGCCGGCGTACACGAGCAGCGGGGTCCCCACCGCCACCGCGACCTCCTCGCGCAGCGGTCGTCGCCCGGGCGCCAGGCCCTGCCGCACCCGGGACGGCGCGTTCGCGACGACCGTCACCGGGTGCGCGGGGGAGTACCGCTCCGTGAGCAGCTCGGCCAGGCCGGGCGAGACGGTGATGACCGCCGACGCGGTGCCCACGACGTCGGCCTCGAGGGCGCGGGACGCGTAGGCGCGCGCCCGGTTGTCGGTGTCGGGGATGCCACTGACCCACTCGTGCGCGTCGTAGACCCAGGGGCAGGGGTGGCCCTGTGCGGTCAGCACCTCGGACGCCAGCCGTGCCGCGGCCGTCACGTGCACGTCGTGCGCGTGGATCAGGTCGGGCCGCAGGTCGACCGCGGCCTGTCCCATCTCGGCCTCGAGGTCGGCGAAGTACGGGTAACCGCGGCGCCAGTCGTGGGCGGCGACGCGTCCACGCGCGGCGGACATCAGGGCGACCCGGGCCTTCCACGTCGCGCGCAGGAGCCGGGAGACCGGGTGCGCACGACGGTGGAAACGCTCGACGGCCGCGACGGCCCGGCCGGGAGGGGACGACGAGGGGCCGACCTCCGGTCGCAGGCGCGCGAGGGTCGCCCGCTGGTCGGCTGCCGCACGACGGGCCATCTCCCGTGCCCGTGCGTGGGCGCGATCGGGGTCGCGGGTGCTCCACAGGGTCAGGGGTGTCCGCAGCGGCAGCCGGTCCACCACGATCCCGTCGAGCACGTCCGGGCCGGCGAGGTCCGGTCCCGTGGAGGACCGGCGGGCGATCCCCAGCACGACGACCTCGTATCCGGCGTCCACCGCCGTGCGTGCCGCCTTCTCGACGCGGGAGTCGCCGGTCACGCCGTTGGCGACCATCATCACGAGCCGCGGTGGCCGGCCCGACGGCGCCGGTGCGCCCGTGTCGGCGGACGGTTCGCGCAGGTCGAGGTGGTCACCGCTCATGGCCCCATCTTCCCGGTCCCGGGCGGTCTCGGCGTCACGGCGCGCAGCGACAGGGGGCCCGTGCGTCCCCGCTATCCTTGTCGCCGCGCGTGCTCACCGTCCCCCACCTCAGCGAGGTAGCTCCATCGTGAAGATCGCCGTCGTCGCCCTGGGCAAGATCGGACTCCCGCTGGCGGTTCAGTTCGCCGACAAGGGGCACGACGTGGTCGGCGTCGACGTCAACCAGGCACTGGTCGACGTGGTCAACGCCGGCAAGGAGCCGTTCCCCGGTGAGGCGCACCTCGCCGAGAAGATCGCCGAGAACACGTCGGCGGGCCGACTGCGCGCGACCACCGACTACGGCGACGCCATCCCCGGGGCCGAGGCCGTCGTGCTGGTCGTGCCGCTCTTCGTCGACGGCGAGGGCATCCCGGACTTCGGCTGGATGGACTCGGCGACACGGTCGCTGGGCGAGCACCTCAGCCCCGGCACGCTGGTCTCGTACGAGACGACCCTGCCCGTCGGCACGACCCGCACGCGCTGGAAGCCCTTGCTGGAGAAGGTGTCCGGGCTCACCGAGGGCTCCGACTTCCACCTCGTGTTCAGCCCCGAGCGCGTGCTGACCGGACGGGTCTTCGCTGACCTCCGCAAGTACCCGAAGCTCGTCGGCGGCCTCAGCGACGAGGGCACCCGCCGCGCCATCGAGTTCTACGAGCAGGTCCTCGACTTCGACGAGCGCCCCGACCTCGAGCGCGGCAACGGCGTGTGGGACCTGGGCAGCGCCGAGGCGTCCGAGATGGCGAAGCTGGCCGAGACCACGTACCGCGACGTCAACATCGGCCTGGCCAACCAGTTCGCGCGGTTCGCGGGCGCCAACGGCATCGACGTCCGACAGGTGATCGACGCGAGCAACTCGCAGCCCTACAGCCACATCCACCAGCCGGGCATCGCGGTCGGCGGGCACTGCATCCCCGTCTACCCGCGCCTGTACCTCTGGAACGACCCCGAGGCCACCGTCGTGCGGTCCGCCCGGGAGGCCAACGCGGCGATGCCGGAGTTCGCCGTCGGGCTGCTCGAGGGCGTCTACGGCGACCTGACCGGGGCGACCGTGGTCGTGCTGGGGGCGTCCTACCGTGGTGCGGTCAAGGAGACCGCCTTCTCCGGGGTCTTCCCGACCGTCGCGGCGCTCGCCGCCCGGGGTGCCAAGCCGGTCGTCCACGACCCGATGTTCTCCGACGACGAGCTGCGCTCGCTGAAGCTCGAGCCCTACACGATGGGTGAGCCGGTGAACGCCGCCGTCGTCCAGGCCGACCACGCCGAGTACCGCGACCTCACGCCCGACAACCTGCCTGGCGTGAAGGTGCTGGTCGACGGCCGGCGCATCACCGACCCGGCCCGCTGGGAGGGCGTCGAGCGCAGGGTGATCGGCGCCTGACGTGCCGCCTCCGCTGCGGGTCGGGTCGGTGGCGACCCGGCGGCGGGTGCGCTCCTGGCTGGGAGGCCACCCCCGGCTGCTGCTCCTCGCCCGGCGGGTCGACCGGATCCTGCGGGGCGCGCTGAACGACCCCGGCCCCGGACTCGGCATCGGCGAGGACGGGACGATCCGCCGTTCCCTGCCGCTGCCGCCCCGGCCGGACGGTCGCCCCTCGCGCCGGGAGCCGCTGCTGCTGGTGGCTCCTGCCGACCAGTACGTCGCCAGGACGCTGGGCCGAGGAGGGCTGCGGGACTACGAGCCCGAGGCTCTGGCCTGCTTCCTCGCGATGACGGACGTGGCAGGTCCCGGCGCCGTCCTCGACATCGGCGCCAACATCGGTGTCTACGCACTCACGGCGGCGGCCCTCACGGACCGCGAGGTGCTGGCGTTCGAGCCGACCCCGAGCACCGGCGCGACAGCGCGCCGGCTCGCCGACAGCCACGGGCTGGCGGTCGACCTGAGGAGCACCGCCCTCGGCCGGGAGAGCGGCACGGCGACCTTCTATCTGTCGGACCGCACGGACAGCTCGAACTCCCTGGCGTCGGGGTTCCGCCCGTCCGGCCACCAGCTCGAGGTGGACGTCCGCCGGCTCGACGAGCTCGTGGCCGAGGAGGGCCTGCACCCCGCGGTGCTCAAGGTCGACACCGAGACCACGGAGCCGGACGTGCTCGCGGGCGCCGCGGGGACGATCTCGTCGCTGCGGCCGTGGATCCTCTGCGAGGTGCTGGCCGGTCGCACCGAGACGGCGCTGCAGCAGGTGATGGAGCCGTTCGGGTACTACTTCTTCCACGTGGTCGACGAGGTCCCGTGGCCGCGCGCGACGGCCCTCACCGGGGACCCGACGTACCGCCACCTGATGTGGTTGTTCGCCCCCTCGGAGCCGCCGGCGGAGTTCTGGTCCTCGTGGCAAGGCTGGCGTGACGCGCTCGCCGCGCTCCCGTACCCCTCCACGGTCGACGGCTGAGGGGGCACGGCAGGGCCTGATCCTCCGGACGCTGTTCCCGGGCCGCGCCCCGGGGGTACGGTCGATCCGCGGCCGGGGCTCAGGTCCGACCGCTGCCCGGCCGAAGGAGTCCAGGTGAGTCTTTCTTCCGCGCTGCGCCCTGCCACCGTCCTGTCCGCCGTCGCCGCCGTCGTGGTCGGCCTGCTGGCCGCGGCCCCGCCGGCGGGTGCGGCCGAGAGCGTCCCGCGGCCCGGCTCGGGCGTGCTCCAGCTCGAGGGTCACGGGTACGGGCACGGTCGAGGGCTGTCGCAGTGGGGTGCCTACGGGGCCGCGGACGCCGGCCTCGACTGGACCGAGATCCTCCAGTTCTACTACCCGGGCACGGGCCGCCAGGCGCAGTCGAACTCCGCGATCAGGGTGCAGATCAGCGTCGACACCGGGTCGGACGTCTGGGTCGACCCCGCGGCCGGGCTGACCCTGGTCAGCGGCGTGCAGAGCGCGGTCCTGCCGACCGGCGCCGCCTACCAGGGGTGGCGCCTGGTCCGGAGCGGATCCTCCCTCGCGCTGCAGCGTCTGCAGAACGCCACCTGGTACACCCACCCCTCGCCCGTCGCGCTGTCCTCCGGCGCGGGCTTCACGACCGCCTCGGACAGCACCCGCCTCGTGCTGCCGACCGCCAAGCGGATGGCGGTGCGCGGCACGGTCACCGCGGTGACCGACGGATCCTCGACGCTGCGCACGATCGCGGTGATGCCGATGGAGTCCTACCTGCGCGGTGTCGTGCCCGCGGAGATGCCGGCCGGGTGGAACATCCAGGCCCTGCGCGCGCAGGCGGTGGCCGCGCGCACCTACGCGGCGAAGCTGCGGTCCGGGGCCGGGTCCAAGCTCTGGGACACGTGCGACACCACGGCCTGCCAGGTCTTCAAGGGCACGGCCACGTACTCCTCCTCCGGCACGCTGCTGGCCCAGAACGAGCACCCCCGCGCCGACCAGGCGATCAGCGACACGGCCGGCAACGTGCTGATGTACGACGACGGCGGGACGCAGAAGCTGGTCTTCACGCAGTTCAGCGCGTCCAACGGCGGCTGGACTGCGGCGGGCCCGCCCCAGCACCCGTACCAGGTGGCCAAGGCCGACCCCTACGACGGCCGGATCCCCAACAGCGGCAACGCCTGGACGACCTCGATCAGTGTGGCGAAGGTGGAGGCCACCTACCCGACGATCGGCGCCTTCCGGAACCTGACGGTCAACTCGCGCACGGGACAGGGTGACTTCGGCGGCCGCGTCGCGAGCCTGACCGTCGTCGGTTCCCGGGGGTCCCAGACGGTGACCGGCGACGCGTTCAGGTCCTCCTTCGGGCTGAAGTCGAACTGGTTCCGGTTCCCCGGTTTCGCCGGGTTCCCCCGTGACCTCGACGCGGACGGTGAGGCCGACGTGATGGCCGTGACCGCCGACGGCACGTTGACCTTCTACCCGGGGGCCTCGGGGACCGCCTTCGGCCGCCCCGCCGTGGCCGGGAACAAGTGGAACGGCCTGACGCTGGTGGTGCACGCCGGGGACTGGACCGGTGACGGACGCCACGACATCGTCGGCCGGACGAGCAACGGCAACCTGTACCTCTACAGCGGCGACGGGGACGGCACCGTGACGGGCCGGGGCCGGATCGGCAACGGCTGGAACGGCATGCGCGACGTGGTCGGGCCGGGCGACTGGGACGGCGACGGACGCAGCGACCTCCTCGCGGTGGCCGGCTCCGGCGGCGCCCTGCGGCTCTACCGCGGCAACGGGGCGAGCGGCTTCGCAGGCTCGGCGCAGATCGGCTCCGGCTGGACGGCGATGCAGCTGCTGACGGCAGTCGGCGACGTCACCGGCGACGGGAACACCGACCTCGTCGCCCGTCAAGGGGTCAGTACCGCCCTGATCATCTACCCCGGCAACGGTCGCGGAGGCTTCGGCAAGGCGATCGTCCTGGGTCGCGGCTGGGACGCGTTCGACGCCTTCGTCGGTCCCGGTGACTGGGACGGGGACGGCACGGCCGACCTGCTGGCCCGGCGGGCCGACGGGGTGCTGATGCTCTACCCGGGCACCGGCACCGGCTTCGGCGTGCCGGTCCAGGTCGGTCACGGCTGGAGCGGGATGCGCGTGCTCGGCTGACCTCGGTCGCCTCGTCCCACTGCGTGGTCACGGAGCGTGAGATCGGACGATCTGGCGCGCTGGGGTTGATTTCCTGGCCGGTAGCGCCGATGGTCCTGTGTGACGGAAGTGACCAGTGGGGCGAGTTCGTGGCCCACATCCGCCCGATCGTCCTATGTTGAGTCTTCCTCTGGAGTCCCCGGTGTCCTCTGACCGACCCGCCCCCCGCGTCCGCCTTCCGCAGCGCCTCGCCCTGACGTTCGCCGTCGCCGGCGGGATGCTCCTGCTCCCGACCGTGTCCGCGCCCGCCGCGGAGCCCGAGCCGATCACCCCGGAGGTGCAGACGCTCGACATCTCCGGCGTCGACACCACCGCGTCGAAGAGCGCGGACGCGCCGCGCAGCACGGCTTCTCGCGGTGCCGCCGCCGACGCGCCCGAGGTGCTGACCGCTCCCCGCGAGACAGACCCGTTCACGGTCGCCGGGGTCAGCTGGCCGGCCGGCGCCACCGTGTCCGGCGTGCAGATGCGGGTGCTCGAGGAGGGCACCTGGTCGGCGTGGGAGAGCCTGCCGGTGATCGACGAGGGCCCCGACGCGGGCACCGAGGAGTACGCGGAGTCGAGCTCCCGGATCGGGACCACGCCGCTGGTCAGCGACGGCGCCGACGGCGTGCAGGTGCGGGTCGACACGAAGGACGGCAAGGCCCCGACCGGTCTACAGGTCTCGCTGGTCGACCCCGGCACGTCGGCAGCCGACGCCACCGCGGCGGGCCAGGCGACGCCGGTGGCCACCGCCGACTCCGCGGCCACCCAGCCGCGGATCGTGACGCGCGCCCAGTGGGGGGCCGATGAGAGCCTGACGCGCGGCCCGCACCGCGTCAACGAGACCGTGCGCGCGCTCGTGCTGCACCACACGGCCGGCTCGAACTCCTACACGCAGGCGCAGGCCGTCAGCCAGCTCCGCGGCGTGTACGCCTACCACACCAAGTCCCTCGGCTGGTCCGACATCGGCTACAACCTGGTGATCGACCGGTACGGGACGATCTACGAGGGCCGCCGTGGGAGCGTCACCCAGGCGATCCAGGGCGCCCACGCCGGTGGCTTCAACCGCGACACCTTCGGCGTCTCCGTGATGGGCAACTTCGTCGGCGTCAACCCGCCGACGGCCGTGATCACGGCCCTCAACAAGGTGATCGGGTGGAAGCTCGGCCAGTACGGCGCCAACCCCCGCGGGACGTCCGTGCTCACGTCGCAGGGCGGCGGCACCTCACGCTGGCCGGCCGGCACCAAGGTCACCGTCAACAACGTGATGGGCCACAAGGACGTCGGCCAGACCTCGTGCCCCGGCAACATCTACAACTACCTGCCGAGCCTGCGCACGGCCGCGGCCTCGCTGGCGGCCAAGACGACCGCCGACCTGCGCAACGCCTTCCCGCGTGACTTCACCGGCGACAGGGTCGCGGACATCCTCGCGATCGACTCCGGCGGACGCCTGCTGCTCTACCGGGGCAACGGCAGCGGCGGCTTCGTGCGCGGCGTCACCCAGATCGGGCACGGCTGGGGCGGCATCGACCTGGTCACCCAGGTGGGCGACTGGACCGGCGACGGGTACGGCGACCTGATCGCCCGCGAACGCACCACGAACAGGCTGCGCATCTACCAGGGCAACGGCACCGGGAGCTTCTCGGGAAGCACCGTCGTCGGCAGCGGGTGGGGCGGCATGGACACCCTGATCGGGATGGGCGACATGACCCGCGACGGCAAGCGGGACCTGCTGGCCCGCCACGTCAACGGCTCGCTCTACCGCTACGACGGCAACGGCGCCGGAGCCTTCGCCGGCAGCGGCAAGATCGCCGACGGCTTCGGTGACTACGACCTCGTCGGCGCCGCAGGGGACTTCACCGACGACGGAGACCCGGACCTGTTCGCTCGCGGCGCCGACGGGCGGCTCTTCCTCTACCCCGGTTCCACTACAGGAACCCTGGAGTCCGTCCGCCAGATCGGTCAGGGCTGGGGCTCGATGAAGCACGTCTGGGGCACCGGCAGCTGGGACACCCGCACCGGCCAGGACCTCCTCGCCGTCACCGGCTCCGGCACCCTGTACCTCTACAGCGGCAACGCCAACGGCGGTTTCGCGGCGTCCGCCCAGCTCGGCAACGGATGGGGATCGATGCGCATCATCCCCTGACGGGCGAACTGCGGCGTTTCGTGGGACAGCCGGGCACGTGGCCGGTTAGGTTCTGCTCGCCACGGACCCTGGCTGCCGCGCCGCCCGGACGACGACGTGGTCGTCTGCGGGGCGCCGCCCGCCCGAGAAGGGACATCCTGTGGGGGACTACCGAGGCCTGCGCACGCTCCTGGCGTGCACCGCGACGATCGCTGTGACCGCCGCGCTGGCGACGCCCGCGGGCGCGACCGCGAACGACCGACCCTCAGCGGACGCGCGACGTACGCCGTCGAGCCTGCAGATGGACGGTCGCGCCGCGGTGCCCACCGGGTCCGTCACGCCAGGTGCACAGGGGCGCAACGGGTCCCGGCTGGCGGCCGCTGCGCAGCTGCCCGCCCCCGCGTGCCCCGTGGGCATGTCATGGGGCCGCACGGTGAACCAGGAGGGCTTCGAGGACGGCGTCTCCGACCCCTCGAACACGACGGGTTGGGGGGTGAACGGGAACGCGCCGGTCCAGGGCAGCCAGGTCGCGTCCAGCGTGCACGCCGCAGGCACCGCCGAGGACGACGCGGTGCTCTACCTCGAGCCCATGTACGGGACACCGGGTGCGCGCACGTTCCTCTCGTTCGCCACGCGCGGCGACGACGTCTTCGACAACGTCGGCTTCGGCGCCAACGACACCTTCTACGGGATGGACCTCTCCCCGAGCTGGGAGCGCGTCCAGGTCGAGATCACCGAGGCGGTCGGCTACTACGACGACCACTTCCTCGACGCCGGTTTCATCCACCTGGAGAGCCCGTCCGACACCTGGTGGGAGGTCGACGACGTCACGGTCTTCACGTGCGTGACGCCGAAGGCGTCCGGGGTCCGGGGTGACTGGACCGGGGAGGGCAGCGTCGACGTGCTGGCCACGACGCCCGACGGCACGCTCCGGCTCTACCCCGGAAAGACCAACGGCGGGGTGTACGCGGGCCGGAACATCGGCACCGGCTGGAGCGACATGACCTACCTCGGGTCGCCGGGCGACATCAACGGCGACCGCCGGACGGACCTCGTGGCACGGTCGGCGGACGGCACCCTGTACATGTACGCCGGCCGGGGTGAGGGCGCGTTCGCGAAGGCCGTGCAGATCGGCCGCAAGTGGAACTCGATGACGGCCCTGATCACGTCGGGCGACGTGGACGGGGACGGTCGCCCCGACCTGATGGCCCGGCGCAGCGACGGGACGCTGCACCTCTACCGCTTCTCTTCCAGCGGGATCCTGTCCTACCGCGGCCAGGTCGGCAGCGGCTGGAACGGGATGCAGTGGATGGTCGGCATGGGTGACCTCAGCGGCGACGGCCGCGGGGACGTCCTGGGGATCACGAGGACCGGCGCCATGTACGCGTACCGCGGGACCGCCAACGGCCTGCTCGGGACCGGGCTGGTCGGCAGGGGGTGGGGCGGGATGACGTGGGTCACCAGCCCCGGTGACATGAGCCTCGACGGCCGCGGGGACCTGCTGGCCCGCAACGGCGACGGGGACCTGATCTTCTACCCCGGCAAGCTCGACGGCGTCCGCAACGGGACCGTCGTGGGCGGCGGCTGGGACGGCCTCGTCCGCATCCTCTGACCGCTCGTCGCAGGAGTCGACGCGACCCCGCCGGTCAGGCGCGGGTCGCGTCGACCAGCCTGGGCCCGGTCTTCTCCCGCACCTCGTCGAGCGTGACGTCGGGAGCCAGCTCGCGCAGCACCAGGCCCTCGTCGGTGACGTCGATGACCGCGAGGTCCGTGATGATCCGCTGGACGACCCCGCGCCCCGTGTAGGGCAGCGAGCACTCGTCGACGATCTTGTGGGAGCCGTCCTTCGCCACGTGCTCCATCAGCACGATGACCTTCCTGGCGCCGTGCACGAGGTCCATCGCCCCGCCCATGCCCTTGACCATCTTGCCGGGGATCATCCAGTTGGCGATGTCGCCGGTGGCCGAGACCTGCATGGCCCCGAGGATCGCCGCGTCGATCTTGCCGCCGCGGATCATCCCGAAGCTCGTCGCCGAGTCGAAGATCGAGGCGCCCGGTCGCAGCGTCACGGTCTCCTTGCCGGCGTTGATCAGGTCGGGGTCCTCCTCGCCCTCGAAGGGGTAGGCCCCGAACCCGAGGATGCCGTTCTCGGACTGCAGGACGATCTCGACGTCGTCCGGCACGTAGTTCGGCACCAGGGTCGGCAGCCCGATGCCGAGGTTGACGTAGTCGCCGTCCTCGAGCTCGGCTGCGGCGCGGGCCGCCATCTGCTCACGCGTCAGTGCCATCTCAGCTCTCCTCCGTCAGGTCGGCCTGGGGACGCGGCCGCACGGTGCGCTTCTCGATCCGCTTCTCGGCGGCCTGCTCGGGGGTCAGCGCCACCACGCGCTGCACGAACACGCCCGGCAGGTGCACCTGGTCCGGGTCCAGCTCACCAGGCTCGACCAGGTGCTCGACCTCGGCGACCGTGACGCCGCCGGCCATCGCGCACAGCGGGTTGAAGTTGCGGGCGGAGTCGCGGAACACGAGGTTGCCGTGCCGGTCGCCCTTCCAGGCGCGCACCAGGGCGAAGTCGGCGTGGATCGCCTGCTCCAGCACGTACTCGTGCTCCTCGCCCCGCACCGCGAACGTGGCCGTCGGCTTGGGGGGCGAGGCCAGGACGACGTCGCCCTCGCTGTCGTAGCGCCACGGCAGCCCGCCCTCGGCGACCTGCGTGCCCACGCCGGTGGCCGTGTAGAACGCGGGGATGCCCGAGCCGCCGGCCCTCAGGCGCTCGGCCAGCGTGCCCTGCGGGGTCAGCTCGACCTCGAGCTCGCCGGCGAGGTACTGGCGTGCGAACTCCTTGTTCTCGCCGACGTAGGAGGCCACGACCCGGCGGATCCTCCCCGCGCCCAGCAGGACACCGAGGCCCCAGCCGTCCACGCCGCAGTTGTTCGAGAAGACCTCCAGGTCGGACGCGCCCTGCTCGTGCACGGCGGCGATGAGGACGCTCGGGATGCCGCAGAGACCGAAGCCTCCGACCGCGAGGCTGGCGCCGTCACCGATGTCGGCGACGGCCTCCTGGGGCGAGCGGACGACCTTGTCCATGCGATGGCTCCTCGGCGAGCAGGGTGTCGGGACAACGCGGCAGTCTACGGGGCAGAACCGGTCACCCTGTGTGTGTCTTGCGCCCATGTAATTCACCCAACACGTGGTACGTGCTCAAGCGTCGGGGTGGTGCCACCGATGGGTCAGGGTCGTCCCTTCCGTCACGTGCGCCACGTGACGCACGTGCTGAGGAGCTGGTCCTGCGGTGAACCGTTCGCACACTGGTCGTCGAGGTACGTCCTCGGCGCAGGACCGGCTCACCGGTTTCCTCGTCCGGCTCGTCGTCGTGGCCGTCGTCGCCCTCCTCACCGTGGGGCTAGCGAGCCAGGGAAGCGCGAACGCGGTCGCTGCGCCCGTGCCGGTTCCCCCGGTCGCGTACCAGACCGAGCCCGAGCCGCTGGCCAAGTACGTCGGGCAGATCACGTGCACGACCAAGGTGCCGGCCGGCACGGCGAAGCTGAAGGCGCTGCTGGTCGAGACCTACGGGCCGGTGACGATCGGCACCCTCCGCGGATGCTCGGTGGGCGCACGCAGCGAGCACAAGGACGGTCGCGCCCTCGACTTCATGCTCAACGTCAACGTGCCCGCCGAGCGCGCGAAGGCGAACGCCTTCCTCAGCTGGCTGATCGGCCCGGACGAGCAGGGCGTCACCGCGGGCAATGCCCGACGCCTGGGCGTGATGTACCTGATCTGGAACAAGTACTCGTGGGACGCCTACGACTCCACGCCGAAGTGGGAGCCCTACACAGGGCCGAACCCGCACACGGACCACATCCACATCAGCCTCAGCTGGGACGGTGCCCTCGGGCGCACCTCGTTCTGGACGGGCAAGGCCACGACGAAGTACGACTACGGCCCCTGCCAGGTCTACTTCGGTGAGCCGGCCGAGCCCGGCCCGCACTACGAGCGCTGCCCGGCCACCCGCGTGCGTCCCGGTCAGGCCTTCCCCCGGTGGTGGGACGCCGGCACCACAGCCGACGTCGTGGCCGTGCTGCCGGACGGCAAGCTCAGCCTCTACCCGGGCACCGGGAAGGGCTCCTTCGGCCGCGCCTCGCAGATCGGCAGGGGCTGGGGCGGCATGAGCCTGGTCTCCGGCGTCGGCGACCTCGACAAGGACGGCTTCCGCGACCTGGTCGGACGGGACTCGGCCGGGGTCCTGTGGCTGTACCGGGGCGACGGCAAGGGCGGGTTCCTGGCCCGGCTGCAGATCGGCAAGGGCTGGAACGGCATGGACACCCTGGTGGGCGCCGGCGACGTCGACCTCGACGGAACCGTCGACCTGGTGGCACGCCGCACGTCCGACGGGGCCCTGTTCACCTACCTGGGCAACGGCAAGGGCGCGGTGCGCTTCGGGGCCGAGATCGGCAACGTCGCGGACTCCGACCTCGTGCAGGCCGTGGGCGACTGGGACGGCGACTCCCGGCCCGACCTGATCACCCGCACCACGGTCGGGGGCGCGCTGATGCTCCGTTCCGGCGACGGACGCGGCGGCTTCGCCGAGCCCGTCCAGATCGGACGCAACTGGACCGTGATGACCGCGCTGATCGGGCCGGGCGACTTCGACGGCGACGGCACGGCCGACCTTCTCGCCCGGCGCGAGGGTGGCGAGCTGATGCTCTACGCCGGCCGCGGCGACGGCGGCTTCGGCGCGGTCACCCAGGTCGGCTCCGGCTGGTCGGCCCTCCGCCTCGTCAGCTGACGCCGGGTGACCCGCCCCAGCGGCGGGTCACCTGCTCGGCAGCCACCAGCGCCTCCGCGTCGACCTCCGGGTGCACGAGCACCACGGACCCGTCGCGGCGCAGGGTCGGCAGAACGACGTCGGCGAGAGGCGCCGCACGGACGGGGTCGACGACTGCCAGGACGCGAGGGGCCGGCCCGTCGCCGTCGAGGTCCGTGCCGACGGGCGGCAGGCCGCCTCCGGCCGGCGGGGCGACCAGCACGTCGGGCTGCCCACCCACCTCGGCGTTGTAGTCGAGCACCCCGACCGGCAGCTCGGGGGCCGAGCGGGCCAGCGCGGCCAGGGTCACGAGCACGTCGCCCGACGCCGCGGCACCGGGGTCGGTGCGGACCGTCAGGGCCGTCCCGGGCACCTCCGGTCCAGACGTGCGGGCCCCGACGACCTCGAGGGCCAGCTGCCAGACCACGCTGCGCCAGTGGCCGGGCAGGTCGAGGCCGACCACGTCCCCGGGGCCGACGCCCAGCTCGTCGACGAGCAGGTTGGACGTCTTGGTCACCCAGTTCGCCAGCACGCGGCCGGAGAGCTCCACGCGCTCGCCCGCAGGCCCGTACCAGGTGACCCTGGGCCGGCCGGGGTCACTCGCCTGCAGCGCCTCCAGCAGGCCTGCCACGTCGCGCGCCAGGGTCACCCGTGACGCCGGTGCCGGGGGCACCGTCAGGCCGCGTCGGGCTCGGGCGAGTCCCGGTAGGGGTTGTCGGTGACGAACTGCTCGATCACCGCTCCGGAGACCGCGCCGCACAGCTGCCGCTTGCCGCTCTCGACGCCCCAGTGGGACAGGGCGACGGACGAGCCCTCGGGCAGGTCCCCGTAGGCGGGGTCCCACGCGCTGACGATGAACTTGCCGGCCGTCTGATCCATGTCGCGGGCGAGGCCCGCGATGCGCTCGAGCTGGTCCTTCTGCTCGGTGGGGAGGTCGTCCGCGTACCAGACGATGGTGTAGCCGTGCTCGAGGTTGTGCACGAGACTCTCCATCGCCGGTCGCGTGTCGGCGGTGTAGAAGGGCTCGGCGGGGTACTGCGGCTGCGCGAAGTGCTGACCGTGGGTCGGTGGCACCGTGTCGTACTCGATGGTCGTCACGTCCGGCGACTCGGTGCCCGGGCCCACGTGCTCGTTGACCCCGGTCGCCGGGTCGCTCGCCACCTCGTCGCACGATGCCGCGGCGGCGTCGACGCCGACCAGGGCGAGGTCGTCGGGGTTCGCGGCGCGGTAGCTGCCGACGACCACGACGACCAGCCCCACCAGCACGGCCACCACGGTCACGGCGGCGACCGCCACGATCACGGTGAGCCGGCGCTCCTTCGCCTTCTGCGCAGCGCGCATCTGCTCGACCCGCGCCTGACGGTCCGCCTCGACGTTCTTCCTGGCCACGACACACCCTTCGTCACGAACGCCCCGTACGAGCCGTCGCGGCCCCGGATACGTGGCGGCCAGTCTACGAAGGCCCGGTGGAGGCCGATGCGACCGGTGCCCGCGGGCGCGATCGAGCACACTGGGCACGTGACGTCGCCCCCTGCTGCCGGACCAGTGCGGACCCGGTACCGGCCGGGGCACCCCCTGTCGGTGCGGCTCGTCACGTCGGCCCTGCGGCACGGAGGCGGCGACCCCTGTTGGCGTCGCGGCGCCGACGGCACGGTGTGGTGGGCCACGTCGACCCCGGCGGGGCCGGGGCTGCTCGCGCTGCGCACCGAGGCCGCGGCCGGCGAGGTCGACGCCAGCGCCTGGGGTGCGGGGGCCGAGTGGCTCGTGGACGGCGTGCCGGACCTCCTCGGCGCCAGCGACGACCCCTCGACCTTCCTGCCGTCGAGCGACCATCCCCGACTCGTCGCGGCCTGGCGTGCCCGTCCGGGGTACCGGGTGCCCCGGACGCGACGGGTCCTGGACGCGTTGGCGGCCGCGTGCATCGAGCAGCGTGTCACCGGGGTGGAGGCGCTCGCCGCCTGGGCGTCGCTGGTGCGCTCCTACGGCGAGGCGGCGCCCGGCGCCCCGGCGGCGCCGGGTGGACCGGCCCACGGGATGCGGACGCCGCCCACGGCGGCGGCCTGGCGCTCGGTGCCGTCGTGGGCGTGGCTGCGCGCCGGCGTCGACCTGTCGAGGCGGGGGGCGCTGCTCGCGGGGGCAGGGACGCCCCACGGGCTGGAGAGGACCTTGGCGCTGCCGCCCGAGCGCGTCGAGCCGGTACTGCGGACGCTGCCCGGCGTCGGCCGCTGGACGGCGGCGGAGACGCGTCAGCGGGCCCATGGGGACCCGGACGCGTTCTCGTTCGACGACTACCACGTCGCGAAGGACGTCTCGTGGGCCCTCACCGGTGAGGTCCTGGACGACGAGGGGTGCGCCGAGGTGATCGCCCCTTACGCCGGCCACCGGTTCCGGGTGCAGCGCCTGCTTGAGCTCGACGGCGCCTCGCGGCCGCGGCGGGGGCCCCGGATGACGCTGCCGGCCCACAGCCCTCAGCGACTGCGCCGCCGCTGAGCCCCCGCACCCAGCCGATGGGCTCAGCCGTCCGACCTCAACCGATCGGGCGGGAGTGGTCATCCTCGAGGCGTTCGATGTCGTCCTCGTCGAAGTGCCCGAAGGCGATCTCCAGCACCCGCGTGGTCGCGGTGTCGGACGGGTTGCCGAGCCGGTGCACCGCGCCCAGACCGATGAAGCGGCTCTCGCCCGGCTCGAGGGTCCTCTCGACGCCGTCGACGAGGGTCCACGCCGTGCCCTCGACGACCTGCCACAGCTCCTCGCGCCGGCCGTGGCGCTGGAGGCTCAGGCGTCGTCCGGGCAGCACGGTGATGATCTTGACGGTCACGCTCTCGTTGGTGACGAACTGCTGGAAGTCACCCCACGGCCGGTTCTCCACGAAGACGGCAGCGAGACGGTCGGGCTCCGGGACGGGCACGCTGCTCATGTGGCGAACCCTAGCGAAGGTGCCGTCCCGAGATCCGGTAAACGACAAGGGTGGTGGGCGTCCCCGCGGCGCCGTCGCGCCGTTCCTCCAGCACCGCCTCGAGATCCTCCGACCAGGCGGCCGCCTCGAGCCGCGCGGCGGTCCGTCCGGCCTCGAAGGCCGGGCCGGCCACGCGTACCAGGTAGTGGTCGCCGTCGGACGACGAATCGATCGACAGGTCGAGAGGCGTTGTGGTAGAGGCTTTCCCGCCACCATCCGGCTCGACGTGTCGCGCCACCTCGACCGCGCGGGTGAGGCGGTCGGCGACGGGTTCCGCCGCCGGGTCGAGGGCGGGAGGCCCCACCGGCGCGCCGCCCAGCGCGGCGCGCACCGCCTCGACGTGGCCGTGGCGGAACCAGTCGGTCGGTCCCACGCGCACGCACGCCCCGGCACCTGGTCCGTCGTCGCGGGTGACGTACCGGCCGAGCCCGCGGACCACCGCGACGGGCGTGCCCGCCGACTTGCCCTTGACCAGGTCACCGAGGGAGGCGACCTCGTCGGCAACTGCCCGCACCGTCACCGTCAGCAGACGGCCCGAGGCGTCCACGGCTCCGCGACGGTCGTCGAGCACCTCGAGACCGGCTGCGCCCAGGGCGAAGTCGGTGACGCCTTCGCGCCAGGGCCGCCCGCTGGTGTCGCTGACAACCACGGCGGGGCGCACGCCGGCCCGCCGGGCGATGGCGTCCCGCAGCCGACGCGCGGACGCGTCGGGATCGGCGGGCAGGAGCAGGACCGTGCCGTCGGGCACGTCGGAGGCGTCCACTCCCGCGGCGGCGAGCACGGGGCCCGTCCGCGTGTGCACCACGCGGGTGACGCCGCCCTGGGGGAGGGCGCGCGAGGCGACCTCGTGCAGGGACTGCGCATCGATGACGGCCTCCCTGTCCGTGGCGGGCACCCCGCGCCCCTCGGCCTTGGCGACCACCTTGCTCGCCACCACGAGCACGTCGTCGTCGCCGATGACCGTTCCGGCGGCTGCGGCGGCGGCGAGCAGGACCTCGGCCAGGTCGGTGCCCTCGGTGACCTCGCCGATACCCGGCAGGGCCTCGGCCGATACCGCGGTCGCAGGACGGTTCGCGTCTACGCTCACGGTGACGTCTCGTCGGCGAGAGCCAGTGCGGCACGGGCGATCTCGGCGGTGGCCTCGACGTCGGACATGAGCAGCGGCACCGCACGGACCGGGGCCCTGCCGTCCTGCACGGCGCGGCCGTCGAGGTGTCCGTCGCTGGTGTCCACCAGCCAGCCGTCGAGCAGGTCGGAGTAGAGCCCGGCGACCCCCATCGCGGACGACTCGACGCCGATCGCCCGGAGGCAGGCATCCGCCATCCCGCGCACAGGGGCGGCGCCGATGATGGGGGACACGCCGACGACCGGCGCCCTGGTGCCCCGGAGCGCGTCGCGCACCCCCGGCACGGAGAGGATCGTGCCGATGGAGACGACCGGGTTGCTGGGGGGTAGCAGCACGACGTCGGCCGTCCGCAGGGCGTCGAGCACCCCCGGGCCGGCCGTTGCCTGCTCCGCGCCCACTGCGACGATCTGGTGGGCCGTGGGCACGGCGTGCCAGCGCACCCACCACTCCTGGAAGTGGACGGCCCGTCGCCCAGAGGCGTCCGGCTCGGGCGTGCCGGCGTCGTCACGGACCTGGTCGTCGTCCACCACGACGTGGGTCTCGATCGGGTCGTCGCTCATCGGCAGGAGCGTGACTCCGGTCTGCCAGCGGGCGCAGAGCGCGGCCGTGACCTGGCTGAGGGGGTACCCCAGCCCGAGCATGCGGGTGCGGACCAGGTGGGTCGCGATGTCGCGGTCCCCGAGCGTGAACCAGTCGGGACCGGCCCCGTACTCCTTCAGCTCGTCCGCGACCGCGAACGTCTCGCCCTCGCGCCCCCACCCCTGCTCTGGGTGCACGCCGTCACCGAGCGTGTACATCAGGGTGTCGAGGTCGGGGCACACCCTCAGCCCGTGCAAGGTGATGTCGTCCGCCGTGTTGGCGATGACGGTGACCTCCGGCGCTCCGGGCGCCGCCCCACCGGTCGGGTCGTGGGTCAGGTGGTGCAGCAGCCCGCGCACGAACCGCGCGCCGCCGATGCCCCCGGACAGGACGGTGATCCGCATGGCGGCATCCTGTCCCATCGCCACCGCACGCCCCCGTTCGGCCCCGGCAGGACCCCGCTCGCGGCCGATCCGGCCTGGGAATATCACCGATCCGCTTGACGTAGCTGCTTCGACACGCGTGTAATTCCATCGATGTCGTTCACCGCACTCGCGGACGGTGAAGGCGCGACAGGGGTCGGGAGCGTGGGTCATGGAGGATTTCGCAGCACTGTCGCTGGTGACAGGGTGGTCGGACGACGAGGACGGCGAGGGGGAGCTGGGCTGGCAGGAGCGCGCGCTGTGCGCCCAGACCGACCCGGAGGCGTTCTTCCCCGAGAAGGGCGGCTCGACGCGCGAGGCCAAGAAGGTCTGCGTCTCGTGCGAGGTGCGGGCCGAGTGCCTGGAGTACGCGCTCGCGCACGACGAGCGGTTCGGCATCTGGGGTGGGCTGTCGGAGCGTGAGCGGCGACGGCTCAAGAAGCAGGCCGTCTGACGGGTGAGCGTTGACCTCGATCGGCTGAACGCACGACCCGACCTCCGGCGCGCCCCGAGGCGTCGCCGCCGTGGCCCCGGGGTACCGAGCAGACTGATCCCATGACCGCGCGCCGACCCGCGACACCCGCTCCCGGCACGCGTGGTCGCGGTGGTCCGGACGCACGGTTCGCACCAGCTTCCGCGAGTGCTGGCGGCCGTGGCCGCCAGACCCGCCCCCCCGACGTCCTCGTCGGTGTGCGCGTGGGCGGGCTCCGACGACGGCGAGAGGCACCGGCGCGCCGACGGGGCGGCGGCGCTGCAGGAGCGGCACCGCGCTCCCCCTGCGGGCCCACACCCACGACATCGTCGACCTCCCTCCCGGCGTCGCGGTCGGCGACGTCGTCGCCGCGGCGCTGGCCGCGCCGTCCGCCCTCCCCGATCCGGCATCCGAGGACTGGCTGTGGCTCCTGGACGACGACCACGTCCCCTCGCCCCGCGCGCTCGAGCTGCTGCTGCAGGCCGTCGACCGTGCACCGCGGGTGGCGGTGGCCGGCGCCAAGCACCGCACCGGCGCGTCCGGCACCGAGCTGCTGGACGCGGGCTGAGCACCAGCCGCCTGGGCGCCGGATCACCGGGGTCGAGGAGGGTGAGGTCGACCAGGGGCAGCTCGACGCCCGCGAGGACGTGCTGGCCGTGGGTCTGGCGGGGGCCCTGGTGCGCCGTGAGGTGTGGGACGAGCTCGGCGGTCCCGACCCCGCGGTGGCGGACCGCGGAGCGGACCTCGACCTGTGCCGTCGCGCGCGTCTGGCCGGACACCGGGTCGTGGTCGTGCCCGAGGCGGTGCTGACCCGCCGGCCCGGCGTGCCGGAGCCGGCCGGCCCCGGGGAGAGCGCGCGTGCAGGCGCACCTGCGCCTCGTCAACGCCCGCTGGTGGGCGGTGCCGGCCGTGGTCGTGTCGCTGCTGCTCGGCGCCGTCGCCCGTCTCGTCCTCGGCGTCGCGCGGCCGAGCCCGCCGCGGGCTGGTCCGCGGTGCGCCAGACCCTCGCCGCCCTGGCCCGGGTGGACCTCGTCGCCCGAGCGCGTCGTCGCGCCGCACGTACGCGCGTCCTGCCCGCATCCCGGCTGACACCCCTGCTCGTCGGCCGTCGCGGCCTGGTGCGGTGGCACCGCGACCGCTGGCAGCGGGGGCGGCGGCCCGCGGAACGGGGCGCGGACGGCGTGTCCCGCGCGCTGCCCGTCGACGACCGTCCCGCCGGGCGCCGTGCCCGCGTGGCCGTACCGCTCGTCACCGCCGCGGCGCTGGCGGCGGCCGCCACCCTGGCCGGGTGGCGTCTGCTCGGTGGCGTGCCGGTCGCCTCCGCGGCCTGGGCGCCGGCACCCCAGACCACCGACGCCCTGTGGGACGCCGCCCGCTCCGACTGGATCGCGACCGGCACCGGTGAGCACGGCCCCGGCGACGCCCTGTGGTGGGTCCTGGCGGTGCTCGGCGCACCCCTCGGCTCGCCCTCGACCGCGGTCACCGCGCTGCTCGTGGCGGCACCTCTGCTGGCCGGTGCCTCGGCGTGGTGGGCCGCCGGTGCGCTGACCCGGACACCGTGGTGGCGTGCCGTCGCGGCGCTGACGTGGGCGGCGACGCCGGCGCTGCTGGTCGGGGTCGGTGACGCCCGCGTCGGAGCCGTCCTCGCGCACGTGGCGCTGCCGCTGGTGGCGCGTGCCGTCGCGCAGTCGGCGACCAGCCCGTTCCGGCGGTCCGTCTGGTCATGGGCCGGTACCGCTGCGCTGGCCCTGATGGTCGTCACCGCCGGCGCCCCGGTCTGGTCGTCCCGGCCGCCCTGATCCTGCTCGTCGTCGCCGTGACGGTCTACCGGCCGGCTCCCGCACTGGCCGCGGTCCCGGCCCTGGTGCTGGCCGCGCCGGGTCTGGTCGAGGCGTTGCGTCGACCCGCCCTGCTCGTCGCCGACCCCGGCCTGCCCAGCCGGGGCACCGACGGGCCGTGGCTGCTGCGTGGCTGGGAGCCCCTCCTGGGGTGGCCCGGCACGTCCGACGGCCAGGCCGCCCTCGTGGAGCGCGTCGGCACGGCCCTCTCGCTCACCCCCGGTCACGTCGTCCTCGCCGCCCTCGGCCCCCTCACCTGGGTCGCGGCGGGGCTGCCGCTGGCGCTCGCGGTCGTCGCGCTGCCCCGTGCACTCTCCGGTGGCGCGCGGGGCACCGCGGTGCGCACCGGCCTCACGCTCGCCGCGATCGGGCTGCTCGGCGTCCTCGTGTCGTCGCGGGTCGAGATCGGGCTCTCGCCCGGCGGCCCGGTGACGGCGTGGACGGGAGCGGCCACCGGTCTGGTCGTCCTCGGGCTCCTCGTCGCCGGTGTCGCGGGTAGCGCCGGGATCGGCCTGCCCCGCCCCGACTCCGCCGTGGCCGACCCGGCATGGCGTCGCCGGGCCGCCTCGGTGCTCGGGTCGACGGCGACACGGCACGGCGCCAAGGGCGCCTCCGTCCTGCTCGCCGTGGCCGCGGTGCTGCTGCCGACGACCGGGCTGGCCGCGTGGACCGTCTCGCGGGTGCCCGCGCCCGCGCCCGGCCAGGCCGCCCCGGTCGGCGAGCCTTCGCTGCCGGCGGTGATCGAGGACGCTGCCGCCTCGGCCGACCAGGTGCGGACGCTGGCGCTGGCGCCCGACCCCTCCAGCGACCTGTCGCAGGGCGTGCCGGAAGTTCCCGACGTCCGCGCGGAGCTCCTGCGTGGCGACGGCCCACGACTCGACCGGGTCGCGTCCGCGCTGTCGCTGCGCGAGGCGAGCACCACGAACCCGTTCGCGGCTGACGACGCCCTCGACCAGGCGATCGGGGGGCTGCTCTCCGTCGACGCCAAGGCCCCCCGGGTCCTCGGGCCGTTCGGTGTGGGCTTCGTCGTGCTGCTGACGCCCCCCGAGGACGCGGACCCGAGCCTGGTGCAGGCCGGTGAGCAGATCGCCGCGCGGCTGGACGCCACGTCGGGGCTGGGCCGCTCCGGCGCCTCCGGGAGCGCGCTCGCGTGGCGGGTCGACGGGCTGTCCGGGCAGGGAGCGACCGCCCCCGACCGTCCCGGTGCCGTTCGCGTGGTGACCGATGCGGGGTGGCAGGTGCTGCCCTCCTCACCACTGGGCGTCGACACGGACCTGCCGGCCGGCGACGCCGCCGCGCCCCGCACCGTCGTGCTGGCCGAGGCCGCGGACGGCGACTGGCAGGCCACGTTGGACGGCGTACCGCTCGAGGCCGTGACGGTCGCCGGGTGGGCGCAGGGCTTCGCCGCGCCCGCGCAGGGCGGCCACCTCGTCGTGGAGCACCGGACCGTGAACGGCGCCACCTGGCACTGGCTGCTGCTGGCCGTCGTCGTCCTCACCGTGCTGGTCGCCGTGCCGGTCGGCCGCGGCGCCCCCGCGCGGAGGCTCCGGTGACCCCCCGCCCGGGCCGCGTGCTCGGTGCGGTCCTCGCGCTGGGCACCGTCGTGCTCGTCGCCACGGGCACCGCCGGGGGCTGGGCGGGCTCCGCGGCGCTGACCCTGCCGCAGGCGCAGCCCGAGCCGCACCGTGTGGGCCTGGGTCGGAGCAACACCGTCCTCGTCTGCCCGGGTTCGCCCGCGCTCGCCGAGACCGGCGCGACCGACCCCGACTTCCAGGGCGACCGCGCCGAGACCCGCAGCCAGGTGGTGGCCACGTCGTCGACCCCCGGGTCCCGCCTGGTCGGCGCCGTCGTGTCGGCCCCGGGTGAGGACGGAACGACCGTGCCGCCGCAGCCCATCGACGTCGTCGACGGGCAGGAGGTCCAGAGCCTGTCCACGTCCAGCGACGAGAGCGCCACCGTGGTCGCCGTTCCGCCGGACCGCCTCGCGGCCGAGCTCTCGGCGCTCCGCACGTCACTGACCCCGTCGGGCGACCTGCGCGGGCTCGCGGCCACCAGCTGCGTGACGCCGTCCACGCGCTCCTACCTGGTGGGCGGGGGCGTCGAGCCCGGCCGCAGCAACCAGGTGATGCTGTCCAACCCCGGCCGCACGACAGCCACCGTCGACCTCCGCGTCCTCACACCCGAGGGCCCCGTCGAGCCGCCGTCGGCGCAGGACGTCGCCGTCGCGCCCGGCACCGTCCGCGAGCTGCTCCTGGAGGGCCTGGTGCCGGAGCAGACGGTGCTCGCGGTCGAGGTGGTCGCCGACGGCGGCACGGTCGCCGCCGCGATGACCGACACCCGGCTCGACGGCGTCGTGCCGGGCGGGGTGGAGGTCGTCCCTGCCGTCCCGGCCGTCACCGAGGCCGTCATCCCGGGGGTGCTCGCCGGCACGACCGGGGTCACCCTGCGGATCGCGGTACCGGGGACCGAGCCGGCCGTCGTCGGCTGGCAGGTCGAGGGTGCGGAGGGCCCCGTGGTGCCCGACGGGGAGCCGGTCGCCTCGGTGCAGGGCGGGCAGGTGGTCGACGTCCCGATCGAGGGGCTCGGTCGCGGACGCGTGAACCTCGTCGTGCGGTCCGACCAGCCGGTGGCCGTGTCCGTCGAGGTCGAGGCCGGGCCCGCGGGGGCACCGGCGGACGCCGGCACCGCCCCCGGCGAGGGCGCGAGCGGCGTGAACGGCACGGACGCCCGGGCGCTCGAGCGCGCCTACGCCGTGCCCGCCCCGGCCGTCACGGAGACCGCGGTGTTCTCGGTCGCCGGTGAGCCGCTGCGGACGAACCTGGTCCTGTCCACCGCGGGCACGGACGCCCGCGTGACCCTGCGCCCGGTCGACGAGCGCGGCACGGTGGGTGACCCGGTCGACGTCCCCGTCGGGGCCGGTACCGCGAGCGTGGTGCCCTTCGACGTGCTGGAGGGCGCGTCCGCGGTGCGGGTGGAGGTGGGTTCGGGTGAGGTCCACATCGCCCAGCTCATCGCCGCCGCCGTGGACGCCGACACCGAGAAGCAGTCGCCCCTGTTCTCGATCGTGCCGGTGACGGTGCCCGAGGCCACCCAGCGGACGGTGCGGGTCGCGGCCCCGGCGCCGGGGCGCTGGCCCTGACGTCGGACGGGGTGCGGGTCAGTCGTCGCGGTAGCCGGGGTCCAGCTCGTCGGGAGACATGCCGAGGGCGTGCGCGACCTGCTCGACGAGCACGGTGCGGACGAGGTCGGGAAGGCTCGTCTCCTGCCCGGCCCTGAGCTCGACGGGCCGGCGGTACACGACCACCCGGGCCGGGAGCGCTCGGTCGGCGGGGAAGTAGCGCCCCAGCGGCACCTCACCCGCCTCCCAGGGGGACGGGTCGGCCGGCGGGACGTCCTCCACCGCGAACTCGATGTCCTCCAGGCGCTCGCCCCAGCGGTCGCCCAGGCGTTCCACCACGTCGAGGACGTGCTCGTCGAAGCGCTCGGAGCGCGTCCGTGAGGCCGGGACGGAGGGCGGCAGCAGGGGACCGCGGAGCCCACGCCCGCGGCGGTCACGGCGACGCCGCCGGGTCGTCGCGGCCCTGCGGCGGCCGGGTAGGGGGGCGGACCAGGACACCGCTCGAGCGTAGCCGCCGGACCGCCGCACCGGGCCGACACGGAGCCCGGTCGCAGGGCGCGTCCGACGGGGTGTCGCGCCTGCGGGGTACGGTCCGGTCCGTGAGCGCAGCGAGGACCTCGGTGAGACGGTGCAGCCGTAGCGCCTGCACGCAGGCGGCCGTGGCGACCCTGACGTACGTGTACTCCGACTCGACAGCGGTCCTCGGTCCGCTCGCGGTCGCGGCCGAGCCCCACTGCTACGACCTGTGCGCCGTCCACTCGCAGCGGCTCACCGCCCCGCGGGGCTGGGAGGTCGTCAGGCTGGCCCCGCTGGTGGACGACCGCGGCCCCAGCGACGACGACCTGCTGGCGCTCGCCGACGCCGTCCGCGAGGCGGCGCGGCCACGTGCTGACGACCGTGTCGCGGCGCCCGGCCTCTCGACCGCGCTCGAGGTCGGCCGGCGCGGGCACCTGCGGGTCCTCAAGGACCCCCAGCACCTCGTCTGACGTCACAGCCTGTGACCGTGGCGCCTCTCGGCGTCCTCCCGAGTAGGTCGGATCCCGTCTGCCGGGGGTGCAGGTCACCCACTCGGCCTAACTCGTAAAGCGCCGACTCAAGGAATTTCGGACATTCACCGATGGTGTGTTCAGTCCTCCGCACCGTACGCGGAGTGACGAACAGCTCGAGTGGTCAACGGCCGAGGACACCGAGCAGGTCACCACCATCCCCCCAGAGAAGTGGATCTGTCATGCCTGCTGCCGTCACGAACCGTCGCTCCCGCCACGCCGCTCCGGCGGCACCGCTGGGCTCGCTCATCTCGCAGCGACAGGCTCCCCACTGCTCCTCCTGCGGCTCCGCCCGCGTCACCCGGCTCGCGATGCACCTGACCGACGGCACCCCGGTCGTGTTCACCTCCTGCCACCGCTGCGAGGTCCGATGCTGGGAGCACGACGGCACCCCGATCGACGTCCAGGACGTGCTCGAGCACACCCGTAAGCCGGCCTGAACCGCACATCACGCCCGGGCGCCCCTAGGCTGGCGCCCGTGCCACCCACCCACGACCTGTCCGCTGTCGTCAAGGCGTACGACATCCGCGGGATCGTCCCCGACGAATGGGGGCCCGCCGAAGCCAGGGCACTCGGGGCCGCCTCCGTCGACGTGCTGCTGCCCACCGCGTCCACCGCGGGCGCGAGCAGGAGCCACGGCGGCCGCACCTTCGTCGTCGGTCACGACATGCGCCCCTCGTCCCCCGAGCTGGTCGACGCCTTCGCCGAGGGGGTGACCCTCCGGGGCGCCGACTGCGTCGTCGTCGGCCTCTGCTCCACCGATGGGCTCTACTACGCCAGCGGCGTTCGCAACAGCCCAGGTGCGATGTTCACCGCCAGCCACAACCCAGCGCGCTACAACGGCGTGAAGCTCTGCCGCGCCGGCGCGCGGGCCGTCGGGCAGACCACGGGGCTGGCCGAGATCCGCGATCTGGCCACCCACTACCTGCGCGACGAGGTGCCGGTCGCCGAGCACCAGGGACGCCGCACCGCCGAGGACCTCCTGCGCGGCTACGCCGAGCACCTGCGGGGCCTGGTCGACCTGCGCGCCGGACGCCGGCTGCGCGTGGTGGTCGACGCCGGCAACGGGATGGCGGGTCTGACGGTCCCGGCTGTGCTCGGCGACGCCGCGGGCCTCGACCCGCTGCCGCTGGACGTGGTCGACCTCTACTTCGAGCTGGACGGCACCTTCCCGAACCACGAGGCCAACCCCCTCGAGCCGGAGAACCTGCAGGATCTGCAGGCGGCCGTCGTCGCCCACGGCGCCGACCTCGGTCTGGCCTTCGACGGGGACGCCGACCGCTGCTTCGTCGTGGACGAGCAGGGTTCCCCCGTCGACCCGAGCGCCGTCACGGCTCTGGTGGCGCTGCGGGAGATCGCGAAGGAGCAGGCCGCCGGCCGCGAGGCCACGGTGCTGCACAACCTCATCACCTCGCGCGTCGTACCCGAGATGGTCGCGGGCGCCGGGGGTGTGGCCGTGCGCACCCGGGTCGGCCACTCCTTCATCAAGCAGGAGATGGCTGCCACCGGTGCGGTGTTCGGCGGCGAGCACTCGGCGCACTACTACTTCCGCGAGTTCTGGGGCGCCGACACGGGGATGCTGGCGGCCCTGCACGTCCTGGCCGCCCTCCAGGAGCAGGACGGTCCCCTGTCCGAGCTCGTCTCGGCCTACCAGCGGTACCGCAGCAGCGGCGAGATCAACTCCCGCGTGGAGGACGTCACCACGACGGTCGCGCGCGTCCGTACGGCCTTCGCCGGGCGGGGCCAGGTCGACGACCTGGACGGGATGACCGTCAGCAGCCCCGACGGGACGATGTGGTGGTTCAACCTCAGGGCCTCGAACACCGAGCCGCTGCTCCGGCTCAACGTCGAGGCGGCCGACGACGACACGATGGCGCGGGTGCGTGACGAGGTGCTCGCCCTGGTCCGGCAGGAGACGTCATGACGACACCGATCGAACCCTGGCTGCGGACGATCCTGCGCTGCCCGGCGTGCGGCAGCGAGCTCCAGGACGGCTCCGGTCCCCACGGCGACCCCGAGCTCGTCTGCACGGGTGCGGACTGCGGCCTGGCCTACCGGGTCGACGACGGCGTACCGGTCCTGCTCGCCGACCAGGCCCGCAGTCCCCAGAGCTGACCACCACCCCCGACGGAGCGGAGCAGCCGTGCCCAGCCTGGACGAGAACCTGCTCGACGACGCGGACGCCCTGGCGGCCGCGGACCCGCGTGCGGTGCTGCGCTCGCTCGCGGGGGCGGGCGCCCAGGTGCGCCGCTCGGTCGAGCTCAGCCGCGAGACCATCCCGCCGCACTGGGACCCGGCTGAGCGACCACGGGCCGTGCTGGTCGCTGCGCGGGGCGGCGCCGCCGTGGTCGGTGACGCCCTGGCGGCGGTGGTGGGCAGCGCCGGGCCCGTACCGGTCGTCGCGCTGTCGGGAGGCCGGCTGCCCGCGTGGGTCGGCTCGCTCGACCTCGTCGTGGCCCTGTCGCTGTCGGGCCGGGCCGAGGGCGCCGTGGCGATCGCAGCGGAGGCCGGCCGGCGCGGGGCGTCCCTGCTGACCGTCGGCGGTGGCGACTCCCCGCTCGAGCAGGTCAGCGCCCGCTTCCGCGGGGCCCACGTCCGCCTGCCCGAGCCCCGCGTCGACGCCACCAGCGCCCCCACCTCCCGCACGGCCCTGTGGTCGCTGCTGACCCCGACGCTGATGGCCTGCGCCCGGTGGGGTCTGCTGCACCACGCGGCCACGGGCAGCGAGGAGGACCTCGCCGCCGTCGCGGACGCCCTCGACGCGGAGGCGGAGGTGTGCCGTCCGTCGTCGGAGTCGTTCGTCAACCCCGCCAAGGGGCTCGCGCTCGAGCTCGACTCCACCGTCCCCGTGATCCTCGGTGACAGCCAGCTCGCTGCCGTCGCGGCCCGCCGCGCGGCCTCGGTGCTGGCCCGCACCGCGCGGGTGCCGGCCGTCCACGGCGGACTCCCGGACGACGCCGGGGACGTGGTGGCGCTCTTCGGCGGCCCCTTCGCCGCCAACGAGGACGACCAGGTGTTCGCCGACCCGTTCCTCGACGGCGCGCCCGCCACCCGGCTGCGGCTCATGCTGCTCGACACCGGGGACGGCGTCGGCTTCTCGGCCGTCCGCGACCTGGCACGGCGCTCCGGCGTGGCGTGCAGCGAGGTGCGCGCCCACCTGGAGTCCACGTCGACCGACCCCCTCGACATCGCGTCGACCGCGGGGGTCGCCGAGTCCCCGCTGCAGCACTTCGCCCGTGTCGTGGCGCGCGTGGACTTCGCCGCCACGTACCTGGCGCTGGCGACCGGGATCGACCCCTCCCTGTCGCCGCACGTGGCCGAGCTGCGTGACTCGCTGCGCTGACCCGGCCCCGGGTCGCGAGCAGCGTCCGGGGCCCTAGGCTGACGCGGTCCCGGACGGGACGGGACGGCAACAGGAGGTCCGATGGCATCCGGTGGTGGCACCAAGGCGATCGTTGCGGCGCTGCTCGCGAACGCGGGCATCGCGGTCACCAAGTTCATCGCGTGGCTGCTGACGCAGTCGTCGTCGATGCTGGCGGAGTCGATCCACTCCCTCGCCGACGCCGGCAACCAGGTGCTGCTGCTGGTCGGCGGCAAGCGCGCGAGGCGCCAGGCCACGCCTGAGCACCCCTTCGGCTACGGTCGCGAGCGGTACGTCTACGCGTTCGTCGTGTCCATCGTCCTGTTCAGCCTCGGTGGTCTCTTCGCCCTGTACGAGGCCTGGCACAAGTGGAGCGACCCGCACCCGATCGAAGCCTGGCACTGGGTACCGGTGCTCGTGCTCGTGGCCGCCATCGGGATGGAGGGCTTCTCGTTCCGCACCGCGATCGCCGAGTCGAACCACGTGCGGGGGCAGCGGTCGTGGGTCGACTTCGTGCGGACCGCCAAGGAGCCTGAGCTGCCGGTGATCCTCCTCGAGGACCTCGGCGCGCTGGTCGGCCTGGTGTTCGCCCTCTTCGGGGTCGGCCTGACGCTGCTGACGGACGACGGGCGCTGGGATGCCGCCGGCACGGCGATGATCGGCCTGCTGCTGGTCGTGATCGCGACCGTCCTGGCGATCGAGATGAAGTCGCTGCTGGTGGGTGAGGGCGCCACTCCCGCGCACCTGCGGGCGATCACCGACGCACTGCCCGGGGAGGGCGTCGAGTCGGTGATCCACCTGAAGACGCTGCACCTCGGCCCCGAGGAGCTGCTGGTCGCGGCCAAGATCGCGATCTCGCCGTCCTCGACCGCCGCGGAGGTCGCCGACGCCATCGACGCCGCAGAGCGGCGGGTGCGGTCGGCCGTCCCGATCGCGAGGGTGATCTACCTGGAGCCGGACCTCCGGGACGCCTCGGCCGCGGCCGCGGGCGGCGACCCGGCGCGCGTCGGTCTGGACGGCTGACGCGCGGCCCGGACGGACCGCACGACCGGGACGTCCTAGGTGCAGCGCGTCAGATGCGCCGTCGTCCCGTCGAGCACCAGCGTGCCGCCCTCGGCCTGCCACCGGTCCAGGCGGTCCTGGTAGGCCCGTGCCTGCTCCTCCGCGTCGAACGCCAGGTCGACGGCGGTGCAGGACCCCTCGCCGTCGGTGGTCCAGGTGACGTAGCGGTCACCGGCCCAGCCGGGCACCGGGCCGTCCGTCCATGTCGCGTACTTCGTGGGGTGGACCGGCAGCAGGGCGAGGGCGTAGCTGCCCACCGACCCGCGGTCGACCACCTCGGCGCCCTCCGGGACGGCGGGCTCGGCGAGCGAGACGGGGTCTGCGGCGACGGGGAGCCCCTGCCGCCACTCGGACAGGTACCAGACCTGCTCCATCGTCCGGGGCGGCGCAGCCATCACCTCGAGGACGGTCCGACGGCGGTCGGGCATCCCCAGGACGGCCTCCGAGCCCATCCAGTACGGCAGGTACGACATCTCCTCCCCGAACGGGTCCCCCGGCGAGTCGGCGTACAGCTCGTCGCTCTCGGCGTACAGCTCGTCCTCGTAGCCCGCGCCCTGCGCGTCGACCCACGCCTGCTCGACGACGGTGGCGTGGCCCTCGACGATGGCCGTGAACGCCGAGTACGTCTCGTCCTCGACGTGCGTGGCGGCCGTCAGCGCGTCGAGGTCGACCACCTGGTCCTGCAGGGCGTGGACGAGCTCGTGCACGACCGTGACCTCGACGGTGGGTCCCCACCGGGTCCCGCGCACCCACAACGTGTCGGCCGCCGTGTCGTAGAAGCCCGTCACCGAGTCGGCGAAGCCGGACGCCAGGTAGTCGTCGTACGCCTGCGCGTCGTCGACCAGGCCGAGCGCCGCGACGGTCGCCGCGTAGTCGTCCTCGGGCGGGGACTGCGGCTGCGCCCCGCCGGCGGAGAGGAGCTCGCGTTCGAAGGCCACGTCGTCGAGCACGGTGACCTCGGGTGGCGTGGTGAAGCCGACCCCGACCTGCTCCTCCACGAACGCGGTCAGCTCGGGGAGCCGGTCGTCCAGCACCTCGTCGGCCGCGGGGTCGGCCAGCAGGCCGCCGAGCAGACCGTCCCCGGAGGCGGCCGAGCCGGCCAGGCCGGCGCCCGTCACCGTCCCGACGAGCAGCCCGAGCAGCCCGCAGGCCGCGCCGGTGGCGACGAGCGCGCGACCACGGAACCGCGGCGGCACGCCGGGGGAGGGCCGCGTGGTGGCCGGAGGTGGCCAGGCGGCACTCGGTGGCGGGTACGACATGGCTCCCCCTCGAACACGGTCGGGCGGGAGGCTCCCGGCACCGGGTCAGAGGGTGCCATCCGGTCGCGGGCGCCGCAGCCGGTTTCACCACCCGCGCAGTGCCCGTTCCGGGGTCGTGGTCGCTGCCGACGGCTGTAGACTTGCGCGCAGTACCGGCGTAGGTGATGCCGCTGGCCCAGAGGGGTCGCGCCGGGTCCATCGCAGGGAGCCGGGCGGTCGCCCGCGCCGCCCCGACGTCCGATCGACCCACACGGAAGGTACGTCATGACACAGACCACCCAGAGCACGACGACGACCACGACCGCGGACTTCAAGGTCCGTGACCTGGACCTGGCCGAGGCCGGCCGCCACCAGATCCGCCTCGCCGAGCACGAGATGCCCGGGCTGATGGCGCTGCGCGAGGAGTACGGCCCCACCCAGCCGCTGGCCGGTGCCCGGATCGCCGGCTCGCTGCACATGACCGTGCAGACCGCCGTGCTGATCGAGACCCTGACCGCGCTCGGCGCGCAGGTGCGCTGGGCGAGCTGCAACATCTACTCGACGCAGGACGAGGCCGCTGCGGCCGTCGTCGTCGGCCCGCACGGGACCCCCGCGGCTCCCCAGGGCGTGCCGGTCTTCGCCTGGAAGGGCGAGACGCTCCCCGAGTACTGGTGGTGCACCGAGCAGATCCTCGCCTGGCCGGCGGACGCGAACGGCGCGACCGGCCCGAACATGATCCTGGACGACGGCGGCGACGCGACGATGCTCGTGCACAAGGGCGTCGAGTTCGAGGCCGCGGGCGTCGTCCCGGCGACCGACGAGTCGGACTCCGAGGAGTACCGCGTCGTCCTCGACACCCTCCGCCGGACGCTGTCCGAGGACCCGCAGCGCTGGACGCGGGTCTCGAAGGGCATCAAGGGCGTCACCGAGGAGACCACCACCGGTGTGCACCGCCTGTACGAGATGCAGAAGGCCGGCACGCTCCTCTTCCCGGCGATCAACGTCAACGACTCGGTCACGAAGAGCAAGTTCGACAACAAGTACGGGTGCCGCCACTCGCTCATCGACGGCCTGAACCGCGCGACGGACGTGCTCATCGGGGGCAAGGTCGCCGTCGTCGCCGGCTACGGCGACGTGGGCAAGGGCTGCGCCGAGTCGCTGCGTGGCCAGGGCGCGCGCGTGATCGTGACCGAGATCGACCCGATCTGCGCGCTGCAGGCCGCCATGGACGGGTACCAGGTAGCGAGGATCGAGGACGTCGTCTCCGACGCGGACATCTTCATCACGTCGACCGGCTGCTACGACGTGCTGACCGCCGACCACATGGCGGCGATGAAGAACAAGGCGATCGTCGCCAACATCGGTCACTTCGACAACGAGATCGACATGGCCGGGCTGGCACGCATCCCCGGGATCACCAAGACCGAGATCAAGCCGCAGGTGCACGAGTGGACCTTCGGCGACGGCCACTCGATCATCGTGCTGAGCGAGGGTCGTCTGATGAACCTGGGCAACGCCACGGGCCACCCGAGCTTCGTGATGAGCAACTCGTTCTCGAACCAGACGATCGCCCAGGTCGAGCTGTTCAGCAAGACCGGCGACTACGCCAACGAGGTCTACGTGCTGCCCAAGCACCTGGACGAGAAGGTGGCTCGTCTGCACCTCGACGCCCTGGGTGTGCGGCTGACCGAGCTGAGCAAGACGCAGGCCGAGTACCTCGGGGTCGACGTCGCCGGCCCGTACAAGCCGGAGCACTACCGGTACTGATGCCCCGCGGGGTGTACCAGGCCGACGGCCGGTCCGAGGCGTTCTCGTGCGCGCCCGGGCCGGCCGGTTGGCGTTATGTGTCGTCCACGCTCGACCTGGCGTGCGACTCCGCGTTCCGGCCCGTGCGTCTCGCGGTGACCGGGGCCAACGGCACGTGGCTGCGCGGTGGTGGCCTGCGGCTCGACGACGGGGCGCCCGTGCTCGTGTGGGCGTCGTCCGCGGCGCCCGAGACCGAGCGCACGAGCCCGGTCGAGTCCCTGGTCCACCCGTCGCCCGGTGCCTGGGTCGCCCTGCTGAGGGCCGTCGGCCGCCCGGGGACCGAGCCGGTGGAGGGGCGCGTCTCCGTCCTGGACGTGGGACCCGACGGTCTCGGCGCCGTCGCCGGCCACAGGGTCCTGCGCCGCGTGGACGTCACGACCTACGAGGCCCCCGCCGGCGAGCTACTGGCCGAACGCTGGTTCGTGGACGACCCGGACACGGGCCTGCGGCGCGAGGTGCACCTCGCCGGCGACGTCCTGCTGTCGGCGTCTGGCGGCGACCAGCCCGAGGTCGAGCTGGCCGAGCTCGACGGGCCGCCGTCCGTGCTCTGACGCCGACGGCGGCGCCGGACCCACCGTCCGGGAGCGCCTCAGTCGGACAGCCCGTGCGGCAGCCGGTGCAGAACCGTCTCGCGACGCTTGGCGGCAGCCTGTTCGCGGGTCAGGCGCGCCAGCTCTCGGTCGCGCCGCTCGGCCAGCACGGCCGCCATGAACCGCTCGGGGTGGGTGCCCGCCGGGGGCAGCGGGGAGACCCATTGCGCCGTCTCGCCGGCGAGGGAGGTCCCGACACGTTGACGGGACCCGGGGTGCAGCTTGTCGGACTGGGACAGGAACTGCCGCAACGACATCGCCAGCCCGTCGGGCAGGCGCCCGATGTCGGCGGCCCTGGCCCAGTGGGCCAGCTCTTGCGGCATCTCCACCCGCAGGTCGACCAGTCCCAGGCTGCGCTCGCGGACCACGTAGGTGCCGGCCAGCATGTCCCCGAGCCGCTTGCCCTTCTCGTTCGTGAGGCTCGAGATGAGGGCGATGCTGCCGAACGACATCCACAGCTCGCCCACGCCCGACAGGGCCCGGATCATGGCCTGCCGGAAGCGGATCGGACCGCCGTCGTCGCGCACGACCCGGATGCCGAGCGCGATCTTGCCCAGTGACCTTCCGCGCGTGAGGGTCTCGATCGTCAGGGGGACGGCGACGACGACCGCGACCTGGATCAGCAGCACGAGGGCCTCGGCGAGGGCGAAGTCCCCGCTGAAGGCGCTGGTGAAGGCCACGCCGGTCAGCAGGAAGAAGAGCACGAGGAGGACGACCGCGGCGACGACGAGGTCGATGAGGATCGCCCCGGCACGGGTGGCGAACGACGTGGGGTGCAGGTCGAGCAGCACGGCCTCGCCGGTGACGAGGTCGCCGTCGGGCGTGGGCGTCTCGGTCCCCGGGAAGGTACTCACGCCGCCAGGCTAGTCTGGCCGCCCTGGGGGTGAGGATGGATCTCGAGGCGTTCGTCACGGTGCACGCGGACGAGTGGGCCGAGCTGGAGGCCCTGGTCCGCAAGCGACGGCTCACCGGGGCCGAGACCGACCGGCTGGTGACGCTCTACCAGCGCACCGCCACGCACCTGTCCGCGGTGCGGTCGGGGGCGCCGGACATGGCGCTGATCGGTCGCCTCTCGTCCCTGATCGCCCGGGCCCGTTCCCGTCTGACCGGCAGCTCCGAGTCGGCGTGGCGCGACCTGGCCCGCTACGCCGTCGTGTCGTTCCCGGCCGCGCTGTACCGGATCCGGTGGTGGAGCCTCGCGGTGACGGCCGCGTGCCTGACGGTCGCGCTCCTGGCGGGCTGGTGGGTCGTCGCCAACCCGGAGGTGCAGGCCGCGCTGCTGACCGAGGACCAGACCCGTCAGCTGGTCAACGAGGACTTCGAGAACTACTACTCCGAGAACCCTGCTGCATCCTTCGGCTTCCGGGTGTGGACGAACAACGCCTGGATCGCCGCGCAGTGCGTCGCGCTCGGCATCACGGGTGTGTACCCGGCGTACGTGCTGTACCAGAACGCCTTCAGCGTCGGGCTGGTCGGCGGTGTGATGGTGGCCAACGGCGCCGGTGACAAGTTCTTCGGCCTGATCCTGCCGCACGGCCTGCTCGAGCTGACCGCCGTGTTCGTGGCCGGTGCCGCCGGGATCCGGCTGTTCTGGGCGTGGGTGGCGCCGGGTCCTCGGCCTCGCACGCAGGCGCTCGCGCAGGAGGGACGCGCCCTGTTCACCGTCGCCGGCGGCCTCGTCGTCGTCCTGCTCGTGTCGGGTGTGATCGAGGCCTTCGTGACGCCGAGCCCGCTGCCCACGTGGGCGCGCATCGCGATCGGCGTCGTCGCGCTCGGCGCCTTCCTCACGTACGCCCAGGTCCTCGGCCGGCGCGCGGTCCGCGACGGCGAAACCGGGGACCTGTCGCGCGACCTGGTGGAGGAGTACCGCCCCGTCGCAGGCTGACCACGCATCTCCGCGACGTGAGGGACGCGGGGGGACGCGCGTCAGAGGCGCCCGGCGGCCTTGAGGGCCAGGTACGCGTCGGCCAGGCGCGGGGGGAGGTCGGCGGGGGAGGCGTCGACGACGTGCGCGCCGGCACGCTCGAGCGCGGCGATCGCCGCGTCACGGTCGAGCTCGCCCCGCATGGCGGCGGCGGCGTCGTAGACGGCGACCGGGTCGCCGCGACGGTCGGCCATCTCCTGGATCGTCGGGTCGGCCACCGACGCGACGACCACGGTGTGGCGCGACGTGAGCTGCGAGATGACGGGCAGCAGGCCCTCCTCGACCGCGGACGCCTCGGTGGACGTGAGCAGCACGACCAGTGCGTGCTGCGACGTGCGGGCGCGTACCTCGGCGACGATCGTCGGCCAGTCCGCCTCCAGCAGGACCGGGTCCAGCGGCGCCATCGCCTCGACGAGGGACGGGAGCAGCGCGCTGCCGGTGACGCCCACCACGCGGGCGCGCACCTGACGGTCGACGGCCACAAGGTCGACGCGGTCACCGGCGCGGGAGGCGAGGGCGGCGAGCAGCAGCGCCGCGTCCATGGCGGCGTCGAGACGGGGGGCGTCACCCACCCGGGCGGCGCTGGTGCGCGACGTGTCCAGGACGACCAGCACGCGGCGGTCCCGCTCCGGCCTCCAGGTGCGCACCACGACCTGCTGGCGCCGGGCGCTGGCGCGCCAGTCGATCGAGCGCACGTCGTCGCCGTCGACGTAGTCACGCAGCGAGTCGAACTCGGTGCCCTGGCCGCGCACCATCACGGCCGCCCGGCCGTCCAGCTCGCGCAGCCGGGCCAGCTTGCTGGGCAGGTGCTTGCGCGACGCGAAGGGGGGCAGCACCCGCAGCCGGCCCGGTAGCGGGAGCGACACCTGGCGCGCGGCGAGCCGGAGCGGTCCGAACGACCTGAGCGTCACCCGGTCGGCCAGCCGGTCGCCGCGCCGGGTGGGCACCACGGGTGTGGTGAAACGGCGTCGCTCACCGGCCGGCAGGTCGACCGGGTGGCGCGTGACCTGGGCCCCGGCGGACGGCTGCCACGCGTCGCGCAGCACGCCGCGGATGCGCCGGCTGCCGGTGTTGGCGACCGTCAGGACACTGGTGGCGCGCTCGCCGAGCCGCAGGCTCGCCGGCGCCTGCCGGTGCAGGTGCACCGACCGCGGTGAGCCCGCCAGCACGAGGTCCACGGCCACGAGCACCACCCAGCCGCCGGCCCACCCGAGCACCGTCCACCCGGAGGGCGACAGCACGGCCACCGGTACCCCGAGGAGCGCGAGCGCCACGGCCCACCCGCTGATCGCCACCGTCGGACCTTCCTCAGCGGGGGACGGGGACGGAGGCCAGCACGCTGTCGAGCACCGAGTCGGCGCTGACGCCCTCGAGCTCGGACTCGGGGCGCAGCTGCACGCGGTGCCGGAGGGTGGGCCGCGCCAGGGCCTTGACGTCGTCGGGCGTCACGTAGTCACGGCCCGAGAGCCACGCCCATGCCCGTGCGGTCGCGAGCAGCCCGGTGGAGCCGCGCGGGGAGGCGCCGAGGCTCAGGGAGGGGGAGGCGCGCGTGGCGCGGCAGATGTCGACGACGTACGCGAGCACCTCCGGGGCCACCTGCACGTCACGCACCGCGGCCGCGCCGGCGGCGAGGTCCTCGGGGCCCGCGACCGGGCGGATACCGGCGGCGGCGAGGTCGCGCGGGTCGAAGCCGCGCGAGTGCCGGGTCAGCACCTCGACCTCGCGTGCCGCGGTCGGGCAGCGGCATCGTCAGCTTCAGCAGGAACCGGTCCAGCTGGGCCTCGGGCAGCGGGTACGTGCCCTCGTACTCGACCGGGTTCTGCGTCGCGCACACGACGAAGGGGTCGGGCAGGGGGCGCGGCGTCCCGTCGACGCTGACCTGTCGCTCCTCCATCGCCTCGAGCAGCGAGGCCTGGGTCTTGGGAGGCGTCCGGTTGATCTCGTCGGCGAGCAGCAGGTTGGTGAAGACCGGTCCCTCCCTGAACGAGAACTCGGCCGTGCGCGCGTCGTAGACGAGGGAGCCGGTCACGTCACCCGGCATGAGGTCGGGGGTGAACTGGATGCGGCTGTGATCCAGGCGGAGCGCCTCCGAGAGGGCGCGCACGAGGAGCGTCTTCGCCACTCCCGGAACGCCTTCCAGCAGCACGTGCCCTCGGCACAGGAGCGCGATCACCATGCCCGTCACGACCGAGTCCTGTCCGACGACAGCCTTGGCGACCTCGGCGCGGACGGCGTGGAGCGCGGCCCGCGGGTCCGACGCGGGCTTGTCGAGGTCGTGTCGCGGAGCGGCGGGTGTGTCCACGGGTGGTGGGTACGAGGCGTCGGTCACGACGGGTCGGGCCTTCCTGCTGGGCGGTCGGTGGCTTGGTCGATGGGCGGGGACGGGCGAGAGGCGGCGCGGCCTCCTGTCCGGCGGTGCGGACGGTCGACGAGCTGGTCGAGGGCGTCGGCGAGGGCGGCCAGCTCGACGTCCGCGCGTGGTGGTGGACCGAAGAGCAGCTCGTGGACACGCGCTCCGGGGACGCCGGTGGCGGTGGACACGGAGCCGACCACCTCCGCCGGGTCGGCCGACGGCGCCATGCCGAGGCCCCGGCCCAGACGGCCGACCGCCCGGGCGCGGAGCACCGTCGCCGCGCGGTCGCGTGCACCCGCGCGACGGTAGAGGGCCGCCCGCCCCTGGGTGGTCTCGGCGGAGCGGACGACCACCGGCAGCGGCTCGGGCACGAGCCGGCCCAGGCGCCGGCCGCGCCACCACATCGCCGCGATGGTGGCCAGGACCAGCTGCCAGGCGACCAGCGGCACCCACGGCGGGAGGAGGTCGAGCGGGTCGACGCGTGGACCGTCGATCAGGGCGGGGTCGGCCGGGTCGACGAGCCACCAGACCAGGTCGTCCTGCGAGCCGAGCGTCCACAGGGCCAGCGCCGCGTTTCCCTCGTCGGCCGCCGACACGTTCGTCAGCGGGTCCGGGGACCCGAGGACCACCACCCGACCGCCCGGGTGCTCCCACACCGCGACCGCACCCGCGGTGAGCTCCTCGTCCCCGGGACTGCTGCCCGCCACCGTCTGCCGGTAGCAGAGGCTCACGTCCCCGGAGGCCTCCGACGTGTCGCTGTACAGCAGCCCGTCCAGGGAGAGGGGTCCGGCGGCGCGGGCCGCCGGCACGTCGCAGCCCGGGTCGGACGGGCCGTCGAACGCGTCGACGGGCTCGAGGGGGACGCCGATGCCGTCGAGCGTGACCTGGTCGGGCCTCACCAGCACGACCGTGCCCGCGTAGTCCTCCAGGTCGTCGAGCAGGCCGGGCGGTGAGCAGCCCGTCCCCGACCACCAGCAGCGTGCTCGCCGGTCCGGACACGCTGCGCGCCTGGTCCGCCCGGTCGACCGTCGTCACGCGGACGCCCTGCTGCTGCAGCACCTGGGCGACGGCCCGCGCCCCCTCCGGGGCGGTCGAGCCCGGGTCGAGAACCCCCACCGGGACACCGGGGCGCAGCAGCACGGTCACGATGACGACCAGCACGATCCCGGCGCCGGCCGCGAGCCGGACCCGCCACCGCCGCCATCGCGCGTGGGCGACGCCGGCGGCGGTGTCGGGGGCCGTCGCGGTCTCCTCGCGCATCGCGCTCGTGGGCGCGGTCGTGGTCGTGCTCACCGCGGCACGACCAGCTGCGCTGCGGCTCCCGCCGTCTGCCCGACGGGCCTGGCCGCCGTGACCTGGCGGTCGAGCTCGACGAGCGCGTCGTGCTGGCCCGCGTCGGCCGCCCGCCCCCCGTAGGAGACGTCGTCGAAGGTGCGGGCCGCCGAGGCGAGGGAGGCCGCGAGGGAGGGCAGCGCGAGCCCGGACTCCGTCGACGCCTCGTCCGCCGTCCGGCCGGGGCGCTCGTCCAGCACCGCCCGCTCCTCCAGCGCCCGCACGATCGCCCGGAAGCGCTCCCGCACCGCCTCCTCCCAGCGGTGGTCGGCGGCGAGGCGGTCGGCGCGGCGGCGGTGCTCGCGGGCGCTCACGGTGTCGCCGTCGAAGACCGCCTGGTCCCTCTCGCGCCGGCGCCCTCGTCGCACCGGGCCCACGGAGCGGAGCACGACGACCAGCACGACGACGACGAGCAGCGTGAGGAGCGCGAGCCCCAGGGCGTTACCGGCCGACGGCACCGAGTCCGGGTTGAGCAGCTGCTGGAACCACTCGACCACGCGGTCGAGCAGGCTCGGCCGGGCGTCGGCGTACTCGGGCCGCGACAGCTCCTCGACGAGCCACCGGCGTGCCTCCTCCTCCGTCGGCTCGAGCGGCACGGCTCAGCGGCGGGCGGCGCGGGCGAGCTCGACGTCGAGCCCCTCACGCCGCATCCGCAGGTCGATGTAGAGCAGGGACGTCACGCCCGCCCAGAAGGGGTAGACGATCGTGGCGGCCACGATGCTCGAGATGCCCGTGATGACGAGCTGTAGCGGCGCGAACCCGGCGGCGGCCAGCGGGTCGTCGGGGTTCGCGGCCCCGTAGAAGCCGCTGACAGGAACGCCGGGGACCGTCAGCGCGGTGTTGGCCACGTCCCACGATCAGCCCGGCCAGCACGAGGATCCCCAGGCAGCGCCAGAAGCTGCCCCGGCTCAGGGCCCAGGACGCGCCGCATCGCCGTGAGGACGCCGCTGCTCCCAGCAGCAGCGCCGGCGCGGCGAGCGAGAGCCGGCACGAAGAACCACAGAGCAGCCCGCGAACCAGCCGAGAAGCCGAGACAGCAGGACGGCGCCGACGGCCCGACGGCGGCCGGCGAGCACGAGCCGCGGGCACGAACGCGACCAGCGAGGCGGCGAAGGACCAGACCGAAGAGGAGGGCGAGCCGGCCAGGGGCAGCAGCCGCGCGGCGCGTGCGCGCCACACGTCGCCGAACGTCGGCACGGTGACCCGAGCACGGCCTGGCTCACGCGAACGTCAGCGAGGATGCCGGTGAGCAGGGTGAGGCCGACGAGGCTGAGCACGGGAGACGAGATCAGCGCCGAACACCCCGAGGGAGCCGGCGAGGCGGCGAGGTCGGCGGTCCGTCGGCGTGTCGGCGCGGTCGAGCGCGTGCCAGCAGCGGGAGGTAGTCGGCGAGGACGGGCTGACGAGCAGGGACTGCAGCAGGATGATCACGGTGATGACCACGGGCGGCGGAGCCGATCATGGGGCGCGGGTTGCGCCGCATCGCCTGGAAGGCGCCGTCGTAGATCTCCCCGAGGGTCAGCGGCCGCAGCGGCACGACGCCGGGCTTGGCAGCCATCGGGGGCATCGCGGGACCGCGGCGGGGCGCTCCCCAGCTCGGGCCTCCGCCAGCCCGGACCTCCCCACCCGGGCTGGCCGGGGCGGACCGGCCGGCGTCGCATCGGACGGCTCTCCCGCCCGGTGGCGGGGCGCCCCAGCCCTGTGAGCCCGCCGGCCCGTCTCGGGCGGCGGGAAGGCCGTCTGGTCACTCATCGTCCGCCGTCCCTCCCCGTGCTCGCGCCCGGCCCCCGATACGTCGGCCGCCATCCTTCCATGCGGTACCCGCCCGCGACGCAGGACGCCCGGGTCGCGGCGCGGGCGACGGGCGGTGACACGGGCGCCGTGGAACCCGTGCTCCCCGTCTGCGCGTTCACGGGATGAGACGATGACGCCACGTGTGCCCGACCGAGAGGAACAGAACGAGATGAGGGGCCGGGTGCTGGTCGTCGACGACGACACCGCGTTGTCGGAGATGATCGGGATCGTGCTGCGCGGCGAGGGTTTCGAGCCGTTCTTCTGCGCGGACGGAGACGGCGCCCTGGCGGCCTTCCGTGCGTCGCGACCCGACCTCGTGCTGCTCGACCTCATGCTGCCCGGCAAGGACGGCATCGAGGTGTGCCGGCAGATCCGGGCCGAGTCGGGCGTGCCGATCGTCATGCTCACCGCCAAGAGCGACACGGTCGACATCGTGCTGGGGCTCGAGTCGGGGGCCGACGACTACGTGCCCAAGCCCTTCAAGCCGAAGGAGCTGGTGGCTCGCGTCCGCGCGCGGATGCGGCGGACGGACCAGCCGGTCCTGGAGTCGCTCACGATCGGCGACCTCAGCATCGACGTCGCCGGCCACACGGTGCGCCGCGGCGACGAGCAGCTCCTCCTCACCCCGCTGGAGTTCGACCTGCTGGTCGCCCTCGCCCGCAAGCCGTGGCAGGTGTTCACGCGTGAGGTGCTCCTCGAGCAGGTCTGGGGGTACCGCCACGCGGCGGACACCCGCCTGGTGAACGTCCACGTCCAGCGTCTGCGCTCGAAGATCGAGATCGACCCCGAGCACCCCGAGGTCGTCGTGACCGTGCGAGGCGTCGGGTACAAGGCGGGTCCGGCCTGAGGTGCCCGCGCGGCCGGTGACCCCGAGGCCGAGCGACAGCACGCCCGGCGCACCGGCGGGCGGCGCGGTGGCCCGGCGCCGCGTCCGGCGGCTGCGGCGACGGCCTCGTGCGTCGCTCGCGGGCGCTGGTCGCGCCAGGTCCGCCGCCGGGCGCGCCCGTTCGCTCGCAGCGTGGCCGGCGACGTCGCCCGCGGGGCGGTCGGCCGCCGTGCACCTGTGGCGTCGGTCCCTGCAGCTGCAGGTCGTCACCGCGACCATGGTGCTCGGGGTCGTGGCGACGACGGTCTGGCCGCCTTCCTCGCGGGGCAGGTCAGCGAGCGGCTGCTGGAGGCGCGCGCAGGGCGCAGGCCTTCAGCGACTCCGCCCGGCGCCAGCGAGGAGTTCCAGGCGCTGCTCGACGGGAGTGACGCGACCACCGAGGCGAAGGTCGAGGCCACCGTGCGGCGCGGCCTCGACGTCGTCGCCAGCACCGGCGGCGACTCCGCCGTCGGCGTGCTGCTGCTGCGCCAGCCCGACGCGCCGACGACCCAGGTGCTGCCGGGCTTCGTCGTCGGACAGGTGCTCCCGTCGATCGTGCCACCGCGGCTCAGGGACGCCGTGCAGAGCACGCGGGCGCAGCAGTCGGCCTCCGTGGAGCTCACGGCATCGACGGTGGCGGCGGGACCCAGCCGGGCCTCGTGGTCGGTCAGCAGGTCGACGTGCCGCAGGCAGGCGGCTACGAGCTGTACTTCGTGGTCACCCTGCAGCGCGAGCAGGAGACGCTCGACTCGGTGCAGCGCGTCCTGTCGCTCGGCATGGGTTCGCTGGTGCTGCTGCTCGGCGCCATCGCGTTCGTCGTGACCCGGCAGGTCGTCACCCCGGTGCGGCAGGCGGCCAGCGTCGCCGTGCGCCTGGCCGACGGCAGGCTGGACGAGCGGATGACCGAGCGCGGTGAGGACGACCTGGCCCGGCTGGCACGCTCGTTCAACGAGATGGCGGCCAGCCTCCAGGACCAGATCGAGCAGATGGAGGAGCTGTCGCGGCTGCAGCGGCGGTTCGTCTCGGACGTCTCGCACGAGCTGCGGACGCCGCTGACGACGATCCGCATGGCGGGCGAGGTGCTCTACGACGCCAGGAGCACGTTCGAGCCGTCCGTCTCCCGGTCCACCGAGCTGCTGAGCACCCAGCTGGACCGCTTCGAGGAGCTGCTGGCGGACCTCCTCGAGATCAGCCGCTTCGACGCCGGCGCGGCCGCCCTCGAGGCCGAGCCCGTCGACGTCGGGTCCGTGGTGCAGCGCGTCGTCGAGCTGGCCGCGCCCCTGGCGGAGCGGAGGGGAAGCGATCTGCGCACGCACCTCCCGAACGCCCCGACCATGGCCGAGGTGGACTCCCGCCGGGTCGAGCGCATCATCCGCAACCTCGTGCTGAACGCCGTCGAGCACGGCGAGGGGCGGCCGATCGACGTCTGGCTCGCGGCGGGGGCGGAGGCCGTCGCCGTGGTCGTGCGCGACCGGGGTGTGGGGCTCCGACCGTCCGACACCCAGCGGGTCTTCGACCGCTTCTGGCGCGCCGACCCGGCGCGGGCGCGCACCACCGGCGGCACCGGTCTCGGGTTGTCGATCGCGCTCGAGGACGCACACCTGCACGGCGGCCGGCTCGAGGCGTGGGGCGAGGTCGGGCACGGCGCCGCGTTCCGCCTCACCCTGCCCCGGCGCGCCGGCGCCACGGCCGACGAGTCCCCGCTGCCGCTCGGGCCGGACGGGCCCGGTGAAAGCGGCGCCCCCCGGTTCACCGTGTCGCAGCGCGCCGTTCCCGACGGGGGATCGACCGCGCCGCACGTGCTGCCGCACGGACTCGACCGGAGGTCCCGACCGCGTGAGCCGAGGGGCTCCCATGACTGAGATCCGCACCCGCACAGGCCTCGTCGCCGGATCGAGCCGACGAGCGATCCGGCTGGTGGCGGGACTCCTCGCGTGCGCGACGGTGCTGGCGGGGTGCGCGACCATCCCCACCGAGGGGGACGTGGTCGCGGGTCGTCCCCTCGGCGCGGCGTTCGGCAACGAGGTGCGCGAGCTGATCAGCGGTCCGACCGAGGGCCAGTCGCCGGGTGGCATCGTCAACGGCTTCCTCGCCGCCGCCCAGGGGGCGCCCGACGACTACGAGGTCGCGCGCACGTTCCTCACCCCCGAGGCCTCGAGCACGTGGCGGCCCGCCGACCAGACCGTGGTCTACAGCGGTGCGACCCCCTCGGTCACCCTCCTCGAGGGCGGTGTGGAGACGGGCGGCGGCGGAGCGGACGTGTCGGGGGACGTCGTGGCGGCGCAGCTGACCGTCGACGTGCTCGCCGTGGTCGACGAGCGCGGGCGGTACGTGCAGCAGCCGCCCGGGACGGCCCGCACCGTCGAGCTCGTCCTGCAACGCACGAGCGGCGAATGGCGCATCTCCGCCCTCGAGGACGTCGCGCTGCTGTCGGAGACCGACTTCACCGCGGCCTTCCGCAACTTCCCCGTGTACTTCCTGGACCCGACCAGGACGTTCCTCGTCCCCGAAGTGCGCTGGTTCCCGAACGGACGCTCCACCGCGACCCGGCTCGTGGGCGAGCTCCTCGCCGGCCCCTCGGACTGGCTGGCCCCGGCGGTCCGGTCCGCGTTCCCACCCGGGACGGCGTTGGCACCGCCGGCGTCCGTCGTCGTGCAGGACCGGCAGGGCGTCGTCGACCTGACCGCCGTCGCCCTGCAGGCGGACGAGGCCGGCCGCTCGCTGATGCGGGCGCAGATGGTGGCCACCCTGCAACCCGTGCTCGGCGTCAACCGCGTGCAGATCAGGGTGGACGGCGGAGAGCTGGACGACCCCCAGTCGGTCGCGCTGCCCGGCCAGGACCCCGAGGTGTCGGGACCGGCCGTGCTGGTCGCCGGCGACCGGCTCGTCCGGCTGGAGAACAACCGGACACTCGCGCCGGTCGAGGACCTGCCGGACCTGTCCGGACTCGACGCCTCCCACCCGGGAGTCGGGTCGGTCGGAGGGCTGTTCGCGCTGCTGACCGCGGAGCGCAGCCAGCTGCGCCTGGTCGAGGCCGGCGCGACGGAGGTGCCCGCCCCGGTGCTGGTCGGCCGTGACCTGACCGCGCCGTCGGTCGACTGGCGTGGCTGGGTCTGGAGCACCTCGCGGGCGAGCACCGGCACCGTGACGTCCGCGCAGGCGGACGGCAGCGTGCGCGCGGTCGAGGCGACCTGGCTCGTGGGGCGCCAGATCACGTCCCTGCGCGTGTCCCGTGACGGCGCACGGGTCGTCGTCGCCTCGACCGACGCCGCGGGTGCCGGCCACCTCGACCTGGCTGCCGTGGTCAGGGACCGCAACGGCGCGCCCGAGCGCCTCGTGCAGCAGGACCCGCAGGCGCAGGCGGTGGACCTGGCGGTGGTCTCCGAGGTGGCCTGGGTCGACCAGGTGCACGTGGTGGTGCTGGGGAGCACCGCCGCCGAGTCCGACCTGAGGATCTCGGTCGTCACGCTCTCGGGGCCGGCGTCGGCTCCGTTCAGCCCGCTGCCCGGCGTGACGTCGCTGGCCGCGGCGAAGGGGGAGCGCAGCGTGCTCGCCGCGACGCGGGACGGGGGTCTGTACGCACTGGCGGGCGCCGCCTGGGTGCAGATCCCCGACGCGCAGGGTGCCCGCGACCCCGCGTTCCCCGGCTGACCGCCGCCGTCCACAGGGGGCGGATCGACCCCGCCCGTGCACAGGCGGCCCCGTCCACGCCTGACGTCCGACGGCCGTGCGCCATCGTTCCTGGCGTGCACACTGCGCGGCACCGGGCCCCTGCCGCCGGGTGGGCGCGGGCCCGCACCGAGCTGGCCAGGCTGCTGCTGCCGGTCGAGTGCGCCGGCTGCGGACGGCTCGACACCGACCTGTGCCCGCCGTGCCTGCGAGCGCTGACGGGACCGGCACTGCCCGTCGGTGACCTGGTGGGGGCCGACCCGCCGGCGTGGGCGCCGCTGGGCCTCCCACTGCACGCCGTGGCGGAGTTCGCCGGCTCCTCGCGCCGCGCGCTGGTGGCGTGGAAGGACGACGGCAGGGCCGACGTCACACCGGTCATGGGGGCTGCGCTGGCGCGAGCCCTCGGCTCGCTGCTGGCCGGCACGACCCCCCGGCAGGTCCTCGTGCTCGCCGTACCGTCCGCCGGTGCCGCGGTCCGGCGTCGCGGCGGGGACCTGGTCGCGGAGGCCGCCGCGGCCGCCGTCCGCCGCAGCACCGCCCTGCCCACCGGCGTCCGGATCCGCTGGGCCGCGCTGATGCGACACGCCGGGGGCGGCCTCGACCAGTCGGGGCTGTCCGCGCGTCGTCGCACCGAGAACGTGGCCGGCCGGATCCGGTGCGTCGCCGACCTGCGCGGCTGGGACGTCGTGCTGGTCGACGACGTCGTCACCACGGGCGCGACTCTGGCCGAGACGGCGCGTGCGGCGGCCGACGCGGGCGCTGTGGTGGGCGGCGCCGCGGTGGTGGCCGCGACGCGGCGCCGCGATCTGCGTCCGGGGGTGTCAGCCCGTCCGCCGGTGGACTACCGTCAGGGCATGGCTGACCCCACCGGGACGAGCCGACCCCCCGCGCCCGAGCGCAGGGACCTGGGTCGATGCCACCGGTGCGGAACCCGATGTGGACGGGGGTGGTGCTGACGGCACTGAAGCCGGGTCAACCGGCCCGGCCGGCACGTATTCGGCGACGAGAGGACACCCGAAGTGGAGATCGTGGTCACTGCCCGGCACGTGGAGATCCCTGACCGGTTCCGTCGACACCTGGAGGAGAAGCTCGCCAAGGTCGAGCAGCTCAGCCCGCGCGTACAGCGCATCGACGTCGAGCTCAGTCACGAGACCAACCCCCGTCAGTCCGACACCTCCGACCGGGTGGAGCTGACGGTACGGGCGAAGGGTCCGGTGATCCGCGCGGAGGCTTGTGCCGACGACCCGTACGCCGCGCTCGACCTGGCGCAGGAGAAGCTGCTGGAGCGGCTGCGCCGGGCGCGCGACCGGCGCAAGGTCCACCACGGCCGCCACAACCCCACATCGGTGCACGAGGCCCTGTCCGGCCTTCCGGTCGACGAGCCCTCGATGAACGGCCACGCCCCTGAGACGCCCACCGACGAGGTGGAGGCGATCGGTGCGTCACCGATCGTCATCCGCGAGAAGACGCACCAGGCGGCGCCGATGAGCGTCGACGAGGCGCTGAACCAGATGGAGCTCGTCGGACACGACTTCTACCTGTTCACGTGCGCCGAGTCGGGCCTGCCCAGCGTCGTGTACCGGCGGCGCGGCTGGTCGTACGGCGTCCTGCGCCTCGAAGCCGTCCAGGGTTCGCCCGAAGAGACGCACCCGGTCGGCGCCACCGGCTGACACGAGGACCTGCCGGGCGGTCGGCGGTGGCATGATCGGAGCCACCGCGGGCCGCCCGGCCCCGGTCCAGGGTCACGCGCCCCCACGGCGCGCACGGCAGGAGGTCACGTGCAGCCCGACACCTCCGTCGACGCCGCCCCGTCCAGCACCCCGCGTCCTGACACGGAGCGGATCCGCGTGCTGGTCGCGGACGACCACGTCCTCTACCGCCGCGGGCTCGAGATGGTCCTCGGCACCGAGGACGACATCGAGATCGTGGGCGAGGCGGGGGACGGCGCCGAGGCCATCGCGCGGGCAGAGGAGCTGCTGCCCGACATCGTGCTGATGGACATCCGGATGCCCCGGCGCTCCGGCATCGAGGCGTGCACGGCGATCAAGAACGCCGTGCCGAGCACGCGCATCGTGATGCTCACGATCAGCGACGACGAGGGCGACCTCTTCGACGCGGTGCGCGCCGGCGCCAACGGCTACCTGCTCAAGGACGTACCCGGCGAGGACATCGCGGCCGGCCTCCGCGCCGTGATGGAGGGCCAGTCGCTGATCAGCCCCTCGATGGCCGGCGCGCTGCTCGCGGAGTTCGCCGAGATGTCCAAGCGCTCGCAGCCCGTGCAGACCGTGCTCACTCCCCGCCTGACCGAGCGCGAGATGGAGGTCCTCAAGCTGGTCGCCCGCGGGATGGCGAACCGCGACATCGCGACCGCCCTGTTCATCTCCGAGAACACGGTGAAGAACCACGTCCGCAACATCCTCGAGAAGCTCCAGCTGCACTCGCGCATGGAGGCCGTGGTGTACGCGGTCCGCGAGAAGATCCTCGACCTGTCCTGAGCCGGGCCCCGGTTCTCCTGGTCTAGCCTCGGCCCCCGTGATGCTGACCCCGGACGCCGACCACGACGGCGAGGAGCTCTCCGGTCTCGACCTGGACGGCCAGAGCGCAGCCAACGCACGCTTCCTCGACTGCCGTCTGACCGACTGCTCGCTGGACGGGACGGTGCTGCGGCGTGCCCGTTTCGTCGACTGCCACCTGGACCGTGTCCGGTCGTCCGACCTCGACGCGGCGGAGTCGGCCTGGCTCGACACCACGGTCTCCGGCTCGCGGCTGGGTGCCGTGAGGGCGTTCGGGGCCGAGTGGACGCGGGTCCGCATCGAGGGCGGCAAGGTGGACTACCTCAACCTGCGGGACGCAGAGCTCGTGGACGTCACCCTCAGCGGCTGCGTCATCGCAGAGCTCGACCTCGGCCGTGCCACCGTGCGACGCCTCGTGGTCGAGGACTGCCGGATCGGCCGGCTCGACGTGACCGGCGCGGACCTGACCGACGTCGACCTGCGCGGTGCGGACCTGTCGGCGCTGTCGGGCCTGGCGTCGCTGGCGGGCGCGACCATCTCCTCGGCGCAGCTGGTCGAGCTCGCGCCGGCGCTCGCCGACCACCTCGGCCTCGTCGTCAGCGACGCGGGTCAGCGCAGTGAGGCAGGGTGAGCCCAGGCGCTCTCGAGCTCCTCGGCGAGGAAGTCGTAGCGCACCAGGTCCTCGCGCCGGCCGTCCCGCAGGCGCTCGGCCAGCCGGTCGCACCCGACCTCGGTGAAGCCGGCCGCGCTCGCGACCCCGTGTGACGCGTGGTTGGGGCGGGCGACCCGCACCACCACCCTGTCCAGGGCGAGGCCGCCCTCGTCGAGCGGGAGCAGGCCGTGCCGGGCGACGGCGCGCAGGGCTCGCGTGGCGACCGACCGGCGCCTGGCGTCGGGGTGCACCCAGTACCCGATCTCACCGCTGCGCGACAGGCCGTGCCCGAGACCCATCAGGCCGATCACCCCCAGCAGCCCGTCGTCGTCGAGGTCGGCGACCGTCCAGTACACCCCGCTGGCCTGGGCGTGCTCCTCCTCGCGGGAGGCGACGTAGTGGGCGGCGTCCGCGAGCGTGTAGGGGTCGGGCAGCTCCGGGAGCCAGCGCTGCGTCGTCGGGTGGGAGCAGGCCTGCATGATGCGCTCGACGTCGGCGGGCGCGTTGGCCCGCAGGACGAGGTCGCCGACCTCGATCCGCGCGGGATCCAGCCACGGCTGCCCCGGGCGCAGGTCGTCGTCACGACGCACCGAGCCGACCCACCCGTCCACCGGCTCACCGTGGAGGGGGAGCAGTCCCCGGACGCGACCCTCGACCCTGAAGCCGCACGCCCAGGCGACCCGACGCGACGGCCAGTTGCCCACCTCGGCCTTCCAGTGCAGGACCCGCAGGCAGGGCCCTTCCCCGGAGAACGCCCAGCGGGCGGCCTCCCGCAGCGCCGCGGACATCACGCCCTGACCCCACGCGTGCGCCCCGAGCATGAAGCCGACCTCGGCCGTGCCGTCCGCGCGCGGGCGCAGGCCGACCTGACCCGCGGGCCGGTCACCGAGGTCCACCATCCAGGCCCACTCGACCTGGCCCGCCGCGTCCGTCCGCCGCCAGGCCGCGGCGCGGCCGGACACCCAGTCCTCGGCGTGGGCCGTCGTGAAGGGGCGGGGCGGCCCTGCGAGCCAGCGGCCCACCCGGTCGTCCGTGATCATCTCGACCAGCGCGGCCACGTCGTCGGCGCGGTGCGCCCGCAGCCGCACCGGCTCGCCGCGTCGCGTGCGCGTCGCGAGCGTCGGGGCGGAGGCCGGCACCATCCCCTCACCCTGACCGAAGTCGACCCTGGCGCACAATCGCGATCTTGACAGGGCTGTGAGGGTGGACCCATGCAGGACGAGCCCGTCGTCGAGGACGACCCCGCCGGGTCCCGCTACGTCGTCCGCGTCGGCGGCGAGGTCGCAGGGTTCACCGAGTACCGACGGCGGGGCGGGGTGACGACGTTCGTGCACACCGAGGTCGACGACGGTCACGAGGGGGAGGGACTGGGATCGGCTCTGGTGCACGGCGCCCTCGAGGACGTGCGCTCAGCCGGCGGAACGATCCGGCCGCTGTGCCCGTTCGTCCGCTCGTACGTGGAGCGTCATCCCGAGTTCGCCGACCTGCTGGCTGCCGGCTGAGGTGGGCCGGCGCGCCCCCGTACGATGACGCGCGAGACCGACCAGCGAGACCGACCGACGAGACCCACCCAGGCGAACCACGGGAGCTGACGACGTGCCCATCCTCGACCGACTGCTGCGAGCCGGAGAAGGTCGCACCCTCAAGAAGCTGCAGGGCCTCGCCGCGCAGGTGAACGCCCTCGAGGACGACTTCGTGGCCATGTCGGACGCCGAGCTCCGCGAGGAGACGGACCGCTTCAAGGCCAGGCTCGCGGACGGCGAGAGCGTCGACCACCTGCTGCCGGAGGCCTTCGCGAACGTGCGCGAGGGTGCGAAGCGGTCCCTCGGGCAGCGGCACTTCGACGTGCAGCTGATGGGCGGGGCGGCCCTGCACCTCGGCAACATCGCGGAGATGAAGACCGGTGAGGGCAAGACGCTGGTCGCGACCCTGCCTGCGTACCTGAACGCCTTGAGCGGCGAGGGCGTTCACGTGGTCACGGTGAACGACTACCTGGCGCAGTACCAGTCCGACCTGATGGGTCGCGTGCACCGCTTCCTCGGCCTGAGCATCGGCTGCGTGCTCGACGGCATGCGCCCGGACGAGCGGCGCGAGCAGTACGGCATGGACATCACCTACGGCACGAACAACCAGTTCGGCTTCGACTACCTGCGCGACAACATGGCGTGGAACGCCAACGAGCTCGTGCAGCGTGGGCACCACTTCGCCATCGTCGACGAGGTCGACTCGATCCTCATCGACGAGGCGCGCACGCCGCTGATCATCTCCGGTCCCGCGTCCGGCGACGCCACCCGTTGGTACGCGGAGTTCGCCAAGATCGTGCAGCGGCTGCGCCTCGACGCCGACTACGAGATCGACGAGAAGAAGCGCACGGTCGGCGTGCTGGAGACCGGGATCGAGAAGGTCGAGGACTACCTCGGCATCGAGAACCTCTACGACTCCGTCAACACCCCGTACGTGGGTTACCTCAACAACGCGATCAAGGCCAAGGAGCTGTTCAAGCGCGACAAGGACTACGTGGTCGACGGCGGCGAGGTGATGATCGTCGACGAGCACACCGGCCGCATGCTGAAGGGACGCCGCTACAACGAGGGCATGCACCAGGCGATCGAGGCCAAGGAGAACGTCGAGATCAAGGCGGAGAACCAGACGCTCGCCACGATCACTCTGCAGAACTACTTCCGCCTGTACGACAAGCTCGCCGGCATGACGGGGACCGCCGCCACGGAGGCGGCCGAGTTCCAGGGCACCTACGACCTTGGCGTGGTGCCGATCCCGACGAACCGTCCGATGCAGCGCGAGGACCAGCCCGACCTGGTCTACAAGACCGAGGTCGCCAAGTACGAGGCGGTCGTCGAGGACATCGTCGAGCGGCACGAGGCGGGCCAGCCCGTGCTCGTGGGCACCGTGAGCGTCGAGAAGTCCGAGTACCTGTCGGGACAGCTCTCCGGCCGCGGTATCCGGCACGAGGTGCTGAACGCCAAGCAGCACGCCCGTGAGGCGGCGATCGTCGCCATGGCCGGGCGTCAGGGTGCCGTGACCGTCGCGACGAACATGGCGGGCCGCGGCACCGACATCATGCTCGGCGGGAACGCCGAGTTCCTCGCGGTCCAGGCGCTGGCCGACAAGGGCCTCGACCCGGCTGAGAACGCGGAGGAGTACGAGGCGGCCTGGCCCGACGCCCTCGCCGCGGCCCACCGGCAGGTCGACGACGAGCACGACGCCGTCGTGGAGGCCGGCGGGCTCTACGTGCTGGGCACGGAGCGGCACGAGTCCCGCCGCATCGACAACCAGCTCCGCGGGCGCTCCGGCCGGCAGGGCGACCCAGGCAAGTCGCGCTTCTACCTCTCGCTCACCGACGACCTGATGCGCCTGTTCAACTCGGGCATGGCCGAGTCGCTGCTGTCCCGCGCGGGCATCCCGGACGACGTGCCGCTGGAGTCGAAGATGGTCACGCGGGCCATCCAGAGCGCCCAGAGCCAGGTCGAGGCGCGCAACTTCGAGATCCGCAAGAACGTGCTGAAGTACGACGACGTGATGAGCCGCCAGCGCGAGGTGATCTACGGCGAGCGTCGTCGGGTGCTCCAGGGGGCGGACCTGCACGAGCAGGTGCGTCACTTCATCGACGACGTCGTGGCGGGGTACGTGCAGGCGGCGACCGCCGAAGGGTTCGCGGAGGACTGGGATCTCGACCAGCTCTTCACGGCGCTCAAGACGCTGTACCCGGTGTCCCTGACCGAGGAGGACCTCGTCGAGGAGCTCGGTGGCCTCTCGGAGCTGACCGCGCCCCGCCTCACCGAGGAGCTGCAGTCGGACGCGCAGCACGCCTACGACCGCCGCGAGAAGGCGATCGGCGACGAGCCCATGCGTGAGCTCGAGCGACGCGTCGTCCTGTCGGTGCTCGACCGCAAGTGGCGCGAGCACCTGTACGAGATGGACTACCTCCAGGAGGGCATCTCCCTGCGCGCGATGGCCCAGCGCGACCCGCTGGTCGAGTACCAGCGGGAGGGCTTCCAGCTGTTCCAGGCGATGACCGAGGCCATCAAGGAGGAGTCGGTCGGCTACCTGTTCAACCTGGAGGTGCAGATCCAGGACGCGGGCCCCGAAGCGGCGACCGCGGACGGCGACGAGAAGGCCACCGTGCTCGCGAAGGGTCTCGAGGGCCCGGACCGCTCGGCGCCCCTCAGCTACACGGCCCCGACGGCCGAGGGCGAGGTCGAGCGGCACACCGAGGGGGCGCAGGAGGCGGCCAAGGGGACAGCGAAGCCGGTGAGCAAGGCGCGGCGCAAGCGGGACAGCAAGCGCTGAGGCGGGATCGGTTGGGGCGGCCGGGCCACCAGGGTCAGCCGACCTCGAGGGCCGTCGCCCGCCACCGTCCGTCGAGCCCTTCGAGCCGCACCGCGACGGCCCGTACCCGCTCGGCGTCGATGACGACAGCGCTGACCTCGGCGACACCGTCGGCGGGCACGCAGACGCGTACGCCGCGCACCACCGCGGCCCGGGTGAGCCGGGGCTGACCGGTCGGCCGTGTCCGTGCGGCCAGTGCCGTCCGGCGGGTCAGTGCCGCGTGCACCTCGTGGGTCGTCCACCGGGCGAGCTGGGTCACCGGGCGCACCCCGGCGAGGACCTCCACCACGGCCCGCACCAGCGCGGCGCACGTCGCTGCCGGGTCCGGCAGCTCGGTCGACGAGGTCGGTCGGTGACCGAAGTCCGCGTCCTCGGCGTAGGCCGTCTCGCACCCCCCGAAGCTCAGCGCGAGGGTCCCCTGCGTCGGCGGGACGCGGTTCACGCGCGGGCGTCCCGCGGGCGGTTCGGTCACCGGGACAGGCAGGCTGCGGAGCCGGGGGCCGGCGGACACCGGGTCCGGCACGGCGGTCAGGGGCTGCGTGGACATGGCGTTCCTCTCGGGCCGGGGGCGTGGTGTGCGACAGGTCGTCGAGGTCACGGCGGCGGATGCAGCCGCTGTCCGGGCAGGAGCAGGTCGGGGTCCGCGCCGATCACCTCGCGGTTGGCCCCGTGCCAACGGGGCCACTCGGCGGCGATCTCGGCGTCACCCGCGTCCGGGCCCAGGTGACGCGCGGCCAGGTCCCAGAGCGTGTCGCCGCGTCGTACCACCACCTCGTCGTCGGCCGCGAGATCAGCCCGCAGCGACCCCAGGACGGCGGTCTCGGCGCCAGGAGCGGTGCGGGGCGGCGAGGCCGGGGCCGCAGGGCGCCAGCCCGGGTCGACCGTCGTCGCTGCCGGGACGGCCGGGGCCCCCCATCCGGGGTCGACCATGGAGGCCGCCGGCGTGGGTGCCGCGGCCACGGCCACCGGTGTCGTGCCGCCCGTCACGTGGGGCGTCGCGTCAGCCGCAGCGGGCAGGGCGCCGACGCCCAGCACGGCGGCGACCAGCAGGTACACGGCGCCGGGGACGAGACGCGACCGGGGGCCACCGCCCAGCGCGGCCGAGAGGGCCACCAGGGCCCCGACGGCCAGCCACGTGGCGACGAGGGCACCGCCGACGGCCGCGGCCAGGACCACGACCTCGTCGACCCGGACCGCACCCGGGGCGCCGGCGGTCATCCCCGTCCGGGACGACCAGGCCACGCGCGCGAGCGCCACGGCGACCCCCAGCAGCAGCCCTGCACCGGCGACCACGCCGGAGGTCCGGGTGACGGCGATCCCTCTCATGGGAGCGAGATTAGCAGTTCAGTGCCGTTTGATGACATTAGCTATCAACAAGCATAGGTAGACGGCCTTCGGTGGATGCCGGGTAGAAGTCAGGGCCGCCACGGTGGTCTGTGTCGTACGGTGACGCGCATGCGCTGGCAGTCGCTGTTCGACGACTTCGAGGCGCAGCTGGCTCGTCAGGATCGTCGGGAGCTGGAGGTGGAGGTCGCCGAGCGGAGCCGGGCCGAGCAGGCGACGGTCTCCCTGGCGGAACGGCTCCTGGCCCACGACGGTGCGCCGCTGCGCCTGGGGATCGGCACCGGCACGGTGGTCGGCCGGGTCGTCGAGGCGGCGCCCCAGTGGCTGGTCGTGGACGACGGCCGCGACGAGCTCCTCGTCCCGACCGCCGCCGTGGGCTCGGTCTCGGGGCTGGGTCGGGCGAGTGCCCTGCCGCCGGGGCAGGTGCTGCGGAGGCTCGGACTGGGACACGCCCTGCGGGCGCTCGCCCGGGACCGCGCGCCCGTCACCGTGACCTCGGCCGTGGGCGTCTTCACGGGCACGGTCGACCGCGTGGCGGCCGACCACCTCGACCTCGCCGAGCACCCTCTCGACGAGGCGCGCCGCGGTCCGGCGGTGCGATCCGTGGTGGCCCTGGCGTTCGACGGCCTGCTCACCGTCCGCGCCCGCCGACCCTGAGGACGGGCTGCCCGGTCAGACCTCCGCGTCGGCCTCGACGTCGAGCTTGCCGGCCTCCACGTGGGCACGCGTCTCGGCGTACTTCTGCTGGATGTACTCCTCCAGCGCGGTGGTCTCGATGCGCCACTGCCCGCGGCCGCCGACCTTGATGGCCGGCAGCTCTCCCGACCTGACCAGCGCGTAGGCCTGGGCGGACGAGACGTTGAGGATCTCTGCGACGTCCGTGAGGGGGAGAAACCTGTGCGCCATGAGCCCTCCAGCAGATCGAGCCGGACCGCCGGTCGTCGCTCCGAACGGGTATTCGACAGTTTGGCACACGTGGCGTTGAGTTGGGCGACAGAAGGGGCATCTGTGGGAGCCTCTTGCCGACTGGGTCGGAACGCCGGTCATCTGGGGATGATTGATTGGTGTAACGGGTGGTTGTAGCAGAATAAGGTGTTCGTGCTGGTCTGCTCTGCGAGGCCGCACACCGGAACGGGGGATGCGTTGAGCTCGACGACCGCGACGAGGGACCTGCCGGCCACCGCCGCGTCGCGGCTGCGCCCGCCCTCCTGGAAGGATCCTCGGCTGCTGGTCGGCGTGCTGCTGGTCGTCGGCTCGGTGGTCGCTCGGGGCACGGCTGGTCTAGGCGGCCGACCGGACCGAGCCGTACTTCGCGGCCGCGCACGCACTCACGCCCGGGGACCGGGTCGGTCCCGACGACGTCGCGGTCGTCCGCTTGACGATGCAGGAGGCCGACCGCACCTACCTGTCCGCTGCCACGGCCCTCCCGAGGGCCTGGTGGCGGTGCGAACCGTCGGGGAGGGTGAGCTCGTGCCGCGAGGCGGCGTCGGGGCCGCCGCGGACCTGGGCGTCCAGCCGGTCGGGGTACCCGTCGAGGGCGCGCTTCCCGCAGGGCTGGTGAAGGGCGCCGTCGGTGGACGTGTGGGTGGCCGCACCCGATCCCGACCGCGCCGGGTGCCTTCCTGCCGCCCGAACGGCTGGTGGAGGGTGCGGAGGTGGCCGAGGTGGCCGAGTCCGGGCAGGCGCTCGGGGCCGCGGCGGCAGCACCGTCCAGGTGCTGGTCGGGCCCGGGGCCCTGCGGGAGGTGCTGGGAGCCCTCGCGAACGACGCGGCCGTCGCGCTCGGTGCTCGCGCCGGGCCGAGGCGGCTGACGCGGTGCAGGCCTGCCCGGTGCTCATCGCCGTGACCGGCGCGTGGGAGGCGCCGCTGGTCGCCTCCGTCGAGTCGGCGCAGGGGTACCGTCACGGTGTCCGACGCTGCGCCGACCTCGCCGACCTCCTCGCCGGCGCAGCCGGTGGTCGGGCACGGGCAGCCCTCGTCTCCGCCGACCTGCGCGGCCTGGACCGCGAGGCCGTCACCCGCCTGCGCCAGAGCGGCCTCGCCGTCGTAGGCGTCGCGACGCCCGGGCTCAGCGAGCACGTCGAGCACCTGCTGGCGCTCGGCGTGGCGGACGTGCTGGCGGCAGACGCGGACCCGGGCGAGGTCGAGCGCGTCGTCACGGCCGCGGTGTCCGCGGGACCGGCGCCGTCGGTCGCGTCGCCCGCCGACCCCGCGCTGGCCGTCGACACCGCGCGGTGGTCCCCGGCGGAGGGCGGGCCCGCGCCGGGAGCAGGCCGAGCGTCTGCCGACGGCACTGGACTGGGGCCGCGTCGTGGCGGTGTGGGGCCCGGTCGGCTCACCCGGCAGGACCACGGTCGCTGTCACCCTCGCCGCCGAGCTGGCCGCGCTCGGCGAGCCCGCCCTCCTCGTGGACGCGGACACGTACGGCGCCAGCATCGGCCAGGCACTCGGCGTGCTCGACGAGGCACCCGGCCTCGCCGCCGCCTGCCGGGCGGCGTCGACCGGATCGCTGGACCGCGAGATGCTGGCACGCCTGGCCCCGATCCGTCTCGCCCGGCCTGCGGGTGCTGACCGGCATCACGCGCGCCGACCGCTGGCCGGAGCTGTCGGTGTCGGCGCTCGAGGTCGTCTGGGAGATGAGCCGGTCCGTCGCCGACTGGACGGTCGTGGACACCGGGTTCTGCCTGGAGCGCGACGAGGAGCTCAGCTACGACACCCGCGCCCCCCGGCGCAACGGGGCCACGCTGTCGGCGCTCGAGTCCGCGGAGGTGGTCGTCGCGGTGGGGTCCGCGGACCCGGTCGGCCTGCAGCGCCTCGTCCGCGGCCTGGGTGAGCTCGTCCGACGTCCTCGGGACGGTGACGCCGAGGGTCGTGGTGACGCGGTCGCGCGCAGGCGCCGTGGGCACGTCCCCCGACCGGCGCGTGCGCGACGCCCTGCAGCGCTACGCCGGGGTGCCGGCGGTCACGGTGGTCCCGGACGACCGGGCGGCCCTCGACTCCGCGATGCTCGCCGGGCGCTCGCTGACCGAGCAGCAGCCGTACTCGCTGGCGCGTCAGGTGCTCACCGAGCTCGCGCTCGACCTGTCCGGGAGGACGAGTGGACGTCGGAGGCGCGCGCGCAGGGCCGCGGGGGGCGCGGCACAATGACGGGGTGACGACGAACGGCGCGAGCCCGCCCGAGGTGGTGCCCCGGGCGCTGGTCGTGGACTGGGGCGGCGTGCTCACCGTCGCCCTCCCTGCGGCCATCCGGTCGTGGGCGGAGGCGGAGGGCGTCGACCTCGAGACCTACCGGACCGTCCTGGTCGACTGGGGATTCGGCCCCGACCACACCGGGCCGGCCGCCGCGCTCGAGCGGGGTGAGCTGACCGCGGCCGCCTTCGAGACGCTGCTGGCCGAGGAGTTCGGCCGGCGGGGGACCTCGGTCGTCGGCGACGGGCTGCTGCGGCGGATGCTCGCCGGCCTGGACGAACCCGAGCCGCGGATGTTCGAGGTGGTGCGACGCGCGCGTGCCGCGGGTCTGGCGACCGGCCTGCTCTCCAACTCCTGGGGCAACGGCTACGACCGGCGTGGATGGGACGAGCTCTTCGACGCGGTCGTCATCTCGGGCGAGGTGGGCATGCGCAAGCCGGAGCCGAGGATCTTCGAGCACGCCGCGTCCCTGCTCGGCCTCCCGCTGCACGCCTGCCTGTTGGTGGACGACCTCGAGCGCAACGTGGACGGTGCCCGGTCCACCGGCATGTCGGCGGTCCTGCACCGCGACGTGGACGCAACCGTGGTGGAGCTGTCGCGGATGCTCGGGATCGACCTCTCGGGAGTCTGACCGGGTGCGTCCCTCGTGCACACGAGCAGGTGCAACTCGGTGCGAAATGGTAGGAATGCCCCCATGCTTCCTGCCCAGAACGACCTCACGGTGCCCGCCACCGACTACGACGGCTTCGCGGACGCCTACTCGGCGGAGAACGAGTCCAGCCTGTTCAACGCGTACTACGAGCGACCCGAGATGCTCCGCCTCGCCGGCGACGTCTCCGGCCGCCGGATCCTCGACGCGGGCTGCGGATCCGGGCCGCTGTCGGAAGCGCTGAGCGCCAGGGGGGCCGCCGTCACCGGCTTCGACGCGAGCACAGCCATGGTCGACCTGGCCCGCCGGAGGCTGGGTGAGGACGCCGACCTGCACGTGGCGGACCTCGGCGCGCCCCTGCCCTTCGCCGACGCCGAGTTCGATGACGTCGTCGCATCCCTCGTCCTGCACTACCTGGAGGACTGGGCGGGCGCCCTCGCCGAGCTGCGACGTGTGCTGAAGCCGGGTGGCCGCCTGATGGTCTCGGTCAATCACCCCGGCGCCTTCCCGATCGTGTATCCGAAGGCCGACTACTTCTCGCTGACCAGGTACTCCGAGGACTACGACATGGACGGGCACAGTGTCGTCCTGACCTTCTGGCACCGACCACTGCACGCCATGGCAGATGCCTTCGCCGCCGCAGGGTTCCGCATCGCGACCGTCAGCGAACCGCCACCTGCCCCGGACACTCCCGCGGAGCTGCTCCCACCCACCATGAAGGGCCGGGCCTTCATGTGCTTCCTCTTCTTCGCCCTCGACGCCGTCTGAGACCGGCCGCGAACGGCCGGGCTGCATCAGCAGCGAGAGTGGTCGGTCAGCCGACCCGCACCTGCAGCAGCAGCCGCCCGGGCTGGTGCGCCTCGACGACGTACGTGCCCGGCGCTCCGCCGACGAGGTCGATCGGGACGGTCGCCCCGCCCGGGACGGTGCGCTCGACGTCGAAGCCGTGGACGTGCACGACGGTCGTGCGGTCGGCGCGGACGACCAGCCGCAGCTTCTGGCCGCGGGCCAGCGTGACCGTCGCCGGCGCCGGGGTGACGTCGGCGCCGGCGATCCTCACCTCGTAGGTGACGTCGGGGTTCCCGGACCCGCCTCCGGCCCCGCCGGCCGCGCCACCTGCGCCGCCCGGCGTCAGGGTCGCCGTCGGCAGGGTCTCGGTGGGGGTGACAGGGGTCGGGAGGGGCTCCGCAGTGCCGCTGATGGTGGCCCCCGGCTCGGTGCCCAGGACCTCCGGCTCGCTCGACTCCGCCGCCCCCGACACCTGGCCGGTGGCGTCGCCCGTGGACCGTCCCGCGTCGCCGGAGCACCCGGTCAGGGCCAGTCCGAGGGCGAGCCCGATGGCCGCGACGGTGCGTCGGCGGGCGGGCAGGGGTGTCGTAGTGGCGATCACGGCGCCGAGTGTAGGTGGCGTGACACGATGGCCGACGTCCCGCCCCCGCCCAGTGAAGGAGCCCAGGTGTCCGACCGCCTGACCCCGCTGGACCTCTCCTTCCTGTACCTGGAGGAGCGGACGACGGTGATGCACGTCGGCTCGGCGATGATCTTCGACCCGCCCGAGGGCGGCTTCGACTTCGACGGCCTGCTGCGCCACATCGCCGCCCGTATCGCGTTCGTCCCACGGTTCCGGCAGCGCGTGCGCCAGGTGCCGGGCCGCCTCGCCAACCCCGTGTGGGTGGACGACGAGCGCTTCGACATCGGCTACCACGTGCGGCGCTCGGCGCTGCCGCGCCCTGGCACCGAGGGGCAGCTGCGCGAGCTCGTCGCCCGCCTCCAGTCCCGCCACCTCGACCGGGCGCGTCCGCTCTGGGAGGCCTACGTCGTCGAGGGGCTGGAGGACGGCCGCTTCGCGATCGTGACGAAGTCGCACCAGGCACTGGTGGACGGGATCAATGCCGTCGACCTCTCACAGGTCATGCTGGACGACACCCCGACCCCGACCCCCTCCCCTCCGGACACCTGGCACCCCAGCCGGGAGCCCTCGCTGGTGGAGCTCGTGACCGGTGCCGTGGCCGAGGCCGTCCGGCGCCCGACCCAGGTCGTGGACACCCTGCGCGCCGGCGTCGGCGACCTGCAGGCGACCGCCGACAAGGCGCTCGGTGCGCTCGGCGGGCTCGCGCTCGCGGCCCGGACCGCGACCAGCCCGGCCCCGGACTCACCGCTCAACGTCGAGATCGGTGAGCACCGCCGGTTCGGCACCGTCGTCACCGACCTCGAGGACTACCGGGCCGTGAGGGCGTTCCACGCGACGGGTGGGCGGCGCCGCTCCGGCAAGGGGGCGGCGACGGCGGGCGTGGCGATCTCGGTCAACGACGTGATCCTGGCGACGCTGACCGGCGCACTGCGCGAGTGGATGCTGGCCCGCGGGGCGCGCGTCACCCCGGAGACGACGCAGCGGGCGCTCGTTCCCGTGAGCGTGAGGTCGGACCCGGCCGAGGCGGGCGCCGCAGCGTCCACCGTCGAGTCGCACCTGGTCGACCTTCCTGTGGGCGAGCCGAACGCGACTGTGCGGCTGCAGCAGGTCGCCTACCAGATGAAGGCCCACGCGGACACGGGTCGTGCGGTGCCCGCGCGGCGGCTGGCTGACGTCGGCGGGTTCGCCCCTCCGACGCTGCACTCGCTGGGCGCGCGCGTGGCGAGCGGTCTGTCGCGGCGCGTCTTCAACCTCGTGATCACGAACGTCCCGGGACCCCAGCACCCCCTGTACGCGGCGGGCGCGCAGCTCGTCGCGGGCTACCCGGTGATCCCGCTCGCGAAGGGGCAGGGGCTCGCGATCGGCCTGACGTCGTACCAGGGGCAGGTCTTCTACGGCCTGAACGCCGACCGGGAGGCCCTGCCGGACCTGGACGTGCTGGGGCAGTGCGTCGTGGAGTCGCTGGCCGAGCTCCGGGACACGGTGCGGTGAGCGCGGCGACGTCCGCACCGCGTCGACGCTGGGGTCTCGTCCTCGGCGGCGGGGGCGTGCTCGGCGGGGCCTGGATGGTCGGGGCCCTCACGGCGCTGCAGGAGGTGCACGGCCTGGACCCCCGCAGGGCCGACCTGCTGGTCGGCACCTCGGCAGGGTCGGTGACCGCCGCCCTGCTCGGTGCGGGGGTCAGCGTGGGTGAGCTGGCCGCCCACCAGCTCGGCGAGCCCTCCAGGTCCGGCCCGCTCGCCCGCATCGGCTGGGACTACGAGACGGCCACCGGCGGCTCACGGCCGCCGCGTCCGCGGTGGGGGCTGGGCTCGGCCGGCCTGGTCACCCAGGGTGCCGGTCGCCTGCGGCAGCTGCCCCCCACAGCGGTGCTCTCCGCGCTGATGCCGGAGGGACGTGGCTCGCTCGAGATGGTGGGCCGACTCGTGCAGGCGGTCCAGGACGAGATCGGGGCGCCCGCCGGTGGCTGGTCGCCCCACGCCGGGGTCCGCGCCGTCGCCATGGACTTCGAGTCGGGTCGGCGCGTCGTGTTCGGCGCCCCCGTCAGCCCGCCGGCGGCGCTGGCCGAGGCCGTGATGGCGTCGTGCGCGGTGCCCGGGTGGTACTCGCCCGTCTCCATCCACGGGGTGCGCTACATCGACGGCGGGGCGTCGTCCTCGACCAACATCGACGTGGCCGCCGGGGAGGGGCTGGACGAGATCTTCGTCCTCGCGCCGACCGTGTCGTTCTCGATGGACCACCCGACCGCCGCCGCGGCGCGGATGGAGCGGGCCTGGCGCCAGCGCGTCACCCGCCGGGCCCTGCGCGAGGTGGCCAAGGTGCACGGCGCAGGCACCGACGTCACCGTGCTCGGGCCCGGCCCGCAGGACCTCGAGGCGATCGGCTTCAACCTGATGGACGTGTCACGACGACGTCAGGTCCTCGACACCTCGCTGGTCACCACGCGAGCGGCCCTGCAGGACCCCGAGGAGCTGGAGGCACTGATGGCGGCTGAGCCGGACGAGGCCGAGGGCGTCGACGACGCTCCGGACCGGGGGGTGGTCTGATGCGCGTGTTCCTCCCGGCCACGGGACCCCTGCTGGCCAGCTGGGCGGCCGCGGGTGAGGTGGCGGTGCCGCTGACCGCCCACACCGTCACCCCCGCCCTGCGCGAGTGGTACGCCGAGGGTGACACCGAGGAGCTGGAGTACGCCGCGATGGTCGAGGCCGCGGAGGCGTCGCTGCGGCTGATCGGCGACGACCCGGCGGCTCCGCGCCGCAGGGTCGTCCTCGCCGCCGAGGTCGACGTCGCGATCACCCTCCCCGACGGCGATGCCGGACCCCGCTCGCAGGTCATGCTGCCCGGGTCGGTGCCGGTGGGTGACCTGGTCGCCCTCCACGTCGACGACCACGACGCAGTCGACGACGTGACGGCGGCAGTCGAGGCGGTCGAGGCCGCCGACGCCGGTGACGAGGACGCCCAGTTCGTCGTCGACTCGGCCGAGGGGCACGACCTCCTGTGGTTCGATGCGACCGAGATCGACTCCGTGGTGGCCGATCTGGCCCATTGACGCGCCGGGCGCGCTAGAAGCCGTTCCCGCGGGCCACCTGTGCGTACCAGAGGGCGCTGGCTTTCGGTGTGCGCTGCTGGGTGTCGTAGTCGACCCGCACGATGCCGAACCGGCGGTCGTAGCCGAAGGCCCACTCGAAGTTGTCCATCAGCGACCAGGCGAGGTACCCGCGCAGGTCGACGCCCTCGGCGAGCGCCGCGTAGCAGGCCCGCAGGTGGTCCTCGACGTAGCTGCGCCGGTTCTCGTCGTGGACCGAGCCGTCGGGGGACACCTCGTCGTCGTAGGCGGCACCGTTCTCGGTGATGACGACGGGCGTCCCTGGGTACCTCTGGTGCAGGGTGACGAGGAGGTCGCGCAGCCCGTCGGGATCGACCTCCCAGTCCATGGCCGTCACGGGCAGGTCACGCGAGACCGGCTGCGCGGCCTCGGCACCCACCCACGGTGATCCCTCGACAGCACGTCCGGAGTCCCGCACGTTCGCGGTCGTGTAGTAGTTGACGCCGAGCACGTCGATGGGTGTCGAGATCACCTCGAGGTCGCGGGCCTGCACGACGTCGGCGAGGCCGAAGGGCTCAAGGTCGTCCCAGACGTCCTTCGGGTAGCCGCCCCGAAGGAGCGGGTCGAGGAACAGCCGGTTCTGCAGGCCGTCGACCCGCCGGGCGATCTCGACGTCCTCGGCGCGCGTGCGGTCGGCGGGCGTGACCGGGGACAGGTTCAGCGTGATGCCGAGCTGGGTCAGCTCTCCGGTGGGGGCGACGCCCCCGACGCCCGCCTCGCGCAGGACCTGGGTCGCCTTCCCGTGCGCCAGCAGCAGGTGGTGCACGGCGGCGACCGCCTCGCGCGGATCGCGGTGTCCGGGTGCGTGGTGACCGGCTGCGTAGGAGAGCAGGGAGGAGCACCACGGCTCGTTGAGCGTCGTCCACGTGGGCACGCGGTCGCCGAGGGCGTCGTGCACCGTCGCGGCATACTCGGCGAAGAGGTCGGTGGTGTCGCGGTTCGTCCAGCCTCCCTTGTCCTGCAACGCCTGTGGGAGATCCCAGTGGTACAGGGTCAGCCACGGCTTGATGCCGCGCTCCAGCAGCTCGTCCACCAGGCGCGAGTAGAAGTCCAGCCCGGCCGGGTTCACGTCGCCGCCGTCGGGGCGGATGCGCGGCCACGACGTCGAGAAGCGGTAGGTGGCGATGCCCAGCTCCGACATCATCTCGACGTCCTGCGGCATCCGCCGGTAGTGGTCGCAGGCCAGCTCGCCGGTGTCGCCGTTCAGGACCGCACCGGGCTGGCGGCAGAACACGTCCCAGATCGAGTCGGTCCGCCCGTCGGCCGTCGTCGAGCCCTCGATCTGGAAGGCCGCGGTGGCGGCCCCCCACAGGAAACCGGTCGGGAACTGGACGGCGCCGAGGGGGTTGCCCGTGTTGGTCGTCATGGGGGCATTCTGCTACCCACTCCCGCGTGACACGATGTGCCGACCGTCTGGTGGGCACCATCCACCGGCCCGTCTTCCGCCCGAGGAGAACTGAGTGGACGCCGTCACCGCTGTTCCAGCGCCCGTCAACGAGCCCGTGCTCGACTACGCCCCGGACAGCCCGGAGCGCGCAGCCCTGCAGGTGCGGCTGACCGAGCTCTGGGCCGAGCGACCCGACCTGCCGCACTGGATCGACGGACGGCAGGTCATGGGCGGCGGACGCCGCACCAAGGTGGTGGCGCCGTTCGAGCACCGTCACGTCCTCGGCGTGCTCAAGGGCGCCACCGCGGGGGACGCCGAGGCCGCGATGGCGGCTGCCAAGCGCGCGGCACCGGGGTGGCGGGCGCTGAGCCAGGACGACCGGGCGGCGGTGTTCCTGCGCGCAGCCGAGCTCCTGTCCGGCCCGTGGCGCTCCACGCTGAACGCCGCGACCATGCTCGGCCAGGCGAAGACCGCCGTGCAGGCCGAGATCGACGCCGCGTGCGAGCTGATCGACTTCTGGCGCTTCAACGTCCACTTCGCCGACCAGATCCACCGCGAGCAGCCGATGGCCAACTCCAAGGGCATCTGGAACCGCACCGACCACCGGCCGCTCGAGGGCTTCGTCTACGCGATCAGCCCGTTCAACTTCACCGCCATCGGCGGCAACCTGCCCACCGCGCCGGCGCTGATGGGTAACACCGTCGTCTGGAAGCCGTCCCCGACGCAGGCGCTCTCCGCGCACTACACGATGGCGCTGCTCGAGGCGGCCGGTCTGCCGCCCGGCGTGATCAACCTCGTGCACGGCGACGGCATCGCCGTCTCCAAGGTGCTGCTGGCCGACCGTGACCTGGCGGGCATCCATTTCACCGGCTCGACCCCCACGTTCCACCGGCTGTGGCGCACGGTCGGGGAGAACATCGACCGGTACCGCACGTACCCGCGCGTCGTCGGCGAGACCGGCGGCAAGGACTTCATCCTCGCCCACCCCAGCGCCGATGTGGACGTGCTGCGCACCGCCATGGTGCGGGGCGCCTTCGAGTACCAGGGTCAGAAGTGCTCCGCCGCCTCGCGGGCGTACGTGCCGCGCTCGCTGTGGAAGTCGCTGCGGGACGACCTCGTGTCCCTCACCGAGTCGCTGACGATGGGGCCGACGACCGACTTCTCCAACTTCATGTCAGCGGTCATCGACGACCGCGCGTTCGCGAAGCACGCGGCCGCGATCGACCGGGCCACCGCCACCACGGGCATCAACGTCCTGGCGGGCGGCACCTACGACGACTCGGTCGGGTACTACGTGCGGCCCACGCTGCTGGAGTCGGGCAACCCCGGCGACCAGATCTTCAGCACCGAGTACTTCGGCCCCATCCTGTCGGTGCATGTCTACAACGACCGGGCCTACGACTCCGTCGTCGACCAGATGGAGTCGGTGGCCGACTACGCGCTGACGGGCGCGGTCATCGCCACGGACCGTGCCGCGATCGCCGACGCCAGTGAGCGTCTGCGCTACGCGGCGGGCAACTTCTACGTCAACGACAAGCCGACCGGTGCGGTCGTCGGTCAGCAGCCCTTCGGCGGTGGCCGCGCCTCCGGCACGAACGACAAGGCCGGGGCGCCGCAGAACCTCATGCGGTGGACCTCCTCGCGCTCCATCAAGGAGACGTTCGTGCCCCCGACCGACCACCGCTACCCGCACATGGGCTGAGCCGACGATGCTCGAGGCGGACGGCGGACGGTCGCTGACGACACCCGACGACGGACTGCTGGACGAGCTGGCGGCCCGGCTGACTGGCGGTGCCGTCGTCCGCGACCCCGACGTCGTGGCCGGGCACTGCCGTGACCGCGAGCCGTGGTCCCCGTCGGGCACGGCCGCCGCGGTGGTGCGGGTCACCTGCACGGCCGACGTCGTCGCGGTGATGCGTTGGGCCAGCGAGCACCGGGTAGCCGTGGTGCCGCGGGGCGCGGGGTCCGGGCTCGCCGGGGCGGCGAACGCGGTCGACGGGTGCGTGGTGCTGAGCACCGAGCGCATGGACGCCGTGCTGGAGGTGGACGCCCGCGACCTGCTGGCCGTCGTCCAGCCCGGCGTCATCAACGCTGACCTGAAGAGAGCCGTTGCAGCGCAAGGGATGTTCTACGCCCCCGACCCGGGGTCGCAGGCGTTCTGCACGATCGGCGGCAACGTCGCGACCAACGCCGGCGGCCTGTGCTGCGTGAAGTACGGCGTGACCCGCGACGCGGTCCTCGGTCTCGAGGTCGTGCTGGCGGACGGCCGGGTGCTGCGCACGGGTGGTCGCACCGTCAAGGACGTGGCGGGTCTCGACCTCACACGGCTCTTCGTCGGCAGCGAGGGCATGCTCGGCGTCGTCACGGAGGTCACCGTCCGACTGCTGCCGGCACGGCCCGCCCCGTCGACCGTGGTGGCGACCTTCGCCGACCTCGTCGACGCGGGTGAGGCGGTGTCGGCGATCGTGGCGACGAGCCGGCCGAGCATGTGCGAGCTGATGGACGCCACCACGGTCGCGGCCGTCGAGGAGCACTCGCCGAGCGGGCTGGACCTGTCCGCGGCCGCGCTGCTCGTGCTGCAGTCCGACGCGCCGGGCTCCTCGGGTGAGGCCGAGTGCGCGGAGTTCACCGCGGCCTGCGAGAAGGCGGGGGCCACGTTCGTGATGGCGACGTCGGACCCCGCCGAGAGCGAGATGCTGACGATGGCCCGCCGGTCAGCGGTCGTCGCCCTCGAGGCGCGCGGCGGCTGGGTCCTCGACGACGTCGGCGTCCCGCTGTCGCGGATCCCCGAGCTGATGGCGGGCTGCGCGGCGATCGGCACGGCACACGACGTCGAGGTCGCCACGTTCGGCCACGCCGGCGACGGCAACATGCACCCGACCGTGGTGTACCCGCGCGGCGACGCCGAGGCGGAGCAGCGCGCGGCGCAGGCCTTCGTCGCCCTCCTCGACCTCGCGCTCGACCTGGGCGGGACCGTGACCGGGGAGCACGGCGTGGGTCTGGCCAAGCGCGCGCACCTGGCCCGCCAGGTGGGTGAGGTGCACCTGGACGTCCAGCGCTCGGTCAAGGCCGCGCTCGACCCCCTCGGCATCCTCAACCCCGGCAAGTCCCTGGGCTGAGGCCGGCCCCCTGGCCACCTGGGTCAGCCCGCGAGCCACTCCCGGCCGACCTGCTGCTCCTTGCGGATGGCCGACATGATCGCGGGGTGTGCCGCCTTCTCGAGGCTGCCGCCGATCAGGGGGACGGACGCCTTGAGCTCGCCGTCCACCGTCTGGAGCGTGCCGGTGCCGGAGGGGCTCAGACGCATGGTGCCCTTGACGCGAAGTGGCGCGCCCATGATCTCGACGTCGACGGTCCCCTCGCGCGAGCCGTCAGCCTCCGGCGCCTGCCAGGCGTCGACCTGCTTGATCGTCACGGTCTCTCCCACGAACTTCCGTGCCACGTCCGGGAAGTCCGTGGTCGGCATCGTGCGCGAGGACGTCGCGGTGAAGGGCCCGGTGACGTCTCCGGACATCTCGACCGAGCGCTGGAGCGCGCCCATCCGGTCGCACTTGCGCTCGACGAAGGCCTGGTCGGCGAGCATCGCGGCCACCTCGGCAGGACCCGCCTCGTAGGTGATCTCGGCTTCGACGTGCATGCGTCCTCCTGGTCTCGGTCGTGCGACGGGGGAAGCCTAGATGCAGGGGTGGCACGCCCCGCCCCCCGAGGGCCTACCCTTCGGCGCGTGAACGAGCACCCGACCGACCCGCCGTCCGACCGCCACTTCGGTGAGCAGGGGGGCCGGCTCACGTACGGCTCCTACCTGCGGCTCGACCAGCTGCTGACCGCACAGGTGCTGGAGTCGGACCCACCCGCCCACGACGAGCTGCTCTTCATCACCATCCACCAGGTCTACGAGCTCTGGTTCTCCCAGCTGCTCCACGACATGGGCGAGGTGCGGGCGGCGATGTTCGACGGGCGGCTGTGGTGGGCCCGGCACCTGATGGGCCGGGTGGGCACGATCGAGCGTGTCCTCATCGCCCAGATCGAGGTCCTCGAGACGATGACCCCGCAGGACTTCCTCGTGTTCCGTGAGCGGCTCGCACCCGCGTCGGGTTTCCAGTCCGTCCAGTTCCGCGAGCTGGAGTTCCTGTCCGGCCACAAGGACCCCGGCTTCCTGGAGCGCTTCCGCGGCCTGACGGTCGACGAGCGGTCCCGCCTGGAGAAGCGGCTCGAGGAGCCGACCCTGTGGGACGCCTACCTGCACGTGCTGGCCGAGCACGGCCTGCAGGTCGGCGACGACGACGAGGTGCGTGAGTCGCTGGTCGCGGTGGCCCGTGACCGCGGGACGTTCGGCGACGCCTGGGAGCTCGCGGAGAGCCTGCTGGACCACGACGCCCGGGCGGCTGAGTGGCGAGCCCGCCACGTGCAGATGGTGGAGCGGCAGATCGGCACGAAGTCCGGGACCGGCGGGTCCAGCGGCGCCCCGTACCTGCGGTCGCGGCTGCCGCTTCGGTACTACCCCCAGCTCTGGGAGATGCGCGGAGCGCTCTGAGTCGGTCCAGCGGCCTCGTCGGAGGGAGACTAGGCTCGGCGCGGCGCACAGCGAGGTGCGTCGTGACGCCAGACCGGTGTGAGCAGGTGGAGTGCCAATGTCGACAGGTACGGTCCCGACCCCCTCGGTCGCGAGGAACGACCCGCGGGCCGAGGTGATCGCGAAGGCGGCGGCGGGCGGCGAGCGGCACGGTGTGCGCGACCAGGACCTGACCCCGTTCCTGAGCCGCTACTACCGCCACGTCGCCGACGAGGACCTGCTGGGCCGTGACCCCGTCGACCTCGCCGGTGCGGCGCTGAGCCACCGGCAGCTCGCGCAGCACCGCAGCCCCGGCACCGCCGTCCTGCGGGTCCACACCCCGGCGGTCGACACCCACGGCTGGCACACCGGGCACACCGTCGTCGAGGTGGTCGCCGAGGACATGCCGTTCCTGGTCGACTCCGTGACCCAGCAGCTGATCGCCGACGGACGCGACGTGCACCTGGTGGTGCACCCGATCTTCGTGGTCCGGCGGGACGTCACCGGGGAGCTCATCGAGGTGCTCGACGTGCCCACGGCCTCGCTGACGTCGGGCCAGCGGGGCGAGGGCTGGCCGGACGACGCGGTCGCCGAGTCCTGGATGCACGTGCAGATCGACCGGGAGCCCGACCCGGAGGTCGTGGCCGAGATGGAGAACCACCTCGCCAGCGTGCTGGAGGACGTGCGCACCGCGGTGGAGGACTGGCCCAAGATGAAGCAGGCCGCCCTCACCGTGGCCGATGCCCTGGCCGACGATGCGCCCGAGGACCTGACCCAGGAGGCCGGCGAGGCCGAGCGCCTGATGCGCTGGCTCGTCGACGAGAACTTCACGTTCCTCGGGTACCGGGAGTACGCACTCGAGGGGGACGAGGGACAGGAGCGACTGCGCGCGGTCCACGGCACGGGGCTCGGCATCCTCCGGTACGACCAGCCGCAGGACTCGTCCAGCTTCGAGCGGCTGCCGTCCACCGTGCGGGCGAAGGCGCGGGAGCGGCGCGTCCTGATCCTCACCAAGGCGAACTCCCGTTCGACCGTCCACCGCAGCACCTACCTCGACTACGTCGGGGTCAAGGCGTTCGGCCCCGACGGCGCGGTGACGGGGGAGCGCCGCTTCCTCGGGCTCTTCACCTCGGCGGCCTACACGGAGAGCGTGCGACGCGTGCCCGTCGTCGACACCAAGATCACCGAGGTGCTCGAGCGGGCGGGGCTCTCCCCGGCGAGCCACTCCGGCAAGGACCTGCTCGCGATCCTCGAGACGTACCCACGGGACGAGCTGCTCCAGACCGACTCCGACCAGGTGTACGAGACCGCGATCTCGGTGCTGCACCTGCAGGAGCGGCGCCGCACCCGGCTGTTCCTGCGCACCGACGACTACGGCCGGTTCGTCTCGGCGCTGATCTTCCTTCCGCGCGACCGGTACACGACCGCGGTGCGGCTGAGGATGCAGCAGATCCTGACCGACGCCTTCCACGCCGACAACGTCGACTACACCACCCGCGTCAGCGAGTCGGTGCTGGCGAGGTTGCACTACGTGCTGCGCCCGGCGGCGGGCGAGGAGCTGCCCGAGGTCGACGTCCCGGCCCTCGAGGCGCGCCTGGTCGAGGCGACGCGCACCTGGGAGGAGGACCTCGCCGAGGCACTGACCCGCGAGGTCGGCGAGGTCGAGGCCGGACGGCTGCAGGGCGCCTGGGGCAAGGGGTTCCCGGAGGCGTACAAGGAGGACTTCGCGGCTCGGGTCGCAGTCGGCGACCTGCGACGGATCGAGGCCGCCGTCACGGACCACGACTGCGGTCGGGGGGACACCGCGCTCGAGACCGTCCTCTATGAGCCGGTCGGTGGACTCGCCGACGAGCGCCGCTTCAAGCTGTTCCGCTGCGAGCCGCTCTCCCTCACGACGGTCCTGCCCTTCTTCCGGAACCTCGGGGTGGAGGTCACCGACGAGCGCCCGTACGAGATCGAGAACTCCGACGGCAGCATCGCGTACATCTACGACTTCGGCCTGCGCTACCCGGGGCTGTCCCAGTCGGCGGCCAGCCGCGACATGCTCACCGACGCCTTCGAGGCGGCCTGGGCCGGGCGCAGCGAGTCGGACGGCTTCGACCAGCTCGTGATCGCGGCCGGTCTGACCTGGCGGCAGATCGTGGTGCTCCGCGCCTACGCGAAGTACCTGCGCCAGATCGGGTCGACGTTCAGCCAGGACTACGTCGAGGCCACGCTGCTGGCGAACTGCTCGATCGCCAGGCGCCTGGTGTCGCTCTTCGAGGCGCGCTTCGACCCCGATCTCGGGGGCGGCCGCCTCGACCTGCCCGGGCGGTCAGAGACGGCCGACGCACTCGTCGAGGAGATCGAGGCCGCCCTCGACAAGGTCGCCAGCCTCGACGCGGACCGGATCCTGCGGGCCTACCTCGGCCTGATCACCGCGACGGTGCGAACGAGCTTCTACCAGGTGGACGGCGACGGCCAGCCCAAGTCGTACGTCGCCATCAAGCTCGACCCCAAGCGGGTGCCGGAGCTGCCCGAACCCCGTCCGGTGCACGAGATCTGGGTCTACTCGCCCCGCGTCGAGGGCGTGCACCTGAGGTTCGGCGCCGTCGCGCGCGGTGGTCTGCGGTGGAGTGACCGGCGTGAGGACTTCCGCACCGAGATCCTCGGTCTGGTGAAGGCGCAGACGGTCAAGAACTCGGTGATCGTCCCGACCGGGGCGAAGGGCGGCTTCGTCGCCAAGCAGCTGCCCGACCCGGGCGAGCGTGAGGCCTGGATGGCGGAGGGGGTCGCAAGCTACACCACGTTCATCTCGGCACTGCTCGACGTCACCGACAACCTCGTGCCCGACGCGGACGCCGGGCCCGCGGGCCGCCGGGTCGACGCGCCCCCGAGGGTGGTGCGTCACGACGGCGACGACACGTACCTCGTGGTGGCCGCTGACAAGGGCACCGCCAGCTTCTCCGACATCGCGAACGGCGTGGCGGCCGAGTACGACTTCTGGCTGGGCGACGCGTTCGCCTCCGGCGGCTCGGTGGGTTACGACCACAAGGCGATGGGCATCACCGCGCGCGGCGCCTGGGAGTCGGTGAAGCGGCACTTCAGGGAGATGGGCCACGACACCCAGACGCAGCCGTTCACGGTGGTGGGCGTCGGCGACATGAGCGGTGACGTCTTCGGCAACGGCATGCTGCTGTCCGACCAGATCCGCCTCGTGGCCGCGTTCGACCACCGCCACGTCTTCCTCGACCCCGACCCCGACCCCGCCACCTCCTACGCGGAGCGACGCCGGCTGTTCGAGCTGTCGCGCTCGTCCTGGGACGACTACGACACCTCGCTGCTGAGCGCGGGCGGCGGGGTGTACAGCAGGGCCGCGAAGTCCGTGCCGATCAGCGCCCCCGTCCGCGAGCGCCTCGGCCTGCCCGACGGCACCAAGGCGATGACGCCGGCCCAGCTGATGAAGGCGATCCTCTCGAGCCCCGCCGACCTGCTCTGGAACGGCGGGATCGGCACGTACGTCAAGGCGTCCACCGAGGACCATGGTGCGGCCGGTGACAAGGCCAACGACGCGATCCGCGTGAACGGCGACGAGCTGCGCGTCAAGGTCGTCGGCGAGGGCGGGAACCTCGGCCTGACCCAGCGGGGCCGGATCGAGGCGGCGGGCGCGGGGGTGCGGGTCAACACCGACGCCATCGACAACTCGGCCGGGGTCGACTGCTCCGACCACGAGGTGAACATCAAGATCCTGCTCGACCAGGTGGTCGCCGACGGCGACCTCACGTCCAAGCAGCGCAACCGACTGCTGGCCGAGATGACCGACGAGGTCGCGCGGCTCGTGCTCCGTGACAACTACGAGCAGAACGTGCTGCTCGGCAACGCGCGTCGCCAGGCCGTCGGGATGCTGTCGGTGCACGCGCGCCTGATGAGGATGCTGGAGGCGGACGTCGGTCTCGACCGTGAGATCGAGTTCCTTCCCGGCCCCGCGGAGATCGAGCTGCGCATCAACGAGGGTGCCGGCCTGACCTCGCCCGAGTCGGCCGTGCTGGTCGCCTACGCCAAGATCGCGCTCAGCGCCGAGATCCTCGCCAGCGACGTCCCGGACGACCCGTGGTTCCAGCACGTGCTCCAGCGGTACTTCCCGCAGCCCCTGGTGGAGCGCTACGCCGACCGCCTGGGCGCCCACCCCCTCCGTCGCGAGATCGTGACCACCTGGGTGGCCAACGACGTCGTGAACCGTGGCGGCATCACCTTCGCGTTCCGTGCCGTGGAGGAGACCGGCGCGACCGTGGCCCAGGTGGTGCGGGCGTACGTGGTCGCGCGAGAGGTCTTCGGGCTCGAGGACTTCGTGGCGCGGGTCGAGAAGCTCGACAACACGGTGTCGACCGCCCTGCAGACCGACCTGTACCTGGAGTTCCGCCGGCTCGTCGACCGCGCGGCACGGTGGTTGCTCCAGAACCGCCCGGGCGAGCTCGACGTCCAGGCCGAGATCGACCGCTTCGGACCCGTCACCGCCCGCTGGCGCGGTGCCATGGCCGACGTCCTGGTCGGCAGCGACCGCGAGAGGTTCGTTCGTGGGGCCACCGAGATGCGGTCGCAGGGCGTCGACGAGGAGACGGCGCAGTGGGCCGCGGGTCTGCTCGACGAGTTCTCGATGCTGGACGTGGCCGAGCTGGCGCAGACCACCGGCCAGCCGGTCGAGGAGGTGGCGTCGGTGTACTTCGCCGTCAGCGACCGGTACGCGCTCGACGCGATGCTCTCGCGCATCTCGTACCTCAAGCGGGCCAACCGGTGGGAGGCGCTGGCGCGTGGTGCGCTGCGCGACGACCTCTACGCCGCCTGGATGGGCCTGACGAAGTCCGTCCTGACGACGGTCGACGGCGACGCGGCTGACACCTCGAGCGGGGTGGACCGTGCCACGGCACGGATCGAGCGGTGGGAGAAGGCCAACGCCGCCCAGCTCAACCGGGCCCGCTCGACGATCGAGGAGGTCCGGGGTCTGGAGCACGGCGACCTCGCCTCGATGCAGGTCGCCCTGCGGGTGCTGCGAGGGGTGATCCGCGCGGGCTCGGCGACCTAGCCGTACCTGGCCGGTCGCCGGCACCGAACGCGACGTAGGGTCACGAGGTGTCCACGCTGTCAGACCTCGTGCGCGAGCGCTGCGACCTCGACCGGAAGGCCGTCGAGTGGCTGCACCAGCTCACCGGCGACTGGCAGCTGCTGTCGGACCTGTGCTTCGCCGACCTCGTGCTCTGGGTCCCGCTCCGGGACGGGACGGGCCACCTGGCGGTGGCGCACGTCCGGCCGAGCACGGCCGCCACCGTCCACCACGGTGACCCGGTCGGGTCGGTGGTGCCCGCAGGTGAGCAGCCGGACGTCGACGCGGCCCTGCGAGCCGGCGTCCCCCAGCCGGGTGTGGAGCGGTCGGGTGTCTGGCACGAGGCGGTGCCGGTCTGCCACTCCGGCGGCGTCGTCGTCGCCGTGCTGGCCCGGCACGCCCACGTCGTCTCGGTGCGCCCGGAGAGCCCGCTCGAGGTCGCGTACCGCCGAGCCGCCGACGCCCTGCTGCTGATGGTGTCGCAGGGTGGTTACCCCGACTCGGGTGCTCCGACCGGGCAGCGCCGTGGGGCCCCGCGCGTGGGGGACGGTCTCATGCACCTCGACGCCGAGGGCCACGTCCTGTTCGCGAGCCCCAACGCCCTGTCCAACTACCACCGGCTCGGGCTCGTCGGCGATCTCGAGGGGAAGGTGCTGGCCGAGGTGACCGCCGGTCTGCTCGACGGTCCCGACTTCGTCGACGAGACGTTGCCGCTCGTGGTCACCGGCAGGGCCCCGTGGCGGACCGAGGTGCAGGCGCGCGGGGTCGCTCTGTCCCTGCGGGCCATCCCGCTCGTGGACGCGGGCGTGCGGGTGGGCGCCCTGGTGCTGTGCCGCGACGTCTCCGAGCTGCACCGCCGCGAGCGCGAGCTGATGACCAAGGACGCGACGATCCGCGAGATCCACCACCGGGTGAAGAACAACCTGCAGACGGTGTCGGCGCTGCTGCGGCTGCAGGCGCGCAGGATCGAGTCGCCCGAGGCGCGTGGCGCGCTGGAGGAGGCGATGCGACGCGTCGCCACGATCGCCCTCGTGCACGAGACGCTGGCCCACGGCATCGACGAGTCCGTCGACTTCGACGCTCTGCTCGACCGCGGCCTCGCTCTGACGGCCGACCTGCTCGCGGCCCCCGTGCCCGGGGGGAGGGCTGTGCGCACCGGCTCGTTCGGGGTCGTCCAGGCGCAGGACGCGAACGCGCTCGCCCTGGTGCTGGTCGAGCTCGTGTCCAACGCCGTCGAGCACGGCCGCGAGGGCGAGCCCGCGAGCGTCAGCGTCGAGGCGCACCGCGACGGCCCGCTGCTGGAGGTGTCGGTCGTCGACGACGGTCCCGGCCTGCCCGACGGGTTCGCCCCGGGTCGCCAGGGACTGGGCACGCAGATCGTGCAGGCCCTGGTGGCGGGGGAGCTGAGCGGGAGCATCGACTGGTCGGCGAACCCGGGGGGCGGGACACGCGTCGTGGTGCGGGCACGGCTGCGGGAACCCGGTGGCGCCTGAGCCGCGCGACAGGGCCCACCAGAGGGTTCCGCCAGAGGTCGCACGAGAAGGGGCGCCCGGCCGATGGCCGGGCGCCCCCTGTGGTCTCGGTGCTGTCAGCCGGCGCGACGTGCGCGGGCGGTACGGCGCTTGAGGGCGCGGCGCTCGTCCTCCGAGAGCCCACCCCACACACCGGCGTCCTGGCCGTTCTCCAGTGCCCACTTCAGGCACTGGTCGACGACGTCGCAGCGTCGGCACACGGCCTTGGCCTCGTCGATCTGCAGCAGAGCGGGCCCGGTGTTGCCGATCGGGAAGAACAGCTCCGGGTCCTCGTCCAAGCACGCAGCGCGGTGGCGCCAGTCCATCGGTCTACTCACTCCTCATCGCTTGTGAACGGGTTCACGAGCTGTGTCAGGGCGAAGGGGCGCCCGTCACGCACGCCCCTCGTTGCGACAAGGCTGTCACGCGCTATCCCCCTTCACAAGGCCTCAGCGGGGGTTTTGCGCAGTGCGCCTGAGTCCTTCGTCACGTCCATCGGGGCGATCACCCCGGTCAACGAGCCGGCGTGCGGGGGTGTTCCCGGTAGCGTCCTGGTCGTGAGCGCCTCCCTGACGTCCCGGCCCGGCGTCCCGCGGCCGGTGCTCGCGGTGCTCGTGGCTCTGGTCGTGGAGGCTCTCCTGCTCTTCGTGGTGGCCGGCTTCTTCGTGTACGCCGTGGTCACGGACCGGGCGGCCGACATCGGGTTCGACCTGGCGGCGGCCGTCTTCTGCCTGCTCGTGCTCGGAGTGCTGCTGGCGTGCGCGAGGGCCCTCCATCAGGGGCAGCGCTGGGCCCGGGCTCCCGTGGTCACCGTCCAGCTGCTCACGTTGTTCGCCCTCGCGGTGCCCGCCCTGCAGGGGGGCCGCTGGTGGGTCGGGGCCGTGCTGCTGGTGCTCAGCCTCGTCGCCGGGCTCGGCCTGTTCGCCCCGTCGGCCCTGCAGCACACCGAGGGCCGCGGCGGAGCACCCGTCGCCTGACCGTCGGTCCGCCTCGGTCAGTTCGCCTCGGTCAGCTCCTCACGCAGCGTCGCGAGCGTGCGAGCCAGGAGCCGCGAGACGTGCATCTGCGAGATGCCCACCTCGTCCGCGATCTGCTGCTGGGACATGCCCCGCACGTAGCGGAGGGCGAGGATGCGCCGCTCCCGCGGTGGCAGCGCCTGCAGCAGGGGGCGCAGTGCCTCGCGGTTCTCGACCCCGCTGAGCCCCTGGTCGTCGACCGTCATCCACGTCGGGTCGCCGTCGACGGCCGGGTCGAGCGGCACGGTCGCGTAGGCGCCGGCCGACTCGAGCCCCTCCAGCACGGTCTCGGCGTCGACGCCGGTGCGGGCGGCGAGCTCGTCCACCGTGGGGGCGCGGCCCAGCTCCTGGGTGAGCGCGGCCCGTGCGATCGACAGCGTCCGGCTCAGCTCCTGCAGCCGCCGCGGCACCCTGACCGCCCAGCCGCGGTCACGGAAGTGACGGCGGATCTCGCCGAGGATCGTGGGCACGGCGTAAGCCGCCAGGGACCCGCCGCGCTCGGGGTCGAAGCGGTCGACGGCGTTGATCAGACCGATCGTTCCGACCTGGACGAGGTCGTCGTGGGACTCCCCGCGCCCCGCGTACCGCCGCGCCAGGTGCTCCACCAGCCCCAGGTGGGCCGACACGAGGCGGTCCCGCGCCGCAAGGTGCTCCGGGTGCTGGCGCGGCAGCCGGGCCAGCAGCAGCAGGTCGTCCTCGGTCGTCACCGACGGGGCCTTCGACGGTGGTGGGTGAGGCGCACCGACGAGGCGTCCCCGTTCGTTCCCGTGTGTGCGTCCACCGCACCGACCAGCGCCTCCAGCACGGCCCAGGCGATGCTGGAGCGTTCGGGCAGGACGGTCGACGGGCCGCTGACCTCGACCTCGAGCTCGTCGTCGGTCAGGTGGAACTCCGCGCGCAGCCGGTCGCCCTCGCGGGCACCGAGCATCAGCATCGTGCTGGCCTCGTCGACGGCGATCCGCAGGTCCTCGATCTCGTCGAGGTCGAGGTCGAGGCGAGCGGCGAGACCGGCGCAGGCCGTGCGGAGCACGGCGAGGTACGCGGGGTCGGCGGGCACGACCAGCACGACGGGCGGGTGGTGCGACTCGCGCGCGGGGAACCCGGGGACGGGCTGTCCGGTGAGCGTCATCGGCCGTGCGTCCTCCCCCCTGCTGTTCGTGCCAGTGCCTCGCCGTCGAGGCGGAACACGGTCCACTCATCCTGCGGTACGGCACCCAGCGAGCGGTAGAAGCCGATCGAGGGTTCGTTCCAGTCCAGCACCCACCACTCGAGCCTGGGGTAGCCACGGCGCACGCACTCCGAGGCCAGCGTACGCAGCAGGGCCTGGCCCGCACCCCGACCCCGCTGGCCGGGCGTCACGTAGAGGTCCTCGAGCCAGATCCCGTGTCGTCCCTTCCAGGTCGAGTAGGTGACGTACCAGAGCGCCATCCCGACGACGCGCCCGTCGGCCTCCGCGACGTGGCAGAAGACGCGCGGGTCGGGGCCGAACAGGGCGGCGGCGAGGTCCTCCGCCGTGGCCTCGACCGCGTCCGGGGCGCGCTCGTAGGCGGCGAGCTCGCGCACCAGGGCGTCGATGGCGGGGACATCGGACGGTGTGGCCTCGCGGATCGTGGTCGTCACGCGCTCTCCTCGGGGTTCGTCAGGGACTGTTGCGGGCCGCCACCGGGGTGCGCGACCTGGACCATCGTGCTGGTCCCTCGGTGCACCAGCACACCGCGGCCGGGTCTGCGCACCTCCCGACGGGGCAGCCGCACGCCCAGGACGTCGCCGTCCGCGGGCCCGGCCGGCCCGAGGACCACCCCGGTCCCGTGTCGTCGCAGCTCGACGCACAGACCCTGGAACCTGCTGAGCAGCTCGGGCGTGCACCCCGCGGCCACGACCAGCACACCGGCGCCCGAGTCGTCCGCGAGGACCCGCGCCAGGACGTCCCCCACCGGGGTGAGGTCGAGGCACTCGACGTCGTCGACCAGCAGCAGCAGCATCGGTTCCCCCGACGCCGGCCGCCGGCGCAGCAGGTGCTCGAGCCGGACCGCCGCCGCCTCACCGACCTCGGTCAGGCACGACGTGCCGAGGAGCGACAGCGCCGACTGCCGGGGGGTGACCGTCACGACCCGACGCCCGGACCGCAGCGCCGCCTGGGCGAGCACCAGCAGGGCGGTCGACCGGCCGGAGCCCCGGTGTCCCGCGACGAGGTGCACCCGGCTGGCGCGAGTCGAGACCAACGACCCGGACGGACTCGCCGCCGAGACCCAGTGGCAGCAGGTGCGGGCTCCCGTCCGACGGCCAGCCGGCGAGCAGGTCGTCGAGGTCCACGTGCTGGGGCATCGAGGGAAGGGCCGGGGCGGCGCCCGGGAGGGTCGAGGACCCCGCGCCTGCGACCGCGGGTGTCGCCAGGGCCGTGAGCGCGGCCTGCTGAGCCGCGCCCGACGGGTCGGGGTCGAGCAGCGCCACCTGCACGAGCCGGGGGTGCTCACCCTCGCGCCCGCCGACGACCACGCCTCGTCCCGCGGGCCAGGGTGACGGCACGCTGCGGGAGGGGACGCCGGCCATCACCGCGTCGCCGGTGTCGCTGGTGCGCAGGACCAGCCGGTGACCGACCAGCGTCCCGAGCCGTCCGGTGACCACGGAGCGCCCGCCGGTCACCACGCAGGCCACGCCGACGCCGGGGCCCTGCCGGAGCAGCTCGTGCAGGGCGTCCAGGCAGCGCAGGCCCTCGGCGTCGTCCCAGGCCTGCAGCACGGTCTCCCAGCCGTCGACGGCCAGCACGACCCACGGCAGGGAGCGGCCCGTCCGGTGGTACTCGGCAAGGTCACCGACACGGGCTCGCGCGAACAGGTCCTGCCGTCGTGAGACCTCACCGGCGAGCCGGTGCAGCAGACGACCCGCGCGTTCCACGTCCGCCGGCGGGACGACCGCTCCCACGTGGGGCAGGTCCTCCAGCGCGCCGAGGCCGCCGCCACCGTCGAGCACGTAGACCCAGGCCTGCGCCGCTGTGCACTGCCTCGCGAGCGAGGCGAGCAGCGCGCGACAGGCAGTGGTGCGCCCACTTCGCGCTCCGCCGACGACGCCCAGGGTGCCGTCGTGCAGGTCCCATCCGGCCGGTACCTGTCGCTGGTGCCTCGGGTCGTCGAGCAGCCCGTAGGTGAGGACCGTCCCACGGGACGGGTGGGTGGCGCGGCAGCCGACCTGGTCCGCCGTCAGGACCTCGGGCAGCGGCGCGAGCCACGGGCCGGGCAGCGGCCGGACACCCAGCACGGAGGTGGCTGCCGAGACGGCGTCCACGACGCGCTCCAGGTCGGTCCGGCCGTCGGCGACGGCCGCTGCCGACGACGGGTCCGGGTCGCCGAGCCGGGCCCACTCGAGCCGGCGGACGGACAGCGGGACGCGCGCGACCCCGCCGTCGACCCCGCCGACGCGCGCGGTCTGGAACGGCACCGGCCGGCCCGAGCCCAGCCGGGCGACGGCGCGACCGGGCGTGCGGTCGCTGATCGTCGCGGCCTCGGGTCCGTCGACGACGTCGACGGAGTCGCCGGGGTGCTGGACGCGCAGTGCGAGACGCAGGTTCATGTTGGCCTTGATGTCGGCGCTCACGACGCCACCCGGTCGCTGCGTCGCGAGCACCAGGTGCACGCCGAGCGAGCGACCCACGGCGGCCAGCCGTACCAGGCCGGTGATGAAGTCGGGCAGCTCCTCGGCGAGCACGCGGAACTCGTCGATGACCAGGAGGAGGCGTGGCAGAGGCGGCGGCGAAGCGGCTCCGGCGGCATGTGCTGTCCGGGTACGGGTACGGGCACGGTCGCGACGGGACTGGTAGTCGGGCAGGTCCGTGGCGCCATGGTCGGCGAGAAGGCGCTCACGGCGGGCGATCTCGGCTCCCAGTGACTCCAGCGCACGGGCCGTCAGGCCTGCGTCGAGGTCGGTGACGAGCCCGACGGTGTGGGGCAGCTTCGCGCACTCGGCGAACGCCGCACCACCCTTGTAGTCGACGAGGACGAACGTGAGCTCGTCCGGCCGGTTCGCGAGCGCCAGCCCTGCGATGAGCGTCTGCAGCAGCTCGCTCTTGCCGGCGCCCGTGGTGCCCGCCACGAGGACGTGGGGCCCGTCGCGGGCGAGGTCGACCACGAACGGCCCTTCCGCCGCCGCACCGAGCAGCACGGACGAGGACCGCGGTGCCTGCTGCCACCGGGCCGCCACCCGTGCGCCGTCCGTCGCGTCGAGGTCCAGCTGGTCGAGCAGGCGGACGGCGTCGGGAAGGGCGGAGCCGGACACCGGGGTCGCGTCGCGGAGCGGGGCCAGCCCGCGGGCCAGCCGCTGGGCCCAGCGGTCGGCCACGAGGTCCGCGACCACGTCGTCGACGGGGTCGCTGCCCCCGGTCGCGACGCGCAGGCGCGTCGCCACCTCCCCACCGACCAGGACGGTGCCGCGGCACTCCACGGGCAGGCGGGAGGCGGACTCGTCCAGGCACAGCACGTGCAGCCCGACGTCCGGCCCGAGCTCGAGCAGGCGGGCGACACCGGGCACGGCGCGCAGGCGCTGCGCCCCGTCGAGCAGCACCACCACGCGGGCGCGATCGCCACCCGGACGGCGCTCGCGGTCGGCGAGGCGCCCGTCGAGCAGTGCCTCGAGCTCGGCGACGCGCCGCCGCCGCTGGTCCTGCGAGACGCCGACGAGGACCTGGGCGTGCGCTCGTGCGGGACCGTCCTGCGGGAGCAGGTGCGGCAGCCACGCCGTCCAGGTCCAGTCGCGCCCCTCGTCCGCGGCCAGCACGACGACCGACAGGTGGCGGGGGGAGTGCAGGGTCGCGAGCTGGCCGAGCATCGACCGGACCAGCGCGACGGCTCGGCGCCTCGGTCCGGCGACGCCGACCACGCCGAGCTCGGCGAGCGGCACGGTGACGGGCACGTCCTCCACGACGGGGTGCAGGGGCCCGTTCGACCGCCCGTCGGCCGGGTCGTGAACGGCGACCAAGGACGGGAGGTCGGCGGTCCCGACCCGCAGCGAGAGGAAGTCGGCGTCCTCCGGGCTGCGCTCCCACAGGCGGTGCAGGGCCCCCGCCGCGACCTGGCCGACCTCGGCGGCGTCGGGTGAGCCGGCCCGTCGACGAAGCTGCTCGGTCCGCACGGCGTCGCGGACGGTGGCTCGTGCGCGGGCGAGCTCCGCCGCGTGGACGGCCTGGGCGGCGCGGTGGTCGGCTCGGCCGGTGATGCGGTCGCTGACGAGGTTGCCGAGGACCATCAGCGGCGAGAACACCCCGATCAGCAGGGCGTAGGGGGAGCGCAGGACGAGCGCCAGGGGCAGCGACAGCGCGAGCGGGAGCAGGACGGCCACCAGGGGGAACCGCGGCGTGGTCCGGGCGGGCGGCGGCGTGGGCAGGTGGACCGCGACCGGCTGTGCCACGGGCCGGATCCGCGGGGACCGGTTGACCCGCACCGTGCCGTGGTCGACGTGCGTGGCCGCCGCCCGCGTGTCGACCAGACGCAGAGTGAGCGTCGTCGACCCGAGCCGCACGCGCGACGACTCGGTCACCGGGCGGGCCCCCTGGCCCAGGCGGACCCCGTCCACGACGGTGCCGTTCGTCGAGCCGAGATCTCGCAGCGTGATGCCGGCCGGGGTGACCTCGAGCTCAGCGTGCACCCGGGAGAGGTCCGGGTCGTCCACAGTGAGGTGCGTCTGGGCGGACCGGCCGATGCGGTGCGTCCCTGGGGTCAACCGGTGCACGTGCCCGGCGTCCGGGCCGCCGACAGTGTGGAGCTCGAGGAAGCCGCTCGTCGTCCCCCGGTGGCTACCGGCAGCACCCGGGCGCCCGACGCTGACGACGGCCCCGTCCAGCAGTGGCGATGAACCCAGCAGCAGGTCGCCGGGAAGGGGCGCGCCGTCGACGTGCAGCGGGCTGCCGGCCGGGCTGCCGACCACGTCCAGCAGGTGCTGACGCACGTCGGCGACGGTGGTGTCGCGGTCGGCCTCGACGACGACGTCGGTGGCGACGCCCGCGCCGGCCGGGTCGATGACGCTGAGCCGCAGCCGCACGCACCCCGTCCCGCCGCTCGCCCCCGCCACCGGGTCATCGTGGCATCGGACGGACCGGCGGCGACGGTCTCGGACGAGGGCCTGTGGACAACGCGCGCGCCCCACCGGGCGGAACCCCCGGTGGCCGCGGTCCGTTCAGCGGGCGGACGGTGGGCACCGCCGGGGCCCGTCGGTAGCATCGCCCCGTGGGCGCGGGCCGTCCGCATCCAGCAACGGGGGCGCAAAGCCGCCTCCTCGACGAAGTGGAGTGCCAACGTGGGAGTGAGCCTCAGCAAGGGCGGGAACGTCTCGCTGACGAAGGAGGCTGGCGCCGCCGGTCTGAGCGCCGTGACCGTGGGGCTGGGCTGGGACGTGCGCAGCACCACCGGGGTCGACTTCGACCTCGATGCGTCGGCCATCGCGTGCGACGCGAACGGCAAGGTCGTGTCCGACCAGCACTTCGTGTTCTTCAACAACCTCCGTAGCCCCGACGGCTCGATCGAGCACACCGGTGACAACCTCACCGGTGAGGGAGAGGGCGACGACGAGCAGATCAAGGTCACCGTGTCCGGGGTGCCCGCCGAGATCGACAAGGTGGTCTTCCCGGTGTCGATCTACGACGCCGACAACCGGCAGCAGAACTTCGGCCAGGTGCGGAACGCGTTCATCCGCGTGGTGAACCAGGTCAACGGGTCGGAGCTGGCGCGGTACGACCTCACCGAGGACGCCAGCACGGAGACGGCCATGGTCTTCGGCGAGCTCTACCGGTCGGGTGGCGAGTGGAAGTTCCGCGCTGTCGGCCAGGGCTACGCGACCGGGCTGTCCGGCATCGCGCGCGACTTCGGCGTGAACGTCTGACGGTCCCACCCACCTGAGACGCACGAGGGCCCGGCCACCGTCTGGTGGCCGGGCCCTCGTGCGTCGGGGTCGCTGACGTCCTAGACGGTGACGTGCGGGTGGTCGTGGCTCGGGCTCTCGCGGTCGAGCCGCTTGTTGCGCATCACGGAGTTGACGAAGGAGGCCACGATGAAGGCCACGCCGATGAGGCCGGTGACGACCTCCGGGATCTCGTACTTGACGGTCACCAGGAGGATCACGGACAGTGCGCCGATGGCCCAGTGGGCGCCGTGCTCGAGGTAGATGTACTCGTCCAGCGTGCCCTTGCGCACCAGGTACACGGTGAGCGAGCGGATCCAGAACGCGCCCACGCCCAGGCCGATCATGATGATGAAGATGTCCTGGGTGATGGCGAACGCGCCGATCACGCCGTCGAAGGAGAACGACGCGTCGAGCACCTCGAGGTACAGGAACAGGAAGAGGCCGGCGCGACCGGTCGCGAGTGCCGCCGTGCTGGGGCCGGAGCGGCCCGGGGCGTTGGCCCCTGCCGCTGCGGGGACCGGCTGCTCCAGGGCACCGACCCCGTCGTCCTCCTCGGGCTCGTCCCCGCTGCTCTCGAACAGGTTCCCGAGGCCGTTGACCATCAGGTACGTGACGACGCCGAGCACGCCGGAGATGAGGACCTGGCCGAAGTGCTCGGCGTCGGCGAACACGACGGCGGCGAGCGTGAGCGCGGTGAGCGAGACGACGACGGACAGCTGGTCGAGCTTGCCGATGCGGTTGAGCGGCTGCTCGAGCCAGGCGAGCCAGTGGATGTCGCGGTCCTCGAACAGCCAGTCGAGGAACAGCATCATCAGGAACATGCCGCCGAAGCCCGCGATGGCCGGGTGGGCGTCGTTGACCAGGTTGGCGTAGGTGCCGGGGGTGTCGATGTCACCGCCCGCGATGGCGAGGTCGACCGCGGCGATCGGCGAGATCCCGGCGGTGGTCGCGACCAGGAGGACCGGGAACACGAGCCGCATGCCGAAGACGGCGATGAGGATGCCGACGGTGAGGAAGATCTTCTGCCAGAACTCGCTCATCCGCTTGAGCACCTTGGCGTTGACCACCGCGTTGTCGAACGAGAGGGAGACCTCCAGCACGATCAGGACGGCGACGACGAGGAAGCCCTTGAGGTCGAAGAGCATGAACGAGGCGACGAGCGCGATCAGCGTCGTCGCCCCGGAGAAGCCGAAGGTTCGCAGGAGCACCGTCTGGTCCTTGTCGTGGTGGTTGATCGTGTTCGGGCCGGGCCACGGTGCCCGGCTCCCGCCGTGAGCCTACCTGCGGGGTGCGCAGGCCCGGACCGTCCGCAACAGCCAGCGCACGCAGCTCCTCGCCGCCGAGGACGCCCGGTGCCCGGGTGACGTGCAGGCCGGCGGTGGTCCACCCCTCCGCCGCCAGCTCGCCCTGCGCCGGTCGCACCGCGAGGTCGGCCGCGGCCAGCAGCTCGCCGTCGAGCAGGGAGTCGCCGGCGGCGACCAGCGTGCTGGAGCCGGCACGCCGCTGCACCTCGCGGGCGGCGGCTGACTTCGTCAGCGGACGCGGGACGCAGTAGACCTTGCGGCCCTGCAGGGACAGGCCCCAGCCGCGCTCGGCGCAGAAGGTGCCGAGGTCGAGGAGCCACCCCTGGGGCAGCGCGTCGCGGACGACGACGCCGTAGACGAAGAGGTCCGAGGCGATGCGCAGAGACTGCACGAACGGGCCGGACACCTGCTCCAGGTGGGCGTGAACCTCCTCGACGGGCGCGCACCCGTCCAGGGAGGCCTTGACCTGCACCGACCAGTCCTCGTCGACGACCCCGTCCACGATCAGGTGACCGCCGTTGCTCGCGATCGCGTACGGGGCCGGCGAGGGACCCGGCAGGTGCACCCGTGCGAGCTGGGCGGGGGTGCGGGTGGTCGTCGGGACGAGCACGGTCGACGCGGCGAGCTCGACCAGCAGGTCCGCAGCCGCCTGGGTGACGAAGGACAGGGGCGCCCCCCGGTACACCTCCACGCAGAGCAGCCGCGGCGCGTCGGCGTCCGGGCCGGGCAGCAGCAGCGCGCTGGGGGAGTAGATGACCGTGCGGTCGAGGTCGATGCACGTCACGTGGCCGCTCATCCCTCGCCCCCGGTGTGCGGCCGGATCAGGCCCACGCAGCTGTAGGGCAGGTCGGCGACGGCCTCGACCGGGACCCCTCGCTGGCGGGCCAGCATGAGCACGTGGGGCAGGTCGGCCGCCGCGTTCCCGCGCACCAGCACGCGCTCGGGCACGCGGCGGAGCAGCACGCGGGTGGTCTCGCCGACGCCCGGCTTGACGAGGTTGACCTCGCCGATGCCGTACCGCTCGCTGATCTGCTCGACGGCGGCCCAGCCGGCCCAGGTCGGCCGCCGGTCGCCGCGGGCCACCTCGGGCCACGCGGCACCGACCTCGTCGCGCACGGCGTCGAAGAGCTCGCTGACAGCGTCGAGGTAGGCGTTCGAGACGTCGCCGCCGGCCAGCTCGGCGTAGAACTTGGCACCGTGGAAGTCGCCTGGGCCGATCAGGGTGTCGTTCAGCACGGTCCGTGAGACGAGGCCGGAGACGGTCGAGTTCAGGCACGCGGACGGGATGAGGAAGTCGTCTCGGGTGCCGAACGTGCGCACGCAGCGTCCCGGGTCGGCGAGCACCGCGAGGTCGTCGTCGAAGACCACCCCGGTGGTCCGTGCGTGCTCGGCGAGCGCCGCGCTCAGCTCGCGCGCGATGGCCCCCTTGCCCGTCCACCCGTCGACGAACACCACGTCGGCCGGCCGGTGGTGGGCGCTCAGGTAGCGCAGCGCCACGCGGTCGATGCCACGGCCGCGGACGATCGACAACGTGTGGTGCTCGGGCTCGATGCCGTGGGTGGCGACGAGCCAGCGACGGATGAGGATGCCGACGGGGGTGCCCGCCCGGGCGAGGGAGGCCAGCACGAGACCGGGCCCCCGCTCGGCCAGCAGGATCTCGCCGACGACGCCGACCGCCACGGCGATGCGGCGCGCCGAGTCGGCCACGGCGATGTGGAAGAGGCGCAGGTAGTCGGCGTCGGGCTGGTACTCCTGCGGCAGCGACTCGGCGTAGTGGGCACGCCCGGCCTGGATCGCGGCCTCCCGCTCGGCGGTCGGGGCCTCGAGCGCGGCGTGGGAGAGGTCCTTCAGCAGCCACGTCACCTCGTCCGCGCGGTAGGAGCCGAAGGCGGGCCCGTGCAGGGGCTGGGGGAGGGGCTGGGTGCCGGCGGGGCCGGGTACGGACACGGGGAGCACGACGAGCACGACCTCCGGGACGGCGGTGTCGAGGGCGGCGACGAGCCCGCCGGGACCGGTCAGGGCGGGGGTGTCGCCGGGCGTGTCGGTGACCAGCACGACCCCGTCGAATCCGGGTCGGTCCCCAGGGACCGCGACGTTGTAGGCGTAGCGGTCCTGCGGGCCCGGGTCGTCCGGGTCGTCGTGGGCGACGAAGTGCAGCACCGAGCGCAGGGCGTACCCGTCGTCGTCGACGGCGACGGCGGGGGAGCGTGTGGTGGTCGAGAAGCGCACCTCGAGGTCGGGGTGCTCGTCGGCCCACGCCTCGGCGACCCGCAGCGGGGCAGCCATCAGCTCCTCGGTGCCGAGAACCAGCATCCGCCGGGGATGGCGGCCCGTGACCGGGTCCGGTGGGCGGGTGGCGGCGTCCACCTGCCGTGCAGCGGACCGCGCGGCGTCCCGCCAGGCGCGGTGGACGCCCGGCCCCACCCCGTGGCGGCCGCCCTCGGGCAGGCCGACGGGCCAGCCGACGTCGACCCGGTGCACGCGCGTGTGCCACGTGGCGGGGGCGGCGGCCTGCGGGGCCAGGTGGGCCACGAGGTCGGCGCCCCGGCGGAGGGCGTCGGACGGCAGCTCGACGGTGCCACTGACCAGTGACACGACCTGGAGCCGAGCGCCGAGGGCCGCCACCTCGGCGTGCAGCCGCTCGTGGTCGGACGGCGAACGCAGGTCGACGAGGGTCGCCACGAGGTACCGGCCACGTGGCGAGACCTGGTGCAGCGCAACGATGGTGTTGAGCACCGTGGACCCGGTGGAGAGCTCGTCGTCGACCAGCACCAGGGGACGGTCCCGGGTGAGGAGCGCCGGGTCGACGGGCAGCAGGAGGTGGCTCGTCGCGTGGGAGTGGGACTCCTCGAACCCTCCGACCACGCCGACGCCGGGGACGGGACGGCGCGTCGAGTGGAGGTAGTCGGCCCGCCCGAGCGCCTCCGCGACGTCGTGACCGAGGGCGGTGGCGGTCTCGGCGTACCCGAGCACGGCCGCGTCGACACCGCCGTCGCCCAGAGCGTCGAGGACGGTGTCCCGGAACGCGCGGGCCGCACCGGGCTGCTCGTCCAGGGCATCGCGCGCCAGCGCGCCCAGATGGGCATGGGCGTCTGCGCCACCGAGCGAGAAGCCGTCGTCGAGCACCTCCCGCACCCGGGCACCCAGCAGCAGGGCCGCGCCCCGCACGAGGCGTGGGTCCGTCGGCACGTGCTTGGCGAGCACACGGGAGACGAGGAGGTGCGCGCGACGAGGGTTGCGGCGCAACGCGAGTCCGACCAGGTCGTCCATCCGGAGCCCGAAGGGCGAGGCGGTTGTCCGAAGCTTCGCCTCGAGCCGCTCGGAGACCCACGTCCCCGTCCAGGTCCTGGTTCCGGTCGTCACGACAGCAGGCTCGCAGCGAGGACCTCGACGAAGGTGATGTCGGGCTTCGAGACCCCGAACACCCTGGCGCGCAGGTGAGTTCGCCGCGCCCAGGCCAGGTGGGGTTTCGACTCGTTCATCTTGTTGCGGTAGCCGGACGCCGAGACGCCGCCCTGGCCCGCGCTTCCGAGGATGTCGACGGCGTCCGCGTGCTCCTCGTGCGTGACCACCTGTAGCGCGTGCACGGCACTGACGTGCGTGGGGTGGATGACGGTCTTGCCGGTGAGGCCGTTGGCCTTGTCGAGCTCCACCTCCCGGATGAGGCCGTCCATGTCGCGCGAGATCAGCTGTGCCCGCAGCTCGGGCGCCTTGTGCTTCTCGAAGAGCGTCTGCCGCAGCCGGGGCTTGAAGACGCGCTCGCCGCCGCTGAAGTACTCCCAGACGGGGCCCGTGATGACGAACCCGGTGCCGTCGGCCCGGCCGAGGCGGTTGACGACGTCCGTGATGACCTGGGCGACGACCCGCACGTCGTACACCGTGAGCTCGCGCGAGCGCCGGAGCCCGTAGACGGCGGAGAGGTCCGTCGCCCCGATCCGCACAGCGAGCACGTGCTGCCGGCGGCTGTTCAGCACCGACTGGCACCACGAGAGCGCCTGCATGCGCGTCTCCTCGTGGGTGATCTGGGGTGACTCCATCACCGGCATGGCGAACAGGCGGTGCCCGTGCGTGGCGGTGGCCTCCGCGATCGCGTCGAGGTAGGCGAGCCCGTTCTCCGGCCCGAACTTCGGCAGCACGAAGCCGGTGAGCGAGGTGAGGGCGGGTCCGAGCCGGGCGGCGAGGTCGGGGACCTGCTCCGGGCGGCGAACGCGCACGAAGACCATGGGTGCGGGGCTCGCTGCGTCGCCGGGGTTCGGAGCGGTCTCGTGGAGCTCGGTGAGTGCCTCGACCACCTGCTTCTCACCCACCTCGACGTCGCTGTCGGGGATGGCGTCCTCGAGGCACAGGACCATGGACGTGGCCCCCCGGGCGGCCTGCTTACGGACCCGGGTGGCGAGGTCGGGGTGGGTGGCGGGTGTGTAGAGGCTGGCCCCCAGCGCGGTGGCGAGCAGGGGCGCCTCGGCGTCGGTGCCGAAGTGTTCGGGCTGCTCGGTGAAGATCCGTGCCCGGGTGGGCGCGCTCAGGTGGGCGAAGTGCTGCATGGTGGACTCCCCGAGTGGGCCGGGACCGTCCGCGCGTGCCCGCACGGGGGACGTCCGGCATTCTGCCCCAGCGAGCCCCGCGCTGGCACATCGTGACCACGCGCGGGACGGGCCTCAGGGCGTCCGGCCCGGTCCCGGCTCGGCCAGGCGGGCCACGAGTGCCGCACGCGTGCGCACGTCGAGCTTGGCGAAGGCGCGGGCCAGGTGCGACTCCACCGTCTTGGCGCTGAGGTAGAGGCGCTCGGCGATGTCCCGGTTGGTGAACCCCTGGGCCACGAGGTGGGCGACCTCCCGCTCCCGCGCGCTCAGCGAGTCGACGCCGGATGCGCCGGGGGCGGACCGGCCACCCCCGCGCCCGATCCGGCGTCCGAGCCGACGCAGCTCCCGCACCGCCTCCGCGTGCACGCCGCGGGCCCCGCAGGCGTCCGCCCGCCCCGCGGCGTCGGTGAGGTGGGCGACCGCCGTGTCGCGGTCACGCCCCGAGGCCGCCCTGCCGGCCAGCAGCGCGGACCTGGCCGCCTCCAGGCCGGCACCCACCGAGTCGGCGCGCGCGACCGCGGCCTCGGCGAGGGCGAGGGCACCGGCGGCGTCACCCTCGGCGAGGGTCGTCATCGCGCCGGCGCGGGCAGCGGCCGCCCAGGGCCCGGCCAGGCCGATCTGCTCCGCGACGGCCAGGGCGTGGTCGGCGTGGGTTCGCGCTGAGGGGACGTCACCCAGCTGGACGTCCGCCTGCACCAGCCAGGGGGACCAGCGGCACACCCAGCCCGGGTCGATGTCGTAGGCCGCGAGCAGTGGACGCCCTGCCGCCGCATCCCCCAGGGCGACCAGGACCGCCCCGCGGACGGCCCGCGCCACGGTCACGTGCGACGAGTCGTCGAGGCGCCCGGCGAGGTCCAGGCTCTCGTCGACCGTGGCGAGGGCGTGGGTGGGATCGCCGTGGTCGAGGAGCGACCACGACCGCATCCACAGGGCCCACTGGACGGCCTGGTCGTTGCCCGTCACGCGGGCTGCCTGCTCCGCGAGGTCGGCCGCCTGCACGCAGTCCGACGTCCGGCCGAGAAGGCCGAGGGACAGGACCACCGCCAGGTCGAGAGCGACTGCGGCCGAGCCGTTCCCACCGGCGCGGGCCGCGTGCGCCGTGCGTTCCCCGGTCACGAGGGCGTCGGGCAGCCGCTCGAGCGCGATCAGGCTCCAGGGCACGGCGACGAGCAGCTCGCTGTGCCCGGCGAGCTCGGGGTCGGTGGCTCTCTCGACGGCGTCGACGGCGGTCGCGACGTGAGCGGTCGCCTCCGTGCCGTGGCCCGCGAAGGCCCGGCTCACGGCGGCCATGGCGCTCGCCGCGCCCCGGACGAGGGGGTGGGCACCCTCGGTCGAGATCGACAGGTCCGCCCACCGCGCCATCTCCGCGAGGTCGCCCGACTCGTAGGCGAGCAGAGCCAGGTCGGCCAGCAGCCGGGCCGCCGACGTCCGGTGGAGGTCGGTCTCGGAGACGGCCCTCGTGAGGCGCCGCCGGGCGGCGTGGTGCCGGCCGAGGAGACGTTCGGCGGACGCCCCGGCCAGCACCAGCCGCAGCCCCGTGGGGGTGGCGGCGGTCCTCGTCCCCCTGTGCGGGTCGTCGACGACGGCGAGCGCCTCCGCGAAGCGCCCGGCGTCGGCGAGCGTCTCGGCCAGCATCACGTGGTCGTCCGGCGTCGCGGTGCCTGCGCGGCCGGCCGCCTCCAGCCAGTCGGCGGCGATGCCGGGGGCCTGGGAGCGGACCTGCAACGCGGCCGTGCGCAGGACCCGCGCGGCTTCCTCGTCACCCGGACCGGCGACCAGGGCCAGGTGCCGCGCCACCGTCGGCAGGGGTGCCCCTGCCAGGGTCAGCGCCCGGGCGGCGCGGTCGTGACCGGTGAGGCGGTCGCTCGGCGACAGGCTCTGGTGGACGGCGGTACGCACCACGGGGTGCCGGAACGCGAGCTGGGAGGGGCCGGTCCCGGGCCGGAGAAGCGCGGCATCGACCAGCTCGTCGACGGCCGCCACCCCCGCGGCCCGGTCCAGGTGCGCCGTGGCGAGCGCGAGGCCAAGGTCGAAGGGGTCGCCGAGGAGGGCGCCCGCCCGCACCAGGGCACGGGCCGGTGCGGAGACCCGGTCGAGCCCGGCACGCACCAGCGCGCTCACCCCGTCCGGCACCTCGCTCGAGGCACCAGCTCGGACGAGCTCCTCGATCAGCATCGGGTTGCCGCCCGAGGCCGCGAAGACACGGTCCCGGGCGTCTGGGGTGGTCAGGCCCGTGAGGAGGGGCGCCGCCTCGTCCCTGCTGAGCGGGCGGAGGTCGACCACGGTGCCGACCCCGCTCCCGCGCTGGGCCTCCAGCAGCCGGTCGGCGGAGCGGTCGGACCGGGTGCCCACGGCCAGGAGGTGCGCACGCCGGGGCGGCCGACGGAGGGTGTGCTCCAGCAGCTCGAGCGTCGCGGGGTCGGCCCAGTGCAGGTCGTCGAGGACGAGGGCCACCGGCGCCCGCTGGGCGAGCGAGTCCAGGTGGTCGACCACCGCCCCGTAGAGCCGCCAGCGCGCGGCGGAGGTCATCGGCGCGTGACCGTCCGTCCCCGAGGTGCCGGGTAGCGGGTCGCCGAGAGCCTCCAGCACGGCGGCGAAGGGGACGTCGCTCTCCAGCTCGGTCGAGCGCCCGCGAAGGACCGTGAAGCCGCGGTCCGCGGCGTAGGCGGACAGCCCGCCCAGGAGCCGCGTCTTGCCGATGCCGGGCTCGCCCTTGACGACGACGAGCCCCCGCGCCCCTCGAGCCACGGCCTGGACGGCCTGGCGCACAGCGGCAACCTCGTCGGTGCGACCTGCCGTCCCGGACCAGGACATCGGCCCCCCTCCGGTCGGCGGACGGCGCAAGCATGCCCGTCCCCCAACCGGTCTGACCAGGGTTCAGGGAATCGCCGGATGTCCGTGCCTGACGGCGCTGGCACCGTCACCGGCACCAAACACCCACCCTGAACCGGAGGAACACCATGAACGCCGTCCAGACGACCGCCACAGCGCCCGACCTGGGACGAGCCCGCAGCCTGAACGAGGCCGTGTGGGCCGAGTCCGCGACCCACCTCTACGCCGGCCGGATCGAGGAGTTCCTGGCCTGCTGGACCGAGGACGCGACGTACACCGTGGCCTACCCCGTGGAGGGCCTGCCGGAGTCGGTCTCGGGACAGGACGCGCTGCGCACCATGTTCGGTGGCCTCGGCGCCTTCGCGCGGTCCATCACCGTCAGCGACGTCCGCTTCCACCAGACCGACGACCCGGACGTGGCGATCGTCGAGGAGCGCATGGTGGCCGAGCTGCACAACGGGTACCGCTACGACAACCGGCTGATCATCCGGGTGCGGTTCCGTGGCGGCAGCATCCACGAGATGTTCGAGTACTACGGGCAGGTCGCGCACCAGGAGCTGGCCCGCCAGGCCGGGATCATGGCGGCTGCGTCGTGACCGCCGACGGCGTCCGGACGACGACCCTGCACGGTGGGGGGCTCACCGACGTGCGCATGATGCTCGTCGCGCACACCAGCTTCCGGCGGGAGCTCGCGTTGAGCCCGAGGGCGATCCGCGCGACCGCGCACCGTGACAGGCGGCGCGTGCTGACGGTGGCCCGGCACGTGGAGCTGTTCCTCTCGCTCCTGCACCACCACCACACCATCGAGGACGAGATGCTCTGGCCGCGGCTCCTCGACCGGGCGCCAGAGGAGCTGGCTGCCCCTGGTCCACACGATGGAGAGCCAGCACGAGGGCGTGGCGGCCCTGCTGGACGCCTGTGAGGAGCGCCTGCAGGCGTGGCGGCGGACGGCCGACGCGGCCGACGGTGAGGCGCTCGCGACTGCTCTGGCGTCGCTCGTGGCCGCCCTGGTGGAGCACCTCGCGTGCGAGGAGCGGGACGTGCTGCCGCTGATGGCCCGTCACATCACGCCCGAGGAGTGGGAGGAGTTCACGGAGCGCGGGATGGAGTCGATCCCGCGGTCGATGATGTTCCTCGGCTTCGGGATGATGCTGTACGAGGGCGATCCGGAGGTCATCGCGATCGAGATGCGCAGGGTCCCGGGTCCGCTCCGCAGGGTCCTGCCGCCTCTCGGGCGTCGCGCGTTCCGTCGCTACGCCCGCGCCCTGCACGGCACGCCCACCCCGCCGACGGGTCGCGAGCTGACGAGCTGAGGGAGGCCTCTCCGTCCACAAGGCCGGGTTCAGTGTCGGTGCATGGACGGGACGGGGGCCGTGCGTGGTCGTGGTGGACCTGCGCGAGCAGGCACCCGGCGAGGCCTGCTGGCAACCCCACGCGAGCGTGGCTTGCGGTAGAACCGGTACGTGACGCTCACGCTGTGCCACGACCTGTCGCCCGCCGACTGGATCGTCCACGCCGACCTGGCCTGGCAGCGCCTCGTCTGCTTCGGGCCGGCGGCGTTCGACTCCTACGCCCGGCTCCGCTTCCTGCCGGACCCGGTGCGCGCCCACCAGAGCGAGAACGACGTCGAGGCGGGCCGGCGCAGCGACCAGATGCCGACCCTCCTCGAGGTGCTGGCCACCGAGACCGCCACCCCCGATCACTGCTACTTCCTCGTCTGGGAGGGTTTCGCGAGCAGTACCGATGTCGCGCCGGACACGCACCCGGGTGCGAGACCCGAGGCAGATGCGGTCCCGGGCGTGGCGCCCGACCAGGTTGCCCCGCAGTCGATCCCGACCGCACCCAAGGTCGTGGTCCCGCATCGGGCGTACTGGCTCTTCCGTGGCCGCCTGGTCGACGTCGGCACCTGGGACACCGCCGACGGCTGGTCGGGTGGCTTCCGACTCGGCGACGCCGAGGCGGCCTTCATCTGGCCCGCCGACCACGCCTGGTGCGTCGCCAAGGACGTCGATCCGCACTGGGCCGGGATCGGCGGGAGCGGACCGCTGATCACCCGCCTGACGACCGACGCGCGTCTCGACGTCGTCCCTGCCGACCCCACGAGCCACCAGTCGTTCTACAGCTGAGCCCGTTCGTCAGCGCGCGCGTCCCGTCGGCACCGTACGACCGGCCGCCCAGGGCAGGTGCCACCCGAACGCGGCCGCGACCTCGGACTGCTGCCCCAGCAGGTACTCGGCCTCGCGCCGCAGCACGAGCGTCCCCCCGACGCGGTGGATGGACGCCAGAGCGCACGTGGCCGCACCCGCCGGTGCGTCCGGGAAGCGCATGTCCACCGTCACGCCGTCCCGCAGCTCGGTGGTCAGGCCGATCCCCAGCGCGTCCCACTCGGGGTGCCCGGACACGGCGTACGCGAAGACCAGCATCCGCTTGAGCAGTCCGATGTGCTTGAGGCTGGCGGTCAGCGTCTCGCCCTCGGTCTCGCTGCGGGGGCCCAGACGAAGCACCGTCGAACCGTGCGAGCGGGCGGCGTCGGCGCCACCACCCAGCGACTGGATGACGCCGGTGACGCCGTCGTTCATCTCCCACAGGCACCCCAGGTGCACGTCCGTGCTGCGGCGCAGACCCGCGGCGGCGCTGCGCGGGTCCGTCGGCATCGTCGACCAGTACAGGGTGAGGTGCAGGGCCCCGCTGCTCGCCTGCTCGCCACCGATGCGTACCGCGGGCGTCGTCTCGGTGAGCATGGTCCGCCCCCGCAGGACCGTGACCTCCCGGCTGAGGACCGGGGTCGTCACAGGTGCTCCGCCGAGTCGGTCGGTGCGAACTCCGTTGGGAGACAGGTCGAGTGAGAGGTTCCCCGTCCGCACCAGCTCGGGAGAGGTCCGGCGGACCGGTCGGCGACGGCGGATGAAGTCCAGGGAGGGCTTCTCGGGGGCGCGGGTTCCACGGCGAGCCGTCGGAGGCGGCGAGGCCGGGGACGGAGAGGGCGCAGAAACGGGTGCAGGCGCTGGCGCAGGTGCAGGCGTGGCCGGTGCCGCGTGCGACGGGGACCGGCGCCGACTCCGCCGCCGGATGAAGCCGAGGTCCGGCGGGTCGGGAGGCTGCGTCACCGGCCGAGGTCCACGCCGTAGTCCCTGGCGATGCCCTCGAGGCCCTCGGCCCAGCCCTGTCCCACGGCACGGAACTTCCAGCCGCCGCGGTGCCGGTACAGCTCGCCGAAGACCAGCGCGGTCTCGCCGGCGCAGTCGTGCGAGAGGTCGTAGCGCGCGAGCTCGGTCGCCCGGTCGAGATCGAGCACGCGGATGTAGGCACCCTTGACCTGCTCGAACGTCTGGCGCCTGGACTGCGCCTGGTAGATGGAGACCGCGAAGACGATCCTGTCGACGTAGTCGGGCACCCGCGTCAGGTCGACCTCGACCTCTTCGTCGTCGCCGTCGCCGGACCCGGTCGCGTGGTCACCGGAGTGCGTGACGGACACGTCGGGGGCGGCGAGCTGGTTGTAGAAGACGAAGTGCGCGTCGTTCGGCACCTTGCCGTCCGGGCCCACCAGCAGCGCGGACGCGTCCAGGTCGAAGGGGTCGCGACCGGAGCTCGGTGCCCAGCCCAGACCGACAAGCACCCGCCGCAGGTCAGGGTTCGCCTGGGTGAGCGCGATGTTGGCTCCCCGGGCGAGCGCTGTCGACATGGCCCCAGGCTAACCAGTCGGCCCGGTGCGCGAGACTGCGTGCATGACGACGTCCCACGACGAGCACCCGCGGGTGGCGGTGGCCACCTACGCCTCCCTGCCCCACCTCGACGACGACGGCCCCCGGCTGCTTGACGCGCTGGCCGCCGCCGGGGTCGACGCGGCGCCGGCGATCTGGGACGACGCCCGGGTCGACTGGCACGCCTACGACCTCGTGCTGCTGCGCACCACCTGGGACTACATGCTGCGCCGTGCTGCGTTCGTCTCCTGGGTGCGCTCGCTCCGTGAGGTCGCCAACCCGGCCGACGTGGTCGAGTGGAACACCGACAAGCACTACCTCTCCGAGCTGCAGGCCGCCGGGCTGCCCGTGGTCGAGACGGTGTTCCTCGAGCCGGGGGACGGGTGGACCGAGCCGGACCTGTCGTGCACCGACGTGGTGGTCAAGCCGGTCGTGAGCGCCGGCGCGACCCACACGGGACGGTTCCCGCTCGGCGACCCGGCCGCGCGCGCCCTCGCCGAGCGGCTGCTCGCCGAGCAGCGGTCGGTGATGGTCCAGCCCTACCTCGACGCGGTCGACTCCGAGGGGGAGACGGCCCTGCTCTACCTCGGCGGACGGTTCTCCCACGCGATCCGCAAGGGCGCGCTGCTGGAGGGGCACGGCGAGCTGCCCGTCTACAGCGAGCACAGCTACACCGAGACCATCGCGCGGGCACGGGCCACCGACGACCAGAAGGCCCTGGCCGAGCGGGTTCTCGCCGCGGTACCGGGCGGAGCCGACCGACTCAGCTACGCGCGGGTCGACCTGGTCACCGGGCCCGACGGGAACCCGCTGCTGCTGGAGGTGGAGCTGACCGAGCCGTCGCTGTTCCTCGAGCACGCCGACGACGACGCCGTGGCCCGCCTGGCCGACGACGTGGCCTCCCGGGCCCGCGCGGCGCGGGAGCGGCTGGCTAGAGGTCGAGGTCGGAGCGGGTGAACTTCGTGGCCAGGAACTGGCCCTGGTTGGTCAGCTGCTGGGCGTCGCCGGCGTAGATGGCCGTCGCGTACTCCTGCGCACCCTCGCCCAGCAGGCGCAGCTGCTCGAGCAGGTCCTCGGCGGGCGTGCGACCGAGGCGGTTGCGGTGCGTCGCAGCGAAGTCCGGTGGCAGCGCCAGGAAGGTGTCCACGGTGGTGGGCAGGTAGTCGCGGACCATCGACCGGATCGGGATCATCTCCGTCTCGGTGGCCGGGTTGGCGCGCAGGTACCGCAGCAGCGGCCGCAGCACGTCCTCGACCTCGCGGACGGCGGGCACGCCGCCCTCGGGCATCCGTCCGCCGCCGCGGTTGACGCGCCGCACCAGGTCCCTCAGCTCGGCCTCGAGCACCTCGGCCTCCGGCGCGGCCGGCGCGGTCGGGGTGGACGGCGCCGGCTGGGCCGGTGCGGCGGCGGGCGGCGGCGCCGCCTGCTGCCGCGGCTCGTCGCGTCCGAACAGCCCCGACCAGAACGACGACATCAGACCCCGGCTGCCGAAGGACCGCCCTCGCTCTGGCTGGCGGCGCGCGACCGCTCGAGGTACGGCTTGGCCCGCTCCACCTGCTGCTCCAGGGCACCGACCGTGGCGGCCATGCTGGTCACGGCCTGCGCCTTGTAGGTGTCGATCGCGTCCATCGTCGCGAAGACGTTGTCGAAGGCACGCTGCAGCGACTCGATGCTCACGGCCGAGCTCGCGGCCTGCTCGTGGATCGCTGCGCCCTGCTGCTGCAGCATCGCCGAGGTCGACTCGATCATGCTGCTGGTCGTCGTGTTGAGCGCGTTGATCTGGTCGAGCACCAGCTTCTGGTTGGCCAGCGCCTGCGCGACGATCACGGCCGTCCGCAGTGCCGCCACCGTGGTGGTCTGCGCCCGGTCGACCCCCTTGATCAGCTCGAGGTTGTTCTTCTTGACCAGGTCGAGCGCGAGGTACCCCTGCACCGCCACGGCCATCTGCGTGAGGATGTCCTGCCGCCGCTGGCGGATCGGGAACAGGGCGTCGGACGTGATCGTGTTCGCCTCCTCCGTCCGTCCGGCCGCCTGGAGCTCGCTCACCTTCGCCTGGGTGGCCTGGTCGAGGGCGGCGGCGAGCGTCGCGTACTCCGACAGCTTGCCCATCAGGGCCCACATGTTGGCCCGCTCGCTCTCGATCGCCGCGTTGTCCTTGCGCAGCTCGTCCTGCCCGGACGCGAGGGCCTTGATGATCGCGTCCAGCTGGGACTGCGCCGACTGGTAGCGGTCGAAGTACGCGCGCAGCTTGTCGCCGCCGGGGAGGAACCGGAAGATCCTGCGGACCCCGCCGAGGTCGGAGTGGCCGGGGTCGAGCTCGGTCACGGTGTGGCGCAGCTCGCTCAGGCTGGTCGCGACCTTCGCCTGGGCGTCGCCGCCCTGCCCCTTCGCGCCGGCCAGGGCCGCCGCGGGCCGCTCGAGCATCCGGTTGGAGACCTGGCTCGACTCGCGCACCTCACGCTCGCCCATCGACGTGATCGACGCGATCTTGCGGCTGAACTCGGGGCTGCGGACGTCGACCGACACCAGGTCGGCGACGAACGCCGCGGCCTTCTGCTGCAACGCGGTCTGCTGCTCGGGTGCGACCGGGATCATGCCGGCGGCCTGCTCGTCCTGGACCATGGGGACGGGGGCCGGCGGGGTCAGCACGAGGTCGGTGCCCGTAGGGCTCGGGGCGGTCGTCGGTGCCGCCAGCGGTGTGCTGAGGTTCAGCGGGTCGGACATCTGCGGTACCCCTCCTTGTGGCCTGTGGGCCGGTCCTGGTGGCCTGTCGGCAGACCTGGTGGTCGGCTCGTCCACTCTATGGGCGAACGGCTGCGCGCCGACTCCGGTTCCGGTCCCGTGTATCGGACGGGTGGTCCCGCGCCTCCTCCGGGCAGGACGACCCTGCGGACCGAGGAGCGCACATGCTGGTCGTGGCGACGTGGAATGTCGAGAACCTGTTCCGTCCGGCGGCGGATGCCTCCGGCCCGACCGTCGCGGCCGCCTACGAGGCCAAGCTGGACGCCCTGGCTGCGACGATCACCGCCGCCGGTGCCGACGTGGTCGGGCTGCAGGAGGTCGGCAGCGCCGAGGCCCTGGCCGACCTGGTCGGACGGCTGCCCGGAACGTGGGGGAGCGAGCTGTCCGACGCCCCGGACGGTCGCGGCATCCGGGTCGCGTTCGTCTCGCGTCTGCCGATGACGGACCGGGAGGACGTCGTCGACCTGCCGGACGCACTCGCCGGCGGTCGCGTCACGGACGCCGGGGCCACGCTGACCCGGATGGGACGAGGAGCCCTCGGCGTGACGGTCGCGTCGTCGGTCGGCGGCACGGCGATCAGGCTCGTGACGTGCCACCTCAAGTCGAAGCTGCTCACGTACCCCGGTGGACGGTTCAGCCCCCGGGACGAGGATGAGCGTGCCCGCTTCGCCGTCTACGCCCTCAACCGCAGGGCGGCCGAGGCCGGAGCGCTTCGCGTGCACGCGAACCAGGCGCTCGACGGCCAGGGGCGTGACCGGGCGCTGGTCGTGATGGGCGACCTCAACGACACCGTGGACGCGGCGACGACCCAGGTGCTGCTCGGTCCGGGTGGGTCCGAGATCGGCACCCTGGGCATGCTGCGACCCGACCGGGGTGACGGCGACCGGCTGTGGAATCTGGCCCCGCTGCTGCCCGAGGACGAGCGCTTCAGCCGCGTGTACCGCGGCCGGGGCGAGCTGATCGACCACGTGCTCGTGTCCCGCGCCCTGCTGGAGCGGGTGGCCACCGTGCGGACCCGCGTCGACCCACCGCCCGCTGCGGCGGACAGCGCCGTGCAGACCGAGATCCCCTCGATCGGGGACAACCCCCGGGCCCGCCGGGACGATCCGGGGTCCGACCACGCCCCGGTGCTGGTCACGCTCGACGTCGACTGACGTCCTCCGCTGGGTGCCCTCCGTCAGGAAGGTCCCCGACGCTGCGCGGCTGTCGGGGCGCCTGTCTACGCTGGCGACCATGTCCCTGGTCGACCGCTGGCGCGACAGCCCCGTGCGTGCCTTCTTCGCCGTGCTGCCCCGGGCGAGCAAGCCGATGGCCGCCACGTGGTGGGTGCTGCTGGTGACGCTGGGCCTGCTGCCGGTGGCCTTCGCATTCGCGATGGGAGGTCTGGTGGGGGCGGTGCAGGCGGGGAGCCCGCTGACAGGGCCCCTGACCCTGATGGGGGTGGTCTTCGTCCTCATGCAGATCCTCGCGCCGCTGCACCAGGCGGTCGGTACCAACCTCGGCGACGCGCTGTCGTCGCACCTGAACGACCGGCTCGCCGCAGCCTGCGTGGCTCCGCCGGGCATCGCGCACCTGGAGGACCCCGACCTCACCGGCGACCTGACCGTCGCGCGCGACTTCGACCGGGGCATGACCGGCCCGCCGATGTTCATCAACATGGGGTTCCTCGGCCCGGGCCTCGTCCAGGTGGTGGGTGGGACCGCCTCTGCCCTGGTGCTCTTCACCTTCGCTTGGTGGGCCCCCCTGCTGCTCGGCGGCGCCTGGGCGAGCACCCACTGGCTGCTGCGCGAGAGCACCGTGTGGAGGGACCGGAACACCGAGGAGGTCCGCCTGGCCCAGCGGCACGCGGACTACGCCTACCGTCTCGCCGTCGACCCCGAGCCCGCCAAGGAGCTGCGGCTGTTCGGCCTGCAGGAGTGGACGATCGAGCGCTTCCGCAGCCGCCGGCGTCGGCTCTTCGAGCTGCAGCACGCCGCCACCCGGCTGCGGGAGCGCTCCGTGCTCGGTGCGCTCGCCATCCTCTGCGTGGCCACCGCGCTCGTCTTCTGGCGCCTGGCCGCCGAGACCGTGGCGGGAGCGCTCACCCTCGACCAGCTCGTCGTCTTCGCCCAGCTCGCGATCGGGGTCTCGATGGTCGCCGCGGCCGGCTGGAGCTGGGCGCTGGACGAGGCCAGTGCCCCCGTCGTCGCGGTCAGCAGGCTCGAGCGCGCGATGGCCGCCGGTGGCGCGCTGCCCCGAGGGACCGAGCGGCCCCCGACCCCGACGGGCGGCCACGAGGTGCGCCTGCGGGACGTGACCTTCTGCTATCCGCGCACCGACCGGACCGTCTACGACGGGCTGGACCTGGTGGTGCCCGCCGGCCGGTCACTGGCCATCGTCGGGCAGAACGGTGCCGGAAAGACGACCCTGGCCAAGCTCCTCTGCCGTCTGTACGACCCGACGTCGGGGACCGTCGAGGTCGACGGCGTCGACCTCCGCGCGCTCGACCTCGACGCCTGGCGCGCGCAGGTCACCGCCGTGTTCCAGGACTTCGTGCGGTTCGAGCTGTCGCTGCGCGAGAACGTCGACCCGACCGGGACGGCCCCCGACGACGTCGTGCGGGCCGCGCTCACCGAGGCCGGCGCGGACGGCCTTGGGGACCTGGACACGCCGCTGGCGAAGGGGTACCAGGGCGGCACGGACCTGTCGGGCGGGCAGTGGCAGCGCGTGGCCCTCGCCCGCGCCCTGTGCGCCGTGCGGATGGGGGCCGGGCTCGTGCTGCTCGACGAGCCCACGGCCCAGCTCGACGTCCGGGGGGAGGCGGAGATCTTCGAGCGGGTGCTGGACGCGACCCGGGGGACGACGACGATCCTCATCTCGCACCGGTTCTCGACGGTCCGGCACGCCGACCGCATCGCGGTGCTCGAGGAGGGCAGGGTCGTCGAGCAGGGCAGCCACGACGAGCTGATGGCCGCGGGAGGCCGGTACCGCGAGATGTTCACGTTGCAGGCCAGCCGGTTCGACGTGCTCGTGGACGAGACGGGGGTGGACTATGACGCCCTCACGTGACGACGTCGATGAGCTGCCGCCCCCGCTCGCGTCGATGTGGCGCCTCTTCCGCCTGGGCTACACCCACGAGCCTGCGCTGATCGTCGTCGCGCTGGTGCTCTCGATGGTGGCCGCCGTGCCCGACGCGCTCATCGCCCTGTGCCTGAAGTTCCTGGCCGACGGTGCGGTGGCAGGGAACGGGCGGACCGTGCTCGTCGCCGCTCTGGCCATGGCTGCCGCGGTCGTGCTCACGTGGCTGCTGGCGATCGTGACGAGCCGCGTCACCCGGCACTTCCGCGACAAGGTCACCATCGCGCTCGAGACCCACGTGGCCGGCCTGCAGGCCGGCGTGTGGAGCATCGAGCACCACGAGCGGCGTGACCACCTCGACCGTCTGTCGGTGCTCCGGCGCCAGATCTTCGTCCTCGACCACATGTACATGTCGGTGTTCTCCACGGGCGGCTGGGTGCTCCGCGTCGTGGTCACCGTCCTGCTGCTCGTGTCCGTCCACCCGCTGCTGGCCCTGCTCGTGGTCTTCGCCCTGCCGACCGTGCTCACCGCCTCGTGGCGACCCGCGGTCGAGCGCCGCGTCGAGGAGGCGACCGCGCAGCACTCGCGCCTGGCCGTGCACCTGTTCACCACGGCCACCACGGCGTCAGCGGGCAAGGAGGTCCGGGTCACCGGCATCGGGCCGTCCCTCGTGGCGCGCCGCCGTGCCGAGCAGCACCAGTGGTTCGGTCCGGTCTCCCGCGCGCGCTGGGGAACGGCCGGCTGGGAGATGGCCGGCTGGGCCGCCTTCGGGCTGTCGTACGTGGCCGCGGTCGTGTTCGTCGCCAACGGCATCGACGGGTCGGCCGGTGACGTGCTGCTGATCCTGGCGGCGGGGTCGCGGCTCTCGGCCTACATCAGCGCCACGATGTCGGAGGTCGGGTTCCTTCGCGGGATCTGGCTGGACGGGTCACGACGTCTGGTCTGGCTCGAGCGGTACGCCGCGGCGATGAAGGTCGACGCCCACGAGCCCGCCCCCGACCGGTTGGAGCGGGGGATCCGCCTCGACCACGTGTCGTTCCGGTACCCGGGCAGCGACGGGCTGGTGCTCGACGACGTCAACCTCGACCTGCCGGCCGGGTCCGTGATCGCGGTCGTGGGCGAGAACGGCGCCGGCAAGTCCACGCTGGTCAAGCTGCTCTGCAAGATGTACGAGCCGTCGAGCGGGCAGGTCCTCGTCGACGGCGAGCCCCTGTCGCGCATCGACACCGACCGGTGGCGCGAGCGCGTCGCCGGTGCGCTGCAGGACTTCTACCGGTTCGAGCTGCCGGCGCGGACCAGCGTCGGTGTGGGCGACCTCCCCCGCGCCGACGACGAGGCGGCGGTCCTGGCGGCCGTCGGGAGGGCCGGCGCGGGCGACGTCGTCCAGCGGCTCGAGCACGGCCTCGACACCCAGCTCGGGCCGGTCTGGCCGGACGGGGTCGACGTCAGCTTCGGCCAGTGGCAGAAGGTGAGCCTGGCACGCGGGTTCATGCGCGAGGAGCCGCTCCTGCTGGTGCTCGACGAGCCGACAGCCGCCCTCGACGCCCAGACCGAGCACGACCTGTTCGAGCGCTTCGCGGCCGCGTCGCGGGCCGGGACGGCCGGCGGTGTCACGGTCCTCGTCTCGCACCGGTTCAGCACCGTGCGGATGGCGGATCTCATCGTCGTGCTCGACGGCTCCCGGCTGGCCGAGGTGGGGACCCACGCCGAGCTGATGGCGTCCGGCGGCCAGTACGCGCAGCTCTACGGCACGCAGGCGGCCGCCTACCGCTGACGCCCGCCGGCCCCCGGCGAGCCGGGCGGCTCAGCCGCCGACGGTCCCGACGTCCACGACGCGCACCACGGCGGAGCCCTCCTCGTCGCTGGCATCGAGGTCGACCTCCGCCGAGATGCCCCAGTCCCGGTCGCCCGACGGATCATCGAGCACCTGGCGGACCGTCCAGACCCGCTGGGGCGCAGGCGACTCGGTGATCTGCAGCATCGTCGGGCCCCGAGAGTCGGCGCCGGTGCCGAGGGAGTCGTACTCGTCCCAGTAGCCCTGCATCGCCTCGGCCCAGGCGGCAGCGTCCCAGCCCGCTGCGGCGTCCAGGACGCCGAGGTCCGCGTAGCGGTGCAGCGCCGCCAGCTCGACCCTCCGGAAGAGCGCGTTGCGCACCATCGCCCGGAACGCCCTCGCGTTGCCCGTGACCGGTCGTGGCGTCGACGGGTCCGGCCGCACGACGTCGCCCGCGGTCGAGCCGTCCGGGTGCGTGAGCTCCTCCCACTCGTCGAGCAGGCTGGAGTCGGTCTGCCGCACCAGCTCGCCCAGCCACTCGACGATGTCGTCGACCTGCGGCGTGCGGGCCGAGGCCGGAACACCGGAGCGCAGCGCGCGGTACGCGTCCGTGAGGTACCGCAGCAGCAGGCCCTCGGAGCGGGAGAGCCCCAGATCGGACACCATCTCGGTGAACGTCATGGCCTGCTCCCACATCGCCCGCACAACGGACTTCGGCGAGAGCTGGTGGTCGCCGACCCACGGGTGCCCCTGCCGGTACGTCTCGTACGCCGCTTCGAGCAGCTCGGCCAGGGGTCGTGGGTGCGTGACCTCCTCCAACAGCTCCATCCGCTCCTCGTACTCGATGCCGTCGGCCTTCATCGCGGCGACGGCCTCGCCCCGGGCGCGGAACTGCTGGGCCGACAGCACCTGCCGCGGGTCCTCGAGGGTGGCCTCGATCACCGACACGATGTCGAGGGCGTAGGCGTCCGGACCGTCCGGCGTCTCGGGGTCGAGCAGCTCGATGGCGGCCAGCGCGAAGGTCGAGAGGGGCTGGTTGAGGGCGAAGTTCGCCGGGAGGTCCACGGTCAGCCGCACCGTGCGGCCCTGCTCGTCCGGCAGAGGGAGGCGCTCGACCACGCCGGCGGCCAGCAACGCGCGGTAGGCGCGGACGGCGTCCTTGACGTGGCGGCCCCGCCGTCCCGGGGGCTCGTGGTTGTCGGTGAGCAGCCGGCGCATCGCCACGAAGGCGTCCCCGGGCCTGGCCACGACGTTGAGCAGCATGGCGTGGCTCACGCGGAAGTGGCTGGTCAGCGGCTCGGGCGCCGACGCGACCAGCCGGTCGTGCGTGGACGACGACCACGAGACGAACCCCTCGGGCGGCGACTTGCGCTGCACCTTGCGCCGCTTCTTCGGGTCCTCACCCGCCTTCGCCAGCGCCTTGAGGTTCTCGACCTCGTGGTCGGGAGCCTGCACCACGACCGTGCCTGCGGTGTCGAAGCCGGCCCGCCCGGCGCGGCCGGCGACCTGGTGGAACTCGCGCGCCTTCAGGTGCCGCTGCCGCACGCCGTCGTACTTGCTGAGGGACGTGAGGAGCACCGTGCGGATCGGCACGTTGATCCCGACCCCCAGGGTGTCGGTGCCGCACACCACCTTCAGCAGGCCCGCCTGGGCGAGCTGCTCCACCAGCCGCCGGTACTTCGGCAGCATGCCGGCGTGGTGGACGCCGATCCCGTGCCGCACGAGGCGCGAGAGGGTCTTGCCGAAGCCGGTGCCGAACCGGAAGTCGCCGATGGCGTCAGCGATCGCGTCCTTCTCCTCGCGCGTGCAGACGTTGACGCTCATCAGGGCCTGCGCGCGCTCGATGGCTGCGACCTGCGTGAAGTGGACCACGTAGATGGGGGCCTGCCGGGTGTCGAGCAGGTCGGCGATCGTCTCGTGCACCGGTGTCGTCGCGTAGTAGTGGTGCAGCGGAACGGGTCTCGCCACCGACGTGACCTGCGCGGTCGGGCGTCCGGTGCGGCGGGTGAGGTCGTGCGCGAAGAAGTCGACGTCTCCCAGGGTGGCCGACATCAGCACGAACTGGGCCTGCGGGAGCTCCAGCAGCGGCACCTGCCACGCCCAGCCGCGGTCCGGCTCGCCGTAGAAGTGGAACTCGTCCATCACGACCTGGCCGATGTCGGCGGCGTCCCCCTCGCGCAGCGCCTGGTTCGCCAGCACCTCCGCGGTGCAGCAGATGATCGGCGCGCCGGGGTTCACGGCGGCGTCGCCGGTGAGCATGCCGACGCGGGCGGCGCCGAACACGTCGATGAGGGCGAAGAACTTCTCGCTCACGAGGGCCTTGATCGGGGCCGTGTAGTAGGTGCGCCGTCCGTCGGCGAGGGCCGCGAGGTGGGCCGCGAGGGCGATCAGCGACTTCCCGGACCCGGTCGGGGTCGAGACGATCACGTTGGCGCCGGTGACGACCTCGAGCAGAGCCTCCTCCTGGGCGGGGTAGAGCGTCAGAGCCTGCCGGTCGGTCCAGGCGGTGAAGGCGTCGACGACGTTCTCGGGCGTGAGGTCGCTGGTGTCGAGGCGCCGGGTGGAGGTGGTCGACCCGGCGCTCGTGCTGGTGGGAGACATCACCGCTGAGTCTGGCAGGGGTGACAGGCGCGCCCTGCCATCCCCTACTCGGCAGATGCGACAAGACGGACCACGACGGGGACGTCCAGTGCTTCGCCGGGCGGCAGCCGGCCTGGTCCTCCTCGGCGCCCTCGGGCTCACGGCCGGGTCGGCGGTGGCGGCGCCGCCCGCCGTCGGGGCAGTTCATCCCCGTGGAGGCCACCCTCCGGCATACGTGATCTACGGGGGACAGGTGGTCGGCAACCTCTCGGGTCCGGTCGCCGACGCGACGGTGGTCCTCACCGAGGACGGTGCGTTGATCACCGGCATCGGCCTGTTGGACGTCGACGCGGTGAACCTGGCGGGCGAACCCGTGGACCTCGAGCGCCGGATGCGCAACGGGTGGACCGTCGACATCAGCGACCCCGTGGTGGAGACGACCCCGTCACCCACGGCACGGCGCCGGCTCCGTCCACGTCCACGGGCTGGTCACCCTCGGTGTGGCGCTGCGGCGACGGGCGGCGCGCGGCCGTTCCTGATCGTGGCAGGCTCGGCGTCCCCCTCGGAAAGGTGACCCGATGCCCAAGCCCCCGCTCCCCGATGACGTCGCGGAGCTCCTGCGCCAGCCGAACCCGGCGGTGGTCGCCGTCCTGATGCCGAGCGGCGACCCGATGTCGGTGGCGACCTGGTACCTCGTCGAGGACGACGGCCGCATCCTGCTCAACATGGACGCGCGCCGCGCCCGTGTCGACTGGATGAAGGCCCGGCCCCAGGTCGCGCTGACCGCCCTCAAGGACGGGGAGTGGTACACCCACGTCAGCGTCCGCGGGCCCGTCGTCGAGTGGGAGGCCGACGAGGCGCGTGCGCTGGCCGACATCGACCGGCTGTCGACGCACTACACCGGCAACCCGTACCGGGTGCGCGACCGGGCACGAATCAGCGCGTGGATGCAGGTCGAGCACTGGCACGGCTGGGGCGAGGCGAAGGCCCCCGGCGCGTAGCCGCCCGTACGCACCCAAATGGGGCAGGGGGATCCACATGAGCCATAGACCCCTCCTGTGAACCGTGGGTACGTTGGCACGCGCTCCGTCCCCCCATGTGACAAAGGAGTCGCAATGCATAACGGTCTGTCCCTTCGGCGCCCCGCGGCGGTACTCGCCGCCGGCGCCCTCGTCGGGCTCGGTCTGGTGGCGTCACCCGCCGCCGCCGCGCCGTCCGACACCGCCTGTGACAAGCGCACCAACAACACCTACGACAAGGTCCTCGAGTGCGTCCGTCTCGAGGGCGTCCGCGAGCACCAGGCGGCGCTGCAGGCGATCGCCGACGCCAACGGCGGCATCCGTGCCGCGGGCACCCCCGGCTACACCGAGAGCGTCGACTACGTGGTCGACCGCCTCACCGCCGCCGGGTGGAACGTCACGCTCGACGAGTTCCCCTTCACGTTCACCCCTCCGCCCACGCTCCAGCAGCTGACCCCGGTCTCCGGCACCTACGAGACGGGCGCCTACACGGGGACGGGTTTCGGTTCGGTGACCGGCAACGTCGTCCCCGTCGACCTGGCCCTGGCTCCCCCGCGTGCGAGCACGAGCGGGTGCGAGGCCGCGGACTTCACGGGGCTCGACTTCTCGGGACCGTCGGACATCGCGCTGATCCAGCGGGGGACGTGCGCGTTCGCCACCAAGGCGCTCAACGCCGAGGCTGCGGGTGCCGAGGCGGTCATCATCTTCAACCAGGGCAACTCGCCCGACCGTGAGGGCCTGATCGTGGGGACGCTCGGCGGCCTGAACGTCGTCGCGATCCCGGTGGTCGGCGCGTCCTTCGCGGACGGTGTCGCGCTCTCCCAGTCGGGCTCGACCGCGCTGGTCGACGTCGACCCGCCGGAGTCGCGGCCCCAGGTCAACGTCATCGCGGAGCTGCCAGGCTCCAACAACAACAACGTCGTGATGGCAGGTGCGCACCTCGACTCGGTGCAGCGTGGCCCGGGGATCAACGACAACGGCAGCGGCTCGGCAGCTCTGATCGAGGTGGCCGAGACGATCTCCAAGCTGCGTCCGCAGAACACCGTGCGCTTCGCGTGGTGGGGCGCTGAGGAGTCGGGCCTCGTCGGGTCCTCGGACTACGTCGCCAACCTCAGCCAGGCCGAGAAGGACCGCATCGCGCTGTACCTGAACTTCGACATGATCGGTTCGCCGAACTACGTCTTCCAGGTCTACGACGCGAACGAGTCCAGCTTCGTGGCTCCAGTGGCCGTGCCTCAGGGCTCCCAGGCGATCGAGCGGCTGTTCGAGCAGTTCTACACGCTGCGCGGTGAGCCGTACGACGACTCGGCGTTCAGTGGCCGCAGCGACTACCAGGCGTTCATCAACAACGACATCCCCTCCAGTGGCCTGTTCACCGGAGCCGAGGTCGTCAAGACGGTCCAGCAGGCATCGATCTGGGGCGGCACGGCCGGGGCGCAGTTCGACCCCTGCTACCACCTCGCCTGCGACACGTTCGACAACAACAGCAACCACGCTCTGGAGGTCAACGCCGACGCGGTCGCGTTCGCCGTGACGACCTACGCCTACTCCACGGAGACGGTGAACGGCGTCAAGGGCAAGAAGGTCCCGGGCAACTTCACCATCCCGGAGCCGGCCGGCCCGCGTCACACCTTCGCCGGCCCGCTCGGCGGCGGCGGCGTGCACGACGAGCACTCCACGCCGGGGAGCTGATCCCAGGCAGATCGGGACCCCGGGTCGCTCAGGCGGCCCGGGGTCCCGTTCGTGCGCGGGCTACCCCCGCAGGACCCGGATCTCGTCCTCGATGGCGGCGGCGAGCCCTGCAGCGTCCACGTCCAGCTCGGAGTCCGCCGCAACACCGACCGTCACCGTGCCGGCGTAGCTGAACAGGCTGATCCCCAGCCCGATCCGGCCGATCTGCGGGACCCAGAACACGACGTCGTCGACGATGCACCCGGCCACGCTCAGGCGCTCCCGCGGCCCGGGGACGTTCGTGACGACGGCGCTGGCGCTCTCCTCGAGCAGCCGGACGGCGGCCCAGCGCCCGGCGGCGGGCAGCGCGCCGACGATGCGCAGCAGGGTGAACGTCGCACCGGCCTGGGCAGAGCCCTTGAGCTCAGTCGTCTGCCGGACGATGGCGCGCACCCGCTCGCCGGGGTCACCGGCGCCGACGGGCAGGGACACGAACACGATGCCGAACCGGTTGCCGAGGTTGCTGGGCACGGGCGCCCCACCTCGCAGGTCGACGGGCACGAGCACGCGCAGGTCCGACACGTGGCTGCCCACGTCCAGCAGGTGGGTCCGCAGACCGCCCGCGGTCGCTGCCAGGAGGACGTCGTTGATGCTGACGTCGTGCGCCCGGGCTGCGGCCCGCACGTCGTCGAGGTCGTGCGGACGGGTCCAGGCCAGGGTCTTCGCGGTCTGCAGCGGCCCCCGCAGCGCGGTGGGCGGCTCCCCGACGGTCGCCCCCAGGCGGGTCAGCGTACGGAGGACGGAGCCCGCCACGCGCACCGCGACGCCGAGGGCGTTGGCGGACAACGGCTTCCCGGTGCGTGCCGGCGTGGAGGCCGGCTCGTCCGCCAGGCTGAGCATCACCCGAGCGAGGGCCATGCCGTCCGCCAGGCTGTGGTGGAACCGCGCGACGAGGGCGCTGCCACCGGCCGTGGTGCGCACGACGTCGATCCGCCAGAGCGGCCGGGTGCGGTCCAGCGGCGTGGAGACGAGGTCGCTCGCCAGCTCCTGCAGACCCGCCTCGTCGACGGGTGACCCGTGCGCCTCGACGACGTGCGCCGACACGTCGAAGCCTGGGTGGTCGGTCCAACGCGGCGTGAACCCCGGCAGGCGGGACCGCTGCGCGAGATGCGTCAGGCGGGGATGACGCGCCACGAGGCGGTCGCTGACCAGTTCCCGGAGGGCGCCGACGTCGATGGGCCCGGAGAGCTGGAGCACGGCGGTCACCACGACGCGGTTCTCGGGCTGCTCCACCCCGATCCAGGCCGCGTCGCCGAAGGCCATCCGCTCCGACCGGTTCACTGCCCCATCCTGCACCTGCGACGAGCGTGACGGTCCACCGGTTCGGGACTTCCGACCCGTGCCGGGGCCCGGACCCCCTGCCTAGCCTGCACAGATGCCGGCCGACCGCGACACCTCCCGCGTGCCCTCTCCTGCGCCCGACGGGGCGATGGAGCTCGACGAGATCTCGGAGCTGCGCAGGTCGCTCGAGCTGGTCACGCCGGACGACGCTGCGGACGGCGACACCCTGAAGGAGGTGCCCGCGTGGCGGAAGGGGTACCCGTACCCGAAGAAGCTGCCCCGCGGCGAGTACGAGGAGACCAAGCGCGCGCTGCAGATCGAGCTGCTGAAGCTTCAGCTGTGGGTCAAGGACACCGGCCAGCGGCTGCTGCTCGTCTTCGAGGGGCGCGACGCGGCCGGCAAGGGCGGCGTGATCAAGCGCTTCACCGAGCACCTCAACCCCCGTGGCGCGCGGGTCGTGGCGCTGGAGATCCCGTCCGAGCGGGAGCGCACCCAGTGGTACTTCCAGCGGTACGTCAACCACCTGCCGGCCGCCGGCGAGATCGTGCTGTTCGACCGGTCCTGGTACAACCGCGCCGGCGTGGAGCGGGTGATGGGGTTCTGCTCACCGGGTGAGTACCTGGAGTTCATGCGCGAGTGCCCCGAGTTCGAGCGGATGCTCGTGAACTCCGGCATCGACCTGTTCAAGCTGTGGTTCTCGGTCGGTCGCGACGAGCAGGCCCGCCGCTTCGCCGCGCGCCGCACCGACCCCGTCCGGCAGTGGAAGCTGTCGCCGACCGACCTGGCCAGCCTCGACAAGTGGGACGCGTACACCGAGGCCAAGGAGGCAATGTTCTTCTACACCGACACCCGTGACGCCCCGTGGACGGTGATCAAGTCCAACGACAAGAAGCGCGCCCGGCTGGAGGCGATGCGGGTGTTGCTGTCGCGGTTCGACTACCCCTCCAAGGACCACGACGTCGTCGGCGCTCCCGACCCCCTGATCGTCGGTCCGGCCGCGCGCGTCTTCGAGACGGACGAGAACCCGCACCCCCTGTTCCCGACGCTCTGAGCGCCCGGCCACCTGCCGCCGCGTAGGTTGGCCCTTCGGCGGCGTCGACAGGTAGGGGTTCGGCAGTGATCCGGGTGCTCACCATGCGGCGGGGACTCCCCGAGCTCCTCGCGGGCGCGCTCGCGGTCCTGACCTACTGCCTCGGCCAGGTGCTGTCCCGCCGCTTCCCGTTCGGGCCCGACACGCGCAGCGTCAACGACTACGCCACGCAGCTCGTCCCCCAGTACGCGCACCTGCGCGACGTGCTGACCGGGCAGGCGACCGGGGACCTGTGGTTCAACTGGCAGAGCGCACTCGGGGTGCCGTACCTGGGGGACGTCGGCGTGTACATGTCGAGCCCCCTGTCGTTGCTCGTCGTGGTCTTCCCCCGCGACCAGATCGACCTGGCCGCCTTCGTCATCCACGTGCTGCACCTGGCGCTCGCCGCCGCCGCGATGACCTGGTACCTCCGCTGGATCGGTGACGGTTCCCGGCTGGTCGCGTCCGCGCTCGGCGCCGCCTACGCGGTCTGCGGGTGGGCCGTGGACGACGCCGGCTACCTGACCATCTGGCTGCCGGGCCTGATCGCGTTCCCGCTGATGGCCCTGGCCGGTGAGTGGGCGATCAGGTCGCAGCGGGTGGTGCTCGCCCCGCTGCTGGTGGCCCTGCCCTGGTACGCGAACTTCTACACCGCCTACATGGCCACCATCGGTGCCGGGCTGCTCGTGCTGTGCCGCCTGCTCGTGCTGGGCTGGAGCCGGCGGGACACGGCGCGGGCGGCGGTGCGCGTGGCCTGGACCTTCGGGCTCGGGGTGCTGCTGTCGGCGCCGCTTCTCGTCCCGGTGTGGGCGGCGAACAACCTCGCCCAGCCGTCCGGCTCGGCGGACCTGGAGCGCGCCGACCTGACCAGGTTCCTCGGTGCGAGCCCCGGCGACACGCTGTCGCGCCTGCTCCCTGCGACCGAGGGAGTGGGCCTGACACCGGGCCTGTTCGTGACCACACCCGTCCTGCTGCTGGCCCTGACCCTGCCGTGGAACCGGCGCCTGCCCGCCCGGGCCCGCGTCCTCTACCCCGCGACCGTGCTCGCCATCGTCGCGACCATGTTCTGGGTCCCCACGCACATGGCCTGGCACGGCTTCGACCTACCGGACGGCAGCCCCTACCGGCAGGCGTTCGTCCTCTGCGGCCTGCTGACGGTGATGGCCTGGGTGTCGATCGGCCGCGACCTCCCGGACGTCGTGGCGTGGGGCGGGGGGCTGGTGCTCCTTGCCCTGGTGTGGGTGCTCGGTAACGGGTCCGAGTACACGTCGCGGTGGACGAACCCGCTCTTCGTCATCGTGCTGGTCGTGATCGCCGGGGTCGTCGTCCTGACGGGGAACCGACGTCAGGCCGCGGTCGTCCTCGGCGCCGCGATGTGCCTGGTGGTCGTGGCCGAGGGCTCCGTGACGGCCCTGGTGGTCGCCGAGGCCCACGACCGGTTCGCCAAGCGGCCGCCGTGGATCCCGCTGCTGCAGTCCGTCCGCGACGAGGCCCTCGCCGTGGACGCGTGGCCGCAGACGCGTACGACCGTCGGTGCGGTGAGCACGCCCGGGTCCACGATCCGGTCCTCCCCGAACGACGCCATGCTGATCGGGGGCGAGAGCACCGGCTACTACAGCAGCCTGATGTCGCGGACCACGACCCGTGCGCTGCAGGCGGTCGGCGTGCCCTGGTCGGGGTTCAGCCGGAGCATCTTCGATACACCCGACCCGGCCCGGGACGCCGTACTGGGGATCGGACAACGAGTGGTGACCACGGCGTCCGGCGGTGTCCACGTCGAGCGCAGGGCGGCCGCACCGCTCGTCTCCGCCCGCCCCCTGCCGGAGGCGAGGGACAACCCCTTCCGCACCAGGAACAGCCTGTCGGGCACGCAGGCGTACACCGTGCCGCCCACCGAGGTGCTCTCGCCGGAGGGCGAGCCGCTACCGCTCAAGCGCCAGGGCGGCTACCGGCCCCGGGCGGCGGGGGACCGGCCCGCCGCCGTCCTGCGCGCGACCTGTCCTGCCGGGACCACCGTGCAGCTCACGGCGCCGGACATGGCCGGGTGGGTGCAGCTCGACGACGACCGGGTGGCGACGATCCTCACACCAGGCGCGCGAGAGCCGGGGTTCGTGTCGAGCGGTGGGCCCGTCGACCTTGGCCCCGCCCCGGCGGGCGAGTTCCGAGTGGACGTCTACGGCGGTCCCGTGGTCGTCCTGCCGTCCGAGCCGCTGGCCTGCTTCGACGCTCAGGCGCTGGACGCCGGGATCCGGCAGCTCCAGGAGTCGGCGGCGGTCGTCACGGCCGGTGGCCACTCCTTCACCGCCCGCTGGGACGAGCCCGTCGAGGGCGACGCCCTGGCGCTGGTGACGGCGGTGTGGGGATGGCGCTGCAGCACCGGTGGCGCCTGGGAGCGGCCGCAGTCCGCCGCCGGGTTCATCGCCGTCGACATGGCCGGCTCGTCCGAGCTGACGTGCTCCTTCCGCCCGCCCGGCGTGCCGCAGGGCGCCGCCATCGGACTGCTCGCCCTGGCCGCCCTGCTCGTCACTCGCTCGACGGGGTTCGGCGCTGCTCCGATCGGGCGGTCCAAGCAGCGCTTCTAGCCCGTTTGGTGACGTGTGTGGACGCTCGACGCCATTGGCGACTCGTCCCCTCTAGGGTGTTCGACGGGGTTGTCCGGGACGGGCCGGTGGGGGGCGCACGTGGACGCGGTGGCGATCGTCGAGGACGAGGTCCGCGAGCTGATCCGCCGTCGTGGCGTCGACCCGACGCGCGACCCCGGTGGTGTCAGGCGCCTGGTCGAGGACGCCGTGGCCGACTACGACGACCGCTCGCTGTCCGGCGGGCTCCCACCGCTGCCCGATCCGGTGCACGCCGTGAAGTCGGTGCTCGACGCGGTCGCCGGGCTCGGCCCCCTGCAGGGCTACCTCGACGACCCGGACGTCGAGGAGATCTGGATCAACGAGCCGGGCAAGGTCTTCGTCGCCCGCCACGGGATCCCCGAGCTCACCACGACGATCCTCACCGCCGACCAGGTCCGCGACCTCGTGGAGCGGATGCTGAAGTCGTCCGGACGGCGCGTGGACCTGTCGAGCCCGTTCGTGGACGCGATGCTGGGGGACGGCAGCCGCCTCCACGTCGTGATCCCCGACATCACGCGCCAGCACTGGGCCGTCAACGTCCGCAAGTTCGTGGTCCACGCCGACCGGCTCGACGACCTGGTGCGGTTGGGGACGCTGACGGGTCAGGCGGCGGCGTTCCTCGACGCGGCCGTCCGGGCCGGCCTCAACGTGCTGGTCTCGGGCGGGACCCAGGCGGGAAAGACCACGCTGCTCAACTGCATGGGCGCGTCCATCCCGCCCCTGGAGCGCGTCGTCACGTGCGAGGAGGTCTTCGAGCTCAAGATCCCACTGCGCGACTGTGTCGGGCTCCAGTGCCGCCAGCCGAGCCTCGAGGGGACCGGCGAGATCCCGCTGCGGCGCCTGGTGAAGGAGGCGTTGCGGATGCGCCCCACCCGGCTGGTCGTCGGTGAGGTGCGTCAGGCCGAGAGCCTCGACCTGCTGATCGCGCTCAACTCCGGACTGCCCGGCATGGCCAGCATCCACGCCAACAGCGCCCGCGAGGCGATCACCAAGATGTGCACGCTGCCGCTGCTCGCCGGCGAGAACGTCGGCGCGCGCTTCGTGGTCCCCACGGTGGCGGGTTGCGTCGACCTCGTCGTCCACGTCGCCCTGGACGCCGACGGGCAGCGACGAGTCCGCGAGATCGTGGCCGTGCCCGGACGGGTGGAGGAGGACGTGGTCGAGACCACGGACGTGTTCACCGCGCGACACGGGCGCCTGGTGCGTGCGGACGGCTTCCCGCCCCACGTCGACCGCTTCGAGAGGGCCGGGATCGACCTGGCGGCCCTGCTGCGCCAGGAGTCCGGATGGTGACGGCCTCGTGGGGGTGATCGCGGGGCTCGTGCTGGGCGCCGGGCTCTTCTGCATCTGGTGGTCGTTCTGGACTCCGGCCGACCCCGTGACCGAGGGAACGCGGTCCGCGTCGCTCGCCGACCGTCTCTCGGACGAGCTGCTGCAGGCCGGCATGGTCGCCGTGGGGCCGAGGGCTCTCGCAGCCGCCTGCACCATGGCGGCCCTGCTGGTCGGGCTCGTCGTGCTCGCGGTGTCGTCGTCCCCGCCGATCGCCTTCTGCTTCGCCGTGATCGGAGGGTGGGCGCCGTTCTCGCTCGTGCGGTTCCGGGCGCGGCAGCGCCGCAGCATGGTCCGCGATCTCTGGCCCGAGGCGGTCGACCACCTCACCTCCGGCATCAGGGCCGGGCTGTCGCTGCCCGAGGCCCTCACCCAGCTGGGGCAGCGTGGCCCGAAGGAGCTGCGGCCGGCGTTCGTGGCCTTCGCCGAGGACTACCGCGCCACAGGCCGTTTCGTCGAGTGCCTCGACCGCCTCAAGGCCCGCCTCGCCGACCCGGTGGCGGACCGCATCGTGGAGGCGCTGCGGCTGACCCGCGAGGTCGGTGGGAGCGACCTCGGACGGCTGCTGCGCACCCTCTCGACCTTCTTGCGGGACGACGCGCGGACGCGTGCCGAGCTAGAGGCCCGGCAGAGCTGGACGGTCAACGCGGCACGCCTGGCCGTGGCCGCACCGTGGGTCGTCCTGGCGCTGCTGTCCACGCGACCCGAGGCAGTGTCGGCGTACAACCGTCCGGCCGGGGTCGTCGTCCTCGCAGTCGGAGCCGCAGCCTCGGTCGTCGCCTACCGCGTCATGGTGCGCATCGGGCGGCTGCCGGAGGAGAGCCGGGTGCTGCGGTGAACGGCGCCTCGCTGGGGTGGACGGGCGCCGGTATCGGGCTCGCGGCCGGGATGGGACTGTGGCTGGTCCTCCTCAGGTTGCCCGCGATGCGGCGACCGACCCTCGACCAGCGGCTCGCGCCGTACGTCCGCGACGTCGCACGTCCGTCGTCGCTCCTTGGCGAGACCAGTTCGGGCACACCGTTCGTCATCATCGAGCGCATACTCGGCCCGGTGATGGCGGATGCCGTCCACTGGGTGGAGCGGCTCTCCGGAGGTCCGGGTACGGTGCGTCGGCGCCTCGACCAGCTGGGCCGCTCGATGACCGTGGAGCAGTTCCGCGCGCAGCAGGTGGTGTGGGGGGTGCTGGGCCTCGGTGCGGGCCTCGTCGGTGCTCTGGTGGTCGGAGCACGGCAGGGCCTGTCGCTCGTCCCGATGCTCGCGATGGTCGTGGCCGGTGGGGTGGGTGGCGTGCTCGGTCGCGACCACGCGCTGAGCCGTGCGGTCCGCGGTCGCGAGGAGCGGATCCTCACCGAGTTCCCCACCGTGGCAGAGCTGTTGGCGCTGTCCGTGAGTGCCGGAGAGGGCGCGGTCGGGGCCTTGGAGCGGGTGGCGCGGACGACGACCGGCGAGCTGTCGATCGAGCTGCGCCGCACCCTGGCCGACGCGCGCGCGGGTGCCACGCTCGTCGAGGCCCTGGAGGGCATGGCTTCCCGGACGAGCCTGCCGATCCTCGCGCGGTTCGTGGACGGCATCGCCGTGGCGCTCGAACGTGGCACCCCGCTGGCCGACGTCCTGCGAGCCCAGGCGCAGGACGTGCGCGAGGCGGGGCGGCGGCAGCTGATGGAGACCGGGGGCAAGAAGGAGATCGGGATGATGGTCCCCGTCGTCTTCCTCGTCCTGCCCGTGACCGTGGTGTTCGCCGTGTACCCGGGGTTCGCCGTGCTGAGCCTCGACCTGTGAGGCAGAACGACCGACGTCACCACGGGGTGACCAGACGAGGGGATGTGGACGGATGAGCGCGGTGCGGGCGGTGCGCAGTCGCTGGGTGCGGGCCATGGAGGGCGACGACCGGGGGGACGTGCCGGGCTGGGTGATGGTGACCCTGATGACCGCCGGTCTGGTGCTCGGGCTCTGGGCGGTCGCGGGGGACCAGCTGGAGCGGGTCTTCAGTGAGGCCATGACGCGGATCCTGAACTTCTGAACCGCGACAGGGGTTCCGCCGTGGTCGACTTCGTCGCGGTCTCGACCTTGCTGACCCTGGTCTTCCTCGGTGTGATCCAGCTGACGCTGGTCCTCCACGTGGGCAACACGCTGGTGGACTGCGCGTCGGAGGGTGCTCGGTACGGAGGGCTGGCCGACCGCACACCGGCCGATGGGGTCGCGCGGGCCCGTGAGCTGATCCGCATGTCGCTGTCCGCGCGTTACGCCGAGGACGTCACCGCGACGACGCGCACCGTCGACGGCGTCGTCGTGGTCGAGGTGCGGGTCGACGCGCCCCTGCCCGCGATCGGGCTGCTGGGGCCGGCGCGGTCCGTCGTCGTCACCGGGCACGGGGTGCAGGAGTGAGGGCTCCGGGCGGGGACGACCGAGGTTCCGCCGTGGTCGAGTTCGTCACCCTCGGTGTGCTGCTGCTGGTGCCGGTCGTCTACTTCGTGCTCGTGATGGGGCGGCTGCAGGCGGGGGCCTTCGCGGTGGAAGCCGCGTCGCGAGAGGGAGCGCGCGTCGTCGCGGCGGCCGAGGACGACAAAGCCGGAGCCGACCGGCTGGCCGCCGTCGTCGAGCTGGCGCTGAGGGACCAGGGCTTCGCGCGGGAGGGCGACCCCGCACCCGAGGTGACGGTGACCTGCGAGAGCGACCCGTGCCTGACCCCCGACTCGGCGGTGACCGTGCTCGTCGAGGTCGACGTCGTGCTGCCGGGTGTTCCGGCGTTCGTGGACGCGGTGATCCCGGCGCGGGTGCCGGTGCGCGCCGATGCGGTGGCCGTGGTGGACCGCTACGCGGGGGCTGCGCCGTGAGGACGTTCGTCGTCGTCGTCGGCCGGTGGTGGCGGGCGGTTCGGGGAGGCGACGACGACGGCCAGATCCTGCTGCTGATCCTCTTCTACGCCGTGATCGCGTTCTCGCTCGCGGCGGTGGTGGTGAGCGCCTCGGCGGTGCACCTCGAGCGCAAGCGCCTGCTGGAGGTGGCCGACGGCGCGGCGCTGGACGCCGCCGACGCCGTCGACCCCGGTGGGTACTTCAACGATGGCGTACGCCCCGGCTCGGTGCCGCTCTCGGATCGTTCCGTGCGGGCCAGCGTCGACGACTACCTGGCGGACCGCGGCGCGTTCACCGACTTCGACCGGCTCGTCGTCGGCTCGCAGACCGGGACCAGGGACGGACGCACCGCCGAGGTGACGCTGTACGCGACGGTCGAGCCGCCGCTGGTGGGGTGGGCGCTCGAGGCCTTCTCCGGAGGCATCACCCTGCACGCGACAGGGTCGGCGAGGGTGGACGCGCGCTAGTCGCCGAGACACCCGTTCTAAGGTGTTCCGACACAGTTGTTCGGGTAGGGCCCGTGTGCCCCACCCGCACGAGAGGGGGGCATGTGGTCTCGTTCATGCCGTCCGGCTCCAAGGCCGTCCCACCAAACCGCGACGGCCGGCCGGAGGGCGACGGCCCGCGCCCCGGCTGCTGGGCGTTCGCGGCGTGGGTCGTGCTCGGCGGCGCCGTCCCGGTCCTGATCGCGATCGCCGCCATCGCCGACTCCCCGGCCACCGCCGTCGCCTCCTCGGCCGTCGCCGTGGTCTGGGCCCTGGTCAACACCTCGTGGGTCGGCAGGCGCACGGTCACGCAGCCAGCGGTCCGCGGCCTGCTCGGCATCCTCGTGGTGGTGTACCTGCTCTACGCCTTCGTGGCCGGGCTGTGGCTCCAGTACCCCGCGCTGCACGGCACCGTCGTGTCTCGAGGCCGCGACACGTCCCTCGACTTCGGGGACGCGCGGTACTCGCCGCTCCTCGACCTCGCCCGGGGTCTAGGCGTCCTCGCGTTCGGACTCGCCGTCGCCGGACCCGCCGCGGCGTACGTCGTCGCCCGCCTCATCCGCCGGGTCTCCGGAGCCCACGACGAGCAGGCCCCGGTCCGGGGCCGTGGGCAGTAGGCACGCCGTGTACACCGACTCCCCCTACGCGGACAAGTACGCCGACCCGCACTACGAGGGCCCGGTGACATGGCTCCTCTTCGGAGGCTGGTTCCTGCTGATGGTCGGCGGCCCGGGCACCGTCGCGGTCGGAGCGGCCCGCGACGACGCACGGCTCGCCCTACTCGGCTCCGTGATCTCGGTCCTCTGGGCCCTGAGCAACGCCGTGTTCGTCTACCGCAAGGTCCGCTCCGAGGCCGACCGGTACGACGCGGCGATGAGCTTCCTCACGTGGGTCGGCTCGACCTTTTGTGTGTTCCTCGTGCTCAACATCCCCATGTTCCACGAACAAGTGATCACCCGCCACCCCCACAGCCCACGCCGACTCGACTTCGGGATGGACCGTCACAGCCCGCTCATCGACACGGCCACCGCGATCGGCTGGGCCGCCTTCGGGATCCACATCATCGGCATGGTGGTGGTGTGGACGATCGCGAAGGTGCTGTGGCGACGGGAGAAGAGGCGACGGCGAGGCGATCTCCACCGCGGTGGAGCTGGCACTGACGGACCAGGGGCCGCGCGAGATACGGCGCCCCCTCTCCGGGATGCGACCTGAGCTGCGAAGCCGACCTCCCGCGGCGACTTCGAGCGCCTCGTAGTGGGGTCTGTGATCGGAACCAGTCACGGCTGGACCGCCGAGTGACGCTCCACTCGACCGTCCAGCCACCGCTGGTGGGGTGGGCACTCGAGGCGTGCTCCGCATGCATCACGCTACGTGCGACGGATGGGCCAGAGTGGATGCTCGCTGGGGACACCGCTCATCTGCCGCAGGGGCATGTTGTGGTCAATAGTGGCGTCCCGCGACTCTCTCACCTCTTTGTGGCGTTGTGCCATATAGGTCGAAAGTCACTGAGAGGCAGCATGATTCACGTTGAGTGAGAGCGTGGACCTACCCATTCACTGTGCTCTACAGTCCTGCGGAATCGAATGGCTCAACGCACGTACGGGGGAATCATGACGCGAACTCGAGTCGTACTTCTTTCAGCCGTGGCTCTTCTTGTCGGCTCCGTCGCAGCCCCAGCTTCCGCCGCGCCACCAGGAATTGTGTGCGGTCAGGTGATCACGCAGGACGTCGTTCTCAAGCACGACCTGACGTGTTCCGGTGACGGTCTGATCGTGGGCGCGTCCGGCGTGACGATCGATCTCCGAGGGCACACGCTGTCCGGCACCGGGGCAGGGACGGGCATTCGCATCAACTGGCTCTCTGGCGTGCCCAATGCCGCCGTGAACGACACCGTCATCAAGCGCGGAACCATCGCCGGCTTCGGCACGGGCGTCTACCTGCATCTGGCCAACGGTGCCCGACTCGAGCGTGTCGATGTCGTGGACTGTGGATACGCCGGAGTGTTCATACCTCAGTTGCGTGCGTGGCAAGTGGATGGTCCCCGGTTGCCCTACGAGTTCCTGTCATCGTCGTTCAGCGATAACGGCCTTGGGATCGAGGCCTTCGACGCAGATGACGTGAGGGTTGAGCGAAGTCGATTCGAACGCAACACGCGAGGGATATCTGCCTACTCCAACGCCAACAACTGGCAGATTCGGGATAGCCGGTTTACGGACAACGACCTCGGAGCCATCTACAGCACGGAGAACAGTTCCTGGACCATCGAGCGCAACATGCTCCGGGACAACGGCGCGGTGGGGCTCTACCTATTCGCTGGGCCTGTTGTCCACCTCGTCAGAGACAACATCATCTCAGGGCACCACGTGGGCATCGACGTCGTCACCCCTTGGCGGGGTAACGAAGTTGCCGGTAATCGCATCAAGGACAACGGCGTTGGCCTGCGTGTCAGGCACGTTGTCGATGGCGGACTACTGCTACACGACAACGTCTTCGCCTCGAACGGCGCGGCTGGGGCTCTCATTGATCTGAGCTTTGCACGACAACCCGTCGAGATCAGCAACAACCGCTTCGACAAGAACGGCTACTCACCAGGTAGCTTCGTCGCCCCGGACGGAAGCCCACTCGACGACGGACTCCACGTCCGCGCTCCCGCTTCGGTCACTGTTCTCGTGTCAGACAACTCAGCCACGCGCAACGCCGACTTGGGCCTCGAAGCGCCGACGGCAACGGACGGTGGGGGCAACTCCGGTCGGTGGAACGGCAACCCGGCTCAGTGCGTCGGGGTCATCTGCTGACGGTCCGGCATCGGGGGCCGTCGGGGCAGAGCACAGAAGGTGGCGAGCCAGTCCGGCCGCGAACCGGTCAGCCGGCCGACGCCAGCTCCTCGCCGATCTCGCAGAGCTTCGCTCCGCCGGTCATCTCACTCAGCCGCTTCTTGAGGTCCGCAGTGCGCTGCTCGGCCTCTCGGACGAGCCTGTCAGCGACCACGGCCCAGTCCTCGGGCTGGGCGTCCTCGGGGACGTCCGCCAGAGCCTCGGCGATCTCGCGGACGGTGAGCCCGATGCGCTGCGCCAGCCGTGCGACCTGGAGACGGCAGGCCGCATCCTCGTGGAAGATCCGCTGGTTCCCCGGCCCTCGGACTGCGTGGATCACGCCGTACTTGTCGTAGAACCGCACCGCTGACGGTGCGACGCCCGCCGCGGCAGCGACCTGCCCGACGGTGAGGGTGCCGGACTCAGTGTCCACGTGTGAGCCGCGCTGCGTGGCAGTGGTCATGGCTGGATCCTGCCCGCTCCTCGGCTTGACCTCAACATTTGTTCAACCCTCAGGGTCCTTGGCATGACCACTTCTCACAACGTCCGTGCCCCACAGACATCACCGCGCACCCTGGTCCTCGTCGCGAGCGTGCGGAAGGCCCGCCTCGGCAACCTGATCGGGGACTGGGTCGCGGACCTGGCGCGGACGAAGGGGCCTGTCGACGTCGTCGACCTCGCGACCGTGGAACTCCCCGACGACGCGCTGCTCGAGCCGGGCGGCGGGCCGCTCACCCCCCTGACGGGGCGGATTGCGGCCGCCGACGCGTTCGTGGTCGTCACCCCCGAGTACAACCACAGCTACCCGGCCGGGCTCAAGCGCGCCATCGACTGGCACTTCCACGAGTGGAGGGCCAAGGCCGCGACCGTCGTGTCCTACGGCGTCAACGGAGGACTCCTGGCCACCGAGCACCTGCGGGGCGTCTTCGCCGAGCTCAACGTCGTGACGACCCGCCGGGCCGTCGGTCTCCGCACGCCGTGGCTCGATGTCGACGAGGGAGCCTTCCAGCCCCCGGACGGGAGCGCCGCAGCCGTCGACGCGGCGCTCGACGAGCTGGCGTGGTGGGCCACGACCCTCCGCGAGGCGCGTGCCGCACGTCCCTTCCCGGCGTGAGCACCGTCGTCGCAGCCAGGTTGGACACTTCGGATCGCAAGGTCGGGCTGGTGCTCGCCTTCGGCGGACTGCTGGTCGTCGTGGACACCACCGTCACGCTGGTCGCGATCCCGGCGATGGTTGCAGCGCTCGACTCCAGCCTGTCCGCCCTCCAGTGGGTCACCACCGGCTACGTCCTTGGCCTGGTCGCGGTGACGCCACTGGCGGCCTGGACGGCCACCAGGTTCGGGGACCGCCGCGTCTATCTCGCCGCGGTGGCCACCTTCGTGGTCCTGTCCGTGCTCGCGGGGAGCGCATGGGGCGTCGGGTCCCTGATCGCGTTCCGCGTACTGCAAGGTCTGGCCGGTGGCCTGATCAACCCCGTGGGCGCGGCGATAGCGCTGCGCTTTGCACCCGTCGGGGCCCGCGGGGCCATGATGAGCCTGCTCGGCCTGCCCGTCGTGGTCGGTCCGGTACTGGGCCCGCCGCTCGCCGGCCTGCTCGTCGACGCGACATCGTGGCGCTGGCTGTTCTGGGTGAACCTCCCGGTCGGGCTCGTCGCCTGGCTGCTGTGCCGTCGCGTCCTGCCGGTGGAGCGCCGTGCCTCCAGGGGCCGTGTGGACGTGGTCGGCGCCTCGTGCGTGGCCGGTGGGGCCGCGTCCCTCGTCTTCGGCTGCACCCTGGTGGCCGACTCCGGGCGGATCACAGCGACCGCTTGTGCCGCAGCGGTTCTGGGGGCGCTGCTTCTCGCGCTCTTCGTCCGCAGGGCACTGCGCCAGTCCGATCCGCCGGTCAGGGTGCGACTCCTCGCCACCCGGCAGCTCGGTGCCGGCGCATTCGTGCTGTTCACGTTCGGGGCCGCCTACTTCGGCTCGATGGGCGTCCTACCGGCCTTCGTGCAGGGCGTCCGAGGAGATCCCGTCGCCGTCGCGGGTGCTCTCGCCGTGCCCACCGGAGTCGCCGTCGGTCTGACGCTGCAGGTCGCGACGCGACTGGTCGACCGGACGGATCCGCACCGCATCGTCGTCTTCGGAACCGTGACGGCCGCGGTCGGTCTCGTCGTCCTCTGTGCTGGGACCAGCCGCGACGCCCCATACCTGGTGGCCGCGGTCGGAGGCGCCGTCCTCGGCGTCGGGTCGGGCGCGACGCTGATGCCGTCCATGACCGCGGCCAGCATGGCCCTGGTGGGGGACGACGTGCCGCACGGGACGACCCTGCTGAACCTGGCCGCGCAGCTCGGGAACGCGCTCGGAACCGCCCTCACCACCACCGCCTTGACGTTGCTGGTCACGGCCCGTGTGCCCGGCCTGGGCTCCGCGGGCGAGGGTGGTCTCGCAGCGATGGTCGGGCTCGGCGACGCGGCCCGCAGCCGCATGCAGCCGGAGCTCGCCGCCTCCGTCGGGATGACCTACACCGTTCCCCTCGTCCTCTGTCTGGCGGCCGCACTCGCTGCCGTCGTGGGGATGCGCCCCACGAGGCCCGGGGTCCGGGCAACGTCCGGAAGCGGTCGCATCGGTCTGTCGTCAGCCGTCACGGTTCGCGGTCGACCAGCCGCACCACCAGATCGGCCCGCGCACGCGTCGCCGACACCAGCTCGGCGTTGACCTGGTCGATCCCGGCTACCCAGGCCTCCGCCGCGTCCTGCATCTTGCCGAACTCGACGTGCCGCCGCACCAGCCGGTCGATCCGGGTGCGCTCGTCCAGCACCACGAACCACACGGCATCGAGAGCCTGTCGCGCTCGTCGAGCGGCTGGGTGGTCCGCGAGCAGGTAGTTGCCCTCGGTGACGACCAGCCGACACTCGGCCGGAACAGCGATCGCGCCGGCGATCGCCTCCTCGATGGAGCGGTCGAAGACCGGGGCGTAAACCGTGTCGCGCGCTGACCGGAGACGTTCGAGCAGGTGCGCGTACCCGTCCAGGTCGAAGGTCTCCAGCGCTCCCTTGCGGTCCCGCAGGCCCAGGTCCTCCAGCACGACGTTGGCGAGGTGGAACCCGTCGAACGGCACCACGACGGTCCCCAGGTCCGCGAGCCGGTCAGCCAGCGCGACGGCCACCGTCGACTTGCCCGCTCCCGGCGCACCCGTCAGCCCCAGCATCGTGCGGGCTCGCCCATCGCCGACCAGGGCCCGGACCCGGCCGACCAGCTCGTCCACCGTCGCCGAGATGGACCGCGCACGAACGGGTTCCGTGTCTTCCGTGGACGCTCCTTCGATCACCTGACCCACCTCACCGCACGATCTTGAAGTTCAGCATCGGTGTCCCCACCGACCCGAGCAGGCGCAGCCACACCGGCAGCATCATCTCCGGGCCGCGGGCGGTCGTGATGTCCCCGAGGTCGATCACGTCGGTGTGCCCGAAGGCGCGCAACAGCTCGGTGACCGTGCCCTTGGCCGCGTCGTCGTTCCCGGACACGAACACCGAGTGCTGGCCGTCGGCCAGCTGCTGCGGGTCGACCATCACCGCCGCGGTCATCGTGTTCAGCGACTTCACCACGCGCGCCCTCGGGAACGTCCGCTGGATCTGCTCGGCCAACGAGTCCGTGTTGCTGACGAACAACGACGGCGGGAAGCCCTGCGAGAAGTCGAGCGGGTTGGAGACGTCCAGCAGCACCTTGTCGTCGAGGTTGTCGGCACCGGCCAGCGTGAGCGCCTCGATCGACCCGCTGCCGCCGGTCGCGTTGACCACGAGCTCGGCACCGGCCGCCGCCTCTGCGAAGGTCTCGAGCGCCACCCCGGCGTGCTCCTCGAGCCACTGCGGCACGGGCGCGTTCCCGCGCTCGTCCGGTTCGGTCCGGGCGAGCGTGGTCGCCAGGTCGCGCGTGCCGACCACCACCTCGTGGCCGAGCCCGGCCAGTCGGGCGGCCAGCGTGCGACCGACGGTTCCGGTGCCGAGGACGGCGATGCGCATGGCGGGTCCCTTCGAGACGGGAGCCGGCGCGACACCGGCCCGCACCTACAGGCCTACCAGACGGGCCCCCCTGGGACCCAGCACGACCGCACTCCCTGGCGGCTCAGCCCGATGGTGGAGCAGCATGGAGGTGGGCCACATCGGCTCCGTTGTGGCCGCGCGCAGTCGGGGAGGTCTTGATGGTCGGCGAACGAGTCCGGTCCAGGGTGAGGATCACTCAGCGGCTAAGGGAGCGGATCGTCCGCTGGGGCGACGCCCGACGAAAGGACCCCGCGGACATCGTGGTCCGAGCGCCCGCTGGGACCACCGTGACGATGTCACCGCCCGGCGCGATGCCGACCATGCCGTCGTCGCCACCGGGACCGCAGATGTCCATGTCGCCGGACCGGTTCGCGGGCCGTCGGAGCTTCAGGTACGCCCACGACTCGCTCCGCGTCCTGGCAGCTCCACGGTCCCCAGGTGCATCCGCAATGGATTCGGCAGACCGCGAGATCCTCCTGGCGGTGTACAAGCAGGTCAGTGACAGCTGGCGGGTGCTGACAGATGTCCGGTTCAAGTTGTTGGCTCTCATACCGCCGGTTGCTGCCCTGGCCTTGGTCGCTGTGGTCACGGAGCAGGGACCGCTCGCGGGCTCGGGCGTCGCGCCACGCGTAGGGCTGGCGACGTTCGGACTGCTGGTCACGGTAGGGCTCCGTATGTATGACCTGCGCAACGACGAGCTCTACGACGATCTCATCAGTCGTGGGCGCCGCGCCGAGTTCGAGCTGGGTGTCCACGCCGGGGTGTTCCTCGCGCGACCGGAGCCGAAGAAGTCCTTCGGTCTGACCCTCGTGCGGCACCGGACGGCAACGTCTCTCGTGTACGGCTCCGTGATCCTGGCCTGGATCGCAGCCGGCCTCTACGCCGCCGTCTTCCGCTAGCCACCGAACCCGGCGCTGCCGCGACCTGGCGCTGAGCGCCGCGTCCGATATCTTGACGTCAAACAAATCCGAGACGGACGGAGCACGTGGTGAGCGAGCCGACGATCTTCTACACCTACACCGACGAGGCGCCCGCACTGGCGACCCACTCGTTGCTGCCGATCGTCTCGGCCTACGCGTCGACGGCGGGCGTGAGCATCGAGTCGCCGGACATCTCCCTGTCGGGCCGCATCCTCGGCGCATTCGCGGACCGGCTGCCGGCCGGCCAGCAGGTTCCCGACGCGCTCTCGCAGCTCGGGCAGCTCGCGACCCGCCCCGAGGCGAACATCATCAAGCTGCCCAACATCTCCGCCTCCGTGCCGCAGCTGAAGGCCGTCATCGCCGAGCTGCAGGGGCAGGGTTACGACCTGCCCGACTACCCGGACAACCCCACGACGGCCGACGAGAGGGATGCGCGCGCGCGGTACGACAAGGTCAAGGGCAGCGCCGTGAACCCGGTTCTGCGCGAGGGCAACTCGGACCGCCGTGCGCCCGCCTCGGTCAAGAAGTACGCGCGCTCGCACCCGCACTCGATGGGTGCGTGGTCGCCGGACTCCAAGACGAACGTCGCACACATGACCGCGGACGACTTCCGTTCCAACGAGAAGTCGGCGGTCGTCGAGTCCGATGGTGAGCTGCGCATCGAGCACGTCGCTGCGGACGGCACCACCTCGGTGCTGAAGGAGTCCGTGACCGTCGTTGCCGGTGACGTCGTCGACTCGACCGTCATGCGGGTCGCGGCCCTGCGCGACTTCCTCGACGCCCAGATCCAGCGGGCCAAGGCCGACGACGTGCTGTTCTCCGTGCACCTCAAGGCGACGATGATGAAGGTCTCCGACCCGGTCATCTTCGGGCACGTGGTCAAGGCCTTCTTCCCGAAGACCTTCGCCGAGCACGGTGCCGCGCTGAAGGCCGCCGGCCTGAGCCCCAACGACGGCCTCGGCGGCATCCTCTCCGGTCTCGACAAGGCCGAGGACGGCGCCGCGATCAAGGAGTCCTTCGACGCCGGGCTGGCGGACGGCCCGGCGCTGGCGATGGTCGACTCCGACCGCGGCATCACCAACCTGCACGTGCCGAGCGACGTGATCGTCGACGCCTCGATGCCGGCGATGATCCGCACCTCCGGTCACATGTGGGGGCCGGACGGCGAGGAGGCCGACACCCTTGCGGTGATCCCCGACTCCAGCTACGCGGGCATCTACCAGGTCGTCCTCGACGACTGCCGCGCGAACGGTGCCTTCGACCCGTCCACGATGGGCTCGGTTCCCAACGTCGGCCTGATGGCCCGCGCCGCCGAGGAGTACGGAAGCCACGACAAGACCTTCGAGATCGCTTCCGCCGGAACGGTCCGCGTGGTCGATGGCTCCGGTGCGACCCTGCTGGAGCACGAGGTGGACGAGGGTGACATCTGGCGCATGTGCCGCACCCAGGACGTGCCGGTGCGCGACTGGGTGAAGCTCGCCGTCACACGCGCCCGCGCCTCCGGCGTGCCTGCCGTGTTCTGGCTCGACGCCGACCGCGCCCACGATGCCCAGCTCATCGCGAAGGTGGACGAGTACCTGCCCGAGCACGACACAGACGGGCTGACGATCGAGGTCATGGCCCCGGCCGACGCGATGGCCTACTCGCTGGAGCGGATCCGGCGCGGCGAGGACACCATCTCGGTCACCGGCAACGTGCTGCGCGACTACCTCACCGACCTGTTCCCGATCCTCGAGCTGGGCACGAGCGCGAAGATGCTGTCGGTGGTGCCGCTGATCAACGGCGGTGGGCTGTTCGAGACCGGCGCCGGCGGCTCTGCCCCCAAGCACGTGCAGCAGCTCGTCAAGGAGAACTACCTGCGCTGGGACAGCCTGGGCGAGTTTCTCGCCCTCGCCGTCAGCTTCGAGCACCTCGCCCAGGTGACCGACAACGCCCGCGCGCAGGTGCTCGCGGACACGCTGGACCGGGCGACGGGCACGCTCCTCGACGAGAACCGCTCTCCCGCACGCCGGGTCGGGCAGATCGACAACCGCGGCAGCCACTTCTACCTGGCCTTGTACTGGGCCCGCGAGCTGGCGCAGCAGACCGACGACGCCGAGCTGGCCGCGGCGTTCACCGAGATCGCCCAGGCGCTCGGTGACAACGAGGAGAAGATCACCCGCGAGCTGATCGCCGTCCAGGGCGCCCCGGCCGACATCGGGGGCTACTACCGTCCGGACCGCGCCAAGGTCGACGCCGTGATGCGCCCGAGCGCCACGTTCAACCAGATCCTGGAGCGGCTGGCCCGCTGACCGACGGGTGGACAGCCACTCGAGCGGTTGGTCAAGCCTCCGAGGCCACGATGACCAGCCGCTCGACAGGGCTGAAGCCTCCGGCCGACACGCTGACGCGGTAGGTGCCCGCCTCCAGCGGCCCGACGTCGGTGACGAGGTGCTCGCCGTCCCGCACCAGCGCCTGGATGGCGACGAGCTGCTCGGTCTCGGCGTCGTGCACCTGGCACATGCCGACGTCGGCGTCGACGACCTCCACATGCAACGGGTCACCGGCGGGGACCATGTCGGGGACCCGCATCCCGAGCTCCGAGGCGGCCTGGAACGCTCCCAGGTCCCGGCCCGTCGCGACGGCTGCCGCGAAGTCCACTCCCTCGGGTGACTTCGCCAGCGCCCCGTGGCTCTGCGGCAGCAGGGATGGCACGACGCCGTCGGGGTGCGCTGCATAGCGGAAGACCGTGCCGTCGCCGCCGTGGTCCTCTCGGCGGCGCGTGTCCGTGCCGGCCACATCCTCGGTGAAGGCCGGAGGACGACCTGGGCGCAGGCTCGCGGACTGCAGAGTCGGCTGGCGGGTGCCCACCACTGACTGGACCCAGCCGTCGTCCCGACCGAGCATGGCCGCCTGCAGGGTCGCCAAAGTCGCCAAAGCCGTCTCTGTCATCTCGGCGTCGGCGCCCACGTCGGCGAGGTCGGACGGCGTGAGCTGACGGAACGGGTGCGCCAGTCCGTCGGCGTCGTCGCCCTCGTCGACGCAGGCATACGTAGGGAGCAGCTCGTAGACCCCCGGCATCATCCGGGTCGCGTCTCTGAGGGACTCGGCGTAGAGACCCAGCGGGAGCCAGCTTCCCGCGGCGAGCACGTGCAGCGCGTTGACCGAGCCCCTGAAGGGTGTCCCGAGCGTGATCACCAGTCGTACGTCGTCCCCACCATGGTCGCGCAGCACGGTGGCGAACCACGACGCCACGAGGCCGCCCATCGAGTGCCCGACGAGGGTGAGCCGCGGCTCGGGACGGCCCCGGCGCTCCTCGTCCGGGAGTGCGGCGAAACGGCTGCGCCAGTCGGTCAGGTGGGCTCTCGCGACCGGTGCCAGGGCAGTGGCTGCCTCCACGATCGACCGCCGCCAGTCGTACGCGAACGGCCGGACCGCCTCGGGTCTTAGCGTGACCTGTCGGAGCCTCTGCTCCAGCCGCGTGTACGGCTCGATCCCGCACAGCAGGGGGACCGGGACGGGCAGCTGGACCGGACGAGACGCCCTGAGGCCGTCACCACCCCTCGGCACCAGCCGCGCCATCACGTCCTTGAAGAACAGCTGCCGCGCGAACAGGCCGGGCTTCATCCCCCACACGACCTTGCCGCGGGCGTCGACCAGCTCACTGCCCATGATCCCGGGCAGGTACAGCACGGCGTCTGACGTCAGCGCCGCTCTGGGCGAGGGCACGTCACCGAGCGTACGCTCGTCGAGGTGACGACGTTCGGAGTCGTCCTGGTCGCCGTGGACGACTACCCCGAACCGCCTGGGCCGCTCCCGTCCAGCGACAGTGCCGCACGGTTCGGCGCCATCCTCGGCGGCGGGCGCGGGGGGAACGTCCTCGACACCGTCGTCGTCCACGGGGAGGGTGACCTCGTCGACGCGGTCCGCAGGTGGGCCGAGCAGCCCGACCGCCCCACCGGGTCAGTGGTCTACCTCGTCGGCCACGGCCGAGGCGACTCCCTCGACCATGACCTGCTCGTGCCGGACGGCGACGGAGTGCTCCCGGTCCGCACCAGCGGCATGGCGCAGTTCCTGCAACGCGACTGGCAGCGGCGTCAGACCGACCCCGACAGCTGGGCTCTGTTCGTGCTCGACTGCTGCGACAGCGAGCTCGGCGTCACGAACCTGGCTGCCGAGCTCTCAGCGAAGTACCCGAAGAAGCCCAAGCGACTGGGGCTCTGGCCGGTGGCGCCCGGTGGCGCCGCCCGCACGGGAGCCTTCGTCACCGCGTTCGAGCACGCCCTGGACACGTTCACCGAGAACGACGAGCGCATCCCGCTGGACGAGGTCTTCCGCCGGATCAGACGCGAGCTGGGAGACCTGGAACCAGCAGGGTTCCTGCCGCCTGAGGCGGCGCTCGAGCGCCCGCCGCCGCCGTCGCCGGTCGTGATGGCCCTCGACGTGCGCGAGGAGCTGCGACTGGCCCTCGCCGCACTCCCGGCCGAGGTGAGTGGCCACTTCATCGAGAAGGCCCAGGGGAGCGAGGTCGGTGAGGTCGCCTGGCACTTCGCGGGACGCGACCGCGAGGTGGCCGAGCTGTCCGCCTGGCTCGCGCACGGCGAGGGCCTGAAGGTCGTCACCGGTGAGGCGGGGTCGGGCAAGTCGGCCCTGCTCGGGCACCTGGTCGTGCTCGCCGACCCGAAGCTCGTGGCGCTGTACACCGAGTCGGGCCTGGCCCCGCACCTGGCCGCGCGCCCTCGACCACCGGGGAACGTGTTCGCCGTCGTGCTGCACCTCACCGGCCAGACCGCGCTGGAGGTGGTGGACGACCTGTCGGCACAGCTCGACACCGTGGCCGGTGAGGCCCACGACCAACCCACCGGGACCCTCGACGAGCGGGTCCGGACCCTGCTCGACCAGGTGCGTGGGCGGGGCCAGGACGGTGCGACGGTGCTGGTCGACGCACTCGACGAGGCGCAGGAGCCGGAGGCGTTGGCGGTTGTGCTGCAGCAGATCTCACTCGCGGGGGCGCTCCGTGTACTGGTGGGCACGCGGCGCTCGGTCACCGAGGGCCCCGACCAGCCCGCCGACCCGACGCGACGGGACCTGCTCGACGCCCTCGGGGTCGCCGAATCCGAGGTGCTCGTGGTCGAGCGCGACCCCGCTGCCGTCCACGCCTACGCCGTCCAGCGGCTCGTGCGGGACGGCTCGCCCTACGAGCACGACACAGGTCGCGCCGCAGCCCTGGCCGACAGGATCACCGAGCGCGACCAGCCGTTCCTCTTCGCCCGGCTCGCGACCGCCGAGCTGCTCGCGCGACCCGCCCTCGCTGCCGATGACCCGGCGCTCGACGAGCTGCTGAGCCACGGTCACCGTGGTGTCTTCGCGGCCGCCCTGGAGCGCGTCGCAGGCGCCGACCCCGGCGCCGTCGAGATGCTGCGCGCCCTGGCCCACGCGCGGGGAAGTGGCATGCCGCGGACCGGGGGAACCTGGGTGGACGCTGCCCGGGCCGTCGGTCAGGTCGACGACGGGTCCGATGCCCGCGTCGACGCCACCGTCGCCGTGGCGGGCCCGTACGTGACGCTCGACGCCGAGGCGGGACAGAGCACCTACCGGCTTGCCCACCAGACGTTCGTCGAGCACTTCCACGCCGAGCCCGGGTTCGGCGAGGGGCATCGGCGCATCGCCGCGCAGCTCGCCGCACGCCAGCGGGCGGCAGTCGGCGGCTGGGACGCGGCGAACCACTACGTCGTGCGCTACCTCCCCGAGCACCTCGTCGCCGACGCGGACCGCACGCCCCCGGACGGTCAGGGGCTGGCCCACCTCGTCACCGACGCCGGTTGGCTGCACCGGGCGGTGCTGCTGCTGGGTGTGGACAGGACGTTGGACGTGATCGTCGCAGCCAGAACCGTCTTCGACTGGGACGACCAGGTGGACTGGGCGTTCAACCAGCGCGCGGCCGACGCCGTCGAGCGCGCCTTGCGTCGTAGCCGGATCTCCCTGGCTCGCGACCCCGGACAGCTGGCGGGCCAGCTCCACGCCCGGCTCAGCCACGACGACGACGAGCAGCTCGCCGGCCTCGGTGACGCCGTGGGTGAGGCTGTCGGACAGCCGTGGCTCCGGATGGTCGAGGGCCGGCTCGACTGGTCGTCGGATCTCGAGTCGGTGTACGGGCTCGTCGGCAAGGTACGGGGAGTGGCCTTCGGCGTCGTCGACGACGACCCGATGGTGGCGATCGCCGTCGACACCAGGGTGGTGCTGTGGGACCCACGGCGTGGTGTCGACGACGTGCGGGAGATCGAGGTCGGGGTGCGGCCGACGGGCGTGGCGCTGGGCACCATCGGGGGTCGTCCCGTGGTCGTCACGACGGCTGGGTACGACGGTCGGACGGACGTGTGGGACGCCCGCTCGTCCGAACGGCTCGGTGGCGTCGACGTCTCTCTCGGGTTCCGCCTCGCCGTCGGCCGGGTGGGCGGCCGACAGGTGATCGCGGGCGCTCCGGTGTACGGGGAGATCCAGCTCCTCGACGCGGCATCGCTGGCGCGGGTCGAGCCCCACCCGGATCTCCGGCTCCGTGAGGTGCTGGGCTTCGGCGTGGACGAGGGACGCCTCGTCGTCCTCGGGGTCGAGTCCGCACAGGTCGTCGTCGTCGACCCCGCGGACGGGAACGAGATCTGGCGCAGCGTCGAGCTGACCGCGGGCCCCGGTGACCACATCGACGTGGCAGCGGGTGCGCGGGTCGGGCCCGGGTTCGTCGTGGCCGTCGGGATGGGGTCGCGGACCTGGTGGCTGACCGAGGGCAACGCGCACATCGAGGAGTCACCGCACGGGGTACGGCTCCGTTCGGTCGCCGTCGGGGCGGCGGACCTCAGGCCGATCGTCGTGTCGGCGCCCGACTTCGACGCGACGGCTCTCGTGGAGTTGCACGAGATCGGGTACCGGCAGACGGGCGACGAGCTCGAGCTGTTCCGCACGTCGCAGTACGTCGCGGACCGGCGCGCGGCGGCGTGGTTCGAGGACGTGCCCCTGCCCGAGGCCCTCGCGGTCCACCAGGGCGGTCGTGCCGACGGACCGTTCACCCTCGACGCCCCGGAGCGGTGGCCGCACACCGCCACGGCACGCGGCGACCTGGACGGTGCGCCGGTCCTGCTCACCGGGTCGGTCGACGGATCGGCGTGGGTCTGGGACACGAGCACCGATCCACCGACCGTCGTCGCCGGGCCGTTCAGGAAGCCGGGCGGCACGACGCTCGAGTGGGGGTGGCGTGCCCTCGGCGTCAAGCCCGCGGCCCCGACCGCCGCGTCGGTCGCCCTCGGCCACCACAGGGACCACGGCGCCGTCGCAGCGGTGGCCTGCGACGGCCGTGCGCGCCTCTACACCGTTCCCGGCGGCCTCCCGGTACCCGGCCCGTCGGACGACGCCACGGTCGTCGACGCCGTCGCCCTCGGCCAGGTGAACGGGCGCGACGTGCTCATCACCGGCTCGAAGGGAGGCGTGGTCGTCGTGTGGGACGTCGCCGGCGCCGAGCGGGTGGCAGCCCTGACACTCGACGACCCGGTCAGGGACCTCACGATCGCCCCGGGGCCACACGGGCGTGGGCAGGTCGCCGTGAAGGCAGGTGCCGACCGGCTCTTCGTCCTCGACCTCGTCGAGCCATGAGGCGCAGGACCGTCCAGGCCACCACCGCCAGCAGGGCCGCGAGGGCGTTGAACCCGATGTCGCGGAAATCGACGACGCGGTCGGGCAGCAGTCCCTGCAGGCCCTCGTCCACCACACCGACGACCGCGGTGACGAGGAAGGCGAGCACGGGAGGGACCCGCACCCGGCGCCCCTGGCTCGTCCGCTCCGTGAGGGCCTCCACGACGAGCACCGCCACGACGCCGTACTCGATGAGGTGGGTGCGCTCCTCAGGGATGGCCATCCGCACCAGGACCAGCAGGTAGACGGCCGCGATTCCGGCCCACACGCCGATCTCGATCCCGCGCGGCCGCGTCCGCAGCCCCAGGGCCACCACGGCGGTCACCACCAGGACGAAGGCGAGGACGAAGGCCGCGTCGACCAGCCCGGGCTCGCGCAGCGCGCCGGTCAATGTGCGGGCGAGCCCCAGCGTGGAGTAGATCGCCACGACGACCGCGGCGGCCCAGAACCAGAGGCGCCGTTCGCGGTCGGAGCTGACGAGGGGCACGGGGCACCCAACTGCCGGGTGGTCCAGGCTATCCCCGGATGAGCGCTTTCGACCTGGTGCGGGACGTCAGACTGCAGCGAGCACCACGCGCCAGGCGACGGCAGCGACGACGGCGGTCACGGCGAGCGCGCCCAGGGCCACCAGGGCGCCACCGCGCCGCAGACCCGGGATCACCAGCAGGATCGGCAGGACCAGGGCGGGGAGGGTGACGACGTCGAGCAGCACGCCGTGCTGCCACACCCAGTAGACCCCCTGGCCCATCAGCATCCCGGCCATCACGCCCCACGCGGCGGACGACTGCTGCCGGGACCCGAAGCGGGCCACCCAGCCGGCGAGGCCAGCAGCGGGACCACCGACGAGAGCCAGTGCGCCCCACAGCATCCCGGCCCGTAGGAGCGCGGCCGAGCCGGCGTTCTCCCGCAGCCCGAAGAGGTCGTTGCCCGCGTAGTAGGTCACCACCGCGGACAGCATCACCAGCAGGGCCGCCCCCGCGGCGACGGCCGGACGACGGCTCAGCGCACCCAGGACCACCGCCGCGAGGCCCCAGGACAGCCCGGTGCTGAAGACCAGCACGAGGATCCGGCTCATACCGAACTGGTCCACTCCGATCGCGAGCAGCCCCAGCACGATCCCGACCACCGCAGCCACAGGCAGTGCCACCTGCGCCGGCCACCCCGCTGCCGAGACCCGCTCCGACGCCACGCTCGTGGCCATGTCACCCCCCGGAAAGCCTCGTACCCCAACGGACCGGGCGAAGAATGCCATATCGCGTGTCAGCGCGCGGCGACTCCCGGCGCGGGACCGCAGCTGTCGCGGACGATGAGCTCCACCGGCAGCACCACATGGTCCGTGGGAGGCGGGGTCCCCTCCCGCCGGGCGCGCAGGCTGGCGGTCAGGGCCGCGGCGGCGGCACGCCCCTTGGCCTCGACGTCCTGGCGGATCGTCGTCAGAGGCACCTCAGCCCGGTCGGCAAGCGGGCTGTCGTCGAAGCCGATCACCGAGACGTCCTCCGGCACCCGCAGTCCCAGGGACTGCGCCGTCCTGACGACGCCCACAGCCAGGCTGTCGGAGAAGCAGAGCACGGCCGTCGGCCGGTCGTCACGGTCGAGCAGCAGTCGGGCCCCCTCGGTCACCGATCCGGTGTCGGCGAGCGACGCTCGGACGACGAGGGTGCTGGCCCCGGCCTGGTCCAGCACCTCGAGCCATCCGACGAGTCGCTCGCGGGTGGGCCAGGCGTCGCGTTCGCTGAGGGGGTCGTCGACGATCCCCGTGCGTCCCCCGCCGTGCACGGACGCAGTCAGCACGCCGATACGGCGGTGGCCGAGGTCGAGGAGGTGCTGGGCGCCGGCGCGGGCGCCGCCGCGGTCGTCGACGTTGACCGAGGGCTCGTCTCCTCTGAGGGGCTGGTCCACGTTCACCAGCGGCAGTCCGCGCCGACGCAGCCAGCCGACGGCCGGTGAGTCGACCACGCACGAGTAGACGAGCGCGCCGTCCATCGCGACATCGCGTGCCGGGACCACGTCACCGGACACTCCGGGTGTCAGCAAGGTCAGGGCCAGTGCGGACGGCGCGAGCTCTTCTGCGATCGCCGCGAGGAAGCTGGTGGCGACCGGGTCGGTGAACGCCTCGGTGAGGCTGTCGGTGAGCAGGACGCCGATGGCACCGGTGCTCCCCCGGGCGAGGGCTCTGGCCGACGGGTCAGGCCCGCAGTACCCGAGCTGGTCCGCGACGGCGAGCACCCTCTCGCGCAGCTCGGGGGAGAGCTGGTCGGGGCGCGAGAAGGCGTTCGACACCGTCATCCGGCTGACGCCGACCCTGTCGGCGATGGTCTGCAGCGTCACGCGCCCCACGCGGTATCCCCGATCTCTCAGGCATGCTCCGGCGGTGCCACGGTGCGGGCCGCCGCTCGGAGCGTAGCCGCGAGACCGGCCCGCAGCCGTACGACGACGGTCGGCCGGTCGGACCGGCGGGCCGCCGGGGCGGTCACTCCGTCGGGCCGCACGGGGCTGTGGGGACGAGCGCTGTTCACGTGGGCGTCCGTGACGCGCTGGGAGAGGAGGGAGGCGAAGAGGATGTCCATGGCGATGCTCCGTTACTGGGTGGCGCTCGGCTCTGTACCGATACAGTGCCTCAGCGTTTCCTTACCGGTCAAGTATTCCCGTCGCACCTCTCCAGGGCGGCGACCAGCGCCTCCACCATCACCTCGAAGCTCCGGTCGACGTCGACCGGCAACCCGAAGCCGCCCCCGGCCTCGATGGTGACGAAGCCGTGCAGGGCTGAGCGGAGCATCCGGGTGGCATCGATCGCGTCGTCCCCGGTCAGGCGGTAGCCGGACAGGACGTCGAGCACGACGGTCACGGCGGCGGCACTGGCTTCCTGGTCCATGACGTCCCCAGGGGTCGGCGCCCGGACGGTGGCCTCGTACCGGCCGGGGTGCGTGAGCGCCCACTGCCGGTAGGCCCGGCACAGCGCCCGCACGGCCTCGGCACGTGCGCGGCCGACCGCCGCGCGTCCGAGCACCTCGGCCAGCCCGGCCTTCGCTCGCACCGCGATGCTCCGCTGCACGTCGTCCATGCCCCGGACGTGCTTGTAGAGCGACGGCTGCCGGACGCCGAGGCTGTCGGCGAGCGCGGCCAGGGTCAGCCGCGACAGCCCGACCTGGTCGGCCAGTCGCTCGGCCTCGGCCACGACGAGCTCGGTCGACAGTCCCGCCCTAGGCACCGTCGGCGCCGTCGTCGAGGAAGCTGAGCACGGCGGAGGTCACGAGCTCGGGCTGCTGGGACTGCGGGTAGTGACCGGCGTCCGGGACCATGACCGCGGTGCCACCGACGGTCGCCGCGACCCACTCGGCCTCGGCCCGTGGGTCGGGGAAGTCGGGGTCGCGCTCGCCCATCAGCACGAGGGTGCGCGCCTTCACCTCGGGCAGGCGGGCCTCGGCGACGGCGTGGTCGGTGCGGGTCGTGAGCGAGAAGGCCCTGGCGTAGCCGGGTCGCCGAAGGCTCGCCACGACCTCGGCGACGTGGGTGTCGTGGTCCGCCGCCGTCCGGCCGGCGTACAGGCGCGGCACGTACGCCTTCCACGTCAGCGCCGCCCACGCGGGGGCCATCGCCACGCGCATCAGCAGCCGGGTGAGGGTGTTCACCGCGCCGTTGCGGACGAAGGGTCCGATCAGGACGAGCCCGGTGACCAGGTCCGGCCGCCGCGCCGCCGCGAGCGCCCCCGCTCCGGCGCCCATGGAGCTGCCCACCACGACGGCCGGGCCGCCGAGCTCCTCGACCAGGGCGAGGACGTCGCCCGCGGTCTCGTCGTCGCCGTAGGTGCCGAACGTCGTCTCGCTGCCACCGTGGCCGCGCAGGTCGGTGGTCGCGACGCGGTACCCCGCGGCGCGCAGCGCGGGTGCCACGAGCCGATAGGTCGACCGCAGGTCCCCCATCCCCGGCACCAGGACGACGAGAGGCCCCGTGCCGGCGACGTCGTAGGCGACGCGTCCTCCGGGGCGGGTGAGCAGCTGGGTCGGGAGCTCGTCCCGAGGTGAGGTGGACATGAGGGGAGGTTACTTAGCCATATGGCTAAACGCAATAGCCAATGTCAGGACGAGGCCCCGGGCTGCCACTGGTTCGCCCGCTCGCCGCGCAGCGCCTTCTCGGCGGTCTCGGTGATGCGGCGCTCGCGTGTGGTGGCGCGCTTCGCCCGGACGATCCACTCGAGGATGCCCCGGCGGGCGGACGGCGGGAACGCGTCCCACTGCTCCCGCGAGCCCGGGCGAGCAGCGAACGCCGCTACCAGGTCGTCCGGCACGACGAGGTCCTCGACGTCGTCGAGGAGCGACCACCGTCCGTTGGCCTTGGCGGCGTCGATCGACCGCTGCCCGGCCGGCTGCATCCGACCTTCCTTGTGCAGCAGGGCGACTCGTTGCTTGTTCGAGCGCGACCACCCGCTGGTCGGCTTGCGTGGCGCGAACCACAGCAGCGTGCGCTCGTCGTCCAGGCGGTTGCCCTTGCTGTCGACCCAGCCCCACGCGAGGGCCTCCGTCACCGACTCGTCGTAGCCCACCGCGGGACGGCCGCTCTGCTTCCTCCACGAGACCAGCCATACACCGCTGCCCTGGTCGTGGTGGGTCGCGAGCCAGTCGCGCCACTGCTCCAGCGTCTCGGCGTGGACGGTGGGCCGTCCGTCCGGCGCGATGCCCTCGGTCGGCGACGACGTGCCCGCCGCGCCGGCGCCGTGACCGGCCTTCGCGGCGCCTCTAGTCGCCGTCACCCGCGTCCCCGAAGTCGAGGGCGGAGCCGTCCGGTGTCGGCTCGTAGTGGGTGACGGGCTGGATGATGACGTGGTCGGTCTGCGCCACGAGTGCCCCGCCCATCAGCGTGCTCAGTGGCACCGCGTACCGGTTCACGAGCGGCTGGGGCAGCAGGTCCTCGCCGGACGGTGCGTCGGGCTCCGCCGCGGCCTCGTCACGTGCCAGGTCGTTGTCCATGCCTCCAGCATGTGTGGCCGCGGGCACGGGGGCAAGGCAGGAGCCGGCGCCGGATGGTGCGGAAGGGGAGCGCCTCAGCCCCGAACGAGGCGCCCACCGCGCACCACGACGGCCGGGTCGGCGAGCGCGGAGGCGTCGTCGCGCGGGTCGGTGCGGAAGGCGACGAGGTCCCCGGGAGCGCCCTCCTCGACCAGGGGCAGCCCCAACCACGTGCGCGCAGCCCACGACGCCGCACCGAGGGCGGTCTCCGGGGACAGCCCGGCGGACACCAGCAGCCGCACCTCCTGGGAGACCAGCCCGTGCGGCACCATCCCGGCGTCCGTGCCGGCCAGCACGCGCACGCCTGCATCGACCGCGGCCGCGACCACCCCGCCCTGGGCGGCGAGCCCGGAGTCGACGGCGCGGCAGGCATCGGCCGTGTACCCGAGGTCGCGCACGAGGGCCGCCACGGTGGGGCCGATGACGAGGGTGGGGACCCAGGTGATGTCCCCTCGCGCCACCTCGGCCACCTGGTCGGGCTGGAGGAAGGTGGCGTGCTCCAGCGAGTCGAAGCCGGCGCGGACGACGGCGTCGACGGTGTCGGCGAGCACGCAGTGCACCGCGATCCGGCCACCTGCGGCGTGGACCTGTCGGGCCGCCTCGGCGAGGGTCTCGTCGTCGTAGGTGCGGTGCAGGTGGTCGCCGATCGGGCTGTCCCCGATCACCTTCACCCAGCCGCCACTGGCCCGGCACTCGGCGACGGCCGCGGCGGGCAGTTCGCCGGGCTCGACCTCGAGAGCGAGACCGGGGAAGTACGAGCCGGGAGAGGCGAGGAAGCGGCCGGCTGTGATGACGTGCGGGAGTCCCTCGTCCTCGCGGATGCCGGCGGACGCGCGGTCGGGGCTGCCGGGTTCGCGCAGCGCCAGGACGCCCGCGTCGAGCTGGGCGCGCGCACTGGCCCGGACGCGCTCGGACGGGTCGGCGTCGTCACCGGCGGGACTGTGCAGCGACAGGTGCGCGTGCACGTCCACCAGCCCAGGCACCACGAAGGCGTCGGTCAGGAGGGTCTTGGCCCCGGCGACGGGCTGGTAGGTGATCCGGCCGTCATGCACGTAGACGTCGCGCTCGACGCCGTCAGGAAGTACGACCCCGCGTACGTGGATGCTCGGTGCCGCCATCGCGACCACGCTCCTCAGCCCCGACCAGGCTCGCACCGGGGAGGACCACGCGGCAAGGAGAGGTCAGACCCCTTCTCGCGCCGGGCGCCTGAACTCCGGGAGGTGTTCGTCGAGCACGTCGAGCACGGGGACCTCTCCGCCGATCTGGCACAGCACCCCGATCCCCCCGAGCCAGACGCGGTGGATCAGCAGGTACTCGGGCGGGAGGTTGAGCTTCATGCCCGTGGACCACTGCGGGCCGCGCGGGTCGTTGATGTGCTGGAACAGCTGCTGCATCCAGCCCCGGGAGAACGTGAAGGTCTCCTGCTGGGCGGGGGCGAGGAAGGGCGACAGGTACGCGAGCAGCCCCTCGGGGTCGACGTCGATCGACGACTTGATGAACCCCTCCTCGCGCAGCCCCTCCACCACGCCCTCCGCGTCACCCTCGAGCGCCAGCGTGAGCAGGCGGCCGATCTCGGCGGGCATCCCGTCCGGCAGCTGCTTGACCGCGCCGAAGTCGAGGACGCCCATCCGGCCGTCTGGGGTGAGGCGGAAGTTGCCCGGGTGGGGGTCGGCGTGGAGCAGCCCGGCGCGGGCAGGACCGAGGAAGAGGAACTCGAGGTACCGCCGTGCGGCCAGGTCCCGCTCCTGCTGCGTCCCTGACGAGATCACCTGGCTGAGCGGCGTGCCGTCGAGCCACTCGGAGACGATCACGCGCTCGGTGCAGGCCAGCACGTGCGGGATGGCGAACTCGTCCACGTCGTCGAACGCGTCCGCGAAGGTCTCCTGCCAGCCGGCCTCGCTGCTGTAGTCGAGCTCCTCGACCATCCGCTCCTTGAGCTCGGCGAGGATCGGGCCGATCTCCAGACCCGGGATCCAGGCCGTGCCGAGGCGGGCCGCGCGGGACAGCTGGTTGAGGTCGGAGATCAGGGCCTCGCCCGCCCCCGGGTACTGGATCTTGACCGCGACCGGACGGCCGTCGGACCACGTCGCGCGGTGCACCTGCCCGATGGACGCGGCCGCCGAGGGGGTGTCCTGGAAGTCCTTGAGCGAGCGGCGCCAGCGGGGCCCCACCTGGTCGGCGAGCACCTTGTGGACGGAGGCTGCCGGCAGCGGGGGAGCGGCGTCCTGGAGCTTGGTCAGCGTGGCGCGGTACGGGCCGGCGAGCTCTTCGGGCAGGGCAGCCTCGAAGATGCTGAGGGCCTGGCCGAACTTCATCGCGCCGCCCTTGAGCTCGCCGAGCACCTTGAACATCTGCTCGGCGGTGCGGGCCTGCACCTCGGCGGCGACCAGCTCGGCCGGCTTCCCACCGATGCGCTTGCCCAGGCCCCACGCGGTGCGCCCGGCGAACCCGACGGGCAGGGTCGCCAGCCTGGCCGTGCGGCTGAAGGCCTTGCGGGGGAGGTCGCTCACGGGTCCATTGTGCGGGTCGGGCCTCGTCCTGCGCTCGCCGGAGGCTCCCGGCACCCGCACCGGGGGTGTGACGGCCACGCCCGCAGGACGGGCAGCGGGTCGTCGAGCCGCACCTCGAGCGAGCAGCCCAGGGTGACCGGCTGGGCGTGGCCGTCCACCTCCGCCAGCGCCTGCGTGACGGCCAGCAGGGCGACCAGGTCGCACAGGTGCGGCGGGTGGGCCCGCTCGGGTCGGTTGGCCACCTGCGACAGCACCCGCGGCCAGTCGGCGTCGCGGTCGCTCCGGTACAGGTCGAGGCAACGCAGGCAGCAGGTGCGGCCGGGCCGGACCAGCGGACCGACCACGGCGTCGTCCTCCCGCAGCACGACGGGCAGGTGGGTGACGTCCTCGCGCAGCAGTCCGTCGTAGCGGTGCGTGTCGAGGGCGTCCGTGCCGGTCAGCACCACGAGGTCCGGACGGTGCCTGCCCACGACCCGCGTCGCGACGCCGGGGGCGTGGGCCTGGAGCACCTCCGCGGCGGCGGTCGCGCGCTCTCGGCCCACGTCGCCTGCGCGGTAGCCGCCGGGGCGCACGTCGTTCGCGCGCACGCGGGAACCGTCCGCGACGGCGACGGTGCCCACCCCGGCATTGGCCAGCCCGACGGCGACGGCGAGCCCGGTGCGTCCCGCCCCGACGACGGCGACGCTGCGGCGCTGGCGTTCGAGCAGCACGTCCCACCCGTCGCCGCCGGAGGCGTCCCCGAGGGAGAGCGCGCGGGCTGTGACCGCCAGGCGGGACCGCACCGGTTCGGCGAGGGACGCGAGGCGGCCCCTGGGTGTGGGCGCCCGCACGAGCGCACCGGCCCCGACCAGCGCGGAGACCAGCTCGTGGACGCGCTCGGGGCTGGAGCCCAGCGCGACGGCCCGGTCCGTGAGGGAGGAGAGGTCGTGACCGCCGGCGAGCAGCAGGTCGACGAGGTGCTCGTCGGTCGCGTCCAGCCCGTCCAGGATCACGCCGTGGCGGGCGTGCAGACCGACCTGGAGGCGACCGGGACCACGCCAGGCAAGGACGAGTCCCGGCCGGATCCGCAGTCGCATGGCGGCACGGTGCCACGCCGGCGAGCAGGTGCTCCGGCGCTGTCCACACCCCCTGGACCCCGCCCGCGGAAGGCCCCGGACGCAGACGAGCGGCGCGGGATCGCTCCCGCGCCGCTCGTCCGAGGGGTGACCGGGCTCAGACGGCCCGGCCGGTCAGGCCGTGGTTCAGGCCTTGCCCAGGATGCGGTTGAGGTTGGTACCGCAGACGGGGCACTTGCCCTTGGCCATGCGGCGACCGTTGGTCTCGACCACGTTTCCGGTGGCCTCGCGCTTCTCCTTGCACTTCACGCAGTAGAAGTCGCCGGTGTAGGTCTCGTCGGCCATGTGTTGGCCCTCCTTGTCACTTCTCTCGGGTGGGTCCTGGTCCGACCAGTCGGACCCTTCCGCGGGACGCGGTCGGTGCCGGGCCAGCCGGGGGCGTTCACCCTGGGGCCAGGATCCACGCCACCCTAGCCGAGCACGGGCTGAGCACGAACGCACCCCGCCCTCGGCGCGCCGGTACGGTGCCTTTTGTGACCCCCGCCCTCGACCTCGAGCACCTCCGGCTGGAACGGCGCCCGGACGGGGTGGCTGTGCTCACGCTCGACCTGCCCGAGCGGCGCAACATGATGAGCGCGCCGATGACGGCCTCGTGGGTCCGGGCCGTCGAGGCGCTGCGTCAGGACGAGGGACTGCGCGTGGTCGTCGTCACCGGGGCCGGAAAGGCGTTCTGCTCCGGTGGGGACACGTCGTGGATCGGCGCGGACGCCGACGCCGGGGTCGAGGCGATGCGCCGCCGCATGCTCGCCTTCTACGAGGGCTGGCTGTCGATCCGCAGCCTGGACGTTCCCACCGTCGCGGCCGTGAACGGCGCCGCGATCGGGGCCGGGCTCGCGCTGGCCCTGGCCTGCGACCTGCGGATCGTCGCGTCGGACGCCAAGCTCGGCGTGCCGTTCACCGCGCTGGGGATGCACGCGGGGATGGCGACGACCTGGTCGCTGCCCGAGGTCGCCGGGCTGCAGGTCGCGCGGGCCATGCTGCTGACCGGGCGCATCGTGGACGGCGACGAGGGCGTCCGGTTGGGGCTGGCGCTGCGGGACGTGCGAGCCGACGAGGTGCTGCCCGAGGCCCTCGCGCTGGCTGGCACGATCGCGTCGCGCGCGCCGGTGGCGACGCGGCTGACCACGGTGGCGCTGCGCGGAGGCGGGCACGCGGACCACCAGACCGCGCTGCAGTGGGAGGCCCTCGCCCAGGCGGTCACGCTGGTGACGGACGACCTGCAGGAGGGGCTGGCGGCGCAGCGGGAGAAGCGGGCGCCGCGCTTCCGCGGCCGCTGAGTGTGTTCACCGGTAGCCGAGTGCGGTTCAGCGGCTGCTGACTGCGTCCGCAAGGAACGCGGTGAGGGCTCCGGCGAGCTGGTCCGGGGCCTCCTCGGCCATGTGGTGGCCGCTGTCGATGACACCGCTGCGCACGTCGTCCGCCCAGGGCTGCCAGACGGCCGGCACGTCGCCGTAGAGCATCTCCATGTCGTCGCGGGCCGACCACAGGACGAGCACCGGGCAGCCGATCCGCCGGCCGTCGCGCCGGTCGGCGTCGTCGTCGGCGCGGTCGACGCCGAGGCCGGCGCGGTAGTCCTCGAGCATCGCCCTCACCGTCGCGGGGTCGTGGATGGCCCGCCGGTAGTCGGCGTGGTTCTCGGCACCCATCAGGTCGGGATCGCCGCCGTACCAGGCGTCCGGGTCGGGGAGGATGGCTCGCTCGGGCTTGTCCGGCTGGGCGAAGAAGAACCAGTGCCACCAGGCGGCCGCGAAGGTGGCGTCGGCCCGCGCTAGCGCCTCACCGATCGGCACGCAGTCGAGGACCGCCAGCGCGGAGACCGCCTGCGGGTGGTCCAGCGCCAGCCGGGTGGCGACGTAGCTGCCGCGGTCGTGCCCGACGACGGCGAAGCGCTCGTGCCCGAGGCGTCGCATCAGCGCGACCACGTCGGCCGCCATCACCCGCTTCGAGTACGGGCTGTGGTCGGCGGTCGTCGGCGGCTTGGACGACTGCCCGTAGCCGCGCAGGTCGGGGCAGACGACCGTGTACCCGGCGGCCTGGACCTGGGGCGCGACGCGGTGCCAGGTCGTGTGCGTCCGGGGATGCCCGTGGAGCAGGACCACGGCGGGACCGGTGCCCCCGTGACGGACGCGCAGCGAGACCCCCGGCTGCACCTCCAGCCGGTCCTCCACGAAGCCGTCGAACACGCGAGGATTGTGGCCCAGAGCTCGCGGTCCCCGAGGTTGTGGGTCCCGGCGATTACCGTGGAGTCATGGACGACGGGGTCGAGGTCCGGCGGAGCCGCCGCCGTCGGCGCAGCGTGACGGCCTACCGCGAGGGCGGGAGGGTCGTCGTGCTCATCCCCGCGCGCTTCACGCGCGCCGAGGAGCGCGAGTGGGTCGCGAAGATGACCGACCGCCTCCATGCGCAGGAGAAGCGCCGCCGCCCCGGCGACGCCGCCCTCGCCCGCCGCGCCACCGAGCTGAGCGAGAAGTACCTCGGCGGGCTGGCCCGGCCGACGTCGGTGCGCTGGGCCACGAACCAGAACACGCGGTGGGGGTCGTGCACGCCGTCGGAGGGCACCATCCGCATCTCCACGCGCGTGAAGGGCACCCCGGGCTGGGTCCTCGACTACGTGCTGCTGCACGAGCTCGCCCACCTGGTCGAGGCCGGTCACGGGCCCCGCTTCTGGTCGCTGCTGGACGCCTACCCGCGTACCGAGCGGGCCCGCGGGTACCTCGAGGGACTCTCGGCCGCGCAGGAGCTCGGCCCGCCGCCGGGGGAGGACGTCGTCGACGAGGGCGCCGAGGGCGAGGACGGGGAGGCCGAGGACGGCATGCTGCCGCTCGGGGACCACCAGCCGCGCTAGGTGAGATCGGCGGCCAGCCGTTGGTAGGCGGGGTGGAGCTCCTGCCACCGCGCACGGGCGTCGCAGCGATCACGGCCGGCGAGATAGGCGGCAAGATCCTCGACGTGGACCTGGTCTCCTGCCCCGTAGGCGGCGATCTGCTCCAGTGGCAAGCCGCGGTCCTCGATGACCAGAACGGTGTGGTCGCCATCCACGGTCAACGTCGCCTCGACGACGCCGTCCGGTTCGTCGGGGGACGTGGTCCGGATCAGCAGGCGCTGCGGGGGCTCGCACAGCTCCACGCGACCGGTGCCTTCCCATCCGCTGGCGAAGTAGCGGGCGCGGAACTCGCCGCCCAGGCGCAGATCGCCGTCGACCTCGCCGAGCCAGCGGGCGAGACGGCTGGGATCGGTGAGGGCTGACCACAGGTCGTCGACATCCGTCTCGAACCGGTCCTCCAGGCGGACGATGCCCGTGCCGTCCGCTGCACGCAGCGTGCCCAGAGTGCGCACGCTTCCAGGGGTGTTGGTGGTCATCGGGGGCTCCTTCGGTCACGCTTGCCGCGTGCTATCTCGGTGTGCAGGGCATCCAGCCGCTGTTCCCAGAGCGACAGGTATCGACTCAGCCAGTCGTTGACCTCGGCGAGCGGCTGCGGGCGAAGGGAGTAGACCCGCCGCTGTGCCTCGTGGCGAACCTCGACGAGGCCCGCCTCACGCAGCACCCGCAGGTGCCGTGAGACGCCCGGGCGCGCAATCGGTAGGAGCGCTGCCAGCTCACCCGCGGTCGCTGGACCTTCCGCGAGGGTCTCCAGCATCGTCCGCCGACTGTCGTCCGCCAGCGCCCTGAGAGCAGCTTCCATGGCCTCTGTGTACCCGATCAGTTACGTACCCGTCAAGGTACACAGACCCCGGGGCCGCCTCATCCCGTGTCGAACGCATCCGGGGCCGAGGCGAAGTTGAACCACGAGAGCTGGAGCCGCTCGTCGGTGAGCCCCGGGTAGGGCGCCGGGTAGGGCGCCGGCTCGCTGCGGGCAGCCGGGTCACGAGGGTCGCCGGGGGACCGTGGACGCGGGACCGCCCCGACCAGGAGCCCGCGCCGGTTCCGCACCGTCAGCCCGTCGCGGCGCGTGGGGTCCCCCGTGATCGTGTACTCGCCGCGGTGCAGCTCGTCGTGGTGGTGCGGGCAGAGCGAGACGTTGGTCTCGAAGTCGGTGCCGCCGCCCTGCGACCACGGGGTGAGGTGGTGCACCTCGACGAACCGGGTCGCGGTACAGCCTGGGTAGCGGCAACCGCGGTCGCGGTCGGTGATCAGTCGGCGGGTGCGGTCGGGGACGATCCGCTGGGCGCGGCCGACGCTGACCGGCCGGCCCTGCGACTCGCGCACCGCCTGCGCCGTGCCGTCGCACGCGAACTTGGCGGCGAGTCCGGGCGGGATCGCCCCGGCCCCGTTGACCCACGCCCCGTCGTCGCTGAGGTGCACGTAGACGCGGTAGCGGTCTCGGCGGCTCACGGGCCCGGCCGGCATGAGGGACCGTGAGGCGATCTCGGCGAGCGCGTCGGCGTGCGTGGCTCCCGTCCGTCCGTCGCCGAAGAGCGCGTCCTTGGCCTCGCGGACCGCCTGCTCGACCAGCGCGCCGGTCTCGGCCGATGCGTCGTACCGCAGCAGGAAGCGGCCGGCGTCGTCGTAGGTCATGGACAGGTTCGGTGGCGCCGAGGCCTGCTGCTCGACGGTCTCGGGCTCGAACCGCGAGTCCGTCGTGTCGGTGGCCGCGTCGGGCACGTCGAACACGTACCGCTCGAGCACCCGGTTCAGCTGGGGCACCGTCAGGTGCTCGGCGACGTCGGCGACGGAGGCCTCGTGCGAGGCGGGCGTCCGGCGGGCCACCACCGCAGCCTGGTCGAACGAGACCCGGCCCTCCCCGAGCAGGCCGACGACCGCCGGCACCGCGTCGCGGCGGCGCGCGAGACGCACGACGTCCTTCGCGCGGGCGGGGGAGAGGCCCAGCCGCACCACGAGCCAGTGCTCCGGGCTGCGGTACCCCTCGCCCCACGCCTCGTGCTCGATCACCCTGGCCGTCACGTCGACCAGGTCGGCGTGAGCGCGATGCAGGCGGGCCGCGACCCGTCCCGCCTCGTCGTGGAGGTCGTCCACGACACGTTCCCGCTCAGCCGTTCTTATGACAGAATCGTACAGGCGTGCGAATCCGTTCACCAGGGTTCGTCCACAGATCCGGCTACCCGATCAGGTCGCTCCGCCCCGGCAGGTGCTCGAACACCAGGTTCGTCTCGGTGTGGCTGACCGCCGGGTGCCCGGTGAGGTGCTCGACGACGAAGTCGCGCAGCGCGTCCGCGTCCGGCACCGCGACGTGGACCAGCCAGTCGTCCTTGCCGGAGAGGTGGAACATCGCGATCACGCCGTCGATCGTCGGCAGCTGGGCGCGGAACAGCTCGACCTGCTCGCGGATGTGCGCTCGCATCCGGACGGCGATGATCGCCTGCAGGGGACGCCCGACCCGCGCCAGGTCGACGTCGGCGTAGACCCCTCGGAGCACCCCCCGCCGGCGCAGCTCGCGCACGCGCAGCAGGCACGTCGACGGCGCGATGCCGACCAGGTCGGCGAGGGCCGCGTTGGTGGCGCGCCCGTCGTCACGCAGGGCGCGCAGGATGCGACGGTCGACGTCGTCGAGCACGGCCGGGGTCGCCGAGCCCCGACGGGGATGAACGTCGTTCGGTGTCATGGCGGTCCCTGTCGGTCGGACGAGTGGGATCTTCAGCGTGGCACCTTGATCCTGCAGGATCTTCGGTCGCCCGCCTGACGGCCAGCGTAAGCCGCGACCCTGGGAGGCATGACCGCTACCCCGACCACCTCGCTGCAGACCCGCGCCGTCCACGCCGGCCGCGCCGACCTCGGCGGCCTCGGGGTGCACGCCCTCCCGCTCGACCTCTCCACGACCTACCCGCTGCCCGACATCGAGAAGGGCGGCGACGCCTACGAGCAGCTCGCCACCGGCGGCCCCCCCCGCTCCGGCGACAGCCACGTCTACGCGCGCCTCTGGAACCCGACGGTCGCACGGTTCGAGGAGGGGCTGGCCGACCTCGAGCAGGCCGATGGCGCCGTGGCGTTCGGCACCGGCATGGCGGCCCTCACCGCCGTGCTGCTGGGCCTGGGCGAGGGCTGCGACCCGGACGGTCCCCGCCCGCACGTCGTCGCCGTCCGGCCGCTGTACGGCGGCTCGGACCACCTGCTCGCGGCAGGTGTCTGCGGCACCTCGGTCACCTTCACCGACCCGGCCCGGACGGCTGAGGACGTGGCCGGCGCGGTCGCCGAGGCGGCGCGTCCCACCACGCGCCTCGTGATGCTCGAGACGCCCTCCAACCCCACCCTCGACCTCGTCGACGTCGCCGCCGTCGTCAAGGCGGCGCGCGAGCACTGCCCCGACGCCGTGGTGATGGTCGACAACACGTTCGCGACCCCGGTGCTGCAGCGTCCGCTGACCCTCGGCGCCGACCTCGTGCTGCACTCGGCGACGAAGTTCATCGGCGGTCACGGCGACGCGATGGGCGGCGTCGTGGCGGTCGGTGGCGAGCACGCGGACGGGTGGGCCGAGCGGCTGCGCCGAGTGCGCGCGATCACCGGCGCCCTGCTGCACCCCTTCGGCGCCTACCTGCTGCACCGTGGTCTGGCGACGCTGCCGCTGCGGGTCGCGCAGCAGGGCGACAACGCGCACAAGGTGGCGCTCGGCCTGGCCCAGCACCCCGCGGTCGAGGCGGTCCACTTCCCCGGGCTGGACGGCGGGGACCCCACAGGTCTGGTCGGCACCCAGATGGCGGGTCCCGGCTCGGTGCTCGCGTTCCGCGTCGTGGGTGGCTACGAGGCCGCGTGCACGGTGGCGGGTTCCGTCCGGCTGATCACGCACGCCGTCTCACTGGGCGGCGTCGACACCCTGATCCAGCACCCTGCGGCCCTCACCCACCGGCCGGTGGCCGGCGAGGCGAAGCCCGACGCCGGGCTGCTGCGCCTGTCGGTCGGTCTCGAGGACCCGAACGACGTGCTCGCCGACCTGCTGCAGGCGCTCGGTCACCTGGGGTAGTGCCGTAGCTCGGTGGCCTTCACCGAGACCCACACCTCGTGCCCGACGTCGAGGCCGAGCTCGGCCACCGACACGGCGGTGACGTCGGCGAGGACGGGTGGTGGCCCGGCCACGCTGACGCGCACCACGTGGGCGTGCTGCTCGAGCGAGTCGATCGTCCCCTGCCAGACGTTGCGCGCCGAGCCCTCGGGGCGGCGGTTGTGCAACGACACGGCTGATGGCGAGAACGCCACGAACACAGGGCCTTCCACGGCGTCCGAGACGTGCAGCGTGCCGCCCTGCTCGACCTGGACGGCCGCGCTGCCCGGCGCGGCCACACCTTCGTAGAGGTTGAGCCCCACCAGTCGCGCCACGTAGTCGGTGCGCGGTGCGCGGGCGACCTGGGACGGCGTGCCCTGTTGCACCACGCGACCGTCCTCGATCACGACCAGGTGGTCGGCCAGCACCATCGCGTCGAGCGGGTCGTGGGTGACGAGCACCGTGCACCCGGGGTACTCGCGCAGGTGCTTCCGCAGCCCGCTGCGCACCTCGAGCCGCGTGGCGGCGTCGAGTGCGGCCAGGGGCTCGTCGAGCAGCAGCAGGTCGGGAGACGTGGCGAGGGCCCGGGCGAGCGCGACCCGCTGGGCCTGGCCGCCCGACAGTGCCCGGGGCCGAACGCGTTCCAGCCCCTCGAGACCGACTCTCGCGAGCCACTCCACCGCCGCGGCGTGCGACGTGCGCCGGGACGTCCCGCGGCTGCGCAGCCCGAAGGCGACGTTGTCGACGGCGCTCAGGTGAGGGAAGAGCAGGTAGTCCTGGAAGACCATCCCGACGTGCCGCCGGTCGGTGGGAGTGGTGCGACCGTCCGCGTCGAGCACCCGGCCACCGAGGCGCACGTGGCCGGCGGGCATCGGCACGAGACCCGCGAGAGCGCGCAGGGCCGTCGACTTCCCGGCGCCGTTGGGCCCGAGCAGCGCGACGACGCTGCCTGGGGCGACCTGCAGGTCGAGGTCGAGGTCGAAGCGCCCGCGGCGCACCACGAGCCGGGCGTCGAGGCCACCGGCGGCGCGGTCGACCGCGCGCGTGGTCACGTCGACGTCCCGCTCACCCAGCGGTCGCGCAGGCTGGTCAGCACCAGCACCGAGACGCCGAGCAGCACCAGCGAGAGGACGATCGCCGCCTCGGGGTTGGTCTCCAGGGCCAGGTAGACGGCGATCGGCATCGTGCGTGTCACACCCGGGAAGCTCCCGGCGAACGTGATCGTGGCCCCGAACTCGCCCAGGGCGCGGGCGAAGCAGAGCACGGCGCCGGCGGTGACCCCGGGCGCGACCAGCGGCAGCGTGACCCGACGGAAGATCGTCCAGCGGGAGGCGCCGAGCGTGGCGGCCGCGTCCTCGTAGCGGCGGTCCGCGCCGCGCAGCGCACCCTCGACGGCGATCACGAGGAACGGCATCGCGACGAAGGCCTCAGCGAGCACGACGGCCGCCGTGGTGAACGGCAGGCTGATACCGAACCACGCGAACAGGTACTGGCCGGCGAGTCCACGACGACCGAGGAGCAGGAGCAGCGCGACGCCCCCGACGACCGGCGGCAGCACCAGCGGCACGGTGACGAGTGAGCGGAGGAGGCGACGTCCGCGGAACGTGGCCCGCGCCAGCACCCAGGCGAGCGGCACGCCCAGCACGAGGCACACGACCGTGGCCAGGCTCGCGGTGACCAGGGACAGCCTCAGGGCTGTGCCGACCTCGGGGCTAAACAGCTCGGACGGCAGGGTGCTCCAGGGGGCCCGGACGAGCAGGGCCCCGAGGGGAAGGACGAGGAACGCCAGGCCGAGGCCCGCCGGGACCAGCAGGACGAGGGGTAGGCCGATCCCGCGACGCTCGTCAGGGACGGTCGAAGCCGGCGTCATCGAGGACCGCCTGCCCTTCGCTCGACAGCACGAACTCCACGAACGCCTGTGCCGCAGCGCTGTTCGGCGCTCCCTCGAGGACGGCCAGCGGGTAGTCGTTGACCGCCCGGTCCGCCTCCGCGAACTCGATGCCCTCGACGGCGCCACCGGCGGCCAGGACGTCGGTGCGGTACACCAGTGCCGCGTCGACCTCACCGAGCCGAACCTGCATCAGGGCGGCCTTCACGTCCTGCTCCAGGGTGTCGGGGGCGGGCGTGAGACCGGCTGCGGCGAAAACCTTCTCGGCGGCCGCACCGCACGGCACCTCGGGGGCGCAGAGGCCGATCGTGCGCGCCGGGTCGGCGAGGTCGGTCAGCCCGGTGACGCCGGCGGGGTTGCCCGCGGGCACCGCGATCTCGAGACGGTTGCGAGCGAAGACCACGGGATCGGACGTCGTGAGCGCCGCGTCGGTCAGGATCTCCATGGGCGCCGGAGCGGCCGACGCGAAGACGTCGGCCGGGGCGCCGGAGACGACCTGCTGCGCGAGGGACGAGCTGGCGCCGAAGTTGAAGGTCACTGTGAGGTCGGGGTTCTCGGCCATCAGGTCGTCGCCGATCTGCGTGAAGGCCTCGGTCAGGGACGCGGCGGCGAAGACTGTGAGGTCTCCGCTCGGTGCTCCGGGGTCCGTCGACGTCGCACCGGCGGACGAAGGCCCCCCGCACCCCGCCAGCACGGTGGCGACCACCGCCAGTCCGGCGGGCGCGAGGGTCGCCCGCGGCAGGAGTCTCACGGCCGCTCCGCCAGCTCGACCACGACGTTGGTGGCCTTGATGCTGGCGACGGCCGCGGTGCCGACCTCCAGCCCCAGCTCGTCGACCGCCTCGCGGCTCAGCAGGGAGACGACGCGGAAGGGACCGCACTGCAGCTCGACCTGCGCCATCACGGTGTCCCTGGTGACCTTGGTGACGATGCCGCGCAGACGGTTGCGGGCCGACGCGGCGGGGGCGTGGAAGCCGTCGGGGTCGGCGGCGACGGCCTGGGCCAGGACGGCCAGGTCGGTGCCCTCCACGACGGTCCGGCCACCCTCGGCGCGCGACAGGGTGATGCGTCCCTGGTCGGCCCAGCGGCGCAGCGTGTCGTCGCTGACCCCCAGCAGGGACGCTGCCTCGCGGACGGTGAACCGGGTCGCGGTCATGCCGGCAGCCTAGCCGCAGATGCGGCGCCTTGTGGGCGACGAAGCCGCAAGTGCGGATCGACGCCAGGGTCAGAGGCGCTGATCCCGGACGAGACCCGCCACGCGCCGCACCCGCGCGGGCAGGTCCGGCGGCGTCTCGTCGGGCAGCGCGTCCACGTCGAACCAGGCCACGTCGAGGCTCTCGTCGCTGACGCTGGGCCGGGCGCCGTCGGCGACGACCGCGGCGAAGGCCACGTCCAGGTGCTCGCGGCAGCGTCCGAATGCTCCGGAGAGCGCATGACGGTCCAGGTCGACGGGCACGTCGGTCGCCAGCTCGAGGTCGGCCAGGCCGGACTCCTCGCGGCCCTCGCGCCGGGCGACGGCGGCCAGGTCGGCGTCGCCGGGCTCGCAGTGGCCGCCGAACTGCACCCAGAAGCCGCCCTTGGCGTGGTGGGTCAGCAGCACGCGGCGGCCGGTGGGGTCCAGCACGAAGCACGAGGCGGTCAGGTGCGCGGGTGGGCCGTCCTTCCACACGCCGTCCGTGTGAGTGTCGAGGTGGGCCAGGTACCCCCGGCGAAGGGAGTCTTGACCGGGGGAGGGCGGCGTCCAGCCCGAGAGCAGTCGAACCGCGTGGGCGTGCAACGAGTTCCGGCTACCCGCAGCAGGGGCGCTCACTCGCCGTCCAGCAGCTCACGCAGCGCGTCGTCGACGTCGGAGTCGGTGCGCGACCGCTCGGCCCAGGACGCGGCGTACCCGAGCGGGTCGTCGAGGTCGGCGGTCGTCGGCATCAGGTCGGGGTGCTGCCACACCTCGTCGCGGGCCGCGGTGCCGTGCTGGGCCGCCATCGCCCCCCACAGCGCCGCGGCGTCCCGCAGGCGGCGCGGTCGCAGCTCCAGCCCGACCAGCGTGGCGAGGGTGTGCTCGGCGGGGCCGCCCGTGGCGCGCCGCCGCCGCACGGCCTCACGCAGGCGCGCCGCCTCGGGCAGCTGCTCGCGGGCTGCGGCGTCGGTCACCTCGTCCACCCAGCCCTCCACCAGGGCCAGCGTGGTCTCCAGCCGGGTCAGGGTGGCCTGCTGCGCGGGCGTGCGCTGAGGCTCGAAGACGCCGCCGGTGAGGGCCTGCTGCAGGGCGGCGGGGTCGGTCGCGTCGACGTTGCGCACGGCCTCCTCGATGGCGGCCGAGTCGATGGTGATGCCGCGGGCGAACTCCTCCACCGACGTCAGCAGGTGGGAGCGCAGCCAGCCGGCGTGCGCGAAGAGCCGGGCGTGGGCGTTCTCGCGCAGCGCGAGATAGAGGCGCACCTCGTCGGCCGGGACGCCCAACCCCTCGCCGAAGGCCGCGACGTTCGTCGGTAGCAGCGCGGTCGTGCCCGGGCCGCTCAGGGGCAGGCCGATGTCGAACGCGCTGACCACCTCGCCTGCGAGGGCCCCGACGGCCTGGCCGACCTGCAGCCCGAACACGGTGCCCGCCAGACGCCGCATCATCGAGCCCGCCTGGTCGAGCATCTCGCGCATCTCCTCCGGTGCCTGCTCGGCCATCGCCGCGGCCAGCGCCGTCGAGACCGACTCGGCCACCGGCTCGGCGAGGCGCCGCCACGTGGGCAGGGTCGCCTCGACCCACTCGGCGCGCGACCAGGCGTGCTCGTCCGCACCGACGCCGGGCACCGTCGTGACCGGGTCGAGCCACAGGGCGGCCACGCGCAGGGCGTCGAGCGACGCGCGGCGGGCGCTGTCGCCGACGCTGGCGTCACCCGAGGCGGCCGTGACCTGACGGGCGGTGTCGCCGGCGAGGGTCCAGTTCAGGGGGCCGTCCCCGCCCGTCGCCATCATCTGCTGCACCTGGGCCATGGCCTGGCGGATCATGGCCGGGTCGATGCTCCCGAGGTCCAGCCCCATGCTCTGGAGCTGGTCGCGCTCCTCCGGGGTCAGGTCGCCCGAGGTGAGCCGGGCCAGGAGCTCGGAGATCGGGTCCTGCTCGCCGGGCTGCTCAGTCATGGTCCGTCCTCGCTCGCGGGGCTGGGAGATGATCGTCGTGCCGGGCAGGTGCGTCGTTTCGTCGCGCCGCACGACCTGCCCACCACCATCCTGACAACCTGGTCAACCGAGCGGAGATGCAGTGGGTTCCCACACCGGTGTTCGCCCTCGGCGCACAGCGCGCCGACGCGGGCTCACGGTCGCCGTCACGAACGCCGCTGGCCCCGCGGGTCGTGCGGTGGTGCGGGCCCTGCGCGATCACGCCGGGATCGGCCCGGTCGTGGCCGTGGACACCCGGCGTGGCGCGGTCGAGGGGGTGACGTGGCGGCTCGCCGACCCGTCGTCGCCGTCGGTCGGCCGCCACCTCGAGGGCGTGGACGCGATCGTGCACCTGGCCTGCGTCGACGTCCTCGGCCCGGCCCTGCTGCTCGACGGCCGCGCACGCCGGGCGAAGACGGTCCGCGCGGCGCAGGCCGTCCTCACGGCCGCTGCCGCGGTGGGCGCGAGCCAGGTCGTCGTCGTCACCTCGGCGATGGTGTACGGAGCGCCGCCCGACAACCCGGTGCCGATCCCTGAGGGGGCACCGCTGGCAGCCGTGCCGGACGACGGGCTGGTCGGGGACCTGCTCGAGGTGGAGCAGGTCGCGGCGGCGGCCGTGCGTTCCCATCCGGGCCTGGGGGTCGCCGTCGTGCGGCCTGGCGCGCTGGTCGGGCCCGGTGTCGACACCGTGATCACGCGGCACTTCGAGGCGCCCCGGCTGCTGGCGCTGAAGGACGACCGGATGGCGTGGCAGTTCTGCCACGTCGACGACCTCGCCTCCGCCGTGGCGCTGACCGTCACGGCCGGGCTGGACGGTCCGCTCACGGTGGCGTCCCCCGGCGCGCTGAACCAGGCCGCGGTCGAGGGCCTCAGCGGCATGCGCCGGATCGAGCTGCCGAGCGCGCTGGCGTTCTCGACCGCCGAGCGGCTGCACCGGCTCGGGGTGCTCCCGACGCCGGCGGGGGACCTCGCCTACGTCGTGCACCCGTGGGTGGTGGGGTCGGCCCGGCTGAGGGAGGCCGGCTGGTCGGCCGTGTACGACAACGAGACCTGTCTCGGCGTCCTGATGGCCGAGGTCAGCGGACGGAACGCGCTCGCGGCCCGGCGCGTCGGGGGCAAGGACGCCGCGCTGGGGGCGGCGGGTGCCGCGGTCGCCGTCGTCGGGACGGCGGCGGTCTGGCGGCAGGCGCGCGCCCGGCGTCGTCGGGGTGGCTGACGGCCCGCTGACCAGGGGCGAGCCGACCGGCCGCTCCCAGGATCGGCCCGTAGGCTGCCCGGACACGGTCCGGGAACCGCAGAGCGCCCGGGGCCGTTCGGCACAACAACGGGGTCTTCCCCGCAGACCCCGCAAGGAGACAGCTCGGTGACGTTCCAGGACACGCGCACGACGGACACGTTCGAGGTCGCGCCGGCCGCCGACCCCAACCGGATGGACTCGCGGACCTGGACGATGCTGTTCAGCGGCGTCGCCGCGATCCTGCTGTTCGCGCTCGCGACGATGCTGCCGCTGCCGTACGCCCTGATGAAGCCGGGGCCGGTGCGCGACGTGCTCGGCGAGGCGGGCGGGACGCCCCTGATCAGCATCGAGGGCCGCGAGACGTACCCCACCAGCGGCAGCCTGGACCTGCTGACGGTGCGCGTCACCGGGGGCCCGGGCTCAGCCACGACGCTGTGGGACGTGCTCGGCGGCTGGGTCGACTCGACCGTCGCCGTCCGGCCCGTCGACGAGGTGTTCCCGCCCGACGTGAGCGAGGCCGACATCGAGGCCGAGAACGCCGCCGAGATGGTGACGTCGCAGGAGACCGCGACCGCGGCCGCGCTGGGCGAGCTCGACATCGCCGTCCCCACGACGCTGACCGTCGCCGGGTTCGCCGAGAACGCGCCGGCCGACGGCCAGCTCGAGGCCGACGACGTCATCACCTCGGTCGACGGGGTGGAGATCACCGACCTGCCGCAGCTGCGCGACGCGCTCCAGGAGGCGAACCCGGGTCAGCAGGTCGCCGTGGGCGTGACGCGCGACGGCGAAGAGCAGACCATCGACGTGACCACGCTCGGCGACGGGAAGGGACGCACGATCCTCGGCGTCTTCGTCGACCCGACCTACACCTTCCCGTTCGACGTGAAGATCGCGATCGAGGACATCGGTGGGCCCAGCGCCGGGATGATGTTCGCGCTCGGCATCGTCGACAAGCTCACTCCGGGCGAGATGACCGGCGGGGAGAACGTCGCCGGGACCGGCACGATCGACTCGGACGGGAGCGTCGGGCCGATCGGCGGCATCCAGCAGAAGCTCGTCGGGGCCTCGGACGCGGGGGCGGACTGGTTCCTCGCCCCGAGCGACAACTGCAACGAGGTCACCGGCCACGTGCCTGACGGCCTGCAGGTGATCGAGGTCTCGACGCTGGCCGAGGCGCGCGACGCCGTCGAGGCGATCGGCACGGGCGACCAGGCCGCTCTCGACGCGATGCCGAGCTGCCGGGGCTAGGCCAGCGTGTCTGCCAGAGCGTGCACGAGGCCCGGGGCCAGGTCGGGCCCGGTGCCGACCGCGAAGTCGTGGTCGTTGCCCCGGGTGCGGACGGCGCACGACGAGGTGCCGTCGCGCAGCAGGCCGACGGCGAGCCGCACGTCCTGCCGCTCCGGGTGGGCCATCAGCACGTCGAGGGCCTCGTCGGGGCTCTCCGGCAGGTCGCGCTCCGCCTCGGGCGGCACCACGAAGCGCTCAACGACGACGGCGGCGCCGTCCACCGCCTCGGGCCAGGTGATCCGTCCGAGGATCTCCTCGACGGTGTCCCCGTCCGGCAGGCCCTCCTGCTCGACCGAGGTGATGTGCTCGGGGTCGGCGTCGGCGCTGGCCACCAGGTCTGGCGGCAGCTGCTCCCGCAGGGAGCTGTCGCGCTCCATCGCCTCGGCGGTCCGGATCAGCGCGAACACGCGTAGCGGGCCGTCCCAGCCCCCGCGCGCCACGTGGCGCTCCAGCTCGCGCACGGCGCGGTCGAGCGGGCCGTCGGCCCGTCCTGCGGGTGCGTCGGTTCGTCCGGGTTCGTCGCGTCCTGGTTCCACCTGCACGCCACGATCCAAGCACGCCGTGAAAGGCTGTCTTTCACAGCGTCCCGACCAGAAGGTGTCCCTCACGTGAGTTTCGCTCCCGCAGCGCAGTCCCGTCCGCCGAGGCCGGTGGGCCGTCGTCGCTCGCCGCTGCTCACCACGCTGGTCATCCTCGGCGCCCTCGCGCTGGTGCTCGGCCTCGTCGCCGAGCTGTGGACCGAGGTGCTCTGGTTCCGCCAGCTCGACGTGCTGGAGGTCTGGACCACGCGGCTGCTCTGGCAGACCGTGCTGTTCGTGGTCGGTGGCGGGCTGATGGCCGCCGCGGTCGCAGCCAGCCTGCTGGTGGCCTACCGCTCCCGGCCCGTCTACGCGCCGGTCGACGCGGAGCAGCAGAGCCTCGACCGGTACCGCGAGAGCCTCGAGCCGCTGCGCCGCCTGGTGCTCGTGGTGGTGCCGCTCGGCCTCGGCCTCTTCGCCGGGTCGGCGGCGTCGCAGCAGTGGGAGACCGTGCTGCTGTTCATCAACGGCGGCGAGTTCGGCGTCAGCGACCCGCAGTTCGGCCTCGACATCAGCTTCTTCGTCTTCACGCTGCCGTTCCTGCGCTTCCTGCTCGGCTTCGCCACGGCGGTGCTCGTGCTGTCGCTGCTCGCGGGCGCGGGGACGCACTACCTGTACGGCGGGCTGCGGCTGCAGGGCAAGGGCCCGCGGACGACGCCGACGGCTCGTCGCCACCTCGCCGGGCTGCTCGCGGCCCTGGTGCTCGTGCAGGCGGGCTCGTACTGGCTGGACCGGTACTCGCTTCTCACCGCTGACGGGCCTCTGATCGACGGCGCCACGTACACGGGCATCAACGCGGTGCTGCCGGCCAAGACGATCCTCGCGATGATCGCGGTCGTCGTTGCGGCGCTCTACGCGTACACCGTGTTCCGCGGCAGCTGGCGGCTCGCGGTCACCGGCCTCGTGCTGATGGTGGTTTCCGCGGTCGCGGTCGGCGGCGTCTACCCGGCGCTCGTCCAGCAGTTCCAGGTGAAACCGAGCCAGCTGACCCGTGAGGCGCCGTACCTGCAGCGCAACATCTCGGCGACGCGGGCGGCGTACGGGCTCGAGGACGTGCAGGTGCAGTCGTACGTTCCCGAGGTGACGGGCACGGCCGGCGCGCTCGCGGACGAGGCACAGACGGCGGCGAGCATCCGCCTGCTCGACCCCGCGCTGGTGAGCCCCGCGTTCCGGCAGCTGCAGCGCAACAAGCAGTACTACAACTTCTCCGACCCGCTCGACGTCGACCGGTACCAGATCGAGGGGGAGAGCCGCGACAGCGTGATCGCCGTCCGCGAGGTCGACCTGGGTGGCCTGTCGGGCAGCCAGCGCACGTGGGTCAACGACCACACCGTCTACACGCACGGCTTCGGCGTGGTCGCGGCCTACGGCAACCAGCGCAGCGAGGACGGCCAGCCCGCGTTCTTCCAGCAGGGCATCCCGTCGAAGGGCGAGCTGGGCGACTACGAGCCGCGAATCTACTTCGGTGAGCGCTCGCCCACGTTCTCGATCGTCGGTGGTGAGGAGGGCGGCCCCAAGCGGGAGCTCGACTTCCCGACGGACGAGGACGGCGGCAACGGCCAGGCGAACACGACGTTCGCCGGCGACGGCGGCCCGAAGATGGGGGACCCCCTGACGCGGCTGCTGTACGCGCTGAAGTTCCGCGACCAGAACATCCTGCTGTCCGACAGCGTGAACAGCCAGTCGCAGATCCTCTACGACCGCACCCCGCGCGAACGGCTGGCGAAGGTGGCCCCGTTCCTCCAGTTCGACGGCGACCCGTACCCGGCCGTCGTCGACGGCCAGGTGCTGTGGATCGTGGACGGCTACACGACCACGGACGCGTACCCGTACTCCGAGCTGCAGCCGCTGGGGGAGACCACGACCGACTCGCTGACGTCCGCGAGCGAGGCGGCGCTGGCGGCGCGCGGCGACGTCAACTACATCCGCAACTCGGTCAAGGCCACGGTCAACGCCTACGACGGCAGCGTGAACCTGTACCGTGGGACGACCAGGACCCGCTGCTCAAGGCGTGGATGTCGGCCTTCCCCGGCGTCGTGAAGCCGATCTCGGAGGTCAGCGGCGACCTGATGTCGCACCTGCGCTACCCCGAGGACCTGTTCAAGGTGCAGCGCGAGGTCCTCGGTCGGTACCACGTGACCGACCCGGGCGCGTTCTTCATCGGCCAGGACTACTGGCAGACGCCGGACGACCCGACCAAGACGGGCGCCGAGACGGCCAACCAGCCGCCGTACTACCTGACCCTCCAGATGCCGGGCCAGGACACCGCGTCGTTCTCGCTGACCTCGACGTACATCCCGAGGTCGACGACCGAGAACGTCTCGAACGTGCTGACCGGGTTCGTGGCGGTGGACGCCGACGCGGGCGGTCAGACGGGCGAGAAGGCCGAGGGCTACGGCACGATGCGGCTGCTCCAGCTGCCGCGCAACAACGCCGTGTCCGGTCCTGGTCAGGTGCAGAACGAGTTCAACTCGGACGAGGCCCAGAACGAGCTGAACATCCGCCGACAGGGCAACTCGTCGCGGGTGACCAACGGCAACCTGCTGACCCTGCCGATCGGCGGCGGCCTGCTCTACGTGCAGCCGGTGTACTTCCAGTCGCAGGGTGAGACGTCGTACCCGCTGCTGCAGCGCGTGCTCGTCGCCTTCGGTGAGGAGATCGGGTACGCCCCGACGCTCGACGAGGCGCTCGACCAGGTGTTCGGTGGTGACTCCGGCGCGACCGCCGGTGACGCGGATGCCGCCGGGGGTGGTGGAGGCGGCACCACCGGTGGCGAGCCCGGCACGAACCTCGACGCGCAGCAGCGCCTACGGGCGGCGCTGGAGACGGCGCGCCAGGCGATCGTGGACGGGCAGACCGCGCTCGCGGCCCAGGACTTCGGGGCCTACGGCGACGCGCAGGATGCGCTCAAGAAGGCGGTCGAGGACGCGGCTGCGGCTGAGGCCGAGATCGCTGGGGGCGGTGCGACGCCTGCACCTGCGCCGTAGGGGTTGGCCCAGGGACGGATTTGCCCTGGGAGGCACCGGCCCGTAACGTAGTCGGTGCGACGCGGGGTGGAGCAGCTCGGTAGCTCGCTGGGCTCATAACCCAGAGGTCGCAGGTTCAAATCCTGCCCCCGCTACAAGATGGAAGGCCCGGTCCAGTTCATCTGGACCGGGCCTTTCGCATCTTCCGTCACCGCGCGTGGCCCAGGCGGCATCATGTAGATGCCGCGGGCCGCAAGAAGCTCGCACACGCGAAGGGTGCCTCGGTCCGACCCGACCGCCCCGAGCAGCTGCCACGGACCACCAGAGCCAGGGCTCCACCCGACCAACCCTCGATCCCAGAACTAGCCGTATGCACCGATACGGCCTTTCCTTCGGGCGGTCACGAGATGCGCGCCCTTCTCAGGGATTGTCGAGCCGCGACGGTGGACACGTGATGTCGACCCTTGGCTCATGGCTTGTCCGCCTCGACTGTCAGAGCCCCGTTTGGTCCACGCCGTACTCGGCCTGCTCAGGCGTGAAGCCTTCGAACACCAGCTGGTCGATCAACCCCTTCCGGGAGAAGGACGTGTAGTCCAGGTACTCGCGCGCTGACTTAGCCGCCTGCTCGTTCCAGTCAGGGCTCACCTCGCATGTGCAGCCGACTCGCGCGGCAACTACGGTGCGCCGCCGCTGCGCGTAGGAGCTCCCTGTCGGACGTGTGGACCGGCGGCGGCAGGCATCTCGGTGCCCAGGTCGCCACCGAGTACGCCGCCATGACCCAGCCACGCTGACCTCCAGCCGACTCGCATGGCCGCCGAGCGACCGCCGGGTCCCGGGACTGTTGCCTCGTCGTCCCGTCGGGGCCTCAGAGATAGCGAAGAACTGCGTGGGGCGAAGCGCCGCAGGAGCCCGCGGTACCGTGCAGAACATGCCTCAAGCCGTGCGATTCGATCACTACGGACCGGTGGAAGTGCTGGAGGTTGTCGAGGTCGAGAAGCCGGCACCCGACCCCGGTCAAGTCATCGTCGAGGTGGTCGCGACGTCGATCAACCCGGGCGAGATCGCGATCCGTGAGGGCGAGAAGCACGACGTGGCACCGGCCAGCTTTCCGTCCGGTCAGGGCAGCGACCTTGCCGGGCGCGTCGTCGAGGTCGGCGTCGAGGTCGGCGAGTGGAACGTCGGAGACGAGGTGCTCGGCTGGACGGATGAGCGGGCCGCGCAGTCCGAGTTCGTCGCTGTGCCCGCCGACCAGCTCATCGCGCGGCCATCGTCCGTGCCGTGGGATCAAGCATGTTCGCTGTACGTCGCAGGCGGCACCGCCCGCGGCATGGTCGACACCGTGCCCACCGGGTCCGGCGAAACCGCCGTCGTGTTCGCAGCAGCCGGTGGCGTCGGCTCGTTCCTGACCCAGCTCCTCGTCCGGAACGGCGTGCGGGTGCTCGCCGTCGCCGGGCCATCGAACGACGAGTGGCTGCGGACGGTAGGCGCCGAACCCGTGCACCATGGAGAAGGTCTGGGGCAACGGCTTCGCGATGCCGCGCCCGATGGCATCGATGCCGCCTACGACGCCTTCGGCGACGGGTACGTCGAACTCGCCATCACGATGGGCATTGATGCCGACCGGGTCATCACGATCATCGACTTCGAAGCCGCCGAGCGATTCAGGGCCAAGACCGTGTTCGGCTACCAGGTCACGTCCGCCGGCGTACTCACCGAGCTCGTCGAACTGATCCAGGCCGGTGACCTGACCGTCCCGATCGCAGCAAGCTTCCCTCTGACACAGGTGCGCGAGGCGTACACGCAGCTCGCTGAGCGGCACACGCGCGGCAAGGTCGTCCTCCTGGTCTCGGGGGGCTGACCGCGGCAGTCCGAGCGCCGGCATCGCCCAGCCTTGCGGTCCCGCAACACCACCGCAGCGCGCCAAACCCGGCCACCTCGGCGAGCGCGCCGGACAATGGCGATCATGGTGTGTGAGTTGACTTCCCTGATCTTCAGCTCACCCGGCCCGGAGCGTCTCGCCGGGTTCTGGGGTGGGCTGCTCGGCCAGGAGGTCACGATCGATCGGCGCGCACCGTCGCTGTCGGCGACGACCGAGGTCGGGTTCAGTCTGCGATTCGTTCCCGGTGCCGGTGGGAAGTGGGGTCGCAACCAGATGCACCCCGACCTGAAACCGACCTCCATCCACGAGCAGGCGTCCGCGGTCCACCGAGCGCTCGAGTTGGGCGCACGGCACTTGGATGTCGGCCAGGGACCCGACGCCGAACCCGTCGTCCTCGCCGATCCCGACGGTAACGAGCTGTGCGTCCTTGAGCCTGGAGGTCGCTTCCTCGCTGGCTGCCCCTTCTTCAGCTCGTTGGCCGGTGAAGGTCTCGCAGAGGTCGGCTACTTCTGGCGCGATGCGCTGGCCTGGAGTCTTGTCTGGGACCAGGACGGTGAGACCGCGGTCCAGGCACCCACCGGGGGCCCCAAGATCACCTGGGGTGGCGAGCCGGTGGCTCCCAAACTCGGCAGGAATCGGCTCCATCTCGACCTCACGCCCTCCGCCCCATCGACGATCGACGCCGAAGTCGAGCGCCTGTTGGCACTCGGGGCTACTCGCGTCGACGGCGGCTGCGCGGACGGCGTAGGCATGGCTGACCCCGGAGGCGACGAGTTCTGCGTGGTGGGGTGACGGTCCCATGACGTGCCAGTGTTCAACGGTTCCTCTTGCGGGGCAGTTCCGCGGTTCAGTTCTCGAGGCCCGGCTACGGTGACTCTTCCATGCGGGTACGGACTAGTCCGCCGGGCGCCAAGAGCCCCCTTCATTCTTCCAGCGAGCTATGTGCTTGTCAGGGACCGAACCGTCGTCCTTCAACTCCCGGTCAGGCGTCTGGTGAGGTGGCCGCTCGTCCTTGTCGGCGTCGGTCTCGGTCTGGGGGCGCTGGCTCGTGCCGGCTTCCTCAGCAGGTGAGGGTTCCATCGTGGCCTCCATGGTGGCCGGAGAGCACCATCATGCCCAGCGACCGTGACCTCCGCCAGGCACTCGGACCCGGCAAGCGGGGCGCTGCTGCCGGCCAACCGATGGGAACCGGGGGCGGGCAAGCTCTCGAAGCCGACCCCCTCGTCGACAGGGTGCCAACTAGCGTGGATGGCTCAAGACGTTGATCACGTGCCCATCCGGATCGCGTACGAAGAAGCGGCGGACTCCCCACGGCTCGTCCGTCAGCGGGTGAATGATCTCCGCGCCCCTGTTGACGGCTGCGGCGTGACAGGCGTCCACGTCGTCAACGTGGATCGAGGCATCGGGACTCACCGGCGCGGTCTCGTCATGCGTCATGAGGCTGATCTGCGCACCCGACCCTTCCGGATCGGCCAGAGTGACGATCCAGCCGTGGTCCATCACGACAGTCAGTCCGAGCACATCGCCGTAGAACTCCGTGGCGGCCTCGAGCGATCGGCTGGAAAGGTCAGGAACCACTCTGTGAACACCCATGGTCACGATCTTCTCGCACTGGTCGCTCGGTCAGCGACGTGGCCACGACCCTCGAGTACGACCCGCGTCAGCTGCGATCGGTCAGCGGTCAAGCCGGCGGTGCGCGGAGGTCGCAGGGCGGACAGGCGATCAGCATCTGGGAGTGCGCCATGCGGGCTGACTTTCAGACCGTTGACGGTCGAACGAGGCGGGCGTACGCTGCGCTCCTCTCGGGCATCACTCCTAGGGTTTCGGAGGAAGCAATGCCTCGTTCCGGGTCTCCTCATCTGCGGCCCCGGAGGCTGCTCACCGCGATCGTCTCGGTCGTTGTTCTCCTCGCCCTTGGGCCAGTTGCCCCTGCGCAGGCGGGAACCCCGCCCACCTTCAGCGGCTGCACCAATATTGACAATGGTCGGCCCGATCTGGCATTCAACTCGAACGGCACCAGGTACATCTACGCCACGCTCAAGTACCGGTGTAGCACCGGCAAAGAATATGAATTCCTGGGGACGCTGTACCAGAACCCCGATGGGCAGGGCGGAACCTACGTCGACAGCATCTACAAGTACGGTATCGCCACCGCGCCCTACGTGACTGGGGACTTCGGCTACTGCAAGAACAAGACATCGTCGAAGTTCTTCATCTACTACAGCGTCCAGATCCTGTCCGCTGAGAAGAGCTTCTATACTCCCCAGTACACGATTGCATGTCACTATTGAGTTTGGCGCGCAATTGAGTTTTGGCAGGCTACGCACTGCTACTCGGCGTCGAGGTTCCGGACCGACAGCAGGGTGGCGCCGAGGTCACGCACCTTGGCGAGGAGGCCGTGCAGCTCGGCCTGGTCGGCCACAGGACCACGCAGGGTGGTAGCGCCGTCGTCGTCGTGGGTGAGGGTCAGGCCGCCGAACCAGGTGGACCAGTGGGCGTCGAGGTCGCCGTGGACGCGGAGCTGGTAGTCCGAGCGAAGATGGTGCCGCACCGGTGCCGCGGTAGCAGCAGGCTGAGCGCGGCGATGCACAGGCCGAGCCCCGCCGCCACGAGGAAGACTCGGTCATAGCCCGCGGCGAGGGTGGCAGGGGAATCCCCACCGCCCTGCGTCGTGGTGGTTGCGGCGGCGATCGTCGCCAGCACCGCCAGGCCCGTTGAGCCGCCAACCTGAGTGGCTGTGTTGGCCACGCCGCCAATGGTTCCAGCAACATCCGCGGGAACGTCGGCGGTCGTTGCGGCCATGAGGGTCGGGAAGATCAACCCGATGCCGACCGCGATGAGCAGCGTCGGTCCGACCACGCTGGTCAGGTAGCTGCTGTCGGCGTCGGCCTGTGCGAGCCAACCGAAACCGGCCAGGAGACTGCTGCTGCCGGCCAGTAGCAGCGGCCGCACACCGGTTCGTGGCAATAGCGCGGCGGCCGACCGCGCGACGATCAGGAACATCAGTGCCGCCGGTGTCTGCCCGAGCCCGGCACCAAGGGCGCTGTAGCCGAGTGCGTTCTGCAGGAGGAGCGACGTGAAGTACCACATCGCGATGGCGTTCGCGCCGAGGATCAACAGCATGAGGTTGCCGACCGCAACGGTCCGAACTCTGAACAGCGGAAGGGGCATCATCGGCTGGGTGGCGAAAGCGCGCCTCCACCACGGTGAAGACGCCGAGCAGGAGGAGACCCGCCGAAGGCCGGTCCGGCGACCTGCTAGGGACGTCCAGCCATGATCGGCGCTTTGCATGACCCCGTAGACCAGCGCGGCCAGCCCGGCGGTGCCGTGGCCGCACCGGTCAGGTCGAGCGACTCTCGTCGGTCGGGGCGTGCGCCGCTCAACGACATCATCGCCACGGCGATGAGGATCGCGCCGATCGGCACGTTGATCAGGAACACCCACCGCCACGACAGCCCGGTGGTCAGGACCCCGCCCGCGATGGCGCCAGCCATCCCGCCCACGCCGCCCGCTGCAGACCAAGCACCGAACGCCCGGGCACGCTCGTGCTCGCCGGTGAAATGGGTATTGATCACGGCCAGCGTCGCCGGGGCCATCATGGCGGCTCCCATTCCCTGCGCGACCGCGCGCCGCCACCAGCACCTCAGGAGCGGTTGCCAGGCCGTCGACCAGGCTCGACGTGGAGAACAGGAGCAACCCGGCGGTGAGGATCCGGCGATGGCCGAACAGGTCAGCGGCGCGGCCACCCAGCAGCATGAGGCCGGCGAAGGTCAGCAGGTAGCCGTTCACGACCAAGGCGAGTCCCGTGGCAGAGAAGCCGAGGTCCCGGTCGACCGAGGGGAGTGCGACGTTGATGATGGCCGCGTCCAGGATCACCATGAACTGGCAAGCACACGCCAGGGAGAGGACCATCCAGTCGGGGCTGCCACGTGTCCCAGGCGGCTGCGTTGCGGTGCTGGTGCTTGTCATGACCTTCCCTCCTCTCCGTCTCTCCTCTCTCACCCGCTCTGTGAGGTTGCGTTGGTCTTGCCCGCGTTGGCGTCTGCGTCGTCGGCCGGTGTGCTGCCTGCCAACAACCGATGCGTGATCTCGGACAGCCGTCGTCCTTGGTAGCGGGCCGCGTCGAGTGCCGCTGCATCGGCGTTGGTGACCGAGGACGTGCCGTAGGGGTTGCCGCCTGCGGCCGATACGACAGGGTCGGTGTATCCGGGCGGGACGATCAGCGCCCCCCAGTGGTAGAAGACGTTGGACAGCGACAAGATCGTGGCCTCGTTGCCGCCGTGCCGGTTGAACGCCGAGGTGAAGGCCGTGACCGGCTTGTCAGCCAGTTTTCCTTCTCGCCAGAGACCCCCGGTCTGGTCGATGAACTGCTTGAGCTGCGCGGCTGGCGTGCCGAACCGGGTCGGTGTCCCGAACGCGACCGCGTTGGCCCAGGCGAGGTCCTCGAGCGAGGCCTGGGCGATCGATGCGACGTCGTCGATGTGCTGCCTCCACAGCGGGTTCTGGTCGATCGCGCTGTCTGGTGCCAGCTCGGCGACCCGCCGCAGCCGCACCTCGGCCCCGGCCGAGGCGGCGCCCTCGGCGACGGCCTGCGCGAGTGCGTGCACCGTGCCCGTCGCGCTGTAGTAGATGATGGCGACCTTCGCGATCATGTTCGTCCCTCGATCCGGTAGAGTTAGTTACGCGCATAACATTATGCACGTAACTAACTCTGTCAAGGAGGACCTGTGGACTTCGATCGCGCCGACGCCATCAACCAGGCGATCCGCCTGCTGAGCCTTCGCCACCGCGCTAGGGCCGCATCGTTACTGGCCCCACTCGGCTTGCACCCCGGCCAAGAGGCGCTCTTGCTGGAACTGGCGCGAACTGGCCCGAGGATCCAGGCGCAACTCAGCGAGGCGCTCGGCTGTGAGCCCCCCAGTGTCACGCTCATGACCCGCAAGCTCGAGGCTTCCGGCCACATCCGCCGCAGGCCCGCCCCCTCCGACAAGCGCGCAACCATCGTCGAACTCACCGACAGCGGGAAGGTGCTCGTCGACCATGTGAAGCAGCTGTGGTGCGCGCTGGCGGACGAAACCGTGACCGGCCTGTCCCGCGAGACCGTGGCAGCACTACCCGACATCCTCGGAACCATGACCGGCAACGTGGACACGAGGCGCCCGCGACACCCACACGGCCGGGACGTCGGGTGAGGGCGGCGCGCCGAGGTGCGTAGCGCGAAACGTCGTGGGTCCCTCGGGAGGGGGTGACCGCTACTCGGCGTCGAGGGACCGGACCGACAGCAGGGTGGCGCCGAGGTCACGCACCTTGGCGAGGAGGCCGTGCAGCTCGGCCTGGTCGGCCACAGGACCACGCAGGGTGGTAGCGCCGTCGTCCTCGTGGGTGAGGGTCAGGCCGCCGAACCAGGTGGACCAGTGTGCGTCGAGGTGTCCGGCGAGACGGAACTCGTAGTTGCCGAACGGATGTGCGGTCGGGTGGGTGTTCACCGCGAACCGGCCAGGGCCGAGCGCGCCCGGGTGCGGACGACGCGGACTCCTTGCACGGACGGGCGGCGGATGAGCCACTCAGCGACCGCGAGGTTGATGACCCAGCCGGCTCCCATCATGAGGTCGTGGCGGACGACGCCGGTACCGAAGGCGGCCTCGCCGAACCCGACGGTGAACGCCTGGGTGCCGGCGCCGAGTGCGACGGCGTACGCACGGGTCATCCAGGCGCGGTGACGGGCGATATCCCCGCGCCGTACGGCGGCGACCCCGAGGATCAGGCAGGTGGCGAGCCCCGAGCCGAAGAGGAGCCGGAACCCCCAGAGGAGGTCACCCGTCCCCTCCTTGCGAGGGAAGAACACGGTCAGCCAGAGCGCGGAGAACGCGACCACGAGACCGAGTACGACCAGGACCCGTCCCGCTCGACGGTGCCACCCGGGGTGACGCCTGCGGATGCCGGCCGAGAACTGGAACGCACCGAGGACGGCGTACCCGATGGCGGCCACGACGTGGACGACGACCGGTGCCGGTGAGACCGCGAAGCGCGGGTCCGTCGGGATGAGCTCCGGGCCGCCGGTCATCTCGACCAGCCGTGCGGTGCCGGCCAGGACGGGGATCGCGGCCAGGGCGACCAGCCCGACCGGCACCAACTGGCCAGTGCGCCAGGTCATGTCGCGTCAGTCTCGATGAGAACGCGCGTGTCGGCAGCGGCCGGCGGGGTCGAGTTATCGGTGCGCGCGGCGAGCCAGAGGGAGTAGCCGAGGCCGATCAACGCGATGCCGTTCGGGAGCGCCAGCAGCCGGTAGAACGCGTCCGGCATCACGGAGAGCGCGGCGGTGACGACGCCGCCGGCAGCGAGGAGCGCAGCTGCCCAGCGGGCGAGGACTCGTGCCCGGTACAGCGCGATACCGAAGACGAGGCCGCCGGTCAGGAAGAGGACGCTCTCGACCTGGAACACGACCTGCAGCAGTCCGATGTCGCCGGTCGCGTGGCCGCCGGAGGCCACGGTGAGGACGTCGTTGACGTAGTCGGGGCTGCTCTCGGCGATGGAGGGCAGGACGTACGCGGCGACGAAGCTCGTGCACAGGATGACGAGGTAGTTGGCGCAGAACAGCACGTACCCGACCAGGCCCAGCCTGCCGATCTGCTTCACCTGGTGCAGGTACATGCCGGTGATGCCCGCCAGTGCCAGCGCGGCCATGAGCACCTTCAGCGAGTTGCGGACGGTCATCTCGGTCGTGGTGATGGAGGTGGCGTCGAGGTGGGGGTGGTCGAACTGGACGCCGATGAAGACCAGCCCGGCGGCAACGGCGGCGGCGCCTGCCGCCCGGGTGAGGGTGGTGGGGCTGATGGCCATGTCAGGTTCCTGTTCTGGACGGTCCGTGGCGAGCGCCGCGGGGGATGTACGGAACCTAGGAGCCGGGAGGGTGACCTGGCGTCACCACATGATGTGACCGACGTGGTGACACCCGGTCGCGCCGACTAGAGGAGCCCGCGTTCGCGAGCACGTTGCACGGCGGCCGCGCGCGTCCTGGCGTCGAGCTTGGTGAAGATGCGCTTGGTGTGGGTCCGCAGCGTGTTCACGGTGACGTACAGCGCGCGTGCGATCTCCGGTCCGGTCAGCTCGCTGTCGAGCAGTCGAAGCACGTCGAGCTCGCGGCGGCTCAACGGCTCTGCAAGGGACTGCTGCGCCGCGGTGGCCGCACGATCGCCGACGCGGACGGTGCCACTGCCGACCTGTCGGAGCAGGGCCAGCAGCGTGGGTCCCTCGTCCAGGTACAGCCGGACGTAGCTGGCCGGCTCCGGAGCCTCACCCAGGGCGCGGCTCAGCGTTGCCAGTGCCTGGGTTCCGTCGCCGTCTGCCTGGTGGGCAAGGGCCTGGAGCACCCGGATCTCGATCAGGCTGCCGTCCCGCCCGGCTGCGGCGGCCGCAGCGTGAAGTCGGTCGAGCAGGCCGAGCGCCGCAGCCGCCGGGGAAGCACTGCCGGTGGGGGCGCTGTGCTGGTCGACGCGCTGCTGGGCGAGGAGCAACCGCACCAGGGTCAGGTGCTCGTACTCGCGCAGGAAGTCCGGGTCGTCGTCGACGCCGAGGTCTCGGTCGAGGGCCCAGCCGCCCGCCGTCTCCAGGTCTCCCGCGCTGATCTGGACGCGGGCCTTCATCGCGGCGATGGGGCGGACATCCGGGTAGAAGCCGTGCCGGTACAGGGTCTGAGCCTGGTCGAGGAGGCCGGTCGCCGCGTCGTAGTCGCCGCCGGCGGCGCGCACCTGCGCCATGGCCACGAACCACCGGTGCCGGTTCTCGGTGATCGAGGCGTGCTCACCGAGCACTCGTGCCGCTTCGAGATGGGCCTCGGCGCCTTGGAGGTCGTCGAGCTCCCGGTCGAGCTCGGCCAGCCCGACGTGCAGGTCGGCGGTGGCCCGCGGGTAGGGCTCATCGCCGCCGGTGGCCGACCGGAGGGCCTGCTCGTACAACCGGCGGGCGCGGCTGGGCCTGCCCGAGGCGACGTGCAGGTCGGCGAGCACGATCGTGGCGTCCAGCTCGTCCACCAGGTTCCCCGCGGCGTGGAGGCTGTGGACCGCCGCCCCGAACGTGGACAGCGCCTCCCGGACGTCCCCGGCCGCCCAACAGGCCAGACCGAGGAAGCCCCCTCCGGCACCGCGGACGAAATGGTCCTCGGGTCCAGCAAGATCCAGCGCGCGCCGGGCATGGTGCACGGTGCCTGCGACGTCGCCGCGGGCTTGGGCCAGCGACGCCCGGTAGACCGAGATCGTGGCCGGCGCGGTGCGCAGCTCGTCGGTGTCCGCCCACGAGGCTGCGAGCTCCTGGTCGTCGGCGCCGGTTGCGAGAGCGGCGTCGGCGTCGTCGAGCCGAGCCTCGAGTGCGTCGAGGTCGCCGGACACCATCTGCGACCAGCCGGAGAGGATGCTGAGGACCGGGCTGCGACGGATGACGGACTCGGGCAGGGACCGCGCCCATGCCAGCAGCAGGCCGTCCTGCCGGGCGCGGCGCATCTCGGGCAGCGCACCCTCGATCAGGCTGGCGGCACGGTCGAACTCCTCGGCCGCGAGCGCGTGCCGGACCGCGTCCTCGACCAGACCGCGCGAAGCGAACCAGGCACTGGCCCGTTGGTGCAGGACCCGCACGAGGTCGGGTCGTTCGGCGAGCAGGCGAGCGTGCAGGACGTCCGCGAACAGGTGGTGGTAGCGGTACCAGGACCGCTGGCTGTCGAGGGGGACGAGGAAGAGGTCGCTGCGCTCGAGGTCCGCCAGCGTGGTGGTGCCGTCGGCGCGGCCGGTGACCGCGTCGCACAGGGGTCCGGTGAGCCCGTCGAGGATGGCGGTCTGCAGCAGGAAGTCGCGCACCTGCGCCGGTTGCCGGGCGAGCACCTCGTCGGCGAGGTAGTCGATCACGAACCGGTTGCTGCCGGTGAAGGCCTCGATGAAGGCCGTCACCCGCCGACGCTCCGGGATGCCGCGCAGGGAGAGCGCAGCCAGCTGGAGGCCGGCGATCCACCCCTCGGTCCGATGATCGAGCGCTCCCACGTCCGCCGGCGTGAGGTCCAGCCCCATCGCCTGGTTGAGGAACTCGCTCGCCTCGGCGGGGGTGAACCGGAGGTCGGCTGCGCGCACCTCGGTGAGCTGCCCGCGACTGCGCAGCCGGGCCAGGGGCAGCGGTGGATCGGAGCGGCTCGCCATCACCAGGTGCACGTGGTCGGGAAGGTGGTCGAGGAGGAAGGTCACCGCCCCGTGCACGTCGGGTGCTTCGATGGCGTGGTAGTCGTCGAGCACGAGCACCCACTGCTGCCCGGACCCGGTTTCAGCGGCGCGGGTGACGTCGTTGACGAGCGCGGTCAGGACTGCAGGGACCGAGGCGGCGTGCAGGGACTCCAGGATGCTCGAGTCCAGTTCGAGGCCGACGCCGCCCAGGGCAGCCACAAGGTGGGCGAGGAAGCGCGTCAGGTCGTTGTCGCCCTCGTCGAGCGAGAGCCACGCCAGCTGTGGGTGGGCCGGGTGCTGGTCGAGGTGGATCAGCCAGTCGCTGAGGACGGTGGTCTTCCCGAACCCGGCCGGTGCGGCCACGAGGGTCAGCCGCTGGCCGGCCTCGAGGGTGGCGTCGAGCCGTTCGGCAAGTCTGGCCCGCGCGACGAGCTGCGGCCGCCGCGCCGGCGCGAACAGCTTGGTCGCAAGGACCGGAGTCGACACGCTCGGATCATAGGAGCAGGCCCACGGCGGCCTCGTCAGTCCCGCCCGGATCGGACCGTCGCGCCGATCGTGGATCCGGTTGGGGCGCTCACTGCTCGATGGCGGCTCGGTGACTACGGAACGAGCTGGCGGCGTCGAGGCGGGAGAGGGCGTCGGGTGGCAGCTCGGCGTCCAGGCCGGCGATGGTGTCGCGGAGCTGGTCGGGGGTGTTGGCGCCCACGATCGGGCTCGACACCCAGGGCTTGGAGCGCAGCCAGCCGATCGCGGCCTGGGCGGGAGTCTGGCCGTGCTCGTCGGCGACGGCGACCAGCGTCTCGATGATGTCCCAGTTCGTGTCGCTGATCCGGACCTCGGCGTTCTCCTCGGCGCGCACGCTGTCGGGGAGCGCGGCGCCGCGGCGGTACTTGCCCGTCAGCAGCCCACCGCCCAGCGGGCTGTACGGCACCATCCCGATCCCGAACCGCGCGCACGCCGGCGCCAGCTCCATCTCCACGTCGGACCGAGTCGGGTCCAGCAGGCTGTACTCCGGCTGGACCGAGACGAACTTCTCCAGCCCGTGCCGGTCCGAGGCCCACAGCGCCTCGACCAGTCGCCAGGCGCTGAAGTTCGAGCACCCGATGTAGCGCACCTTGCCCGCCCGGACCAGGTCCGTGAACGCGCCGAGCGTCTCCTCGATCGGCACCAGCGTGTCGAAGAAGTGCGCCTGGTAGAGATCGATGTGATCGACCCCGAGGCGCCGCAGGCTGTCGTCACAGGCCTTCATGATCCAGCGACGCGACAGGCCCTCCCGCTGGGCCCGCGTCGCGCGGGTGTCGGAGAACTCCACCCCCATCGCGGCGCGCACCTTCGTGGCGATCACCATCTCGTCGCGGTTCCCACGGGCGGCGAGCCAGCGGCCGATGATCTCCTCCGACACCCCGCCGGCGTTGACCGGACCGCCCATCGACGACGACCACGAGCTGTAGCAGTCGGCGGTGTCGATGAAGTTGCCCCCCGCCTCGGCGTACGCGTCGAGGACGTCGAACGAGCCGGCCTCGTCCACCGACCAGCCGAACTGCATGGTGCCGAGCCCGACGCGGTAGACCACGAGCCCGCTGGTCCCGAGCTGCACGTAGGGGTCGAGTGCTGTTGCACCGAAGCTCATGTTGCGTCCTTCCGGTAGAAGCCGAGCTTGTGGTCGATCAGGCGCAGTGCCTCTCGACGGGTCTCGATCTGTGCCTCGACCTCGGCGCGGTGCGCCTCGAGCAGGGCCTGCCGTTCGGGTTCGGTGCCCTCACCCTGCTGACCGAGGTCGCAGTAGTGCCGCAGCTGCTCGATGGTCATCCCGGTCTCGCGCAGGCATCGCAGCACCTCCACCCACGACACGTCCTCGGCGCTGTAGCGCCGGTGGCCGCTCTCGGCCCGGGCCACGGGCTCGATCAACCCCTCGCGCTCGTAGTAGCGCAGGGTGTCGATCGGGACCCCGGTGCGTTCCGCCATCGCGGCGGGGGTCAGATCGTCGGTGTGCGTCGTCATGCGGCCAGTGAACAACCTGGAGCGCGCTCCGGGTCAAGGCCTCGTCCCGGTACGCGAGTGCAGACCCTGCTTGCGACAGGCGACCACGGTTTCGACCCCCTCGAGCCTCACCCGACAGGTAGCAGGACGCCCCGAGCCAGGAAGTCCGTCAGCGCACGCCGACTCACGGCCTCCGTCGTGTGCAGCAGCAGGTCGGCCGGCGATGCATCCCGGCGTAGCTGGCGGCTCACTCCTCGCACGAGCGACTCGACATCAGCTGCCGGCACGGCACCGGCGTACTCCGCAGCGAGGCGAGCACCCAGCGCCCGCTCGGCGTCGCCCGACTCGGTGGCCTCCTGCCCCCCGACCACCACGCGGACCGGAGAAGAGGATGCGACCGCGGCAGCCGACGAGACGGGACCGGCGAAGATGGTCGAGGCGACGAGGGCCAGCGCCACAGCGGCCTGCTTGCCACGGGATACCCCCGCGCCCAGTCGATCCCGCAGCGTGCGGTGAGACGTCGAAGGTGCTGGTGGCGCAGCAGACGGCACAGTGCGGGAGCGGCGCGTCGGGTCCATGGCTGGAGCCTCTCGCTCGTACCTGTGAGGCACCCGACGGCTTCCTGTGAACGAGGGGGGAAGACCGCAGTTCGAGTCAGGAGGTCAGCAGGGCGGCCGTCCATGTGAGCCCGAGGACTCCGGCGCCGCCGCACACGGCGACGCGGACCCAGCCGTGGCGCTCGCCCAGCATCCGGCCGGAGAGCCAGATGGTCGCGGTGACGAGCAGCACCACGATGGTCTGGGCGACGTCGATGCCGATGCTGAAGGCGGCCAGCGCGACGACATCGTCGCTGGTGGCCAGGCCACGGCCACCGAGACTGCTGGCGAACCCGAGCCCGTGCACCAGCCCGACCAGGGCGGCGATCCAGGGCCGGATGGTGTCGCCCTTCCGGCGGATCGCCAGCAACGCTGCCGCGACGATCGACAGGGCGATCGCCGGCTCCACCCACTGCGGGGGAACCGAGACCACCTCGAAGTAGGCGAGGCAGAGACTCGTCGCGTGGCCGATGGTGAACGCGGTGACGAGCTGGACGACTCGCCATGTCGTGGCACGGCTCACTGCCGAGCCCACCACCGCGAACGTCAGCACCACGAGGAAGAGCACGTGGTCGAACCCGGAGCGCACGTGGTCGAGGCCGGTGACGAAGAACGACCGGACGGTCGTGGCGGCGTCGAGCGAGATGGCTGAGGTGCCGTCGTCCCCCAGTCGGCCGGCGACGACCCCGTACGGCCCGGACACGAGCACCTGGTCGCTCGGCGAGGCGAAGGACCAGGAGGCGTCCACCTCGGAGACGTCGCCGTCGTGGGGGGCCGTCGCGAACAGCACGTCCACGTACTGCGAGGCGACGCCGTCGTCCGCGACGGGGGCCCGTCCTGCCCCGATGACAACGGCCTCACGACCGTCGACCTCGAGTGTGACGTGGTCGCGGACGGCGGTCACCAGACCCGGCGCCACGGCGGGGTCCTGGGCCTTCAGCTCGGCGGCGTCGACGAGCCCGTCACCGGTGGTGTCGCGGTAGCCGACCTCGGCGAAGTCCACCGGCGCGGTGCCGAGGAGCTCTCGATCGCTCACGGTGAGGGTGATCGCATCGCTGGTGCTGTCGTGGGCCATGGCGGGCTGGGCGCCGACCAGGATCGACACGGCGCACCCGAGTGCCACCAGCGTGGCCGTGAGCCAACGCTGGGTCCGTGCGCCCACCGGTCAGCCGTCCCCGGGCGGGGCGCTGCCGGGCGGGCCGCCGCCACCGCCCGGTCCGTCGCCGTTGGGAAGGGAAGCGTCGGGGTTGTCGGGGCTGGTGAGTGCGGACGCGGCGGTGGCGCCCACCCGGCAGGTCGGCAGGTTCGGGGAGTCGTAGCTGAGGTGGTAGTGGTACGCCTCGCCGAACTCCGTTGTCTCCGAGACGTGCCCGGAGCACTTGTCGAGGTCGGTGGCGACCGCCCCGCCCTCCTCGGGCCCGTAGATGCCGTAGCCGTCGTAGGCGAAGCCGAGCAGCGCTTCGACGTCCTGGTCCACCCCGCAGGCCACGTCGGCGCCGGCCTCGTCGAGGTTGGTCTGGATGGACTCGGCGCCGAAGTGCCAGTGGTAGTAGCCGGAAGGGTCGACGTGCCCGCCGCACGCATCGAGCGCCGGCAGCCCACCACGGTCGGCCACCGAGGGCGCATCGCCGAAGATGGTGACGCCGTCGAGGGCCAGGCCGACCTGCGAGACCGTGGACAGGTCGGTGGGCGTGTCGAGCATCTCGGGGGTCGTCGGGATCAGGACCTGCAGGTGGAACGACCCGTCGGCGGTGGCCTCCAGGCACGAGTTGGCTGTGGTCGAGGACGACGCTGCGCCTTCCGCCGGGTCGGTGACCGTGATGCTCCCGTCCGCGTCCACGAACTCGAAGCCCTGGGACGACATGAGGTCCCAGAACTCGCCGTCGAGGGCGTAGAGGCCGGGCTCGTCGCCGTCCCACACCCAGATGCCACCCACATCGCTCGTGGTCGCCGGGCAGTAGGGCCCGTCGGTGTCGACGGTCGACGCCAGGCTGGCCACCTCCATCTGGTAGCACGTGGTGTCGCTGCCGTTCTCCAGGGTGCAGTCCACCGTCCCCGTCTCCGACGTCAGGGCCCCGTCGGCGAACAGGGACGCCACGTCCAGCGTGCCCTCACCGGGCGCGGCCGTGTCGGAGCTGTCGTCCGCCGCACCGTCAGCGGAGGTGTCGGTCGAGCTCGACCCGCAGGCCGTGGTGATCATCACGGTCGCCGTCAGGGCGACGAGCAGGTGTCGGGTGCTGGCGCGCATGGTCACTCCTCGGTCAGCCGTCTCCGCCGGGCGGTCCACCGCCGCCGGGTGGTCCACCGCCGTCCTCGGACTCGGCGGTCTGACCGACCAGACAGGTGATCACCAGGTTCTCGGACGCGGGGTTGGCGTGGTAGTGGTACCCGGCAGCCTCGGTGGAGTGGCCGTTGCACGCGTCGAGGTCGTCGGGCGCCTGGCCCTCCTCGAACGGACTGTTGACCGCGTAGCCGTCCAGCGCGTACCCGAACTGCGCGGTGTCGCCGTCGACGGCCTCGCCGACCTCGGAGCAGCCGACCGCCCCATGCAGGTGGTACCCCTCGGCCGGGTTGAAGTGGCCGCCGCAGTCGTCGAACGCCGCGATGGTGTAGGCGCCGAGGATCGCGTCGACCGGCGCGGAGGCGTCGATGCGCACCCCGTCGAGCGTGACACCCAAGACGGCCTGCGAGCTCGCGGACTGCTCGGCCGCCACCGGGGTCGTGGGGATCAGCACCTCACTCGTGATGGGCTCACCGTTCTCGAGCCACTCCACCTTCCCCTCGACGCAGTGGTTCTGGAGGTCGGGGTCCACGTCCGGGCGGGCCGCGGCCTCGAACTCCTCCTGGGTCTCGGTGACGAGGACGTTGCCGTCCTCGTCGTACATCTGCCAGCCGTCGTCGCCGTAGGTGTCGGCGAGGCCCTCGATGAACGAGCCGTCGAGGTCATACACGTTCTCGCCGTCGAACCAGATGCCACCCTCCTCGGCGCTGTCCGTGATCGTGTCCGGGCAGAACGGCCCCACCTCGTGGTCGACCGGGTAGCCGGAGACCGTGATCCGGTAGCACGTCGTCTCGGCCCCACCGTTCAGGGTGCAGTCCTCGGTCGTGGGCTCCTCCGTCAGCGCACCGTCGAGGAACAGGGCGGTGTCGAGGCCGGCCGTCGTCCCGGCCGTCGAGGTGGAGTCGCCTGTCCCCATCTCGTCCGATGCGGACTCGGAGTCGCCGCAGGAGACCAGCAGGAGCATGGCTGCCATTGGCAGCACCAGTTGTGGGGATCGGCGGAGCAGCGGGAGCGCTCCGGTGTCGCGGTGAGCTCTGTGGGCCATGATTGAAGGATGGCGACCATGGCTGTGGCGGCTCTGTGGAGCCACTCACAGCCTCCTCACAGCTGGCTCCACCTGGATGGCACCGATGCGCTCAGCTCCGACCCCGGCGGCACCCCGCCGCATCCTGGTCGTCGAGGACGACTTCTCGATCAACGACGTCGTGTCCACCGCGCTGCGTTTCCAGGGGCACTCGGTCATCCAGGCCGCTGATGGGCGAGAAGGCCTGGAGCTCGCGACAGCGGGCGGGATCGACCTCCTCGTGCTGGACGTCATGCTGCCCGGCATCGACGGCTTCGAGCTCTGCCGCCGCCTGCGCGAGGCGGGGTCGAGCGCACCGATCCTCTTCCTGACAGCCCGTGACGAGGCCGAGAACCGCATCCGCGGCTTCGCCACCGGCGGGGACGACTACCTCACGAAGCCCTTCAACGTGGACGAGCTGGTCCTGCGGGTGACTGCGATCCTGCGCCGCACCGCGCCCGAGGAGACCGACGGTCTGCTCCGGGTCGGGTCCCTGACCCTCGACCCCGCGGGCCGCGAGGTGCGCCGGGCGGGAGTCCTCGTCGACCTGTCGGCCACCGAGCACAGGCTGCTGGAGTACCTCATGGTCAACCGAGGCGTCGTGGTGTCGAAGGCGCAGATCCTCGACGCCGTCTGGGGCCACGACTACGACGGCACGGAGAACGTCGTCGAGCTGTACGTGGGGTACCTGCGGCGGAAGCTCGACGACGGCCACCCGCCGCTGATCCACACCCGACGCGGCCTCGGCTACGTCCTGCGCGAAGAGCCTCGATGAGCCGTCTCTCGCTCCGCTGGACGATCCTCCTGCCACTCCTGGCCACGATCACCGTCGGCTTCGTGGCCTTCGCGATCTACATCGACAAGAGCGACCGCGCGACCCGGCTGGAGGTGATCGACCAGGAGCTCGCGCGCGCCGCGCGGGTCGACCTGACCACGCTGACGGCCGACCCGAGCGGGACCCCACCACCGCCTGTCTCGGCACCGGCGGACTCCGGTGCGGACGTCGTGGACTCGCCCGTCCAGCTCACCCTCTCGCCCGACGGGGAGATCGCGGCCGCCGGTGAGAATCCTTTCAGCGGCGATGATCTCGCTGCTCTGGCCTCCACCAGTCAGCGCACCACCTCCGAGATCGCGGACCACCGGGTCCTGGTCTCGCCGCAGCCCGACGGTGAGGTACGCGTCACGGCCCTGCCCCTGGACGGCTACCGCGCGTCGACCGACGCACTACGGCGGACGCTTCTCCTCGGCGGCCTGGTGATCGTGCTCCTCGAGGCCGTGATGGCGTGGTGGCTGGCGGGCAGGCTGGTCAAGCCCCTCGCGACGATGGCGGCCACTGCCAACCGGATCGCGGACGGAGCGCTCGACACCGAGGTGCGGCACGCCGGAGGGTCCCGGGAGGTCGCCGACCTGTCGACCGATATCAAGCGGATGGTCGCCCGCCTGCGCGCCGCTCTCGCCGAGAGCGAACGGTCCGCGGCCCTGGCCACGAGCGCCCGCGACGACATGCAGCGCTTCCTCGCCGACGTCTCCCACGAGATCCGCACACCGCTCACCGCGCTCAAGGGGTACAGCGACCTGTATGCGGGAGGGATGCTGGCGGAGCCGGGTGCCCTGGACCGCGCCATGTCGCGCGTCGGCAGCGAGAGCGTCAGGCTGCACGGCCTGGTGAACTCGATGCTGGAGCTGACGCGCGACGGCGAGACCCGACCCCACCGCTCGGACGTCGACGTACCTGAGGTCGTGCGGGCGGTGGTCGAGGACCTGCGCGCGGCGTACCCGGGCCGTCAGATCGACCTCCAGACCGGCCGGGTCATCGACGCGCCGGTGACCGGCGACGCTGCGCGGATCCACCAGGCCGTCCTCAATCTCGGTGCCAACGCCTGCACCCACACCGACGCGAACACGCCGATCCTCATCCTCGTCGAGGCGACGACCTCCACGCTCGCGGTCAGCGTGATCGACCACGGAACCGGGATCGACGAGTCCGAGCGGAAGAAGGTCTTTCTCCCCTTCTACCGCACCGACCCCTCCCGGGTGCGAGACGGTCACAGTGGAGCCGGTCTCGGCCTGGCCCTCGCGCAGCAGATCGCCCACGAGCACGACGGGTCTGTCAGCGTCCACCCGACCCCGGAGGGCGGGGCCACGTTCACGCTCGCCCTGCCGGTGGGCCGGCGCCCAGCCACCCACGCTGAGGAGATCTTGAGCCGCCGGCGCCCACCACCTTGAGACGCCCGGAGCACCATGGAGGTGTTCGCTGGTGAAGCGCTCATGAGGAGGTCGCGACGATGATGGGATATGGATTCGGCATGGGTGCCTGGGGGTGGGTCGCGATGTCGGTCTTCTGGATCGCCGTGCTCGCGCTCCTCGTCTGGTTGATCGTCCGGGCCTTCCCGGACAACCGCCGGGACAAGGGGGCGGGCGGCTACCCGGTGGAGCCCCGGCAGGAGACGCGGGGGGAGTCGCCGGAGCAGGTGCTGGATCGGCGTTTCGCCTCCGGCGAGATCGATGCGACGACCTACGAGTCGATGCGCGCCACGCTGCGCGCGAACCGCACAGGCCCATGACGGCGACGATGTCGGGGCGCGCGCGGACCCTGGCCGTGCCGATCGTCGCTGTCGCCGCGATCCTGGGCTCCTCCGCGTGGATGGCGATCCAGGGGCATGGCCTGGCGGGCTGGAGCGCGCAGACGTCAGACGGCTTCTCCCAGGGGATGATGGGCGGAGGGGGATACGGCGACTCCGGGGTGGCTGGCACACGGGTCGTCGACCTGGACGGTGCACGTGCCCAGGCCCAGATGTTCGCCACCGACCTCCGGCCCGGTCTGGTGGTCGGTGAGGTGATGCAGTTCGACCGCCAGTACTACGCCGAGCTCGTCGAGACCGACGGGTCCCTGGCCACGGAGGTGCTCATCGACCCCGCCTCGGGTGGCGTGCAGATCGAGTTCGGGCCGGCCCGGATGTGGAACACCCGCTACGGGATGATGGCGCGGGGCAGCTCCGACCAGCGGATCAGCCCCGTCGAGGCGCAGCGGATCGCCGACCAGTGGCTCGCCGATCGTGCGGACATGGAGGGGCTGACGGCCGGCACAGCCGATGCCTTCCCCGGCTACTACACCCTTCACACGCTGCGAGACGGCCAGACCGACGGGATGCTCTCCGTCCACGCCACGTCCGGTGACGTCTGGTACCACTCGTGGCACGGAGGGTTCGTCGCCATGTCCGAGGAACCATGACCACCTCGGGACCTCGTCCTGCGTCGGGCGACGCAGGGACACCTGGCGGGCGCCGCTGGCGCGTGCTGGTCGTCGAGGACGACGCCCCGATCGCGCGCCTCGTCGCCGACTACCTCGGTGCGGAGGGGTTCGACGTGGACGTTGCGCCGGACGGCGAGGCTGGCGTGCTTCGGACTCGCTCGTGGGAGCCGGACGTCGTCGTCCTGGACCTGATGCTCCCCGGGATCGACGGGATCGAGGTGTGTCGGCAGGTGCGGACGTTCTCGGACGCCTACGTGATCATGCTGACGGCGAGGACGGACGAGCTGGACCGCGTGATCGGGCTGTCCGTCGGCGCGGACGACTACCTCGCCAAGCCCTTCTCCCCGCGTGAGCTCGCGGCGCGGGTGCGCGCCATGCTGCGTCGTCCCCGCGGCCAGGCTTCCGGTGAGGTGGCGAGGATCTTCGGCGACCTGGCCATCGACGTAGGCGCACGCGAGGTCACCGTGGCGGGCGAGCGCATAGAGCTGACGCGCACGGAGTTCGACATCCTCGACACCCTCTCCAGCCGACCACGTGCGGTGCTCGAGCGGCGGGCGTTGCTGGAGGCCGTGTGGGGTGACGACTGGTTCGGCGACGACCACGTCATCGACGTCCACGTCGCCAACCTGCGACGCAAGCTCGGCGACGACCCGGCCGAGTCCCTGTACGTGCGGACGGTCAGGGGCGTCGGCTACCGGATGGGTGAGGGACGTTGAGGTCAGGCCGTCGGAGAGCCGGATTCGGCGCCCGCCTGCTGCTCGCCCAGGCTCTGGTCATCGTCGCCGGCGGGATCACCCTCCTGGTCGTCGCGCTCGGACTGGCCCCTGGGATGTTCCGCGGCCACGTCGAGGAGGCCGTCGGACCCATCACCGCGGACCTGGCCACCCACCTGGACATGGCCTTCTCGCGGGCGATCCTGGTCTCCCTCGGCGTCGCTGTCGCCGTGGCGACGCTGACCGCCCTCGCCGTGGGATGGTTCGTGGCACGTCGGGCCACCCGCCCGCTGCGGGAGCTGTCTGAAGCCGCCGCCGCGGTCGCGGCGGGCGACTACACCGTGCGCGTGCACGCCTCGGGATACGGCGCCGAGCTCGATTCCCTCGCCGACGCGTTCGAGCACATGGCCCGGAGCATCGCGCGCACCGAGCACACCCGTGCCGAGGTCCTGCGCGACCTGTCCCACGAGCTGCGCACCCCACTGAGCACCGTGCGCGGCTACCACGAGGCGATCGCCGATGGTGTCCTGCCCAGCGACCGTGCGACCTTCGAGCGCATCGACGCCGAGATCTCCCGGATCGAACGCCTCGTTGACGACGTGGGCCGCGTCGCCAGCGCCGAGGAGCGCGGACTCGATCTGCACGTCCGCGCGGTCGCCGTCGGGGATCTGCTGAGGGACGCCGTCCGTGCCGCAGCACTGGCCTTCGAGGAGAAGGGGGTGCGGTTGGACGTCGACCTCGATGAGAGCGCCCGATCCGTCGACGTCGACCCGGACCGGATCCAGGAGGTCCTCGCCAACGTGCTGGAGAACGCCCTCCGTCACACGCCTACCGGCGGAAGCGTCCGGCTGTCCGCGCGGTCGGTCTCCGACGGGGTCGCGATCACCATCCGGGACACCGGCGACGGAATGGCGGCCGGGCACCTCCCGCGCGTCTTCGAACGCTTCTACCGGGTCGACGACGGCCGATCTCGCGGCGCGGGAGGAAGCGGGATCGGACTGGCGATCGCGCGCGCTCTCACCGAGGCACACGGCGGCCGCATCCGCGCGGAGAGCGCCGGGATCGGGGAGGGTTCCAGCTTCGTGGTCACCCTGCCGGTGGGCAGGCAGCCCAGCAGCCGACAGGGCTCGGGCGTCGCTGGAAGGTAGGGCGGGAGGCGCTGTCGGCCAGCGATCTCGACATGGTGTTCTGCCGGAGCGGTGGCGACCTCCGTTTCGACATGACGAGGCTGGTCGACGACCTCTGGCTGATCGGCGGCTCAGCCGCCTATCGAGGCCGGAGGACGTAGACCTGGTCGTAGTAGTACGCGCTCACGAAGACCATGCCTGTCTCGGTGTCGATCTCCACCTCGGTGGGAGCCCGGTCGAGGGCGATGGAGTCGAGCACCCGATGTGTGGCCGCATCGATGACGGCGAGCTCGTCGGGGTTGTCGAGCGAGACCACGAGGGTGCCTGAGTGCGGGTCGAGAACGAGCCCGTCCCCGTGGCTGTCGAGACCGACCGGGACGTCCAGCGTCGCGGCCGGAGTGTGGGTCCTCGTGTCGATGACACGCAGGGAGCCGCGTTCATCGGTGACGAACAGACTGTGGGACACAGGGTCGACGGCCAGTCCCCGGGGGTCGAGGTCGACTTCGAGCTGGGCGATCTCCACGCCCGAGGAGGTGTCGATCACGGAGACGTAGTTGGAGCCCACGTGGGCCTTACGCACCCCGATGTAGAGACGCCGGGTCACCGGGTCCGACGCCATCCGCCCCAGGTTGTACTCCAATGTCCCGTATCGAAGCGGGACGTCGATGGTCTTCACGATGGTTCTGGAGGTGGTGTCGACCGCGGTGACGGTCCCCCAGTAGCTGGCCACGTAGACGATGCCGTCGTCGGCCACGTTCACGAGGTCGACGGGGTCGTCTACAGGAATGGTCCCGATGACCTCGGTGGTTCCGGAGTCGATCACCGAGATGATCTGGTCCAAGCCGCTGGAGACCCACACGGTGCCGGTACCAGGGTCCGCCGTGACGTCGTTGATGAAGCGGGCAAGGACGTCGCTCTCGCCGGTGACTCCGGTGTCGGGGTCGATGGTGACCAAGCGGTCGCCGCTGGCGACGAAGAGGGTGCCGGTGGACTGGTCCCAGCCGGCCGGCCCTGCCTCGGCGACGGTGATGACCGCGGCGATCTCGAGTCCGGTGTAGGCCCGTTCGCCGTCAGGCACGGTGACCGTGACCAGGGCGAGGGTCGCCGCGCCCGTGGAGGCGACTATCGCGGCCGTGCCAACCGGTCCGACGATGGACGGGGCAGCCGTCGTCGCCATGGCAGGTGTCGATGCCTGCGCAGACGGCGCGAGCGCCGAGAACTTGAAGAGGAAGAAGACGATGCTTGCGATGACGAGAACTACCCGCACCCACCATCGAAGCAGGAAGGTCATCCACCCGTAGCGTTCGTTCGCATCGTCCACGCCGTCTCGCAGCAGCTCCGCGAACGCCTTCCCCCGCTCGTACGCCGAGGTCACCTCGCCTCCGCGCGATGGGAGGAAGACCACCTCGCTGCGGAAGACGAGGTCGTGGAGACACCGACGCCGGCCGTTGACCAGGGCCAGGGACGCGCCCAGGCCGAGGACGTCGACGAAGACATAACCCAGCGAGTGACGTGACAGCGACCACGCCAGGCCACTCAGGTTCCGGCTCGGCGCGGCCAGGACCCTTCGCTCCGTCAGGCCCGTGAGGGCCTTCCCCATGGTCAGCCCCCCCGTCAGCCACACCGACAGGCCGCCTATCCCGGCCAGCCCGGCCAGCACCACGACGAGTCCCACTGCCCACCACGGAACCGACAACCCGGGGAGCGAGAGTGAACCCAGCACCACCAAGGCGCCCGGTACGACGGTCGCGACGGCCACGTCCACAGCGAAGGCCAGCAGTCGGAGCGTGTGGGGGGCGAGCAGGGCGTGGTCGGGGTCACGCGGACTCGTCAGGCCCTCGCCGTTGGACGGGACGGACGGCGGGGGATCGACCGACTGGTTCATGGTTCATCCCCATCGATCTCTGCTCCACCTCAGACTAGCGAGAACGGCGAAGTGCGTTCCCGATCATCCTGAGAACTCGCGTGCTGCCCGGTTGCGCGCTCGCCGTCGCCCCTGCCGGAGCGACCGCGCTCCGAGGCGACCGACTGCTTGACTGGCGACCATGGATCCCGAGGAGTTCCGGGCGGCTGCCCACGAGCTGGTCGACTGGCTGACCGACCGCCGGATCGAGATCGAGGGGCGTCGCGTCCGCCCCGAGGTCGAGCCCGGAGACATCGCCTCGCGGCTGCCGTCGGTTCCACCGTCCGGTGGCGAGAGCGCGTCGAGCGTCCTGAGCGACCTGGAGTCCGTTGTCGCGCCCGGCATCACCGAGGTGCAGCACCCGATGAACTTCGGGTGGTTCCCGGCCAACGCGAGCCTGTCGTCGATCCTCGGCGACCTCGCCTCGTCGGGGCTGAGCTCGCTGGGCATCTCGTGGGAGTCGTCCCCGAGCCTCACCGAGGTCGAGGAGGTCGTCGTCGACTGGCTGCGGCAGCTCACCGGCCTGAGCGACCGGTGGTCCGGCGTCATCCAGGACACGGCGTCGACCGCGTGCCTGGTCGCCATGCTCGCGGCGCGGGAACGGGCGACCGGCCACGCCCAAGCGGACGGCGGGCTGGTGCGCTTCGGGCGGCCGCTGCACGTCTACACGACCGACGAGGCGCATTCCTCGGTGCGCAAGGCGGCCCTGCTGGCCGGTTTCGCAGCGCAGGACCTCCGCCTCGTGGACGTCGACCCGTGGACGCGGAGCATGCGTACCGACCACCTGGCCGAGCTGATGGGCGCCGACGTCGCGGCGGGTGGCGTGCCCGCGATCGTCATCGCGTCCCTCGGGACGACGGGGGTGACCGCCTTCGACCCGCTCCCCGAGGTCCTCGACGTCGCAGCGCCCCACGGCGCGTGGGTCCACGTCGACGCGGCGATGGCCGGCTCGGCGATGCTGCTGCCGGAGTGCCGGGACCTGTTCGAGGGCGTCGAGGACGCCGACTCGCTCTCGTGGAACCCGCACAAGTGGATGGGCACCATCCTCGACACGTCGCTGCTGTACCTGCGCGACCCCGACCACCTGGTCCGCGTGATGTCGACCGACCCGAGCTACCTGCGGTCGACCAGCGGCGGGACGGCCACCCAGTACCGCGACTGGGGGATCCCGCTCGGACGACGTTTCCGCGCCCTGAAGCTCTGGTACCAGCTGCGCATCGACGGCCCCGACGCCATCCGCGGGCGCCTGCGACGCGACCTCGAGAACGCCCGGTGGTTCGGGGCCGAGATGGCGAAGCGTGAGAACTGGGACGTTGTCGCTCCCGTCCGGCTGCAGACCGTGTGCATCCGGCACACGCCACCGGATCTCGTGGACGCCGGCGCCGAGCACGTCAGCCGGCACAACCTCGCCTGGGTCCGTGCGCTCAACACGTCCGGGCGCGCGTTCCTGTCCCCGTCGCTGCTGGGCGACGTCTGGATGGCTCGCGTCTCGGTCGGGGTCGAAGGCACCGAGCGGCGGCACCTTGTCAGGCTGCTGGAGCTGATCGACCACTACGCCGAAGAGGACCTGCTCACCGAGGCCGAACCGCCTGCTCGGTGAACCCCGGCGCCTGACACGCGCACGGAGTGATACTGGTCGGGTGGGTGACTGCTGTGACCGTGACGCGTGCGAGGAGGTCTTCGGTGACCGCTTCGCACGCCGGGTGGCGCGGAGCTACCGCCGGCGCGGCCTCGATCGGACCCGCCGGCGGCTGGTCGACTTCCTCGGCTCCCACGCGATCCAGGACGGGACGGTCCTGGAGATCGGTGGCGGGATCGGCGAGCTGCACGTCGAGCTGCTCCGGCGTGGTGCGCGGACGGCGACCAACCTCGAGATCTCGACCGGCTACGAGGTCGAAGCCATGCGACTGCTCGACCGGTCTGGTCTCGGCGACCGGGTGACGCGTCGCCACCTCGACATCGCCACCGCCCCGGAAGCGGTCGAGCCGGCCGACATCGTCGTTCTGCACCGGGTGGTGTGCTGCTACCCCGACTACCAGCGCCTGCTGTCCGCAGCGGCGGCACATGCGCGGCAGCTGCTGGTGTTCTCCCACCCGCCCGGCAACGTCCTCAGTCGCCTGACGATCGGCGTCGAGAACCTGCTACGTCGGCTGCAGCGCAACGACTTCCGCGCGTTCGTCCACCCGCCCGAAGCGATGATGACGGTGGTGAAGTCGCAGGGGATGGTGCTCCGGTACCGGCACCGGGGCCTGTCGTGGACCGTCGTGGGGTTCGGCCGAGAGAGCGACTCCCCTGCTCGAGCGTGACCGTCCGGCCTCTCGAAGTCAGCGGGCCGACGTCCGGCACCGTGACTACTGTCGAGGCCAGACATCGAGCCGTTGGGGGTGGGCATGGAGCAGCACGACGTGCTGATCGTCGGCGGCGGCAACTCCGGGATCTCGCTGGCCGCCCGGCTGCTGCGGGACGGCTTCACGGACGTCGCCCTCGCCGACGGCCGCCGGGTGCACCGCTACCGGCCGCTCCTGAACTACGTCGGCGGCGGCCAGGCCACGATGGGCGACGTCGAGCGCCCCATGTTCGGTGTGGTGCCGAGGGGGTCCACCTGGATCCAGGACGACGTCGTCGCGGTCGACGTGGACGAAGCCACCGTGGGCACCCGCGACGGACGCACCATCGGCTACCGCGACCTGGTGGTCTGCCCCGGCACGACGGAGGACTGGGACGCGACGCCCGGGCTCGCCGGCGCGTACGCCGAAGGGTGGGCGGGCTCCACGTTCGTCGCCAGCTCGGCACCGCACGTCTGGCCCGCGCTGACGTCGCTGCGTTCGGGCTCGGTGGTCTTCACCGTGCCGCCCGAGCCCGCCCCTTGTGCTCCCACGGCGTTGAAGCCGTTGTTCCTCGCGTGCGACCACTGGCGGCGGGAAGGATGCCTCGACGACATCGAGGTGCACCTCGTCCTGCCGGAGGCTCAGGTGACCGGCCAGCAGAAGCCGGACGAGCGGCTGGACCAGCGTCTCGCTGAGTACGGCGTCCAGGTGACGCGCGACGCCACCGTCACGGGCCTCGACGGGGACGCGCGGAGCGTCACGCTGCAGACGCCGAAGGGCCCGCAGACGCTCGCAGGCCTGTCCTACGCGCACGTCGTCCCGCACTACCGCGGGCCGCGCTGGGTCGCCGACGGCGGCCTGGGGGACGGGACCGCCGCCGGGCAGGTCGACATCGACCCGGGCACCCTGCGGCATCGCGGCCACCCGTCGGTGTGGGCGATCGGGGACGTCGCCGCCGCGGCCACCCGGTCATCGGGTGGCGCACTCCGCAAGCAGGTGGACGTGCTCGCCGACAACCTCGCCGCCGCCCGTGCGGGAGCGCCGCTGCGTGAGTACGACGGGTACACGGTCATGCCGATCACCGTGAGCCGGCGCGAGCTGATGCTGGTCGAGGTCGACCGCGAGGGGCATCCGAAGCCGACCACGCGGCTCCTGGACCTGACGAAGCCGCGACGCGTCACCTGGCTGGTGGACCGCTACGCGCTCCCGCAGGTCTACTGGCACCGGCTGCTGCGCGGCAAGGTCTGACGGTCAGACACACACCGGGGCTGACGGACCGGATCTGTCGACAGCCACCGACCCTCACGCGGCGGATGCCGCCCACCCGGTCACCGTGCCGATCCTGCACACGAGCACCCGCTCGAAGGGCCGGTCCGCGTACTGCGGGACGGTCCCGGCCAGCCCGGCGGCCAGGCGTTCGACCAGCTCGGGGCTGGGGTCGGCCACGTACTCGAGATCGGCACGCACCCACCACAGCCGTGACCAGTCATCGGCGTCCCAGTGCTCGACGAGCAGCGACCCCCGCGGGTCGGCGAGCAGGTTGTCCTCGCGCTGGAGCCGCGACGATGCCTTCGGCTTGACCGTGTCGATCGGGACCCCGACGTGCCCGGCGCCCACCGCGTAGACGGCAGGCACCGGGGCCGGCCCACGCTCGGGGTGCAGCGTGCACATCACCCCGTGGACATGCGCGGCGAGGCGGCTCCTGGCCTCGTCCTCACTCAGCCTCATGACTGGCGACGATAGGGGCCCACGGGCCAGACGTACGGCAGGTCGGCGGGCACATCGGGGAACAGGGGTTGGTAGTGCTCCATGTCCTTGCGCACGAGCGCGGACTGGTGGCTGCGGTGGAACTGCTCGTCCCCGAGCCACGGAGGTAGCGCCCCGGCGTGCGCGAGCTCGGCCTGGGTGCGCACCACGTCGACGCCGGCCGCGCGCAGGTCCTCAGCGATCGTGGTGGCGCACGTGTCGCCGAAACCGAGGTCGGTCCAGGCCTGGCAGCAGGTGAACCCGTAGCGGCCGAGTGCCTCCTCGAAACCCCTCCACATGTGCACGGCCGGGTGGTTCGCCCACCCGTAGCCGGGCCAGGTGAGGCCGCGGAGGACCTGCATCGTCTCCACGCGCTGCTTTCCGAGACGCTTGCGGTCCAGGGCGCGGGCCGACCGGTCGAAGTCTGGATAGGGCAGGAACGTCTGCACCGCCCCCAGTGTGCCGTGGGTCGTCGACCGGCACGATCGGACGTCGAGCGCCGGACCGCTCAGGAGCCCGGTAGGACGTCCTTGACCGCGTCGACCACCCTCGCGAGCGCGGGTCGGTCGTCCCCGCCGCTGGCCCAGACCGGGTCCTGCGGCAACGGCCCCATCGGGTCCGCGTCCTCAGGTGCGGCCGAGGGCGCCTTGGCGAGCGAGCGGCGGAACGCGTCGTCGAGGCCGACCAGCTCGTGCCCGTCGGGCAGCAGGAGTGTCCGGAAGTCGTCGTCGGCGGTCACCATGTCGTGGTGCAGGCTCTCGACGAGCGCCTCGACCGTGGGCCGCGGCACGTCGGTGAGACTGCCGACCAGGGTGCCGACGAGCGCTGTCGGCAGCAGCGGGATCTCGAGCTGCGGTCGTTCGAGCCCTGCGTGTTCGGTGTACGCCTCGAGCAGCGCGCCGTAGCGGAGCTGTTCAGGGCCACCCACGTCGAAGTGGCGCGAGGGGCCGGCGTAATCGAGCGCGCCGACGAGGGCCTCGAGTACGTCGACGACAGCGATCGGCTGCACGACGGAGTCCATCCACGACGGCACCGTGTGCACGGGCATCCGTTCGCTGACCTGCCGGATGAGCTCGAAGGAGGTGGATCCGCTGCCCAGGAGCACCGCCGCGCGCAGCGCGATGACGGTCGCGGGCACCTCGGTCAGGATCCCCTCGACCTCGAGTCGGGACGTGATGTGCTCGGAGAGCTCGGACTCGGCGACGTCCGGGACGATGCCTGACAGGTAGACGATCCGGTCGACGCCGTGCTCGCGCGCAGCGTCCGCCAGGTTGGTGGCTGCGATGCGGTCCGTCTCCGCGAAGTCGTCACCGCCCATCCCGTGGATCAAGTAGTAGACGGCGTCCACGTCCTCGCAGGCGGAGCTGACCTGGCCGGCGTCGAGGGCGTCCATCACGACCGTGCCGACGCGCTCGCCCCACCACGGCTGCTCGCGGTCCGGGTCGGACGTCGTCGTGCGCACCTCGTGGCCGCGCTCGAGCAGCAGCGGCACCAGCCGACCACCGACGTAGCCGGTCGCACCGGTCACCAGGATCTTCACGTCGTCCCTCGACTTCTCGCGTGTCACCGGCATCCGCTCGGCCGTGGCGATTAGAGCATCAGGACCCGGCGAGGGCCATTCCTGGGTTTCGGAGCGTCCTAGAAGGCGTACCGCACCCGGCACTCCGGCAGCCTCTCCCCGAGCAGGTCCACGAGCTGCTGCACCCACCGGCCCTTCCAGCCGGAGCGGTACGGACGTTCGACTGGCCGCTCTGGCTCTGCTTGGCCTGCTGCAGGTCCGGCCGCCACAGGAGCTCCTCGCCCCGGGGGTGCCAGCCCAGGTTCACCTGGTGCAGCCCCTCGTTGTGCGTGAGGAAGATGATCTCGGCCGCGAGCTGGTCCTTGGTCCGCTGGCTGGTGCCGTCGGCGACCTGCTCGAGCAGCTCGGCCCAGTCGTCCAGCCAACCCTCGTGGACGATGACCGGGCTCAGGTTCACGTGCACCTCGTAGCCCGCCTCCACGAAGTCGTCCATCGCGGCGATGCGTTCGGCGACCTTCGACGTGCGGAGGTCGACGAGCTTCGACGTGCCGGCAGGCATCAGGCTGAACCGGACCCGGGTGCCGCCCTTCGGCTCGTAGGTGAGCAGGTCGCGGTTGACCAGCTTGGTGGCGAAGCTCGCCTTCGCGTGGGGGATGCGCCCGAACAGCGTGACGAGGTCGCGCACGTTGTCGGAGACCATCGCGTCGACCGAGCAGTCGCTGTTCTCACCGATGTCGTAGACCCAGTCGACCGGGTCGCACTGGTTCGGCTCCGGCTTGACGCCCTGACGGGAGGCGTGCCGTTCGAGGTAGCCGCCCGGGGATCGCGTTGTGCGAGGTCACCTCGACCCGCTCGGCGTGCGGGAACCGGTCGAGGACCTGCTGCCCGCGCGGGGACCGCAGAGCCTCCGGCTCGTGGTAGATGCGCTTGATGTCGAGCAGCCGGGAAGGTCGGTCGTCGCGCGGGCGTCCGGAAGTCGCCTCGGCCTGCCGCGAAGGGGTCATGTCGCGTGAGCCAGGGTGCGTTCCGCGTTCTTCCAGGGCTCTGTCGCCAGGCCGGTCACGACCTCGACCTGGCCAGGCGCCGCCCGGCGACCGCTCCTGCCACGAGCAGGACGACCGCGGGCAGCAGCCACGCCGGAACGCCGGCGGCCCACTCGGCGATGGTGCGCTGGGCCGCGAACTCGAGGTCGACGGTGTCGCCCAGACCGAACGTCCCGGTGATGCCGGCCGTCCCGTCGTACCGCAGGAAGAGCACCCCGATGGCGATGAAGAGCACCCCGGCGACGGCCGAGGTGGTGTGCACGCTCAGCGGCCCCCACGTCAGGACGCGGCCCCTGAGCCAGCGGCGCCCGCCGAGGTCGAACCGATCCCAGAGGACCGCCAGGACCAGCAGCGGCGCAGCCATCCCCAGCGCGTAGACCGCGAGGAGCGCGCCCCCGCGCCACGGCGAGCCCTGGGTGGCGGCGACGGTGAGGATGGCTCCGAGCACCGGTCCCGAGCAGAAGCCGGCCAGACCGTAGACGGCACCGAGGACGAGGGTGGACAGCCACCCCGACCCCTTCCGGCTGCTCGACCAGGACTGGAGCCGACCGGCGAACGGCATCGCGAAGCCCTTGCCGAGCAGCTGCACGACCCCGAGCCCGATGATCATCCAGCCGGCCACCGCGATGAGCAGGGGGCGATGACCGTAGAACAGCGCGGACATCGCGCCGGCGCCGGTGCCCAGTGGCACGAGGGTCAGCAGCAGTCCCACGTAGAAGACGAGGGTCCGTACGACGAGGGCGCGCGTGCTCGTGAAGGCGTACGCGAAGAACGACGGCAACAGCAGTGCGCTGCAGGGCGACAGCAGAGCAAGGACCCCGGCGGCGAAGGCCGCCAGCACACCGACCTCACTCACGACGCTGCGGCGGCTTCCTCGATGGCCTGCTCGAACACCTCGATCGGCTGGGCTCCGACCACGGGGGTGCCGTTGACCAGGAACGAGGGAGTGCCGGTCACGCCTATGGCCTGACCCTCCTGGAAGTCCCTTGCCACGAGGCTTTCCGTCTCGTCCGACGCCATGTCGGCGCGGAACTGCTCGACGTCAAGACCGATCTCGTCCGCGACGGACTCGACGTACTGCTCGTCGAGCTGGCCGCTGTTGGGGGGCAGCTGGTCGGCGTACATCGCGTCGTGGAACTCCCAGAACCTCCCCTGCGCGGCGGCTGCACGTCCCGCCAGCGCAGCGGTCGCCGACTCGGGCCCCAGGTAGGGGAAGTCGCGCCACTCGATCCGAAGGGTGCCGTCCGCGACGTACTTCTCCTCCAGCGTGGGGGCGGTGTCGCGCGCGAACTTCCCGCAGAACGGGCACTGGAACTCCGAGTAGGCGACGAGCACCACGGGGGCGTCGACCTCGCCCTTGGCCATCGGGTCGTCGGCGTCGCGTCGTGCGAGCTGGGCCAGCGGGTCGTCGGACGGTGCGGCCTCGGACGGCTGCGTCGACGAGGTCGTGCCCGCCGACCCGGTGTCGTCGGTGTCGCCCGCCTCGTCACCGCCGGGGATGCCGAAGATGGCGACCAGCAGCGCGATGACGGCCATACCGGCCACGACCAGCGGCAGGACCGGGCTCTTGGTGGACGTGCGGGACTCAGGCATGAACTTCCTCAGGCGTTGTCGGACACGACATCTCGCCGAGCAGTCGCTTGCGGAGAGCCCAGGCGAGGAGGGCAACGGCTGCGACCTGCAGCAGCGGTTGGACCGGTTCGAACCAGGTCAGTGCGCCGGCGGTGCCGAGCGCCAGCAGCACGAGCTTGTTGCAGACGGGACACCCGACCGCGAAGAAGGTGAGTGCGGTACCCGCCCAACCACCGCGCGTAGCGGCGTCGGTCGCACCGTCCTTCGGGGTGTCGACGTAGGTGGCCACGAGGAGGCCGGCGAGCGCAGACGACACCAGGAGGGAGGGCCAGGCCCACCACGTGGGCGGCACCTCGCGTCCGAAGACCGGGTTGTCGATCAGGTCGGTCGGGATGCCGATGACCACGACGGACGCGGCACCGACGAGCAGGGCGGTCAGCCAACGCCGGACGGGCCAAGTCCGCAAGGCGACGATCACGCGCCCACCTCGACTGGGTGGCCGTGGGTGCGCCACTCCAGCATCCCGTCTTCGAGCCGGCACGCGGCGATGCCCTCCCCGCCGAGCAGGCGGACGGCGTCGTGGGCGAGCACGCAGTAGGCGCCCCGGCAGTAGGCGATGACGCGGGTCTCGTCGCGCAGCTCCTCCACCGCCGCGGCGAGCTCGTCGAAGGGCAGGCTCCGGGCGCCGGGGATGTGCCCTGCGGCGTACTCCTCACGCGGGCGCACGTCGAGCACCGTCGCGCCGCCGCCGAGCAGGTCGACCAGCTCCTGGCGCGTGATGATGCCGACCTCGTCGGACCCGGGCAGGTTGAGGTAGGCGTCCAGCGCTCGACCGACGTCCGCCGAGCGCGTCCGCGCGATGCTCAGCATCGCCTCGTACAGCGCCGCGACGTCGTCGCCGGCGAGGCGGTAGTAGACGCGGGTGCCCTCCCGGCGGGTCCGCACCAGGTTCGAGAGCTTGAGCACCTGCAGGTGGGCCGACGCCGTGCTCAGCCCCATGCCGGCCGCGCGCGCGAGGCTCTCGACGGTCCGCTCACCCTGGGCGAGCAGGTCCACGAGCTCGAGACGCTTGGCGCTGCCGAACGCCTTGCCGACCACGGCCAGCTCCTGGAAGACGGCGTCGCGCGACTCCATCATCTGTTCCTCCAATGAATAGTGGAATAACGCTATCGCATCGCCCAGCGGCCCGGGTCGCCCGGCCCAAAGGCCCTGTCACGGCTCGGACGGGCCACCCATCGTTGACAGCACCGAGGGCGAGGAGGCCCCGATGCAGCGTTTCCGTGACCGGGTGGACGCCGGTCGACGCCTGGCCGAGCGACTGCAGCACCTGAAGGGCGGGGAGCTCGTCGTGCTCGGGCTGCCGCGGGGTGGGGTGCCGGTGGCGTCCGAGGTGGCCGCGGCACTGGACGCCCCGCTCGACGTCATCGTGGTCCGCAAGCTGGGTCTGCCCTTCCAGCCCGAGCTGGCCATGGGGGCGATCGGAGAGGGCGGGTTCCAGGTCGTGGAACGCGGGGTCGTCAGCCGGGCCCGGGTGACCGCGGACGAGTGGCGCGCGGTCGAGCGCCACGAACGACGTGAGCTCGAGAAGCGGGTCGCGAGGTTCAGGCGCGGTCGTCCGCCCCTCGACCTCCGCGGACGGGTCGCGGTGGTCGTGGATGACGGCATCGCGACCGGGTCGACCGCACAGGTCGCCTGCGAGGTCGCGCGGCATCTCGGGGCCTCGAGGGTGGTGCTGGCGGTGCCGGTCGCACCGGCGGGGACCGCCCGGAGCACCTTCGGGGTGGACGAGCTGGTGTGCGTCGAGACCCCACCTCACCTCGGATCCGTTGGGCAGTACTACGACGACTTCTCTTCCGTCCGGGACGAGGAGGTGGTCGTCCTCCTGGACGTGGCGCAGCGGCGCGCGCACGAGGCGCGCCGCGCCACCGGAAGGCGCCACCTCGAGGTCGAGATCCCGGCGAACGGGCTCACCCTCGAGGGGCACCTGCAACTCCCCCAGCGGGCCGGAGGGGTCGTGGTGTTCGCGCACGGCAGCGGGAGCAGCAGGCACAGCCCCCGGAACCAGTACGTCGCGTCGGTCCTCGAGCGCAGCGGACTCGGCACCCTCCTCCTGGACCTGCTCACGCCGGGGGAGGAGCACGACCGAGCGCGTGTGTTCGACATCGACCTGCTGGCGGAGCGGCTCGTCGCGGCGACCCGGTGGCTGCGGGGGAGGCCGGACACGACCTCGGCAGGGATCGGCTACTTCGGCGCCAGTACCGGTGCGGCAGCAGCGTTGTCGGCGGCTGCGTCGATCGGACCGGGCATCGGGGCCGTGGTCTCGCGGGGCGGCCGACCGGACCTGGCTTGGGAGTACCTGGCCGAGGTGAGGGCGCCGACGCTCCTGATCGTCGGCAGTCGGGACGACGTGGTGCTCGACCTCAACCGGAAGGCGCAGGCGCGGATGCACTGCGAGAGCAGGCTGACGGTCGTGAGGGGAGCCACTCACCTTTTCGAGGAGCCCGGGACCCTCGACGAGGTGGCCATGCTGGCCTCGGACTGGTTCGTCCAGCACCTGCTCGCCGTGCAGGGGCACGACTCGCGCCCAGAGGCAGGGTCAAGCTGACCTTGGCCACGCCGCCTAGGAAGTCACGAGGCGTGGTCGGCGTGCTCAGCCCGCCGTACGACGAGCCACTGGCTGAAGGCGATCAGTGCCGCAACGCCGACAGCGACCCCGACGGTGAGCACGTCGCTGCGCACCTTGACCACCAGGAAGGCGCCGAGCACGACCACGTCGAGGACGATGGCGACGGCCGGCACCACTGGTGTCGCGTCGATCTCCGAGCGGAGGCGGCGGATCACGCCCCAGTGGATGGCGATGTCCATGGCAAGGTAGAGGATCGCGCCCATGGAGGCGATCTGGCTGAGGTCCAGATACACCGTGAGGACGATGGCCAAACCGGCTGTGACCACGAGGGACTGGTGCCCGATGCTGACCGGGAGCCCGGGCGCCTGCCCCATGTCACGCAGCATGTCGTACAGCCGCGAGACCGAGTAGATGCTGGCGAGCAGACCGGACAGGGTGGCTACCACGGCCAGTCCGATCGTCAGGCCGACGCCCCACGACCCGAAGAGCGGCTCGGCCGCTGCGGCCAGGGCGTAGTCGCGGGCCTCGACGATCTCGTCCACCGTCAGGCTGGCCGACACCGCGACGGTCAGCAGGAGATACAGAAGCGCGCACGCAACGATGGAGATCGTGATCGAGCGGCTGATGTTCTTCTTCGGCTCCCTGATGTCGGCGCCCTGGTTGGTGATGGTCGTGAAGCCCTTGTACGCCAAGATGCACAGGGTCGTTCCCGCGAGGAAACCCAGCAGACCCTTCCCCTGACCGGTGCCCTCGTCGCTGCTGAGCAGGCCACCCATCGCAGAGGGGCCGGCGGCCACGATCCCGCCGATGGCCAGGGCAGCGATGCCGACGATCTTCAGGGTGGCGGTCACCGTCGCCGAGCGCTCGACCCACTCGGTGCCCACGAGGTTCACCAGGGCCGCGAGCGTGATGGCGCAGACACCGAGGACGGGGACGAGCACGAGGGAGTCCTCGAGCCCGAAGGGCCGCAGCGCGTAGGTCCCGAACGTCCTGGCCAGCAGGCTCTGCGCCACCACCATCGAGACGTACATGAAGAGCGAGAAGGTGCCCGCGACGACCCCCGGACCGTAGGCCGCCTTGAGCAGCATGGCGATGCCGCCGGATGAGGGGTTGGTGCTGGAGTACTTGACGTAGGAGTAGGCGCTGAAGCCCACCACCACGGCCCCGGAGGCGAACGCGACCGGCATCAGGCTGCCGGCGAGCTCGCTCACCTGCCCGACGAGAGCGAAGATGCCGGCCCCGATCATCACGCCCGTGCCGAGCGAGACCGATCCGGCGAGTGAGAGCTTCTGCTGGTCGGACGACACGGCACCAAGCTAACGACACCTGCGGGCTCACGCCTCCGGCGTCAGTGCGCGTGCTGCCTGCTCAGCGGCGTCGTCGAAGGGATGCAGCACGAGGTCCACCCGACCGGCAGCGGCCTCCTGCGCGAGCGACGCCGCCTCGGCATCGGTGTGCGCGGTGACGGCGAGCCTGCCGGGGAACTGCCAGCGGTGGAGCGCCGCCGCAAGCACCCGGTTGGTGTCGACCCTCGGAATGGTGCTGACGACCCACTTCGCCGAAGCCAACGGGAGGCTCGCAGGGAACTCCGGGTCGTCCGCATCACCGAAGACGATGCGCACCCGCTCTGCTGCCTCGGGGGTGCCCAGGTCGGTCCGAGCGTACGGATCCCAGTCGACCACCAGGACCTCGTGCCCTTCATCGGCGAGGCGCCGCACGATGTGTCGGCCGTACCGGCCGAAGCCGTAGACGATGACGTCGACGAGCGGGTGGTCGTGCCGAGGTATGGCGAGGGGACGCCTGCGTTCGAAGATGCTGATCAGCGGTGCGAGCCGTTCGAAGATCTGGTGGGAGTAGAGGATCAGGTAGGTGGAGGTTCCGATGGTGACCATGCCGACCAGGGTCACCAGCCCGACGGCGTCCGTGCCGATGTGGCCGAGGCTGAGCCCGAGCGCGACCAGGATGAGGGAGAACTCGCTGATCTGCGCCACCGTCAGCCCGGCCAGGAACGACACCCGCTTCGGGTAGCCCATGAGCCCCATGATCACCAGCACGATGAGCGGGTTGCCGACGAGCACGAACACCGAGAGCACGATGGCGGCCGGTATCTGCGACCCGAGCTCCGCGAAGTCGAGCTGCGCGCCGAGCTCGATGAAGAAGAAGAGCAGCAGGAAGTCCCGCAGACCTGTCAGCGAGGAGGCGAGCGACTCGCGGTACGGCGTGGACGCCAGTGCGAAGCCGGCGAGGAACGCCCCGACCTCAGTGGAGAACCCGAGCCAGTCACCGACGGCAGCAACGGACACGGCCCACGCCACCGCGAAGACGATCAACAGCTCCTGGGAGCGTGCGACGAGCGCCATCACCCGTGGCAGCACCCACCGCATGAGCACGGCCAGCCCCAGGAGGAGCCCCATGCCCTGCGCGGCGACGAGGCCGATCCGGAGGGCCACCGGCCCCTCGCGCTCCCCACTGAAGGAGGAGAGGACGATCATCAGCACCACGACGACGATGTCCTGGACGATGAGGAAGCCCAGAGCGATCCGGCCGTGCAGCTCATCGAGCTCGCGCTTGTCCGAGAGCAGCTTGACGATGATGATCGTCGAGGAGAACGTGAGGGCGATCGCGACGTACAACGCCGTCACCGCCCCCAGGCCGAGGAGCACCGCGAGCGCGTACCCGATCACCGAGGTGAACACCACCTGGCCGAGCCCGGTGATCACGGCCACCCGGCCGGTCGTGCGGACCAGATGGAGGTCCAGCCTGAGACCGACCAGGAAGAGCAGGACCGCGATGCCCACCTGGGCGAAGAGCTCCAGCGGCTCGTTCTCCTTGACCCAGCCGAGCGCCGACGGACCGACGACCACCCCCACAGCGATGTAGGCGACGATCAGGGGCTGCCGGGCCCGGTTGGCGATCAGGCCGACCACAGCGGCGACAGCCAGCACAGCTGCTGTGACCTGGAAGCTGTTCTCCATCGCCGGGTCAGCCGACGGGGTGGTGGTCGAGCAGGAGGCGGTGAACGCCTCGGCGAGGGTCGAGATGGTCGGTCATCCGGCCTCCGTGGACGAGGGTGTGGTGGCAGTGCCTGTCGATCGTGGTTGCGGGCAGCCTCTCAGCGCAAACGCCCGTGCCTGCAGTGACGAATGTCCCGGAATCGCCAGACCGCGGGAGCACCCGGCCCGCCGACGCGGATACGGTCCTGCGATGGTCTGGTTCCTGACGGTCGCCGGGATCGTGCTGATCCTGATCACGCTGCGCGACCTCTTCCACACCCTCTGGCACCCGAGCGGCTTCGGGACGCTGTCCCGGGTGGTGTTCACGCTCGTGTGGCGGGTCACGAAGCTGGGCGACCGACGGCGTTCGGCGCAGCTCGCGGGACCCCTGGGGCTGATCGGGACCCTGGCGGTCTGGACGCTCCTGGTCGTCGGCGGTTTCGCACTGATCTACCAGCCCCAGATGCCGGGCGGCTTCTACTTCGGCTCCACGCTCAACCCCGAGGCGTCCTCGGACCTGGTCAAGTCGCTGTACCTGTCCTCCGTCGCGCTGACGACCCTCGGCATCGGGGACATCCAGCCGGCCACGGAGGTTCTCCGGCTGATCGTGCCGACCGAGGCGCTGCTCGGCTTCCTGCTGCTCACCGCAGGCATCTCGTGGATCCTGCAGCTGTACCCCGCCCTGATCCGACGTCGAGCGCTCGCCCGGCGGATCACGACGATGGCGCGGCACCGGGCCGCGGACGTCGTCGAGAACGGGGAGGTGTCCGTCGCAGTCCAGCACCTGGAGTCGGTGCGGGGCGAGCTGGCCACCGTGGAGATGGACCTGATGCAGTACGGCGAGTCCTACTTCTTCCGTGAGGTCAGAGCCGACCTGTCGCTCGCCGCGGCACTGCCGCACGTCACGGAGCTGGTCGCCGCGGGTCAGCGTGCGCAGTCCGCCGACGTCCGCAACGCCGCCCTCATGCTGGAGGACGGGTTGTCCGAGTTCCTCACCCTGCTGCGACGGCAGTTCTTCAGCGACGCCGGCGACGACGAGGCGACGCTGACGGCCTATGCGGAGGATCATCAGCATCAGCATCTGCTGTCGCGTTGACCCCGGTGCCTGGCAGCGTGGTCGCAGCGCACGAGTGAGGAGATGACCGACGTGGAGGACGACGGACAGGACAGCCTGGTCGCGACCCGGCACGCGCTGCATGCCGTGGCCGAGTTCCTGCTGGCCGGGCCTCAGTACGCCGCGAGCAGGACCATCCGGCTGCGGGTGACACCCGGCGGGTTCGCGACCTGCCTCGCCCCGGAGCTGCGGGTCGAGGGACTCGAGCTGGTGACCCCTGAGACGCGAGTGCCTCTCGACGGGACCTGCGAGAGCGTCGCCAAGGCCGCCGGTCTCGGGGCGCGCGATCTCCGCGAGGTGTACGCCGACGGGCCGACACTGACCCGCGACGAAACCCTGCGTCTCTCCGCGGACGCGGCCGCGGTGATCGCGGACGCCTTCGCGCGCGGGGACGCCGCACTGCGTGAGCTCGCGCCGTCGGAGGAGCCGGTGCTCTGGCCGGAGCACTTCGACCTGGGGAACACCCTCGACGAGGTGAACTACGGCGTCTCGCCAGGCGACGTGCACTCGCCGGTGCCGTACGCGTATGTCGGTCCGTGGGCGGCGCGCCGAGGACCCTTCTGGAACACGGCCTTCGGGGCAGCGAGGCCGATGGCGGAGCTGCCCGACGTCGCCTCGCTCCTCGGGTTCTTCCGAGAGGGCGCCGAGCGCGCGGCGTCGGACCCGTCGCGAGACGGGTAGTCCGGTCCGCTCGGCGCCGACGGGAGGGCTCAGTGGCGTGTAGGACTTTAGGCCCTCACCGGCCGGGACCTGCGTCGAGTGAGGTAGGCCTGTGGACGGGCACCGCCAGGGGCCCGGGTCAGGGGTGCCCTCATGCACAGCAACCAGGCAAGGGACAGGGTGGTCCCCGCGGGGGCCGCCACGCGGTCGCCGGGGTCGATGCTCGCGATGGCGACCATCGGGTTCGCCATCAACTTCTGGGCGTGGGCGCTCCTGAGCCCGCTCGGACCGGTCTTCCGCGATGGCGGCACCCTGGGGGTGCTCAGTGAGTCGCAGGTCGCCCTCATCGTCGCCGTGCCCGTGATCGTCGGATCCGTCGGCCGGATCCTCGCCGGCGCACTGACGGACAAGTTCGGTGGCCGAGAGATGTTCGTGATCGTCTCGGTGGCGACGATCGTGCCAGTGCTCTTCATCGGGTTCCTGGGCCAGACCAGCTACACGGCGCTGCTGATCGGCGGCTTCTTCCTCGGGATCTCGGGCACCTCGTTCGCGGTGGGGGTCCCGTTCGTCAATGCCTGGTTCCCGCCGGAGCGTCGAGGGCTGGCCGTGGGGATCTTCGGCGCGGGGATGGGCGGCACCGCCATCAGCGCGCTCACCACCGTCAAGCTCTACACGAACGTAGGGGAGAGGGCCCCGTTCGTCGCCGCTGCCGTCGCGCTGGCACTCTTCGCCGTCACGGCGTGGTTCTTCATGGAGGACGCGCCGGGGCGGACGCCACCGACCGTGTCGCTGCTGAAGCGCCTGACCGCCAATGCCCGGCTCTCGATCACCTGGCAGGCGTGCCTGCTCTACGGCGTGGCCTTCGGCGGCTACGTCGCCTTCTCGGTCTACCTGCCCTCCTACCTGAAGACGGCCTACGACCTGGACGCGGCCGACGCCGCCAACAGGATGGCCGGTTTCGTCGTGCTGGCCGTGCTGATGCGGCCGGTGGGCGGTTGGCTCTCCGACAGGTTCGGTCCCATCCCGGTCCTCGCGACGGGGTACGCCGTCGTCGTGCTGGGCGCTGGGATCGCCTCGACGACGCCCCTGCTCGAGTACCTGGGCACTGTCGCCTTCCTGTCCATGGCGATGGCGCTGGGCTCCGGGACCGGGGCCACGTTCGCATTGATCGCCAAGGTGACCGACCCGTCGAGGGTCGGCGGCGTCACGGGCCTGGTGGGTGCGGCGGGCGGTCTCGGGGGGTTCGTCCCCCCGCTGATCATGGGGTACGTCTACGGGCGGACCGACTCGTACGCCATCGGCCTGCTGCTGCTGTCCGTCACCGCCCTGCTGACCCTGCTGCTCACCGTCACCGTGGTGCGACGCACCGAACAACGCCACGACGCCGAGCAGGGGGTGACGGCGTGACCACCACAGCCGGGATGGACGGGCCGCTCAGCGACGCGCTCCTGCGCACGAGGCGCTTCTTCACACGGGGCACCGTCTCGACGGATCTACGGACGCTGACGAAGCAGGGCGGTCGTCAGGCCGACGACTTCTACCGCGACAGGTGGAGCCACGACAAGGTGGTGAGGTCGACCCACGGCGTCAACTGCACCGGGTCGTGCTCGTGGAAGGTCTACGTCAAGGACGGGATCATCACCTGGGAGACCCAGCAGACCGACTACCCCTCGGTGGGGCCCGACAAGCCGGAGTACGAGCCGCGCGGCTGTCCGCGGGGTGCCGCGTTCTCCTGGTACACCTACTCCCCGACGCGCGTCCGCTACCCGTACATCCGCGGGGTGCTGCTGCAGATGTACCGCGTCGCCAAGTCCCAGCACGACGGTGACCCCGTCAGGGCCTGGGCGCACATCGTCGACAACCCGGAGCGCGCGAAGGCGTACAAGTCGGCGCGAGGCAAGGGCGGCCTGGTGCGTGCCAGCTGGGACGAGGCCACCGAGATGGTGGCCGCCGCGTACGTCCACACCATCAAGAAGTGGGGGCCTGACAGGGTCGCCGGGTTCTCCCCGATACCGGCCATGTCGATGGTCTCCCACGCGTCGGGGGCCCGCTTCACGTCCCTCATCGGCGGTTCGATGTTGTCGTTCTACGACTGGTACGCGGACCTGCCGGTCGCCTCGCCGCAGGTGTTCGGCGACCAGACCGACGTGCCCGAGTCGGGAGACTGGTGGGATGCCGGCTACCTGGTGATGTGGGGGTCGAACGTCCCGGTCACCCGCACACCGGACGCGCACTGGATGACCGAGGCCCGCTACCGCGGTCAGAAGGTGGTCGTTGTCTCACCGGACTACGCCGACAACGTGAAGTTCGCGGACGAGTGGCTGGCCATCGCGCCCGGCACCGACGGCGCGCTGGCGATGGCCATGGGGCACGTGGTGCTCAAGGAGTTCTTCGTCGACCGGGACACGCCGTACTTCACCGCCTACACCAAGAAGTACACGGACCTGCCGTACCTGGTGGCGCTCGAGGCGGGCGACACGGACGGGACATACCGCGCCGGCAAGTTCCTCACCGCTGCGGACCTGCCCGACCACGCGGACACCGAGAACGCCCACTTCAAGACCGTTCTGATCGACGCGCGAACCGGGCTGCCGGTGGTCCCGAACGGCTCGCTCGGCCACCGGTTCGGCGAGGGCGGTCTCGGCACGTGGAACCTGGACCTGGGCGAGGTCGACCCGCTGCTGACGCTTCACGAGCCCGCCGGGGGGTCGGTTCTGGTGGAGCTGCCTCGATTCGACGACGTCGACGGGACGCCCGACTCACTGACCAGGGCGGTGCCGGTGCGGCGCGTCGGCGACCACCTCGTCACGACGGTCTTCGACCTGATGCTGGCCCAGTACGGGGTGGGCCGCGACGGCCTCCCCGGTGGCTACGCCACCTCGTACGACGACGCCTCTGCGCCCTACACGCCCGCGTGGCAGGAGCAGATCACGGGTATCCCGGCTGCGGCGGCGGCACGGATCGCCAGGGAGTTCGCGGCCAACGCCGAGGAGTCGCAGGGTCGTTCGATGATCCTCATGGGCGCCGGCACCAACCACTGGTTCCACTCGGACACCATCTACCGAGGCTTCCTCGGCCTGACCACGCTGACGGGGTGCCAGGGAGTGAACGGCGGCGGCTGGGCGCACTACGTCGGCCAGGAGAAGTGCCGTCCGATCACCGGGTGGGCCCAGCTCGCCTTCGGCCTGGACTGGAAACGTCCACCGCGGCAGATGATCCACACCGCCTACTGGTACCTCCACACCGACCAGTTCCGGTACGACACTTTCGGGGCCGACACCGTCGCAGCGAAGACCGGCGCCGGCAGGTTCGCCGGGATGAGCACCGCCGACGTGATCGCCAAGAGCGCCCGGATGGGCTGGATGCCGTCGTACCCGACGTTCGACCGCAACCCCCTGGACCTCGCCGACGAGGCGGCGGCGTCGGGGGTGCCGACGGCGGAGTACGTCGTGGACCAGCTCGTGTCGGGTGACCTGCGGTTCGCCTCAGAGAACCCCGACGCGCCCGAGAACTTCCCGCGCGTGCTGGCCATCTGGCGAGCCAACCTGCTGGGGTCCTCGGGGAAGGGAAACGAGTACTTCCTCAAGCACCTGCTGGGGACCGACAGCTCGCTGCGCGCGACCGAGGCGGGCGAGAGCCTGCGACCGCAGGAGGTCGACTGGCACGACCAGGCGCCTGAGGGGAAGCTCGACCTCCTGCTGACCCTCGACTTCCGTCAGACCAGCACGACGATCTTCTCGGACGTGGTGCTGCCGGCGGCGACGTGGTACGAGAAGCACGACCTGAACACCACCGACATGCACCCGTTCGTGCACTCCTTCAACCCGGCGATCGCGCCGCCGTGGCAGACACGCACGGACTGGGACGCGTTCCAGACCATCGCGACCAAGTTTAGCGAGCTGGCTGAGACCCACCTCGGCACGCGCCGGGACGTCGTGGCCGTGCCGCTGCTGCACGACACGCCTGACGCGATGGCGAACCCCCACGGCGTGGTGAGGGACTGGAAGCACGGCGAGTGCGAGCCGGTCCCGGGGGTGACGATGCCGAAGATCGTCGAGGTCGAGCGGGACTACGCCGCCGTCGGTGCGCAGATGCAGGCACTCGGGCCGCTGCTGGACACCTTGGGCGCGACGACCAAGGGCGTGACCTACGACGTCACGGCCTCGATCGACTACCTCCGTGCCAAGAACGGCACCGTGCGTGGTGGGCCCGCCGGTGGACGACCGTCGCTCCATCGCGACGTGCACGCCTGTGAGGCGATCCTGGCTCTGTCGGGCACGACCAACGGCCACCTCGCCACCCAGGGCTTCCGGACGCTGGAGAAGCGCACGGGCAGGCCGCTGCACGACCTCGCGGCCGAGCACGAGGGGAAGCAGATCACGTTCGCCGACACCCAGGCCGCGCCGGTGCCCGTGATCACGTCCCCGGAGTGGTCGGGGTCGGAGACGGGCGGCCGGCGCTACTCGCCCTTCACGATCAACGTGGAACGCCTCAAGCCCTGGCACACCCTCACCGGTCGGCAGCACTTCTACCTCGACCACGACTGGATGAGCGAGATCGGCGAAGGACTCCCCGTGTACCGGCCGCCGCTGAACATGGGCGCCCTCTTCGGGGAGCCCGACGTGGGCTCCACCGGTGAGCTGGGGGTGACCGTGCGGTACCTCACCCCGCACAGCAAGTGGTCGATCCACTCGGAGTACCAGGACAACCTGTTCATGCTGTCGCTCTCCCGTGGGGGGCAGACGATCTGGATGAGCGATAAGGACGCCGCGAAGGTCGGGGTGGCCGACAACGACTGGATCGAGGCGGTCAACCGCAACGGCGTGGTCGTCGCTCGCGCCATCGTGTCGCACCGGATGCCGGAGGGGACCGTGTACATGCACCACGCACAGGATCGGCTCATCGACGTTCCCCTGGCCGAGACCTCGGGCAAGCGAGGAGGCATCCACAACTCGTTGACGCGGATCCTCGTGAAGCCCAGCCACGTCATCGGGGGGTACGCGCAGCTCGCGTTCGCCTTCAACTACCTGGGCCCGACAGGGAACCAACGCGACGAGGTCACCGTGATCCGCCGTCGCAGCCAGGAGGTGACCTACTGATGAAGGTCATGGCCCAGATGGCGATGGTGATGAACCTCGACAAGTGCATCGGGTGCCACACCTGCTCCGTCACCTGCAAGCAGGCCTGGACGAACCGCACCGGCACCGAGTACGTGTGGTTCAACAACGTCGAGACGCGGCCGGGACAGGGCTATCCCCGACGCTACGAGGACCAGGAGGAGTGGAAGGGCGGCTGGGAGCTCAACAGGCGAGGCCGCCTCAAGCTCAAGGGGGGCGGGCGGCTGAAGAAGCTGGCGACGATCTTCTCCAACCCCAAGATGCCCTCGATCCACGACTACTACGAGCCCTGGACGTACGACTACGCGACGCTCACGGACGCTCCCGCCCAGGAGCACACGCCGGTCGCGAGGCCGAAGTCGCTGCTCACCGGCAAGGACATGAAGATCGAGTGGTCCTCGAACTGGGACGACGACCTCGGCGGATCGGCGGCGACCGAGAAGCTCGACCCGATGCTGGCGAGGATCGCCGACAAGGTGAAGTTCGAGTTCGAGCAGACGTTCATGTTCTACCTGCCGAGGATCTGCGAGCACTGTCTCAACCCGTCCTGTGCCGCGTCCTGTCCCAGCGGTGCCATCTACAAGCGCTCGGAGGACGGCATCGTCCTGGTCGACCAGGACCGCTGCCGCGGCTGGCGCATGTGCGTCTCCGGGTGCCCGTACAAGAAGATCTACTTCAACCACCGCACCGGCAAGGCCGAGAAGTGCACGTTCTGCTTCCCGCGCATCGAGGTCGGGCTACCGACGGTGTGCGCTGAGACCTGTGTGGGGCGTCTGCGCTACATCGGACTGGTCCTGTACGACGCGGACCGGGTGCTCGAGGCCTCCTCGACCCCCGACGACCGCGACCTGTACGAGGCGCAGCGGTCCCTCCTGCTCGACCCTCACGACCCCGAAGTGGTCAGGGCTGCCGAGCGGGACGGCATCCCACGCGACTGGGTCGAGGCCGCCCAGCGGTCCCCGATCCACGCTCTCATCAACGTCTTCCGGGTGGCGCTGCCGCTCCACCCGGAGTACCGCACCATGCCGATGGTCTGGTACATCCCGCCGCTCTCGCCGGTGATCGACGTCGTGAAGGACACGGGTGAGGACGCCGAGGACAAGGGCAACCTGTTCGCGGCGATCGATGCGCTGCGGATCCCGGTCGAGTACCTCGCCGAGCTCTTCACCGCCGGTGACATGGCGCCGGTGGACGCCGTCCTGAAGAAGCTCGCCGCGATGCGGTGCTACATGCGCGACATCAACCTGGGACGCGAGCCCGACGCCGCGATCCCGGCCGCCGTCGGCATGACCGAGGAGGAGATGTACGACATGTACCGGCTCCTCGCGATCGCCAAGTACGACGAGCGCTACGTGATCCCACCTGCGCACGCCGAGCAGGCCCACTCGCTGGAGGAGCTGGCCACCGAGTGCTCCCTGGACTACGAGGGCGGGCCGGGCATGGGCGGCTCAGGGCCCTTCGGTGAGGGGTCCGGTGGATCCACTCCGATCGCGGTCGAGAACTTCCGGATGCTGCAGGACCGGCAGACGTCCGACCACCTCCCCACGTCGACCGACAAGAGCTCACGGGTGAACCTGCTCAACTGGGACGGCAAGGGTGCGCCCGGTGGCCTGTTCCCACCGCGGCAGGGACCTGGCGACGCGCCAGGTGGCCGGACCGGTGGCGGGGAGGACAAGTGATGAGCTCCGCGACCCGACGGCTTCGCGGGACACATCGCCGCGAGCGCGCGCTCACCCCTGATCAGCTCATGATCGCCTGGCAGTCCGCCTCCCTGATGCTCAGCTACCCCGACCAGAGCCTCGTCGACCGTCTCGAGCTGATCCGGGAAGCAGGGCAGCAGCTTCCGGGACGTGTTGGCGTCCCGTTGCTGGGCACTGCGCTCCGGCTCGGAGAGGTGGCGCTGCCAGAGCTCGAGTCCGACTACGTCGAGACCTTCGACAGCAGACGCCGCCACAACCTGTTCCTCACGTACTTCGCCCACGGCGACACGCGGAAGCGCGGGCTCGCGCTGCTCCGCTTCAAGCAGACCTATGCGTCCGCAGGATTCGAGCTCGTCGACACCACGGCTGACGGGGCGGAGCTGCCAGACCACCTGTCCGTCGTGCTGGAGTTCGCAGCCACGATCGACCAGGACGTTGGTCGTCGCCTGCTTCTCGATCATCGCGCCGGGCTGGAGCTGCTTCGGATCTCGTTGACCGAGAAGGAGTCCCGTTGGGCTGGCGCCGTCCAGGCGGTCACCGCCACCTTCCCGCCACTGCAGGGGGAGGAGATCGAGGCCATCCGACGCCTTGCTGCCGAGGGCCCTCCGGACGAGGAGGTCGGGCTCGCGCCCTATGAGGGGCCGGCCTTCGACCCCGGCCCCGCCGCGCCGATCCCGTTGCCGATGCCGTCCTTCCGGGCAGGTCGTTGAGCATGGACGTGTTCTTGTGGGTCATCTACCCCTACGTCTGTCTCACCGTCTTCGTCGTCGGCCACCTCTGGCGGTACCGGTACGACAAGTTCGGCTGGACCACGCGGTCGTCGCAGCTCTACGAGGACCGTCTGCTGCGCCTGGGCAGCCCGCTCTTCCACTTCGGCATCCTGGCTGTCTTCCTCGGCCACGTGATGGGGCTCGGCGTGCCGAAGGCCTGGACCGAGGCGATCGGTGTCTCCGAGAGCCTGTACCACTTCATGGCCGTCTCGGTCGGCGCCGTGGCGGGCATCGGCACAGTCGTCGGCATGGCCATCCTCATCTACCGGCGTCGGACGGTAGGGCCGGTGTTCTCGGCCACCACGAGGATGGACAAGGCGATGTATGCCGTTCTCGCGACTGTGATCGTGCTGGGACTGCTGAACACCATGGTGGCGAACATCTTCGGTGACTACGACTACCGGGAGGGCGTCTCGGTCTGGTTCCGCGGGATCTTCCGGTTCTCACTGCAACCCGAGCTCATGGTCGCCGCACCGATCGGGTTCCAGCTGCACGGCCTGGCAGCCATGTCCCTCTTCGCGCTGTGGCCGTTCACCCGGCTCGTCCACGTCTTCAGTGCGCCGCTGGGCTACCTCACCCGTCCGTACATCGTCTACCGCTCCCGTGATGACCAGCTCGGTAGCCACCGGCCACGCCGTGGATGGGATCGCGTCGGCTGAGGGTCACCGCACGAGACCGGCGTGCCGTCAGTCTGATCGGTCCCGACCCATCCGCCGGTACCCCGGATGGACGCCAGGGGTGAGGCCCTGCTGCTCGGCGATCCGCCGCAGCAGCTCGGCGAGGCTCTCGTGCTCGGCCCCGCTGAGGGCGGCGGTGAGATCACGGTCGTGCTCTGCAGCGATCTCGCCGACCCGACGGATCATGGCCTGCCCCTTGCGGGTGAGATGCAGGGCGTACTGGCGCCGGTCGGTGCTGCCCCGCTCCCGCCGGACGAGCGCACGCTCTTCGAGCTCGTCGACGAAGGCGACGACGCGGCTCGGCAGCAGACCGAGGCGATCCGCCAGCTGCTGCTGGCTGCGGCCGGGGTCGTGCGCGATGGCACCCAACAGCCCGGTGAGCGGTGGCGTGAGCCCCACCTCGGCGACGCGTTCGGCGAAGCGGGCTGCGGCATGGGCGCCGATCTGGGCGAGGAGGAAGGCGACAGAACCCCTCGGGCCCGTTCCGTCGGGCTTCGCTGAGGCAGAGGGGTCCTTGTTCACGCAGCCAATCCTAGACGACGCGAATCGTTCGTGCTATGAATGATTCGATAGGATTCACGATGTGAGGGGAAGTGGTGGTGATGACCGTGCAGGGGGTCGCACGGGGGAGTGATCGGACGGGGCCCATCGACGGGCCGAAGAAGCGGAGCGTCGGCGGCGCGCCGTTGGCGCCGCCCGCGATGGCGTACGCGGGCCTGGCCCTGGCCGGGGTGGTCGTTCCGTCCCTCGTGGCCGGGCTGTCGCCCTACTCGTCCGACGTGGACCTGGTCGAGTTCTACACCGAGCACGCCGGTGCGGCGCACCTGCAGGCGTTCCTGGTGCTGGCCTCCTCCGCGCCGTTCGCGGTGTTCGCGGCTATCGCGTCGCACCGGGTTCGTCGCGGACGGGCAGTGCCGGGCCACCTCATCGCGCTGGTGGGCGGCACGGTCGCGTCGGTCCTGCTCGCGCTGTCCGGGCTCATCCTGCTCGCGATGACCCGGCATGCTGTGGCAGACGTGCCGGGCCTCCTTGCCGCGATGCAGAGCATGGTCGTCGCCGTGGGCGGGACGGGGTTCGTCCTGTTCTCAGGCCTGCTGCTGGCTGGGATCTCGGTTCCCGGGATCGTCCTGAGTCTCCTGCCGCGCTGGGTGGGGTGGTCGGGCCTGCTTCTGGCCGCGGTGTGCGTGCTGGCGACCCTGACGGCGCTCACCGACGCATTGATGGTGGTGCTGCCGATCGGACGGTTCGGGACGGTGCTGTGGATGCTCGCCGTCTCAGTCACCCTCGGTCGACCGGGCGGACGAGGGGACGGGCAGTGACCGCGAACGCACAGAGAGCCGGGCACGAGGACGGGACCTCGGAGCCATCGACCTGGTCGTCGACCGCATCCGCTCCGACGGCGGAACCGCGGTGACGGCCCCGGCCGACGTCACGGACCCCGCCGCACTGGAGCGGGCGTACACCCAGGTCGCCGAGCAGGTCGGTCCCGTCGAGCTGCTCGCCGGGTTCGCCGGCGGGAACGGTCACCCTCGTCCCTCCGAGGAGGTCTCGGCTGACGAGTGGCGCCGCGTGATCGAGGGAGACCTGACGTCGACGTTCCTCACGATCCGAGCGGCCCTGCCGGCGATGCTGCAGCGCGGTCGCGGCTCGATCGTGACGATGTCATCGGCAGCCGCCCGCCAGCCCAGCCAGGCCGCGGCGGCCTACGCAGCGGCCAAGGCGGGCGTCGCCATGCTGTCCAAGCACCTGGCGGCCGCGTTCCCCCTCGGTCGCATCGGGCAGCCGGGCGACGTCGCCGCGGCAGCGCTCTACCTGCTGTCGGACGAGGCCTCCTGGGTCACGGGGGTCACCCTCGACGTCACCGGCGGCCGTGTCATCGTCTGATCGGCCCCCACACCCGTCCGTACCACCGGGAGGCGGCGGGAGGGTTCCATCGTGTCGGGTTCAACCCTGAGGTGCGTCCGGGGTCGTGCGTGCCAGGCTCGCCTCGAGCAGGCTCAGTCGCGCTGCCAGTGCGGGGTTGTCGACCGCCGCCACGTGGCTCCGCGCCGCTTCCAGCGCATCGAGGTTGCCGGCCATCACTCGCAGCATCGCGGCCTCGGCCTGCAGCTCGCGCATCCCGTGCGTCGCCGCCATCTGGTCGAGGTCGCTCACCAGCTGGTCCGAGGTCGGGTGCCCGGTCGTGAGGGCGTGGGCGACCTGGGCCGCCAGGCCGTAGACCTCGAGCCAGACGTAGGCGTCGTTCACCCTGCGGCAGGCCGCCCGCGCGTCGTGCAGCAGGCGCGAGGCGGTCTCGTCGTCGCCGCGCTCGGCGGCCACCAGCCCCAGACCACGGCAGGCCAGGCTCTCCCAGCACGGGTCGCCGACCTCGACCGCCATGGCGTGGGCGTGGCTGAACAGGTCGGCCGCCTCGTCGACGCGTCCCTCGCTCAAGGCGAGCTCGGCCATCCACGACAGCGGGTACGGCTCGAACGTGAGCCACTTCGCCTGGTCGGCGTACCGCTGCGCCCGCGTGAGGTACTCGCGCGCCGGCTCCAGCTCCCGCCGAAGCAGGTGCAGCCGGCCCAGGTGCGTCAGGGCCATCGCCGCGGCGTGCAGGTCGCCCCCGCTCTCGGCGTGCCGGATGGCGTCCATGAACAGAGGGACCGCCTCGTCGTACCGTCCGGCGTCACTGCGCAGGGAACCGCGGGTGAGGAGGATCCAGGCGCGCTCGGAGTCATCCGCGCCCACCGTCGCCATGGCGCGGTCCAACCACCGCTCCGCTGCCTCGAACCGGGAACGGAGGAACTCGACCCAGCCCAGCTCGCGGCAGGCAGCGGTGGCGAGCCCGGGTCGGCCGACCCGCTCCGCGATGGCGACCGCCTCCCTGAGAGCGGCGACGCCCGCCTCGTCGGCCCCCTTGACGGCGTGCACCTGGGCGCTGCCAAGCCGGATCAGCGCGTGCACCAGCAGCTCGGGGTCCGCTACCGCGCGAGCCCCGGCGACCGCCCGCCGGAGTGAGCCGATACCGGCGTCGGCTGCGCCTGCGGACATGGCGGTCTCTCCCGCTCGCAGCTGCGCCATCGTACGTGTCCGGCTGGCATGGGCGGGCTTCTCCAGCAACGGTTCTGCCGCTGCGGTGAGCGTCCTCGACGGGCTGACACCGAGCTCGTCGAGGAAGGCCTCCGTCACGCGGACGACGTGCGCGCGGGCGCTGTCCACGTGTCCCGACTGCGCGAGGGCGCGGATCAACAGCTCGTGGCACGTCTCGTCCCAGGGCTCCAGGGCGACCAGGCGTCGTGCGTGCACGACGGCTTCGTCGGGACGTCCGGAGGCCGCCTCCTCGCGCGCGGCCTCCCGCAGCGCCGCCGCAGAGAGGGCCACGACCCGCTGGCGCTCGCCCTCGAGCCACAGCTCGAAGCCGGCGCAGCCCGGGAACGCCAGGCCTTCGAGCAGTGGAGCGCCGAGGTCGATCCGGTCGACGACCTCGTACCAGGGGGAGGCCCCGAGGAGGTGGACGTCAACCTGGACGTCGCGGCCCAGCGCCAGTGCCACCGGGTCACCGGTGAGGGACTGGGGCTGCCCCAGGATCCGCCGCAGCTCGGCCAGGTTCCAGCGCAGGCTGCCCAGCGGGTCCGCGGCGTCCGGGAAGAGTAAGCGCGCCAAGCGTTCTCGTGGAATCGGAGCCGCGTCTCCGGCGAGATAGGCCAGAACGGCCCAACCCTTCTTGCCGCGGGGACCCACGACCTCGGCCCCGTCGACGCAGAGCCGTGGGCGTCCCAGCAGCCTGACCATCACGATGGGCGCCCTCCAGGTCGTCACGGTACGCCCCTCAGTGGCAGGCGGTTATGGTTCCGTGGAGCGCCGCGCTGGACGACTCCAGGGACGAGACGATCTCGGTGAGCCGCCCCGACGTGGTACCGCCGTCGTGCCGGGCCAGGACGCGCTCGAGCAGGGCGCTGGCCTTCACGATCTCGCGGACCACCACGACACCGGCACCGTCGTGGAGGACGGGGCCCGGCTCGTCGCCCAGTGCGGCGACCGCCGCACGGGCCAGCGCTGCCAGCGAGACGAGGTTGCGGCCGGCCACGGTGGTCGAGTGGAACAGGTCCGGGTCGAGGTCGGCAACGGTCGACATGACGTCGTGCAGCAGGTGGAGCGCTCGCACGCCGGGGTCGACGGCGAGCTGGGTGGTGGTGACCGCGGGTGCGGTGACCTCGATGCGGTTCTCGGTGATGGTCATGGTGTCCTCCTCGGTAGGTGGTGGGCACCACGCTGGCCGAGGGGCGTGTGAGACGGCGTGTGACCGTCACGCGGCGCCGGGTCCAGACACGGACAAGCGCGGCATGGCCTCATCGGGGGGTGGTCGGCGGCACGGGGCCGGGTCTACGCTCCGACTCGTTGTGCCCCGCTGGCCGGGAAGCGACCAGCTGGTAGCTGCGGAGGTGAGCGCGATGACGCGCTTGGCGTACGGAATGGCCCTGGCCCTGGCGATCACGACCGTGTCCGGAGCCCCGGCGGCTGCGTACCATCGTCCGCCGCCGGGCTTCCTCACCGGACAGCCGTCGATGCTCGAGGCCGTCGACCGGCCAGACGTCACGTTCACCCCGATCATCACCACGGGCGACCAGGTCGGTGGCTACCAGTTCGAGGCGCTACCGGACGGGATCGCCGTCCGCAAGGGCCGGGCCGGCACGGCGGACGTGTTCGTGAACCACGAGACGTCCCGGGTCCCCTTCCCCTACAACGCCGCCAACCCGACGGCGGCCAACGGGGAGAACGACTTCGACAACGCCCAGGTGAGCCACCTGTCGATGGACCGGCGCACTGCTGCAGTGCTGTCGGGCTCCTTCGCCATACCGAGCAGCGACAACTTCCAGCGGTTCTGCTCGAGCACCCTCATCAACCGGCGCGTCGGCTCCGACCGTGAGCTCCTGCTGACGAACGAGGAGGCGGTCGAGTGGGTGAACCGCACCGGCGAGGCCTGGCCGCCTCCCGCCCCGCACCAGGGCGTGGACGGCGCGCGCCAGTCCGGCGTCACCGTGGCGCTCGACGTCAAGACGGGCCAGCGCACGCCCATCTGGGGGATGGGCCGGTTCAACCACGAGAACTCGGTCGCCGTCCCGGGCTACCACGGCATCGTGACCTTCTCCGGTGACGACACCTTCTCCAGCAACCCCGCCCAGTCGCAGCTCTACTCGTACATGGCGCGCGACTCCCGCAGCCTGCTGGCCGACAGGGGCGACATGTACGCGTTCGTCTCGGACGACCCGTCCGTCCAGTCCTACTACGACTTCCTGCCCGGCTCGACGAACTCGATCAGCGGCCACTTCATCAAGGTGCCCAAGAACATCGCCACCGGTCGCGACGCCAATGGGAACGACCTCGTGGCCGCCGACCTCGGGTACCCGCCTCCGCCGGCCTCGGGCTGGGCGACCGACGCGTTCGGCGTCCCCGTCGACGGCCCGCAATGGATCCTCGAGCACTGGAGCGACCTCAACGGCGTCTTCCAGTTCGTCCGCGTCGAGGACATGGCCTACGACAAGCGCCCGGGCCGCAACAACGTCCTCTACGTGGCCGACACCGGCCGCGGGTCGAGCGGCCAGGGCCCGGGGATATCGACCAACGGCCGCGTCTTCAAGATGGTGCTCGACCGCAAGGACCCGACCAAGGTCACGTCGCTGTCGGTCTTCCTCGAAGGTGACGACAACCCGGTGAAGACGCTGGGCGAGGTCCACCAGCCCGACAACGTCGAGACCACGCGCGACAGCCTGTTCCTCACCGAGGACCCGGGCAGCAGCCAGCAGTTCCCCATTGGGTCCACCGACCCCGCAGCGACCACGTCACGGCTGTGGCGGGTCCCGCTCGAGGACCCGTCGGCCGCGGAGGTGGTGGCCCGCGTCGACCAGTCCGCCGACGGCGGACCGACCGACGTGGACGGCAAGCCCCTGGGCAACTTGGGCGCCTGGGAGGTCAGCGGGATCGTCGACGTCTCGTCGGTCTTCGGGAAGGGAGCCTTCCTCGCGGACGTGCAGGCGCACTCGCTGTGGATCGAGAAGGCACCCGGCGCCGACGTGAACGGTGACGGCGCACCGGACTTCACCGACAAGCGCGAGGGTGGTCAGCTCGTGCTCCTCCGGATACCCGGAGCCTGACCAGCGTCCCTTCCTGGCCGGATCCTGCAGGTCATCCTCCGGCCGCGCGCGACCCCCTCCAGGGGGTCGTCGCGCTGCCACCGTTGCCCGGCCGCCCGAGAGCTCGCGGCGGACCACAACGGAAAGCAGGAGGACCAGATGACCAGCAGTGCGCTCAGGAAGGGTGTCGTGGCCACAGCGACCGTGGCGATGACGTTCGGGGGGGCGGGTGTGTTCGCCGCGCCTGCCAGTGCCGAGGGCAGCGGCACGGCGTGCCCGACCAACCGGGTCTGCTTCTACTTCAACAGCGACTTCGGCGGTGCCCGGGCCGACTACCGGTACAGCGACGCGAACATGGGTAACGAGCTGTTCACCGACGGGCCGTACGGACGTGACGGCTGGGGTGTGCAGGTGAACAACAACGCCGCCTCCGTCAAGAACCGCAGCGGGTCGACGGTCTACTTCTTCGACCGCCCGGACTGCACGCTGTACGCGGGTGAGTCCGCCCCGGGCATCGGCCCGGGTGTCGACATCAACCTGGCCTCGGTCGGCCTAAAGAACAAGGTGTCGTCGTTCCTGATCTCCGACGGCTCGGCCTGCGTCAACCGCGACCAGAGCAACCAGTAGCCGGCGGGCGGCGCCGCCCACCACCCGTCGCCCGGCGGACCGGCGTGACCACACCTCGCTGGTCCGCCGGTCGACGGCGTCCCGACGGACTGCGTCTGTGAACTACTCCGTGTTCCTCGTCGTCGTCGTCCTTCCGGTCTTCGTGACGCTCCTCCTGCTGGCCGGGTGGCCCTGGCAGCGACGCTGGGCGCGCTTCGCGTCCCCGATCGTCGTGCTCGTCGCCGCCGTGGTGATCACCGTGGCGCTGCCTGTGCACGAGATGGGGGTGGCGCTCACGGCCCTGCCCGTGGTGGTGGCTCTGGCCCGGCTGGGCTGGGTGGTTTGGAGCGCCTGGGCCCACCCCTCCCGCGCCGAGCTTCACGATGACCGCGGAGGCGCGCGAGCGACCTAGGGACCTAGGTCCGGGGACCTCAGGTCCCGGCGCGGCCTAGGTTCGAGAGCGTACGAAGCACAGGACCTCGACGAGGGACGGTCGGCCATGTCCACGTGGTTCGCGGGCGAGAACGACATCAGCTGCGGCATCGACGAAGTGAAGGACGCCGCCTTCGATCCCGGCGGGTTGTACGCCGGCGTCGTGGGCCTCATGCCCGGCATGTCCAGCGTGGAGCTGGTCGACCAGGGTAGTGACTTCGTGACGATCAGGACGAACGAGGGCCTGATGCGACGAACGAACATCACCAGGCACGTGGAACCGGAACGCGTGGTGCTGGACTGCGACGAGGAGTACCAGGCCGGTTCGCGGGTCACGACGACATCGCACGTCCAGGACGAGTTCACCGTCACGGGGTCAGGCGTGACGCACCGCGCCGTGGTCAGCGACCTGGAGGCACCGGGGGTGCTGGGCTTCCTCTACCGGACGTTCGGCCGCTCGTCGATGCAGAAGGCCTTCCTGTCTTCCTACAAGGCGTACTTCGAGACCCAGGCAGCCTGAGGCGGATCCGGTCGACCCCGGCGTCCTGCGCGCATCTCCGGGAGAAGGGGCGCCACGACGTACCTTTCGCACACATTCATCCAGACGATGACGGAGGAGCCGGGGTCGATCGATACGCGAGAGGCAGACCCGTCGCCTAGCGTGCAGTGATGGCCACCGGGTGGGGCACCTCCGCGGGGCCGGCGTCGAGGCCGGTGCCCGAGGTCCGGTACGCCACCTCAGGGCGCGCGTCGATCGCCTACCAGGCTTTCGGGCGGGACCACCCGGCGATCGTGGCCGTGCCACCGCTGGCGCAGAACATCGAGCTGATCTGGGAGTGGCCCTCCGCCCGGCGGCTGCTGGAGGGCTTCGGCTCGTTCTGCCGGTACGTGCACTTCGACAAGCGGGGGACGGGCATGTCGAGCCTGGACGTGGGGCTGCCCGGGCTCGACCAGCGCATCGACGACACCGGCGCCGTGATGGACGCCGCCGGCGTGGAGCGGGCGTGGGTCTACGGCGTCTCGGAGGGCGGACCCATGGCCCTGCTGTTCGCCGCGAGCTACCCCGACCGCGTTCACGGGGTGATCCTCGAGTCGACGGCGGCCTGCCTGTCCGCGCGGCCGACCACTGCGACCCGCGAGGTCACCTCTCCCGACTGGGCTCCGTTCCTCGCGGGCTGGGGGACATCGCGGTCGATCACGCCCCAGGTCTTCGCCCCCTCGTTGGCCGACGACCCGGCGTTCCACCGGTTCCACCAGAGGTACGAGCGGCAGAGCGCGTCACCGTCCACGCTCGGGACGCTGATGCGGATGAACGCCTACCTCGACGCTCGGGACGCGCTGGCGTCGATCGTCGTCCCGGTGCTGCTCATCCACCGCACCGGCGACCCCGTGGTCGCGGTGGAGCTCGCGCGCGAGGCGGCGGCCGCGCTCCCCAACGCGCGTCTGGTGGAGATGCCCGGGGCCGACCACTTCACGTACGCCTCCGAGATCGACACCGTGCTCGACGAGGTCGCCCGGTTCGTCACGGGCCGGCCGGCCTCGGAGCGCCGGCGTGGCCCCCGTGCGATAGCGGTCCGCACCCTGGGCGACTTCGCCGTGACCGTCGACGGCGCGCAGGTCCCCACGTCCGCGTGGGGGTCACGTCGGGCACGCCAGCTGCTCAAGCGGCTGGTGGCGGCGCGGGGGCGTCCGGTCACCCGCGATGCCCTGATCGACCAGCTGTGGCCCGGGCACGACGACCTGGCGCGTCTGGGGGCGCGGCTCAGTGTCCAGCTCTCCACGGTGCGACGCGTGCTCGGCGGGCGCATCACGTCCGACAACGACTGCGTAGCACTGGATCTCGACGAGGTGGACGTGGACGTCGAGTCACTGCTCGGGGCGAGCGGTCAGGAGGTGCTGGACCGGTACGGCGGTGAGTTCCTGCCCGAGGACGTCGGGCAGGAGTGGGCGGACGGGCTGCGCCAGGCGGTTCGTTCGCACGTCGTCCGGGCCGGGCACGAGGTGCTGGACGCGGCCGGCGAGGACCCCGAGCGAGCCATCGACGCGATCGCAGCCGCGGACGTCGTGCTCCGGGGCGACCCCTACGACGAGAGGGCGCTGCTCGCGCTGGTGCGGGCCCACGCGAGGGCCGGACGCCACGGCCAGGCCCGGCAGGCGCACACGCGCTACGCCAGGCGGATGGCCGACCTCGATCTGGTGCCGAGGTCGTTCGCTGAGGTCGCGCCGATCGGATCGAGCGGTACCTGAAGGGTTTCGTAAGGGGCTTCGACAGGGTTGGCCCGTCCCGACGTCCGTCTTCAGGAGGCAGCCGTGAGCATGCAGTCACCGACCTTGATCGGCCCCGACGAGGGGGAGATGTACCAGTTCCTCGCCGCGCGCAACCGGATCCTGGCAGGCGGCAAGCAGACCGAGGGCGTGCTGACGATCATCGAGTTCGACGGCCCGCCCGGCTTCGGCCCACCCCCGCACATCCACCACCGCGAGGACGAGGCCTTCTACGTGCTCGAGGGCTCGGCGTTGTTCCACTGCGACGGCAAGGAGGTCACGTACGAGCAGGGTGGATTCGTCTACCTGCCCAAGGGGCTCGTCCACCGTTTCGAGCTCGGCCCCGAGGGCGGTCGGATCCTCCAGATCACCACCCCCTCGCAGTTCGAGGAGATGGTGGCCGACTACGGCTACCGCATCGGCCACGACGAGCGACCCGAGCCGGAGGAGCCCGACATCCCGCGGCTGGTCGAGGTCTGCCAGCGCTACGGGATCGACCTGCTGCTGGACGGGCCGCCGTCCTGAGCCGGGGTCAGCCCCGTCCGAAGATCCGGCTGAAGAAGCCGCCCGTGGACGGCTCGCCGGCGTGACCCGCGCAGCGGTCGGACTTCGGCACGTTGCGCATCACCTGGTCGACGTGCTGGCCGCAGCCGGTCCAGGTCGTCTTTCCACAGGTCCTGCAGGTAGCGGGCTGGCACATGGGTGGCTCCTTCGGTGCTTCGTGGTTGTCCGGTTCGATCAGCAGCATACCTGGGGGGGTATGCTCTGACCAACTGGGGAACAGCAGGGACCGCTTCCGCGCTGCATACCCCAGCAGGTATCAGTGCAGGTCGTACGCGACCTCGGACCCTAGGAGCCCGCCGTGGTCACGCTCAGCTCGGACGACATGACGCCGGTCGTGCACCGCCTCCGTCGCGCACAGGGCCAGATCGGCGGGGTGATCCGGCTGATCGAGGAGGGCCGGGACTGCAAGGACGTGGTGACCCAGCTGGCCGCCGCCAAGCGGGCGCTGGACCGCGCAGGTTTCGCGATCGTGTCCTCAGGGCTGAGGGATTGCCTGGCCAACCCCGACGGTGCGGACGCCGACGACCAGGCCGTGCTGGAGAAGCTCTTCCTCACCCTCGCCTGACACGCGCCGGCGAGCGGTCAGCCGGTCGGGGGCTCCGTCTGCTCGTCGGCGTGGGCGATGTGCCGCAGCTGCCGCCAGATCAGCACGACGAACACCGCGGACCCGGCGAACGCGAACCAGAACGGCGCGGTGAGGCCGAAGTGCTGGGCGAGCACGCCCCCGATGCCCGAGCCGACGACGAGGCCGCCGAACACACCGACGAGGTTCACGCTGCCCACGCGTCCCTGCAGCGGCTGAGGGACCGCCCGCTGCCGGACGGTCACGGACGTCGTCCCCCAGACGAACGCGTGCGCGCCGAAGACGAAGAAGACCGGCATCGCCACCCAGGGGCTCGACGTCAGCGCGAGCGCCAGGTGAGTGAGCGTCTCGATCACGAGGCCGATCCGCATGATGTTGCCCAGGGTCACCCGGCGCGTGACCCAGCCGTAGGCGGCGGTACCGGCCAGACCGCCCACCGCGCTGACGGTGGTGACCAGTCCGAAGCCGATCTCCCCGAGCCCGAGCCGTTGCGTGGCGTACAGGACGAGCACCGACCACGCGGCGCCGAACGTCACGTTGAAGATGAGGATCGTCAGGACGAGCGTGCGGACCGCCGCGTGGTGCCGCACCCACCGGAACCCCTCGGCGATGTCGTGACGGAGTCGCGTGCCGTGGGAGCGGTCCCGCCGGTGCGGGGGCAGGACGACGCGCGAGACGAGTACCGCCCCCAGTGCGACGACGAGCGCCTGCGCGCTGAAGGCCCAGGCCGCGCCGACCGTGAACAGCAGCGCCCCGAGCGGCGGACCGGCCAGCTGGTTCACCGTGATGAAGCCCGTCTGCAGCCGCGAGTTGGCCAGGGCCAGGTCGTCGCGCGCCACCAGCATGGGCAGGAGGGTCTGCGAGCTGTTGTCCGCGAACACCTCGGCGGTGGCGAGGACGAAGAGGGCCGCGAGCACGACGGCGATGTTCACGTGCTCGGTCAGGACGGCGAGGGTCAGCGCCGCGAGCACCCCGGTCCGCCCGAGGTCGACGCCGACCACGATGAGCCGCCGGTCCAGCCGGTCGGTGAGGGCACCGGCGAGAAGGCCGAACAGCAACGGAGGCAGCCACTGCACCGTGGCGGCGAGGGCGACGAGGAAGGGGTCCCCCGTCAGCGAGGCGACCAGCAACGGCCCTGCGGCGAGCGCGATCCCGTCGCCGAGGTTGGACGACCACGACGACGCCAGCAGCCACCGGAACCCGACACCGAGACGCGCCGGGACGACGACTTCGGAGAGGCGGCTCACAAGGGCGGGAGTCTAGGCGCGAGCGTGCGTCCGCCGAGAACGACGCCGCGAGGGGCGTCGGCGTCTCGACCTAGCATGAGCGCCATGACGCCGGCACGGATCGAGGCAGGGCTGCGTGGCTGACGCGGACGACGTCCGTCGCATCGCGAGTTCCCTGCCCGACGTCACCGAGGTCGACAGCGCCGGGTTCGACTTCCGCGTGGCCGGCAAGGGCTTCGTCTGGTCGTACCCCGAGCGCACACCCGGCAAGCCGCGGAGGATCCGTACCGATGTGGCGGTCCTCTTCGTCGGTGACGAGGCGGAGAAGCAGGCCCTGCTGCTCGGCGAGCCGGACGTCTTCTTCACCGCTGGGGGGTACGCGGACTGGCCGCTGGTGATGGTCCGGCTGGCCGAGGTCGGGGTCGGCCGCCTGGAGGAGCTGGTCACGGACGCGTGGCACATGCGTGCGGAGCGGTAACCGCCCGCCCCCGAGGGCTCACCTCCGGTCGAGCATGACCACCGGGATCACGCGGCTGGTCTTCTGCTCGTAGCCGGCGAACCCCGGGTAGCGGGCCTTCTGCTCCTGCCAGATCGGCTCACGCTCCTCGTCGTCCAGCACGCGCGCCCGCACGTCGAAGGTCTGCGTGCCCACCTCGACGGTCGCGTCCGGGTGGGCCACCAGGTTGTGGAACCAGTCGGGGTTGCGGACGTCCCCCGCGCGTGAGGCGAACACGGCGAAGCTGTCGCCCACGGCCATGTACATCATCGGGTTGACGCGCTCCTCGCCGCTGCGTGCCCCCGTGCTGTGGAGGAGCAGCAGGGGAGCGCCTTCGAACGGTCCGCCGACCCTGCCCTCGTTGGCGCGGAACTCCTCGATGATCTGCGCGTTCCAGTCCGTCATCGCCTCAACCTACGCTCGGACGCTCGCGCCGACCAGGTCCGCGCTGGCGGGTCGGAGCCGTAGGATCGACGACCGTGAGCCGACGATGAGCAAGGTGGACGCCCAGAGGGCGATGCGCGAGGCCAAGTACGCCCGGCAGCGGGAGGGCGCGGCCGCGAGACGCACGTCAGCGACGGGCACCGAACCGCCCGCCGCGTCGCCCGAGAAGGCCGCGGAGGGGGTGGCGCAGCCGCGACGGGCGCCAGAGGCCCGCGCGGCGACCGTTCAGCAGCCGGACGCGCCGACGCCACCCGAGGAGCGCTCGCAGGACGTCTGCGGACACCGGTCCATGAACGGACGCACCTGCACGCGCGAGGCGGGTCACGAGCAGAAGAACCACCGCTACTCCTGAGCCGTCGCGCCCGGCCGTCGGTGGCCGCTGGCAGACTCGGGGCGCCTCCCCGGGTCGGGGGCGGCGAGGGCGACGGGGAGGACGTGGGTCGTGCTGCAGGTGCACCGGTCGGAGTCGGGGACCGCCCTGGTCTGCGCGCTGGCCGACCTGCTGTCGGCTCCCCCCGAGGACCCGTTCGCGCCTGACGTCGTAGCGGTGCCCGCGCAGGGCATCGAGCGCTGGCTGGCACAGCGCTTGTCCCACCGACTCGGCGCCGGACGAGGGGCGGACGGGGTCTGCGCGAACGTGCTGTTCCCGCGGCCCCAGGCTCTCCTCGACGACGCGGTCTCGGCGGTCAGCGCCGAGCACGCCCGTGCGGTGCAGTCGTGGGACCCCGCGCGGACCCTGTGGCCCCTGGTCGGACTGCTCGACGACGTCGCGGAGGGTGCGCTCGGCGTCGGCGACCCGTCCTTCGACCTGCTGCGGAACCACCTGCGGCTCGGCGGTGTCGTGCCCTCCGGGCGCCGGTACGCGCTGGCGCGCCGGGTGGCGGGGCTGCTGCACGGCTACGCCGCGGCGCGGCCCACGCTGCTGACCGACTGGCAGCAGGGCGACCTCGCGGCCGTCCCGGACGACCTGCTCTGGCAGCCGGCGCTGTGGCGGCGGCTGCGGGCCGAGCTGGGCCCGAGCCCGGCAGAGCTCCTCGAGGAGGCGGGCGCACGGCTGCGGGAGCGGCCCGACGCGGTCCGGCTGCCGAGCCGGTTCAGCCTCTACGGCCCGAGCCGGATCGACGCGGCGCGTCTCGCCGTGCTCGTCGCGCTGGCCGAGCACCGGGACGTGCACGTCTGGCTCAACCACGCGAGCCCGGCTCTGTGGGAGCGGCTCGAGAACCGTCCCGCGCCTACGGATCTCGTGCGCCGTCCCGCCGACCACGTACCAGGCAACGCGCTCCTGGCCTCCCTCAGCCGTGACGTCCAGGAGCTGCAGCAGCGACTCGCCGTGGTCGCACCCGGGGCCACCTCGGTCCACCACCCGCCGGAGCACGCACCGCGCACGAACCTGCTGGGCCGCCTGCAGCGCGACCTGCGCGACGACCGGCCCGCCGGGGAGCGCCTGGTCCTGGCAGCGGACGACCGGTCCGTCCAGGTGCACGCGTGCCACGGGAGGGCTCGCCAGGTCGAGGTCCTCCGTGACGTCGTGCTCGGCCTGCTCGCCGACGACCCCACCCTGGAACCGCGCGACGTGCTGGTCATGTGCCCCGACGTCGAGACCTTCGCACCGCTGGTCACGGCCGCGTTCGGCACCGAGCCGGCCGCACGGCTACGCGTGCGCCTGGCCGACCGGTCACCGCGCCAGGTGAACCCCGTGCTCGCGGTGGTGGGGACCCTGCTCGACCTGGTCGCCGGGCGGGTCACGGCCACCGAGGTGCTCGGTCTCGCCGGCTCACCGCCCGTGCGCCGGCGCTTCCGCTTCGACGAGGAGGATCTCGAGCAGATCCGGGCCTGGACGGTCGACACCGGAGCGCACTGGGGGTTGGACGGTGCCCACCGGGCAGCCTGGAAGATGAGCGGGATCACCGCGGGCACCTGGCGGGCGGCGCTCGACCGCGTGCTCACCGGTGTCGCCCTCGGCGGGTCCGACCTGCCGGTCGCGGGCGTCACTCCGCTGGACGGCATCGACTCGGCCGCCGTCGACCTGGCGGGACGCTTCGCCGAGATGCTCGACCGTCTGCACGCCGCCGTCGACGTACTCGGCCGCGAGCAGCCGCTCGGCGACTGGCTCGCGGCGGTCGAGCAGGTCACCCTCTCCCTGGTCGACGTGCCGTTCGACGACGCCTGGCAGCTCGTGCAGCTGCGCAGCGAGCTCGGCGAGATCCGCGACGCCGCAACGGCATCGACGACCTCACTGACCCTCGCCGACGTGCGCACCATGCTGGAGGCACAGCTGCAGGGCCGTCCGACCCGAAGCAGCTTCCGCTCCGGCGGCCTCACCGTGTGCACGCTGGTGCCGATGCGCTCCGTGCCGCACCGTGTCGTCTGCCTGCTCGGGCTGGACGACCAGGGATTCCCCCGTCGCGCTCGGCCCGACGGCGACGACCTGCTGGCCCGCGACCCTCAGCTGGGTGAGCGCGACCCGCGGAGCGAGGACCGGCAGCTGTTCCTCGACGCGATCACGGCCGCGACCGACCACCTGGTGGTGACCTACCAGGGTGCTCACCCGCGGACGGGCGCGGCGCTGCCCCCGGCGGTGCCGGTGGGCGAGCTCCTGGACGCCCTCGACGCCTGCGCGACCACCGGCGAGGGCGAGCCGGCGCGTGAGCGGGTGGTGGTGAAACACCCCTTGCAGCCGTTCGACCCGCGCAACTTCGAGGCCGGTGCCCTTGGACGCGCGGCGCCGCTGTCCTTCGACCGGGGGGCACTCGAGGGCGCGAGGTCCAGCCGGGGGACGCGGTCGCCACGTCCCGCCTTCCTCCCGGACGTCCTGCGGCACACGCCCCCCGAGGAGGTCGTCGAGCTCTCCCGGCTGAAGACCTTCCTCCTCAACCCCGCCAAGGGCTTCCTGCAGCAGCGGCTCGAGATCGCGGACCCCTGGGAGGAGGAGTCGCCGCAGGACGGCGTGCCGGTCGAGCTCGACGGCCTCGGCCAGTGGGCGGTCGGAGAGCGGGTGCTTGGCGCTCGTCTGCGCGGTCTCGACGCGCCGGCGGTGATGGCCGCCGAGCTCGGGCGTGGCTCCCTGCCGCCCGAGCCGCTCGGCCGCCGTGTGCTCGAGACGGTCGGCCCGGTGGCCGACGCGCTGGTCGAGCGGGCGGCGCCGTGGCTCCACGACGCCGACGGTCCGGTACCTGCCGAGGCCGTCGACGTCGACGTCGACCTGCCCGGGGGACGCAAGGTCGTCGGCGCCGTCGCCAACCTGCACGGTCGTGCGCTCGTCCGGGTCTCGTACTCGCGGCTCTCTCCCAAGCAGCGGCTGGCCGCGTGGGTCGACCTGGTGGCGCTGGCCGTCGCGCGGCCCGGTGAGTCGTGGGAGGCGGCGGTCGTCGGGCGGGGCGAGCGCGGGTCCCTCGCCGTGTGCCGGCTGCGGTCGCCGACTGCTGAACGGGCTGCGGAGCTGCTGCTCGAGCTGGTGGCGATCCGCGACCTGGGGCTGCAGACCCCCCTGCCTTTGCCGGTCCGGACCTGTGAGGCCTACGTCGTCCAGCGGTGGAAGGGGCGGCCGCCGAACGCCGCCCGTTTCCGCGCCGACCAGGAGTGGGTCAGCCAGTACAACTGGGACAAGGAGGACCGCGCGCCGGAACACCTGCGGGTGTGGGGGGACCAGGTCCCGCTGCAGCGCCTCCTGGACTGGAGAGCGCCGTCGCGAGTACCCGAGTACGCACAGGAGAGCGGGGACTTCGGTCGGCTCGCCTGCCGCCTCTGGTGGGAGCTGCTGTCCCACGAGGAGCAGCTGTGAGCGCGGGGCTGCGGGACGGCTACCTGCCGATGGACCTGACCGCCGAGCTGCCGCGCGGCACGAGCGTGCTGGAGGCGAGCGCGGGGACGGGCAAGACCTTCACGATCGCCGGCCTGGTGACGCGGTACGTCGCCGAGGGCCACGCCCGCATCGACCAGGTGCTCGCCGTCACGTTCGGGGTCGCCGCCACGAGCGAGCTGCGGACCCGGGTCCGCGAGCGGCTGGTCCGGGTGCGCGACGCCCTGGCCGACCCCCCGGCCGCGCGCGGGCACGCCGACCCTGTGGTCGCGCTGCTCGCCACCGGTGGCCCCGTCGAGGTGGCACGACGACGTGCCCGGCTGGCCACCGCCCTCGCCGACTTCGACTCGGCCACGGTCGCGACCGTCCACGAGTTCTGCCAGCAGGTGCTCGGCGGCTTCGGGGTGGCGGCCGACACCGACCCTCACGTCCGGCTCGTGGAGAGCCTCTCCGACGTGGTCGACGACGTCGTCGAGGACCTCTACCTGCGCTACGTCACCTCGCACGGGGCCGACCCGCACGCCCTGACCGCCACGCAGGCGACTGCCCTCGCGCGCGTCGCCGTGCAGGACCGGCACGCCGTCCTGCTGCCGGATCCCACTGCGGTGGAACGGGATTCGACAGCGGACCTCCGTCGCCGCTACGCACAGGCTGTGCGCGACGAGCTCGACCGCCGCACGCGCGCGGCACGGGTGCTCGGTTTCGACGACCTGCTCGTGCGGGTGCGGGACGCGCTCGACGACCCGGTCTCCGGCCCCGTGGCGCAGCAGCGCCTGCGGGACCGCTTCACGGTGGTCCTGGTCGACGAGTTCCAGGACACCGACCCGGTGCAGTGGGACGTGCTGCGCCTGGCGTTCCACGGCCACCGCACCCTGGTGGTGATCGGCGACCCCAAGCAGGCGATCTACGCCTTCCGCGGCGCCGACGTGCGCGCCTACCTGCAGGCGGCCGACGCCGCCGACCACCGGGCGACGCTCGGCACCAACTGGCGAAGCGACCCGGCGCTGCTGCAGGGGCTGGGCACCCTCTTCAGGGGCGCGGCACTCGGCGACGAACGCATCGTCGTCCGTCCCGTCGAGGCCGGGCACCCGCGACCGTTGCTGGGCCCGGGTGCCGACGCGACCCCGGTCCGGCTGCGCCCCCTCCGGCGCGAGGGGCACGACGTCACCCGGTCGGGAGGTCTGAAGACGCCCGACGCGCGACGGCTGGTGGCCGCCGACGTGGCGGCGTACGTCTCCGCCCTGCTCGCCGAGGGTCACCAGGTCACCCCCCGGCAGCCGGGCGAGATCCGTCCTCTGGAGGCGCGCGACGTCGCCGTGCTCGTGCGCACCCAGCGTCAGGCCGACACGGTCCGCGACGCCCTGCTCGCGGCCGGCGTCCCGTGCGTGTTCACCGGTACCACGAGCGTCTTCCGGTCGGAGGCCGCCGGCGACTGGGTCGCCCTGCTGGAGGGGCTCGAGCAGCCGCACCGCAGCACGCCCGTCCGTCGCGCCGCCCTCACCTCGCTCGTGGGCTGGACCACCCGGCAGGTCGACGACCGCGGAGCCGAGGGCTCCGACGACCTCGGGTCGACCCTGAGGGCCTGGACGGACGTCCTGTCCGAGGACGGTGTCGCGGCGCTGTTCTCGCGCATCGACACGGACCAGAACCTCGCCGGGCGGCTGATGACGAACGTCGACGGCGAACGTGTGCTGACCGACCTGCGGCACGTCGCCGAGATCCTGCACCAGCAGGCGCTGCACGACCAGCTCACCCTCCCGGGGCTGGTCACCTGGCTCCGCGAGCAGATAGCCGAGGCCATGTCCGACCAGGACCAGGAGCGGTCACGCCGGCTCGACACCGACGCGGCCGCCGTCCAGGTGGCCACCGTCCACACGAGCAAGGGCCTGGAGTTCCCGGTCGTGCTGGTGCCGTACGGCTGGGACGCGGGCGGTGGCGGCCGCGACACCGAGAAGTTCCCGCGGGCGCACGACGAGGAGGGCAACCGGACCGTCCACGTCGGCGGACCGGGCTCCCCCGGGTACGACACGTCCCTGGCGGCCGAGGAGCAGGACGACGCGGGGGAGGAGCTCCGCCTGCTGTACGTCGCCTGCACCCGGGCGATCTCCCGGCTCGTCCTGTGGTGGGCGCCGACCTGGAACACCGAGCGCTCGCCCCTGCACCGGTTGCTGTGGTCCGGGGACCCGGCCGGGCCGATGCCGCTGAAGCTCCCGGTGCCCGGCGACGACGAGGCCCACGCCCGTCTGAGCGAGGTGGCCGCGACGGGTCCGGGGCTCACCGTGGAGGTGGCGCAGGCGCTGGAGCCCGACCGGACCCCGCCCCGGGAGGCGACCACGCCGCCGCCCCCGCTCGAGGTCGCCGTCCTCGGCCGCGCCCTCGACGACGCCTGGGCGCGGATCTCCTACACGGGGCTGACCCGCGCCGCCCACGAGGTCGTCTCGTCCGTGAAGTCCGAGCACGACGTGCGCGTCACCGTCGACGAGGGGCCCGACCCGGGGTCCGAGGACGAACCGCGGGAGACCGTGCCGGCCGACCCGCGACCGGCGGCGCTGGACGACCCCGACGCCGCCCTGCTCGACGTCCCCTCCCCGATGGCCGACCTGGCGGGCGGCGCCGCCTTCGGCACCCTCGTGCACGCCGTGCTGGAGAACGCCGACCTCTCCGGAGGGGATCCCCTGGCCGTGCTGGCCGAGGCGGCCGAGGCCGAGATGCGCTGGCGGGGCAAGGGGCTGGACCCCCGTGTGCTCGCGCAGGCCCTGGTGCCGGCGGTGACGACGTCCTGGGGCCCGATCTCCGACGGCCGGTCGCTGGCCGACTTCGCGAGCGGCGACCTGCTCGCCGAGCTGGAGTTCGAGCTGCCGCTCGCCGGAGGGGACGAGCCGACCGGGCCCCTGCCACCGCGACTGGGCCAGGTGGCGCACCTGCTGCGTGAGCACCTGCCGGCGGACGATCCCGTGCACGCGTACGCCGACCTGCTGGCCGGTCCGCTGCTCGCCCAGCAGCCCCTGCGGGGTTACCTCACGGGCTCTCTCGACCTCGTGGTGCGCGTGGGACCGGTGGACTCGCCGCGGTACGTCGTCGTCGACCACAAGACCAACCGCCTCGCGGAGCCCGACGAGCCGCTCACCGCCTGGCACTACCGCCGCGCCGCCCTCGACGACGCCGTGCTGCACGCGCACTACCCGCTGCAGGCGATGCTCTACTGCGTCGCGCTGCACCGCTTCCTGCGCTGGCGACAGCCCGGCTACGACCCGGACCGGCACCTCGGGGGGGTCGCCTACCTGTTCCTGCGTGGCATGTGCGGGAACGCGGTGCCCGAGGGGACCGACGGTTTCGTCCCGGGCGTCTGGACGTGGCAGCCGCCGGCGTCCTTGGTGCTGGCCCTGTCCGACCTGCTGGCCGGGGGTGACGCGTGAACGAGTCCGCCGGGCCGCTCGCCACCGACGAGCCCGACCTGTCCGCCCGCGTCGCCCTGAGGGCTCAGGGGCTGCTGCGCACGTTCACGGAGGCGGGCGTGCTGCACGCGGCCGACGTGCACGTGGCCACGCGCCTGGGTGAGCTCTGCGGCGAGCACGACGAGCGCGTCCTGCTGGCGACGGCCCTGGCGGTGCGCGGGGTCCGCTACGGGTCGGTGATGCTCCGCCTGGCCGACGTGCCGTCGACCGTGGTCGCCGACGACGCCGATCCCGAGCGGGCCGTCTCCGGCGACCTGCCGTGGCCCGAGGTGGCGCCCTGGCTGGCGGCGGTCAGGGCGAGCCGTCTGGCGCGGGCCGAGGGGGACCCGGCCGGGGGGGACGACGGTCCGCGACCGCTGCGGATGTGGGGGGACGACCTCTGGCTCGACCGGTACTGGCGGATGGAGGCCGCGGTCGCGGCCGACCTGCTGCGTCGCGCCGAGAACCCTCCGGCGGTCGACCTCGCCGCCCTCGACGCGACGCTGAGCCGCCTCTGGCCGGTGCCGGACGGCGAGGACGTGGACGCTGACCAGCGCGAGGCGGCCCGCCGGTGCCTGCTGTCCGGGGTGGCCGTCCTCGGCGGTGGTCCCGGAACGGGCAAGACGACGACAGTGGCCCGGGTGCTGGCCGCCCTGCGCGAGCTGGCCGAACCCGGCACGCCTCCCCGGATCGCGCTCGCGGCGCCGTCGGCGAAGGCGCGCAACCGGATCGAGGAGTCCCTCGGGCTCGCGGCACGGGACGGGAAGCTGACCGACGCGGACCGCGCCCTGCTGGCGGCGGTGCCGGCCTCGACCCTGCACAAGCTGATCGGGGCCTACCCCTCCGGCACGAGGTCGAGGTACCACAGGGGCAACCCCCTGCCCTACGACGTGGTCGTGGTCGACGAGACGTCGATGGTGTCCCTGTCGATGTTCGCCCGGCTCCTCGACGCGCTCCGTCCCCACGCACGACTGGTGCTGGTCGGCGACCCCGACCAGCTGGCCTCGGTCGAGGCGGGCGCCGTGCTGTCCGACCTCGACTCGATCGAGGGCCGCGGCCCCGTCGGCGCCGGGGTCGCGCGGCTGGTGACCAACCGGCGCTCGGGTGACCAGCCCGGGCTCACCGCCCTGGCGACGGCCGTGCGCGCGGGCCGGGCCGACGATGCGCTGGACGTGCTGCGCAGCGGCGCCGACGGCATCACCTGGCACGAGGTGGCGGACGACCTGCCGCTGCCCGCCAGCGTGCAGGAGCAGGTGCGCGCCCGGCTCCTCGCCGTGACGCGCGTGACCGGGCCCGCGGCACGCGCGGGTGACGCGGCCACCGCGGTGGCCGCGCTCGACCGGCACCGTCTGCTGTGCGCGCACCGGCGCGGGCCTCGCGGGGTCGCGCACTGGAACGCGCTGGTCCAGCGCTGGGTGGTCGACGACGACCCCCAGGCGCAGGTACGGCGCGACGGTCGCTACGCCGGGCTGCCCCTGCTGGTCACGGAGAACGACTACGAGAACCAGCTGTGGAACGGCGACACCGGCGTGGTGGTGGCCGGGCCGGACCGGCTGGAGGTGGTGATCGGCCGGGGGGCGTCGCTGACGGCACCCATCCCGCTGGGCCGGCTCGCCGCGGCCTCACCGCTGCACGCGATGACCGTGTACAAGAGCCAGGGGTCGGAGTTCGACGCCGTGACGCTGCTGCTGCCGCTTTCGGACTCGCCGCTGGCGACACGCGAGACGCTCTACACGGCCGTCACCCGGGCCCGCCACGAGGTGGTGGTGATCGGGTCGGAGGCGGCGGTGCGTGCCAGCGTGGCCCGTCGGGCCCTGCGCGCCACCGGGTTGGGACGTCGACTGCTCCCCGCCGGACAGCCGGCCGGCTGACAGCGTGACGTACCGGTGGGCGACGTGCCGGTGGGCGAGGTCAGGCAGGCAGCAGGGGTGCGCGCAGCGGCAGGTCGCCGTCCGGCTGCACGACCTGGGCGGCGTTGCCGCTGACGGAGTCGACCACGATCGGCGCGAGCAGGTTGACCGTGCTCTGCGCCAGGGTGGGGCCGGGGTTGACGACCAGCAGCACCACGGCGTCCTCCGGCCGCTCGAGGCCGATCAGCGCGCAGGCCTCGTCGTCGAGGTCGAGGGTGTAGCCAGGTGCGCACAGCCACGGGGTGGCCAGCACGAGACGCACGTCCGGGTCGTCGAGGCTGCGGAGGCTGAACAGGCCGCCCACCTCGTCGAGCTGGACGAGCGCGTAGCGCGTCAGCCCGTCCAGGCCGGGCATCGGTGCGGCGAACCGGACCTCCGGCAGCTCGGACGACTGCGCAGCGGGCTGGGCGTCGGTCTCACTCATCGTGGTCAGCATCCTAGGGAGTCCTTCCACGGGCTCATCGCAGGAAGTCCATCAGGGTCGGCTGGATGACCTTGGCGGTCGCACCCAGGGACGCCTGGTAGGCGACCTGCTGGGTCTGCAGCTCGAGGATCGTCTTGGGCAGGTCGATGTCCTCGATCTGCGACAGCTGGGCAGTCATCGAGAGCGACTGGTCCCGGGCGATCTCCTGCATGCGGTCGGTGCGTGCGTACCGGGTGCCGATGTCGGCGACCGCGCTGGTCATGCGGCTGAGGGCGACGTCGAGCTCGACCAGGTCGGCCTCGAGCAGGGTCGCGTCGCCGGTGAGGTGCTGCTCGATGCGGTCGAGCAGCGCGAAGACCGAGGACGTGGGGTCGGCCGGGGCGGTCCCGGCCGCGGCGGTGCCGCCGAACACGGCGACGCCTCCGGAGTCGACGCGCACGGTCGTGCTCGCGTCGAGACGGCGGTCGACCGTGCCGTCGTCACCGACGTAGGCGCCGGTGGTGGGGTCGAACGCCTGCTGACCGGCCGTCGTCCCGCCGAACACGGGTCGGCCGAGGTACGTCGAGTTGGCCACGCTGACCATCTCCTGGCGCAGCCCACGGATCTCGACGGCCATGGCCTGACGGGACTCCGGGGTGGAGGAACCGGTGCTGATGCCCTGCAGCGTCAGCGAGCGCGCCCGGTTCATCAGTGCCATTCCCGATGTGAGCGCGTTCTCGCTGGTGGTCAGCCACGCACGCCCGTCGTCGGCGTTCCGGGAGTACTGGGCCTGCGCGCGCAGGTCCGACCGGACCTGGAGCGAGCTGATCGTCCCGGCGGGGTCGTCGGACGGCTTGGTGATGGTCTTGCCGCTGGTGAGCTGCTGGTTCAGCTGCTGCACGCGGGCCAGGTTGGCCTGCAGGTTGTGCAGCGCGCTGTCGCCCATCATGCGGTGCGTCACGCGGGTCATCTGCCCACCACCCCGGTCCGGTTGATCAGATGGTCGAGTGCCTGGTCGATGGCGGTGAGCACGCGCGAGGCACCCTCGTAGGCCCGCTGGAACATCAGCAGGTTGGTCATCTCCTCGTCCAGGTCGACCCCGGTCGCCGAGAGCAGCTGCGCCGAGGCGTTGGAGACGACCCCGCCGACGACGCGCGCCCGCTGGGCGGTGGCGCCCGACTCGACACCGGTGGCGACCACGAAGGCCCGCCACACCTGGTCGGCGCCGGTGGACAGGTTCTTGGTGCCGGCGATGCGGTCGGCCAGGGAGCCGTCCATCGCTCCCCCGGTGCCCTCGGCCGCGGCGATCTTCATCGGGTCGGCGACCAGCGTCGGGTTCACGCCGATCTGCGCCGCGCCCGCACCCGTGCCGGTCATCACGAAGAAGTCGAGGCCGGTGTCGCCACCGGGGGAGTGGCCCGTGCTGTGGATGCTGTTGATCTGCTGGGCGAGCGCGACGGCGACGGCGTCGTAGCCGGAGGCGACGCCAGGCAGCGTGGTCTGAAGCGACTCGACGACGCTGGCCAGCCTGCCCCCGGTGAGGGCGACCGGGCTGCCGTCGGCCCAGGTGAAGCGGGCGGGCGACGTGGCGGAGACGTCCTGCAGCCGCAGCGGGGCGTCCAGCGTGATGGTGTGCGCGCGGTCACCGTCCACCAGCGGCACGCCGCCGATCAGCACGCGCATCGTGCCGTCGGCCTGGGCCTGGCCGGTGGAGCCGGTGAGCTCGGAGAGGCGCAGCACGAGCTGGTCGCGCTGGTCGGTGAGCTCGTTCGCCTGGCCGTCCACAGCGGCGGTGGCGCGGATGTGCTTGTTCAGCTCGGCGACGGACGTGGCGACGGAGTTGATCTCGGTCTGCAGGGCCAGGGCCTGGTCACGGGTCTGCGACCACTGGGTCGCGACACCGGCGTGGCCGGCACGCAGGGCGCCGGCGACCGTGTTGGCCTGCTGCACCAGGGCGCTGCGTGCGGACGGCTCGCCCGGCGAGTTCGACAGGTCGCCCCACGCCTGCCACAGCTCGGAGAGCTGCGCGGACAGGCCGCTGTCGCTCGGCTCGGCGAACCGGGACTCGATCTGGCTCAGGGCGTCGGTCCGGGCGTTCAGGTACCCGCTGTCGCCCGTCGCCGCGCGCAGGCGGGACGAGGCGAGCTCGTCGCCCAGGCGGGAGACCGCGCTGACGGTGACGCCGTTGCCGGGGTGCAGCGAGCCCGTGCCCTGCAGGCTGTAGAGGGACGGCGGCCCCAGCGCCTGCAGGGTGGCGCGCTGGCGCGTGTACCCCACGGTGCTGGCGTTCGCCACGTTCTGGCCGGTCACGTCCATCGCCCGGCGCTGCGCCTGCAGCGAGCTCAGGGCGACCGACAGGCCGGAGAAGCTGCTCACAGCGCCTCGTCCACCAGGTGGGCGCGCGAGCCCGCGCCGGCTCCGGCGGCCGACGTGCGGCCGCGGGGGTCGTAGGTCTGCAGGGTGGTGCCGAGGCTGAGGAGCGTCTCGTGCGCGGCGCGCTGGCCGGCGGACAGGACGTCGCGGTTGGCCTCGGCCGTGGCGGCGATCTCCTGGGTCAACGTGAGGAAGGCCTCGCGGTGGCCCCTGAGCATCTCGCTCCACGGGGTGGGAGCGGTCTGGCTGAGCTGTCGCAGGCTCGGACCGGCCGGAAGACCGAGGTCCATGGCCACCGCCTCGACCTGCATGGCACGCTCCAGCTCCGCCTCGCGGATCTGCTCGAGGACGACCTCGACCTCGCAGGTGGCGTGGGGCAGCCAGCGGGTGCGGCCGGCGGACAGGAGGAGCTGCTCCTCCTCGAGCTTGAAGAGCAGGTGCTCCAGGAGCTCACGCTCGCGCCAGAGGACGGCGGACAGCTGGGGCAGTCCCATCGGTCCTCCTCTCGGGTGCACGCAGGGTCACCGGGACGGGGACCTGTCCACTCCTCATCGGCAGCCGGGAGGGCCACCTGAGGGAATCTGCGACGAGTTCGAGGCTGATCCTCAAGGACGGTGGTCGCGGCGACGACGCATGGATCGTGAGCAACCGACCTGACGACCGAGTCGTCGACGAGCGTGTGCGGGAGTACCTGCCGCTGGTGGGCTACGTCGTCCACGAGGTGGCAGGCCGGCTTCCCGGTCACGTCGCTCGCGAGGACCTGGTCTCCGCCGGCATGGCGGGGCTGGCCCAGGCCGCCATCGGGTACGACCCGGGGACCGGGGTGCCGTTCAGCCGGTACGCCTCGACCCGGATCAAGGGCGCCATCATCGACGAGCTCCGCTCGATGGACTGGGCCAGCCGCGGCGCCCGCGCACGCGGGCGCCAGCTCGCGCAGGCGCAGGAGATGCTGACGGCCCGCCTGGGCCGGACCCCCACGACCGCCGACCTCGCCGACGAGATGCGGCTCGAGGTCTCGGAGCTGGACCGCCGCCGTGCCGAGTCGGAGCGTTCGCTGCTCAGCCTCGACGCGTTCGACGGCTCCGTCGCCGACTCCCTCCCCGACTCCGCGCCCGACCCCCAGGAGCGTCTCCTGGCCAAGGAGCGGCTCGGCTACCTCCAGGCCGCCCTGGCCGCCCTGCCGGAGCGGCTGCGCGCCGTCGCCGTCGGCGTGTACCTCGAGCAGCGACCGATGGCCGAGATCGCGGCCGAGCTCGGCGTCACCGAGTCGCGGGTCAGCCAGCTGCGCTCCGAGGCCCTCGTCATGCTCCGCGACGCGGTCAACAGCCAGCTCGACCCGGAGCGCGTGCCCGCGCAGCCGAACCCGGAGGGGATCGTCGCGCGCCGCCGGGAGGCGCTGTACGCCCAGGTCGCCGCCCACGCGGCCGCAGCGGGTCTCGGCCCCCGCACGCAGATGTCACAGCCCCACCACGCCACGTCCTCTTCCGTCGGTATCCCGACGCAGGGGCGCCCCACCAGCTTCTCCCGTACCGCCTGACCATTCACCCGATCGGACCCTCGGAAAACCTCAGGTGCCCTGGACCACGGCCGATGAGGAGGGTGCAGCCCACGGATGGGCCGCGTAACAACTCTCACGGAGGAACACCATGTCCATGCGGATCAACACCAACATCGCGGCGATGAACTCGTACCGCAACCTCGCCGTCACCGAGGGCCAGCTGTCCAAGAGCCTCGAGAAGCTCTCCAGCGGCTTCCGGATCAACCGTGCGGCCGACGACGCCGCCGGCCTTGCGATCTCCGAGGGCCTGCGCTCGCAGGTCGGCGGGCTCAAGGTGGCCGTGCGCAACGCCCAGGACGGCATCTCCGTCGTCCAGACGGCTGAGGGCGCGCTGACCGAGACCACGTCCATCCTCCAGCGGATGCGTGACCTGTCGGTGCAGGCGGCCAACGACGGCGGCCTGTCGGACGACGCCAAGACGAACATCCAGGCCGAGGTTCGCCAGCTGAAGGACGAGCTGAGCCGCATCGCGGACACCACCAAGTTCAACGGCAAGAAGCTGCTCGACGGCAACTACAGCGGCACCTTCCAGATCGGCGCCAACGCGGGAGACACCATCTCGGTGGGCGTCTCGAAGTCGACCTCCACGGTCGGCCTCGGTGTGGCCGGTGTGGACGTCACGGTGGCGTCGGGCCTGACCGGTAGCACCACCACCGCGGCCGCAGCCAGCACCGCGAGCGTGGCGACGGTCGACTCGGCCACGGACTACACGGATGTGGCCAACTGGCCGGCGCAGCTCAACGGCACCATCACCCACGGTGGCAAGAGCCTCGACCTGGCGAGCGTCCAGTACGCGGCCGGTGACAACGTCGCCGCCCGCGAGGCCAAGCTGAACTCGGCTCTGACCAACGCGTTCGGCTCCGGCTCCATCACCGCGGCTGCCACGGCCACGGGTCTGACCTTCACGGGCCAGGCACCGGGTGCGAGCCCGACGAACCAGCAGCTGGCCGACGCGGACGTGAACTTCGTCCAGGCCAGCGGTGCGTCCGCCGCGATCTCGCTGATCGACACCGCGATCCAGACCGTCTCGACGGTCCGTGCCGACCTCGGTGCCCTGCAGAACCGGTTCGACCACACGATCAACAACCTCAACGTCGCGGTGGAGAACCTGTCCGCGTCGGAGAGCCGGATCCGTGACACCGACATGGCGTCGGAGATGGTCAACTTCACGAAGAACCAGATCCTCCAGCAGGCCGGTACGGCGATGCTGGCCCAGGCGAACCAGTCCTCGCAGGGTGTCCTGCAGCTGCTCCGCTGATCTCGCGCCACGAGCCGGTCCCCGCCAGGGGACCGGCTCGTGGCACGAACCCGCACCACTCCGTAGTACCCAGAGCGACCGACCCGGCTGGAGGTGACCGAGATGGCAGGCATGTCGATCGGTGGCCTCATCAGCGGCCTGGACACCACGACGATCATCAGCCAGCTGATGCAGATCGAGGCGCTGCCGCAGACCCAGCTCAAGGGTCGGGTCACGACGGCCAACGCCCAGGTCAGCGCGTACCAGTCCATCAACACCCGGCTCGCCTCCGCGCTCGCGGCGGCCCAGAAGCTGGCGAAGGACGAGACCTGGACCGCCACCCGGGCCACGGCCTCGGTCCCCTCGGTGACGGCGTCGTCCACCCCCGGCGCCGTCACCGGGGCGATCACCTTCGACGTCACCTCGCTCGCGTCCGCGCACTTCACCGCCTCCTCGGTCGTCGGTGCGGCGGACAGCGTGGTGGCCGGCGGCGCCACGTCGCTGACCATCACTCAGAACGGCGAGGACACGGTCGTCGCCCTGGACGGCAACGACGTCGTGTCGGTGGCCAAGGCCATCAACGCCGCCGGCGGCGGGGTCCGCGCCACGGCGCTGCAGGTGGCCGACGGCCAGTACCGGCTCCAGCTCACGTCCAAGACCAGCGGCGCCGCCTCGGCGTTCACCGTCGACGGGCTGCAGGCGTACGACGAGATCACCCGGGCCGGCACCGACGCCGAGATCTCCCTCGGCGGAGGCCTCACCGTGAGGTCGGCCGACGGCCGCTTCGTCGACGTTCTGCCCGGCACCTCGTTCACCGTCAGCAAGCTCGAGACGGCGGCATCGGTCAACGTCAGCGGCGACTCCGCCAGCACGACCGCGGCCGTCAAGAACCTCGTCGACAACCTCAACACCGCGCTACAGGAGCTCGTCAGCCGCTCCAAGACGAAGAACCCCACGGACAAGACGAGCGTCGCCGGCCCGCTGGCGGGCGACGGCCTCGTGCGGGGCATCAAGCAGAGCCTGCTCGGCGCCGTCAACGCTGGTGGCATCAGCCCCGCAGCGGCCGGCATCGAGACGAGCCGCACGGGCGAGTACACGTTCGACGCGACCAAGTTCGAGGCACTCCTGGCGTCCGACCCCGCGAAGGCGCGCAGCCTCGTGGAGGCCGTCGCGACCCAGGTGGGCAAGGTGACTACCCAGGCGTCCGACTCGAGCACCGGCACCGTCACGGCGATGATCACGCGCCGCCAGGACAGCGTGCGGGACCTCAGCACGCGCGTGGACGCGTGGGACTCGCGTCTCGCCCTGCGGCGCACCAGCCTCGAGCGGCAGTACGCGACCCTCGAGACCGCCCTCGGCAAGCTGCAGTCCCAGTCCAGCTGGCTGGCCGGCCAGCTCAGCACGCTCCCGAAGTGGGAGTGACGGGCCACAACCCGCGCGCCACCCGACCAGAACACCCACCCGAGCTCCACCCGACGCACGACCGAAGGAGACACCGTGTACGGCACCGCCTCAGCGCGCGCCCGCTTCGTCGGGGACTCCGTCGCCACCGCCTCGCCCGGCACCCTGCTGACCATGCTCTACGACCGACTCGTGCTCGACCTCGAGCGCGCCGAGCAGGCTCAGAGCAGCGGAGACCGTGCCGTCGCCAACGTGCAGCTGTTGCACGCCCAGGACATCGTCGCCGAGCTCCTGTCGTCGCTCGACACGACCGTCTGGGACGGCGCCGCCGGTCTGGCCTCGCTGTACCGGTTCCTGCTCGTCGAGATGGTCGGCGCCAACGTGAGTGGCGACGCCGCGCGCACCCGGTCGTGCCGCACGCTGGTCGAGCCCCTGCGCGACGCGTGGCACGAGGCGGCGCAGACCGCCGCCCGCTCGACCTCCTCCACTCACTTCAGCGCACAGACCGCCTGAGACGGTGGCGACCTCGACTGCCGCGCCCGCCGTCCCGGACACCTGGGACGAGGCGTGGTCGCGCGCCCTGGACGAGATGGAGCTCGACGTCGAGGCCACCGAGACCCTCCTGGTCGCGCTGCACGCCGGGCAGGACCTGCCGCGGGCCGAGGACGTCCTCTCCGCCCGGTGGGATCCGCCCCGAGGCCTGGGCCCGGTGCCCCGGCCACTGATCGAGCGCGCCACCGCACTGGTGCGCCGGCAGCAGGAGCTGTCCCTGCGGCTGGTCGAGGCGACCCACGTCAACCGGCGGCACGCCCGTGCCGCCGTCGCTCTCCGGGAGAAGGCTCCGGCCGTCCCCGTCTACCTGGATGTGGCCCTGTGAACACCCCGCTTCCGATGCTCAGGTCGGGGGTCCTGGCTGTCGATACACGAAGGGTGATCGCATCATGACCGTCTTCCAGGCCCCCGCGCGGAAGGTCACGCCATCGGGCTTCTCGCGCATCGGCCGACAGGGCATCTACGACCGCAACGGCTCGCTCGTCGCGAACGAGCTGCTGTTCCGCGGCATCGACCACTCCCGGTCCGCGCTCCCCGAGAGCTGGGACGCGGTACGGAACGACGCGACCGCTGCAGCCGACATCGCGGCCGCCGGGGACGCCGCCACCTCGCAGGTCATCTCCGCGACGTTCGGCGACTTCGGCCTCGCGGAGCTGAGCGGCGGACGGCCCCTGTTCCTCAACGTGACCCGGTCCTTCCTGATCGGCGACCTGCCCCTCCCCTTCGGGCCGGAGGGGGTCGTCCTCGAGATCCTCGAGACCATCACCGTCGACGACGAGCTGATGGCCGGACTCAGCGCCCTGCGCGAGCGGGGCTTCGAGCTCGCGGTCGACGACTACGTCGGCGACGAGGAGCGGGCCCGACTCCTGGAGATCGCCCAGGTGGTCAAGATCGACGTGCCGCTGGTCGGCGCACGCCTCGACGACGTGGTCGCGAAGTGCCGCAACCTCGCCCCGGAGGCGCGCCTCGTCGCGGAGCGCGTCGAGACGCTCGACTCCCTGCACCGCACCTCCGACGCCGGCTTCGAGCTGTTCCAGGGCTACTTCTTCCAGCGGCCCGCGCTGCTGGAGACCTCGCGCCTCTCGCCGTCCCAGATGGTGTGCCTGCGCCTCCTGCGCGCTCTCAACGACCCCGACTCCACCACCGAGGACCTCGAGAACGTGGTCTCCGCCGACCCGGGCCTGAGCCTGCGGGTCCTCCGCACGGCGAACTCGGCGAGCAGCGCGACGAAGAAGCACATCTCGTCCCTGCGCCAGGCGGTCGTCATGCTCGGCCCGCCTGCGCTGCGGGCGTGGGTCCTCCTCACGCTGATGGGCGGCCTCGCCGCCGGCCGGCGTGACGACCTCGTCCTCATCCTGGCTCGCGCCACCTGCGCGGAGGCCGTCGCACGCCTGACGGGCGCCGACCCGGCTGACGCGTACACCGCCGGGCTGCTCTCGGGCGTGGCCCAGGTGCTGCGCACCGACGTCGGCCAGGTGGCGCACGGCGCGGGGATGGGCGCGGACGTCATCTCCGCCCTCGTCGACGGCACCGGCCCGATCGGGGCCGTCGTGCGCACCGTGGAGTCGCACGAGCTCGACCAGCCCGACGCCGCAGAACGTTGCGGTATCACGCCTTTCGACCTGTCGAGGACGTACCTCGAGGCATGGTCGAGCGCGCTGCAGACCGTCAGCACGACGGTCAAGGACTGACGAGCCCACACCACCGCCACCTGGGCGGCACCCCCGAACGGGGGTGCCGCTCACGGTATGTGAACCCCCCGGCACCGAACGGCGGCAGCCGGGCACGGCGCACGGGTGCTGACCCCGGCCGCGGGCCGAGATCGCACCGTTCAGGGCTCAAGGTGGACCCTCAGGCGCCGATGCATCATCCAGAGCACGGATAGCTCACCCCTTCGGCCACGGACCGGCCTGCGTACTGCATCCTCGAGATCGGGGCCGGCCGTGTTCAACGACGTCACCAACGTCGCGCTGCACTCCGCGATGACGGGGCTGGCAGCTCGCCAGCGCACCATCGCCGACAATGTCGCGAACATCCAGACCCCTGGCTTCCTGGCAGGCCGGGTGCAGTTCGAGGACGCTCTCGCACAGGCGGTCTCGTCCGGCAGTGGGGTAGCCACACCGACCACCGCGCGCTCCCTGGAGCCGACGCGTGAGGACGGCAACAACGTCAACCTCGACCACGAGGTGCTCGCCAACGTCGACACCGGCCTGCGCTACCAGCTGGTGCTCAAGGCGATGGACGACCGCTTCTCGCTCCTTCGGACCTCCCTGAGGACGCAGGGATGAGCCTCTTCAACGCCATCGGCGTCGCCGGCACCGGCGTGACCGTCTACCGCAAGTGGCTCGACGCCGTCAGCGACAACATCGCCAACATCAACACGGTGCGGTCGACCGACGACGAGCGCGTTCCAGGCCCGCTACGTCATCGCGCAGGCGGTGGACTACGGCTCGGGCACGGGCGGCGTGCAGGTCGGCGGCATCGAGCTGGGCAACGCCGAGGGGCGCATGGTCTACGAGCCCGACCACCCGCTGGCCGACGAGGGCGGGTACGTGAAGTACCCCGACATCGACCTGGGCAGCCAGATGACCCAGCTGATCATGGCGCAGCGCGGATACCAGGCGAACCTCGCCGTGGTGGACCGCGCCCGCGAGTCCTACCAGGCGGCACTGCAGCTGGGTCGTGGCGCATGAGCCCCGTCAGCGGCGTCTCGCCCGTGAGCGGCCCCGGCGCCATCAGTGGCGTGCTCGCCGCCGCACGCTCCACCGCCACCGCCCCGGCGGACGCTGGAACCGGTGCGGCACAGGCGGGGTCATTCGCCTCCGCCCTGACCCGCAACCTCGAGGGCGTGCAGGCGCTGCAGGGCAACGCCGACAACCTGGCCGTCAAGGCGGCGACGGGTGAGCTCACCGACGTGCACGACTACATGATCGCCGCGACCCAGGCCCGCGTGGCCACGGAGCTGACGGTGGCCATTCGCAACAAGGCCGTCGAGGCCTTCTCCGAGATCATGAGGATGCAGGCCTGATGCAACAGCAACTCATGGGGTCGGTCCGCCGCGCCGGCGACACCTTCGGCGCGTTCAGCACCCCCCAGAAGCTCATCGCCGCCATCGGCGTGGCGGTGCTCGCGCTCGGCGGCTACGCGTTCGTCAAGTGGACGAGCACGCCGACCCTGGCGCCGCTGTTCACCAACCTCGCCTCGAGCGACGCGAGCGCCATCGTCGACCAGCTCGACTCCGAGGGCGTGGCCTACGAGATCAGCGACGGCGGCCAGAGCATCATGGTCCCGCGCGAGGAGGTCTACCGCCTGCGGCTGGCGATGTCGTCCGCCGGCCTGCCGGCCAGCTCGGAGACCGGCTACGCACTGCTGGACGAGCAGGGGGTCACGGCCTCGCAGTTCCAGCAGCAGGTGACCTGGCAGCGCGCCCTCGAGGGCGAGCTGTCGAACACCATCCGCTCGATCAAGGGCGTCGACGCGGCTGTCGTCCACCTGGCCATCCCGGCGAAGGACGTCTTCCTCGACGAGACCAAGAGCCCCACGGCCTCCGTGCTCGTCGAGACCGGTCCGGGGCAGTGCCTGCCCGGCGGGCAGGTGCAGTCGATCGTCCACCTGGTCGCCTCCAGCGTCGAGGGTCTCGCGCCCGACGACGTCACCGTGGTCGACGGCGAGGGCAACCTGCTGTCTGCCGCGGGTGCGGCCGGCGGCGCCGCCGGCGGCCTGCGCGACCAGCAGACGACGGACTACGAGACGCGTGTCGCCACCTCGCTGCAGGGGGTGCTGGACCGGGTCGTCGGCCCGGGCAACGCCGTCGCCACGGTCAACGCCGATCTCGACTTCGACTCGACGGACCGCACGTCGGAGTCGTTCACGGCCGAGGCGGGCGTCCCGCCGCTGTCGTCGAGCACCACCACCGAGGAGTACAAGGGCGGGGGAGCGCGGTGCGGGTGGCGTGCTCGGGCCCGACAACATCCAGGTGCCGTCGGGCACGGCCGGCGGATCGGACTCGAGCTACACCAAGTCGTCGACGACGCTCGAACAACGCGGTCAACAAGGTCACCGAGCACACCACGCAGTCGCCCGGGCACGCTGCGGCGCCAGTCCATCGCGGTGGTCGTCGACTCGAAGGCCCTCGGTGCGGTCAACATCACCGACCTGCGCGACGCGGTGACCGCCGCCGCCGGGATCGACGTGACGCGCGGCGACACGCTCTCGGTCAACCAGATGCCCTTCGACACCAGCAGCGCCGAGGCGGCGACCGCGGCGCTCGAGCAGGCCAAGGAAGGTGCTGCGGCGCCGAGCGCACGAGCGACCTGATCCGTACCGGCTCGATCGCCCTTGCCGTGCTGATCCTCGCCATCGTGGCCTTCATCGTCTCCCGCAAGCGCGGTAAGCGTGGCAGCCAGGCGATCGACCTCGGCGAGATGCAGGTCGTCGAGCCGGCCGCGACCCGCGAGCTGGCCTGGCTCGACCAGGCCGAGCCGGCCGCCCTGGGGGCCGCCGTGCCGGCCCAGCGCGCCGGTGACGTGGCGGCTCGTCGCTCCGAGCTGCAGCGAGATGGTCGAGCGCCAGCCCGACGAGGTGGCCGAGCTGCTGCGCGGCTGGCTGGCGGACCGACGCTCATGATCCGTCTGGAGGAGATGACGGGCAGCCAGAAGGCCGCTGCCCTGCTGGTGCAGCTCGGACGGGAGACCGCCAGCCGCGTGCTGGCGGTGATGACGGACGCCGAGGTCGAGCTGCTCGCAGCCGAGATCGTCAAGCTCACGATGCTCGAGGCCCCGGTGGCCGAGGAGGTGATGAGCCGAGTTCTACGGCCTGATGTCCGCCGGATCCAGCGGCGGTCCCGTCGGCGGCGTGAGCGTGGCGCGCGACCTGCTCGAGAACTCGATCGGGCGCGTCAAGGCCGAGGGCGTGCTCGAGCGCGTCTCGACGTCGCCGGGACGGACACCGTTCGGGTTCCTGCGCGAGGCCGACCCCCGTCAGCTCCAGAACTTCCTGGGCCGGCGAGCACCCGCAGACCATCGCCCTGGTGCTGGCCTACCTGCGCCCCGAGCAGGCGTCGACCGTGCTGTCCGGCCTCGACCCGTCGCTGCAGGCCGACGTGGCGCACCGGATCGCCGTGATGGACCGGACCTCGCCCGACATGGTCAAGGTCGATCGCCGACGTGCTGCACCGCCGTACGTCCTCGGTGCTCGCTCCCGTCGAGGTGCTGGCCGTCGGCGGCCTGCAGCCGCTCGTGGAGATCATCAACCGCGCCGACCCGGGGACGGAGAAGCTGATCCTCGAGGGCATCGACGCGCTCGACACGGCTCTCGCCGAGCAGATCCGCAGCAAGATGTTCATCTTCGACGACATCGTCGGGCTGGAGGACCGGGCCGTCCAGCTGGTGCTGCGCCAGGTGGAGGCCGGTGCGCTGGCGACCGCCCTCAAGGGCGTGTCCGCGGAGGTCTCGGAGAAGGTGCTCTCGAACGTCTCCGAGCGTGCCCGCGAGAACCTCGTCGACGAGATCGAGATGCTCGGCCGCGTCCGCGTCAGCCAGGTGGAGGAGGCCCGAGCGGCCATCGTCACCGTGATCAGGGCCCTCGAGGCGACCGGCGAGATCGTCCTGCGCCGCGACGACGACGACGAGTACGTCGGCTGACGGGGGCGACCGACCGATGACCATCCAGATCGTCCGCGCCCGCACCGCTTTCGGCGCCTCCGGGCTCGACGCGGCCACCAGCGTCGAGCACGAGCGCGCCGCCGCGCGGGCCGCCGGGTACGCCGCCGGCTGGTCCGCGGGTGCCCAGGCGGCCCAGGCCGCCGCCGCAGCGGGACGCGTCCGTCCGCCGTCAGCCAGGCCGACGCCGAGGCAGGCGGCCGCCACGGCCCGCCTGTCCTCGGTGATGGAGGCGCTCTCGCCGAGGCCGCCGCACAGGCCCGCGCCGCCGGCGAGCAGACCCGGGACGACCTGAGCCGGGCGGTGCTCGACACCGCGCTCCAGCTCGGCGGCCGCGGTGCTGGGTCACGAGCCGCTGGCCGCCGAGAACCCCGGCCGTGACGCGCTGCAGCGCGCGCTCGCCGTCGAGCCGTCCGCCGCCGCCGCCCGTCGTGCGACTGCACCCCGAGGACGCCGCGACCATCTCACGTCGCTCGACATCCCGTCCCGAACGTGCGCGTCGTCGCGGATCCCGGCCTGTCGCGCGGCGACGCGGTGATCGACCACGCCGACGGCCGCGCCTGCGTCGATCCTCGGCCGACGCGCTGGCGCGCGCGAGGGCGGTGCTGCTGCCGTGAACCTCCTGGCCTGGACCCGTCGGTCCGTCTCGGCCGACGCGCTCGCCGCGTGCCGCCCGCGAGCGGCTCGGGCACGGTGCGTGCCGTCGTCGGTCTGTCGATCGACGTCGTCGGCCTCGACGCCGCCGTCGGTGACCTCGTCCACGTCGGCGAGGGTGCGGACGAGGTGCAGGCCGAGGTCGTCGCCGTCTCGGCGCAGCGGCGTGCGCTGCATGCCGCTGGCCCACCCCGTCGGCCTGCGCGCCGGCATGCCCGTGCGCAGCACCGGCGGCGAGCTGACCGTCTCGGTGGGCGACGCCCTCCTCGGACGGGTGCTCGACGGTCTCGGGCGGCCCATCGACGGGCGCGGCCCGATCGTGGGTGCCCGCGAGGTCGGCGTCCACGCCGCCCCGCCGCCGGCGCTCGACCGCGCACGGGTCGACCAGCCTCTGCCGCTGGGCGTCCGCGCCCTCGACACCCTCGTGCCGGCCGGTCGCGGGCAGCGCTTCGGCCTGTTCGCCGGCTCCGGCGTCGGCAAGTCCAGCCTGCTGTCGATGATCGCCCGCGGCACCGAGGCGGACGTCGTCGTCCTCGCCCTGGTGGGTGAGCGCGGCCGCGAGGTCCGGGAGTTCCTCGAGGACGACCTGGGGCCCGAGGGGCTGGCGCGCAGCGTGGTCGTCGTCGCCACCTCCGACGAGCCGGCCCTGGTGCGGCTCCGGGCCGCGACCACCGCCACGCGCATCGCCGAGCACTTCCGCGACGCAGGGCCTCGACGTCGTGCTGATGATGGACTCCCTGACCCGTTTCTGCATGGCACAGCGCGAGATCGGCCTGTCGGTGGGGGAGCCGCCTGCGACGCGCGGCTACCCGCCGTCGACCTTCGCGCTGCTCCCGCGTCTGCTCGAGCGGGCCGGCCCCGGCGTCACCGGCTCGATCACCGGCATCTACACCGTGCTCGTGGACGGTGACGACCACGACGAGCCGGTCGCCGACGCCGCGCGGTCCATCCTCGACGGGCACGTCGTGCTCGACCGGCAGGCTCGCGACCGCCGGGCACTTCCCCAGCATCGACGTGCTGGGGTCGGTCTCCCGCGTGGCCACGCGCGTCACCTCACCCGAGCAGCGGACGCAGGCCGGCGTGCTGCGGCGCGCCATGGCCGCCCGCCGCGACGTCCAGGACCTGCTGGACGTCGGGGCCTACGCCCCCGGGAGCAACCCGCTCGTCGACGCCGCGATCGCCTGCGCACCGGAGATCGACTCCTTCCTCAGGCAGGACGTGGCGGACACGGCTCCCGCGGCCACGTCGTGGCAGCAGCTGCAGGGTCTGGCCGGACGCCTCGGAGGTGCCGAATGAGCCCGTTCCGACTCGCCTCGCTGCTGCGCCTGCGCAAGGCGCAGCAGGACCAGGCCGCCGCCGAGCTGGCGTTCGCGGCGCGGATGCGGCTGAGGGCCTCCGAGCGCACCGTGAGCCGGCGTGACGCCCTCGGTGCCCACCGCACGCCCGCAGCATGCTCCTCGATCGCGTGGACCGCGTCGGTCGCGGCACGGGCGGCCCTCACGACGGCGAGCATCGAGGCCAGGACGGCCGAGATCGAGGCCGAGGTGATGGCGTCGGACGCGATGGCGGAGTGGCACGACTCGCGCCGCCGCACGAGCGCCCTCGAGCACCTCGAGTCGCGGCACGCGGAGGCGCTGGTGCGCGAGCAGCGCCGGTCCGAGCAGCTGCGTCTGGACGAGCACACCGCGGCCATCACCGGGCGCGGCAGGGACGAGGAGCTGCCGTGAACGGCGTCATGGAGGTGCAGTCGCGGATCGCCGAGCTGCAAGGACGCATCCAGGCACTCGCGCTCCCGCCGCGCTCGACGACCTCGGTCGCCGGGCAGCAGCAGTTCTCGTCCGTCCTCGCATCGGCCCTCGAGACGTCGCAGACGTCGGCCACCGGCGACCCGGGGGCGCCCGCGACCGGCGGTCCGACCGGCGCGGACCTCGTCGCCTCGGCGAAGAAGTACATGGGGGTGCCCTACAAGTGGGGCGGCACGGACCCGTCGAAGGGGCTCGACTGCTCCGCACTGGTCCAGCGTGCGATGAAGGACATCGGCGTCGACGTCCCTCGTGTGGTCGCGCAGCAGCGCCACCTCGGCACCGAGGTGCCGAGCCTCGACCAGGCCCGGCCCGGGGACCTCATCGTGATGGGCGGGAGCCGGCACATCGGCATCTACGTCGGCGACGGCAAGATGCTGCACGCGCCGAAGGCGGGCGACCACGTGCGCATCGGCTCGGTCTACGAGAAGCCCACGAGCATCCGCCGCGTGCTGCCCGACCAGAACGTCGCGACCCCGCGCTTCGACCCCGGTGCAGTGCGGCCCTCGTCCCTCAGCCTGCAGGGTGCCCTGCCGTCAGGCGTGAGCGGCCGCGTCGCGCAGTACGCGCAGCTCTTCTCCGTGGCGACGGCCAAGTACGGTCTGCCGCAAGGCCTCCTGGCTGCCGTGGCCCAGACCGAGTCCGGCGGCGACGCCAAGGCCGTCAGCCCCGCCGGTGCGGTCGGCCTGATGCAGATCATGCCTGGCACCGCCCGCGGTCTCGGTGTCGACGCCCGTGACCCGGCCCAGGCGGTCGATGGTGCGGCACGTCTCCTGCGCGACCACCTGCGCGACTTCGGCTCGGTCGACCTGGCGCTCGCCGCCTACAACGCCGGTCCCGGTGCGGTCCGGCGCTACGACGGCATCCCGCCCTACGCCGAGACCCAGGGCTACGTCCGCAAGGTCACTGCTCTGCTCGGACGGGGCGCGTGACGCCGGCCGGCGCGGCGGGCGTCGCACCCGCGCGTGTGCCGCTGCCCGCATCGCGTGGTGCGGGCGCGTCCGGCCGCGGTGACTCGGCTGCCGCCTTCGCCGACGCCCTGGCCAAGCACACCGGCCCTGCCTCGCGCGGTCCACGACCCGCGGCGCCGCGAGACACCGCACCGCAGCGTCATGACGACCATGTCCACCCGGCCGCCCCCAAGGCCCCGAAGGGGTCGCAGGCAACGGGTCGGCCCGTCGGCGACGACGCGGTGAACAGCACCCCGGCGGACACCGCGACCGACCAGGCACCCGCCACCCCCGAGGCGTCGGACCCCGAGATGCCGAACCTCCAGGCGCCGGACCCCGAGATGCCGAACCTCCAGGCGCCGGACCCCGGGGAGCCGAGCCTCGAGGGGCCGAGCCTGGAGGGGCCGGGCCTCGAGGGGCCGAGCCCCGAAGCCCCCACTCCCCAGGTGCCGGGCGTGGCTGAGCCCACGGCCGGCGACGGCCCCGCCGTGCCGACGCAGACCGCCCGAGCCGCGCAGGTCGGCCGGACGACCGCTCCAGCCGCCACGTCGCCGGCTGTGGGCGACGGCGCGCCCGCGGCGGGACCCGCGGCCACGCCGGACCCGTCGCCGGCCGCGCCCACCGGCGCCACGTCACCGGTCGCCCCGACGGGCACCGGTGCGCTCACAGCGGCGTCCGCCGCACAGGACGTCCCCGCCGCCACCGACGACCCGCGCGCGCCGGCAGTGACCGAGGCGCCTGCAGCCACGCCGACGGCGCAGCCGGCCACCGCGGGCGGCCCGGACGGCTCCCCGCTCTCCGTGCAGTCCGGTGGGTCTGCGGGCACCGCGGCCGCCGCCTCCACGTCCCCCGCGTCGACCGCGACGGGAGCCCCGATCACGGCCGCACCCCGCACGCTCGACGCCCCGGCACCTGTTCCCGCCGCGGCTCCGGCCGGACCGGCGCCACTGCCCGCCCAGCTCACGCCCCGACTGGCCGCTCTCCGGGCCATGGGCGAGGGCACCCACCGCATCACCATGCGCGTGCAACCCGAGTCGATCGGCTCCGTACGTGTGGTTGCCGAGGTGACGGCCAGCGGTACGAGGATCGAGCTGCACGGAGGCACCGAGGCTGCGAGAGAGGCTCTCCGCGTTGCACTCCCAGACCTGAAGCGGGATCTGCTCGTCCACGGGATGCTGGCCGAGCTGGATCTCGGCACACCGGGCGGGCGAGATGGGCACGGTCGTCCCGATGCTCCAGAGTCGTTCAGCAGCAGCCGTACTCGACGCGAGGACGCCGAGATCGCCCGCAAGGCAGCGGAGATCACCACGGCCACTCGTTCATCCGTCGGTCGCGGTCGGGTCGACGTCATGACCTGAGACCACCCACTCGGACGCTCAAGTCGTGAGTCGTCCGCGCCGACCACATAGACCGAAGGAGGACCATGCCTACCACCGTCACGAACACCCCGATCAGCTCCGTGCTGGGCGCCGGCACGAACGAGGTCCGCACGCCGAAGAACGAGCTGGACAAGGACGCCTTCCTCAAGCTCCTGGTCGCGCAGATGCGGTACCAGGACCCCACCGCGCCCATGGACACGAGCGCGCTGATGGCCCAGACCTCGCAGCTGACGACTGTCGAGAAGCTGACCGAGATGGCCGAGACCAGCCGTGCGGCGTTCGATGTGCAGCAGCGCATCGGCGCTGCCTCGCTCGTCGGCCGCCAGGTGGCCTGGACGGACTACGACGGCACGACGAAGAGCGGCACCGTCTCGGCTGTCTCGCTCATCGGCCCCACCCCTGTACTGCGCGTCGGTGACACGGATGTCGCCCTCGACAAGGTCACCGCGGTCACTGCGGCGGCCACATCCACCACCACCGGCTCCGGCGCCTGACGGCGTCACCACGAAAGAGGTCCACCGTGCTCCGTTCCCTGTTCTCCGGCATCAGCGGGCTCCGCTCGCACCAGACGATGATGGACGTGACCGGCAACAACATCGCCAACGTCAACACCTCAGGCTTCAAGTCGTCGAACACCCAGTTCCAGGACACGCTCAGCCAGATGCTGCGCGCGGCGGGGGCACCCCAGGGCCAGAACGCCGGCAGCAACCCCTCGCAGGTCGGCCTCGGCGTCCGCGTGGCCGGCGTCTCGACGAACTTCGGCCAGGGCTCGGCCCAGCAGACCGGTCGCAGCCTGGACCTCATGGTGAACGGCGACGGCTTCTTCATCGCCAAGACGGTCAACGAGACGCTCTTCACGCGGGCAGGGGGTCTGACCTTCGACATCCGGGGCACGCTGATCACGCCCGAGGGCGCCAAGGTGCAGGGCTGGCAGGCCGACCCGGCGTCCGGTGCCATCAACACGACCGCCGGCGTGACGGACATCCAGCTCCCGATCAGCACGCTGATGCAGCCGTCCGCCACGGCCACCACGGTCTTCGAGGGCAACCTGCCCGGGGACGCGGCCATCGGCCAGTCCCTGCCCGCCTCCATCGACGTCTACGACAACCAGGGCACCCGCTCGACGCTCTCGGTGACCTTCCGCAAGGACAGCGCCGACACCTGGTCGGTCCTCGAGGGTGCAGCGACGCTGGGGACCATCACGTTCTCGGGCGGCGGGAGCGCGCACACGCTCACCCCGGCCACGCTGACGTCGTCCGGGGGCATCGACCTCGACCTCGCCACGGTCACCGGGTACTCGGGCACCACGTCGATCAAGGCGGCATCGCAGGACGGCTACGCGGTCGGCAGCCTGACCGCCTTCAACATCGGCCCGGACGGCATCCTGACGGGCATCTTCAGCAACGGCCTCAAGCAGGCGGTCGCCCAGATCGCGACGGCCACGTTCGCGAACGTCGCGGGCCTCGAGAAGGCCGGCAGCACGATGTACCGCACGAGCGTCAACTCCGGTCTCGCCCGCATCGGCGCTCCCGGCCTCGAGGACCGCGGCGCGATCAGCAGCGGCACCCTGGAGATGTCCAACGTCGACCTGGCGGCCGAGTTCACCAACCTGATCATCGCCCAGCGCGGTTTCCAGGCGAACTCGCGCGTCATCACCTCGTCCGACGAGCTGCTGCAGGACCTGGTCAACCTCAAGCGCTGATCGGGTGGCTCCCCTGACGCCGAGGTCGTGTGACACGACCTCGGCGTCTCGGCGTCTGCGCTGCCGGGCCCCGCACCGTGGGGCCCGTCGTCCACCCGGGTGCATCGCCCAGGAATCCTCAGGACAGGGCGGCAGGTGCCGATGAGGAGTGTGGACGGCCCCACGGAAGGGACCGTCGACGAGAGCTCCAAGGACGGACGACGTGATCATCCTTACGCGCCTGAACGGCGAGAAGTTCGCGGTCAACCCCGACCTGCTCGAACGGGTCGACTCGACCCCCGACACCGTGCTGACGCTGCTCGACGGCACCAAGTTCATGGTGACCGAGCCGCTCACCGCCGTCATCGACGAGGTCCGCGCCTTCCGCGCCAGCGTCATCGCCGCGGCCCGCATGCTCGGTGAGGAGCAGGTGCGGGTAGCTGCCGTGCCGAACGAGGTCGGCGACTCCGACGAGCACGACGACGAGATCGCCCCGGCCGTTCCCCTGCGTCGCTCGCGGAGGCCGTGATGGATCCGGCAACCCTGGTCGGCCTGGCCGTCGCCTTCGGGGCCATCATCACCGCGATGCTCCTCGAGGGCGCGAACCCGGCCTCCATCCTCCTGCCTGCGCCGTTGATCCTCGTGTTCGGTGGCACCCTGGGGGTCGGCATCGCCGGTGGTCTGCTCCGTGACCTCAAGACGATCATCGCGGCGGTCAAGAAGGCGCTCCTCGGCGGCGTGAAGACCTCGACCGACACGATCGCCGAGGTGGTCTCGCTCGCCGAGCGGGCGCGTCGCGAAGGCCTGCTGGCCCTCGAGGACGCCGTCAAGGACGTCCAGAACGACTTCCTGCGCGAGGGGCTGCAGTCGGCGATCGACGGCACGGACCCCGAGGACCTGCGCGCGATCATGCTCGACCGGATCGACGCCAAGAAGGCGCAGGACAAGGTCGCCTCCAAGTTCTTCACCGACATGGGCGGCTTCGCGCCCACGATCGGCATCATCGGCACCGTCATCAGCCTGGTGCACGTGCTCGAGAACCTCGGCAACCCCGACGAGCTCGGGCACATGATCGCCGCCGCCTTCGTGGCGACGCTGTGGGGAGTGCTGTCCGCGAACGTCATGTGGCTGCCGATCGCGAACCGGCTGAAGCGGCTGACCGACATGGAGGTCTCGCAGATGCACATCGTCGTCGAGGGCATCGTGTCGATCCAGGCCGGCGCCAACCCGCGTCTGGTTCAGCAGCGACTGTCGAGCCTGATGCCTCCGGGTGAGGCGGACGCGGCCGGCGACAAGAAGGCGGCATGAGCACCGCGGCCCGTGGCCGCTCGCGCGGCCACGACGAGGAGGAGCACGAGAACCACGAACGGTGGCTCGTCAGCTACGCCGACATGATCACCGTGCTGATGGCGCTCTTCATCGTGCTCTTCGCGATCAGCCAGGTAGACCAGCAGAAGTTCATCCAGCTGAAGACCGGTCTGGCGGACGGCTACGGCGCGAACTCGCAGGTGCCGATCGCGGGTGGAGCCGGACTGCTCGACTCCGCCGGTACGGCGCTGAACCCGGCCAACCTGGAGCTCGACGCCGCGCCCTCGCCCGTCAACCTGATGGACGCCCAGGAGGGTCTCGACGGCGGCAAGGAGCGCGAGCGGCGGCAGACCCAGGCCCTTCTCGACGCGGCCAAGGCCGAGGTCGACCGGCTGGCTGCCATCCAGGCCGAGCTCGAGGCGGCACTCGCGAAGGAGGGGCTGGGCGACCGGGTCCGGTTCAGCCTGACCGAGCGGGGTCTGGTGGCGTCCGTCGTCGCCGACGACGTCTTCTTCCAGAGCGCGAGCGCCGACCTGCAGCCCACGGGCGTCAGGGTGCTCGACGCCGTGGAGCCGGTCCTGGGGTCGCTGACGGAGGAGATCGCCGTGGAGGGCCACGCCAACCACCTGAAGATCTCGACTGCGCGCTATCCCACGAACTGGGAGCTGTCCAACTCGCGCGCGACCACGGTCCTGAGGCGCCTGCTCGACGACGGCATCTCGCCGCAGCGCCTGTCTGCCACCGGCTTCGGTGACGCGCGACCCCTGTTCCCGATCGACGACCCTAGGGCGATCGCCGGCAACCGCCGCGTCGACCTCGTCATCATCGACCAGCAGCCGGCCGCAGTCCGGGCGCTGATCCCCCAGCTCGCGCAGGCACGTGGGTTGGGAGCCGAACCAGTCGAGGGAGGGTGAGTCCCTTGCCGACACCACAGTCCGCACCGACCGCCGACGAGCACGACCCCGGCAGAGAACCATTGGAGAGAGTGATGTCCACCGCTACGAAGAAGAAGGAAGACGCCCAGGTCGCCGCCGCCGCGACAGCCGACGGCGCACCGAAGAAGAAGGGCAAGAAGAAGCTCCTCGTCCTGGTGCTCATCGTGATGCTCGTGGCCGGAGGGGCCGCCTGGTTCTTCCTCTTCCGCGGGGGAGGCGAGGCCGCGGCGGAGCCCGAGCCCGAGCTCGTGCCCGGCGAGGTGGTGGCGCTCGAGGCCATCAGCATCAACCTCGCCGACGGCCACTACCTGCGCATCGGCGTCGCCCTGCAGGCGGTCGAGGGGGCGGCCCACGTCCCGGAGGGCAGCGAGGCGCTGGACCTGACCATCCAGACGTTCAGCGGGCGCACCGTGACCGAGCTGGCCGACAACACCGTCCGGGAGGAGCTGAAGGCCGAGCTGGCCCACAAGGTCGAGGAGGCCTACCACCACGAGGTCATGGGGGTGTTCTTCACGGAGTTCGTCACGCAGTGACGAGGTGGGACCGCCGGGGGGCGGTCCCACCACCACCACCACCACCACAATGCGGGAGCACTTGCTCCCGCGGCTCAGGATCGCTCGATCCGTGCCGATAGACCACAGGTGACCGCCGACATCGCCGCTGCCCTCACCGGGAGGATGAGCGCGCGCTCCATGCGTCGGGGCTCCGTCGTCGAGTACGACTTCAGCGCCCCCGCGCGGCTGTCGCGCGAGCACTCCCGGCTGCTGGAGATCGCGTTCGAGACCTTCGGACGGCAGTGGACGACGCAGCTCGGCACCCGCCTGCCGTGCTCGTCCTCGGTGACCCTCGCGTTCGTCACGCAGACGACCTACGACGCCTACGTTGCCGAGCTCGCACCGCTGAGCGCTCTGGTGGTCTTCAGCCTCGAGGGCCCCGGCAGCGCCACCGGCGTCCTGCAGATCCCTGCCTCGTCGGCCCTGGCGCACCTCGACTACGCCCTCGGTGGGCGGGGCGGCGACCAGCCGCAGCGGGCGCTCACGGAGATCGAGGTCACGGTGACGACGGGGCTGTGCGAGCGCGCCATCTCCACGCTGCCGTACGCCTTCACCGCGGTCGGCCCCATCTCACCCAAGGTCGAGGGCCTGCAGCAGGACAGCCAGCTCGTGCAGGCCGCCAAGGCCACCGAGATGGTCATCGTCGCCACCTTCACCCTGCAGCTCGGCGACCACGTCGAGCCGATCACGATGATGATGCCGCTGGCCCCGCTCCAGGCGCGTCTGGCGGCGCTCGCGCCGCAGGACGTGCGGACGCCCCAGGAGGTCCAGCGCGCAGCGGACGCCTCCCGCGCCCTGCAGACGATCGTGCCGGACGTGCCGGTCGACGTGTCGGTGCGGATGTCGAGCATGCCGGTGTCACCTGACCAGGTCCTCGGTCTCGCCGTCGGCGACCTGCTGCGGTTCCCGCACCCGACGGGCCGCCCGTTGGACGTCATGGCCGCCGACGTCGTCGTGGCCCGAGCCGTCACCACCTCACGCGGCACTCGCCGCGCCTGTCTGATCGTCCGACCCCAGGAGGACCCCCGATGACCGCCCAGCAGGTCGACGCCCAGATCGGCGACGCCTTCGCCACGGCCTCGGCCGCGGCGACCGCCGCACTCAGCCTGATCCCGTCCGCGCACCCCCTCACGGTCTCCTCGGCACCCGGGCAGCGTCCGGAGGCCGGCGCCACGGCGTTCGTGGCCACGTTCACCGGGGCCGCGAGCGGCGAGGTGTTCCTGGTCCTCCACGACGACGTGGCGTCGGCGCTGACTGCCGGCGCGGTCGGCCTGGAGCTCACCGACGCCGTCCGTCCCGCCCTCGAGGCGGCGGCCGCCGCCGGCGGGCCCAGCGTGCTGGGACCGGTGCGCGCCGCGCCGGTCGACGAGATCGCGCCGGTCGGGGGCCGCGCGGCCGTCGTGGCCCTGATCGGCGGCGGCTCGCCCGTCGCGTGGCTCGGGCTCAGCCCGCGCGACGGGTCGGAGGACGGCCCGACGATCCCGCGGCAGTCGGGCGCCACCAGCGCCGTCAGCCACGGTGTCGGTGGCGGCAGCCCGCTGAACGGACTGGGCCTTCACCTGCTCCAGAACGTCGAGATGGTCCTGTCCGTCGAGATCGGCCGCGCCCGGATGACCGTGCGCGACCTGCTGCAGCTCGCCCCGGGGTCGGTCGTCGAGCTCGACCGCGCGGCCGGCGCGCCCGCCGACCTGCTCGTGAACGGCCGCCTGATCGCTCGTGGCGAGGTCGTCGTGGTCGACGAGGACTTCGGTCTGCGCATCACCGAGCTGGTCCAGCCGGTGGGGGAGAACCCCGCCTGATGGATGCCATCGGCCTGGCCCTGCGCGTGGGCCTGTCCCTCGCCTGCGTGCTGGGTCTGATCTGGCTCATCTCCCGGGGGCTGCTCACCGGCGGCGCCCGTCGCCGCGGTCGCAGCGTGGGAGGCGTGTCCGTGCTGGCGCGTCAGTCGCTGTCGCGCACCGGCAGCATCGCCGTCGTCCAGGTCGGTGACCGCGCCCTCGTCCTGGGTGTGACCGAGCAGAACGTCACGTTGCTCACCGAGACCGAGCTGTCGGCGCTGGAGGCCGAGGTCGAGGAGCTGGACGTCGAGGAGGTCGAGAACGTCACCACGACGATCGCGGGTGCCCTGGACGCCCCCGTCCGCACCACGAAGGTCCCGTCGATCGACCACGTCCCGGCCCCGCGGCGCACGCGCCGTCCGGCGCCGGCTGCCACCGGGTCCCTCGCGGGGTCCGCCCTCTCGCCGGCCACCTGGTCCCAGGCGGTCGAAGCGCTGCGCGACAGGACCACTCGCCGATGACCGACGCAGTCCGCGCCCGCCGGGCGACCGCCCGGACGGGCTGGTCGCTCCTGCTGGCGACGCTCGCCCTGGTCGTCGGTGGCGTGCTGCTGTCGGCGGGCCCGGCCCAGGCGGGCGCCCTGCCGGGTGCCGGTGCAGTCGTCGCGTCGCCCGCGGTGCCCGCCGGACCGGTGGCCCCGACGCCGCCGACCGAGCCGACGCCACCGCCCTCGGCCGACGACCCCGACAAGCCGACCGTGTCGGTCGACATCAACGGCGTGGACGGCAAGCCGAGCAGCTCGATCGTCGTCATCCTCGCGATCACCGCGCTCTCGGTGGCTCCCGCGCTGATGCTGATGACCACGTCGTTCACCAAGATCTTCGTCGTCCTCACTATCACCCGGAACGCGCTGGGGCTCACCTCGGCACCGCCCAACCAGGTGATCGCGGGCCTCGCCCTGTTCCTCAGCCTCTTCGTCATGGGCCCGGTGCTCAGCCAGGTCAACGACATCGGCGTGCAGCCGTACCTCGCCGGGTCGTTGACCCAGTCGGAGGCGTTCGAGGCGGGCAGCGCGCCGCTCAAGGACTTCATGCTCGACCACACACGGGGCGAGGACCTGGCGCTGATCACCCGCGCGGCCGACCGCCCCAACCCGACCAGCCGGGAGGAGACGCCGATGCTCACGCTGATCCCGGCGTTCGTGCTCTCCGAGCTGCGCGCCGCGTTCATCATCGGCTTCGTCGTCTTCGTGCCCTTCCTCGTGATCGACATCGTGGTCGCGGCCGCCCTGATGTCGATGGGCATGATGATGCTGCCGCCCGTGACCGTCTCCCTGCCGTTCAAGCTGTTGCTGTTCGTGCTGGTGGACGGCTGGGGCCTCGTCATCACGTCCGTCGTCGGAAGCTACGGGTAGCGGCCGTGGACGACTCCTCCGTCATCGAGATCGGCATCGCCGCGCTCACGGTCGCCGCCAAGCTGTCGGCGCCGATCCTGCTGACCGCCCTCGTCGTCGGCTTCACGATCTCGCTCTTCCAGTCGGTCACCCAGATCCAGGAGGTGACGCTGAGCTTCGTCCCCAAGGCTCTCGCCGTGGGCGTCGCCCTGCTCGTGTGCGGCAACTGGATGCTGCACGAGGTCACCTCGTTCACCATCGGGCTCTACGACCGCATCCCCGACTTCCTGTCAGGGGGGTGAGGGCATGGGCCTCGACGTCCCCCTCGAGCAGCTCGTCGGGCTGATGCTCGGCACCTTCCGGATCGCGAGCTTCCTGCTGCTGGCACCGCCCTTCTCGCACCGCGCGATCCCAGGTCAGGTCAAGGCCCTCCTCGCCCTCGGGCTGGGGCTCGCCGTGCTGCCCGAGGTTCCCGACACCCTGACCCGTGGAGGGCTGGACTCGGGGGCGATGGTCGTGGCCGTGGCCCAGGAGGTGGTGGTGGGCAGCGCCCTCGGCTTCCTCTGCATGCTCGTGTTCGCAGCCGTCCAGGCCGCAGGCGACCTGCTCGACCTCTTCGGCGGGTTCACGCTCGCCTTCGCCTTCGACCCGCTGACGCAGAGCGGCTCGTCGGTGCTCGGTCGCATGTACCAGCTCACCGCCCTGACGCTGCTGTTCGCGACCAACGCCCACCTGCTCGTACTGCGTGGCCTGCTGCGCACCTTCGACGTGCTGCCCGTCGGCCAGCTGCTCGACCTCGACACCCTGGCCAGCACGGTCACGGCGGGGATCACCGGCATGTTCCTGGCCGCGCTGCAGATCGCCGGCCCCCTCATCGCCGTGCTCTTCCTGGCCGACGTCGGCCTCGGCCTGCTGACGCGGGTCGCCCCGGCCCTCAACGCCTTCGCCCTCGGGTTCCCCCTGAAGATCCTCATCACCCTGGTGCTGGCGGGACTGTCGTTCGCCGCACTGCCTCCTGTCGTCGAGGCGCTGACCGACCAGGCGACACGCATCGTGGTGGGGGTGAGCGGTGGCTGACGGCGCGGGCGGTGGTGAGAAGACCGAGGCCCCGACACCGAAGAAGCTCAAGGAGTCCCGGCAGCAGGGCCAGACGCCGAGGTCCGCGGACATCGGCGCCTGGGTCGGGATCGGTGCCGCGGCGCTCGTGCTCCCGCTCGTGCTGCGGTCCGGCACCGACACCGCGCGGACGGCCCTTGCCCACGTCAGGACCGTCGCCGAGAACCCTGACCCGACCATCGCGGTCGGCGTCCTCTCGGCCGGCCTGCAGGACGGGGCGATGGCCGTGGCCCCCTTGGCCGCGGTGACGGTCGTCGTCGCGATCGGCGCGGCGGCCGCGCAGGGCGGCCTCCGCTTCGCGACCAAGGCTGCGAAGCCCAAGTTCTCCCGGCTCAACCCCGGCAAGGGCCTCAAGCGCGTCTTCGGCCCGCAGGCGCTCTGGGAGGGCACCAAGGCGGCCCTGAAGACGGCCGTGCTGGGTGTCGTGCTCTGGCAGGTGGTCAAGGGCATCGCCCCGTACATGCTGGGTTCTGGCGCCCTGCCGCTGACGGCGACGATCGACGCGGTCGGCGGTGGCGTTGCCGACCTCATCCGCACCGCCGTCGTCGCAGGCCTCGTCGTGGCCGCCGCCGACTACTTCGTGGTCCGCCGCCGCACGATGAAGCAGCTGCGGATGAGCCACAAGGAGATCACCGAGGAGAACAAGCAGGCGGAGGGCGACCCGCTGCTGAAGGGCGCCATCCGGTCCAAGCAGCTGGCCATGAGCCGGAACCGTATGATGAGCGAGCTCGCGAGCGCCGACGTCGTGCTGGTCAACCCGACGCACGTGGCCGTGGCGCTGCGCTACGACCCGGCCAAGGGCGCGCCGCGTGTGGTCGCCAAGGGAGCCGGCCTCGTGGCGGCCCGGATCCGCGAGAAGGCCGCCGAGCACAGGGTGCCGATGGTCGAGGACATCCCGCTGGCCCGGGCGCTGCACGCGGCCTGCGAGCTCGGGCAGGAGGTGCCCAGCGAGCTGTTCACGGCCGTCGCCCAGGTGCTGGCGTTCGTGATGAGGCTGCGTTCGCGCGGTGTGGCGGCCGGCGTGCACCGCATCGCCGCCTGAGCCGAGCATCCACCCGGACGGGCGCTACAGGTCGGCTGATGGCGCGCCGAAGGAGTAAGAGCCAGGACGGCAACAGCGGGGCCACGGAGCGGCCACGAACAGAAGGACCGTGAGCGCTCCCATGTCCCAGGCCAGCACGGGCGTCCCGAACGCCGCGCGTCGTCGCGGTCCGGGCATCGGCGCGCTCGCGGTGCCCGTGGGTGTCGTCGGCGTCGTCCTCCTCCTCGTGGTGCCGATCCCCGCGGCCCTCCTCGACATGCTGATCGCCGTCAACATCGTCGGCGCCCTCGTTATCCTGCTCACGAGCATGTACGTGCGTCGTCCCCTGGACTTCGCGATCTTCCCGTCCCTGCTGCTCGTGTTCACCCTGTTCCGCCTCGGCCTGAACGTGGCCTCCACGCGCCTCGTGCTCTCGGACGGGTACGCGGGCAAGGTGATCGAGGCCTTCGGGCACTTCGTCGTCAGCGGTTCGCTCGTGATCGGGCTCGTGATCTTCCTGATCCTCGTCGTCATCCAGTTCGTCGTGATCACCAACGGTGCCGGTCGCGTCGCCGAGGTCGGCGCGCGCTTCACCCTCGACGCGATGCCGGGCAAGCAGATGGCGATCGACGCCGACCTCAACGCGGGTCTGATCGACGAGGACCAGGCGCGCCAGCGGCGGGCCGACGTGACGGCCGAGGCCGACTTCTACGGTGCGATGGACGGCTCCTCGAAGTTCGTCAAGGGCGACGCCATCGCGGGCATCGTGATCACCGTGATCAACCTCATCGGCGGGTTCGTCATCGGCATGTTGCAGCGGGGGCTCTCGCCTGCCGAGGCGCTCGAGACGTACAGCCTGCTGACGATCGGCGACGGTCTGGTCACGCAGATCCCGGCCCTGCTGATGTCGGTGTCGACCGGCATGATCGTGACCCGCGCGACGACCCAGGGCGACATGGGCTCCGACGCCGCCGAGCAGCTCGGCCGCCACCGTCCGGCCCTCCTGATCGCCGGCTCCGCCGCGATCGCCCTGGCGCTGATCCCGGGCATGCCCAAGCTGCCGTTCATCCTCGTCGGCGCCGGGGTGCTGCTGATGGCACAGCGCGCCGGGGCCCGGGACAAGGCCGACGACGCCACGGAGCAGGACGGTCCCGTGGTGCCGGTGGCATCGCCCGACACCCCCGAGTCGCTCATGCAGGACATGCGCGTCGACCCGCTCGAGATCGTGCTGGCCCCCGACCTGGTCGACCTGGTCGACACCAGCAGCGGCGGCGACCTGCTCGACCGGGTGCGGGCGCTGCGCCGCAAGGTGGCGGTCGAGCTGGGTGTCGTCATCCCACCGGTCCGCACCCGCGACAGCATCGACCTGCCCACGTCCACGTACGCGATCCGCATCTCGGGCGTCGAGGTCACCCGAGGTCAGGCCCCTCCCGGCCGCGTGCTCGCACTCGGCGAGGGACTGGACTCGCTGCCGGGGACGGCCACCACCGAGCCCGTGTTCGGTCTGGCCGGCCGCTGGGTCCCCGCCGAGCTGCGCCACCAGGCGGAGCTGTCGGGTGCCACGGTCGTCGACCGGGCCTCGGTGCTCGTCACGCACCTGGCAGAGGTGATCCGTACGCACGCGTCGCGCCTGCTGAGCCGGGAGGACGTGCGAGGCCTTGTGGACGCGGTCAAGGCGGAGCATCCGGCGGTCGTCGACGAGCTCGTCCCCGGCGCCCTGTCGCTGGGCGAGGTGCAGCGGGTGCTGCAGTGCCTGCTCGACGAGGGCGTCGCCATCCGCGACCTCCCGCACATCTTCGAGGGACTGTCGATGCGTGCCCGTGCGGGCAGCGACCTCGACGGGCTCGTCGAGGCGGCACGCTCGGCCCTCGGTCCGGCCGTCGCCGCCCAGCACGCGCAGGACGGGATCCTGCCCGTCCTCACGTTCGACCCGCTGCTCGAGCAGTCGCTGGCCGAGGCGGTGCGCCCCGGTGAGGCCGGGGCGACGCTGTCCCTCGACCCCCAGCGCGCCGAGCTCATCATCGAGCAGCTCCAGCACCGGCTGACCGAGGTCGAGAACCACGGTCTGACGCCGGTCCTCGCATGTGCACCGGGTCTGCGGGCCCCCGTCCGGCGCTTCGTCGCGCTGGGCGTCCCCCGCATCCCGGTGCTGTCCTACTCGGAGATCGGTATCTCCGGGCTGCAGATCGAGACCGTAGGGACGGTGACTGGCCACGATGCGCTTGTTGCTTGAGGGAGCGGCGATCGAGCCCCTGCTCGAGAGAATCCGCCAGGAGCACGGTCCGCAGGCGCGGATCGTCCATGCCGAGCGTGTGCGCAGCGGGGGGGTCGCGGGGTTCTTCTCCCGCGAGCACTTCGCCGTCACCGTCGAGGTCGACCCCGAGGCGGAGCGCGCTGTCGAGCCCGCCCCTGCCCCGGTCCCGGTCCCGGTCCAGGCCCTGACCTCGACCCGGGCCAAGTCCGCCGTACGCCATGGCATCGACGCGCTCGTCGCGGCCGCAGAGCAGGAAGAGGCCAGGGAGGCCGCAGTGACCACCGCACACTCGTCGGACCCGGTGCCCGCACTGGTCCCGGCTCAACGCGCGCCCCGGGACCAGGACGGTGGGCTGCGGGCGGAGCTCGCCCCGACCAGCACCGTCGAACCGGGCGTCGAACCGGACGTCGAGATGGACGAGGCCCCCGTGCCCTGGACCTTCCCGCGTGCCGAGGACGTCCCTGCGCACCGCCCCGTCTCCACCGAGGGTCCGGCCTTCGCCGCGGTCCTCGAGTCGCTCCAGCGGGGTGCGTCGGACGTGCCCGCCCCCACCTCGCCGTCCCCGCTCGACGAGCACGCACCGATCCCCTTCCCCTCCGACATGACGGAGCAGGTCATCACGCCCGACGAGCCCGTCCACGTCGCCCAGCTCGCCCACCCCCAGGACATGGCCGAGCTCGCGCTCGCACCCGACGACCGGCCGGCCCTGTACGAGGGCAAGCGCTGGCGCGACCGGACCAGCGCCGGACGGCGTGCGCTGCCGGTCCCGCCCAGGGCACCGGCCACTCCCGTCGCGGGCTCCCCGATGCCGCCCCAGGCGACGACGCCGCCGACCACACCGGCGGCCGCCCCGACAGAGGTGCCCACCGCCGCACCTGCCCCGACCGCGGCGCCGACAGCATCGACGCCGGAGCCCTCGCCGATGACGCGCCGCGAGCTGCGGGCGCGGCGGGCAGCCGCCGGCCACGACCAGGGACCGGCCGCCCCCGCCGCCCCCGCCGCCCCGTCGATCCCGTCGATCCCGTCGATCACCTCGACCCCGTCGACCCCGGCCCAGCGGCCCGCGCATCCGTTCGCCGGGCTCGGCCTGCCCGAGCACCTCGTGAGCCGCCTCGGCGCCCACGCCGGTGCGGCCGAGCTCGTCGACCTGCTGGCCGAGCTGCCCGTCGCCGAGGCGGTTCCGCCGCGTGCCGGGCACCTCGTCGCGGTGGTCGGCGAGCGCGAGGCAGCCCTCACCGAGGCGCGCGCCATCGCCGAGGAGCTGCGGCTCGGTCGGGACGCCGTCGTGGTGGCCGGCCGAGGTGGCCTCGTCACCACAGACCAGGCCCGCACCTGCGCAGCCACGGTGCGGCTGGGCGAGGTCCCGGCGGTCGTGGTCGTGGAGTCGGACCTCGGGTCGGACCAGACGTGGACCCGCCAGATGCTGCGTGCGCTGACCCCGGACCAGGTGGTCGCGGTCGTCGACGCGACGCGCCGCCCCGGCGACACCGCGGCGTGGCTCCAGAGCCTCGCCGTCCGCGGCTTCGACGTCGGGTCGGTGCGGGCACACCGCGTCGCCGCGACGGGTGAGCCGGGGGCCGTGCTGGGTCTCGGCGTCGCCGTGGCCAGCGTGGACGGTCGGACGGCCTCACCGCGCGAGTGGGCGGCGGTGCTGCTCGACCGCGTGCAGAGGCGGGCCCTCGAAGGAGGCGCGTGATGAACTTCGGAATGGTCGCCATGATCGCGACCGTGCTCGCGGGGCCGGCGCTGCTGGCCTTCGCGGACGGGCGGATGGGGCCGGACCAGGTCGGCGTGCGGGTGCTGCTCGCCGTCGTGGCCGCCGTGGTGGCCGAGGGGCTGGCTCGGCGCTTCGTCACCGCGGTCCGGCCGCTGCCCGTCCGGCAGTCCACGACCTCACCCGAGACAGGGGCCGAGGGCGCCTCGCAACAGCGGCGCGCTGACGGCGCCTGACGGCTCGCGCGCACGTCACCCCCTATGCTCGGCGGGTGCTGGTCCTGACGCGTCGTGCCGGTGAGAGCGTCATCATCGGCGACGAGGTCGTGGTCACGGTCGTCGAGGTGCGTGGCGACGTGGTCCGCCTCGGCATCCAAGCCCCCCGCGAGGTGAAGGTCCATCGCGAGGAGGTCTACCGCGCCGTCGGCGAGGCCAACGCCGCCGCGGCACGCAGCTCCGATGACGACATCGCCCGCCTGACCCAGTCCCTGCGACCTCCCGGTCCCGGTGGTTCGACGGGCCCGGCCGCAGGCCCCGGTGCCGCACCCACCCCGGCACCCGGTCCCACCCCGGGGCCGCGGCCGGCGCCCGCGCGCCCGCGGCCGCAGCCGCCGGAGTCCTCATGAGCCGAGTCGCCCTCACCGGGGTGGCCGGCAAGCTCGGGCAGGCCGTTGCCCGCCACCTCACCGAGTCCGGGTGGACCGTGCTGGGCCTGGACCAGCACCGACCCGACGACGTCGTGGGGGAGTTCGTGCAGGTCGACCTCACCGACTACGCCCAGGTCGCCGAGGTGATCGGCGGGCACGTCGACGAGCACGAGGCGGTCGACGCGGTCGTGCACCTCGCCGCGGTGCCGGCTCCTGGCCTGCGGTCGAACTCGGCGACCTTCGCCAACAACGCCCCGGCCACCTGGAACGTCTTCGCGGCGTCGCGGGCCGCCGGGATCAAGCGCATCGTGTGGGCGTCCAGCGAGACCGTGCTCGGGCTTCCGTTCGACGTCCCTCCGCCCTACGTGCCGGTGGACGAGGAGTACGCCCCTCGGCCCGAGTCGACGTACTCCATGGTCAAGGCGCTCGAGGAGGAGATGGCGCGCCACTTCTGCCGCTGGGACCCGGAGCTCGTGATGGTCGGCCTGCGCTTCTCCAACGTGATGGACCCCGAGGACTACGCGCAGTTCCCGTCGTTCGACGCCGACCCGGACCTGCGGCGCTGGAACCTGTGGGGCTACATCGACGCCCGCGACGGTGCCCAGGCCGTGCGCCGCGGGCTGGAGCACCAGGTGCCCGGGGCCGACGTGTTCGTGATCGCCAACGCCGACACCGTGATGAGCCGCTCCAGCGCCGAGCTCGTCGCGGAGGTGTACCCGGGCGTCGAGGTGCGGCGCGAGCTGGGCGAGCACGAGACGTTGCTCTGCATCGACAAGGCCCGCCGCGTGCTCGGTTACGAACCGGAGCACTCCTGGCGCGACGAGGTCGGCGCAGCGCACCGGAGTTGACTCCCATACCCCTGGGGGGTTACTCTCATATACCCCCTAGGAGTATGCGAGGCCCCATGGACACGAGCGCACCCGGCTACGCGCACAGCAAGGACGCGCACCTCAAGCGGCTGCGCCGTGTCGAGGGACAGGTCCGCGGTCTGCAGCGGCAGGTCGAGAGCGACACCTACTGCATCGACGTGCTGACCCAGGTGTCCGCAGCCACGAAGGCCCTCGAGGCCTTCGCGCTCGCCCTGCTCGAGGAGCACCTGAGGCACTGCGTGACCGACGCCATCCAGGTGGGTGGCCAGGAGGCGGAGGACAAGGTCAAGGAGGCCTCCGCCGCCATCGCCCGGCTGGTCCGGTCCTGACCCGGTCGCCGATCGAGACTCAATCGACAACCCCTGACCAGCAGGCAGTTCCAGCAACGAGCAAACGGGAGAACGAGATGACCATCGCGACCTACACCGTCACCGGCATGACCTGCGGGCACTGCACGTCGGCCGTCACCGAGGAGCTGACGAAGCTGCCGACAGTGACTGACGTGGCCATCGACCTGGTCGCCGGCGGGGCCTCCAGCGTGACCGTCACCTCGACCGAGCCGCTCGATGCGGCCGCCGTCCGTGAAGCGGTCGACGAGGCGGGGTACGAGGTCGTCGCGTGACGACGGCCACCGGACGGTCGCGCCGCCCCGAGCTGCCCACGTGGGCACGGCTCGGCGCGTACGCGCTCGCTGTCACGGTGGCGTTCGGCGTGGCGTACGGCGCCGGGGCGGCGGTCGGACCCGGGGTCGCCGAGACCACCGGCGGCCACGACGAGAGCGGCCCTGCGGGCGGCGACGACCCCCACGCCGGCGCCGGGGACGGTGAGGCCGCCCACGTCGACGGCCTGGCCGTGGCGCAGGACGGCTACACGCTGGTCGTCGACCGGGCCACCCTGCCCTCGGGCTCGGCCGTCCCGTTCCGCTTCGCCGTCACCGGCCCCGACGGCGAGCGCGTCACCGACGTCGAGGTGGAGCACGAGAAGCCGCTGCACCTGGTCGTCGTGCGCCGTGACGCCGCCGAGTACCAGCACGTGCACCCGACGCTCGGCACCGACGGATGGTGGTCGGTGCAGCTCGACCTCGGCTCGGGTGGCACGTACCGCGCCCTCGCCGACCTCACGCCCGCCGGGGGCCCGGCCCTCGTGCTCGGATCCGACGTGCAGGTGCCGGGCACCTACGAGCCGGTCTCCCTGCCGGCCCCCGGTACCGCGGTCTCCGTCGACGGGTACGACGTGTCGCTGTCCCCGGCACACGAGCCGGCCCCCGGGCAGGAGGTCGAGCTGACCTTCACGATCACCCGGGACGGCGTGCCGGTCGAGGACCTCGACCCGTACCTCGGCTCCTATGGGCACCTGGTCTCCCTGCGCGCCGGGGACCTCGCCTACCTGCACACGCACCCGACGCGTGAGGCCGTCACCGGTCAGGCCGGCGGACCGGAGGTCGCGTTCGAGACAACCTTCCCCAGCGCAGGGGCCTACCGCCTCTACCTGGACTTCTCCGCCGGTGGCAGCCTCCACACGGCGGAGCTCACGGTCGATGTGAGGAGCTCGCGATGACCACCGCACCAGCACGCCACGACTCCGACGACCTGAGCGTCGACCTGGCCATCGGCGGCATGACCTGCGCCTCCTGCGCGGCCAGGGTCGAGAAGAAGCTCAACCGCATGGACGGCGTGACAGCCACCGTCAACTACTCGACCGAGAAGGCGCGCGTCTCGTACCCGCCGGCCCTCAGCGTGGAAGACCTCGTGGCCACCGTCGAGGCGACGGGCTACACGGCCGTCGCGCCACCCGAGCCCGTGGTGGACCCGGCGTCGGGTCCGACCGAGCGGGCGGGTGGCCCCGAGGCGGTCGCCGAGGCGGACCCGACCGCGGAGCTGCGCCGGCGGCTCTGGGTGAGCGCGAGCCTGTCGGTACCGCTCGTCCTGCTGTCGATGGTTCCCCTGCTGCAGTTCGACTACTGGCAGTGGCTCTCCCTGACCCTGGCCGCGCCGGTCGTGGTGTGGGGGGCGCTGCCCTTCCACCGCGCCGCCTGGACGAACCTGCGACATGCCGCGGTGACCATGGACACCCTGATCAGCGTCGGCGTAACGGCTGCCTTCGGCTGGTCCTTGTACGCGCTCTTCCTCGGCGGGGCCGGCGAGCCGGGGATGACCATGGACTTCACCCTGCTGCCGTCGCGAGGTGGTGGCGGGGAGGAGATCTACCTCGAGGTGGCGGCAGGCGTCACCACCTTCCTCCTGGCCGGACGACTGGCGGAGGCCCGGGCCAAGCGGGCCTCGGGCGCTGCCCTGCGCTCCCTCCTCGACCTCGGCGCCAAGGACGTCGGCGTGCTGCGGGACGGCCGGGAGCAGCGCGTGCCGGTCGACCAGCTCGTCGTCGGCGACGAGTTCGTGGTGCGCCCGGGGGAGAAGGTGGCGACGGACGGCGTCGTCACCTCCGGAGCCTCGGCGGTCGACGCCTCCATGCTCACCGGCGAGGCGGTGCCCGTCGACGTCACCGAGGGCGCCCCGGTCACCGGAGCGACCCTCAACGTCGGGGGCCGCCTGGTCGTGCGCGCCACCCGCGTCGGCTCCGACACCCAGCTCGCGCAGATGGCACGGCTGGTCGAGGACGCTCAGAGCGGCAAGGCCGCGGTCCAGCGGCTGGCCGACCGGGTGTCGGCGGTGTTCGTGCCGGTCGTCATCGCGCTGTCGGTCGCGACCCTCGGGTTCTGGCTGGGCACCGGGGCCGGCACCGAGCTGGCGTTCACCGCGTCCGTGGCCGTGCTGATCATCGCCTGCCCCTGCGCGCTCGGGCTGGCGACACCGACCGCACTGATGGTCGGGACGGGCCGCGGGGCCCAGCTCGGTGTGCTGATCAAGGGTCCCGAGGTGCTGGAGTCGACCCGTGCCGTCGACACAGTGGTCCTGGACAAGACCGGCACCGTCACCACAGGACGCATGACCGCCGTCGACGTCGTGACCGACGACGGCACCGGGGACGACGAGCTGCTCAGGCTCGCGGGCTCCCTCGAGAGCGCGTCGGAGCACCCGATCGCACGGGCTGTGGCTGCGGCCGCCACCGACCGCCTGGGCTCGGACCTGCCTGCGGTGGAAGGCTTCTCGAACCACGACGGTCGTGGCGTGACCGGCCGTGTCGACGGGCGGGACGTCGCCGTCGGCAGGCGTGCGTGGGTCACCGAGCAGTACCAGGGTGCGGACCTGCCGGCCCGTCTGGTGCAGGCCGTCGACGAGGCGGAGAGCGCGGGCCGCACGCCGGTCTGGGTGGGCTGGGACGGCGCCGTCCGTGGCGTGGTAGTTGTTGCCGACTCACTGAAACCCACTGCGCGCGAAGCGGTCGAGCAGCTGCGGGCCCTCGGCCTGCGCCCCGTGCTCCTCACCGGCGACAACGAGCGCGCAGCCAGGTCGGTGGCCGAGCAGGTGGGCATCGCCCCGGACGACGTCTTCTCCGAGGTGCTCCCCGCAGGCAAGGTCGACGTCGTGCGACGGCTCCAGGACGAGGGGCGCGTGGTCGCCATGGTCGGGGACGGCGTCAACGACGCACCGTCGCTCGCCCAGGCGGACCTCGGCCTGGCGATGGGCACCGGAACGGACGCGGCCATCCAGGCCAGCGACCTGACCCTCGTGCGTGGGGACCTGCGAGCCGCAGCCGACGCCATCCGCCTCTCGCGAGCCACCCTGCGCACGATCAAGGGGAACCTGTTCTGGGCCTTCGCCTACAACGTGGCGGCCGTCCCCCTGGCCGCGGCCGGGCTGCTCAACCCGCTGGTGGCGGGGGCCGCGATGGCGTTGTCGTCCGTGTTCGTCGTCACCAACAGCCTGCGGCTGCGCAGGTTCGCCTGAGCGGGTGGATCGGGAGCCCGCCCAGCGCTGTTACGCTGGGTCGGCGACGGCGTTCCTGCCGTCAAACTCCCGCGGGCGAGCTGCCCGCGAGGTCGCTCCCCTGAAACACCTCGAGCGCGACAGCGCTCCACGGTGGCCTGCCGACCGGCAGGCCCCGTCCAGGTTGCGGCCGCTCTACCGCAACGGAGTCGTTGTCTGATGCCTCAGCATGCCCAGTACCGCCCTGCCCAGTCCCGTTCGGGCCAGTCCCCGTCCGGCCCCCGCCGCGGCGGCCGCCCCACGGGCGGCGGAACGCGCCGCGGCTCCGGCCGCTCGCAGACCCGCCCGCAGCGCCGTCCGGCGGTCGACCCGGCCACCGCCGCCCTCGACGCGGCGCTGAACGCGGCTGCCGAGGCCCCCCAGGTGGCGGACTTCACGTTCGCCGAGCTCGGCCTGCCCGACCGCCTGGTCGACGCCCTGGCACACGCCGGGATCGAGCGACCGTTCGCCATCCAGACGCGCACCCTCCCGGACGGCCTCGCCGGCCGCGACGTGCTGGGCCGTGCCCAGACCGGCTCGGGCAAGACGCTCGGGTTCGGCCTGCCGATGCTGGCGCGCCTCGCCGGGGGACGCCGCACCACCAAGCAGCCGCGCGGCCTCGTGCTGGTGCCGACCCGCGAGCTCGCCCAGCAGGTCGCCACCGCGCTGGTGCCGCTGGCCCGCAGCCTGTCGCTGAAGGTCACCACGGTCTACGGCGGCGCCCCGATCGGGCGCCAGATCGCCGAGCTCGAGCGGGGGGTCGACGTCGTCGTCGCGACCCCTGGGCGCCTGATCGACCTGATGGAGCGTCGCAGCGCCGACCTGTCCCGCGTCGCGGTCACCGTCCTCGACGAGGCGGACTACATGGCGGACCTGGGCTTCATGCCGGCCGTGACCACCATCCTCGACACCACGCCCGAGGGCTCGCAGCGCATGCTCTTCTCGGCGACGCTCGACCGGGGCGTGGGTCAGCTCGTCACCCGCTACCTCTCCGACCCGGCCATCCACGCCGTCGCCGCGGCCACCTCGTCGGTGGACACGATGGACCACGTCGTGTTCACGGTGAAGGCCGAGGACAAGATCGCCGTCGCCACCGAGGTGGCGCAGCGTCCCGGCCGCACGCTGTTCTTCGTGCGCACCAAGCATGGCGCCGACCGTCTCGCCCAGCAGATGGGACGCGAGGGCGTCCCGGCCAGCGCGATCCACGGCAACCTCACCCAGGGTGCCCGGCAGCGGGCGCTCGACGCGTTCACTGCGGGCAGCCCGCGCGTGCTGGTCGCGACGGACGTGGCGGCGCGCGGCATCCACGTGGACGACGTCGACCTCGTCGTCCACTTCGACCCGCCGAACGACCACAAGGACTACCTGCACCGTTCCGGTCGCACGGCCCGGGCGGGGACGTCCGGCACGGTGGTGTCGCTGGTCCAGCCCGCGCAGCTGCGCGAGATGGCCCGCCTGCACCAGGGCGCCCGTGTCAGCGCCCGCACGGCGTCGGTGTTCCCCGGCCACGCGGAGGTCCGTGAGATCGCGACCTCCGGGACCCCGGTCGTCGTCCAGCCACTGCCCGAGCGTGAGGCCTCCTCGCGTCGCAACCGTCGCCCGTACCGCCAGGGCCCGCGCGACCAGGGTGAGCGCCGCACCGGTGGCTCCGGCCGCCAGGGCGGCTACCAGGGCGCCCGCCAGGGCGGCCCGGCCGGCGGATCGGGCCGCCGCCAGGGCGGCCCCGGCCGGAGCGCCCGCACGGCCTGACCTGACCCGCTGACGACCCACCACGCACGACGAAGGGCCCGGACCGTCTGGTCCGGGCCCTTCGACTTGTCCGACCATGCTGGCAGGCCGACCACTGCGGTCGACCTGCCAGGTCAGGACGGGATCAGTACCAGTGCTTGCGCCCACCGATGGCGCGACCGGTGGCTCCCAGCAGGAACAGCACGGCGCCGATGACGATCAGGATGATGCCGATCGTGGTGAGGATGCTCACGTTCAGCACGAGGCCGAGGATGAGCAGGATGATTCCCAGGACGATCATGGGGTCTCCTTGGGTAGGTGGACGGTTCTGCCTGCCCATGAGCAAGCAGGGCGGCCCCATCGTGGCGTGTCATGGCGCCTGGCGCGCGGCGAAACGCCGTCAGGCATGATCAGGACATGACGGACCCCAGCACCAGCCGGAACGTGCCCGTGCACGTCCGAGCGGGCAACCGGCTGCTCGAGGGGGCCGAGACCGTCATCTACGTGGGTGTCGCCGCCCTCCTCCTGCCGACGGCCGGCGGCCTGCTGGTCGGCGCGGCGGGACGCCTTCCGGGCGTGCTGGGCGAGTGCGAGCCGGTGGCGCTGGAGATGCTCGACGCGCTCCTGCTGCGCCGCAAGGAGCGCGAGCCGGGGGAGGGCGACGAGAGCGACGACCCCTACTCGCCGGACCGGGCGCGTCCGGCCGAGAAGGCCCTCGGGGACGAGCCCGCGTGAGGACCGTGCTGCGCGAGTCCCGCCCCGACCTGACGCTGGCCGGCGTCGTGATGGGCTGGATCGCGCTGGTGCTCTGGCTCGACCGCGGCGGACCCCTGCTCGAGCAGGTGGTCACCGGGCTGCTCACGTGGGGCGTGATCACGCTCGCCCTGCGGCGGGAGACCTCGCTGGTCCGCATGCAGACGCTCGTGGTGGTGGTGCTCGCAACGATGGTCGAGTACACGTTCTCGCCCCTGCTGGAGGCGTACACGTACCGGCTCGAGACCGTACCGATGTACGTCCCGCCGGGACACGGTCTGGTCTACCTGGCGGCCATGTCCCTCGGACGCTCGCCCCTCTTCGAGGCACACCGCCGGCATCTCGTCACCGGGACGGTGGTGCTCGGCGGGGCGTGGGCGCTCTACGGCGTCACGCTGGCCGAGCGGCCCGACGTCCTGGGGGCGTTCTGGTTCCTGTGCCTGCTGGGCTTCCTGCGCTGGGGGCGCTCGCAGATGCTCTACGTGGGCGCCTTCGTCGTGGTCAGCTGGCTGGAGCTGCTGGGCACAGCCTGGGGGACCTGGGCGTGGGCGCCCCACGACCCCGTGGCGGGCGTCGTCAGCCAGGGCAACCCGCCGTCGGGGGCTGCCGGCGGGTACGGCTGGTTCGACCTCTACGCGTTGCTGCTGGCGCCGGTGCTGCTGTCCCGGCTGAGCAGGCTGAGGGCCGCCGCGTGCAGGTGGCCGTTGGTCGCGAGGGCGTTCCCGCCGAAGGGTCCGTCCTCCCCGTCCAGCGAGGTGAAGCGTCCCCCCGCCTCGGTGACGACGGGCACGAGCGCGGCCATGTCGTGCAGCGCCAGCTCGGGCTCGGCGGCGATGTCCACTGCCCCCTCGGCAACCAGCACGTACGACCAGAAGTCGCCGTAGGCGCGCGTCCGCCAGCACTTCTCGGTCAGCTCGAGGAACGCCGCACGACCGCCCGCGTCGGCGCGGTGCGTGTCCCAGCCCGACAGGCTCGAGTAGGACAGCGACGCGTCGGACAGGTCCTGGACGCCTGAGACGTGCAGCCTGGTCGCCGCGGAGAGTGACCGACCCGTCCACGCCCCGGAGCCGAGCGCGGCCCACCACCGGCGGTTCAGTGCAGGGGCCGACACCACGCCGAGCACGGGCCTGCCCTGGTCGACCAGAGCGATGAGCGTGGCCCACACGGGCACGCCGCGCACGAAGTTCTTGGTGCCGTCGATCGGGTCGACCACCCACTGCCGGGGTCCGTGACCGGTGTCCTCCAGCTCCTCGCCCACCACGGCGTCGCGCGGCCTGGTCCGGCGCAGCTGGGTGCGGACGAGCTCCTCCGCGCTCGAGTCGGCGTCGGTGACCGGCGTCAGGTCGGGCTTGGTCGTCACGTCGAGGTCGCGAGCCTTGAACCGCGACATCGTCAGCGCGTCGACCTGGTCCGCGATGACGTGCGCGAGGCGCAGGTCGTCGTCGTAGCTCGCCACCCGGCGCACGCTCTCCTCGCTCACCGGGCGCACGCTACCCGCTGGCCGGCGGTTCGACGGGGACCACGGGGCGGGGTGAGACTGGGGCCGTGGAGCGGATGCCCTTGCACGAGGCCCTCGCCGACCGCGACAAGGTCCTGCGGGCCTACCTGGACGACGGCGGACGCCTCGTGCGGATGCCGGCGAAGCACCGCAAGCGGCTGGTCGTGCTCGATCACCTCGCCCGCACCTTCGAGCCGGGGACGCGGTACCCCGAGTCCGAGGTCAACCACCTGATGCGCGCCTTCCACGACGATGTGGCGCTTCTGCGTCGCAGCCTGGTCGACGAGGGCTTCCTCGACCGGGAGGACGGCGAGTACTGGCGCATCGGCGGCACCGTCGAGTAATGGCGTCGGGTCGTCGTGGACACTGACGCGGTCACGCCCCGGTGGTCATACTCGATGCGTGGACGACCTCTTCGACACCGCTGCCGGACTGCCCCTGCACGCGCTGGTCGTCCACGCGGTCGTGGCGGGCATCCCGGTGATGGCGCTCGTGACGGCCGCGGTCGCGTCCCGCGACGCGTGGCGCCGCAGCCTGTCGTGGTTCGTCGTGGTCGCCAACGCCGGTCTGCTCGCCCTCACCTTCGTGACCGTCCGCAGCGGCGAGGCGCTGCGGGCACGGCGCGAGAGCCTGGCCGGTGCGGAGATCCCCAGCATCACCCGGCACGCGGACCGGGGCGGGCTGATGCCCTGGTTCGTGGCGGCGCTGCTGGCCGTGTCGGTCCTCGTGGCCGCGACCCGGCACCGTCCGGCGCTGCGCCTGCCCGGCCTCGTGCTCGCGCTGCTGGTCGCCGCGGCGGCCATCTGGTGGACCGTCCTCACCGGCCACAGCGGATCCGCCTCCGTGTGGGGTGACCTCATCCGGTCGAACAGTGGCTGAGGTCCGCTGGCCTCTGGCGTCGGGAGACCGTGCTCAGAGCGCCCGGACGCTGTTGCTGCGCTTGTCGTGCGTGAGCTCGGCCAGGCCCAGGGCCTCGAGCAACGGCGGGAGGTACATCCCGAACCGTCCCCGGTAGCCGTTGCGTAGGCCGTACCAGCCACCGACCGGGTTGGCCTTCGAACGCCCCCAGGCCTCGACCGATCCCTCCGGCGCGTCCTTCTTCTCGTCGGCCGCACCCAGCGGTACCCAGTCGCCCTGCTCCCGCAGCCACGCGTGGAGGTCCTCGACCGCGGACAGGTGGTAGCGCAGGGTGGTGCTGCCCACCTGGCAGACCAGTGCGGGAGGGTCGGCCTCCGGGTCCGAGTGCATCGTGTACTGCGAGGACCCCGGCGCCGTGGTCAGCTGCCAGGGGTCGTCGGGGGTGCCGCTACCTGTGGTCATGAGTCCATCCTGCCTGCGCGGACGGCGGCCGTCACGGGCTTCCGGGTCGGACGGCCATGCCGGGGTCGCCCGGTCGAACGGCGTCGCGCGGACCACGGCCTCGACCGGCACCGGTCCGTAGACGTGCGGGAACGGTCCGTCCGCTCCGGGCACGTGCTCCCAGCGCACCGGTGAGCCCGCCCGATCGAGCGCGGCGACGTCCAGCTCGAGCAGGACCAGCGGATCGGACACGTCCGCGTAGAACGTGGCGACGACACCGGGTAGCTGTGCCGCGGTACTGGCGTGCACGAACCCCTGCTGCTCGAGGCTGACGCCGATGGTCGACCAGGTGTAGCGACCGTCGACGCGCGCCTGCCGCCAGTGGTCGGCCAGCGCGAGGTGCCAGACGGTCACCACTCGATCCGATGGGCCAGCAGGGCCATCTCGGCGACGAGGCGCTCGTCGGTCGACAGCGGGCCCCGGGTGCGGGGTGCGGGCACCCCGGCCGCGCGGCAGCACTCCAGCAGCACGTCGTCGTAGGCACCTGTCGAGGCCCGCACGCGCTGGTACTGGCCGGGCTGCGTCGTCGCGTGCGCCTTCTGGACCTCGAGGGCCAGCCGGCGCAGCTCGAGCGTGCGCAGGAGCAGCTCGACGTCCTCCGGTGGCCGCGCCGGCGCGCCGGTGAGCGCACGCCATCGGTCCTCGAACCACTTCCACGAGATGGTCATCGGTGCCTCCGGTGCTCCCATTGTGCAACGGGAAGGGAGGTTCGGCAGGGGCGCACTAGGGTCGGGTCCGCGATGCCGCAGAGAGCGTCCGCACATGAGAGGGGTACGAAGGTGTCAACGCACACGATCCGGTCGGGCACCGTGCTGCCGGCCCGACGTGAGGACGTCGAGCTGCACACGGCCGACGGGCTGAGGTTGGTGGGCGAGCTGGCCCTCCCGCTCGATCGCGATCCGGTGGCGACCCTCGTGACCCTCCACCCCCTGCCGACGCACGGCGGGTTCATGGACAGCCACGTGTTCCGCAAGGCGGCGTGGCGGCTGCCGGCGCTCGCGGGCCTCGCCGTGCTGCGGTTCAACCTGCGCGGTGTGTCGAGTCCGCGCGGCACCAGCGAGGGCACGTTCGACGCCGGCGACGCCGAGCGGCTGGATGTCGCCGCGGCGATCGAGTTCGCCGAGTTCCACGACCTGCCGCGCCGGTGGCTGCTCGGTTGGTCCTTCGGCACGGACCTGGCCCTCATGCACGGCTGCGACCCGTCCGTCGAGGGCGCCGTGCTGCTCTCGCCGCCCCTGCGCTCGGCCGGCGCGGAGGACCTGAACACGTGGGCAGGCTCGGGGAAGCCGGTGCTCGCCCTGGTGCCCGAGCTGGACGACTACCTGCGGCCCGAGGAGGCCACGGAGCGTTTCCGCGGCGATCCCGCAGGCTCGCGTGGTCGGGGTCGAGGGTGCCAAGCACCTGTGGGTGGGGGAGTCCGCGGTGCGGCGCGTGCACGACGAGATCGTCGCCGAGGTGGCCCCCGAGATCGCGACCCCGCTGCCGTCGACGTGGGACGGCCCGTTCGAGGTGGCGGACGACCTGCACCGTCCGGCGGCCCGGACGGAGTCCTCGGCGCAGGGGTGACCGCCTACAGGCGGTCCTGCCGGGGCATCACGACCTCCTGGACCACCAGCAGGATGCCCGCGGCGATCGGGATGCCGATGAGGGCGCCGATCGCTCCCATCAGCGTGGCGCCGATCAGCGCGGCGACCAGGGCGACGGCCCCGGGGACGGACACCGTGCGGGCCATGATCTTCGGCGCGATCAGGTAGTTCTCGACCTGCTGGTAGACGATGTAGTAGATCAGCACGATCACCGCGGTCTGCAGGTCGACGAACAGCGCGACCACCACGACCAGCACCGCACCGATCGTGGCGCCGACCAGGGGGAGCAGGCCGATCAGTCCGACCGCGATGGCCAGCACCGCCGGGTAGGGGATGCCGAGGATGAGCATCATCACGTAGGAGCAGACGCCGTTCAGTGAGGCGACCACCAGCTGGCCGATCACGTACCCGCCGATGCGCTTGCTGATCTCGTCACCGAGCAGCTGCACCCGGGTGCGCCGCGAGGCGGGCACGAGCGCGTAGCCGGCCTCCCGCAGATGGCGCATCGAGGCGAGGAAGTAGAGCGTGAGGATCAGGACGGTGAGCGCGCTGAAGACGCCGCCGAGGACGGCCTGACCCGCCCCCAGGACGCCACCGAAGACCGCGGCCATGGCCTGGCCGTCGCCCAGCCGCTTCTCGACCTCGGCGGTCGCCCGCCCGACCAGGTCGTACTTCTGGTCGAGCTCGACGAACCAGTCCGCCCGTTGGAGCTGGGCCAGGTAGTCCGGCAGCTTGCCGACCAGCTCGGTGCCCTGGTCGACGAGGATCGGGACGACGGACGCCCCGAAGCCGGCGAAGACCGCGACGACGCCCCCGAAGACCCCGGTGATGGCCCAGCCCCGGGGGACCCGCCGGTTCGTGAGCCAGTCGACGACAGGCTCCAGCCCCAGCGCGAGGAACAGCGAGACCACCAGCAGGGTGATCACCTGCTGGAGCTGGCCGAGCACCTGGACGAGACCGTAGGCGATGAACACGCCCAGCGCGCCGACGAACCCGACGTAGAACGGGTGGCTGCGGTTGAACGCCTGGCCGGGCCTGCCGAACCTGGAGGCGTCGCCCGGGCTCGCGCTCGCCTTGGTGCGGGGGGACTCGCCGAGGAACTGGTCCGCGACGGGTCTCGCGCCCGTCTCCTCGGCCGGTGCCTCCGCGGCGACGTGCTCGGTGCCGGTGTCGCTGTCGCTGTCGGTGTCGACACCGGGGGGGCCGGCCGCGGGAGCGTCCGGCTGCAGCCGCCGGCTGAGCATCTGGTCCAGGGTGGGGAACGACCCGTTGTGACGCTGTGCCCGTCCCAGGGCCCGCCGCTCAGCCAGCGCGGCGCGCGTGTCGCGCACCCGGGTCGACCACCCCCGGTGCTGGCTGCCTCGGTCCCCCGTCGCGGTTTCGGAGCCCCCGCCGCGCTCGTCCTCGTCGCCCACGCGCATCCCTTCGCCGACCTACGGGGTGAGCGTAGTGTCCCCCGCGCGCCCGCCCGCTTGGGCGCGCGCGTCAGACGTCGCGGAAGCGGTTGATCTGGGTCGCGAACCGTTCGCGCAGCTCGGGGTCCGTGACGCCCAGGCCCTCCTCGGGCGCGAGGGCGAGGACGCCGACCTTGCCCTGGTGCAGGTTCTGGTGCACGTCGTGGGCGGCCTGCCCCACGTCGTCGAGCGTGTAGGTCCGCGACAGGGTCGGGTGCACGATGCCGCGGGCGATGAGGTCGTTGGCCTCCCACGCCTCCCGGTAGTTCGCGAAGTGCGATCCGACGATCCGCTTGAGGTGCATCCAGAGGTACCGGTTGTCGTACTCGTGCATGTAGCCCGACGTGGAGGCGCAGGTGACGATCGTGCCTCCCCGCCTGGCGGCGAAGACGCTGGCGCCGAAGGTCTCCCGACCGGGGTGCTCGAAGACGATGTCGACGTCCGGGCCGCCGGTCAGCTCGCGGATGCGCGCGCCGAAGCGCCGCCACTCCTTCGGGTCCTGGGTCGTCTCGTCCTTCCAGAACCGGTACCCCTCCCCCTTGCGGTCGATGATCAGCTCGGCCCCCATGGCCCGGCAGATCTCGGCCTTCTCCTCGCTGGAGACCACGCAGACGGGGGTCGCGCCGGCCGCGAGCGTCATCTGGGTCGCGTAGGAGCCCAGGCCACCCGACGCACCCCAGATCAGCACCCTGTCGCCGAGCTTCACCCCTGCGCCGTTCTTGGAGATCAACTGCCGGTAGGCCGTGGAGTTGACCAGCCCCGGCACGGCGGCCTCCTCCCACGTGAGGTGCGCCGGCTTGGGCATCAGCTGGTTGGCCTTCACCAGGGCGAGCTGGGCGAGGCCGCCGAAGTTGGTCTCGAAGCCCCAGATGCGCTGCTCGGGGTCGAGCATCGTGTCGTTGTGCCCGTCGGGGTGCTCCAGCTCCACCGAGAGGCAGTGGGCGACGACCTCGGCACCCGGCTTCCACGCGTTGACGCCCGGACCCGTGCGCAGCACGACGCCTGCCAGGTCGGAGCCCACCACGTGGTACGGCTGGTCGTGCTGGGCGGCCAGCGGGGACGTCCTGCCGTAGCGCTCGAGGAAGCCGAACGTCGAGACGGGCTCGAAGATCGACGTCCACACCGTGTTGTAGTTGATGGCCGAGGCCATCACGGCGACCAGCGCCTCGCCCGGTCCGAGCTCGGGAGTACGGACGTCCTCGACGTGAAGTGACTTGCGGGGGTCCTTGTCGCGGCTGTCGATGCCGTCGAACAGGTGCACCTCGTCCCTGTGGACGGTCACCGCCCGGTAGTGGTCGGGGATCTCCATCGAGCCCACGGCGTCGAGGTTCCCGGCGAGGATGGCGTCTCGGATCTGGTCCACGCCCCGGAGGCTACTGACGAGTCACGCCGTGTGGGATGGGTTGTGACCCACGCCACCGGCCGGCTCGACCAGCTCGACCAGGACCCCACCGGCGTCCTTGGGGTGGATGAAGTTGACCCTGCTGTCCGAGGTGCCGCGCCGGGGCTCGTCGTAGAGCAGCCGCATCCCGCGCTCGCGCAGGGTCGCGCTCACCGACGCGATGTCGGTCACCCGGTAGGCGACCTGCTGGACTCCCGGCCCGTTGCGGTCGAGGAAGCGGGCGATCGGCGACTCCGGCGAGAGCGGCGCCAGCAGCTGCACGCACGAGCCGCTGTCGCCCACGCCGAGCATCGCCTCGCGCACCCCCTGCTCGGTGTTCGTCTCCGTGTGCAGCACCTCCATGCCGAAGACGTCGCGGTAGAAGGCGACGGCCTCGTCGAGGTCGGCGACGGCGACGCCGACGTGGTCGATGTGGGTGAAGAGCGGATCCATGCCCGTCAGGTTAGGCCGGGCAGGAGCGGCTGCGGACCCGGTGTGGAGGACGTCACGCCGGTCGGCCGCGCGGGCATCGGAGAGCCTGCGGTGGGTACTGTGGCAGGTGGCAGGACGTCCACCGCCAGCGCGCGCGGACTGCCCTCGGTAGCCACAAGCCCCGCGAGAGGAACCACCTGTGACCAGCACCCGCACGTCCGTCATCGTCGCCGGCGCCCGCACCCCGATGGGGCGGCTGCTCGGCTCCCTCAAGGGCTTCTCCGGCGCGGACCTCGGCGGCTTCGCCATCGCCGGAGCGCTGGAGAAGGCGGGGGTCGCGCCCGAGCAGGTCGAGTACGTGGTGATGGGGCAGGTGCTCCAGGCGGGGGCCGGCCAGATCCCCGCCCGCCAGGCGGCGATCAAGGCGGGCATCCCCATGGGGGTCCCCGCGCTCACCATCAACAAGGTCTGCCTCTCGGGCCTCAACGCGATCGCGATGGCCGACCAGCTGATCCGTGCCGGCGAGGTGGAGGTCGTGGTCGCAGGTGGGCAGGAGTCGATGACCAACGCACCCCACCTGCTGGAGAAGAGCCGTGAGGGCTTCAAGTACGGGGACGTCGCGATGCGCGACCACATGGCGCTCGACGGCCTGTGGGACGCCATGACCGACCAGGCGATGGGCCTGCTCACCGAGAAGGCCAACACCGGCGACCAGGAGTTCACGCGCGAGGAGCAGGACGCCTTCTCGGCACGCAGCCACCAGCTCGCGGCGAAGGCGTGGAAGGACGGCGTGTTCGAGGACGAGGTCGTCGCCATCGAGATCCCGCAGCGCAAGGGCGATCCCGTGGTGTTCAAGGACGACGAGGGCGTCCGGGCGGATACCACCACCGACTCGCTCGCACGCCTGCGTCCTGCGTTCTCCGCGGACGGCACGATCACGGCGGGGTCGGCGTCCCAGATCAGCGACGGTGCAGCCGCTGTCGTCGTGATGAGCAAGCAGAAGGCCACCGAGCTGGGTCTGACGTGGATCGCGGAGATCGGCGCGCACGGCATGGTCGCCGGCCCCGACTCGAGCCTCCAGAGCCAGCCGGCGCGAGCCATCGTGAAGGCGTGCGAGAAGGAGGGGATCACCCCTGCGGACCTCGACCTGCTCGAGATCAACGAGGCGTTCGCCGCGGTCGGCCTGGCCTCGACGAAGCAGCTGGGGGTCGACCCGGACAAGGTCAACGTCAACGGCGGCGCCATCGCCGTCGGACACCCGATCGGGATGTCCGGCGCCCGCCTCGTGCTGCACCTGGCGCTGGAGCTGGGCCGGCGCGGCGGCGGGACCGGCGCCGCGGCCCTCTGCGGCGGCGGTGGCCAGGGCGACGCCCTGATCGTGCGCGTCCCGGCCCGCGGCTGACCCGCCACCGCCCCGAGACCCGAAGACCCGGCACCCGATGACGCGCACCCTCGACGTCCCCGACCTCCTGGTCCGGGCCCGCGAGGGCTCCCCGCGCGCGGTCGCGCGCCTGATCTCGCTCGTCGAGGACGACTCCCCGCAGCTGCGCGAGGTGATGTCGGCGCTGGTGCCGCACACCGGCCGGGCGTGGGTCGTCGGCCTGACGGGCTCACCGGGAGTGGGGAAGTCGACGACCACCTCGGTGCTCGTGAGCGCGCTGAGGGCGCGCGACCTGCGGGTCGGTGTGCTGGCCGTCGACCCGTCGTCGCCCTTCTCGGGTGGCGCCCTCCTCGGTGACCGGATCCGCATGTCCGACCACGCGACCGACCCCGACGTCTACATCCGCTCGATGGCCAGCCGTGGCCACCTCGGTGGTCTCTCGATGGCCACGCCCCAGGCGGTGCGCGTGCTCGACGCCGCCGGGTGCGACGTGGTCCTGGTGGAGACCGTCGGTGTCGGCCAGAGCGAGGTCGAGGTGGCGGCCGCGGCGGACACGACGGTCGTGCTGCTGGCGCCGGGGATGGGGGACGGCATCCAGGCCGCCAAGGCCGGGATCCTCGAGATCGGCGACGTGTTCGCGGTCAACAAGGCCGACCGCGACGGCGCGGAGGCCACGATCCGCGACCTGCGCGGCATGATCTCGCTCGGCGAGCGTCGTGAGGCCGGTGACTGGCGGCCCCCCGTCGTGCGGCTGGTCGCCTCGCGCGGTGAGGGCGTCGACGAGCTGGTCGAGGCCCTCGACAAGCACCGCGCCTGGGCCGACGAGACCGGCGAGCTGCGACGACGTCGGCGCGACCGTGTGGCCGGCGAGATCGAGGCGATCACCCTGGCCGTGCTGCGTGGCCGCATCGGCGACGTTCACGACTCAGCCGCCGAGGAGGGCCTCGCCGAGCTCGCCGAGCGCGTGCTCGCCGGCGAGACCGACCCGTACACCGCCTCCGACGTGGTGCTGGAGCGGCTCACGGCACGCTGAGCCGACGCGTCGCGTCTGGCAGGCTGAGCCCCATGCTGATCGCCTTCTCCGTCGCCCCGTCCGGAACCGGCGGCTCCGACTCCGTGTCGGCCGCCGTCGCCGACGCGGTCCGGATCGTCCGCGAGTCGGGGCTGCCGAACCAGACCGACTCCATGTTCACCACGCTCGAGGGCGAGTGGGACGAGTGCCTCGCCGTGGTGAGGCGCGCCTGCGAGGCGGTCGGCCGGCACGGCGACCGCGTCTCGCTCGTGCTCAAGGCCGACATCAGGCCCGGTCGGACCGGAGAGATGCAGGCGAAGGTGGAACGGCTGGAGTCGGCGCTCGCAGCCGGGACGCGAGCCGATGCGGCGATGCGCCCCGACGGTCCGTGAGACGGGAGCGGTAGGGGGATGGCTGCGGGGGCCGTGCTGCGCACGGCCGTACCCCAGGACGCGTGGGCGCTCGCCGGCTGCCACGTGCAGTGCTGGCGTGAGGCCTACGCCCACCTGGTGAGCCAGGAGTACCTCGCCGCCATCGACGTCGCCGGCAGGGCGGAGATGTGGGAGCGCGCCATCTCCCGTGGTGCCGCCGTGCACGTGGCCGACCTCGAAGGGGAGGTGGTCGGCCTCGCCGTGGCAGGTCCCGGGCGCGACGACGACGCCGGCCTTCCCGAGCTCGAGCTCCGGCTCATCTACCTGCTGGCGGCCCACCACGGCTCCGGGCTGGGGCAGCAGCTCGTCGAGGCCGCGGTCGGCGCGGAGGACGCCTACCTCTGGGTGGCCACGGACAACCCCAGGGCTCGTGCCTTCTACTCCCGCAACGGGTTCCGTCCCGACGGAGCCAACAGGATCGAGGCCACCTTCGAGGACATGGCCGAGGTGCGGCTGGTTCGTCGGACGCTGGACAGGGCTACAGGTTCAGCGAGCCGCTCTGGCTGAGGGTCCCCAGGTCGAGCTGCGCGAGGCGCGGACCCTGCTCACCCGAGACCAGCACCACGACCGCGTCGTCCCCGGTCACCATCGCCCGCTGCACCCAGTCGTAGGCACCGAAGCGGTGGGTGGAGGCCACGTCGAGGCTCCCGTCCTCCGCCACGCTCAGCGTCTGCACCGCGGGACCGTCCTGGCCCTGCAGAGGCAGGAGGGCCAGGCGCCGGTCGGGCACGTAGCTGAACTGCCGCGAGTCGCCCTCGACCGAGGTCCACGTGTCGCGCTGGACGATGACGTCCAGGCGGGTGGGTGCCGTCCTGTCGCCCAGGTCGAACGTCGACACCTGCACGCCGGTCACCTGGCCGTCCTCGGTCGCGTCCTGCCCCACGCCCAGCAGCACGTCGTCGCCGACCGGGTGCAGGTACGCCGAGTACCCGGGCACCTTCAGCTCGCCGGTCACCTGCGGTGCCTTCGGGTCCGACAGGTCCACCACGTACAGCGGGTCGGTCTGCCGGAACGTCACCACGGTCGCCATGTCGCCGAACCAGCGCACGGCCCGGATCTGCTCTCCGCGCCCGAGGCCGGTCACCTGGCCGACCTGCTGCAGGTTGCCACCGCGCTCGGCGAGCACCGTCACGGCGCTGTCCGTTTCCGGCTGGGTCAGGTCCCGGATGATCGTGCCCCGTCCGTCGCGGGTGGTGGCCACGCGGAGCATCCCGTCCTGGGCGGAGAGTGCCCAGCGGCCCAGCAGCCACCCGTCCACCTGGCCGGAGGCCACGTAGGTGGTCGCGTCGTCCGAGGTGGTGTCGAACCCGTGCAGCGCGGTGGTCACGCCCGACTCAGCGCCCGGGGCGCCGCTGGTGAAGGGCAGCCAGCCGCCGCGGGTCGTCGCCACGTAGAGGCGGTCCGTGCTCGCGTAGACGAGGTCGCCGTCGGCCGAGACCCCGGTGGCGTCGACGACGGGGTCGTCGCCGGAGGCCGTGGGGTCGAGGGTCGTCACGGTGACCGTGCCCAGGCCCGACTGCTCGGAGGGGTGCGCGAGTGCTGTGCACGCCAGTGCCGGGACGGTGGAGACCACGTCGCCGGCGTCGTCGCGGACGAACCGCCGCGGCAGGAAGTCCTCGCCCGGCGCGGCCGCGAGGGCGGCACGCGCCTCCGCCTCCCATGCGCCCTGCACGTGCTCGTCGACGCCGCCCTCCACGTTCCACCCACCCGGGGAGAGGGCCGGGAGCGGGAACGCCGGGACCCCGGTCGTGGTGACGACGCGGACGGTGCCGTCCCCCTGACCACTGAGCCGCGCCGACACGTACTGGCCCTCGGTCTCGGTGCGGGACACCAGCCGTGGGTCGGTCGGGTCGCCCACGTCGACCAGGGAGACGACCGTCGTCGGGGTTCCGGGCCGGTAGGGCATCATCCGCCCGGGTGCCTGGTCCTGGCCGTCGGAGTCGTCCAGCGGGACCCAGCCGTTCGCCAGCACGACGACACGGTCGCGGGCCAGCAGCAGCTCGGCCGTGCCTGCCTGCTCCGGCACGTCGCCGGGTCCCGGCTCCACCGGGAGCACGCCGACGGCGTCGCTCCACGCGATGCCTCCCCCGTAGGCCTGGCCCAGGCCCGGCACCGTCACCTCGCCCAGCCTCCGTGGCTTCGGGCCGGACACGTCGACCACCACCAAGCGGTCGCCGACGGTGGTGACCAGCAGCCCGTCGCGGGTCTTCATCGTGTCGGGCTCGTCGACCCCCGCCTCCTGGAGGTTGGTCCCGGTGGCGCCGTCCCCGACCGCGTCCTGCCCCGAGGCCGCCCGCGACTGGGGGACGACCGCCGGTCCGGCGCCGGCCGACCCGGACGCCGAGTCCTCCGCCACGCCCCCGACGTCGTCCATGCCCCACCACCCGCCCGCCTGCGTGAGGTAGGGCTCGTACGCGTCCACGTACCAGTCGTGCACGGCCTCGCAGTCGTCGAAGGGACGCAGGGCTGCCGCGGTCGCGGCCGGCGGCTCGAAGGCGCCCGTGACCACGAGGGCGGTGGCCACCGTCGCCACCCCGAGGGCGGCGCCGCGCCTGACCCAGCGGCGGCGTGACCGGCCCGGGGTCGGCGTGATGGTGCCTGCGGCGGGTGCTGTCGGGTTCGCGTCCATGTGGCTGAGACGCCGTGATCGGCGTCACGGTTCCCGACGCGATTTTCGGCGACGTCGGGCAGCCACCTATGGTGGATCGGTCACGGGCCCTGTCGGTCGACGGGGCCCTCGATCCGTCGGGGGACGAGAGGAAGGGACCATGCCGGTGAGACGCGTCCTCGTGGCCCTGCTCGCGCTGGCAGGCCTGGCCGCCCTGGTCGTGGGCGTCGGCCTGCGGACCTTCTGGCTCCCGGACGACGAGGTGACGTCGTCCGTCGACCTCTCGGACGGGGGACCGGTGGCCATCACGGCCCCCGGGGTGCCGGAGATGCGTGATGGTCCGGTCACCATCACCGCGACGAGCGCGGATGGCGGTCCCATCCTCCTGGCCCGTGGCCGGGAGGCCGACGTCACCGGGTGGGTGGACGGCGCGCAGCACACGGTCCTCACCGGCCTCGACACCCCGACCCGGTTCGCGACCGAGGTCGTCGAGGGCGAGGCCAGCGTGCCCGACCCGTCGACCTCGCCGATGTGGGTGCAGACCGAGACCGGCACCACCTCGGTCACGATGACCTGGGACCCCCCGATCGGGCGCTGGTCCCTCCTAGTGGCCGGGGACGGGTCCACCGCCGCAGCCAAGACCCTGTCGATGACCTGGGCCAACGAGGTCTCCACGCCCTGGGCCGTTCCGCTGATGGTGCTGGGCGTCATCCTCCTGCTCGCTGCCGCGGCGGTGGGCGTCTGGGGGCTGCGCCGAGGACGGCGCGCGGGCCGCCCGACCTCCCACCGGGGCCTCACGGCGCCCAACCCCTTCACCCGGCGGCAGAGGTCGGCGTCCCCCGAGGGACCCGCCGGAGCCACCGGCAGCACCGGACCCGGCGGCCCCACCGAGGGCGGCGACGAGCCACCGGTAACCGTGACCGGACCGGAGAGGACGCCGTGAACCGCCCCCGGACGCACCGAGCCCGAGGTCGGCGGCCCGTGCTGATGACCACGGCCGCGGCGCTCGCTACCGCGCTCCTCGCGACGCTGACCGCCTGCGGCTCCGAGCCGTTGCCGGAGCCGCGTCCCGCAGCGGCCGACGAGGTGGTGCCGGTCGCCGGAGGCGGCCAGCTCGACACCGTCCTCGCCTCGGTGACCGCGGCCCTTGAGGCCGCCGACACGACGCTCGACGCGAACGCCCTGGCAGGGGCGGTGGACGGCGCGGCCCTGGAGGAGCGGACCGGCGCCTATCTGATGAAGACCAAGGTGCCGGACTCGTCGTACGCCCTGCCCCTCGGGCCCGAGCGGCTGCAGGACGTGGTGCCGAGCGAGCAGGGTTGGCCCCGCTCGCTGGTCACGGTCACGCGCGCCAGCGCCGAGGACCAGTTCCCCGACCTCATGCTGCTCACCCAGGCCTCCGCGCGGGAGGGCTACCGACTGAGCGCCTACGCGCCGATGCTGCCGGGTGCCACGCTCCCTCTGACCGAGCCGCTGCGGTCCGGGGTCCCCGTTCCGGCGCTCGACGACGCCGGTGACCTGCTCGTGTCGCCGGTCGACGCGGTCACGGCCTATGCCGACGTCCTCACCCAGGGCCCGGCCAGCGCCTCGGCCGGGGCCTTCGCCGACGACTCGTTCCGCACCCAGGTGCTGACGGCCCAGGACGCGGAGCGCGCGGCCCTGACCGTGACCTGCAAGGGGTGCTTCACCTACGCCGCCAACCACGCAGCCAGGCCCGACCAGATCTGGGCCTTCGGGACGCAGGACGGCGGCGCCCTGGTGATGGCCGCACTGACCGGCGCCAACAGCTTCAAGGTCGCGGCGAAGGGCTCCAAGGCCAGCCTCAACGCGGAGTACGCGGCGCTCGCCGGCACGTCCACGGCGACGCAGGAGGCCCTCTTCACCTACGTCGAGGTGGTCGCCATGTACGTGCCACCCGCCTCTGCCGAGGCCACGATCCAGGTCGTCGCCGGCCAGCGGATCCCCCTCTCCGGCAGCGCATCCTGAGCCACCCGCGACGTCGGACCGCCGACGTCGACGCACCTGGAGGACACACGCGATGAGCACCACCCCCGGCCCCCGTCCCCGCATGGACCTGCGCGGCGCCATCGACCTGTCGGCGCTGTCGCGCCCGCAGCCCCCGCCCGGAACCGGCACGGCACCCGGGGGCGCGGTCGCCGGATCCGTCGTCGTCGACGTCACCGAGCAGACCTTCCCCGATGTCGTGCAGCGTTCGACCACCGTGCCCGTCGTGCTCGACCTGTGGGCCTCGTGGTGCGAGCCCTGCAAGCAGCTCACCCCGGTGCTCGAGAAGCTGGCCACCGAGTACGCCGGACGGTTCCTGCTCGCCAAGGTCGACGTCGACGCGGAGCAGCAGATCGCCGCGGCCCTCCAGGTGCAGTCCCTGCCGACCGTGATGGCCGTGGTGGGGGGACGTCCGCTGATGCTGTTCCAGGGCGCCTACCCCGAGGACCAGGTGCGCCAGGTCCTCGACGAGCTGCTCAAGGTCGCGGCCCAGCAAGGAGTCACCGGCCGCGTCGAGGTCGCGGCTTCCGACGGCGTCGAGGAGGCGGAGCCGGTCGAGGAGCCGCTTCCCCCGCTGCACGCTGAGGCCTACGACGCGATCGACCGTGGCGACATGGACGCGGCGGCCGAGGCCTACCGCAAGGCGCTGGCCGAGAACCCCGCCGACTCGATGGCCACGGCCGGTCTGGCCCAGGTGGAGCTCTACCGCCGCACCGACGGCGCCGACCCGGCCGCTGCCCGTGCGGCTGCCGCCGACGACCCCTCGGACGTGGCCGCGGCCCTCCTCGTGGCGGACCTCGACCTGCTCGGCGGCCACGTGGACGACGCCTTCGGCCGGCTGGTCGACACGGTCCGCCTCACGTCCGGTGCGGACCGCGAGCAGGCCCGGGCCCGGCTGGTGGAGCTGTTCGACGTCGTCGGGGGGGACGACGACCGGGTCGCCGCCGCCCGGCGCGCCCTCGCCAGCGCCCTGTTCTGATCCTCGGCGTCAGCCGCCGACCTCGACCGCGCCGCCGACCTCGGCCGCGCCGGGGACCTCGGCCGCGACTGGGCGCAGGTACAGCGCACCCAGGGGCGGGACGCGGAGCGCGACCGACGCGGGCAGCCCGTGCCAGGCGGTCTCCTCGGCGGCCACCGTGCCGAGGTTTCCCACACCGGAACCGCCGTACTCGGCGGCGTCGGTGTTGAGCACCTCGGTCCACCGGCCGCTCCGGGGCAGGCCGACTCGGTAGTCCTCGTGCGGGTGACCGGCGAAGTTGACGACGCACACCAGCGGGTTGCCGGCGCGGTCGAAACGCGTGAACGAGAAGACGTTGTGCAGGTTGTCGTTGGCGTCGATCCACGCGAAACCCGCCGGGTCGTGGTCGTTCTCCCACAGGGCAGGCGTCGAGCGGTAGAGCGCGTTGAGGTCGGTGACCAGCTTCTGCACCCCGAGGTGCACGGGCTGGTCGAGCAGCCACCAGTCGAGGCTCCGCTGCTCGGCCCACTCGGCCTCCTGCGCGAACTCGGTGCCCATGAACAGCAGCTGCTTGCCCGGGTGGGCCCACATGTAGGCCAGGAAGGCGCGCACGTTCGCCAGCTGCTGCCAGCGGTCGCCGGGCATCTTGCGGAGCAGGGACCCCTTGCCGTGGACCACCTCGTCGTGGCTGATGGGCAGCACGAAGTTCTCGCTGAACGCGTACATCAGGGAGAACGTCATCCGGTGGTGGTGGTACTGCCGGTGCACCGGGTCCTCGGCGACGTAGCCGAGGCTGTCGTTCATCCAGCCCATGTTCCACTTCATGCCGTACCCGAGGCCGCCCAGGTGGGTCGGCCGCGTCACTCCCGGCCACGACGTCGACTCCTCGGCGATCATCACGATGCCCGGCACCCGCTTGTACGCCGTCGCGTTGACCTCCTGGAGGAAGTCGATCGCCTCGAGGTGCTCACGACCCCCGTGCACGTTCGGCACCCACTCCCCGTCCTCTCGCGAGTAGTCGAGGTAGAGCATCGACGCGACCGCGTCGACGCGCAGGCCGTCGATGTGGAACTCCTCCAGCCAGTAGATCGCGTTGGCCACCAGGAAGTTGCGCACCTCCTTGCGCCCGTAGTCGAAGACCAGCGTTCCCCAGTCGGGGTGCTCGCCCTTGCGAGGGTCGGGGTACTCGTACAGCGGCTCCCCGTCGAAGCGGGCCAGCGCCCAGGCGTCCTTCGGGAAGTGCGCCGGAACCCAGTCGACGAGCACGCCGATCCCGGCCTGGTGCAGCCGGTCGACCAGGTACCTGAAGTCGTCCGGCGAGCCGAACCGTGCGGTCGGCGCGTAGTACGAGGTGACCTGGTAGCCCCACGAGCCCCCGAAGGGGTGCTCGGCGACCGGCAGCAGCTCCACGTGGGTGAACCCCGTGGCCGTGACGTGCCCGACCAGCTGGTCGGCCAGGTCGCGGTAGCTGAGGCCCTGGCGCCACGAGCCGAGGTGGACCTCGTACACGCTCATCGGCCCCGTGTGCGGATCGTTGGCGGCGCGCGCCTCCATGTGCGCGTCGTCGCCCCACTCGTAGGTGCTCTCGACCACCACGGACGCGGTGGCGGGGGGCACCTCGGTGCCCCGCGCCATGGGGTCGGCCTTGGTCACCCAGTGGCCGTCCCGGCCGAGGATCTCGAACGAGTACCGGGTGCCGGCCGCGATGCCGGGCACGAAGAGCTCCCACACGCCCGAGCTGCCCAGCGAGCGCAGCTGGTGGGTCCGGCCGTCCCAGTGGTTGGCGTCGCAGAGCAGCCGCACGGCCTGGGCGTGGGGGGCCCACACGGCGAACGACGTGCCCTCGACCTCGCCCATCAGCCCGGGGTACCGGCGGACGCTGGCGCCGAGGGCGTTCCACAGCTCCTCGTGACGTCCCTCCGCCACGAGGTGCCTGTCGATCTCGCCCAGGGTGGGCAGGAAGCGGTAGGGGTCGTCGACGGTGCTGGTGCCGTGACCTGCGTAGGCCACCTCGAGGCGGTAGTCGGTGACCTCTTCGACGGGCAGGACGCCGGCCCACACGCCGTGCGCCTCGTGCTCGAGCGTGTGGCGGGACCCGTCCGGCAGCCGCACGGCCACCTCCTCGGCCAGGGGTCGGAGCGTTCGGACGGTCACCGCGCCCTCGTGGGGATGCGCCCCCAGAACGTCGTGGGGCACGGGATGGGCGCCGCCCCCCAGCAGCGCGAGGTCGTGGTGGTCGACCGGTCGCAACGCCGGCCGCGGGGCGGGCGCTGACGCCTCGGGCGTGCTCCCGTCAGGCGTCGAGGAGGGGCGGGGGGCGGTCGTCCGGGGGCGGTCCGTCATGACCCCAGTCTGTCGCGCCGACGACCTCAGGCAAACGGTGAACCTTGATAGCCCGAAACGGTTGTCGTGCGTCACCGAGCGTGCTCGAGGAATGACGGTACGAAGTGCTCACTGTCCGTAGGGGAGTGGCGGACGAGCTCGTGTCGTGGCGAGCGTCGGAAAGGGACACAACGGGACAGTCGCGACGGGCGCCATGACGGTGGGTAGCGGGATCGGTGCCTCCGCTTCCTCGGGAGACGACACGCCGCGTGCGCCGTTCCGGCGGTGCCGACGTGGAAGGCGCGGTTCACGACCCGGACCGCGGTCTCATTGGACTCCAGCGGGGGCGCCGGGCACCCGCCGACGTGAGGAGAAGTGGATGACCGAGTGGCTGACTCGACGGACGGTCCAGGGTGGCACGTCCGTCACCACGCTCGCGGTGCTGGTCGCCGTGGTCGGCGCCGGCTCGAAGTGGTGGTGACGGGGATGGACACCCAGGAGACGACGACCGGCGCGATGTCGAGCACCGCGCCCATCCGGGACGAGGTCGTGCCCGGATACAAGTGGATCTGACGCGGACGAGCGATGGCATCCGAGCAGGCGGGGCGGGACGGGGGAGCGGGTAGCGCGTCAGCGCCCCTCCCGTCCTCACCGCAGAGGAACGTGGGACTGGCGCTCTTCGCCTCGGGCGTCGGCGTGCTCGGCGTCGGCGCCGTGCTGGCCGTCCTCGCCCACGACCCGCCACTGCGGTGGCTGAGCACCCACCCGTGGCAGCTGGTGGTGCTGGCGCTCGCGCTCGCGCTCGGCGAGCTGAAGCCCATCCCCGTCTCGCGCGGCGACGACACCGTCTCGCCGGTCACCATCTCCACCACCTTCGCGGTGGCCCTCATCGTCCTCGGGCCCCTCTCGTGGCTCCTCCTCGTCCACACGCTCGCCGTGGGTCTCGACGACCTGCGAGGGGGTCGACGGCCTCTCCAGATCCTCTTCAACGCGGGGCAGTACGCCCTGAGCATCGTGACCGCCCGTGCGGTCTTCTGCCTGCTGACCGGGACGCCGCTGCTGGGCGGCTACACCGAGTTCTCGGTCGGCGACCTGGTACCGGCCCTCGTCGCCGGTGCCGTGTTCGCCCTGGCCAACGACTCGCTGGTGGCGGTCGTGGTGGCGCTCGCCTCGGGGCAGCGCGTGAGCACCATGCTGCGCGAGGACGTGCGGTTCAAGCTCGAGACCTCCGGCGTGCTGGTGGCGCTGGCGCCGTTGGCGGCCCTGCTCGCGGACGCCTCCCTGCTGATGCTCCCGCTGCTCGCCCTGCCGGTGCTGGCCGTCCGTCGTGCGGCGCACCTGGCGGTGCTGCGCGAGCGCCAGTCGCTGCACGATCCCCTCACGGGCCTGGCCAACCGAGAGCTCTTCCGCCGTCGAGTGGAGCGTGCCCTGGCCTCTGCTCCCGGCGAGGACCGCGGCGTCGCCCTGCTGATGGTCGACATGGACCACTTCAAGGACGTCAACGACATCCTGGGCCACCACGTCGGCGACCAGCTGCTGCGCGAGATCGCGGGCCGCATCGAGCGCGCGGCCGTGCCCTACGGGGAGAACGCCACGGTCGCCCGTCTGGGTGGAGACGAGTTCGCCGTCGTGCTCACCGACGCCCAGCCCGTAGCCGCGGCCGAGCATCTCGCGGAGAGCCTGCTGGCGCTGATGGCCCGTCCGGTGGACATCCCCGGCCAGCGGCTGTCCATCCAGGGGAGCATCGGCCTCACGACGACGGCCGGCAGGTCGGTCGACGTGCACGGCCTGCTGTCCGAGGCGGACATCGCCCTGTACGAGGCCAAGCGGGAGCGGGCGCGGTACCGCGTCTTCGAGCCGGGCACCGTCACAGGTTCGGCCGAGCGACTGGTGCTGCTGCCGCGCCTGAGGGAGGCCGTCGAGCGCGGTGAGCTAGAGGTGGTCTACCAGCCACAGCTGGACGTCCGCGACGGACGCGTCATGACCGTCGAGTCGCTCGTCAGGTGGGACCACCCCACGCAGGGCCGACTCGGCCCGGACACCTTCATCGAGCTGGCCGAGAGCGCCGGCCTCATCGGCGCCCTGACGAGCCACGTGCTGTCCGTGTCGGTGCAGGCGGCCAGCGAGTGGCGCCGGCGCGGGTGGGACGTCGGCATCTCGGTCAACCTCTCCGCCCGGCAGCTGACGGACCAGTCGCTGCCCCGGGAGGTCGCGGGGCTGCTGCACCGCTGGGGCCTGCCGGCCTCCCACCTGACGATCGAGGTCACCGAGAGCAGCCTGATGGAGGACGCACGACAGGCGAGCGCCGTGCTGCGCGCCCTGCGTGAGATGGGCGTCCGGCTCGCGATCGACGACTTCGGCACGGGCTACTCCTCGCTGGTGCTGCTCCAGCGGCTGGACGTCGACGAGCTGAAGATCGACCGCAGCTTCGTGGCGGGCCTCGTCCGCGGCAGCCACGACGAGATCCTGGTGCGGTCGATCATCGACCTGGGCCACAACCTCGGGCTCGGTGTGGTCGCCGAGGGCGTCGAGACCTCGACGGTGGCCGAGCACCTGAGCGCGATGGGCTGCGACCGCCTGCAGGGCTACCTGTTCGGACGCCCGATGCCCGAGGAGGCCATCACCGCCCTGCTGGCCGCCCAGCACGCGGTGGAACGCCACGCGGCGACCCACGGCGAGGTCGCCGGACGCCCGGCGGTGCGGGACGCCGCCGCCGCCCGGCCGCTCCTGCGTGCCGTCGGCGGCAAGGGTGTGGGCGTCTGATGCTGGTCGTCGCGCTCTTCGCGCTGGGGCTCGCCGCAGTTCCTCTGACCGGCGGCACCTGGCGTGGCCTGTCGCGGCTGCGGCTGCGGCACGGCTGGCTCGCGCTCGCCGCACTCGCGTGCCAGCTCGTGGTGCTTCAGGTGCCCGGTCTGCCCGAGGCCGTCTCGGCGCCCGTGCACGTGCTCACGTACGGCCTCGCCGCGGCGCTCGTCGTCGTCAACCGCCAGGTCGCCGGGCTGTGGCTGCTCGCGCTCGGGGCCGCCGCGAACGGCATCACCATCGCCCTCAACGGCGGGACCCTGCCCGCCTCACGGGAGGCCATGCGCACGGCCGGCCTGCCGGTGGAGGAGGGGTTCGTCAACTCGGGAGTGGTCACCGACCCCGTGCTCCCGTGGCTGGGTGACGTGTTCGCGGTGCCGGCTTCGGTCCCCCTCGCCAACGTGTTCAGCATCGGCGACGTGCTCGTCGTCGTCGGCGCCTGGTGGATGGTCTGGACCGCCACGCGCCGGGACGCACCGTCCGACCGGTGCGTGCCGGCCCCACTCGGTGCAGAACGCAGCAGGCTCTCGCCCGAGCGCCTGCCCTCCGTCCCCGGCTGAGCCAGACGGCTCGGTCGCACCTCGTCGGCGGATCGCCCCTGTGCTAGACAGGCGTCAACCGAGGGAGCGCACGTGACGGATCTGAGCCTGGGAGTCGTGTCGCAGTCGCGCAAGGAGAACGAGCGGCGACTGCCCATCCACCCGGCGCACGTCGAGCGGATCGACGCGGACCTGCGGCGACGCATCCGCCTCGAGCACGGCTACGGCGAGCCGTTCGGGCTCAGCGACGACCACCTCGCCGGTCTGGTCGGTGGCCTGTGCACACGTGACGAGCTCGTCGCGGAGTGCGACGTCGTGCTGCTGCCGAAGCCGGTCCTCGACGACGTGGCCGAGCTGCGGGACGGACAGGTGCTGTGGGGCTGGCCGCACTGCGTGCAGGACGAGCAGCTGACGCAGCTCGCCATCGACCGTCGGCTCACGATGATCGCGTTCGAGGCGATGAACCACTGGAACCGGGACGGGTCCTTCGGCCTGCACGTCTTCCACAAGAACAACGAGATCGCCGGGTACGCCTCGGTGCTGCAGGCGCTGCAGCTGGTCGGCTCGACGGGTGACTACGGGCGGCGGCTGCGAGCGGTCGTGATCGGCTTCGGGGCGACGGCCCGGGGCGCGGTGACCGTGCTCAACGCGCTCGGGGTGCACGACGTCACCGTCCTGACCAGCCGCGACGTCGCGGCGGTCAGCTCGCCGATCCACTCCGCGGTGATCCTGAACTTCGACCACGACGACCACGACCCCCGCCGCAGCAGCGTCACGACCGACGACGGCCGGGTGCCGCTGGCCGGGTTCCTCGCGGAGCACGACGTGATCGTCAACTGCGTGCTGCAGGATCCGGACTCGCCGCTGATGTTCCTCGTGGACGAGGACCTGCCGACGCTGAGGCCCGGCACCCTGATCGTCGACGTGTCGTGCGACGAGGGCATGGGGTTCAGCTGGGCGCGTCCGACGCCGTTCACCGACCCGATGTTCGACGTGGGTGACCACGTGCACTACTACGGCGTCGACCACAGCCCCTCGTACCTGTGGAACTCGGCCACCTGGGAGAACAGCGAGGCGTTGCTCCCGTTCCTTCCGACGGTGATGGCCGGCGGGGCGGCATGGGACGCGGACGACACGGTGCGACGAGCCATCGAGATCCGGGACGGCGTCGTCCAGAACCCTGCGATCCTGTCGTTCCAGCAACGGTCGCCCGAGTACCCGCACGACCGCGCCTGACCCACTGGGCGTGTCCCATCTACCGGGTGATTGAGCCCTGGGGGAGGCGCACTCTCATGCCCATCTACGTGGACTCTCGTTCACCAGCAGTCGGTCCTCAACCACGTCCGTCAGCCAGATGCCGTCTGAGGCTGACCTCAGCTGGAGGCCGTCGATCTGGACCAGACGCCGAACCACTGCTCAGCGCCCCACTCCTCAAACCGTTCCACCTCGGCGAACCCCAGTTTGCTGGCTATGCGCATGGAGGGCTCGTTGGCGCTCTGAGTACACAGCACCACCGCCTCGCCCGGGGCCTCACGGGCGAACCACTCAAGAACCGCAGCGCATGCCTCACCGGCATACCCCCGTCCCCACGCCTCGGGGAGGAACAGATAGCCAAGCCAAGGAGCCCCGGAATCCTGGGCCACGTGACCCCGCCGCTCATCGTCACGCCGATCAAGCGTGATCGTGCCGATCATCGTCCCGTCCAGTTCGGCGACGAGGAAGCCGGGGCGTCGCCCGGGAATCTCCGGGACCGTGCGCTCAAGCACTTCGCGACAGGGGGCCAAGTAGCGGGTCCAAGTTCACCCATGACCCACACCCTAGAGAAGCGCGCGGATCTGCCGCCTTGAGGGCGGACCCCGGCGCGCCTCATGCGACGGCTGGAGCGCCTGCTGACGAGCGCGTGCCTTCGTCAGGTGACGCAGTGCGGTCGCGACGCAGGCGACCTGAAGCCAGCCGGTCGCTGAACAGGTGGTGCTCTCGAACGACTTCGCCAACCGGCGTGACCGGCCGAGGCGGTCAGGCCCGCGAGGCGCACCCGATGCAGGTCGGGGCGGTCGGCCGGGCCGCGAGCCGAGCAGGTGCGATCGCCTCCCCGCAGGTCACGCAGCGTCCGTAGACGCCGTCGTCCCACCGCGCGAGGGCCGCCTCGACGTCGCCGAGCCGACGTCGAGCCTGGTCGAGCAGGGCCGAGACCTGCGCGCGCTCGAAGGCGATCGTCGCGCCTTCGGGGTCGTGCTCGTCGTCGGTGTTCGCGCCCGCGGTCGCGTCGACCACGTCCTGCAGGTCGCCTCGGAGCCCGGCGATGCGAGCCATCGTGCGCGCCCGCTCGTCCTCCAGCGTCCGTCGCGACGGTCGGGGCTCGGGCACGCGGCCGCTCAGGCGAGGAGACGCTCGACGGCGCGCAGCGGCACGTCCAGCCAGTCCGGACGGTTCCTGGTCTCGTAGACCACCTCGTACAGCGCCTTGTCCAGCTCGAGGGCGGTGAGGAGCTCGGCCTGGACCCGCGGGTCGTCCCCGCCCGCGTCGGCGTACCCCGCACAGAACGCCTCGCGGCAGGCCATGGCCCATCCCTGCGACTGCTCGGCCGCTCCCTCGCCGGCGTGCCGGGCCGCGTAGTCGAACGAACGCAGCATTCCGGCGACGTCGCGGAGCGCCAGGTCGGGCACGACGCGCTCGGCGAGCGGCCGCAGCGGCTCACCCTCGAAGTCCAGCAGGATCCAGCCACGCTCGGGGGAGTGCAGCACCTGGCCGAGGTGGTAGTCGCCGTGCACCCGCTGCAGGTCGGGCATCGGGCCGAGGGAGTCGAGCGCAGAGGTGTGGTGGCGGAGAGCGGAGGCGTGCGGTTCCAGGGCCGGCGCCGACGCCAGGGCCCACGCCACACGGGCACGTAGGCCGGCCATCACCTGCCCGCGTACCTCCTCGCTCATCGGCAGGTGGCCGAACGCCTCGGCCATCGAGACGTGGACCTGGGCCGTCGCCCCGCCGAGACCGGCTGCGCTGGAGGTGAAGTCGGTACCGTGGGTGACGGCGACGACGGCCTCGCGCCACGCGTCCTGGCTGCCTTCGAGGAACTCCGCGGCCACGGCCAGGTGCCCCTCGACCGTCGATCCGTCGCGTGCCGACCAGGTGCCCGAGGCCCAGCCGACGGGTCGCGCGACCCGGCTGCAGCCGACACGCGTCAGGGCGGCCGCGACCTCGACGTCGGGGTTGGCGCCGGGGTGCAGCGTGCGGAACACCTTGACGATGCACGCGTCCGACGTGCCGTCGGCCACGATCACGCTCGTGTTGGACTGCTCGCCGGACAGGACGCGACCCGGCGACCCCGGGTCGGGCACCCGCGAGCCGGGAGCCGCATCGAGCGAGCGCAGCAGGGCGGCCACGTACGCCGGGTCGTGCGGTCCGTCGTAGACCCAGCGCTCCCCGAACCGGCCGTGCGCCGTGCGGCCCAGCAGGGCGGACCCGGCCCCCTCGAGCGGCTCGGAGCGGAACGTCAGTGGGACCTGCACCACGTCGAAGCGCCCACCGGAGTCGAGGCCGACCAGGTGCACCTCCACCTCGACCGTCGGGTCAGGGTCGTCGAGCGTCATCCCGCCGACCTGGTGCAGCGACACCCCGCGCCCCTTGGCCGGGTACCAGCGCTGGCGGGGCAGCCAGGTGTGCAGCAGGTGATCTAGCGGCTCGACCGAGCTCACCTCGGGCTCTCGATCCTCAGCCAGAAGAAGTCACGGGACCCGAGCGTCACGGTCAGCTTGCCGTCCTCGCTCACGGACGGGAAGCCGCTGCCGCCGAACAGGTCACGCAGCCCTCGCCCGGCGTGCTCGGACAGGTCGATGGTGCAGGCCTGCGGGGTGCCCGAGAGGTTGGCCAGGCAGAGCACCGTCTCGGTGTCGATGTTGTTGGAGTGGTCGGGCTCGTCGATCACCCTGAGGTACGCCATCACCGCCTCGTTGTCCACGAGGCGCGGCTCGTACCTGCCGAGACCGAAGACCGGGTGGCGCTTGCGGATGGCGAGCATGCCCCGTACCCAGTGCAGCAGGGACGACGACGTCGCGAGCTGCGCCTCCACGTTCACGCCGTTGTAGTGGTAGACGAGCGACTCCACCACGGGCAGGTACAGCTTGCCGGGGTCGGCCGTCGAGAACCCGGCGTTGCGGTCCGGGGTCCACTGCATGGGCGTGCGCACCGCGTCACGGTCGTTGAGCCAGATGTTGTCGCCCATGCCGATCTCGTCGCCGTAGTAGAGGCACGGGCTGCCGGGCAGGGACAGGAGCAGCGCGTGGATCAGCTCCATCTCCGCCCGCGAGTTGTCGAGCAGCGTGGCCAGGCGCCGTCTGATCCCGATGTTGGCCCGCATCCGGGGGTCGGGCGCGTACCAGCCGTACATGGCCGCGCGCTCGTCACCGGTCACCATCTCGAGCGTCAGCTCGTCGTGGTTGCGCAGGAAGGTGCCCCACTGCCCGAACGACGGGATCTCGGGGGTCTCGGCGAGGATCTCGACGATCGGCTTCGCGCTGCCCTCGCGGATCGCGTAGAAGATGCGCGGCATCACCGGGAAGTGGAAGCACATGTGGCACTCCGGCTCCTCGTCGGTGCCGTAGTACGCGACCACGTCCTGGGGCCACTGGTTCGCCTCGGCGAGCACGATGCGACCGGGGTACTCCGTGTCGATCATCGTCCGCAGCTCGCGCAGGAAGTCGTGCGTGCGGGGGAGGTTCTCGCAGTTGGTGCCCTCCTCCTCGAACAGGTAGGGCACCGCGTCGAGCCGGAAGCCGTCGATGCCGAGGTCGAGCCAGAACCGGACCACGTCGAACATCTCGGCCTTGACCGCCGGGTTGTCGAAGTTGAGGTCGGGCTGGTGCGAGAAGAACCGGTGCCAGAAGAACTGCCGGCGGATGGGGTCGAACGTCCAGTTCGACTGCTCCGTGTCGACGAAGATGATGCGCGCGTCCGCGTACAGCTCGTCGCTGTCGGACCAGACGTAGTAGTCGCCGTACGGGCCCGTCGGGTCGGAGCGGCTGGCCTCGAACCACGGGTGCGCGTCCGACGTGTGGTTCATGACGAGGTCGGTGACGACGCGGATGCCTCGTGCGTGCGCCTGGCTGATCAGCTCGTTGACGTCGGGCAGCGTGCCGAACTCGGGGAGCACGGCGCAGTAGTCGGCGATGTCGTAGCCGCCGTCCTTGAGAGGGGAGGCGTAGAACGGGGGCAGCCACAGGCAGTCGATGCCCAGCCACTGCAGGTAGTCCAGACGGTTGATCAGACCGGTGAAGTCACCGGACCCGGACCCGTTCGAGTCCGAGAAGGCACGCACGAGCACCTCGTAGAAGACTGCCGTGCGGTACCAGTCGGGGTCGTGCCTGAGGCCGGGCGTGTGGACGTTGAGGCCCTCCAGGCCCTGAGCTGGCACGTTCAGTTCCTCCTGATGTGGACGACGTGGGCGGGAGCATCCCGTCCGAGCCTGACGTAGACGTGCTCACCCCACTGCCAGGACTCGCCGGACAGCAGGTCGTGCGCGACGAACGAGTCGTGCCAGTCGTACCCGAGTGCGGCCATGTCGAGCTTCATCGTCGTCTCACGCGTGGAATGGGGGTCCAGGTTGACCACGGTGAGGACCGTGTCCTCGCGCCCGGTCGGCGACAGCTCCGCCGGGACCCGGCGCGAGTAGGCGATGAGGAACTCGTCGTAGGTCTCGTGGAACACGAGGTCGCGCAGCCGCTGCAGCGCCGGGTGCTCGCGCCGGGCACGGTTGAGGGCGGTCAGGAGCGGCTGCAGGCTCTCGCCCCGCTCGAGCGCACCGGCGAAGTCCCGTGGCCTGAACTCGTACTTCTCGTTGTCGATCTGCTCCTCGACCCCCGGACGGGCGACGTTCTCGACGAGCTCGTAGCCCGAGTAGATGCCCCACGTTGGAACCGATGTCGCGGCGAGGACCGCGCGCAGCATGAACGCCGTCCGTCCGCCGTACTGCATGGTCGGGGTGAGGATGTCGTGGGTCGTCGGCCAGAAGCTGGGCCGCATGTAGTCGGCCGTGCCGGGCTTGCCCTCGGTCACCACCTCTGATCCAGTCGACAGCTCGGTGAGGTACGACGTGAGCTCCGCCTTCGTGTTGCGCCAGGTGAAGTACGTGTACGACTGGTGGTAGCCCACCTTCGCCAGCCCGCGCATCATCGCGGGACGCGTGAACGCCTCGGCGAGGAAGATCACCTCGGGATGGTCACGGTTCACCTCGTCGAGGAGCCACTCCCAGAACTCGACGGGCTTGGTGTGGGGGTTGTCGACCCGGAACGCTGTGACGCCGTGGTCGATCCACACGTTGATGATCCGCAGCACCTCGTCGTAGATCCCGTCGGGATCGTTGTCGAAGTTCATCGGGTAGATGTCCTGGTACTTCTTCGGCGGGTTCTCGGCGTAGGCGATGGAGCCGTCCGCCCGCGTCGTGAACCACTCCGGGTGCTCGGTGACCCAGGGGTGGTCCGGGGAGCACTGCAGCGCGATGTCCAGGGCGACCTCGAGGCCGAGCTCCCTGGCGCGCGCGACGAAGGCGTCGAAGTCGTCGAACGTGCCCAGCTCGGGGGCGATCGCGTCATGGCCACCGTCCGCCGAACCGATGGCGTAGGGCGAGCCGGGGTCGCCCGGCTCCGTGGTCAGCGTGTTGTTGCGGCCCTTGCGGTTCGTCGAGCCGATGGGGTGGACCGGCGTGAGGTACGCGATGTCGAAGCCCATCTCGGCGATCGCGTCCAGGCGCTTGGCAGCGGTGCGCAGGGTCCCCGTGGTCCACTCGCCGGTGTCCGGGTCGCGCACGGCGCCCTCCGACCGCGGGAAGAACTCGTACCAGGACCCGTAGAGCGCCAGCTCGCGCTGCACCCGCAGGGGGAACGGCCCGGTGGCGGTGACGTACCGGCGGAACGGGTTGCGGGCCAGGGCCCGGTGCACGACGGCGGACGTCCCCGCCGCCATCCGCGCCTGTGCCGGTCGCGCGGTGTCGCGCAGACCCTCGACCGCGGCGGTGAGGTGGGCGCGGTCCGACTCGCTGTGCCCCGGGTCGGCGGCGGCCTGCTCGAGCAGGAGCGCGCCCTCGACGAGCATGAGCTCGGTGTCGACGTCGGCGGCGACCTTGATCACGGCGTCGTGCTCCCAGGTGCCGTACGGGTCGTCCCAGCCCTCGACGCGGAAGGTCCAGTCACCGATGGCGTCGGGGACGACGTTGGCCAGGTAGCGGTCGGTGCCGGGGTCGGCCGGCGACATCCGCACCCGGGTGTGCTCGGTGCCGTCCGGCCGCAGCAGCACGGCCGTGGCGGCCACCGCGTCGTGCCCCTCGCGGAACACCGTGGCGCTGACCGGCACGGCCTCGCCGACGACGCAGCGGGCGGGCCACCGGCCGCCGTCCACAGCCGGCCCCACGCCCATCACGGGGATCCTCCCGAGCCCGGACGCGGACCGAGGAGCCGAGGTGCCCGGCGCGCCCGAAGCGGCCGGCGCGCTCTGCGCGGTGGGTGCGGTCGTCGAGGCGGTGACGCGCCGTCGCGGGGGTGTGTCCGCCTTCTGGGGTGCCTTGCGCCGGGAGGCGGCGGAGGGCGTGGTGGGGGTCTCGCTCGGACGCTGGGACTTCTTGCTGGACCGGCTCACCCGGGGAACGCTACCGAGCGCGCGGCCCCCCGTGCAGGTCGTGGTCCGTGACGTGGACGTGGACCCTCACCGGCACCACGACGCCACCTCCGCAGATCGCGGACGATCGGCGACGTCTCGGGCTGAGAAACCATAGAAAGTGGACGATCTGGGATTCGGGAGGCTGATCGCGAGGTGTGCAACTTCTTGCGAACCTCGCAAAGAGGCGACCGGCTCCGGCGTGTCGGGCCGCGACCTCCCGTACGCTCCCCCGTCGTGAGAGCGATTCGACGGTTCACCGTCCGCACAGTCCTGCCCGGCACGATCGGCGCCCTCGGCCAGCTGGCCCTGAACCTGCGGTGGTCGTGGCACGCCCCCACGCGCGACCTCTTCGCGTCGATGGACCCCCAGCGCTGGAACGCGCGGCGGCGGCACGACCCGGTGCGCCTGCTCGGCGACCTGCCACCCGAGCGCCTGATCGAGCTGGCCGCGGACCCGGAGTTCGTCAACCGGGTGAGGGCGGCGGCCGAGGACCTGAACAGCTACCTCACCGAGCCGCGCTGGTACCAGGGCCTCGACGACGACCCGCCGGCCTCCATCGCGTACTTCAGCCCGGAGTACGGGATCACCTCGGTGCTGCCGCAGTACTCGGGCGGTCTCGGGATCCTGGCGGGCGACCACCTGAAGAGCGCGTCCGACCTGGGCGTGCCGATCACCGGGGTGGGCCTGCTCTACAAGAGCGGCTACTTCAAGCAGTCCCTCTCCCCGGACGGGTGGCAGACCGAGGACTACCCGGTGCTCGACCCCGACGAGCTGCCGCTGACGCTGTTGCGAGAGGACGACGGCACGCCCTGCGAGGTCGTCGTCGAGCTGCCTGGGGGACGACGCCTCGTGGCCCACGTCTGGAAGGCGGACGTGGGTCGCGTCCCGCTGCTGCTGCTCGACTCGGACGTGCCCGAGAACGACGACGCCGCGCGCTCCATCACCGACCGCCTCTACGGCGGCGGGGGAGAGCACCGCCTCCAGCAGGAGATGCTGCTCGGCATCGGCGGCGTCCGGGCCCTGCGGCTGTGGTCGCGGCTGTCGGGCTCGCCGGCCCCGGAGGTCTTCCACACCAACGAGGGGCACGCGGGCTTCCTCGGCCTGGAGCGGATCCGCGAGGTGATGGGCGAGGGCCTGTCGTTCGACGAGGCGATGTCCGCGGTCAAGGCCGCCACCGTCTTCACCACGCACACGCCCGTCCCCGCGGGCATCGACCGGTTCGGCGCCGACCAGATCGAGCTGTACCTGGGTGGCTCGGGCGTTCTCGGCGACCTGCCGATGGACCGCGTCCTGGCACTCGGTGCCGAGGACTACGCCGGGGGCCATGCCGGGGTCTTCAACATGGCGGTGATGGGGCTGCGCCTCGCGCAGCGCGCGAACGGCGTCTCCCAGCTGCACGGCCACGTGAGCCGCGGCATGTTCGAGGGCCTGTGGCCGGGCTTCGACGAGACCGAGGTGCCGATCGCGTCCATCACCAACGGCGTCCACGCCCCCACCTGGGTCGACCGGCGGGTGTTCGAGGTCGCGGAGAAGCACATCGGGGCCGAGATGGTCACCGAGGCCCGCGGCTGGGAACGGGTCGGGGAGGTGCCCGCCGCGGAGATCTGGCGGGTGCGCCGTGAGATGCGTGCCCAGCTCGTCGAGGACGCGCGCCGGCGCGTGCGTGCGTCCTGGATCACCCGCGGCTCGAGCCCGGCCGAGCTGGGCTGGGTCGACGACGTTCTGGATCCCGACGTGCTGACGATCGGTTTCGCGCGGCGCGTGCCGACCTACAAGCGACTGACGCTGATGCTGCGCGACCCCGAGCGGCTGAAGGCGATGCTGCTGCACCCCCAGCACCCGGTCCAGCTCGTGATCGCGGGCAAGTCGCACCCCGCGGACGACCAGGGCAAGCGGCTGATCCAGCAGCTGGTGCAGTTCGCGGACGACCCGGAGGTCCGGCACCGCATCGTCTTCCTGCCCAACTACGACATCGAGATGGCGCAGACGCTCTATCCCGGGTGCGACGTGTGGCTGAACAACCCGCTGCGCCCGCTCGAGGCCTGCGGCACGTCCGGGATGAAGGCGGCGCTCAACGGCTGCCTCAACCTCTCGATCCTCGACGGGTGGTGGGACGAGTGGTTCGACGGTGAGAACGGTTGGGCCATCCCGACCGCCGACGGCGTCGACGACCCCGACAAGCGGGACGACCTCGAGGCCGCGGGGCTCTACGACCTGGTCGCCCGGCAGGTGGCCCCCCGCTTCTACGACCGGGACGAGAACGGCCTGCCGGGCCGGTGGCTGGAGATGGTGCGTCACACCCTTGGCACGCTCGGCCCCAAGGTGCTCGCGTCGCGCATGGTCGGCGACTACGTCCAGCGGCTCTACGTGCCGGCCGCGCACGGAGGCCGCGCGCTGAACGGCCCCGGGTACGCCGGTGCGAAGGACCTCGCCGCGTGGACGAGGCGGGTCCGTGGCGCGTGGGACGGCGTGCGCGTCGACCACGTCGAGTCGTCCGGCATCGGCGACTCACCGCAGGTCGGGGAGGTGCTGGGCGTCCGCGCCTACGTGTCGCTCGGCTCGCTCGAGCCCGCCGACGTGAGGGTGGAGGTGCGCTACGGACGCGTCAACGAGCGCGACGAGATGGACGACACGCGCGCTCAGGTGCTGGAGCACGTCGAGAGCTACGAGGACGGTCGTCACCAGTTCGCGGGCGACGTGACCCTCGGTCGCACCGGCGCCTTCGGGTACACGGTGCGGGTCCTGCCCTTCCACGAGGGACAGGTCAGCACCGCGGAGACCGGCCTGGTCGCCAGCGCCTAGGTACGCACCGGGTCCGCGACGTAGAGCCGCAGGCTGCGGCCCGGCACGCACACCGTGGTGCCGGGCGCGGGGCTGTCCTCTTCGCCTGGGGTGTCCGGGTGATCGAGCGCGCTGTCCCACACCAGGTTCCAGCTCGACGCCCAGGGTGCGCCGGGCAGCCTGACGTCGACCGGCTCTCGGTGCCCCTGCACGAGCACGAGCGCCGAGCTTCCGCCGACCGGTTCCCCGTGCAGGTACATCGCGAGGGCGCGCAGCGACGGGTCGTGCCACCGGTCGTGGTGCATCGGCTCGGCATCCGGGCCGAACCAGGCCAGGTCGGTGGTGGCGTCGGCGTGCACCTGCCGTCCGTCGGGACGGGCGGCGCGGCGCAGCACAGGGTGCTCCCGTCGCAGGGCCAGGAGCGTCCGCACGTGCGCGGTGAGGGCCTCCTCGTGCGTCCCCGCCGTCCAGTCGACCCACGTGGTCGGGTCATCGAGGCAGTAGGCGTTGTTGTTGCCCCCCTGGGTGCGTCCACGCTCATCGCCGGCCGTCAGCATCGGCGTGCCGGTGGAGAGCAGGAGCGTGCCGAGGAGGGCGCGCATGCTCGCGCGGCGCTCCGCACCGACCCGCCCGTCCCGGCTCGGGCCCTCGACGCCGTGGTTCCAGGTGCGGTTGTCGCCGTGCCCGTCCCTGTTGCCCTCGCCGTTGGCATCGTTGTGCTTCTGCTCGTAGCTGACGGCGTCGGCCAGCGTGAAGCCGTCGTGCGAGGTGACGAAGTTGACGCTGGCCCAGGCCGCCCGGCTGACCCGGTCGGCAGAGGCCGCCACGGAGAAGAAGTCGGACGAGCCGGCGAGGCGCGTCGCCAGCTCACGCAGGTCACCGCCGCGATGGTGGCCGTGGCTGACCGCGTGACGGGCGGCGGCCGCGTCGGCGAGCCAGAACGAGCGGATGCCGTCCCGGAACCTGTCGTTCCACTCGGCGAACGGGGGTGGGAACTGCCCGGTGCGCCACCCGTGCGTCCCGAGGTCCCAGGGCTCGGCGACCAGCTTGGTCTGCTGCAGCACCGGGTCGGTCCGGGCGGCCACGAGGAACGGGTGGTCGGCCTCGTAGCCGTCCGCGCCGCGCCTGCCGTCACCCCGTGCGAGGGCGGGGGCGAGGTCGAAGCGGAAGCCGTCGACCCCGAACCGCTCGACCCAGTAGCGCATCGAGTCGAGCGCCATCCCCACCACCCTCGGGTGGGAGAAGTCGAGCGTGTTCCCGCAGCCGGTCACGTCGACGTCGCGTCCGTGCTCGTCGAGCCGGTAGTACGAGGCGTTGTCGAGGCCCCTCCACGACAGCGTCGGTCCGTCGGCGCCCGCCTCGCAGCTGTGGTTGTAGACGACGTCGAGCAGCACCTCGAGGCCGGCCTCGTGCAGCGTCCGGATGCTGCGAGCGACCTCGTCCAGCACGCCCGTCGCCCCCTGCGCCCTGGCCGCGGCGCTGACGTACCGGGGCTCGGGGGCGAAGAACGACAACGTGTTGTAGCCCCAGTAGTTGTTCATGCCGCGCCGCGCCAGGGAGGGCTCGTCGCCGATCGCGAACGCGGGAAGCAGCTCGACCGCGGTGACACCGAGGCCGACCAGGTACTCGACGACCGCGGGGTGCGCCAGGCCTGCCCAGGTGCCCCGCTGCTCGGCGGGCACGTCGGGGTGCTGCATCGTCAGGCCGCGCAGGTGGGCCTCGTACACCACCGTGCGGTCCCAGCGGGTCATGGGGCGCGCCGCGCCGGTCCCGGCCGTCGCCCCGGCGTCGGGGGCGGGTACCAGGACGCCGACACGCACCGACCCGGCGCTGTCCGTGCTGTCGCTCAGCCGGGCGCCCGCGGGCCCGTCGACGGGCTCCCACTCCTCGTCGACCATGTGCCCGAACACGGCCTGCCCCCAGATGGTCCGGCCCTCGACGACCCGGGCGTAGGGGTCGAGCAGCAGCTTGGCGGGGTTGTGCCGGTGGCCTTGCTCGGGTGCCCAGGGGCCGTGCACCCGCAGGCCGTACCGCTGACCCGCCCGTGCCTGCGGCAGGAGCCCGTGCCAGACGCCGTCGGTGGTGTGGGGGAGGCTGATCCGCCGCTCGTCCCCGAGCGCGTCGGCCGAGCCGGAGAACAGGCACACCTCGACGGCCTCGGCGTGGGCGGCGAAGACCGCGGCACGCGCCCCCTGCCCCCCGGGCTCGAGGTGGACCCCCAGGGGCCACGGACGGCTGGTGGGGCTGCTGGGACGGGTCCGGGTCACCGGAGAAGTGTGGCCGACGAGCCGGTCGTTACGGTGGAGGCATGAGCGATCCCACCTCGCTGCCCAACTTCCCGCCCCCGGCCGACGAGCACCCACTGCGCGGCCGGGTCCTCGACGCGCTCGCCGACGCCGGCATGGCGCCCAACCTCGACGCGGACGGCGACGTCGCCGTGGTGCTGAACGAGCAGAAGCTGTTCGTGCGGTGCGTCGACGGCGACGTGCCGATGATGCGGGTCTTCGGCCAGTGGCGGATCGGTGACGCCGTGTCCTCGGACGAGATGACCCGGCTCCGCGCGGCCAGTCGGGTCACCGCGACGGTGAACCTCGTCAAGGTCAGCGTCCACGACGACATCCTCGTCGTCGCGGCCGACTGCGTGGTGACACCCGGGTCGAGCCTCGAGGTGCTCCTGGGCACGGCCATCAACCTGGTGCTCTCCGCGGTCAAGGTGTGGCACGTCGAGGCCGGAGGCGTCGTCGAGGACGATCCCGACGAGGCCGGGCCGGGCTCGCCCGGGGCCGACGGGTCCCCCGGCGACGACGAGCGTCGCGGGGGTCCCGCCTGAGCTCGGAGGACCCTGGGTCGGTCCGGTGCCGTCGACTAGGGTCGGCTCCACCAGGCGGAGGCCGGCGTGACGTCCCGCCGCCCCGAGGCACACGAGCGACGAGGTGGTCCGATGGGTGAGTTCGTACGGCTCGAGGTCGAGGACGGTGTCGGCACCATCCGGCTTGACCGTCCGAAGATGAACGCCCTCAGCACGCAGGTGCAGGACGAGATCGCGGCCGCCGCGCGCGAGGCGGGCGAGCGGCGCGACGTCAGCGCGGTGATCGTCTACGGGGGCGAGAAGGTCTTCGCCGCGGGCGCGGACATCAAGCAGATGCAGGCGATGACGTACACCGACATGGTCGACCGCTCGAGGGCGCTGCAGGCCAGCGTGTCGGCCGTCGCCGACATCCCCAAGCCCACGTTGGCGGCCATCACGGGATACGCGCTCGGAGGTGGCTGCGAGCTCGCGCTCTGCTGCGACTTCAGGATCTGCGGCGACGACGCCAAGCTCGGCCAGCCCGAGATCCTGCTGGGCGTCATCCCCGGGGCCGGGGGCACCCAGCGCCTGCCGCGCCTCGTGGGCACGGCCAGGGCCAAGGACCTGATCTACTCCGGCCGCTTCGTCGACGCGGCCGAGGCGCTACGGATCGGCCTGGTCGATCGCGTTGTGGCCCCCGGCGACGTGTACTCGGCTGCGCGCGAGTGGGTCTCGCGCTACGTGGGTGGTCCGGCCTACGCGCTGCGCGCGGCCAAGGAGGCGATCGACCGGGGCACCGAGACCGACCTCGCCACCGGTCTCGAGATCGAGCGCGTGCAGTTCGCCGGCCTCTTCGCCACCAGTGACCGCGCCGCAGGGATGGAGTCCTTCCTCGAGAAGGGTCCCGGTAAGGCCGTGTTCGAGGGGCGATGACGCTGCGGCGGGGGTCCACGACGGGTGAGTCACCCACTGGCCGCGACCAGGGCGCGCGCGTCGAGCCAGGCGAACGGCCCGTCGACCGCTCGTTGGCGCTCCGCCTCGGCGCGGGCCGCGCGTCGTCCCGTCTCGTCGGTAGCCGACTCGCAGAGGCCGGCCAGGCGGTGGAAGGCCTCGGCGTGTCCCTGTGCGCGGAGCCGCGCGTGGTCGGCCTCCTGGTGCCTCGTGACCATCGACGCCCAGTCGCTGCTGAGGGCGAGCATCGCCTGGCGCACGAGCTGGTCGAGCTCAGGGCGCCGGAACGACCAGCCACGCGACGACCTGACCACGTCCACCAGCCGACGTTGGACCCTGGCCCCCTCGTCGAGGATCGCCGTGACCGCGGGTCCGGACCACGTCGACCAGTCGCCGCCGCCGTCCCACGACCCGTCGGCGAGGTCCACCGTGCCGCGCACCAGTGAGGGGTGGTGCTCGTCCCCGTGCACGGCCCGGTCGAGCGTGGTGAGCCGGACGCCCGCCTTCGGCAGCTCGCGCAGCACCCGTTCAAGGAACGCCGGCCCCTCGTGCCACCAGTGGCCGAACAGCTCGGTGTCGTAGGCCGCGACCACGAGCCCGGCAGACCCCTCACGCGCTGCGACGTCGAGGAGCCTCCCGCGGACGGCGACGACGAAGGCGTCGGCGTCCTGTCGCGTCTGGGCAGCGGCGTCGACGGGGCGGTACCAGGGGTCCGCGGTGCGACCGGACCCCAGGTCCCCGGCGTGGAGGTCGCGGTACACCGGGGACGTGGGGTACCCGGTCCGTGAGGACCAGACGAGGTCGGTGACCGCGAGGTCGCGGGCCACCGCGACGACGTCCGTCGCGCCCATCCTCCAGGCCGAGTGCACCGAGCGGGACGAGGCCGCGAACGTGGCCTCGTCGTAGACGACGTGGGTGACACCGGCCGCCGCGTAGGTGTCCTGGAGTCCGTCGCGGTGCCCGCACTCCGGGGACCACAGGCCGGCGGGTCGCTGCGACCGGCGCCATCGGGCGTCGTCCAGTCCGCACTGCAGCGCCCACCGCGCCACGTCCGGCTCGAGCAGGGGCAGGAAGGGATGGGTGGCCGGGCCCGAGAGCAGCTCGACCACGCCGTCCTCGGCGAGGGTGCGCAGCACCGCCGACCCGCCGTGTCGCCAGGCACCTGACAGCTCCTCGAGCGACAGGTTCGCCGCGCGGAACTCGTGCGCGGCCACGGCCCGCACCCCGTCGCCGCCGCGTCCGCCGGCCTGGTGCCTGGCCCGAAGCCACCAGTCATCGGCCCAGGCCCGGACGCCATCCAGCGCGGCGACGGAGTCGAGCTGCTCGGCCAGGACGGGCGTGACGCCGAGCGTCACCAGGTCGCGTCGCCCCTCGTCGGCAAGGCGGCGCAGCATCGACAGGACGGGCACGTACGAGCCGGTCCAGGCCCGGTACAGCCACTCCTCGCCGACCGGCCCCCGCCCGTGCCCCGTCAGCCACGGCACGTGCGAGTGCAGCACCAGGCAGAACGTCCCCACCGGGTCCCTCGGGGACGGCGTCGGGTCGGACACGTAGCGAGCCTTCCACAGCGCGACGCGAGGAGAGGTGTGCCCAGCGTCACGCACTCTCGCCTTGCCCTTGCGTTACTCGTGGGTAACATCGGACGTGGGCTGCCTCACCCGCCTCCCCGCCGACAGCGCCGGGCTGGCAGGCTGAGGGCATCCCCGGGGCGACCGCCCCGCACCGGAGCGCCCGGGCCACGAGCCGGGCCACCCAGCCCAGGAGGATCGGTCAGCACATGAAGATCGTCGTCTGCGTGAAGTACGTCCCCGACGCCTCGGGGGAGCGGACCTTCGAGGCCGACAACACGACCGACCGCGTCAGCGTCGACGGTCTGCTGTCCGAGCTCGACGAGTACGCGGTCGAGGAGGCCCTCAAGATCGTCGAGGCGGGCGAGGGTGAGGTGATCGCGCTGACGATGGGTCCCGAGCAGGCGACCGACGCGGTGCGCAAGTCCCTCCAGATGGGCGTCCACTCGGGCGTCCACGTGCTCGACGACGCCATCGCCGGGTCGGACGCCCCCGCGACGTCACTGATCCTGTCCGCCGCCGTCCAGAAGATCGGCGACGTCGACCTCGTGCTCACGGGCATGGCCTCGACCGACGGCACGATGAGCGTGGTCCCCGCGATGCTGGCCGAGCGCCTGGGCCTGCCGCAGGTGACGATGGCGTCCGAGCTGACCGTTGACGGCGGCTCGGTCACGATCCGCCGCGACGGCGACGCCTCCACCGAGACGATCACGGCGTCGCTGCCGGCTCTGGTCAGCGTGACCGACCAGATCAACGAGCCGCGCTACCCCTCGTTCAAGGGGATCATGGCCGCCAAGAAGAAGCCGCTGGAGACGTGGAGCCTCGCCGACCTGGGCCTCGACCCGTCCGACGTCGGCCAGGCCGCCGCCTGGACGGAGGTCCAGTCCTTCACCGCGCGCCCGCCGCGCGAGGCAGGCCAGGTCGTCACCGACGAGGGGGACGGCGGCGCGAAGCTCGCCGACTTCCTCGTGTCCCGCAAGTTCGTCTGAGCCTGTCGTCCGCGACCCATCCGGAGAAGGAGAACCGAGCCCGATGGCCGAAGTCCTCGTCCTCGTCGACCATGTCGACGGTGCCGTCCGCAAGACCACGTCAGAGCTGCTGACGATCGCCCGCCGCCTGGGGGAGCCGTCCGCGGTCTTCTTCGGCACCGGCTACGCCCAGGCTGCCGCGGCGCTCGCCGAGTACGGCGCCGCCAAGGTCTACCGCGTGGAGGACCCCGCGGTGCAGCAGTACCTCGTCGCGCCGAAGGCCGAGGTGCTGGCCCAGCTCGTCGCCTCGGCCTCGCCCGCGGCGGTGCTCATCCCCTCGAACGCCGAGGGCAAGGAGATCGCCGCGCGACTGTCGATCAAGACCTCGTCGGGCCTGATCACCGACGCCGTCGACGTGCAGGCGGGTGAGGGCGGTCCAGTGACCACGCAGTCCGTCTTCGCCGGGTCCTACACGGTCCAGGCGAAGGTGACCAGGGGCACGCCGATCATCACGGTGAAGCCGAACTCGGCCACCCCCGAGGCCGCTTCGGCGACGCCGACGGAGGAGACCGTTCAGGTGGAGCTGTCCGGCGCCGCGACGGCGGCCGAGGTCACCGAGCGCAAGCCGCGTGAGAAGAGCGGTCGCCCCGAGCTGAACGAGGCCGCGATCGTTGTCTCCGGCGGACGCGGGACGAACGGCGACTTCAGCGCCGTGGAGTCGTTCGCCGACGCCCTCGACGCCGCCGTCGGCGCCTCGCGCGCGGCCGTCGACGCGGGCTGGTACCCGCACGCCAACCAGGTCGGGCAGACCGGCAAGCAGGTCTCGCCGCAGCTCTACGTGGCCGCAGGCATCTCCGGTGCCATCCAGCACCGGGCCGGCATGCAGACCTCGAAGACGATCGTCGCGGTCAACAAGGACGAGGAGGCGCCGATCTTCGAGCTCGTCGACTTCGGCGTCGTCGGTGACCTGTTCACCGTGCTGGCCCAGGCGACCGAGAAGGTCAACGCCTCCAAGGGGTGACCGGACGCCACGACGGCCCGCCCCGGTGGGGTGCGGGCCGTCGCGCTGTCCCGCCCGGTGGCGACTTAGGATCGTCGGGTGACCGCCTACCTCGACCACGCGGCGACGACCCCGGTGCGGCCGTCGGCGCTGCGCGTGCTCGTCGACGAGACCACGGCGGGGGGCAACGCCTCGTCGCTGCACACGGCCGGCCGTCGCGCCCGCAGGGTCGTGGAGGAGTCACGCGAGCGGGTGGCGGCGGCCGTCGGCGCTGCGCCGCCCGCGGTGGTCTTCACCGCCGGTGGGACCGAGGCGGACAACCTGGCCGTCAAGGGCCTCTACTGGCACCGCCGTGACCAGGACGTGCGCCGCCGCCGGGTGCTGCTCAGCGCCGTCGAGCACCACGCGGTGATCGACCCGGCGGAGTGGCTGGCCGACCACGAGGACGCGGAGCTGGTGTGGGTACCGGTGGACAGCCTCGGCCGCGTCGACATCGGGGCGCTCCGCGAGGAGATCGCCCGGGACCCTGAGTCGGTGGCGCTGGTGTCGGTGATGTGGGCGAACAACGAGGTCGGCACGCTGCAGCCGGTCGACGAGATCGTCTCAGCGGCGATGGAGTTCGGGATCCCCGTCCACAGCGACGCCGTGCAGGCCCTGGGAGCGGTGCCTCTGGACTTCGCCGCGAGCGGCCTCGACGCCATGACGCTGTCGGGACACAAGGCCGGCGGACCCATGGGCGTCGGCGCACTCCTGGTGCGCAGCGGCCTCGACCTCACCCCCGTCCTCCACGGGGGCGGACAGGAGCGGGGCGTGCGGTCGGGCACCCTCGACCTGCCCTCGATCGCGGCGTTCTCGGTCGCAGCGGACGAGGCGGTCGCCGAGCGCGCGACGGAGGCGCCGCGGCTCGCGGCGCTGCGGGACGACCTGGTGGCTCGGGTGCGCGCCGAGGTGCCCGACGTGACCCTGCGGGGCGACCCGTCGCCCTCGGGTCGGCTGCCCGGCAACGCGCACCTGACCTTCCCCGGCTGCGAGGGCGACTCGCTCCTCTACCTGCTCGACGCCCGGGGCATCGAGTGCTCGACCGGCTCGGCCTGCCAGGCCGGCGTTCCGCAGCCCAGCCACGTGCTGCAGGCGATGGGCGTGGGCGAGGACGAGCTGCACGGCGCGCTGCGCTTCAGCCTGGGGCACACCTCGACGGAGGTCGACGTCAAGGCCCTGGCCGAGGCGATCGGGCCGGTCGTCGAGCGGGCGCGCGGCGCCGGGCTGGCGTCGGAGCTGGCCGCCACGCGTTCGCGAGGAGCCTGACGTGCTCGTGCTCGCCGCGATGAGCGGGGGGGTGGACTCCGCGGTGGCCGCCGCGCGGGCCGTCGACGCCGGTCACGAGGTGGTCGGGGTGCACCTGGCTCTCGCCAAGAACCCGGCCACCGGTCGCACGGGCGCCCGGGGCTGTTGCACGGTCGAGGACGCCGGTGACGCCCGTCGCGCCGCCGACGTCATCGGGATCCCCTTCTACGTCTGGGACCTCGCCGACCAGTTCATGGCGTCGGTGATGGACGACTTCGTCAGCCGAGTACGCGGCGGGAAGGACCCCCAACCCGTGCGTGCGATGCAACGAGAAGGTGAAGTTCGCAGCACTTCTCGACAAGGCGGTCGCCCTCGGGTTCGACGCCGTCGCCACCGGGCACTACGCCCGCGTGACACCGGCCGCCGACGGCACGCCGCGCCTCGCCCGGGCCGCGGACGCGGCGAAGGACCAGTCCTACGTCCTCGCGGTGGTCGGGCCCGACCGCCTCGCCCGGACGCTCTTCCCGCTCGGCGACGCCCCGTCGAAGCAGGCGGTCCGTGACGAGGCCGCGCGCCGCGGGCTCACCGTCGCCGCCAAGCCCGACAGCCACGACATCTGCTTCATCCCGGACGGGGACACGCGCGCCTGGCTCGACGCCCGGATCGAGCGGCGCCCGGGCGAGGTGCGGGACCTGGAAGGGTCCGTGGTCGGCACCCACGACGGCGCCCAGGGCTACACGGTCGGCCAGCGCAAGGGGCTGCGGCTGGGTACCCCGGCAGGCGACGGGAGGCCCCGGTACGTGCTGGACGTGTCGGTGGCGGACAACACGGTGACCGTCGGCCCGGCACAGGCGCTGCTGGTCGACCGGATCGAGGCCGGCGACCCGGTCTTCTGGCTGGGACCCGTGCCGTCCCCGGGGGACCGGCTGGCGGCACAGGTGCGTGCGCACGGTGAGGCGGTGCCGGTCATCGTCGAGGAGGCGGGCCCCGAGCGTCTCGCGGTGCGTGTCGAGGGAGCGCTGCGAGCGGTGGCGCCCGGCCAGACCGTTGCCCTCTACGACGGCCCCGTCGTGGTCGGCAGCGGCACGGTCGCGGTGGCGCGGCGGGCGGCTCCCGTCGGCTGAGCGGCGGCGCCTACGGTGAGGCGCGTGAGTATCACGACGGACGCCGGTGGCCAGGCACGCACCGCCACCGGCATCGGCTCCTGGCCCGGGCTGGACCCCCTCGAGGCGACCCGGACCCTCTTCGGCGAGCTCGGTGCGCCACCCGGTCTGCCCTACCTGCCCGAGCTGCCGGCCCGCGGTCCCGGTGCCGACCTGACGGGCCGGGCCGCGACGCTGCTCGTCGACCTGCCGGTCGACCTGCAGCCCTCCGGGTGGCGGCTGGTCGACCGTCCGGGCCGCGACCTCGGGCGCGCACGGGGTCTGACGTCCTCCGACCTCGACGCCCTGGCCGAGTGCGCGGACGGGTACTCCGGGCCGTTGAAGGTGCAGGTCGCCGGCCCCTGGACGCTGGCGTCGACGCTCTGGCTGCCACGAGGCGAGCGTGCGGTCACCGACGCCGGTGCGAGGCGCGACCTCGTCGACTCCCTCGCCGACGGCGTCGCCCGCCACGTCGCCGACGTCCGCCGGCTCGTGCCCGGTGCCGACGTGGTGGTCCAGCTCGACGAGCCGGGCCTGCCCGGCGTCCTCGCCGGGCGCCTGCCGACCATCTCGGGGTTCGGAAGGCTGCCCGCCCTCGAGGCGTCCACGGTCGAGCAGGGGCTCTCGGCGGTGCTGCGGGCCGCCTCGGCGGCCGGGGCCACCTCCACCGCCGTGCACTGCTGCGCCGCGGACGCCCCGCTGGCCCTGCTGCGCTCGGTCGGTGCCGACGCGGTGGCCGTCGACCTGTCGCTACTGGACGCGCGCAGCTGGGAGTCGGTGGCGGTCGCCGTGGAGGCGGGGATGTCGCTGTGGGCGGGTGTGGTGCCGACCTCCGGCGACCTGCCCACCGTGCGCGCGCTGGCCGAGGCGGTCAGCGGGCCGTGGCGGCGGGTGGGCCTGCCCCTCGACGGCCTGGCAGGCGTGACGGTCACCCCGACGTGCGGGCTGGCGGGCAGCAGCCCCGCGCAGGCGCGCGCCGCGATGACGCGGTCGCTGGAGACCGCCCGCGAGCTCGCCGAGGTCGCGGTCGGGTGACGGGCGGGGCGACTGTGGGTGCTCTGCGGCAGGATGGCCGCGTGAGCGACCCGGAGACCCACACCGTGCACGACGGACCGGAGCAGACCCCTGTGCCGGACGACGTCCGACGTGAGTGGACCGAGCTGGCGGCCGTCGTGCGCGACGCGCAGTTCGCCTACTACGTGCGCGACGCACCGACGATGAGCGACGGCGAGTTCGACACCCTGCTGCGCGATCTCGAGTCCCTTGAGGAGAAGCACCCCGGCCTGCGCACGCCGGACTCGCCGACGCAGCAGGTGGGTGGCTCCTTCTCCACCGACTTCGCCACGCACGACCACCGGGAGCGGATGCTCAGCCTCGACAACGCCTTCAGCGAGGACGATCTGCAGGCGTGGGCCGACCGGGTCGCTCGTGACTCGGGGTCCTCGGCGGTGCACTTCCTGTGCGAGCTGAAGATCGACGGACTCGCCGTCAACCTCCTCTACGAGGGTGGTCGCCTGACGCGGGCGCTCACCCGCGGGGACGGGCGCACCGGCGAGGACGTCACCCTCAACATCCGCACGATCGAGGGCATCCCCCACGTGCTCTCCGGCACCGAGGAGGCGCCGGTGCCCGAGCTCGTCGAGGTGCGTGGGGAGGTGTACTTCCCCGTGGAGGTCTTCGCCGACCTCAACGCGACCCTGGTCGAGGCGGGTAAGCCGCCCTACGCCAACCCGAGGAACACCGCGGCGGGGTCGTTGCGGCAGAAAGACCCTCGCGTCACCGCTAGCCGCGCGCTCAAGATGATCGTGCACGGCATCGGGGCACGCCGTGGGCTCGAGCTCACCCGCCAGTCGGAGGCGTACGAGCTGCTCCGGTCCTGGGGCCTGCCCACGTCCGAGCACTACCGCGTCGTCGACTCCGTGGCCGAGGTGCTCGAGCGCATCGCGTGGTTCGGCGAGCACCGGCACTCGGTCGAGCACGAGATCGACGGCATCGTGGTGAAGGTCGACGAGGTCGACGTGCAGCGACGTCTTGGCAGCACGAGCCGGGCTCCCCGCTGGGCGATCGCCTTCAAGTACCCGCCGGAGGAGGTCACCACGAGGCTGCTCGACATCCGCGTCAACGTCGGGCGCACCGGACGCGTGACCCCTTACGCCGTGATGGAGCCGGTCCTGGTCGCCGGCTCGACCGTCGAGATGGCGACCCTGCACAACGCCGCCGAGGTCAAGCGCAAGGGCGTCCTGATCGGCGACACGGTCGTGCTGCGCAAGGCGGGGGACGTCATCCCCGAGGTGCTCGGACCCGTGGTCGACCTCCGTCCCGACGACGCCCGCGAGTTCCGGATGCCGACGGCCTGCCCGTCCTGTGGCACCGAGCTGCGTCCGGAGCGCGAGGGCGATGCGGACATCCGTTGCCCCAACTCGCGTTCCTGCCCGGCCCAGCTGAGGGAGCGGCTGTCGCACGTGGCCTCGCGGGGCGCCTTCGACATCGAGGCCCTCGGGTGGGAGGGCGCGCAGGCCCTGCTCGACATCGACGGCTTCACCGACGAGGGCGACCTGTTCCGCCTCGTGACCCCGGTCGAGGACGAACGGCTCGTCCTCACCGGCGTCGACCTGTTCACGCGCAAGGACGGCGAGCTGACGGCGAACGCGCACAAGCTGCTGGCCAACCTGGACCAGGCCCGGACGCAGCCGTTGTGGCGCGTGCTCGTGGCACTGTCGATCCGCCACGTCGGTCCGACGGCGGCCCGCGCCCTCGCGCAGCACTTCGGCAGCATGGAACGGATCCGCGCGGCCACACCCGAGGAGCTCGCCGGAGTCGACGGCGTGGGCCCGCGCATCGCCGAGGCGGTTCTCGAGTGGTTCGCCGTCGACTGGCACGCGGCGGTCGTCGAGAAGTGGCAGCGGGCGGGCGTGGTGATGGCCGACGAGCGGGACTCCTCGGTGCCACGCACGCTCGAGGGGCTCTCCGTGGTCGTCACCGGGTCCCTCGCCGCCTACAGCCGCGACGAGGCCAGGGAGGCCATCCTCGCGCGGGGCGGCAAGGCCTCAGGGAGCGTGTCCAAGAAGACGGCCTTCGTCGTCGTGGGTGACTCACCCGGCAGCAAGGCCGACAAGGCGGCCGAGCTCGGCGTGCCCGTCCTGGACGAGGAGGGGTTCACCCGGCTCCTCCAGGGTGGCCCTGACGGTGTGACCTCCGTCACGGACTGATCATCGCGCAGCTGGGTCCCGGCCCCGTTCGGGCTCAAGTCCGTCCTCGACCGGTCGATGAGGGACCAGTGCGGCGCACAACGTGCCGCCATGCCCACGCCCGGGGAGCGCATGAGCGTCGCGTCGCCTGACGAGCTCGTCGAGCTCGACCGCGCTCGGAACCGCCCCGAGCCGGTCAACCGTGCCGCGTTCTGGGTGATGGTCTGGGGTTCACCGCTGGTAGCCGCCGCCCTCCTGGGTCTGCACGCGTGGGCAGAGCCCCTGTCGAGCCTGTCCACCATCTCGGGCGACACGATGATCTTCGTCGGCCTGGCTGTGCTGCTCGTCGTCAGCGGCGAGCTGCTGCCGGTTCTGGGCAGCCGCGCCAAGGACCCGACCGGCGTCGCCTGGTCGACGCCGTTCGCCTTCGCCGCCCTGTTGACGGTCGACGCGGTGCCGGCCGTGCTGCTCTACGCGGGCGCCACGGTCTTTTCGGGGGTCGTCTCGCGGCAGGCGCCGCATCGAGTGGCCTTCAACGCCGGCCAGTACGCCCTGTCGGTGCTCGCGGCGGACGCCGTGCTCGCCGTGTTCGGCATCCAGTCGTCGCTCGCGGACCCGTGGGCCCCGTCCGGCGCCGTCGAGCTGCTCGCGTGCCTGCTCGCAGCGCTCGCCTTCTTCCTGGTGAACGAGCTCCTCGTCAGCATGGCGCTGGGGGCGCTCACCGGCGACGGACTGCACAGCGAGTTCGTCGGCACCCTCGGGTTCGAGGTGGCCGTCAACGGCTCGCAGCTGCTCCTCGGGCCCCTGGTGGCCGTCGTGATGGTGAACGCGCCGCTGCTGACGCCGCTCGCCGTCATCCCGGTCGCCGCCATCCACATCAGCGCCGCCGGCGCCCGCAGCAGCGCCTGGGCGGCCACCCACGACGACCTCACCGGTCTCGCGAACCGCAGCCGCTTCAACGAGACGACGACCCGCCTGGTCGGCCAGCTGGCCGGCGACCGTCGCTCCGGGACGATGCTGGCGCTGTTCCTGCTCGACCTCGACCGGTTCAAGGAGGTCAACGACGTTCTGGGCCACCCCACGGGGGACCGCGTGCTGCAGGACGTGGCCGATCGCCTGTCCAACGCCCTGCCCGACGCCTACGTGGTCGCGCGGCTGGGGGGCGACGAGTTCGCGTTCCTGCACTCGGTGTCCGGCCCGGAGCACGCGCTGGCCCTGGGTGAGCAGGTAGGGGCCGCGCTGCGCGAGCCCCACCTGCACGAGAGCGGCCAGCTGGTCGACATCGACGCCAGCATCGGCGTCGCCCTGGCGCCAGACCACGGGGACGACCTGGAGGTGCTCTTCTCGCGCGCCGACGTGGCGATGTACTCGGCGAAGCGTGAGAGCAGGGGCACCGCGCTGTTCGACCCGTCGGCCGGGTCCGCCTCCATCTCGCGTCTCGGCATCCTGGGCTCGCTGCGACGTGCGCTCGACGACGACGAGCTCTACCTCGACTTCCAGCCCAAGGTCGACCTGTCCACGCGGGCCCTGGTCGGCGTGGAGGCACTCGTCCGGTGGCGGCACCCCAGCGGGGTCCTGGTCTCACCCGACGAGTTCATCCCGGCGGCCGAGCACTCGGGACTGATGCCACGCCTCACCGAGCGCGTGCTCGACCTCGCCCTCCAGCAGGCCCACGAGTGGCGCACCGGCGGGCTCGAGGTGCCCGTCGCGGTCAACGTCAGCCTGCGCGACCTGCTGCAGCCCGAGTTCGCCGACAGGCTCTCGACCATGCTGCGCAAGTACGAGGTGCCGGCGAAGCACCTCACGCTCGAGGTGACCGAACGCGTTCTCGCCTCCGACCTCGCGCAGGCGCGCAACAGCATGGTCCGCCTGCACAAGCTCGGTGTCGGCCTGTCCATGGACGACTTCGGCACCGGCTGGTCATCGCTGATGATGCTCCGAGAGCTGCCGGTGACGGAGGTCAAGCTCGACCGCTCCTTCGTCAGCCACGCGCTCGACTCGGAGATGGACCTGGCCATCGTCGCCAAGGTGACCGAGCTCGCCCACGCGCTCGGCCTGACAGTCGTCGCCGAGGGGGTCGAGACCATGCCGGTGCTGAACCGCCTCGCCGACCTCGGGTGCGACCAGGCGCAGGGCTGGCAGGTGGCGCGCCCGATGGGTGGCGACGACGTCGTGTCCTGGTCCCGCGCGGTCGCCGACGCCGAGCTGTCCGTCGACGGCGAGGTCGTACCGTCCTGGCAGTCCGGGCTGCGGACGGCGAAGACCGCACGCGCGCACCCGGACGCGGCTGCGGGTACGGACGTCGAGGAGGCCCCAGGGGCGTCGCTGATGGCGGCCCGGCGCGAGCTGGACGAGCACGCCGAGGGCGTTCCGCTGCCCCGCCGCACCGGGGGCTGACACTCGGCGGCGGCACCCTAGACTCGCCGCCATGTCAGCCATCTCCGCCGACCAGGTCGCGCACCTGGCCAGACTGGCCCGGATCGACCTCACCGACGACGAGCTGATCCGCCTCGCCGGACAGCTCGACGGCATCCTCGATGCCGTCGCCAAGGTCGAGCAGGCCGCCGGGCCCGATGTGCCCGCCACCTCCCATCCGCTGCCACTGACCAACGTGTTCCGTGACGACGAGGTGCGCCCGTCCCTCGGGGCCGCGGCGGCGCTGTCCGGGGCCCCGGCGAGCGAGCAGGACCGCTTCCGGGTCCCGCGGATCCTGGACGAGGAGTGAACGGCCCGATGGACGCCCCCCGTACGGCTCTCACCGACCCGGGCAGCGTGCACCGCACCGCTGCCGAGCTCGCCGCCGCGATCGCCTCGGGCGCGACCACGAGCGAGCAGGTCACCACCGAGCACCTGGACCGGATCGCCGCGGTGGACGAGGGTCCCGCCGGCGTCCACGCCTTCCTGCACGTGGCGAGGGAGTCGGCCCTCGAGGCGGCGCGCGCCGTCGACGCGCGCCGCGCCGCCGGAGAGAGGCTCGGCCCGCTGGCCGGCGTGCCGGTCGCGGTGAAGGACGTGGTGGCCACGCGGGGCATGCCCACCACCTGCGGTTCGCGCATCCTCGAGGGATGGGTGCCGCCCTACGACGCCACCCTCGTGACCAGGCTGCGCGACGCCGGGCTGGTCATCCTGGGCAAGACGAACATGGACGAGTTCGCGATGGGCTCGTCGACCGAGTTCTCGGCGTACGGCCCGACGCGCAACCCGTGGGACCTGGGTCGCATCCCCGGTGGCTCGGGAGGGGGGTCGGCAGCAGCCGTGGCCGCCTTCGAGACGCCGATCGCGGTGGGCACCGACACCGGCGGCTCGATCCGGCAGCCGGCGGCCGTCACCGGCACGGTCGGCGTCAAGCCGACCTACGGCGGCGTCTCCCGGTACGGGCTGGTCGCGCTGGCCTCCAGCCTCGACCAGGCGGGTCCGTGCTCCCGCACCGTGCTGGACGCCGCACTTCTCCACGAGGTCATCGGTGGACATGACCCGATGGACTCCACGAGCCTGCCCGAGCCCCTCGTCGACGGCGACCTCGCGTCGCTGGTGGCCGCGGCGCGTGAGGGCGCGGACGCGGACCTGCGAGGTGTGCGCGTCGGCGTGGTCCGCGAGCTCGACGGTGACGGCTACCAGGCCGGTGTGCGCGCCCGGTTCGCGGAGGTGCTCGAGCTGTTGGCGGGTGCCGGGGCGGAGATCGTCGAGGTCTCGTGCCCCAACTTCGAGCACGCCCTGGCCGCCTACTACCTGATCCTGCCCAGCGAGGCGAGCTCGAACCTCGCCAAGTTCGACGCGATGAGGTACGGCCTGCGCGTCACGCCCACCGAGGGTGACGTCACCGCCGAGCGCGTGATGTCGGCGACCCGCGCGGCCGGGTTCGGCGACGAGGTGAAGCGGCGGATTATCCTCGGCACGTACGCGCTGTCGTCGGGCTACTACGACGCCTACTACGGCAGCGCCCAGAAGGTGAGGACGTTGGTGCAGCGTGACTTCGACGCGGCCTTCTCCCGCGCCGACGTGCTCGTGTCGCCGACCGCCCCGACCACGGCCTTCCGGTTCGGCGACAAGCTGGACGACCCGATGGCCATGTACCTCAACGACGTGGCGACCATTCCCGCGAACCTGGCCGGCGTGCCGGGGCTCAGCGTGCCCAGCGGTCTGGCGGACGAGGACGGCCTCCCCGCCGGCCTGCAGGTTCTGGCGCCCGCCCGGTACGACGCGCGGCTCTACCGCGTGGGTGCGGCCGCGGAGGCACTGCTCGCCCAGCGGTGGGGTGGGCCGCTGCTGGCGAAGGCCCCCGACCTGGAGGTGTCGGCATGAGGCAGACCAGCACGGTCCCCGGTGGCGAGCGCGCCGCAGGCCCCGAGCCCGTCGTGGAGTACGACGAGGTCGTCGCCCGCTACGACCCCGTTCTCGGCCTCGAGGTGCACGTCGAGCTGAGCACGGCCTCCAAGATGTTCTGCGGGTGCGCGACGGAGTTCGGGGCCCCGCCCAACACGCAGGTCTGCCCGGTGTGCCTGGCGCTGCCCGGCGCCCTCCCGGTCGTGAACCGGACGGCCGTCGAGTCGGCCGTCCGCATCGGGCTCTCGATGAACTGCTCGATCGCGCCGACCTGCCGGTTCGCCCGCAAGAACTACTTCTACCCGGACATGCCGAAGAACTTCCAGACCAGCCAGTACGACGAGCCGATCGCCGTCGACGGGTGGCTGGACGTGGACGTGCCCGCGTCCGACGCCGGGGAGGCCTTCACCTTCCGCGTGCCGATCGAGCGCGCCCACATGGAGGAGGACACCGGCAAGTCGCTGCACGTGGGCGGGGCCACGGGCCGCATCCACGGCGCCGACTACTCGTTGGTCGACTACAACCGGGCCGGCATCCCGCTGATCGAGATCGTCACCAAGCCCATCGAGGGGACGGGGACCGTGCGCCCGAGGTCGCGCGCGCCTTCGTGAGCGCCCTGCGCGACATCCTCCGGGGGCTCGGGGTCTCGGACGTGCGGATGGAGCAGGGCTCACTGCGTTGCGACGCCAACGTCTCCCTGCGCTCCAAGGTGGGCGACGACCCCACGTCACCCGCCCAGAAGGCGGTGCCGCTCGGCACGCGCAGCGAGACGAAGAACGTGAACTCACTGCGCAGCGTCGAACGTGCCGTCCGCTACGAGATGACCCGGCACGCAGCGCGTCTCGATGCGGGCCAGCGCGTCGTCCAGGAGACCCGACACTGGCACGAGGACACGGGGGTCTCCACCTCGGGACGATCCAAGGAGCAGGCCGAGGACTACCGGTACTTCCCCGAGCCCGACCTGGTGCCGGTCGTCTGCGAGCAGGAGTGGGTGGAGCGCCTGCGCCAGACCCTCCCGGAGACACCGACGGTGCGGCGCGCCCGCTGGCAGTCCGAGTGGGGGCTGAGCGAGCTGGAGCTGCGCGACGTGGTCAACGCCGGGGCCGGGGACCTGATCGAGGCCACGGTCGCCGCCGGGGCGTCACCGGCTGCGGCCCGCAAGTGGTGGATGGGAGACATCGCCCGACGCGCCAACGCCTCTGGCGTGGACCTCGACTCGTTGCCCATCAGCCCGGCTCAGGTGGCGGAGCTCGCCGGCCTCGTGGCGGACGGCAGGCTCAACGACTCGCTCGCCCGCCAGGTGCTCGACGGGGTGATGGCGGGGGAGGGCCCCCCCGGGGAGGTCGCCGCCGCGCGCGGGCTCGAGGTCGTCAGCGACGACGGCGCGCTCGGCGAGGCCGTCGACCGGGCGATCGCCGCCCAACCCGACATCGCCGCCAAGGTGCGCGAGGGCAAGCACTCCGCCGCCGGAGCCCTGATCGGCGCCGTGATGAAGGAGATGCGGGGCCAGGCGGACGCTGCGCGGGCCCGCGAGCTGATCATGGAGAAGCTCTCCGGCTGAGGGTTCGCCTCAAGGGGGGCGCGGGGGACGCCGAGACTCACCCGTGACGACTCACTCCGCCGTGCCCTCTGGGCGTCCGCGGCCCTCGCGCGGGCACAGCCCGCTCGTGCGGAGCGGACCCTGGGTGCTCGGCGTCGGGGCCGTCAGCTCTCTCGTCGTCGTCGTCCTGGGTCTCAGCGGGCATCCCGGTGCCCTGCCGGCCGGCCAGCTCCTGTCCGGGCTGGCCGCGGTGGGCGGCGCCGTCGCCCTGGCCTCCCTGTGCCGTCGGGACGGGCGGGTGACGGCGTTCCGGGTGATGTTCGCGATCGCCGGCGTGGTCTGGGGTGCCGGCCAGCTCATCCTGGCGTGGGAGGTGGCCACGGGCACGGCGAGCTTCCCGGCCCTCGGTGACGCCGTCTCGGGTCTGGCGGCCCCGTTCGCCGTGGTGGGTCTGGTGGCGATGCCGGGCCGCCGGGTGGAGCCGATGCAGGGCTCCCGCCTGGCGTTCGAGGCGACCATGCTGGCTGCGGCCGCGCTCGCCCTCCTCTGGCGGCAGGCCTTCGATGCGGTCTACGACCTCGGTGCCCTGGACGGCGTGACGGGCCTCGTGCTGGTCGGCGCCGAGGTCTCGATCGTCGCCGCCCTCTTCGTCGCGGCGGTGCGGGAGGCCGGTGCGGCTCTGCTGCTCGTCTTCGGAGGGACGACCCTGTTCGTCGCCGCCGACCTGGTGACGATGTACCAGGTCGCGCGCCTGGAGACCTGGCCCTGGACGAGCGCGGCGATCGCCTGCCTCGCCTGGCCGCTGATCGCTCTCGGCGCGGTGTCGGTCCCGGCCAGACCGACGCCGATGAGCGACCGTGACCTGGGCCGCGCGGACCGTCGTCGCCTGGTCGCCCACGCAGTGGTCCTCTTGAGCCTGCTGGCCGTGATGCTCGTGTCCCAGCCACGACTGGGCCCGATGGACCCGGTGACCGTCGGGATGTACCTCGTGATGCTGGCGGCGTTCCTCGGCCGGGAGATCGTCCGGGCCCGTCAGTCGGGCCTGCTGCTGGAACGGCTCAGCCGCCTCGCGCTGGTCGACCCGCTGACGGAGCTGCACAACCGCCGCTCCCTCACCGAGCGCCTCGCCGTGCTGTCCTCCCAGGACGGCGACCCGTCCGACGACGGGTGCCCGGCCCGGCTCAGCGTGATCACGATCGGCCTCGACGGGTTCAAGGACATCAACGGCCGGCTCGGCAACGCGGTCGGCGACCGCCTCCTGCAGGAGGTCGGACGACAGGTCGCCGACCGGTGCGACTCGTGGGGTGCGACGGCGTACCGGCTCTCCGGTGACGAGCTCGCCGTGCTGTACCAGGCCGCCCCCGACCAGGCCGAGGCGCTGGCCGACACGCTCGCGGTGCTCGTCCGCTCGGCCGCCTCGTCCGTGCGCGGGCTCGCTCCTGTCGCGCTGTCCGCCAGCGTGGGTGTCGCCCACGCCACGGGGGCGTGGGGGCATCCGATCGCGCCGCCGGACGTCGTCATCCGGTCGGCGCAGGCGTTGCAGGCCGCCAAGGAGCTTGGCCGTGGTCACGTGGTGGTCTTCACGACGCCGCTGGCCGCGCGCGCAGAGCGCAGGGCGGCGGTGGAACGCCGCCTCCGCGAGCAGGTCTCACGTGGTGGCGTCGACACCCACTTCCAGCCCGTGCTCGACCTGATGACCGGGCGCATGGTCGGCATGGAGGCGCTGGCGCGGTGGACGGACGACGAGCTCGGCGCCGTGCCGCCCCAGGAGTTCGTCGACGTCGCCGAGAGCTGTGGCCTCATCGACGAGCTGGGATGGCAGATCCTCCGGAGGGCCCTGTCCGGCTACGTCAGCACAGGCGCGCGCGACCGGTCGATGAGCATCGGCGTCAACATCTCGACGCTGCAGCTGCGGGCCCCCGACTTCGCCTGCCGGTTCGCGGAGCTCCTCGATGGGCTCGCGATCCCGACCGAGCGGGTGATCGTCGAGGTGACCGAGTCCGTGTTCATGAGCGGGGACGGGCCGGCCGCCGAGAACATCTTCGCGCTGGCGGACGCCGGGTCACCGATCGCGCTGGACGACTTCGGGACGGGCTACTCGTCACTGGCCTACCTCGCCAGGCTTCCCGTCCGCATCCTCAAGATCGACCGGTCGCTGACCACCGACCTCCACGACCCCAGGACCCGAGCCATCGTGCGGAGCGTGACCGACCTGGCGTCCGCGCTCGGTCTCGACACGGTGGTCGAGGGGATCGAGACCCCCGAGCTCGAGGCCGTCGCCCGCGAGCTCGGTGGGGGGTTCGGGCAGGGCTGGCTGTACGCCAAGGCCGTCCCGCCGGTCGAGCTGCCCGGGCTGATGGACCGGCTGTCCGGTCCGGTGTCGCCGGTCCGCTCAACGCAGGCTGACCCGCAGCAGCTGGTCCGCGCCCGAGCCGTCGGTCGGCCCTGAGGTGTTGTTCGACAGCACGAGCAGCGAGCCCTCCTGGACGAGAACGTCCCGCAGCCGACCGAACTCGCCGACGAAGAGCGGCTCGGGCGTCCCCACCACCTCTCCGCCTCCGGGCGGGGCCAGCGGAACCCGCCACAGACGCTGCCCGCGCAGGGCCGCGAGGTAGACCGCGTCACCGGTCACGGCCAGTCCCGACGGTGAGGCCTCGCTGGTCGCCCACGTGACGAGCGGGTCGGTCAGACCCTCTCTCCCCCCGACCCCCTCGACCATCGGCCACCCGTAGTTGTTCCCCGGCTCGATGAGGTTGAGCTCGTCCATGCGGTTCTGCCCGAACTCGCTGGCGAACATGCGGCCCCGCGAGTCCCAGCCGATCCCCTGGACGTTGCGGTGACCGAGCGTCCACACCGGCGACGCCGCGTCGGGGTTGCCGGGTGCAGGGTCTCCGTCCGGCGTCACCCGCAGGATCTTGCCGCCGAGGCTGCCCGGGTCCTGGCTCGCGGCGGTGTCCCGCGCATCCCCGGTCGTCACGTACAGCATGCCGTCCGGCCCGAACGCGATCCGTCCGCCGTTGTGGGTGGCTGCACCGGGGATTCCCCCCAGCACCGGGTCGGGGGTGCCGAGGGCGAGCCCAGTGCGGGTGTCGCCCGCGAGAGCCATTCGCACGACGGCGTTCTCGGTGCGCCCGTCGACCCTCGTGGTCGTGTACGCGTAGAGCTGGTCCTCCCGCAACGCCAGCCCCAGGAGGCCGCCCTCGCCGCCGGGGACGACGCCCGGCACCGTGCCTGCCGGTCCGGGGGCCGGGACCGGGGTGACCCGCCCGGACTCGGAGACGTGCAGCACCCTCGCCTCGTCCCGCAGCGAGACCAGCCACCCGCCACCGGGGGCGTCGATGACGCTCCACGGAAGGGGGAGCCCCGTGGTCACGGCCTCGACTCCGGACGGCACGCCGGTGGGGGCCGGACGCGTGGTGACGCTCGCGGCGGGGGTCGGCGCCGTCGCCGGCGTGGAGGTAGCTGCCGTCACGGGGGACTGCTCCGGTGTCACCCCGCTCGGCGGTCCGGCGCTGCAGGAGGCGCCCAACCCCACGACCGCGGCGGCGGCCAGCGCGGCCACGCCCCGTAGCGCGGGGCGACCCCCCGGACTCGTCATCGGTCCAGTCTGCGGCACGATGTCGGGATGCCGCCCGCCCAGCCGAGCCCGTCCGCGCCCGGGCCGCTCGTGGTCACCGTGCCGGACCAGCAGTGGCTCGAACGCCTGGGGCCGTGGCCAGACGGTGTGAAGGCGCGCGTCTGGGACCTGTCCGGCCCCGCTGACCTGCCGGATGACGACGTCGCGCGGGTGGGGATGGTGGTGCTGCCGTACCAGCGCCCGGACATGGTCCTCGAGTCCGTGGCAGACCTGCCGGCCGTGCAGGTGGTGCAGACGATGACCGCAGGGTACGAGGGCATCGCGGAGAGGCTGCCCGCCCGCGTGGCGCTCGCGAACGCCTCCGGGGTGCACGACGCGAGCACCGCCGAGCTCGCGGTCGGCCTCGTGCTCGCCTCCCAGCGCGGCATCGACGCGGCCGCACGCGACGTGACCACGCGCACCTGGGATCCGCGGGTGAGGTCTTCGCTGGCCGACCGCCGCGTCCTCGTGGTCGGTGCGGGGGGAGTGGGGACGGCCGTGACGCGGCGGCTCGAGCCCTTCGAGGTCTCCGTGACGAGGGTCGCGTCGACGGCGAGGCTCGACGACCTGAGCGACCGCTTCGGGGCGGTGCACGGTGTCGACGAGCTGCTCGGACTGCTGCCGGTCCACGACGTGGTCGTGCTGGCCTGTCCCCTGACCGAGGCGACGCGGGGCCTGTTCGACGCGCAGACCCTCGCGGCCATGCCCGACGGGTCGCTGCTGGTCAACGTCGCTCGCGGGCCCGTCGTCGTGACCGACGCGCTGCTGGCCGAGCTGATGGCCGGCCGCCTCCGGGCGGCGGTCGACGTGGTCGACCCCGAACCCCTGCCGCAGGACCACCCGCTCTGGGACGCGCCGGGTCTGGTGATGACGCCGCACGTCGGGGGTGCCACCGACGCGATGGTGCCGCGCCTGCGCTCGCTCGTGCACGAGCAGGTCAGGTGCCTGCTGGCCGGCCGGCCGGTACGGCACGTCGTGCGCGCCGCGTCGCCCGCGTCGCCCGCTTCGCCTGAGGTGCCGAGCACCGCACGGCCGGGTCCGCAGGGCGCGTCCTAGACTCGCGGCCATGGCCACCGACGCGCGCTCCCCGGATCTCAAGCCCCGCAGCCGCGACGTCACCGACGGGATGGAGAAGGCCGCCTCCCGTGGCATGCTGCGCGCTGTCGGCATGGGCGACGACGACTGGCAGAAGCCGCAGATCGGCGTCGCCTCGTCGTGGAACGAAATCACGCCCTGCAACCTCTCGCTCGACCGCCTCGCCAAGGCCGCCAAGGACGGTGTGCACGCCGCCCACGGCTATCCGCTGGAGTTCGGGACGATCTCGGTCTCCGACGGCATCTCGATGGGCCATGAAGGGATGCACTTCTCGCTGGTCTCCCGCGAGGTGATCGCGGACAGCGTCGAGACCGTCATGCAGGCAGAGCGTCTCGACGGCTCGGTGCTGCTCGCGGGGTGCGACAAGTCCCTGCCCGGCATGCTGATGGCTGCGGCGCGCCTCGACCTGGCGAGCGTCTTCCTCTACGCCGGCTCGATCCTGCCCGGCGTGGCGAAGCTGTCCGACGGCTCGGAGCGCGAGGTGACCATCATCGACGCCTTCGAGGCGGTCGGGGCCTGCGCGCGGGGGCTGATGAGCCGTGAGGACGTCGACGCGATCGAGCGGGCGATCTGCCCCGGCGAGGGCGCCTGCGGCGGCATGTACACGGCCAACACGATGGCGAGCGCCGCTGAGGCACTGGGGATGTCGCTGCCGGGGAGCGCCGCGCCGCCTGCCACGGACCGCCGTCGCGACGGCTTCGCGCGGCGCAGCGGCGAGGCTGTCGTCAACCTGCTCGCCAAGGGTGTGACCGCCCGTCAGATCATGACCCGAGAGGCGTTCGAGAACGCCATCGCGGTGGTGATGGCCTTCGGCGGGTCGACCAACGCCGTGCTCCACCTGCTGGCGATCGCGCACGAGGCGGAGGTGGAGCTCTCCCTCGACGACTTCGCGCGCATCGGCGCCAAGGTCCCGCACCTGGCCGACGTGAAGCCCTTCGGGCGTCACGTGATGACGGACGTGGACCGCATCGGCGGCGTGCCCGTGGTGATGCGCGCGCTGCTCGACGCCGGCCTGATGCACGGCGACGTGATGACGGTGACCGGTCGCACGATGGCGGAGAACCTCGCCGACATCGCACCCCCCGACCTCGACGGCCAGGTGCTGCGGGCGATGGACGCCCCGATCCACCGCACCGGCGGCATCACGGTGCTGCGCGGGTCCCTGGCGCCGGAGGGGGCCGTGGTGAAGTCGGCGGGCTTCGACTCCGACGTCTTCACCGGGACCGCTCGGGTGTTCGACCGGGAGCGGCCGGCGATGGACGCCCTCGAGGACGGGACGATCACCGGCGGGGACGTCGTGGTGATCCGGTACGAGGGTCCGAAGGGTGGCCCGGGGATGCGCGAGATGCTCGCGATCACGGGGGCGATCAAGGGCGCCGGCCTGGGCAAGGACGTGCTCCTGCTGACCGATGGCCGGTTCTCCGGCGGCACCACGGGGCTGTGCGTCGGGCACGTCGCCCCGGAGGCCGTCGACGGTGGACCCATCGCCCTCGTGCGGGACGGTGACCGCATCCGGCTCGACGTCGGTGCGCGCACCCTCGACCTCCTGGTGGACGACTCCGAGCTGGACCTGCGGCGTCAGTCCCTGGTCACCCCCGAGCCGCGCTACACCCGCGGTGTCCTGGCGAAGTACGCCAAGCTGGTCGGGTCCGCCTCCGGCGGGGCCGTGTGCGACTGACGTGCGCGGCCTTCGTGCTCGATGCGACCCGAAACGTCCACACAGTGGGCAGCGCGTCCGCATGACGAGACGGCTTCACCCCCCGGTTGACACTCCGCGTGGCTCGGGTGGAGCGTGGCGTCATGCGGACCCTCCTCGTACCCTGGTGGCGCGCCTGACGCCCTGTCCTGCAGGGACCGTCCGCGCGCCAACCCCTCACGAGCCGTCCGGCCGGAGGGGTTTCTTCATGTCAGACCCGCACCGTCCACCACCCCCGCACCGACCGTGAACCACCTGGAGACGCCGATGGCCACCGCAGCGCAGGCAGTGCCCCGCCCACCGGGGCGACCCGCCTCGATGACCGGTGCCCAGAGCCTCGTCCGCTCCCTCGAGATGGCCGGCGTCGAGGTGGTCTTCGGCATCCCGGGCGGCGCGATCCTGCCCGCCTACGACCCGCTGCTCGACAGCACGAAGGTCCGGCACATCCTCGTGCGCCACGAGCAGGGGGCCGGCCACGCCGCGCAGGGGTACGCCCAGGCGACCGGACGCGTCGGCGTCTGCATGGCGACGTCCGGTCCGGGTGCCACGAACCTCGTGACGCCGATCGCCGACGCCTACATGGACTCGGTGCCGATCGTGGCGATCACCGGCCAGGTGGCGAGCGCCTCGATCGGCACGGACGCGTTCCAGGAGGCGGACATCTCCGGGATCACGATCCCGATCACCAAGCACAACTACCTCGTCACCGACCCCGCCGAGATCCCGCGCGTCATCGCCGAGGCCTTCCACATCGCCGGCACCGGCCGTCCCGGGCCCGTGCTCGTCGACATCGCGAAGGACGCGCTGCAGGCCATGACGACGTTCGCGTGGCCCACCCGCATCGACCTCCCCGGGTACCACCCGGTCACGCGCCCGCACGGCAAGCAGGTGCGCGAGGCCGCGCGGCTGCTGACGTCGGCCGCCCGGCCGGTGCTGTACGTCGGTGGCGGCGTGATCAAGGCGGGCGCCAGCGAGGTCCTCCGTGAGCTCGTCGACGCGTCGGGTGCGCCGGTCGTGACGACCCTGATGGCGCGGGGCGCGCTCCCCGACTCCCACCCTGCCCACCTCGGCATGCCGGGGATGCACGGCACGGTCGCGGCGGTCACCGCCCTGCAGAAGGCCGACCTGATCGTCTCTCTGGGTGCGCGTTTCGACGACCGCGTCACCGGGCAGCTCTCGTCGTTCGCCCCACATGCCACCGTGGTGCACGCCGACATCGACCCGGCGGAGATCTCCAAGAACCGCACGGCCGACGTGCCCATCGTCGGTGACGCCAAGCAGGTCATCACCGAGCTCGTCGCGGCGGTCCGAGCCGAGCACGAGGGGGGCAACCGCGCCGACCTCCAAGTCTGGTGGAAGCATCTCGACGGACTGCGTGAGACCTACCCCCTCGGCTACACCGCCCCGGACGACGGCTCGCTGTCGCCGCAGCAGGTGATCGAGCGGCTCGGCCAGGTGGCCGGCCCGGAGGCCATCTACGCCGCCGGCGTGGGCCAGCACCAGATGTGGGCGGCCCAGTTCATCCGGTACGAGCGTCCCGCCAGCTGGATCAACTCCGGCGGCCTCGGGACGATGGGTTTCGCGGTCCCGGCGGCGATGGGCGCCAAGGTCGGCGCACCGGACCGGGTGGTGTGGGCCGTTGACGGCGACGGCTGCTTCCAGATGACGAACCAGGAGCTGGCCACCTGCGCGTTGAACGACATCCCGATCAAGGTCGCGGTGATCAACAACTCGAGCCTCGGGATGGTGCGGCAGTGGCAGACCCTGTTCTACGAGGGCCGTTACTCCCACACCGACCTGCACACGGGCGGTGCGGTCGAGCAGGCGCGCCGCATCCCCGACTTCGTCAAGCTCGCCGAGGCCTACGGGTGCGTCGGCCTGCGATGCGACCGCGTCGAGGACCTCGACGCGACGATCGAGGCGGCCATGGCCGTCACGGACCGACCCGTGGTGGTCGACTTCGTGGTGCACCGCGATGCCATGGTGTGGCCGATGGTGCCGTCCGGCGTGAGCAACGACGCCATCCAGACGGCGCGGGGCATGACCCCCGTGTGGGACCGCGAGGAGGAGCAGTGACCCGGCACACCCTGTCGGTGCTCGTGGAGAACCGACCTGGCGTGCTGACGCGCGCCGCAGGCCTGTTCGCGCGACGCGGGTTCAACATCCACTCGCTCGCCGTCGGCCCGACCGAGCACACGGAGGTCTCGCGCATCACCGTGGTCGTCGACGTCGAGGACCTCCCGCTCGAGCAGGTGACCAAGCAGCTGAACAAGCTGGTCAACGTGCTCAAGGTCGCCGAGCTCGAGCCGTTCGCCTCCGTCCAGCGCGAGCTGATCCTCGTCAAGGTGCGCGCCGAGGGAGCCACCCGCTCCCAGGTGCTCGAGGTGGTGGAGCTGTTCAGGGCCAAGGTCGTCGACGTGGCACCGGACGCGCTGACCATCGAGGCGACCGGCCACGCCGACAAGATCTCCGCGCTCCTGAAGGTGCTCGAGCCGTATGGCATCCGCGAGCTGGTGCAGTCCGGCCTCGTCGCCCTCGGTCGCGGATCCCGCTCGATGACCGACCGCTCCAACCGCTGAACCCCGTTATCCAGCAACCCGATCGCCCACCGCCTGACCGAGGAGAAGCCCCGTGGCTGAGATGTTCTACGACGATGACGCCGACCTGTCGGTGGTGCAGCAGCGCAACGTGGCCGTGCTCGGCTACGGCAGCCAGGGCCACGCCCACGCGCTGAGCCTCCGCGACTCCGGGGTCGACGTGCGCGTCGGCCTGCCGGAGGGCTCGAAGTCCCGCGCCAAGGCCGAGGCCGAGGGCCTGCGGGTCGTCACGCCGTACGAGGCCTGCGAGGAGGCCGACCTCGTGATGATCCTCGCGCCCGACCACGTGCAGCGTCACCTGTACCGCGATGCGGTCGAGCCCAACCTCGTCGACGGCGACGCGATCTTCTTCGGCCACGGCTTCAACATCCGCTTCGGCTACATCACGCCGCCCGCCGGTGTCGACGTCGCGATGGTGGCTCCGAAGGGACCCGGTCACCTCGTGCGCCGCGAGTACGTCGACGGCCGCGGGGTGCCCGTCCTCGTCGCCGTCGAGAACGACGCGACCGGAAACGCCTGGGACCTAGCGCTGTCGTACGCCAAGGCGATCGGCGGGCTCCGGGCGGGCGGGATCAGGACGACCTTCACGGAGGAGACCGAGACCGACCTGTTCGGCGAGCAGGCCGTGCTCTGCGGAGGTGTCAGCAAGCTCGTCCAGTACGGCTTCGAGACCCTCACCGAGGCCGGCTACCAGCCGGAGGTCGCCTACTTCGAGTGCCTGCACGAGCTCAAGCTGATCGTCGACCTGATGTACGAGGGCGGCATCGCCAAGCAGCGCTGGAGCGTCTCCGACACCGCGGAGTACGGCGACTACACGTCGGGACCGAAGGTGATCGACCCGTCCGTCAAGCAGCGCATGCAGGAGGTCCTCGGGGCGATCCAGGACGGCTCCTGGGCGCAGGGCTTCATCGACGACCAGGACGCCGGGGCCCCGGACTTCAAGCGCCTTCGCGCCGCGGGCGAGGCCCACCCGATCGAGGCCACCGGACGCGAGCTGCGCAAGCTGATGGCCTGGGTCCGATCCGCCGACGGCGACTACACCGAGGGCACCGCGGGTCGCTGACCGGCCCGGCGACCGCCGCACGATGACGGTCCGGCCCCCCCACCAGGGGGGCCGGACCGTCTCTCTGCGTGCGCGGGGCAGGCGTGCCCAGCCCACCCGGACCAGCCGGGCGCCGCCCCGGGTGCTCCATCCGGTGGAACCGGCTCCGCAGCGTTCAACCGGACGTGCCCGGCTGTCGATGAACAGGCATCGCAGCATCGGGGACCGCGGGTCATCACGAACCGCCTGGCCACAGGGGAGCGCACATGTCACGACGTCCAGGGGCCGCACGCGCCGCATCGCTGTCCGTCGCCGCGGCACTGGTGCTGGCAGCCGTCGGACCGACCTCGCCCGCGCAGGCGGGGCTGCTCGACGGCCTCGTCGGCACCGCCGGAGGCGTCGTCGGCACGCTGACGGGCACCGTCGGGAGCCTGCTCGGCCCCACCGGGTGGATCGTCGAGGACGGTGAGACCGAGATGGGCCACGTGGCGTCGGTGATCGGTGCCGACCGTCTCTACGCCCGCGGTTACAACGGGTCCGGCGTGGGGGTCGCCCTCATCGACACCGGCGTGGCACCGGTCGACGGGATGACCTCCGGCAACGTCGTCAACGGGCCGGACCTGTCGTTCGAGAGCCAGTCACCCGAGCACAGGTACCTGGACACCTTCGGCCACGGCACGCACATGGCAGGCATCATCGCCGGCAACGACCGCTCGACCCTCCTTGGCCTCGGCCGCTTCCAGGGCATCGCGCCCGGAGCCCGGCTGACCAGCCTCAAGGTCGGCACGACGCAGGGGGCCGTGGACGTCTCGCAGGTCGTCGCGGCCGTGGACTGGGTCGTCACGCACCGCAACGACGACCCCCGCAACCCGATCCGCGTGATCAACCTCTCGTACGGCACCGACGGCTTCCAGGACTACCAGGTCGACCCGCTGACCCACGCGGTCGAGAACGCGTGGCGTGCAGGCATCGTCGTCGTGGTGTCCGGAGGCAACAGCGGCACCGAGAACCCCCATCTCAACAACCCTGCCTATGACCCCTACGTCCTGGCGGTCGGTGCGTCCGACACCCAGGGCACGCTGCGGTCGTACGACGACGTGGTCCCCGAGTTCAGCAGCCGTGGCGACGACTCCCGCCGCGTCGACCTCGTGGCACCGGGCAAGTCGATCGTGTCCCTGCGGGTCCCCGGTGCCTACATCGACGAGGCCTACCCGTCGGCGCGTGTCGGCGACCGCTACTTCAAGGGCAGCGGGTCGTCCCAGGCCGCAGCCGTCGTGTCGGGGGCCGTCGCGCTGTTGCTCGACAGCCGGCCGGACCTGCGTCCGGACCAGGTCAAGGCCATGCTCCGCAGCACCGCGGAGCCGATGCCGCGCGCCGACGAGGCGGGACGCGGGGCGGGCGAGCTGGATGTCTACGGCGCGTACCTCGCGGCGGCACCGCGCGGATCGCAGAACTGGCCCCGCTCCACCGGGCTCGGCTCCATGGAGCAGGCCCGCGGATCGCAGCACGTCGCCGACGACGGTGTCGAGCTGCGCGGAGAGCGGCACGTGCTCGGCAACTTCAACGCACGGAAGTGGGCGCCGGCCAGCGCCTCGTACTCGGCCTGGAACAGCGGGACCTGGGCCGGCAGCGACTGGACCTCCGGGTGCTGGTGCGAGGACACGTGGGCCGGCAAGGCCTGGTCCGGCAAGGCGTGGTCCGGTGACACCTGGGCCGGCAAGGCGTGGTCGGGCAAGGCGTGGTCGGGCAAGGCGTGGTCGGGCAAGGCCTGGTCGGGCAAGGCATGGTCGGGCAAGGCCTGGTCGGGCGACTCGTGGACCGGCAAGGCGTGGTCGGGCAAGGCGTGGTCCTCCGCGGAGTGGTCCGAGCCGTGACCGGTGGCGTCGCCGTCGTGCCCGCGGGGGGCGGGGCTGACGCCGCAAGCACGGAGCGCGGGCGGGGGCGCCAGGTCTGGACCTTCCTGGTCCTCCTGGCGGCCCTCGGCTGCCTGCTGCAGCTCGCCGTCGGCGCGGTGAGCTGGTCCGTCGAGCCGCTCGTCGACGGCGGGCCCGCGCTCGTCGTCGTGGTGGTGGGCCTGCTCGCCTCCTTCGCCCTGGCGGAGAAGGTCGTCGTCCACATCCCGTTGGGGCGCAACACCTACACCTTGACGCTGAGCGACATCCCCCTGGTCGTGGGCCTGTTCGCCCTGGGGCCGGTGGCTCTGGTCATCGTCAGGGTCCTGGGTCCGCTGGGCCCGATGGCGTTCCGGCTCCACCACAGCCCGCGCAAGCTCGTGTTCAACCTCACCTGGTACTGGGTGGAGGTCTGCGCTGCGCTGCTGGTGTGGCACGCCGTCGGCGGGTCCGGGACCGAGCTGCGCCCACGCAGCTGGCTCGGGGCCTGCGCCGTGACCGTCGTCGTCGACCTCCTGGGCACGGTGCTGATCTCGTCCGTGATCGCCGTCGACACCGGCGGCAGACCCGCCCTTCGCAAGCTGCTCGCGGAGAGCAACCCTGCCGCCGCGCTCGTCAACGCCAGTGCCGCTCTCGTGATCGTCTACGTGGCCACCGTCGACTGGCGAGCCCTGTGGACCGTCGGCGTCGTCGTGGCCGTCCTCGTGTTCGCGCAGCAGTCGAGCAACCGCATGCGTCGCCGCAGCGAGAGCCTCGAGCGGCTCGGCAGGTTCACCGGGGAGATCGGCGGCCAGCTCGACGTCGAGTCCGCCGCGACCAGCGCGCTCGCCTGGATCGTTCGCACCCTCAACGCCGAGTTCGTCGAGCTCGTGCTCACGCAGGAGTTCGCCGGCGACCGGCGGGCCTGGCGCATGCGGGACGACGGCACGCTGAGCGTGCCGACCGGCGAGGGCGCCGCGGAAGCGCTCCGCCCGTGGTTGGTGGACGGGCGCCTGCTCGTGCGGCGGGGGGAGCGCGACCGCGGCCTCGCCACGGCGGCGCGGGGCGTCGGGGTGCCCGACGCCATGCTGATGACGCTGCGGGGTGACGGCCAGGAGCTGGGGACGCTTCTCGTCGGGCACCGGCTTGGCGACGTGGAGCGCTTCGGTGACAGCGACCTCGGCGAGCTGGTGGCTCTGGGCAACCACCTCAGCGTCACTCTGCGCAACGCCCGGCGCGCGGACCTCATCCGTGAGAACTCCGCCGAGCAGCTGCGCCAGTCGCTTCACGACGAGCTGACGGGCGCGCCGAACCGGCGCTTCCTCGAGCAGCGCCTCGCCGCGCGCCTGGAACAGGGTGGGCCCGCCACCACGGTGTCGCTGGACCTCGACCGCTTCAAGGACATCAACGACACGCTCGGGCACGCGACGGGCGACCTCCTGCTGTGCCTCGTCGCGAACCGGCTGCGGGCGATCGCCCCGGCCGACGCGGTGGTCGCCCGTCTGGGTGGTGACGAGTACGCGGTCCTCCTGATGAGCGGTGACGACGCGACGACCGGGTACTTCGTCACGCTGGTCCACAACGCCTTCGCGGCGCCGTTCGAGCTGGACGCGCTCCAGGTCACGGTCGAGGCGAGCCTGGGTGTGGCCCACAGCGGACAGGGCGACGAACCCGTCGACCTCCTGCGACGTGCCGACATCGCCATGTTCGCCGCGAAGGAGCGGCGCACGGGTGTCGAGGTGTACCGCCAGGAGCTGGAGGTGGGCGGCACGGAGCGGCTGACCCTGCTGACCGACCTGCGCGCCGCGATCCGTGGCGGTGAGCTGCTCGCGCACTACCAGCCGAAGGTGCGGGTCCACGACGGGGTCGTCCTCGGTGCGGAAGCCCTCGTCCGGTGGACCCACCCGCAGCGCGGGGCGATCTTCCCCGACCAGTTCATCCCGGTGGCCGAGCACAGCGGCCTGATCACGCCCCTGACGTTCGTCGTGCTGCGGCAGGCGCTCGAGGCCTGCTCCCGGTGGCGGCGCAACGGCCGTGACATGGGGGTCGCTGTGAACATCTCGCCGCGGAGCCTGCACGAGAGCGGCTTCGTCGACGAGGTCACCCGCACCGTGGCCGAGTCGGACGTGCCCACCTCGGCGGTCACCCTGGAGATCACCGAGTCCAACCTGATGACCGACCCGGAACGCGGTATCCAGGCGCTCGACCGGCTGCGGGCGCACGGCTTCAAGCTCTCCGTCGACGACCTCGGTACCGGGTACTCCTCGCTGGCGTACCTGCAGCGCCTGCCCGTCACCGAGGTGAAGATCGACAGGTCCTTCCTGCGTCCCGGGGCCGAGGGTGCGGACCCGTTCGCGATCGTCGGCGCCGTCGTCGACCTCGGCCACCGCCTCGGGTGCGACGTGGTGGCGGAGGGCGTCGAGGACGAGAGCACGTGGCGACGCCTGCAGGCACTGGGCTGCGACAACGCCCAGGGCTACTGGATGAGCCGGCCGCTGGCGCCGGCCGACTTCGACTCCTGGCTCGAGGCGTGGCGCCCGGAGGATGTGGCCGCCCTGCGGCCCATCGGCTGAGCGCCGCCGCGTCGCCCGCAGGATGTCGTGCGGTCAGTCCCGTCGGCGAGCGGTCAGCAGCAGGTACTCCCACTCCATCACCAGTGAGCCGTGCCCCGTGTCGTTGCGGAGCGCGAGGTCGACGAGCTCGCGGTCGAGGGCATCGATGCGTTCCGGATCGGAGGCGATGGCCCGGTACGTGACGATGGTGGGCCCGTACGTCCTCTTGAAGAAGTCCCGGAAGTCCTCCGGTCGGTCGAACGCGTCCACGCTCACCGTGCGGCGCTGCGTGCTGACGTCGAGGACGCGGTCGGCGAGGAGCGCCGTCACGTGCCTCTCGTCGCCCCACAGCGGGGGCGGAGGCGCCCCGGGCGGCGGCGCCGGAGCGTAGGGACGCATCGTCGCGAGCATCTGGCCGAGGAAGCCCCCGGGCGTCCAGCTGATCAGGCCGATGGTGCCCCCCGGCCTGCACACGCGCACCAGCTCGTCGGCGGCGGCCTGGTGGTGCGGGGCGAACATCACACCCACGCACGACAGCACCGCGTCGAACTCGCCGTCGTCGAAGGGCAGGTTCTCCGCGTCGGCCTCGCGCCACTCGACCTCGACCCCTCGGGCGCCGGCCAGCCGGCGGCCCTCGTCGAAGAGCTCGGGCGTCAGGTCGCTGGCGACGACCTGCGCGCCGGTGACCGCGGCCGGGAGGGCCACGTTGCCCGAACCGGCGGCGACGTCGAGCACGCGTTCGCCCGACCGGACGCCACAGGCGTCGACCAGCACCGACCCCAGCGTCGGGATCACCGTCTGGGCCACCTCGGGGTAGTCGCCGAGGGCCCACATCGTGCGATGCCGGGCCTTCAGTGCCCTGTCCTCGTCGGCCGTCTCGGTCACCGTGCTCATGGCCCCTCCTCCAGCGTGGACGCCCGACCGTCCGGTCGTGGCGATCCACCGAGGCTATGAACGTCCCGGTGCCACAACCAGTACGAGATCTGTACCTGTCCGGGAGGTGAGAGGCCTACGCTGCCGCCATGGGGTCCTCGTACGGGCAGTTCTGCCCGGTGGCCAAGGCCATGGAGCTTCTCGACGAGCGGTGGACCCTGCTCGTGGTCCGTGAGCTGGTGACCGGCACGGAGCACTTCAACGAGCTCCGTCGCGGCTTGCCCCGCATGTCGCCGACGCTGCTGACCAAGCGGTTGCAGCAGCTCTCGAGGGCCGGTCTGGTCGAGCGCCTGACGGACGACGGCACGATCCGGTACGTGCCGACGCCGGCCTGCCGGGAGCTCGAGCCCATCATCACTGCGCTGGGGGTGTGGGGCACGCGATGGGTCGGTCACCTCGGCGACCGGGACCTCGACCCGAAGCTGCTGATGTGGGACATGCACCGGCACGTGCTCCACGACGCGATCCCGCCGGGCCGGACTGTCGTCAGGTTCACGTTCTCGGACGTACCGCGGGCCAGCCGTGACTGGTGGCTCGTGGTGGCGGCGGGGGAGGTGGACGTCTGTGACGACGACCCGGGGCACGAGGTGACCGCGACGGTGAACGCGAGCCTGCTCAGGATGACCCAGGTGTGGCGCGGTGACCTCACCTGGTCCGATGCCCTGCGCTCCGGTTCCATCGAGGTGTCGGCCCCCGAGGGGGTGCGCCGGGCGGTACCGGGGTGGTTCGCCCTCTCGCCGTTCGCGTCCGTGCCACGTCAGGCCTAGGGCACGCGCCGTGCACCTGGTCCTGGTCGCCGACACCCACCTGCCCACGAGGGCACGGGACCTGCCTGCGGAGCTGTGGGAGGTGATCGGGACGGCGGACCTCGTCGTGCACGCCGGCGACTGGGTCGACGAGGCAACCCTCGACGTCTTCGAGGAGCGCTCCCGACGCCTCGTGGCCTGCTACGGCAACAACGACGGCCCGGGCCTGCGCCGGAGGCTGGACGAGGTGGCGCGCGTCGACCTCGAGGGGCTGAGACTGGCCGTCGTGCATGAGACGGGTGCCGCGTCAGGACGCGAGAAGCGTTGCCAGCAGGCGTATCCCGACGTCGACGTCCTGGTCTTCGGGCACAGCCACATCCCCTGGGACACGACGACCCCCTCGGGTCTGCGGCTGTTGAACCCCGGCTCGCCGACCGACCGCCGGCGACAGCCCTTCTGCACCTACATGACCGCCGACGTGGCCGGGGGACGCCTGACCGAGGTCGCGCTTCACCGCCTGCCGCTCCGGCCCTCGTCAGGCTCCGGACAGCGCGCGCCGGGCTAGCGTGTGCTCATGGCACAGGACACGTACACCGTCGAGCGGTCGACGTCGATCGAGGCGCCTCCGCAGCGCATCTACGAGCTGGTCGCGGACTTCCACCGCTGGACCGCCTGGTCACCCTGGGAGGACGTCGATCCCCGGCTCGAGCGCTCCTACTCGGGCGCCGAGGCGGGCACCGGGGCCGTGTACCGCTGGTCGGGGAACCGGAAGGCGGGTAGTGGACGGATGGAGATCACCGACGCCACCGAGCCGTCGCACGTGGCCATCGACCTCGCCTTCGAGAAGCCGTGGAAGGCGCGTAACGACACCGCCTTCAGCATCACTCCCGACGGCACCGGGTCACGTGTGACGTGGACGATGTCCGGCACGAAGACGCTCGCGACGCGGGTGATGGGCCTCGTGAAGTCGATGGACGCCCTGCTCGGTCCCGACTTCGAGAAGGGGCTCGCCAGGCTGAAGGCGGTCGCGGAGCAGCCTCCTTCACGCTAGGTGGACCCGCAGGTCGTGAAGGTCCTCTCCCGCAGCCCTGGCGCCGCTACGCTCGCGCGGTGACCGCGCAGCGACCCGCAGACGCCTCCGACGTGCCCGTCGTCCTCATCGCCGAGGAGCTGTCGCCGGCGACGGTCGAGGCCCTCGGGCCAGGGGTCCACGTGCGGACGGTCGACGGCACGGACCGCGAGGCCCTGCTGGCGGCGGTGGCCGGCGCCGCGGCCCTGCTCGTCAGGTCGGCCACGACCGTCGACGCCGAGGTGCTGCGGGCCGGGCGGCGGCTGAAGGTCGTGGCCCGTGCGGGTGTCGGCCTGGACAACGTCGACGTGCAGGCCGCCACCGAGGCCGGGGTGATGGTGGTCAACGCCCCGACCGCCAACATCACGTCGGCGGCCGAGCACGCCGTGGCGCTGGTTCTCGCCGCGGCCCGGCACGTGGCCACGGCGAGCGCCTCCCTCAAGGCGGGGCAGTGGCAGCGGTCGCGGTTCACCGGCGTCGAGCTGGCCGGCAAGACGTTGGGGGTGGTGGGGCTCGGCCGCATCGGAGTGCTGGTCGCCCAGCGGCTGATGGCCTTCGAGATGGACGTCCTCGCCTACGACCCGTACGTCTCCGCGGCCAGGGCGGCGCAGCTCGGTGTGCGCCTGGTCGGCCTGGACGAGCTGCTGGCGAGCAGCGACGTGGTGTCCGTGCACCTGCCGAAGACCCCGGAGACGCTCGGCCTTCTCGATGCCGACGCCCTGGCGCGTGCCAAGCCGGGGATGATCCTGGTGAACGCCGCCCGTGGTGGGATCGTCGACGAGCACGCCCTCGCCAAGGCGCTCGCGGACGGCACGGTCGCTGCTGCCGGGCTGGACGTCTACGCCACCGAACCGTGCACGGACTCACCGCTGTTCGGCTTCGACCAGGTCGTCGCCACACCTCACCTGGGAGCGTCGACCCACGAGGCGCAGGAGAAGGCCGGGGTCGCTGTCGCCCGGTCCGTGCGTCTCGCCCTGGGCGGCGACCTCGTGCCGGACGCCGTCAACGTCGCCGGTGGGGCGATCGCGGAGGTGGTGCGTCCGGGCATCGGGCTCTCCGAGCGGCTCGGCCGGCTCCTGACCGCGTTGAGCGGCGCAGCGATCGTCCGGCTCGACGTCGAGGTCAGCGGTGAGATCACGGCGCACGACGTCTCGGTGCTGCGGCTGGCCGCGCTGACCGGCGTGCTGAGGGACGTCGTGGCCGAGCCGGTGACCTACGTCAACGCGCCGGTCGTGGCCGACGCCCGGGGCATCGAGGTGCGCCTGCTCACCGAGCCCGACAGCCCCAGGTTCCGCAACCTGGTCAGGCTCGTCGCCCTGCTCGACGACGGCACCAGGCTGTCGGTGGCCGGCACCCTGACCGGCCCTCAGCAGGTGGCCAAGCTCGTCGAGATCGACGGCTACGCACTCGAGATCGGCCTCGCCGACCACCTGATGGTGCTGCGGTACACCGACCGTCCGGGAGTGGTCGGGACGCTCGGCGTGATGTTGGGCGAGGCGGACGTCAACATCGCCGCCATGCAGGTCGGGCGGGACGAGAGAGGCGGTCACGCCGTCGGGGTCCTCGCCCTCGACGGCCCCGTCCCGCATCCACTGGTCGACCGCCTGCTCAGCGCGATCGGCGCGGACCGCATCGCCGCGGCCGACCTCTCCGGCACCGGCTGACCCACGCATCCGACGCGGCGCACCGGTCCGTTTCGCGCGCATCTCACATCGCAAGATTGGCGTTCCGACGCGCGGACGTCGCGCGTATCGTCGGACGTCCGAGGACCCAGCGAGGAGGATGAGCGCGAGATGTCCGACCAGAGCCCGCCCACGACGTTCGCCCAGGCCGTGCAGGAGTCGATGGACCGGCACGGCGACTGACGGTGTCGTCCGCCTCCACGCCGTCCGACAGGCACGCGCCAGCGGACATCCAGCTCGCCGTCATCGCCGGCGACGGGATCGGACCCGAGGTCGTTGCCGAGGGACTGAAGGTCATCGAGGTCGCGGCAGCGCTCGCGGGCACCAAGATCCACACCACCGAGTTCGACCTGGGCGCCCGTCGTTGGCACGCGACCGGCGAGACCCTGCCCCACGGTGCGCTCGCCGAGATCGCCGCTCACGACGCGATCCTGCTCGGAGCCATCGGTGACCCGCACGTCCCGAGCGGGGTGCTCGAGCGGGGCCTGCTGCTGCGCCTGCGCTTCGAGCTCGACCAGTACGTCAACCTGCGCCCCAGCCGCCTCTTCCCCGGCGTCAGCGGCCCGCTGGCAGACCCCGGGACGATCGACTTCGTGGTGGTCCGCGAGGGCACGGAGGGCCCGTACACGGGCAACGGCGGTGCACTGCGCGTGGGGACCCCCGCCGAGGTCGCGACTGAGGTCAGCGTCAACACCGCGTTCGGGGTGGAGCGCGTGGTCCGTGACGCGTTCACCCGTGCGGCTGCCCGGCCCCGGCGTCACCTCACGCTGGTCCACAAGCACAACGTGCTCACCTACGCCGGCCACCTCTGGCGCCGCACGGTCGACGCCGTCGCCCGGGAGTACCCGACCGTGTCGACCGACTACCTGCACGTCGACGCGGCGACGATCTTCCTCGTCACCGACCCGTCTCGCTTCGACGTGATCGTCACGGACAACCTGTTCGGCGACATCCTCACCGACCTCGCAGCCGCCGTCACCGGCGGCATCGGCCTCGCCGCGTCGGGCAACGTGAACCCCGAGCGGACGACGCCGTCCATGTTCGAGCCCGTGCACGGCTCGGCCCCGGACATCGCGGGTCAGGGTCTGGCAGACCCCACCGCCACCGTGCTCTCCGTCGCCATGCTGCTGGGGCACGTCGGACTCTCCGACGCCGCGGCCGCGGTGGAGGCCGCCGTGGCCGCTGACCTCGCCGAGCGCTCCGGTCTGGGTCGGCGCAGCACGCGCGAGGTGGGAGACGCACTCGCGGCACGGCTGGGCTAACGTTTCGACCCATGAGCGCCACCTCGACCAGCTCCGCCGGCCCCACGACGTTCGAGGTCCGCCGCAGCGCGGCGCCCGCACCTCGTGCCAGGCGCGAGGAGATCCTGGCTGCACCCGGTTTCGGCAAGTTCTTCACCGACCACCTGGCACGGGCGACCTGGACGCAGGGCGAGGGCTGGCACGGGGCCCGGGTGGAGCAGTACGCGCCGATCACGCTCGACCCGTCGGCCGCGGTGCTGCACTACGCCCAGGAGATCTTCGAGGGCATGAAGGCCTACCGGCACGCGGACGGGTCGGTGTGGGCCTTCCGCCCCACCGCGAACGCGGCGCGCTTCGCCCGCTCGGCCCGGCGCCTCGCGCTGCCCGAGCTGCCGGAGGACCTCTTCCTCGCGTCCCTCGAGGGGCTCGTCCAGACGGATGTCGACTGGGTTCCCACGGGCGGAGAGACCAGCCTGTACCTGCGCCCGTTCATGTTCGCGTCGGAGGCCTTCCTGGGGGTTCGGCCCGCAGCGCAGGTGACGTACATGGTGATCGCGTCGCCGGCCGGCGCCTACTTCCCCGGCGGCGTGAAGCCGGTGTCGATCTGGCTCTCGCAGGAGTACACCCGCGCGGCCCCGGGTGGCACCGGAGCAGCCAAGTGCGGTGGCAACTACGCCTCCAGCCTGCTGGCCCAGTCGGAGGCGTCGGCCCACGGCTGCGACCAGGTCTGCTTCCTCGACGCGGTCGAGCACCGCTGGGTCGAGGAGCTCGGCGGCATGAACCTGTTCTTCGTGCACGACGACGGCTCGGTCGTCACCCCGCGGCTGACCGGCACGATCCTCGAGGGCATCACCCGGGACTCGGTCATCACGCTGCTGCGCGACATGGGTCACGAGGTCACCGAGCGCCAGCTCGACGTCGCCGAGTGGCGCGAGGGCGCGGCCAGCGGCCGGATCACCGAGGTCTTCGCCTGCGGGACCGCTGCGGTGATCACTCCGGTCGGCCGGCTGGTGGAGCCGGGCGCCCAGCACGTCACCGGTTCCGGCGAACCCGGCGAGGTGACCACACGGGTGCGGCAGACGCTGCTGGACCTCCAGTACGGCCGGTCCGAGGACTCCCGCGGCTGGCTCCACCGGCTGGCCTGACGTGGCTGTCGACGTGGTCACCGAGACGGTCATCGACCGTCCGGTGGAGGCCGTCGCCACCTACGTCGGCGATCCCGGCCACGCCCCGGAGTGGTACGTCAACATCGTGTCGGTGCGGTGGCTGACACCGCAGCCCGTCCAGGTCGGGTCCCGGATGGACTTCGTGGCGCGCTTCCTCGGCCGCACGCTGGCGTACACGTACGAGGTGACCGAGCTCGAACCGCTCCGGCGTCTGGTGATGCGGACGGCGCAAGGTCCCTTCCCGATGGAGACCACCTACACCTGGGTCGAGCACGAGCCCGGACGCACCCGCATGACCCTGCGCAACCGCGGCCTGCCGGAGGGGTTCTCGAAGCTCGCCGCACCGATGCTTGCTCGGGCGATGCGACGTGCGAACACCAAGGACCTGGCCCGGCTGAAGAGGCTGCTCGAGTCCGGGGTGGTCGGGTAGGGCTCTGGTAGTGGTCGGATGGTGAGACGGGCTGACCAGGTGGTGGACTGTGTGCCACGATGGATGGGATGAACACCACCACGCTCATTATCGACTGAGCGCGGACCCGGGCCACGAGCCCCGGCCCGCGCAGACCTCCCGTGCCCACGGGGGGTCTTTTTCGTTGGAGGCGAACCCTCCGGGAGAATCGGACAGGGTGGGGTAGGAGCACCACGACGGACACGACCGACCAGAGCGGACGGCGATGAGCGAGCTGCACGTCTACGACACGACCCTGCGCGACGGCGCCCAGCAGGAGGGGCTCAACCTCTCCGTGGGCGACAAGCTCGCCATCGCCGCCTCCCTCGACTCGCTCGGTGTGGGCTTCATCGAGGGCGGCTGGCCCGGCGCGAACCCCAAGGACACCGAGTTCTTCCGGCGGGCGAGCACCGAGCTGGACCTCCAGCACGCCCGCCTCGCGGCGTTCGGTGCCACACGGAGGCCCGGGACGACGGCCGCCGACGACCCTCAGGTGAGGGCACTGCTCGACGCGCGGACGCCGGTGGTGACGCTGGTCGCCAAGTCCCACTCCCGCCACGTGGAGCTCGCCCTGCGCACCACGCCCGCTGAGAACCTCGCGATGGTGGCCGACACGGTCTCGTTCCTGCGGCGGGAGGGGCGCCAGGTCTTCCTCGACGCCGAGCACTTCTTCGACGGGTACCGCGCTGACGCCGACTACGCGCTGGAGGTGCTCAGCACGGCTGCGGCGGCGGGCGCCGAGGTGCTGGCGCTCTGCGACACCAACGGCGGCATGCTGCCCGACGAGGTCGCCGACGTCGTGCACGCCGTGCTCGCGGCAAGCGGAGTCTCGTCCAACGGCTCGTCGGGTGTCCGTCTGGGGATCCACTGCCACAACGACACCGGGTGCGCGGTGGCCAACTCGCTCGCAGCCGTCGACGCCGGTGCCGCGCACGTGCAGGGAACCCTCAACGGATACGGGGAGCGGACAGGCAACGCCGACCTGTTGACCGTGGTCGCCAACCTCGAGCTCAAGCGAGGAACCAAGGTCCTGCCCGACGGCATGCTCCGGGAGGGCACGCGCGTCGCGCACATGGTCAGCGAGATCACCAACGTGCCGGCGTACTCGCGGCAGCCCTACGTGGGCGCCAGCGCCTTCGCCCACAAGGCGGGTCTGCATGCCAGCGCCATCAAGGTCGACCCCAACCTCTACCAGCACATCGACCCCGTCGGTGTCGGCAACGACATGCGCCTGCTCGTCTCCGAGATGGCCGGGCGGGCGAGCATCGAGCTGAAGGGCCGTGAGCTCGGCTTCGACCTGACCGACCAGCCCGAGGTGGTGGGCAGGGTGGTCGGCCGGGTGAAGGCGATGGAGGCGGCCGGCTACACCTTCGAGGCCGCCGACGCCTCGTTCGAGCTCCTGCTGCGCGAGGAGGTCTCCGGACGGCGGCTCGCGTACTTCCTGCCCGAGAGCTGGCGGGTCATCACCGACTCACGTCCAGGCTCCGCCGCCCTCTCCGAGGCGACCGTGAAGCTCGTCGCCGGCGGCGAGCGCAAGGTCGCCACGGGGGAGGGGAACGGCCCCGTCAACGCGCTCGACCACGCCCTGCGCCAGGCGCTCCTGCCCGCCTACCCCGAGCTCGACGACCTGGAGCTGATCGACTACCGCGTGCGCATCCTCGACGCTGCCCACGGCACCGACGCCGTGACCCGCGTCCTGATCGAGACGGCCGGCCACAGCACCTCGTGGGAGACCGTCGGCGTCGCCGGCAACATCCTCGAGGCGTCCTGGGAGGCCCTGGTCGACGGGCTCACGTACGGCCTGCTCCGCGCGGGCGTCGAGCCCCGCTGACGCGTCGCCCCCGCGGGGGAGTCAGGCGACCGCGGTGCCCGGTCGGTCGGCGAAGTCCTTCTCGAGGATCTCGCGGTCCTCATCGTCGGCGATCGGCACCGTGACGGCGAGGTCCCACTCCCGTGCCGACTCACCCTCGCGGCCGAGGGCGGCCAGTGCCCGCGCCCTGGCCTCGTGGGCGTAGGCGAGGTCGAAGTCGACGAGCCCGTGCCGCGTGCACACGTCCAGGCAGCGGTCGGCCGACCGCAGCGAGGCGTCCGGCTGGCCGGTCAGCAGCAGGACCTTGGCGATCATGTAGCAGGCGCGCGCCTCGTTCGCCGGTCCGGCGCCCGTCGCCCGCTGCCAGTGGAAGGCCGCCGCGTAGGCCCGGCGCAGCATCTCCTCGTCGTCGTCGGCGGAGCGCTCGGGGGCGCCGACGAGCTCCCAGACCGCGTTGTTCGTCTCGACGGCCTGCCGGCGGTGCCAGTCCCCGTCCGAGGGAGCGTCGCTGACGGGGTCCTCGCGCGTCGCCGGGAGCTCCCGACCCGTCTCCAGGACGGTCTTCATCGCGTCGAGGACCCACACCCAGCCGTCCTTGACGTTCGCCCACGTGAGCGGGCTGAACGCGAGGCCACCGTGGACGAGTCGCACCCGCGTCAGGCCGGTGCCTGCGTCCTCGACCGTCCACTCGACCCGGCTCGGAGGCTCCTTCGCCATCGCGGCGTCGTAGAGCACCCGCCACGTCTGCACGAAACGGCCCGGGGCTTTGGCCGTCGGGGGCTCCATCACCTCGATCTCGCCCTCGACCGCCGGACGGTCGTCGGCGCGCACCGTCCGGTAGACATGCCCCTGCTGCGGCGGCTCGACGAACGAGGTGCCGTGGAAGTAGCGCCGGGTCCACTCGGAGTCGGTGATCGCCTCCCACACCTGCTGGGGCGTGGCGGAGATGTAGATCTGGTAGACGTGCGCGGTGATGGCCATGGCTCACTCCGTAGGTCGTTCCTGGGATGGGGCGCTCCGTCGGACCTCGAGGTCGAGGTCGACGAGGGCAGAGGTGAACCGGCCCGAGTAGCGGCTGATCCACCGGTTGGCGATCTGCTCGATGGGCACGGGGTTGAGGTAGTGCCGTGTCGTGCGGCCCTGCGGCACGCGCACCACGAGATCGGCCTGCTCCAGCACCTGGATGTGCTTCATCACGCCGAAGCGCGTCATGCCGTCGAACCGTGCGGAGAGCTCGCCCAGCGTCTGACCGTCCTCGTCGAACAACGCGTCGAGGAGGGCACGCCGGGTCGGGTCCGCCAGGGCCCGGAAGACGTCGGTCACGCGGGGAGTATAGGTGACCAGATGGTCACATGTGAAGGGTCGTCTCGGACAGGCGCGCGCCCGTGGCGAGCAGCCGCTCGCACACCTCGACCAGCCGGTCGCGCAGCGGCGCGGCCCGCTCGCTCAGCCGGCGCTGCCGACGGGCGTACTCCGCCCGGCCGTCGGCGGTCTCGACGGGCACCGGTCGGTAGCCGAGCGCGGACAGGTCGTACGGGGAGGCCTGCATGTCGAGGACCCTCACCTCGCGGGCGAGGTCGAAGCACGCCAGCAGCAGGTCGGACGACGTGGCCGGCCCCAGATGACCTGCCCACCTGTACAGGTCCATCGTCGCGTGCAGGCAGCCCGGCTGCTCCAGCTCGAGCACGCGAGACCTCGCCGGCTGCAACGCGTTCCGCGGCTTGGCGTCGTCGGTGAAGAACCGGAAGGCGTCGAAGTGCGAGCAGGCCACCCGTTGGGACTCGACGACCTCGTCGGTCCCTGCGGACCCGAGTCGCAGCGGCCAGTCCTCGTGCCGCCGGCCTCCCTCGGGAACGTGGTAGACCATCGCCCACTCGTGCATCCCGAAGCACCCGAACTGCGGCGTGCGGGAGGCCGTGCGGGTGAGCAGGTCGTGGACGAACCGCACCACCGCACGCCGGTCGCGCAGGAAGGCGGCGACGTCGAGGTGCACCTCTCCGTCGCCCTCGGCGTGCCACCGCCGGTCGAGGTGCTCGCGCCAGAGACCCTCCGGGTCGGCGGCGAGAGCCGTTCCCACGCCGGGGTGCCACCTACGCAGTGCTGCGGGTCGGAGCCGGTAGTAAGTGAACAGGAAGTCCTCGACCGGGTGCTTCTCGCCGCGGCTCCGGCGCTGCAGTCACCCACAAGGGGTCGATCGCCCACGACACGCTGATCGGCCGCCCCGAGGGCACGTGATCACGACCACCGGCGGCGTCACCTACCTGGCGCTGCGCCCGCTGCTCGCCGACTTCGTGCTGTCGATGCCGCGCGGCGCGACCGTGGTCTACCCGAAGGACGCCGGCCAGATCGTGCACATGGCCGACATCTTCCCCGGCGCGCGGGTGGTGGAGGCGGGCGTCGGGTCGGGTGCGCTGACGATGTCGCTGCTGCGGGCCGTCGGCGACGAGGGCCTGGTGTCGTCGTACGAGCGACGCCGGACTTCGCCGAGATCGCCCGCCGCAACGTCGAGTCGTTCTTCGGCGGCCCGCACCCGGCCTGGAAGCTGACGGTCGGCGACCTGGCCGAGACGCTCGCCGAGACCGAGGTGGACCGGGTGGTGCTCGACATGCTCGCGCCGTGGGAGTGCCTCGACGCCGTCTCCGGGGCGCTGGTGCCGGGCGGGGTGCTGATCTGCTACGTCGCCACCGCCACCCAGCTGTCGCGGACCGCCGAGGCGCTGCGGGAGCACGGCACGTTCACCGAGCCGCAGCGCCTGGGAGTCGCTGGTGCGCGGCTGGCACCTGGAGGGGCTGGCGGTCCGGCCGGAGCACCGGATGGTCGGCCACACCGGCTTCCTGGTGACCACCCGCCGGCTGGCCGACGGCGTCGCGCCGCCGCTGCGCCGCCGCCGGCCGGCCAAGGGCTGCCTCAGGCGCGACAGAGGCCTGGCGGACGGGCGACGGCCGACCGGATCGAGGCGACCGCACCGCGTCCGAGACATGAGCTCCGGACGGCTCCGCGACAGGTCGCACGACACGCAGGGTGCAGGTTCCCCCGTGACCTGCCGAAGGTAGGGTCAGAAACTCGGCTCCCGCATCGGGAGTGCGCCCCAGGGGAGGTGACGCACGTGCCGTCCACGGACCGTCCACAGACGACGCCCGCCGTCGTCAGCCACGTCCCGGCGCGACCTGGATCCGCAGGTCAGCGCCCTGCAGGACGAGGTCGACGCCCTGCGCCGGCGCCTCACCGATCGCCCGCGGCAGCAGCCGCGTGCTCGAGGAGCGGATGGCCGACCTGCAGGCCAACCTCGCCGCGGTCACCACCCAGAACGAGCGGCTGGTCGACACGCTCCAGGAGGCCCGCGACCAGATCGTCGCCCTGAAGGAGGAGGTCGACCGGCTGGCCCAGCCGCCGGCCGGCTTCGGCGTCTTCCTCGGCCGCAACGAGGACGACACCGTCGACATCTTCACCGGCGGCCGCAAGCTGCGGGTCGCGGTGAGCCCCAGCGTCGAGCTGGACGAGCTGCGCCGCGGCCAGGAGGTCATGCTCAACGAGGCGATGAACGTCGTCGCGGCGCTGGGCTTCGAGAGCATCGGCGAGGTCGTCCTGCTCAAGGAGGTGCTCGCCGACGGCGAGCGCGCGCTGGTCGTCGGGCACACCGACGAGGAGCGGGTCGTCCGGCTCGCCGAGCCGCTGCGCGACGGAGCACCTGCGGGTGGGGGAGTCGCTGCTGCTGGAGCCGCGCTCCGGCTACGTCTACGAGCGGGTGCCCAAGTCCGAGGTCGAGGAGCTCGTCCTCGAAGAGGTCCCCGACATCGACTACACCCAGATCGGTGGCCTGGCCGCGCAGATCGAGATGATCCGCGACGCGGTCGAGCTGCCCTACCTGCACCCCGACCTGTTCAACGAGCACAAGCTGCGCCCGCCGAAGGGCGTGCTGCTCTACGGCCCGCCCGGGTGCGGCAAGACGCTGATCGCCAAGGCGGTCGCGAACTCGCTGGCCAAGAAGGTCGCCGAGGTGACCGGCAAGCCCGAGGGGCGCTCCTTCTTCCTCAACATCAAGGGCCCCGAGCTGCTCAACAAGTACGTCGGCGAGACCGAGCGGCACATCCGGCTGGTGTTCCCGCGGGCCCGCGAGAAGGCGTCCGAGGGCACGCCGGTCATCGTCTTCTTCGACGAGATGGACTCGCTGTTCCGCACCCGCGGCTCCGGCGTGTCCTCCGACGTCGAGAACACCATCGTCCCGCAGCTGCTGTCCGAGATCGACGGCGTCGAGGGTCTGGAGAACGTCCTCGTCATCGGCGCCTCGAACCGCGAGGACATGATCGACCCGGCGATCCTGCGGCCCGGCCGGCTGGACGTGAAGATCAAGATCGAGCGGCCGGACGCCGAGTCGGCGCGCGACATCTTCGCGAAGTACATCACCGCCGACCTGCCGCTGCACGCCGACGACCTCAAGGAGAACGGCAGCAACCGCGAGGCCACCGTCGTCGGCGATGATCCAGCGCACCGTCGAGCGGATGTACTCCGAGCTCGAGGAGAACCGGTTCCTCGAGGTCACCTACGCCAACGGCGACAAGGAGGTCCTGTACTTCAAGGACTTCAACTCCGGGCGCGATGATCCAGAACATCGTCGACCGGGCCAAGAAGATGGCGATCAAGGACTTCCTCGACCTGGGCCAGAAGGGCATCCGGATCTCCCACCTGCTCGCGGCCTGCGTCGACGAGTTCAAGGAGAACGAGGACCTGCCGAACACCACGAACCCCGACGACTGGGCCCGGATCTCGGGCAAGAAGGGCGAGCGGATCGTCTACATCCGCACGCTCATCCAGGGCAAGCAGGGCACCGAGGCCGGCCGGTCGATCGACACCGTCGCCAACACCGGCCAGTACCTGTAGGTGCTGGCGTCCGGCGTTGATCACGCTGACGTGATCATTCGCCGAGCAGGCCGGGGGCAATCCAACGCTGCAACAGGACGCGGCCGTCCGGGACGAAGGGCCACTCGGGGTCGGCCAGCCGCGCGCGCAGCGCGTCGACGGTCATCCAGCTGCCCCAGGCGACCTCCTCGGCCTGGTGGGTGATCGGGCCGTCCCAGTCGTCGTGAACACGTGGCTGACCTGGCCGGGTCGAGTCGTCGGCGTAGCGCAACGGAACGAGCGGCTCGAGCGGCACGCCGGTGACGCCGAGCTCCTCGGCCACCTCGCGCGCCGCCGCGGCGGCCGGCTCCTCGCCGTACCGCAGACAGCCGGCGGCGAACGCGTCGTGCAGGCCCGGGAAGACGTCCTTGCCGTCGGTGCGCCGGTGCACGTAGACCCGGCCGGCTGGGTCACGCACCAGCACGGCGACCACGACGTGCGGGAGGTTGTCCCGGCGCACCATCGACCGGGGCGCCGAGCCCACCACCCGGCCCGCGTCGTCGACGATGGCCACCTGCTCCTCGGTGCCGCTGTTCACGGACCGGAGTCTGGCACCCGCGTACCCTGGCTGCCGTGAGCGTGTGGCGGGTGATGGGGACCGAGACCGAGTACGGCATCTCGGTGCCCGGCAACCCGGGGGCCAACGCGATGCTGATCTCCTCCCAGATCGTCAACGCGTACGCGCAGCCCTCGGCGGCGCGCAACCGGCGTCCGCGGTGGGACTTCGAGGAGGAGAACCCGCTGCGGGACGCCCGCGGCTTCGACCTGGCCCGGGACGTCGCCGACCCCACCCAGCTGACCGACGAGGACGTCGGGCTGGCCAACGTGATCCTCACCAACGGCGCCCGGTTCTACGTCGACCACGCGCATCCCGAGTACTCCGGCCCCGAGTGCACCAACCCGCGCGACGCCCTGATCTGGGACCGCGCCGGTGAACGGATCATGGCCGAGGCCAGCCGGCGGGCGGCCCAGGTGCCGAACACGCAGCCGATCAACCTCTACAAGAACAACACCGACAACAAGGGCGCGTCCTACGGCACCCACGAGAACTACCTGATGCGCCGCGAGACGCCGTTCGCCGACATCGTCCGGCACCTCACGCCGTTCTTCGTGAGCCGCCAGGTGGTTGCCGGGTCCGGCCGGGTCGGGATCGGGCAGGACGGGCGAGGGAACGGTTTCCAGATCTCGCAGCGCGCCGACTTCTTCGAGGTCGAGGTCGGCCTGGAGACGACGCTGAAGCGACCGATCATCAACACCCGGGACGAGCCGCACGCGGTGGCCGAGAAGTACCGCCGGCTGCACGTGATCATCGGCGACGCGAACCTGGCCGAGGTCTCGACCTACCTCAAGCTCGGCACCACCGCATTGGTGCTGGCGATGATCGAGGACCAGTTCCTCTCGATCGACCTCACCGTCGACCGGCCGGTGGCGACCCTGCACGCGGTGTCGCACGACCCGTCGCTGCGTGAGCTGGTCACCCTGCGGTCTGGGCGGACGCTGACCGCCGTCCAGCTCCAGATGGAGTACGCCGAGCAGGCACGCAAGTACGTCGAGGACCGGTTCGGCTCCGACGCCGATCCGGTGACTGTCGACGTGCTGGAACGCTGGGAGTCGGTCCTCAGCCGGCTGGAGACCGATCCGATGTCGCTGTCCCGCGAGCTCGACTGGGTAGCGAAGCTGCAGATCCTCGAGGGCTACATCAACCGGGACGGGCTGGAGTGGAGCTCACCACGGCTTGAGGCGATCGACCTGCAGTACTCCGACGTCCGGCCGGACAAGGGGCTGTACAACCGGCTCGCGGCCAATGGCCGGTTCGACCGGATCGTCACCGACGCGGAGATCGACCGCGCGGTCACCGAGCCGCCCGAGGACACCCGGGCCTACTTCCGTGGCCGGTGCCTCGCGAAGTACCCCGACGAGGTCGCGGCCGCGTCCTGGGACTCGGTCATCTTCGACCTGCCCGGGCGCGACTCGCTCCAACGGGTGCCGACCCTCGAGCCGCTGCGCGGCACGAAGGAGCACGTCGGCGGACTGCTGGACCGCTGCGACACCGCCGACCAGCTGGTCGCGGCGCTCACCGGCGGCTGAGCCCGGTGCGACACCGAGTTCACCGCTGACTCCCCGTCCCACGTGTCGGTCTACCGCCTGCCCCTGGCTAGGTCCGCACGCGGACGGCCACGATCTTTCGGCTACTGGACCTCCTGGGTTGCGTCCCGGGTGCCGACTAAGGTCGAAGAAGATCCAGGGAGCAGTGGGAGGGCACCAGATGGCGAGCAAGGACACCGGCGGTCAGAAGCGGACGAGCAAGACCTCCGAGGAGGTCGAGGAGACCGAGGTCGCGGCGTCGACCGATGTCGCCGAGCGCAAGGAGAAGCTCGACGACGACATCGACGCGATGCTGGACGAGATCGATGACGTCCTCGAGACCAACTCAGAGGATTTTGTACGGGGCTTCGTGCAAAAGGGCGGTCAGTGATCTTGGTCCGTCAGAATCGTGAGCTGACCATGCACGAGGACGTGAAATTCTGCGTGGTTGTGACGCTGGCTGGCGAGGACGCCTTCGCGCCAATCGCGCGGCGAAGGACGGGCTGCAGACCCGCTGCAGAACTGCAGAGCCCGGTGGGCCCGCGAACACCGACCGCGGAAACTTGAGGACGCGCCGGCGACCGAGCTCGACAAAATGGTGCCGGCGTTGCCGCTGTGTCAAGCCGCTCGCCGATTTCGGGCCGCATGCCACCGACGCCACGACGGCAAGCAGACCTACTGTCGGGCCTGCTTCGCGGATACGATACCGCAAGCGGCGCGAGCGGGAGGGACACGTCGTCCGGCCGGCAGAAGTCCCGGCCGGGCAGAAGTTCTGCCGCGGCTGCCAGCGCGTCCTCCGGTTGAAGCTGGGCTGCTCGCTCGACGACGAAGACGGTCTTGCGTTCCAGTGCAAGACCTGTGTGTCCGGGAGGACCGCGCCGATCACCTCGCTCGCAGCTACGGGATATCCGTGGCTCAGCTCGAGGACATGCTGGCGGCCCAGCACGGCGTCTGCGCGATCTGCCAGACGGCGCCGGCCATCCACGTCGACCACGACCACCGGAACGGTCAAGATCCGCGGCCTGCTGTGCTTCCGGTGCAATGCTGCCCTGGGACAACTGCGACGACGACCCGTTCGTCCTGCGCCGAGCCGCTCGTTACCTCGAGCGGTCGAGCATCGTCCGCGCGTGACGGACGGTCATCGGACCTGGCACGCCCACGCCGACCCGTCGGTGCTCGAGCGGCATGCTCAGGGCACAGCTGTCCGAGGCCGACTTCGGTGCCGCCTCCTGACGGCTCGCCGGTCGCAGTAGGGTCGGGCTCGTCCGTGCGGTCACGCGAGAGAGGGAACCGTTGGCAACCGATCACGCCGGCTCGGGGCGACTGCCCGCCGCGTACCTCACCCCCGGCAGCTCGTCGTTCGCCGAGTTCCTCGGCGCTCACTCTCCGGAGCTGCTCCCGGGACGCCGCACCCCACCGGCCACCGCGTTGACGACCGAGGCGCCGCACGGCACCACGATCGTCGCGCTGACCTTCCCCGGCGGCATCGTGATGGCCGGCGACCGCAGGGCCACGATGGGCAACTACATCGCCCAGCGCGACATCGAGAAGGTCTTCCACGCCGACGACTACTCGTGCGTGGGCATCGCGGGGGCGGCCGGGATCGCGATCGAGATGGTCCGGCTCTTCCAGGTCGAGCTCGAGCACTACGAGAAGATCGAGGGCGCCACCCTCTCGCTGGAGGGCAAGGCCAACCGGCTCGCTCTGATGATCCGGGGCAACCTGGCGATGGCGATGCAGGGCCTGGCCGTGGTCCCGCTGTTCGCCGGCTACGACCTGGACGCCGATGACCCCACCCAGGCTGGCCGGCTGTTCTCCTACGACGTCACCGGCGGCCGCTACGAGGAGCACAAGTTCCACTCGGTCGGCTCCGGCTCGGTGTTCGCCCGCGGCGCCCTGAAGAAGCTCTGGCACGACGACTCGTCCGTCGAGGACGCCACGCTCTGCGCCGTCCAGTCGCTCTACGACGCCGCCGACGAGGACTCCGCCACCGGCGGGCCGGACCTCACCCGGCGGATCTTCCCGGTCGTGTCCACCGTCACCGCCGACGGCTACCGCCGGCTCTCCGACGACGAGGTCGGCGCGATCGTCGACACCGTGATGGCCGGCCGGATGCAGCACCCCGGCGGGCCCCAGGCGCCGCTGCGATGACCGGCCCGACAACCACCCCCGACCGCCAGCTCGACGATCGGCAAGGAGACCGCATCGTGACGATGCCGTTCGGATACGTCTCGCCCGAGCAGGTCATGAAGGACCGGGCCGACTACGCGCGCAAGGGCATCGCCCGCGGCCGCAGCGTGGTCGTTGTCGCCTACGACGGCGGCATCCTGTTCGTCGCGGAGAACCTCTCCCGCGCACTGCACAAGATCTCCGAGATCTACGACCGGATCGCCTTCGCCGCGGTCGGCAAGTACAACGAGTTCGAGAACCTCCGGATGGCCGGCGTCCGCTACGCCGACCTGCGCGGCTACTCCTACGACCGCCAGGACGTCACCGGCCGCGGCCTCGCCAACGTGTTCGCCCAGACCCTCGGCACGCATCTTCACCGTCGAGTCCAAGCCGTACGAGGTCGAGATCGTCATCGCCGAGGTGGGCGAGACCCCGGCCGAGGACCAGATCTATCGCCTCACCTACGACGGTTCGGTGGCCGACGAGCACGGCTTCGTCGCGATGGGCGGCTCGGCCGAGCAGATCAGCCAGGGCTCGCGGAGCGCTACCGCGACGGCATGACGCTCGAGGAGGCGCTGCGCCTCGCGGTCGAGCTGCTCGGCCGCGACCCGGTCTCCGGCGACCAGCGCTCGCTGACCGCCGACCAGCTCGAGGTGGCCGTCCTCGACCGAGCCCGGCCGCGGCGCAAGTTCCGACGCCTCACCGGGCCGGTGCTCGCCCGGCTGCTCGGCGCCCCCGGTTCGGACGAGGGGTCCGCTCCGGCTCCTGGCCCGGGGGAGCGGGACACCTCGCCGCCGGTCGCCCTCGCCGGCGGGTCACACGAGCCGCCCGGACCCGAGGCCGGGGCCACGACGGACACTGCCGACGGCAGCGAGGGACCCACGGACTCCTGAACGAGCGTCTGGGCGGTCAAGAGCCCAGGCTTGATCGCGGCACGTCTAGTCGGGCACCTTGACCGGTTTTCGCCGTTACTGCCCGGGAACCAGGCCCGGGGAGGTGAGGACGATGCCCGCCAAGAAGGACATGCCCTCCACGGTGGCCCGCTCGTCGAAGAAGGCCCGGGACACCTGGGGAAAGACCCACGATGCCGCCGTCGACCAGTACGGCGAGGGAGAGCGCGCGCACCGGACTGCGTTCGCCTCGCTCAAGCACACCCACGAGAAGGTCGGCGACCACTGGGAGGACAAGGGCCGCAAGGGCCCCTCCGACAGCCAGGCGGCCAAGACCGGCGCCGCGGCGCGCCGCGGCGGCCCGACCGCCGGCGGCGTGGACGCCAACGCCACCAAGGCCCACCTGCTCGACATCGCCAAGCGGCTCGACATCCGCGGGCGGACCCGGATGTCCAAGGGCGAGCTGGTCGACGCGATCAGGGAGGGCGAATGACCGCGCGACGGCGCGGGCACGCGACTGAGAGGACAAATCACCCATAGGCTGACCGAGGTACCCGGCCGCCCGGCCGGTGTAGGGCGAGTCTTGGGGGACTGGGGTGGCGACGACTTTGCGGCGACGGGTCCGCGACGGGTTGACGATGGTGGCGGCCGCGACGCTTGTCGCGAACGCTGGTTCCGGCCTCGGCCGATGCCGCGCAGGACACCGGGGGAGCGGGCACCAGGACGGTCTCCTTCCGCGACGTCATCGGTGACCGTGCCCGACGGCTGGCCGGTGCACGACCTGGCGGGCCGCCCGGGCTGCGTGCGGTTCGACCGGCACGCGGTCTACCTCGGCGACCCCAGCCGCAGCACCTGCCCGCCGCACCTCGTCGGCCGCACCGAGGCGGTGCACCTCACCACCGGCAGCCTGCAGGGCGTCGTGCGCGCCGGACCGGGTGGTCACCGCCGAGGGTCGCCCGGTCGGCGTGGTCGTCGCCGCCGGCGACGACACGCCGCGGCGCGCGAGATCGCGGCCTCGGTGACCTTCGACGGCGGCAGCCGCCGAGATCACCGCTCCCGCCGGCCGCGCGGACGCCCGCACCTTCGCCGCCGCGCCCGCTGCTCCCGCCGCTCAGCCGCACGCCGAGCCGGACGTCGAGCAGCGCGGCGGGCAGTCGCACGCCGTCGGACACCCGGTTACACCGGGCTCGGCTTCGACGCCTGCACGGCGCAGCCGCTGTCCACCATGGCCGCCTGGTTCGCCGCCTCGCCGTACAAGGCGGCCAACATGTACATCGGCGGCGCAAGCCGGGGCTGCTCAGCAGCCCAACCTGACCGCCGACTGGGTCAGCCCAGACCATCGCGCAGGGCTGGACGCTGATCCCGACGTACGTCGGTCTGCAGGCGTCCTGCTCCGCCTACCCGAACCGGATCGTGCCCGCCCAGGCGGCCGCCCAGGGCGCGGCCGCCGCCGACGACGCGATCGTCCAGCTCAACGCGCTCGGCCTGGGCGTCGGGCAACCCGGTGTACTTCGACATGGAGGCGTTCTCCTACACCAACGCCGCCTGCCTGGCCGCGACCCGCACGCTTCCTCGGCGCAGTGGACCGAGCGGCTGCACGCCCGCGGCTACGTGTCCGGGCATCTACTCCAGCTCGAACACCCTGACGGCGACCTGGTCGTCGACACGCAGGGCGACCGGTCCCGTTCACGCAGCCGGACCGGACGCGCTCTGGTTCGCGCGCTGGCCGGCCGACAGCAAGACGCACCCGGCGACCCGACCCTGAGCGACCCGGCCATCCCGGACCAGTACTTCGCCGACCACCAGCGCATCCACCAGTACCGCGGCGGCCACCAGGAGACCTGGGGCGGGATCACCGTGAACATCGACAACGACTCGGTCGACGCTCCCGTCGCCCCGTCGCAGCTGGCCGCCGAGGGCAGCCTTCGTGCAGGCCAGCGGACGTGGCACCTTCCGGATCGCCGGCGGCGCACCGATCGCGGTGAGCGACTGGGCCGCGGTGGGCGGCGTCCAGCCGGTGCAGACGCTGTCGCACGACGCCAGTTCGACTCGCTGCCGAACCTGCCGCGCGAAGGGACCTTCCTGCAGAGCGGTGCGACCGGCCGGATCTGGCGGGTGGTCAAGGGTGTCGCCACCTACGTCCCGTCCTGGACGCCGTACGGCGGCCCGCAACCGAGCATCGTGATCGACCAGGCCGCGCTGGACAACGCGGGCACCGGCGGCGTCTGGAACCATCTGGCCAGCGGCCGACCCGCGCCGCGCACGACCGGTCCGTCCACGTTCGGCAGCACGAAGGCCAAGGAACGGTTCACCTGGTTCGGCGGCTACTCCTCGAGCGTCGTCACCCGCTACGACGTGCGGTGGCGCAAGGCCCGGTGGGACGGCACGTTCGGCGGCTGGACCTAGCCCACCCCGCTGGCAGCGCACCGCCGCGACCGGCGCCGGGCTGCGCATGCGGCCCGGGTACACCTACTGCGTCTCGGTGCGGGCCCGCAACAAGGCCGGGCAGCTGTCCGGCTGGACCCGCGGTCGATGCCTGGCCCGTGCTCTGGACGACCGGAGCCTGGGCCGCTCGTCCGGCTGGGCGGCGAAGACCGCTGCGCCGTACTCCGGTGGCACCTACCTCGCGACCAGGAGCAAGGGCGCGTCCCTGACCCGGACCTCCGCACGGGTCCGGCGGGTGGGCGTGGTTGCCAGCACCTGCCGACGCTGCGGCTCGGTCGCCGTGCTCGTCAACGGCAAGCGAATCGGCACGGTGAACCTCGCCGGCCCGTTCCGACGGAGCCGCGTCCTGATGCTGCCGGCCTTCACCCGCAAGCGCGCGACGGTCACCCTCCGGGTGCGATCCAGCGGCGCCCTGGTCCGCATCGACGGGTTGGTGCTCAGCCGGAGCTGAGCTGGCGCCGGCCCGCTGCGCAAGACGCGACGGGAAGGCGTAGTCGTCCTGCCGACCAGACGCTGCCTCCCGGCGTACGGTGTCGTCATGGACCGCCGGATCTTCGGGCTGGAGAACGAGTACGGCGTCACGTGCACGTTCAAAGGGCAGCGACGGCTCTCGCCCGACGAGGTCGCGCGCTACCTGTTCCGCCGGGTGGTGTCGTGGGGCCGGTCGAGCAACGTCTTCCTGCGCAACGGAGCACGGCTCTACCTGGACGTCGGCAGCCACCCCGAGTACGCCACCCCGGAGTGCGACGACATCCGCGAGCTCGTCGTGCACGACAAGGCGGGGGAGCGGATCCTCGAGGGCCTGCTGGTCGACGCCGAGCGGCGGCTGCGCGAGGAGGGCATCGCCGGCGACGTGTACCTCTTCAAGAACAACACCGACTCGGCAGGCAACTCCTACGGCTGCCACGAGAACTACCTTGTGGGCCGGCACGGTGAGTTCACCCGGCTGGCCGACGTGCTGATCCCGTTCCTCGTCAGTCGACAGATCATCTGCGGCGCCGGGAAGGTGCTGCAGACACCGCGCGGCGCTGTCTACTGCGTGAGCCAGCGAGCAGAGCACATCTGGGAAGGAGTCTCCTCGGCCACCACGCGGTCCCGCCCGATCATCAACACCCGCGACGAGCCGCACGCGGACGCCGAGCGCTACCGCCGGCTGCACGTCATCGTCGGCGACTCGAACATGAGCGAGACGACCACGCTGCTCAAGCTCGGCGCCACCGACCTGGTGCTGCGCATGATCGAGGCCAACGTCGTGATGCGCGATCTCACCTTGGAGAACCCGATCCGGGCCATCCGTGAGATCAGCCACGACATCACCGGCCGGAAGAAGGTCCGTCTGGCCAACGGCCGCGAGGCCAGCGCCCTGGAGATCCAGGGCGAGTACTTCACCAAGGCCCGCGACTTCGCATCGCGTCGTGGACTGGACGAGGGCGTGGTCAAGCAGGTGCTCGACCTCTGGGAGCGCACTCTGCTCGCGGTCGAGACCGGCGACCTGGACTCGGTCTCCACCGAGATCGACTGGGTGATCAAGCACAAGCTGATCGAGCGCTACAGCAGCAAGCACGGCCTGGCGCTGTCTTCCTCCCGGGTGGCGCAGCTGGACCTCGCCTACCACGACATCTCTCGGGAGCGCGGCCTGTTCTACCTGCTGCAGCGCCGTGGGCAGGCCGAGCGGGTTGCCCACGACCTGGAGATCTTTCAGGCGAAGTCGGTGCCGCCGCAGACCACCCGGGCCAAGTTGCGAGGCGAGTTCATCCGGCGGGCCCAGGAGCGCCGCCGTGACTTCACCGTGGACTGGGTGCACCTCAAGCTCAACGACCAGGCTCAGCGGACGGTGCTGTGCAAGGACCCGTTCCGTTCCGTCGACGAGCGGGTCGGAGAAGCTCATCGCGAGCATGTGAGTTCGCTGGGAGTTCGCTGGCAGCCCAGCTGGCCGGTCCTACGCCGGTTCGGCGGCGTGCTGGCCCCGGGTTAGGGTGGTCGAGTCCCCCTTCACCCGTCTTCTCGAGGTCCTTTCGTGCGCCGTCCCGCCCTTCTGCTCCTTCCCGTTCTGCTCGCAGGGTCCCTGGTTTCGTGCAGCGGCGGCGGCTCGTCCGACCTGCCGGAGGTGTCCGGGAAGTTCGGCGCGAAGCCGAAGGTCACCGTGGCAAAGGGCAGTACGCCGTCCACCAAGCTCGACTACACCGTGCTGACGGAGGGCAAGGGCCGCGAGGTCGCCAAGGGTGACCTGCTCGTCGCCGACTACCTCGGCGAGGTCTTCAAGAGCGGCAAGGTCTTCGACAACTCCTACGACCGGAAGCTGCCCGCCGCGTTCCCGATCGGGTCCGGCGGGGTCATCGACGGCTGGGACAAGAGCCTGGTGGGGGTCAAGGCCGGCAGCCGGGTGCTGATGGTGGTGCCTCCCAAGGACGGCTACGGCAAGAAGGGAAACCCGGACGCCGGCATCAAGGGCACCGACTCGTTGGTCTTCGTCGTCGACGTCATCGCCTCGTACCCGAAGAGCGGCGTCACCCTCAAGAACACGCCGGCCACCGGCATCTGCCACCGACCTGCCGAAGGCCACCGGGAAGCCTGGTGCGAAGCCGACGCTGACCGTGCCGGCCGGCACCACGCCGCCGAAGGAGCCCACCCTCACCGTGCTCGCCAAGGGCACCGGCCCGAAGGTCGCGCAGGGCAAGCTCGCCGTCGTCGAGTACACCGCGGTGAACTGGGCCGGCGACCCGCTGAGCAGCTCCTACGACCCGGCGCAGACCGGCGGCCGTCAGGGCCCGCAGGGCGTTCCGATCGGCGGACAGCAGCCCAGCCCGTTCGACCTGCTCGTCGGCGTCCCCGCCGGGAGCCGCGTCCTGCTGACGCTGCCCTCCCAGACCGGCACCGACGCCGCCAAGGAGAGCGTGGCCGTCGTCATCGACGTCCTCGGAGTCCACGGACCTGCGAAGGAGAGCTCGAAGTGAGCGAGAAGCCGGAGATCGACTTCCCGGAGGGCCCGCCGCCCGGCGACCTCGAGATCATCGACCTCACCGAGGGTGACGGCCCGGAGGCGACCCCGGGCGCGACCGCCGTCGTCCACTACGTCGGCGTTGCCTACTCCACCGGCGAGGAGTTCGATGCGTCCTGGAACCGGGGGCAGAGCTTCGCGTTCCCGCTCGGTGCCGGCAACGTCATCGCCGGCTGGGACCGCGGGGTCGTGGGGATGAAGGTCGGCGGCCGCCGACGGCTGGTCATCCCGCCCGAGCTCGGCTACGGCGACCGGGGCGCCGGTGCGGTCATCGCCCCCGGCGAGACCCTGATCTTCGTCGTCGACCTCCTCGACATCCGCTGACGCCGGCGCACTGTTGATCACGTGCACGTGATCAACGGTGCCCGACAGCGGCGAACTGAGCGCGGTCGGGCACCGTTGATCACGCTCGCGTGATCATTTCGGAGCAGCGCGGACGGGTGGGGGACGGGTAGGTTCTGGGGACATGTCCGCGCAGAAGACCGAGCGGCTGCTCAACCTGGTGATCTGCCTGCTGTCGACCCGGCAGTTCCTGGCCAAGGAGCAGATCCGCAGCCGCCGTACCGCAGTACGTCGAGTGCCCCTCGGACGAGGCCTTCGACCGCATGTTCGAGCGGGACAAGGAAGAGCTGCGCGACATGGGTATCCCGCTGGAGACCGGCGGGAACGACGCCTGGTTCGACGACGAGGTCGGCTACCGGGTCGACCGGGCCGCCTACGCCCTGCCCGAGGTCTCGTTCACCCCCGACGAGCTCGCGGTGCTCGGCCTGGCGTCCCGGGTCTGGCAGCAGGCCAGCCTGGCGGCGCCGGCCTCCCGGGCCGTGCTCAAGCTCAAGGCGGCCGGCGTCGAGCCCGACCTCGGCAGCCTGGTCGGGATCGAGCCACGGGTGCGCACCAGCGAGCCGGCCTTCGAGCCGGTGTACGCCGCCGTCCGCGACCGCCGTCCGATCCGGTTCCCCTACCGGACGCCGGGCCAGGCGACGGTCACCGACCGCCACCTGGAGCCGTGGGGCATCGTGTCCCGGCACGGGCGCTGGTACGTCGTGGGCCACGACCGCGACCGCGGCGCCACCCGGGTGTTCCGGCTGTCCCGGGTGGCCGGACCGGTCCGCGCCGTGGGCCGCGCGGGCGAGGTGCAGGTGCCTGACGGCATCGACCTGCGGGCGCAGGTGGCGACCCTGGTGCCGTCCCGGGCCAGCAGCGAGGCCCGACTCTGCGTCCGTGCCGGCTCTGGGGTCCGGCTGCGACGGCGCGCCACCGCCAGCCGGAGCGGCCCGGACGGCTTCGACGAGCTGACCGTGCCCTACGGCGACCTCGACATGCTGGCCGAGGAGGTCGCCGGCCACGGTGCCGATGTCCAGGTGACGGCTCCGGCCGAGCTGAGGGACGCCGTCGTACGCCGGCTGCGCGCCGTGCTGGGACTCCCTGCTGTCGTCACCGGCGGAGCAGCGTGACCGGGTCCGCACCGTGAGCCCGGGCGCCACCGACCGACTGTCCCGGCTGCTCGCCCTCGTGCCCTACCTGGTGAGCCGCCAGGGCATCCCGCTGACCGAGGTCGCGGCCGAGTTCGGCATCACCGAGTCCCAGCTGGTGAAGGACCTCGAGCTGCTGTTCGTCTGCGGCACCCCCGGCCACCTGCCGGACGACCTGATCGATGTCGACTGGGACGACGGCCGGGTCTACCTGGGCAACGCCGACGCCATCGCCCGGCCGCTCCGGCTGGGCGTCGACGAGGCGCTCGCGCTGCTCGTCGGGCTGCGCGCCCTGGCCGACGTCCCAGGGCTGCACGACCGGGACGCCCTGCAACGGACCCTGCTCAAGCTGGAGGCCGCCGCGGGTGAGTCCGGCTCGGCCAGCAGCCAGGTGCGGGTCGAGGTCGAGGCGCAGGGGCCGTTGTCCGAGGTTCGCCGGGCGCTGACCGAGGGACGACGGGTCCACCTCACCTACTTCGTGCCGGCCCGCGACGAGACCACCGAGCGTGACGTCGACCCGATGCGGGTGTTGCTCGTCGACGGCCGCTGGTACCTGGAGGGGTGGTGTCGGCGGGCCGAGGACGTCCGGCTGTTCCGGCTGGACCGGGTCGAGGAACTCTCCGTGCTCGACGTGGCCGCCGAGGTCCCTGCCGCGGCTGCGGAGCGTGACCTCGGGGAGGGGCTGTTCGTCGCCTCCCCGGACGACACCCTGGTCACCCTCGAGCTGGCGCCCCCTGCCCACTGGGTCGTCGACTACTACCCGGTCGAGGAGGTCGTGGAGCAGGCCGGTGACCTGTTGCTCGTCCGGCTGCGGGTGGCCGACGACGGCTGGCTGCGCCAGCTGGCGCTGCGCCTCGGCGGCGCTCTGCGTGTCCTGGACCCGCCGGACCTGGCCGAACGGGTGATGACAGCCGCCCGAACGGCCCTGGACGCCTACGTCCGTACCTGACTCTGGTGCGTCCGGACCATCTTCCTCAAGCGTTCCGCACTGCCTGCCGAACATCACGGAGACGCCCCGAGAAGGGGCGCACGGCAGGGAGGACGGCACATGACCACGATCAAGACCTCGTGCCCCGTGTGCGGGGACGTGGAGCTGACCCCGGACCAGATGCGTCTCGTCGTCTGCTCCCGGACCGACTGGTCGTTCTACTCCTTCCTCTGCACCACCTGCCAGGACGAGATCCGCAAGCCGGCCGACGACGAGGTCGTCACCCTGCTGGTCTCCGGCGGCGTCCTCGCCGAGCACTGGGTGATCCCGGCCGAGGCGCTCGAGGAGCACCACGGCGCGGCCATCACCTACGACGACGTGCTGGACTTCGCTCTCGGCCTGGACCGGGTCGACCTGCTCGCCGCGATGATCACCCCCCGCGTCCAGGCCTGACCGCACCGCCCTGCACCACCCTCGGTACCCTCGGGCCCATGCTCTGGGTCGCTGCTTGGGCTGTCCTCCTGCTCGGCGCGGCCGCCGTCTTCTTCCTGCTCGGCCGGGACCTCTGGCGCAAGGCCAAGACCTTGACCCGCGAGCTCGGCGCCGCCACCGACCGGCTGGCCGCGATCACCGACCGGCTCGGCCGATCTCGAACCGCCCACGCGGGAGCGGGCACCTGACGTACGATCGCAGGGCACCAGCCGTCCACTTCAGAGGTGACCATGTTCCGCAACCTCGGGCTCCCGAGATCATCATCATCCTTGTCGTGCTCGTGCTGCTGTTCGGGGCCAAGCGCCTGCCGGACGCCGCGCGCAGCCTGGGCCGATCGATGCGGATCTTCAAGTCCGAGGTCAAGGAGATGGGCAACGACGATGAGCAGGCCACGCCGCCGGCAGCTGCCCCGCCTCGTGAGGTCGAGGGCCGGGTCGTCGAGCCCGGCCCCTCGCCGAGCGCAGCGGCGACCCCGCCGAGCCCGCCGACCGCGACCGCTGAGCCGACCCGCTCAGCCCTGACGTCCCGTGGTAACCATCCCGGGCAACCGGTCCGGCGCGCCAGCCCGGGCCGCGGGACCCCGAGGGGCGGATGCCCCTAGGCGAGCACCTGCGCGAGCTGCGCATCCGGCTGGTCCGCTCGGTGCTGGCGATCATCGCCTGCACGATCATCGGCGGCGTTCTTCTACCACGAGCTCTTCGACCTGCTCACCGAGCCGATCAACTCGATCAAGCAGGACCACCCCGGCCTCAAGCTGAACTTCGGTGGCGTCGGCGACCCGTTCACCTTCGCCCTGAAGATCTGCGCGATGGCGGGTCTGTTCGCCTCTAGCCCGGTGTGGCTGTACAACCTGTGGGGCTTCGTCGCCCCCGGCCTGCACAAGAAGGAGCGGCGTTACGGCGTCGCCTTCGTCGCCGTGAGCGTCCCGCTGTTCATCGGCGGAGCAGTGCTCGCGTACTTCTTCCTTCCCAAGGGCTTCGACCTGCTCATCGGGTTCAACCCCGACCCGGGCAACGTCGCGAACATCATCAGCCTCAACGACTACATGTCGTTCGTGCTGCGGATGTTCCTCGTCTTCGGCATCGCTTTCGTCATGCCGGTGTTCCTCGTTCGGCCTGAACCTGGCCGGCATCGTCACCGGGCGACAGCTGCTACGGGCCTGGCGCCAGGTCGATCCTCGGCGCCTTCCTGTTCGCCGCCATCGCGACGCCGTCCGGCGACCCGTGGACGATGACGGCGCTCGCGATGCCGATGCTGGTGCTGTACTACATCGCCGCCGCGCTGTCGCTGCTCGTCGACCGCCGCCGCGTCGTGAGGGCATCGACGGTCTCGACTACTCGTCCCTCGACGACGACCGGCGAGTCCGCTGGACACGACCACCACGCCGCTCGACCCGGACACCGACCCGGACCGCCGCGACGAGACCTGATCCGCCCACTAGCCTTCGGCCGTGACGCGTCGCCTCGCCCTGCTGGTCAACCCGACGTCCGGCAAGGGCCGCGGCGGGCGCCTGCTCGATCCGGTCGCCGAGCGGCTCGCGCCGCAGCGGCATCGACGTCGACGTGGTCGTCGGGCGTGACGCCGACGAGGCCTTCGACCGGGTGCGGAACCGGGTAGCCGACGGTGTCGACGGCCTGGTCGCCGTGGGTGGCGACGGCCTGGTCAACATCGCGCTGCAGGTGGTCGCCGGCACCGACGTACCGCTCGGCATCGTCCCCGCCGGCACGGGCAACGACATCGCCCGCGCGCTCGGGCTCCCGCTGGACGACCCGGTCGCCGCCGTCGACCTGGCCGCCCGCGGCGGCCGACCCGGGCGGTCGACCTCGGCCGGGCCAACGGTCGCTGGTTCGCCGGCGTGCTCGGCTCCGGCTTCGACTCGATGGTCAACGAGCGGGCCAACCGGATGACCTGGCCGCAGCGGGCGCAGCCGCTACAACCTCGCGATCCTCGCCGAGCTGCGCACCTTCCGGCCGGTGCCCTACACCCTCGAGCTCGACGGCGAGACGCTGGCAGACCGAGGCGATGCTGGTCGCGGTCGGCAACGGGCCGTCGTACGGCGGCGGCATGCGGGTCTGCCCGGACGCCCGGCTGGACGACGGCCTGCTCGACGTCACCGTGCTCGGCCCGATCTCCAAGCCGGAGTTCCTCCGGGTGTTCCCGACCGTCTACAAGGGCACCCACGTGCAACCACCCGGCGGTGACCGTGCGCCGGGCCCGCCAGGTCGTGCCTGACGCTCGCCGGCGTGACGGCGTACGCCGACGGCGAGCGGGTGTCGGTGCTGCCGGTGCACGTCGAGGCCGTGCCCGGCGCGCTGCGGGTCTTCGCCGCCGGGTAGCCGCCGGCACGTAGATTGAGCGCGCATGGCCACCCCCGCGCAGCGGTACGCCGACGCGCGCCGCAGCCGGGCCCGCGCCGGCACCCAGCTGGCCTCGTTCGCGGCGCTCGTACCCCTTCGGCCTGGACCCCTTCCAGGTGACGGCCTGCGAGGCGCTCGAGGGCGGCCGCGGCGTGCTGGTCGCCGCACCCACCGGCGCCGGCAAGACCGTGGTCGGCGAGTTCGCCGTGCACCTCGCCCTCGCCGAGGGCCGCAAGTGCTTCTACACGACCCCGATCAAGGCGCTGTCCAACCAGAAGTACGCCGACCTGGTCGCGCCGCTACGGCGCCGAGCAGGTCGGCCTGCTCACCGGCGACAACAGCGTCAACGGCGAGGCGCCGGTGGTCGTGATGACCACCGAGGTGCTGCGCAACATGCTCTACGCCGGCTCCGGCACCTCGCGCGGCCTGGGCTACGTCGTGATGGACGAGGTGCACTACCTGGCCGACCGGTTCCGCGGCGCGGTCTGGGAGGAGGTGATCATCCACCTGCCGGAGTCGGTGCGCGCTGGTGTCGCTGTCGGCGACGGTCAGCAACGCCGAGGAGTTCGGCGACTGGCTGGTGACCGTGCGCGGCGACACCGACGGTCGTGCGTCGAGGAGCACCGGCCGGTGCCGCTGTGGCAGCACGTGCTGGTCGGCGGCCGGCTGTACGACCTGTTCGTCGACGCCGACGCGCCCGCAAAGCGACGGCTCGCCAAGGTCAACCCCGAGCTGGTCCGGCTGTCCCGCGAGCAGGACCGGTTCGCCGGCTCGGCGGCCCAGCGCCCGGCCCGCGGCGGCCGCCGGGTCCGCGGCGTGCCGGCCCGCCGAGCCGGGTGGAGGTGATCGACCGGCTGGACGCCGAGGGGCTGCTGCCGGCCATCACGTTCATCTTCAGCCGGGCCGGCTGCGACGCCGCGGTCAGCAGTGCCTGCGCGCCGGGCTGCGGCTGCTCGACCCGGCCGAGGACGCGCCGAGATCCGCGGCGATCGTCGAGGCGCGCTGCGCCGACATCCCGCGCGGAGGACCTGCACGTCCTGGGCTACTACGAGTGGCTCGACGGGCTCGAGCGCGGCATCGCCGCCCACCACGCCGGGATGCTGCCGACCTTCAAGGAGGTCGTCGAGGAGCTGTTCGTCCGCGGCCTGGTCAAGGCGGTGTTCGCCACCGAGACCCTGGCGCTGGGCATCAACATGCCGGCCCGCTCCGTGGTGCTCGAGCGGCTGGTCAAGTGGAACGGCGAGGCCACGCCGACGTCACGCCGGGGGAGTACACCCAGCTCACCGGCCGGGCCGGGCGGCGCGGCATCGACGTCGAGGGCCACGCCGTCGTGCTGTGGCAGCCGGGCTCGACCCGCGGCGCTCGCCGGGCTGGCCTCGACCCGCACCTATCCGCTGCGCTCCAGCTTCCGGCCGTCGTACAACATGGCCGTCAACCTGGTCGGGCAGGTCGGCCGGGAGCGCGGCCCGCGAGCTGCTGCGAGTCGTCGTTCGCGCAGTTCCAGGCCGACCGGGCGGTGGTCGGGCTGGCCCGGCAGGTCGCCCGCAACGAGGAGGCCCTGGCCGGCTACCGCGAGGCGATGACCTGCCACCTCGGCGACTTCGAGGAGTACGCCGGGCTGCGCCGGGCGATCGCCGACCGCGAGGCGGCGCTGTCGCGCAGCGGCGCGGCGAACCGGCGGGCGCAGGCCGCGGCCTCGCTGGAGCAGCTGCGGCCCGGCGACGTCATCCGGGTGCCCGCCGGCCGGCGCGCCGGGCTGGCCGTCGTGCTCGACCCCGGCACGGTCGGCGGGCGCCGACGGCCCGCGGCCGACGGTGCTCACCGCGGAGCGGCAGGTCCGCCGGCTGTCGCTGGCCGACTTCCCGGTCGCCGGTCGAGGCGCTGGACCGGCTGCGGATCCCGAAGACGTTCAACCCGCGCAACCCGGCCAGCCGCCGCGACCTGGCCTCCACGCTGCGCGGCACCGGGCTCGGCCGGACCCGCCCGGGCGCGGCGCGCCGCGCGCCAGGTCGGCCGCGGCCGACGACGACGAGATGCTGCGGCTGCGCGGCCGAGCTGCGGGCGCACCCGTGCCACGGCTGCGCCGAGCGCGAGGACCACGCCCGCTGGGCCGAGCGCTACCACCGGCTGCAGCGGCGACACCGACGGCGCTGCGCGGCGGGTCCGGGGCGCACCCACACCATCGCCCGCACGTTCGACCGGGTCTGCGACGGTGCTGCAGCGAGCTCGGCTACCTCGACGGCGACGAGGTGACGACCGCCGGACGGCGCGCTCGGCGCGCTCTACACCGAGCTGGACCTGCTGGCCGCCGAGTGCCTGCGCGGGGGCGTCTGGGAGGGCCTGGCGCCGGCCGAGCTGCGCCTCGCGTGGTCTCGGCGCTGGTCTACGAGTCGCGCCGGGACGACGACGCCGACGCCGCCGCAGCTGCCGCGCGGGCCGGACCCGGGAGGCGCTGGCCGAGACCGAGCGGCGGTGGCGGCGCGCTCGAGGAGCGCGGAGCGGTCGCACCGGCTGGCTCCCGGCCCGCGAGCCGGACCTCGGCTTCGCCTGGGCGGCCTACCGCTGGGCCTCCGGCACCGCGCTGGACGCCGTGCTGCGCGACGCCGAGCTGGCGGCCGGCGACTTCGTCCGCTGGACCAAGCAGCTGCTGGACCTGCTCGGCCAGATCGCCGACGCGAGCCGGCAGCAGCCGGGCGCCGAGCCGGTCGGCGTGCCGCCGCCCGCAAGGCGGCCGACCTGCTGCGCCGCGGGGTGGTCGCCTACTCGTCGGTCGCCTGAGCCGGACTGTCGGTCGCGCCGTCCTACCGTGGGGCCGTGCTGGAGACCGCCGCCGAGACCGCTGCCCTGCAGGAGCTGCTGGACCGCTCGCTGTCCGACGTCGACCGAGCACCTGCGCAGCATCATCAACCAGGACCGGGTGCTGACCGCGGCCGACCTGGTGGCGCTGCTGACCGGCATGAAGGTGCTCACCGTCGCAACGGTCACCGCTCGGGGCGAGCCGCGGATCAGTGCGCTGGACGGCCACTTCCTGCACGCCACCTGGAGCTTCAGCACCAGCGCCACGGCCGCCAAGGCCCGGCACCTGCGCGACCGGCCGGCGGTGAGCGTCGCCCACGTCGACGGCGAGGAGCTGGCGGTCTTCAGCCACGGCCGGGTCGAGCGGATGCGGGAGTCCGACCCGGACTGGGACGAGATCCTCGGCGCACTGGATCGCCCACTACGGCAGCTCGCCGCTGGACGTGGGGCGACGACATCTGCCTCTACCGCTATCGCCCGCACTGGATGGTCGGCTACGCCGCCTCCCGGTCCGAGCTGCTCGCCAAGCGTGGTGTCGCCAGCTCGAGCGGGTGCCGCGATCAGCTCGCGCTGTGCACCGCGGTGAACGCCGACAGCACCCGGTTGAGCGGGCTGTCCAGCCCCCAGCGCTGCGACAGCTCGACCAGCCGGTCCGGGTCCCGCGGGCTCGCCGGGATGACCGTCGTCGTACGCCGGCAGCGGCACGTCGGCGGCAACTGCGACCACCTTCGGGGCCACCGCCAGGTAGTCGCGAGCCGCCGCCAGCTTGGCCCGGGCACCGGCCGGCATCGCGGTGTCGCCGGCGTCCAGCGCCTCGAGCAGCGCCCGGCAGCGAGCCGTACTGCGTGATCAGCGCCGCCGCGGTCTTGTCGCCGACCCCGGCGACGCCGGGCAGCCCGTCGCTGGGGTCGCCGCGCAGCGTGGCGAAGTCGGCGTAGGCCGCGGCCCGGGATGCCGTACTTCGCGCTCACCCAGGCCTCGTCGACGACCTCGGCCCGGCCGACCCCGCGAGCGGTGTAGAGGATCCGCACCGCCGGGCGTCGTCGACCAGCTGGAACAGGTCGCGGTCGCCGGTGACGACGTCGACCGGGCCGGGGTCGCGGATCGCCAGGGTGCCGATCACGTCGTCGGCCTCGTAGCCGTCGACGCCGAAGCAGGCGATGCCGAGCGCGTCCAGCACCTCCTCGATGACGGCGACCTGCGGGGAGAGCGCGTCGGGGACCTCCTCCTCGTCCCCGGTCGCCACCCGGTGCGCCTTGTACGACGGCAGCGCGGCGACCCGGAAGGCCGGGCGCCAGTCGGCGTCCATCGCGGCGACCAGCCGGTCGGGCTGCCGGTCGGCGACCAGCCGGGCGATGAAGTCGAGCAGCCCGCGGACCGCGTTGACCGGGGTGCCGTCCGGCGCCGTGATCGTGTCCGGCACGCCGAAGAAGGCGCGGAAGTACAGCGAGGGCGTGTCGAGCAGCAGCAGCTTGCCGGGTCCGCGGTCACGGGTGCGAGCCTGCCAGATCGGGGCCGACGGGCGGCGCTGACCGGTCGACGGCGTGCGTCTAGATTGGCAGCCATGACTGGCCACCTCACTTCTCCGGACCGGGTGTCACCGCCCAGAAGGCTGCCGCGGACGCCGGCATCGACGCCCTGCTGGTGACGCCCGGCCCCGACCTGCGCTGGCTGACCGGCTACGACGCGCTGCCGCTGGAGCGGCTCACCTGCCTGGTGCTGCCGGCATCCGGCGCGCCGTTCCTGGTCGCTCCCGGGCTGGAGGTCCCCGCGGTGCTGGCCTCGCCGGTGCGCGACCTGGACGTCGAGGTCGTCGGCTGGGGCGAGACCGAGGACCCGTACGCGGTGATCGCCGGCGCGGCTCGGCAGCGCCGGAGCGGGTCGCCCTGGCCAACCGGATGTGGGCCGAGCAGGTGCTGCGGATGCGGGCCGCGCTGCCGGGCGCCGAGCAGACCCTGGCCTCCGGCGTGCTCGGCGACCTGCGGATGCGCAAGAGCACCGAGGAGGTCGACGCGCTGCGCCGGGCCGGCCAGGCCATCGACCGGGTGCACGCCCGGATGGCGGAGTTCCTGCAGCCCGGGCGCACCGAGCGCGAGGCCGGCCGGGACATCGCCCCGGCGATCCTCGACGAGGGCCACGCCACCGTCGACTTCGTCATCGTCGGCTCCGGGCCCAACGGCGCCTCGCCGCACCACGAGGTCGGCGACCGGGTGCTCGAGGCCGGCGACGTCGTGGTCGTCGACATCGGCGGGACGACGCCGGAGGGCTACTGCTCGGACTGCACCCGGATGTACACCCTGGGCGAGCCGCCGGCGGAGTTCGTCGACGTACTTCCGGGTGCTGCACGAGGCCCAGCTGGCGGCCTGCGCGCACGCCCGGCCCGGGGTCACCGCCGAGTCGGTCGACGCGGCGGCCCGCACGGTGATCACCGACGCCGGGTACGGCGAGCGTTCATCCACCGCACCGGCCACGGCATCGGCGTGGAGACCCACGAGGACCCCTACATCGTCGACGGGCAACACGACCGGTCGCTCGAGCCGGGCATGGCGTTCTCCATCGAGCCGGGCATCTACCTGCGGGGCCGCCACGGCGCGCGGATCGAGGACATCGTGGTCATGCACCGACGACGGCATCGAGCGGCTCAACGTCACCGACCGCGACTACGTCGTGCTGGCGGGCCTGACCCGTGGCCGTCGACCGTCATCCTGCCGACCGAGGAGGCCATCGCGCTGCTCGACGCTCACCCGCGAGCTCGCCCGCGAGGAGCTCGCACCGAAGGCCGCGGCGTACGAGGCCGACAGCCGCTTCCCCCGCGAGGTCTTCCGCACCCTGGGCAAGGCCGGCCTGCTCGGGCTGCCCTACGCCGAGGAGTACGGCGGCGGCGGCCAGCCCTACGAGGTCTACCTGCAGGTGGTCGAGGAGCTGGCCAGCGTCTGGGGACCGTCGGCCGAGGGCGTCAGCGTGCACACCCTGGCCTGCTTCCCGCTGGCGCGAGTTCGGCACCGAGGAGCAGCGGCCCGCTGGCTGCCCGACATGGTCGGCGGCGAGCTGCTCGGCGCCTACTGCCTGTCCGAGCCGGAGTCCGGCTCGGACGCCGCCGCGCTGTGCACCCGCGCCGTGCGCGACGGCGACGACTACGTCGTCAACGGCACCAAGGCCTGGATCACCCATGGCGGCGAGGCCGACTTCTACAGCCTGTTCGTGCCGCACCTCCGACGACGGCGCCGGCGGCATCTCCTGCCTGCTGGTCGACGGCGCCACGCCGGGGGACTCGGCGGCCGAGCCCGAGCACAAGATGGGCTTCACGGCTCCACCACCGCGCAGGTCGTGCTACGACGACGCGCGGGTCGCCGCGGACCGGCTGCTCGGCGCCGAGGGTCAGGGGTTCAAGATCGCCCTGGCCGCGCTCGACGGCGGCCGGCTCGGCATCGCCGCCTGCGCGGTCGGGCTGGCCCAGGCCGCCCTCGACGCCGCGGTCGGCCTACGCCCAGGAGCGCCGGCAGTTCGGCCGCCGCTGCGTCGAGTTCCAGGGCCTGTCGTTCCTGCTGGCCGACATGGCGACCGGGGTGGAGGCCGGCCGCGCGCTGTACCTCGATGCGGCCCGGCGCCGCGACCGCGGGCCAGCCGTTCGGCAAGCAGGCGGCGATGGCCAAGCTGTTCTGCACCGACATGGCGATGCGGGTGACCACCGATGCCGTCCAGGTGCTCGGCGGCTACGGCTACGTCGAGCGACTACCCGGTCGAGCGCTACCTGCGCGAGGCCAAGGCGCTGCAGATCGTCGAGGGCACCAACCAGATCCAGCGGATGGTGATCGCCCGCCACCTGACCCGGTGACGTCAGCCGTGGCCGATCAAGGCCCTACGGTTGGCCCTGTGGAGGACATCGACCGCCAGATCGTCGAGCTGCTGGTGCAGGACGGCCGGATGAGCTACACCGACCTGGGCAAGGCCACCGGCTTGTCCACCTCGGCGGTGCACCAGCGGGTCCGCCGGCTCGAGCAGCGCGGGGTGATCCGGGGCTACGCCGCGGTGATCGACGCCGAGGCGGTCGGCCTGCCGCTCACGGCGTTCATCTCGATCCGGCCGATCGACCCCAGCGCCCCCGACGACGCCCCCGAGCGGCTGCGCGACCTGCCCGAGATCGAGGCCTGCCACTCGGTGGCAGGGGAGGAGAGCTACATCCTGAAGGTCCGGGTCGCGCACCCCGGCCGACCTGGAGAGCCTGCTGGCCCGGATCCGGGCCGCGGCCAACGTCTCGACCCGGACCACGATCGTGCTGAGCACCCCGTACGAGCAAAGACCTCTCAAGGTCTGAGGCTGCCGGGTCAAGTCCGCCCCACGGTCCGGGCAAGAGAGTTCGTCCGGACTTGTGCCGGGCGCGGGGTTTGCGTCATACAGGAGGGGGCCCGGGGGGACATTCCGGGCCTGCACGGGGGGAGGACCTGACCCCTGCCGAAGGACCTCGACGTGCGAACGACCCGTTCTGCCCTGCTGTCCCTGCTCACCGCGACCGCCCTGGTCGCCGCCACCGGTCTCGTGGGTGCTGCCCCCGCGACGGCCGAGACCACCCGCGAGGCGCGGATGGTCGCCAAGATCAACACCGTCCGGGCCAACCACGGGCTGCCGACGCTGCGGACCAGCCCCGACCTGATGGCTGCGGCTCGGGCCCACACCGTCGCGATGGCGGGTCAGCGCTACCTGTTCCACACCGCCTCGTTCACGACGATCTGCTGCTGGTCGTCAGTCGGCGAGAACATCGGGCGCGGCTTCTCGGTCCGTGGCGTGCACCGGGCGTTGATGCACTCGGCGCCGCACCGGGCGAACATCCTGAACGGACGGATGCGCGAGGTCGGGGTGGGCGTGGTCTCCGCCGGTGGCCAGCTCTGGGTGACCGAGGTGTTCCGGGAGAGGTCCGGCTGACCGGACCGACGGCTGGGCGGGGCCGCTGTTGACAGGTGACGGTCTCAGGAGTCCAGTGGCAGGACACGACCGCCCCCGCCGGGGTGACCGTCGTTCCTCCCAGGAGGCCGGATGAGCAAGGACCTGTACATCCAGCGGCTGCGCACCGTCCCGCTGTTCTCCTCGCTCGCCAAGCGCGAGCTCGACCTGCTGCTGCGACAGGCCGACCACCTTCGTTACCCGGCCCGCTACCGGGTCGTCCGGGCCGGCAGCCCGGGCGAGGAGTTCTGGATGGTGATCGAGGGTGAGCTCGCGGTTCACCGCGGCGGTCAGCAGGTCGCAGTGCTCGGACCGGGCGACTACTTCGGTGAGCTCGCGGTCATCGACCCGGCACCCCGTGACGCCACCGTCGTGTCGGTCACGCCGGTCGAGCTGATGGTGATCGGACGGCAACGGTTCTGGGCCACGATCGAAGGCAGCCCCGCCCTGATGCGGAAGCTGATGGTCGGCCTGGCCCGCCGGCTGCACGAGGCCGACGGTCGCGAGATCGACCTGCGTGAGGCGGCAGCCGGCGGACCGCCAGGCGTCACCTGCCTAGACGGTCAGCTGCGTCGCGGCCGCCGTCCGGGAGGCCGCGGCGGCTGCCTCGGCGGCCGGGTGGTCGACCTGTGGCCCGTGCTCGCGCCACCATGCCTGGCCGGCCTCGGGAAGGGTGTGGATCGGGTCGTAGTACTCGTAGCGGCGGTCCAGGGCGCCGGGATCGCTCGCCTCGATGCCGGTGCGGTAGTTCTTGGTCCAGTAGGAGATTCCGCGGACGTCGTCGTACTCCTCGATCTGGTGCACCCACCGCTTCCCGACGAACGGGACGTCGCAGATGATCCGCGGGGTGGCGAAGCCGGGGAGGTAGCCCATGATGCCGTGCTGAAGTCGTTGCGCCTCCTTGACCGACACCCGCCAGTGCTCCGAGAACGGGATCATGTCGCACATGTAGAAGTAGTAGGGCATGATCCCGGCGCCGTCGAGCAGCGCGAAGCACAGGTCGAGCAGGTCCTTCGGGGTCGCGTTCACGCCCTGCATCAGCACGCCCTGGTTGCGCACGTCGCGCACGCCGGCGTCGAGCATCGCCTTGGTCGCGTCCGCCACCAGCGGCGTGACCGACGCGGCGTTGTTGACGTGGGTGTGGATCGCCAGGTGCACGCCGCGCGCCCGGGCGACCGTCGACAGGCGCTCCATGCCGGCCCGGACGTCGTCCTGCAGCCAGTGCTGCGGCAGCCCCATCAGCGCCTTGGTCGCCAGCCGGATGTCGCGGATGTTCTCGATGTCGAGCAGCCGGGCGACGAACGCCTCGAGGTTCTTGAACGGCATGTTCGCGACGTCGCCGCCGGAGACCACGACGTCGCGGACGCCGGGGGAGCGGCGCAGGTAGTCGATCATCGCGTCGTAGCGGTCGACCGGCTTGAGGTCGAACTTCAGCTTGTCGATGACCGGCGTCGAGTTGCCGACCAGGTCCATCCGGGTGCAGTGTCCGCAGTACTGAGGGCAGGTCGGCAGCAGCTCGGCGAGCACCTTGGTCGGGTACCGGTGGGTGAGCCCCTCGGCCACCCACATGTCGTGCTCGTGCAACGAGTCGCGGGTGGCGTGGGGGTGACTCGGCCAGTCGGTCCGCCGGTCGCTGAACACCGGGAGCATGTACATCCGCACCGGGTCGGCGTACAGCGCCTCGGTCCAGCTCTGGCCGTCAGCCGGCCCGGTCGGGACCATGGTGTTCATCATCTGCGGCGGCACCAGCATCGACATCGTCGCGCGCTCGGCCTGGTCGCGCTCCAGGTCGGCATAGAAGCGGTCATCGATCAGGTCGCCCATCAGGGCACGGAGCGCCTTGACGTTCTTCACGCAATGAGCTCGCTGCCACTGGGCGCTGGCCCACTCCTCGGCGGTGACCTCCCGGTAGCCCGGCAGGCGGCGCCAGTCGGGCTCGACGAGCTCCCGTCGACGGTAGGCGTAGGGCTGCTCCAGCAGCACGTCGGCGGTGGCGGTCACGAGGGTGCTCCTCACGGGGGCGGCTGGCAGGCGGGCACAGAGGGTCGTCCCGGGACATCGCCAGGGTACGGGAGATACTTCGGTCCTACCAACACCACACCGTAGGATTTCCTCCAGACTGCCATCTGACCGGAAGGACCGATCGTGACCTCCTCGCCCGTGGGCCTGCATCGCGTGCTCGCGCCCGCCGGGTCCCTGCCGCAGGCCGCCGCAGCGGCTGGACGCCAGCCCCGAGATCGGTCCGGACGAGGTCCGGCTGCGGGTCGAGCGGCTCAACCTGGACGCCGCGTCGTTCCGCCAGCTGGCCACCAAGCACGCCGGCGACGGTGCCGCGGTGCGCCGCGAGGTGCTCGAGATCGTCGCCGCCCGGGGCAAGATGCAGAACCCGGTCACCGGGTCGGGCGGCATGCTCGTCGGCGTGGTCGAGGAGGTCGGGCCGGAGTCCACGCTGGGGCTGCAGGTCGGCGACCGGGTCGCCTCGCTGGTGTCGCTGTCGCTCACCCCGTTGCAGATCACCGACCGGCTGGCCGGCTGGGACGGCCGCTCGGAGCAGGTGCCCGCAGCCGGGCACGCCATCCTGTTCGGCCGCTCGATCGCGGCCCGGCTGCCCGACGACCTGCCAGGTGACCTGGCGATGGCGGTGATGGACGTCTGCGGCGCGCCTGCGCTCACCGACGCGGGTCGTGCGCGGGTACGGCGCGGGCGCCGTCGGTCGCCGTCATCGGTGGCGCCGGCAAGAGCGGCTCGATGTCGCTGGCCGCGGCCCGCCGAGCCGGAGCCCGCACGGTCGGCGTGGTCCCGGTCGAAGCCGAGGCCGCTCTGCTGCGCGAAGTCGGCCTGGCCGACGCCGTCGCGCTGGCCGACGCCCGCGACCCGGTGGCGCTGGCCGAGCGCGGTCGAGCAGGCCCTCGGCGGGCCGGCCGACGTGACCGTGGTCTGCGTGGACGTCCCCGGCTGCGAGCACGGCGCGATCCTCGCGACCGCCGAGGGCGGGACGGTGATCTTCTTCTCGATGGCCACCTCGTTCTCGGCGGCCGCGCTGGGCGCCGAGGGCCTGGCCGCCGACGTCACGATGCTGATCGGCAACGGCTACCTGCCCGGCCACGCGGAGCTGGCGATGGACCTGCTGCGCACCGAGCCGGCGGTGCGGACGCTGTTCGAGCGCCGGCTGGCCGCCGAGGCCGGCTGACAGACTGCCCCGATGACCACCGTCCTCGGGGAACCCACCACGACGCTCTACCGGGACGGCCGGGTCCGCGGCCCCGAACGTCCCCGGTGCCACCGCGCTGCTCGTCCGCGGCGGCGCGCTGGCCTGGGTCGGAGCCGACCCGGCGCCGACGGTCGCGGCCGAGGCGGACCAGGTGGTGGACCTGGGGGGCGCCCTGGTCACCCCTGCCTTCGTCGACGCGCACGTGCACGCCACCTCCACCGGGCTGGCGCTCACCGGTCTCGACCTCAGCGGCGCGGCGAGCCTGGCGGACTGCCTGCGCCGGGTCGAGGTCGCCGGCCGGGCGGCCCGGGGCGGCGTGGTGCTCGGCCACGGCTGGGACGAGACGACCTGGCCCGAGCACCGCCCGCCGACCCGGCAGGAGCTGGACCGGGCGTCGTACGGCGGCGTGGTCTACCTGTCCCGGGTCGACGTGCACTCCGCGGTGGTCTCCTCCGCCCTGCTCGCGACGGTGCCGGAGGTCCGCGGCGAGGCCGGCTGGTCGGAGTCGGGGCACCTGACCCGCGCGGCGCACCACGTCGTACGCCGGGTCGCGCGCGAGTCGATCACCCCGGCCCAGCGCCGCACGCTTGCAGCGGGCGACCCGCACCCGCGCGGCCGAGCTGGGCATCGCCCTGCTGCACGAGCTGTCCGGGCCGGACATCGCCGGCGCCGAGGACCTCGCGGCCTTCCTGGACCTGGCCGCGACCGAGCCCGGCCCGGAGGTCGTCGGCTACTGGGGCGAGGCGGCCGCGCTCGGCGGGGTCGAACGGGCCAAGGAGCTCGGGGCTCGCGGCGCCGCCGGCGACCTGTTCGCCGACGGGTCGATCGGCTCGCACACCGCGGCGCTGCGCGACCCGTACGCCGACGCCGACCACCGCGGGGCCGGGTACCTCGACGCCGCCGAGGTGCGCGACCACGTCGTGGCCTGCACCGAGGCCGGGCTGCAGGCCGGCTTCCACGCGATCGGCGACGGGGCCCTGGACGCCGTCGTCGCGGGGCTGTCCGAGGCCGCCGACGCGCTCGGCCCCGACCGGGTGCGAGCCGCCCGGCACCGGGTCGAGCACGTCGAGATGGTCGCGCCGGAGCACCTGCCGGTGCTCGGCCCGGCTCGGCGTCGTCGCCTCGGTGCAGCCCGCGTTCGACCGGCTCTGGGGCGGCGAGAAGGGCATGTACGCCGAGCGGCTCGGGCTGCCGCGCGCGCTCACGCCTGAACCCGTTCGCCGCGATGGCCGCGGCCGGCATCGTGCTGGCTCTCGGTTCGGACTCCCCGGTCACGCCGCTCGACCCGTGGGGCACGCGTGCGCGCCGCGGTGCTGCACCGGACGCCGGGTGCCGGCCTGGACCCGGTCGCGGCGTTCGAGGCGCACACCCGCGGCGGCTGGCGGGCCGCCTGCCGGGACGCCGACGGAGTGCGTGACCGCCGGCGCGCCGGCGACCTTCGCCGTCTGGGACATCGACGACCTCGACCCCGGCCACCGGCCTGCCGCCGCTGGGCCCCGGTGACGACCTGCCGGGCTGCATGCGAACCGTCGTCCGCGGGACGACTGTCTTCGACCGCGACGCGTCGGCCTGACGTTCGGTCGCAGCCGTGTCAACGCCGGCCGCCCGACGACGTCTTGTGTGGTGAGCGCGCCGACCTGTTCGCAGCACCAGGACAGGACCCCGGTTCACCGTTCTCCTGACGCGGTCACACGTCGGAGCAGCCCTGACCAAGGAGGCACCATGCCGGATGGCATCGCAGGTGGCGGACCGGTCCCGTTCGCAGACAGGCACCGCTCGCGTGCCCACCACCGGCGAGGCAGCGGACTCCTGGTCGCTGCGATGACGTCGCTGCTGGGATGCGCCGTGGCGCTGGGTCCCGCAGCGTCCGCCGCCCAGCCGGTTCGCATTCCTGCGCCGATCGGCAACAGCAACACCTTCCCGGCCGGCACCGCGTGCCCCTTCACGTTCCAAGGGGAGCTCGTCGGGGGCAACCAGGTCTTCACGTTCTTCGACGACGGACGGTTCCACGCGACCGGCCGTCACCTCGACCGGTTCACGAATGTAGCTTCCGGAGCCTCGGCCCGGCTCGACCTGCAGGGCAGCGTCGATGTCGTGCCCACCGCGGACGGTGGATCGATCACTCGGGGCAGCGGTGTCACCGCGTTCGTCTTCTTCCCAGGCGACACCGGCCCCGGAGACGCCCACACCGGCCGCACCTACCTGTTCACCGGCACCTTCGTGGCCACCTCAGATCCGTCGGGTGTCATCACGAGCTTCCGGTCAGCCGGCCGCAGCCAGGACATCTGCGCGATGCTCGCCTGATCACGTCGGTGAACCCCCGGGATCGCCGACGACGTGCGATGGTGGGATGTCAACGGCAGTCCTCCTCAGACGTCTGAAGAGTCGTGACAGGTCCGCCCGCCAAGATCACCGGCCCTCAGGTTGTGCTGCCCCGGCAACCGGATCCGCGGAACGCCGGCGCCCCGGACCTCCCCGACGACCGGGACAGCGGTGTGGTGGCCGTCTTCGAGGCGCACTACTCCCACCTGGTCCGGCTCGCTCGGCACCTGGTAGACGACCAGGCCGAGGCCGAGGACGTGGTGATGGACGCGTTCGTGGGGCTGAGCCGGCGATGGCAGCACGTCCGGCGCACCGGGGACGCCTTCTTCTACCTGAGGGCGAGCGTCGTCAACGGGAGCCGCAGCCGGCTGCGGCGCCTCAAGGTGGCCCGCGAGCGCCGGCACACCCAGCTGGACCGGGACTCCGCACCTGCCGACCAGGCCGCAATGGCGCACCTCGAGCACGAGGCGGTCGTCCGAGTGCTCCGGGTGCTGCCTCGTCGTCAACGTGAGGTCCTGGTGCTGCGCTACTACGACGGTGCGTCGGAGGCCGAGATCGCCGAGGTCCTGGGTATCTCGGTCGGGTCGGTCAAGACCCACGCGTCCCGGGGCCTGCACGCGGTCGCCGAGCTTCTGGGGGGGTCGGCATGAGTACCGACGAGCTCGAGCTGCTGCTGGCCTGCGGGCTGCGCGAGAACGACCGCCGACCAGTCGACGTGCAGAACGGCCGGGCCGTGCTCACGGACCGCCTCGAGCGGGCCCGGCGCGCCCGCCGGCGGCGGGCCCTCGTCGGGATCGCTGCCGCCGTCCTCGCCGTCGTCGCGACCGCCTCCATGCTCCTCACCGGGCTCAGGGACCACGAGGCCACCCCGGTCCGCCCCTCGCCCCCGAAGGCCACACTCTCACCCTCCGGCCTTCCGGTCGGCCTGCTGAAGGGCACGTACGAGCAGGACGGCCTGGCGGGAGAGATCGTGCTCCTCGTCCGGGCCGACGGGTCCGGCCAGCTGGCCTCAGGTGTGGACGCCTGGCGACCGTCCACCACCTTCGGCGCCACCTTCGCCGTGGAGATCCGCCGGGCCGGACCCGGTCGGGTGTCGATCGCTTACGTCAACCCCGTGCTCAAGGGCGCCGAGGTGGTGAGCATGTCCTTCACCGCGCGGGGCCGGTCCGTGACGATCGTGGGCCTCGGGACCCCGGGGAACGGGCTGCTCACCAGGGCCAGCGCCGACGCGATCACGGGGACCGTCCTGCACGTGTTGCGCGTCCCGACGTCCGGCCTGTGCTGCGCCGGCGCCCCGGGGCAGCGCTGACCTCCGGTGGAAGGACTCAGACGCCGGAGCCGCGCTCGTTGTAGCCGGGGGCGCGCTCCTGTCCGGACAACGCTGCGATCCGCTCCATCACCGTGTCGGTGATCTCCCGGCGGGCCCGGCCGGGCGGCAGGTGGGCGTAGTCGGCCGGGTCGACCGGCTCGCCGAACCGGATGGTCACGCCGCGCCGGACCCGGGGGACCGTCGCGCCGATCGGCTGCACCCGGTCGGTGCCCACCAGCCCCACCGGTACGACCGGGGCGGCCGAGGCGAGTGCCAGCCAGCCGACCCCCGTCCGGCCGCGGTAGAGCCGGCCGTCGCGGGACCGGGTGCCCTCGGGGTAGATCCCGAACGCGTCGCCGCGCTCCAGGACCTGCCGGGCCAGGTCCAATGAGGCCTGGGCGTCGTGCTGCTGCTCGCGCTGCACCGGGACAGCCTCGAAGAGCGCGAAGAACAGGCGGCGCGGCCAGCTGGCGGGGGAGCGGCCCTCCCAGTACTCGGCCTTGGCCAGGAAGACGACCTTCCGGGGCACCGCGAGCGGGATGACGATGCTGTCGATGAAGGACAGGTGGTTGCTGGCCACGATCAGCGGTCCGGAGGACGGGATGTGGTCGCGGCCCTGGACCGTCGGTCGCCAGAGGAGCCGGAACACGGCGAGGACGACCAGGTGGGACACCCGGTAGAGCATCTGCAGCGCCCCCAGCTCCGGTCGTGGACGAGTCCACGACGCTACCGCCGAGGCGGCCACCGGCCGCGCGCAGGTCCGAGGGGCGGGCGCGCGGTCGGTGGCAGCTGCGCTACGGGCTGAGCCGCTCGTCGCTCGGGCTCGAGCCGCGCGGCGCCGACGACCAGCCGGTGGCGGCCCGGGTGAGCGTGCCCATCGGCAGGTAGGTGGCGCCGTCCAGCGGGGGAGCGTTGAACTGCCCGTCCCAGGCGTTACGGCCCACGTACACAGCCAGCCAGCCGGCTGCGAGCTGGGACGCCGCGTACTCCTCACGCCCGTTGTACCGGTCCTGGCTGAAGGCCACCGGCGGGTCGTAGTTGTACGTGCGCCCGTCGCCAGTGCCGTTGCCGGCCACCAGAGCCTGCTGACCGGCGATGTGCTGGCTCAGCGCGTCCGCCGCCGGCCAGGTGGCTGCCCCGTCGAGCCCGTAGGCATAGGCGTGTGCATCGAAGCTGACGAACTGTGCGCGCCGTGGCTCACCCCAGTCGGACCCCTGCGGGAAGTAGATGCCGTTGGACCCGGGCTGGTACATCGTGCCGCCCGGCGGGAGCAGTGGTGCCCCGTTCGCGGGCGACGGATCCCCGGCCGTGAAGGAGCGCGTGGTGAACGCGCCGTAGACCGTGCTTCCGTTGACCATGGCCGCGACCGGTGCCCGTCGACCAGCGAGGCCGGCGAAGTCGACCGCCCACCAGTTCTGCTGGATGTTGGTCATGTAGTCCGGGTGCAGGAAGCCGTGGTTCTCCACGGTGCCGTCGTCGAAGGCGTTCGCGCCGGCCAGCCGGTCGGCGAGCGGTACGCCGTTGATCACCGTCGCCGAGCCCCTGTCCACCATCCGGGCGTACGCCGCGATCTCCAGGTCGACCGCCTTGCGCCGCCACTCCGCCGCGCGCGGGTGGGCCGGCATCATCGAGACCGCGAGCTCCAGGAGCGCGGCGTTCCAGGAGTTCTCCTCGGCCTTGGTGTCGCCGGGGCTCACCTCGACTCCGCTGTCGTCCACCCAGTACTCGACCGGCATGGTCAGCCGGATGTCGGCCTCGTAGCCGATCATCTGCGCGACGTACTCGCGGGTCTGCGGGGTGATCCGGTCCCAGATCAGCCAAGCCGCCTCGCCGGCCAGGTTGGCCCAGTGCGCGGTCTGCCAGCCACCGCCCCAGCCGCCGGGTGACACCGCCACGTGCTGGCAGGCGATCGAGCGCACCAACCAGTCCGAGTACATGATCGCCTCGTCGCGGGTCCGTCCGACCACGGTGTCGCTGTGCGCGCGGGTGCGGGCGGCGACAGCCGTGGTGAGCGCCGCCATGGCCGGCCGCCGGACGGCGTACTCCTGCTGCGCCTCGGGGAACCGGGAGAGGACGTCGGTGTAGCGCTGGCCGCGCCGGGAGTACCAGCGCTCGATGTACTGGGCGCCGAGCAGGTAGCGCTCGGACTCCAGCAGCGACGTGCGGAGCTGGAAGACCGGGTCGGTGCCCAGCGACGGGTTGGCCGGGTCGTAGGGGAGCGACTTGTCCAGCAGCAGGCTGGGCTTGACCAGTGACGCGAGCTGGTTGCGGTTCGCGACCCCGGCCGAGGCCGTGGGGCAGGCAGCGGCGCTCGGGCCGGCCGGGGTGCTCCACGGTGCCGGCACGGTGCCCGCCTCGGCCGGGGCCGTGACCTGCCGGGTGGTCACCGTCGACCGGGCCTCCGCCCGCCGAGCCTTGCGGGTCATGCCGGCAACCGGGGTCTTGGAGAGCCGGGCCCGGAGGAACCAGGAGGTCCCGCGGACCGCACCGACGGTGTCGGCGCCGTCGCCGTCCCAGTCGCCGGTCACGCCGACGTCAGCGCCGCGGCCGAACGCGAACGAGTACGTCGGGGCAGCCTTGCGCCGGGGGGCCTTCGGCGCCTGCTGCAGGTACCACTTCGCTCCGCGCCGGACACCCACGCCGTCCCGCCCGTCGCCGTCCCAGTCGCCGGTGACGGGGACGTCGGTCGCCTTCCCGAAGCCGAAGCGCCGCCAGGTCGCCCCGGCGGACGGGAAGCTGCGCAGCAGCCAGACGCCGGCGCGCACGACACCGACGTCGGTGCGGCCGTCGCGGTTGAAGTCGCCGACCACCGGCTTGTCACCGACCGTGCCGTAGTCGAACTCGCGGGTCGGCACGGGGGACGGGCCGATCATGGTGTCGTAGACGACCCAGTGCCCGTTGGTGAAGACGATGGGGGTGACGGCGCCGTCGCGGTTCCAGTCACCCCAGAGCTGGATCGACCCGGCCGGTGTGGGGACGTTGAACCGGGCGTCGGTGCCGCCGTCTCCCTCGCGGACCCGGGCGTCGGCGTGGGTCGGGCCGGCGAAGGCCGGCACGGACCGCATCGGGAAGACCGGCGCCGTCACCGCGCCCGGCTTCAGTGCTGGCGGCATCGCCGGTGCCCCCGGCGTCGTCACGGCAGCGACCGGTGACCCGCCGAGGGTCCCGCCGGCCAGGGCTGCCGTGAGCAGCGGCCACCAGGCCCGTCGTGCCGATCCGTCGTGCTGTCGCCCGGCCACCCGGTCCCCGTCCCCACCTGTGCGGTGCATCTGTCTGCCTGGTCCCGCCGTCGTGTCGTGCCGTCGCAAACGGGCAGCTGGTGCAAACCGGGCGCAACTGTGCCACGTCGGTGGCTGTCGCGGGGCCGATTGACCCAAGGATGACGTACCGCGGTCGCCGAGCGGCCTCGCGACACGGCGTCGCGACGGGCCCGGTCGACCCTGACGCGGGTACGGCACAATGACGCAGGATCTCCGGCCTGCACGGCTCCGGACAGGAGATCCTCCCTTATGTCCGGTGCAGAGAGGCAGACGTTCGTGACGACGGTGCGTCCGGCGCGCAAGCTCGACCTCGACCCGGCCACGGTCCGCCGGGCCCGCAGCCCTGGCCCGGACCGCCGGCCGGCCGATCGTCGCGGCTGGCCCGCACCCACACGACGGTCTCGGTGGAGCGGGCGGTGCTGCGGCTGGCCGGCGTCGACCGGCGCCGACCCGGACGGCATCCCCTGGGTGAACCGGCTGGTCGACGCCGTCCGGGAGCAGGCCGGTCTCGAGCACGGCGTCGCGCTGCCGGTCTGGGACGCGCTGCGGCGCAGCGGCGAGGCCGACCTGACCGCGCTGGCCCAGCGGGCCTCCACCGGCGGGCGTCGAGCTGCGGGTGCCCGAGGGGCGCGACGCCGACCGGGCCCGGCGCGCGTCGACGACGGCCGTGCGGCCGCGGGGCATCCGCCGATCGACCGCCGCCGGGCCGAGCGGGAGCGGCTGGTCGCGCGGATCGGCGACGCGCCGCGCCAGCCGTGGATCTACCTCATCGTCGCCACCGGCGACATCTACGAGGACATCCCGCAGGCGCAGGCCGCGGCCCGGGAGGGCGCCGACGTCATCGCGGTGATCCGCTCGACCGGGCAGTCGCTGCTCGACTACGTGCCCGAGGGCGCGACCCGCGAGGGGTACGCCGGCACCTACGCCACCCAGGAGAACTTCCGGCTGATGCGGGCCGCGCTGGACGACGTCTCCCGCGAGCTGGGCCGCTACGTCCGGCTGACCAACTACGCCTCCGGGCTGTGCATGCCGGAGATCGCCGCCCTGGCCGGCCTCGAGCGGCTGGACATGATGCTCAACGACTCGATGTACGGGATCCTCTTCCGCGACATCAACCCGGTCCGCACCTTCGTCGACCAGCGGTTCTCCCGGCAGGTGCACGCCCGGGCCGGCATCATCATCAACACCGGCGAGGACAACTACCTCACCACCGCCGACGCCGTCGACGAGGCGCACACGGTCACCGTCAGCCAGCTGCTCAACGAGTACTTCGCCAAGGAGGCCGGCCTCGAGGACTGGCAGCTCGGCCTCGGCCACGCCTTCGAGATCAACCCCGACCTGCCGGACTCGTTCCGGCTCGAGCTGGCGCACGCGCTGCTGGCCCGCGAGCTGTTCCCCAAGGCGCCGCTGAAGTGGATGCCGCCGACCAAGCACATGACCGGCGACGTCTTCCGCGGCTACCTGCTCGACGGCTTCTTCAACCTGGTCGGTGCCCTGACCGGGCAGGGCATCCTGCTGGTCGGCATGATGACCGAGGCCGTCGTCACACCGTTCCTGTCCGACCGCGACCTGGCGCTGCAGAACGTGCGCTACGTCCTGGACGCGGCCGGCAGGCTGCACGAGGACTTCCAGCCGCGGCCCGGCGGCTTCATCCAGGCCGCGGGCGCACCAGGTGCTCGACGAGGCGGTCGAGCTGCTGGAGCGGATCACCGCGGAGCCGGGCAAGGCGCCGCTGCTGGACGCGATCGGCGACGGCACGTTCGGCCTGATGAAGCGGCCCGCCGACCGGGGCAAGGGCTTCGACGGCGTGGTCCGGCAGGCCGACGGGTACTTGAACCCGGCGACCGAGATCCTGGAGGGACGCGCATGACCGACGCCGGACAGCACGATCGTCCGGCCCTACGGCGACACCACCGGCGACGGCATGGTGCAGATGTCGTTCACCCTGCCGGTGCCGCACGACAAGCGCGCCGAGGGCGCCGCGCTGCAGCTGGCCGCCAAGATGGGCATGGACCCGGCGATGCTCGTGCACGCCAAGGCGATGGGACCGGACTTCACCTTCTTCGTCGTCTACGGCGCAGGTGACCCACCTGGTCGACCTGTCGAAGGTCAAGGTCGTCGAGCGCGAGTACCCGCTGCTCACCGCGAAGGAGGTCAACGCGCGCCATCAAGGAGCGGCTGCGCCGCAAGCTCGTCGTGATCGGCGCGTGCATCGGCACCGACGCGCACACGGTCGGCATCGACGCGATCCTCAACATCAAGGGCTTCGCCGGCGAGAAGGGCCTCGAGTACTACCGCGAGATCAAGGTGGTCAACCTCGGCGCGCAGGTGCTCGTTCCCGAGCTGGTCGCCCGGGCCCGCGAGGAGAAGGCCGACGCCGTGCTCGTGTCGCAGGTGGTGACCCAGCGCGACGCCCACCTGACCAACACCCGGGAGATGTCCGCGGCGTTCCGCGAGGCCTACCCGGCGGGCACCGCACCGCTGCTCGTCGTCGGCGGCCCGCGGTTCGACGAGCACGCCGACCGACGAGCTCGGCGTCGACCGCATCTTCGGCCGCGGCACCACACCCGGCGAGGTCGCGAGCTATCTCGTGCACGCGCTGACCGCCGCCACGCCGGCACCTGAGAGGACCGACATGACCGACGCCCCGGACCCGCGCAGCGGGCTCACCGTCACGCACCGCCGCTACGTGCCCTACTCGCACGCCCACTACGCCGGCGACCTCGTCGACGGCGCCTACGTGCTCGGGCTGTTCGGCGACGTCGCGACCGAGGTGTGCATCCGCACCGACGGCGACGAGGGGTTGTTCGCGTCCTACTCGGACGTGCAGTTCCGGGCGCCGGTGCAGGCCGGCGACGTCGTCGAGGTCGACGCACGCGTCACCCGGGTCGGCACCCGCAGCCGCGAGCTGACCTTCGAGGCGCGCGTGGTCTGTCGTGGAGTTGCCGCGGACGAGCCGGCCGACGGTCGCGTCGGCGGCCGACGTCCTCGACCCGCCGCTCGTCGCGGTCACTGCCGTCGGCACCGTGGTGGTCCCTCCGCAGACCTGAGTGACCCGATCCGCCAGAGGTCAATGGCCCATTCGGGGGATGTCGGGACGCGTGTCCGGGCCGACACGCCGAAACCCTTACCAGCAAAGGGAAAAAGTCTGCTGCCAGCCTCGTCGCTCCTACCTGCGGCTTTGCGCATCTGCGCAGGTCACCGGGCGGTTGACAGGGACCTGTCGGAGCACCAAGGTGAGCGACGTCCACCACAGGACACCCGCAAGGAATCCCCCTCCGCGACACACACGTGGCGGCTTCGGGCCAGGGACGGCGCAATGCGCAAGCGCCGTCCGGGTGCCAGGTCCGACCGCCGTCGTCGCCTCGGGTGGGGGGGAGACCCGGGGGGTGAGACACGGGAAGGGCCCGACCGCCCAGTAGACAACGGCCTTCGATCCGGCAGCCGGCCGGACGAGGTCGGTCCGAAGGGCGGTCCGGGCCCTGACCCGTCTCCGGGCCGGGCAGCCGTCAGGCCGCCGCGTCCCGGCCCCCGGCCGTCGGCACCGCCGCGGCCTCCCGGCCGTTGTACCGTCGCAGCCCGGCCCCGTGTCTCCAGCGGTGCCCGAGGACCGACGCCCGGGAAGGAACCGCACCCACGGTGACGAGCACGGCGACCGGACAGGCCGGTCCGGACGCGGTCGACCGGGCTGCCACACCTGCGCGCTGGCGACCGGCCGGACTGGGTCCGCGCTGGCCGGCGCGGCGGTCAGCGGCGCCCTGGTCGCCCTGGCGCTGCCGCCGTACGACGTGTGGCCGCTGGCCCCCGTCGGAGTGGCCGGTCTGGTGCTGCTGCTGCCGTGGTCAGAGCGCCCGCCGGGCCGCCCTGCTGGGGCTGGTCCACGGCCTCGCGACGTTCGTCCCGCTGCTGTCCTGGCTCACGGTCATCGGCCCGGACGCGTGGCTCGCGGTCGCCCTGCTCGAGGCGCTCCTTCCTCGCCCTCGCCGGCGCGCTGCACCCCGGCCGTGCTGCGGCTGCCGTGGTGGCCGATCTGGGTCGCCTGCCTGTGGGTCGCGCAGGAGCTGGCCCGCGACACGATGCCCGTTCGGTGGCTTCCCGTGGGGGCGGCTGGCGTTCGCCGAGACCGCGTCGCCGTTCACGCCCTACGCCGCCTCGGCGGGGCGCCCGCTGGTGACCTTCGCGACCGCGCTGTCCGGCGCGCTGCTCGGCGGCTGCGGTCCTGCTGCGCTGGCGCCCTGGCGGCCGGCCGCCGTCGCTGGCGTGCTCGCGCTGGCGGTGCCCGTGGCCGGCGTGCGTCCTGCCGGTCGGGCGCGGGGGAGGGGCAGCCGGTCACGGTGGCGCTCGTGCAGGGCGACGTGCCCGGGGTCGGGCTGGACTTCCAGGGCGAACGCGAGCAGGTGCTGCGCAACCACGTCGACGCGACCCATCGGCTCGCCGCCGACGTCCGGGCCGGGCGAGGTCGCCCGGCCGGACCTGGTGATCTGGCCGGAGAACGCCTCGGACATCGACCCGTTCCGCGACCCGGCGGCCGGCGCGCTGATCGACGGCGCGGTGCGCGACGTCGGCGTGCCGGTCCTGGTCGGTGCGGTCCTGCAGGGCCCGGGCCCGGACCACGTGAGCAACACCGGCATCGTCTGGGACCCGGCGACCGGGCCGGGGCGAGCGCTACGTCAAGCGGCACCCGGTGCCGTTCGGCGAGTACATCCCGTTCCGCGGCCCAGCTGACCGGGCTGATCACGCGGCTGGACCAGATCCCGCGAGGACTTCTACGCCGCGGACCGGCCCGGGCAACCTGACGCGTCGGCCCGGCCCGGGTCGGCGACGTCATCTGCTTCGAGGTCGCCTACGACGGGCTGGTCCGCGACGTCGTCCGCGGCGGCGCCCAGGTGCTGGTCGTGCAGACCAACAACGCGACCTACAACGGCACCGGCCAGCCCGTACCAGCAGATGGCGATGTCCCGGCTGCGTGCGGTCGAGACCGGGCGGGACGTGCTGGTCACCGCCACCAGCGGCATCAGCGCGGTCGTCCGCGCCGACGGGTCGGTCGCGGCCGCAGGCCCGGAGAAGGTGGCCCGCGACCCTGGTCGCCGAGGTGCCGCTGCGCGACGGGCAGCACGCTGGCGACCCGGCTCGGGGCCTGGCCGGAGTGGCTGCTCACCGGCGCTCGGCTGCTGGCCGCGGCCGCGGCGTCGCGGCGCCGGCGCCGCCGGCCGGGCGCGCGCGACGGCGCCCGGGCGCCGGGATGAGCGGGCCCGGCGGCCTGCCCGCCGAGGTCGAGCGCGGTGCCGGGGTGCTGGTGGTCGTGCCGACCTACAAGGAGGCGCACAACGTCGAGGAGGTCGTGGCCCGGGTGCGCGCTGCCGTCCCGCTGGCGCACGTGCTGGTCGTCGACGACGCGCAGCCCGGACGGCACCGGCGACGCTGGCCGACGCGCTCGCCGCCGCCGACCCGCAGGTGCACGTGCTGCACCGGACGGCGAAGGAGGGTCTCGGGCGCGGCGTACCTCGCGGGGTTCGGCTGGGGCCTCGAGCGGGACTACGACGTGCTGGTCGAGATGGACGCCGACGGCTCGCACCAGCCGGAGCAGCTGCCCGCGCTGCTCGCGGCGCTGCCGGACGCCGACCTGGTGCTCGGCTCGCGCTGGGTGCCCGGCGGGTCGGTGGTCAACTGGCCGCTGCGCCGCCGGCTGCTCTCGCAGGGCGGCAACAGCTACGTCCGGCGGGCGCTGCGGCATCGGACGTCCGCGACGCGACCGGCGGCTTCCGCGCCTTCCGGCGCACGACCCTGGAGAAGCTGGACCTGGCCGGGGTCGCCAGCCACGGGCTACTGCTTCCAGGTGGACCTCGCGTGGCGCACCGTGCAGCAGGGGTTCCGTGTCGTCGAGGTGCCGATCGAGTTCGTGGAACGCGTGCGCGGGGCGTCCAAGATGAGCGGCGACGATCGTTCGCGAGGCGCTCTGGCGGGTCACCGTGTGGGGCGCCCGGGACCGGGCGTTGCGGCTGCGCGGCCGGGCCGCCGACAGGAGGAGGTGAGCGCGATGGGCTGGCTGCTGGTCCTGGCGTTCCTGGTCGTGCCGGTCGTCGAGATCTACGTGATCGTGCAGGTCGGCCAGGAGATCGGCGCGCTGCCGACCGTGCGCGCTGCTGCTGCTCGAGAGCGCTCTGGGCGCCTGGATCGTCCGGCGCGAGGGCGCCCGGGCCTGGAGGGCGCTCCGCGGCGCGGTCACGTCCGGCCAGCTGCCGAGCCGGGAGCTCGCCGACGCTGCGCTGGTGCTCGTCGGCGGGACCCTGCTGCTCACGCCGGGCTTCGTCACCGACGTCTTCGGGTTCTTCTTCGTGCTGCCGTTCACCCGACCGCTGGCCCGGCGGCTGCTCGTCGGATTGCTGGCCCGGCGGGCCAGCGTCACGATCGTCCCGGTTCGGCCCGGTCGGCGGCCCGGCGGCGGGCCCGGCAGCCGTCCCCCGAGCGGTCACGGGCGGGTGGTGCCGGGTCAGGTGGTCCGGGACGACCCCGCAACGTCCCCGGACGACGAAGGTCCGGGCCGCGTCACCGGGGGGCAGTGACACGACCCGGACGTCTGTATCGCCGTCGGGTGGGGGCTCAGGCGCTCTTGCGCTGGCTCCGGCCACTCGTGGTCGTCTTGCGGGTACCCGCACGCAGCAGCTCCAGACGCTCCGCGAGCAGCACCTCGAGCTCCTTCACGCTGCGACGCTCGAGCAGCATGTCCCAGTGGGTACGTGCCGGCTTGCCCTTCTTGGGCTCGGGACGGGTGCCGTCCAGGCGCAGGGCTTCCGCGCCGCAGACGGTGCACTCCCAGACCTCGGGCACGTCGGCCTCGAGGGAGAAGGGGACGCTGAAACGGTGCTCGCTGGGACAGGCGTAGGTGACGCTCTGCCGCGGCGCCATCTCGACGCCGAGGTCGGTCTCGTAGCTCTGGGCACCCAGACGCGAGCCGCGCAGTGCTCGCTCGGCCATGTGGATCTCCTCTGGAACGGGTCGGCGGGGGTGTTGCCCGCCGGGAAAGACGGCCCGTGGGGGCGCCGTCGTACGCTCGGTCCAACGCGCCGGGCCCCTGCAGGATTCCCCCAGAACGCCCCGGCAACCCGTTCTTCGGCGCCGACTGCCGGTGCGGATGGGTGCGGGAACGCGGGCTCAGCGGGCCCAGAAGCCGCGCGCACGCATCACGTCACGCAGCGTGACCAGGTCGTCGGTCATCAAGCCGTCTACACCCAGGTCTAGCAGCCGGGTCATCTCGGCCGGCGTCGTCGACGGTCCAGACGTGCACCCGCTGGCCGCGGGCGTGCGCCAGCGCGGACCAGGCCGGGCGTCACGACCCGCAGCGGGCCGACCCGGTCCGGCACCTGGGCGCACGGGACGTCGCGCGGCGCCAGCCGGTGGGCCGCCGGGTGCAGCGCCGCAGCCCGCAGCCGCACCACGCCGCGGGTGCTCAGGGAGGTGCACAGGCCGGGGCCGACCGCACGCCGGACGGCGCGCAGCCGGCGGTGCGAGAACGAGGCCACGCAGACCCGGTCGACCGCGCCGGTGCGCGCCAGGCGTGCGGACCAGCGGGCCGATCGCGGCTGGCCTCCTTCACGTCCACGTTGAGCCTGATGTCAGGCCAGGCTGCCCGAGCAGGTCCTCGAGCAGGGGGATCGGCTCGACGCCGCCGATCCGGGCCAGCGACACCTCGGACCAGGGCAGCCGGGCCACCGTCCCGCGCCGGTCGGTGACCCGGTCGAGGGTGTGGTCGTGGAAGGCCAGCAGCACGCCGTCCGCGGTGGCGTGCACGTCGGTCTCCAGGTACCGGTAGCCCAGCTCGACGGCGTGCGGCGAACGCGGCCATCGAGTTCTCCAGGCCGCCGGCCGCGCCGCCGCGGTGCGCGAACGCGATCGGCCCGTCGTGCTCGAGGAACGGGAACGTCTCGGGCACGGCCGCACCCTAGCCAGTCCGGTCCGAGGAGGCGGCATACTCGTCCCGGGTCCGGCCGCCCGGCGGCCGCCCGGCAAGGGGACCAGGATGGACCGGCACGACGAGATCAGCCCCGCACGACAGCTCGCCCTGGACGCCGCCCTCGAGCTGCAGGTGGTCCGGGCCCGGAGCTGCCGTGAGTGGCAGGCCAGGGGCCGGTGCGAGGACGCCGCGGTCGTGGCCGGCGGTATCGAGCCGATGCGCGCGCGGATCGTGCGTCTGAGCGGCGACGCGACCGAGATCGTCGGGGTGTCGACGGCGGCCGAGTCGGTGGACATCCACGTGGAGAGTCACCGGCGCAACCTGCGCCTTGTGCGCCGGGGAACTCGGATGGTCAGCATCTTCGACAGCAGCACCATGACGCCCGAGGTCCGTGACTTCCTGGCCGCCGAGACCTCGCTGCCGTACTACGTCTCGTACGCGCCGGTGCAGGTGCGGATCTTCGACCGCGCATGCGTCGCCCTCGAAGGTCCGACCGTCGAGGGGGAGCGCTCCCTGCTCGTCCTGCACGGTCCGCGCGCGGTGGCGGCTGCCCTGCGGTACGTGGGAGCCGTGCGCCGGGCCGCGTCCCGTCCGGGCTCGACCGGGTGCGCGCCGGGGCTGTCAGCTCGTCAGCGGCTGGTGGCGGACCTGCTCTGCGAGGGCTGCCGGGACGACCAGATCGCCGGGCTGCTCGACGTCAGCGTGCGCACGGTCCGGACCGAGGTGGCCGCGATCATGGCCGAGCTCGGGGTAACCACCAGGTTCGCTGCCGGGGTGCGGTTCGCGCAGATCGGGACCACCTGAGGCGTTGCAGCAACCTGCAGGAGGCGGCCACGGTGGCTGCCGCTGGCCGAGGGTGTCGGCACGACGACCGCCGCGGGCGGCCGCTAGCCGAAGGAGAACCCATGACCATGCAGAATCCCCGGCGGGTGGCGCTGTTCGCCGCCGGTGCACTGGTGGCCGCGCTGACAACCGTCACGTCGGTCCCGGCGTTGGCGGACACGCTGCCCGGCGGCGGTGGCGACTGCAGCGACGTCATGCACGAGAGCGTGCCGGCAGCCGGGAAGATCAAGTTCACCTGGAAGATGACGTGCAGCCGGAACTGGTCGAAGATCGAGCACGGCATCACGGTCCAGCGCAGCGGCATGCAGACGGTCGCGGTGACCCGGACCTGCCTGTCGACGAGCGCAACGCTGCGCACCTGCAGCGGCAGCGTGACGCTCAACGACCCGGCCGGCGTCCAGCACTGGAAGACCTACGACGAGACGGCGCGCTACGCCTTCGCGGGCAGCGGAGCCATCAGAGCCTCGTACTCGGCCGGCGCCTACCACTGAGCGCCGCGGAGTCGAGGTCGGGCGGGCCGCCGGACGGCCCGCCCGTGACCTCGGCGTAACGCCGATAAGAGACATTATGTCAACACCTGGAATGCCGGGCTCGCATGACGACCCCGCGGGGTGCACCGGATCCAGCTCCCCGGCTCTCCGCACCGCGGCAGGGCGTCGGGCGGCTCAGCTGACCCGCCCCTAAAGTGTCGGCGTGCCTGCCGAGTCGACCCATCGAGGGCCCGCGGTCGATCAGCGGACCGTGACCTTCCGGCTCGACGACCCGGACGAGGGGTTGCGCTCGGTGCGTCTCTACCAGGAGGTCCGGGTCCCGGGCGACCGGCTCGACTTCCACCGCGACGGCAGCAGCTGGGTGCTGGTGATCGACCGGCCGGACGTCGACCGGATCGAGTATCTGTTCCAGGTCACCTCCGCCGACGGACAGACCGAGTCACTGCTCGACCCGGCCAACACCGCCCGGGTGGCGGGTGCGTTCGGCGACAAGTCGGTGCTCGAGCTGCCGGGGTACACCGCGCCCGCCTGGCTGGACCGTCCCGGCGCCTCGGGAGGCCGGCGCGATCTGACCGTCGCCCCGCGCTCGCTCGAGACCGAGGTGCTGGTCACCCTGTGGTCTCCCGACGGCCTTGACGACGAGACGCCCGCGCTGCTGCTGCTGGTTCACGACGGCCCGGAGTACGACGAGCTGGCCGGGCTCACGAGATACCTGTCGGCACTGGAGGCGAGCGGCGACCTGCCTCCGGTCCGGGCGGCACTGCTCGGTCCGGGTCACCGCGACGAGCGCTACTCGGCCGACGGCGCCTACACCCGGGCACTGTGCCTCGCGGTCCTCCCCCGGCTGCGGGCCGAGGTTGCCTGCACTGCGGTGGTCGGGGTCGGCGCCAGCCTCGGCGCGCTGGCGATGCTGCACGCGCAGCGGCAGAACGCCGGCTGCCTGGACGCGCTGTTCCTGCAGTCCGGGTCGTTCTTCCATCCTCGCCACGACGCGCACGAACGCCGGTTCGAGCGCTACCAGCGGATCGTGCGAAGCGTCGACGCGGTCCTGCGCGCCGACCGGCACCCTGCGCCGGTCCCCACGGTGATGACCTGCGGTGCCCTGGAGGAGAATCTCGCCAACAACCGGATCATGGCCCGGGCGCTCGCGGCGCAGGGCTACGACGTCACGCTGCGGGAGGTGCGCGACGTTCACAGCTACACCGCGTGGCGGGACACCCTGCACCCGTCGCTCACCGGACTGCTGCGCGAGGTCGACCGTCAGCACCGGCCAGGTGCGGACCGGCCACCGACGAGAGCCTGAGGCAGGTCCGGTGACACGCACCCTCGAGTTGAGCTCCCCCGACAGTGGGTACCGCGGCCAGGTGCTGACCTACGGCCACTGGGGCCAGCCGGTGGTCGTGTTCCCGTCCGAGGCCGGGCGCGCCTGGGACTTCGAGAACAACGGCATGGTCGACGCGGTCCGCTTCCTGCTCGACGCCGGCCGGCTCAAGCTCTACTGCGTCGACTCGGCCGACGCCGCCACCTGGTCCGACCGGTCGATCCCCCTGGAACGTCGGGCCGAGCTGCACGGGCAGTACGAGCGTTGGGTGCTGGAGCAGGTGGTCCCCTTCATCCACGCCGACTCCGGCGGCCTGACGCCGATCTTCACCCTGGGCTGCAGCCTCGGCGCCTACCACGCGGCCAACATCGCGCTGCGCCACCCGCACGTCTTCCCCCGCGCTGTCTGCCTGTCCGGCTCGTACGACCCGTCGCAGTGGCACGCCTGGGGCGACCGCGGCGACGCCACCTACTTCCACAACCCGATGGACTACGTCGCACACCTGCAGGGCGACCACCTCGAGTGGCTGCGCCGGTCCGTGCACCTGGTGCTCGTGGTCGGGCAGGGAGCCTGGGAGGTCGACCCGACCATGGCGCTGCCGAGCACTCTCGCCTTCGCCGAGGTGCTCGCGGCGAAGGGCATCCCGCACGAGCTGGACGTGTGGGGCTACGACGTGCCGCACGACTGGCCGTCCTGGCACCGCCAGGCGGCCCATCACCTGCCGCGGATGCTCTGACCGAGCAGCACCAGTGCCGCCGCGACGAGGCAGACACCCGATGCCGCCCCGACAGCGGCCTGGATCGTCCAGTCGAAGGTGTTGTTGCGCTGGTACGTCGGCAGGAACACCACCTCGATCACCGACAGGGCGACGAGCAGCAACGGGCCGGCGCGACCACCACGGCGGCTCAGCCAGGCCCCGAGGAGGAAGAGGGCAGCGAAGACGAGCGCGATCGCCGGCTCGTCGAGGGTGGGCGCATCCATCACCTCGAGAACGGCCATCACCGCGGCGGCGGCCACCGCCGTCCCCCGTGCCGATCGCATGCCCGCCCCCTCCGTCGCCCGGCAGGCTAGAGCATCATGCCGCGTCTGGTCAGCCGATCGGCGGCACCACCGTGCTCGACGGCGAGCAGCGGCCTGCGTCGACAGCGTGCCGAGCCGCTCACTAGGGTGCCTGCACCGGCGGAAGGAATGCCCGTGACCGACACCCGTCACCTGATCGGGCTGCTGCTCGGTACCGAGAACGACTGGCCCACGGTGTTCGAGCAGCTGGTGCGGCGGCTCGGCCGCGTCGAGGACGGCGCCGGGACCGGCCACAGCTACGACGTCGAGCGGATCACCGTCGAGCCGTTCGACCTGCGCTACCGGCCGTCGTACGACCTGGTCATCGACCGCCTCGCCTACTGGTACTACCACCCGCGCGAGTGGCTGAAGAAGGTCGCGCTGATGGACGACGTGTACCTGCTCAACTCACCGTTCACCTTCCAGGCGATGGAGAAGCACGCCGCCTACTGCGCCATGATGCGGCTCGGCCTCAAGGTTCCGACGACCGCGCTGGTGCCGTACAAGAACCCGGTCGACCACGCCAAGTACGCGTACACCGCCGAGCGCTACAACCGGTCGTTCGACCTGGACGCGGTGGCCGAGCAGGTCGGCTATCCGCTGTTCATGAAGCCGTACGACGGTGGCGCCTGGGTCGGCGTATCGCGGATCCGGGATGCTGACGACCTGCACCGGGCCTACGACGAGTCCGGCGAGATGCTGATGCACCTGCAGGCCTCGGTCGAGGGGTACGACGTGTTTGCCCGGTCGCTGTCGATCGGCGCCGAGACGATGGTGATGAACTTCGACCCCGACCAGCCGATGCACGCGCGGTACTCGGTGTCCCACGACTTCCTCTCCCCCGAGACCGGCGCCGAGGTCGTGTCCATCGGCCGGATCGTGAATGCGTTCTTCCGTTGGGAGTTCAACTCCTGCGAGACCTTGATCAAGGGCGCAGGCACTGGTCATTGGGATGTGCACCCCATCGACTACGCCAACGCCTGCCCGGACGTCGCCATCACCTCGCTGCACTACTACTTCCCGTGGGCCATGAAGGCGTTGCTGCGGTGGTCGGTGTTCTGCACCGCTACCGGTCGCGCGCCGGCCTCCCACGTCGACCCGGCGCCATGGTTCACGATCGCCGACCGCACCGACCTCTCGTACGACGAGAAGGTGGCGGCCTATGCGGCGCTGGCCGACGACCACTTCGACACAGAGCGCTACCGGGACTTCTGCGCCTCCCGGCTTACCGACCTCGATGAGATCGCGGTCGGCTACTTCGAGTCGCCGGAGTTCGACGAGGTGCTCGTCGAGACTGTCACCACGACTTTCCCCGCTCACGAGCACGACGAGTTCGTCCCGCACTACCGGGGACTGCTCGCCGCCTGGTGCCGCGACGAGCGGGACCGGATCCAGGCGTCCGGAGGCTGACCTCGTCGGCTGCCTGTAACCGGTCGGGTCAGGCCAGCGGCCAGGTGTGCACCGGCTCGTTGGAGTGCATGTGCTCGACGTAGCTGCGCATCATCTCGCGCAGCGCGTCCGGCCGGTCGTGGTCCTCGAAGAGGCGGTGGAACGTCGCGGCCTGCCAGGAGGCGCCGTTGGCGCTGCGGAGGCAGCGTTGCTCGATGATGCCGAGCAGGCGGTCCTTGTCGGCGGTGGCCACGCCCCACTCCTCCAGGCCCTGGTGCGCCAGCGGCAGCAGGTCGGCGCAGCACCAGCTCGGTCGCCGGGACCTCGCCGATCCCCGGCCAGAAGATCCTGCGCGTCGATGCCGTGCCGCGCCCCGTTGTGGAAGTTCTCCTCGGCCGCGGCGAACGACATCTGCGACCACACCGGCCGGTCCGCCTCGGCCAGCACCTTGACCAGCCCGTAGTAGAGCGCCGCGTTGGCCAGCACGTCGACGACGGTCGGGCCCGGCCGGCAGGCAGCGGTTCTCCACCCGCAGGTGCGGGCGGCCGCGCACGACGTCGTACACCGGCCGGTTCCAGCGGTAGATGGTGCCGTTGTGCAGCCGCAGCTCCCCGAGCTGTGGGACGTCGCCGCGGTCCAGCACCTCGAGCGGGTCCTCGTCGTCGCAGATCGGGAGCAGGGACGGGAAGTAGCGGACGTTCTCCTCGAACAGGTCGAAGATCGAGGTGATCCAGCGTTCGCCGAACCACACCCGGGGCCGGACCCCCTGCGCCTTGAGCTCGTCGGAGCGGGTGTCGGCAGCCTGCTCGAACAGCGCGATCCGGGTCTCGCGCCAGAGCTCCTTGCCGAAGAAGAACGGTGAGTTCGCGCCCATCGCCATCTGCACGCCGGCGATCGCCTGGGAGGCGTTCCAGTGCGCGGCGAAGGTCTCCGGGTTGACCTGCAGGTGCAGCTGCACACTCGTGCAGGCCGCCTCGGGGGCGATCGTGTCGGCGAAGGCCGAGATGCGCTCGACCCCGTCGATCTGCAGGTGGATGTCCTCGCCCCGGGCTGCGAAGACCTGCTCGTTGAGCAGCGCGTAGCGCGGGTTAGCCGAGAAGGTGTCCTCGGTCAGGTGCTCGGGACGGACAGTCGGCAGGATGCCGATCATCACCACGTCGGCGCCAGCCTCGTTCGCGACGTCGTCGGCGTGGTTCAGGCTGGCCCGGACGCTGGTCTCGAGCTGGCTGAAGACCGTCGCCGCCGATCAGGCTCGGCGGGATGTTGATCTCGATGTTGAACTGCGCGAGCTCGGTCTGGAAGTCGGGGTCGGCCATCAGGCCGAGGACCTTCTCGTTGACCATCGCCGGGTCGCCCGACGGCGTCGGTCAGGTTGAGCTCGATCTCCAGGCCCATGCTGCGGCGCTCGGTGTCGAACCGAGACTCGGCGAGCATCCGCGCGAACACGTCCAGGCAACGCTTGACCTTCTGCCGGTACCGCTGCCGGTCCTCGCGCGTGAACTGCGTCTTCGCGACGTCCTGCCCCATGGGCCGTCCCTTCCCGGGCTCACCTGGGCACAACCTTGGCACGACCGGGGTCACATGCGACCGGCGCGCGACTGACGGGCTCGCTTCCCGGCCGACACACCCTCCCGGCGGGCCGCGTTGCCGGGTTCTGTCCAGCCCCCGACCTACAGTCCTGGTATGCGCCTGCTGCACACCTCCGACTGGCACCTCGGGCCGGTCCTTCCACCGGGAGGACCTGCTGCCGGCCCAGGCGCAGTTCGTCGACTTCCTGGTCGAGACGGTGCGCGCCGAGCGGGTCGACGCGGTGCTCGTCGTCCGGCGACGTCTACGACCGGGCGCTGCCCCCGGTCGACGCCGTGGCGGTGTTCGACGACGCGCTGCGCCGGCTCGCCGCCACCGGCGCCCGGGTCGTCCTGATCAGCGGCAACCACGACTCCGCCCGCCGGCTGGGCTTCGGCTCCGGGCTGATCGACGCCGCCGGCATCCACCTGCGCACCGACGGTCGCGGCGCGCACCGGCCGGTCCTGCTCGGACGACCCGACGGCCCGGTCGCCGTCTACGCCGTCCCCTATCTCGAGCCCGATGCGGTGCGCGGCGAGCTCGGCTGCGACGAGCGCAGCCACGCCGCCGTCCTCGGCGCGGCGATGAGCCGGGTGCGCGGCCGACCTGGCCGGCCGGCCGGGCACCCGCTCGGTCGTGCTGGCCCACGCGTTCGTCGACCGGCGCCGAGCCGAGCGAGAGCGAGCGCGACATCAGCGTCGGCGGCGTCCCGTCGGTCCCGCTGTCGGTGTTCGCCGGCGTCGACTACGCCGCCCTCGGCCACCTGCACGGCGCGCAACGGCTCTCCGACCGGGTCCGCTACAGCGGGTCGCCGCTGCCGTTCTCCTTCTCCGAGGAGCACCACACCAAGCAGGTGCTGCTCGTCGAGCTCGGCCCGGCGGTCCGGGTCGCGCGCCGTCGTCGAGCCCGTGCCGACGCCGGTGCACCGCCCGCTGGCCCGGCTCTCCGGCCGGCTCGACGACCTGCTCACCGGCGCCGCGGTGGGCGCCGTACGAGGGCCACTTCCTGCAGGTGACGCTGACCGATCCGGTGCGCCCCCGCGAGCCGATGGAGCGGCTGCGCCGCCGGTTCCCGCACGTGCTCGTGCTCGGCTTCGCGCCCGAGGGCGGCGCGGCGCCGACGGGTCGTCCTACGCCGCCCGGGTCCGCGGGCGCACCGACCTCGAGATCGCCGCCGACTTCGTCGAGCACGTCCGGGGGCCGGCCGAGCCGGCCGAGGCCGCGCTGCTGGCGGCGGCGTTCGACGGCGTGCGGCATGCCGAGGCGGTGTCGCTGATGCGCCTGCACCGGCTCGAGGTCACCGCCTTCGGCCCGTTCGCCGGCACCGAGACGGTCGACTTCGACGCGCTCGCCGACGCCGGCCTGTTCCTGTTCACCGGCCCCACCGGTGCGGGCAAGACGAGCGTGCTGGACGCCGTCTGCTTCGCCCTCTACGGCCAGGTGCCCGGTGCCCGGGGCGGCGGCTCGCGGCGCTGCGCAGCGACCACGCCGCCGACGGCGTCGCGCCGCAGGTCGTGCTCGAGGTCACGCCTGCGCGGCCGGCGGCTCCGGCTGACCCGCTCCCCGCAGTGGGAGCGGCCGAAGCGCCGAGGCTCCGGCACGCTCACCGAGCAGTCGCGGGTCCACCTCGAGGAGTGCGGCGGCGGCGGGCTGGACCACGCTGTCCACCCGCCTGGACGAGACCGGCCACCTGGTCGGGGGCCTGCTGGGGCTCAGCCTCGCCCAGTTCTGCCAGGTGGTGCTCCTCCCCCAGGGCCAGTTCGCCGAGTTCCTGCGGGCCGACGCCGAGAAGCGCCGCGACCTGCTCGAGAGCCTGTTCGACACCGGCCGGTTCACCGCCGTCGAGCGCTGGCTGGTGGCCCGCCGGCAGGAGACCGCTCGCGCGCTGGACGACGTCGACGAGCGGCTGCGCAGGTGCTCGCCCGGGTCGTCGAGGCCGCCGGACTCGACGTCCCGACGAGCTCGCGGACCGCGCCGCGCCCGGAGCTGGGTGGCCGCTCTGGCTCGAGCCGGCCCGGTCGCACGGGCGACCGCGCAGGAGGCGGCGGCGCTCGCCGCGAGCGGCACGAGGCGGCGACCGCCGCGGTGGAGAGGCGCCACGCTCGTCGCCGAGGCGCACGCCCGGCGGGCGGCCTGCAGACCCGGCTGGCGCAGCTGACCGAGGCAGCGCCGCCGATGCACGAGGCGGCCGCCGCCGAGGTCGCCGCCGCGCGGGCGGTCGCGCCGCTGGTCCCGCTGGTGACCGAGGTGGCCCGGCTGCAGGTCGAGCTGGAGGAGGCCAGCGGCGGTCGCCTCGGCGACCGGGCTGGAGCTCGCCGAGGTGCTGCCGGCGACCGGCACCGACTGCCGCCCCGGTCTCGGCGGTCCGGTGGCCCGCTCCCGGAGCCCTGCAGGCGGTCGCCCGCGAGCACCGCGGCGAGGTCGGCGGGCTGCGCACCCTGGCCAAGGACGAGGCCGAGGCCGACCGGCTGGCGACCGCCACCGACGCCCTCGAGCGCCGGGTCGTCGAGCTCGACGACCAGGCGCCAGCGGCTCGCCGGCGAGCTCGACACCGCGCCGGCGCGCCGGGCCGAGCTGGAGGCGCCCGCGACCGCAGCCAGGCCGCGATCGCCGGCCTGCCCGGCGCGGGCACCGACGCCGAGGTCGCGCACGGCACGGATTGCGGCAGCCGAGCAGCGCGACGCGCTGCTGGCTCCGCAGCGTCGCGGCCGCCGACGACCTGCGGGCCCGCACCGACGCCAGCCAGCTGGCCCGCGAGCGCTGGCTCGGGCTGCGCCAGGCCCGGCTCGACGGCATGGCGGCCGAGCTCGCCGGCGGCCTGCGCGACGGCGCCGACTGCCCGGTCTGCGGCAGCACCGAGCATCCCGCGACCGGCCGAGGCCGGCGCCGGACGCCGTCGAGCCAAGCGAGGCCGAGGACGCGGCCGCCGCCGAGGTCGCCGGAGCGCCGAGGCGGAGCGCGCCGCCGCGGCCGAGACGGTGGCCGAGCTGGCGCCGCGCTCGCCGCCGCTCGGTCGGCGGCCGGCGGCGACGACGCCGCTGCGCCGACCTGCGCGCCGCGCCAGCGACGCCGCGGCCGCCGAGCTCGGCGGCTGACCGGTGCTGGCCGCCAGAGCGTCCGGCGATGCGCAGGACGCGCTCGCCGCGTTCGGCGAGCAGCACGAGGGCTGGGTGCGCGAGCGGGTCTCCCTCGACCAGGACGCCAAGAACCTGCGGGCGCAGGTGCGCCGACGACCGCGAACGGCTCCAGCGCCTGCGCGCGACTCTCGACCGGCGCCCGCGGCGACGACCCCTCGATCGCCGCCCGGGCCGCCCGGCTCGCCCGGCTCGCCGACGACCTCGAGGTCGCTGGCTCGCCAGGTCAGCACCGTCGAGCAGCTCGGCGACCAGGTGACCGCCGCGCTCGCAGCGCGCCGAGCGCGGCCGCCGCGCGACCGCGGGCTCGGCTCGCTGGAGGAGGTCGCCGCCGCCGCACCGGGACGACGAGGTCGTCGCCCGGCTGGACGAGGCGCGCCAGCGGCACCTCGCCGAGCTGGCGTCGGTCCGCGAGCAGCTCGCCGAGCCGGCCCTGCCCGTGCTCGCCGAGGTCCCCCGTCCCGGACCTGGCGGCCCTGCGGGCAGCGTGCGCCGAGACCCAGGCCGCGCGCACCGAGGCCGGCCGGCGCGCAGGCTGCCGCGGCGGTCGGGTCGAGGCGCTGCTGCCGGCTGCAGGCGCCGTGCTGCGCGCCGTGCTGGCCGAGCGCGGCCCGCTCGCCGAGGAGCACCGCACCGTCGACGGGCTGTCCCGGCTGGCCGAGGGCAAGAGCACCGACAACCGGCTGCGGATGAGCCTGTCCGGCTACGTCCTGGCCGCGCGGCTCGAGCAGGTCGCGCTGCGCCGCGAGCGAGCGGCTGGCCCGGATGTCCTCCGGTCGCTACCAGCTGCTGCACACCGCCGCAGGCCGGCGGCGCCCGGGCCCGCGGCGGCCTGCACCTGCGGGTGCTCGACGCCTGGACCGGGGTCGAGCGCGACCCGGCGTCGCTGTCCGGCGGCGAGAGCTTCTCGGCCTCGCTGGCGCTGGCGCTCGGCCTCGCCGACGTCGTCACCGCCGAGGCCGGCGGCACGCTGCTGGAGACGCTGTTCGTCGACGAGGGGTTCGGCAGCCTGGACGAGGACACCCTCGACGAGGTGATGGGCGTGCTGGACGGCCTGCGCGACGGCGGCCGTACGGTGGGCATCGTGAGCCACGTCGCCGACCTGCGCCAGCGCGTCCCGGTCCAGCTGCGCGTGCAGAAGGGTCGCGACGGATCGACCGTGCGGCAGTGACGCCCGGCGAGGCGCCGGGTCTCGCCCGGCCACGTGCCGGGCGCCCGTCGGTCTTCGACGTCGACGGCGTGCTCGCCGACGTCGCGCACCGGGTGCACCACCTGGAGGGTCCGCGCAAGGACTGGCCGCGTTCTTCGCCGCGGCCGCCGACGACCCGCCGCTGGCCACCGGGCTCGCCCTGGCCGAGCGAGCTCGCTGCCGACCACGACCTGGCCTACCTCACCGGACGGCCGGAGCGGCTGCGCCGGGTGACCCGGCGCTGGCTGGCCCGGCACGGGCTGCCGGCGGGCCCGCTGTGGATGCGCCCACCGGGGACTTCCGCCCGGCCCGGGTGATGAAGCTCGAGGCGCTGCGCCGGCTGGGCGCCGACCAGGAGGTGGAGGTCGTGGTCGACGACGACGAGGCGGTCGTCGACGCACTGCGGGACGCCGGTTTCGCCGTCCTGCAGGCCACCTGGGCCGTCCAGTCCCGCTCGCGGCCGCCGGACGCTGCGCCGGGCCCAGGAGGAGCAGGGCCGGACCTGACCAAGCCGACCGCCGCCCGGCACCGAACCTCCGCGAGCGCACGTCCAGTCCCTGCGACCCGAGGACCACGTCCGAGGGGAGGAACGGCCGGATGACGATGACCTGACCAGTGCCGATGTCACCATGGCACCCATGGCTCTCCGTCGCGGCGCCCGAGCAGCAGGCCGCGGACGGACCCGCCGCGCTGGACGACCTCCTGCTCCGTGTCGCCCGCGGGGACGGCCCGGCCTTCGAGCTGCTGTACGACCGGGTGGCGAACTCCGTGTTCGGCGTGATCCGCCGGGTGCTGCGTGATCCCGCGCAGTCCGAGGAGGTCGCCCAGGAGGTGCTCGTCGAGGTGTGGCGGACGGCCACCCGCTTCGACGCCGACCGCGGCACCGCGTCGACCTGGATCCACACCATGGCGCACCGGCGGGCCATCGACCGGGTGCGCGTCGCGCAGGCGTCGCACGACCGCGAGGAGCGGGTCGCCGTCCGCGACCACGCCCCCGCCTACGACGAGGTCGCCGAGACAGGTCGAGGCCCGGCTGGAGCAGGAGCAGGTACGCCGGTGCCTCGGACGGGCTGACCGAGCTGCAGCGCGAGTCGGTCACCCTCGCCTACTACGGCGGCCACACCTACCGCGAGGTGGCCGAGGTGCTCGACGTCCCGCTGGGCACGGTCAAGACCCGGCTGCGCGACGGACTGATCCGGCTGCGCGACTGCCTGGGGGTGACGGCGTGACCGACCACGAGCTGCACACCCTCACCGGCGCCTACGCCGCAGACGCGCTCGACCGCCGACGAGCGGGCCGCCTTCGGCGGCACCTCGAGGCCTGCGCCTCCTGCCGTCAGGAGGTCGCCGAGCTGACGCGCCACGGCCGCCCGGCTCGCGGTCGCCGCCAGTCAGCGCCGCCCCGTGCGGCACTGCGCGACCGGGTGCTCGCCGAGGTCGCCCGCACCCGGCAGCTGTCGCCGCTCGGTACCGTGACCAGCCTCGACCGGCGCGCCCGGGCCGCGGCTGGTACCGGCAGCCGGCCACGGCAGCGGCCGCCGTGCTGCTCGTCGTCGCGACCGGGCTCGGCGGTCTCGCTGTCGCCGAGAACCATCGGGCCGACCAGGCGCGGGTCCGGGCCGACGGGGCCCGGGCAGACGCCGCCCGGATCGCCGCGGTCGCCGCCGACCCGGACCGCATCGAGCGCACGGTCCCGTTCGCCTCCGGCGGCACCGGCACCGTGCTGCGCGCCGGGGACGTCGCGGTCTTCCTCGGCCACGACCTGCCCGAGCTGCCGGACGGCCGCGCCTACCAGCTGTGGCGGATGTCCGGTCAGGACTCGCAGTCGGCCGGCGTCCTCGGCCGCGGCGGCGACGTCACCGGCGTCGTCACCGACCTGGGGCCGGACGACGCCGTCGGGGTCAGCGTGGAGCCGGAGTCCGGCTCGGACCAGCCGACCACCGACCCGGTGTTCCTCGTCATCGACGGCCTGACCGGGGCCGACGGCGACTCAGCCGGTCGTGGCGCGCCCCGACCGGTGACCCACAGCCACAACCGGGACGGCGGCACGGCCGCCGGCCGCGGCGTGACCAGCAGCACCAGCCCGAGCAGCAGGGCGACGACCACGGCGTCGACCCAGTAGTGGTTGGCCGTCACGACGACGACCAGCGTGGTGAGCACCGGGTGGGCGACGACGACACACCGCCACCGGCTGCTGCGCGGTGCGCACCACGACGAGTGCGATGAGCAGCGCCCAGCCGACGTGCAGGCTCGGCATCGCGGCGAACTGGTTGGCCACCGTGGCGGCGCCGCCGCCGTACGCGGAGGGGCCGAAGGCCGCCATGGTGTCGAGGAAGCCGAGGCTGGACAGCATCCGCGGCGGAGCCAGCGGCATCGCGACGTGCAGCAGCATCGCGAACGCGGTCAACGTGATGATCAGCCGACGGGCCCAGCGGTACTCCTCCGGCGGCCGCCGCAGCCAGCCCCAGGCCAGGAAGGCGAGCGTCACCGGGAAGTGGACGCCCACGTAGTACCAGTTGGCGGCCTTGAGCAGGTCCGGCCACTGCAGCGACCCAGTCCTGCAGGGTCTCCTCGTCGGGGAGCATGCAGCAGCCGCTCGACGTCCCAGACCCGCCAGGCGTTGGCGATCGCCAGGTCGTCGTGGCCGGTGATCGCGAGCCGGCCGAGCCGGTAGACGACGAACAGGGTGACCAGCAGCAGGATCTCGCGCAGCAGCGCCGGGCCGGGCCGCAGTTCGTCGAGCCGTCGTGCTGCCGCCGGACGCCCTCGCCCGGCACCGAGCGTCACCGCACTGCACCGCACACCGCCCAGGGTGTCACGGATGCCGACGGTCTCGTGCCCGCGCGTTGTCGCGCCCCACTGTCACCTCCCCGTCAGGCGACGTGGTCGACGGCCCAGCCGAAGACGGCCGGGCAGCGCCGCAGGCCGCCGGGACCAGCCTGCGGCCGCAGCGCGGGCCGGGCAGCGACGCCCGACGCAGGGCCGACGCCGACCACCGGTAGCGGCGGGTGGCCCGCCGCCAGGCGCGCCGGGTAGTCCGCCGGGCCGGCCGCTGGACGAGCGCTGCCACAGCCGCGCGGGCGGTGGCCAGCCCGACCGCCACCCCCTCGCCGGTGAGGGCGTCGACGTAGCCCGCGGCGTCGCCGACCAGCAGCACCCGGCCCTGCCGCGGGGTGCGGGCCGCCTGGCGCAGCGGACCGGCGCCGCGGACCCCGGTCGCGGGCTCGGCGCCCCGCAGCCGGGCGGCCAGCGCCGGGAACGCCGCCAGCAGCTCGTCGTAGGACGCGCCGTCCCGGCCGCCGAGGAAGGCGACCCCGACCAGGTCGGTCGGAGACCGGCGTCACGTAGGCCTCGGCACGATGCCCCCAGTGCACCTCGACGTGCTCGCGACCACGGCGCGAGCGCGAAGTGCCGGCGCAGGCCGTAGCCGGCGGCGCGCCGGGCTCCGGCACCTGCAGCCCGAGCCGCCGGCGCACCGGGGAGTGCAGGCCGTCGGCGGCGACCAGCCAGCCGGGCCCGCAGGCCGGCCGCCGAGACGCCCGGCCGCGTCCTGCTCGACCTGGCGCACCGATCCGTGCACCGGACGCATCGCCGAGGTCCGTCGGCGCGGGCTGCCAGCGCCGCGTGCAGCGCGGTGCGGCGTACGCCGAGGCCCGGGCCCGCGCCGGAAGCCGGCCGTCGACCGAGCGGCCGGGTGCGAGGTAGCGGATGCCGACGAACGGCCGGCCCTGCGGGCGAGACGCCGAGGCGGGCCAGCTCGTGCGACGGCCGCCGGCATCAGGCCCTTCGCCGCAGGCCTTGTCGACCGGCGTCGGCTGCGCGGCTCGACGACCACGACCCGGCAGCCCGGCCCGGCAGGCGCCGATCGCGGCGGCCAGCCCGACCGGGCCGCCGCCGGCGACCAGCACGTCGACGTCGGTCACGCCGGTCGGCTCGGGGCCAGCGCCGCAGCGCCCGCTCCTCGGCGGCCACCCGGGTCCGCAGGAGCACACGCGTTGGCGACGGTGAACACGACGGCGGTGACCCAGGCGCTGTGCACCAGCGGCAGGGCGACGCCCTCGACCGACGACGGCGACGTAGTTCGGGTGCCGCAGCCAGCGGTACGGCCCGGTGCGCGACCGCGGACAGGCCCGGGCACGACGACGACCCGGGTGCACCACTGCCGGCCGAGCGTGCGCGATGCACCACCAGCGCAGGCCCTGGGCGGCCAGCGACGAGCGGCGAGCATCGGCCAGCCCAGCCAGGCAGGAACGGCCGGTCGGCGAGCGAGCACCTCGACCACCGCGCCCACGAGCAGCCCGGTGTGCAGCACGACCATGGCCGGGTAGTGCCCGGCGCCGGACTCGACGCCGCCGCGCGGCCAGCGACCAGCGGCGGTTGCGCTCGCTGACGACCAGCTCGGCGACCCGCTCGGCGCCGACCGCGAGCGACCAGCCCGACGTACAGCGACTCGGCTGCGTCACCACCGCAGCAGCACCAGCTCGGAGCAGAACCCCGGCCCCATCGCCAGCAGGACCCCGGGCGAACCCGGCCGGGCGGCGGCTCGTCGGCCAGGGTGTCGGCGAGGACGTGCAGCACCGAGGACGACGACAGGTTGCCGACCCGGGCCAGCGAGTCCCAGGTCCGGCGCAAGGCCGTCGGCGGCAGGTCCAGCGCGCGCTGCCATCGCCTCGAGCACCTTCGGGCCGCCGGGGTGGGCGACCCAGGTGACGACGTCGCCGATCTTGAGGTCGTGGTCACCGAGGAAGGCCGCGAGGTCGCCGCCGAGGTGCTCCTCGACGACCTCCGGCACGCCGGCCGCAGAGCACGATCCGGAAGCCGCTGCGCGCCGACGTCCCAGCCCATCACCCGCTCGGTGTCCGGGTACAGCCGGCTGCGGGAGGCGACCACGTGCGGCCCGGGTCAGGCCCAGCGCGGCGGCCCGCCGCTCGCCCACCATCACCACGGCCGCGGCGCCGTCGCCGAACAGCCCGCTGCCGACCAGGTTGGCCATCGACGCGTCGTCCCGCTGCACGGTCAGCGAGCACAGCTCGACCGAGAGCAGGACGGCCACCCCGTCCGGGTCGCCGCGCAGCAGGTCGTGCACCCGGGCGACCCCGGCGGCGCCGGCGACGCAGCCCAGGCCGAAGACCGGGACCCGGCGCACGTCCGGGCGCAGCCCGAGCAGCGGCACGAGCCGCGCGTCCAGGCTGGGCGCCGCGATGCCGGTGACCGAGGTCGACCACCATCATGTCGACGTCGCTCGGGCGCCAGACCGGCCGCCGCGAGCGCGTCGCTGATCGCCTGCGCGCCGAGGTCGGTGCCGACCTCGATGAACGCGTCGTTGGCCGCGCCGAACCCGTCGAGCCCGGCGTAGGCCTCCAGCGGCAGCGCCAGGTGGCGGTGCGTGCACGCCGGTCGCGCCGGTGCAGGCGGTCGAGCACACCGCCGGTCGCGCCCCGTCGGGGAGCACGACCTCGGCGAACGCGTCGGTGATCTCGCTGCTGCGGGTAGCGGTGCCGCGGCAGCGCAGGGGCGACCGCGACCACCTGGCTCATCCGCCCATCCCGTCACCGGCCGTTCGCAGGTTCGCACTAGACCGTCGTCCACATGGACCTCAGCCGTTCGGTTCATTTCCACGCCTCGCGGGCCGAACCCTCCAGTTGCCGGCGCGCAGGCCGACACTAGAGGGAGAGTTGACGTGACCCAGATCACCCCCGACCGTACGACCAGCACCGACGAAAGCCGCGGACCATGTGCTCGCACCAGCCGCAGTGCCCCTCCGCGGAGGCTCCCGACCGGGAGGCCGCGCACACCGTTGCCTGCCACCCCGAGCAGGGCTGGAGCCTGCTGTGCAACGGCGTCGTGCTGTTCGAGGACACCGGTGAGCTGCTGCCCGACGGCCGGGTCATCGACCCGCACCGTCCCACCGACCACCACGTCGCCGCCTGACCGCTCACCGCACCCGACCCGGCCGACGCGCTCGGTCGGCAGCCGCTACTCGGCGTAGCTGTCGACCGGCGGGCAGCTGCAGACCAGGTTGCGGTCGCCGTACGCGCCGTCGATCCGGCGCACCGGCGGCCAGTACTTCGACGCCGCGTCGACCCCCGCGGGAACACCGCCTCGGTCCGCGAGTAGCCGTGCTCCCACTCCCCCGCCAGCGCCGCCGCCGTGTGCGGCGCGCCGCGCAGCGGGTTGTCGGTGGCGGTCCAGCTCGCCGCGACGCCACCCGGTCGATCTCCTCGCGGATCGCGATCATCGCGTCGCAGAACCGGTCGAGCTCGGCGAGGTCCTCGCTCTCGGTCGGCTCGATCATCAGCGTGCCCGGCGACCGGGAACGACATCGTCGGCGCGTGGAAGCCGTAGTCGATCAGCCGCTTGGCCACGTCGTCGACGGTGACGCCGGTGTCCTTGGTGATGGCGCGCAGGTCGACGATGCACTCGTGCGCGACCAGGCCGGCCCGACCGGTGTAGAGCACCGGGAAGTGCGGGCCGAGCCGGGCGGCGACGTAGTTGGCGTTGAGGATCGCGACCTGGGTCGCGCGGGTCAGGCCCGTCGCCGCCCATCAGCCGCACGTAGGCCCACGAGATCGGCAGGATGCCGGCCGAGCCCCACGGCGCCGCGGACACCGGGCCGACGCCGGTCGCCGGGCCGGCCTCGGCCTGCATCGGGTGGTTCGGCAGGTACGGCGCCAGGTGCGCGCGCACGCCGACCGGGCCGACGCCGGGACCGCCGCCGCCGTGCGGGATGCAGAACGTCTTGTGCAGGTTCAGGTGCGACACGTCGGCGCCGAAGTGCCCCGGCCGGGCCACGCCCGACCAGCGCGTTGAGGTTCGCGCCGTCGACGTAGACCTGGCCGCCGGCCTCGTGCACCAGCGCGCACAGCTCGGAGATGTCCTGCTCGAAGACGCCGTGCGTCGACGGGTAGGTGACCATGATCGCGGCCAGGTCGTCGCGGTGCTCCGCGACCTTGGCGCGCAGGTCGTCCATGTCGACGTTGCCCTCGCTCGGCCGTTCGCACGACGACGACCCTCATGCCGGCCATCACCGCGGAGGCCGCGTTGGTGCCGTGCGCGCTGGACGGGATCAGGCAGACGGTCGGGCGCGCGTCGCCTGCGCCGTTGGCGCGGTGGTACGCGCGGATCGCGAGCAGGCCGGCCAGCTCGCCCTGCGACCCGGCGTTCGGCTGCAGCGACACGGCGTCGTAGCCGGTGACCTCGGCCAGCCACGCCTCGAGCTGTCCGATCAGCTCGGCGTAGCCGCGCGCCTGGTCGACCGGGGCGAACGGGTGCACCGCGGCGAACTCCGGCCAGGTGATCGGCTCCATCTCGGCGGTCGCGTTGAGCTTCATCGTGCACGAGCCCAGCGGGATCATCGACCGGTCCAGCGCGAGGTCCTGGTCGGAGAGCCGGCGCAGGTAGCGCAGCATCGCGGTCTCGGACCGGTGCTGGTGGAAGACCGGGTGGGTGAGGACCTCGTCCTGGCGCAGCTGTCCGCCGGGCAGCCGGTCCTGCTCGGCGAGCCGGTCGGCGGCGGTCGCGTCCAGGTCAGTAGCACCGAACGCCGCCCAGACCGCGACCAGGTGCTCACGGGTGGTGGTCTCGTCGGTGGTGATGCCGACGTGGTCGGCGTCGACGAGGCGCAGGTTCACGCCGCGATCCAGGGCGGCGGCGACGACCGCGGCGGCCCGTCCCGGCGTCCGCGCCAGGACGGTGTCGAAGAACGCGTCGTGCACGACCTCGACCCCGTCGGTGCCCCGGCAGCCCGGCAGCCAGCGCGGCGGCGTAGCCGTGCGCCCGGCGCGCGATCGCTCGCAGCCCCTCCGGGCCGTGATAGACGGCGTACATCGCGGCGACCACGGCCAGCAGCACCTGCGCGGTGCAGATGTTGCTCGTCGCCTTCTCGCGGCGGATGTGCTGCTCGCGGGTCTGCAGGGCCAGCCGGTACGCCGGGTCGACCGTCGACGTCCTTGGAGACCCCGACGAGGCGGCCGGGCATCTGCCGCTCGAGCCCTTGCCGCACCGCCAGGTAGCCGGCGTGCGGGCCGCCGAAGCCCATCGGCACGCCGAACCGCTGGGTGGTGCCCACCGCGATGTCGGCACCCAGCTCCGCCGGGGCGACGCAGCAGGGTCAGCGCCAGCAGGTCGGCGGCGACAGCGACCACGGCACCGCGCTCCTTCGCCGCGGCGGCGACGTCGGTGAGGTCGCGCACCGCCCCGGTCGCCCCGGGGTACTGCAGCAGCACGCCGAACAGGTCGCGGTCCGGCAGCCCGTCGGCGTGCACGTCGGCGACGACGACCTCCGAGGCCGAGCGGCTCGGCCCGGGTCTGGATCACGGCCAAGGTCTGCGGCAGCACCTCGGCGTCGACGACGAAGACCGCGTCGGCGGGCGCCTTGCTGGTGCGGCGGGCGAGCGTCATCGCCTCGGCCGCCGCGGTGGCCTCGTCGAGCAGGCTGGCGCCGGCCACCGGGAGGCCGGTGAGGTCGGTGACCACGGTCTGGAAGTTCAGCAGCGCCTCCAGCCGGCCCTGCGAGATCTCCGGCTGGTAGGGCGTGTAGGCGGTGTACCAGGCCGGGTTCTCCAGCACGTTGCGCAGGATCACCGGCGGGCGTGACAGTGCCGTGGTAGCCGAGGCCGATCATCGAGGTGAGCACCTGGTTGCGGCCGGCCAGCTCGCGCAGCTCGTCGAGCACCTCGTGCTCGGCCCGGCCGGCGGGCAGCGCGAGCGGGGTGGCGCTGTGCACCGATGCGGGCACGGCAGCATCGACCAGGTCCTCGAGCGAGGAGTAGCCGAGGACCGCGAGCATCTTCGCCTGGTCCTCGGGCGCCGGGCCGATGTGCCGGCGGGCGAACGGCAGGCTCGCGTCAAGGACGGCGCTGCCGCTGGTTCCGGTCGTCGGCTCGGACGGGCGCTCGGTCACGGGGCCTCCAGGGGGTCGCCGGCCGTACGTCGGCCGACCGGCCGGCATACGGTCCCCCTCTGTCGCGGGTGCTCCAGAGCTGCCTGGTCCGCGTGGTCCTGGGTGCCTGAGAGGTTCCGGGGAGGTTGCCCCTTCGGCGCCCCGCCAGGATGCCGCCGAGAAGCGCGGCACCCGCGGGATCTCTCCCACGCGGGATCGTGAGCACGCGCAGTCTAACCTGCGCGTCGGGGCCGGACGACAGCACCGACCGGAGCTGTCGCCGCCAGCTGTACGGCTGCGGGTCAGCCGGTGGCGCGGGCCTTGCGCCGGGCCGAGAGCTCGTCGTGGGTCTCGCCGTCGGCGCCCGGCGTCGCGGCCCCGCTGCGCTCACCGGGCAGCTCGGCCAGCGATCCCTCGACCTCGCGCCAGACCCGTCCGACGGCGATGCCGAACACGCCCTGGCCGCCCTGGACCAGGTCGACGACCTCGTCGGCGGAGGTGCACTCGTAGACGCTGGCGCCGTCGCTCATCAGGGTGATCTGGGCCAGGTCGTCGACGCCGCGCTCGCGCAGGTGGGCGACCGCGGTGCGGATGTTCTGCAGCGAGACGCCGGTGTCCAGCAGCCGCTTGACCACCTTGAGCACCAGGATGTCGCGGAAGCTGTAGAGCCGCTGGCTGCCTGAGCCTGCGGCGCCCCGGATGCCGGGCTCGACCAGGCCGGTGCGCGCCCAGTAGTCGAGCTGCCGGTAGGTGATGCCGGCGGCCGAGCAGGCGGTCGGCCCGCGGTAGCCCATGTCCTCGGGCAGCTGCGGCAGGTCGTCGGTGAACAGCAGGCCCTGCTGGCCGGCCCGCGCGCGGGCCCGCGTCCTGGGCGGCCCGGTCACTGCCGGCCACGCTGCCCGTCGGTGCGTGTCGCTCACGCCGACCTCCGTCTCACGCCCCGGGGGAAGGACCGGGCGGCCCCCGGCCGCGGCCGGGGATCACACGGCTGGAACTACATCGGGGGCGTTCTTCCCGGAACGGTACGGCTCGGCCGGGGCCGGGTCAACGACGCCGCGCCGGCGGCGGCGGACGAAGTCTCGACCTCGGGTGGAGGTTCAGGAGGGTCGGGGTGCCGGTCGGCCGGTCCCCCGGCGCTCACTGCGGCGGCGGGCCCTGGAAGTCCTCGGGCGAGATCTGGTCGAGGAACTCGCGGAACTTCTCGACCTCGTCCTCCTGCTCGTGCTCGTCCGGGATGCGTGATCCCGGCCTCGTCGAGCACCTCCTCGGCGCCGAAGATCGGGGTGCCGGTGCGCAGCGCCACGGCGATCGCGTCGGAGGGCCGGGCGCTGACCTCCAGCCCGCTGGCGAACACCAGCTCGGCGTAGAAGACGCCGTCCCGCAGCGCGGTGATGCGCACCTCGGTGAGCTGCTGCCCGGCGGCCTCGAGCAGGTCGCGGATCAGGTCGTGGGTCAGCGGCCGCGGCGGCACGACGCCCTGCTGCGCGAACGCGATGGCGGTCGCCTCGACGGCGCCGATCCAGATCGGCAGGTAGCGCTCCCCGCCGGACTCCTTGAGCAGCACGATCGGCTGGTTCGAGGGCATCTCGACCCGGACACCGACGACGTCGAGCTGGTTCACGTCGGCCACCCTACCCGCGCGGCGCCGACGCCAGCGTCGCGCAGCGCGCAGCGCGAGCCGGACCAGGGCCGTGTGCAGCCGCAGCGAGAGCGCGCCCATCTCGCGTGCCACCTCCTCGGCGCGGGCCCGGGCCTCCGGGCTGCGCTGGCGCAGCAACGGCGCCACCACCTGCTCGACCAGGTCGGCCTCGCGGTCCGACGCGGTGCGGAACGAACGCAGGTGCCGCGGCTCGAGGCCGAAGCCGGCCATCTCCGCGACGGCGGTCGCGATCACCAGCGCATCGGCGTCGTAGTGCTCGTCGCCGGCCTTCCCGCCGCGGACCGGGCCGACCAGGCCGTAACCCTCGATCTCGGTGAGCAGGTCGGCGTCGATGCCGGCTGACTCGACCAGCTCGTCCCGGGACAGCCGCAGCTCGGTGGTCTCGCCGAGCGCCCGCGGACCCGGCAGCCAGTCCGGCCGGCCGGCCGAGCTGGGCACCCGCGGCCGCTCCCCCGGCACTGCCGGCGGCTCGAGGCCGCGGTCCAGGGCGTCGAGGTGCTCCTTGATCACCCGCAGCGGCAGGTAGTGGTCGCGCTGGGTGGCAAGCACGTAGTGCAGCCGGGCGACGTCGGCGTGGCTGAACTTCCGGTAGCCGGACGGCGTGCGTGCCGGCTCCACCAGCCCCTCGGACTCGAGGAACCGGATCTTCGAGATGGTCACGTCCGGGAACTCGGTGCGCAGCTGCGCCAGCACCTCCCCGATGCTCATCAGCGACCGGGGGGACGGAACCGCGCTCATCCCCGGTCGCCGCCGTGCTGGCTCGGGTAGAAGACCAGCCGGTACTTGCCGACCTGCACCTCGTCACCGCCGGCGAGGGTGGCTTCGTCGATGCGGTCGCGGTTGACGTAGGTGCCGTTCAGGGACCCCACGTCGCGGACGCTGAACCCGGCCTCGGTGCGGACGAACTCCGCATGCCGGCGGGACACCGTGACGTCGTCCAGGAAGATGTCGCTGGAGGGGTGCCGGCCAGCCGTGGTCGCGTCGGAGTCGAGCAGGAACCGGCTGCCGGAGTTCGGCCCGCGGCGCACCACGAGCAGCGCCGAACCGGGTGGCAGCGCCTCGATCGCCGCCTGGTCGGCGCTGGAGAGGCCTTCGGCCTTCTCGCTCGCCTCGCTCGGCTCGCCCGGCTCGAAGCCGCCGCCGATGGTGATGGTCGACGTCTCGCTCGCCGATCCGGGCGCGGCGGCGGGGGCGGTCGGCTTCAGCGCCGCACCGCAGTTGCTGCAGAAGCGCGCGTCATCGGTGTTGCTGTGACCGCACTGGGTGCAGAACGGCATCGGGTAAGCCTCCCCGCCACGGGTGTGGCCGCTCGAAAGTGGGACGCCTGTCAACCTCCACCCTAGGTCGAGGTCGACGGGTCCTGCGGAAACCTACGGCCAAGGCCTGACCGGGTCAACCGGGTCGGCGCGTCACGCCGGGCCGGCTCAGCTGCCCAGCGTCGCCTGGTAGCCCGCGGCGTCGAGCAGCTCGGTGCCGCCGAGGGGCTCACCCGAGGAGTCCGCTGGACCGTCAACCCGGATGGCAAGCATCCAGCCGTCGCCGTACGGGTCGGAGTTGACCAGCTCGGGGGCGGCGTCGAGAGCGTCGTTGCGCTCGACCACGGTGCCGGTGACCGGTGCATAGATGTCCGAGACGCTCTTCGTCGACTCGACCTCGCCGCAGGTCTCACCGGCGCGGACCTGGGTGCCGGCCTCCGGGAGGGTGACGAACACGATGTCGCCGAGGGCATCCTGCGCGTAGTCGGTCACGCCGACCCGCACCGTGTCCCCCTCGGTGCGAAGCCACTCGTGGTCCTTCGTGTACTGCAGGTCCTCGGGGATCACAGGCTCTCTCTCAGTCCGGCGCGTCGGTGGCCGGGCGAGCGTAACGAGGCGACGGAGCCGCCCGCAAGGACGCGATGACCACCTCCTCGCTCTGGGTGACCACCCCCTGGGCATCGCTCTGTCGCAGGACGTCCTGCACGCCGCCGGGGATGTCCAGCGCAGCGGCCAGGGTGCGCGAGTCACCGATCACCCGGAACCGGTACGGCGACGTCAGCTCGGTGCCGTCGACCTCGACCCTGCTCGGCTTGCCCTCCTCGGCTCCCTCGGCGGGGTCGACGAAGGACGTGCTGGCGACGACCCGGACCGCGGGGCCGGAAAGCGACGACACCTCGACCGCCTCGGCGCCGGCGTCGCGCAGCTCCTGCAGGGCGTCCAGCAGGATGTCGGAGCCCACCTTGCCCGCCGGATCGCTGATCGTGAACTCGATCCCCGGGCCGACCGCGGGCAGCGTGCCGGCCAGGATGCCGAGCACCCGGGAGCGCTCCCGGGCTGCCTCCAGGGCGACCCGGGTGCCGCTGCTGCCGCCGGTCACCTGGGCCCGGGTGTCCTCCAGGTCGCGCGCCTCGGTGCGCAACCGGTCGGACCGCGCGCTGACGTCGTCCAGGATCCGGACCAGGTCGGACTGCCGCAGGCCGTCGAGGCCGGCGTCCTGAGTCGAGCGGACCTGCACCACGACGGCGAAGCCCAGCACCGCACACAGCAGGGCCGGCAGCAGGTGGCCCTTGCTGGCTCCCGGGCGCATCGCCGAGCGCAGCTGCTGCCAGCTGGTGCGCTGTGCCGCCTTCGCGGGCCGGTCGGCGGCCGGCTGGTCCTCGCTCATGCCCGAAAGAGCTGTCGGCGGATCGCGGCCGCGTTGGAGAAGATGCGGATGCCCAGGACGACGACAACGCCGGTGGACAGCTGTGAGCCCACGCCCAGCTGGTCACCGAGGTACACGATCAGGGCCGCCACGAGGACGTTGGCGACGAAGGACACGACGAACACCCGGTCGTCGAAGATGCCGTCCAGCAACGCGCGCAGACCGCCGAAGACCGCATCGAGAGCCGCCACCACAGCGATCGGCAGGTAGGGCTGGAGCCAGGTCGGCACCGTCGGCTCGAGGAACAGGCCGGCGATGATGCCCAGCACCAGGCCGATCGCGGCGATCACTTCTTCTTGTCCCTCTCGTCGGCGGGTCCGTCGACGGGGGCCGGCGCAGCGGCGAACCGCAGGCTGACACCTGCCGAGGCTGGCAGCTCCAGTCGGTCGGCGTCCTGCACGGCGTAGGTGATGCCGTAGCCCTGGAGGACCTGCAGGTAGCTGCCCCCGAACCCTCCCACGAAGGTGGTCCGCAGGGTCTTCGGATCACCGATGGCCGCGACCTCGTACGGCGGGTTCAGCGGCCGGAAGTCGACCAGGACGGCGTCCCCGGCCGACCGGATCGCGCTCAGTGCGGTGAGCCGCTGGCCGTTGATGGCGACCGCCTCCGCACCGGCTGCCCAGATCTCGTTGACCACCGTCTGCAGGTCGCGGTCGGTGACCAGGCCGTCGTCCGTCTGGTCGGTGCGCGGGTCCACGTCGGCGCCGGTGTCGCTGGTCGCCTGGTCCAGCCGGACGGTCATCCCGGGGCCGGTCACCGCGCCCGCACCGGTGATCGCTTCGAGGTCGCCCAGCCGGGTCGCGAGCGTGGCGCCGGCGCCGGTCAGGGCCAGCGCCTCCCGCTGGTCGCGCTGCACGGCCGCGCGCAAGCGGTCAAGCTGCCGTTGGGCCTGCGCGTTCGCGGCCTCGCGGGAGGCGACCTCGGCGATGAGGGCGTCGCGGGTCTGCTCGGCCGACCCGGCGCGCTGGCGGGTCTGCACGAAGGCGGTCGTCAGCAGCAGGCCGACTGCCACCAGACCTGCCGTCAGCACCCATACGGTCATCCGGCTGCGCCGCGACTCCGGTCCGCGCCGGGCGGCCGCTCGCGTGTACCCCTCATCGAGGGAGTCCTCCACGAGTCGGCGTAGCAGCAGCATCGAATCGTCCCGGCGGGGTCCCCCGGCGGGCCGGTCGGGCGCGGCTTGATGAGCAGGCATCGGGCACATCGTCGCAGAGTCCTCGAGGCGCGGCCCAGGTGCGCTCCGGCCTAGCCGTCGGTGCGGGACACCACGTCGGCCCAGCGTTCGAGCAGCGCGGTGGAACCCGCGTCGGTGCCGGCCTCGGCCCACAGGTGGGTCAGCGGCTCGGCCGGGTCGGGCAGGACCAGGACCCAGCTGCCGTCGCGCTCGACGACGCGGACGCCGTCGGTGGTGTCCAGCGGAAGTGTTCCGGCCTCCTCGACGACCGCGCGCATGACCATCCCCTTCGCCGCCCACGGGGTGGGTACGGTCCGGCGGCTGACGTGGCTGCGCGGGATGCGGGCGTCGATCTCGGACAGCTGCAGCTTGGTCCGGGCCACCAGCCCGACGAGCTGGACGAAGGCGGCGATGCCGTCGTACGTCGTGGAGAACTTCGGCACCACGAAACCGCCGCGACCGTCGCCACCGAAGACGACGTCGGGTTCGCCGACCGCCGAGGTGACAGCAGCCGGGGTGGTCGCGATCCACCTGATGTCCACACCGTGGAACGCGGCCACCTGCTCGGCCACCCGGGTCGTGGTCACCGGTAGGGCGACCGTACCGCCGGTGCACTCGGCGGCGACCAGGTCGAGCACGACCAGCAAGGCCCGTTCGTCCTCGATCGGGACACCGCGCTCGTCCACCAGCGAGATGCGTTCGCCCACCGGGTCGAAGTGCACACCGAAGGCCGCCTTCGACGACGCGACGAGCCGGCCGAGCCGGGCCAGCGCCTCGAGCCGCTCGGCGGCCGACTCGGTCGGCGAGGTCTCGTCCAACCCGTTGTTGACGGTCATGACGTCCAGGCCGAGCCGGCCGAGCAGGGTCGGCAGCACCAGAGACGCGGTGCCGCCTCCGGTGTCCACGACCACCTTGAGACCGTTCTCCGGCAGGCCCGAGACGTCGATCTGGCGGAGCAGCTCGAGGGTGTAGGCCTCCATCACCCGCGGCGGGAACAGCAGGTCACCGATCTCGCCGGGGAAAGCGCGGCGGAACTCACCGCGGGAGAAGGTGCGCTCCATCTTGCGCTGGTCGGCCAGCGAGAGGTCGGCGCCGTGCCGGTCGAGGAACAGGATGTCGACGCTCTCCGGCTGCCCGGGTGTCGTCCTGATCACCACGCCACCCATGGCCTTGCTCTGCGCGGTCTGCAGCCGGGCCACCGGCACCGGCACGACCTCGAGGTCCACCACGTCGATCGCACTCGAGGTCAGTGCGGCGATCACCGCGCGCTTCAGCGCTCGCGCGGCGCGGGACACGTCGCGTGACGTCGTGACGGTGGAGCCCTTCTTCAGGGTGCTCGCCCAGGCACTGGCCAGCCGGACGGCCAGCTCGGGGGTGATCTCGACATTGACGATGCCGCTGACACCGCGCGGCCCGAACAGGCGGCGCTGGCTGCGTGACTCGAAGATGAGGTCAGAGCTGATGACGGCGCCGGCCTCGACGTTCTTGTACGGGTACACGCGCACGCCGGTGGAGACGATGGCCTCCTCCTCGATGACGCACTCGTCGCCGATGACCACCCCCTCCTCCAGCCGGGCACCGCGCATCACGTCAGTGTTCTTGCCGATGACGCAGGCCCGAAGGTTGGTCTGCGGGCCGATGAAGACGTTGTCGTGCACCACGGCCCGGTGCAGGAAGGCGCCGGACTTCACGATGACGTTGCTGCCGAGGACGGTGAACTCGCGCAGCTCGGCCCCGGCCTCGACCTTGGCGTAGTCGCCGACGAACAGCGGACCCTTCAGCGTTGCCTCGGGATGCACGTCGGCGCCCTCCGCGACCCACACGCCGGTGGAGATCTCGAACGCGTCGAGGTCGACATCGACCTGCCCGGTGAGGACGTCGGCCTGCGCCCGCATGTACGACTCGTGGGTGCCGACGTCCTCCCAGTAGCCCTCGGCCACGTAGCCGTAGACCGGCAGGCCGGCCTCGAGAAGTCGAGGGAACACGTCGGCCGACCAGTCGACCGACTCGCCGACGGCGACGTGGTCGAAGACTTCCGGCTCCATCACGTAGATGCCGGTGTTGACGGTGTCGGAGAACACCTGGCCCCAGGTGGGCTTCTCGAGGAATCGCTGGACCCGGTTGTCGTCGTCGACGATGGTGATGCCGAACTCGAGCGGGTCCGGCACGCGGGTGAGGCACACGGTGACCAGGGCGCCCTTGTCGTGGTGGAACTTGACCAGGTCGGTGAGGTCGAAGTCGGTGAGGGCGTCGCCGGAGATGACCAGGAAGGTGTCGTCGCGCAGCAGGGCCTCGGCGTTCTTCACGCTGCCGGCGGTGCCGAGCGGGGTCTCCTCGGTCGCGTAGTGCAGCGTCATCCCGAGGTCCTCGCCGTCACCGAAGTAGTTCCGCACCAGGCTGGCGAGGAACTGCACGGTGACGACGGTCTCGGAGAAGCCGTGCCGCGCGAGCAGGCGCAGCACGTGCTCCATGATCGGCTTGTTGACGATGGGCAGCAACGGCTTGGGCATGCTGACCGTCATCGGACGCAGGCGGGTGCCTTCGCCGCCGGCCATCACGACCGCCTTCACAGCCGAACCCTCCCCTCGGTCCGCGGCGCCGGCCGGTCACCGGTCACGTCGTGACCTCTTCCCGGCCGGGGCGAAGCAGGTCCCGGACCTGGACGAGGTAGAGGATCCCTGCCCACCAGTACAGCGTCGTACCCCAGATGGCGAACGCCCACCCGAAGGCGTGCGCGACGTCTCCGAGGGCGTTCTCCCACTCGCCGAGCAGCAGCAGGGGGAAGCCGGAGAGCAGGTTGAAGGTGGCCGCCTTGCCGAGGTAGTGCACCGGCAGCGGGCCATATCCTTCGCGGCGCAGCAGCGGCAGGGTGAGGGCGAGCAGCACGTCGCGGCCGACCAACGCCAGGGTCAGCCACAGCGGCACCACGTCGCGCACGGTGAGCCCGATCAGGGTCGCCAGGATGTACGCCCGGTCCGCCGCCGGGTCGAGCAGAACGCCCAACCGCGAGCTCTGGTTCCAGGCCCGGGCGATCTTGCCGTCCAGGTAGTCGGTGACCCCGCTGACCATCAGGACGAGGACCGCGGGCCCGTCGTGCTCGGTGAGCACCAGCCAGAGGAAGAAGGGCACACCGAGCAGCCGCAGCATGCTCAAGGCGTTGGGCAGGGTGAGGACGCGGTCGCTCGGCGCCTTCGGGCCCGGCGCCGGGCCACTCCCTCGCACCTCGTCCTCGGTCGTCATCCTGCAGGCGAGCCTAGTCGCGTCAGATGTCGGCCCGGCTGGCCCGGGTTGCCCCCGGTGGTCCCTCAGGACTCCCCGGTGCGACCGTCGAGCAGCTCGCGGACGACGTCCAGGTGGCCCAGGTGCCGGGCGTACTCCTGGACGAGGTGCAGCAGGCAACGCTCCAGCGTGGCCGGCGGCGCGCCGTCCCACCGCTCCCCCGGTGCGCCGCTCTCGTCGAGGCCGTGCCGGCGCGCGATCGCCGCCGTGACCTCGCCCCGGCGGGCTAGGGCGGCGACAAGCTCCGCGGGATCCTCGTCCGGGCCGACGTGCCACCGGTCGTCCTGTCGGTCGCCCCAGGGCTCTTGGACCGGTGAGCCCTCGAAGCCCCACTCGAGCCAGCGCAGCTCGACGTAGGTCAGGTGCTTGACCAGCTCCAGCGGCGACCAGCCGGAGGGCAGGCGGCTGTCGCGCAGCTGCTCTGCGGACAGCCCGTCGACCTTGGCGATGACCACTGAGCGGAAGTAGTCGAGATAGCCGACCAGCACCTCGGTGCGCGACGGCACCGGGCTGGTCGGCTCCGGGAAGGGGATGCTCACGGTCACCTTCCTACCGGATCCGGCGGCCGGTCTCCCTGGTCGAGTAGCCGCCCAGGGCGTCGACCGAGGCCAGGAAGGCGGGCTGCGCCAGCAGGTGCAGCAACGGTCCGAGGATCCCCTGGTCCAGGATCTCCGGAGTGGTCACCAGGTCGTAGGGCTCCTCAGCGACGGGCACGAAGTCGAGGCCGAAGGCACGGGCAGCGGCCAGGATGCCCAGCCCGGCATCGGCCCGGCCGGACGCCACCGCGGCCGCGACGGCGAGATGGGTGCTCTCCTCGCGCTGGTACCCGTCCAGCGCTGCCGGGTCCACGGCTCGGCGCGCAAGCTCGTGATCGAGCAGCACCCGGGTCCCGGCTCCCCGCTGCCGGTTGACGTAGCGCACGCCCGGACCGGCCAGGTCCTCCACCGAGGACAGGCCGAGCGGGTTGCCGGGGGCCACCAGCAGGCCCTGCTGCCGGTGCACCAGCCGGATCACGGCACCGGTGCCGACGCCCAGCACCCGGTCGAGGTAGGGCAGCGTGTACTCGCCGGAGCTCGGGTCCAGCAGGTGCGAGCCGGCGAGGTGGCAGAGACCGTCGCGCAGGGCGACCAGACCGCCGAGGGAGCCGACGTTCGAGGACGCCAGGGTCAGCCGCGGGTCCCGCTCGCGCAGCCCGGACGCGGCCAGGTCGAGGACCAGGTCGTGCGAGCCGATGGCCACGACCGTTCGGGCGACCTCGTCCAGGCCGCGCAGCAGCTCGACCTCGACGACGTCGCCGGCGTGGTGGCCCTCCAGCCCGGCCGGCACCACCAGCAGCCCGTCGGCCCGGACCAGGGAGGTGAGCACGCCGGCGCCGCGCGGCAGCGGGGTGGCCACCACCTGCCCGGCCACCCGGCCGAGGCGGACCCGCACCCAGTCGTCGGCGCCGCCCGGCGATGCCAGCTTGCGGGCCAGCCGGGCCGTGGTGGTGGGCCGCCGGGCGAGCGCAACGCCTTCCAGCTCGGCCAGCAGCGGGGCCGCGAAGATGTCGAAGGTCAGGGCTGCCGACACCGGGTAGCCGGGCGCCCCCAGGACCGGGGTGCGGTCGACCACCCCCAGCACCACCGGGTGCCCGGGACGGACCGCCACCCCGTGCACAGCCAGCCGGCCAGCCTCGGCCACGACCTGCGCCGTCCAGTCGTCGCGACCGGCGCTGGAGCCGGCCAGCACGATCACCAGGTCGCTCGTTGCGGCGGCCGCGCGGACCGCCCGGGTGATCAGCTCGGGTCGGTCCGGCACGATCGCGGTGACCGTGACCTCGGTGCCGAGCTGCCGCGCCTGACCGGCGAGCATCAGCGAGTTGGTGTCCGGGATCTCGCCCCGCCCGACCGGCGTCCCGACCGGCCGGATCTCGTCGCCGGTGGGTATCACCGTCACCCGGGGTGCCCGGCGCACCTCCACCGCCGTGACCCCCGCCGCCGCAGCCGCAGCGAGGTCGAACGGGCGCAGCCGGTGCCCCGCCGGCAGCAGCAGCTCGGTCGCCGCCACGTCCTCACCGATCGACCGGACATGGGTCCAGGGCGCGATCGCCGACCGGAGCTCGGCCTTCGCGTCGGCACCGGCGCCGGTGTGGTGCACGTCCTCGCGCATCACCACGGCGTCGGTGCCCGGCGGCATCGGGTCCCCCGTGTCCACGACCTCGAACGCATCCGCGGCAAGCAGCAACGGCGTGCTCTCGCTCGCGCCATAGGTGTCGGATGCGCGCACCGCGATGCCGTCCATCGCGGCCGCGTCGTAGTCCGGCGAGGAACGCAGTGCCCACACCGGTGCCGCGGTGACCCGGCCGAGTGCGTCAGCCACGTCGACCGTGACGGCCTCGACGCGCAGCGGGCAGCCGGTTTCCTCGCGCGAACGAACCCAGGCCGCAGCGGCCTCGGCTGCGGGCACGTCGTGGACGAACGGGTTGCCTGTCATCGGTAGAGGGTGACGTCGACGACCGAGCCGGCCGGCAAGCCTGTCGCGTCGTCCGGCACGACGACGTAGCCGTCGGCAGCGGTCAGCACCGACAGCAGCGCGGAGGCGCCGAACAGCGGTTCCGCCACCGGGCGGTCGGCCGTGCCGGTGACGGTCACCTGCACCACGTCCAGCCGGCCGGCCTGCGACGGGACCTGCCGCTCGAGGACGGCGCGAACCCGCGGTTCCGGCGGGGGCACGGTGGTGCCGCCGACCCGTCGTACCAGCGGGACGCCGACCAGCCGGAACACCACCAAGGCAGACATAGGGTTGCCGGGCAGCCCCACCACCGGTACGCCATCGCAGTCGGCGAGCAGGGTGGGCTTCCCGGGTCGCACCGCCAGGCCGTGGCAGAGGATGCCCGGCGCACCGAGCCGGGCAACCACGCCGGCGGTCTCGTCCCGAGCCCCCACCGAGGAGCCGGCCGACACGACCACCACGTCGCAGCGGGCCAACGCTTCCCGCAGGACCGATTCCAGGGTCAACGCGTCATCGGCCACTACACCGAGCTGCACCGGCCGGCCGCCGGCGTCGACGACCTGGCCGGCCAGTGCCGAGGCGGTGGCGTCGCGCACCTCGCCGGGCCTCAGCACTGCCGTGTCCGGCGGCACCACCTCGTCGCCGGTGGAGAGGATCCCGACTCGTGGCTTTCGGTGCACCGCTACCTCGACGACGCCTGAGGCGGCCAGCATCCCGAGGTCCTGGGGCCGCAGCGGCCGGCCCGCGGGGGCGATCTCCGCGCCGGCCGTGACATCCTCGTCGGCCCGTACGGTGCCGTCGCCGGGCGCCACCGGCCGCACCACCTCGACCGACCCCGGCATCGTCTCCTGGGTGTGCTCGACCATCACCACGGCGTCCGCGCCGTCGGGCAGCACGCCTCCGGTGGGCACCGCTACGGCGCTGCCGGCCCGGACGACGACCTCGGCCGGCCGGCCCATCGCCACCGCGCCGGTGACGTCGAGGTAGGCGGGCAGCCCCTCGGAGGCGCCGAAGGTGTCCGCCGCCTGCACCGCGAAGCCGTCGACCGTGGCTCGCGCGAACCCGGGCAGCGCCGCGGCTGCGCGGACCGGCGCGGCCGGTGTCCGGCCGAGCGCGGCGGCCAGCAGGACGGTCTCGACCGGTGTGCGGCGCGGTTCGGCGAGCAGCCGCAGGGCCGCGTCCACGGTGATCGTGGTGAAGAACTCCCGGCCGCGCCGGACAGGTGCGGTCATCGGTCTCCCGCCGGTACGCCGGTGCGCGGCCGGCCCCGCGCGTCCAGGCCGCGGGCCGCCCAGTAGCCGTCGACCATGGCACGCAGCCGCTCGGGCGTCAGCCGGGCAGTGCGGCCAGAGCCCATCTGCAGGGTCTCCGAGAGCAGCCGGGGCGGTAGCCAGTCGTCCTCGGGTCGCCACCCCTCCCGCAGGTTGAAGGCGCGTTTGGCCAGCACGATCCGTCGGGCCGTGGCGCGCAGCTCGTCGGCGTCGACGTCCCACCCGGTGACCAGCGCCAGCAGCTGCGCCCACTCGCCCCACGGCTCCCCCGTCGGGTTGTCCTGGCTGGGCGCGGTGAAGACTCCGCGCAGGAACTTGCACAGGATCAGCGAGTCCATCACGGCCGCCCGGTCCTCGGTCTCGATCGCGGCAGCCACGTGCGCGACTCCGCCGTCCAGCCGGTCCAGGTCGCCGGCGAGGTCGGCCTCGTAGGCCCCGGACCGGTTGTGGTCGGCGCCCGCGCGCGTTGACGGCGAGGCCGAGCGCCATCGCGTGCAGGGTCCGCGGCTCGTAGCCGGGCAGCTCCAGGCCCTTGACGTGCGGGGCGAAGTCGGCGGAGCCGCGGCCGACCTGCTCCGCCGCGCGCCGCGTGCCCTGCGCGAGCAGCGCGTCCGAGCCCGGTGCCCGTGCCGATCTCGTCGAGCGCCCGCAGCAGCGCGGCGCCGTCGCCGAACCGCAGCCAGGGGGCGTCGATCAGGCCGCGCTCGGCGCACTCCATCGCCCAGGCGATCGTGCCGCCGGCCGAGATGGTGTCGATGCCCAGCTCGTCGCACCGGGCGCTGGCGGCCAGGACGTCGTCGGGGTCGGACACCCCGCACATCGGGCCGAGGGCGAAGACGTTCTCGTACTCCACGCGCATCTGGCTGCCGCCGCGGCCGCGATAGATGTGCTCGCAGCCGATGCGTGCACGATGCGCAGCTGTTGCGGGCGACGCTGCGCAGCCCGGCGAGCTCCTCGGCCGCGAGGGCGGGCGCCCCCTCGAAGGTCGCGGCCTGGAAGTTGCGGGTGGGCAGCGTCGACAAGCGCGTTGAACGCCAGCAGGTTGGCCAGCGTGCCGAGCTCGCGGTACTTCGCGGTCGCCGCGCCCGAACGACCGGGCCCGCAGGTCCTTGGCGGCGGCGAGCACCGCCGGCCGGGTCGGCCGGGGCGACCTTCGCGGCTGGCGCGGACGGCGACGGCCTTGACGTTCTTGGCGCCAGCACCGCGCCGAGCCCGCCGCGCCCGGCGTGCCGGCCGTCGTGCGACAGGGTCGCGAAGCGGACGCCGCGCTCCCCGGCCGGGCCCGATCGCGGCGACCCGCCAGGCCGGGCCGAACCGCTCGCGCAGCCGAGGCCTCGGTGTCGGCGGCGGACGCCCGCCGTCTCCCGGTCGGCCGGCTCGAGCCGGACGTCGTCGCCGTCGACGAGCAGCACGCTCGGCCGGGCGCGCGCGCCGGTGACGACGATCGCGTCGTGCCCGGTGAGCTTGCCGGCGATGGCGAAGTGGCTGGAGGCGAGGGCGTCGGTGAGCAGCCCGGTCAGCGGTGACTTGGCGACCACCGCGAACTTGGCGCTGGTCGTCAGCGGCGTGCCGACCAGCGGCGAGAAGACGAAGGCGAGCGGCGCCGTCGGGCGCCAGCGGGTCGACGCCGGGCGGCGCCAGGTCGGTGAGCAGCCGGACGCCGAGCCCGGCGCCGCCGATGTGGTCGCGCAGCACCCGCTCGGGGAGCTCCACCAGCCGGGTGCTGCCGTCGGTGACGTCGACGACCAGGGCCCGGCCGAAGTAGCCGCCGGGCGCCGTGCGTCAGTCCGCCGGCGTCCGCGGAGAGGAACGCGACGGTGTCGCCCGGCAGCAGCGGCAGGTCGGCGTCCCGGCTGGTCTGGTCGCCGTTGACCGCAGCGAGCACGTGCCGGTCCAAGGTCGAGGTCGACCGCTCGGGCGGCGGCGCCGACCGTGCCGGCGCGCACGCTGCGGGCCCGCGACCGGCGCGCGTCGCCGAGGACGCCGAAGCACTCGACGGTGACCTCGGGCGCCGGCCGGGCCCGGGCGGTCGCGTAGTCGTCCGGCTCGTTGATGTTGACGACCGACTCCAGCGTCGGGGTCGGCGGCCGCAGCGCCGGGTCGGCGAGCAGCGCGGCGTCGTCGAGCCGGAGCACGTGCGGCACTCCTCGAAGACGAACGCCGGCCGCAGCCGGTCGGCGGCGACCAGGTCGGCGACCTGCGGCGCCAGCGGGTGCGGTAGGCCGCGGCGAGCGGCTGCGGGATAGCCGCGCGCCACGCGGGAGCACCACGTCAGGCGTCGCCGTCCGGCGCAGCGAACGGCCGCAGCACCCGGCGGACGAACGCCGGGTGCAGGAACGGCAGGTCGGTGGAGCAGACGAAGGCCGACGTCGGCCCGCGTCCGCGAGCGCGGCCAGCCCGACGGCGATGCCCTGCAGCGGCCCGCGGCCCTCGCGCGGGTCGTCGACGACCTCGACGTCCGGCAGGCAGCGGCGGCAGCTGCTGGCCCGGGGCGCGGACCACGACGACCGGCCCCAGGCCGGCCCGCCGCGAGCACGCCGCAGGTGCGGCGCAGCAGCGTCGAGCCGTGCCACTCCAGAGACGCCTTCGGCGCCCCCATCCGGGACGACCGGCCGCCGGCGAGCACCACCCCGGCCGCTCTCACGGAGGCGATGGTACGTCGGCAGCGACCCGGCGGTCGGAACCGCTAGCCTGGGCGCCCTGTCCTCCACACCAGCGCCGCGCGCCCGACCTGTTCAGCCCCGGGGTCGGGGTCCGAGGCGCGCCGGATCGCCGACATCCTGCGGCGGGAGACGATCGGCGGCGCTGCTGCTGGTCGGCCGGCCGTGGTCGCGCTGGTGTGGGCGAACTCGCCGTGGCGCGACGTCGTACACCGACGCTGCGGCGACGCCGACGTCGGCCCGGCCGCGCTGCACCTCGACCTGAGCCTCGGCACGTGGGCCGCGGACGGGTTGCTCGCCATCTTCTTCTTCGTCGCCGGGCTGGAGCTCAAGCGCGAGTTCGTCGCCGGTGACCTGCGCGATCCGCGCCGGGCCGCGCTGCCGGTCGCCGCCGCTGTCGGCGGGATGATCGTCCCGGCCCTGCTCTACATCGCGGTCAACCTCGGCAACGGCGACGGTGCGCTGCGCGGCTGGGCCGTCCCGACCGCGACCGACATCGCGTTCGCGCTCGCCGTCCTCGCCGTCATCGGCCGCGGCCTCCCGTCGGCGCTGCGGACGTTCCTGCTGACCCTCGCCGTGGTCGACGACCTGCTCGCCATCACGATCATCGCGGTCTTCTACACCGATCGCTCGACGGGCCGCTGCTCTGCTCGCCCTGCTGCCCGCTCGCGGCTGTTCACGCTGCTGGTCCAGCGCCGCGTGCGGTCGTGGTGGCTGCTGCTTCCGCTGGCCGCGCTCGACCTGGGTACTGGTCCATGCCTCGGGCGTGCACGCGACCGTCGCCGGGGTGCTGCTGGGGTTCGCGGTGCCGGTCGTGCGTCGTGGCAGGGCCGGTGGTCCCACAGCCGGTCCTGG
>CAWJMD010000002.1:0-323166 GCA_963843835.1 uncultured Actinomycetota bacterium
TCCGACTCACGACCCTGTACGGCATCAACGCTCATCACGGTGATAGACAAGTGGCGTAGCCGATCCCGCAGTGGCGCAAGCTGCTGTTTCAGGTCGGCGACCTGCGCGACGTACGGCGCGATAACGAGCACATCGAGTCGCGGGTCCTGGGTAGTCGAACGACGTTCTTGTCGATGGGCCATTCAGCACCTTTAGCCGATCGATGATGATCCTCGCCTCGGCTCGGTTCGCGAAGCTCTTGCCTTTGCCTGGGGAGCAGCCTCACGCCGAACGTCGCCGTGTGCGGAGGTGTCGAGCCAGAGGACGGGTTTCCCGTATCTAAGGGCGTAGCCATCGAGCCCGTGCTCGTTTGGCGATCGCAACTGCTCGCGGTAGAAGCAGGTTGAGATCATGTCGCCGATTGGGCGGATCATGCGGTACTGCTGATCAACATGACCTGCGAGTGGTCGGGCAACCGATCAGTCAGTCGCTGGAAGAGCGTCTGCTTGACGTCCTCAGGAAGAAGTTGATGGTCGTTCATCAACTCCCTGTTGCGGAGAAGGTCCTCGTCGATAGGAGGTAGTTGATTCGTATCCCCAACAACGACCCATCGCTTGGCACGCGACACCGGACAAGGGCCTCGGTCAAAGTCGCCCTGGAGGCCTCATCCACGATGCACAGGTCGATGTCGAGATGGCGTACAGCCGGGTGCCTCAAAAAGCCGACACAAGTTCCGGCGATGACACTCGTCTGATCGAGGAAGGAGTTGCGAGCCCCGAGTCCGAGGCGATTCGTTGCAGCCATTCGCCTTGTAATTCAAGGCGCGTCAACAGCTGATGAGCGTCAGCGCTCCCGCCGATCAGGACGTCGACCGCGTTAGGGCATCGTCGGCGCTCATGTCAACCGATAGCGTCAGGTCGCTTCCCAATTCGGACTGAGCCTCCCCGACAGTTCATCGCGCAGGTCCGCCAAAGCGTCGACCTGTTCCTGAACTGAGGTAGGAAGTCGGGTCCCAGACGAGGTCGTGAACTCGGAGCGTGCTCGGCCTCCTCCGGGCGACGGTCTGGAGATAGTCGAGTTGCGCCAGCGGTGGCCGACAGCTGCTGCAGGGCCAGCGCGGCACGAAGGTGTGCGGGCTGCGAGGCCAGCCTCATTCGACCGCGCACCGAAATGGGTCTCGGCGTTCTTGCGCACGGCACGCGCCCAACGTTTCATCTGGGCGTCAAGGAGAGGTGGCGCACGGATTCGTCGACGCGGTCTGGGTCAGCGCTTGCCAACCGAACCATGTTGTCCTGCCCACCATCGCCAAGCGTTCCAAGGCGTTGTCGACCGCGACATTGGTTTGTGACGCGATCAGGACCCTCGCCTCTGAATTGCGGTCAAGCGTCTGCTCGACCAGCTCGGCAATGAATCGGGTCTTACCCGTTCCCGGTGGTCCCTGAACGACGAAATGTCGGGAGAACCCATCGCGGTCTCGATCGCCTTGCGCTTATGCTCGTCCAGTTCGCGGTTCCACGTCGAGACCGCAACGGCGTCGGCTCCGTGTTCCGCCCAGGATCGAGCAGCAGTTCCCGTAGATCTGGTCGGGCGGACTTGTCGCGCTGGACATCGTCGACGGCTTGGCGCTGTCGATTAAGGGCCGCTTCGTCGGGACCAAAATGCGGATCGAGCACCGCCCGGTCGGGCAGTCCCTCCCAGCTGCGTGCGCTAAAGATGACGACTCGATCGACTTCGTGGTCGATGACTTCGCCCCACATGAACCGCGGTCTGTCACTCGATCTCGAACGCGCCATTCGGAGCCCACCAGGTCGTGATCCACCGGCTGCCTCCAGGATGAAGGTCGCCTCGCGTCCCGGGCTTGCCACTTTCGTAAGGCAACGGCTCCTTTTCGCCACGGGCAAGTTCCTCGCGCGCATTCAGCACCCGACGCCAGGTGTCGAATAGCTCGTCGCCGTCACGCTCTTCGGCACTTGGTTCGTCGGCCTGGTCTTTACCTCGTAGAAGGAATCGATGGCGTCGATCAGGGTGGCCATGCCGGTCCGGGCAAGGGCGGAGTTCACAGGCTGGTTGAACGTCCAGTCGAAGATCTAGGCAAGAGCAAGGCTCGACGACGATGATCCTCGAGGCGTTCGAAGTCGAGCTCGCTCGCCTTGACGATGACGGCGCCGCTCTCATCCGTCTTGAGGGTGAAGCTCCACGCCTCGCCGTCGAGGCGGATGCTATCGCGTTTGCGTTCGCCCGATCGTGGTCGTTGAAGAATGAGCCGTAGACCTCTCCCGACAGGTCGGCCTGAGCTTCTCACGATGGCTCCTGTCGAGCATCGTCGCTGCCGCCAAGCGATTGATGGCGGACTTCGTGAGCCGTAGCCAGATCAGGGTTGCGAGCAACCTGCTGCTGGGCCTGACGCCGCTGCTGGATTGCCTTTCAGGGCGCCGAGGAGATCACTGGCGTTCTTCGGTCGATCGTCGGGCTGCGTGGCAATGCAGGAGCCGAGCAGTCTACGGACGTCGGGTGGCACAGGGATCGACTCCGAGTGCGCGCTCAACGCCGCCGAGGTCCTTGAGCTGCTCCTTCGTCATGCACTGAATAAGCAGGACGCCCATCGAGTAGACGTCCCGAACGTACCGGATGTCAGCGTTGAGCTCAGGTGGCGCATAAGGCTTGGAGTGCCAGCCAGCGACCGTCTGGCTGGTCGTCTGCTCCTCATCCCGGATTTTCGCGATGCCGAAGTCGGCGAGGAGAGGTATTCCTGTATCGGATATCAGTACGTTCTGGGGCTTGATGTCGCGATGCTCGATCTGCTTCAGGTGCGTGTAGGCCAAGGCGTCGACCAGAGGCATCGCAATGTCGCCCGAAAGGCGATCCCATGATTCCCAAGGGCCGGATTCCTTGAGGACATCGTCGAGGTTGCGCTCAACCCAGTCCAAAACCAGGAAGTAGGTGTCCGTGTCGTCCATGCCGGCCCAACGACAGCGGACGATGTTGGGGTGCGATAGGCTCTTCAACGTCTTCGCTTCGTTGTTGAAGACTTTGCGTGTCAGGTCGTCGAACTGGCCTGAGAGCAACTTCACGGCGACGAAGGATTCGTCACGTCGTCGATAGCCTTGCGAACCACTGAAAAGGTGCCGCTGCGGCGTTCTGACCTTCAAGAGCATGTAGTGGTCGCCGATGACGTCTGGCATTCCCCGAACCCCTGCACGTCGACGTCAGCTGACTTCGGGACCATCGAAGCACAGGCCACCGACACCCGTCAGCGATCCTAAGCTGATGCCATCGATTCGCGGCCGATGAGCGGGCCGATCGGGTGGCCACCGACCTCGGTCCTTCGGCCGCCTAACGGCGTAGCCCACTCCGTCACCTGTCCACCTCGTCGCGGAAATTCGCGAGTCCATCGACGCCGGCCCCGACTGCAGCACGAGTTCGACCGAGCGGGGCTGCCGTGACCTGGGCGACGCAAGGAAAACACGGATGGAACAACCACCGCGACACGGTCCGGTACCAGGCGACCGCCCGCGACAGGTTCGTGGGAGCAACCGCGCTCGCTGACGAGTAGCCAGCGCGTCCGCGAGGCGTAGGCTTCGTCGGCCTGGCCGGGCGGCCAGCCGACGACAGAGGGGAACAGGCGATGACTGCGAGGATGACCACGATCGGTCGGACGTTGGCGGTGGCCGTCGTGTCCGCGGGACTGTGCCTCACGGCTTCCACGGCCACGGCCGTCGACGGGTGGGTGTCCAGCTCGTCGAGCAACGGCAAGGGCTGGGGCGGGAGCCACATCGACTTCACCGGGTCACGCTCGGTCGACTTCGGACGCACCGAGCTGAACGACCTCGTCTGCGACGGCAAGAAGGTGTGGATCATCCACTGGATCTCCCCCTACCAGGACGGCGCCTTCTTCAACGTCGGTCAGACCGGGCGCCAGGACTGCGAGGCCGACAAGGTCTACCGGTTCGACGGGCCCCAAGTCACGCAGCCGGATCCGATCCGACGAGCAGCCATCAGCGTCTGCTACGGGGAGTACTCGATCGACAACTGCTCAGCGCTGATCAAGCGCGACAACGGGCACAACTGACGTAGATCCGCGCCTGCGGCGCGGCGTCGTCGAGCCGCACCTGTGCCGGCCCCGCAAGTTCGCGGCACTCCCAGGCTGACCGGCCCGCTTGTCCGTCTCGACGGCGTGCCGTCGCCGACGCGGACCCCGCGACTCCGAGGCAGGCCGTCCACAGTGCGCCAGCGTCGCAACGCCGCGTGTAAGCGTGACGGCTCGTATTGCTCGGCACCTTCAGGTGGGCGGTGGCGTCGGCGCGTCGGGTGTCAGGCTGTTCGCGTGAGCAGCGCTGCACCGGTCGACACGCAGACCTGGAGGCCCCTCCTCGTCGGACGCATCATCTTGGTGATCATCGGCGCGGGGTGGATCGGCATAGCCGTCACCATCCTGGTCGACTCTACGGGTATGCCCAGCGGCTTCGACGTCGAGCTGCTGGGGATCCTCATCCTCGCCCTCGTGATCGCCGCGGGCTTCATCAGCATCGCCTTTTCCTACATCACGGTCAGCAAGGATGAGCTGGTCATTCGCAACTTCTGGCCACGCCCGCGACACATCCCCTATAAGGCAATCCGATCAGTAAGCATCGGCTACCAGGGTGTCGAGGTGCGAGTTCGGGGTCGACGGTGGACCACCTACGGATGGGCGGTCCAGCAGTCGAATTGGCGATCCGCGACGGGCAAGCCAGGTCGATCTCGAGCGTCTCCTCCAACTCATCAAGGACCGTGCGCCCCAGATCTACGTCGCGCAGATCGACCGGCCGTAGCCTCGGCACGATGCATGGCCGAGACCGGCCCGCAAGCTGCCCCATTCCGCCGCCATGGACGCACCAGGGTGTGACGGTCTCGCTCCGGCGGTCCGCGTCGAGCGCGCCCGCTATTTCAGGGACGCACTACGCAATACCCGATGGAAACTACGGGCCGGAGGCAGAAGTCACGTCGTGACGCTCGAGCGTGCACCCATGAAATGGGCCCCGCGGTCCCATCAGAATGGGCAGCTGCGGGTCCAGCAGGCTGGTCAGCCACGTGGCCATCCCTGCCGGCTCATCGGCACGCAACGCCTCCCAGGATCGCCACAAGGCGTCCAGACGCTCTCGCGCCTCGGCGTGGTCGAGCCACTCCGCACACCAACGGAACTCACCTCCGAGCGGCCGGCGGAAGACCGGCACGAAGTAGCCCTCGACCCACTCATGGACCGACTGGAAGAGCCTGGAGTCCGATCGCGACCCGGTCCTCGGGTCACGGGCCAGTTCCAGGTCAGTGAGCTCTTGAGACAGCAGTGTCACCTGCGCCTGCAGGTCCGCCACGTCAGCCGTCAGCCGCCGCTCCTCGTCCGGCGTCACGACCTCGCTCCGTACCGCGGCTGCAGGTCGATCATCGCGGCCTTGGCACCCGTGGCCAGCAGCAGCGCCTGTCCGCGTGGCATCGCCCGGATCGCCTCGGGCGGCAGGATCCGCTGGCGGCGCAGGCTGGTCGACTCGCTTGCGTGACCGCTCCCCCGGCTGACGGAACGGACGGTGACGTCGTGGTCTCCGATGAGACGAGAGACGTCCTCGGCGAAGCGGGCGTCGTCCAGGCCGGCGCCGAGGACCTTGCAGGTGGAGGCGGACCAGAGGGCGTCCATCCCGTGCTCGCCCCAGACCCGGGAGCCTTGACGGTAGCTCTGCAGGATCGTCAGGGGCAGCACGCCGCGGGAGCCGAGGTGGCTGTATAGCTCGGGCAGGTCGGCGATGCGGCAGACGTTGGCTGCCTCGTCCAGAACGACGACCATGGGTGGGTCGAGGCGACCACCGGCGCGTTCGGCGGCTTCCGTGGCGACGTGCATGACGCGGTCGGTCAGTGCGGCGACGAGCGGGGCCGCGGCGCCGGCGCCGTCCTTGGATAGCAGGTAGAGGGCCTCGCGGCAGTGGACGAAGCGCTCGGGGACGAGCTCGGGGAGTGTGTCCGCGGCGACGATCCAGGCCATGATCTGGGGGTCGCGCAGGCACTGCGCGGCGGTACGGGCGGTCTCGTAGATCCCGTCTCGGGTCTCCGGAGCGCCGTTCTGACGACCGACCAGGCTGGCGGCCGCGGCCGGCTGGCCGCTCGCCTGAAGGATGCGTGCAGGCGTCGCGATCACAGGGTCGTTGAGCCACTCGTAGACCTCGACCAACGTGCGTCCTCCGAGGCCGGCGGCCAGCAGCAGGCCGGTGAGCAGGTCGTGCGCGGCGGAGGTCCAGAAGTCGCGCTGGCTCTTGCTGCCGCGCACCTCCTGGACGAAGTGCCCGGCGAGCCGGTGCGCCTCCTCGATCGTCTGCACGCCGCGGAGCGGGTTCCACCACCAGGTGCGCTCGACCCCGGTGATGCCCTGCGGGTCGAACACCCAGGACCGCTGCCCGGACACTGCGGCGCGCCGGGCGTGGGTGCTGGCCCAGAGGTCGGGCTTGTTGCTGGTCGCGACCACCGGCCCGGGTGCGTCGAGCACGGCGGGGACGGCGAGGGCGGTGGTCTTGCCTGCCCGGGGTGCCATCACGGCCAGGACCACGTCCTCCCACGACGCCCGCAGCTCGGGTCCGGCACGTCTGCCTGTGCGCAGCCGGCCGAGCAGGACCCCGTCCTGGTGCGCGGGACGGCGCGAGCGCCGTCCGTTCGGCTTCAGGGAGGGTCGTAGCTGCTGCGCCCGGAGGGCGACGCCGTCGGGCAGGAGCATGGCGACGTCCGTCGCGAGACGCGAGGGCCCGCTCGACGTCGCTTCCTCGCCGATTCGCGAACCGGGTCACGACAAGCGCTACCGGGACGACGACGAATGCGAGCAGGACGGCGCTCAGGCTCCAGACGAGTGGGACGGGGACGGACGGCCACAGCGCCGCCGCGCCGTCCTGGACGAGCACGCCAACGCTGCTGAGGGAGAAGCCCGGCCCCTTCCAGCCGTGTCCCGTGGCCCACGACGCGATGTGACCAGCCATCCACACGACGCCCCCGAGACCGACAGGCACCCAGCACAGGCCCACCAGACCAAGCGGCAGGGCTGCGTCACGTCCGATGCCGACTGACGGGCCGACCGTGCCGCTCACGCGAATCCCGGTGCCTGGCCGTCGGTGTCGTAAAGCTCGGCCTCGTCGCCGACGTACTCCATCTCGACGGGGATGCCGATGCGCTGACCGGTCTTGACCAGGTACTTGCCGCGTCCGGGGTGCCGGGCCCCGGGCTGCCACGACTCGGGAGAGGACCAGGACGCGACCAGGCGCTTCTCCTGCTGGCTGAGCGGCACGATGCGGGCGACCTCGTCGAGCTCGCGCATCGGCAGCCCGGCGAGGACGGTGATGGCGCACCGGTCGACGAAGCCGCGGGCCTTGGCGCGGTCGGCCTCGGTCGGCAGGGCGTTCAGGTCGTCGAGGGAGTGGGTCATCATCATGTGCGCGACGTTGCGGCCGCGGTAGACCCGGGTCAGGGCGTCGGCGTGGTCGACGAGGCCGGGTGCTCCGCGCAGGGCGCGCCACAGCTCGTCCAGGACGGCGAGGTAGCGGCGACGCGGTGCGAGTCCCGCTTCGGCCAGCGCGGTCGAGGCGTCGATGACGGCGAAGCCGTACGACCAGGTCGACAGCATCGCCGCCGACAGCAGGGTGTCCCCGGCCGAGGTGACGGCGGAGATGTCGACGCTGACGGCGGGGGCGTCCAGGTCGATGGGGGTCGTGGTCGGGCCGTCGAAGACGCCCTTGAGCGAGCCCTCGCACAGCATCCGCAGCGTCTGCCGCAGGCGCCTGGTCTCGGCGCGGTACTCCTCGGGCGAGTCGACCTCGGCCGCGGCGACGAGCCGGTCGGGGCCCTCGCGGACGACGGTCAGCACGTCGGGGACGGTGGGATCCGTACCGGCCTGGCGGTCGGTCGAGCAGGTCGACGGCAGCGCCGACGACGGTCTCCTCGGCGTTGCGACATCGGGGCTGTCGGTGCGGACGAGTGCGCACAGCGCCAGGGTGGCGTTGAGCCGCCGTCCGCGGACCTCGGCGCGCAGCCGCTCGGCGGCGGCGCCCGACAGGCGTCGAAGAGCCGCGCCCAGCGGGCCGGCGTCGAGCGGGTTGATGCGGTCGAGTCCTCGTCCGATCCGGATCACCTGTCCGCCAGCGGATCTGACGACCGCGGTGTAGTCGGGCTTGGCGTCGCCGAGGAACAGCGGGACGACGCCGAACGCCATGCAGCCGCGGCAGATGCGCTTGCCGCCCGAGCTCTTGCCCGTGCCCGGGCTGGCCGAGGAAGAACACGCCGCGGTTGGTGGTGAGTCCGGCGTCCATCCAGGCGAAGGGGTCGAGGCAGACCACCTCGCCCCAGGTCATGTGCCGTCCGAACGGCACGCCCGCTGTCGGCGAGCCGGAGCCGGCGGTGAACGGGTACAGGCCGCACGCCTGGACGGTGGTGGCCTGGTACTCCGGCGCGACGGCCACGTGCAGGAGGCGCGTGTTCACAGCCGCCCCGACCGTAGCTGCGCCGGGCACACGCCCAGCGGGAGCGTGGTGGCGAACCCGACGGCCTGGCCGGCGTACAGGCGCCGGACCTGGACCTTGCACTGGTCGGCGCGTGACTCGATGTCGGCGACGGCCTCGGCGAGGCTCGTCGGTGTCGGCCGCGGTGACGGTGACGTACATGCTGATCAGGACGACCCCGGCGCCGGCGGCCTCCTCGTGCGCGGCACGTTGGGCCTGCTCCCGGTCGGCGGCGTCGCGGGCGGTCTCGTCACGCTTCTGCGCGCGGCGGTAGGCGTCGCGGAAGGCGGCGGCGTTGACCTGGCTCTCGAGGACACGGGCAGCAGCGCCGGCGGACAGCGGTCGGTACAGCAGGCGTGACGCGCTTCGGGTACCGGCCGGGAGACAGCAGCCGGGTGAGGACGTCGCTGGTCACCTGTTGCCGCGGCGCCTCGTGCCAGCCCCAGGTGACCGAGACGCCGGAGTCGTGCTGGTAGTGGTCCCACGCCTCGCGGGCAGCAACGGGTCCAGCGTCCTTCCAGTCGACCGGGTCGCGTGCCGCGCACGCGCGCGTTCGACATCGCCGCGGACCTGCGGGTCGTAGGCGACACGGACGACGGCGGCCAGGTCGCGCAGCCGTCGCGCGGCCGAGCACCGTGACGCCGCAGGAGCCGAGCTGCGACTCGAACCCGGCCAGCAGGCGGCTGACCTCGGCCGTTCGGTCGTGCAGCTCGGGCAGCCTGACCGCCATGGCGGCCGGGTCGAAGGTGATGCTGACGCGGGTCTCGACGTGCGCGGCTGCCGCGGGTGAGCGGCGGACCAGCTCGACCATCAGTGCCTGGACGTCGTCGGGCGCGTCCGGGTCGAGGCGGGTCTCGAACGCGGTCGCGCAGGGTGGTGCCGGATTCGGGGGCGCTGTCGACGGTGACGTTCACCCAGCGGACGGCCGGGGCGTAGCCGAGCGAGGCGAGCCACGAGTGCCAGTTGCTGACCCAGCCGTCCGCCTCGCGCCCGTCCACGAGCCAGGTGGACGAGGCGGCGCACCGCAGGGTCGCGGTGAGCGTTCCGCTCTTGGTGTCGTGGACGAGGCCGAACCTGCCCGCCTCGTCCGTCCTCGGCTTCGACGAGGTCGAGGCGCGCCAAGGCCGCCGGGACTCGCAGCCCGTCCTCGAGCGGGGCGAGTGCGCCGGCGCGAAGGTCGCGCTGGCCGGTGAGGGTGCCGAGCGTCCAGCAGTGCGCGTCGGACGACCACGTCGCCGAGCGGTACCCCCTTGATGCGCGTACAGGGTGAGCAGGGCCAGCACCACCGCCGGCAGAGCCACCTGCAGGCCGAGGCGCATCGACACCGCGGTCACCAGCAGCGGGACGAGGACGCAGCCCAGGACGACGGCGGTGGCGCCCGCGCTCAGACCCCACAGGCCCATCCGCGCGTTCGTCGCCAGCCGCCGTACAGCCGCACCTGGTCGACCTGGCCGACGGTCATGCCGGTCCACCCTCGGTCAGGTGTCGGCGGGCTTCGGTGGCAGCCTTCTGCGCGGCCTGGACGGCCACGGTCCCGCCAGCCACCGCCACACCGACCGGTCCGGCCGCGGCTGCCGCGCCTCCGGCTGCGGCTCCCCCGACGGCCGCACCCCCAGCGACCGAGCCGCCGCTGCTCCGAGCGAGCCGGCTCCGGCTGCCGAGGACGCCGCCGACCGAGGCGGGCGCCGCACCAGTCGCGACCTGGGACGTTCGGGCGCCCGCCTGGATCGAGCTGCCCGCCGCGGGCCCGAGGTCCTGGCGGATGTGGCCCGCCTGGGTCGAGGCCCCGCTCGGACCTGACATGGAGGCGACGGCGTGCACGGCCGAGACGCCGGCACCGAGAACGGCCGTGCTCCCGCCGGAGTGGTCGGCGACGGCTCCTGTCGTCCAGGTGAAGAACTTCATCAGCGCCGGCAGGGCGACGACAGCGAGGATGATCATGGTGAGCCCGACGAGGACGGTCCGCGGGTCGGTGCCCTCGCCGACCATGGCGAACGCGGTCGCGTACACCAGCGCGGCGATGGGCTTGTAGGCGATCAGCGCGGCCATCCAGCCCACCACCCGGTGCAGCCAGGGTCGGGTGGCTTGGGCGAACGACCCGGCCGCCGCCAGGACCACCACTCCGGAGAGCACGACGACGGCGCCTTCGCGGAAGATCATCACGACGGCCTGAGCCAGCCCGGACAGGATCATCAGCAGCCCCAGGACGATCACGGCGCCCGAGGATGTGACCCCGTTGAAGGCTGCGACGACCTCCAGTCGGTCGGCGATGGCGCCGCCGGTCGACTCGTCCAGCACCCACGCGGCGAAGGAGTCCCCTGCCCGCAGGGCAGCGGCAGGGGCGGCGATGCCGACCGCGGCGAAGAGCGCGAACACGAACAGCCCCCGACCGACCCCGATGAGGGGGTCTGCTCTGCGGGACAGTGCGAGTCGGACGCCCTGCCACATCACTCCAGCCGTGGCGATGGCGACGGCGAGCCAGAGGACGTAGCTGCGGATCGTCACGGCAGGTGAGGTGGCCAGGTCGACGGCTGGGACGTCGATCCACCAGCCGACAGTGGTGCGCAGCACCCAACCGGCGCCATCGGCCATCGCCTCGGCGAACTGGTTGCCGATCACACCCGCAACGGCGTCTCCCGCCTCACCGATCGGGTTGGGCACGTCGACGCACGTGATGGGGACCAACGGGTCGCAGGGCACGTCAGGCGATCCCGTCGTAGTCGATGACATCATCGGCGTCGGCGGGTACGACGGTCGTCACGACGGCCCAGTCCCCGCGTGGCGGAGCGATGAGCTGCCAGTCGGCGTCCGACCACTGGAGGCTGACCCGGATGGCGACGAGCTGCCCGTCCACCCGGAGGGCGGTGGACGACAGCAGCACCTCGACCGCGGCGTCGGCCTCCGCGTACCGGACGAACCGGTAGCCGATGAGCTGGGCGTCCGCGCCGGGCAGGGGCGCGCCATCGACCACGCCCAGTCCTGCGGCCTCCGTGTCGTAGGCCGCCTGCACCGAGGTCGCGAGGGCTGTGCGGTTGGGCCCGCGGACCTGCGTGTCCAGGGTCGGGGTGAAGACGTCCGGGCCGACGCGGGGGCTGGTGCGCGCGAGCAGGTGCGCGGCGGCCAGCGCTGCGCCTTGGCGAGTCCGGTCGAACGCTGCGGCGGTGGTGGGGGTCAAGATCGCTGGCCCGTGCGACGACGAGACGGGCAGGGCGATCGCGAGGGTCGCGTCCCAGCGCACGCCGGTCGCCGTCGGCTCGATCGGAGGGTCCGCGCGCCGCGAGGACGGAGCTTCTCGGGTGGCGGCCGGCGCGTCGGGCTCGCCTTCCGTCGTGACGGCAGGGAGGGAGGGGCCTTCGGGGGTGGGAGCCGGGTCGGCAGTGCCATTCGTCGCGCCTCGGGTGGCCGTGACCTCGAGGACGACCACGCCGGCGACGACCAGGACCACTGCGAAGGCCGCGATCATGCGCAGGGGCGTGTGCCGGTGCCGCACGGCTCAGGACACCAGGGCGCCGACGACACCCGCGGCGAGCGTGAGCGTGGACAGGCCGGCCAGGACCCAGGGGATGCCGGTGGCGCCGTCGACGGCCATGTTCGAGCGGTTGCGGCGTCCGAGGATCATCATGATCGCGCACATCCCGAACCCGACCAGGCCGGCGACGATCCCGACCCACTTCATCCAGCCGATGAACTGCGAGGCCGGACCCTCCATCCCGGGCGGCGCGATCGGCCCGGGGTTGGGAATGGTGGTCAGGAGGTCGAGAACGACTGCGGCAGTGTGCATGAGGTTCCTTCCGGTCAGGCGTTGTGAACGGCTCGCGACAGCTGGCGCAGGGCGCGTAGGTAGCGGCCGGGCGCATCCCGGGTGAGCGGGTCGTCGACGTACCGCCACGCCTCGACGTACGGGACGCGGACAAGTCCGGCCAGCGACGGACTGAGGGCGCGCATCCGCGACCGGACGACGCCTGGCTCCGGGGCGGCCGTGTCGGCCACCACCGCGAGAACGAACCGGGCGGCGAGCGGGCGAGCGACCAGGGACGCGACGAGGCTCGTTGCTCGGGCGAGGCCCGTGGCGGTGCCCGAGGTGACGAGCACGACCGGTCGGCCGTCCCACTCGGGCAGCAGCACGCCGTGGTCCCGGGCGGTCTCCCCCAGCCAGCGGCACAAGGTGGTGGTGCCGGCCCCGCCATGGACGCCCACGACCGCGGTGTCGGTGCGCAGCAGAGCGTGGGTGTGCGTGTCGACTGACATGAGCACCTCTTGATTCATCTCAGTTGATGGGTACTCTGCTTGACGGTACTCCAGTTGTTCGTCGAGGTCAAGGGGGTGAACGTGAGTTGATGACGATCACGCCGGACGCTTCCGTCTGTTGGTACGCGCGCCTACCGTGGATGGAGCCAGCGGGAGGTGGAGGCGTGCGCTCGGATCGGCAGCCGCCCACGTGGACCCGGCACGACGCGGCCGTCTGGACCACGTGCGAGATCCTCAGCGCCCTCATCGCGCGCGAGCCGCAGCGACTCAGCCCGCTCGTGGCGGACTTCCCCACTCACCTGTCGGCGGACGAGATGCTTCTCGCCGCAGGCGCCTTCGAGCTCCTCGTGCATCGCGCTGCGGGGAACGGCACGTACGCACAGCGCAACACGCCGATCGTGGCCTCCGGTCGCGGGGCACTCGGCGTGACCCTCGCCGCGGCCTCCGTGCAGGGGGTCGCGAACCGCCGACAACGCAACCGGGCCGAAGCCGACGCCCAGCCGCGGTGGATGCTCGACGCCCGCGGAACGCTTGTGGGTCTCGACCGGCGGCTTCTACCTCCATACCGAAGCCGGACTCTTCCCTTGGTCGTGGCAGTCCGTCGCTTCCGCCCGGCTCATCGACGCCGGCGCCGTCCACCTCCAGGGCGACGGCGACAACGGCCCCATCTCGTGGGTGATCCGCTCCGACTGGGCCGAGCTGCTCTTCGTCCTGTGGGCCCTGGTCCGACACCCGCGGCACCCCCAGCTCGGCAGCGGAGGCTGGCAGCCACCTGGCTGGCAGGACCGCTGCCGCGCCAACGGCCTCGTCCCGATCCCAGACCGGCAGGACCTGACACCACTCTGACCCGCCAGCTGGGCCGGACCATCCACAGGCTCACGTCGGCCACGCGTGTCCACATCTGATCCACCGCGCCTACGACCCTGGCCGCCCCGCGAGGACGGTCTCCACATCCGCTCCTCTCGCACCAGGAGGTCAGAGCATGTCCGACAACCCGATCCACCATGCCGCCGCGCTTCTCGAGGGCGCGCACCAGCGATCCCTGGAACTGGCCGGCGACGACCTCCTCAGCCCCTGGGCGACATTGGCCACCCGCACGGCGCTGGTGGTGTCCCTCCTAAGTCCTGCGGCGACCGCCATCACACCGGACTCGTCCGGCTCTGTGAGCGAGGACCTGCGGGAAGCCATGCGCCTGCTCACAGCACCGGGCAGCGGTGACGGACTACCCATCGACGACATCGTGACGGCGCGGCGCTGGCTCAGTGAGCTGATCGCCGAGGCCACGCAGGCACTCACATGACCAGCGTCCGTGACCTGCTCGACGTCGCAGCCGCCGAGCTCGACACGCTGTCGTGTCGCATCAGCCTGGGCGAGGCGCCACGAGCCCAGCAGATGGCCGACGGCTGGTCGCTGCTCCTCCCAGCGGCACAACACCTCGTCCGCCAGACCGTCGGCCCCTACGCAGGGCGCCATCGACCGATCGCCCGCGAGCTCGGTTCCCTTCGGGCGCCAGTCGGCGGAGCGCGCTCTGGAGCCCGCCCCGTGCCCTTGTACGCGCTGCGCGCGCCATGGGTGGTGCAGGCGACCTACTCACAGGTGCCGTGAGGTATCGCGTTGCGGCAGAGCGTCTTTCGTTGGTCGATGAGGCGACTCGGCTCGTCACTGCCTCGGCAGAAGTCACCCTGCATGGCATCGGCGCCGACTTCGAGCACAGCGCGACCATCAGCTCGGCGGCCGAAGTCGGCGCCGCCGCCCGCCGGCTACAGGCTGCGTTGGGCGGGAGGCACGCGGAGGCGACGACCTTGGCGCAACTCTCGGTCCCGTCGCCGGCCCTACCGATGCGCCACCCACTCGGACCGCTGGCACGGGCTGTTCACGAGTGGACGCACCTGGCCGTCCGGGTCGTGGACGGTCCAGGTCTGTCGTCGAACGATCTTCGCGGTGTCACGCTGGTCGCCGGCCAGCTCACCGCTGGCGCGCGATCCCTGCTGGCCATGGGGCCGCCGGACGCCACGGCTCCCACAGATGCGGCGCTTCACCAATCGGGACGAGCCTGGAGCGAGGCGGGAAGGCAGTGGAGTCGCTTCGTCCTGCCTGGCGCCTATGACCGAGCGCTCGCTGCGGCAAGTTGGCGCGTGGTCACGTTGCTCAGCCAGGACCTGCCAACGCGAATGCGCACTGGCGGTGACCACGTGACTACGCCGGCGGCCGCCGCCGCACTTCGCCAGTCCATCCTCCGTGGCGTCCGCGAGGTGGCCGGCGCTCACACGGTTGCCGTTCTTCGGGCCGCCAGGAACTGCGGAGTCGCCGTCCACGCACGGTCGATCGTCACCAGCACCGATCACCTGACGTCTCTACGGACTCTTTGGCTGCCTGCACCCCGCGATGAGCTCCGCCGCTTGGAGGCGGCCTATACGAGCCTCGCGGACGCCGTGAACGCCCGGCAGCCGCTCCCTGGATCGACGGACCCCGAGAGTTTCACTGACGGTCACGGGCGATCGATCCGATCACAGGTCGGTGGTCTCGGACTAAGAGCGACGGCGACGCAACCGCGCGCGAACGTCCGACACCGCTGATCGCACACGCGGCTAGCGAGATCAGGACGCCGCTCCTAGGCCGGCTCAGCCAAGTCCGCCGGGCGACTGCGGCCCTGGGGCCGCCTGCACGAGGCCATTCGTGGAGCCTGGTCGGGCTGCTATGCGGATAGGTGGATCTGCGCACCTACCCCACCCCATGACGCCAGAAGTCCCTTACGACGTCGTGCGCGTCGCACACTGGCAACGAGCCAGGTGAGCACCATGCGCAGGTCGCCTGACCTCCGGGATGCGGGCCGCTGACGTCTGGGCCGCCGTCGCCCCCGGGGACCGCTGGGGCCGAGAACGCCGACCCGGCGACCCGGCGACCCGGGAGTAGCGGCCCCGACGCGGACTCCGCGGGCTCTAGAGGGCTGAATGGGTGAATTGACGATCCGAGGATTGTTCGCGAGTTTTGGGCGCTTTAGGTTCGGGCGCCACGGCGTCCGCGGGACGCCGATCCCGGGGGGCCTCAGTGCTGATTCACGCTGGTCGACGACGCGTTCTCACTGCCGGGGTGCTGCTTGCTGCCGCCCAAACACTGCTCGGACCAGCAATCGCCACGTTGGGGCCCGCACCTGCCCGTGTACACGCTGAGATCAGCTCGACCGGGAGCTCAGCCGACGACCGGAGCCAGGCGCAACGCATGGCGCAGGAATCAGGTGCGCCGGTCGTGATCGACTCGGAAACCACGGAAACGCAACTCATCTCAGCCAATCCCGATGGCACGACAACGGCCGAACTCAGCGCTACTCCGGTGCGGGTTGAACGAGGAGACGGCTGGGTCCCGGTGGACACCTCACTCGTCATCGAGGCTGACGGACGCATCGCTCCTGACGCTGCCGCCCTGGACGTGTCGTTCTCCGGCGGTGGCGCAGACGCGCTGGTCGTTGTGCGCGAGGGCGGAACGTCGCTGACGTGGCGGTGGCCAGGTGACCTGCCGGCGCCGGTCGTGACGGGCGACACCGCGGTGTACCCGGAGGTGCTGCCGGGGGTCGACCTGCAGCTGCGAGCTGGTGTCGAGTCGTTCTCGGAGGTCCTCGTCGTTCGCGATCGTGAGGCGGCAGGCGACCCGCGTCTAGCCCAATTGACCTTGCAGTCGGAAGTCGAAGGTGGGGAGCTGTCGCGCCGCGCCGGCGGCCTGGTGGTCACGGACATGGCGGGCGAGGTGGTGCTGAACAGCAATCCGGCGCTGATGTGGGACGCCAGCGGCGCACAGGACCCTGGGCTGCATCGCCTGCTCGAGGACTCCGTGGCCATCGGCGACGCTGGCTTCAGTGCCGACGGCCCGGTCGAGGGTGACGTCGTGAAGGCTCTGGACGTCGCGCTCGTCGATGGCCACCTGGAGATCGCTGTAGATCAGTCGATGCTGTCAGATCCCGAGACGACGTTCCCGGTCGTCATCGACCCTGAGCTGTCCGCGGTCCGGCACTCGTGGGCAATGGTGAACAAGTCGTTCTCAACGCAGGAGTACTACAACTGGAGCGACGCCAGCGAAGGTGTTGGCTACGTCACCGGCGCCAGCTACGGCACGCACACGAAGCGGCTCTTCTGGGACTTCGACACGTTCCCCCTTTTGGGGCAAGAACATTCTCGGGGCCACCTTCTCGGCAAAGCAGACACACGCCTATGACTGCACGGCGAACGCAGTTCAGCTCTGGCGAACCGGGACGGCAACGGCAGCCACGAACTGGGGCAACCAGCCGACCTGGATCGATCTTCAGTCCACTCACACCGTCAAGCTGGGGCGCACCGGCTGCTCACCAGCTGGCGGCCAACTCGACTTCCCTGCCACATCTGCCATGCAGTGGGCCGCCAGTGGCAACCAGACCCATCTTTCTCTCGGCCTGCGTGCAGCCTCCGAGACCTCGAGCTCAAGTTGGCGCCGCTTCGAGAGCACCGTCACTCTGGTGGTGGTCTTCAACACCCCCCCGGTCGCCCTCTCCGCCGTTGATCTGGGTTTGAGCGGAACCCCGAAGATCCCGTGCGTGACAGGTTCCGGTCGTCCCTGGGTGAACAGCAGGTCAATGACGCTGCAGGCGATAGGCCGTGACGCCGACAAGCCGTACGGGCAGACTCTGCAGGCCCACTTCGAGTACTGGTACGAGGGCGACAAGGTCGCCACGATCGCTACCGGCTGGCAGGCGCCAGACACGGCGTTCCTGCTGCCCCTGACCAAGGCGTCGGACGGTCTCTTCGCCTGGCGGGTCACGTTCTACGATTCGGTGCAGTGGTCCGGATGGTCGGCCTGGTGTGAGTTCCAGGTCGATGCAACCGCGCCCGCTGGCGCCGTGAACGTCTCGTCGCCGCAGTTCCCCGAACGCACCCCTGGCCAGACCACACAGTCGGGTCAGGTCGGCACGCCGGGCACCTTCACGCTGACCGCGGCGAACGCTGCCGCCGAGGGCGCGGTCGGGTTCGTGTGGGGCCTGAACGTCGACGAGCCAACCACCACGAAGCTGTTCGACGGGACGCCTGGCACCGCCTCGGTGGTCGTCACCCGACCAGGTTGGGACAGACTGGCTGCGCGTGCGCAGCATCGACGCGGCCGGCAACAGGGGCCCACGCGGGACTACTTCTTCATGGTCTCTGGGATGCCACATGCCTCCCACTGGGAGCTCGACGAGCCGGCGGGCGCGACCACCGCTTCTCGTCGGGCGGAGGTGTCGACGGCACCATCGTCGGCACACCGCCGCGCATCGACGGCGCCCGCGCCGGCGACGACGCCACCGACGGCGCCCTGGACATGGACGGTCTCTCTCAGCGGGTGACGTCCACCGCGGAGACCTTCTCACGGACGGCAACTTCTCGCTCGTCGCCAGGGCGAAGCCGGCGTCGAGCACCCGGACAATGGCTGCGGTGTCCCGTGCGGCGAGCACTCGATCCAGTGTCTGGCTGGGCATCGACGGCACTTCGGGCACCACGTGTGTGAGATGCCGACGTCGGACGGGGCGAATGCGGATGCGGTCCGGGCCCAGCACCCGGCTCCGGTGGAGACAACACGATGGACCCATCGGCGTGCGTCTTCGACCGCTCGGCCATGACGCTCACCCTCTGGGTCGACGGAGAGGTGTCCTCCCCCATCGCTGTCGGGTCCACCTGGACCAGCCCTGGCATGACGGTCGCCGGTCACGGCACCGGTGCGTCGGGGCAACAGCTGTGGTGGCAGGGCGGCGTCGACGACGTACGGACGTATTCCGGCGCCCTCAGTGATGCCCAGGTTCGCACCATCTACCTCGAGCAGAGGACGAGCTGATGATCCGTCGGGATGCGTCGCGCACCCACACCCCCCGTCGCGGGCCTGGCGGGCTGATGCCCGTCACCGCCGGCACGTCGTCGCCACGCTGGTGGTGGCGCTCGCCCAGGGAGCGATAGCCCCTCAGGCCACGGCCGCCGACGGGGACGGCCGGCAGCACAGGTGACCCCGTCGGTGAGCGGCACCGACGCCGTGCCGCGACCAGCGGGAGCCAAGCCCGTGACAGGCGGGAACCGGCCGTCGCCCGACCGCGCGACGCAGTGGCCTGGCCGAGGCGAGGCGAGGATTCCGCTCACGCCGGTTGCGAACGGGGACCGCGGCTCTGGCTCGCTCGCGGGCGAGGCCACGCCGGGCGGCCTCCCCGTGCGCGTAACAGCCGCCCCCGAGCCTGAGAGGCCGCGCCCGAGGTCACCGCGCCTCCGCGATCGTGGCCGACGTGCGCGTCAAGGTCGAAAGCCGTAGCCGCGCGGCCGCACTGGGTGTTGACGGGCTGGTGCTCAACGTGTCCAGTGCGAGCGACGCGACCCCCATCGGTCCGTTAGGTCAAGGTCGAGGTCGACCACTCGGGCTTCGCCGGGGCGGCCGGCGGGGACTACGGCTCGCGACTTTCGCTGTTCACGGTCCCGACCTGCGCGATGTCCACGCCGTCGCGACCAGAGTGCCGGACGATGACGCCACTCGAGACCGCCAACGACGTTCAGGGCCAGGAGGTATCGGCAACATTGGACCTGACCGACGGGCAGGCGGCCCAGCCGGCGCCCGCCTCGTCCTCCGGCCGTGAGGTGGCAAAGAGGCGCTCGACGTCCACGCCAGCCGGGGCTCGGACAGTGGTGATGGCGGCCGGTCCGTCGGGAGGCGCGGGTTCCTGCTCGGCGACGCCGCTGGCGCCGTCGTCGGCCTGGGGGGCGGGCGGTCAGACCGGCGACTTCACCTGGTCCTATCCCCTACGCGTGCCGCCCGGCGTGGCAGGGCCGGAGCCGGACCTGGCCTCGGCTACTCGTCCGGCTCAGTGGACGGACGACGTCGTCGACGAACAACCAGCCGTCCTGGGTCGGCGAGGGGCAGGACCTCGACCCGGGGTTCGTCGAGCGTCGTACGTCGCCTGCGCGAGGACATGCCGGCGGCCAACAACACCGTCAAGACCGGCGACCTGTGCTGGAAGACCGACAACGCCACGCTGGGTTCGGCGGACGCTCCGGAGCTGGTCAAGGACGCCGCGACAGGCTGGAAGCTCAAGGACGACGACGGCAGCGGATCGCCGCGGACCGCGGCTACAACGGCGACAACGACGGCGAGTACTGGATGCTCACCACGACCGACGGCACGCAGTACTACTTCGGCCGGGGCAAGCGGACGGCCCGACACGCGGCCGACCAACCCGCCTGGTGTGCCGGTGTTCGGCAACCAGACGGCGAGCCTTGCCAGCCGCGACGTTCGCCGCCTCGTCTGCCAGCAGGCGTGGCGCTGGAACCTCGACTACGTCGTCGACCCCACGGCAACACGATGACCTACTACTACGCCGCGAGACCAACAGCTACGGCCGCAACCAACAGCGGTGTCTCGAGCTACGACCGCGGCGGCTACCTCACCCGGATCGAGTACGGCGAGCGCGACGGCACCGAGCACGACCGGCCTTGGCCCCGCCCAGGTCGCCTTCGCCGTCGCCGAGCGGTGCTTGCCGCGGGCAGATCACCTGCCGATCCCAGCTGACCTCGGCCAACGCCACTCCTGGCCGGACGTGCCGTTCGACCAGATCTGCACCGTCCGCGACGCTGCCCGGACCGGTCGTCGCCGACCTTCTTCAGCCGCAAGCGGCTGACGTCACCACCTTCACCACGACGGGCAGCACCAGTAGCGCGGTCGACGCCTGGGTCCTGGTGCACCAGTTTCCCGATCCCGGCGACGGAACAGCCCGGCGCTGTGGCTGGTCAGCATCACGCACACCGGCCGCCGGCGGCAAGGCGGCCCGGATCTTCCTGCCCAGGACGACTTCATCGCCGTCCAGCTGCCGAACCGCGTCGACGGCCGGACACGCGCCGCCCTTGAACGGTGCGTCCCGGCGATCAGCAACGAGGGCGGTTGCAGGTCGCCGTCAGCTACTCCGCCAAGACTGCCCCCACCTCGAGCCGGCCAGCCGGAGTCCAACACCAGGCGCTGCTTCCCGCTCTACTTCACCGCCGTGGGCGACGACGCCCACGCTGCACTACTTCCACAAGTACGTCGCGACCTCCGTGTCGAGACCGACCTCACCGGGCGGGGCTCGCCACACCCAGTGAGCACGAGCTACTTCGGGCGGCGCGCCTAGGCCCTACGACGACAACAAATCGTCCCGGCCAAGTACCGCACCTGGGGCCAGTGGCGCGGCTACGCCAAGGTCCGGACCACGAGTGGGCACGGACAAGCGAAGACCCACAAGACCCTCTACATCCGCGGCCTCGACGGCGACCGGCTGCCCGGCGGCACCACCCGGCGGGAAAGTCACCATCCCGCGGCGGCAGCTCCGAGGACACGCCCGCTTCCGCGGCTTCACCCGAGAGAGATGACCTACAACGGCCTCAACGGCCCCGATGTCGACTCCACGATCAACACCCCTTGTATCAGGGTCCCGACGACCACCAACGGGACCCACAGGCCGTCCTGCTCAGACCTCGCAGCACCCACCTTCAACCGCCCTGGCCGCCGGCGGCACCCGACCGCCAACCCTTGCGACGAGCTACGACACCTAGGCAGCCCACCCGGACCGAGGACCACCCCGACCCCGCCGCCGCGACCGACCACCCCTGCACCCGCACCAGGTACGCCCGCAACAGCCGCCGTGGGTCGTCGAGGCCCCGGCCACCTCACGCCAAGTCGCGACCGCTTGCGGCGTTGCCCCCTCCCTACCAGCGGACCTGATCTCCGACACCCGCACCTTCTACGACGGCGCCACCCTCACGACCACGCCGCCGACCCGCGGAAACGTCACCCGAACCGACGTCGCCGACAGCTACACCACCGGGCCGGTGTACCGCACTACCGCGCGCGCCGTCTACGACCTGCACGGCCGCCCCGTCGAGGCTTATGACGCGCTGGACCGCAAGACCTCCACCGCCTACACGCCGGCCACCGGCGGACCGGTCACCGCGATCGCCACCACCAACGCCGCAGGACACACCACCACGTCGACTGTGGTTCCGGCCTGGGGCGTACCCGCCGCCACCGTGGACGCCAACGCTCGCCGGACCGATCTGGCCTACGACTCGCTCGGGCGCCTGACGAGCGTGTGGCTGCCCGGGCGAAACAAGGCCACGCAGACCGCCAACACCACGTTCGGGTACGTCCTCGAGGGGGCAAGATCGCTGCCGTCTCCACGTCAACACTTCGCCAGGACGGGAACTACAACACCACCTGGTCCCTGTTCGACGGGATGCTCCGGCCACGGCAGACCCAGGCCCCCTCGGCGACCGGCACCGGCCGCGTCCTGACCGACACCACGTACGACACCCGCGGATTCGTCGTGGACTCGAACGGCCCGTACTACAACTCCGCCTCCGGCCCGGCCTCAACGCTGCTGATCGTCAGTGACGGCAACATGCCCACCCAGACGCGCACAACCTACGACGGCGCGGGCCGACCCGTCAGTGCCGCGTTCGAGTCGAGGGCGTGGAGAAATGGCGCACCACCACCACCTACGGCGGTGACCGCGTCCACACCACCCCACCGGCCGGCGGGACGGCCACAACTGTCATCACCGACGCTCGTGGCCGCACCACCCAGATGTGGCAGCATCACGGCCCCGCCCCCACCGCGGCGCACGACACCGTCAGTTACACCTACACCCCCGCGGGCCAGCTGACAGTCACACCGACGCCGCCGGGAACACCTGGACATACGGCTACGACTGCGCGGCCGACAGACCAGCTCCGACGACCCCGACCGTGGCACCTCCACCAGCAGCTACGACGCCGCCGGGCAACTGACCACGAGCACCGACGCCCGCGGCCAAACCGTCCACCGCAGCTACGACCTGCTCGGCCGCCTCACCACCACACGCGACGGATCCGGGACCGGCCCGGTCTTGACGTCGACCACCTACGACACCCTCGCAAAGGAATGGCCACCTCGTCAACCCGCTACGAGGACGGCAACCCCTACACGAGCGCCGTCACCGGCTACGACGTCCAGTACCGGCCCTCAGGCACCTCCCTGACCATCCCTGCCGTCGAAGGGGCACTGGCGGGCACCTACACCACAGCGACGACCTACCGGATCGACGGTGCCGTCGCCACTCACCGGCTCCCGGCGGCACCCGGCGTGCCGGACGAGACGCTGCAGTACTTCTACTCGTCCAACGGGGTCCTGGACGGCATGGGCGGAGCCGGCTCGTACGTCGGCGACACCCTCTACAGCCCCTACGGCGACGTCACCCAGCTCGCCATGGGCCCGACCCTGGGCAAAGCCGTCTGGGTGACCAACACCTACGAGCTCGGCACCCGCCGACCCGCCAAGCGGGTCCTGGATCGTGAGGGCACCCCCACCAGCGACTCCGCCACCACCTGGTCCTACGACCCGGCCGGGAACATCACCCAGACCGCCGACCCGTTCGCCCCCGGCGGCGGCGACTCCCAGTGCTACCGGTACGACCACCTCCGCCGACTGACCGAAGCATGGACACAGATCACAGGATGCGCGGCCACCGGGACGCAGGCCACCCTCGGCGGCCCCGACCCCTACTGGGAGTCCTTCACGTACGACGATGTCGGCAACCGCCTCACCGAGACCCAGCACGCTGTCGACCAGAGCGACACGGACGTCACCCGGACCTACACCTACCCCGCCACCGGGGACGACCGTCCGCACGCCCTGACCGCGGTCACACGGCCAGACCCCGCCGGCGGCCCCGACCCGTTGACAGACGCCGCCTACACCTACGACAGCGCCGGCAACACCACCACCCGGGTCCGCGGCGACGTCACCCAAACCTTCGAGTACACCCCCGAGGGCCAACTGGACACCGTCACCACCGACACCGGTCCCGACGCCGGCACCACCCGCTACAGCTACGACGCAGGCGGCGCCCGGCTGCTCCGCCGCGAACCCGGCGTCACCACCTTGTACCTCGGCGACACCGAGATCCGGCTCGACACCTCAACCAGCACCAAGACCTCCACCCGGCACTACAGCTACGGCGGGCAGGCCGTCGCCGTCCGCACCAGCGCAGGCGTCCAGATCGTCGCCGGCGACCACAACAAGACCGCCACCTACGCCATCCACGCCTCCACGGGCGCCCTCACCACCCGCCGCATGCTGCCCTTCGGTGGTCAACGCACCGAACCCGCCAGCGCATGGCCAGGGGAACGCGGCTACGTCAACGGCACGCAGGACTCAAGCACCGGACTGACCCAACTCGGTGTGCGTGCCTACGACCCCGAGACGGGACGGTTCACCACCGTTGACCCCCTCCTGAACCTTGCGACCCCGCAGCAGTGGAACGGGTACAGCTACGCCATCAACAGCCCCGTCACCTACACCGACCCCAAGGGGCTCGAACCCTTTGGTTGGCACAACCAGGGGGCAGGAGGGAGCACGTGCACGCCGAACTCGAACAACTACGAGTGCGGAGGCACGAGTGGGCTGGCCACGGCTACCGGCGCCCAGGGCTCACGACCTGGCGGAGGATGCTCTTGTCCGTACAGCGTCGCGGCCGGGGCTACGCAGTCCCAGCCCGGCTACGAGCGAGGCTTCATCGATTCGATCGTTGACGCCGCCTTTGAGATCCCGATCCTCCTGAGCTCGGGCCCAGGGCGACCCTCAGGAACACGTGCGTGGCTTGAAAACCGTAGGGGCGCTCTAAAGGATTGGTATGGCTATGCCCTCACTGGGGGCCCGTGTGACAGCGCTAGCTCGGATGGCGCTCAGTCCATCTGCGGCTATCACCGCATGATGGGGTACGGCACTGGAACCGTGGGTCTAGCCGCGCTGAGCGGTGGGGCAGGTGGTGTGAGAGCTAGTACTGGCGCCGGTGGGATGTCGGGACGCGTCGGCGCAAATCTCACGGCCACAGAAGCCGCAGCAAGTGCCCCTCAAGTCGCCGTGGGAGAGCGCGCCCTTCCAAGGGCGCTGTCGGGAGGTCCGGCGAATACACACGTGTACCTTGGCATCCGCGATGGGAAGCCGGTCTACACCGGCGTTACCAGCAACATCGATCGTCGGTATGCTCAGCACGGTTCTCGTTTCGACAAACTGGAGCAGCTGACGACCACTCCCTTAACGCGAGGGCAGGCGCGCTCGGTCGAACAGGCTCTAATCGTTCGCAATGGCGCCAGCTTCGAGAACAAGATAAACAGCATCTCGCCAACGCACTCGTACTACGACGACGCTGTCAGTTGGGGCGAAGACTGGCTGCGACAGAACGGATTGTGATGGCTGGGGTTCAGACCAACCTGCGCGTGCTCAAGCCGTCGCGGACGAAGCCGCAAGCCGGTGACATCTTCGCTATGAAGCTCCCTGATGAAACTTACCTCTTCGGGCGAGTGATCGGAGCGGAGCTAGAACCACCGCAAGCGCCGACGCCGCAGGCGTATCTGATCTACGTCTACCGGGAGCGCTCCAAGACCATGGAGCCTTCGCTGGACGCGTTGGCTCCGGATCGACTTCTGCTGCCGCCGCTATTCATCAACCGCATGCCTTGGACTAAGGGCTACTTCAAGGCGCTCGGTAACCGCGACCTGTCTAGAGACGATCTGCTGCAGCAGCACTGCTTTTGGAGCGCTGCTCGGGGTTCATACGTGGATGAGAGTCGGAACGTCCTGCCGGCAGAGACGCAGCCATGCGGTGATTGGGCACTGGTGAGCTACCGCTGGCTCGATGATCAGATCAGCGACGCGCTCGGCATACCGCGAGTTCCCGAGGATTGAACAGGGCATGGTCAGCCAGGACTGTGGAAGGCTGCACGGCCGAAGGCGTTGTCCTCGACGACGCAGCGCAGAGCAACGGAGTGGGGTCGCTGAGCTGTAGGGGTCAGTGAGTCGGGGCGGGCGCCGAATCACTGTGCCGGTCCCATCCTGCAGGGCAGGACGATCATCCGGCTTGGGCTTGGCCAATCGTTCGTCTCGGGGAGTCTCGACGGGAGGCAGCGGACGGAGGCGGCGACAGGCTGGGCGGGTTCGCGATCGCCTCGACTGAGGGTTGTGACCCGACGTTCTCCAGGTGGGAGTTGCATTGCGCGACACTCAACTCACCACTGCAAAGACCGCGGCAGCCACGACCGCTCCCACGACGCCGCCGGCGACGACCTGAAGCACGTCGTGCGCCCCCAGCCGAACACGCGCCCACGCCAGCGCGACCACCAGCCCGACGAAGGGTGAAACTGGGACGCCGAAGACCAGCCCGAGAACGGTCACCGCGCCGGCAGCGGCTGCCACGTGGATGGAGATCTTCCACGCCAATGAGATCAGGGCGGCGATCAGCAGTCCGGTGAACGACGCCAACACCAGGGCTCGGACTGCCGGATCAGCATCCAGCCAGCCGGATGCCGCGAACGCGAGCACGGTCGACGCTGCGGCAAGCATCAACACCAGCGGGCGCTGCCGCAGGTCTGCAATGTGCCGTCCGCTCAGGCGACCGCGCCTACTGCCCAAAACCACGACCGCGAACGGCAAGCCGGCGGTCAGCGTCGCAACCGTCAGGCCGACGACCACTCCACGCCAGAGGGGCGGTGTCGTCCCGATCGAGACCGCCAGGCAGACGCCGTAGGCGAGGACGACTGGCGACAGCACCTCGGTCAGCACCCGTGCAACTCGGTCAGGGTCGACTGGACGGTGGTTCGCGGGAGCTGCGTCGATCATGAAGTGGCCGCAGGCGATCGTTGACCGATGACGTCCTGGTAGGCGACGGCGATGTCTGTCCACCAGTCGATCTCGTCGTCCACGGTCGAAGGCGAGGGTCGGCCGTCCGATCGATTCTGGTCCTCGAAGAGCAGGGCGCGTAGGGCCGACCTGCGGTCGTCGACATCGGCCCGGAGGGATCCCGGACCGGACAGCGCCAGCTGACCGTCCCTGATCTCGATGACTCGGCGATACAGGCGCAGGTCGAGGTCACGCGAGTGCAGTCTGTCGCGCCAGCGCGGCTGGACCGGCTCGAGGGCGATTCCGGGCGTCAAGGCGACGAGGTCCGCCCACAGCGGGTAGAGGCGGTCCAGCATGCTGGTGGGCTCGCACCGCCTGGCGGGCGGCGCGGAGGCCACGGGCCAACGCGGGAAGCACGCACCCGATGCTCACCATGGTCAGGCCGATGAGTGCAGCAGCGCGGGCCGACTCGATCATCCATGCCGGCGGGTCTCCTCCGGCGGCCTCCACGCCCACACCGACGCCCTTCGTCACGGCGTAGGCGATGGCGCAGCCCGCGCCCGCGGCGATGAGGCTCAGGCCCAGGCGCATGCTTCCGCTGGAGGCCCGCGCCCACCGGGCGGCGGAGACCGCGACGTCCGCCAGCGCCACGGCGACGTAGGCGAGAAACACTCCGTGCATCGTCACCTCGGGCCACGCGTCGAGCGGACCTGATCCGAAACGCGCGGCCTTGGGGTCAGGACACCCATCACGACCACGAAGCCTGCGACGGTGCCGGAGACGACGAGGCGTGGTCGGGCACGCCGCACCGCCTCGTCGGCGGGGAGGGCGAGCAGGAGCAGGTAGGTCTGCGCCAGTCCGGCAGCGAGTGCGATGCACACGCGGGACGCGACGTCTCCCCAGCCACGGACGGTGGCGGTGTCCCCGAGAAGCGCCGGTGTGCAGGCCTGCGAACGGGGCGATCCCGACGGCGAGCGCGACGAACACCGCCGCGAGTGCCGCCTGGGCGGGGATGAATCCGCGGGTGAGGGTGGCGACCTTGTAGATCGCCGTGACCGCGAGGAGAGCCACCACCAGGGGCACGAGGTCGAGGACCATCTCAGCCTCCGCTGGCGCCGAGGGTCCGTTGCAGCCGCTCCATCACGGGGTCTGCGGCGGGCTGCCGCGTCCTGGGTCGGCCGAGGACGAGTGAGGCCACCATCTCGGCCTCCTGCTCCTCGACCTCGCCGTAGGACGTGCGTCCCAACGCCGTGCGCACCATCGTCGGCTCCAGGTCGGGCATGAGGCTGCGGATCACCTCGTCGCCGATCCGCTCCCGGGGGACGTGGTCGCACAGCAGGTGCCCGAGCTCGTGGGCGACGATGTGGTCGCGGTGGACCGGTGAGGTGCCGGCCTCGTAGAAGACGTAGTCGGTGTCCCGCAGGGAGATGAGTACGCCGCACGGACCGACCATCTGATCGCGCGGCACCATGCGTATGGGGCGACTGCGTCGCTTCTCCACGGCCTGCCGAAAGGCGTTGGCGTCGAAGGGGTCCGGACCCGCGCAGTCATCCAGGAGCCGCTGGCAGCGTTGACGTACGTCGCGGAGGCTCATGGTCACCTCGCAGTCCCTCGGCGCTCCTGCTACCACCCGAGCCGGGGCAGTCGTCGCCACCCGAGACGACGCGCGCCTGACGTCAGACTGTCATGAGTTGGTGGATTCGTCAGCCCCGTCAACCGGCTGGCCGGTGAGGCCCTCCATCTGGCGGGCCTGCTCGACCATGCCGAGGATCGCGCGGATGCTTCCCGCGGACAGGTCGGAGACCCGCAGGGCGATCGACCGGACGTCGGGATCGCGCATCGCGGCGAGGAGGTCGAGCTCGGCCTCGATCCGCTCGGCCGCCTCTTCGTCGAAGAAGTAGCTCGGCGCGACACCGAAGAAGTTCGCGAGCGCCTCGAGGTGGGCCTTCGTGGGGTTGTCGCGGATGCCCTTGCGAAGCTGCCACACGTATGTGGCCGAGATGGTGGGCCCGCCGGCCTCCCGGAGGGCGGCCGCGACCTGCTCGTGGGTGTACTCGCCCTTGCCGCTCGGCGGCTTCGCGGTCTTGAACAGGTGGTCGACCTTCTCAGCCAGCGACTTGCCAGAGCGGGCAGCAGCCTGGCCCATCACGACCCCTCTCGCCCGCCGCCCACGTGTCTCGTCCGGCAGCGCACCGGACCCGACGAACCTACCGGGCCACCGCCAAGGGCGAACAGCGGAGATGGACGATTCACCCGCTCGCCCTTGACATCAGTTCACAGACGCTTAGGCTTCATGTCAGTTCATCAACTGATGTGAATGGGCGGCGGTGGTCGTGATGGCTGGTGCGGGCGGACCATGAAGGGGGTCGCCATCGCGTTCGCGACGCCGTTCGTGCTCGTGCTCTTGCTCGGCGCCGGCATGTCCGCCCCGGACGCCGGCCAACCTCCAGCGACCTCCTTCCCAGCGAGCATGCCTGCTCCCCCTACCCCGTTCGCCGGCGTCTCCCGCGGCTGCACCGTGGCGGACCCCACCGGCACCGGTGGCTGCGTCACCCCCGCCGTCGCATGGCTCCTCGTCCAGGTCGAGCAGACCTTCGGGACCCTTCCCACCTCCTGCTGGGACGAGCACGCATGGAACCCGACCAGCGACCACCCCAAGGGCAAGGCCTGCGACGTCACCTTCGGCGAGCTCGGCACCTTCCCCTCGGCCGCCGAGGTCGAGCGCGGCTGGACGCTCGCGCACTGGTTGGAGGCCAACGCCGCCGCTCTGAGGGTCCGATACCTGATCTGGCAGGGACGCGTCTGGCGCGCCGCCCGATCTGGTGATGGGTGGCTGCCCTACTCCGGCGGGGGTGTCTACGACCCGCAGGACCCGACCGGCGGCCACTACGACCACGTCCACATCTCCACCACGACCTGACAGCCGCCCTCTACCCAGCAGGAAGGGAACAGCCATGACGACTCCGACAGCGGGACCGGCCACTCGGCCCCGCGAGCTCGACGGCCGCGAGCTAGCAGCCGACGAAGCCCTCGCCGCTGCGACGACCGAGCTGCACCTCGACACCGCGCGGGCGCTGTGCCGGCTCCCGTCCGCGTGGGGCGACCGGCTCCTGCCGTCGCACCCGCACTACTCGCTGATCAGCCGCCTCACCCGCGACCTGGTCAACGCCGGCCTGCCGATCCACGACTGCGACGCCCGCGAGCGCACCGGCGGCGTCTGCCTCACCCCGAGCAGCCGGGCCGACGGCGTCATCGTCACCTGGACCACTCACACCGCCCTCGCCGTCGACGCCGCGCGCTACGACCAGCACGACGACCTGATCCAGCTGATGAACTACGCCCTCGCCGACGTCCTGTGCGCCCTCGGGTGGCAGACCGAGTCGTTCGGCCAGGCCGGAGCGAACGTCGTCACCGGCCGCGTCCGTCCGCCGAAGCGGCCGGAGGTGCGTCGTGACTGACCGGACCACAACGATCCGCCGCCTCGTGCTTGAGACCCGCACTGCCACCGACCTCGACACCGCCGCCGAGCAGCACGTCACGCGAGCCCTCGCCCACGAGAGCCGGCGCCGCAACAGGCCACACTCGAAGCGCATCAAGGACACCGAGAACCCGCCGAGGAGGACTCGATGACCACCAGCGTGCAGATGTCCACCGAGCAGCTCCGGCGGCTCCCCACCGTGATCGACGTCCCCACCGCGGCAGCGATTCTCGGCGTCGGCCGCACCGCCGCGTACGAACTCATTCGCACCAACCGGTGGCCCACGCCGGTCGTTGCACGTCGGCAAGCTCATCCGGATCCCGACGGCGCCGCTGCTCCGGCTGGTTGGCATCGACCGGTAGCTCGTGACCGCCAGATACCGCGCCCACGCCGAGGCGCCGCGATCGTGCCAGGTGCGGCTCCGGTTCACCGAGGCCGAGCTCGCCGCCGTCACCGAAGCCGCCCACCGAGCTGGCCTCACCCCGAGCGGCTACGCAGCCGAGGTCGCAGTGGCCGCGGCACTGCGAACTCGACGCGCCGTCGCTTGGCACCGTGGCGCGAGGCGCTGACGGAGTTGGTGTCCGCCCGCAGCCAGCTGCGTCGGATCGGCTCCAACCTGAATCAGGCAGCCCGGGTCCTCAACGTCGAGGGTGAGGCGCCCGTATGGCTTGAACGGGCCTGCGCCCTCGTCGAGCGCTGCGTCGCCCGGGTCGACGAAACGGCCGATCGGGTACACCGACTCGCTCGCGTGTCGCCGACCCAACGAAGAAGTATGTAGGTGATGGCGTGGACGGATCGCGGGCGCACATGCCCCGTCGAGTGGGCGAGCCCGGGCATCAGCGGGCCACCCGGACCAGGCGTGGCCCAGAGCCCGTCTCGTCGCCCCCCGCCCCTGGCCCAGGAACACGTCGGCGGTGGTTCCACGCTGAACGGGCTCACTGAGCCGCCCGTCAACTCGTGTCTTGGTCGTCGCAGCGCCGATACTTCGAGGCGCTGGCGCGCTCCACCCCTGATGCACGACCCTGACCAGCACGTCCGGTCCGCCGTGGTGGCCGACGATGCGCTCGAGGACCGCGAGGTGACCCTGGCGCTCGGGCTCCGGACGGATCTCGCAGACGCCGCCGATGACACCGCGGGTCCGCCGCCCGGCGCCCGTCCTTCTGGGTCGCCACTCGCCCACCGCGACCTGTGCCTCGTGCGCGACCGTGCGGAGGGGTCGCTCGCGTGGATCCCGTCGTGCCGCGTCCGGCAGCGCCTGGCCAACCCGAGACGCAAGGTGCGCCTCAGGGGCTGCGCCGTCGCGTCTTCGTGCCGCCGGCAGCTCGCCAGGGCCTCGGGGCATTCCGCCCAGATAGACACCGCCTTAGAACTCGTGGAAGCTTCGCGTGGCACGAAACACTGGATTGAGGTCGGCGTAGACCTCGTCGAGGTCTGTCCCAGTTAGGCCATTGCAGCCCTCGAGCTAGCCGTTCAGATAGTTCAAGATGATTTCCGACTCCAGGTCCCAGGGAACGTGCCGCTGCTGGAAGGACAGTTGTCGGGCGATGTACACAACCTTCGCCATCGCGTCCTTCATGTTGTCGGCGTCCTCGCCAAGAAGCTCCTCGCGGACCGCGTCGTCGGTAATGAGCAGCTCGAGTACCGGCTCAGCGCGGTGGGAGTAGAACGATGCGAAACTCGGATACTGGTCGTTGTCGCGTCCGCTCGATGCGACTGCCATCACGCACCACAGGGCGTCGAACTGGGTAAGCGAATCCAGCACTTTATCGAACCGCTCGGGCGCAGTGTTGAGCTCGAACCGTGACACTTCCGTGTCGGGGCGAAGCGCCGGAATGCGTTCGGCAAGTTGTCGAGCTAGCGCTACGACGGGGCCTCCGATTTCTACCAGTTGCGCATCCTCGCCGGCAGGCTTGGTATAGAGCAGGCGCGCCCAGGATGCGGCCGTGAGTGCATGCCGGATCCAGGAAGGTTCACGGATCTGCTTGGAGAGCGCTGCGCTGGGCATCGCGAGCGCTCGCACTGCCCAGTAGCGCTTCTGCCGGACTGCTAGGCCGCCGACAGCCTCAATACCGACGACGATTCGCCACATCAACTTCTGCGCCGCCGCGTCCCCGTTCGGCGTGACCGGCGTCCCGTGCGCGTCCAGCACGGAGCGATAGATGTCGACCATGACGTCGAGCAACTCGCGAAAGAGGTCCCGTTGGCCATACGTGACCGTCAGCGCGGCTGATGCGACGAGTCTGTCGAGAAGAAGGTCGAGCTCCTCCTGGTCCCTGTTGCGAACGAGAGAGGCGGCATCCGCACCGAACCCCAGGCACAGTTTTCGGAGGGCGAGTTCGTCGTTCTCGCGGATCGCTTCCAGCACAGCAGCGTCGTACTCGTCACTTGCGAGTCGCCAGGTAAGCGCGCCAAGCGGGCCGCGAGCGATAGTGCGCCCCCGCTCTCCGACGTGCACCTGCTCGAGGTACGCCGTTGCAAGACGACGTTCGTCCTCCCGAATGCCGTCCTCCCACGGCTTCAATAGGGCTGTAACGTCAGACGGCGTCCATCGAATGCTCTGAGTACCGCGGCGCACGAAGACGTCGCCGCCGGCGAAGACCGTTGCGCCCTGCTTGCCGCTGCCATGCTGTCCGTCCTTCACCAGGATCGGGATGCTGGGCGGGTCGGGTGGCATGACGTGGATGATGGCAACTGTGATGCCAGCGAGCTGGTGGGTGGTTGCGCGAACGCGAATGGTCGGCAGGTAATTTACAGCAACCTTGTAGATGTTCGCCGGATCGAAGTCCGCTGCCACCAGTTTGCCTAGACGCTCAGACGGCTTGCCAGACCCGTCGACCCCTACGACGACATAACCGCCTGTCGGGATGGACTGCATGGCTGCGAGGTCCTTCACCAGCTCGACTTTGTCCTTTTGTTGCCTCAGGTCGAGGTACTCCTTGTAGTCGAGGTCGTCGTGCTCGCCTCCCAGCGCCAACAGCGCCTGGCAGCTTCTCTAGGTCGATAGCCCCATCACCGAGGGGTTGCGCCGCGCCAGTCACTCTCCGACGGTAGCGGTCGTCCTGAACGATGGCCTCGACATCGATGACGAACCTAAGTTCGGCGTCGCCGAGCCGGCCTCATCGATCAGGCGTACGTCGAAACGTGGACAGGCCACCGGTCGCACACACGGTCCGTTCAAAACCACTAGCTCAGTTACCAGCAGCTCGACGGCGGTCCCGGAAGACCTCGACGCGCGTGTGCCAGAACAGGAGCGAGCGGGACAGCGCCATAGCGATCCGGTCGACAAGACCATCACCAGGATCCTGTTCGGCGAGGTGGATGTGCTTGCCCTCATCGCTCACAGTGCCGCTGGCGGTGATCAGTACGGCTGCCCCTCGCAAGACCAGCGCGGCAAGAGCCGGGTGGGTTTCGACCGTGAATCCGTGGGCGACGTCGTTGCGGATGTTGCGCCCGTCGGGGCCGAGCAGGAGCCACGTCAGGAAGAAGTGCCACGACTCATCGAGCCCTAGCGTGAGGAGCTCGTCCAGCAGGGTGCCGAGTGCCGGGTACTTGCCAGCGTTCTTGCCGACCTGCACCTGGTAGACGCCTTCGTCGAGCTCTCGCAGGAGGCGCCGCGCCGCCGCCTCAGTTGCGGGCGCAGCCAGGTACACGGCCTCGAGGTGGTCCCCAGACCAGAAGTGCCTGAGCGCCTTCGCGAGGATGCGCGCGCCTGACGGGTCGCAGTTGAACACGTCAAGGAAGAAGGAGTGCAGCTCGTCCTCGCCGGGGATGCCGTGCTTCTCGGCGAGTCGCTGAAGCCCGAGCGCGGAGACGTGACCCCAGTGCTCAGATGCGATCGACACGTGCTGGCAGTCGTCGTGGTGGTACTTCTCCTCGTCGGTCACCAGCGTCTTGCGCGGCAGCATGTCGGCTCCGAGCAGAACGGTGTTGAACAAGTGCCGCAGCCCGAAGCCGCGCGAGCGCGTGTTCGCCTTGATCGTGACGATGTCGCCACAGGGAGCGGGCGAGAGAAGGAAGTGCAGCAGTCCTTGAGCCCAGTCGTACCCGACGGTGTACCGATGCACCTCGAGCTCGGGGATCCAGGACGGGATGTGTGCGGAGGTCGAGATCTTGGCGAGCTTGACGAGGGGGGACACGGCCTCGAGTTCGCGGCGAATCTCGCGCAGCTCGGGCTGCATGTTGTGGTTCGTGGCGTACTTGGCTGCGGTCTCCAGGTGCGACTGCCGCACCATCGGCTCGCGTCCCTTCACGTCAGCGATGCGTCGAAGAGCAGCGAGCTCGTCGCGACGCGTCGTCTTATGGGCAGCGTCGTGGTCGGGGCCAGCCACGATGATCTTGCGACGCAGGTCGCTGGCGGCAGCCACGATGTGATGCATCGTCTCAACGGCCACGATGTCGGCCAGCACGCGCTCGGCAAGCTCGTGCTGCGCCGGCAGCCGGGTCGGGTCGCTCGGGGTCTGGCACAGGACCGCGACGAGCGGCATGACGCGCCCCATGTGTGCCCGGATCTTCTGGCGCGTGACCCGTTCCTCGATGTCGTCGAGAACGGCGGCCTCCACGTCGATGAACTTGAAGCGTCGCGCGATGGACCAGGCGCGGGTCAGGTAGGCACACGTGGCGAGGTCGTCGTCGAGTGACTTGGTGGATGCCAGGTAGTTGAGGGCTGCGTTGCGTGCGCGGGCGGGAACGTTGCCGTCGCGGCAGACGATCAGCAGTTCCTCCAGCCGGGCGATGGCGGCAGGCTCGGTGGCGTTGTCGAGGGCTGCTCGCCAGAGCTTGACTACGTCTTCGGTTGCTTCGGTCGGCTTCGGCCACATGCGATCGGCCACGAAGGTGGTGTCGGGGTCCGTGAGCTTGCCGGTCGACAGGCTGCGGCCGCCGATGGCGGACAGCTCGCGCGACAGCGCCTCGTCTGTCACGTCGCCGCGGTCCTTCAGCACCTGCTCCACCAGGCCCCACCCGTCAGGGCCGTCCGGTGCACCACCCAGGGCGGCGTCGATGATCTCGCCGGCAAGAGGTCCGTGGCCCTCGTCGAAGACGTAGGGCTTCGGCGGCGGAGGCAGCTCGTCCTCAAGCTCCTCGAGGTCGTCCAGGTTGATGTCGGCGGCGTCGTCGATGCCCTCATCGGGGGTGTCGTCGGCGCCGCTCACGCTGGCGGTCTCCTCGGCGCTTGTCACTCCCCAAGTCTCCCAGCCACCGCAACGGCTTTCTGCAACCCGTGCGTGTCTGCGAGCAGGACAGCCCTGAAGTCGAGCAGGCGGTTCGAGACTTCGACGGAGCGGGACGATCTCCTCGGCCCGCAACCGTGTCACACCGCCGCCTGCTGGCGCACTCCTGGCGACCAAGCAGCGCCCGTGGTCACGGGTCCACGTCTTGCTCGCCGGTGATGTGGAAAGTCCGGGAGACGTGCTGGGGCTCTGTCACGGCGTTGCCAGCGGCGTAACGGGTGGCGCCCTCTTCTCCTGCTGCTCGCGAACTCAGCGAGTTGCTCTCAGTGCGCTCCTGTAGTTCTCGGCGATCTCGTCGCCTGCCCGATGCGCCAAGCTCATGTGGCGCAGAAGCCGGCCTTGCAGCGCAAGGCTGGCGTGACTGTGACGCAAGTCGTGAAGGTGGTGGATCGGTGGCACACCGGCTCGCGGCGCCTTGCGAGTGAACCACGCCGAGACGAGGTTTGGATTGATGGGTGTCCCGTCTTCACGACTGAATGCCAAGCCCGTCCCGTTCTCGGTGGCGACCGACGCCTGCAAACCGTCTGCGCCGCCCCTCCCGCGGTTCGGACGAACGCAGCGGATCCTGGGTCGTGCGCCAGCCGTGTCGTCAAGAGACGTGCTGGTCCGTGGGTGTTGGCGCAGGTGGATGAGCCACTCGGGCCGCCAGGCGGTCCATCTCAACACATTCGTGACCGGCGCGTGCCGGGACGTTCGATCGAGGATCGGTGAGAGGTCAGGAAGGCGGTGCGCCACGACGACGATCTGCTCACTCATGCTTGGGAGCGTGTTCATTTACTGTCGAAGCAAGTTCCTTCTGAGTTTTGTTGTCCAACACCCAGGAGCTATGTTTGGGGATCCTGCATTTCACGTACGAAGCGGCTAGCGCATAACCGGGCATCGTTACCAGCTGGTCGCGCACACGCCTGAAGAACAAAGCGTCGAAACCCTCACCCTCTTGCTCCTCCGGCCGCAGTCGATGGCGGGCGGCTCTCCATCGCCATACGATCGCGGCAATCGTTAGGGCGGTTGCGACGACCAGATATTGCGGGAAGCTAAAGCTGCCGAGCCACCCCGTAACCGAACCGAGGGCCCCACGCAGTGGCTCGGCCCAACGCCACAACTCGTCCCATTGCTCGTAGGCAGGGCGCCTGCGTAGGTCAGCGATGAAGGAAAAGGCGATGTAGGTGAAAATAGCGAGCCCCAAGAAGCCAGTGATCGCGCTAAACCACGCTGGGCTCTGCGTCGGAGGCGCCCCCTCGGATGCCTTAGGCGGTTGCTGCGTGCGGTGGCCGCCGTAGCAACGGCCTAATTCCGCTTCTAGAGCAAACTCAATCCGCCGGCTCGCACCTTAGGAACGTCGCATTCGAGAGACAACTCCGCTGGTCCGGTCAGGAGAAGCGAAACGCCCACGACTTCTTTCGGGGCCAACTTTCTGATCTTCAAGCGCAGCTGATCAGCTTCTCCATCCGATCCAATCCGGTCCAGGGTGACCAGCTTGTCAGCCTGACCACCACCCATAACTGTGGCGCCAAGAATGGTGGCGCCCGCGACCCTTAGTCGAAGACCGTCGTACTCTTCAGACCATCCGAGCGTCGACAGGTCGTCTCTAGCTCGCAGCGTCATAGCGAAGTCGAGTACGAAGAAGTCGCGCGGCTTGTCCTTCGTGATGACGCCGTGCCTTACCAGCGCCGCAGTAAGCGCACGGTCTGTCTTCGAGCCCTCATGACGACTAGGGTTGAACGTGGCGAATCGAATCAGGAGAAGTTCACGTCGAAAGAGTGACGGGTCGTAGTACAAGCGCAAAGCGCCGTAAAGCGCACCTGCGAAGGTGACCGCCGCGATCAAAATCTCCAAGAACACGGTCTCCTTCGCTCGTTTCGTCCGGACGCGGCTTGGGCAACTGTAGGACACCCCGAGGCCACGCGCGGGCTAGCGTGTTCGTCGGTCACATCGCCGCTTAGCGCGCACGGCGAATACTCCTATTCGTCCTCATGCAGGACCCAGGCGCGGGTCAGCGGAATCTCGGCTCGGACCTCTGAGGGCAGGTCCTCGTACACGTAGAAGATCTGGTCCAGCAGGCTCTCGGCGTCCCACACCCGCATCGTGAGTCGGTCCTTGCGAATCTCGTTGCGAGCATCCTTACGTGATCCCTCCCCAGGCAACGAGCAGGCCTTGATCGGCCCGGTGCGACAACATGGCCCCCTGCAGTCCACGAACCACAGGCGCGCCCACGGCAGCGGGCTCGGACTTGACCTCCACGATCAGGGTTGGCGAGTCCAGCCCGAGTGGACCTGTTCCGGCCAGGATGTCGACGCCTTGGTCCTTTCCGGGTGGAGACACATCGCAATGGAACCCGTGTACCTCCAGGATTGCGCCAACCAGCCGTGTGAGCTCGTGCTCCCGGAAATTCTTCCGGACGTGTGTCCGGACGCGGTCACGGATCGTCGTCAGCGTGGGAACCGACGGCGGGTCAGTCGGCGTTTCCGTAGGGCCCGCGTTGGAGGCGTCGCTCCCTGTTTCCTCTTCGGCGCTGCGCGGGTCGAGGCCGTTCTTGAGAACCTCCTCGAACCTTGCTTCGGCATCGTTGCGGGACACTCGAAACACAGTCAGCAGGGAGCCGAGCGAGTTCAGCAGGTCTTGCGCGAATGCCGAACGAGGAACGTCGTCGCGAACCCACTCCACACGCACGGTATGCCGTGCGGGAGACGCCTCGCCCAGGTCTTCGTAACCACCGATGCAGCGTCCGATCGCCACCGTGCCCGCGGTCGAGAGAGGCATCACAACGATGTCGTCCACCTCGATGCTGCGTAGACCCCACAATTGCCCGGCCGCGTTTGCGATTCTCGGCGGAGTGTCATCGGGGCGTGCTGGCTTCAGCAAGGCTGCGATATCGTCACGTGAGCCCGCGTCGGCGAGCGAGGGGACGTTGTTCCAGGCCGCCCCAGCTCGGCCATTCTCCAGGCACCACTGCGCGTACGACCCGCCTCGCCCGCCACGGACCACCCAGACCGACATGCTCGCTCCCTTGCATCACTTGAAGAAGTCAGCCTAGAGCCGGAGGAACCTCCTGGCTGCGAGCGGACATCCGACGCCTCGACCGCTCGCCGTAGGCGTCCAGGGAAGTCGGGTCCGCGATCTCTTCGCCGGATGTGTGCATGCCGATTCGCGTCTTTCCGCCGCGATTGCGGTGTTGGAGCGTCGGGCGTAGCAGCCTTTTCTCGGCGTCCTTGGACGAGCAGCACGTGCTTGACGGTGTCGGTCGGCGCATTGACCCGCATGAGGCTCAGGCGTCTGGGTGCAACCGGGTGTCTGGCGGGGTGTTACGCCATGACGTGAAGTGGACCGTCAGCCCGGCCCGGGTCGGCGCACAGCAGAACGGCCCTGCAGTGACGGGTGCGGCCGCTTCCAGGGGCGCGACGCGAATGAGCCGCCAGGGTTCGTCCTCAACACGCGCGCGCACGGTGAGCGCGTTGCCCGACCAGCTGCCACGAACGGTCACCAGCCCTCCCGCCCAGTTCGGCACGGGGGACAGGGACCAGTCCGATTGGCCCCGGGTCACGACAGCGCCGAGACTTTCTTCTCTGTCGCTCAGCTCGACGCCGGCCTTGATCCATGATTCGGCATCGACCTTGACGAAGATGCCGGCCTGGTCGAACTGGTCAGTGAAGTCGAGGCGGAACTGCACCTCGAGTGCAGACTCGGGCTCCAGCTTGGTCAGCAGCGCGTGTTCCGTGGAGTGAATGAAGCCGTAGGACGTGAGGCGCCAGGCGTCACTGCCTTTGCGGGCGGTGACGTGGAGGCCATCGGCATCGGGCCAGACGTCGGCGGGTTCGTTCGTCCAGGATCCGTCGCTCCAAGGAACGGTGTGGGCCATGGTCGCCTTTCCGGGGGTGACTGCGGCTGCCGGCTCAGTATGGACGCGAGGATGGCTCCCCCAGCCTTCCGCGGAAGATCTGCTGCACCAAGCGACACCTGCGTTGCCGGCGGAGTAGCCCATTGCGCCGCCTGCCGGCGCTGCCCCTCTCCGCCGCGACCGACGCATTCAGCATCCCTCCGACCAGCCACCAGCGTCCGGATGTCGAACGCCAGCGGAGCGACGGTGACGTAGCCGGCCACCACACCGGAACCGAGGAGTGGGCGACGCGATCCTTCCCGAGTAGCGGCTGATGCCAAGCTTGGCGAGAGGACGTCACCTCGTGTCGTGCGAGTGCTCCGCCGGTTTCCAGCCCTGCCGGGCCTGCTCGGGCGTCACCGTCTGGAGCGTGTCGACGACGACCACCCGCGCCGACCTGCAGCGGTAGACCGGCATGTGGTTCGAATGTTCGGGGTCGCGCTCGATCCGGCCGCAGGGCTCGACCAGGAGGACGACGGGTTCGCCGGCCCCGCCTGAATAGTGCGCGTAAGCCCAGGCGAGGTTGCGGTCCGTCGTCACATAGACCCAGTCGTCCGATTCTGCGAGGCGCTCGCCGCTCGGGACAAGTGGCCCGGTAGTCGGTGCGGCGCCATGGCTGCTGCGGGGCAGCAGGACGTCTCCGGACCTCAGGGACGCCTTGGTCCCGTGCCAGTGGCGCGTGGGCGGCCGCGGGCGGGCTTGGACCTGGACGGGCTTAGGCGGCGTGGGTTCACCGTCGTCAGGCCCGCGGCTCACGAGGCCGTCTGCGCCTTGGTCTTGATGAGGCCGACTCCGTGCCGGAGGACCGGGTGTAGTGACCGCACCGCGAAGTCGTTCACGCTCCATTCCACGCGGTCCGCGCGTGCTGACTGCAAGGCCTCCAGCGCGATCAGGGCCCTCTCGGGATCCTTGATTCCCTGGAGGATGTCAACCAGGACGTCGCGGACGTGCCAGCGGTTGTGCGTGGCACCGAGGTCGACCAGGCCGCGCACGACCACTCTGAGCACCTCGCCGTCGCCGCTGACCTGCCAGAGGACCCGCGCCGAGTTGGCCACCACGTCGCAGTAGTCGAATGGGAAACCGCCCTCGCCCATCCAGGCGGCGAGCTTACCGGCGGCCTTGCGGTACGCCGTGGGGTTGACCGACCAGAGGTACGCGATCGTCGCCCGAGAACTGGTGATGAGTGCTGGGGCGGCCCCCGCGAACTCGTCGGGGTTGTCGTCAAGCAGCACTGCAGCAGTTCCTCAGCGGCAACGGTGTCGAGGACGTCAGCGGTGAGCCGCGGCCGCAGCCGTGCTAGGCGGTCTTGCGGCGACTCCCACTGCGTGGAGGGCATGGCGACCGCCTGCTCGATGGCTGCCAGAAGGTCCCCGATGGTGGCGTAGCGGTTGTCGCGCGGGCCGGTAGCGCGCTGAATGACGGGCCGCAGGGCGGACTCCGGGATCTGGTCCGCAGGCAGCAGCGGCAACTCCCCGGTGAGCGCGTGCTGCAGGATCTTGCCGACGGAGAAGACGTCGTCGCGTCCGTCGGCGTACTTGGACCGCTGCCACTGCTCCGGCGAAACGTAGATGTATGTCCTCATTCCCTGCGCGAGCGTCGTAGTGAGTGCCGCAGACACTGCGCTCGTCCTCGCGTGCGAGTCCGAAGTCACTGATGGTCCAGAGGCCTTCTGCGCTGCGCAGGACGTTTCCGGGCTTCAGGTCGCGGTGCAGGATACGAGGTCCATCAGAGATCCGTCGAAGCCCCAGTCGAAGAGCCCTCGAAGCGCCGCACGCCGCGGCGGCGCCGGAATCGACCAACGCGGGCGGCGAGCCGTTGGCGGGCTGCGAGTTGATCGCCACTTGCTGCCTGAGCCGTAGGGCAGGACCACGGTCATCTGCACGGCCGGCCGCGTGAACGGCCCGGGTGCGGGCTCGTGGGCAACACGCCGTCGGCACTCGCCGCATCGCACCGCCGCACCAAGTCAGCGCCGTCGTCCCGCAAGGCGAGACGACGGTTGGCACGGTCATGACGCGGCCCAGGTGTCACCGGATGGTCTCGACGGCGGGGCCGTCCAACCCTCAACGTGGCGAACTGAGGCTGCCGGTGCAGAAAGATGTCGCCTGCTGGGAACGCGAGGGGTTCCAGAGCACGTCTACATCATGAAGGGGGACAGATGACCATCGAAGAGTTCGTAGAAGCGCGAGGGGGCGAGTTATTGCGGTACGCCTATCTGATCACGGGCGACGTGGAACTAGCGAAAGACGTCACTCAGACCGCGCTAACAAAAGCATTTCGTCAATGGGCGCGCATTAGCAGAACCACCCGCCCCGAAGCCTACCTTCGACGAATGATCACGAATGCCTATATCGACGGACGGCGTCTTCGTCAAAGCAAAGACCTCCTGGTCGCTGACGCGCCCGAGACCAGCACCTACGGGGGGCCAGGAGACACGATCGACGATCGCGATCAACTGCGCCGGGCACTGCGAGTACTGACTCCCAGGGCGCGCACGGTGGTGGTTCTTCGCTATTACGTCCATCTCAGCGATGACGAGATCGCTGAGGCTCTTGACATGTCGAACGGCACCGTGCGCACAACCGCAGCCAAGGCGCTCGACAAGCTCAGGACCGAACTCGATATTGCTCACTCTTAGAAGGGCAGGAAACAAACATGCTCGAAGACCACCTCCGGCGTGAATTGCCCAGAGAGGCGGAGCGAGCGCTGATCGCTCCTCAACTGCTACCCGGAATGCTGCACCAGGCCCGGCAAGCTGCACGCAGACGTGCACTCATCGTGGGGTTCGGGACGACCCTTGCCGTTGTGGCTGTTGCCTCTGTAGGCGTGGGTATTGCGATGCAGCCCGATCCTACTGGCACCGCACCGGCGACCTCACCATTGCCGGAGCCTGCCGCCCGCTCATTCGACCTGGCTACCCATGTACCCGGGAATTCCGTTCCTGGTGCGCAGTTGAACACCGGCACCATAGTCGCCACAGCGGAAGGATGCCCCTACCTGGATGCCGGTGCCGCTGGCATGTATGCCTTGGTCTGGCCGCCTGGTTGGACAGCCTCCGAGGGGGGCGACGGTTCCTGGGTCTACTCGAACGGATCGACGTCGCTCCGCGAGGGCGACCAACCCAGTTTGGCTGGCGGGGGGCAGCTGGGAACGCCCGATCCATGTGGTGTCGTCGAAGGCGGAAGTGTCTTTAGGGTGTACAGCGTCTCGCTGCCTTGATCGTTCGCGTCGGAGAATGCTTACCGGCGTGTCATGGGGTTAGGATGGATGCGCTCATGTCCTGACTGGTCCATAAGACGGGTACGAATGCGCAAAACCGGCGGTCGTCGATAAGGATGTCGCCGTGATGCTGCCCCCACGCCATGACGTCGCCACTGCTGTAGGTAGTTAGCCAAGGACCACCAGAATCGCCGGGCTGGCAGATGTTGCGATCCATCCGCACAACCGGGCCGTACGAGGCCGTCAGGACGTATGGGTCTGAGACAAATGCTGGCGTTAATCCAGTACGGGCGCCACTCAAGGCAACCTCGTCACCCACCGCGAATGAGTTTGCGGCGCTGATGACAGTTCTTTCAACATTGGTAGCTATCGGCCCGACCCAAACGGTCGGCGAAAACGCGGTCCCTGCCGCTGGAAGCAGCAGTGCTGAGTCGTAGGTAGTCGACCGCAAAGGTGACGATCCTGACCAAGAACCCGACCCTACGGCACGGGTGTTATGGAACCAGCTCCGGTCAAAATCAACGCAATGCCGGGCAATACCGCCATACGTTCCACTTACCCCCCACCTGCGCCAGCTGAAACCAAGCGTGCATACCGGCGTGTTAGTGAACGACGAAGCAGTGGGATCGGTGTGCAGCCAATTTCCGCCAGTCCAGTTTCCGCGATCGTCGCGCCGTTCGCCGGCCTGCGCATTTACCTCGCCTCTTACCACCCTTACTGGGATGCCATCGATCTCAGTAAGGGCTGCCCCTTCCTTAGTGACCTGTTCCACGAGCACAACAACATCTAGCGACTCAAAATCGACAGTCGTAGCAACCACCGCAGAACCCAGCGTCTGACTCCACTCGTGGCGGTTGTCAAGAACCCGAGATCGTAGGTCGAGTCGAGGCTGTAGGGCGGCTGGCCCTGAAACTACCTCCACGACGAAAGACGGTACGGATAGATCCAGGAGGAGCGCTTCGAGTTGCCGTGACTCCTCGCTGACGCCTCTGTTAACCAGACGGACGATAAGGCGATCCTGGCTTGACGCCACCGAGTAGCCAGCGTTGGCCTGTGGGTACTGAGCCAACAATTCCTCGACCTGCTCGCCCACGCGTTGCCGAGGGCCCGGGTCAGCGGGTAGTCGCTCAACCAGCTCCTCGAAGGTGAGGTCCGACGTCGCGGCGGGCGTGGGCAAACTCTGGTCGTTGGCCGAAGCCGTAGGGACAAGAAGGGCGCACATGACGACGGCTGCAACTGCAGTCACGCACGTTGACCACCTAGGACCTGTACGCACGTGATCTCCTTCGCCCGGTGGACAAGAGAGTGGCAGATGTCACCCGTCATGCGACACCCCTTCCTGCTAAGCGTTGCCGCGCCCTCTCTGTTGCCAGCGTCCCCCCGGTCGGTGGTGGTTGAGGCCTGACTCAGCCACACCGCCTCCGTCAGCGGCCCAGGCTCTCCCCGCGCTGCTTGACCTGCCCGGTCGCCTACCAGGCCCGTCCCGCCTTGGGTGCCTGCTGGGGTCCTTGCGTGGTGGCCTCGTGCGCCGGGCGGCCCTGGGAGGTGTCCGCGAGCACCCTGGCCTGGATCGTCTCGGCGTCGACGACGCCCTCAACGCGGCGCCGCGGCCGTGGGCGCGCCAGCCGCCACCGTCGGGGATGCGACCGATCTTCTTGACGTCCATGTGGACCAGTTCGCGGGCGGTCGCGTTCGTAGCGGACCGCGGTGACCTTCGAGGACCTGATCAGCTCACCGGTCAGCGGGTCCAACGAGCACAGGGTGCGGCTGTCCGCGACGGGCCAGCACCCGGGACACGGTGCGGGCCGGCACCCCCAGCTCGGCGCCGATCCAGTCCAGCCCGCGACGCTCACGTCGACGCGCGGCCACGACCTGGTCCTCGATCTGCGTGCTGGTTCGTCTCGGGCACGAGTGCGGACGCGAGGACCGATCGCGCAGGCCGGCCTCACCCTCGCACGCGTGCCGCTGGATCCACTTGCGCACGCACCGCCGCGAGATCCCCATCGCCTTGGCGATGTGCGACTGCGGCCACCCAGCCTGGTGCCGTTCGACGATCAGCAGCCGTCCCTTGAGCGTGGTTCGGGCGTTAGCGTGGGACACGAGAGCCTCCAGGTGATGGGCGTGACCTTCGACAAGCCACACCCCACCCGGGGGCTCTCGCTTACGTCAACGACCTGGCACCAATGTCCTGGCCGGGTACAACTAGGCGAGCCTGGGTGACCACATTCTGCGTCTGCGGACACCGTCTGGGCGCCTCGCACTCGGAGTGATCCAAACGCTGAAGGAGACATCGTGACCGAGTTCTGGACCGCCGATGAGTTACGCCGCGAGCTCGAGCGCTTCGAGATGGAGCTGCGCGGCGCCGGCTTGGCCGAGCCCACATCACCACCTACGTCGATCGGGCCGGCCGGTTCATTCGGGGGCTCGACGGCGACTACGCGCCCACCGGCGGGCGGGCGTCGCACCGCAGGGCAGCACCGCAGGGCAGCACCGCAGATCGCATCCGATTCTCACTCGCCCCGAACATGGCCCGCGTTGCCCAGGTCCCCATCGCTGCGACCGCTGGCCAAGGTCGACCTCCACGCGCCAGCCGCCTCGCCTCTCGCCTGACTGCTAGCACGCGCGTGCGTGGCACGTCGAACATCGCATTTGCCCGAGCGCACCACTGCGCGCCAACGCCACATCTGCCGTGGTCCATGTCCCTTCGCAGATCCGTCAGCTTCGTCGTCGCTCCATCCTGAAGGCCAACACCCCAACCGCAGACGGCCGCACCGAAGCTGCACGGCGCGTCGTCAACCACGCACGACTCCAACGAGCCGGATCATGCCGCTGCGGTCATCCGTTAGAAGAGGGCGGTCGCGGTAGGTCCCAGACCTGTGAGAATTCGTCGGCGACTAGGGGCCAGACCAGCCGTAGTCCGTCATCCACCGAGTTGATCCGGTCGGCCAGGGACCCGAAGGCGACGAATTCATGTGGGATGACTCGGCCGGCTACGTCGTGCCGCTTCAAGGGATCCGGAAAACGCAGCGCCACCGTGTCGGAGTTGCGACGCCAAACTTCCGGCTCATCCTCAACACCCAAGAAGGCGGCGTCGTAGACGGGGAGCGGATCCGAGAGTCCGCAGGTACCGCTCTTCATCTCCGGAGTTGTCGAGCAACCGCTGACCGTCCACCAGCAATAGAGCGACGTCTGAACCCAGCAGTGAGCTGAACGCGTCAATCCTGCGCTGGGCCTCCTCTGGCCCGCTCACGCCTTCCTCGAACCACTCCCCCGGGTAGTCGTGCCAGATGAGGCGCAGGGCGTTCGAAAGGCCGTGCCCTGGTCGCTTTGACATCAGCCCCACCCTTTAGTTTGATCGAGAATGAGTATGACGTGGCGGAAAAGCGAGTAACCATTGGCAGCCGCGCAGAATCCCGCATGCCAAGGTAGTTTCGATGCAGTCGAGCGCCCTGCCCCATATCGTCCGCCACGACATGGAACAGGCTCTTCTTGAGGTACTGCGGCTCCTGCGTTGCGCCGTAGAACGACGAGAGCAAGACGGTCTTGCCACTGCCGCTCTCGCCAAACACCGCTATGTGCTGCTCTAGCGTGCTGCTCTAGCGTTCTGCTCAGTTGCATGCGTAAAACGTACGCCATATGGGCCTCGAGGGATCCATTACGTGCTCCTCGGACTTCTACGTGAAGTTGGGGCTTTGAGCCACGCCTTCATGCCGCCCTCCCGACACCGGCCAGGAGGTGCAATGGTCGTGGGCGGCGGGGTAGCGGTAGCCGCGCCCGGGTCCCCTGGTGCATGACGCATCTGGGTCGTCTCGGGCACGCGGCGATGTCGGCATGGTGGGTCAGCAGCAGCCGCTGGTTGTTCGCGTCGGCTAGGCGGTCGGGCTAGGAGTCGGCGCGGCTACTCCTTGACCACAGGCGCCAGAGATCTCGTCGATTGGGTCTTCCTTGGCGAAGACTGATTCCGGGCGCGCCAGTCCTCCAAGCGGACACGGTGTCGCTGGAGCGCAGCGGCAGCCGCCTGTCGGCCCAGGACGGTCGATGGCCCGGCAGGCGGTTGCTCCTGCTCTCGGCTGACCGTCGCGTCGGCGGGCCTCGGGTCAGGCCCGTCGTCGGCGAGCCGAACAGGGGGACGTGTCGACGCTGACTGCAGCCGGCGATCATTTGCACCTGCAGCCGCGGCTCGACTCTTCCCTCGGCCGGTTGGGTCGCCTCACGCACCCTTCCTGAGGGTGAAGAGCGGAGCACGCAGGCCACCATCTCCGCGAGGTTCAACTAGGCCATCGTCTCGCTCGGATCACCCGCGCCACGGGTCCAATTTCACGCCCGCGTGCTGGACCGAGTTCTGCCCGGACTTCTACCGAACCACCCGGCACGCCCGGCTGCAACGACACCCGATCCAGGTCGAGGACTACCAATTGTGCCTGTGACCTGCAGGAACGCAGTCGTGGTGCCGCGCCCGGTACCACGCGGAAAGGCCTCTATCCGACTTGTGGTCCGGCTCCTTCTTGATCAACTGGCCAAAGCTGGTCGTGACGCCGAAACCGTGGGTCGGTGATCCAGCTTGAGCAGCGCTTCGCGTCAGGCATCGCCAAAGAGGTCTCGTTACGCGCGTGCCTGCTCGAGCTTGGCAGTGGCCCGGCGGCCGCGCACCGACCACCGCATCCACAAGGCGGTATCCAGCAGGCGCAGCAGTGGGATAGACGCCACGCGGGTGGTGCGGTCCGGGTCCGCGCGGTCGACCACGTCGGCGGCGTAGCGCAGGCACGCACGGATGTCGTCGTCGCCCATGACCGCGCCGATGATCTGCAGGTCCACACGGAAGTCCGTATTCGGCAGGCCGAGCCCGGTCACAATCACCGGGTCCCGGACCGGAATGAGCCGCGGACGCTTGCGGGCGCACAGTTTGCTGGCGGTGACCCACATGTTGCGTCCGCCGAGGGTCGTCTTGATCAGCGGGTGCAGGGCGGCGGCCGCCGCGAGCTCCCGGCGGTTCGGCCCGCCACAGAGGCACGTCTTCAACTGCGTGAAGCCTGTCGTGGACGGGGGTGCGTGCAGCGTCGTCGGTGAGGAAGCGGCGCACTGCGCGCGGTCCAGCCTGCACGCCCATAGTGGTGATCGCGAGCAGGTCGGCCGCGTCGACGTTGTCCGGGTCGCAGGTGGAGAAGTCGTCGAACACGGGGCCGGCGTAGTTCCCGTCTGGGCGGTGGAACAGGCGCAGATCTTCCGCAACGCGGGCAGGGTCCTTGAGCGCCGTGCGTGCGCGGTGGAGGGCGACATCGACCACGTGTGGCGGCGGTACCGGCCAGTCCGACGGAGGCAACATGGCGGGATCGTAGGCGTGGACCGGGTTAGCCGGATGTCGAATCGAGCCACCTCCGGGCGCAGTTTCCGGTGACCACATGCCCCCGACCGGATGGAACTCGAGTGCGGGGTTCTCACCACCTGGACGCTCGCAGTCCGGGACCTGTCAGCTCGTCCCGGCCGCGGTGGTCGCTCATCCCGACAGTGTGTCGTCGGCGCGGTTCAGTGCTCGGCGGTCCTTTCAGCAGGTGACTTGGGACCTGTGTAGCCGATCGCCGTAAGGTGCTGCTCGAGCACTTCGTAGAGGGCATCTCCCTCCCGTGCAATCAGGTGGCGCGGTGAGCCATCGGCCCTTCTGATGCGGTAGTGGATCCTGCCTTCCTCGCCCGTGTGTCTCCATGCGACTTCAAGCAACGGCTGCGGCAGTTTCGGCATGGCCTCACGATGTCAGAGCTGGTCCGCCGGTGCGCCCATCCGCGACACATTGAGGCCCGTCGAGCCAACGTCACACCTTTCGGCGATCAGCACTGCCTGCGACGAGCCAGGCCAGCGAAGTGGGGCGGCTGCCGCCGTACCTCCAGACGCCGAGCGCACCGCCTCGACTACCCTCGCGCTACCCCTCACGCCCGCACGGCACAGCAAGTGGCGCCGAACCGGGTCCGCGTTGTCGACGACGCGTGTCCGGCTGACCAGGATCAGATCGACGGCTGAGAGCGGTTAAGTGTCGAACTTCTACCGGAACTTCTACCGAACCACGTGACTCATCACGGTCGGCGGCGACCTAGACAGGCACACGTCGTCAGTTCACTATGGCGCTGACCTGCAGGAACACAGCTGAAGCGGTCTGTCGCGACACCGGCTGGCATAGCCCTAATGCGACTTTTAATCCGCGGGTTGTGGGTTCGATCCCCACGGGGCCCACCAGTGGTGTGTGTGGTCTCGGTTGATGCTGGACATTTCTGCCTCGGCTGATCCGCGACACCGTCTCGGCTGATGCTCAACGTCTCGGTTGATGCTTGACACCTCGTCCCGCGGTTCAACCCCTCAGCTCAGGACCGCGTACCTGCCTCCCGGGCGGGCTGCCTCCTTCGGTGCCGAACCAGAACCGCGGCCCCGGCCGCCGTCCCCGCTGCGACGAGAACCACACCGGTGACGACGCTGGACACGCGGCCTGGCCACGGCATCATCGCGGGCACAGTGAACATGCCCAGGTAGAACGGCTCGAGAACCGCCCCGATGGGGAGGGCAAGGCGCGCAAGCAATCCCCATGTGTCGTTCCGACGCGCGGCTGCCCCCACCAGGCCCAGAGGGGCGCCCACGACCACTGCGAGCCCGAACCAGTACTCGTTCTCCGTCCACACCTCGGCGTCGAACAGCCCCAGCAGCCGACCGACGCCGTAGTGCACGAACAGCGCCGTCAGGCACGCCGCGATCCCCGCAACAGCTGCCTGCAACGAACGACGCACCAGCCAGCCAGACAGGATCGGAAGTCCGCCCCACACCACCCCCGCGTTCACCAACCTGCTGATCGTGGAACGCACAGCCAACAGCGTGTTGGCCTCAGCGGACAACTGACCCATGGTCGTGACGTTCGAAGCCAGGGACGCCAGCGCCAGCGCGACCGCAGCAGCCAAAGCCAGCCACCACCCGCGTCGCGCCACACCGTGATCGTACGCACCACCCGTCACATCGGGGCGCGCGAGTGTTGTCGCGCTGTCCCGCTTCAGACTCCTTGGCAGGGAGCCTTACCCGGCCCCGGCCACCCCGTCCGCGTGTCGTCAGTACGCTCGCCCGCGTTCACGAATCGGTGCTCCCCCCGGCGGCCTCGGTGCAGAAGCCGTTCTGGGACGCGACCAGGTTTCCACAGGTGCCACCAAACTCCTCGTACGCGCTGCCGGAGCTGGCGGCGAAGTACAGGGCGTCGCACGCACCCATGTCGCCGGCGAGGCAGTCGTCCTCGAGCGAGTCGAGGTCGGGGTCGTCACCATAGGTGTAGGGGAACGGCAGGTTGTCGGCGCAGCTCCCGCTGAGGGTGACGCCCCGGTCACCACAACTGCCGCCGAAGGCCTCGTAGTCCGTCCCCGCGTTCGCGGTCAGGTAGAGCAAGTCGCAGGACGACAGGCCACCGAGCGTGCAGTCGTCCCACAGGACATCCAGGTCAGGGTCGTCGCCGTACGTTGTGGCGTCGGGGACAGGATTGGGTACCGGCAGGGTCCCGGGCCCGTTGCCGCCGGGATCGGTGTTCAAGCTGCCCACGACCGCCACGGCGACCACGAGGGCCAGCACTGCTCCCAGCACTCCGCCGATCACTGCGAGGGTTCGCAGCACCGACGAACGCGCCGGTGGTGTCTCTCCGGGTCGCGTCGGCGGTGCTCGCATCCCGGACTGGGGAGCGACCGGTGGTCGGGGCTGACCGGCCTGCATGACCGGGGCAGGATCAGGCTGCAGCGGAGGCCCGCTCCGGCCAGGCTGTGGCCGCGCGGAGTCCGGGGAACCGCCGGCGCCCTGTCCCGGCGTGGGGTGCCCGGTCGCGCCGACGGGGTTCGGCCTCGTCGCGGACTGCTTGGCCCACTCCGAGAGAGCGCGGTCGATCTCCGCTGCCACGGTTGCCAGCAGCTCTCGGCGCGTGCGCAGCAAGGCGAGCAGGGTCGCGCACTCCTCCTGGTCCGCCTTGCTGCGTAGGCCTTCCCGCAGCTGGAAGAGCACGCTGTGCTGCTCGGCGACTGTGAGGTCGTCGGGCCGATGGACGAGAGCTGCGAGATTGGTGGTGTAGCTCAGCGGGACATCCGGCGTCGGCGGGAGCGGGTCCGGCAACGGAACACCGGGTGGCATGTCCTGCAAGGCGCGCACGAGCCGCAGAACTGCCCCCTTGTCGTCTGGCTCGTAGTCCAGCCACTCCTTGCTGGCCAGCGCCGGTGGCGCCAACTTGGGCGAGGTACGCCGGTCGACCCGAATCGGCAGGATGTGCTTGCCGAGGGCGTCCGCGTACTCCAGCTCGCGGGCGCACGGCACCGACTCGAGCGAGCTGTCACTGACCACGACCACGAAGACGTCCGCCGACCGGATGCTGGCCAGGATGGTGTCCCACCACTCCTGCCCGCCCGACAGGCGCTCGTCGCGCCAGACGTCTAGTCCGATTTCGACGAGGTCGCCTTCGATCTGCGCGGCGACGATCTTGTCGCTGCGGGAGTAACTCTCGAAGGCTGACCGGCGTTCCATCGCCATCCCTCAGTCCCACGGAACTGTCGCGCGGAGCCCGTCGCCCATGTCCGCGGGCCTGCATCGACTGTACGCGCGACACGAGGATCACAACAGGTGATTTCAGTGCCGCGCCACCCGATCTGCGCCTCCTCGGCGCGCCACCGGTACCCGACTTTCGGGGTGATACCCACCTGCACCACGCCTCGACCTCCAGCTGCCGTTAGACGACCACTACGTCCCATGGCGACACCGTTTCCAACTGACCTTCGGCCACCGCTGGGTCGCCGCCACGTCGGCGCACTCGCGGACTTGTGCAGTTGTCAGGACGCCGAGTTCGCTGACCATGTGAGGCCCGGCCGTCCACTTCCTAGACCCTTGTGGCGTATCCGGGTCGGAGTATCCTTGTCTAGGTGCTGACCGGGATCTGGCACTACTCGACGTGGTCGCAACTGAGGAGCCGCTGCCTGGCGCGCGTTGCCCTGGCAGACAAGGCGATTGGCGCCGAGCGGCCCCCGGATCGACGCGCCGGGCACGACGTCCGTGGTCAGTGGTTCGATGTGTGGCATGAGTTGGGAGACCTACCCAGTGACGCCGGACCGCTTCGTGGACTTCGCCGACGTCATCAACCCCAACCGTCGCTCGACCCACTGCTGGTGCCTTTCCCACCGTCTGGGCGCGAAGGAGATCGAGGAGCTCGGCAACGGTGACCGCGAAGCGGCGATGCGGCGGCTGTGTGAGCGCGAGAACCCGCCAGGGGTGGTCACGTACCTGGGGGGCACACCCGTGGCCTGGTGCAATATCGGGGACCGCACAGACATCCCACGCCTGGCCAGGTCCCAGCTCATTCGCCCGGTCGACACCGTGCCGGTCTGGAGCATCGTGTGCGTCGTGGTCCGCAGCGGGCACCGCAGGAGGGGCGTCACCGCCCACCTCATCGAGGGCGCGGTCCAGTACGCCGCATCACGCGGCGCCCCGGCCGTCGAGGCCTATCCGGTCGCCCCGCAGGGCCGGATGGACACGACCATGGCATTCGTCGGCACGCGGTCGATGTTCGAACGAGCCGGCTTCACGATGATCGGAACAACGGACGCGGTCGCCTCGAAGATGCCACGCCTGATCATGCGGCGCCGCCTCGCCGACTAGAACCGGCGCGCAACCACCGCTGGAGGAAACCGCGAGTACACGCACCGGCTCGTCGAGCAGGGCCGCACCCACGAGGCGCTGGTGTTCGACGGCGACGTCACGATCGCCTGGGTCCGGTACGGGACCCTCGAGGAGCCTCCCGACATCGACCACCGCAAGGAGCGGGAGCAGGGCGTCGTGCGCAGGCCGGAGATGCCGGAGAGCCGGGCGCGAGTGGACCAGCTGAGGTCTGGCTAGGGTGCCGGCATGTCACGCGAACGTGCAGCGCTCCTCGCCCACCTCGCCGCCGAACGCAGCCACGTCCTGGCTGCCGTCGAGGGCCTGAGCGAGGAGGACCTGACACGTCCGGCCGCACCCTCCGGCTGGTCGATCGCGCAGCTGCTGAGCCACCTCACGTACGACGACGAGATCTTCTGGGGCGGCGCGATCCTCGGCGGCGACCAGGAGTGCATCGGCTTGATCCAGGACGGGTGGAAGGTCCCGGTCACCTCCGGCGAAGATGCGGTGGCGGAGTATCGCCTCCGGCAGCGGAACAACGACGCCCTGCTCGCCGACGTGGACCTCGACGCGCCTCCTCGCTGGTGGCCCCCGGAGGACGTCTTTCCCTTCCCGCCCTTCGGGGACGCCCGCGACTGCCTGCTCAGGCTGCTGATGGAGACGGCCACCCATGCAGGCCATCTCGACCTCGCTCGAGAACACATGGACGGGCGCCAGCACCTGGTGGTCGGGTAGGGGACCTCCGCGACGCGCTGGGCCCGAAGGGTCAGGCGCCGGGCTCGGCGCCGTCGCGCGAGCCGTCGCGCGGCTCGAGGACGACAACGGCGGTCTTGGCCGGCCGCTCGCGCCTCACGATCACTGGACATGACGACAGCCTGGCCGTTCGCGTTGGACCGCCCTCAGGCCAGAGGTCCGGTGGCTGTGACCTGCAGCCGCGGGTCACCTAGGCCATCACGTCGGCGGACCGGCGGTCGCGGCACCGCGGCAGCATCCGCGACGTCGTCGGCGAGGGCTCGACGCCGACGTCGCGGACGAGGACCAGGCGGCACTGGTCGTAGGCGCGCAGCGCCTCGGCGACGTTGCCCTCGGCGAGGTGGATCGCGATCACCGTCCGGTGCGCACTCTCGCGCAGCACGTCGATCCGCAAGGCGGCCAGGGCCGCTTCGAGCGCTAGGCCGTGATGACCCTCTCGCGAGAGCCGTTCCGCGACAGCTTCGAGCAGGTGAAGCCGCATCTGGCGCAGCCGCTCGCGGTCGGCGAGGAGCCACTCGTCCTCCCAGTCGGGCAGCAGGCCGCCGTCGTCGTCCAGCACGGCCCCGACGTCGTCGGGCGTGGACGACGCCCCCTCGCGCAGTGCCTCGGCGGCCGCCCGGAGGAGACGCCGGACGTCGACGTCGACACCCCGCCCGAGGTCCACGGTGCCGCTCGTGATCGCCACGAGCTGGTCAGCGGCCTGGTTGACCCGCCAGATCCCGGTGCGCAGGCTCGCGAGCGCCCGGTGCTCGGTGGTCTCGGGCCACAGCATGCCGGCGAGTCGGCTGCGACTCGTCCGCCCGCGCAGCGCCAGCAGCGCGACGAGCCGCTGAGCCCCGGTCGGCAGCTGGACCACCTCGTCGCCGACGCACACCGTGAAGCCGCCGAGGAGGGTGACCGACAAGCCCGCGGCGGGGGCGTCGAAGCGGGGCCGCAGCTGGGAGCGGGGCGCGCCGACGGTGGCCAGCACTGGGCGGTCTCGGTCCTGTGTCATGTCGGCCCTTCCCGCGTCCGCTGGGCCCGCACACCGACTGCCCGTCAAGAGTTCACGAGATCGCAACCCGACGCAAGCGCGTTCCACGGCACGGGACCCGTCACGCGCGCCGACCGTGACGGGCGGGTGACATGGCCGTGACGGCGCCGGAAGACGCTCGGGTGATGGGCAGCTTCCCCGGGAGCCCGCGCACGCTGCGGGGCGCGATCGTTGCGGTCGATCCGCGCAGCCCGCTGTCACGGCTGGTGATATTCCAGTACAACCCCGACCAGATGACCCGGACCCTGAGCCCCCGGAGCGCACCCGGCGACCAGCAGGTGGGCGCGGCCGACGCGCACCGCGTCTGGGGCGCCCCCACCGAGACCGTGACGATGACGGTCGAGGTCGATGCGACCGACCAGCTCGAGACCGGCGACCCGGTCGCCGCCATCTCCGGCATCGCGCCACAGCTCTCCGCCCTCGAGATGCTGCTCTACCCCAGCAGTGCCCTGGTGATCGCCAACACCGCACTGCTGCTCGCCGGGACCATCGAGATCCTCCCGCCCGAGGGGCCGCTCACCCTGCTGGTGTGGGGTCCGGGCCGCGCCGTCCCGGTGAGGCTGGAGAGCCTCACCATCACCGAGCAGGCGTTCGACCCCGCGCTGTTCCCGACGCGTGCGTCGGTCGAGCTGTCGGTGCAGGTGCTCTCGTACAACGACCTCCCGCCGACCGACGCGGGATACGCCCTGTTCCTGGTGCACCAGGTGCTCAAGGAGGCGATGGCCACCGTGGCCGGCGTCACCGGCGCGGTCTCGGCCGTCGCCGAGCTGGCGGGGGCCTGAGGTGGCCGGTCGCAGCCGGTACGACGGGGCCAGGACGGCGACCGTCGACGTCGACGACGGGCGCGGCGGCGTCCGCGAGGTGGTGTACGTGCTGACGCGGACGCCGCTCGACCCGGCCGCGACGACCCCGCTCGCCTGGCACCGCGTGGCCCCGGACGACCGGTTGGACCTGCTCGCCGGCCGCTACCTCGGTGACCCCGCCGCCTTCTGGCGGATCTGCGACGCGAACCTCGCCCTGGACCCGGACGAGCTGGTCGGCCCGGACGCCGAGGGGGCGGTCGTGGTCGTGCCGACCCCGGGGGCCTGAACGGTGGCCGCGCTGGGCGTCCACCTCTCGGTGCTGGCCGGACCGACGATCCCGGTGCCGCTGCCCCCGGGCGAGACGTCCCGCCTGCGCTCGGTGCACGTGACCGAGACCGACGACGAGCGCTCGGTGTTCAGCCTCACCTTCGACGCCGGTCGCTCGGGCCCGACCGCAGGGTTCGACGCGCCCCTGCTCACCGGATCCCCGGTCGGGGTGGGGGCCCGCGTAGCGCTCGTCGTCACGGCCGGTGTGCTGCCCACGGTGCTGATGGACGGCATCGTCACCACGGTCGGCCTCACCCCGGGGGACGAGCCGGGCAGCGCGACGCTGACAGTGACCGGCGAGGACGTCTCACTGCTGCTGGACCGCGAGGAGAAGGACGCCGAGTGGCCGGCCCTGGACGACTACCCCCAGGTGCTCGCGGTCCTCGGCCCGTACGCCGCGGACGGCATCGTGCCGTTGGCGGTTCCGCCCGCGGACATGGACCCGCCGCTGCCCGTCGAGCGCGTCCCCACCCAGCACGGCACCGACCTGGCACACCTGACGATGCTGGCTCAGCGGCACGGGTACGTCGCGTACGTCGTGCCCGGACCGGCACCGGGCACGAGCAGCTTCTACTGGGGCCCGCCGGTACGGGTGGGCGTGCCGCAGCCGGCCGTATCGGTCGACCTGGGCCCGGTCACCAACGTCGTGGCGCCCCCGACCTTCCGCACCGACGCCCTGTCACCCGAGAAGGTCGAGGGGTCCGTGCAGGACCCGTCGACGGGCGCCGCCACCTCGGTGACGGCCACGAGCAGCCTCCGCGTGCCCCTGGCCACCGAGCCGCTGTGGGCCACGCACAGCGGCGACCTGCGCACCACGCGCCTGCGGGAGAGCGGCACCAGCACCACCTCGGCGATGGCCCGTGCGCAGGCGCGGATGGACCGCTCCGTCGACGCCGTGGTCGGCGAGGGTGAGCTGGACGGCGCCCGGTACGGCGGCGTGCTGCGCCCGCGGGGCCTGGTCGGGATGCGCGGTGCCGGCTACTCGCACGACGGGCTCTGGTACGTGCGGCGCGTCGAGCACAGGCTCGGGCGTGGCTCGTACCGCCAGGCGTTCACGATCGCGCGCGAGGGCTACGGCTCGACGGTGCCGGTGGTGGCTCTGTGAGCTTCTTCGGCAAGTACCGCGGAACGGTCGTCGGCAACGTCGACCCCATGCAGCGCGGCCGGGTGCAGGTGTCGGTGCCGGCTGTGCTCGGCACGGGGCAGCTCAGCTGGGCCGAGGCCTGCGTGCCGTACGCGGGCGACCAGGTCGGCCTGTTCGTCGTCCCCCCGGTCGGGGCGAACGTCTGGGTCGAGTTCGAGGGCGGCGACCCGGCCTACCCGATCCTCGGCGGGTGCTTCTGGGGGCCGGGCGAGGCCCCTGGCACAGGGCTGCCGACCACCAAGGTGCTCAAGACCGACGGGATCACCCTGACCCTGGAGGACCTTTCCGGCAGCGGCGGCCTCACGATCGAGGTCGGCTCCCCTGCCACCTCGACGCCGATGACGATCTCGGCCACCTCGAGCGGCATCGAGCTGAGCATCGGGGCGTCGAAGCTGCTCCTCTCCGCGTCGTCGGTGTCGGTGAACGACGGTGCCCTGGAGGTGAAGTGATGGCCTCCCTGGTGCAGCAGGGCGCCACGGTCCTGTGCAGCCACGGCGGCCAGGCCCAGCCGACAGCACCCAACCCGCGCGTCTCGCTCTCGGGACAGGCGGCGGTCAGCCTGTCGGCCCCCTGGACCGTCAGCGGCTGCCCGTTCCCGCCGAACTCCGGAGGCCCGTGCGCGACCGCGACCTGGAGCGCCGGGACCGTGCGCGTGACCTCGTCCGGTGAGCCGCTGGTCGTGCAGAGCGGGTCGGCGACCTGCGTGCCCACCGGCGTCCCCCTGTCGGTCAGCGTGGCCCAGCCCAGGGTGAGCGCGTCGTGAGCGCGCCCCGCCGGACCGCCGCGGCCGGCACCCACGTCGGCTTTCCGGTCAGGCTCGACGCACGGGGAAGGACGAGACTGGCGGACGACGAGGGGTACCTGCGCGGTCTGGTGGAGCAGGTGCTCTTCACGCGGCCCGGCGAGCGGGTGAACCGGCCCGACTTCGGCAGCGGCGTGGACGCACTGGTCTTCGCGCCGGCCGGCGACGAGCTGGCGGCGGCGACGCGCGCCCTCGTGCATGGCGCACTCCAGACGTTCCTCGGCGAGCTGATCCGGGTCGAGGCGGTCGACGTGAGGGCCGAGGAGGCGACCGTCGAGGTCACCGTCACCTACCGGCCGCTGCGAGCGCCGGCGGACGACGCGCAGCGGGTGCTGCACGTCTCCTCGCCCACCGGGGCCGGGCCGTGACCGCCGCGGTGGGCCCCACGACGGCCCCGCCCGACATCGACCGCGATGCCCGGCGCGCTCTGGTGGAGGGCCGCACCGACCTCGACGGCATCGACTTCGTCGAGGTGGTGTCCAACCACGTCGGCAGCCCCGGTCACGTGGCCGGGGCGCCCTCGCAGCGGACGCTTCTGGTGCACCTGCTGAACGGCATCGACCTCGGCGGCGCCACCCCCGGGGTGCCGGAGGACTGGCGGGCCGAGCGGGTCCGGATCACGGGCGGCGTGCGGGCCGACCCGCGGGTGAACCCGGTGGGGGTCGAGTGGGCCTTCCCGGCCCTGGCCGTGGCCGGTGCGGACGGCGTGCCGCCCACACCTGCCCTGCTCGGCGTGCGCGCTGCCGACCGCCGGCTGGTCGACTCCGCCCTGCCGGTTGCACCGGAGGTCCGTGGCCGCGTGCTCGTCGTCCGCACGACGACCAGCGGCGACTGGTCGACGTACGTGCTGCACCTGGTCGGCGAGGAGGGCGCCGAGGCACCCGAGGGCTTCGACCCGCCGCTGGCCCGGGCGCCCTTCGGCTTCACCGTCGACTGCCCGAGCGACCTCGACTGCGCCGAACCGGCGGCGGTCCCTCCGGCGGCGGGCGCCTCCCCGGTGCTGGACTACCTCGCCCGGGACGCCGAGGCGCTGAGGACCCGGCTGCTCGACCGGCTCTCCGCGCTCGTGCCGGGCTGGACGGACCGCAGCCCGGCCGACCCCGCGGTGATGATGGTCGAGCTCTTCGCGTACCTCGGCGACAGGCTGGCGTACTGGCAGGACGCCGTCGCCGTGGAGGCCTACCTGGGCACCGCGCGGCGACGTACGTCCGTGCGCCGCCACGCGCGGCTGCTCGACCACCGCCTCCACGAGGGCTGCTCGGCCCGGGTGCTGGTGGCGCTCACCACGGACACCGCGGTGACCCTGCCGGCGGGTGCCGCGGTGTGCGACACGCCTCCGGACGGCGACCTGCTCCCGGTCGACGCGGACGAGAACGGAGCCGTGGTGGTCGAGACGTGCCACGACGTCGCACTGCTACCCGCCCGCAACGCGATCCCGCTGCACGCGTGGGGCGACGCCGACCACACCCTGTCCGCCGGGGCGACGGGCGCGTACCTCGCGGTCCCCGGCGGTTCCGCCCCGCAGCTCGCGGCCGGGGACCTCCTGGTGCTGGCCGACTGCCCGGGGGGCCGGCCAGGCGACGCGGCCCTCGGCGACCCCGCGCGCCGGTTCGCCGTCCGGCTGGACCGGGACCCGGTGGGCCACGTCGACGACCTGGCGCCGACCGTGACCGTCCTCGAGGTGCACTGGCACGCCGACGACGCGCTTCCCGCTCCGCTGGCCGTCGCCGAGCCGAGCCCGGCCGGCACCGGCTCGGTCCGGGCGGTCGCCCTCGCCAACGTCGCCGTCGCCGACCACGGCGCCAGCCTCACGTGGGAGCTGCTCGACCCGCCGCAGCCCGACGCCGACCTCCCGTACCGTCCACGCCCGGCGCGCACCGGCCTGGCTTTCGCTGAGCCGTTCGACCCCCGCGCCGCGGCCACCCGGTCCGCGTCCGCCCTGACCGCCGCCGACCCGGGTGCGGCGCTGGCCCAGATCACCGTGGACGACGGTCAGCGGCTCTGGCACCCGCGACCGGACCTGCTGGCCAGCAGCAGGCTCGACCCGGACCTGGTGGTGGAGCCCGAGTCGGACGGCGTGGCCCGGCTGAGGTTCGGCGACGGCGTGACCGGCCGGGCACCGGGCCGCCAGGCGACGTACACCGCCCGGTACCGGCTCGGCGGTGGCACTCGCGGCAACGTCGGCGCTGGCCGGCTCCGGCACTGGCTGCTGCGTGCCGACGGGAGCCCGGGCGCCGTGCCAGGAGCCCAGGTGACCGTCTGGAACCCGCTGCCCGGACGGGGCGGAACCGACCCCGAGAACCTGGACGCCGTGCGCCAGCTCGCGCCTGCGGTGCTGCAGGGAAGCCGAGGTCAGCTGCGGGCGGTGACCTCGGCGGACTACGCCCTCGCCGCGCAGTCGGTGAGCGGGGTGCAGCGCAGCGTCGCGCGGCGGCGGTGGACCGGGTCCTGGTACGCCCAGGAGGTCACCGTCGACCCGCAGGCCGCCCGGGTGGAGGACCCGGCCGTCCCCGTCGAGGTGACCGCCGTGCTGGAGACGCGGCGGATGGCGGGTGTGGACGTGGAGGTGGCCCGCCCCGCCTACGTGCCCCTCGGCCTGGAGCTGTTCGGCTGCCTGGCGCCCGGCTACCTCGTCGCGGACGTCGGACGGCAGCTGGCCGATGCGCTGTCCTCCCGGCAGCTGCCCGGGGGCTCGACGGGCTTCTTCCACCCCGACCGGTTCACGTTCGCCCAGCCGCTGCAGCTCAGCGACCTGGTCGCGGCGGCGATGGCCGTCCCCGGGCTGGCCTGGGTCGAGGTGCGGCGGTTCGCCCGCCTCGGCGCCCCGGACTCCGCCACGCGGGTCAACCTCGCGGCGGGCCGGATCACCGCCGGCCCGCGCGAGGTGCTGCGCTGCGACAGCGATCCGAGCAACCCCGAGGCAGGGCGCCTCACCGTCGTCCTCGGGGGCGGGTCATGACCGGCCGCGGGGCCGGGCCGGACGACCCGCTCGCCACGCGCGAACCCGCCCGGCCAGCCCCGGTTGCGGCGCCGGGTCGACACCCACGCCAGCGCGCTGCACAGGATGCTCACCGATCTCGCGGACCCACGCCACGACCTCGCCGTACGCAGCCTCGCCGCGCAGGGCACCGACGAGGTCTCCATCTCGCTGCTCGACGCCTGGGCCGTGGTGGCCGACGTGGTCGCCTTCTACTCCGAACGCGTGGCGACGGAGGGCTTCCTGCGCACCGCGACCCAGCTGCACTCGGTCCGCGAGCTGGCCCGCACCCTCGGCTACGGGCTGCGGCCCGGGGTGGCCGCGCAGGCCGACCTCGCGTTCACCGTCGAGACGGCGCCGGGAGCGCCGGAGGTGACGACGGTGGACGCCGGCACCCCGGTCCAGTCGGTGCCCGGTCCGGGCCAGCTGCCGCAGACGTTCGAGACCACGGACGCACTGGAGGCGCGGGGTGTCTGGAACGTGCTGCAGGCGATCGACGCACAGCCGCAGACGCTGTCGCGTGGCGCCGAGTCCCTCTGGCTGCGTGGGGCACCGGGCGCGGTCCGTCCGGGTGACAGCCTGCTGATCCGCGGCGCCCGCTCCGGCTTCGAGGGGATCGACCACCGCCAGGTCCGACGCGTGCAGACGGTCACCGTCGCGCCCCAGGGGCTCGACGGATGGCTCCAGGTAGGGCTCGACAAGGGGATCGCCGTCGTCGGCCCGGGATTCCCGGCCGTGCTCGAGGACATCCAGGTCGACGTGTTCGCCGAGCGGGCCCGGCTGTTCGGGGCGAACGCCCCGGACCCCAACCTGCTCGTCGTCGACAGCCAACCACCGCCGGGAGCGGTGCCGACGGGCACCGACACGGACGGTGACGGCGAGCCCGACGCCCCGCCGTACGCGTGGTCCGGCTACGAGGTGACCTCCCCCGTGGACGTGGACGGCGACCATCCCGGTGTCCTGAAGGACTCCTGGCTCGCCCTCCGGCAGGGCGACAGCACCGAGATCTACACCGTCGCCGACGTCGTCCGGGAGAGCGCGGCGAAGTGGACCGTCAGTGGTCCGGTCACGCTCGCGACGGTGACGCCGGACGACGGGCTGGCCGGCTTCGACCGGCAGCGGGTCAGCGTGCTGTGCGCGTCGTCCGGGCTGGCCGGCAGCGAGCAGCCCGACCTGCGTCCGCTCACCGGCCGCACGGTGGTCGTGGCCGCCAGCGACCCGCCCCTGCCGGAAGGGCGCCGAGTGCTGCTGCGCGGCACGCAGCACACCGCCGACGGCACCGTCGGGCCGGAGGCGGTGGAGACCGCCACCGTCGCCACCTGCGGAGTCTCCGGCGCCACGATGACCCTCGACCTGGTCGCTGACCTGGCCACGACCTTCGCCCTCCAGGGCCTGGAGGTGCTGGCCAACGTCGCCGTCGCCACCCACGGCGAGAGTGCGAGCCAGGTGCTCGGCAGCGGCGACAGCCGCACCGCCTACGCGACGTTCCGTCCCCGCCGCCCACCGCTGACGTACGTGCGGGACACCACCCCGGCCGGTGCGCACGCCGAGCTGACCGTCCGGGTGGACGGGGTCGCCTGGACCGAGGTGCCCACGATGGACGAGGCCGGCCCGGACGACCGTGACTACGTCGTGCAGCACGAGGACGACGGGTCGGTCCGCATCGTCACCGGGGACGGCGTCCACGGTGCCCGGCCGGCGACCGGGCAGGAGAACGTGACGGCCACCTACCGGGTAGGCATCGGCACGGACGGCGCCGTGGAGGCCGGGCAGCTCAGCCTGCTCCGCCGCCGACCGTTCGGCGTCCGGTCGGTGACGAACCTCGCGCCGAGCCGCGACTGGGCCGCACCGGAGACGATCGAGGAGGCCCGGGGCAACGCGCCGGTGCGGGTGCGCGCGCTCGACCGGGCGGTCTCACCCGCCGACTACGAGGACCTTGCCCGCGGCTACGCGGGCGTCGGCCCGGCCAGGGCGGACCTGGTCTGGGACGGCCGGGCCCAGCGGATGCTCGTCAGCCTGCTGGCGAGCGGCTCGACCACCCCCAGCGTCGACCTGGTCGCCGACCTGCGCAGCACGCTCGAGGCGGCCCGCGACCCCACGTGCGCGCTCGACGTGCTGGCCGGGGAGCCGACGTGGTTCGGCGTCCGGGTCGAGGTCGCCCACGACCCCTCCCGCGAGCGCGACGACGTGCTCGCCGCGGTCGAGCAGGCGCTCGATGGCACCTTCGGGGCGCCGGTGCGGCCCTTCGCGGCGTCGGTCACCGCGGCCGGGGTGCTGCTCGTGGTCCGGGGGGTCGCGGGTGTGACCGCGTGCACGATGCCCCGGGTGCTGCCCGTCGAGACGCTCCCGACCCCGCCACTGCCGCCGACGCTGCCGCCCGACGGCGACGCTGTCGACGTGATGGTGGCCCTTCCCGGGCGCTGGGACGGCGCACCGCTTCCGGCGCAGCTGCTCGCCCTCGCCCCGGGCGGCATCGATCTGCGTGAGATGCCATGAGCGCCAACGGGTCCGGCGCAGACCGGGTCCTCGACCTGCTGCCGGTCCACGTCCGGGCGCGGGACGAGGAGACCGGTGGGCTGCTGCGTGCGCTGGTCGAGGCCGTCGCCGCCGAGCTGGGCGTCCTCGAGGCCGACGTCGAGCAGCTGTACGCGTCGTGGTTCGTCGAGACGTGCCCGGAGTGGGCCGTCCCCTACATCGCCGACCTGCTCGGCGTGCGTGACCTGCCCCCGGACGTCGCGGCCAGCGCAGGGGTGAGCCGGCGGGCGTTCGTGGCGAACACGGTGGCCTACCGCCGCCGCAAGGGCACGGCGGCCGTCATCGAGCAGGTGGCCCGGGACGCCTCGGGCTGGCCCGCCCGGGTCGTGGAGTACCACCGGGTGCTGGCGGCGTCCGCGCACACGCAGCACGTGCGCCTGGACCGTCCGGCCACCGCAGACCTGCGGACACCCGCCTCGCTGGCCGGGCCGCTCGAGCTGGTGCCCCGGGCCAGCGCGCAGGGCGCGCTGGATCCCTTCGCCCACACCGTGGACGTCCGCCGGGTCGCGTCCGGTCGCGGCCGGTACGGCATCGGGAACCTCGCGGTCTTCCTGTTCCCGGACCAGGTGTACGAGACCGGGTGGGCTCCGGTCAGGCCGCCCGACGGGACGGACGCGCACGCGGGGTGGTCGCTGCACCCGCTCGGGTACGAGACCCCGTTGTACGCCGTGCCGCGGGTCGAGGAGACGATCGAGAGCCTCGCGCAGGAGGCCGACCTCCCGGTGCCGCTGAGGCCCCGCCGGCTCCTGGCGCTGCTGACCGAGGCACGGACGGCGGCGGCCGTGGCGGGCAACGGCCCGACGGTCGAGGCTGTCAGGGACGGCCTGCCGATCGGCGTGCGCGCCGACGGCGACGACCTCGACCCCCTGCGGCTGCGGGTCTGCGGGCTGGAGGACGTGGCCCGGGCGGTCGACGCCGACCCGGACGCCGACCCGGCGGCCCCCCTGGACGGGTGGCAGGTGATGGTCGACGCCGTCCACGGGCGGGTGCACCCGTACCTGGACGGCGCCCCGGTCGACCCGGCCGACGCCCCGCAGCTGGACGCGCGGCACTGCTACGGCGGGACGGCGGACGTCGGGGCAGGCTCCTACGACCGCGCCGCCCTGCACGAGGACGCGATGGCCACCGACCCCTACCGGGGGGACCCGGCCCGCGGCGGACCCGGGGTCACCCACCAGGTGCGGGTGCTGTCAGCCGGACCCGCGGACGCGACGACGACCACGACGATCGTCGACGCGCTCGCCGACGCGGCCACCGAGTGGGCCCGGACCGACGGCCCGGCCGGTGGCACGTCCGTCGTCGCCGTCGGGGACGACGCGACCTACGCCGGCGACCTCACCGTCCACGTCCCCGCGGCGACCCGGCTCGTGCTGGTGGCGGCGACCTGGTCCGAGCGGGTGCTGGGCCCCGGCGAGGTCCTGCCGCCACCGCGCGGTGCCTACGGAGCGCAGGGCCTGCGGCCGCACGTCCGCGGCACCGTGACGGTCACCGGGGACGGCGGCAGCAGCGTCGTGCTGGACGGCCTGGTGGTCGAGGGCGACGTCGTCGTCGGCGAGGGCGCGCTGGGGTCGCTGACCGTCAGCCAGTGCACGGTGGCGGGTGCAGTCCGGGTCGGCGTGGCCCCGGACGGCACCGCCGGCGCCCCGTCGAACCGTGGGCTCCGGGCTGTGCTGCTGCGCTCGCTGTGCGGACCGGTGCTGTTCGGCCCGGCGGCGGCGAGCCTCGAGGTGAGCGACAGCGCGGTCGACGCCCACGAGCTCGGGGCGGGCTCGAGCCCACCCGGTGACCCGGTGGCACTGGCCGGAGCAGGCCTGGGCGTGCAGGCGTGGGCCTCGACACTGCGCGGGGCGGTGCGGGTTCGCACCCTGGAGGCGAGCAGCGCCGTCCTCGACGGGCCTCTCGAGGTGGAGGACCGGCAGGTCGGCTGCGTGCGGTACTCGTTCGTGCGCGCCGGGTCGCGGGCACCGCAGCGCTACCGCTGCGTGCCCGACCCCGATGCGCAGGGGCGTGAGGCCCGCCGGGCCCAGCCGGTGTACGCCGCCACCGACCCGGGGTCGCCCCACTACCTCGCCCTGGGGCGCACCTGCCCTGCCGAGATCGCCACCGGCGGGGAGGGCGGTGCCGAGATGGGCGTGCACCACCACCTCTCGCGGCCCCTCCGGGTCGTGGCGACCGCACGACTGCTGGCCCCCTATCTGCCGGCGGGTCTGCAGATCGGGGTCGCCGCCCCTGTGACCACGACAACAGCCAGCAACGGGTAGGAGCGACGCCATGCACGCAGACCTCTCTCGCCGGACGTTCGACGCGGCCGACACCTACCGCTGCGTCGTGCTGCAGCAGGGGCGCGTGCTGCTGGACGCGGACTGGAACGAGCAGACGGAGATCACCGCGCACCACGACGAGGTTCGCACGCTCGACGTCGTGGGGCGCTGTGGTGGGCCGGCCCCGGAGCCCGGCGCGAGCGGGGTCGCGGCGCTCGGGCCCTTCGCGGTGGTCGCCGCCGACGGGACGGTCCCGGACGACGAGACGTCCCCCGCCGCGTGGGACGACCTGCGGATCACACCGGGCAGGTACTACGTGGACGGCGTGCTGGCCGAGAGCATCGGGCCGGGCCGGACGGGCGGTGCGCCGGACGCCAGCGGATGGCCGATCACCGACCAGCCTCACCTGGCCACGATCGACTCCGGGGACGACGCATCCGCGGGCCTGCCCGAGCCGGCCGGCGCCGCGGACGGCGACCGCTACGCGCTGCTCCTCGACGTGTGGTCCCACCACGTGACCCCGGACGAGGACCCAGCGCTCCTGGAGCCGGCCCTCGGCGGCCCCGACACCGCGACGCGGGTGCAGACGGTCTGGCAGGTCCGCGCGGAGCCGCTGGCGGCCGGGGGAGGTGCCGCGCCGCAGTGCTCCGACGTGTCCGCGACGGCGGCTGCGACGCGTACGCCGAGACGGATGGTGGCCTCCCTGACGGCGGCAGGGACCTCGAGCGACCCGTGCCGGATCACCACCTCGGGCGGCTACGAGCGCCTGGAGAACCAGCTCTACCGGGTGCAGATCCACCACGCCGCAGCCGGGTCGCCCGCCACGTTCGTGTGGTCCCGCGACAACGGCACGGTCGTGGCGGGGCTGTCCGGCCTGGCCTTGGACACCGACGGCACGGGCACCGGCACGCTCACGCTGGACCGGCTCGGCCGCGACGAGGAGCTGTCGTTCGCGTCCGGTCAGCTGGTGGAGGTGACCAGCGCCGACCTGCAGCTGCGCGGCCTCCCGGGCTTCCTCGCCACGGCCGGCACCCCCGCCCTCGTGCTGGACGCAGGCGGCTCGTCGTCCTCCCTCGACCTACCGGTGACCTGGCTGGGCGATGCGCCGGCGAGCCGAGAGGCGTTGGGGGAGGCGCCGATCGTGCGGAGGTGGGACGGCGGCCCGACCAGGCTGGTGCCCTCGGGCGGGTCGGCGGGCGACGCGATCCGGCTCGAGAGCGGTATCGAGGTCGCCTTCCCGGGCGGCGGCGAGGCCCGGACGGGCGACTACTGGCTGGTCCCGGCGCGCACGGTGCGGATGGCGTACGGGCTGACCCAGCTGGCCGGGACGATCGAGTGGCCACCCGGCGGGCGCGGGGACGCGGCGCAGCCCCCGGTCGGGCCTCAGCACCACCGGGCGCCGCTGGCGATCGTGCGCCGCGTGGGCCCGCCCGGGACCGGCGGCTGGGTACTGGATTCGGACTGCCGACTGCTGTTCCCGCCGCTGACCGAGCAGGTCACCATCGACCTGGTCGGAGGCGACGGCCAGGAGGCGATGCCCGGAGCGCCTCTGCCGCAACCGGTCCGGGTCGCCGTCCGCAGCGGAGGCCGTGCCGTGACGGGCGCGCGCCTGTCGGTGGACGCCGGCAGCGGCACGGTGACGGGACCCCCGGCGTCCGGTGCGGACGGCGTCGCCGCGTTCACCTGGACGCTGGACCCGGCTGGCCCGACGACGCAGACCCTGACCGTCCGCCGGCTCGACGACCACGACCGGCCGGTCGACGTCGCCGTGGTGGCGACCGGGCGGCTGAGCGTGGCACGAGAGGTCGCCTGGACCCCGCCCCGCGACTGCGAGGCGTTCGCCCTCAGCGACACCGTCCAGGACGCGCTGACCCGGCTCGTCGGCACCAGCGACCTGCGCCTGCTCGGCGGCGACGGGCAGGAGGTCTCGGCCGCTGGACGCGTGCTGCCGCAACCGGTCCGGGTCGCCGTGGACAGCCCGTGCGGGCCGGTCGCGGAGATCGAGGTGGTCGCCCTGTCGGGAGGCCTCGGCGCGGAAGCCGGGCTGGTCGCCGAGGCGGTCGAGGGTCAGCCCCGACCGGACACACTGACCGGCACCGGGGCCGACGCCAAGGCGCGGGTGAGCACCGGCCCGGACGGCGTCGCCGCCTTCTGGTGGCAGCCGGAGTTCGGGGACGACGGCTCCGCCGTGCTCGAGGTGCTGGCCGACCCCAGCACCGATCCCTCGATCCGCGTCAGCGCCCAGCTCGACCAGTCCGGAGGGCGCACGCCCGGGGTGCACGTGGCCGGGACGACCTGGCACACGGGCCGCCCGTTCCCCAACGACGCACGCATCGGCGCCGAGGACCTCGTGTCGGGTGTCGAGGTGGTGTTCGACCGCGGGGTGCTGCCTGACTCGCTGGTGGACAAGCCGGTGGTGCGGGTACGGCTGGAGCTGCCGTGGCCGCTCGGCGAGGAGGCGGGACCCTGGAACGTGGACGGACCGGTCGGGTATCGCGACGTCCTGCTGGCGGGCTCGGTCGAGACCGATGGCAAGACGCTGGCGTGGGCGCCACGCGACCAGGTCGCCGCGTGGTTGAAGGACTCCCTCTGGGACGTGCTGGCCCAGCACGGCTGGGAGACGCCGATCGTCGGCTGGTTCGAGATCTACGGGTGGGCGGTGGTGGCGAGCGGCGAAGAGCGCGGGCATCTCAACGGCCACGCGGACGCCGTGCTCGCGGGTGGCCGCACCCGCCTGGTGATGCCCACGGACGACGAGGTGACCGGTGGGGTTTTCCGGCAGTGGTTCCGGGTCAGCCGGGACGTGGACCGGGTGCTCCTCACCGTGCCGGACGTCTCCGGACGGACCCTGCCCGTCGCGACCCGCACCCTCCAGGCCGCCGGCCTGGTCGTCAAAGCGGTGATCGAGGAGCCGCACCCTCTCGTCCGCGCCAAGCTCGTGATCCGCACCGAGCCCGAAGCCGACGCCCAGGTCGACGACGGGACCGGCGTCGCCGTGGTGGTCTCGACCGGTCGGGTCTGACCGGAACATGAGGAACACCAAACCGTGGTCGAGGCACGTGCGCAGCGCATCGCAGTCGTCGACTGGGCGACGACCCCGCTCAGGAGACCGCCTGCCTACGGCTGGGCACCAACCCTGCAGTGGTCGGCAACCAAATCGCACCGGACCAGGTGTTCGAGCCTGCGCACATGCGGTCCCTGCCCGGCCGCGCCCATGTCGAGGATGACGCGTCCTCCACGGCGCCACGATCGACGTCCGACTCTCGCGAGGACTTCGAGACCGCGGCTGCAGCGGGAGTCCCCTCCCTCAGAGCGATCCTGGCGCGATCTTGAGCACGCCGTCGCGGATCCCCCGGCCCCACAGGACCTCCGGCTGGGCGATGCCACCCAGCGCGTCATAGGTTGCGAGCCAGATCGCCGTGCCGGCCGAGTAGCTCTTGTCTAGTCCACCGGCGGCCGCCGCAGCGCCGAACCTGACCGTGACTCCAAACTTGGTCGAGACCTCGTGAAGAGTGCCGAGCATCTTGCGAAGGCCAGCTGCGCCGTCCGGGAAACCTGCCGCCCGCAGGGCGCCGTCGGCGACCAGGTCGTGCAGGACGTGGGTGATCGCGCCGTGGGGGCCTCCGCTCAGGAGCTTCAGGGCAGCGAAGTCGAGGATCGCGTCACCGCCCTGGATGACCTCGGTCATGAACACGTCGTCCGGGATGAAACCCTCGGTGTCGGTAGCGATAAGCCTGGACTCCTGCTCAACGCCGTTCCTGATCCGGACCAGGAGCACCTTGCCCGATCCGGCGTCGTGCAGCTCCACGATGGCCCGGCCACTGCGTTCGGCCTGCTTCTTCACCGCTGCCACATAGGCCGCGACGTTCTCGTCAAGGGAGCTGGTCACGCCCAACGCGAGAAGTCGACGTGCCTCGGCCACGATCTCGCTGTCGGCCAGCCCGAGAACTTCCTCCTGGATCTGCCTCATCGCAGCGGCGAAGGCCTCGGGCCGGGTGAACGCGTCCATCACGACATCGGTCATCCGGGTGACGACGTCCACGCCGACGCCCCTGCGGCTCAGCTCGGCCAGAGCCTCCTGCCACTTCCCGCCGGTGAGCAGGCCGGGGCCGCTGGCCTTGAGCTTCTGTAGCACGGTCTGGGTCTGTGCAGCGACCTCGTCGGGGGTCAGCCGAGCCACGCGCGCGGCGATCTGGACGGAGGACTCGGTGACCTCATCCGCGGCGTCACCGATCTCGTCCAGGGGCTGGGTGACCTCGTCGGGGGCGCCGGCCGGCGTCGTCCAAGAGCGAGTTGCACTACCTGTCTCGTCCGCGGCGTCGTCCAGCCGCCGCGTCGTCTCGCCAGCGGCATCGGTCAGTTCGTCGCGCGAGCGGAAGAGGACCTTCTTGACCTCCTCGATCGCCTTCGGGATCCACTCGGCCGCGAGCTGCTTCATCTGTCGCAAGGTGTCCAGGAGCGATGCGAGGGCTCCACCTGCGCGCGGGGTCAGCGCTGACAGGTGTGTGATCGCGTTGTCGAGGAAATCCGCGAACCGCGCTATCACCCACGGACCCCACGTCGAGGCCTTGGCCAGGAGCTCGGCGATCGCCTCCCGGGCTCGCCCCGATCGGCTGCCAGCCCCCGACGACCAGACCCCGGAACGCCGGGCCCGCGAGCTCCAGGCCGGTCCCGACTCCGAGCCGAGGCCCTTGAGGGTGAGCTTGACCGTGCCCTTGATGACCGTGCCGAACCCGGGAAGCAGACCGATCAGCGTGAGGACGACAGCGAACCACCACCCGATGGTGAGCAGCTTCTTCGGGTCCGCGACGCCGTGGTACAGGTTGCCGAGAAGGTCCTCCACATCGGCCGCCTGGTCGACGCCGGGGATCAGGCTGAGCAGGGTGCGCAATACGATGGCCAGCGCGGTGGGGTCCTCGACGAAGTCCCCGGCCAGGGTGTCGACCACCGTCTCGCCGAGGTACCAGAGCACCGAGGCAGCGAGATCGACGACACCGAGCTTGCGGAGCTCGTGGAAGACGTGCCCGCCGAAGGCGACCTGGCGCATCAGGCCCGGGTATCGCGTCTGGAGATCGTCGAACAGAGCGATGACGTGCGAGCGGTCCAGCTCCTCGGTGACGACGAGATACTCGGCGACCTTGTGTGCACCTTCCTGGTCCTGCCGCGGGTCGTCCGAGGCGAGAACGAGCTCCTCGAGCCGGCGGATGATCCGCTCGGTCTGGTCGGGAGGCAGTACCAGGGCGGGCGTCTCGGGACCGGGGGCCAGGGACGGTTCGACCGCCGCCGGGGCCTTGAACGCTCGCCGCAGCGGGACTCCGGCCCCTCTGCCCGGGCCTGCACGGTGTGGGTCAGCTCGTGGGCCAGGAGCTGCCAACCCGCGGTCGTACTCGGTGGCGGTGCCGAGGACCCGAGCACGACGCGCGGGCCCTGCGTGAACGCCACGGCCCCCAAGGATCGGGCCGCCGCATCAGCCGTGGGCCCCGAGTGGATCCGGACCGTGCCAAGGTCGTGTCGCAGGCGCGACTGCATGAGCCGGCGCGTAGCGCCGTCGAGCGGCTGTCCCGGCGATGCGAGCACGCTGTCCAGGGCGGGGACAGTCGCGAGGCGGTCACGGTGGCCGGTGGCCGATGCGATGTCCGCGGTGACGGGGCCTAGTCGGGCCGCGACCGCGTCTGCGCCCCGCTCATCCGCGCCCTCGGGCTGGCTCACCTCGCGGGTTCGCGCCGAGCCCGATGGTGGTTGCGCCGCAGGTGCCCGGCCGGTCGTCACTGTCGGCCCCGTCCAGGCAGGGAGATCTCGGCGCGCCCGGTCTTGGCCAGCTCCCACCGCGCCGCCGTCCGCACGTGCTCGTCATCCACCGATCCGGTCTCGGCGGCGAGATACGCGGCGTTCAGAGCGATGGAGGCGATCCCCCCGCCGGTCACGTCGATACCGGCCAGCCGGCGCCGGTCGAGGTCGCCGAGCGGCGTCGTCCGTCGGGAAACGCCTTGCCCCACAACGACTCCCGTAGTGACGGATCCGGATAGGGGAACGTGACGATCGAGGCCAGCCGGCGGGTGAACGCCGGGTCCAGCGAGGCCCGGGCGTTGGTCGTCAGGATGGCCAGCCCGCGGAACTCCTCCATCCGCTGCAGCAGGTAGCCGACCTCGAGGTTGGCGTACCGGTCGTGGCTGTCGCGCACCGCGGACCGCTTGCCGAACAGCGTGTCGGCCTCGTCGAAGAGCAGCACCGCACCGCCGTCCTCGGCGGCGTCGAAGACCCTGCGCAGGTGCTTCTCGGTCTCCCCGATCCACTTGCTGACCACCTGGCTGAGGTCGACGTGCACAAGGTCGAGGTCGAGGTCCCGGGCGATCACCTCCGCGGCCATCGTCTTGCCGGTGCCGCTCGGACCGGCGAACAACGCCGTTGTCCCCAACCCGCGTGACGTCCGCTCGGCGAACCCCCAGTCGTCGAGGACGGTGGACCGGTGCCGCACCGCCGCGACCAGCGCCCGCAGCTGGGCCAGCATGGGTTCGGGGAGCACGAGGTCGTCCCAGCCCGCCCGCGGGGTCCGCACGGTGGCCAGCGCGCCCAGACCGGCGCGGGCCCGACCCCGGCAGGCCTCCCACAGTCGGGCACCGGCGGCGACGTCGCGAGCGGCCACCTCGACGTCGTCCAGGGCGAGGTCGAACACTCCCGCCGCGACGTCCGTCTCGCCCTGGGGCACCGCACAACCCGCCCGGCGCAGCGCCGATGCGAACACCTCGCGCCGTTCGGCCACACCGACCCGGCCGACCGCGACCTCCACCGCGTCGGGTGGCTGCTCGCCGTCCACCGAGGCGGTGAGCACGGCCACGGGCCCCTCGAGACCGGCCACCAGCCGAGCCGACTCGACCACGTCCTCCGGCCGCGCGTCAGTCAGGTCGACCGCCCAGGCCACCCCGCCCAGGACGGTCTCGCGCTCCATCCGGCGCAGCATCCGCTCGCGCTCGACGACGTCACCCGCCAGGTCGCGGGCCGCGACGAGCAGCACCCGCAGCCCGACGCGGTCAGCGGCGGCGGCCACGACCGCCTGCACGTTGCCCCGCTGCGGACCGTGCGCCACCACGGGGCGGCCCAGACGCCACGCGGAGACGACCGTCTGGGCCGCGGTACCGAGAGAGGCCGGGCAGCCACCCGGGGGGTTCGAGGAGCTCGGGTCACCGCCGCCAGCCGCTCGTCCAGGTGACCGGCGCCGGCCAGGTGGTGCAGCACCCGCTCGTCGACCACGAGCGGGCTGCGCGTCGGGCTGAGCGGGTCGAGCAGCCGCACCAGCGACCAGCGCCGCAACGGGCCGGGCGGGGTCAGCGCGCTCCAGTGCGCGTCGGGCAGCACCGCCAGCGCCGTGCCGAACGTGAGCCGCGGGCCGCCACCGGCCGCGACCAGCTCGTCGGCCACCGCGGCCACCAGCTCGGGCCCGGCCGCCAGCAGCAGCACGGACCGCTCGAACGACGGTGAGCCCGAACCCCTCGGTCAGCTCGTCCAGGGTGCTCCGGCCCGGCGAGGCGCTCGGTCGCGGCGTCCAGGGTGGCGTTGGCCTCGACGAGTAGGGCGCCCGCCGAGCCGTCGCCCTCACCCGCGTCGGGGGACGCGTCCCGCGCGCCACCCGCCACTCGAAGCCGCGCCCTCAGCACGCCGAGCTCGGCCACGACCACGTCGCGGTTGGCCAGCTCGCGCTCGCCGGGCGTGGGCGCCGCGGTCACGTCAGCCTCAGCAGCGGCTCACCGTAGGTCTCCCCGACCAGGCGAGGAAGGCTGTCCGCGCCGTCCACGACCAGCCGGACCAGCCAGTCGCCGTCGGCGATCGACGCACGTGCGAGGACAACGGTCGGCGACGGCTCGGCACCGGCGGTCACCGGCGTCAGGGAGAAGGCCAGCCTTACCCGCCCGTCGGCCGCGCCGAGCGGCGTCAAGGTCACCGTGGCCCGCTGCCCAGGGAACAGCGGAGGGGCCACGGTGAGCGTCACCTCGGTCGCGGAGGCGGCGACGCCGGTGACGTCAGGGCGGACCAGCACGGGCACAGAGTTCGACCGCCCCACGACGCGGGACGGCGGGTCCCCGGCCGGCCCGGGGACCGAACGGTGCGCCACGTGCACGGCATGCACCCCGGCCGGGACGGCATCTCCCACCGTCACCCCGAGCCGGGCTGCCGTGGCGCCGTCGGCCGGCGTGAGCTCGACCGGCCCCACCCGCACGGCCGTCACCGGCCCCAGCAGGCCAGTCCCCGTCAGCGCGAGCACCGACCCGGCGACGACGGCTGAGCCCGGCGGGTCGGTGAGCACCTCCGCCAGCACCGGCGGCTCGATGGGCGCCACCCCCACCACCCGCTCCCGCACCGGGAGCGCCACCCGCGGCGCGAGGTCCGCCTCGATCAGCACCACCGTCGCCGCGTAGGTCGCCGACAGCAGGTACCCGGTTCCCAGGGTCCCCCACAGCCGCGACTCGTCCTCCAGCGACAGCGCCTCCGGGGAGACCTTGACCAGCTCGACCTGCTCGGCCAGGTCAGCGGACGCCAGGAACGCCGTCGCGGTGTCGTCGGCGTACTCCGCCAGCGCGTGGGCGACCACGTCGCGGCCGAGAACCGGCGTGACCGCGAGCGCCAGCATCGCCCGGGCGAGCAGCCGCTGCGCATCGAGCTCGGCGTCGTCGCCGGTGCAGCTGACCAGGTAGTGCAGGTCGAGGGCGGCGACCGGTCGACGGGCCAGGTCCCCTGCGCCGGTGCGCGTGGGCAGGTCGGTGAGGTTCCAGGCGTGGTTGGGCGTGACGCGGTACAGGAAGACGTTGATCCCCTTGGGCAGCTCACCTCCCTCGGCCGGGACCAGCTGGCCAGGGTGCAGCGTGGTCACGCTCGCCGAACCGACGGGGCCGGGCTGCGGCCCGCCGAGCGCCTGGTCGAGGAGGTGGCGCAGCGTCGACGTGACGGCGGCGATCGCCAGGGTGTTGCTCATCGTCGGCCTTGCTGCCGGCGGCGGGCCAGGTAGGCGTCGTGGTCGGGCTCGGGCGGGCGTGGGCGCGACGTCGGTCGACGTGCGGGCTCAGGCGCCCCGCGGGGCGGGGTCGGGGGCGCCTGGTGGACCTCGACCCGGCCGATGTGCACGTGGACCTGCGCTCGACCGGCGGGGTCCCGCGGCACGCCTGCCTCGTTGCCGATGCGGACGACCGGCTCGGTGCCCAGCCGAACGCCGTCCGTCTGTTCCGGCGCGACGAGCCCGGCGTCCACCAAGGCTGGGACCACGTGCCCGGAGAGCAGGTCCGCCGGTGCTGGGACGCCGACCGGCACCGGGACGCCGACCGGCACCGGGACGCCGCTCACGCGCCGGCTCCGGGTCGGGCTTGTTGACGGCTCCGGGTCACCGCCGGCGGGCGGCGCTGGCGACTCGGTCGACGCGCGACGCGACCGCGGTGGCGCCTCGGGGCGACGCGCGACCGCTGGCCTCGCCTGGTCCCTACTCGTCCGGGCGCGATCGGCATCCGGCCGGGGGGCCGCGCGGGCGACTCCTCGACGTGCCGGAGGCGGCGGTTCCGCCAGGCGCGGTTCCTGCGACCCCGGGGGAGGTGGCCCGGGGTGCAGCGGCCCGGGAGCAGGCAGCGCCACAGGCAGGGGCTCGCCGTCGGGGAGGTCGGCCGGCGGCGGGAGCCGGGGCGGTCCGGCTGCGGGAATGCGCGGTGGGGCGCCGTGGCCTGGGTGGCGGGACCCCGGGACGGGCACCGCGGACGGGGTACTCGGCGCACCCTGTGCGTCCGGTGCGTCCTGGCCGCCCGGCAGGTCGACCGGGTCCTCGACCGGGTCGTCGACGGGGGCGGCGTCCACCGGCTTCCCCGCACGGAACGTCAGCGCGTCGGCCCACCCGGGTCCCGTCGGCGCCACGCGCTCTTCCTCGAAGCGGGCGGGTCGGCGCGCCGTGACCAGAGGCGCCTGCCCCTGGGCCCGCGCAGCCAGCCGGTCGAGGAAGCCGTTCATCGACCGGCCAGCTCCAGGTAGGCCTGGCGCCGGGACGGCGGAAGGGCGAGCACGTCGCCCTCGCGCCAGCCGAACGCATGCGCCAGCACGGCGACGTCGCGCAACAGTGCGGGGGCGGCCAGCCTCACCCGGTCCCAGAGCAGGGCACCGGGGTCGAGGCCCGCGACGACCTCGGCGGAGCAGCCCGGGCAGACCGTGCGCAGTGACGCGAGGCCGGTCCCGGTCAGGTCCTCCAGCGTCGCGTCGATGGCTTCGAGGTCCCCGTCCGTGAGGTCCGCGACGTCCAGCGCGGCGCCGCCGGAGTCCACGACGCAGCGCCCGACGATCACTCCCCGCGGGTCAGGGGCCCCCGCGGCGGCGAGGAGGTCGCGCACGGTCGGCGCACGGACCGTCACCCGGCCACCGGTCAGCCCGACGTCCCCGGTGGACGGAGCGCTCGAACCCGCGTCGGGCATCAGCTCGTCGAGGGCGAGGGGCAGCTCCAAACTGCTCCCGCACGCCGTACAGGCCGCGACGCCGTCGAGCTCGACGCCGAACACCTCGACGTGACAGCGAAGCGCCAGCTCCCCCAGGAGACCCAGCGGCAGGTCGAAAGCCTCGTCCCCGTCGACGACCCCGGCCGCGGCGAGCACCGCGCACCCCCTCGCCACGTCTGGCGCGGCGGAGCCTGCGTCCCAGGCGGCGAGCAGGACCGACGGGTCCCCCAGCCCGGGGCGAGCCCTCGCGCGCGGACCGGGCCCGGCCGGGTCGCCGGGCGCCACCCCGGCAGCGCTCACGGCTCGACGAACGACGGCTCCGAGGGCTCGGCGACGTCGTAGTCACGTTCCCAGCCCTCGTTCTCCAGCTTGATCGACGCGATGGCGACCGCGTTCGCGTTGGCGTCGAGCTCGGGCATGGCCTCGAAGTCCGACACCCAGCACCGGTAGACCTTGTAGGCGATGGCGAGCTGACCCGCCTCGTTGTAGACCTCGATGATCACGTCCTTGCGGAAGTCCTTCAGCGACGTCTCCGACCCCAGCCCGGAGCCGTAGTTCCACACCTTGTTCGCCCACTGCTCGAAGTCCACGTCGTGCGTGACACCGCGGCTGAGCATGATCGCCTCGTACTCCGAGCGGCCGGGCGACTTGCGGCTGCTGCTCGGGTCGCCCCCGCTGCGGTGGGTGACCACCTCGGTGGTCCGCTTCAGCGCCCCCACCTTGCTGACCCCGGCGACGTACCGACCGTCCCACTTCACGCGGAACTTGAAGTTCTTGTACGGGTCGAACCGCGTGGCGTTGACGGTGAACTCGGCCATGTCCTGCCTCCTCCTCGGTGGTCGTGGCGTCAGGCGCCGGCAGACGCGGTCTTCTGCTGGATGCCGATGACGACGAACTCGGCCGGCTTGAGCGGGGCGAACCCGACGAGGATGTTGACGATCCCGCGGTCGATGTCGTACTGAGTCGTCGTGTCGGCGTCGCAACGCACGAAGTAGGCGTCCCGCGGGCTCGATCCCTGGAAGGCACCGCGGCGGAACAGGTCCTGCATGAAGGCACCGATCGACGCCCGGATCTGCGACCACAACGGTTCGTCGTTCGGCTCGAAGACCACCCACTGCGTGTTTCGGTACAGCGTCTCCTCCATGAAGAGCGCCAGCCGGCGGACCGGGACGTACTTGTACTCGTCAGCGAGCAGGTCCGAGCCGCGCAGGGTGCGCGCGCCCCAGACCACCGATCCGATGCCGCGGAACGTACGGAGGCAGTTGATGCCCTGGGGGTTGAGCCGACCGTTCTCGGCGTCCGTCAGCGGTGCCGTCAGACCGACGACGCCGGCCAGGCCCGCCTCGATCCCTGCCGGCGCCTTCCAGACGCCGCGACTGCCGTCGGTGCGGGCGAACGTCCCGGCGAGAGCCCCGCAGGCGGCGAAGTCCGCGGTTGCCCCGCCGCGCAACGGGTCTGGGCGGCGGATGCGCGGGAAGTAGACCGCCGCGTTGCGCATGTTGCTGCCGGTCAGCCCTGCCGTGCCGGTCACCCAGGTCGCGATGCCGTCGACCGTCTCGCCGGCGGGTGCGTCCACGAGAAGGAAGGCCCGCTGCTGCTGGCAGAAGGCCGCGGCTTCGCTCCAGAGGGAGTCGGGCACGTCCGTGCCCAGCGTCGGGGGCGGGATGCACAGCAGGTTGAACAGGCTCGCCTTGAGCAGCGCGTACAGACCCGTCTTGGCGTCGGCGTCACCCTGGTAGTCCAGCAGGGCAGGCGGCTCGCCATCCCGGCCCTCCGCCGTGGCCGCGACGGTGTACGTGTCCTCGGCCGGACGGGACGATGGGAGGGTCCCCGTCGTGCGCACCATGCGAGATGCCCCCAGGACGACGTCCACCCGGCGCGGCCCCTCGACCGTGGTGACGTTGAGATACGTCTCTGACGGACCGGCATCCTCCGCGGCGCCCTCGCGGACGACGAGAGAGAACAGGTCGGTCTCCTCGACCCCCTGGCCGTCGGCCACGTCGGCCGCGTCGGTGCCGCTCGGATGGGTCACCACGACCTGCAGCGCGTTGCCCCAGGCCCCAGGCCCGGCGGCCTCCAGGCCGAGGCCACCGACGTCGAGCGTCGCTGACGCGGCGGAGGCGTCCTCGTCCGTCTCGTCGACGTGGACCACCCGGACGACGAGCGCCTCGCCGCCCCCGTTGAGGTAGAAGTCGCGGACGGAATAGGCCAGCCCGCTGCCCCGCCACAGCCCGCCGAACCTGCGTTCGAAGTCGGCGAAGCTGGCGATAGGCACCGGCTCGTCCACCGGCCCCCGGAGTGCCGAGCCGACGAACGCCGTGATCGACGTCGCGACCCCGACGATCGTCCTGCTGCCGCTGGGGATCTCGGTGATGTAGACGCCGGGGTAGGTCGTGGTCACGGACATGGACGCTCCTCGGGTGGCGGCCTGCGTCACGACGGTGCTCCGCCCCCGTCAACCGCCCGTCACCGCTGCGTCAAGGGAGCGGGTTGACGCAGCGGTGACACGGCCTTGACGCCCCCGGGCGACGGTGGGCACACCACGACGCAGGAGGTTGCGATGGTCCAGGTGACGGTGACGGCCTCGGTCAAGGTCGCCGGAGGCCCGACGGTGCCGCTGGGGGCGACGCTGGAGCCGCAGTCCTACACGTTCGCCTCCGTCACGCTCGACGCCACCGGAGGCACGGACCCCGAGAAGACCGTCGACCTGCTCCCCGACGGCGGGGACGTCGTGCTGCTGGCGATCAGCGCGCGCGGCGTCGACAGCAAGCCGGCCTCGGTCGCATTGACTCCGACCAACGGTGCGACGGATGGCGACGAGCTGACCGTGGTCGGCACCCTCCTGGTGGCCAACTCGGGCGTGCTGGCAGCCCTCGTCCCGGGCGGCCCCCGCACGGTCACCCTGACGAACACGGCCGCTGCCGCGGTCACCGTCGACCTCCTGGTCGGCCACGACGCGTAGGGAACGTCGGCCTGTCGTGACGGACGACAAGCGTGACGGCCCTCAGTTCTGCCAGACCTCTACCGAACCAGGGGATACTTGCCCGGTCGTCCGTTCTTGATCCGCGAGTTGTGGGTTCGATCCACATCGGCGCTGAACTTGGGGACGAGAAGCGAACGTCGCGCAACTGCGCTGGCTGCGTGGACGGCCACAAGGCGTGGTTGGCGGGTGTGTTCGATCGGGCGGCGCCCACCTATGACCGAATCGGCGGGTCCTACCACGCCTACTTCGCCCGGAGGCTGCTCGGCCTGGTTGCCCTGCCTCGCGATGCTCGCCTGCTCGATATCGCTTGCGGACGAGGTGCGGTCCTCATCGCCGCCGCGGCGCGAGGGATCGACCATCTCACCGGCATCGACGTCTCGCCGAAGATGCTCGAACTCGCAGAGGCGGACCTCCGCGCGGAGGGAGTCAACGACGTCGACCTGCGGGTCATGGACGCCGAGCTAGTGGAGTTCGACAATGCCCGATTCGACGTACTCACCGCCGCCTTCGCGTTGTTCTTCCTCCCGGACCCCGCGCGCGCGGCCGCCGAGTTCCGGCGGGTGCTCCGGCGGGGCGGTGTCGTCGCGGTGTCGACCTGGGGCCGGGAGGACGAGCGCTGGAGCTTCGAGGACGACCTCCTCGCAGCCGCGGGCTCGCCGCGTCCCGGGCCTTGCAGCAGCCCTTCGACCGCGCCGAACACGTGACGGAGCTGCTCGACACAGCGGCCTTCACCGACCTCCGGGTGCATCAGGAGGACACCGAGATCCACTTCGCCTCCAAGCAGGAGTGGTGGGACTGGCGCTGGTCGTTCAGCGGGCGCGGGCTCCTGGAACAGCTGGCACCGGAGGCTCGGGTCGCCTATCGCGACGCGTGCTTCCGAGAGATGGATCCTCTCCAGACGGTCGGCGGCTACCCGCTCCGACTACAAGCGCTCATCGTGACCGGGAGGAGCTAGACGGCACGCTCCCCGGGAGCAACGCTGTGCGGGACCGCGAGCCGATCGCAGTGAGGTGCCAAGGCCACACACGAACGCAGTCGAGCGTCCCTGGCGCCACATCGCCATCCGAGGGAGTGCCGGCCTCAAGGGCCACCTGTCCCCGCTTCTGTCCCTGTCGGTGTGCCTCGCAGGCTTGGGCCTACGCCCCGAGTGACGCGAGCTCAACCAGGAGCGAGCAGCTGCTCTTGGCAGCTGCTGGCGAACCAGCTCTCCCACTCCTCCGGCGACCAGCCCCGCCGATCGACGAGCAGGAGCCACACGTCCGGGTGGTTGAGCGTCCACAGCAGGTCGGTGGCGCGCTGGACGTCGAGCTCAGGTCGCAGGGAGCCCTTGTCCGCGAGGCTCTCGACGATCGCGCGCTGGTTGGCCCAGAAGTCAGTCTGGATCAGCTCCCACAGGGCCGCGAGGTCATCGTCGACGGGTGCGGCGTCTCGGATCACCTTGAGCATGGGCCCGATGCGTGTCTTGACGATTCGAGAGTTCTCCGCTGTCAGCGCGAGCTGCCGGTGCGGATCAGGCTCGGCCAGGAGCGTGGTGTACCAGCGCCGTTCGGCGACTGGCGCATCGTCGAGATCCCCCTTGAGGGAGAGGTCCCACACCGCTCGCAGCAGACCGGCCTTGGTGCCGTAGGCGTTGTAGACCGTCTTGAGCGACACGTCCGCGCGCTTCCCGACCGCATCCATCGTGGTTGCCGGATACCCGCGTTCGACGAAGAGGTCCCGGGCGGCCTGGGCCAGCGCGCGACGCCGGGCGGCGGCCTGCTGCACGCGCAGCGAGGAGTCATAGGTCCGGGATCCCTTGACTTCGGCGGTCATGGAGCTAACCTAGCCATATTCGTTACTCGCTGCGTGTAACGAACTTTCGAGGGAGGCGCCGCCATGTCATCAGAGGCTGCTCAACTGCCATCCGCCGAGCAGATCCGCCACCGCGTGCACCAGATGTGGGACTCGGTCGCGGAGTCCTGGGGTGAGCATGTCGATCACGTCGAGCGACGCGCGGAGGCGGTCACCCGGCTCATGATCGATGCCGTCGCGCCGGCTCCCGGCGACGAGGTACTCGAGCTCGCCTGCGGCGCCGGTGGCCTGGGCTTGGCGATCGCCGACCAGGTCACACCAGGAGGACGGGTCGTCCTCTCCGACGTGGCGCCGGAGATGGTGGCGATCGCGTCCACGCGGGCAGCGGGTCGCGACCAGGACGGCGGGGCCGCGGCACAGGTCAGCGCGCAGGTCCTCGATCTGGAGCAGCTCGACGTGCCGGACGACTCCTTCGACATCGTCGTCTGCCGCGAGGGCCTCATGTTCGCCCTCGACCCGGTCCGGGCCGCCACCGAGATCGCCCGAGTCCTGCGACCAGGTGGCCGAGCGGCCTTCGCGGTGTGGGGTCCGCGCGACCGCAACCCGTGGCTCGGAGTTCTGGCAGAGGCGGTCCAGCAGCACACCGGCACACCCGTGCCCCCTCCAGGAGTCCCAGGTCCGTTCTCCCTGGGCGCCGACGGTGCCCTCGAGACCGTCCTGACCGCGGCCGGCCTCGAACACATCGGCCTGCAGCCGGTCGACGTACCCACCCACGACGCATCCTTCGACGACTACTGGCGGCTGCGCACCGATCTCGCAGGTCCCCTGAAGAGCCGCCTCGCCGTCCTGCCCGCCCAAGACCTGGCCGCCATCCGCGAGACGGTCCGCGAGCGGCTGTCGCAGTATGAGCGGGCAGACGGGCTTAGGATCCCCGGCCTCGCGTACGTAGCCTCCGCGCGCCGACCAGCCACAGCTCACCGCCTGGAGCCGACGTGACCTCGGCTTGCGGGCACATCGGAACGCCTGAGGAACCTCCTGATCTCGGGCTGGGCGCGGTTCGTGCCGTTCTGGTCGGCGCTCCGGGTTCTGTCGTCGCGCTCCAGACACGGAGACGAGTGCAGTGACCGGAACGACGTGGCCAATAGCGCCACGCAGCAGGTGAGGACACGTCCAGAGTGGAGCTGGGGTCTGGCTAGGGTGCCGCGCCCTCCGGCTGGTCGAACGCGCAGCTGCTGAACCACCTCACGTGCGACGACGAGATCTTCTGGGGCGGAGCGATCCTCGGCGCCGACGAGGAGTGCATCGGCTTGGTCCCGGAGGGGTGGGACGTTCCGGTCACCTCCGGCGCAGCAGCGGTAGCGGAGTACGGCCGCTGACAGCTCCGCCGCCGATGTCGCTCGGTGCAACCGGTCCTACGCGAGCGGCGCGGAGGCACCAGGCTCCTCGTACTTCGCGCCCCTGCGCCAGGCCATCTCCTGCAGCTCGAACGTGTTGCCGTCCGGATCGGAGAAGTGTGCTCCCTTGACGCCGCCGCCGAAGTCCTGGATCTCGCTGATCTCCACACCTCGACGCACAAGCTCCGCCCGCGCCTCGGTGATGTCCTCCACCACCAGGTGCACGCCTCTGACACTGCCGGGTTCTCCCGCGTACACATCCAGCCCCGTCCCAAAACCGACCGAACAACCCGAGCCCTCTGGTGTCAGCTGGACGACCCGGACGCCCTCGCTGGGCCGCACGTCGACGTCCTTGTTGAAGCCGAGCCTGTCCGAGTAGAAGGCGATGGCTCGGTCAACGTCCGAGACCGGGAGCGGGATCAGTTCCAGCCTCATGCGCATCGCAGTGCAGCCCCCTCGTTCCCTCTTCGTTCGCGCGATCATTCCATTCATCGCCACCGACATCCGCTCACGCCGCGTCGCGCGCCGGCTCGGCGGCGCTGCGCCTCACCCCGTCCTTCTGTGCCCGTGGAGGCGTGGCCGGCACGACCGCACCCGGCCCGGGTCAGGAGTGCTCGAACGGCGGCGGACCGAGGATCTCGATCCCACCGTTGGCGAGCGCTGAGGCTCGGACGCGGGCGAAGTCGACGGGCCCGGTCGGGTCGGCGACGTCGCTGGCGATGGGCTCGCTGGCGTCCCAGTAGAACGCCTCACAACACCCGGGGGTGTGCAGGCAGAGCATCCTTGCGACCGGTGAGGTCACCAGAAAGGCATGAGGCACACCACGGGGCGCGACCACCGTGCCGCCGACTCCGATGCGGTGCTCCACACCGTCCACGTGCATGAGGATCTCGCCCTCCAAGACGTACATGGTCTCGTCGGAGTCGGGATGGGTGTGCAACGGGGTCATCTTCCCCTGAGTCATCTGATCCTCGAAGAGCATGAAGACTCCGCCGACCTGGTCGGCCCGCACGTGCCAGGTGTGCACGCCTCCGCCGTAGAACCACCGGCGCTCGCCGTCGCCGACCGCGTGAACGACCGGGGAGTGTTCCGCTGCTGCCGCTGCGCTCATGGTCCGCTTCTTTCGCCCGCCACATGTTGTGAGATGTATGTCTCATAACGAGAGTGACGTATCATGGATCTCATGTCAAGACCTTGGGATGCCGAGGGTCGCACCAACCAGAAGCGCCGGACCCACGCCGCCTTGATCGCTGCTGCGCGGGACCTGGTGGCCGCGGGGCAGGCCCCTACGGTCGAGCAGGCCGCAGCTGCGGCGTCGGTGTCTCGCGCGACGGCGTATCGGTACTTCGGCAACCAGCGAGAGCTCCTCGCCGCAGCGCATCCCGAGACCGGCGCCGAATCGATGCTGGGGAGCGACCCGCCCCAGGACCCAGGCGCGAGGCTCGACACGGTCGTCCGCGCCTTCACCGCGATGATCGTCGAAACCGAGGCGCAGCAGCGCACGATGCTGCGTCTCTCGCTCGAGCCGGAGGTTGATCGCAGCCAGCTTCCGTTGCGCCAAGGCAGAGCCATCGGCTGGATCACCGAGGCACTCGAACCACTGCGGGACCAGCTCGGTGACCAAGGGCTCCACAAGCTGGTCCTCGCCATCCGCAGCGCCGTCGGCATCGAGGCCCTCGTGTGGCTGACCGACATCGGCGGTCTGAGCCGCACCGACGCCACGACCCTGATGAGACAGTCCGCACAAGGACTCCTCCAGGCCGCCCTGTCCAACGGCTCCCCGGATGGCGCCGTGCCTGCACCATGACCTGCTGGATCAGCGCCGCGGTAGGGGTCGCGCGGCCCGTGGACGGCCCCGGGATACACGGGTCACGATCGGCTGGCCGGCAGCTCGAAGCTCGCCAGCAACTTCCTCGGCGGCGACCTTGGAACGGCTGTAGGGACGTCGTGCCCCCGCTCGCGCAAGGTCAGGACGATGTGGCAGCCCACGAAGCCGGTACCGGTCCAGATGTCCCGGACGTGCACGCACCCGGAGAGGCACCGCTAGGCGCGCTGTACCTCGTCGAGGCGCGCAGCGAGCTTGTCGAGCGCCATCGCCCATCCGGCGGCACCGGGGGATTCGGCGGGAACACCGGCGTGGGTCAGCACCATCTTGGTGCCGCCATCGACGTGCTCGAGCTCGACACTGACCTCGGTCGTGGTCGGGTGACCCGCGGGCATGCCCATCTGCTCCGCTGACACCACGTTGCCCTGCTCGTCGGACATGGAGTCGGTGTAGGCGAGGCGCTCGTTCTCAACGACCTCGAGATACTCGCCGGTGAACCACATCTGCATCGTGCCGTCCGGCGACGTCATCTCCATGCACAGCAAGCGGCTGCCGCCCACCCGCACGTCCATCCTGGCCACGGGGATGGTCGCCCCGCCGGGGCCGTACCACGTCGCGAGGTGTTCCGGTTCTGTCCACATCCTCCAGATCAGATCCGCCGGCGCTCTGAGAGTCCGCTCGATCACCATGCTCTGGCCGCCGCTGTCATCCGTCATCGTGACCGCCTGTCTCTTGTTGTTGGACCTGCCCAAGGTACGTGTCCACCCGGTCGAAGGACGCCTCCCAGATGGGTCGGTGCTGGGCCGACACGAGGTCGCGCAGCGGGGGGCGCCGTGTCCTGACCGGGTGCTCGGGCCCGCGCTAGGACAGCGGGACTACAGCCCGAGCATGAAGGCGTTGCGGACGGCGTCGATGACGGCATGCGCCAGGGCCGGTCCGGCCAGGTTGCGGTGACGGCGCCAGGCGATCGAGAGGGGCACACCGATCAGGACGTGCACGACGACGAGCTCCATCACCAGAAGCGGCAACGGCAACCCGAGACCGCTCGCGACGGGAAGGTGCCACAGTCCCCACAGCGCGGAGACGAACACGGCGGACTGCCACCCGCGACCGTCACCCTCGTGGTGCACGTGGGCGTCGAGGGCGCCACGGAAGGCGACCTCTTCGAGCAGGAACGTGGCAGGGAAGTACAAGGCGGTGTACGTGGCGATCGCGGCAACCGCCGCGAGCGCTGGGAGCGGTGTCCCGGTGGCGATGTGCAGCGCCCCGTACACGGTCGCCATGCCGCCCGCCCCGACGGCAACCGGTAGGGCTGCTGAGCGCAGCGCAGCCAGCATCGAGCTGGCGCGCAGCGAGAACGCGGCGCAGGCGGCCCCGGCCATGGCTGCCAGGAACCAGCCGAGCAGGGTCCAGTCGCCCGCCGCCAGAGCCTGTGCTGCGTGGTAGCCGGGGACGACGGCCAGAGCCGCTGCGATCGCGGCACCCTGTCCACCCAGTGCGAACCGGGTGGTGTCGGCGGCGAACAGCTCGCGCAGCGGCCGGCGGCGCACGAGCAGCTGGAAACCGATGGTCAGCGGGATTCCCAGGAGCAGGTAGCCGTTGTCGCCGATGGGCAGCAGGTACCCCGCGGCCACCCAGATGCCCACGAACGCAACCCCTTCGATGGCGCGGCGGCGCCTGGACGGATGGGCGCCCGGCTGCCGCGTTTCCTGAGGGGCGTTGCGCGGGGGGCTGGGGTGGATGGTCACGATGGTCACCTCCGTTTCCGAGTACGCGCGTGCCGCGCGTGAGGTCGTGGCTCTACGCATGTGAGGCGTACGGGGCCGGGGTGGGGGCGAGTCGCTACCGAGCTGGGAGCGGGGCCTGGGTGCGGACCCAGGCGACGACGTCGCTGATGGCCTGGACCGCTGCGTCAGCGCTGGTGGTGTCGTCGAGCACGGCCGCGTGGGTGACGTCGACGACACCGTGCGAGCTGTTGCTGGACAGGGTGGCCAACTGGTCCTGGGCGAATCCCCAGCCGGGCGTCCTGGTCAGCTCGTCCTGGCTGGTGAGCACGACCAGCGGCTTGGCGCCGAGGGTGGTCAGCGCTTGTGCCTGGCGCATCGCGGTCTTCAGCTGTCCCTGTTCGTCGCGCACGTTGGTCAGGCCGCGAGGGCTCGCGGCGAACGAAGCGACCTGGGCAGCCGCCGGCGAGGGCAGCGTGGGCGGGGACGAGGCGAGCCGTCCCAGTCCCGTGCGGGCCACGGTAGGCAACAGGGCGACGACTCGCCCCATGACCGCAGACGTCGTGTCGAAGGAGGGCACAAGCTCCACCTGGCGGGGACTCGAGCTGTCGAGCAGCACCAGTCCCGAGACCTCATCGGGGTAGCTCGCTGCGTAGTTCAGTCCGTAGACGCCACCGCTCGAGTGCCCGACGAGCACGAACGGGCCGCTCTCGTGGGCAGACTCGAGCAGGGCGTGCAGGTCCCGTGCCGTCTGTGTCCCGTCCGCGGGGTGCGGCGAACTGTCGCTCCAGCCCTGCCCGGCGCGGTCGTAGGCGCACACGCGGGTGGTCCGGGCGACGGTGGGCGCGATGCGTGCCCAGTACGGCGACGTCTCCCCCATGCCACCGGCCAGCACGACGGTCGGGCTCCCGCTTCCGGTGCAGTCGAGGTGCAGCCGGTACCCGCCGACGTCGTACAGCTGCCCAGGCATGGCGTGGCGGTCGGCGTCGCGAGCCAGCGCAACGCTCTCGTAGGCGCCGCCGACGCCGGCGAGGAGCAGAGCGCCCAGGACCGGGGCCACCGTCCACAGCTGGCGGCCATCCAGGTCCCTGCGGCTCTGGCGTGCCATCCATGCGGTGAGAAGCGAGCAGGAGCGGCGGCCACACCCAGCCGGCAGCCGTCAACGCAGCGTCGCCCGGCCCGAACACCAACAGGGCCAGACCGGTCAGGGACATCGCCACGGCAGGCACGAGCGCCCAGCGCAGCGGGCGGCTCGTCAACCGCGCGGACAGGACCGCGAGCATGGCCCAGCCGGCACCCGCTCCGAGGAGGGCCATCGCGGTGACGACGTGCTCCTCGGAACCGCCGGCGACGCCCACGGTGAGGATGAGCATGAGCACGGCACCCGCGCCGAGGGAGCCTGCGATGACACGCTTGACGGGTCCGCTGTGGGAGCGTGCTCCCCGGTCGACGACGCTGCCCTCGCGACGGGCTCCTACGGTGTGGGTGATGATCATGGCAGGCCCTTCTTCGGTGGTCCGGTCGGTGCTAACGACCCTGGCCGGCACGAGGACTGCTCGCACCGGCGCAATGGCCGGGATCGGTCCGCGAAAGGCGAGTTGGCGAAGCTGGCCGCCCCTTCTTCCCCCCGGCCAGGACACGGTTGCCGGGTGGGGTCGTCACTTCATCGCGACGAGATGCCAGAACTCCGGGGCAGGGGTCGAGGACCGTCCATCACGGGCGGAAGGCGGAGCCGGCGCGATCCAGAGCGCCCTCCGTGACCGGTACCGCCCCCCGCCGGACCGCTCGGACCAGCTCGGCGTGGTCGGCTTCGGTCTGGTCCGCGTAGGCCCGAGCGAAGTGGGCCATCGCCCGCTCCAGCTTCTCGGAGCGGCCGGCGTACCCCGCGATCATGGAAGCGCCGCTGGTGCGAGCGTGACCCTTGGCCAGCAGGTGTCCGACGATGCCGGCGTAGTCGGCCAGCGCCGCGGGGTCGATGGCGTCGAGCGGGATGGTGCCTTTCATGTTCCGGAACTGCCGGACGTAATACTGTCGCTCGGCGACGGTGGTCCATCCCAGGAGCGGGTCACTCACCGTCTGCAGGGCCTGCTGGTACTCCACCACTCGCTGGCCCTGGTGGGCGTGCCAGGCCGACTCGCCGTGCACGTGCGCGGCCAGCACCGATCGGCGCGCCTGCTTCAGCTGGAGGAACAACACGTCCTCAGGGCCGCTGCCCTCAAGAAGCACCACGTAGGCGCGCAAGCCGACGCTGCCGACGCCCACGACCTTGTGGGCCGTGTCGACCAGGGTGTAGCCGCCCAGTACCCGCCGCCAGTGCGGGGCCAGGGTGGTCAGGTACTCATCCAGCGCGGCCGCGATCAGCTCGCTGTCCCGCTCGGAGACGTGGGTGATCAGAGGTGGCTCGTCCACGATGTGCCGGCGCCCCTCGTGCTCGCGGGTGAACCGCGGCAGCGCGCGATCACTGGTCCGGTTCCGCGCCCGCTTGGCAGAGCGCCCGATCTCGGCCCGGAGCGTCTTCTCGGTGGCGGTCTCGTGCAGGCGCTTGACGTCCAGACGGTTGTAGGAGCGCAGGAGCAGAGGCTGTTCGGCCAAGTAGCTCACCTCCGCCCGGTAGGCCGACACGCACGACCTGACAGCATCGGTGCACTGCTGCTCGCTCGAGGAGTTCTCCCGCCCGGCCACCCAGATGCTGGCGACGAGTCGCCGAAGATCCCACTCCCAGCTGCCCGGATGGGCCTCGTCGAAGTCATTGAGATCGATCACGAGCTCGCCCTCGGGCGAAGCGTAGAAGCCGAAGTTCCCCAGGTGCGCGTCGCCGCAGATCACCGGAGTGATCCCCGTGGAAGGCAACCCGGCGACGTCCTCGGCCATGACGATGGCGGTGCCCCGCAGGAAGCCGTACGGGGAGCTGATCATCCGGCCGACCCTGATCGGGACCAGTTCGTCCACTCGACCCCGATGTGACTCCTGGATCAGCTGGACCGGGTCTCGCCGGCCGACAGATGGCTCCCATCGCCCCAGGGACTTGCGGGGCACCTGCTTGCGCAGCGCTCGGCCGAGGGCGAGACGCTCAGACCGAGACGTCGGTCGCTTCCGCAGCGAGCCGAACGCCTCCCCCTCGGCCATCGCCAGGACGGTGTGCTCTCCAGGACTGCTGGCCACGACGTCACCTCCTCTACCGGAGGCGTCTCGTTCTACCAGAGTCCTTGCTGCCGGTCGCGGGCCCAGCCAGCACCCGGTCTCTTTTCGGCATCGAGGTGGGCGAGGAGCTCAGCACGTTCGCGAGTCATGTCGGCACCCTGGAGCCCGCTCACCCGTCGGCTACTGCCGCACAACGCCAGGAACGAGAAGGACGAGACCGCCACCGGCAACACGACCCGGGCGACGACGCCGTCCACAGCAGACACCCGCTGGGCCCCAGAGGTCGTGTCGCCATCCTGATTCGCCCACCAGCCTTGCCTGCCGGGGGCCGCGGAGTGACGTGTGCGGTTGCTCTGCATGCGTTCGTGACGTTCGTGCCCCGCTGCGACACGCCCGGACGGAGGCTCAAGCGCCCGGCTGGTCGCCCTCCGTCGGCTCGAGGACCACAACGGCGGTCTCGGCGGGCCGCCTGGACGCGTAGTCGTCGAGGTTCTTGTCGATCTCGGCCCAGCGGGACCACAGCCGCTCGCGCTCTTCACCCTCTGCCCTGCGCGCCCGGACCTGTAGTGCCCCGTCACGGGTCTGGGCGATGGCCTCCGGATGGTCCTGCAGGTTCAGCCACCACGCGGGCTCGGCCGGACCCCAACCGTTCATCGCCATCGTGACCAGGTTCCGGCCGTCCTCGAAGTAGCCCACGACGACCTGTCGTGGCCTCCCACTGCGTCGACCGGTCGTGCTGAGCCGGCACATCCCCCACGCGCCGGGCTTCGGCCGCCGTAGGCCGAACCGCCCGCCGGTCACGCGCAGGAGCGCGCGATGGCCGTGCCAGAAGGCCACGATGAACCATCGCGGCGGAAGTCGTGCAGGTCGACTACGTGCCACCGCTTCTCGCGCCTCACGATCACTGGACATGTCGACAGCCTGGCGCTTCGCGTTGGACCGTCCTAGGGCCAGAGGTCCGGTGGCTGGGCGTCATCCGAGTCGGGCGCAGGCCAGAGCAGCTGCATCGGCAAGCGCCTCATCGACACCTGCCGACGCGGGGTCATCCGACCGGGTGAGGCACGCCACGATGATCGCCCGACCCGACAGCGTCCACATGACCCCCACGTCGTTGCGGGTTCCGTACGCGCCGGCTCCGGTCTTGTCCGCGAGGCCCCAGCCCTGCGGAATCCCGGCGCCGAAACGGGTCGTCGTCGTCTGGTTGGCGAGCAGCCACTCCGTCAGCAGCTCACGCCGGGCCCTCGGCAATGCCCTGCCGACGACGAGCTGGGTGTAGGTGTCTGCGATGGCGCGTGGGGTCGTGGTGTCACGCTCGTCACCCGGGATCGCGCTGTTCAGCTCGGGCTCCCGACGGTCCAGTCGGGTCTTGCGATCACCGAGCGACCGGGCGAAATCCGTGACGGCTGAAGGCCCTCCGTACTCACGAAGCAGGACGTTGGCCGCCGTGTTGTCGCTTCGGGTGATGGCCGCCTCGCAGAGCTGGCGCACAGTCAGCCCGTTGCGCACCGTGACGGCGGTGACGGGTGAGTACTCGACCACGTCCTCGGCGCTCCACATCACTCGCCGGTCCAGGTGCTGGTGGGACGAGCGCAGGATGTGCGCTGCCAGCAGTGGCTTGAAGACCGACAGCATCGGGAAACGCTCGCCGGCACGGTGCTGGATGGATCGGCCGGAGTCGACGTCCGCCGCGAACAGCCCGATCTGTCGTTGCCACTTCGACTCCAGGGCTGCGACGGCGGGATCGCGGCCATCCCTCGGCGACGGATCTGACGGTCGGCCAGCCACGGAGGCGGCTTGCGCCATGAGCGGGTCTGCGGTCAGCAGTCCGATCGCGGTGGCAGCGCCGGCCATGACGGCCCGGCGACTCGGTGTGGTGGCGTGCTCTGACACAGCGGCAACCGTCCTCTTCTGCGGGGAATGTCACGACGTCTCGCGACCGGGACGGTGTCACCGTGAGTCGTCCGGCGTCCAAGGACGACAGTGCATGAACGTAGGACGACGCGACATGACGTGACGATCTGGTCGAATGGGGTCGTGGACCTCCTCGCGCACCTCCGCGGGTTCGTCGCCGTCGCCGAGGAGCTCAGCGTGTCCAGGGCGGCTGAGACCCTGGGCATCGACCAACCTCTGCTGAGTCGCCGGATCCGCGCTCTCGAGCGTCATCTCGAGACTGAGCTCCTCGACCGGTCGCGCCGCCAGATCGGCCTGACGTCCGGCGGGGTGTCCCTCCTTCCTCGAGCACAGCACCTGCTCGAGCAGGCGGATGATCTCGTCCGGTCAGCACGCAGACCGGCATCCGACTCGTTCGTCGTTTCGATGCCCGGCCACGTCACACCGCGCGCCCTGGCGGAGGTGGTGCGCAAGCTCCGGGATCTCGACGTGGTCGTCACGCTGCGGGACGCCGAGAGCACGGACGATCTCCATCCGGCGTGGATCGTGCGGCCGTGCCATCCCGCCGACGCGACGTGGACCACTCCCCTGGGCATCGCGAGCCTCGACCCGCTCCCCCGGTCGCCGGCGCGCCTGGTCGAACTTCGACCGCTCCGCGGGTGCGACACTCCCACGCTGGTGTTCACCGACGTCGACGATGACCAGCCCTGGTCGCGCCACCTCCAGGCAGCCATCGATCGGGCCGGCGTGTCCCCGCGGCACGTCCAGCGGTGCACGCTAGCCATCGCCGTTGCCCACGTCCTCGACGGGACGTCCCTCCTGGTCACCACTGCCGGTGAGGCCTCGGCCCACGACCTGACGTGGACGCCGCTCGACGACCCGACGCTGGCGCGCGGGCACCAGCTCGTCGAATCCGGCTCGCCCCCCACACCACTCACGACGGGGCCGACCCGGAGCCAGGCACTCCGCCTGCTCGGTCGATCGCTCGGAGCGGCGCCGTGACACGTCCGTCGCGGCCGGCCCCGGTCGGGTCGACCGGTGCCCTCATCAGACTCGCGAGCACGCTCGTCGACCTCTGGGAGTCGGTGCAGATCGATGGCGCCTTCTACGCCAGGAACCTGGCCACGGGGGACGACATCGGCTTCTGCGCGGACAGGCCTGTTCCACTGGCCTCGGTCCTCAAGGTCCCCGTGGCACTGGTGACCGCAGACCTCTGCGAGAGAGGAGGGCTCGACCCGGCGCACCAGGTGCTGCTCACGCCCGAGGACCGAGGGCCGGGACCTGCAGGCATCGCCGCTCTGCGCCACCCCGTCACGATGGCGGTCGAGGACCTGGCGACCCAGATGGTGGCGATCAGTGACAACGCCGCCGCCGACGCACTGCTGGACCTGATCGGTCTCGACCGCGTCCGCGCCACCCTCTCGACGTGGGCCTCGACGCGATCCACCTTCGTCACCACTTCAGGACCATGTACGACTACGCGACCCGGGTCGCCGGCCATGACTTCACACTCGCCACCCGGTTGGCGGTGGAGGGGACGCGTTCCGACGGGAGCCATCCCATCCCGTCGCTGGATGTCGGCACAGCCAACACCGGCACCGCCCGCGGCTGCGTCGAGCGGCTCAACCGGATCTGGGACGACACGATCGCCTCACCGCCGGCCTGCCGACAGGTGCGTGACGCGATGGGCGCCCAGCCGTTCACGCATCGCCTGGCGTCCGACCTCCAGGCCGACGACTTCAGCGTGGCCGCGAAGACGGGCACCTTCCTGGATCTTCGCCACGACATCGGGGTCGTCGGGTACCGGACCCAGCGTGTCGCGATCGCCGCACTCACCGCTTCGCGGCGCGTCGCCCGCGTCCAAGCGGACGTAGACCTCACGATCGGACGCGCCGCCCGCGCCGCGACTGAGGCCCTCACCCGATAGCGCGGGCCGACTTCTGGTTGCGAGGGGCAGCCACGACATCCCACCCGTCAGGGCATGGCCGAGCGCTGCCGACGGTCTTCAGCTCACGTCACCAGCAGGCCGACGCCCAGGGTCGCCAGGCTGACGGCCAGCAAGGTCGCGCCGGCGAACACCAGCGCGATCAAACGGTTCGGCTCCGTGCGCCCTCGACCCATCGAGGAGAAGAAGAAGCCGCCAGGCATCAGCAGCGCGGACAGGGCGACCCCGCTGCGCGCGACCCACTCCCAGAGGCCCGACAGGTTGGTGGCATCGACGAAGGGCTGGCAGACCAGGGCCACGACCAGGAGCACCCCGGCGTGCGCGTGGCCCGCCCGGGCGAACTTCTCCTGGAACGGCGTGACGTCTTCTCGCCCTCGGACGATCTTGAGCAGGTACAGGCCGCCCGTCTCGACGGTCACCAGTGCGAGAAAGAGGGCGCCCGCCAGCTGGCGCGAGTTCTCCGAGAGCAGGGTGTCCACGGTGGGCTCCTTATTTGGGTAGCACGACTCTCCATTATTGGAAACCTTCACTATCCGATCTGTCAACCCGTTCCTGAGCCGGCCCACGGCCGACGGGGGCACCATCCCTCGGTAGGTTCGACCCGGACCTGGTCGACGAGACACCTCTGGAGGCAACGTGGCCGGTGGATCCGCGTACCCAGGCCCGTCCGAGGCGCTCGAGCTGTACACGGCCGTCGTCGAACGCAGCGCCTCGGATACCTCGGTCAAGGGGGCCAAGAACCCGTACACGTCGCGCAACGGCCACATGTTCAGCTTTCTCGATGCCGAGGGAACGATGGCCCTGCGGCTGCCGAAGGAGCACGGCGAGGACTTCCTCACGCGGTACGACAGTGGTCCGGTACTGCAGTACGGCAGCGTCATGCGGGGATACGTCGCTGTACCAGATGCGCTGCTGCACAACACCGACGAGCTTGCCGGCTGGTTCGACAAGAGCCACGACTGGATCGGCACCCTGCCACCCAAGGCGACCACGAAGTAGGCGAAACCAGCGCTGGACGACGGCGCGAGGTGTCTCCGCTACGCCGCCGGCCCGGGTCGGTCCAGCTGCAGGAAGACGGGGAAGCGACCACTCCCCACCACGCGTCTGACGATCGGCTTGGCCTGCTCGACGGCCGTCTCGGGACCGATCAGTAGCGGATTCGTGGCCAGGACGTCGCGTCCCTTCCAGGTCAGGGTCGCTCCGCCGGCCGCCACGACGTTCTGGGCCCAGTTCGTCGAGCGGCCCCAGGGCAGCCCGATCAGGAACGTGGCGTCGGACTGCGCGGGGATGATCGCCACCGGGGTCGCGTACGACTTGCCGCTCGTGCGCCCGCGGTGGTGGACGACGGCCCACAAGGGGAACCAGGGCCGTCCTGCGAGCGCCCACGTCACAGGTCTGGTGGCTTTCACGGCCAGCGGGGGCGGCCCGGAATGTCCTTTGGAGTCTGAGTTCATCTCTGTAGCATCCGCCGTCGGCTCGCTCGAGGAAAGGGGCCGACCCCGGGAAGGAGCGCGATCTCTCATGCGAAGACTCACGTACTACGTCGCCGCCACGCTCGACGGCTTCATCGCCGGACCTGACGGGCAGTTCGACTTCTTCCCGTTCGAGGGGGATCTGAGGGACATGATCCTCTCCGAGTACCCCGAGACCATGCCCGTCCACGCGCGGGGTCCGCTCGGGCTGGAGGGCGCGGCCAACCGCCGCTTCGACACCGTCGTCATGGGCCGAGCGACGTACCAGCCGGCTCTCGACGCGGGACTGGACAGCCCGTACGCACACCTCGACCAGCACGTGGTCTCGACGTCCCTGCCCGGCGGGAACGGTGCGGTGTCAGTCACCACCGAGCCGGTCGACCTGATCGACGGCCTCAAGCGACGCGACGGCCTCGGGATCTGGCTGGCCGGGGGCGGCAGGCTCGCTGCCTCCGTCCGACACCAGATCGACGACATGGTGATCAAGCGCAGCCCGATCGTGATCGGCTCAGGGGTCCCGCTCTTCGACGGCCCCTTCTCACCCACCGCCTTCGTCCCCGTCTCGACCCGGAGGTTCGACGGCGGGGTGACCCTCGAGTCGTACGCGCGCGCCGCGTGAGGCGTTCGAGAGCAGGCCGCGGGCCTCACGCCCGTGGCTCTCTCGTCGCTCGTCCTCCGCCAGCCACCGCTGGGTCACCCGCTCCTCGAGCTGCCGGCCGTCGATGAGGTAGGCCAGGCCGTGGAAGGCCAGGGCCATGGCCCAGAACAGGATGATCCACCAGGCCCACTGGATGCCGCCGGGACCCACCCAGAGGTCCAGGACGACGAAGAACACGCTCAGCACCAGGAAGCTCCCGGCATGCCAGACCAGTCCGGTCAGGTAGTGGGCCCGCTTCCTCAGGGCCTCCTCGCGCGTGGTCGTCATGGCGTGCCTCCCGCTCGTCAGCTCCCATGCTTGTCGCCTCCGGTGAGGCGCCCTAGAGGCCTTCGTCCCCCCCCCCCCCCCCCCCCCCCCCGAAGCCGGAAGACCTTGCCCTACCTGGCGACACGAGGTACCTTGTGCCCCGTGGTAGTCACTTCCGACGTCCTCAGCCAGCTCCGCCGCGGAGCCTTGGAGTTCTGCGTGCTGGCGCTGCTGGCCGAGGAGCCGAGATACGGCTTCGACCTCGTCCGCGAGCTCGGTGCGATGGACGGCATGGTCACCGGTGAGGGAACGCTCTACCCCCTGCTGTCGCGTCTGCAGAAGGACGGACGCCTCACCAGCTCCTGGCGCGACTCAGACACCGGTGGGCCGCCGCGCAAGTACTACGGCGTCACGGCCAAGGGCAGGCGGGCCTTGGACGACTTCGTCGCCGAGTGGGGACGCTTCCGCGACACGGTGGACCACCTCCTCGTGAAAGGCACGACATGAACACCACCACGCACCCGCTGGTCGACGACTACCTGCGCCGCCTCGACCGCGCCGCGCAGCGACTTCCTCGGGACGACCGCAACGAGCTGGTCGCCGAGATCCGCAGCCACCTCGATGCTGGTCTGTCCCCCGACCCCGACGAGGCCGAGGTGAGGAACCTGCTGGCCACCCTCGGGTCCCCCGAGGACATCGTCGCCGCGGCCGGGCCGCTCAGGCCGCCGCAGCGACGCGGGGTGCGTGAGATCGCCGCGCTGCTCCTGCTCGTGACCGGGTTCCCTCCGGTGATCGGGTGGCTCGCCGGCGCGGCGCTGCTTCTGTGGTCGCCACTGTGGACCAGGTGGCAGAAGGCACTGGGACTTCTGGTCTGGCCGGGTGGGGCGTTCGCGGTGGCCGGGCTCGGTGTCGTCACGGCGCGCGTCGGTTCGTGCACAGGCCCCGTCACCGGCTCGGAAGGGACCCTCACGTGCACAGACACGGGGCCGGTCTGGCCGTCCGCCGTCCTGACGGCGGTCCTGGTCCTGGCGCCGCTGGCCGTGGCGGTCTACCTGTACGTCGCGGCGGGGCGCCAGTCCGACTCCCCCTGACAGCAGGGACGTCTCAGCCGTCGATCTCGCAACGGCGATGGTGCACGACGTCACGCACCACGTCAGCCGGCAAGGGGGACTCCACGGTGAACCGGATGGTGCCCTTCGACACGTCGCGCGCCGGGAGGCGGTCGCGCGCGACGTCGACGGCCGCCGGGCTGAACGGGTAGATGCTCAGGTGCGACCGGGCCGCCTGCAGGCCCAGAAGGGGCCGGCCCGCCAGGGTGAGCGCAGCCATCCCGTAGCTCGTCCCCTGCTCCGCCTCGGGAGCGACCACGAGCGCGAGGTCGACCACGCGCCGGAAGGCTTCGCGCACGGCCTCGTCCAGCCCTGCCAGGTAGTCGTCGACGTCCGGCACCCCGACCTCCTCTGGTCTCCTCCCTGCAAGGGTGTCCCTCCTCAGCGCTCTCCGCAGGCCGTTCCACCCGCACCGTCGTGAGCACCGTCCAGCCACTCGGGCAGCGGACGCCGGTCGTCGACGGGCGCGAACCGGCCCTCCGTACGGACGTACCGCAGCCGGGGTCCCTCCTCGACGATGCTGCGGACGGCGGTCACCAGGCGGTCGACGTCATCGCTGGACGAGCCCACGCCGAGGCTCGCCCGGACGGCGCCGTCGTGCAGGCCGATGCGCCGCAGCAGCGGGTGCGCGCAGAACTTGCCGTCCCGTACGCCGATCCCGTACTCCGCCGAGAGGACCGCGGCCAGGAGCCCTGCATCGACGTCGGCGACGGTGAACGTCACGATGCCGACGGTGCACCGGCTGTCGGCCCAGATGCTATGCACGCGAACGCCGTCCACCGACCTCAGGCCCTCGGTCAGCCTCTCTCGCAGCGCCGCCTCGTGCACCTCGAGCGCACCCTCGGGTAGGGCGTCGAGCGCGTCGCACGCCGCGGCCAGTGCCACCGCTCCCAGCACGTTCGGTGTGCCGGCCTCGTGCCTCGCCGGGGCTGCGGCCCACACGACCTCCGCCAGGTCCACCGACTCCACCGCGCCGCCACCGGCCAGGTACGGCTCGGCAGCGTCGAGCCAGTCACGACGACCGACCAGGGCACCCGTCCCGAAGGGGGCGTACAGCTTGTGACCCGAGAAGGCGAGGTAGTCGACGTCGCTGTCCGCCAACGAGATCCTGCGGTGCGGAGCAAGCTGCGCACCGTCGACGACGATGCGCGCCCCATGCCGGTGCGCCAGCTCGGCGAGCTCTCGCAGCGGAAGCTCCTCGCCCGTCACGTTGGAGGCACCCGTGACCGCGAGCAGGGCCGTGGGCGCCGCGCCCAGGGCCTGTTCCAGCGCGGAAAGGGTGCGCTCGAGCGTGCTCCCGACTCCGACGACGCGGTGCGCGCCGGCCGTCCACGGCAGCAGGTTCGCGTGGTGCTCGATCTCAAGTACGACGACGTCCCCCGCGTCGGCCGGCACGGAGTGCGCCAGCAGGTTGAGGGCGTCCGTCGTGTTCCGCACCAGCACCAGCGTGTCGTCGCCCCGCGCTCCGACGAACCGCGCGGCCCGCTGTCGCGCACCCTCGTACAGGCGGGAGCTGACCTGTGACGTCCACCCCGCACCGCGGTGGACGGAGGAGTAGAACGGCAGCACCTGCTCGACGCGCTCGGCCACGGACTGCAGCGCCGGCGCGCTGGCCGCGTAGTCGAGGTTGGCGTACCGGACGGTGCCGCCCGTCGCGAGCGGCACCTCGAGGCCGGCGCCGACGACGCAGGCGAGGGGCGGAAGGGTCGTCCGTCCGGGGCGCGAGGCGCGCGCGCAGAGGTCGGTGGTAGTCATCGTCATGTCCTGTCGTCCAGGACCCCGGGAGGTCCGCGCTTGCCACGCCCCTACGGCGTGGCCAGGTCGTCACCCGGGGCACCCCACCGCGCAGGAGGGTTGCCGGCCAGCGAGCCGGGGCTTGACGCTGGCGCTCATGACCTGCGTCCAGGGTCGAGGACGACAGCGGAACACGTCCAGACTTCGAGCCGCATGTCTCAGCACGTGGATGCGCCCGTGTGGTGAGCCGTCCGGGGTGCGCACGAGCCCGACAGGACGCACCATCTCTGCGTGACCCGACTCCGCAGGACGTCCCCGAACCAGCCGGGCTGGTCGCGCCGGCGCCACGGCCGGGGGTTCGTCTACCTCGACTGCGACGGCGACCCGCTCTCCGCGGACGACGTCGCCCGCTGCAAGGCGCTGGTGATCCCACCGGCCTGGAAGGACGTCTGGATCTCGCAGTGGCCCAACGGACACCTGCAGGCGGTGGGCACCGACGTCGCCGGGAGGCGCCAGTACCTCTACCACCCGCAGTGGCGCGTGAAGCGCGATGAGGCCAAGCACGACCGCGTGCTCACGGTCGCCGCGCGGCTCCCGAAGGCTCGCGAGCAGGTCTGCGAGCACCTCCTCCTGGACGGGATGCCGCGAGAGAAGGTGCTGGCGACCGCCTTCCGGCTCCTCGACCTCGGGTTCTTCCGGATCGGAGGCGAGTCCTACGCCGAGCAGAACGGCAGCTACGGGCTCTCGACGATCCTCAAGGAGCACGTACGGATCGAGGGGGGTCGCGACGTCGTCTTCGAGTACACGGCCAAGTCGGGGCAGGAGCGGTACGTCGCGCTGGCAGACGACGAGGTGCGAGCCGCCGTGAACATCCTGAAGCGACGCCGTGGGGGTGGTGACCGCCTGCTCGCCTACAAGGACGGCTCACGGTGGCGCGAGGTCGACGGCGACGACATCAACCAGTACGTCAAGGACGTCGTCGGTGGCGAGGTGTCCGCCAAGGACTTCCGCACGTGGCACGCCACCGTCCTCGCGGCCGTCGCCCTCGCCGTGTCGACTGAGAGCGCCACCTCCGACACCGCACGACGACGGGCCGTCTCACGAGCGATGACCGAGGTGTCGCAGTACCTGGGCAACACCCCGGCCGTGTGCCGCTCCAGCTACGTGGACCCGCGCGTGGTCGACCTCTTCGAGGACGGGACGACCGTCGCCCACGTTCTGCGCCGGCTGGGTGAGGACACCCCTGTGGGGCAGCCGGCGACGCACGGACCGGTCGAGCGCGCGGTGCTGGCGATGCTGCGGCGGGCCCCGAAGGACGCGGAGCGGTCGGCGCGTCGTCGTGGATGACGAGCGGCCCGCTGCACAGACACACCTGCCGGGTCCATCATGAGCAGGACCCGGAGGTGCCCATGACCGCAGGTGACGGAACCGTCATCCTCCAGCCCGGCGAGGGACGCAGCATCGACCTCGGACCGTTCTCCATGAGCGTCAAGGCCACGGCGGCCGAGACCGGCGGTGCCTTCTCGCTCCTGGAGGCCGACGAGCCACCCGGCTTCGGACCTCCGATGCACATCCACCACGACGCGGCGGAAGCGTTCTACGTGCTCAAGGGCGAGTACCGGATCTTCGTGCGCGACGAGGAGACGCGTTGCGCCGCCGGCTCCTTCGTCTACATCCCGGCGGGTGTCACGCACGGGTTCCGCGTCGGCGCGGCACCCAGCAGCAAGCTGAACCTGTACCTGCCCGCCGCCATGGTCGGCTACTTCGACGAGCTCAGCGAGGCCCTGACCTCAGGCGCCGACGACCCCGAGCGGGTCGAGCGCATCGCCGCCAGGTACGGCATGGAGGTCGTCGGCCCGGTGCCCGAGAACTACGTGTGACGCGACGGCTCACCTGACCACGCTGCTGGCCTCCGCCACGCACGCGGGGGCAGCTCGAACCAGCGCAGGCTCTCGAACTCGTCCGAGACACCTTGCGGACGAACGTTGGTGGTGCAGTCGGAGGCCTGGGTCGGAGCTTCCGCCATGATGCGCCGCGCCTCGTCCAGGTACCCCTGCAGCGCGGTGAGGGGTGCGCGGTGGTGCTCGTCGGGATGGTGCATCTGCCCGTCGTCGTCGTAGCCCACGTCCGACAGCCGCAGAGGCGGCTCGACCGGACCGTCGCGGTGCCGCCAGAGCCCGCTCTCGGTGTCCATCCGGTAGTCGCCCAGGAGCTTCCACCCCTGGTCGGCGACGAGGTGCACGGCCTCGACGACGTACTTGAAGACCGGCTCGGAGATGAAGTAGTTGAAGTTGACCCGGACCCAACCGGGCTTGATCCCCTCGCACCCGTGACCGATGGCCTCCTCGATGCGGCGGGAGCGCTCACCGTCGATGCCGAGCAGCCGGTGTCCGTATGGGCCGGCGCACGAGCACCCGCCGCGCGACTGGATCCCGAACAGGTCGTTGAGGAGGGCGACGACGAAGTTGTGGTGCAGGTCCTTGCCGCCGGGTCCGTGGACGACGAAGGAGACGATGGAGAGCCGTTCCCTCTCGACGCTCCCGAGGATCCCCAGGTTGTCGTTCCCCATCCACGAGTCGACCGCCCTGCGCAGGAAGTCGTCCTCATGGGCACGGATCGCCTCGACCCCGACAGCCTGCTTGAGCTGGAACACCAGACCCGCACGGATCGACCCGATGATGTCGGGGGTGCCGCCTTCCTCACGGCGCTCCGGGTCGTCCACGTAGTGGTGGACGGTCGAGCTCACGTACGAGACCGTTCCGCCTCCGACGACCGCAGGAACCGTGTTGTGCAGCAGGTCCTTCCGGGCTACCAGCACGCCTGGCGTCCCGGGGCCGCCGACGAGCTTGTGGGGGGAGAGGAAGATGGCGTCCTTGTATGCGAGCGGGTCCCCGCCCTCGTTCATCTCGATGTTCACGTACGGAGCGGCCGCGGCGAAGTCCCAGAACGAGAGCGCCCCGTGACGATGCAGGAGCGTGCTGACGCGGGCGGTCTCGGCGACGATCCCCGTGACGTTGGAGGCCGCCGAGAACGACCCGATCAGCAGGGGGCGCTCGGCGTAGCGCACGAGCCCGCGCTCCAGCGACTCGACGTCGATGCTGCCCGACCGGTCCTCCGGGATGACGACGACGTCAGCGATCGACTCGCGCCAGGGCAGGTCGTTGCTGTGGTGCTCGAACGGACCGATGAAGACGACCGGCCGCTCCTCCGCCGGGATGTGGTCCGAGAGGCCGTACCGGGCGTCGAGGTCGCGTGGCAGCCGCAGGTTGAGGATCGAGATCAGCTTGTCGATGGCCCCGGTACAGCCCGAGCCCGTGAAGATCACGCACGTGTCGTCGTCCCCGCCGACCGCGTCGCGGATCACGCGGCGCGCGTCCTCCCGCAGCCGCGTGGTCTGCAGGCCCGTCCCCGAGCTCTCGGTGTGCGTGTTGGCGTAGCGGGGCAGCACCTCTCGGCGGATGAAGTCCTCGATGAACGCCAGTGAGCGCCCCGAGGCCGTGTAGTCGGCGTAGGTGACGCGACGGGGGCCGTACGGCCCGACCATCACCTGGTCGTCCCCGATCACGGCGTTGCGGATGCTGCGCATCAGGGGGCTCGCCGGGGGTGCCTCCGACCGAGCCACGCGTGTGGTGGTCATGCCAGCGAGGCTATCCCCAACCGAGCTCGTGCAAGCGGTCATCGCCGATTCCGAAGTGGTGCGCGATCTCGTGCACCACCGTGACCGCGACCTCGTCGACGACCTCCTCCACCGTGTCGCAGACGGCCAGGGTCGGGAGCCGGAAGATGGTGATGCGGTCCGGCAAAGACCCTGCCGCCCACCAGGAGTCGCGCTCGGTCAGCGGGGTCCCCTCGTACAGTCCCAAAAGGTGCGGGTCCGACTCGGGCGACTCGTCCTCCACCAGCACGACGACATTGGACATCTGAGCCGCGAGCTCGGCCGGGACGAGGTCCAGCGCGTCGCCGACAGCCTCCTCGAACGCCTCACGGCTCATCTCGACCACGGCACCATCCTGCCGGTCACCTGGTGGGGCACCTGTCAGGCGGCCGCGCCCAGACGCTCCAGCTGGTCGTCCGTCAGCGCGATCTCGGCCGCCAGCGCCGAGCTGCGGGCCGTCTCCGGCCGGCTCGACCCAGGGATCGGGACGACGACCGGGGACTGCGCCAGCTCCCACGCGAGCGCGACCTGCTGCGGTGAGACGCCCAGCTCGTCGGCGACCTCGTCGAAGGGCGCGAACTGTGACCCCAGGCCCGCGGCCTGCGAGATGCCTCCCAGCGGGCTCCAGGGCAGGAAGGCGATGCCAAGCTCCTCGCACAGCTCGAGCTCGGGCTGCGAGAGCCGGAAGCGTGGCGAGTACTCGTTCTGGACGGACGCCAGGCGCCCCCCGAGCACCTCCTGGGCCTGCCGGATCTGGCTCGGGTCGGCGTTCGAGATGCCGGCCATCCGGATCGTGCCCGCGTCCAGCAGATCGGCGAGTGCGCCCACGGACTCGGCGTACGGCACGTCGGGGTCCGGTCGGTGGAACTGGTACAGACCGATCGCCTCGACCCCCAGCCTGCGCGCCGACTCCTGCGCGGCCGACCACAGGTGGTCCGGACGCCCGTCCGTGGCCCACCCACCCTCCGGACGGACGTGCCCGCCCTTGGTCGCGACCAGCACGGAGTCCGAGTCGCCGCCCCACGTGCTCAGTGCCCGCGCCACCAAGTCCTCGTTGTGTCCCATCCGCTCCGAGCGCGGGTGGTAGGAGTCGGCCGTGTCGATGAGCGTCATCCCGGCGTCCAGCGCGGCGTGGATGGTCTCCATCGAGCGCGCGGCGTCGGGAGCCCCCTCGACCGACATCGGCATCGCGCCGAGCCCGATCGCGGACACCTGCACGTCACCGATCCGTCGCGTCTGCACCGTGGTGCTCCAGGGGGGTCGTGGGCTCGAGGGCCGAGCCGTTCGAGCACCACCCTCGCCCCCTCGAGCGTCAGCGGCCACCGCAGGGTGGCCGCTTTGGAGAACTCCGACCCGTACCCCTATGCTGGCTCGCGTCCTCGACCGTTCGCGTCCGGTGGTTCGTGGACGGTGGAACGGCAGCAGATCCGGCCCCCATCGTCTAGCGGCCTAGGACTCCGCCCTTTCAAGGCGGCAGCGCCGGTTCGAATCCGGTTGGGGGTACGTTCCACCGGTCTTGCACCGCAAGGCCCCGTAGCGCAGTTGGTTAGCGCGCCGCCCTGTCACGGCGGAGGTCGCGGGTTCGAGTCCCGTCGGGGTCGCTCAGTGAGCAGCTGTCGTGCTCGCACGGGCCAGATAGCTCAGTTGGTAGAGCGTCCGACTGAAAATCGGAAGGTCGGCGGTTCGACCCCGCCTCTGGCCACCCTGATCGTGCCTTCCACCTGCGAGATCGCAGGTCGTGCCGTCCCCGTGCACCTCAGGCGATCGGCCACCACAGGCCGGGTCCTTTGGCCCCTGTTCGAGCAGCCGACGGGGGCGCCACCGTGGAGCAGGTCGTCGCAGGCGGCCAGCCCCGATGGAGGTGCGCAGGATGGCAATGGTGTCCCGTCTGGCCGGAGAAGAGACGCCGGTGTCGCGCGAAGCGCGCCCGTGGTTCGCGGCTCCCGGCGCCGTGCGCACGGCTCAGGTGCTGTCCTGGCTGTTGGTCGTCGTCATGGCCGGCACGGCAGCGGCGGGGCTGTGGGTCTCCCAGCTCTACCAGGACCCGGTCGTGGTGGTCGCCGCCGAGCGCGGCGCCAACCTCGTCGCCCTGGTGCTCGTCGCACCGCTGTTGGCCTGGTCGACGTGGGCATCGGCTCGCGGCAGCGCGCTCGCGCTGCTGATGTGGCCGAGCCTGCTGGCCTACAGCACCTACATGTCCGCGTTCTCGGCGTTCGGGACTGCGTTCAACGATGCCTTCCTGGCGCACCTCGTGCAGTTCGCCCTCTCCGTCTACGGGTTGGTGTTCGTCCTCGTCGCGGTGGACGCGCGGCGACTGGCCACGCACTTCGGCCCCCGCACTCCCGCGCGCCTGGTGGGTGCGCTCCTGCTGCTCGTGGCGGTGAGCATGGCCGGGGCGTGGGGGTGGAGCGCCATCCGCTGGTCACTGAGTGGGGAGCAGCCTCTCGAGGCCTTCCCGATGCCGCTGGAACGGGTGCACCTGGGCTACGTGATGGATGCGGCGGTGCTGGCGCCCGCCGCTGCGATCGCCGGCGTCCTCCTGTGGCGGCGGCTGCCCTGGGGCTACGTGCTGGGCACGGTCGTCATGACAGCCGTGGCCGTCGTCCAGATCGCCTACCTGTCGATGCAGGCTTTCGTCTCTGCAGCCGAGGTCCCCGGCGTCGCCGCGGTCGACGTCGCGTACCTGCCGTTCGCGGCGGTCATGGTGCTGGCCGCCATCTGGATGCTCCGGTCCGTGCAGCACCGCGTGGTGGCGGACGCCGACGACCGGCCGACCGGGACGGGTTGACGCACGCAACGAGTGCGCGGGCCGATGGTCGCGCACGCGCGTGAGCACACCGGCTGGCAACTCTGGCTCGACGGCCACTCGGGCGGCCGGATCAGCCGCACCTGCCAGCCGCTGTGCCCGCTGGGAAGCAGCCGGCAGCGAGTCGTGCGCCCGACCGGGCTCGCCACGGTGCCCCAAGGCCCGCGTGGTCACACGGCGGACGGACCGGTCACGGCTGCGGAGCGTCGCCCTTCTCCTGGGGCGCCGAGGTCGGTGCGTCGCCCGTGGGAGCGGCACCCCCGCCGATCCCGCGGCCGCTCGTGCGCTGCCGTGAGCGCTCGGCCTCCTCGGTCGCCCCGGCGGCCTCGGCACGCGCCTTCTTCAGCGCCTCGGCAGGGTCCTCCAGGCTGAACTCCTCCATCTCGACCTGGAACTTCTCGCCCTGGTCGTTCTCCTGGATGCCGCCGGGCGGCAGGTCGAGCCCGCCCGCACCGGACGCGCCCGTGCCGTCGGCGCCCAGCGCCGAGCCGATCCCGCGCAGGGCCTGGGTCAGCTCCGTGGGCACGATCCACATCTTGTTCGAGGCGCCCTGCGCGATCTGCGGCAGCATCTGCAGGTACTGGTAGGCGAGCAGCTTCGAGTCGGGGTTGCCGCGGTGGATGGCGTCGAAGACCTGGAGGATCGCGCGGGACTCACCCTGCGCCTCCAGGATCGCCGCCTGCGCCGTGCCCTCCGCGGTGAGGATCGCGGCCTGCTTCTCACCCTCGGCGGTGAGGATCTGGGCCTGCTTCACCCCCTCGGCGTGCAGGATCGTCGCGCGGCGATCGCGCTCGGCACGCATCTGCTTCTCCATCGAGTCCTGCACGCTGGCCGGCGGGTCGATCGCCTTCAGCTCGACGCGGTTGACGCGGATGCCCCAGCGTCCGGTCGCGTCGTCGAGGACGCCGCGCAGCTGGCCGTTGATCTGGTCACGGCTGGTCAGGGTCTGCTCGAGGTCGAGCGAGCCGATCACGTTACGCAGGGTGGTGACGGTCAGCTGCTCGATGCCCTGGATGTAGTTGGCGATCTCGTACGTGGCCGCCTTGGGGTCGGTCGGCTGGTAGTAGATGACGGTGTCGATGCTGACCACGAGGTTGTCCGACGTGATCACCGGCTGCGGCGGGAACGACACCACCTGTTCACGCAGGTCGACGATCGCGCGCACCCGGTCCATGAACGGGATGAGGAAATGCAGTCCCGCGTCGAGGGTGCGCGAGTACCGCCCCAGCCGCTCCACGATCACAGCGGTCGCCTGCGGCACGATGCGCACCGCCCGCGCGATCGCCATCACGGTGAAGGCGATCAGCAGGAAGAGGACGACGTAGAGGGCGATGTCGCCGAACGTCAGGGCTTCCATCAGTGCTTCTCCTCCGACTCGGGGGCGTGCTCAGGCTGTTGCAGGCGCTCCACCACGGCTGTGGCGCCCTCGATCTGGACGACCCGCACGACCTCGCCGACCGCGAACGTCTCACCGGGGTCGAGGCTCCGGGCGCTCCACTGCTCGCCGGTCAGCTTCACCAGCCCGGACCGCCCGGTGACGACGTCGAGCACCTCGGCGGACCGGCCCAGCTGCGCCGCCGTGCCGGTCCGCTGGGCGGGTCCGGCCGGCTTGAGCTTCCGCAGCGCCAGCGGACGGGCCACCGCAAGGAGCAGGGCCGAGGTGATGACGAAGACGATCACCTGGATCGGGAACGTGCCGCCGAGGAAGGCGGTCAGGGCCGCAGCGAGGGCACCGACGGTCAGCATCGCGAACACCAGGTCGAGGGAGGCGACCTCCACGAGGCCGAGCACCAGGGCAGCGCCGATCCAGCCCAGCCACTGCGCCTCGCGCAACCACTCCATCTGCGGCCCCCTCGTCTGTGGTCCCATCCTACGTTTCGGGCCCCACCCGGGCTTGGTGCCCCACCCGCCGGCACGCGAGAGTGGGCGCATGACGAGCGTGCAGATCACCGAGGTCGGTGCCCGCGACGGGCTGCAGAACGAGTCGCGGGTGCTCGAACCGCACGTCCGGGCCGAGCTGGTCCGCCGTCTTGCCCGCACGGGGGTGTCTCGCGTCGAGGCGGTCTCGTTCGTCCACCCGAGGCTGGTGCCGGCGATGGCGGGCGCCGAGCAGATCATGAGCGATGTGGGCGAGGCGCGCGGTGGCGTGCCGCTGAGCGGCCTCGTCCTCAACCGCAAGGGGTTCGACCGGGCCGCCACGACGGGCGTGGACGTCGTCAACTACTCGTTCCCGGTCAGCGAGGGGTTCGCCGCCCGCAACCAGAACACCACGGTCGCGGACGGTGTCGCGGCCTCGCACGACATCGTCGCCGCCGCCCGCGAGGCCGGTCTCCCGGTCGTGGTCACTCTCAGCACGTCCTTCGGGTGCCCGTTCGACGGCGAGGTGCCCGTGGCGCAGACCCTGGCCGTCGCCGAGAGGGTGATGGAGGTGGCGCCCGACGAGATCTGCCTCGGCGACACGATCGGCGTCGGCGTCCCGACGCAGGTGCGCGAGCTGACCGCCGGGCTGCTGGCGATGGACGCCACCCCGGCCATGCACTTCCACAACACGCGGGGGACCGGTATCGCCAACGCGCTCGCGGCGGTGGACGCCGGCGTGACCCGGCTCGACGCGTCAGTCGGCGGCACCGGCGGGTGCCCCTTCGCGCCGCGCGCGACCGGGAACATCGCGACCGAGGACCTCGCCTACATGCTCGCGGGGATGGGCGTGCAGACCGGGGTCGACATCGGCGCGGTGGTCGAGACGAACCTGTGGCTGGCCGAGCAGCTCGGACGTGAGCTGCCCGCGATGGTCGCGAAGGCGGGGGTGCCGGAGTGGTTCCCGAGCCGGTGACCTAGACGCGGTCGACCGCCGCCTGCGCCGCGTCGAGGTCCTTGGCCGCCCAGCGCAGGGCCTTGGCATCTCGCGTGTGACGGTGCTCGAGCTCGGACGTCTCCCGCGCGGCCTCCTCCTCGTCGGCACGGGCCCCCTCCAGCCGCCGGGTGAGCTGCTCGAGCTCGGCGGTCAGGCTCTCGACGAGCGCCGCGCGCTCGCCCCGGGTGGCGCGGGACCGGCTGAGCGCCAGGTCGGCCTCCCGCTCGGCCTCCAGCGCCGCCGCGTGCTCGCTCCGGGCCTGGCTGAGCGCGGCGGCCGCCTTCTCCCGGCGCTCCTGGGCCTTGCGCTCCCGTTCCGCCTCACGGGCCTCTCGCACGTCTCGGGCCTCGCGCGCCCGGTCGCCCGCCTTCGAGCCGCCCGCAGGCGCCGTCCGTCGCGCCACCCCTGTGTCGCGGGGGGTCTCCTCGTCGAGCGGCGGGACGAGGCCGAGGTGCGAGCGGCCACGGCTCGCCCCGAAGCCGACGTGGGCCCTGGCCTGGGTCAGCCGCCCGGACAGCACCTCGTCGGCGGCGTCGGGGTCGGCGAGCGCCGCCAGCAGCGTCTGGCTCACCTCGTCCGCGGACGACTGGGTCACCCGCTGGCCGGCATCGCGTGCCAGCTGCCGCACGGTCTTCACGAGACCGGCCACCAGCTGCCGCCTCTGCTTGTCCAGGGCGGTGAGCTCCGCGCCGGCCAGCGACTGCTCGGCACCGCGCAGGCCCTCCCCGAGGTCGCGCAGGTGGTCGGCCAGGTCGGGGTCGTCCCGGACGAGCAGGTTGACCAGCCAGGCGGTCGTCGTCGGCTTGCGCAGGGCGGCGATGCCGGACGCGACGTCCCGCTGCCCCTCAGCGCGGGCCGCGCGAACGGCGGCGTCCCGGGCCGCGACGAACTCGCCCGGCAGCAGGCCGTAGAGCTCGTCCGCGACCTCGTCCACGTCCACCACGTCGCCGGCCTCCCCTCGCTCCCGTTCCCGCAGATCCGGTCCCATCATGGCGCCCGGGCAGCGTCGAGCCCGCACCCGTGGGGGACGGGTGCGGGCTCGGTTCGCCGGTGGAGCCGGCTCTCAGTCGGTGACGCGCTGCGACGGGATGCCCGAGAGAAGATCCCGGACCTCAGCCTCGCGGTAGCGACGGTGCCCACCCAGCGTGCGGATGGACGAGAGCTTGCCTGCCTTGGCCCACCGGGTGACGGTCTTCGGATCGACCCGGAACAGCGCTGCCACCTCAGCGGGCGTCAACAGGTTCTCGGTCTCCGTCATTCGTGCGGCCATGGTTCCTCCTCGATCATCGTCCCTCGGCCGGGGGGCGGGCCGGTCCGCGCCGTTTTCGGAAGGACTGCCGCGGACGCTTCAATTCTCAACCTCACCCGTCATGTCCGCCATAGTCCGAAATGACTATCCGCTACCAGGGCTAGGCTTCCCGGTGTCCGCCGAACGGGTGGACATGCACCCGGCACCACCCCCGCCGGACCAACCTGCGTCCCGTGACCCGGGACCGTCCCCTCCCAGGAGAGACCGTCGTGAGCGACACCACCGAGCAGCCCCGCTGGGACCTCGACCCGACCGCCGACCACGAGCAGGTGGCGTTCTGCTTCGACCGCGCCAGCGGTCTGCGCGCGATCATCGCGCTGCACTCCACTGCCCTCGGTCCCGCTCTGGGCGGCACCAGGTTCCACCCGTACGCCTCCACCCAGGACGCACTCGCGGACGTGCTCGCCCTCTCCAAGGGGATGACCTACAAGAACGCGCTGGCCGGCCTCGACCACGGCGGCGGCAAGGCCGTCATCATCGGTGACCCCGCGACCGACAAGACCGAGGCGCGCCTTCGTGCCTTCGGCCGTTTCGTGCAGTCGCTCGGCGGCCGGTACGTCACGGCCTGCGATGTCGGCACCTACGTGGCGGACATGGACGTGGTGGCGCGCGAGTGCGACTTCGTGACCGGGCGGTCCGAGGTGAACGGCGGCGCCGGCGACTCCAGCGTCCTCACCGCCTTCGGGGTCTTCCAGGGGATGCGCGCCGCCGCCACGCACCTGTGGGGCGGCCCGTCGCTGCATGGCCGCCGCGTCGGCATCGCCGGTGTGGGCAAGGTCGGACGGCACCTCGTCGACCTGCTGCTCGAGGACGGCGCCGTGCCGGTGCTCTGCGACGTCAACGCCGCCGCGGTCGAGCTCGTCCGCACCCGGCACCCCGAGGTCGAGTCCGTGGACGACGTGACGACCCTGGTCGGCAGCGACATCGACGTCTACGCGCCGTGCGCGCTCGGCGGGGCCCTGGACGACCACACCGTCGACCGCCTCAAGGCGACCGTGGTGTGCGGCGGGGCGAACAACCAGCTGGCTCACGACGGCATCGAGGACGCCCTGTCGGCCCGCGGGATCCTCTACTGCCCGGACTACCTGGTGAACTCGGGCGGCGTGATCCAGGTGTCGGACGAGCTCCACGGCTTCTCCTTCGACCGTGCCAAGGCCAAGGCCACCGGCATCTACGACGCCACGCTCGCCGTGCTCACAGAGGCTGCGGCACGGGGCATCAGCCCGGCGACCGCGGCCGACGCGCGCGCCGAGCGACGGATCGCCGAGGTGGGCAGCACGCGCGCCTGGCTCCCCGGTCGGCGCGACTGACCCGTGTGGGACGCGCCGGACCGGAGTCCCGGCCGATGTGTCGGAACAACCCATGACGCTGTACCGTTGGGGCACGCAGAGAATCCAACCTCTGGGGCCCGCCTCCGTGCCTTGCCCCGGGATGACGATGAGGGGGTCGACGCCATGGGGCGCGGCCGTCAGAAGGCCAAGCAGACGAAGGTCGCCCGGGAGCTGAAGTACTACAGCCCCGAGACCGACTACGAGCGTCTGCAACGCGAGCTCCGCGGAGACCCTCCGCCGAGGCCCGCGCAAGAGGCCGACAGCGAGAACGACGACGAGGACGACTACGGGAACTGGGCCTCCGGCGACCGTCGGTGACCTCCACGTGAGCGCCTGACCTTCGGGTCAGGCGCTCACGTGGGTCCCGACCACCTGCACGGCGCCACCCTGCACACCCTTGGCACCTCGTACCACGTCGGCCTCGTCCCCCTGCCCGGTCGCCGGCTCGTCCGGCGCCACCTCTCCCAGCACCCACGCCTGCTGTCCCTGCTCGCGCAGGCACGCCATCGCGTGGTCCACGCCGTCCGACCCGACGACGGCGACCATGCCCACGCCGATGTTCAGCGTCCGCTCGAGGTCGGGCACGGGCACCCTGCCCAGGTCGCGGACCAGCGAGAACACCGCAGGCAGCTCCCAGGAGGCGCGGTCCAGCCTCGCCCGCACGCCGGGGGGCAGGACGCGGGCCAGGTTGGCGGCCAGGCCGCCACCCGTGACGTGGCTCAGGGCGTGCAGCTGGGCACCCTCGTCGGCCGCGAGCGCCAGGCAGGCCCGGGTGTACAGCCGCGTGGGCTCGAGCAGCTCCTCCCCCAGCGTGCGACCCAGGTCGTCGACGTGGCGCTCGTAGCCCCAGCCGGCCACCTCAAGCACCCTCCGGACGAGGGAGTACCCGTTCGAGTGCAGTCCCGACGAGGCCATCGCGACCACGACGTCGCCGGGCCGCACGCGGTCCGGGCCCAGCACCTCGTCGGCCTCGACGACACCCGTGGCCGCCCCGGCGACGTCGTACTCGTGCTCACCGAGCAGGCCGGGGTGCTCCGCGGTCTCTCCGCCGACCAGAGCCGTGCCGGTCTGGCGGCACCCCTCGGCGATGCCGCGCACGATGTCGGCCACGCGCTCGGGCACCACGCGTCCGCAGGCGATGTAGTCGGTCATGAACAGCGGGCGTGCACCGGACACCACGATGTCGTCGACGACCATGCCGACCAGGTCGATGCCGATGGTGTCGTGGACGTCCAGCGCCTGGGCGACGGCCACCTTGGTGCCGACACCGTCGGTGCTGGTGGCCAGCAGGGGACGCCTCATCCCGGTGAGCGACGCTCGCGTCGAAGAGCCCGGCGAAGCCGCCGATGCCGCCCAGCACCTCGCTGCCGTGGGTGGCCGCCACCGCCGACTTCATCAGCTCGACGGCCCGGTCGCCGGCCTCGACGTCCACCCCCGCTGCGGCGTAGGTGACGGACGGCTGCTCAGCGGTGGGCTCGGGCACGCCCGCGAGCCTAGCGAGGTGGTCCGGTGAGCTCTTCGACCGTGTCGAACGGGAGCTCGTCCTGCTCCAGCAGGCCCGCTCCCAGGTGGGCGGTGCTCGGAGGCGGGACCGGGTACTGCCCCGTGAAGCAGGCCGTGCAGAGCCGCTCGCGCGGCTGCTCGGTCGCCTCGATCATCGCGTCCTCGCTGATGTACCCGAGGCTGTCGGCGCCGATGCTGGCGCAGACCTCGTCGACGAGCAGGCCGTTGGCGACCAGCTCGGCGCGGCTGGCGAAGTCGATGCCGAAGAAGCACGGCCACTTCACCGGCGGAGACGAGATGCGTACGTGCACCTCGGCCGCCCCGGCCTCGCGCAGCATGCGGACGAGGGCTCGCTGGGTGTTGCCGCGGACGATCGAGTCGTCGACCACCACGAGCCGCCTGCCGCGGACGACGTCGCGCAGCGGGTTCAGCTTGAGCCGGATGCCGAGCTGCCGGATGGTCTGCGACGGCTGGATGAACGTCCGTCCGACGTAGGAGTTCTTGACCAGGCCCTGCCCGTAGGGGATGCCCGACGCCTCGGCGTACCCGATCGCGGCGGGAGTGCCGGACTCGGGCGTCGGGATCACGAGGTCGGCCTCGACGGCGTGCTCCTTCGCGAGGCGCCGGCCCATCTCGACCCGGGCCGCGTGGACGCTCCGGCCGGCGATCGTGGTGTCGGGGCGGGCCAGGTAGACGTACTCGAAGACGCAGCCGGTCGGGGTCGGCTCGGCGAAGCGCATCGAGCGCAGCCCGTCCTCGTCGATCGCGATCAGCTCGCCGGGCTCGATCTCGCGGACCACGGAGGCACCGACGATGTCGAGGGCCGCCGTCTCGCTGGCCACCACCCAGCCGCGCTCGAGCCGTCCGAGCACGAGCGGCCGGAAGCCGTGCGGATCGCGCGCCGCGTAGAGGGTCGTCTCGTCCATGAACACGAAGCAGAACGCGCCCTGCACGCGCGGGAGCACCTCGAGCGCCGTCGCCTCGAGGGTGCGGTCAGGGGAACCGGCCAGCAGCGCGGTCACGAGCGCCGTGTCCGTGGTGTTGCCGCGGGCGAGCTCACCGCTGGCGGCCCGGCCGTAGAGCGTCTCGACCAGGTCGCGCAGCTCGGTGGCGTTCGTGAGGTTGCCGTTGTGGCAGAGGGCGACCGTGCCGCCGGCCGTGGCACCGAGGGTTGGCTGGGCGTTCTCCCAGCGGCTGGCCCCGGTCGTGGAGTACCGCGTGTGGCCGATCGCCACGTGCCCCTGGAGAGAGGCGAGGGCACGCTCGTCGAAGACCTGGGAGACGAGCCCCATGTCCTTGTAGACGAGCAGCTGGCGGCCGTTGCTGACCGCGATGCCGGCCGACTCCTGCCCGCGGTGCTGCAGGGCGTACAGGCCGAAGTAGCTGAGCTTCGAGACCTCCTCGCCGGGGGCCCAGACGCCGAAGACGCCGCAGGCGTCCTGCGGGCCCTTCTCGCCTGGCATCAGGTCATGGGTCAAGCGTCCGTCACCGCGCGCCATGGGTCCATCGTCGCACGGCGACTCCCCTACGCTCCGCAGCATGACGTTCTGGCTCGAGGTGATCGGCTGGCTGGGCAGCGCCGTGCTCGTGTGGTCGCTGGCGCAGGCCCGCGTCCTGCGTTTCCGGGGGCTGAACCTCGTGGCGTCGGTGGTGCTGGCCGGGTACAACGCCGCCCTCGGTGTGTGGCCGATGGTGGCGATGAACACCGTGATCGCCGGCCTCGACACGTACCACCTGGTGCGGCTTCTGCGTTCGCGCGACGACGAGGCCACGTACCAGGTGGTCGAGGTCGGCCCCGACGAGGAGTACCTGCACCACGTGCTCCGTCAGCACGCCGCCGACATCGAACGCCACAACCCCGGCTTCGCCTGGGACCGCCGGGACAGCGCACGCCCCGGCGGAGACGTGCCGGCCCGCGCCGCGTTCCTGGTTCTCCGCGACATCGAGACCGTCGGCGTGGTGCTGCTGTCGGACCACGGCGGCGGCGAGGGCGTGGTCGAGCTCGACTACGTGCTGCCCCGGTTCCGCGACTTCTCGGTGGGCAAGTTCGTGTACCGCAGCGACGGCGTGCTGCACGGGCTGGGCTTCGACCGGCTCGTGGCGTCCTCCCGCATGCGCGAGGGACGCGACTACTTCGGGCGGGTCGGGTTCGCGCCGGCGGCCGACGACCCCGCACGGATGGTGCTCGAGGTCCCCTGAGCGGTCAGGGTCGGCCGTTCAGCGCCGGCGGTCCAGCAGCACCGCGATGCCGCCACCCAGCAGACCACCCACGAGACCCAGCGTCAGCGCCGTGTACCCGACGACGGCCTGGTAGCCGTACTGCTCGGTCGCGGGCAGCGAGTAGGTCAGCACGACCGCCACCAGCGCGCCCACGACCGCGCCCAGGGCGATGAAGACGGGGTACCGGGGCGCCCGGCGGCGACGCACCTGCACCATCTCGTCGATGGGCGGAGGCTCGTCTTCGCGGCCCTCTGCGGACGGGTCCTCGTCGGGCTGGGTCACCTCTCGACCGTACCCGGCTGCCCCGCGCCCACGAGCGGCAACCACGGCGAGAGGTCGGTGCGCAGGCCGCTGGCGGTCACCCGTCCGCCCGACCTCGCCTCGTGCCAAAGCAGGTCGCCCACCGCGAGCGCCAGCCAGGTGGCGGCGTCGGTCTCGACGACGTTCGGGGGCGTGCCGCGCGTGTGCCGCGGACCGGCGACGCACTGCGTGACGCCGAAGGGGGGCACCCGCACCTCGACCGCGTTGCCGGGGGCGCGCTCGGCCAGCTCCTCCAGCAGGTAGCGGACCGCCGTCGCGACCACCTGCCTGGCCGCCGCGTCGGGGTCGGCCCGCCACGCCGCGACCGCCGCGCGCCCGGTCGCCGGGTCGGTGCGTCGTCGGGCCACGGGGCGATCCTGGCACGCACCCCCCGCTCCCCCTCGACTGGTCGCATCTGGTGCGACACGCCGCGCGTGTCGCACCAGATGCGACCAGTCGGGGTGGGACCGGTGACCGGCACCGGCAGGATGGCGCCATGACGACGCGCTGGCAGGACGCGGTCGAGGTACGCGCCACGGGGACGACGGCGCGGTGGGAGGCCGCCGTGGCTCCAGGCTTCTCGATCGCCGGCCGGACGAACGGGGGCTACCTGCTCGCGATGGCGGCGCAGGCCGCGGTCCGGACCGTCGAGCAGGCGGGCGGGAGCCACCAGGTCCCGCTGTCCGTGACGGGGACCTTCGTGACGCCGGCGCCCCCGGGCCCCGTCGAGCTCGAGGTGCGGACGCTGCGGGCCGGACGCGGCAGCAGCGCGCTGGCCGTGACCCTGGCGGCCGGCGGGGAGCCCTGCCTGTTCGCCTCGGTGACGTGCGGGTCGCTGCCCGCATCGGACGTCGAGCCCGTGCACGACGTCGTCCCCCGTCCGGCGATGCCGCCTCCTGACGAGTGCTTCCGGCTGCCGAGCTCGGGTCCGGGCTTCCCGGTCCCGATCCTCGACGAGCTGAACGAGCTGGCCGACCCGGCCACCATCGCGTGGGCCGGTGGCCGACCGTCGGGACAGGGCGAGATCCGGGCGTGGGTCTCCTTCGTGGACCAGCAGCAGTGGGACCCGGTCGGACTGGTGATGGCCGTGGACTGCCTGCCGCCGGCGACGTTCGACCTGGGCCACGTGGGCTGGACGCCCACGCTGAGCCTGACGGCCCTCGTCCGCGCCGTGCCCGCCCCGGGGCCCGTCCTCGTCCGGCAGGTCGCCCGCCTCATCACCGCGCCGGTGTCCGGGTCACGCAGCGCCACGGTCGACGAGACCTGCGACGTCTGGGACGCGACGGGGCGGCTGGTCGCCACCGGGCACCAGCTGGCGACGCTCAGGCTGGGCACCTGACCCCCACCCCTCGCCTTCGACTGGTCACATCTGGCGCGACACGCCGCGCGTGTCGCGCCAGATGTGACCAGTCGGGGGGAGAGGGGGTCAGAGAAGACGGCGGTCAGCGGCCCAGCGGGTCAGCTCGTGGCGGCTCGACAGCTGGAGCTTGCGCAGCACCGAGGACACGTGGGTCTCGACGGTCTTCACGGAGATGAACAACTCCTTCGCGACCTCCTTGTACGCGTAGCCGCGGGCGATCAGGCGCATCACCTCGCGCTCTCGCGTCGAGAGCCGGTCGAGCTCGTCGTCGCCGGTGCCCGTGTCGGTGCCGGACGCCCCGACCGCACCGAAGGCGTCGAGGACGAAACCGGCCAGGCGGGGGCTGAACGTCGCGTCACCGTCGGCGACCCGCAGCACCGAGGCCACCAGGTCGGTGCCGGAGATCGACTTGGTGACGTACCCCCGGGCGCCGGCGCGGATCACCGCGATGACGTCCTCGGCAGCGTCCGAGACCGAGAGAGCGAGGAACCTGACGGGCGCCCCGGAGGCGGTCGTCGTGCCGGCGCAGCGCCTCAGGACCTCGGCGCCTCCCCCGCCGTCCCCGCCGGGCAGGTGGACGTCGAGCAGCACGACGTCCGGACACAGCGCGCTCACCTGCTGCACCGCCCTGTCGACGTCGGCGGCCTCGCCGACCACCTCGACGCGGCGCGCGCCTGCGGCAGCGGCGGCGGCGACCTCGGAGAGCTCGGCGCGGACCCCCGACCTCACCAGCGGGTGGTCGTCGACCAGCAGCACGCTCACGTTCACCGTGGTTCTCCCTCGTTGCGTGGGGCGTTCGGCCCGGCGTCGACGCGCTCGCGCGGCAGCGACAGGGCGACCTCCGTGCCGCCGCCGGGGGCGGCACGCACCACGGCGCGCCCGCCGTGACGGTCCATCCGGTCGATGATCGAGCGTCGGACGCCGAACCGGTCCGGCGGGACGGCCCCGAGGTCGAACCCGAGCCCGCGGTCACGGACGAACGCCTCCAGCAGGTCCGGCCCGCACTCCAGGTAGACCGAGACCCCGGCCCGGCCATGACGGGCGGCGTTGAGCAGCGCCTCGCGCAGGGCCAGGACGAGGGCCGTCGTGTGGTCGTCGGTGGGTGCGTCGCCGACGAGGATGACCTCGACCGGCACGCCCTCGCCGTCCTCCACCTCGGCGCACACCGCGCGGACCGCCTCGCGGACCGTGGCCTCCTGGGCCTCACCGCCGTACCCACCCCCGTAGATCCAGTCGCGCAGGTCGCGCTCCTGGGCCCGCGCGAGCCGTGCCACCTCGGCGGCGTCGCCCGGCCGCCGCTGGATCAGGGCCAGCGTCTGCAGCACCGAGTCGTGCAGGTGCGCGGCGATCTCGGCGCGCGCCGTCTCGCGGACGCGCAGGGAACGCTCCGCCTCGAGGTCGCGCCACAACCGCACGCCCCAGGGCGCCAGCACGAGCGTCGCGCCCACGAGCACGACCGTGGCGGCGAGCACGGCGACGGTGACCGAGCGCACGTCGAACGTCGTGACCACCAGCAGCAGGACACCCATCACGACCAGGGCGACGCCCGCGCCGAGCCTCATGATCCCGACACGACCCGACGCACCGACCGGGCTCAGCCACCGCTCCCGCTCGGTCGCATCGAGCTGGCTCAGCCCCACACCCGCGCCGACGAGCACGATCAGCAGGGGGACGGTGACGCCGAGCCGGAGATCGATGCCCTGGGCAGTGGCCAGCACGATCGCGGCGACCACCAGCAGGGCCGAGCCGACGAGGAGCGTCTGCAGGCGCTCGGACCGGACCCAGCGCACCGCCAGGGAGGGAGGTGCCGCACGCAGGGAGTCGCCGGCGGCACGCGCCGCCTCGGCGGCCGCCGGCCTGCCCGCCTCCGCCGCCCCCGCCGCGCGTGCCACGACCTCGCGCACCGTGCCGTCCTGGGGGACGAACACCCACAGCAGCAGGTAGGCCAGCGGACCGGCGCCCGCAGCGAAGACACCGATCGCGAAGAGCACGCGCACGGTGGTGACCGGCAGACCGAGGTGCGCGGCCAGGCCCTGCGCCACGCCTCCGAGGACGCGACCGCCGACGGGCCGGACCAGGGCCGGGCGCGCCGGCAGCGCGGTCCGGTCGGACGGGTCGGTGACGCTCACCACCCCATCCTGGCCCGCCGGTGGACGGCCGCGCGTCGGGGACCGCCCTGACACGGCGTTCAGGGTCGTCTCAGGGTCGTCCCCGATTCCCGCCGGGCGTCGTGACCGCCAGCCTGGTGGCATGAACTCGACCACGACCGCCCCGGGCGGCACCCAGCAACCACCACCCCCACTACCGGCCGCCTCGTTCTTCGCGACGCTCCGCCGTGCCGGACTCGTTCGGTCCGACCAGCGCCTGGTGGCCGGGGTGAGCGGCGCGCTCGCCAACCGGTGGAGGGTCGACCCGATCCTGATCCGCGTCGGCTTCGTCGTTCTCTGCCTCTTCGGTGGCCTGGGCATCGTGGCCTACGCCCTGGGCTGGCTGCTCTTCCCGCAGACGAACGGACGGATCCACGCCGAGGAGGTGCTGTCCGGACGCTTCTCGGCCGGTGCCGTCACCGCGCTCGTGGTGCTCGTGATCGGGATCTTCTCGGTCGGACCGGCGTGGGCGGTGGGGGACGGCATGCCGATCCCCGGCGTGATCGCACTCGCCGCACTGGTGCTGGTCATCGTCATCCTGCTCTACGGCTTCGGTGTCATCGGTGACCGCCGTGGCGGCTACGCCCCGTCCGCGCCGCCCGGCGGGATCGACCTCACCAAGGGTGGTGCGCCAGCTCCCGGGGCGGAGTCGTCGTGGCGGACCGCCGCCCCCAGCGGCTACCCGTCGCCCGGCGCGCAGCCTCCGTCCGCAGGGTCCCCGGTGCCGCCCGGTGGTCCCGTCCCGCCCGGTGGCTACGTCCCGCCCGCCCCGCCGATGCCCTCGCCCCCACCGCTCCCGCCCGTGCCCCCGCGGCCACGACGTCGTGGACCGGGAGGCGCCGGGACGACGCTCGTCGCCGGGGTGGCCCTGCTCACCGCCGGACTCGTCGTCGCGCTGCGCGACTCGCTCCCCGAGGCCGCCTCGGTCGGGGTCGTCGCCTGGGCCGCCATCCTCGGCGTGCTGGCGATCGCCCTGGTGGCACTCGGCCTGGCCGGTCGACGGTCGGGCGGGATCGGCTGGCTCGCCGGCATCGCCGCCGTCATCGCCCTGGTCCAGGCGCTCACCGTCACGGCCGCCAACTCGGGATTCTGGGACGCCGGTGAGTACACGTGGACGCCCGTCGACACCGAGATCGACGGCATGACCTACGACGTGAGCACCGGTTCGGCGGTGCTCGACCTCAGCGACCTCGACCCGGCCGTCCTGCAGCGGCAGGCTGCGGACGGCCAGCCGCCGGTGCTCTCCGCCGAGGTGGGCTTCGGGGAGCTGATCGTGAAGGTGCCCGACGACCTCGCGGTCGCGACGGAGGTCGACCTCGGCGTGGGAGACGTCACCGGGGTGTCCGAGGGTTCCGGACGGATCGGTGCCGGCGGGTCGCCCGACCTGCGGCTCGACCTGCGGGTCGGTTTCGGCAGCCTGACCATCGAGGAGGTCTCACGATGAACGACGACACCGTCCGCGAGGACACCGAGGGCACGGCGGCGCCCGACGAGGCGACCGCGACGCGTACCCAGGAGCTCCCGAAGCAGCCGCCCGCACCTCCGGTCCCGCCCGGACCGCCGGCCCCGCCGGCACCTCGCGGCCCCTCCCCCACCACCGTGGTCTACGGGCTGGTCCTGACGACCATCGCCCTCCTGCTCCTCGGACGGGAGCTGGACCTCTTCGTGGTCGACCCGGTCGAGTCCGGTGTGGCGCTCCTGCTGGGCTCCGGTGCGCTGCTGGTGGTCTGGGCCCTGGTCAGCATGGTGGGACGGCGGAACCGCGACGGGGCCGACGACGACTGAGCCGTCAGGGAAGCCGCACGTGATGCGGCCCGAGGTCCGCGACGGACGGTGCGCCCAGCAGGGCCATCGTCCGTCGCACCTCGTCGGCGAGGATGTCGGCGGCGCGTTGCACTCCTCGCTCGCCGCCCGCCATCAGCCCGTACAGGTAGGCCCGCCCGACCAGGACCGCCCGGGCACCGAGGGCGACCGACGCGACCACGTCGGCGCCACTCATCACACCGGTGTCGACCCAGACCTCGGTGTCGTCCCCCACCGCGTCGACCACGTCGGGCAGGAGACGAAGCGGCACCGGTGCACGGTCGAGCTGGCGCCCACCGTGGTTCGACAGGACGACGGCGTCGGCGCCGGCCTCAGTGACGCGCCGGGCGTCCTCCACCGTCTGGATCCCCTTGATCACCAGGGGCCCGTCCCAGCACGAGCGGAGCCACTCCAGGTCCGACATCGTCATCGACGCGTCGAACAGCTGGTCGATGAGCTCGGCCACGGTGCCGTCCCACTCGGCCAGAGAGGCGAAGGTGAGCGGCTCCGTCGTGAGCAGGTTCATCCACCAGGCGGGGTGGGTCGCGGCGTCGGCGACGGTCCGGAGGGTGAGCGCCGGAGGGATCGAGAAGCCGTTCCGCACGTCGCGGAGCCGGGCTCCGGCGACCGGCACGTCGACGGTCAGCATCAGCGCCTCGAACCCGGCGGCACGCGCCCGTGCCATCAGCTCCTCGCCCGCACCGCGGTCGCGCCAGACGTAGAGCTGGAACCACTTCCGCGCGTCCGGTGCCGCGGCGGCCACGTCCTCGATCGACGTCGTGCCCATCGTCGACAGGGCGTAGGGGACGCCGACCCGCTCCGCGACCCGGACGACTGCCCGCTCTCCCTCGTGGTGCATCAGGCGGGTGAAACCGGTGGGGGCGAAGGCGAACGGCAGCTCCGAGCGGCGCCCGAGCATCGTGGTCGACGTGTCGAGCTGCGACACGTCGCGCAGGATCTCAGGCCTCAGCTCCAGGTCGTGGAAGAGCTGACGGGCACGACCGAGGGTCACCTCGGCCTCGGCCGCACCGTCGGTGTAGTCGAACACCGACCGCGGCGTGCGTCGGCGCGCAGCCCTGCGCAGGTCGGCGATCGTCAGGGCCGCGGCGAGCCGGCGACGCGTCGGGTCCAGCTCGAGCGGCTTGGGCCGCAGGAGGGGCCGCAGCTCCGACCAGGCGGGAACCTGGCGACGCGTCATCGATCCTCCTCCCGTGGACGACACCTAGGCGCCGAAACGCTCCCGCAGCGGCGCGCGCCACGCGTCGCCCAGCTCGTCGAGGTCGACGGTGAAGAGCCCCTGCACGTCGAGAGCCGTTGCGTCGGAACTCTCTCCCGCGTCCACGACGCCGATCCGCAGGTGCGGGAGACCGCGCGCCGAGCACATGTCCGTGAACCGCACCTCCTCCGACCGCGGGACCGAGACCAGCACCCGTCCGGTCGACTCCGAGAACAGCATCGTGGCCACGTCGACCTCGTCGCGTTCGCAGGCCTCGTCCAGCCAGATCCTCGCTCCCACACCGAATCTCAGGCACGACTCGACGAGCGCCTGGGCAAGTCCGCCGTCGGCCAGGTCGTGCGCGGCGTCGACGAGACCATCACGGCTCGACGCGACCAGCACCTCCGCGAGCACCTTCTCGTGCGCCAGGTCGAGGACGGGTGGCAGGCCGCCCAGGTGACCGTGGGCGACATCCGCCCACGCTGAGCCGGAGAGCTCCTCGCGGGTCGTACCCAGCAGGTAGACGTTCTGGCCGGCCGACCGCCAGCCTGACGGTGTGCGACGGCTCACGTCGTCCATCACGCCGAGCACGCCGACCACCGGGGTCGGGTGGATGGCGGTCTCGCCGGTCTGGTTGTACAGCGACACGTTGCCGCCCGTGACGGGCATCCCGAGCTCGCGGCACCCGTCCGCCAGACCTGTGACCGCCTCGGCGAACTGCCACATCACGGCGGGGTCCTCCGGCGAGCCGAAGTTGAGGCAGTCGCTGACGGCGACCGGCACGGCGCCTGCGGTGGCCACGTTGCGGTACGCCTCCGCCAGGGCGATCTGGGCGCCCAGCCGCGGGTCCAGGGCACCGAAGCGCCCGTTGCCGTCCAGGGAGACCGCGACCCCGAGGCCGGTCTCCTCGTCGACGCGCACGACGCCGGCGTCGTCAGGCATCGCGAGGGCGGTGCCGCCCATCACGTAGCGGTCGTACTGGTCGGTGACCCAGCTCTTGTCGGCGAGGTTCGGCGAGGCGACCATCGCGAGGACGGTGGCTCTCAGCTCGTCGCCGGTGGTCGGACGTGCGAGCCTCTCGGCCGCGTCGGCCTGCCGGCCGTCCAGCCAGTCGGGCCGTGCGTACGGGCGCTCGTAGACGGGGCCGTCGTGGGCGACGGTCCGCGGTGGCACGTCGACGATCTCGTCGCCGTGCCACTCCACGACCAGCCGTCCGGTTCCGGTCACCTCGCCGACCACCGTGGCGAGCACGTCCCAGCGGTCGCACACCGCCATGAAGCCCTCGAGGTTCTCGGGCGTGACGACGGCCATCATGCGCTCCTGCGACTCGCTCATGAGGATCTCCTCCGGCGAGAGGGAGGCGTCGCGCAGAGGGACCCGGTCGAGCCAGACGTGCATCCCACCGTCACCGGCCGACGCGAGCTCGCTGGTGGCGCAGGAGAGCCCCGCCCCACCGAGGTCCTGGATGCCGCGCACGAGACCGGCCCCGAAGAGGTCGAGGCAGCACTCGATCAGCACCTTCTCGGTGAACGGGTCACCGACCTGCACGGCCGGGCGCTTCGCTGGTCCGCCCTCGTCGAACGTCTCGGACGCGAGGACCGAGACCCCGCCGATGCCGTCGCCACCCGTGCGGGCACCGAACAGCACCACGAGGTTGCCCTCGCCGGTCGCGTTGGCCAGGTGCAGGTCCTCGTGCCGCAGGGCGCCGACGCAGAGCGCGTTCACCAGCGGGTTCCCCTGGTAGCAGGGGTCGAAGGCGAGCTCCCCGCCGATGTTGGGCAGGCCGAGGCAGTTGCCGTAGCCGCCGACGCCCGCCACGACGCCGTGCACCACGCGCTCGGTGTCGGGGTGGTCGACGGCGCCGAACCGCAACGAGTCCATCACCGCGATCGGACGAGCACCCATGGCCATGATGTCGCGGACGATGCCGCCGACGCCGGTGGCGGCGCCCTGGTAGGGCTCGATGTAGCTGGGGTGGTTGTGCGACTCGACCTTGAAGGTCACCGCCCAGCCCTGGCCGATGTCGACGACGCCGGCGTTCTCGCCGATGCCGGCGAGCATCTTGCCGACCGGGGTGTCGCGCGGCAGGTCGCCGAACTGCCTCAGGTGCACCTTCGACGACTTGTACGAGCAGTGCTCGCTCCACATCACCGAGTACATCGCCAGCTCGGCGGAGGTGGGGCGCCGCTCGAGGATGTCGCGGATGCGCTGGTACTCGTCGGCCTTCAAGTCCCAGCTCCGACCACGGCTGCTCGGTCTCCGGCGACCCGCCGCGGCGCGCGAGACGGTGTCGGCGGTGACCGCCCGGGTGGTGGTCACGCCGACACCAGCCCCTCGATCACGGACGTGAAGAAAGGCAGGCCGTCGAGGCCGTCCGTCCCGGTCCGGGGGTCGGGGCCGTACCCGGCCTCGGTCGCGTGCTCCGGGTGCGGCATCAGCCCGACGACGTTGCCCGCCGCGTTGCTGATCCCCGCGATGGAGCGGTAGGAGCCGTTCGGGTTGTCACCGACGTACCGCGCCACGACCCGGCCCTCGCCCTCGAGCTCGTCCAGCGTCCGGTCGTCGGCGACGAAGCCGCCCTCGCCGTTCTTCAGCGGGATGACGATCTCCTGGCCCTCGTCGTAGCCGCGGGTCCAGGCGGTCGACGCGTTCTCGATCGTCAGCCGCTGGTCGCGGCACACGAAGGTGCGGTGGTCGTTGCGGATCAGGGCCCCGGGCAGCAGGTGCGACTCGCAGAGGATCTGGAACCCGTTGCAGATGCCGAGGACGGGCAGGCCGGCGCGGGCCGCCTCGACGAGGGGGCCCATCACCGGCGCGAAGCGTGCGATCGCCCCGCAGCGCAGGTAGTCGCCGTACGAGAAGCCGCCCGGGATGATCGCCGCGTCCACCCCGTGCAGGTCCTCGTCACCGTGCCAGAGGCCGACCGCCTCGCCGCCGGCGAGCCGCACTGCGCGCGCGGCGTCCTTGTCGTCGAGCGAGCCCGGGAAGGTGACGACCCCGACGCGCATCAACCGGCCACCTCGACCCGCACCACGTCCTCGATGACGGGGTTGCTGAGCAGCCTGGTCGCGGCCTCGCGGGCCGCGGTGAGGTGCTCGTCGGTGACGTCACCATCCACCTCGAGCTCGAAGCGCTTGCCTTGCCGGACGCCCGTGAAGGACGCGAACCCGAGCCGGGGCAGCGCGCCGACGATGGCCTTGCCCTGGGGGTCGAGGATCTCCGGCTTGGGCATGACGTCGACGACGATGCGTCCCATCGTGGTTGCTCCTGGCGTGGGGCTGTGGGGGTCTGTCGGGGTCCCTCGAAGGCTACCGGGCGCGGACGGGTCCCCGGCGCACGGGGACCAGGGGTCCGGACGGTGGCAGCCGCCCGCCCGTCGTGCCAGCGTGGTGGCATGCACCTGACGCACCTGGGCCACGCCTGCCTGCTCGTCGAGACCGCCGGGGTCCGCGTCCTGGTCGACCCGGGCGCGTTCAGCACGGAGTGGCACGAGGTCACGGGCCTCGATGCGGTGCTGGTCACCCACCAGCACCCGGACCACCTGGACCCCGACCACGTCCCCGCACTGCTCGACGCCAACCCCGGGGCCGTCGTGCTCGCCGAGCCCGCGGCTGCTGACCTCATCGGGCGCGCCCGGCCGCTGGAGGCTGGCGCGACCCACCAGGTGGGCGGGCTGACGGTGGAGGGGGTCGGAGGCCGGCACGCGGTGATCCACGCCGACATCGACCGGATCGGCAACGTCGGCATGCTGCTGCGGGTGGACGGTGAGCCCACGTTCCTGCACCCGGGCGACGCCTACGAGGCGACGCCGTCGGGGGTCGACGTGCTCGCCGTCCCGGTGAACGCCCCGTGGTGCGCCTTCTCCGAGACGGTGGAGTTCACGCGGGCCGTCGGCGCGCGGACCCTCGTCCCCGTGCACGACGCGCTCCTGTCACCGCGAGGGCGCGCGCTCTACCTCCGGCAGCTGACGGCTCTCGGCAGCGGGGACCTGCGCGACCTCGCCGGAGCGGGCCGCACGTCCGTCTGACCGGTCCGCCCTACTCCTGCCGCTCACGGAGCCGGTAGATCCTGAAGAAGCCCGCGTCGACGTCCACGACCTCGGCGGCGCCGAAGCCCGCCTGCGCGGCTAGCTCTCGCACGCGCGCCGGGCGCAGCACGGTGCCGATCCCTTCCGAGGGCTTCTCGGCGAGCGCCGCGGGGAGGCAGTGGGCGATGCTCCACCCGAACATCATCCGCTCGATCGTGTCGCCGGGAGCCGTGAACTCCTCCGCCACGTTCTCGTCGGCCACGACCACGGACCCACCGGGGGCGAGTGCCGAACGGAAGGCCACGAGGGCCTCCACCGGCTGCGCCATGTCGTGCAGGGCCTCCATCACGAGCACGGCGTCGAAGGGGCCCTCCTGTCCGAGCGTTCCCGCGTCCGCCTCGACGAACCGCACATCGACCCCTGCGGCAGAGGCGTTCTCACGCGCCTCGGCGATCGACGGGACATCGAGGTCGTAGCCGGTGACGTCTGCGTCCGGGTAGGCCCTCGTCAGGGCGATGGTCGACCAGCCGTGTCCGCACCCGACGTCCGCGATGCGCGCTCCCGGCCGCGACAGGCGTTCGTGCAGGTCACCGGCCGCAGGCAGCCAGGACCCGGTCAGGTCCGACATGAAGGCCGGACGGTTGATCGCCCCCTGGCCGGCCCGGAACGTGCTGCCGTAGTGCAGGTACGGCACGCCTCCGCCCGTGCGGTACGCCTCGACGACGTCGTCGAGAACCTGGGCGACGCCGACGACCATGTCGGCGAAGGGCGCGACGTGGGCGGCGTCCTCCGGTTCGACCAGGGCGCCGACGTGCTCGTCGGGCAGCCGGTAGCGCCGGGACTGCCCGTCAGGGGAGTCCCCCTCGACCGCCAGGAAGCCTGCGACTGACTGCTGCTCGAGCCACTCGCGGGCGTAGCGCTCCGCGATGCCCGCCCGGCCGGCCAGCTCGGCCGGGGTGGCGTCGCCGAGGTCGCGGAGGGCGCGGTAGAGCCCGAGGCGGCGTCCGAGGTAGACGCCGAACATCTCCAGGGTGGCGACTGTCGCGTCCACGAGACGCTCGTCGAGGGTCGGGTCGGGCATCGGCACTCCTCCTCTTGCTTCGGTGGCCGGCGGTCAGCCGCCGGCGTGGGTGTCGCTGGACTGCGTGGCGTCCAGGGAGATCAGCAGGTGCGCCGGCACGGGGTCGGCCTTGCCCTTCAGGTCCAGGAGGCCGAGTGAGCGCGTCACCGCGGTCGGGAGCCGGTCCTTCGTCCCCTGCCCGATGGCCACCCCGCCGCCGGGCGCCCTGCCCTCCAGGCGCGAGGCCGTGTTGACGGTGTCGCCGATGATCGTGTGCGTGCGGCCACCCTCCGTGCCGAGCAGGCTCACCGAGACGGGGCCGCTGTTCACGCCGACCCGGAAGAGCGGCCAGCCAGGATGCGTCCCCGCCACCCCTGCCGTCGCCCGCTGCAGCGCCAGCGCCGCCCCGGCGGCCCGGTGCGCGTGGTCAGGCTGGTCCCCCCGCTTGTTGAACGTCACCATCAGCGCGTCGCCGACGATGCGGTCGACGTCCCCGCCGTAGCGCCCGACAACCGGCGGGACGGCCGCCTCGAAGTAGGCGTTGAGCATGCGCGTCACCTCGGCCGGCGTGTGGTTCTCGGAGAAGGTCGTGAAGCCCACCAGGTCGGCGAAGAGCACGCTCATGTCGCGGCTGCCCTCCCTCGTCTGCTGGAGGTAGAGGTCGGCGAAGCGCTCCTCGTGCCACTGCACGCGGGCGCCGGCGGCGACCAGGCCGAACGCGGCGAGCAGGAGCAGGTGCCACTCCCACCAGGTGAGGTGCCAGCTCCGGGCGAACACCACCGCGAACATGGCCTCAGCCAGCAGCACGAAGGCGGCCGCCATGGACAGGAGCATCAGGGACGGTCGCGCGAGCCACAGCATCACGTAGCGTCCGGCCGCGGCCAGGTACAGCGCGATCGCCGGTGCGGCCACGACCGCGAGGACACCGGCGGCCCGCTCGTCGACCCCCGCGAGGTGCAGGGGTGGCAGCTGGAGCAGGGACAGCAGAGCCCAGGCCGCCATCGCGGCGAGCAGCACCACCCGCAGCACGCGGGCGACGCGGACGGCCCGGGCACCCCTGTCCCCCGACAGCTCGAGGCCCGAGGCCACCGCGAAGAGCGACCCGATGGCGAGGCCGACCGGGGTAGCCAGCACGAACCCGGGGTTCGGTGAAGACAGCAGGACTCCGGGCGTCGCGAGCGCGTGAAGTGCGAGGAAGCCCGCCGACGACAGGAACGCGAGCGACACCAGGAGGACCCTGGCGTCACCCCGGCGCACGGCGGCCACCCCCGTGCCGTACGCCAGGAGGGCGCTCAGCGCACCCGTGGCCAGCACGAGCCAGAAGTGGGACGGGTGGTGCTCCCACACGACGTCGTGACGGGGCGACGCGAGCAGGAGCCCGAAGCCCACCACCGGCAGCACCAGCACCACGGCCGACGCGACGAGCATCGTCCGCGAGTACACCAACCGCGCCTTGACGGCCGTCTCAGCCATGGCCCGCACCGAGGAACGCATGCACCTGCGACACCACCACGGATCCCTCGCCCACGGCCGAGGCGACTCGCTTCACCGAGCCGCACCGCACGTCACCGACCGCGAAGACGCCTGGCACGGTCGATTCGTAGGGCTGCGGCCGCTCCGGCCGTCCCCAGCGGTCGGAGTCGGCGGCGTCGTGTCCCGCGAGGACGAAACCGAAACGGTCCCTGGCGATCTCGTCGGGCAGCCAGCTCGTGCGCGGCTGGGCGCCGATCATCACGAACAGGGCGTCGGCACGCACGGGACCCTCCTCGGACGTCGAGCGGCTCCGGATCGTGACCTGCTCCAACCGGCCGTCTCCGGTCGCACCGACCACCTCGGCCGACGCCCGCACCGCGATGGACGTGGCCGCGATCGCGTCGACGAGGTAGCTCGACATGCTCTCCGCCAGGTCGTCGCCGCGGACCACGAGCGTGACCTGCTGGCAGTACCGGTCCAGGTGCAGGACCGCCTGGCCGGCCGAGTTGCCGCCCCCGACGACGACCGCGTGCAGTCCCTTGAGCGCATGCGCCTGGGAGACGTTGGCGCCGTAGAAGACTCCCGCTCCCGTGAACGCCTCGACCTCCGGGACGCCGAGCCTGCGGTACGACACCCCCGTGGCGAGCACGACCGTGCGCGCCCTCACGTCCCCCACGTCGGCGATCGTCGCGACGTGGCCGTCGCCGGCGGGTGCGAGCCGAGTGACCTCGCGCATCAGGACCAGGCGGGCACCGAAGACCCAGGCCTGCTGGTAGGCACGCTGCGCGAGCTCGGCACCGCTGATGCCGCGGGAGAAGCCCAGGTAGTTGCGGATCAGCGAGCTCGACCCGGCCTGGCCGCCGATCGACTCCCGTTCGACCACCAGCGTCCGCAGGCCCTCCGACGCCGCGTAGACGGCGGCCGCGAGCCCCGCCGGGCCCGCTCCCACGACGAGCAGGTCGAAGTCGCGCTCGTCAGGTCCGAGCGACGTCCGGATCCCCCACGCCTCAGCGACCTCGACGTCCGTGGGGTCCAGCAGCACCGCGCCACCGGTGGCCGGCATCCACACCACCACCTCCGCACCGGCGGTGTCCCCGCCGTGCGCCTCGATGGCCTGCGTGACCCGCTCGGCCTCGGGCGAGCCCCTGGCACGGAAGGCGTACGGGATGCCGTTGCGGCTGAGGAGGCTCGCGATCGCGTGGGCGCGGGCCGAGTGCTGGTGGGCGACCACGACGGTCTCGCGCTCGTTGGAGACCTCGCTGCGCGACCACTCCTGCACGAACTCGGCCACGACGCGGTGGAAGAGCTCGTCCCCGGACTGCCACGGCTTCAGGACGTAGTAGTTGATGTCCCCCACGGCCATCGCCTGCAGGATGGCCGCCGCGATGCCGCGGTCGGCCCACGCGCCCCACTCGACCAGCAGCGCCCGCCGCGCGTCGGGGTGGAGCGACCGCGCGCCGGCCAGCAGAGCCCGGCGCGCGTCGTCCGGCAGCGCGTGGTCGACCAGCACCAGTGCGACGGGCTGGGACTGGTCGTGCGCGAGGTCGAGGCTGCGCAGCGCCTCCTCGGCCGTGCCCTCGCCGCGGACGCGGTACCCACTGCCGAAGCCCCGCTGGAGCTCACCCTCGATCCGGTCGAGCATCTCCGGGCGGACGTCGACAGCCAGCAGCAACGGTCGCAGCTGGTCGGGCGACCGGGGAGGCGGGCTGGCTCCCATGCTCCTGAGGCTAGGGACCACCGGGGCCGCTGACGAGGGGCAGTTCCCACCCGTTGTCCGACGAAACCGTCGAATGCCGTGAACGCGACCCCTTCGGGTCCGCCCGGTCTAGGCTCCGACCATGGGAACGAAGACCTACGACAGCGGCGTGACCGTCGGCGTGTGGCTGCTGACCAACGGCCACCGGCTGCTCGATCGTCTGAGCGGCGGACGCCTCGGGCGCCGGCTGGGGGGCGCCGAGACCGTCTGGCTCCACGTGAGGGGACGCAAGAGCGGGGAACCGCGACGGGTCCCGCTGGTGGCGTCACGGGTGACGAGGGACGGGCAGGAGCGCTTCGTGGTCGCGGGCTCCCGCGGCGGCAGCGAGAAGAACCCTGCGTGGGCCCTCAACCTGCGGGCCCACGCCGAGCGCGACGAGACGGTCGGACTCGAGGTCGAGGGCACGGTCACGGTCGCCGACGTCCGCGAGCTGCGCGGCGCCGAGCGTGACGCCGGCTACGCCGAGATGGTGCGCACCTACAAGGGTTTCGCCGGCTACGAGCGCAACACCGGCCGGGTGATCCCGGTGTTCGAGCTCACCGTCCGGACGTCGTCCGCAGTCTGAGCAGCCCGGCGGGCACCGCTTGGCGTCAGACGTCGAACCCGGTCCCGGTCAGCCGGCGGTAGGCCTCCAGGTAGCGCTCCCGCGTCCGCTCGACGACGTCGTCGGGCAGGGGCGGCGGGGGCTGGTCACCCGCACGGTCCCAGCCGGACGCCGGGCTCGTCAGCCAGTCCCGCACGTACTGCTTGTCGAAGCTGGGCTGGGGGCGGCCGGGCTGCCAGCTCTCGGCAGGCCAGAAGCGCGACGAGTCGGGGGTCAGCACCTCGTCGCCGAGCGTGAGGGCGCCCGACACGGGGTCCGTGCCGAACTCGAGCTTCGTGTCGGCCAGCAGGATCCCGGCCTCCCGCGCGATGCGCTCCGCCACCCCGTAGACGGCCATGGTCCAGCCGCGCAGCGCGGCCGCCCGTTCCGGGCCGACCGTCGCGACGACCGACTCGTAGTCGACGTTCTCGTCGTGCTCCCCCAGCGACGCCTTCGTCGCCGGCGTGAAGATCGGGGCCTCCAGCCGTGACCCGTCGACGAGGCCTGGCGGCAGCCCCACCCCGCACACGGCACCCGTCGCGCGGTAGTCGGCCAGACCCGACCCGGTGAGGTAGCGGCGGGCCACGCACTCGACCGGGTCCATCGCCAGACGGCGGCAGACCATCGCCCTGCCCGTCACCTGCTGGGGGACCTCGGTCGAGACGACGTGGTGTCGCAGGGCCTCACCCCCGGGCCCGGCCACCTCGTGCTCCAGCCTCTCGAACCACCAGAGGCTGAGGGCGGTGAGCACCGCCCCCTTGTCGGGGATCGGGGTCGCCAGGACGTGGTCGTAGGCACTGACCCGGTCGCTGGCCACCACCAGCACCAGCTGGGGGTCCTGGGCCGACGCGTACAGGTCGCGGACCTTGCCCGAGTAGGTGTGCACCCAGCCGGGCAGTGTCAGTGGCGCGTTCACGCGCGAGAGTCTGGCAGAGGGGCGCGTCGCCGGGCCGGACGGTCAGTCGCCGAGGTGCACGAGGTGGGTCGCCTGGTGGGTGGAGTGCTCGAGGAGCGCCCGAGCCTCCTCCTGGCGGTAGCGACGGTGACCGCCCAGCGTCCGGACCGCCGTGATCTTGCCCGCGCTGGCCCACCGCGCAACCGTCTTCGGGCTCACCCGGAACAGGTCCGCCACCTCGCCAGGCGTCATCAGCCGCTCGCTGGTCATGGTCTCGTTGCTCACGATGTGCATCCCGTCCGTGATGGGTGAACCGGTCGATGTCCGAACCACCCTCCCTCCGGACCCTGGCAAGAACCTGGGAGCGACCGGCCAAGAACCTGAGAGGTATGGGCGGTTAGTGTCGGTCGGGTGAGTCCTGACGCCAAGCGCTCCCCCCGTTCCCCCGAGACCAAGGAGTCCGCCGACTCCGAGCCGTCGCCACACCCGGAGGCCACCGACGACCTGGTCACCACGCAGCACACGCTGAGGGTGGGTCGCCGCACTCTGCGGTACACGGCCACGAGCGGGCGCGTCGTCCTCCGGCAGGAGGTCACCACCGACGGCGAGTTCGAGGGGCACAAGGCCAAGGCGGAGGTCTTCGTCACCGCCTACACGCTCGACGGGGGCACGACCGCTGCGCCCGCGCGGGGCGGGGCGGCCGGCTCGAAGGGCGGCTCCTCGGCTGCGACGTCCAGGCGCGCGGTGACCGCGGCGGCCGGCGCAGCGGAGACGCCGGCCGGCGCCGGGGACCCCTCCCGTCCGGTCACCTTCTGCTTCAACGGCGGGCCGGGTTCGTCGTCGGTCTGGCTGCACCTCGGGCTGCTCGGACCGCGCCGGGTCGTGATGGGTGACGCCGGCGAGCTGCTGCCACCGCCCTACGACCTCGTGGACAACCCGCAGTCCTTGCTGGTGCACACGGACCTCGTGTTCATCGACCCGGTCTCGACGGGCTTCTCACGGGCGGTCGAGGGCGGCAAGGCCGGCGAGTTCCACGGGTACACAGGCGATCTCGAGTCCGTCGGCGAGGTGATCAGGCTCTGGACCACCCGGAACGGCCGGTGGATGAGCCCCAAGTTCCTGGCCGGCGAGTCGTACGGCACCTTGCGCGCCGCCGCCTTGGCCGAGCACCTCCAGACGCGGTACGGCATGTACCTGAACGGGCTGATGCTGATCTCGATGGTGCTCGACATGGCCACGATCCGGTTCACCGAGGGCAACGACGCGCCCTACGCGCTGTTCCTGCCCACGTACGCCGCGATCGCCCACCACCACGGCCTGCACGGCGACCGCGAGCTGACCGACGTGCTCGCGGAGGCGGAGGAGTACGCAGCGCGCGACTATCCCTGGGCCCTCTCACGTGGGCACCGGCTGACGGAGTCGGAGCGCGAGGAGGCCGTGGCCACGGTCGCGCGGCTCACCGGGCTGTCTCGCGAGTACGTGGACCGGGTCGACCTCCGCATCGAGCACATCCGCTTCTTCACCGAGCTCCTGCGCGACAAGGGCCGCGTCGTCGGACGGCTCGACGGGCGGTTCGCCGGCTGGAACCCGGACGGCGGCTCCGAGCACTTCGAGCAGGACCCCTCGTACTGGGCGATCCACGGCCCCTACGCGGCTGCCCTCAACCACTACGTCCGCACCGAGCTGGGGTACGCGTCCGACCTGCCCTACGAGATCCTCACGGACAAGGTGCGGCCGTGGTCGTACAAGGAGTTCGAGGACCGCGCGGTCTCGGTGACCGGCAAGCTGTCGACGGCGATGCGCGCCAACCCGCACCTGCGCGTCCACGTCGCCTGCGGCTTCCACGACGGCGCCACCCCGTACGCGGCGACGGAGCACACGCTGGCGCACCTGAAGGTGCCCGCCGAGCTGCGCGCCAACATCGAGGTGGCCTACTACGAGGCCGGACACATGATGTACGTCAACGAGGTGGCACGGCTCCAGCAGTCGAAGGACCTCGCGGGCTTCGTGCAGGGCTGAGGCCCCGCCCCTCCCCACCCCCCCGAGTGGTCACATGTGGTGCGACATGCCGCGCGTGTCGCGCCAGATGTGACCACTCAGGGGGGTTGTCCACAGGTCGGCCACCGAGCGGCCCGAGCCCACGGTGCTCTGGGGCACCCTCCTGCGGTGCGCGACGAGCTCGAGGCCCTGGTGGACGGCTCCCATCCGCTCGCGGCCTGGCAGGGCGCCGGGGTGTCACGGCACGAGGTGCGCCGGGTGCTGGCCCGACCCGGGCACCACGGCCGGCACGTGTGGGCCGGCGCCGACCCGACCACCTCCCGGCAGCGAGCGCTGCAGGACGCCTCGGTGGTGCCGCCCGACGGCGCCCTGGGTGGGTGGGGAGCGGCGCACCTGCTGGGCGTCGACTGGATCGACGGGACGACGTCAGGCGGCGACCCTCTCGACGGGCTGGTCTGCATGCCGTTCGAGCGACGCGTCCGGCGTGACGGGCTCCGGGCCTTCCGCAGCCGGCTCGACGAGGGTGACGTCATGCTGCTGCCGGACGCGGGCGGTGTCCGCGTCACCTCTCCCCTGCGGACGGCCTTCGACCTCGCCCGCACGACTCGGACGCTCGGATTGGCGGTCACGTACCTGGACGTCCTGGCGCGTCACGGCGTGATGGTCGACGAGGTGCGGGCCTACGCCGACGAGCGGCGGCGGTGGCGGGGGGTGCGTCTCGTTCGGGCCGCCGCGGCGCTGGCGCGTGGCCGCGTCCGTTCGTCCCCGGAGACGGCGTGGCGGCTGCTCTGGGTGCTGGGCGCGGGCATCCCGACGCCGCTGGTGAACGCCACGCTGATCGGTCCCGGCGGCGCGGTCGTGGCCGAGGTTGACCTGCTGGACATGGATACCGGGCTGGTCGGCGAGTACGACGGTTCCCCGCACGCCGGCGCCGACGCCCGAGCCAGGGACCACGCACGCCAGGAGCGGCTCGAGCGGCTCGGGCTCACCGTGGTGCGGTGCACGGCCACCGACCTGGCCCAGCAGGAGCGGATGGCGTCCCGCGTCCGCGCCGCCCGGGAGCGCGCCTCGCTCACCGACCGCGCCGCTGGGGACCGCCGGTGGCAGGCCGTCGAGCTGCCGCTCCCGGATCTGCCCTTGCGCCCGCACGTCCCCGCGACCTTGACTGGTCACACGTGGCGCGACACGCCGAGCGTGTCGCCCCATTCGTGACCAGTCGAGGAGAGAAGAGGGACGGCCGTGTGCCGCAACATCACCGCCCTGCGCGGGCTCGAACCCGAGGCGACGGACGAGGAGATCCGGGCGGCCGCCCTGCAGTACGTCCGCAAGGTCGGTGGGTTGTCCTCGGTCTCGCCGCGCGTCCAGGCAGCGGTCGACCGGGCCGTCGACGCGGTCGCCGCGGCCACGGTCGAGCTGCTGGACGACCTGCCGGAGCGCCGCCAGCCCCCTCCGACGCTTCCGCCGCTGCGGCGACCCGAGGTGCGGGCGCGCATCGCCGCGCGGGGCTGAGCCTCCCCGTCAGTCGCCGCGAGCGGCCAGCTGGGCAGCCTCGTACCTCCGATCCGCCGCGGCGACGCTCTGCGGGTCGTCCACGTCGACGCCGGCCCGCTCCGCCGCGGCCAGCGCCTCCTCGCTGTGGAGGTCGGGGGCCGTCACGGTCTCGGGCGTGATCGTCCGGTCGAGTGGGGCGTACCGGCGCTGCTGGTCGGCCAGCGCTTCGGCCTGCAGTCCCTCGGACTGTGCCGACGCCTTCGCCGCTGCCGGGATGGCAGGGCCGACCACGCCCGCGTACCCCTGGTGGCCCGCGACGTTCGGGTGGTACGACTCCGAGATCGGGTTGGACAGGCCGTTGATCCACTCCGGGTCATCGCAGACCGCGTGGCCGGTGAACGCCCACGTCGGGTCGCGGAAGGTGAACGCGGCGCTCGTCGCGCGGGCCTTCGTCATCGCGTTGAGACGGTCAGCCATCTGGTTCAGGCGCGCCTCCTCCGCGGGACTGAACCACGTGGCGGCGTTGCAGTCCTCGCCCATGAAGATGCGCGGGTAGCCCACCACGACGACCTTGGCCTGCGTTGCGCGCGAGCGGATCTTGCCGTAGAGCGTGTTGAGGCGCGCCGGAAGCACGTAGTCGACCACGTACTCCGCGTCGTCGATCGCCGCGTTGCAGTCGCTCATCCACGCCGGTTGAGCGCACTCGGTGAGCACGTCTGCGAACCCTGCGTCGTTGCCTCCCACCGAGATGGTCACGTAGCCGGTGCCCGAGCCGAGCGCGGAGAGCTGGGCAGAGGTGACGTCCGCGACCGTTGCGCCCGAGCACGCGCGGAAGTTGAGGCTGAGCCCCTTGCTGGCGGAGATCAGGGACGGGTAGGCCTTGGTCGAGCGCTGGCACGACGTCCCGTCGTCGATGTAGCTGCGCGTCCCCGTGCCGGAGGAGTACGAGTCCCCCATCGCGACGTAGCTGGTCGAGGCGGCCTGCGCGGGAGCCAGTGTCCCCGCCACAACGAACGCGACTGCAGCCGCAGAACCGAACAGTGCCGAGCCTCTTCGCGCGATCGCCATCGTGATCCCCCCGAGCCGTGGTCGTGGTGATCGCGACATTAGTCCGATTTGCGTGATTCGTCACTACCCCGGCCGAGGGGGGATCAGGCGCGGATCAGGGGACGAGAACCATCTCCGACGGGCCGGCGCCGGGGGTGTTCACGCACCGCGCAGACCCGGGAACGGCTGCCATCAACGAGTAGCACCGTCCCATCGCCTGCTGCCCGTAGGCGTTGGGGTGCAGCGACTCCTGGGTCATACCCTGCACGTTGGTGTCGAGGAACCGGGCCCACTCGTTCGTCGCACCGTCGGGCGTGCCCGTGGACTGGGTCGACGTGTCGGCGCAGGCCTCGCGCCCGGAGAAGGCGTCCGACAGGTCGAGGAAGTCGACACCCTTCGCGGAGGCCACGGCCTGCAGGTTCGACGAGATCTGCGGGACGAGCCCGTCGCGCGCCCAGTCCGAGTCGGAGTTCGTGAACGGGCAGCCGCCCACGCCGAGACGACCGCCGCCGAACTCGGCATAGCGGTTGTCGTCACCGCGCGGGATCGGGGACGGGTACGACTGCAGCACCAGACGGTAGCTGTCCGGCTCCTGTCCGGACGAGGACAGCGCCGCGCGGATCTCGTCCACCGCCTTCGCCACGCCGGCCATGGCGGCGGGCATCGCGGCGTCGACCTTCGCCTGCTGCTCCGGCTCGCACCGCGTGGCCACGGAGGCGTAGGCCGCGACGCACGAGGTGATGATGTCGGCGAACCCGAGGTCGTTGCCGCCGATCGAGAGCACGACCAGCTCGACGTCGTGGGTGGTGCCGACCTCCGCCAGCTGGTCGGCCTGGGGGAGCTCACCACGCTGGCCGGTGCCACCCGAGCTGGTCCGGAAGATGTTGGACGTGCGGGCGCCCGAGCAGGCGACGTTGATCCTGGCGTCCACCGGCACGGTGCTGCTCAGGGCCGGGGCCACGTCGCTGCGGTGGCACCCGCCCGCTGTCGTGCCGTAGACGCGCGTCGGGTCGTAGCCACCGACGCCGTCGCTGGTCCAGGCCCGGTCGGTGCCCATCCGGCTGCCGACGGGGACGGCCGAGTTGCCGTTCCACCGTCCGGCCTCGCCCGAGATGTAGGAGTCACCGAGCGTGACGAGCGCGGTCGGCTTCACGTCCGTGACGGGCGGGGCCGCGTCGGCCCGCTGTGCGGCGGCGAGGGACGCGAGCGCCAGGGTCATGACGACGGCGAGGCCCATCAGGACACGTCGCGGGTCGGCCGGGGGCGTCGGTCGCGTGATGGCGTGGCGCATGCGGGCTCCTTCGTCCGGGAGCCCTACCAACGAGTAGGCGGCGCACAGGTCACGCGGTCGCGCCGGGTGCCGCGAGGGACCGCGGTCAGCCCTGCCCGGCCGCGATGTCGGTGCGGTACTGGGCACCCTCCAGGGAGATCTCGCCGATCCCCGCGTAGGCGGCCGCGCGGGCGGCCTCGAGGTCGCTGCCGACCCCCACGACAGAGAGGACCCGCCCACCGGCGCTGACGAGCCGGCCGTCCTCGTCGAGAGACGTGCCCGCGTGCAGGACGTGCGCCCCGTCGACGTCCTCGGCCGCGGCCAGCCCGGTGAGCGCCCCACCGGTCGCCGGCGACGCCGGGTAGCCCGGCGACGCCACGACGACGGTGACGGCGGCCTCGTCGTGCCAGTGCAGCGGGGGCAGGTCGGCCAGACCCCCCGTGGCGGCGGCGTGCAGCAACGCGCCCAGCGGGGTGCGCAGCCGTGCCAGCACGACCTGCGTCTCGGGGTCGCCGAAGCGGACGTTGAACTCCACCACGCGCAGTCCCCGCGAGGTCAGGGCCAGGCCGCAGTAGAGCAGGCCGGTGAACGGCGTTCCGCGGCGGGCCATCTCGAGCACGACGGGTCGGGCTACGCGCTCGAGCACCTGCTCGGTGAGGTCGGGCGCGTCGCGGTCCGCCCACGGCAACGGCGAGTACGCGCCCATGCCACCGGTGTTGGGACCCTCGTCCCCGTCCGCGAGACGCTTGAAGTCCTGGGCCGGAGCCAGCGGCACGACGTCCACGCCGTCGCTGACGCAGAACAGCGACACCTCGGGTCCGTCGAGGAACTCCTCCACGACCACCGCCGACCCGGGCTTCGCCAGGCAGGCTCGTGCGTGGTCCAGGGCGACATCGCGGTCGTCGGTGACGACGACGCCCTTGCCCGCGGCGAGGCCGTCGTCCTTGACCACGTGGGGAGCGCCGAAGGCGTCCAGCGCCGCGGCGACCTCCTCGACGGTCGTGCAGACGTGGGCCATCGCCGTCGGAACCTCGGCGGCGGCCATCACCTGCTTCGCGTAGGCCTTGCTGCCCTCGAGGCGGGCGGCCTCGCGGCCGGGACCGAAACAGGCGATGCCCCGGTCGCGCACGGCGTCGGCGACGCCGGCGACCAGCGGCGCCTCAGGACCCACGACGACGAGGTCGACCCCGGCCTCGACAGCCAGGTCGGCGACCGCGGCCCCGTCCTCGGCGTCGACCGGACGGCACTCGGCGAGGGCGGCCATCCCTGGGTTGCCGGGCGCCGCGACCACGGTCTGCACGCCCGGGTCGAGCGACAGGGCCCGGACGAGGGCGTGCTCTCGCGCACCGGAACCGATCACCAGGACCTTCACGGACGCACACCCTAGACGCTCCTCCCGTTCGACCCAGGGGGGCCGTCAGGTCAGCCCCCGCGACCCACGGGGATAGCCTTCGCCGCATGCCCCGCTGGATCGTCAAGGCCGCCGTCCAGGGGGCGCTCTCCCTGCTGCCGCGGCCGCAGCGGGCCAACCTGCTGTTCCAGCGCCACGTGACCCGCTCGCTGCGGATCGACGACGCGTACTTCCTCCAGAAGTTCCGCCACGTGACGCCCCATGCGGAGCTGATCCGCCGGATCGACGCGGGCGGGTCCGGGCCGACGGTCCTCGACCTCGGCACCGGCTGGTACCCGGTCGTACCCGTCGGGCTCTGGCTCAGCGGGGCCGGGGAGGTCCTGAGCGTCGACGTGACCGACCTCGTCGACCGCGGCCGCGTGCTCGACACCGCGCGGCGGTACCTGTCTCAGCACGCCGCCGGGCGGCTCGAGGGCCTGCGCCCGGAGCGGCTCGACCGCCTGCGCGAGGTCGTCGACGCACCGGGCGACCGCGACGGCCACGAGCTCCTGGCGGCGATGGGCGTCCGGACGATCGTGGGGGACGCACGGACGCTGCCGCTCGGCAACGGCGCGGTGCACCTCTTCACGTCCAACAACACCCTCGAGCACATCCCGCCCGAGGTGCTGGGCGAGATCCTCGTCGAGTTCCACCGGGTGGCGCGGGCCGATGCCGTGATGCAGCACTTCATCGACCTGGCCGACCACTACGCGGGCTTCGACGGACGGATCACCGTCTACAACTTCCTCCGCTTCAGCGACAGGGCGTGGCGGCGGTACAACAACCGACTGCACTACCAGAACCGCCTGCGCGTCAACGACTACCGCGCCCTGCACGAGGAGGCCGGGTGGCACGTGACGGCCGAGAAGAACGGCTCGAAGCCGGCAGAGGACCTGCGCTCGGTGCCGCTCGACCCGCGGTGGGCCGGCTACTCGGAGACGGACCTGCGGGTGTGCAAGTCGCTGATGACCTCGCGCCTCGCCGACTGACCGGTCGACCACTGCGACCCTGGTCCCCGTTCGAGAGAAGGCGCAGGGTCAGCCCCCGAGCAGGTCGTGCCTGACGATCGTCGCCTCGCGGTCCGGGCCGACGCCGATGGCCGAGATCCGGCCACCGATCATCTCCTCGAGCGCGAGCACGTAGCTCTGGGCGCGCGGCCGGCAGGTCGTCGAAGGTGCGGGCGCCGGAGATGTCCTCGCGTCCAGCCCGGGCAGCTCCTCGTAGATCGGCTTCGCGTGGTGGAAGTCGGTCTGGCGACACGGGCATCTCGTCGCGACGCACGCCGTCGACGTCGTACGCGACGCACACGGGCACCGTCTCCAGGCCCGAGAGCACGTCGAGCTTCGTGAGGACCGTGTCGGTGAGGCCGTTGACCCGCTGGGCGTAGCGGCCGATGACGGCGTCGAACCAGCCGCAGCGGCGGGGGCGGCCCGGTGGTGGTGCCGAACTCGCCGCCGGTGGTGCGCAGGAACTCGCCCGACGCGTCGTCCAGCTCGGTCGGGAACGGCCCCTCGCCGACCCGGGTCGTGTAGGCCTTGATGATGCCGATCGACGCGGTCGAGCCGTGACGGCGGCACGCCCGAGCCCGGTGCAGGCGCCGGCCGCCGTCGCGTTCGACGAGGTGACGAACGGGTAGGTGCCGTGGTCGACGTCGAGCAGCGTCGCCTGCCCGCCCTCGAACAGCACCGTCTCGTCGCGGTCGAGCGCCTGGTTCAGCACCAGCCCGGTGTCGGCGACCATCGGCTCGCAGCCGCGCGGCGTGCGAGAGGAGCTCGTCGACGACCTCGTCCACGGTGATCGCGCGGCGGTTGTAGACCTTGACCAGCAGGTGGTTCTTCTGCTCCAGGGCGCCCTCGACCTTCTGCCGCAGGATCGACTCGTCGAAGAGGTCCTGGACGCGGACGCCCACGCGGTTGATCTTGTCGGCGTACGTGGGGCCGATGCCGCGGCCGGTGGTGCCGATCTTGCGCTTGCCGAGGAACCGCTCGGTGACCTTGTCGAGCGTGCAGTTGTACGGCGCGATGACGTGCGCGTTGGCCGAGACCAGCAGCTTGGACGTGTCCACCCCGCGCGCCTCGAGGCCGTCGATCTCCTCGAACAGCACGCCGAGGTCGACGACGACACCGTTGCCGATGACCGGGCGTGCAGCCCGGGGTGAGGATGCCGGAGGGGAGCAGGTGCAGCGCGTACTTCTGGTCGTCGACGACGACGGTGTGACCGGCGTTGTTGCCGCCGTTGTACTTCACCACGTAGTCGACCCGCGCCCCGAGCGCGTCGGTCGCCTTGCCCTTGCCCTCGTCACCCCACTGGGCGCCGACCACGACGATCGCTGGCACCAGCGCACCTGCTTCCGGTTGAGTCCGCGGCTGCGCCTGCGGTGGAGCTTGGACGTCCGCGAGACTACCGGCCCGGCGTGGGCCACGCTCGTGCGACTCCCACCGCCCCAGGAGGTCCGCGTGACGACGACGCACCAGCGGGTCCTCGTCCTGGCGAACGACCAGGCCGGCAGCAGCCAGCAGGATGCGCAGGAGGCTGCACTCGAGGTGCTGCGGGCGATGGGCGAGGTGGAGCTGGTCTGCTCGTCGGGCGTCGACGACCTGACTGCTGCCCTCGCTCGTGCCGACGGCCGGCGCGTGGTCGTGATGGGGGGCGATGGCACCGTGCACGCCGTCGCGCAGGTGCTGCACCGCACCGGTCGGATGCGGGACGTCGGGCCGGTGGCGCTCGTGCCGATGGGGACGGGCAACGACCTCGCGCGGAGCCTCAACCTGCCGCTCGACGACCCGGCGCGTGCGGCCGAGATCGCGATGACCGGGCGCGTCCGCGACCTCGAGGTGCTGCTTGACGACGCGGGCGTCGTCGTCGTCAACGCCGTGCACGTCGGCGTGGGGGCCGAGGCCGGCGCCAAGGCGGAGGGTGCCAAGCACGCGCTCGGGCACGTCGGCCTCGGCAAGGTCGCCTACCCCCTGGGGGCAGTGGCCGCCGGCGCCACCAGCCCGGGTTGGGCCCTTCGCGTGACACTCGACGGCAAGGTGCTGCACGACGGCGACCCGCCGACCCTCCTGGTCGCCCTGGGCGTCGGGACGAGCGTGGGAGGCGGTGCGCCGCTGTCGCCGCACGCCGACCCGTTCGACGGGCAGGTCGACGTCACGGTGTCCACGGCGACCGGCCCGCTGGCACGCGTGGGCTACGCAGCCTCGATCCGCGGGGGGACGCACGTCGACCGCGCCGACACCGTCACCGGTCGCGGCAAGGAGCTGCTGGTCGAGTCCTTGGACGGAGAACCGTTCCGCTGCAACGCCGACGGCGAGGTGAGCGACCCCGTGACGCGCAGGTCGTGGCGCGTTCTTCCCGCTGCCTGGCAGCTGGTCACCGGACCGGCGGACGACCCCCCAGGGGACCCGGACGCGGGCTAGGACAGGGCGCGCGCCGCCGCGGGGTCGCAGTCGTCGAGGAACGATCGGCAGCGCGCCGCCTCATCCTCCTCACCGATCGCGGCGGCCGCCCGGCCGAGCGCGAACAGCGCCCGCAGGAAGCCCTGGTTGGGGACGTGGTCCCACGGCACGGGCCCGTGACCCTTCCACCCCGACCGGCGCAGGGCGTCGAGCCCGCGGTGGTAGCCGACCCGGGCGTACGCGTAGGACTCGATGACGGAGCGGCGCTCCCAGGCCTCGTCGGCGAGGACGGCCCAGGCCAGGCTGGCGGCCGGATGGCCGGCGGCCGCCTGGGCGGCGTCCCGGCCGCCGGAGAGCATCGACGCGACGGCGGCCTCCGGGCCCTCGGGCAGGCGGGTGGGGGGCGGCCCGCCGAGCAGGTTGTCGTGAGTCATGCGGGCAGTCTGACCGATCGCCGGACGACGCGACGACCCGGGCGCCCCTGCGCGGCGGCCGGCGTCGCGTGCGCCAGACTTGGCCCGCCGGCCGAGGTCGCCGGTCCACCACCACGGGGAGAACGCATGTCCGACCGCCCGACGCCCGACGACGTGCCCGTCGAGGGGCCGACCACCCCGGACGAGGCCGCGCGGCGCCGTCGCAGGATGCTGATCGCCCTCGCTGTGGTCCTGGCGAGTGCTCGTGGCCGTCGCGGTGGGGGTCGCCCTGGCGCTCTCCGGCGGCGAGGACGACGTCGCGACCTCGCCGACGACTCCGGCGACCTCACCGGAGACGACGCCTACCACCAGCGCGGCCCCGACGACCACGACCGCCTCGCCCACCACCACCGCCTCGTCCACGACCAGCACCACGACCGCGGCGCCCGTTCCCGGGCCCACGACGATCCCCGCCGACCTGCGGCTGCCGCACGAGGGTGAGCCTGCAGACGGCGACTTCAGCGCCTGGGAGGAGACGGACTGGGAGTACCAGCCGTGCTCGACGCGCACGGCCGCCTACCCGTCCTTCGAGCGTGCCGGCGACGTACGGAACCTGCTGCGGACGGGCCCGGAGTACTCGACGAGCGAGACCCTCGTGGTGTTCCGGACGACGTCGGACGCCGAGGCCTTCATGGGCGAGCTCCGCGCGGCCGGCGCACCCTGCCCGACGAGTGACGCCGACGGGCCGACACGCTCCTCGATCACCCCCGTCGAGGGGGACTGGGGCGACGGCTTCGTCCACGCCCTGGCGTACGAGTACCTCGACGCCCCCGGGAGCACCGCGGCGTCGGCGTACCTGATGGCCGTCCGGCAGGGGCGCGCCGTCGTGATGACGACCGTCGGCGGCGAGTTCGTGGCCCCGGTCCAGGGGGACGAGCCGGCGCCCGCGGCCATTGCCGAGCTGCGCGCGACCCCGGACGCGATCGCCTCGCAGCTGTGCGTCTTCACCGAGGCGGGCTGCTAGCCGAGCGGTCCCGGGGCCGCGTGCCCCGACGTCAGAGCTTCTGGCCCGCGGCCCGCAGGTTCTCGCACGCCTCCACCACGCGGGCGGCCAGACCGGCCTCGGCCGCCTTGCCCCACGCGCGCGGGTCGTACTGCTTCTTGTTGCCGACCTCGCCGTCGATCTTCAGCACGCCCGCGTAGTTCGTGAACATGTGGTCGACCACGGGGCGGGTGAACGCGTACTGCGTGTCGGTGTCGATGTTCATCTTCACGACGCCGTAGTCGACGGCGGCACCGATCTCCTCCGCGGTGGAACCCGACCCGCCGTGGAAGACGAGCGCGAACGGCTTGGCGCCCTCGTCGAGGCCCAGCTCCTTCGCCGCCGCGGCCTGCGCCTGCTGGAGGATCTCCGGGCGCAGCTTCACGTTGCCCGGCTTGTAGACGCCGTGCACGTTGCCGAAGGTGAGGGCCGCGAGGTACCGCCCGTTCTCGCCGGCGCCGAGCGCCTTCACGGTGTCGATCGCGTCCTGCGGCGTCGTGTACAGCTGCTCGTTGATCTCGTTGGCGACGCCGTCCTCCTCGCCACCGACGACCCCCACCTCGATCTCGAGGACCACGTTGGCGGCGGCGCACTTCTCGAGCAGCTCGCGGGCGACCACGAGGTTCTCGTCGAGCGGCACGGCGGAGCCGTCCCACATGTGCGACTGGAACAGCGGGGTGCCGCCCGCGGCCACGCGCTCGGCGCTGATCGCGAGCAGCGGGCGGACGAAGCCGTCGAGCTTGTCCTTCGGGCAGTGGTCGGTGTGGAGTGCGATGTTGACGTCGTAGCTCCTTGCGACGACGTGCGCGTACTCCGCGAGGGCGACCGAGCCGGTGACCATGTCCTTGATGCTCGGCCCGGAGAGGTACTCGGCTCCTCCGGTGGACACCTGGACGATGCCGTCGCTGCCCGCGTCGGCGAAGCCCTTGATGGCGGCGTTGAGGGTCTGCGAGCTGGTCACGTTGATGGCCGGGTAGGCGAAGGACTTCTCCTTCGCGCGGTCGAGCATCTGCGCGTAGACCTCGGGCGTGGCGATGGGCATGGGTGCTCCTGCGTCTGGTCGGACCAGTGACAGTCACCGATCCTGCCACGGAGCGGGAGCGGGGTAGCGCCTGGCGCCGGATCGTGGGACGCGTGGTCAGGCGGGGGCCCGGTGCCTCCCCGCGCCCGGCTCCGCGGCGCTGTCGTGGACGACGAGACCGTCGCCCATCTCGACCACCCGGTCGGCCAGGTCCATGAGCACCGGGTCGTGGGTCGCGACGACGACGGTGACGCGCTGCTCGTCGACGAGCCGCCTCAGCAGCTCCATCACCGCCCGGCCGGTGAGGGAGTCGAGCTGCCCCGTCGGCTCGTCGGCGATCAGCAGCTCGGGCTCGTTGGCCAGGGCCCGCGCGATGGCCACGCGCTGCTGCTGGCCCCCGGAGAGCTCGGCCGGCCGTTGGTGCAGGTGTCCGGAGAGTCCCACCAGTGACAGCAGCTCGGCCACGCGCTGTTCCCGTCGCGCCGCAGGCGTTCCCACCAGCCGCATCGGAACGCCCACGTTCTCGGCCGCCGACAGGATGGGCAGCAGGCCGAAGGACTGGAAGACGAAGCCGATGCGGTGCCGTCGCAGCTGCACCAGCTCCTCGGCCGACATCGCGGCAAGGTCCTGGCCGTCGAGCAGCACGTGTCCGGTGTCCGGCGACTCCAGGCCGCCGAGGCAGTTCAACAGCGTCGTCTTGCCCGACCCCGACCGTCCGCGGACCACCAGCAGCTGTCCGCGGGGGACCACCACCGTGACGTCGCGGAGCGCCTGGACGGCGGTCTCCCCCACCCCGAACCGGCGGGACAGGTTCTGTGCGCCGAGCAGCGGCCCGGCACCGTCGGGTGACGACGTCCACGGCCGGCCGTTCTCCGGCGAGAGCCGTCCCGGATCGCGCCGTCTCATCGGCCCTGCTCCACGACCGTGGGCTGCTGGTCCGACGGCCGCACCTCGATGTGGTCGGTCTCCAGGTCGAGCCGGACCCTGCGCCGCAGCTCGAGCGCGTCCACGAACTCCCTCGGGAGCTGGAGCCGCCCCGCGGCGTCGAGCACCGCGTACTCCTCGGCCACGTGGGACTCCGTCCCCTGCTCGTCCACCACGGTCCTGCGCAGCACCTCCGAGGACGTGCGGCCGTCACGGATGCCGATCGTGCGCCGCACCTGGCTGGACACGCTCTGGTCGTGCGTCACGACCAGGACCGTCACGCCCAGCTCCCGGTTGACGTCGCGGAAGGCCGCGAACACCTCGGCCGACGTGGCCGAGTCGAGCTCCCCGGTCGGCTCGTCGGCCAGCACGACCTCCGGTGAGTTGGCGAGCGCCACGGCGATCGCCACGCGCTGCTGCTGACCCCCCGATATCTCCGAGGGCCGCCGGTCGGAGCACCGGCCGACGCCGAGCAGCTCCAGCAGGTCGGATGAGCGACGACCGCGTTCGGATCTCGGGACCCCCGCCAACGACATCGGGAGCGCCACGTTCTGCTCCGCGGTGAGGTAGGGCAGCAGGTTGCGGGACGTCTGCTGCCACACGAACCCGACGGTGTGGCGCTGGTAGGCGACGCGCTCGGACCGGCCCATCGTGAAGAGGTCGTGGCCGGCCACCCGGGCCGCACCGGCGCTGGGCACGTCGAGCCCCGAGAGGATCGCCAGGAGCGTGGACTTGCCAGAGCCGGAGGCACCGACGATCGCGACGAGCTCGCCCGCGTCCACGTTCAGGTCGAGACCCTGCAGGGCGACGACCTCGACCCGCTGCCCGTGACCCGCGTCGACCGTGAAGATGCGCACGAGGTTCTCGCACCAGACCACTGGACCCGGCCCGTGCCGCACCCCGTCCTCATGAGCCATCAGCCCGCCTCCCCTGCTCTCAGCACGGAGCCCAGCCGGGCCCGTGAACCGGACACCACCGCCACGACCACGGCCAGCACGCACGCCAGCACGACCCCTGCCAGGGTCGCCCCCAGCAACCCGGGGTCGACAGCCACCGCAGGACGGTCGTCACCCGTCGTGAACGACCGTAGGTCCACCGCCGGGTAGACGGTGAGGCTGACAGCGAAGCCGACCACCAGCCCGACCAGCAGGCCCGGGACGACGACCGGCAACGCCTCCCAGGCGACCAACGAGCCCGACTGCCTGACGTCCAGCCCCACGGTGCGCAGGCGGCTCAGCACCGTGGCGCGCTCTGCGGCGGCCGCCGCCAGAGTCAGGACGACGGCCAGCGCGCAGAGCAGGGCTGCCAGTGCTGCAGAGAAGCCGAACGACCCGAGTGTGCCCTGGACCAGGGGCCGGCTCCTGATCTGCTCCGTCGCGTCGGCGACGCTGGTCACCGGGGCGACAGTGCGCAGCGCCTGCGCCACCTGCTGCTCGACACCGGTGCCTGCGGCGGCCGTGCCCCCGGGGTCCGCGGCTGACGGGCCGAGATCGATCAGGGCGACCTGCGCGAGGGGCAGCCGCACGGCGCTCGAGGTGAGGGACCCCGTATCGGCCAGCACCCAGGGGCGGTTGCCCGACACGGGCAGCAGGCGCGAGGCGGTGCCGACGACGACACCGTCGACGGCACCCCGCCCGACGGTGACCCGGATCTCGGTGCCGATCGCCGCGACGTCGGAGGACGCCACCACCGGCACCGGCTCCCCCGACGCTCCCGCGCCATGCTCGTCCACGGCCTCCACCAGCCCGTCGAGCTCGGCGGCGCCCGGCACGTCGCGCTGGATCCGAGCGAGGGTCGCGACATCAGCGGCGAAGAGCTGGACCGAGCCGTCGTAGGTCGACGACGAGGCGTCCGCGTCTGCGTCGGTGACGCCGACGACGTCCGCTACGCCGACGACCGCGTCGGCCACGGCGAGCGCCTCCGGCGCGAAGCCCGGAGAGGTCGTGCGGGCGTCGGCGCCCACGGCCTGCGCGGCCGCCGTGCGGACCCCTTCGGTGGCCGTGCTCGAGATGGTCACGCCCATCACGCTCGTGGCCGTGGCGAGGACCACGACCAGCATGGGCAGCGTGCCGGCCACCTGCTCACGTCCGGCGCGGGCGGCGCCCAGGAAGGTGACCACGCCGGACCCGCGCGAGGTCCGGTACGCCAGCCACCGCAGTGGCGCCGGGACGAGACGCGCCACGACCGAGGCAGAGGCCAGGGCCACCAGGAGCGGTGCGGCGGCGAGGAGGGGATCGGCGCCCGTGACGAGCTCCGGGTCGGCCGCCACGTCAGGCGCCGCCGCGAGACCCTGCGTGCGCAGGGCCGCCGTTGCCGCCACCGCGAGCAGGACGGTCAGTGCGTCGAGCAGGAGCCGGCGACGGCCCGGTCGTCCGGTGAGGGCCACCACGGCGTCCCGGCGACCCGTCCGACCCGTGCCGTCCCTCACCGCGAGGACCCCCAGGACCGGGAGCAGCACCGCGGGCGTGAGCGCCACCACCGCCGGCAGCGCCCAGCCCCAGGCACCCGGCCGGCCGTGCACCGCCAGATGCGCAGCGAACGTCCCCAGCAGTGCAGCGGGCGCCCCCAGCGCCACCCCTTCGACACCCTGGATCAGGCCGACCTGGCGCGTCGACCCACCCCGGGCGACGAGCAGCGACAACGCCCGCCGCCTCCGCTCGACGACCAGCCGGGTCGCGAGGGTCAGCACGGCCAGGAGCACCCCGGCCAGACCTGCCGACACCAGCGCGACCACGGCGCTGGACGTCCGCTGCTGGCGCAGGTGCTCCAGCACGACGAGGTCGAGCCCGCTGGCCACCTTCAGCTCGATGGACCCCGGATCGGCCTGGGTCGGGTCTGGGCCGAGCGCGGACGGAGGAACCGGGAAGCGCTCGCCCTCCAGCCGCCGCAGCTGTGTCACCAGCTCCGTCGCCTGCACAGCCTCCACCCCGTGGCTGGCGACCGGGAACCGCACAGCCACCTGGGGGACCACGCTGCGGTACAGCTGCTCCGCGAGGACCCCGGCCGACTCAGGGGCCACGACGACGGTGCCGCTCTGGATGCGTCCCTCCCGGCTCGAGTAGCTCTCGCTCGGTTGGAGCAGCGTGCCGTCCGCGGTCCAGTAGGGGTCGGCAGGCTCCTCCGGCTCGAACACGCCGGAGACCACGGCGGTCAGCCGGTGGTCGAGCTGGACCACGGACCCCGGCGCGAGCCCGAACACCGTGGCCGTGTCCGACGACACCGCGACGGGGACCTCCGCGCGACCGACCTCCTCGCCCGGCGGTGCCGGTCGTGACGGGTCGGCGGTCTCCGGCCCCGGGGCGTCGGGAGCCAGCACACCGCGCCCCGGGGCGGAACCCGCAACCCAGCGCACCCGGGACCCGAGTCCGGGGTCCCCGACCACGTCCGCCTGGTCGCTCAGGACCGTGGCCCCGAGGACACCGGTGTCGTACTCGTCGGGCCGCTCGGGCGTCACCGAGAGCAGACCGAGCTGGCGATAGCGGATGCTGGCCGTGCCGGTGCCGACGCGCTCGCCCAACACCGGACCCAACCGGTCGTCGACGTCCTGCACGAGCTGCCGCAGCGGACCCGTCGGCTCGCCGGCGGACCCGTGGTCGAGCGGCACCTGACCACCCACGATGCCCCGCAGGTCACGATCGAGCGGAGCAGCGTCGTCGATGGCGGCGCGCAGCCCGTCGGTCGCGAGGTGCTCCGTGGCCCTCGGGACGGCCGAGGCCAGGAACGCCGCGACAGCGACCACCAGGACGACCGCAGCGCCGGCCGCCCGGTCGGTCGCCAGGTGCGACCGCAGCAGGGAGACACTGCCCGTCACCGCGATCTCACCGGATCTCCCACCGACGCAGCGCCGGACCCAGGGGGCCGAGGGGGCGGCGACGCAGGGCGGGTAGGCAGACCAGAAGGGCACCCACCAGAGCCGCCCCCGCCAGGCCCGGCCACGGGACGCGCACGCCGACCGTCGACGGCAGGCCGGGACGGCTGGGGTCTCCCACCAGCGCGGGTCCGCACCACCACAGGACCGCCAGGCCGACGAGCAGCCCGGCGCCGACGGTGAGCAGCCCGACCGCGACCGCCTGCGCCGTGCGGGCGCGGCGGGTCTGGGCGCCGCTCGCTCCGAGGACGGCGAGCAGGACCTCGTCCCGACGACGCTCCCCACTCCCGGCCGCAGCCGCGGCCGCCACCCCCACCAGCGCCAGGACGCCGGTCGCCCCCGCCCCGGCCCACGTCGCGCGGTCCGCGGAGACGGCGACGGGGTCGGACAAGATGTCCTGAGCCACCGACCGCCGGTCGGTCACCGCCACCTCGGTGCCCGCCGCCGAGGCCGCGTCACGCACCGCGTCCCGGACCCCCTCCCGGGCCGGCTCGTCGGAGGTGCCCGAGGGGGCGAGGTCGACCGTCCACGACTCGAAGGCGTCGGGCCGCCCCCCGCGGGCGATGGCCGCCAGGGCCGCCGCGCGGGCCGGCAGAACCACGGCCGGCGCGCCGAGGCCGGGGACCGCAGTCACGACGTCGACGGCCGTCACGCCGCCGGACCCCCCCGCGCTCCCGGCCCCCAGGTGGAGCGTCTCCCCCTCCTCGCGGCCCAGTGCTCGGGCGAGGTCGGCGGTGACGGTCGCCGGCAGGGCACCGGGTGAGGTGCCTGGGACCGCACCCAGGGACCGGGGTCTCAGCCTGACCGTGAGCGGCTCGGGGCCGGACGCGGCGGAGACACCTGCGAGCCCACCGGAGAGCGCCGTCAGACCCGGGACAGGGTCGGAGGCCACCACCCAGGCCTCGGGCACGGGTCGCCGCAGCTCCCCGTCCTCGCCGCGGATGCCCTCGATCGAGTAGGAGAACGTCCGTCCGACCTCTCCGGGGGGCAGGGTCACGTCGACGGCGACGAGCTCCCACTCAGCGGCCTCCCCGGTGTCCCGTCGAGGCGTCGCCGGCAGCTCCACCACCGAGGACACGCGGGCACCAGCTTCGGGGTCTGCACCGGCGCTGACCGGTCGGGCGACGACGTACCCGTCGGTGGACACCCACCAGGTCTGCGCCGTCACCTCCGGCGCCCCGGCGCCGGGAGCGGACGAGCCGACGGTCTGGTCGATCTCGACGACCGCCCCGGAGGGTGCCCTCACGCCGACCGGGGGATCACCCGGCAGGGGGGCGTCGCTCGCCCAGGTCGTCGTCGCCACCACCGCCGGGCCCACGGCGGTGGTGACCTGCTCGGTGTGCACGGCTGTCACCGAGACCACTCCGTCGACCGCCGCGACGGCCGTCGCGACACCAAGACCCGCGTCGCGCTCGGCGTCCGCCGCCGTGCCGGCCGAGGTGGCGGTGACCCGCAGGTCGGCCCCGACCTGCTGGGTGGCGACCCGGTCCGTCTCGCTGCGCCGGAGCATGTCCTGTCCGCTCGCGAGGACCACGCCGCCCACGGCCACGGTCACCAGCAGCACCGCGACGACCTGGGCCGCCGGAGCCCGGGAGGCCGACCACGCTGCCAGCAGCGGGACGGCGCGCCCACGCCCGTCGAGGAGCCGTGAGGCCGTGCGCGCGGCCGGACCGACCAGCCGGGCGACGACCATCCCCCCGGCCAGCAGCCCCAGGGCCGGAGCCAGCACGACCAGGGGGTCGCCGCCGAACGGGGAGGACGTGGCCGCGACGTCCCGGAGGCCCCCTGGCGTCGTCCCGTGCCGACGCAGCAGCCAGGAGGTGACGAGGGCCGCCGTGACGACCAGCACCGCACCACCCGTCATGGCGACCGCGGGGACGGCCCTTGGCGCCTGCCGGATCGCCGGGTTTCGAGCGGCATCCAGCAGCGCCGGAACCGCGATCAGGCCGGCACCGGCGAGGGCGGCCACCGCGACGGCCGAGCCCGCGACCGGAAGTCCGAGCACCACGAGCCCGGCCGCCACCACCAGTGCGGGGAGGGCGAGCACGACCGACTCGACCGCCGACCAGGCGGCCACCTGGTGCCAGGCCGCGCCGCGCGAGCGGGCGAGCCGCGTCTGCCCGCCCCGGCGCCCGGCGAGCAGGCCACCGACCAGCATGGTGGACACCCCCGCCACGACGCCGACGACCAGGAGCGCGACCCGCGCGGAGGACGAGTCCGCCACCACGGCTCTGGCCAGACCGGGCAGCAGGTCGCGGGCCTCGCCGTCGACGGAGGCGCCGGGCAGCCGGGGATCGGAGCGGACACGGCTCTCCAGTCGACCGAGGGCGGACGCGAGCGCCGTGGCGCCCCCGGTCGTCAGCCCCTCCGTCCGTGGGACGACGCGCCAGACGCGGGTCGCCGGACCCATCGCCCGCGGATCTGACGGCACGAGAGGACCGACCGTCGAGGTCGTCAGCCTGCCGGTCAGCTCGAGCACAGAGCCGGCGACGCCAGCCTCCCCCAGACCGGTTGTCCCCGAGGGCGATCCGTGGGTGCCGACGATGTCGCCGACGCGCCAGGTCCCCACCACCTCGAAGAGCGAGGGGCCGTCTGCGCCCACGTCCACACCGACCGTGTCGCCGGCACCCACCCCCAGCGACGCGGCGGCGTCCGCCTGCAGGGTGGCGGGGACCGGTTCCCCGGCCCGTGGGGCGGAGTCCGGTGCCGGCCACCGGCCGTCGACCAGCGTGGCAAGGGCCGGCAGGTCGTCGAACGACATCAGCACCACGGAGGACGCACCCGAGGGTGCGGGGACGGTCACGTCCGCGGGGGCCGTCCGCGCTGCCGCGAGGACGTGGACGCCGGTCCCCGACCGCCCGAGACCCGCGTCGGTCACGTCCTGACGGAGAGCGGCCGCCTCGGTGCCTTCGTCGGGCCATCCGGCTGAGAGCAGACCCTCTGTGGCGGTCGAGATCTCGACGGCGCGCTCAGTACCGGACGCGGCGCGCCAGCGGTCTCGCAGCCCCTGCTCACGGGCGTCCGTCTCGAGGGTGATCAGGGCGGCCGTGGCGGTGGACCCGACCACCAGCAGGACGGAGCAGGCAACGAGAAGGAGACGCTCGGTCCGCATGCGCGCCAAGGCGACTCGGTTGCCGCCCACGACACCTCCCGGCCCGCTCCGTCCCTGCGCTGAGGTGTGTTCTACGCCCACACAGGTCCGGTCGTCTCCGGAACGGAGGTCACAATCTGGTCGCGAGCTTCCTGCAGGCGATCTGCACGGGGTCCCACACGGGCGAGAAGGGCGGCGCGTAGGCGAGATCGAGCTGCGAGACCTCGTGCGCGGTCAGCCCGGCGGTCAACGCGGTCGCGGCGACGTCGATGCGCTTGGCCGCCCCGCGCCCCCCGGTGATCTGGCACCCGAGCAGCCGCCCCGTGCCTCGTTCACCCAGCACCCAGACGCTCATCGGATCCGCCTCCGGCATGTACCCGGACGCCGTCGTCGACTCGAGCCGCGCCGCCACGACGTCCAGGCCCGCTTGCTCGGCCCACACGGGGAGCAGGCCCGTGCGGGCGACCTCGACCGCGCCGGCCCGGGTGATGGCCGTTCCGACGGACCCGTGGAACCGCGCCTGCCCGCCACCGATGTTCGTGCCGGCCACCCGGCCGGCCTTGTTCGCGTGCGTGCCGAGGGGAACGAACCACGCCTCGTGGAGCAGGCGGTCACGCACGGCGCAGCAGTCCCCGGCGGCCCACACGCCGTCCGCGACCCGCTGCCGGTCGTCCGGCACGAGAGCCCCGCCGGCCGTGCCGGCGCCCACCGTCAGGCCGGCGTCGACCGCGAGCCGCACCCGTGGCGCGACCCCGATGCCGATCGCCACCACGTCGGCGGGGAAGTCGCGCCCGTCGACGCACGCCACGCCGACCCGTCCGTCCGTTCCGGCCTCCAGCCCGCACACCTCCGTGCCGGTCACGACCTCGACGCCCAGGTCCCTCAGCCCCCTGGTGATCTCGGACCCCAGCTCCGGCACCAGGCTCGAGCTCATCGGCTGATCGCCCCGCGTCACGAGCGTCGTGCGCACGCCTCTGCGCGCGAAGGCTTCGGCCGCCTCGACCCCGATGTAACCGCCGCCGACCACGAGCGCGCTGTCGGGGTCCCCTGCGAGCAGGGACTGCCAGGCGGCGCCATCGTCGAGGGTCTTGACCGGCAGCACGCCCTGCGGCGGGGGCGAGCCGGGGCCGGCCGAGCGCGCCCAGTCGGGCAGCTGCGCCTCGGCGCCGGTCGCGATCATCACCTCGTCGAACCCGAAGGCCAGGGTGCGGCCGTTCTCGTGGTCGCGCACCTCGGCGGTCCGCGCGTCGAGGTCGAGCGCGACAGCCTCGTGACGCATCCGCAGGTCGACCCCGCGCTCCCGGTGCTCGGCCGCCGTCCGCGCCACCAGCGCGTCCCCGTCGTCGACGTCCCCGGCCATCCAGTACGGGATGCCACAGGCGCTGTAGGACGTGTGCCCGCTCGACTCGACAGCGAGCACCTCGAGGTCCCGGCCCACTTCTCTGGCCGTGCGCAAGGCCTGGTGGGCGGCCGACATGCCCGCGGCATCGGCGCCGATGACGAGCAGACGGGGTGACGGGGAGGTGCGCACGAGGGCCAGCCTGCCTCAGGCGGGTCGCTCACGCCCCCCACCGCAGGTCGGGTCGCCTGTCAGCCGTCGTCGCGGCAGAGGCAGAAGGGGTGACCCGCGGGGTCCAGCAGCACGCGCACGTTCTCCTGCGGCTGGGCCCCGGCCACTGTGGCCCCCAGGGCGACGGCCTCGTCGACCGCGGAGTCGAGGTCCCCGACCTGGAAGTCGAAGTGCATCATCGGACGCTGCTCACCATCGACAGGCGGCCAGACGGGTGGCCGGTAGTCCGTCGCCTGCTGGAACACCACGAAGACGGACCCCTCGGGAGGCGCCAGGATCGCGGTGCCCGGCTCCTCGTGACCGATGGGCCACCCGAGCAGCTCCGAGTAGAACCTCGCCAGGGCACCTGGGTCAGGAGCCTCGATGGCTGTTCCCCACCACATGCCCGACATCCGTGACTCCATGACAGAACCTTGTCGCACATGTGGCGTTCTGTACAGATCTGATGAGGGCCAGGCAGCACCGGACGACGTCAGGGCGTCGGTCCGTGCCCGCGGCGCCCCTCCGTGCGCCGGCGAGCCTTCATCTCCGCCTCGAGGACGTGGCGCCGGCCATGCACCAGCTGGTCGCGCACCAGCGCCTCGAGGCGCCGGAAGTCCGCGTAGTACCCGTCGTCGTACTCCTCGACGACCTGGAAGGTCCACCGGCCGGCGAGCACGTTGCGGCCCACGAGCTCCTCGTCGAGCCGGTCCGCGAGCGCGGTGTGACCCGCGCCCCGCAGCTGCTCGACGGCGTCGCCGAGGGTCAGGTCGGCGGTGCCGCTCAGCCGGTGGGCCGCGTAGAGATGTCCTCTGGCGACCTCCACGGCCTCCAGCGCCTCACTCAGGCGCCCGACCGCCTCCACCGTCGCGTCGTCGACGCCGTCCGGGCGGCGGTCGAGCGAGCCGGAGGGCTCAGGCACGGTCGTCGGGCGGTCGGACGTCGTGGTGCGCGTCCGTGACGACGAGCCGCCCCGCGGCGATCTCCTGGGCGGTGTCGTCCAGCCACGTCGTCGCTCCCGTACCGAGGCCGGCGGCCTCCATCATGCCCACGAGCTCGGCGCGCACGACGACGGGATCACCGCCGGTGTGCTGCTTCGTGAGCCGGACGATGATCTGCTGCAGGACGTCCATGTCCTGGGCGTGCGTGCGGTCGTGGACGTGGTCGCGGTCCGTCATGACCCCCAGGGTGCCCCTCGTCAGGTCGGTCCGCACGCGCACGACCCCGCCGCGCGACACAATCGGACCCGCCACCGACGAGCAGGAGGTCCGGCCGTGGACGACGAGCCCCCGCGCGGCGGGTCGGACGAGCGCGACGAGACCCCGACCGAGCGAGCCGACCGCAACTGGGACGAGCTGCTGCAGGAGCTGCGGGTGACCCAGACAGGGGTGCAGATCCTGACCGGCTTCCTGCTGACCCTGCCGTTCCAGTCCCGCTTCGCCGACCTCGACGGCTTCGAGGTCGCCACCTTCGTCGCCGTCGTGCTGGTCTCGGTCACGGCCACCGGGCTGCTCGTCGCTCCGGTCAGCATCCACCGCGCCCTCTTCCGGCTGCGCCGCAAGGACGAGACGGTCGCCGTGGGGCACCGGCTGGCCCAGCTCGGGCTGCTCGCCCTCGGGCTGGCGATCACGGGGGTCGCGCTCCTCGTCTTCAGCGTCGTGCTGGGACGTCCCACCGCCCTCTACGTCGCCGCGGCGGTGGCGGTCGGTCTGACGGGGCTGTGGGCCGCTCTGCCGATCACGATGCGTCGCCGGCACTAGGCCCAGCGGGAGCAACGGTGCTCCCAGGACTGGCGGAACGGGGAGAAAACGTTCAACCTGTAGGCATGGCCGTCACCTCGGCGTGGGAGGTGGTGGCACGGCGGGTCCGTCGACGATGCCGGGCCCGAACGGCGGGAGGCCCATCATGACCACGACCAGCTCCTTCTCGGACGCGTCGACCGACGTCGTCGTCGCTGTGGATGTCGGCGGTGACCTGGACCTCGACGGGGCGGCGCCACCCTGTCCCGAGGCCATGCAACGGGTCACGGCGAAGTCCGCCGACCTGATCGCCCAGGGCCGGCGGGTCACCCTCCGGGAGCTGTCCCGTCTGACCGGCCTGGAACCCCCGACCGTCGACGCGTGCGTCGCGGAGCTCGTGCGGCGGGAGGTCCTGCAGCCCGCAGGCGCCGCGCCCCACCACTACGTCTTCGCCCCGGGCCGGTGGCCGCTGGGCTGACGCCGGCCCGTCTGCTCAGGGACGCTGGTCGAACCGCCAGCGTCGCACCCACGCGTGCAGCGCGATCGCCGCGGCCGCACCCGCGTTCAGCGAGCGCGTCGACCCGAACTGCGCGATGTGCAGGACCACGTCGCAGCGCGCCACGGCCTCGTCGCTGAGACCCGTGCCCTCCTGACCGAGGAGCAGGACCATCTCCCGTGGCAGGTCGAAGGTCTCCAACGGACGTGCACCGGGCACGTTGTCGAGCCCGACGAGCGGCAGGCCGCGGGCGGTGGCCCACTCGGCCAGCGAGGCGACGTCGGGGTGGTGCTGCACGTGCAGGTACCGGTCGGTGACCATCGCTCCCCGCCGGTTCCAGCGTCGACGGCCCACCACGTGCACACCGGCGGCGTTGACCGCGTTCGCCGTCCGCACGACCGAGCCGATGTTCATGTCGTGCGCCCAGTTCTCGATCGCCACGTGCAGCGGGGCCCTGCGCGTGTCGAGATCGGCGACGATCGCCTCCACCGTCCAGTAGCGGTACGCGTCGACGACGTTGCGGCGGTCCCCGGCAGCCAGCAGGTCGGGGTCGTATCGGGGGCCTACCAGGTGCGCCGGTGGCCACTCGCCCGTCCACGGGCCGACACCGACCGACTCGTCGGGTCGCGCCCCGCTCCGGTCCCGGGTCTCGTCCACGTCGCGAGGCTACGCAGGACACGTACTCTGTGGCGGTGCCCCTCCTCGAAACGGCGACCCACGCGGTCACCGCGGTGCCGATGCTCGGCCCCAGCTGGCTCGACGCCGAGAAGCTCATCACCCAGTTCGGCCCGGGCCCCGCGCTCATCGTCGTCTGCGCGATCGTCTTCATCGAGACGGGGCTGCTCTTCCCGTTCCTCCCGGGCGACTCGCTGCTGTTCACCGCCGGACTCCTCGTCGCCCCGCAGTACATCCAGACCCCGCTGTGGGTGCTCTGCCTCGCGGTCTTCGCGGCAGCCTTTCTCGGCGACCAGACCGGGTACGCCATCGGGCGTTTCGCCGGACCCAAGGTCTTCCGGCGCGAGGACTCGCGCATCTTCAAGCAGGCCTACGTCGACCAGACGTACGCGTTCTTCGACAAGTACGGAGGCCGGGCGATCATCCTCGGCCGGTTCGTCCCGATCGTCCGCACGTTCATCCCGGTCGCCGCCGGCGTCGGCCACATGCGGTACCGCACCTTCGTCAGCTTCAACGTCATCGGGGCCCTGGCCTGGGGAGTCGGCGTCACGCTGCTCGGGTACTTCCTGGGGCAGATCTCCTTCGTGAAGAACAACATCGAGCCGATCCTCATCGTCATCGTCGCGCTGTCGCTCGTGCCCGTCGCCGTCGAGCTGCTGCGGGCACGCTTCGGCAAGGGCCCGGAGCGCGACGAGCGCTACGACGAGGAGTCCGAGCGCGAGGCCGTCGCGCGGCGCAACCTCAAGCGCTGACCACCCCCCGACCTGGACGGAGGGTCGGGCACCTCCTCGAAGCGGACCCCGGTGGTCGTGCGGGTCACCGCGTCCTGCGCGTGCGGCTCGGACCTGTGGCCCTCGGCGGCATCGGGGCCGACGCCGTGCTGGAGCTTCCGCTGGAGAAGGTGGCGCGGGCCTACGGGCCACGGACTCGCGCACCGCGATCAAGGTGCTCCTGCGTCCCTGACCGACGCCGTCCGGGGGGTCCTGCGGGGAGCCGCCCCCGAACTCCCCGTCCGTTGTGCCACGCTCGACGGACGCGGCCGCGTGACCAGGCGAACAGGGAGAGCCCGATGAGCGACCAGTGGGGCCAGCAGCCCCAGGACCCCCAGCAGCCCCAGCAGCCCCAGCAGCCCCAGCAGCCCCAGCAGCCCCAGGATCCGCAGCAGCAGCCACCTCCTGCCGCCTACCCGCAGCAGGGGTACCCGCAGCCGGGCTACCAGGGGTACCCGCCGTCAGCTCCCCCGGTCCAGCCGGGCGCCGGGTACGGAGCCGGGCACCCGATGGCCAGACCGCCGATCCCGCCGCCGGTCTCCCTGGCGGTGAAGCTCATGTACGTCGGCGCGCTCCTGAGCGTTCTCGGCATCTTCGTCCAGTTCCTGCTGCAGGACGACCTGCGCGCGATGTTCGAGGACCAGCCGAACATGACCCCCGAGCTGGTCGACACGGCCATGGGCGTCGGGCTCGGCGTCGGGGTCGTGTTCGGGCTGCTCGCGGCGGGGCTCTGGGTGCTCAACGCGGTCTTCAACGCACGCGGCCGGAACTGGGCGCGCATCCTCTCCACGGTGCTTGCCGGACTGAACGTCGTGTCCACGCTGCTGGGCTTGCTGCAGCCCTCACCGGCCCTCAGCCGTGTGCTCTCGCTCCTGGGCCTGGTTCTCGCGGCGGCGATCCTGGTGCTGCTGTGGCGACCGGGCAACAAGGCGTTCTACGCCTCGGGGCCGCCCAGGTACTGAGGGGCCCGTCCGTCGCGAGCCTTGCCGGTCCCTGGGTCACACGGGACGCTACCCGGATGGCCCACGACGAGCTGCTGGTCGCTCGCACGCTGGCCGAGGCGCGCCACGACGTCCAGGCGGAGGTGGCCCGGCTGGTCGCCGCCCGCCGTCGCACCGGCTACGGGCCCCTGTACGACCTGCTCGAGGACTACCCGCTGCGCGAGGGCAAGGGGCTGCGGCCGGCGATCTGCCTCGCCGCTGCCAGGGCGGTCGGGGGGCGTACCGACCAGGCGCTGCTCTCGGCGACGGCCCTCGAGCTGCTGCACAACGGGTTCCTCGTCCACGACGACATCGAGGACGGGTCGAGCTTCCGGCGCGGCCGGGCGACGCTCTTCGAGTCGCACGGGGTGCCGATCGCGATCAACGTCGGCGACGCCACCAACGTCATGTCCGTCGCCGTCCTGCTCGAGAACGTGGCGCAGATCGGCGTGCGCAAGTCGCTCCTGGTGCTGCGCGAGTTCGAGCGGATGGCGCGGGAGTCGGTCGAGGGACAGGCCATCGAGCTCGACTGGATCGCCACCCACGACTTCGACCTGACCGACCGCGACTACGTGCGCATGGCCTACAAGAAGACGTGCTGGTACACGGTGATCGCGCCGCTCCGGATCGGGGTCATCTGCGGCAGCAGACCCGGCGCGGCGGCACCCGCGGAGGACGAGCTGACCCCGCTGGTCGGTCTCGGCTACCACGCGGGCATCGCCTTCCAGGTCACGGACGACCTGCTCAACCTGGTGGCCGACGAGACCCTGTACGGCAAGGAGTCAGCCGGTGACCTCTGGGAGGGGAAGCGCACGGTGATGCTCCTGCACTTCGTGCGCACGGCATCGCCGCCGACCCGCGACCGGGCACTGCGGCTGCTCCGCACGCCCCGACGCGACAAGGACCCGACGGAGGTCGCCTGGCTGGCGCAGGCCATGGCGGCGGCCGGCGCGCTCGACCACGGGCGCGCCGTGGCCCGCGAGTACTCCGAACGCGCCCTGGAGCTCGACGACAGCGGCTTCCCCTCGACCGAGGACAGCGACGACCGCCACTTCCTCCGCGAGATGCTGAACTACGTGATCGACCGGACCAAGTGATCGTCCCGTGCGACAGGCGAGGAGACCGTCATGACTCAACCGGACGACAAGGACACCACCGCAGGTCCTTTCGCGGAGATGCTGCGACTGCAGTCCGACTTCCAGGTGCGCATGGCCGAGGAGACCCTGCGGTACCTGCGCCGCATGCAGGGCATGTTCGAACCTCACGCCCCTGGCACCGTGCTCCAACCCGAACAGCCCGAACCGCTTCTCGCGCAGACTCATCGGGGCGAGACCTGCACGCTGACCCTCGACGTGGAGAACCGGCAGCGAGTCCACTGCGTGCTCTCACCCTCCGTCACCCCGCTCGTCGCAGGTGACGGCACCACGTGGTTCCCCCTCGCGGAGTCACGTCCTACCGCCCACCTGCTGGCCACGGACGAGACGGTGACGGTCGCCGTCGACCTGTCCGTTCCGGACGACGTACCCGATGGCGAGTACCGCGGCCTGCTGGTGCTCAGGGGCGTGAGGCCCGGCGGGGTGCCCGTGGTCGTGACGGTCGCGGGGCACACCCCGCCGGCGGAGGCCACGTCGTGACCGGCGACGCGTCCACGCCGCGCGTCCGCCTGGTCGACGAGCCCGAACGCTCCGGCCGGACGACTGCGACCCTGCTCGCGTCGCTGCGGACCAGGCTGGCGATCCTCAACCTCGCGTCGGGAGCCGACGTCGTCGGGTCCCTGGTCGCGGGCTACGCCGCACTGGGGCGGGAGGTCTCCGCGACGACCGAAGGGCGTCGGATGCGCGACGCCCTGGCGGCCGGGCGAGCGGGCGCCAACGGCGACGCCCTGTGGGCGAGCCTGCTGATCGACCGCTGGAGCTCGTCCCTGCCCGCCAGCCCGGTGCTGCAGCACCTTCGCAACGACCTCGCGCTGCTGCTCGTCGACGACCTCGACGAGACCCTCGAGCTGCCTCCGCTCGCTCCCGAGCCGGTGGGCGAAGGGGCCGGACCCGTGGACGAGCCCTCGACCAGCCTCGACTTCATGGTCGGGATCTGGACGTTCAGCCGGGAGCTGGCGGCGGCCGTGGAGGCGCTCGCCGAGCCGACGCTGCCGCCCGCGGGGCGTGTGGAACGAGGGCGGACGCCACCGCCGGCGCTCGAACCGCCGGTCCTGCGCTGACGTCGATGCGGCCATGACGACGACCTGGTCCCCGGACCACCTCCGTCCGCCGGCACCCTTCGACCCCGCCGCGGCGGGCTACAAGGACTGGCTGCACGTCGACGTCGTCGACCACGACACCGGCACGGTCGCCATCCTCAACGCGTCTCTGGACGGAGCACCGGACCGCGACGCCTCGCGTGCCGTCGGCACCGTGCTCGTCGACGTACCTGGCCGGGGCTGGGTGGGCAACCTCTCGATCGACGCGCAGAACACAGCCCGGCTGGGCCTGTGCGGCATCGCGACGACCGCGGTCTCGATCGACGTCGACACCACGAACGGAGCGGTCACCGCGACGGCCGACCTGCCCGACGAGGCCGTCCGCGCCGACCTCGCCGGGCTCGCGGTGGCAGCCCCGCTCGTCCCCGACCGGACCACGCGCTTCGGCTCCGGCTGGTTGGGCTGGTACGCGATGCCCCGGCTGGCCGTGCGCGGCGCCCTCGACGTGGGCGCCCACCACGTCCCGCTGACCTCGGCCGCCGCCTACGCCGACCACAGCTGGGGCAGATGGCACTGGGGCGAGGACGTCGGGTGGGAGTGGGGTGCCTTCCTGACCCCCGAGCCCGGGCCGGCGTTCGTGCTGTCGCGGGTGACGGACCGCCTGCACCGCTCCGCTCGCGGCACAGGCATCGAGGTGCGCCACGGCAGCAGGCGGCGGCGGTTCGCGGAGTCCTCGGTCGCAGTGGAGTGGTCGGGACGCTTCGAGGATCGTCTGCTGCGCGTGCCGGGTCCCCTCGCGGTTCTGCACGTCGACCGCGCCAGACCCGAGCTCCCCTCCCGGCTCAGGCTCCGTGCCGACGACGGACGCGACTCGATGCTGCTCGACTTCGTCGCGCGGTCCGTCGCCCAGCTGGTGCTCGCCGACACGGCGGTCCCGGGCTACGCCTTCCTCTACGAGATCAGCGGCGCCTTCACGTGCTCCGGCACGATCGGGGGGACGTCCTTCGCCGAGCAGGGACTCGGGGTGGTCGAGCGTGTCGAGTGAGACGACCGACATGGCGGACGAGGACACGCTCGGCTGGTACGTCTCTGCGCTCTTCTCGGCGCTGGACGAGGGCGACCCCGCTGGGGCCGAGCGCGTGCGCCGCATCGCCGGTGGACGGTCGGCACGGATCGGGCTGGACGACGAGGTCGTCCTCGTGCGTTTCGACGCCGGGCGGTTGCTGGTCGCGCCGGATCGGCCCGCCGCGCCGGTCGACGGGACGGGAACCACCGACCGCACCACCGTCATCGACCTGCTGGGTGCCCGGCTCGAGGCCTACGACGCGATCACCACCGGTCGGGTGGAGGTCGTGGGAGCCGTGGACGCCGTGGCCGCCATGCTCACGATCATCGAGATCCTGCTGGACTCGTCCTCCCGAGTGCCGGCGCTGCAGGAGCTGGCCGGGCGGCTCCGGACCGGCGAGCCGCCCGCCGCGCGGCGCGTCCGGGGACCAGTGGTGCCCTGGGCGGGGTACCCCGACGCGCTGCCCTCGACGGAGATCTCGCTGCTGGCCGACCTCGACCTGCTCCGGGACCGCCCGGCGGAGGGGAGCGCCAAGGGTTGACCCCACCGGAGCCCGCTGGAACGATCGGAGCCAGACCTTCGCCAGATCGGAGGATCGCCGTGGGCTCGTCGGTCAAGGTGAGCGGCTCGCTGGGTTCGATCGGACCCGTGACAGTCAACCCCGTCACGATCGACGGCATCCCCAGCGACTACAGCATCACCATCGAGAACCCCATCCCGAAGATCACGCTCGGCATCGACCCGGTGACGCTCAACCCGGTGACCCTCAACCCCGTCGAGGCGACGCTGACGCTGAAGCCGGTCGACCTCAACATCTCCGTCAAGGAGCTCCCCGAGACGCGCACCCACCTTCCCGCGGACTTCAGCGTCGGCCTCAGCCTGCTGGGGGTCGACCTGCTCTGCGTCCGTCTGTGCGGTGAGGCGCAGGTGATCTCAGAGGCCTACCGACCCAACCGCTGCGAGCGCTGCGACGACCTCGGCCGGTCAGAGGGCCGGTCCGGGGACGACGGGTAGGACCGCCGTGGCCAGGTCGTCGACACCCGAGGTGAACGGGAAGCCGACGCCGCGCACCGTCCGGTTCGAAGGCGAACCCGGCAACGTGCAGGCCCTGGTGCCCCTGCCGCCGGCCGACCGCCTCAGCGTGTCGGTGGCGTGCGAGCTCCCGGAGGGGCTCGGAGAGCAGGTCCGCACCCTGACGGCCCCCGTCGGCGCGGACTGGACCACGGTCAGGCTGCTGCTGCCGCCGTCGACCCCGGCCGGCGAGTACCGGGCCGAGGTCACGTGGCGTGACGGCTCGCTCCCCGGGGTCGTCGTCGTCCGCGGTGACGAGCGCCTGCAGGCCGTCCCCGACGACCTCGCCGTGCGGGCACGGGCCGGCGAGTCGGCCACGGCCTCCGTAGTGCTGCACAACGGCGGCAACGTCGGCGTCGATGTACGCAAGGTCTACGTCGTCCCGCTCGAGGAGAGCGAGGCGCTCGACCGGGCGATCATCGCCGGCCTGACGACGGACAGGCAGGCTGTCGACCGCTTCGGCGTCGCCGCCGACTCCCTGGCCGGTAGCCAGGCCGGCGTGGCCCGCACGGTCGTCACGCAGGGGGCAGGGCCGCTCGGCCCGGGGGAGACCCGGCAGGTCGACCTCGAGCTGCGCATGCCCGAGGGCCTCGAGGCCGGCACCCCGTACTCGGGCACGTGGACGGTCGGCCGCCTCGACGTCCCTGTCGAGGTGGAGGTGCCACCCCCGGCGGAGGAGAGCCGACCTCGACGGACGGCCCGCAAGCGCCCGAACAAGGAGCAGCAGTGAGCAGCAGCGGCGTGACAGACACCCCTTCGCTCGGCGAGATGGTCTCGGACGTGGTCGATCTCGGTCTGCGTACCGGACGCGACCTGCTCAGCGCCCTGCGCTCGGACGACCCCTCAGCGCGGGCTATGAGCGCCGTGAGGCGGGGCGTCAGGGAGCTGCCGGCCCCCCGGCTGCCCGCGCTGCCCACGCTGCCCGGAAGCAGCGCTTGTGGCTGCGACATCCCCGCGCCCTGCTGGATGCCCCGCGAGCTCGGCGTCGTCAGGAGCCACGGCTGCCCCGGCACGACGGCCCGCGTGCGCCTGAACATCACGAACTGCGGCCTCGGACGACGCACCGTCCGGGTGTCAGTGGCGGGGAAGGGCTCCGAGCAGGTGAAGGTGTCCCCCGAGGCCGTCGACCTGGGTACGTACGAGCGTGACTCCGCCACCGCGACGCTCACCTTCACCGACCAGATGACCGAGCCCCTCGAGCTGCTCGTCTGGGTACGCGGGTGCCGTGACCACGTGCTGCGATGGCGCCTCGAGGCGAGCGACGACGGGTGCGCCAGCCTGCACGAGGTGGACGTCGAGGACTGCCCCGATCTGGTCCACCACTGGTACGACCACTTCTACTGCGAGCGCCCGTGCAGCCACCGCGACCTCAAGCCCCATGGCTGAGGAGCGTCAAGCCCCCGCCACGGGCCTGGAGGAGGCCTGGCGCCGCGCCATGGACGCCAACATCCGCTTCTACCGCGCGTGGGGCGAGCTGACCGCGGGCTGGGCGCGCGAGGTGACAGCGGCCGGGGCCTCGCTGACGCCGACCACGCTCGCCCTGGGTCGGACGTCCGTGCCCGCCACCTCGCCTGGTGGCCGCTCGGCGGCGACGCCCCCGGACCCACCACCTCCCGCATCTGCGAAGGCGCCGGTCCTGGTTCTGGAAGCGCTGGGTGGACAGGCCGTCTCGGCCTCCTTCCTGGTCGAGAACTCGTGGTCCCACCCGGTGGAGGGCCGAGTGGGCGCGGGTGAGTTCCACTCAGCCACGGGGGATTCCGTCGACGTGAACACGCGCTTCGACCCCGAGAGCCTCTCGCTGGCGCCAGGCGAGAGCAGGTTGGTGCGCGTCACTGTCGAGGTTCCGGAGGGACTGGTGCCCGACGTCGACCACCGCAGCTCGATCAGCGTGTCCGGCGTGCCGGGTACGACGATCCCGGTGCTGGTGCGCCGACTGGCCGACCCGGCCGGCTGAGCGGGTGACCTCCACGGAGGAGGCGGCAGGCGCAGCTCTGGCCGGCGCCATGTGGACCTACGCAGCCCTCGTCCTCGAGCCCGCACGCACCGCTCGCCGGCGCCTCCGGGACTCTCGCCCCACGGTCGACGACCCTCACGTCCTGGCCATGGCGGCAGAGCGCGGACCCGGGCTCGGCCCCTACTACTCGGAGCGTCTGGACGGACCTCGGCTGCTCGAGAAGCCCTCGGAGCACGACCATCTCGTCGAGGAGTTCGACCGGCTGTCCGAGGCATACGACTCGTACGTGCGGCCGTTCTCGACGCCCCTCTTCGACGAGGCGATACAGGTGCTCACACCGCTGATCACGGCCGATGCCCGGCTCCTGGACGCGGGATGCGGTCCAGGACGTGAGCTGAAGCGCATGGCGAGGCTCGTGCCGGATGGTGAGGTCGTGGGCGTCGACCTCGCCGAGGGGATGGTGGTGAGCGCGTACCGGGCGGCCAGGGCTTCGGGTCTCGACAACACCGCGTTCGTGCAGGCCGACGTGGGCGACCTCCCGTCCGACTTCGAGGGGCGTTTCGACGTCGTCTACAACTGCCTCGCGCACCACCACTACCCCGCGCCCGCGCAGGCTGCCGCGAGCGTCTTCCGGAGCCTTCGACCGGGCGGCTGCTATGCCGTCGTCGACCCCGGACCCCTGTGGTTCGTCACCCTCTCGAGCCCGATGGCGCAGCTGGCCGACCCGGGCTGGATCGGGTTCCACACCCCAGAGGAGTTCGAGCAGCTGTTCACCGAGGCGGGCCTGGTCGACTTCCGGTGGTTCGACCTCCTGCCCGGCTTCGGCCTGGCCCTGGGGCGCAGGCCCCTGTCGTCCGCCGACTGAGACGCCTACTGCCCGTTCTCGTCCGCTTCGTCGGTGGTCGGCGCCGGGACCTCCCCCGGCGGGGTCTGCACGAGGTGCTGCACCCGGTGGTGCGAGACGTTCATCAGGTAGGCGCTGTCGCGGGCGCTGAGCCCCATGCCCGCCAGGCGGTGCGCCAGGCGCTGCTGGGCCGTCCGCACCGTGGCCACCGCCGTGTCCGGGTGGTGCTCCGCCGCGGCGACGTCCACGACATGGGCGTCCACGTCCAGGTCGACCGTGCTGTGCACGTCGATGTCGACGTCGCTGACGTCGACCTCCAGCACCGCGGCCACCGCGTCCGCCGCGACCGCCTTCACGTCCTCGAGCTGTTCGACCCTCATCCCGACGCCGGGCACCTCCGGCACCGTCACGTCCCATCCGTCGCCCGAGCGACGGGCCACTGCCTCGTAGGTCGTCACAGCTCCTCCTCGGTCGATCCGTCCGTGGCCTCCCGGCAGAAGTGCCAGAGGGCGCGGACGTCGTGCGGGGCCGCCGCCTCGCCCAGACCGGACGTGGCGCCCGTCAGCACCACGCGCCGCCCGGCCGGCGCCCCAGGGGCCGTCTCGTCGTCGTCGTCGTCATCCCCAAGGTGTACCCGCGTCCGGCGCGCGGCGCACCCCCACCCCAGGCGCCGACTGGTCACGAATGGCGCGACACGCTCGGCGTGTCGTGCCATTCGTGACCAGTCGGCGCCTGGACGGGGGTGGGGTGTGGTCAGCCCAGGCCCAGGTCGGCCTTCGTGAACGCGGTCAGGTAGGTGAGCCCCTCGGCCTCGACCGCCTCGCGGGCGCCGGTGTCGCGGTCGACGATCACCGCGACGGCCACCACCTCCGCGCCGGCCTCGCGAAGCGCCTGCACGGCGGTCAGCACGGACCCGCCGGTGGTCGAGGTGTCCTCGACCGCCACGACGCGGCGCCCGGCCACGTCGGGACCCTCGATGCGACGCTGCAGGCCGTGGGCCTTGCCCTCCTTGCGGACGACGAACGCGTCGAGGGCCCGACCCCTGGCGGCCGCGGCGTGCAGCACGGCGGCGGCCACCGGGTCGGCGCCCATGGTCAGGCCGCCGACCGCGTTCGCCTCGATCCCGGCGTCGTCGAGCACGTCCAGGATCACGCGGCCCACGAGCGGGGCCGCCTCGTGGTGCAGCGTGATGCGCCGCAGGTCGACGTAGTAGTCGGCCTTCCGGCCGCTGGAGAGCGTGACCTCGCCGTGCACGACGGCCAGCTCACGGACGAGGTCGAGGAGGGCGGCGCGCGAGTCGCCGGGCTCTGTGGTCACGGGCCCACAGCCTAGTGCGGGGCTCGGGCGAGAGGGCGTCGTGCCCAGCGGGTACGGTCGCGACGTGCGACTCGCGACGTGGAACATCAACTCGGTGAGGTCCCGCGTGGACCGTGCGGTGGCGTGGCTCGAGCGGGCCGACGTCGACGTGGTCGCCCTGCAGGAGACCAAGTGCCGCGACGACCAGTTCCCGACGGAGGCCTTCACCTCCCTCGGCTACGAGGTGGCGCACCACGGGTTGAACCAGTGGAACGGCGTCGCCGTGCTCTCGCGCGTCGGCATCGCGGACGTCGAGGTCGGCTTCCCCGGCCAGCCCGGCTGGGGTGAGCCCGAGCCCGCTGCGGAGGCCCGGGCGATCGGGGCGACGTGCGGGGGCCTGCGGGTCTGGAGCCTCTACGTGCCGAACGGGCGCGTGCTGGGCGACCCGCACCTGGACTACAAGCTCGAGTGGCTCGCGCGGCTGGCCGACGCCGGACGGGGCTGGCTCGCCGACGACCCTTCCGCGCAGATCGCCCTGTGCGGCGACTGGAACGTCGCTCCCAGCGACGAGGACGTCTGGGACATGGCCGACTTCGTCGGGTCGACCCACGTCTCCGAGCCGGAGCGGAAGGCGTTCCACACGGTCGTTGACGCGGGCTTCGCCGACGTCGTCCGGCCCCACACCCCCGGCCCGGGCGTCTACACGTACTGGGACTACAAGCAGCTCTCGTTCCCCAAGCGCCGGGGGATGAGGATCGACTTCGCGCTCTGCTCGCCGGGGCTCGCGGCCCGGGTGACCGGCGCCTCGATCGAGCGCGAGGAGCGCAAGGGCAAGGGCCCGAGCGACCACGTGCCGGTGATCGTGGAGCTGAGCTGAGCACGCGCTCTGTCTCCGACGGCCACGGGGTGCGACACCTCCTGACCGCGGACGGTGCCCGCCTGGCCGTCACCGTCGACGGCCCCGCGCCCTCGCCGGACCGTCCGACGGTCGTGCTGGGCCACGGGTGGCTGCTCACCCACCGGCACTGGGACGAGGTGGCGCGACTCCTGCGCTCGGAGCGCCCCGACCTCACCCTCGTGCGGTGGGACCAGCGCGGCCACGGCCGGTCGACGACAGGGCGGGTCCGCCGGGCGACGAGCATGGACCACCTCGCCGACGACCTGCAGCGCGTCCTGGGGGCCGTCGTGCCCCAGGGGCCGGTCGTGCTTGCGGGCCACTCGATGGGCGGGATGGGCCTGATGGCCTGGGCACGGCTGAACCCGGAGCAGGTCGAGACGCGGCTGCGCGGCACGCTCCTGGTGAGCACCGCCGTCGGCGGGCTCGCGCCCGAGCGGGCCCCCCGCGTCGTGCCGCGCGCGATGCGCGTGCTGCACCGCACCCCGCCGGCCCTGCGTCTCCCCCGCCTCCCACCGCCGGTCGCCCGCCGCCGGGCCTGGGGACCGCGGACGCCGGACGAGGTGATCCGCCGCGCGGCGGCAGCTGACGGGTGGTTCCCGACGAGCGTCCTGGGCGGCTGGTACCCCGCGCTGATGCAGCATGAGGAGCACGAGGGGCTGCGGGTGCTCGGCCGCCGTCCCGTCCACGTGCTGGTCGGGGCGCAGGACCGCCTGACGCCGGTGCGCTGCACCGAGGCGATCGCGGCGGCCCTCCCGGACGCGACCGTCGAGGTGCTGCCCGACGACGGCCACATGCTGCCGATGGAGCGTCCCGACGCCGTGGCGCGGCACGTGCTCGAGCTGCTCGGCGAGAGCAGGCCCAGCCCGGCCGGCTAGGTGGACAGCACCGAGGCCAGGGGTGGCACGGCCGCGCCGTACAGCCATCCCTGACCGAGGTCGCAGCCCAGGTCGCGCAGGACCCGCGCCTGGCCCTCGGTCTCGACGCCCTCGGCGACGACCGCCAGGCCGTGCGCGTGGGCGAGGGTGATGATCGCCCCCAACGTGATGCGGGCCCTCTCCGGCTCGGTGGCCAGACGGTGCACGAACGACTGGTCGATCTTCAGCACGTCCAGGTTGAAGCGCTGCAGGTAGGCCAGGGCCGAGTACCCGGTTCCGAAGTCGTCGATGGCCAGGCGCACACCCATCTCCTGCAGGCCGGCCAGAGCGTCCTGGACGGCGGGGGAGTCGGCCAGGAGGCTGCTCTCGGTGATCTCGATCGTCAGCAGGCGGATGTCGGCACCGTGCCCGTCGGCCAGCCGCTCGATCCGCCGGCACAGGCCGGGGCGCTCGAGGGTGCGGCAGGAGACGTTCACCGAGAGCCTCGTCCCCTCGGGGCCCGGTAGGGCACCGGCGGTGCCGAGCAGGCGCAGCGCCCGGTCCAGCACCCACAGGTCGACGTCGACGATCAGCCCGCTCTCCTCGGCGACCCTGATGAACTGGTCCGGAGCCAGCATCCCCTGCTCGGGGTCGTCGAGGCGCAGCAGCGCCTCCACGCCGGTGACGGCACGGTCGGCGAGGTCCACGATCGGCTGCAGGAACACGCGCAGCCGGTTGTTCTCGATCGCGCGCCGAAGGCGCGACTCACTGTCGAGGCGACGGTCGGCGGTCTCGAGCATGCCCTGGTCGCAGACCGCGAACCCGTTGCCACCCAACGCTTTCGAGCGATACATCGCGAGGTCGGCCTTGCGTGCCAGATCCTCCCGGTCGATGTCCTCGTCGTCGGGGTCTGCCACGGCGACGCCGATGCTCACGCTGCTGACCACCATGTGGCCGGTACGCAGCTGGTAGGGACGGCACAACGAGTCGACCACGTCCTGCGCCAGGCGGCAGGCGGCGGCCTCGTCGGGCGCCGCGTCCCACAGCAGCACGAACTCGTCGCCTCCCTGGCGCGCCACCAGCGCAGAGCCGGGCGCGACCCGCTGGAGCCGCGAACCGACCTCCTGCAGCAGCAGGTCACCCACGTGGTGCCCCAGGCTGTCGTTGATCGTCTTGAACCGGTCGAGGTCGATCATCATCAGCGCGAGCGGCCCCCGTCCGGCCACCGCGAGGGCTCGGTCGAGGCGCACGTTGAGCAGGCTCCGGTTGCCCAGCCCTGTCACGGGGTCGTGCAGGGCCAGCCGTTCGAGCGCCCGCTGCTGGTGGGTCTGGGCGGTGACGTCGAGCACGTGGACGAGCAGGTAGGGACCCCGCGCGCTGCCCGATCCCACCTCCGTGACGTTCAGCCAGACGTTGAGGTCGTTGCCGGCCGCGGTGCGCAGGCGTCGCACCAGCCGCTGGGACGCCGCGCAGGCCCGCTCGACCTCGTCGATGCTCAGCGCCGACTGCGAGCCGTCGGCCCCCAGCACCGGCAGCGCCTCCGCGAGGGGCCCGGCCACCTCGTGGGACGGGCGTCCGAGCAGGTCGCAGAACGCCAGGTTGGCGCGGAGGACCATGCCGCGGGACGAGCCCGTCGTCCCGATGACGACCATGCCGTAGGGGGCCTGGTCCATGGCGTGGACGAGCGCCGTCTCCGCCTCGGCGAGGGCGCGTTGCGCGACCACCTGGTCGGTCACGTCCAGGCACGCGGACCGCAGCACGGGCGTGGCGTCGGCACGGTCGCGTCGCGCGTCGACCCACGCGTGCAGTGTGCGCACCACCCCGTCGGGTCGCCGTCCCCGGAACTGCAGGGTCTGCGGCACTCCCCGCAGGGCTGCGCGGACCGCCTCGACGACGTCCCTGCGGTCATCGGGGTGCACGAGCCGGAGGAAGTCCGCCGGGCTGAGGGGCGGCGCGGTGGACTCCAGGCCCACGTGCCGGTGCATCTGCGCCGACCACTGGACCTCGCCCGTCGCGGGGTGCCACGTGGCCCAGCCAGGACCCCCGAGGTGCTGCACGGCCCGCTGCGCGGCGCGCCTGTCCGCCCTCCCCGGTCGCTGGTCGTGCGCCGCCGCCTTCGAGCCGACGTGGCCGGTCAGGGGGTCCGTCAGGGGCTGCAGCCACGGGGGTCCCTCGTCGAGCTGCAGCAGGTGCTCGATCGACCCGTTCCTCAGCTGGAGCACCCGCTCGGCCGCGGCGTGGGCACACAACCGCGCCAGCTGGAGGTCGGTGTCGTCGAGCGGACGCGTGGCCGGCGCAGCCACCAGGACCGCCGCCTCGGAGGAGCCGTCGACGACCACCGGCACGGCGAGCGCCTCCGCGCCGCCGGGGCACGCCACGCGTCCGGGTCGACCCGAGCGCAGGACGGAACGCACCAGGTCGGCGTGCTCGACGGCGATCACCTCCGGCGACGGCCGTGGGGTCGGTCCGGCCTCGTCGTCGCCCGTCTCGTGGGCCCGGACGCGGATCCCCGCCCCGTCGGCCACGACCACGGCGACGAGACCGGCCTCGACCAGATCGCGCAGGTGCGTGACCGCGACTGCGAGCACCTCCTCCGGGCCGCTCTCGCGGATCGCGGTCTGCGCCAGCCCGAGCCGGTCGAGCAACCTCCCCGCCGCCCGCCGTGCGTCCCCGTCGTCCGTCGTCGACACCTCAGCCCCCATGCGACTCCCCCCGACTGCCCGATCCCGCCACAGGCTCAGGCCGGCCGAACAGCCAGCCCTGCGCCATGTCGCAGCCCATCGCGCGCAGGCGGTCCGCCTGCCACTGCTCCTCCACGCCCTCGGCGACCACCAGGAGGCCGTGAGCATGGGCCAGGTCGATGATGGCCTGGACGGTGGCCGTCGCGACACCCTCGCCGAGGCCGGCGACGAACGACCGGTCGATCTTCATCTGCTGGAGGTCGAACGACCTCAGGTACGCCAGCGACGAGTAGCCCGTGCCGAAGTCGTCCATCGCGAGGCTGGCACCGAGCTCGCGCAGGCTGCGCATCGTCGTGCGGACCTGCGGGTTGTCCTCGAGCAGGCTGCTCTCGGTGATCTCCAGCGTCAGGCGCGACCCGGGCACCCCGTGCTCCGCGAGACCGCGTGCGACCGTGTCGGCCAGGCCCTGCTGCTGCAGCGTCCGGCCCGAGAGGTTGACCGACAGCCGCATCCGGGGATCGGCCACCAGGTGCTCCAGCACGTTCAGCAGACGGAGGCTCTCGGCCAGCACGAAGCGGTCGACCTCTGTCACCAGGCCGGTGTCCTCCGCGACCTGGATGAACGTCCCGGGCATCACGAGGGACCCGTCCTCGTCGACCAGGCGGGCGAGTGCCTCGTACGAGACGACGGAACTGTCCGCCAGGTCGACGACCGGCTGCAGGTGCACGACCATCCGCTCGTCCTCGAGCGCCGACCGCAGGCGGCTCTCCGTCTCCAGGCGGACCTGCACGGCGTCCCGCAGGGCCACGTCGCACAGGGCGTGCCGGTTGCGCCCGGCGTCCTTGGCCGCGTACAGGGCGAGGTCGGCCTCGCGCAGCAGGTTCTCGCGGGTGTCGGACGGGGACGTCGCCAGCGCGATGCCGACGCTCGCGGTCGTCGTGATCCGGTGACCGGTGCCGAGCTCGACGGGCACGGCGAGGGCACGGAGGACCTCGCGTGCCGCCTCCTCGGCGGCCTCGCTGCCCGGGAGCCCCTCGACCAGGACGACGAACTCGTCGCCGCCCAGGCGGGCCACGGACCAGCAGGGGGTCTCGTCGGCAGCGTTCTGCAGACGGCGCGACACCTCCACCAGGAGCTGGTCCCCGATGTGGTGGCCCAGGCTGTCGTTGACGGTCTTGAAGCGGTCGAGATCCAGCATGAGGAGGGCCAGAGTCGTCGGCGCGGCCGGGTCGATGCGCTCGAGCGCGGCGTCGACCCACTGCCCGAACCGGGTCCGGTTCGCGAGACCGGTCACGGGGTCGGTCAGGGCCAGCACCTCAAGTGCCCGCTCCTGCTGGCGCTGCGCGGTCACGTCGAGCACGTGCGTCAGCACGTGCGGCCCGCCGGGGGCGTCGGCGTCGACGACCGCCGAGTTCACCCACACCTCGCGCACGGTCCCGTCGGAGCGCAGCACCCGGCGGTGGACGGGCCCGCTGTCCTGGTTGGTGGCGACCACGCGGGCGAGGGTCGCCGAGCTGGCACGCCGCTCCTCGGCGACCAGCAGGTCCTGGGCGCGCAGCCCCACCAGCTCGCCCACCGGACGTTGGACCATCTCCGCGCAGGCCTGGTTGGCCCGGAGGATCACTCCCTCGCGGCCCCGGGCTCCGCTGAGCAGCAGCATGCCGGTCGGTGCGTTCTCGAAGACCACCCGGAACTGCTGCTCGTTCGCGGCGACGGCGGCGGTCGCCTTGTCGCGCTCGGTCAGGTCGAGGACGTGACTGAGCAGCACGGGCCGTGCCGTGCCCTTGCCCGACACCGAGCTGGTGACCAGCGCCCTGACCGTGCTGCCGTCTCGGCGCAGGTAGCGCTTCTCGTACTGGAGGTCGTCCACCTCACCGCCGAACAGGCGCCTCAGCCGCTGGGCGTGGGCGGCCACGTCGCTCGCGGGGGTCCAGCGCTCCGCGGTCAGGCCGAGCAGCTCCTCCTCGTCGTCGTAGCCGAGCAGCCTCACGAGCGCGGGGTTGGCCCGCAGCAGGCGCCCTTCGAGGCCCGGTCGCCCGTCGAGCAGGCTGATGCCTATCGGCGAGCCGTCGAAGGCCAGGCGCAGCTGGTCGTCGCGAGTCTCGACCGCACGCACCGCGGCCTCCCGCTCGGTCACGTCGAGCGTCGCACCGTGGATGCGCACCAGGGCGCCGTCCTCGTCGTACTCCCGTCGTGACCATCCCTGCAGGACGCGTGTCGTCCCGTCCGGCTGGACGATCCGGAAGACCTCCACCTGGGGGTTCTCCGCCACTGGTCCGCGGCCGCCGAGGTCGGCGGTGACGCGGTCCTCCGGATGCAGCATCGCCAGGTAGCCGGCTCCGTCGGGCGGGTCGCCGGCGGGGTCGAGCCCCGCCAGCTGGAACATCTGCTCCGACCAGTCGTGCCGGTCGGCGCGCACGTCGTACTCCCACCACGCCAGGCCGGTGAGCTGCTGGGCGGCGTGCAGGCGCTCCCCGCTCTCCACCAGTCGGGCCTTGGCGAGACGCTCGTCCGTGACGTCACGGAAGCGGGTCACCACCGAGACGACCTCCTGGCTCAGCGGGTCGAGCACCGGGAGCGCGGTGACCGACAGCCAGCTGTCCGTCGCCTCGGCCTGACCGCGGTGCCGCAGGCGGCAGACCGCGTCACGTACGTGCCGGCCGGTGCGCCATGCGACGGCGGTGGGGGCCTCGTGCTCAGGGACCGGCCGGTCGTCCTCGCCGAACAGCTGCCAGTCGAGGTCGGCCACCCGCCTCCCGGCGCCCGGCGGCCGTCCCTCCGGCAGGAACCGACGCATGGCGTGGTTGGTGAGGACGACCTCCATGTCCGGACCCTGGGTGACGACCACCGCCTCCTCGAGCGCGTCCAGCACGGTGCCCCCGAGCGCCTCGGCGTTGGCGCTGCCCGAGAGGAGGCCGAGGCGGTCGGCGGCCGTGCCGCAGCAGAGCTCGAGCAGCTGGAGGTCCGAGGTGCCGTACGTGCCGACGTCGCGGCTCATCACGGAGACGACGCCCTGCACGGCGTCGCCCTGGACCAGCGGGGCGGCCACCGAGGAGCCGACCCCGAAACGGGCGTTGACGGCACCGTCCGTGCGGGCGTCGCGGACGGCGTTGTAGCAGATCTGCCCGGTCCGGCTGGAGAGCACGAGTCCCGCGAGCGTCCCCGTCATCGGCACGTGGTCGCCCACCGCGGGCGAGCCGGGGAACCCGCCGGAGACGGCGCGGGCGACGAGCCTGTCACCTCCGACGAGCGTGGCCACGATGACCACATCGGCCGCCAGCAGCTCCCTGATCGTGTCCGCGCTGACCTGCAGCACGCCGCGCAGCGTGGCGGACCGGATCGCCTCCAGGGCCTCGACCAGACGGCCCGGGGGGATGCCGAGCCCGTCCACCCGCTCCCGGGCAGGCTTCCAGCGCGCCGCGACAGGCGACCCGCCCTCCACCGGCCTCATTGGTCGTTCATCGACCGCTGGGGTACCCGCCTTGATCCTCGGACGTCCCCGGATCGCCCGCACCGAGCGCGAGGGCACCGGTCGGCGACGGGTCCCCCTCCGCCGGGGTGGCCTGCGACACGCTCAGCCCGGGTGCCGGCTGTCCGTCGGGGCCGCTGGCGCGGTCGACGAGGACGAGGTCACCGTCCTTGATGTCACCCGCGAGGAGCGCACGGGCCAGCCGGTCCCCGATCTCCGTCTGCACCAGCCGCCGCAGCGGACGGGCACCGTAGGCCGGGTCGTAGCCCTCGTCGGCCAGCCAGGTCCGCGCCGCGTCACTGACCTCCAGCCGCAGCCTGCGGGCGGTCAGCCGCTCGGCGAGGTGCTGGACGGCCAGTCCCACGATCTCGGCCAGCTCCTCGCGGCTCAGCTGGTCGAACACGACGACGTCGTCGAGGCGGTTGAGGAACTCGGGCTTGAACGCCGAGCGCACGGCGGCCATCACGGCCTCGTGCTGGACCTCGCGGCTCAGCATCGGGTCGACCAGCGCCGCCGAGCCCAGGTTCGACGTCATCACGAGGATCGCGTTCCGGAAGTCGACGGTGCGTCCCTGGCCGTCGGTGAGGCGCCCGTCGTCGAGCACCTGGAGCAGCACGTCGAAGACGTCCGGGTGCGCCTTCTCGACCTCGTCGAGCAGGATCACCGAGTACGGGCGACGGCGCACCGCCTCGGTCAGCTGCCCGCCCTCGTCGTAGCCGACGTAGCCGGGAGGGGCCCCGACGAGGCGCGCCACCGTGTGCTTCTCGCCGTACTCGCTCATGTCGATACGGACCATCGCCCGCTCGTCGTCGAACAGGAAGTCGGCGAGGGCCTTGGCCAGCTCGGTCTTGCCGACGCCGGTGGGGCCGAGGAACAGGAACGAGCCGACGGGCCGGTCCGGGTCGGCGATGCCGGCGCGCGTGCGCCGCACCGCGTCGCTGACGGCCTCGACGGCGCGCCGCTGACCGATCAGCCGCGCGCCGATGACCTCCTCCATCCGCATCAGCTTGGCGGTCTCCGCCTCGAGCAGGCGGCCGGTCGGGATGCCCGTCCAGGCCGAGACCACGTCGGCCACCTCGTCGGGCGTGACGCGGTCAGCCACGAGGGGCTCCGGTCCGCCGCCCTCCTGCTCGGCACGCTCGGCCGCGGTGATCTGCCGCTCGATCTCGGGGATACGGCCGTAGAGGAGCTCGCTCGCCGCGCCGAGGTCGCCCTCACGCTGCAACCGCTCCGCCTGCCCGCGCAGCTCGTCCAGCTGCTGGCGCAGGTCGCCGACCTCGTTGAGACCGGACTTCTCGCTCTCCCACCGCGCACTCAGCGCCGCCAGCTCCTCGCGGCGGTCGGCGAGCTCGGACCGCAGGTCGGCCAGCCGCTGCAGGCTCGCCTCGTCGTCCGCCTTGGCGAGCGCCAGCTCCTCCATGGTCATGCGGTCGACCTGTCGCTGCAGGGCGTCGAGCTCGACCGGCGACGAGTCCAGCTCCATCCGCAGTCGTGAGGCCGCCTCGTCCACGAGGTCGATCGCCTTGTCGGGCAGCTGGCGACCGCCGATGTAGCGGTCGGACAGGGTGGCCGCCGCGACGAGCGCCGCGTCCGTGATCGTGACCTTGTGGTGCGCCTCGTAGCGCTCCTTGAGCCCGCGCAGGATGGCCACGGTGTCGGAGACGGACGGCTCGCCGACGAACACCTGCTGGAAGCGGCGCTCGAGTGCGGGGTCCTTCTCGATGCGTTCCCGGTACTCGTCCAGGGTCGTCGCGCCGACCATCCGCAGCTGCCCGCGGGCGAGCATCGGCTTGAGCATGTTGCCGGCGTCCAGCGCGCCCTCGCCGCCCGCGCCGGCACCGACGACGGTGTGCAGCTCGTCGATGAACGTGATCACCTGGCCGCCGGCGTCGGAGATCTCGGTGAGGACGGCCTTCAGCCGCTCCTCGAACTCCCCGCGGTACTTGGCGCCGGCGACCATGCCGGCCAGGTCGAGGGAGACGAGGCGCTTGCCCCGCAACGACTCCGGGACGTCGCCGGCCACGATGCGCTGTGCCAGGCCCTCGACGACGGCGGTCTTGCCGACGCCGGGCTCGCCGATGAGCACGGGGTTGTTCTTGGTGCGGCGGCTGAGGACCTGTACCACGCGGCGGATCTCGGCGTCGCGGCCGATCACGGGGTCGAGCCGTCCGGAGCGCGCCTCCTCGGTCAGGTCGATGCCGTACTTCTCCAGCGCGGCGAAGGTGCCCTCGGGGTCGGGGCTCGACACCTTGGCGGACCCCCTGATCTGCGGAAGCGCCTGCCGCAGCGCCTCGGCCGTCACGCCGGTACCCCTCAAGGCGTCCCCTGCGGTTCCCCGCTCGGCGGCCAGCGCCAGGAGCAGGTGCTCGGTGGAGACGAACGTGTCGCCGAGCGAGGTCATCTCCTCCTGCGCGGCGAGCAGGACGTTGTGAGCGGCGCGGGAGAGCTGGGGGGCTGCGACGGTGCTGCCGCTCGCGCTGGGCTGCGCGGCGAGCACCGCCTTCGCGCGCTCGGCCACCACGCCCGGCTGGACGCCGACGGCCTCGAGCAGCCCGGCCGCGACGCCGCCCGGCTGGGTGGCGAGTGCGGCCAGCAGGTGCGCGGGCTCGACGTGCGGGTTCCCGGCGGACGTCGCCGACTGCACGGCTGACTGCAGCGCCTCCTGGCTCTTCGTCGTCAGCTTCAGGTCCATCGGTCTCCCTCGCGTGCCGGTGCGCGCGGCGAGCGGCCGCGGCGCAGATTGAGTCTATGTGGCTCAACCTCGAATCGGCGTGGGTGATTCCCCGCAGGGAACGTACCCGTCGGGCGGAAAGGTCGCGTATCTCGTTTCAAACACCTGTCGCAGCGACCTCGGGGCGCGTACGGTGAATGCCGCGGCAGTGACGGAGGTGGAGCCATGACACAGACGGCCTCCGCCCCCCCGCGGTCGACATTCCGGCACGAAGCCCTCCTCTACCGGGGCGAGCAGGACTTCCTGGACACTGCGGTCCCCTTCCTCCAAGGTGCGGTCGACGCAGGAGAAGCGGCGCTGGTCGTGGTCGGTGCCGACCGGATCTCCGCCCTCAAGGAGCGCTTGCCGGACGCGCCCGTGATGTTCGCCGACATGGCCGACGTCGGGGCCAACCCCGCTCGCATCATCCCGGCCTGGACGCAGTTCGTCGCCGAGCACGGCACGCCGGCCAGGGGTATCGGTGAGCCCATCTGGCCCGGTCGCCCCTCGTTGGAGCTGGAGGAGTGCCAGCTGCACGAGTCCCTGCTCAACGTGGCCTTCGCGGAGGCGAACGGCTTCTGGCTGCTGTGCCCGTACGACATCGACGCTCTCGGCCAGGACGTCGTCGACGGCGCGATGGCGAGCCACCCCGTCGCCATGAGCGAGGGCACCTCCTGGGAGAGCGCCGCGTACCGCGAGTACGACGAGACGAGCTCACCCGCGAAGCGACTGCCTCCCCCACCGGTGCCGCCCGCTCGCTTCCGGCTGTACCCGGGACGCCTCTCGGAGCTGCGCACCTTCGTGTCCGAGCAGGCCATCAGGCACCTCGTCGACCCCGAGCGTGCCGACGACCTGGTGGTCGCGGTCAACGAGCTGGCGGTGAACACGCTGCTCTACGGCGGCGGTCACGCCCAGGTCGCCTGCTGGCGGGAGCCCCACGGCCTCGTGCTCGAGGTCTCCGACCACGGCAGCCTGCGCGACCCGCTGGCCGGTCGGCGACAGCCGATGCCGGACAACGAGAACGGCCGGGGCCTGTGGATGGTGCAGCAGCTGTGCGACCTGGTCCAGGTCCGGCGCACCGACGCGGGAATGGCCGTCCGTGTGCACCTGATGCACTGACCCTCCCCCCGTCGCATCGGGGACGTGGACGCGCCGCGGGTGGCGTGCAGGGGGGCACGCTGGGGGGCGCCGGGGGGTCAGCGCTGGGGGGCGCCGGGGGTCAGCGCTGGGGACGCCAGACCACCAGGGCCGAGCCGGTCTGACGCCCAGTGCGCGTCGGGCGGCGGCCGGGGCGCACGGCAACGACCTCGCCTGCAGGACCCGCGGCGAAGACTCGCTGGGCGCGCTGGGCGGCCAGCAGCGCACGCTCGAGCTCCTCACCCAGCTCGCTCACGCGCTGGCGCAACGCGTCCACCTGCAGCTCGAGCTCGAGGATGCGCTTGATGCCGGCGAGGTTGACGCCCTCGTCCTGCGAGAGACGTTGCACCTCGCGGAGGACCACGATGTCGCGTGCCGAGTAGCGGCGCCCGCGGCCGGCCGTGCGGTCCGGGGTGACGAGGCCGAGGCGGTCGTACTGGCGGAGCGTCTGCGGGTGCATGCCTGCGAGCTGTGCCGCGACCGAGATCACGAACACCGGCGCGGTGTCGTCCAGCCGGCCGAAGGACGTGTCCCCACCCGGTCCGGGCCCCGCCATCAGGCACCCGCCACCCGGGCCTGGTCGGCCGTCGCGCGCAGGGACGCCCGCGGGTCCTCGGCCGAGGTCGCCGCAGCGAAGGCCTCGACCGCAGCCTTGGCGTCGCCGTCGAGCTTCTGAGGCACGACCACGTTGACGGTGGCCAGGAGGTCGCCCGCGCCCTTGGACGTCTTCACGCCACGACCGCGGACACGCAGCACGCGACCCGACGGGGTTCCGGCCGGCACCTTGAGGCGCACGGTACCGCCGTCGAGGGTGGGCACCTCGACACTCGCACCGAGCGCCGCCTCGGCGAAGGTCACCGGCAGCGTGATGCGCAGGTCGTTGCCCTTGCGGGTGAAGAGAGGATGGGGCTGGACGCTCACGGTGATGATGAGATCGCCTGCAGGAGAGCCCGGGTCGCCGGGACGGCCCTTGCCGGCGAGTCGGATCTTCTGGCCGTCCTGCACACCGGCGGGGATGCGCGCACGCACCGTCGTCCCGTCGGCCGAGCGCAGGGTGACCGTCGAGCCCTCCACGGCCTCGACGAAGCCGAGGGTGGTGCTGGCCTGCACGTCGGCACCGCGGCGGGGCGCTCGCGTCGCGCCGAAGCCGGCCGGGCCCCCACCGCCCTGCGTGAACAGCCCGCCGAGCAGGTCCTCGAACTCGGGCGGGACGCCGCCGCCCTGGGGGCCACGTGTGCGGTACCCCGCACCGCCGCCCGCGGTCTGCCCGAACAGCCCACCCAGCAGGTCCTCGAAGCCGCCCGCGCCACCGGCCGCGCCGGAGCCAGCGGTGAACCGTGCGCCACCGGCCATCGCCCGCACCGCGTCGTACTGCTGCCGCTTCTCCGGGTCGGAGAGCACGGCGTAGGCTTCGCCGACCTCCTTGAAGCGGGCCTCCGACGCCGGGTCGTTCTCGTTCGCGTCCGGGTGCAGCGTGCGCGCCTTCTTGCGGTACGCCTTCTTGATCTCCGGCGCGGACGCCTTCTTGTCGACGCCGAGCACGGCGTAGAAGTCCTTGTCGAACCAGTCCTGCCCGGTCACGGCGCCTCCCTCCGCTCAGTCTTGCTCACGTACCAACCCCTCGTCCCCTCGTCCTCTGAGTGCACATGGTCGCTTCCCGGGGTCGGGAAGGAGCCATAAGCACTCAGAGGTCGGGCGGGGGACGGGGCAGGCGTCAGTGTGGGTCGCTCACCGCCACGCGCGCGGCACGCAGCACCTTCTCGTCGAGCTTGTATCCGGGCTGCAGCACCTGGGTCACGGTCGCGACCTCGACCTCATCGGAGTGCGCGTGCATGAGCGCCTCGTGCACCGACGGGTCGAAGGGCTCACCGGCGGCCCCGTAGCGCGACAGGCCGAACCGTCCCAGCGTCGACTCCAGCTTCTCCGCGATCGCGGAGAAGGGGCCCGACTCCAGGTCACCGTGCTGGCGGGCGAGCTCGATGTCGTCGAGCACTCCGAGCAGTCCCTCGAGCACGGACGCTACAGCCGAGTCACGGGCCACCGAGCGGTCGCGCTCGACGCGCCGCCGGTAGTTGACGTACTCGGCCTGCAGCCGCTGCAGGTCGGCGAGACGCTCCGCCGCCAGCACCTCGGCCGCCGACTGCAGGGCCTCCGCGTCGGACGCCGACCCGGTCGGGTCGGTGGGCGCGGCCGGAACCTCGCCGTTCGCGACGGCCTGCGCCTCGGCGGCACGGTCGGCCGCCACCTCTGCTGAGACCTGGTCGGACTCCTGCCTGGCCTGCTCCTCGAGCATCTCGTCGCTCACCTCCTCCGCCACCTCGGCGTGCACGTCGGCCTCGCCGGTGGGCGGGGTGCTGCCACCCCGCCCGCCGGCGTCACCAGGGAACTGCTGGGAGGTCGAGCTCACTTGGCCTCGTCCCGCTCGGACTCGTCGTCAACGATCTCGGCGTCGACGACGTCCTCGTCGGCTCCGGACGAGCCCTCGGCCGCGCCGTCCTTGCTGAAGGACGGACCACCGTCGGACTGCGCGCCGGCCTCGGCACCGGAGGCGCCGGACGCCTGCTGCGCCTCGTAGAGCGCTGTGCCCAGCTTCTGGCTCACGGTGGACAGGGCTTCGTGCTTGGCCTTGACGTCGGCGATGTCGTCGCCGGCCAGGGCCGCCTTGAGCTCGTCGACGGCGGTGCGGACCTCGCCCTTTCCGTCCTCGGGGAGCTTGTCGTCGTTGTCGGCCAGGAACTTCTCGGTCGAGTAGACGAGCTGCTCCGCGGTGTTGCGGGTCTCGGCCTCCTCGCGCCGAACGCGGTCCTCCTCGGCGTGCTCCTCCGCCTCGCGCACCATGCGGTCGATCTCCTCCTTCGGCAGCGCGCTGCCGCCGGAGATGGTCATCGACTGCTCCTTGTTCGTGCCACGGTCCTTCGCCGACACGTGGACGATGCCGTTCGCGTCGATGTCGAACGTGACCTCGATCTGCGGCACGCCGCGGGGCGCGGGCGCGATGCCGGTGAGCTCGAAGTTGCCGAGCGGCTTGTTGTGCGCCGCCAGCTCGCGCTCGCCCTGGAAGACCTGGATCTGCACGGAGGGCTGGTTGTCGTCAGCCGTGGTGAAGACCTCGGACCGCTTGGTCGGGATGGCCGTGTTGCGCTCGATGAGCTTGGTCATGATGCCGCCCTTGGTCTCGATGCCCAGGGACAGCGGCGTGACGTCGATGAGCAGGACGTCCTTGCGTTCCCCCTTGAGCACGCCGGCCTGCAGCGCAGCGCCGACCGCGACGACCTCGTCGGGGTTGACGCCCTTGTTGGGCTCCTTGCCACCGGTCAGCGAGCGGACGACGTCGGCGACGGCGGGCATGCGGGTGGAACCACCCACGAGCACGACGTGGTCGATGTCGCCGACCTTGACGTCGGCGTCGGCCATCACCTGCTCGAAGGGCTTCTTGGTGCGCTCGAGCAGGTCCTTGGTCATCTCCTGGAACTGCGCGCGAGTCAGCTTCTCGTCCAGGTGGACGGGGCCGTTCTCGGTCATCGAGAGGTACTGCAGGGAGATCGAGGTCGCCGTGGACGACGACAGCTCCTTCTTCGCCTGCTCGGCCGCCTCGCGGAGCCGCTGCATCGCGATCTTGTCCTTGGACAGGTCGACGCCCGAGGAGCTCTTCACGGTGTTGACCAGGTGGTCGACGACCCGCTGGTCCCAGTCGTCGCCGCCGAGCCGGTTGTCACCGGACGTGGCGCGCACCTGGATGGTGGAGAAGCCGTCCTCGGCGTCCTTGCCGACCTCGAGGAGGGACACGTCGAAGGTGCCGCCGCCGAGGTCGAAGACGAGGATGAGCTCGTCCTCCTTGCCCTTGTCGAGGCCGTAGGCGAGCGCGGCCGCGGTGGGCTCGTTGATGATGCGCAGGACGTTGAGCCCGGCGATCTGCCCGGCGTCCTTGGTCGCCTGGCGCTCGGCGTCGTTGAAGTAGGCCGGGACGGTCACGACGGCGTCGGTGACGGGCTCGCCCAGGTACTCCTCGGCGTCGCGCTTGAGCTTCTGCAGGATGCGGGCGCTGATCTCCTGCGCCGTGTACTTCTTGTCGTCGATCTCGACGTCCCAGTCGGTGCCGATGTGGCGCTTGACCGAGCGGATCGTGCGGTCGACGTTGGTGACGGCCTGGCGCTTGGCGATCTCGCCGACCAGCGCCTCGCCGGACTTGGCGAACGCGACGACCGACGGAGTGGTCCGCCCGCCCTCGGCGTTCGCGATGACGGTGGGCTCGCCACCCTCGAGGACGGCGACCACCGAGTTCGTGGTGCCCAGGTCGATTCCGACCGCTCGTGCCATGTCTGTTGCCTCCACAGGTGAAGTGACGTCTGGTGCTGCCGCTCACGATAGGACGGGTTCCGCGAAGTTGTCACATCGTGGCTGACCTAACTTGAGTCTGTCGGGCTCAACTCCGACGGGATGGGATCTGTTCCCGGTTCCGCCTATCGTGCGGACGGTGACCTTCGACGCCTCCACTGCCCAGGGGTCGAGCACCGCCGAGTCGCGGGTGCTCGACTCGCTGGACGAGCGCGCGCTGGTGCAGTCGCTGGCCGACCTCGTGCAGGTCCCCAGCGTCACGGGCACCGACGCCGAGTCCGAGCTGCAGCACCGCCTCGCCCGCCGGATGGACGAGATGGGGCTGGACGTCGACCTGTGGTCCCTCGACCTGCCCGGGCTGGAGGCCGACCCGCGGCACCCCGGCACGGAGGTGGACCGCTCCGAGGGGTGGGGCCTCGTCGGGGTCACCGGCGAGGGACGTCCCGCGCTGGTGCTGCAGGGCCACGTCGACGTGGTGCCGACGGGCGACCTCGACCGCTGGCTGGACGGCGACCCCTTCAGCGGCGCGATCCGCGACGGCGTGCTGTTCGGCCGGGGCGCCTGCGACATGAAGGCGGGTCTCGCGGTGAACCTCGAGGTCGCCGCGGCCGTGGCCCGCGCGGGCGTCCGGCTCGAACGCCCCCTGGGCCTGCACACCGTGGTCAGCGAGGAGGACGGCGGCCTCGGCGCGTTCGCGACCCTCGTCCGGGGGCACGACGCCGACGCTGCGGTGATCACCGAGCCCACCGGCGGCAAGGTCGTGGTGGCGAGCGCCGGCGCACTGTCGTTCGAGATCCGCGTTCCCGGACGGGCGGCGCACGGTGCTGCGCGGCTCGAGGGCGTGAGCGCGTTCGAGGCCTTCCTGCCGATCCACGCCGCCCTGCGCGCACTGGAGGTCGAGCGCAACGCCGACCCGCACCCGCTCTTCGCCGGCAACGCGCTGCCCTACGCGCTGTCGATCGGACGGCTGACCAGCGGCGACTGGGCCAGCAGCGTGCCCGACCTGCTCGTGGCCGAGGGGCGATACGGCGTCGCGCTCGACGAGGACCCCGCCCACGCCCGCGCGGCCTTCGAGTACACCGTCGCCCAGGCCGCTGCCTCCGATCCCTGGCTGTACGACCACCCGCCGGTGGTCACCTGGCCCGGCGGCCAGTTCGCCAGCGGGTCGATCGCGGTCGACGACCCGCTCGTCGGGCAGACCCTCGCGGCGGTGGCGGCCGTGACCGGGTCACCGCCGCCGGTGTCGGCCGTGCCGTACGGCAGCGACCTGCGGCTGTACACCGGTGTCGGCGGCATCCCGACGCTGCACTACGGACCCGGGGACGTGCGGTTCGCCCACGCTCCGCGCGAGCAGGTGCGGATCGCCGACGTGATCGAGAGCGCGCGGGCGCTGGCGCTGCTGGTGGCCCGGCGGTGCGGGGCACACCTGTAGGCGGTTCGGTGATCGACGTGAGTCAGCCCGACGGTGACTGCCGCGCGATCTGGACGAGATCGCCGCCGGGGCCGTCCAGGCGACGACCGCCGCTCCACACGGCCCGCAGAAGTCTGGTCAGGTCGAGTCCGGTGACCGGGACCCGGTGCAGCTCACCGGATCTCAGCGCCGCCTCCACCGCCAACGCGCTGAGCACCGCAGGGCCGGCCCCCGACATCACGCTGACCCGGACGGCGGCGTTGCTGTTGAGTGCCAGGGCGGGAGCAGCGATCTCGTGCCCCGCCAGCGCCGTCTCGAGGGCGGTGCGCGTGCCCGAGCCCGCCTCGCGGACCACGAGAGGAGTGGTCGCCAGCTCCTCGGCGGTGAGGGGACGGCGACGTCTCCTCCACGGGTGGCTCGGGTCGACGACCACCACGAGATCGTCGCGACCGACGACGGCCCTGTGCAGGCCAGAGGGCACGCCGGGCGACTCGACGAAACCCACGGCGTAGGCACCGGAGCGCACCCCGGCCAGGACGTCGTGGGAGTTCAGCACCTCGAGCGCGACCCGCAGGTCGGGGTGGCGACGCCGCAGCTCCGCCAGCCACTCGGGGACGAGGTGCTCGGCGACCGTCATGCTCGCCGCCACGGCCAGGCGGGTACCGGCGCCGGCCCGGAGGGCGTCGGCGCCGGCCATGAGCTGGTCGGCCGCGTCGAGCACCGTCCGCGCCCAGTCGACCACCACGGTCCCCTGCGCGGTGAGCGTGGAGCCGCGGGGAGACCGGCGCAGCAGAGTCAGCCCGACCTGCCGCTCGAAGCGGGCCACCGCCCGGCTGGCGTTGGGCTGGGCCATGCCGACGGCTCGCGCGCCGGCACCGAGGCTGCCGTGCTCCGAGACGCTCACCAGCAGCTCGAGCAGCGCGAGGTCCGGCCACGCCCGTCCTGGACTCATATCAGCACGATATGGGTTGATGCCGGATCGTGGGCTACCGGAGACGGTCCGGACCCCCGAGGGTGGAGAGCATGACCGCCGCCCTCGACTCCCGCACGCGCTCGTTGGTGCCCGGGCTGTCGCTGTCTGCCGGAGCGGTCGCCCTCTCCCTGCTGGTGCACGCCGTCGTGCCCGGGGTCGGCACCCTGCTCGTGGCGATCGTCCTCGGGGTGGTGCTCGCGAACGTCGTGCCGCTGCCCGAGGCCGTTCGCCCCGGCCTCGCGTTCGCCGCGAAGCGGCTGCTGCGGCTCGGCGTGGTCCTGCTCGGGCTCCAGCTCCTGCTCTCGGACGTGCTGGGTCTCGGCGTCGGGATGCTGGGGGTCGTCGTGGCGATCGTCGGGGTGGGGATCGCAGCGACGCTGCTCGCCGCCAAGGCGCTGGGGCTCAGCCCGACCCAGGGTCTGCTGATCGGCTGCGGCTTCTCGATCTGCGGGGCCGCCGCGGTCGCCGCGGTCGACGGCGTGATCGACGCCGACGAGGAGGAGGTCGTCACGGCGGTTGCGCTGGTCGTGGTCTTCGGGACGCTGATGATCCTGGTCGTGCCGCTGCTCGCGGGGGCCTTCGGTCTCTCGGACGAGGTCGGCGGACTGTGGGCCGGCGGTGCGATCCACGAGGTCGCCCAGGTGGTCGCCGCGGGTGGCGCGATCGGCGGTGCGGCGCTCGGGTTCGCCGTCGTCGTCAAGCTGGCGCGCGTGATGATGCTGGGACCCGTGCTCGCGGTCGTCAGCTGGCAGCAGCGGCGGATCGTCGAGCGCTCCGGCGGCAAGCGCCCGCCGCTGGTTCCGCTGTTCGTCGCAGGCTTCGTCGCGGCGGCCCTCGTCCGCTCGAGCGGCATCGTCCCCGTGCGCGCACTGGAGACCGCCGCGGTCCTGCAGACGGTCCTGCTGTCCGCAGCGATGTTCGCTCTCGGGTGCGGTGTGCGGCTCGTTGTCCTGAAGCGGCTGGGACCGAGACCCGCACTGCTGGCGGTGTTCTCGACGTGCATGGTGGCCGCGGTGTCGCTGGGGGGAGTGCTGGTGGTGTGGTGACGGTCAGGCCGTCGACCGCGCTGACTGTCAGCCGTCGCCGCCGCCCTGACCGCCACCGTCTCCTTCGCCCCCACCTCCGCCGCCCTCGTCGCTCTCCACGGTGATCTGGGGGACGCCACCCTCGCAGACCGCCCTGACCTTGGACTCGCCCTCACCCGAGCGGAACTCGACCCTCACCTCGACGCTCCCCCGCTGCTCGGCGGCGACGCTCCAGCCACCCTCCGGTGTCGCGCCCCGCAGCGAGATGGCGGCTCCGATGCAGCGCACCGTGACCTGGCCGCCGGTCACCGTCACGGACCGGTCGACGCTGGACGTGGTTCCCGGACCGCGCGTCGTCGGTGAGGCCGAGGGACTCGATGTCGGCGGTCGCGGTCGCCGAGGTCGACGGGGGCGATGACGACGGCGTGGACGGCCCCGACGTCGTGGGGGTCGGGGTGGCGAGAGGCGTGGCCAGCGGCGCCGCCGGCGCGTCGAGCACCTCCTCGCCGGCCCGGCTGATCGCGATCCACGCGACGGTCGAGGTCACTCCCACGACCACCAGCCAGGCCACGACGGCAACGATCCAGCGGCCCGCTGTCCCGCTGACGCCCTTCATGTCGCCAGTCTCGCAGCGCTGAAGTCCGGCGTCCGCGGATCCGCTCGGCGTACGGTGCGGTGGTGGCGACGATCCTGCTGGTGGAGGACGACAGCGCCATCCGGTCCGCCCTGACACGGTCGCTGACCGAGCGCGGGCACGCCGTGGCCAGCCGACCGTCCGGTCTTGCCGGCCTGCAGGCAGCCATCGACGAGACCCCCGACGTGGTGCTGCTCGACCTCGGCCTCCCTGACGTGGACGGGCTGCGCGTCCTGGCGATGCTGCGCGCCGTCAGCCAGGTCCCCGTCGTGGTCGTCACGGCCCGCGACGACGGCCGCGACATCGTGAAGGCACTCGACGCCGGCGCGGACGACTACGTCGTGAAGCCCTTCGAGATCGAGCAGCTGGAGGCGCGGCTGCGAGCGGTGCTGCGACGGGGCCCGAACCGCGATGCCGCCGACGGACCGGTCACGGTGGGAGGTCTGCGCATCGACCCGCGCTCGCGCCGCGTCGAGCTGGACGGGGGCCCGATCGAGCTGGCGCCCAAGGAGTTCGACCTGCTCCTGGCGCTCGCGCGCAGGGCGGGCGAGGTCGTCACGAAGCGTGAGCTGCTGGCCGAGGTCTGGCGGCAGGCCTACGGGGGCGGCGACCGGACCGTCGACGTCCACCTGTCGTGGTTGAGGCGCAAGCTGGGTGAGACCGCCGCCGAGCCGGTGTACCTGCACAGCGTGCGAGGCGTCGGCGTGCGTCTGGCCGCTCCAGGCGCCAGCTGATGCGTCGTCGCATCGCCTGGCTGGTAGCCGCCACCACATCAGCGGTCATCCTCGCGTTCGTCGATCCCGCTCGGCCTGCTCGTGGCGACGCTCGCCCAGGACCGGGCGCTGGCCGGCGCGAACGCCGAGGCGCAGTCGATCGCGGTGCTGGTCGCCGGTGTCGAGGACCCCGCGCAGCTGGCCTCGCTGGTCGATCTGGTGAACCAGCGGTCGAACCGTCTCACCGGCGTGCTCCTGGCCGACGGCACCACGGTCGGCGACCCCGTGCCCTCCGCCGGCGACCCCGGGATGGCGCGGGCGCTCGCCGGCGAGGCCCACACCGACATCGGCGACGGCGCCCAGGTCTACGTGCCCGTGGCGAGTGCGGGCGGGACGGCCGTGGTGCGCACCGCGATCACGGCGGCCGACCTGCGCGGTGGCACGGTCGGCGCGTGGGTCACGATCGGTGCCCTGGGAGCGGTGCTCCTCGTCGCGGCCGTCATCGCGGCCGAGCGCCTCGGCAGGTGGGTGTCGACGCCCGTCAGCGACCTGGCGGCTGTCGCGCACCGCCTCCGGGACGGCGACCTCACGGCCAGGGCGACGCCCGACGGCCCGGAGGAGGTCGTGCAGCTGGGGCTGGCGCTGAACCGGCTGGCGGTCCGCATCGACGAGCTGGTGGCGGCTGAGAGGGAGTCCGTCGCGGACCTCTCGCACCGCTTGCGCACCCCGATGACGGCCCTGCGCCTCGACCTCGACATGGTGCGGGACGGGCCGGCGGCCGAGAGGCTTCGCGAGCACCTCGACCACCTGTCCCGGACGGTGGATGCGGTGGTGAAGGACGCGCGGCGCCCGGTCAGCGCATCGGTCGAGCGGTTCTGCGACGCAACAGAAGTCGTGGCGGAGCGGGTGGAGTTCTGGTCCGCCCTGGCCGTCGACCAGGGACGCGCCGTGGTCCGGCGGATCGCGCCGGGGCCCGTCATGGCGGCGATGGAGGCCGACGACCTGCGCGACCTCGTGGACGCGCTGGTGGACAACGTCTTCGCCCACACGCCGGAGGGCACGGGATTCACGGTCGAGCTCGGGCGCCACACCGACGGCACCGTGGAGGTCGTCGTCACCGACGAGGGGCCGGGGCTGCCGGACAGCCCGGTCACGGAGCGAGGGCAGTCGGGGGCGGGGTCGAGCGGGCTGGGGCTGGACATCGCGCGACGGACGGCTCAGGCCGCCGGGGGAGGTCTCGCGGTCGGCCCCGGACCGGCCGGTGGGACCCAGGTCGTGGCGACCCTGGGTCCCCCGGGGCCGTGATCCGATCTCAGTCGTCGTCGCCATCGTGGTGACCGTCGCCGTCGTCGTGCCCGGACCCGTGGTCAGACCCGTGGTCCGAGTCGTGGTCGGCGTCGTCGTCGCCGTGGTCCTCCGCCTTGTCGTCGGCGTCGTCGTCAGCCCGGTCGCCCCGGCCCTGGTCGGCGGTCCCGTCGTCGCCACCTCCGTCCAGCCCGGAGTCGGCGGTCTCGGTCGGCTCGGAAGTCTCGGTCGGCTCGGAAGTCTCGGTCGGCTCGGAAGTCTCGGTCGGCTCGGAAGTCTCGGTCGGCTCGGAAGTCTCGGTCGGGGTCGTGGCCTCGCCGGACGGGCTGACGTCGCCGGGGCCCTGGTCAGCGGTGCCGTCGTCGCTGGTGGTCGAGGTCACCGGCACGGTCCCCGAGTCCGACGGCGTGGACGCCGCGTAGGCGATGCCCGTGGCTCCGAGCCCGATGGCGGCGCTCAGGGCCAGGGTCCGAACGGGTCGCAGTCTCATGTCGCTCTCCTGATGCTGGGGTCGGCGCGTTGTGGCGCCATGACTCGTCCACTGTCGGACGGGGTCCCCTATGGGCGTCTCGCCGCCACGTCAAGAGCAGGTCAAGGAGAAGAGCCCGCTTCGGCGGCAACGCCGCCGGCACCCGCGGGTCACGTGAGCACCAGCTCCCACGTCCCGGCGGCCCGATCCAGCAGCCGTCGCGGCCACCGTGATCACGACCCCACCCAGGACCAGCACCAGGTCCCCTCCCACCAGACGACTCTCGCGCGCCCAAGTCCGCTTCCGCGACGCCCCGAACCCCCGCGCCTCCATCGCCGTCGCCAGCGTCGTGGCCCGACGGATCGCCAGCACGAGCAGCGCGAACAGCTGGCCGGAGATCGTCCGCACCCGGCCGAGCCACCCGTCGTCCCCCAGTCCGCGCGCGCGACGGGCCAGGCCCAGCACCTGCCACTCCTCGACCAGCACCCCCAGCAGACGGGTGCTGGCGAGCGCGGCCAGGACGAAACGCGAGGGCAGCCGGACGACCTGCGCCAGTGCGTCGGCCAGGTCGGTCGGGTCGGTCGTGGCGAGCAGCAGCACGCCCGGCAGCCCGATCGCCAGCACGCGCAACGCGATCCCGAGGCCGGCGAGCAGGGACCCCTCGCTCACTGTCACCGGACCGAGGCCGAGCAGCACCGTCCCGGAGTCGACGCCGAGCCACGTCGTCGCGATCCCCGTGGTCAGCGCCGCCCACACCACGATCGCCGACCGACGGGCGGCCACCCCCAGCGGCAGCCCGCTCCAGGGCAGGCACAGCAGCTCCAGGGCCAGGGCGACCCCCGCGGTCACCGGGTCGACGCTCAGCAGCAGACCGAGCGAGATCACCAGGCTGGCAACGAGTTTCGCGACCGGGTTCGCCCGCGCGAGGGCAGCCGTCCGGTCGATCCGCACGTCAGAGGCGTGCAGGTCCAGGGCGCTCATCGGGCCACTGCCTCTGCGACCCGTCCCTGGCTGACGACCAGCACCGAGTCGGCGACCGCGTCGATCAGGGCCGTGTCGTGGGTGGACACCACGACCGCCGCCCCCGCGTCGACGAGCTCGACCAGCAAGGTGGCCAGCTCGGCCCAGGTCACTGCGTCCTGGCCGAAGGTCGGCTCGTCGAGCACCAGCACCGCGCGGACGCGTCGCCAGCGCCGTCGCCACCGAGAGGCGTCGCTGCTCCCCGCCCGACAGGGTGAACGGGTTCGCCTCGGCCAGGCGCGCCAGCCGCAGTCTCGCCATGAGCTCGTCGACGCGAGCTGACACGTCCGCGGCGGACGCCCCCGCGCGCTGCGGCCCGACGGCCAGCTCCTCGGCGACCGTCGTGGCCACGAACTGGTGACGTGGGTCCTGGAACACCGAACCGATCCGGCTCACCAGCTCCCGCGGCCGCCACCTCCACGGCGCGGGCGACGCGAGCCCGTCGCGCAGGGCCGCGGACGCGACGACGCGCCCACCCGGCGGGCGGACCAGCCCCGCGAGCGCAAGGCACAGGGTCGACTTCCCCGCCCCGTTCGCGCCCGTCAGCGCCGTCGCCGACCCGCCTCGGAGGCCGAGGTCGACATGGTCGACGACCGGCGTCGACCGGCCGCGCCGCGAGACCCGCAGGTCCTCGGTGCGCAGCATCGTCCCGGCGTCCGAGGCAGGTTGCCCCGACGACCGTCCGACGACCGGATGCCGCCCCGGCACCCACACCCCGGCGGCCGACAGCCGCTCGCCCTGGCGCTCGAGCACCTCGGCGGGGGTCCCGTCCGCGACCACACCGCCGCCCGCCTCCAGCACGACGACCCGGTCGACGACGTCGAGCCAGGTCGCCACGCGGTGCTCCACGACGAGGCAGCCGGCGCCGGTCCGATCGAGCAGATCGCCCACGAGCCCGGCGAGCGCAGCTCGTCGCCGAGACGTCGAGCATCGACGTCGGCTCGTCGAGCAGGAGGACGTCGGGCTCCAGGGCCACCACCCCGGCCAGGGCCAGGCGCTGGCGCTCGCCCCCGGAGAGCCGGGACGTCGGGTGGTCGAGGGGGACGTCGAGCCGCACGTCGGCGAGCGCACGGCGCACCCGCGGCCAGATCTGCGCGCGCGGCACCGAGTGGTTCTCGAGCCCGAACGCCACGTCGTCGCCGCACCGGGCCAGCACGGTCTGGCTGTTCGGGTCCTGCAGCAGCAGGCCGGTCCGGGCACCCCCCGCGAGCCCGGACCGAGCCGCCGACTCCCGCCGCACCTCATCGGCGGGACGCCCGTCGAGCAGCACCTGGCCCTCCTGCTCGCCGTTGCCGTCCGTCCCGGGGTCGAGCAGGCCGGCGACGGCGGCGAGGAGCGTCGACTTGCCAGCGCCGCTCGGTCCGAGCAGCAGGACGCGCTCGCCCGGGGCGATCTCCAGGTCGACCCCGCGCAAGGCCCAGGCGGCCCGCCCGTGATGGCGCCAGCCCCAGTCCCGCAGGGAGATCGTGGTCATGGCGCCACCGGCGTGGTCGCGGGAGTCCGCACCGTCAGACCCTTCGCGCCTCGCGTCCGGAGGCCAGGGGTGCGAGCGCACCCGGTGGCCGCGAGCGCACGGGTGAGCGCCCACCCGCCGCCACCGGCGATGACCATTCCGGAGACCACGGCGAGGGCGACGTAGACCAGCTTGTAGGTGGGCTCGAACGCCGGGTAGTAGACGAACGTGTCGAGCAGCCCGACGACCACGCCCGAGCCCGGCGCCCGCCGCGATCGCGGTCGGCAGACCCCAGCGCCGGAAGAGGAGGAGGGCGAACACGACCTCGGCGCCCATGCCCTCGAGGAAGCCGTACCAGACCGTGGCAAAACCCCACTCGTTGCCGACCAGGGCGCTGAGGACGGCGGCCACCGTCTCCGTGTAGACGGCGGCACCGGCGCGGCGCACGACCAGGCCACCGAGCACACCGGGGAGCAGCCAGACCCCGACACCGATCGCGCTGGCGGGCGGGAAGCCGGCGAGCGCCGCGCTGAGAGGTGCCCAGCTGACATTCCACACCACGAAGATCGCGGCGCCCGCGACGCCGAGCACGCTGGCGACGACGACGTCGACGACGCGCCACTGCGGGCGCACGGTCGAGGTCCATCCCGCGAGCCAGAGACCCACCAGCGCCGCCAGCAGGGCGGCCGGGACGGTGAGCTCCGCGAGCGCGGAGCCGAAGAGCGTCGGGCCCTCCGGCAGACCGACCACCAGCAGGGTGGTGGCGACGACGAGTCCGACCACGGCGCTGGCCAGCGCGATCGGACGACGGCTCCGCGCGGGCGTGACCCTGGCGTCGTGGCCGTCAGGGACGGGCGCGCCCGCCGTCTCGGGGCGGGTGGTGGCGCGGCCGGCCGGATCGAGGGTGCTGCTCATGGTCTGTTGGTCCTCCCACTGGTACAGGGAGGGGAGGCCCGCCGCCGCTGAACCGGGCCGCGCGCACGCCGACGGCCAGGACCTGCGACGGGGGACCCGAGATGCCCGACTTCCTCCACCGGTGCTAACCGGATCAGGTTCGAGGGTCTGCGGTTTCCCGCACTCTCAGCACCCGAAGGTGCTCCCCTGTCGTTCACCTCGAACCGTACACCCGGCCGGCTGCGGTTGCCGATCCGGCCGGGGGTGGGGGACGGTAAGGGCAGCACGGACCGGGCCGACGGCCGCAGCGCACGAAGGGATGTCCTCATGGGTGAGACAGCGTGGAAGGTGCTGGGCACGGGGTCGGCGGTGCTCTCCGGCATCGCCGCCAAGAAGATCGTCGCCACCGCCTGGCGGAAGGGCACCGGCAACGAGCCGCCCGCCAACCCGGAGTCCCCCGACACCTCGTGGGGCGAGGCCGTGGCCTGGGCGATCTTCTCCGGCGCCCTGATCGGCGTGGCACGGATGCTGGCGGCCCGGAAGGCAGCCAACTACTACCGCAAGTCGTCCGGGCACCTGCCGAAGGGCCTGCAGGAGGTCCAGTGACGCGGCCACCGGCGGTAGATGGTTCGGTCAGGACTGAACCGGCTCGGCGGTCCTGATGCGGGCGCTGCGGCGAACCAGGGACGGCCGACCATCGGTGGCGGTGCAGGTGATCGCCGTCCTGCTGGTACTCGGGCTGGTCGCCGCCGCGTCACCCGTGGTGATCCGGGGAGCCAGGTGGCTCCTGGACGCATTGGCCGGGGTCGTCCTCTAGCGGGTCAGGGCTCGTAGGACTCCATCGTGTCGTCGGCCAGGGCGGTGCTCAGCCGGTCGACACCGGCGGGGTCGAGCACCACGATCGACTGCCCGTCGCTGCTGCGGCCCGTACCGGTCACGCCGATGGTCTCGAAGTCGAGGTCCGAGGCCGTGACACCCAGCATGTCCCAACCGATCTCGCGGATTCGCTCACCGGTGAGCTCGTCGTCCACGGTCAGGTAGGTGCTCGTCGTCGTCGCCAGAGCCGAGAGCTGCCCCGGGTCCTTCAGCCCCTCCCGACCCAGTGCCTCCGTGATGAGACCGGTGAGGAAGCGCTGCTGGTTGACCACGCGCTCCAGGTCGCCCGAAGCGAAGCTCTTTCGCTCGCGCACGAACGCCAGTGCCTCGTCCCCGTCCAGCGTCCGCGGACCAGGCTCGAAGTGGTAGCCGCCGGAGTCGAACTCGCTGGCGACCTGCACCTGCACACCTCCCAGGGCATCGGTCATGTCCTTGAGGCCCTGCATGTCGATCGCGGCGACGTGGTCGATTCTCGAGCCGAGCAGCTGCTCGACGGTCGCGACGGCCAGGGGGAAGCCGCCGTACGCGTACGCCGCGTTGATCTTGTGCTTGCCCCGTCCGGGCACGTCGACCCACGAGTCCCGCGGGATGGAGACGATCGACACCCGGTCGCGCTCGGCGCTGATCCGCATCACCATCAACAGGTCCGAGCGCTGGGGGGTGCTCATGGACGATCCCGGACGGGCGTCCCCTCCGATCAGCAGGACCGTGATGGGCTCCGCCTGCGCGCCCGCGGGCACGACGGGTGGCGCCGGGCGGGACTCCTCGGCCGGGAAGGCGTCGGACACGCGGTCGAGGTTGGCGTTGACGGTGCGGTCGAGGTTCCACAGGTAGGCGAAGGCACCGCCCACGGCGACCGCGACCACCAGGAGCGCCGCGACGAGCGCGATGCGACCGCGACGTGGCGTGGCTCGTGGCGGCGCGTGACGACGACGCGGACGACGGTCAGCCATGAGCACGCGTGGATCCTCCGATCAGCTCGAGCAGCCACCCGTCCTCGTCCTCGTCCCGCGGGTGCGGCACCTCGAACAGGCGTCGGGCCTCCTCGTCGTCCCAGTCCCCCTGCCAGTCGGCCGACCCGGCGGAGGTGTCGGTCAGGTGGAAGCCGAGATCGTCGTAGACGGCCATCAGACGCTCGACCTCGACCTCCCAGCAGAGCTCCTGGGCTGCACGACGCGACGTCGACCGCGCGGCCGCAGGGTTCTCCAGGATCTCGGCGACGGCAGCGGCCAGGTCGCGCCAGCGACCTGGGACGAACTGACGGCCGAGCTCGTAGTCGGTGACGATCTCGGCGATGTCGGGCAGGTCGGTCGCGACGACCGGGATGCCCGCGTGGATCGCCTCGAACAGCTTGTTGGGCAACGCGTACCGGTACGACAGGCAGGTCGGCTCGATCGCGACGAGCGCAAGGTCGGCGGTGGCGAGCACGGCCGGCACGTCCTCCGCGGCGACCGGCTCGTACAGCCGGAACCTGCGGGAGACACCCAGGCGGCGAGCCAGGCGCGTGAGCGCCTCGACGTACTCCGCGTCGCCGTAGCCCAGCCCGGCCAGGACCACGTGCGGCGGCAGCACCGAGAGGGCTCGGACCATGTCCTCGAGACCACGTCCGGACGTGAACCGGCCGCTGTAGACGACGACCCGCTCGCCGGGCCGGCGCTCGATGATGCCGCGCATCGGCTCGCGCCGCTCCGAGGTCGGCGTGTTCCGGACCACGTGGACGGGTCCGCGGAGCCGGTACCTGTCCTCCAGCCAGCGGGCGATCGAGGGGCTGACGGTGATCACCGCGTCTGCCCGCGGGGCCAGGCGCCGCTCCATCACGGCATCCGCGAGCCGGCCGAGCGGCCTCAGCTGGCCGTGGCGGTTGCGGTGCCGCCACAGCTCGTGGGAGTCGTAGACGACGGGGACGTCCAGGGCGTCGGCGGTCCGCCGCGCAGCGGGCATCGTGTTGAGGTCGTGGGCGTGGATCACGTCCGGCTCCCAGTCGAGCATGGCGGCGGACGCGCTCTTCCAGAACGCCAGGATCATGCTCGGCCGGTGCACCGGCAGGAGAGCCCACCGCAGCCCGTGGTGGACGCGGAGGTAGCCCGACCGCAGGATCCGGCGGGCGCGGCGGACGACGGCGGTGCGGGCGAGGAAGGCGCTGCGGCGCAGCTGCCGGTGGCGTCGGGCCCTGGCCGCGGCGCGGAGCACGGCGTTGCGCCGGCCCCGGCGGGCGGCCTGGAGCCGGCCGATCCTGTGCCGGCGGAGCGCGGCCGCGTGTCGGGCGACGCGGTCGAGGCGGGCGCGGTCGCGGCGGGCGCGACGCGGGGCCAGGAGCGCGGTCCACCAGGCCTGCAGCCGGCCCGTACGCGCCTGCCAGCGCAGGCGGGTCAGGTGACGACGCCGCCTCCAGCGGTACACGAGCAGGTCGAGGCCGAAGCGACGCGTGCCGGCGCGGTGGCGGCGGCGCAGCCCGGGCGGTGAGGTCGGGCCGGCGAACGCGGCGGGCAGGACCTCCTGCAGGGCCCGCGAGACGCGGCGACCCCGCGTTCGGGCCCAGCGCCGGGTCCGCCAGCGGCGGATGCTGCGGCGCCGTCGTACGTCCGCCTGGTGGCGCGCCCAGCACCGACGCATCGCCCACCGGACCGAGACGACCCGACCGAACAGGGCGAGGGTGCCGGATGGGCGCCGTGGCCTGGTGACCGTCCGGATCAGGAGGAGCAGCGGCAGGAAGGGGACGAGCGCGTAGCGCAGCCAGCGGGGGTAGGCCGTCGAGCCGCCACCGCCGGTGCTGCCTGCGGGGGTTCCGCGGACGACCAGGTAGACCAGTCGCAGCACGCCGAGGATGCGGAGCAGCCAGGAGCGGACCTCGAGTCGCTGCACCTCGACGCCGTCGACCATGACGACGCCCTCGGGGTGGTGGCGGTTGCCCAAGGCGAACACGCGGACCACTGCGCCGCGTTCGGCGAGGGACCGGGCGGACCGCAGCACGCGGGCGTCGTTCGTGCAGGTGTTGAGGACGAGCATCGCCACGCGCGGGGGGCTGCCAGAGGCGCTCTGTGGGGCGTTCGGTCCGAAGGCCCGACTCGGCGACCGCCCACTTCCTGGCAGATCGCGGTCCTCCAGTCGGCCTTTCGTGTCACGTCGCATCAACCAGCCTTCGTCACCGTCGCGCCGACGCCTGAGCAAGACCCCCCAAACGGGCTAAGGGGGCAGAAGGCGGTCACTCACCCGTGGCGTTCGGTCACCCCGCTGCGCGCGGCGACGCGACCTCAGAGGTCGAGCGCGTGGGCCAGCGGGACGCCCGGCCGGTAGACGAGGTGCCGGTACGAGGGGGCGTCGAGGACCGCGAGGTCCGCCCGGGCGCCTACGCCCAGGTGCCCGATGTCGTCCCGCCGCAACGACGTCGCCGCCCCGCGCGTGGCTGCGAGCACGGCCTCCTCGGTAGTCATCCCCATCTCCCGGACGGCGAGCGCGAGGCAGAAGGGCATCGACGACGTGTACGAGGTCCCGGGGTTGCAGTCGGTGGCCAGCGCCACGAGGACGCCGGCGTCGAGCAGCCGCCGCGCGTCGGGATACGGAGACCGGGTCGAGAACTCGACACCGGGGAGGAGGGTGGCCACGGTGGGGCCCCCCTCGCCACCTGCCGCACCGGCGAGGGCGTCCACGTCGGCGTCGCTGAGGTAGGTGCAGTGATCGACGCTCGCGGCGCCGATGTCGACGGCCAGTGCCACACCGGGACCGTGGCCGAGCTGGTTGCCGTGCACGCGAGCCAGCAGGCCGGCCGCCAGACCCGCGTGCAGCACCGTCCGGGCCTCGTCGGCGTCGAAGGCGTGCGCGGACGCGGGTTCGCAGAACACGTCGACCCACCGGGCGTGGGGTGCGCAGGCTGTCAGCATCTCCCCGACGACCAGCTCGAGGTAGGCAACGCGGTCGTGCGCGAACTCGGCCGGCACGACGTGCGCGCCGAGGTAGGTGGTCTCGTCCGTCCACTCGCGACCGAGCGCCAGCAGCCGGGCCTCCGTGGCGACGTCCAGGCCGTAGCCGCTCTTGATCTCCAGCGTGGTGGTGCCCTGTCGCCGGGCCTCGGCGACACGAGCGGCCAGCAGGGCGCGCAGCTCGTCGTCACTCGCGGCTCGTGTCGCCGCGACCGTCGTGGCGATGCCGCCGCCGTCGTACGGCTGCCCGGCCATCCGCGCCGTGAACTCCGCGGCACGGTCACCGGCGAACACGAGGTGGGTGTGGGAGTCGACGAAGCCGGGTACGACCGCGCGGCCGGCCAGGTCGACCCGACGGTCGGCCGCGGGCGCCCGGGACGCAGGTCCGACCCAGGCCACGCGGTCGACCTGCGCCGTGCCGACCACGAGCGCTGCGTCGTGCACGACCCCGAGCTGGCTCCCGTCGCCGAGGGCAGGGTCGTTCGTCACCAGCTCGCCGATGCCGGTCACGAGCACGGAGGACTCAGCCACCCGGTTTGCCGTCCTCGACCAGCCGCCAGGCGTTCTCGACCGCCGCCCGCAGCGTGGCGCCGACGTCGCGGAGCACGTGCTGGCCGGCCTCGACCACCACCCGGCCCCCGACGACCACGTCGGTGACGTCCGCCGCGGTCGCGGCCATCACCAGCTGGACCGGGTCGATGCCCGCGGTGCGCCGGCTGTCGAGGCGGACGGCCACCAGGTCGGCGGTGGCCCCCGCCTCGATGCGCCCGGCGTCCGGCCAGCCCAGCGCGGCGTGGCCGTGGACGGTCAGCGCGTCGACGAGCTCGCCCGGGCTGAAGACGCCGCGCCGGCCGGACGCCAACCTCTCGTGCGTCTCGGCGGCGCGCGCCTCCTCGAGCAGGTCGATCACGGCGTGCGAGTCGCTGCCGAGATGCAGCGGGCTCCCCGCGTCGACGAGCGCCCGCGCCGGGCCGATGCCGTCGGCGAGGTCCCGCTCGGTGGTGGGGCACAGGGAGATCGAGGTCCCCGACGCGCCGAGCAGCGCGACGTCCTCGTCCGTGAGGTGCGTGGCGTGCACGGCGCTGGTCCGGGGGCCGAGCACGCCGTGCTCGGCGAGGAGGCCGGTCGGCGTCAGGCCGTGGAAGGCGAGGCACGCCTCGTTCTCGGCCGGCTGCTCCGACAGGTGCACGTGCAGGGGGCGGTCGGTGCGTGCGGAGAGCTCGGTGACCGTCGCCAGGGCCGACGGCGGGACCGCACGGACCGAGTGGACGGCGACCCCGCGGCGCAACCCCGGACCCTCCCGCAGGTCGACGACGCGCTCGGCCCAGGCGGTCACGTCGGCGTCGACGAACCGCCGCTGGGCACCCGACGCGGGCTCGTACCCGCTCGCGTTCAGGCCACCCTGCAGGTAGCAGGCGTCGAGGAGGGTGAGCCGAACCCCGGCGTCCCGGGCGGCCTGGACGAGCGCCTCGTCCATCGCGGCCGGGTCGTCGCCGCGCAGGTAGTGGAACTCGCCGGCGGCCGTGACCCCCGCGAGCGCCATCTCCGCGTAGGTGGCCGTGGCCAGCGCGTGGTACCCGTCCGGGGTGAGGGAGCCGGCGAGCCGGTACATCAGGTCTCGCCAGCTCCAGAAGGACTCCCCGTCGGAACCGGCTGTGCCGCAGTGGGTCCGACCGCGCAGGGCGCGGTGGAACGCGTGCGAGTGCGTGTTGGCGAGGCCGGGCAGGACGAGCCCGAGGAGGCGGCGGTCGCCGGGCTGGGCCTCCACGCCCGCCTCGACGGAGTCGAAGGCGGCGCCGTCGGCTCCCCAGGCGCCGACCCGCACGCGCACGCCGGCGGTGACTCCGGTGGGCAACCAGGCGAGCTCGCACCAGAACGACGGGCCGGCGGGGGTCACGCCGCCACCCTGTCAGGTGAAGGGGTCAGTCGCCCGCATCCGACGCCGGGAGAGTCCACGGCCGGACGAGCACGAGCAGGCTGGTGGCGGCCAGCCACACCGCCGCGAGCATGATCGCGCCCATCGGCACGGCGGAGTCGGTGCCCAGCGCGCCGACGAGCGGGGCGACCGCTGCGGCGATGCCGAACTGGGCCGATCCGAGGAGCGCCGCCGCCGTGCCGGCCGCCTCGCCGTGGCGGGACAGGGCGAGCGCCGGGGCGTTCGGGAACGAGAAGCCGCAGATCGCGACCGTCACGAACAACGGAACGAGGATCGCCCACAGCGGGGCCGAGAGCGACGCGGCGACCACGAGCGTCACCGTCGACACCATGCCCACGGCGACCGCGGTGGAGAGCACCTGCTGCGGGCTGAAGCGGCGCAGGAGGAACGGGTTCGCCTGCGTGGCGGCCACCAGCCCCACGGCGTTGAGCCCGAAGACCAGGCCGAACTGCTGGGGATCCAGGCCGTACAGGTCCTGCAGCACGAACGGCGACCCGGCCACGTACGAGAACAGGGCGGCCATCACCAGGCCGGCCACCAGCACCAGGCCGACGAACGTGCGGTCCTTCAGGATCGACACGTACGTGCGCCCGGTGGCACGCAGACGGGCCGGGCGACGGCGTTCGACCGGCAGCGTCTCGCGCAGCCCGAACCACGCGACGAAGACCAGGGCGACGGCGGCCAGGGCCAGCGCCACGAAGATGCCGCGCCAGTCCGTGACGATGAGCAGGTAGCCACCGACAGTCGGCGCCAGCACCGGCGCCACGCCGAGCACGAGCATCAGGTGGGAGAGCAGCGCGGCGGCACGCCGTCCGGAGAACAGGTCGCGGACGACCGCCATCGCCACCACCGAGATCGCGGCGCCGGCGAAGCCCTGGAGCACGCGGACCACGCTGAGCACGGCGATGGTGGGCGCCAGGGCGGCGAGCACCGACATCGTGCCGTGGGCGACCACGCCGACCAGGAGCGGGCGCCGACGGCCCACCGCGTCCGAGATCGGGCCGATCACCAGCTGCCCGACCGCCAGGCCGAGCATGATCCCGGTCAGGGTGAACTGCGCCTGCGCGTCGGTGGCACCCAGCTCGGCGGCCATCGTGGGCAGCGCCGGCAGGTACATGTCGATCGTCAGCGGGCCCAGGGCGATGAGGACGCCGAGCACCAGGACCAGCTGCAGGTAGCGGCGTCCGCTCGGGGACGTCGACGGGGCAGCGGTCGTCGGCGCGGCCGGGGGCGCCACGGCCGGGGCCGCCGGAGCGAGCGCGGCCGCCGTCGCCACGGGGGCGTCGTGCGTCCGTGCGTCTCGAAGGTGTGGGGTTGACTGTGTGGTCGTGCTCGCGCTCACCAGGGCTCCTGCGGGTCGTCAATGGCGCCGGATCACTCCGACGGGACGACGCGTGGTGCTGCGCTGCGACCGATGTCGTCGGGGGTAACAAGGGGATCACGACAGGGTTTGTTCCCGCGAGCGACTTTTCGTGCAGAGATCCTCGACGACCGCCGCGAGCGCGCGCACGCCGTGGTGGCAGTCGTCACGCTCGGCGTGCTCCGCCGGCGAGTGCGAGGTACCCGTCGGGTTGCGGACGAACAGCATGGCTGTGGGAACCCCCGCCGCCGCCAGGATCCCGGCGTCGTGCCCCGCGCCGGTGGCCAGCAGCGGCGCCGCGGAGCCCCCGTTCGCGCGCCCCACCACCGCGGCGAGCCGCTCCGCGAGGACCGGCTCGAACCGCGTGTCGCCGGTCCAGGACTCCTCGACGACGCGCGCGACGCCGCCCCCCACCTCGGCGATCAGGGCCCGCACCCGCGCCTCGTCGGCCCCGCGTGCGTCGACCCAGGCGGACGCCGACGCGGCCACGGCGTTCACCGCCCCCGGCGAGACCCGCACCTTGCCCACGGTGGCGAGCGCGTCGTGGCGCTCGGCGGCCGCGCGCACCCGCGTGATCAGCTCGGCCAGGGCCAGCACCGGGTCGTCCCGGTCCACCAGCCGCGTGGTGCCCGCGTGGTCGGGGCGGCCGGGCAGGTCGACGCGCCACCGCCCGTGCGGCCAGATGCCCCTCCCCACCGCCACGGGCGCGCCGAGGTCGACCAGCCCCCGTCCCTGCTCGACGTGCAGCTCGACGAACTCGCCGACCCTGGCAAGGACCTCCGGGTCGGGGCCGAGGTGGGTGACGTCGTGCCCGGCTCTCGCCGCGGCATCGGCCAGCGTCGTGCCGCGGTCGTCGCGCAGGCCGCGGGCCCGGTCCGGGTCGAGGACACCGGTGAGCAGCCGCGAGCCGGTGCAGGCGATACCGAAGCGGCCACCCTCCTCGTCGGAGAACGCCGCCACGGCGATGGGACGCGGCGGCACCCAGTCGGCCCCGTGCCGCGCACGCAGGAGGTCGACCACTGCCAGGGACGAGACCACACCGAGCGGCCCGTCGAACGCGCCACCGTCGGCGACGGAGTCGAGGTGGCTGCCGATCACCAGGCCCGTACCGCGGACGCCCGCAGCGTCCGGGTCGCCCCACCAGGCCCACTGGTTGCCGGCGCGGTCGACCGTGACCGACAGGCCCCGGCTCCCGGCCTCGGACGAGAACCACTCGCGCAGCACGAGGTCCTCGTCGGTCCAGGCGAAGCGGCGGTAGCCGCCTGAGCGAGGGTCGCGGCCCACCGGCGCCAGGTCGTCCCACATGCGGTCGAAGCCGGCGAGGGCCAACCCCTCCGCGGTCCGGTCCGTCACGACCTCACCCCTCCTGCATGGGGACGCGGACCCCGCGCTCCTCGGCCACCTGGGCAGCCAGGTCGTACCCGGCGTCGACGTGTCGGATCACGCCCATCCCCGGGTCGTTCGTGAGCACCCGCTCGAGCTTCGCCGCCGCGAGGTCCGTGCCGTCCGCCACGCAGACCTGCCCGGCGTGGATGGACCTACCCATCCCGACCCCACCACCGTGGTGGATCGACACCCACGACGCGCCGGACGAGGTCGCGACCATCGCGTTGAGCAGCGGCCAGTCGGCGATCGCGTCCGAACCGTCCGCCATCGCCTCGGTCTCGCGGTACGGGGAGGCGACGGACCCGCAGTCGAGGTGGTCACGACCGATCACGATCGGCGCGCTCACCTCACCCGAGGCCACGAGCTCGTTGAACCGCAGACCAGCCTTGTCGCGCTCGCCGTAGCCGAGCCAGCAGATGCGGGCGGGCAGCCCCTGGAACGCCACGCGGTCCTGCGCCGCCCGGATCCACCGGTGCAGGTGGTCGTTGTCTGCGAACAGGTCGAGCACGGCCTGGTCGGTGACGGCGATGTCGCGCTCGTCGCCGGACAGCGCGGCCCAGCGGAACGGTCCCCTGCCCTCGCAGAACAGCGGCCGGATGTAGGCGGGCACGAAGCCAGGGAACGCGAAGGCGCGGTCGTAGCCGCCGAGCCGTGCCTCGTCGCGGATCGAGTTGCCGTAGTCGAACACCTCGGCGCCCGCGTCCATGAAGCCGACCATCGCCTCGACGTGCTTGGCCATCGACGCCCGGGCCCGGTCGGTGAACTCCTCGGGCTTCTTCTCGGCGGTGTCGTGCCAGTCCGCCAGGTCGACGTCCTCGGGCAGGTACGACAGCGGGTCGTGAGCGCTGGTCTGGTCGGTGACGATGTCGATCTCGACGCCACGACGCAGCAGCTCGGGCACCACCCGGGCCGCGTTGCCCACCAGCCCGACCGACAGCGCGCGGCGGGCCTTCTTGGCCGCGAGGCAGCGGGCGATCGCGTCGTCGAGGTCGTCAGCCACGACGTCGAGGTAGCGGTGGTCCACGCGACGCCGCAGCCGGGCCTCGTCGACGTCGACGACCAGGCACACGCCGTCGTTGAGCGTGACGGCGAGCGGCTGCGCGCCGCCCATGCCGCCGCAGCCGGCGGTGAGCGTCAGCGTGCCGGCGAGCGTGCCACCGAAGCGCTTGGCCGCCACCGCCGCGAACGTCTCGTAGGTGCCCTGCAGGATCCCCTGCGTCCCGATGTAGATCCACGAGCCGGCCGTCATCTGCCCGTACATGGTCAGGCCGAGGTGCTCGAGCCGCCGGAACTCCGGCCAGGTGGCCCAGTCGCCCACCAGGTTCGAGTTCGCGATCAGCACGCGCGGGGCCCACTCGTGGGTGCGCATCACGCCGACCGGGCGCCCCGACTGCACCAGCAGCGTCTCGTCCTGGTCGAGCGTCGTCAGGGTTCGGACGATGGCCTCGTAGCTGGCCCAGTCCCGCGCGGCCTTGCCGGTGCCGCCGTAGACGACCAGGTCGTCGGGGCGCTCGGCGACCTCGGCGTCGAGGTTGTTCATCAGCATCCGCAAGGGCGCCTCGGTCTGCCAGCTGCGCGCGGTGAGGGTCGTGCCCCGGGGGGCGCGGACGGGGCGGGGGCCCGGCGAGGTGGTCACAGCAGCTCTCCTGTCTCGGTCTGTGCGGCATCCAGGACGGCGCCGGTGCGGACGGCCTGCACCACGGCCTCGATCTCGGGGGCGAGGTAGCGGTCGGGCCCGGGTCCGTCGACGCCCCGCTCGCGCAGGAGGCCGCGGACCGCACCCGTCCCCCGAGCGGGCTCGAACGGGGATCGCAGATCCAGACCCCTTGCCGCGGTCAGGATCTCGATCGCGAGGACGCGCGTCAGACCGTCGAGCGCGCGTCGGAGCTTGCGCGCGGCGTGCCACCCCATCGACACGTGGTCCTCCTGCATCGCCGAGCTCGGGATGGAGTCGACGCTGGCCGGGACGGCGAGGCGCTTGAGGTCGCTGACGATCCCGGCAGCGGTGTACTGGGCGATCATGTGCCCCGAGTCGACCCCCGCGTCGTGCGCGAGGAACGGCGGCAGCCCGTGGTTGCGCGACACGTCGCAGAACCGGTCCGTACGGCGCTCGCTCATCGAGGCGACGTCCGCCACCGCGATCGCGAGGAAGTCGAGCACGTACCCGACGGGGGCGCCGTGGAAGTTGCCGTTCGACTCCACCCGCCCGTCCAGGGTCACGACGGGGTTGTCGATGGCGGCGGAGAGCTCGCGACCGGCGACCGCCGCCGCGTGCTCCAGCGTGTCGCGGGCGGCCCCGTGGACCTGGGGGGCACAGCGCAGCGAGTACGCGTCCTGAACCCGGGTGCACTCCGGGCCGGAGTGGCTGGCGACGATCGGCGAGTCAGCCAGGAGGGCGAGCAGGTTCGCGGCACTGGCCGCCTGGCCGGGGTGGGGACGCAGGGCCTGGAGGTCGGCGGCGAAGGCGGACCGGCTGCCCAGCAGGGCCTCGACGCTCATCGCCGCTGCCACGTCCGCCGTCCGCAGCAGCATCCGCAGGTCGGCCAGCGCCAGCACGAGCATCCCCAGCATCCCGTCGGTGCCGTTGACCAGCGCCAGGCCCTCCTTCTCGGCGAGGACCACGGGCTCGATGCCGTGCTCGGCGAGCGCCTCGGCGGCGGGCCGGAGCGCCCCGGCGGCATCGCGGACGGTCCCCTCCCCCATCAGGGCAAGGGCCACGTGCGAGAGGGGGGCCAGGTCTCCCGAGCACCCGAGGGAGCCGTACTCGTGGACCACCGGCGTGATGCCGGCGTCGAGCATGGCGGCGTACGCCGTGGCCGTCTCTGGGCGCACGCCGGTGCGTCCGGTGGCGAGGGTCGACAGGCGCAGGAGCATCAGCGCGCGCGTCACCTCGCGCTCGACCTCGGGGCCCGAGCCTGCCGCGTGGGAGCGGATCAGGCTGCGCTGCAACGCCGTTCGCTGGTCGGTGGGGATGTGCATGGTGGCCAGGGCGCCGAAGCCGGTGCTCACGCCGTAGTGCGGCTCCGAGTCGTCGGCGAGCGCGTCGATCACGGCGCGGGTCGCCGCCACGGCCACCAGCGCGTCGTCGCTCAACCGCACCCCGACGCCCTCGCGGGCCACCGCGACCACCTGCTGGGGCGTCACGGGCCCCGTACCGACCTCCACGACGTCGCTCATGGCCCCCATCGGACACCCCGCGACCCGTCCCCCGCCAGCACCGGGACCCGACAGGTGTCTGGGATCTCAGACTCGCTGCGGACGGAAGGGCGATAGGGTCACGGCTGTGACACGCGTGCCCGCGGCCGAGCGCACGCTGGCGGTGCTGCGTCACCTGGCGACCCAGCCCGGACCCGTGCCGGCCGCGGGAGTCGCCCGCGCGCTCGACCTGCCGCGCTCGACCGTCTACCACCTGCTGCGGGTGCTCACGGAGGCCGGCTTCGTCGTCCACCTGCCAGAGGACGGCCGGTACGGGCTGGGCGTCAGCGCCTTCGAGCTCGGCACCGCCTACACGCGGCAGGCACCCCTGGCCCGGCTGGCCCGACCCGTGCTCGCACGGCTGGTCGACCGGGTCGGGCAGAGCGCCCACCTCGCCGTGCTGCACGGGCGCGAGGTGCTCTACGTCGTGGAGGAGCGGGCACCCGGGCGACCCCCGCTGGTGACGGACGTGGGCGTGCGGCTGCCGGCGCACCTGACGGCGAGCGGCAGGGCCGTGCTGGCCGGCCTGCCTCCGGCGCAGGTGCGGGCCCTCTTCCCCGACGCAGGCGCGTTCGTCGACCGACACGGCACCGGGCCCACGTCCCTCACGGCCCTGCGCCGTGTCCTCACCGAGGTCCGACGGCGCGGCTACGCGGTCGAGAACGGCGATGTCACACCGGGTTTCGCGTCGGCGGCGATCACCGTGGTGGACCATACGGACTACCCGGTGGCGGGGCTCGCCGTGACCTGGCCCAGCGGCACCGGGCTCGTCGGGCCGCTGCCGGCCGGGCTGACGCGCGCGCTGGCCGCCGCGGCGACGGACCTCTCGCGGCGGGTCGGGCACCGGCCCGCCTGAGGCCAGGCGGACTGTCGGACCGTCCTGCCAGGATCCACGCATGGACACAGCAGGGGATCCTCCTCGTCACTACGTCCTCGTCCCCGGGTTCTGGTTGGGCGCCTGGGCCTGGGACGCCGTCACCGATCGCCTGCGGGCGCGCGGTCACCGGGTCACGGCGGTGACGCTGCCCGGCCTGGAGAGCGCGGACGCCGACCGGTCGCGCCTCACGCGCGACGACCTGGTGGAGCACGTGGCCGGGCTCGTCCGGACGGCTGCCGACGACGGGCTGCCGGTGGTGCTGGCCGGCCACAGCGGCGCCGGCCCGATCGTCGACTCGGTCGTCGGACGGGTCCCCGACCTGGTCAGCCGGGTCGTCTACGTCGACAGCGGCCCCCTGCCGGAGGGCGCGGCGCTGGACGCCGACCTCCCCGCGGACGTCGTCGAGCTGCCCTTCCCCGGCTGGGAGGCGGTGGAGGCCGACGGCTCGAGCACCGAAGGCATCGACGACGCGACGAAGGCGGAGGTCGCGCGCCGTGCCGTGGCACAGCCGGCGTGCTCGGTGCGTGAGGTCGTCCCCGCGTCGGACCCGCGCCGCCTGGACGTCCCGGTGAGCGTCGTCTGCTCGAGCTTCACCGCCGAGGCCGTGGCCGAGCTGACCGCCCAGGGACACCCCTTCTTCGCCGGGCTCCGCGACCTCCCGGTGTCCTTCATGGACCTGCCGACCGGCCACTGGCCGATGTTCTCGCGGCCCGACGACCTGACCGAGGTGCTGCTGGCTGTCCCGACCGGGCCGCAGGGGGTCACGATGGGCGGATGAGCACACGCACGCCGGCCGGTGCACCGGCGGACCGTGGACTGGCGGAGGCGGTCCGTCAGGGACCGGTCGTGCTCGACGGCGGTCTCGCGACGAGCCTGGAGGCGCGGGGCAACGACCTGGGCGGGGGGCTCTGGTCGGCGCGGCTGCTGCTCACGGCGGACGGGCGCACCGAGGTCGCGGCGGTGCACCGGGCGTTCCTCGACGCGGGGGCGCAGGTCACGACCACGGCCTCGTACCAGCTGAGCGCCCTCTCGCTCGAGCGCGCCGGCCGGGACCCGTCGACGGCGGACGCCTTGCTGCGCTCGTCGGTGTCCCTGGCGGTGGCCGTCCGCGACGAGCACGCGCCGGGCACCTGGGTGGCCGGTTCGCTCGGCCCGTACGGCGCCTCCCTCGCCAACGGGTCGGAGTACACCGGTGACCACGCGCTCGGCGACCACGCTGCCGTCGTGACGGTGCTGCGGCGGTTCCACCGTCCCCGGATCGAGGCCCTGCTCGATGCCGGCGCCGACGTGCTGGCCTGCGAGACCGTGCCGTCCGCCGCCGAGGTCGAGGCCCTCGCCGAGGAGCTCACGGCCGCCGGCTCGCCGCCCGCGTGGGTGTCGCTCACCCCTGCACCGGGCGGGTTGGCCACGCGCCGAGGCGAGCCGCTGGCCGACGCACTGGCCCCCCTCGGCGGCCTGCCCCTCGTGGCCGTGGGCGTGAACTGCTGCGCGCCGGCGGACGTGGCACCGGCCCTGCGGGTCGCGGCCTCGGCGACCGGCGCACCGGGCGTCGCCTACCCGAACAGCGGGGAGGCCTGGGACGCGAGCGCGCAGTCCTGGTTCGGCGACCCCCGGTGGGATCTGGAGCTGGTGCCGCAGTGGGTCGGTGGCGGCGCGGGTCTGGTGGGGGGCTGCTGCCGGGTGGGTCCGGACCAGGTCGCCCTGGTGCGGTCCAGCCTCACGAGCTGAGCGATGGGTAGTACGGAGCTGTCGATTCCGGGCCAGGCTGTGCGTCATCAGGGTGTCACCGTCCCGATCACCCAGGAGGACCCCATGCCCCAGTACCTGTTCACGCTGTACTCGCCCAGGGACGACGACGCGCCGGAGTTCACGCCCGAGGAGTGGGCCGAGGTGAACAAGGCCCACCAGGACTTCGCCGCGGCGGTCGAGGCCACGGAGGGGGCGAGCATGGGGACCGGGGCGGCCCTCGAGCCGGCCAGCACGGCACGCTCGCTCCGCCCCAGCGCCGACGGCAGCCCGCTGGTCACCGACGGTCCCTTCGCGGAGACCAAGGAGGTCCTCGGAGGGTTCTACCTGCTCGAGTGCCGCGACGCCGAGCAGGCCCTGGAGCTGGCGAAGCTGTGCCCCAACCACGGTGGCATCGAGGTCCGTGCCGTCCTCGCGCCGCCCGTCTGAGAGGAGCGCTCCCATGCCCCAGTACCTGTTCATGATCTACGACGACGAGGCCGCCTGGGAGGGCGCCACCGACGCCGACTGGCAGGCCGCGATGGAGCAGCACAACGCCTTCGCCGCCGCGGTGAAGGCCTCGGGTGCCTCCGTCGTCGCCGGCGAGGCGCTCTCCGACACCTCGACGGCCACCACGGTCCGGCCCCGGAAGGGCGAGCCGGCGCTCGTCACCGACGGCCCCTTCGCCGAGACCAAGGAGGCGCTCTCGGGGTACTACGTGATCGACGCCCCCGACCTCGACGCCGCGCTCGCGCTGGCCCCGCAGTGCCCGACGAGCGGGTGCATCGAGGTGCGTCCCGTCCTCGACCTGTCGCAGTGGTCGTGAGCTGACCGGACGACGGCCGAGCACCGGCGTCGCTGTGCGCACCGAGGTCGAACAGGTCGAGCGGGCCCACCGCGAGCACTGGGGGCGGGTCCTCGCGGCCACCCGGTCGTCGGTGGGCTCGCTCGACCTGGCCGAGGACGCCACCGCGGACGCCTTCGAGGTCGCCCTGACGGCCTGGCCCCGCGACGGCGTCCCCGCGAACCCGGCGGGCTGGCTCGTCGTCACCGCCCGACGCAAGGCGATCGACCGGCTTCGTCGCGCCGAGACCGCGCGCCGCCGTCTCCCGCTGCTCTCGGTCGACGCCGAGGTGCTCGAGCCCGACCCGGGCGACCGGCTCGCCGAGGCTTCCGACCCCGACTCGCCCGACGCCGGCCCCGAGTGGCTGCCCGACGACCTGCTGCGGCTGGTCTTCACCTGCTGCCACCCGGCGCTGTCCCCCGACGCGCGCGTACCCCTGACCCTGCGGCTCGTCTGCGGGTTGCCGGTCGTCGACATCGCCCGCGTGCTACTGGTCGCGGAACCGACGATCGCCGCGAGGGTCACCCGGGCCAAGCGCAAGATCGCCGCGGCCGGCATCCCCTACCGCGTGCCACCGCCGTCCGACCTGCCGAGCCGGCTCGACTCGGTGCTGACCGTCGTCCACGCCGTCTTCACCGCCGGCTACAGCGCCGGCCCCGGCAGCGAGGTCACGCGCAGCGAGGTGACGGCCCGCGCCCTGCACCTGGCCCGGGCCCTGCTCACGCTGATGCCGCACGAGGCCGAGGTCGCCGGGTTGCTGGCGCTGCTGCTGCTCACCCAGGCCCGGTCCGGCGGACGCGTGGACGCCGACGGCACTCCGGTGCCGCTCGAGGAGCAGGACCGCTCGCGCTGGGACCCGGCCGGCATCGCGGACGGGCTCGCGCTCCTGCGGTCGCTGTCCCGCCGCCCGGCCGGACGGTTCGTGCTGCAGGCCGCGATCGCCGGGGAGCACGCGCGGGCGACCACGTTCGAGCAGACGGACTGGGCCCGCATCGTGCGCCTGTACGACGCGCTGGCCGTCGAGTGGCCCTCTCCCCTCGTCGAGCTCAACCGCGCTGCCGCACGCACCTTCACCGACGGCCCGGGCGCCGCGCTGGCGGAGATCGACGCGCTGGCGACCGACCCCGCCCTCGCCGACTACCCGTACCTGGCCTCGTCCCGCGCCGACCTGCTCCGCCGGCTCGGACGCACCGAGGAGGCCGCCGCCGCCTACCGCCGCGCCCTCGAGCTCGGCACCAGCGAGCCGGAGCGCCGCTACCTGCGCCAGCGCCTGGCGGAGCTGGACAGCTAGCCGACTGGTCACGAATGGTGCGACACGCCCGGCAGGTCGCGCCAGGTGCGACCACTCGAGGGTGGGGTGACGACCCTCACCTGACTGCCGCGGTCAAGTTACCCGCGGGTATCGTCGGGTCCGGTACCTCACCGCATACGGTGGCCGCGAGACCACCGCCGGTACCGGACGACCACCGCCCCCGCGACAGGAGCGCAGCCCACATGCAGATCGCCGCCCTCGTCATCTGCCTGGTCGTGACGGTGATCGCCGTGTCGCTGTTCGCGCGGGCGATCGGACAGATCACCCGCACGATCGGCGTGGGCCAGCCCGAGTCGCGCTCGGACCGTCCGGGTACGCGCACGATGACGCTGCTCCGGGAGTTCCTGGGCCACACGCGCATGTCACGCCTGCCGGTGGTGGCGGTGGCGCACTGGTTCACGATGATCTCGTTCGGCGTCCTGTTCCTGACTCTCGTGAACGGCTACGGCCAGCTGTTCGACCCGCACTTCGCCCTCCCGCTGATCGGCCACTTCCCGCCGTACGAGTGGCTCGCCGAGCTGTTCGCGTGGGGCGGCCTGGTCGGCATCGCCGTGCTGATGGTGATCCGGCAGGTGCAGCACCCCCGCCGGAAGGGCAGGTCCTCCCGCTTCTTCGGGTCGACGTTCTGGCAGGCCTACTACGTCGAGCTGACGATCCTCGGCGTGGTGCTGTGCGTGCTGACGCTGCGCGGCCTGGAGTACGCCCTGCTGACCGCGCAGGGCTCCGCGCTGGCGACCTCGCTGCACTTCCCGCTGACCGCCTTCCTGGGCCAGGGCCTCTTCGCGGGAGTGAGCCAGGCGGGTCTGGAGACCGCGATCGTGGCGGTCGCTGCCGTCAAGATCCTGATCTCGATGGCGTGGATGATCACCATCTCGCTGACCGTGACGATGGGCGTGGCGTGGCACCGGTTCCTCGCCTTCTTCAACGTGTGGTTCAAGCGCGACGCAGCCGGCGGAACGGCGCTGGGTGCCCTGCAGCCGATGAAGGTGGCCGGCGAGCCGATCGACTTCGAGAACCTCGAGGAGCTGGACGAGGACGCTCCACTGGGCGTCGGCAAGGTCGAGGACTTCACCTGGAAGGGCCTGCTGGACTTCTCCACCTGCACCGAGTGCGGTCGCTGTCAGTCCCAGTGCCCGGCGTGGAACACGGAGAAGCCGCTCAGCCCGAAGCTGCTCGTGATGGGGCTGCGTGACCACGCCGCGGCCAAGTCGCCCTGGCTGCTGGCCACCGAGGACGCCCGCGCGGACCTGCCCGACGACGTCAAGGCGGAGGCCGAGCGGCCGCTGGTCGCGACCGTCGACCCCGACAACCCGCTGGGCGGAGGGGTGATCGACCCCGACGTGCTGTGGTCGTGCACCACCTGCGGCGCGTGCGTGGAGCAGTGCCCGGTCGACATCGAGCACGTCGACCACATCGTCGACATGCGCCGCAACCAGGTGCTGGTCGAGTCCGCGTTCCCGTCCGAGCTGTCGGGGTTGTTCAAGAACCTGGAGAAGAACGCCAACCCGTGGGGCATGTCCCCGCGCGGGCGGCTGGACTGGGCCAAGAACCTCCCGTTCGAGGTCAAGCAGGTCGGCGCCGACGTCGACGACCTGTCCGAGGTCGACTACCTGTTCTGGGTCGGCTGCGCCGGCGCGTTCGAGGACCGGGCCAAGAAGACCACCCAGGCCGTGGCCGAGCTGCTGCACACCGCCGGGGTCCACTTCGCCGTACTCGGGGACGGGGAGTCCTGCACCGGTGACCCGGCGCGCCGGGCGGGGAACGAGTTCCTCTTCCAGATGCTCGCCCAGGCCAACGTCGAGACCCTCGCCGAGGCGAAGGCCACCAAGATCGTGGTCACCTGCGCGCACTGCTTCAACACCCTGTCGAAGGAGTACCCGCAGCTCGGGGGCACCTACGAGGTCGTCCACCACACCCAGCTGCTGAACCGCCTCGTCCGCGACAAGCGGCTGGTGCCGCTGGCTCCCGTCGACACCCTGACGGCCCCGTCCCCGGTGACCTACCACGACCCCTGCTACCTCGGGCGCCACAACGGCATCTACACCCCGCCGCGCGAGCTGATCGGCGCCCTACCCGGTGTCGAGTACCGCGAGATGGAACGCAGCAGGGAGAAGTCGTTCTGCTGCGGCGCCGGCGGCGCCCGGATGTGGATGGAGGAGAAGCTCGGCACCCGCATCAACGGCAACCGCACCGCCGAGGCCGTCGCCACCGGCGCGGACACCATCGCCATCGGCTGTCCCTTCTGCCGCGTGATGCTGTCGGACGGCCTCACCGCCGCCCAGGCCGACGGCACGGCCCGCGAGGAGGTCACCGTCCTCGATGTCGCCCAGATGCTGCTCGAGGCGGTCAAGCGCTCGGACGGGTCCGCGGCGACGGTCGGAAGCGGGACGGCGAAGGACGCAGCGGGCGCGTCCGGAGAGACCGCCCTGGAGCAGCCGTCCGTCGGTCCCGAGGCCTCAAGCGCGGCCGCAGTCGGACGCACAGCCCCCGAGGTCGCCGCCGAGGTGGCCGAGGACGCCGGCACCCCCGACGACGGCACCGTCGCCACCGAGACCGAGCCCTACAACGCCTCCGACAGCGGCGTCACCGACTCCCCCGGCGAGGAGCGCCCCTCTACCTGATCGGCCACCCGCGCCGCCGGCGTCAGGGGGTGAGGTGGCTCGCGAGGACGGCGTGACCGGCGGCTGCGTCGCCCTCCCAGGTCAGTGTGCCGCCGGCTCCGACGCCGTCGGCGGCCCTCCGCTTCCACACCGCGAGCAGCAGGGCGGACGCGGGTCCCGACACGGTCGCCACGGGCTCGCCCGGTCCCACCACCCAGGTGCCGCCGGTGTCGAGGGCCCGTAGCCGGAGCGCGTGGTCCGGCAGGGTCAGCCAGCCGCGGTCCAGCCGGCGGGGGACGAACACGTCGACGACCTCGGCGACGCCGTCGTCGGCCAGGCCGGGGTCGATCGCCGGCTCATCCAGCCCCAGAGCCCGGGCGAGATCCCAGCCGTGCATCACGTTCTCGTGCGCCTGCCGGCGCCGCCAGAACGCCACCTCGTGGCGGCCGGCGAACGTCCAGGCAGGGGTGGACGGGGCCGCCTTCAGCACGTCGACCATCTCGGCCGCGCCCTCCGAGAACCAGGCCTCCACGTCGGTGCCCTCTGCCGGGCCGCCATCGGACTGCCCGCGCCCGTGCCCGTCCCGCACGGCCTGAACCACCCAACGGTGGATCCCACCGACGTGGTGGGTGAGGTCCCGGGCTGTCCACGGGGCGCAGTGCTCGACGAGTGCGTCGTCCAGACGGTCACGACCGCGGCTGAGTGACCCGGCGTAGCGGTCGAGCGCGGTGTCGAGGTGGGAGAGGTGCTGTCCGGGGTCCACGGTCGCTTGTCTAGCATCAGCGGGTGACAGCACGTCAGGCTCCTGGACCGGTCCGGTCGCACCACCACAGCGACTGGACCCTGGACGACCTGCTGAAGGCCAAGGCCGAGAGCGGGTCCACCGTCAGCATGGTGCTGCCCGCACGCAACGAGCAGCAGCACGTGTTCGACGTCGTGGAGGCCCTGGTCCCGCTGCACGACGCCGGTCTGATCGACGAGCTGATCGTGCTCGACAGCCTCTCGACGGACGCCACGGCCGCCAGGGCCGCGGCGGCCGGCGCACGCGTCGTGAAGGCGGCGGAGGCCCTGCCCAGCATCAAGGCCGTCCCCGGCAAGGGCGAGGCCATGTGGCGTGCGCTGTTTGCGACCGAGGGTGACGTCGTCGCGTTCTGCGACGCCGACCTGCTCGACGCCGGCGCGCACTACGGCATCGGCCTGCTCGGTCCCCTGCTCACCGACCCCCGCACCTTGCTGGTCAAGGGCTTCTACGACCGTCCGCTCGTGAACGACGACGGCTCGGTCACCGGCTACGGCGGGCGTGTCACCGAGCTCGTGGCCCGTCCACTGCTCGGCCTGTACCGCCCGGAACTGGCCGGCCTCGTCCAGCCCCTGGCCGGAGAGTGGGCCGGACGGCGAGAGCTGCTCGAGTCGCTGCCCTTCCCGACCGGCTACGGCGTCGAGATCGCCGTCCTGCTCGACACGGTCGAGGAGCACGGCATCGAGGCGCTCGCGCAGGTCGACCTCGGCACCCGCACGCACCGCCAGCAGTCCCCCGACGCGCTGGGCGTGATGGCCACCGAGGTGATGGGGACGGCCCTGCGCCGGTTCGGGCGTGAGCCGGTAGGCTCCGGCATCCGGCAGTTCACCGCCGTGGGCCACGAGATCGTCGACACCGCAGTGGGTCTCGTCGAGCGCGAGCCGATCGCGAAGGTGCGACGCCGGCTGCGCGGGCCTAGCGGGCCCTAGAGGGAGTGGGCGTCGACGGAGAAGCCGTCACCGTCCACCACCCGGCCGGCCGCCGCCTGGGCAACGGCCTTCGTCACCCCACGCAGCCGGGGCAGTGCGCTCGCCCTCGCGTGCCGGTAGGCGCCGGACGGGGCGTCCCGCTCGGCCTCCTCAGCCTCGACGGCGAGCCACCTGACGTCGTAGGCCACGGGATCGACCCATCCCAGCGAGCGGAGCTGCGGCGGTAGGTCGTCCTCCGCGTGGGCCTCGACCACGATCAGACCCGCCCAACCGAGGTCGACCTCGACCGCGTAGGCGTCGAGCGTGTCCGGGCCGGCGAGCGCGGCCGCGTCGAACGCCTCCGAGAACGCGCTCACCTCCGCCCGTTCCGCCGGACTGACCGCGGCCAGGAACTCCGTCTGCGGCTCGGAGTACGGGTCGCCGGGATCGAACATCGGGCCGCTCCAGGGGGTGCCCTCCATGGCGGTCGCCGCCGTGGGCTCGACCGTGGCGACCACCGCCCTCATCACCTCCGGCTCGATCCCGACGACCGAGTAGACGCTCAGGTCGATCCGGGCGAGCGGGTCCGGCCGCAGCGCCCGTCCCGAGCCGTCGGGCTGGACGTCGAACAGCAGCTCACCCCCGAGCCGGCGAGCCAGCCCGAGGAGCGCGGCGACGACACGCCCCTCCTCGAGGACGGGCCGACCGTCGGGGAAGGCCCGGTGCAGGCCGTCGACGTCGGTGGTCCCGGGCAGCGGCGGCTCGTCGCGCTCGCGGAGGGTCCGCACGGTCCACACGACCCGGCCCGAGGGGTCCGTCTCCGGAGCCGAGAGGGTGCTCCAGCGCGAGAGGGCCCACCGCCCCGGGCGGTCGGGGTCGTCGATGCGTCGGGCGTGCGGGTAGCGGTCGTCGACGAGCCGGTGGACGAGGACCGCGTCAGTGCCCGGAGGCAGCCACAGCTCGTGCACCGTGCCGGTGTGGGCGGGGCGGGCCATCAGCCCTGCGCGTCGCCCGCGAGCTCACGCCCGTGCACGTCGGCGCGGTGGAAGTTCTGGAACGAGCGGCTCGCCGTCGGCCCGCGCTGGCCGAGGTAGCGGGACCCGTACTTGGTGCTTCCGTAGGGGTGCTCGGCCGGCGACGACAGGCGGAAGAAGCACAGCTGGCCGATCTTCATGCCCGGCCACAGCTTGATCGGCAACGTCGCCACGTTGGACAGCTCGAGCGTCACGTGGCCCGAGAAGCCGGGGTCGATGAAGCCGGCCGTCGAGTGGGTCAGCAGGCCGAGGCGTCCCAGGCTGGACTTGCCCTCCAGGCGGGCCGCGATGTCGTCAGGCAGGGTGACGACCTCGTACGTCGACGCCAGCACGAACTCGCCGGGGTGCAGCACGAACGCCTCCCCGGGCTCGACGTCGACCAGGCGCGTCAGGTCCGGCTGCTCCTCGGCGGGGTCGATCACCGCGTACTTGTGGTTGTCGAACAGCCGAAAGAACCGGTCCATCCGCACGTCCACGCTCGAGGGCTGGAGCATCGCCCGGTCGTCGGGGTCGAGGACGACCCGGCCCGAGTCGAGCTCGGCGCGGATGTCCCGGTCGGAGAGCAGCACGCGCGAAGGCTACCGGGCGGGCGCCCACCCGGACGGGCGCTGGTCCGGGCACAGCGACCCGGGATCCGGTGGCCACGAGGGGTCAGGTCAGGGGGCGGGGCCGTGTCGCGGGGACCGGAGGCCCGAACTCGGTGTGCACGCCGTCGCTGAACGCCACGTGGTCGGGAGGCCGCTCGGCCAGCCCCTGCAGGCCCGCGGCGGCGACGAGCCCGTCGTCCAGGTCCACGAGCTCCGCCCGGCGCAGGCCCCACGGCTCGTGGGTGTTCGGGACGTACCAGGTGCGGCCGAGGTGCTGCACGTGCAGACCCCACCGCGCGGTGAGGAAACGGTCGAGCGGGGTCGCCTCGACGGGCTCGTGGGCGCGCACCACCACGGAGCTGCGCACCGGATCGCCGCGCCGCCGGACCCGCGTGGCGTAGTGGTGCTCGACGCCGTCGGGCAGCCCGATCGCGCGGTGCCCCATCCGTGCCCACCGGTACGGGAGCCCGAACACGGCCTTGGCCCCGGCGACGACCAGGGCGCGGTCGGCATCGAGGCTCAGGAACACGATGCCCCGGCGACCGGTCCGGTCCACGGAGTACAGCCGCACGTTGGTCTCGAGGAACGTGCCCGCCCACGGCACGGCCGGGCCGTGCGCGAAGCCGGCGTCGACCATCCGGAAGGGGATCAACCCCACGTACGTGCGGCCGGCGTGGACGTCGGGGCGCACCCCGGGTGGCATGAAGCGCGCCACCTCGCCGGGGTCCACCGCCCAGTGCAGGAAGGCCAGGTCACGCCAGCCCTGCCGCATCAGACGGGGACGGGCGAGCGGCGGCGCCGTGGTCGACACCGCTTCGGTGAGGGGGCTGTGGTCCACGTAACCAGGGTCCCCCCGCGGGTCCGTGGCCGCGCGCCCGCCCCTGGGGATGGTCCGTTATGCTGCTGGCCGCGCACCTTCGGGTGCCGTGCGGGTGTAGTTCAATGGCAGAACATCAGCTTCCCAAGCTGACAGTGCGAGTTCGATTCTCGTCACCCGCTCCAGCCGTCGACCCCAGGTCGGAGTCCTCTTTCGAGAGGAAGTCCGAACTCGCCCCGCTCCTGCGCCACAGGAATCGGTCCACCTTGCCTACTGGCCCGTGCGGCCGTCGATGCCCTCCCGCAGCAGATCGGCGTGTACGACCCGGGCATGTGCGACCTCACCGCGCCAGGTGTCCCACGCTTCAGCGACGGCCTCGTCATCGGCAGGGCCTGGTGGAATCCAGGTCCGGGTCCTCCTCGGTGCGGCAGAGCCGCGGCAGTTCGATCTGTCCCTCGAAGACTCGGGGCGTCCGGGGGTGCTCGACCCGAGCGAGGTGGCGGATCATGCCCAGCAGCGACATCGTCGACGGCGGGACCGAGCGAGTGGCGAGCTGCTCGGCGGTCAGGCCCTCGCACTTGAGCTCGCAAGTCATCCGGTAGCGGTCGAGGTACTCCGCAAGCACGGCCTTCTGACCCCTTCCGGGCGCCAGCGCCTCCGCGGGTCGCTGCCGGGCTCAGCCGCCGTCATCGCCTCCGGCAACACCCCGCAACAGCGGCCAGCGCGTGGGGCTCGTGCACCACCAGCCCGGGTGTCGCGAGGGCCGTGGTCGCGCCTGAGCTGAGGGACAGGGCTTGGCACACGGCGGCCCCCGACGCAGCACGCTGAGGCATCGCTCCATCGCGCGTGGGCCTCGACGGACCAGCACTCGGAGGGGGTGACCTCGGGCGGTCCGCCGAACTGCCGACGCCCCCGTCGCTGCAGGCCGCCGTGAGCCCCCTAGGGCCGACCTCCCTCGTTGAATGCGGTTGTCGGAGCCGTGTTGTTGATTCAGGCTGTCACGCACGCGTCGAGAGGAACTCCGTGCCCACAACGTCGCACACGCCTGCCGGCATCGCCTATGACCGCGCTGGGCCGCGTGCTGACCTGCCGGTCGTCCTCCTCCACGCCGGCGTCGCCGATCGCCGGATGTGGGACCCCCAGTGGTTGCCGCTCACAGCCGAACGCGATGCGGTTAGGCTCGACCTGCGTGGATTCGGCGAGTCGATCGAACGTCCGCCCGGCGCGCTTTCCGCGACAGATGACGTCATCGACACGTTGGCCGCCCTTGATATCGGGCGCTGTCACCTGGTCGGAGCCTCCTTCGGTGCGGGCGTCGCGGTCGAGGTTGCGCTGACCAGGGCCGAGCAGGTGGGCTCCCTGCTGCTCGTCGCTCCCGGTGGATCGCTCATCGCCGAGGTCACTCCCGACCTGCGGGCGTTCTTCGACGCAGAGCGTTCCGCACTGTCCCGTGATGACCTGGACGGCGCAGTCGAAGCGAACCTGGCGTGCTGGGTCGACGGTCCGAGTCGGGACGTCGGGGAAGTCGACCCTACGATTCGCGACCTGGTCGCACAGATGCAGCGGCGGGCCTTCGAGCTGACGGCCGACTGGGATGCCCTTGAGGAGAAGGAGCTCGACCCGCCCGCGCTCGAGCGGCTTCGAGAGGTCCAGGTCCGCACCCTGGTCCTCGTAGGCGACTTGGACCTCGACGCGATCCGAGACGCGGCACGCAGAGTGACCGACGGAATCCCCGGCGCGCGTCGCCTGAACTGGCCCGACACTGCCCATCTTCCGTCGATGGAGCGTCCCGACGACTTCTTCGCACTGCTCCGCAAGTGGCTGGCACTCTGAGATCCGACAACCACTGGCGGTGGACGCGGTGGCGGCGCAGGCGAGGGCGCGACCGATCGCCGAAGGGCTCAGAGGTCGTCCGGCCGGATTCCCAGTCGTTGCAGCGCTTCTTGGCATGCCTCCCCGGGCAGCCATTCCCTGTCTTGGTCACCGCGATGCGTGCCACCGTCGATCCAGGAGAACGTGCCGGAGAGCATCTCGCGGACAGTCGTCCACGGTGGGTAGTGCCTGCATCGCCACGTGGCCGGCCACCTCGCCGCCCCGCCGGAGAACAGCTACGCCGCTGCGGAACGGATCGAGGCGCGCGCTCAGGCTCCGGCGGCTACAACACGCGACCATGATTCCAGCCTCCTGAAGTCGCGAAGTGGATGCTGGGCATCGGCGCCGAACCCACGAACCGGTCCGCCGCGCGACCCGCCAGGTCTCGCAGACTCGGCTCCGTGCCCGTACCCGACGGCGGGAGCAAGCGGGCGTGGCCCGTCCGCGCTATCAGGGGTCTGCTCCCTTCGACAGGGTCACGCCGCACCCGGGCCGGCCAAGGCAGCGACCCGCTCTGGCGGACCCTTCTCCGCGAGGAAACGAAGCGCTCGGACCTTGTGGATGAGTCAACCCGGGGATTGCCAGCGGCCATGGTTCGCGCCGCGCCGTCCTTTGCTCCGACTCCTCGTTGGAGGAGAAGACCACGCTGGGCGGCGAGCCGGCCCTGGCCTGGACGGGGACGTGCACCGACGGGGTCGAGACGAACAGGATCGTCGCGCTGCACGGAGACCGCGGCTACATGGTCTTCCTCGTCTCGGATGCGAAGAACGACAATGCAGTGGATCGGCGCATCTTCGAGTCGATGCGAGAGTCCTTCCGCTTCACGGACTAGTTGGTCCTCAAGCCCTCCCGTGAAGCGATCGCGGTCGGTGGCGCCTACCTCCCGGGGCCGGCCGGTCTCAACCAGGACATACCGCAACGGCACGGCTGCGAGCGCGCTGATGGCCAGTCAGGGGTTGAGGCAGGCCGGGATCGAGTCGCCGGGGCCGCCCGGGGAGTCCGTGGTCCCAGCGGGGTCGTGGATCTTGACGTGGTCGACCGTGGAGAACTGCTTGAGTGTCGGCACGATCAGGTTGGCGATCGTCATCGTCGAGCCGCGACTGTCGCATCCGCCCACAAGCGTGACCCGGGCGATCCCGCCGGCGATCGACAGGCCACTGAAGCCGGTGGCTCCCGACCGCTCCACCGCCAGTCCCCCCGCCTGCTCGGCGGCGGTCGGACCCGCGAAGAGCTCCTGGAGAGCGCCGGTGGCCGGCGTGACGGCCGGGACCGACCTGGGTACGGCCTCCACGTCGGGCAGGGCGCCCACGATGTAGTTGGGCATGTTGACGAAGTAGACGTCGACCGTCGTCGTGGCCGCACCGACGAGGTGCGGGATACGAAGGCGCTGACCGTGGAAGATCAGATCCGGATCGCCGATCTGATCACGGTTGGCCTCGAACAGGGCCGGCCATCGGCCGGCGTCGCCGTACTGAGCGAGCGCGATGGCCGAGAGGCTCTCATCTCCGACAACGACATGGTGGCGGTAGCCGAGATAGCCCTCGACCAGGTTCGTCCCGAACACGACCGGGACCACGACCTTGTCGATCTCCGACGCACCGCCGCCGTGAGGGCCGCCGTCCGGGTATGCCGGGTTCTCCTCGAAGACCTCGACGAACCCGTTCGGTGTCTCCGGCCGGACCGGTACCTCGAGTTCAACGTGGTACTGGCCGATCTCGCCCGCGCCACCCCCCGCCGTGGTGGCGAGCGAGACCAGCTCATGCCCGTTGCCGTCTCGGACCCTGGCCACGATCGTGGCCTCGAAGCCGGTGGCCAAGCCACCGACCTGGATCCTCCGGCCGACGATGTCGTTCGGTTGCGGCTGCTGGACGACCGTGGTGCTGAACATCGGCTGCCTCCCTGTGTCGACGATCACACGCTAGGAGGGCGGCGTGGCACGGGGAATGGACGAACGTCACGTGGATCAGCCCCCGCGTCTGGGCGCGGCCAGGTGACGCCTCCGATGGTTCGAGTCGGCGCCTTGCTGTGTGCACGCCCCGCTCAGGCGGAAGCGAGCCAATTGTCTGGCCCGAAGACCTCGTAGTGGATGTCGGCCTCGGCGACCTGCTGCTCGATGAGGCTGCTGCTGGCGACCCGCGCGGGGGCATCGCGGGTCCGATCCGGGGCAGTCCCTGGCGCCGCAGGCCTCTGGGGCACCACGATGTGCCGATGACCACACCCCCCACCGGTCCCGCTTCCCGGGTCGCAGCCGTGTTCGACCGCGTCGCGGACACCTACGAGAACGTCGGGGTCCCGTGGTTCGCCCCGATCGCCGAAGGACTCGTGGACGCCGTGAAGCCGCAGGCCGGTGAGCACGTCGTCGACGTGGGGTGCGGTCGGGGGGCCGCACTGTTCCTCTCCGCCGACGCCGTCGGGGCGAGCGGACGCGTCGTGGGGCTGGACGTGTCGCAGCGCATGGTCGAGCTCGCCGCGGCACGGGTCGAGGAGCTGGGGCTGACCACGGTCGAGCTCCACGTGATGGACGCCGGGGCCCCCGACCTGCCCGCTGGGGAGGCGGACGTCGTCACGGCGTCCCTGGTCCTGTTCTTCCTACCCAACCCGCAGGAGGCGCTCCGGGCGTGGACCGCGCTGCTGCGCCCGGGCGGACGCCTGGGGATCTCCACGTTCGCGGCACGAGACGAGTCCTGGGTGGAGCTCGACCGGCTCTTCCAGCCCTACCTCCCGGCGCACATGCTCGACGCCCGCACCAGCGGCGAGAGCGGACCGTTCGCCAGCGACGAGGGGGTGGAGGGTCTCCTGGCGGGAGCGGGCCTCGTCGACGTGGGCACGGCCCACGCTGACGTCGACGTGACCTTCGCCGACGTCGACCAGTGGGTGAACTGGTCGCGCTCGCACGGCCAGCGGGCGATGTGGGAACAGGTACCGGCTGACCAGCAGGACGCACTGACACAGGCGGCAGCCCGCGTGCTGGAGGGCTGCCGAGAGCAGGGCGGAGACATCCACCTCACGCAGCAGGTCCGCTACACGCTGGGCCGCGCGCCGGCCGCCGACGAAGGAAAGGCCTGAGCCCACGACCCACCCACGGATCCGCGTAGGACGGCGTGGCGTCCAGCGCTCGCGGCCTCGAGGGCGACCAGACCCCGCGCGGCGCCGGAGGCGGAGCCGCACAGGCGAGCCCCTCTAGCCGGACCACCCCGCGAGGTCCAGCCGGACGGGAGTCCCACCGACGAGCTGGGCGAGGACGTCGTGCAGGTCCTGCACGGCGTCGGCACCGACGCGCGCGCTCCAGCCCTGGAGCACCTCGTCGAAGGCCTGCACGGACAAGGCGAGCAGCTCACGGCCACGCGCCGTCGGGACGACGAGCAGGCGCCGGCCGTCAGCCGGATCCGTGCTGCGGGCGACGTACCCCTGGCGCTCCAGGACGGCGACCGTCTTCGACGCCGCCTGCTTGCTGACGCCGAGGCGCCGGGCCATCGCCGACACGCCGGCGCCGTCCCCGATGGCCTGCAGGGCGAAGCCGGAAGAGGGACGGACCCCCGGGTGCCCGCGTTCGGACAGCAGCGCGTGCACCTCGTCCACGTGGGTGCGGAAACCCTGCAGCAGCAGCAGCGCGAGCCGCCATCCATCGACACCCTTGCCACGTGATACGTCAACGTGGTTGTCTATATCGTCAACCATATTGACTACCTTACAGGAGCAGCCATGCCTCTCGTCGGCGCGCGCAGGACCAGCATCACCCCGAACGGCACCATGACGACCCTCGCCTCCCCCACCCTCGGCGGCGCGTCGGCCAGCCTCTGGCTGGTCGAGATGACCCCGGGAGCGACCGGACCGGAGCACGCCTTCGCGGGAGAGGTGATCTGGGCCGTCACGCAGGGGGGCGGAACCGCCGTCGTGGAGGGGGTCGAGCACGATCTCTCAGCCGGGGTGACGCTCGTGATCCCCGGCGGCGCCATGCGCACGATGACCGCAGGACCGGATGGCTTTCATGCCGTCGCCTCCACTCCTGCACCAGGAACTGTCACCCGCGCCGACGGCCTCCCGACGGGAGTGCCGCCGTGGGTCGCCTGACGTCACCGACCTTCGTCCTGCACAGAACGCCGGTAGGAGTGCGCGAAGGGCGCCGACTCGGCCGGGGCGGGCCCCAGGTGCACCACGACCCGGCAGCCCGGGTCCCCGATCGCGATGCGCTCCTCGAGCACGACGGCGGCACTACCTTCGGCGCTGTTGCGGGAGGCGATCCCTCCGAACACCGAGCTTGTCATGCGGCACAGCGCGGGCGCCTTCTTCACGGCGTCCCCGAAGGGACAGCGCGTATTCCCCAGCACGATCCTGTCGTCGGTCAGCTCGATGACGTAGAACCCGCCGTCGATCGCGTGCTTGAGGTTCACGTAGCACTCGGCGAGCTGCTGGGGATCGAGACGTCCGACGACGTCGCGGGCGGCGCGGAAGGCCGCCTCCATCTGACCGCCGACCGCAGTACCGACCTGCGCCACGACGTCCTCGTCCGCGCCGGGACCGGCCGTGTGCTCGATCGCCTGCGACAGCTGCACCACGAGGGCTCGGAGGAACGACTCCCGGCCGAAGCCGCCACCGGGCAGCGCCTCGTCCAGGCCGGGGAGTGAGGACGTCGTGGGCGGCGGATGGTCGATGCTGCGCGTCGTCAGGCGCCGCACCGGCAACCTCGCGGAGACGTGAGCGCCTCCTCCACGTCGCGTGACGACCTCGAACTCGAACGCGAGGTTGGAGACGATGAACAGGCCACGGCCTCCCTCGGCCGAGAGGCTGGGCAGCGCGGCCTCCACAGGCGCCGGCGTGGCACCTGGGTGTGCCTCGGCGGCGCCGACCAGCACCGTGGCGGTCCCGCCCACGTCGCTCAGGCGGAAGCCGGGACCGAGGTCCCACACGTCGAGGACCGGCTCCTGCGTCACCCACGTCAGCCGCACCCAGATGGGGCCGGTCGCGTGCTCGACCGCGTTGGCGACGAGCTCCTGCACCACGAGCTCGGCGTCCCCCACTGGCGCGTGGGGCTCCGCGTGCCGCACGAGGTAGTCGCGCACCTGGTGTCTCAGCGCCTGCAGGCCGACGGCGTCGTGCCCTGACAGGTACCAGTCCATCTCGCCACCGTACGACCTCCGGTGGCCGGATGCCGCCCCCGATCGGACGAACCTGCGTGCGGCGACAGTGTCGAATCCTCGGCTCGCCGTTCGTCACCAGGGTGAGGACGCGCACACGACGCGTCCGTGACGAAGGGACCTGTGATGGGCAACTACATGTACCTGTACCGCGGTCCGGCGACCCCGCCGGAGGAGATGACGCCGGAGGTGACGGCCGAGGTGATGGCCGCCTGGGGCAAGTGGATGGAGGGTCTGGGGTCGTCGCTGGTGGACGGCGGTTCGCCGTACGGCCAGCGGGCCGCGATCTGCGACGACGGCTCGAGCGCCTCGACGAGCGAGTTCAACGGCTACTCGGTGGTCGAGGCGGACAGCCTCGAGGAGGCCCAGAAGCACGCCGCCGACCATCCGTTCCTCAGCGAGGGCAAGGGCCGGTTCACGCTGGAGGTGTTCGAGCTCGTGCCGATGTGAGTCGGACGGTGCACGTACCCGGGGTCCGAAGCGGCGGCTCCCCACCGCCGCGACCCGGACCCCGGGGGGGGTTCACCGTGCGCCGGTCAGGAAGGCCACCGCCCCGCCGAGGGACCGCAGGGCCGGATAGTCGTCCTCGTCGATGCGTACCCCGGACCGTTGGGACAGGACCTCGACGACCGCGAGGAAGTCGAGCGAGTCCAGCTCGAGCGCGTCGCGCACGTCCTCGTCCTCGCCCAGCGAGTCGAGGTCGGCGTCGGGCACGACCCCCAGGAGCGACGCCCGTACGGCCTCGAGGGCCTCGTCGCGAGTCACAGCTCCTCCGGGGACTGCAGCAGCCGGTTGACCGCGGCGAGGAACCGCGCCCCGGTGTAGCCGTCCGACACCCGGTGGTCCGCGGCGAGGGTCGCGGTCACGGTCGGCCGCACGCCGAGCATGCCGTCGACCGCCCAGGGCCTGTCGACGACCGTGCCGAAGCCGACGAGCGCCACCTGGGGCGGGTAGATCACACCGAAGACCTGCTCCACGCCCAGGTCCCCGAGGTTCGTGACCGTCAGGGTCGGGTCCGCGAGCTCAGCCCGCGTGAGCCGGCCGGAGCGCACCCTGGTCACCACGTCACGGAGCGCGGCCATCAGGTCCTCGACGGTCAGGGTCTGCGCGTCGTGGAGGGCCGGTGCGACGAGCCCGCCACCCCGCAGCGAGACGGCCACGCCGAGGTGGACGGCGTCCGCCTGCCGGAACTCCCCGTGGGACCACACCCCGTTGAGGGATGGGTGGTCGAGAACCGCTGTCGCCGTGGCCTTCAGCAGCAGCGCGGCGGCGACCAGCCTCTCCTGGACGGGCAGCTCGCGGTTGCGCCGCCGCAGCCAGTCGGTCGCGCGGCCCATGTCGACCGTGGTCGACAGGTAGTACTGCGGGATCTCGGTGTTGGCGCGGGACATCGCCCGGGCGATGGCCGCCCGCATGGCGACTCCCCTGTCCGGCTCCGGGGTGCCGACGGTCTCCGGTGACCCCACGGGTGGGGGCGAGGCGGGTTCCGACGTGGCGACCGCCGGCGTAGGCGCGGTGCCTGAGGTCGCAGCTCGGACGTCGACCGCCCGCACCGGTCCGCCCTCCGCGCCCCGCAGCGTCGCGATGTCGACCCCCAGCTCCCCGGCCAGGCGGCGCGCGTACGGGGTGACCCGGGCACGGGCGGGCGCCTCGGCCGAGGCGCGCGCGGCGGCACGCTCGACGTCGGCACGTGTCACGGCCCCGTCGTGTCCCGTGCCGCGAACCGTGGTCACGTCGACCCGGAGCCTTCGGGCCAGGGCGCGGACGAGCGGCGTCACGTGGGCCCCGGTCGCGGGCGCGGTCGGCCGGGCCGCGGGGGACGCGACCGTGTCGGAAGGCTGCCGGACGATGTCCGGGGGCGTCACGAGCGGCGCGCCGTCGTCCGGCACACCGTCGTCCGACTGCACGATCCTGGCCAGCACGGTGCCGACCGGCACGTGGGTCCCCGGCTCGACGACCAGCTCTTCCACGGTGCCACCGACGAAGGTCTCCACGTCGACGGCGGCCTTGGCGGTGTCGACCACGGCGACGATGTCGCCCTTCTGGACGTGGTCACCCGGCTCGACGCGCCACTCCAGGAGCGTGCCGGAGTCCATGTCAGCGCCCAGGGAGGGCATGCGGAACTCTGCCACTCACCCCACCGCCCGCCGTGCGGCCGCGACGACATCCGCGGGCTGCGGGAGGGCGGCGGTCTCGAGGTGCTTCGCGAAGGGGATCGGTACCTCCGCGCTGCAGACCCGCTCGACCGGAGCGTCGAGGTCGAAGAAGGCGTGCTCCATCAGGCGGGCGCTGATCTCCGCCGAGAGGCTGCCACTGCGCCAGCCCTCGTCCACGACGACGCAGCGGTGGGTTCGGCGCACCGACTCAAGGACGGTCTCGGTGTCCAGGGGTCTCAAGGTGCGAAGGTCGATGACCTCTGCCTGGATCCCGCCCTCCGCCAACGTGTCCGCGGCCTCCATCGCCGTACGCAGCGTGCCCCCGTAGGTCACCAGCGTCACGTCGTCCCCAGCACGCCGGACCACCGCGCGGTCGATGTCGACGGCTCCCGCATCAGCAGGCAGCTCGCCCTCCAGGCCGTACAGGACGCCGTGCTCGAAGATCAGCACCGGGTCGGGGTCGAGCAGCGCGGTCCACAGCATCCCGCGTGCGTCCTCGACGGTGGCCGGAGCCAGGATGCGAAGGCCCGGGATGTGGGCGTACCACCCCTCGAGGCTGTGCGAGTGCTGGGCGGCCAGCTGGCGTCCGGCCCCCGTGGTCATCCGGATCACGAGCGGCACGTGGAACTGCCCACCCGACATGTGCTGCAGCGTGGCGGCGTTGTTGAGGATCTGGTCGAGAGCCAGCAGGCTGAAGTTGACGGTCATGATCTCGACCACGGGCCGCATGCCCGCCAGAGCCGCACCGATGCCTGCGCCGACGAACGCCGACTCCGACAGGGGGGTGTCACGGATGCGTTCCGGTCCGAACTCCTCGAGCAGGCCCAGGCTGACCGCGAAGCAGCCGCCGTACTCCCCGACGTCCTCGCCCATCAGGAAGACGCGCTCGTCGCGCTGCATCGCGTCGCGGATCGCCTCTCGGACCGCCTCGCGGTACGTCGTCGTCCCTACGGCCGTGGTGGTCATGCGGTCCCCCGCTCGGAGTGGACGAAGCGTGTGAGGTCCTCCGTCGGCTCGAACGGGGCCGCTTCGGCGGCGGCGACCGCCGCGTCGAGGTTCTCCGCGATCTTGCGTTCGAGCTCCTCCAGGGTGCCGTCGGGCAGCTCGTCGTCAGCGCGCATGCGGGCGACCAGCTGGTCGATCGGGTCACGCTGCTTCCAGGCCTGCACCTCGGCCTTGTCGCGGTAGCGCTCCGGGTCGTACATCGAGTGCGCCCGGAACCGGTAGGTGCGCAGCTCCAGGAAGCACGGCCCGCCACCTGCGCGGACCGACTCCACGGCGCGCTCGGCGGCCTCCTCGACCGCCAGCACGTCCATGCCGTCCACCGGCCACGACGCCATGCCGTACGAGGCCGCCCGCAGCGCCAGGTCGGTCTCCGACTGAGACCGGGCCAGGGCTGTCCCCATGGCGTAGAGGTTGTTCTCGCAGCAGAAGATGACCGGCAGCCGCCACAGCGCCGCGAGGTTCATGCTCTCGTGGAACTCGCCCTCGGCCATGGCGCCCTCACCGAAGAAGCAGACCGTCACCCCCGGCTGGCCGCGCATCTTGTCGGCGAGCGCGAGTCCGACCGCGAGCGGCAGCCCACCGGCGACGATGGCGTTGCCTCCGTAGAAGCGGGTGCGTGCGTCGAACAGGTGCATGGAGCCGCCGCGGCCGCGGCTGCAGCCCGTGACGCGTCCGAACATCTCCGCCATCAGCGACTCCACCGGGATGCCGCGGACCAGGGCGTGCCCGTGCTCGCGGTAGGTCGAGACCACGGCGTCGTCGGGCTCCAGCGAGCGGATCACGCCGGTGGCGACCCCCTCCTCACCCACGTACAGGTGCAGGAAGCCGCGGATCTTCGTCGCGCTGTAGAGCTCGGCGCACCGCTCCTCGAAGCGCCGCACGCCCAGCATCGTGCGCAGCAGCTCGAGCCGGTGCTCGGCCCGAGGGATCGTGGCCCGGTCGACACTGGCTGTCCCTGCGCTCATGTCACACGCTCCAAGGTCGACAGGTCACCTTCCGGGAGACCGAGCTCGCGAGCCTTCAACAGCCTGCGCATGACCTTGCCGCTGCTCGTGTGGGGCAGGTGCTGGTCGAAGCTGATCTCGCGCGGGGCGACCGAGCCGAGGCGACGGCGGCCGAAGGCGATCAGCTCGGCCCGCAGCGCGTCGTCGGGCTCGTACCCCGGCCGGAGCGTGACGAAGGCCTTGACCACCTCACCGGCCACGGGGTCGGGCTTGCCGATCACCCCGGCCTCGACCACTGCCTCGTGCTCCATCAGCGCGCTCTCCACCTCGAACGGCCCCACGAGGTGCCCGGCCGACTTGATCAGGTCGTCCCCGCGCCCGACGAACCAGAAGTAGCCCTCGTCGTCCCGCCGGGCGAGGTCCCCGGACAGGTACCACCCGCCGGCGAAGCAGCTGCGGTACCGCTCGTCCGCGTCCAGGTATCCGCGGAACATGGACGGCCACCCGGGCCGCAGTGCCAGCTCCCCCACCGCATCCGGATCGTGCTCGACCCGGGCGGCACCGTCGACGACCTCGACGTGACCGTCGCTGTCGCGGTGCAGGATCGCTGCCTCCACCCCGGGCAGCGGCCGCCCCATCGACCCGGGACGGATCGGCATGGACGGGAAGTTGCTGATCATGATCGCGCCCGTCTCGGTCTGCCACCAGTTGTCGTGTGCTGCAAGGCCGTACGCCTCACGGCTCCACAGCACGACCTCAGGGTTGAGGGGCTCACCGACACTGGCGACGTGCCGGAGCGCCGAGAGGTCGAACGTGTGCGGAAGGTCCGAGCCCGAACGCATCAGCATGCGGAGCGCGGTCGGCGCCGTGTACCAGACCGACACCCGGTGGTCCTGGAGGATGCCGTACCACCTTCGGGCGTCGAGGTCGCCGGCGTCGCTCACCAGGGTGAGGCCGTGGACGAGCGGCGCGACGATGCCGTACGAGGTGCCGGTCACCCAGCCCGGGTCGGCGGTGCACCAGAAGACGTCGCCGGGCTGGAGGTCGAGGGCGAAGCCGGCGGTCGCGTGGTGGGCCACCACGGCCTCGTGGACGTGGACGGCCCCCTTCGGCCGGCCGGTCGTCCCACTCGTGAAGTGCAGCAGCGCGGGGTCCTGCGGGTCGGTCGCGGGGATCTCCATCTCGTCCGGCATCGTCGCCAGGAGGTCGTGGAGCGACAGCGCCCCGTCCGCCTCGCCGTCCACGAGCAGGACGTGCTCGAGATCGGGGAGCAGGTGCCTGGCCGGCTGCACGCGGTTGCGGTACAGCCGGGCCGTGGTGACGAGCACCCGTCCCCGTCCGAGCTGAAGCCGCTCGCGCACAGGGTCCGGCCCGAAGGCGGCGAAGAGCGGGCAGAAGACGCTGCGGTTCTTGAACGTGCCGAGGGCCACGACGTAGACCGCGGGGCCGCGTCCGAGCAGCGAGAACACGCGGTCCCCGGGGCCTACCCCCAGGCTCCCCAGCGCGCCGGCGAACCTGTTCGTCCGTCGCCGCAGCTCGTCGTAGGTGACCTGCGTGACCGCGTCCTGGCGGTCGATGCACGTCAGGGCGACCTGGGCGCCGCGACCGTGGAGGACGTGGCGGTCGACCGCCTCGTGCGCGATGTTGAGACCACCGGCTGGCAGACCGTCGAGGGCCGCTCGCGCCTGGTCCCAGGTGAACTCGCGACGGGCCGTCTCGTAGTCCTCCATCACGTGCCGTGTTGCCGCGGAACGAGGATCGGTGGCGGCGTCGCGCATGCTGGCCCCTTCTCGTCGACAGGTCCTCGCCAGTACACGGGTTCACGCGAGGGGCGTAGCAGGGTCGAAGGTCCCCCACGGCGCACGTCGGGACGTAAGCCCCCTGCGCTGCGCAGACACCGAGGTCAGGCTCGTCAGGAGACCTGTCCCCCGACCCCGGAGGCGCTCATGTCCGCACGAGTCGACGAGATCCTGTCCTGGTACGACCAGGAGGCCCGCGCGACGACCACACGGCTCCGTCGGATCCTGGAGCAGGGCCGCACCGGCGGCTCCGGCTCGTTGGTGGTCCTGCCCGTGGACCAGGGCTTCGAACACGGTCCGGCCCGCAGCTTCGCCGCGAACCCGGCGGGCTACGACCCGCGGTACCACGCGCGGCTCGCGCTGGACGCCGGCTGCAGCGCGCACGCCGCGCCACTGGGCGCGCTCCAGGTGGTGGCTCCCGACTACGCCGACGACCTGCCGCTGATCCTCAAGTGCAACAGCTCCGACTCACTGTTCACGGGTCCTGACCCGGTTCCGGCTCTCACCGCGGGTGTGGACGATGCACTGCGCCTGCGTTGCGCGGCAGTCGGTTTCACGATCTATCCCGGGTCGGCCGGGCGCAATGAGATGTACGGCCAGCTGCGACGGCTCGTGAGCGACGCCCGCGACGCCGGCCTGCCCGTCGTCGTGTGGTCGTACCCGCGCGGCTCGGGGGTCTCGTTCGAGGGCCGCACGGCTGTCGACGTGGTGGCCTACGCGGCCCATCTCGCGTGCCAGATGGGAGCACACGTGGTCAAGGTCAAGCCGCCCACCGCTCACGTCGAGAACCCCGCCGCGCGCGAGGCTCTCGAGCGGTCCGGTACCCCGCTCCGCACGCTGGCGGACCGTGTCCACCACGTGGTCCAGTCGGCGTTCGACGGACGACGGATCGTGATCTTCTCGGGCGGGGCTGCCAAGAGGTCGTCGGACGTGCTCGAGGAGAACCGCCAGACCGCTCTGGGCGGCGGCTTCGGCACGATCATGGGCCGCAACTCCTTCCAGCGCCCGCACGACGAGGCCGTGCAGCTGCTGCACCAGGTGATGGACATCCACAGGGGTGCCGCAGCAGGCGAACGCGCCGAGGCGCGCGCGTCGTGACCACGCAGGGCCGCCGCAGCCGGGTGGTCGTCGGGGTCGACGGGTCACCGGACTCGGCCCGCGCGCTACTCTACGCCGCCGGCGAGGCACGGCGGCGGCGTGCGCAGCTGGTCGTGGTCACCGCCGTGTTCTGGGACAATCCGGGGATCGAGCTGATCCACCCCACCGGCGACCAGCTGCGCACCTGGGGTTCCCACCTACTCGACCTCGCCGTGGCCGAGGCCGGTCTCGCCCACGACGACCCGCCCGTCGAGAAGGTCGTCGCCGAGGGCGACCCTGCGCAGGTGCTGGTGGACCAGGGGATCGGTGCGGCGTCGCTGGTGGTGGGTCACCGCGGCCGGGGCGCACTGCGTAGCGCGCTGGTCGGCTCCGTGAGCCTCCGCTGCGTGCTGCACGCGCCCTGCCCCGTCATCGTGGTCCCCCCACCGGGTCCGGATGCTCACGGGCACCGCAGGTGGCCACGACGCCGGTGGACGCGGGGACCCGCGCACCGGGAGGCGCCGCGGTGACGGTCGTGACGACCTCCGACAGCCACCACGACCTCGCCGTCCACGAGCTCGTGCTGATGCTCGAGACCGACCACGTCGCCGGACTGCGGCAGGCGGAGGCCGACCGACGCCTGCAGACCTACGGGCCGAACGTGCTGTCCGGTACCCACGGCACGAGCATCGTGGTGCGGGCACTGCGTCAGCTGCACCACCCTCTCGTCTACGTCCTCCTCGCCGCCGGGGCCGTCACCCTGTCACTGGGCCAGCTCGTGGACACCGGGGTGATCTTCGCCGTCGTGCTCGTCAACGCGGTCGTCGGCTTCGTCCACGAGTCGAGGGCCGAGGCCGAGCTCGACTCCCTGCGGAGCGTCATCCTCACGAGCGCCCGGGTGATGAGGGACGGCGAGCCGCAGACCATCTCGTCCGAGCAGGTCGTGCCCGGCGACCTGGTGCTCGTCGGTGCGGGCGACAAGATCCCCGCGGACCTGCGGCTGACGCGTTCGGACGGTCTCCAGATCGACGAGTCGGCGTTGACCGGCGAGTCCCTGCCGGTGGTCAAGGACGAGGTGGCGCTGCCGCAGGCGACACCCGTCGCCGACCGGCGCAACATGGTCTACGCAGGCACCTTCGCGACGACGGGGACTGGCGCGGGCGTGGCCGTCTCGACGGGGGCGGAGACGGAGCTGGGCGAGATCCACCGGCTCGTGGGCACCACCCAGACGCTCATGACGCCGCTGACGCGCAAGCTCACGAGATTCAGCACCGTGCTGACGGTCGCGATCCTGCTGCTTGCGGCCGGGTCGTTCGGGATCGGCACGTGGCGGGGTGAGCCCGTCTCCGAGATGCTCACCGCGGCGGTGGCCCTGGCGGTGGGTGCCATCCCCGAGGGACTGCCTGCCGCAGTGACGATCACGCTGGCGATCGGTGCCGGGCGGATGGCGCGCCGCCGGGCCGTGGTGCGGCGCCTGCCCGCGGTGGAGACGCTCGGGGGGACGACCGTCGTCTGTTCCGACAAGACCGGCACGCTCACCGAGAACCAGATGACCGTCCGCAGGCTGTGGGTGGCGGGCGAGGAGCTGCGGGTGACGGGCGACGGCTACGCACCCGACGGTCTGGTCGTCGACGCCTCGGGTGCCGTGCGGAGCGCAGCGACCGACGACGCGCTGCGGTGGGCCCTGGTCGCGGGCACGGCCTGCAACGACGCCGAGGTCACCCACGAGCAGGGCCGGTGGCGCGTGCGAGGCGACCCGACCGAGGGTGCCCTTCTGGTGGCGGCCGCCAAGGGCGGGCTCGACGTGCCTCACGTCCGGCAGGGACTGCCCAGGATCTCGCAGGTCCCGTTCAGCTCCGCACGGCGCTACATGGCGACCCTGCACGTCGACACCGAACGAGGAGGAAGGCTCCTGCTCGTCAAGGGGGCGGCCGAGCGCGTCGTCGACCTGTGCGGCACCTACGCGGGTCCCGGGGGCGAGGTCACGACCGTCGACCGCGAGGCCGTCCTCCAGATCGCCGGATCGCTTGCCCGCCAAGGCTTCCGGGTCCTCGCCGTGGCGATGAGGACTCTCCCTGCCGACGAGGACCCCCTCCCGGGTGAGCAGCATCCTGCCGTGGCTCTGGACGAGGACGGGTTCGCTGGGACGCTCACCCTCGTGGCACTGCACGCGATGATCGACCCGCCGCGGGAATCGGCCGTCGCCGCCGTCGCCACCTGCCGGGCAGCCGGCATCTCGGTGAAGATGATCACGGGCGACCACGCCGCCACGGCGACCGCGGTCGCGCAACGGATCGGCCTGCTGGAGGGCGAGTCGCAACACGAGGACGGGCGGGTACTGACCGGGGAGGACCTCGCCTCGCTCCCCGCCGGGGAGTACGCCCGGGCCGTCGAGCGGGCAGCCGTCCTCGCGCGGGTCTCCCCGGAGCAGAAGCTGGCTCTCGTCGAGGCGCTGCAGACCCGCGGCCACGTGGTGGCGATGACCGGCGACGGGGTCAACGACGCTCCCGCGTTGCGGCGGGCCGACATCGGGGTCGCGATGGGACGTGGTGGCACCGAGGTCGCGAAGGACGCCGCCGACATGGTGCTGCTCGACGACGACTTCGCGACGATCGAGGCCGCCGTCGAGGAGGGACGGGGCGTCTTCGACAACCTCACCAAGTTCATCGTGTGGACGCTGCCGACGAACATGGGCGAGGGGCTGGTGATCCTGGTCGCGATCCTGCTCGGGACGACTCTGCCCATCCTCCCGGCGCAGATCCTGTGGATCAACATGACCACCGCCGTCGCCCTCGGGCTGATGCTGGCGTTCGAGCCGAAGGAGCCCGCCATCATGCGGCGCCCGCCACGACCCCCCGGGCGCCCGCTCCTGACCAGGGCACTGGCACTGCGGGTCCTGCTGGTCTCGGCCCTGCTCGTGGTCGGTGCCTCTTGGCTGTTCGCCTGGGAGCTGGGCGCCGGGGCGAGCGTCGCCGAGGCCCGCACCGCGGCGGTCAACCTCTTCGTGGCCGTCGAGATCGTCTACCTGTTCAGCTGCAGGTCACTGACCCGGCCGGTGTGGCAGCTCGGCGTGCTCAGCAACCGGTGGGTCCTTGGTGGAGTCGCCGTCCAGGCCGTCGCCCAGCTCGCGCTCACCTACGTGCCCCTGATGAACGAGGTGTTCCAGACGGCCCCGATCGGGCTCGACGTGTGGTTCCGCATCCTCGCGGTCGCAGCCGTCGCGTCGGCCGTGGTGGGGATCGACAAGTCCGTCCGGAGGAGGGCCGACGCCTCCCTCGCCTGACCCGGAGAACTCACGGCCGGCTCCCAGCCTCCTCCCACCTCGGAGGCGCACCGTTCGAGACATGACCACGCCACCCGGCCTTCCCACGGGCGCCGCACCGCACCGGGGCGCCCACCGTGACGAGCGCCGGAGCGCGGCGGCTCGCCGACGGGACGCCGCGCAGGCCCGCGTCCGGCGGATGACGGTGGGCGCCGTGACGGTGTCCGCCCTCGCCGCCGGGGCGGGCGCCGCGGCCCTGGCTCCCTGGGGGTCCGCGGCGGCGGCCTCCGAGCCGGTGGCGACCGTGACCGACAGCGGCACGGGCACCAGCACCAGCACGCGTTCCGGCGCCGTCGTCTCGCCTCGGTACGGGGGCTCGACGGGAACCGCCGTCACGCCGGGACGCGGTGCCGCGCCGCTCACTGCCACCGGCGGGTCGTGATGCCGACTCGTGCCGCCGTGCGGTTCGTCTCGCACGAATGGCGCGTGTTCGGGACCGGGGGCCGCCTGGTCGTTCCCGAGGGGGAGGACCTGGCGGCTGCCCGAGCCGCGGTGGACCGTGAGCTGGGCGCGGTCGACGACGCGGCGAACCGGTTCCGTGACGACAGCGAGATCGGACGCGTGAACCGCTCCGCGGGAACGCCTCATGCGGTCTCGGGCCTGTTCGTCGAGCTGCTCACCGTGGCGCTCGATGCGGCCGCAGCCACCGACGGTGCCGTCGATCCCACCCTGGGGTCGGTCCTGCGCCACCTCGGGTACGACCGCACCTTCTCCGACGTAGGTCCCGGTGACGCCCTGGGCGTGACGCTGCGGCTACCCGCGGACTGGCGGTCGGTCGAGGTGGACCCGGACGGCGGACCTCCCACGGTCCTCCTCCCACGAGGCCTCGAGCTGGACCTCGGTGCGACCGCGAAGGCGCACGCCTGCGACCGGGCCGCGGCGGCGGCCCGGGAGGCCACCGGCAGCCCGGTGCTGCTGAGCCTCGGCGGCGACGTGGCGGCTGCGGGTCCACCACCCCCGGACGGCTGGGCCGTGGCGGTCCTCGAGGACTCCGGGGCCGTCGCTGCACCCGCCGACCCCGTGGTGGTCCTCCGCTCCGGAGGCCTCGCCACCTCCAGCACCTCGGTGCGGCGGTGGCAACGGGGCGACACGACGGTGCACCACCTGATCGACCCGATGACCTGCCTCCCCGCCGCCGGCCCGTGGCGCACCGCGACGGTCGCCGCCGCCACCTGCCTGGAGGCCAACGTGGCGGCCACCGCCGCGATCGTGATGGGGACCGAGGCGCCGCGATGGCTCGCGCGACGTGGGCTCCCGGCCCGGCTGGTGGGCCAGGACGGCTCGGTCGTGGCGTTGGCCGGCTGGCCAAGGGACGAGGAGTGCAGGTGACCGGGACCCTGGCGGCGGCGGCGACGACACTCGCGCAGAACCCGCTGTGGTTCACGTCCCGCAGCACCGGCCTGGTCGCGTTCGTGCTGCTCACGGGCGCGGTCGTCCTCGGCCTGCTCACGACCCGCCGTGCGGCTACGGAGCGGTGGCCGCGCTTCGCCGCACAGTCCTTGCACCGCAACGTCTCCCTGCTGGCCGTGGCCTTCCTCGTCGTGCACGTGGCGAGCACCCTGCTCGACTCCTTCGTGAGCATCGGCTGGTGGTCGGTGGTCGTCCCGTTCACGTCCTCGTACCGGACGCTGGGCGTCGCTCTCGGGACACTCGCCGTGGACGTCCTCCTCGTCGTGGTGACGACGAGCCTCGTCCGGGCGGCGACCGGCCACCGGTGGTGGCGGCTCGTCCACTGGACCGCCTACGCCGCCTGGCCGCTCGCTCTCGGCCACTACCTGCTCACCGGGACGGACGCGGGTCGGCCCTGGAGCCTGGGGCTGTCCCTCGTCTGCCTGGCCGGCGTGCTCGCAGCTCTCGCCGGGCGCCTGCGTGGCGGTCTCCCGGCCGGTCCGCGGCCCGTCGGCGCGGCGCGATGAGGGCGACCGGCGCGCTGCCCCGGACCCCCGGGCCGCCGGAGGCAGGGTCGGCGACGCGGCTGCTCGCCGGGCTGTACGACACGGGCCGGCCGGCGGGCCTGAGCGAGCACCTGGCCAGGTACGGACCACCACCGCGCGGTCCGGTTCGCCGCGGCGGAGACGCCCGCCTCATCGAGCTGGTCGAGGCGTCCGGGCTCCTCGGCCGGGGTGGCGCCGGCTTCCCCGCCGGCCGCAAGATGCGGACCGTCGCCGCGGGCCGCAGCGGCGTCGTCGTGGCGAACGGCATGGAGGGAGAGCCCGCCGCCGGCAAGGACGCGCTGCTGGTCGCCGTCGCACCGCACCTCGTCCTGGACGGCGTAGAGGTCGCTGCGCAGGCCGTGGGGGCTGCGACGGCCCACGTCGTCGTCCACCGCGGTTCCCCGGCGGCCTCCGCCCTGCGGGCGGCGCTCGCCGAACGACCCGTACGCGCCGACCTCGCCGTGTCGGTCCACGAGCTTCCGCACCACTACGTCGCCAGCGAGGAGTCGGCACTCGTGCACTGGCTCAACGGCGGCGACGGCAGACCGGTCTTCGTGCCGCCCCGTCCCTTCGAACGCGGCGTCGGGGGGCTGCCCACTCTCGTGAACAACGTCGAGACCCTCGCCCACCTGGCCCTGATCCGGCGCTACGGGGACGCCTGGTTCCGGTCGGTCGGGGAACGCGACGAACCCGGCACGATGCTCGTCACGGTGGGCGGCGCCGTCCGGCGACCCGGGGTCGTCGAGGTGGGGACGGGGACCACGGTGGCCGACGTGCTCGAGATCGCGGGCGGCACGACCGAACCGGTACAGGCGCTGCTGGTCGGCGGCTACTTCGGCACCTGGCTGCGTGCCGATCTCGCGCCGACGCTGCCGCTGACCCATGCGGGGCTGCGGGCCGTCGGCGGCGCGCTCGGGGCCGGCATCGTCCACGCCCTGCCTGCCTCGGTGTGCGGACTCGCCGAGACGGCCCACGTGCTGGGCTATCTCGCCACCCAGAACGCCGGTCAGTGCGGTCCGTGCGTCAACGGCCTGCCGGCGGTGGCAGCTGCCTTCGGCGACCTCGCGCACGGGCGCCCCGGGGCAAGCACCACGTCCGACCTCGACCGGTGGTTCGGTGTCATCCCCGGACGCGGTGCCTGCCGGCACCCTGACGGGACGGTACGGCTCGCGGCGAGCGCGCTTCAGGTGTTCGCCCACGACCTCGAGCAGCACCAGCGGGCCGGGCCGTGCCAGGCATCCACCCGTCCTCCGACGCTTCCGGTCGGCCCACCCGTCGCCGCGTCCTGGAGGTAGCCGTGCACCTACGCGTCAACCCGATCGACTGCACCGCCCACGGCCTGTGCGCCGAGCTCTTCCCCGAGTGGGTGGAGCTGGACGAGTGGGGGTACCCCGTCATCGACGGGCAGCCGGTACCGGCCACCCTGCGCGAGCACGCCCGCCGGGCCGCGGCCCAGTGCCCCACGCTCGCGCTCGTCCTCGACCGGGAGCGCTGAGACCCGGACGGGCCTGGCACCAGGAGGGTCAGAGCGTGACCCTGCCGCGGACGTCCCCGAGACCCCGGGCGACGACCAGCTCGCCCCCGTCTGCCAGGGACGACCAGGCGGACGTCGGCGCGTCCCAGCGTCGCCACATCCGTGGTTCGCACTGGATGGTCATCTCGGCCGCGTCGCCCGGTGCGACCGTCACCGCCGCCCACCCGACCAGGCGCACCGGCTGGTCCGGTTCCGCGGGACGGAGGTACACCTGCACCACCTCGCGGCTCTCCCGGGTACCCGTGTTCGTGATCTCGACCGCGACGGCCGGGACCAGGCGTCCCGGCACCAGCCGAGGCTGTCCGTAGTCCCACGTGGAGTACCCCAGACCGTGCCCGAACCAGAAGGCCGGTTCCGGCACGCGGCCCGCATGGTGGCCGCGGTAGCCGATGAAGGTGCCCTCGGCGTAGACCAGGTCGCCGGCCACCGGGGTGACGGACCAGGCGGGGCAGGCTTCGTCCTCGACCGGGAACGTGGTCACCAGTCGGCCGGCCGGCTCGAGGTCCCCGACGAGGGTCGCGGCGACCGCGTGGCCGCCCTCCTGACCGGGCAGCCCGGCCCACAGCACGGCGTCGACCCGGTCGAGCCACGGCATCAGGACGGGGGTCGCAGCGTTGACGACGACCACGGTGCGGCGGGCGGCGGCGGCGACCGCGAGGACCAGGTCGTCCTGACGACCCGGCAGGCGGAGGGTCGTCTTGTCGACCGCCTCGGTCTCCTGCTCGTCGGTGAGGCCCACGACAACGACGGCGACGTCGGCTGCGGCCGCGGCGGCGGCAGCCTCCTCGATCACGTCGTCCTCGTCGCGCGGCGCAGGGCGAGCGACCAGAGCGACCATCGACACACCGGCCATGGGCCCGCTGTCCGCGTCCTCGGCGGCGCGGAGGGTCACCGTCCCCGTCACGAGGTCTCCCGCCCTGACGGTCAGCCGTCCGGTTCCGACCGGCGGGCTGAGGACCTCCTCGCCGATCCCGCCACCGCTGGTGGCGAGCTCCCACGAGAGCTCCTGGCCGCCGACGTCCATCCGCCAGCTGCCCACGCCCATCACGCCCAGCTCGATCTCGCCGTCGAGCTCCAGGCGGGCCTCCACCCGAACCGCCCGCACGATCCCCTCGACGTCGTCGTCGAAGCCGACGAGCGTCGTGCTCAGGGCGCTGTGCCGCCGCTCCAGCACGGAGCCGTCGGCATCCAGGAGGCTGAAACCGACTCCCGGACGGCCGGTCTCGGGATCCGTCACCATCTCCGGGCGCGCCGGTACGGGACGCGTACGCACGTCCACGCCGTCCGTCACCGTGAGCCCGTCCCCGAGCAGCGCCGTCAGTCCTTCGGCCACGCTCACGTGGTAGGGCGCGTTGACCTGGGCCGAGCCACCACCCATCGTCGAGGTCTCGACGGCGTGACGTCCGATCAGGGCGACGGTGCGCCCCTGCTCGAGCGGCAGCGCCTCGTCGCGGTTCACCAGCACGGTGATGCCGCCCGCAGCCAGGCGCCTCAGCTGCTCACGGCGCTCCGGCCCGTCCGGAGCCGGCAGGTCGCGGTGCGGTCTCCTGGGCGCGCCCAGCGCGCCGACCCGGGCGGCCAGCACGAGCAGCCGGTGCACGTGGTCGTCCACCGTCGACTCGGCGATGTCGCCCGCGGAGACCGCCGCGAGCAGGGCGTCACCCCAGGGCCCGTCCGGACCGGGCATGACGAGGTCGAGACCGCCGTTGGCGGCTGCCGCAGCGGTCTTCGTGGCGAACCAGTCCGACATCACCAGCCCGCGGTATCCCCACTCGCCCTTGAGGATCTCGACGTTGACATGGTGCTGCTCGGTCGCCGCGACACCGTTCACGTCGTTGTAGGCGGCCATCACCGTCCACGGGTCCGACTCGTCGACGGCGATCTCGAACGGCAGCAGGTACAGCTCTCGCAGCGTGCTCTCGTCGACCACGCTGTTGACGGTGTTGCGTTCCGTCTCGGACTCGTTGGCCACCAGGTGCTTCAGGCACGCGCCGACGCCGTCCGCCTGCATGCCGCGCACGTACGCGGCCGCGAGACGCCCTGTCAGCAGGGGGTCCTCGGAGTAGGCCTCGAACAGGCGGCCCCCGAGGGGCGTGCGGTGCAGGTTGATCGTCGGACCGAGCACGACGTGGACCTCCTGAGCCAGGGCCTCCTCGGCGAGCAGGTGCCCGACCTCGGTCGCGACGTCCTCGCTCCACGCGGACGCGAGCAGCGTCGCGTTGGGGAACAGCGCCACCGTCCGTCCCCCGCTGAACTTCAGGCCCCGCACGCCGGTGGGGCCGTCAGACAGCCGCACCTCGTCCAGACCGATCGAGGGCTCGGGCCACAGCGTGAACGTGGTGGCGCCGGTGAGGAGCCGGACCTTGGTCGGCAGGTCCAGGGAGGCGACGTGGCGGGCGAGATCGGCATCGGAGGGCATGACCGACTCCACCACGCCGACCCCTCACACCACCAGCCCCCAGTCCTCGCCGCCGCTCTCGGGGGACGAGGCCAGGTCAGCGCCCGGCGGAGAAGTCCGCGGCGGAGCGACCCGGTCGGGACGACGCCGTGCCAGCCGGACGTGCCGGGCCACGACGACGGCCGCGGCTCCCGGACGGCGACGCCGCGGACGCCGGGGCAGCCGGGGAGCGTCCGCCCTGGGACCGGCCGCCCTGCGAGCGCCCACCGCCCTGCGAGCGCGCACCGCCCTGCGAGCGCGCACCGCCCTGCGAGCGCCCACCGCCCTGGCGGGGCGCCCTGGCACGAGCCGGCTCGGCCGCTGCGGCCGGAGCCGGCTGCACGAACGCCGCCGGCTCGCCGGCGAGGTCGCGTACCGCCTGGTGGCCGGGCGCCACCGACGTGGTGGTCGGGCGGATCTTCGCCAGCCGCGCCAGGTCGGCCACGTCGCGGCGCTGGTCGGGCGTCATCAGGGTCACGACGACACCCGAGGCGCCGGCCCGGGCGGTGCGGCCCGAGCGGTGCAGGTAGGCCTTGTGCTCGGTCGGGGGGTCGACGTGGACGACGAGCTCGACGTCGTCCACGTGGATGCCGCGCGCGGCGATGTCGGTCGCGACCATCACGCGCACGCCGCCGGAGGTGAAGGCCTCCAGGTTCCGCTCGCGTGCGTTCTGCGAGAGGTTGCCGTGCAGGTCGACGGCCGGGATGCCGGCCGCGGTGAGCTGCTTGGCGAGCTTCTTGGCGGAGTGCTTGGTGCGCATGAACAGCAGGGACCGTCCCTGGCCCGAGGCGAGCTCGCGGACGACGGCCTGCTTGTCGGTCGCGGCCACGGACAGCACGTGGTGCGTCATCGCGGGCGGCGGGGCCGTCGCGGAGTCGACGGAGTGCGTCAGGGGGTCGGACAGGTATCGGCGCACCAGCACGTCGACGCCGTTGTCGAGGGTGGCGGAGAACAGCATCCGCTGACCCTTGGAGGGCGTGCGGTCCATGATCCGCTTCACGCCGGGGAGGAAGCCGAGGTCGGCCATGTGGTCGGCCTCGTCGAGGACGGTGATCTCGACGGCGCCGAGGTCGCAGTGTCCCTGGCCGATCAGGTCCTCGAGGCGGCCCGGGCAGGCGATGAGCACGTCGACGCCGGTGCGCAGGGCGGTCACCTGCGGGTTCTGGCCCACGCCACCGAACACCACCGCGGTCCGCAGACCGGCGGCCTGCGCGAGGGGCTCGAGCACGGCGCGGATCTGGTTGGCCAGCTCGCGCGTGGGACAGAGCACGAGGGCCCGGGGACGCCGGGACTGCGCGCGGCGGCCGCCCGACAGGCGCACGACGGTCGGGATGGAGAAGGCCAGTGTCTTGCCGGAGCCCGTGCGGCCACGCCCGAGGACGTCCCGGCCGGCGAGCGTGTCGGGCAGGGTCGCGGTCTGGATCGGGAACGCCGCGGTCTTTCCCTGGGCTGTGAGCGTCTCCACGAGCGCGGCCGGCACGCCGAGGTCGGCGAACGAGGTGGCGGTCGCCACGGCGGGGCCGTCGGACGGTTCGTACGTGGGCGCAGTCGAACGCTGCGCCTGAGCAGGGGTGTGCACAGGGGTCCTCTCGGATCAGGTGGCCGCAGTGCCGGCTCACCGTCACCGGGCGCCTCACGCACCGGCCACGGGGGCGGTGCGGGCGCTGTCAACGGGACGAACCGCGCCCCGGGGGGCGCGAAGCAGACGACCTCGACGGGGCCACGCTGACCTCGTCCGACCCCCAGTGTGCCCTACCTGGCACGAAACGGCCGCATCAACGGGTGAACGGGACCCGCGGCGCCCCGTCAGCGACCGCCGAAGACGCCTCCCGGGAAGGCCCCGGCGGCCAGCACACGACGGCTGAGCGACGTGCCGAGCTCGGCCAGCCGCGCGGTCTCGGTCTCGTCCAGGGCGGTGAACGGCGCGCCGGAGAACAGGTCGGTCTGGTCCTCGAGGTCGGCCCGCAGCTGCACGCCCAGGTCGGTGATCGCGCCGTCCTCGTCCAGCAGGCCGCGGTCGGTCAGGTGCCGTGACATCGCCGTCCACTGCTCCGACGACCATCCGCGGCTGGCGAGTGCGAACTCGGGCGCGAAGCCCCGCCCGGAGGCCGAGTGCGTGACGAGCGCCTCCAGCCCGCTGGTGCCGGCGGCGACCAGCGCGGCGACGTGACCGTCGCCCCGGTACTCCCGCATCAGGGTGGCGGCGTGCCAGAGCGCTGCCAGGTTGCCGGTGGGGTGCTCGAGCCCGGCGTGCGCGGCGAAGAGCGGGCGCCCGTCGACGGTGCACCGGTCCGCGACCCGCCGCGCCAGCGCGGCGCACTCGCCCACGTCGTCGGAGTCCGCCGCGGGCCCGAGGAGGCGGCGCAGCGCGACCTCGGCGCCGCGGAGGCGGGCGGCGAGCACCTGCTCCGGCGCCGCGATCGTCCAGGCACGCGGGATGTGTCTCGCGACGACCTCGGGGTTGAAGTTGTAGAACGTCGCGGCGACGACGCCGGCGCCGACGGCGCCCATGGCGGCGGAGCGTTGGGCGAAGTACGTCATCCGGCCCGACCGCAGACCCAGCCCCGTGAGCTCGGCCTCGGCCTCCGGCGCGAAGTAGACCATCGAGTGCAGGACGTCGAGGGCGCGGTAGCAGCGGCGATAGGGGGCGGTCACCCGGTCACGGTAGCCGCGACCCGGGCTCGGACGGCCGGAAGGCCGGCCGCCCCGGCCGCCCCGGCCGTAACGTTTCCTGCACGGTGCCCGAGCAGCGTGTACCCCTGGCAACGCACCAGCACGTCCCCGACGCCCGCGTCGACAGGAGGTCGAGGCCTGCATGACCACCCGGGGTGGGAGCTTCCGGCGTCGTGCGGCGCGGCCCGTCGCCGTCACCACCGGCACGGTGTGCGCGCTCATGCTCGGTGTCGCCCTGGCCCTCCCGGCCACCGAGAACAGCGAGGCCGCCCTGGCGTGGGCGTTCGCCGCGTTCTCGCTCGCCTACGTCGTCGTGGGGGTGCTCGTTGCCGTGCGCCGACCGACGAACCCCGTGGGCTGGCTGATGCTGGCGATCGGGGTGCTGACCAGCGCGCCGGTGCTGGCCGGTCAGTACGCCGCCTGGGTGTTCTACGGGGGCGGCCCTGAGGTGCTCGCGGCCCGGGCGGTGGCCGCGCCGATCGAGTCCGTGTACATCCTCGCCCTCGGCGCCATCACCCTTGTCGCCCTCGTCTTCCCGGGCGGCAGGCTGCCCGGGTGGCGCCGGGCCGTCGCGCTCCTGACCCTCGTGTCGGTGGTGACCGCCGCCGTCGCCCGGGCCCTCGTGCCCGGCGACCTGGAGGGCCTGCCGGGGGTCAGCAACCCGCTGGGCCTCGACTCCGCGGCCGGCGTCGTGCGGACCGCCCTGGACGCGAGCTCGGCCGTCAGCGACCTCCTCCTCCTGGTCGCCGTCGTCTCCATCTTCGTGCGGCTGCGCACCTCGTACGGCGTGGAACGCCAGCAGCTCAAGTGGTTCGCCTACGCGACGGGCCTCTTCGTCCTCGTCGTCGCGGCCAGCCTGCTGCCCTTCGGGACCTCCTCGGCGTTCCTGCTCGCCTTCAACGTGCTCGCCCTGCTGGCGATGCCGGCAGCCATCGGGGTCGCCGTGCTGCGGTACCGGCTGTACGACGTCGACACGGTCATCAACCGCACCGTCGTCTACACGGTCCTGACCGGCGTGCTGGTGATCGCGTACCTCGGCTCGGTCCTGCTGTTCCAGCTCGTGCTCACCCCGGTGATCGGGGAGTCCGACCTCGCGGTGGCGGGTTCGACGCTCGCGGTGGCGGCCCTGTTCCGGCCCGCGCGGTCCCGCGTCCAGTCCCTCGTCGACAAGCGCTTCTACCGTCGCCGGTACGACGCCGACCGCACGCTCGCGGCCTTCACGAGGCGCCTGCGCCACGAGCTCGACCTCGACGCCGTGGGGACGGCGCTGCGCGGCGCCGCCGTCGAGACGGTGCAGCCGTCACACGCCTCCGTGTGGGTGCGCCCCCTGCCCTGACGACCCCTGACCGGCCCGGCCTGCCGACGGGTACGCCGGGAGGCAGGACCACGACCACCTCGGTCATGCTGGGTGCACGACGCGAGCGGAGCTCCTCGCACGGACAAGGGAAGGACGGGCGGATCTCGTGAGCAGGCAGAGGGTTGTCATCGTCGGGGCCGGACTGGCCGGGGCCAAGGCTGCGGAGGCGCTGCGTGACAGGGGCTTCGACGGCACCATCACGCTGGTCGGCACCGAGGCGCATCACCCGTACGAGCGGCCGCCCCTGTCGAAGGAGCACCTGCTCGGCACCGCGTCCGACGAGAAGATCTTCGTGCACGAGGATGGCTGGTACGCCGAGCACGACGTCGACCTGAGGCTGGGGACCACGATCCGGTCGCTGGACCGCGACGCGCACGAGGTCGTGACCGACGACGGTGGACGGCTCGGCTACGACCACCTCCTGCTCACGACCGGCAGCTCGCCGCGCCGGCTGACCGTGCCCGGGGCCGACCTCGACGGCGTGCTGTACCTGCGCACACTCGACGACAACGCGCGGATCAAGAGCGCGTTCGTGGCGGACGCGCGCGTGGTGGTCGTCGGGGGTGGCTGGATCGGGCTGGAGACCGCGGCCGCCGCGAGGGCGGCCGGAGCCCACGTGACGATCCTCGAGCAGGCGGAGCTTCCGCTGCTGCGGGTGCTGGGCCCCAAGATCGCCCAGGTGTTCGCCGACCTGCACCGCGACCACGGGGTCGACCTGCGGACGTCGGCCGAGGTGGCAAGCCTGCGTGAGGGCTCGGCAGGGACGGTGGGGGCGGTCGTCCTCGCCGACGGAACCGAGATCGGGGCCGACGCCGTCGTGGTCGGGGTGGGCATCACGCCGAACGTCGACCTCGCGGCAGCCGCCGGTATCGACGTGGACGACGGGGTGGTGGTGGACGAGCACCTGCGGTCGTCCGACCCCGACGTGTACGCAGCGGGGGACGTGGCCAGTGCCTACCATCCGGGGCTGCACCGGCACCTGCGCGTCGAGCACTGGGCCAACGCGCTCAACCAGCCGGCGGTGGCCGCCGACGCGATCACGGGCGGACCGAGCGTCTACGACCGACTGCCCTACTTCTTCTCGGACCAGTACGACCTGGGGATGGAGTACGTAGGGTTCGTCGCCCCCGGCGCCACCACCGAGGTCGTCGTGCGGGGGGACCTCGCAGGCAGGGAGTTCGTCGCGTTCTGGCTCCAGGACGGGAAGGTCGCCGCCGGCATGAACGTAAACGTGTGGGACGTGACCGACCCCATCAAGGCGCTCATCGGCTCCGGCAGCGAGGTGGACGCCGGCCGGCTCGCCGACCCCGAGGTGCCGCTGGAGGACCTCGTCTAGGGCGACGCGCAGCACAGGTCACACCGCGGACGTCCTCGGCACGTCAGACTGCCCGCGTGGCACTCCTGCTGGCGTTCTCGGTGGTGCTGCTCGTCGGCGTGCTGATCTCGGGGTACGCGCACCGCAGCGTCCTGTCGACGGCGGTGCTCTTCCTGGCCGCGGGGATCGTGCTCGGTGGCGGCGTGACCGGCGCGCTGGACCTGCGGCCAGGCGACGAGCTCGTCTCCGTGCTGGCCGAGCTCGCCCTCTTCTCGGTGCTCTTCACCGACGGGCAGCGCGTCGGCCTGGCCGACCTGCGCTCGGCCTGGCGTCTTCCCGGGCGGGCCCTGCTGCTCGGGATGCCGCTGACCTTCGCCATCACCGCCGCCCTGGGTCTGTGGGTGGCAGGGCTCCCGCTGCTCGAGTCCCTTCTGGTCGCGGCCGTCCTGGCACCGACCGACCCGGTCTTCGCCGCGGCGATCGTCGGCCGCGAGGAGGTCCCGCGTCGGCTCCGGCACCTGCTGAACGTCGAGTCCGGCCTCAACGACGGCCTGGCGCTGCCCGTCGTGCTCGTCCTGCTCACCGTCGTCGGGGGGCCGGACGTCGAGGTCGCGGCCCTCGCCGGCGAGCTGGGCCTCGGCCTGGCCATCGGCGTCGCCGTCCCCCTCGTCGCCGTCGTCCTCACGCGCAGCCGCTTCACCGTGACGACGTCCGCCTACGAGGCGCTGACGACCGTGTCGATCGGGCTGATCGTGCTGGCGCTCGCCGAGCTCACGCACGCCAACCTGTTCCTTGCCGCCTTCGCCGCGGGGATCACCCTCGCCACCACCGCGCCCGAGCTGCGGGACTCCTTCGTGGAGTTCGGCGAGCTGGTCACCGAGCTGCTCAAGCTCGTGGCCATCCTGGTCTTCGGCGCGCTCATCTCGCCCACGTTCCTCTCCGAGATCCCGTTCCTCGGCTACGTGTTCGCAGTGCTCGCGATCCTCGTCGCCCGGCCGATCGCGATCGCGATCTCGTTCGCGGGCAGTCGGCTGCCCTGGCCCGAGCAGGCTGCCGTCGCGTGGTTCGGGCCCAAGGGGTTCGCCTCGGTCGTGTACGGCCTGATCGTGCTCGACAGCGGCGCGGAGCGAGCCGACGAGATGTTCCACCTCGTGGCCCTCGTCGTCGTGCTGTCGATCCTGGCCCACTCGTCGACGGACGTGCCGATCGCGCACTACTTCGCGAGACAGCGCTCCCTGCCCCACCCTGCGGACGCCACCTCGTTGGACGGGGACGAGGACGAGGCGGCCGGGGTCGTCCCCGGCCCTGCCGCGCCCCGCCACCCGGGCCGGCCCGGGTCGGGTTGAGCAGCCACCTGAACGGGTGTCAGGGCCGGTCGGCCACGGCCAGGTGAGCGGCGTCCACCCACGCCTCGAGCAGGACGCTGCGCCCGTCGCCGTCGTCCACGGCCCAGACGACGCGTCCCTGCCAGCCGTGCCGGCCACCCCGCCGCCACTCCACGAGCAGCCCGGGCCACCGCCCCGGACTCCCCGGGTGGTCCTCGATCCAGCAGTGCTGGGCGTGCGGCCGCGCAGGAGCGGACGCGCGGGCGCGCGGCGGCCCGGACGGGTCGACCGGCGACCCGATCCCACTCAGGGCCGACCGGTCGGCGAGGCTGCGCCCACGTCCGGTACCCATCCCACCTGCCACCGGTCCAGCGTGGCACACGGATCGAACACGTGTTCGATCGTTGGGCGGTCGAGGGCGTACCAGGGTCGGGAAGGATGGCCGGGCGAACACATGCCGGCGCACCGGCGCCCACGATTCGCTGGCCCGCTCCGCGACCGGGAGGTCCTGCCATGACCAGCAAGCTCACCGAGCTGGCGATCGACTGCTCCGATCCCCGCGGTCTCGCCCGCTTCTGGTGCTCGGTCCTGGACTACGAGGTGCAGGACGAGGACGACGGGATCGTCACCATCGGCTCACCCCTGCTGCCGGCGGCCGGGGACCACGTCGGGCCGGTGCCACCGCTGCTGACCTTCGCGCGCGTTCCCGAGGGGAAGACCGTCAAGAACAGGCTCCACCTCGACGTCAACCCCACCGACCGGGAGCAGGACGAAGAGGTCCGTCGCCTGCTCGACCTCGGTGCTCGACACGTCGACGTGGGCCAGGGCAGCGGTGCGAGCTGGGTCGTCCTCGCCGACCCCGAGGGCAACGAGTTCTGCGTCCTCGCGAGCCGCCGCCCCTGATCGGACGCGGCTCACCGCTCAACCCCCGGTGACGGGGCGGTCAGCTCTCGGTGCGCTCGGCCCTCGGGTCGTCCTCGGGGCCGGCGGGCGGCGTCGACGGCGGCTGCGGAGGCGCCACGTCGTCGGCCGGCCGGTCGAGCTTCGACAGGAACGTGGGGTCGTCGTCGGGTCCGCGCGGAGGACGGGGACGCTCGTACTCGGGGTAGCCCGACGTCGCGGTCGCCGGCCACGGGACGGTGCGAGGGCGCTGCTCGGGCTGTGGCCGTCCCGCCACCAGCCACGCGACCGACCCGATGACCGGCAGGAACACGATGAGCACCACCCACATCGGCTTCTGCAGGTTGCGCACGAGGATCGAGTCCGTCGTGATGCAGTCGATCAGGCAGTAGACGACCAGACCGATCTCGATGATGAACGGCAGGTACCGCATGTGCAGAGCTCCCCCGTGCCAGGCCCGGTGTCCCCCCGGCCCGCTCCGATCGCGGCTCGTGCCGCACTCGGCGGGAGACTACGCCCCACCGCCGTGCCGTACACGCGGTTCGTGCGATCTGGGCGATTCGGCAGAAGGGCCGCCGGGCCGGGCCGCCCGGCCCGACGGCCTCCCGCGGGGACTCGGTTCAGCTCTGCGGTGACGCCTCCACGTCGCCGCGCCAGGCGCCCGTCTCGGTGCCTCGGCTCTCGATGTACTCCTTGAACTTCTTCGCGTCCGCCTTGACCCGGTGGTCGTCGACACCAACGGCCGCTCCGGCCTTCTCGACGAGACCCTCCGGCTCCCAGTCGATCTGGATCATGACCCGCGTCGACGTGTCGCTGAGCCTGTGGAAGGTGACCACGCCGGCGTGCTTGGTGTCGCCACTCGTGCTCGTCCAGGCCACGCGCTCGTCGGGGTGCTGCTCGGTGACCTCGGTGTCGAACTCACGCGTCACGCCGCCCACGTTCGTCACCCAGTGGCTGTGCGTGTCGTCGATCTGCGTGATCGACTCCACGCCGCCCATGAAGTGCGGGAAGGTCTCGAACTGCGTCCACTGGTCGTAGGCCGTGCGCACCGGCACGTCGACGTCGACGGACTCCTGGACCTGGCTCATCGTCCACCACTTCCTGTTGGGGGTCTTGTAGCGGTTCCTTGGTACCTCAGCCGTCAGGTATCGGCCACTCGAGACGCCAGACGCGCGATCGGAGGGTGAAGCGCTCAACCCCGGACGGCCCGCTCGTCGACGATGCGTCGCATCTTGCCGACGGACCGCTCGATCCGGTCGGGGTCGAGCACCGTGACCCGCACCGTGACCCCCACCAGCTGCTTCACCAGGTCGCGGAGCTGACTGCCTGCGGCAGAGGCGATCTCGGGTGACGCGTCCGCGCGCCGCTCGACGCGGACCTCCAGGTCGTCCATCCTGCCCTCGCGCGTGAGCACGCACTGGAAGTGCGGCGAGAGCGCGGGCGTGCGCAGGATGAGCTCCTCGATCTGGGTCGGGAAGAGGTTCACCCCGCGGACGATCATCATGTCGTCGGTGCGCCCGGTGATCTTCTCCATCCGGCGCATCGTCCGCGCCGTCCCGGGCAGCAGCCGTGTCAGGTCCCGTGTGCGGTAGCGCACGACGGGCATCGCCTCCTTCGTCAGCGACGTGAAGACCAGCTCACCGGTCTCTCCGTCCGGGAGGACCTCACCGGTGAGGGGGTCGACGACCTCGGGGTAGAAGTGGTCCTCCCAGACGTGCAGGCCGTCCTTGGTCTCGACGCACTCGTTGGCGACCCCCGGACCCATCACCTCGGACAGCCCGTAGATGTCGACCGCGTGCATGTCGAGGCGCTCCTCCATCTCGGTTCGCATCTCGTTGGTCCACGGCTCCGCCCCGAAGATCCCGACCTTGAGCGAGGTCGTGCGGGGGTCGATCCGCTGGCGCTCCATCTCGTCGACTACGGCGAGCATGTACGAGGGCGTGACCATGACGACGTCCGGGCGGAAGTCCTGGATGAGCATGACCTGGCGCTCGGTCATGCCGCCGGACACGGGGACGACGGTGCAGCCGAGTGCCTCGGCGCCGTAGTGCGCCCCCAGTCCGCCGGTGAACAACCCGTACCCGTAGGCCACGTGAACGATGTCGCCCGGGCGCCCGCCGCTGGCTCGGATCGAGCGCGCCATCACCGACGACCAGGTGCGGATGTCGCCCGCCGTGTAGCCGACCACGGTCGGCTTGCCGGTCGTACCCGACGAGGCGTGGACCCGTGAGACCTGCTGCCTGGGTACCGCGAACATCCCGAAGGGGTAGTTGTCGCGCAGGTCCTGCTTGGTGGTGAACGGGAAGGCGGCCAGGTCGGCCAGCGACACGCAGTCGCGGGGGTGGACGCCGGCGGCGTCGAACGACGAGCGGTAGTGGGGGACGTTCTCGTAGGCGTGCGCGAGCGACCACCTCAGCCGCTCGAGCTGCAGCGCCTGCAGCTCGTCGCGCGAGGCCCTCTCGATCGGCTCCAGCTCGTGGGGTGCGGGGGTGAGGTCGTGCACCGCGGGTCCTCTCGTCCGGTGGTCGGCCGAGGTCCATCGTCCACCCCGGCTTCCCCGTTCCGCTTGCATTGGTTACCAGTGAGTAGCACTATGGGTGTTACTGACGGGTAACCCAGGAGGGCACAGGGCCATGGGCCACTACAAGGCGAACCTTCGTGACATCCAGTTCAACCTCTTCGAGGTGCTGAACCGGCAGGAGCTGCTGGGCACCGGCGCCTACGAGGACGTCGACGCGGAGACGGCGCGGGAGATCCTCTCGGAGGTCGGCCGCCTGGCCGAGAACGAGCTCGCCGAGTCGCTGCTCGACTCGGACCGCAACCCGCCGGTCTACGACCCGGCGACGCACTCGGTGACGATGCCCGAGTCGTTCACGAAGAGCTACCAGGCCTACCTCGACGCCGAGTGGTGGCGGATGGACGTCCCCGCCGAGGTCGGGGGCACGGTCGTCCCGCCGTCCCTGCGCTGGGCCGTCGCCGAGCTCGTGCTCGGCTCGAACCCCGCCGTCCACATGTTCTCGGCGGGCTTCGCCTTCGCCCGCGTGCTGCACGACCTCGGGACTGACGAGCAGAAGAAGCTCGCCGCGCACCTGGTGGAGCAGAAGTGGGGCGCCACGATGGTGCTCACCGAGCCGGACGCGGGGTCGGACGTGGGCGCGGGCCGGACCAAGGCCGTGCAGCAGCCCGACGGCACGTGGCACATCTCCGGCGTCAAGCGCTTCATCACCAGCGCCGAGGCCGACTTCTACGGCAACGTCGTGCACTTCGTGCTCGCGCGACCCGAGGGTGCCGGGCCCGGCACCAAGGGGCTGAGCCTCTTCATCGTCCCGAAGCACCACGTCGACCTCGAGACCGGCGCCCTGGGCGAGCGCAACGGCGCCTTCGTCACCAACGTGGAGCACAAGATGGGGCTGAAGGTCTCGACGACGTGCGAGGTGAGCTTCGGCGAGGTCGACGGCATCCCCGCGGTGGGGACGCTGCTCGGCGAGGTGCACGACGGTATCGCTCAGATGTTCCGCATCATCGAGTTCGCCCGCATGATGGTCGGCACCAAGGCCATCGCCACGCTGTCGACCGGCTACCTCAACGCCCTCGAGTTCGCGAAGGAGCGCGTCCAGGGGGCGGACCTCACGCAGATGACCGACAAGGCCGCGCCCCGCGTGACCATCACCCACCACCCCGACGTGCGCCGGTCGCTGATGCTGCAGAAGTCGTACGCGGAGGGGTTGCGAGCCCTCGTGCTCTACACCGCCTCCCAGCAGGACACGGTCGACTCCGCGATGCGGGCCACCGGGAGCGAGATGTTCGAGCCGGGCTCGACGGAGGACATGGCGGTCCGGGTGAACGACCTGCTGCTCCCGATCGTCAAGGGCGTCGGCTCGGAGCGGGCGTGGGTGCTGCTGGGCACCGAGAGCCTGCAGACCTTCGGGGGGTCCGGGTTCCTGCAGGACTACCCGGTCGAGCAGTACGTCCGCGACGCCAAGATCGACACCCTCTACGAGGGCACGACGGCGATCCAGGGACTCGACTTCTTCTTCCGCAAGATCGTGCGCGACAAGGGCCAGGCCCTGGGCCACCTCGCCACCCAGGTCCAGGAGTTCGTCAAGGGCGACACCGGTTCGGGAGAGCTGGCGACCGAGCGCGACCTGCTGGGGCGGGCCCTGGAGGACACGCAGGGCATCGTCGGCTACATGGTCGGTCAGCTGATGGCCTCGGACCCCCGCGCCGGCGAGGGCAGCGACGTCACCAACCTCTACAAGGTGGGCCAGAACACGACCCGGCTGCTGCTGGCGACCGGCGACCTGGTGGTGGGCTGGCTGCTGCTCCAGCAGGCCGAGGTGGCCGTGGCCGCGCTCGCCGCCGGTCCGGCGCCCAAGGACGTCGCCTTCTACCAGGGCAAGATCGCGGCGGCGCGCTTCTTCGCACGCCAGGTGCTGCCGAAGATCACCGCCGAGCGGGCGATCGCGGAGGCCACCGACAACGCGCTGATGGAGGTCGACGAGGCCGCGTTCTGACCGTCCGGACCCGACGGTCCCCGGGCAGCAGGAGGGCCGGCACCCCCGTGGGGGGTGCCGGCCCTCTGCGTCGTGCGTGCGATGCCTGGTCAGATGCCCGGCTCGCGACGCTCCTCGCGCACGACGGTCTCGCCCGGAGCGACCGGACGCGCAGCGTCGTACCGCTCCTGGACCATGGTGTGGCTGGTGGTCCGGCGCCGGTTCAGGACCAGAGCCAGCACGATCGCGAGCGCACCGGCGGCCATGCAGATGTAGCCGATGTTGACGAGGCTGAAGTCCGTCAGGTTGTCGCGCACACCGAACGCCAGGATCGCGCCGACCACCAAGAGGAAGATGCCCGTGCCGATACCCATGTCAGGTCCCTTCGTCCGCCCCCGCACTTCGGGGATCGACGCGATGGTGGCAGGCGATTCGTCCTCTCGCACGACGAAACGCCGGGTCGTCCACGCCGACGGGCGGGGTCGGGGGCGGCCGCAACCCGTCCCGACCCCTCAGATCACTTGGCCGAACCCTTGAGGCTGCCCGTGGTCTTGCCTGCGGGGTCGTAGACCAGGCACAGGATCTCTCGGTCGTCCAGATCCTTCCAGGACTGCTCGGTCGGGCTGTAGTAGTTGATCTCGAGGGTCGACTCCTCGTACGCCTTGCCGACGTACGCCGCGAACTCGTCCTGGCACTTGGCGGCCTCGGTCTGGATCGCCTCGTCACCCGGGTAGGTGTCGCCCGTCAGGTCGAACGCGTGGAACGCCTCGCTGTCGTGGGCGTCGCCGCACGGGGTGATCGGCACCGCGGAGACCTCACCGGTGCTGCTCGAGTCGTTGAGGCAGTCCCCCACCTTGATCGCGAAGACGTCGGCGTCGTCCACCGCCTCCGTGACGCTGCCGCTCTCGTCGCGGTTCGGCTCGGTACCCCCACCGAGCACCCCGCAACCCGACAGGAACAGCGCGCCGACCGCGGCCAGGCCGGCAGCGGCGCGAAGAGCGCGCGCGCCGCCGAGGGCGCGGTTGGGCGTGGACGAACTGGACATGGAAAGCCCCCTGAGAAGTGCGTGATTGTGGCTGAAGAGTACCGCCGGTCGGAGGTCACCCGGTGCCGACGACGACGGGGACCCTATCGCCGCGAGGGGGGAGGTGGACGCGCTCAGGTCCCGAAGCCCTCGTCGACGTGCGGTGCGCCGACCTGGTCGAGAGCCCGGTCCAGCGTGTCCATGACGGCGAGGGTGTCGGCCAGCGGCATCACGGGCGACTCGAGCAGACCCTCCGCCAGGCACTGCGCGACGTGCGCCATCTGGTGGGTGTAGCCGCGCCCCGACATCGGCGGCTCGGCCACGAGCGGGTCGTGACCGGGCCGCTCGAGAACCACCCGTGCGCTGTGGTGGAAGCGTGGCTCGACGGTGATGCGCCCCTTCGTCCCGACGACGACCGCCCGTCCCGGGCTGTCGCTCGTCAGGCTGACGGAGAGGACCGCCTGTGCTCCGCCGTGGTGGCCGAGCAGCAGGCCGTCCTCCACGTCCACCCCGTTGTCGGCGAGCACCCCCAGGGCCTGGACGGCCGTCGGCGTACCCAGCACCATCTGGGCGAACGACACCGGGTAGACACCCAGGTCGAGCAGTGCGCCGCCACCCTGCGCCGGGTCGAACAGGCGGTGCGCCGGGTCGTAGGGGGCGATGAACCCCAGGTCGGCGTGCACCTGACGGACGTGACCCACCGCGTCGTCGGCGAGCCACCGGCGCAGCTGCACCGTCGACGGGATGAAGCGCGTCCACATCGCCTCCATCATGAACACGCCCGCCTCACCCGCCTGCCTCACCAGGTCACGCGCCGCAGCCGCCGTGCACGCGAACGCCTTCTCCACGAGCGCCGGCTTGCCGGCCGCCAGGACGGCGGACGTGACCATGTGGTGCTGGGCGTGCGGCGTCGCCACGTAGACGACGTCGACCTCCGGGTCGGCCAGCAGCTCGGCGTAGCTGCCGTACGAGCGCCCGAACCCGTGGGCAGCCGCGAAGTCCGCCGCCCGCTGTCCGCTGCGCGAGGCCACCGCGTGACGACCCGCCCCGCCGACGAGCGCGAGGTCGTCGGCGACGATCGCGGCGATGGAGCCGGTGCCGAGGAACCCCCAGCGCAGTGATCCGGTGCCCGGCGAGAGGGACACGTCGTTCAGCCCAGCAGCTCGGGACGCTGCCAGTCGCGTCCGAGGACGTGCTGGTCGAGGAAGGCGAAGACCGTCGCATACCAGGCCTTCGCGTTGTTCGGCGAGAGGATCCAGTGGTTCTCGTCAGGGAAGTAGAGGAAGCGGTGCGGGGTCACGCCGTTCTCGTCCGCGGAGTGCGCCACCAGCTCGTACCAGAGACGGAGAGCCTCGCCGATCGGCACCCGGTAGTCCTTGTCACCGTGGATGACCAGGGTCGGCGTGACGATCCTGTCGACGAACCGGTGGGGAGAGTTCTCCAGCGTCATCTCCGGCGTCATCTCGCGCATCCAGTAGTAGGCGCCGTCGGTCGTCGGACCGAAGCCGTCGAGCGCCCAGAGGCTGGCGTGGGTGACGATCGCCCGGAAGCGGTCGGTGTGGCCGGCGACCCAGTTCGCCATGTAGCCGCCGAACGACCCACCCATCGCGGCCGTCCGTGTCCCGTCGACGTCGTCCCGCGTCTCGGCGGCGTCGGTCAGGGCCAGCAGGTCGGTGTAAGGCGCGTCCCCCCACGCACCCCAGCCGCGCTCGATGAACTCCTGTCCGTAGCCGGTCGACAGCGCCGGGTCCGGCAGCAGGACGGCGTAGCCGCGGGCGGTGGCCGTCCACGGGTTCCAGCGCCAGGTCCACGCGTTCCAGGAGCCGAGCGGGCCACCGTGGATCCACACCAGCAGCGGAGCGGGCTCGGCGGCCGACGCACCCTCGGGGAGGGCGAGCCACGCGCGCAGCGGCGTGCCGTCCTCGGCGGTCGTGGTGACCTCCGTCAGCGTGCCCGGCACCTCGAGCGAGGGCACCGGGGACGGGAGGTGCTCGACGTCGCCGTCGCCGTCGCCGGAGAGGCGCACGCGGACGACCGCCGGCGCGGCGTCGACGGCCGAACGCAGCGCGTAGACCCACTGCCCGTCGGCGCTCACGTCGTAGGCCGAGTACGCGCCGTCGTCCGTGGTGAGGCGACGGCGCTCGCCGGAGCCGACGTCCACGAGGTACAGCGGGCTGCGCCCGTTCTCGTCGGCGGCGACGACCACGGAGGCGCCGTCGGGCGTCCAGCGCGGCGAGCCCGGCCACAGCTCCCAGTCCTCGGCCACGGTGCGCGTGTCGCCGCCCGCCAGGGGGACGACGGCCAGCCGGACCCGGGGCGCCCGCTCCGGCGTCGACCTCTCGAAGCGGAGCAGGGCGACCGTGGAGCCGTCGGGCGAGATGGCCGGCGCCTCGTACTCCGTCTCCGGGTCGTCGGCGAGGGTGCGCCGCTCACCGCTCGCCACGTCGATGGCGACGAGGGTGGAGCGGATCGACCCCTTGGCCTCAGGCACCGTCCAGTCCACGACGACGGTGCCACCGTCGGGGCTGATGTCCCAGGCCGCCTCGTCGCCGAGGGCGGCGACGTGACCGGTGAGGTCGCGCAGGGCGAGGCGCTCGTCCTGCTCGTCGGCCCGAGCCCCGACCTGGGCGGCGTCGGCGACGAAGAGGCGGGTGGACGCCGGCCCGAGGTCGTGGTCCCAGTACCGCACGGGGTAGGCCTCGTGCAGGATCGCCGAGACCTTGGCGTCCTTGCGCTCCTTGGCCGCCTTCGCGTCCTCCTCGGCCGAGGTCGCGGACGGGAGCGTCGCCGAGCCGAGCAGCAGGGTGCCGCTCTCGCGCGCCACACGCAGTCGGCCGATGCCGCCCGGCCGCCGGGCCAGCAGGCGCGACTCGCCACCGTCCCGCGGCAGCAGCCACAGGGCCGGCACCTCGGAGTCGTCGTCCTCGTCGCCGGGGGTGGCGCCGGGCCGGGGCGCCGTGAAGAGCAGGTCCCCCTCCGCGGTGAACGCGGCTCCCGACTCCCCCTTGGCCCCGCGCGTCAGGCGGCGTGCCGCCGTCTCGCCGGCGGGGTCGAGCTCCCAGAGGGACGTGACGTACCCGGACTTCTCGGCGTTGAGCGTGGCCACCGAGGCGACCAGGCGGGAACCGTCCGGTGAGAGGGCCAGACCGGCGATGCGGGGCTGACCCACGAACGCGGCCAGGTCGTGGAAGGGCGTCGGGGCCTCGGTCCGCGGGGCGCCAGTGGCGCCCTGCGCGCGCGTGCTGGTGAGGTCGGTCGTGTCGGTGGGCATGGGGAATGCCTACCAGAACCGGTCAGGAGCCGTCGCGGTCGCCGAGGCGGGCAAGCATCGCGTTGTACTCGGCGAGGTCGGCGTCGCCGTCCCGGTCGGCGGCGCGATCGGACCGCTTGGCCTCGCGGTCGTCGCTGCGGGACCACTGCACCGCCACCACGAGCGCGATCACCAGTGTCGGGACCTCGCCGATGCCCCAGGCGATCGAGCCGCCGGTCCGCTGGTCGGCGAGGACGTCGATGCCCCAGCCGAGCGACGAGAACCACGACGCCTCGAACAGCGCCTCCTGCGCGATGATCGCGACGCCGAAGAACGCGTGGAAGCCCATCGTCGCGAAGAGCAGCAGCAGACGCAGGGGGTGCGCGATGCGCTTCGGGCCCGGGTCGATCCCGACCAGGGCGGATGCGAACAGGTACCCGGCGAGCAGGAAGTGGATCATCATCAGCTCGTGCCCGAGGTGGGTGCGCAGCGCCTGCCCGAACAGCGGCGTGTAGTAGAAGGCGATCATGCTGCCGGCGAACACGACCGCGGCGACGACGGGGTGCGAGAAGAACACGAGCGGACGGGAGTGCACCAGGCCGAGCAGCCACTCGCGCGGACCCCGGGACCCGTCGGACCGCTTGGGCAGGGCGCGCAGCGCCAGGGTGACCGGGGCGCCGAACACCAGCAGCGGCGGCGCCACCATGCTCAGCGACATGTGCTGCACCATGTGCGCGCTGAACAGCGTGCGCCCGTAGACGGCGATCCCCCCGCACGTGACGTACAGCAGCGCCAGGCACCCGAGCACCCACAGCACGGTGCGGTGCACCGGCCAGCGGTCGCCACGGCGACGCAGCCGCCGCACCCCGCGCACGTAGGTCAGCAGCATCACCGCCACGACGGCGATCCAGAGCACGTCCGGAGTGGTCTCGGTGACGAGCCGGCCGAAGGTGAGCGGCGGGGGAAGCGGCTGACCGGTCAGCAGCTCGGCAGGCGTCGGGGCGGCCGGCGCCACCTCGGGGACGGGGGTCGCGGTCCGCGACAACGCGACCGCCACCCCTGAGGCCAGCCCCATCAGCAGCAGTTCCGCGGCGACCAGACGCCAGAACGCCACGCGTCCGCCCGGACGCCCGACGGCGGCCAGGAGCCGGCGCCGGTGCAGCCAGCCGGCCACGCCGAGGGCCACCAAGGCCGCGGACTTCACCAGCACGAGCGCGCCGTAGTCGGTGCGCAGGCCGTCGAGCGACCCGACCCGCACCAGCGCGTTGGCGGCACCGGAGAAGGCGACCACGGCGAAGGACCAGCCGGCCAGCACCGAGTAGCGGGCGGCCACGTCGGCGAGCTGGGGAGACAGCGCACGGTTCTGGACGGCGAGGGTGGCCAGGCCGCCGACCCACACGGAGACGCCGACCAGGTGCATCCACCACGAGGTGCCGGCGACCTCGTGGAGGTCGGTGGTCGCGGTGTGGCCCGTGAGGGCGAGAGGCACGAGCGCCGTGACGCCACCGACGAGCGCGACCCCGGCACCGACCGGCGTGCGGACGGCGACCACGAGGGTCGCCACCACGGCGGCCATCACCACCGCGATGAGGAGGTTGCGTCCGATCTGCAGCTCGAACACGTACTGCGCCAGCGCATCTCCGAAGGTCGGGGCACCCAGGGAGAGGCCGGCGAAGTCGGCACCACCGAGCACCAGGGCACTCACGGCACCCACGACCCAGATGATGGCGGCCACGCCACCCGTGCGCGCCACAGCCGTCCACCCCGCCGTGCCGGGTCGCACGGCGGTGGCCGCCAGCGCCATCGCCCCGAGCGCCACCGCGGCCGAGAGGTCGTGCCCCAGCCGGGCCACGGGGAACCCCCAGCGCACCAGCGCACCGGGGTCGGCCAGCACCGACTCGGCCGCCGCACCGGTGAACAGCAGGCCGACCACCGCCGAGACGAGGGCGACCACGACGGCCAGGAGCGCGGCGCCGGTGGTGAGGCCGGCGAGCTCCGCCGGTCCACCCTCGGTGGCGGAGGGGCGGGGACGAGGGCTCGGCGAGCCGTCGAGCGGTTCATCCAGCGGTGCGGTCCGGCTCACGGTCGCCGCCAGCGCAGCACCGTCATCACCATCACGGCGACCAGGGCGACACCGATGAGCACCGACACCACCGCGCCGGCTGTGCCGTTCGTCTCGGGTGCAGGCGACTGGCCCGGCTGCAGCACGGTGTAGCCGGTGCTCCCGGTGAGGTCGCCGAGGGTGTACTGCACCTCGTAGGTGCCGGGCCCCGCGTCGGGCACCGACACCACCAGGTCGCGGCCGTCGACGACCACGGCCGGGTCCTGAACGTCGCCGTCAGGCGCGCTGACCGTCGCCGTCGCGTCGGCCGGGACGGCCTGCACGAACGTCAGCACCACCTCGGTGGGCCCGTCGGTGAGCTCCTGGCCGTTGCCGGGTACGACCGACTCCAGCGTCTGCTCGGACGAGGCGACCAGCTGCGTCGTGACGTCGGAGGGCAGGGGGCTCATGACTCCAGGGTAGGTCGGCGTGGCCAGCCGCCCTCGGGCGCCCGCCCGCCGGGTCCACCGGCCGATCCACCGCCGTACGCGACCGGCCGGACGCCGGTCAGAGCCGGCGGTCGTCCAGCACCGGGAAGGCTTTCCGGGCCTGCGCGACGACCTCAAGGACGACGTCCACCACCATCACCTGCTGGTCGGTGCCGGCCTCACCGAGGACCTCGCCCATGGGACCGACCACCTGGCTGTGACCGCCCATCTCGTGCCCGGCGTGCGTGCCGACCGTGTTGACGGCGACGATCACCTGCTGGTTCTCGATCGCCCGGGCACGACCGAGCAGGGTCCAGTGGGAGACGCGGCGCGCGGGCCAGGCGGCGGGCACGAGGACCACCTCGGCGCCGGCGTCGAGCAGCCGACGGAACATCTCCGGGAAGCGGAGGTCGTAGCAGGTGGCCAGTCCCACCGTCGTGGTTCCGCCGTCGACCTCCAGCGGAGCCGTGACCAGGTGCTCGCCGGGCTGCAGCAGCACCGGCTCGCCCGAGCCGAAGCCGAAGCGATGCACCTTGCGGTAGGTGGCCAGCACGTCTCCGGACCGGTCCAGCAGCACCGAGGTGTTCCACATCAGCCCGTCGGCGTCCCGCTCGATCACGGAGCCCGCGTGCACCGCGGCTCCGATCGACCGGGCGGCCTCGGCGACGGCTCCCACCGTCGGCCCGTCCACCGCCTCGGCGCGTGACGCCCACTCGCGGTAGGCGAAACCTCCCGGGGCCCAGAGCTCGGGGAGGACGACCAGGTCGGCTCCCTCCTGTTCGCGCACGAGGGCGGTGACACGGTCGACCCGCTCGCTCACCGTTTCGTCGTCGCCGTAGCCGAGCTGCACCAGGTGGACTCTCACACGACCAGCCTAGAGATCGCCCGGACGAATGCCGACTGGTCACATCTGGCGCGACACGCCGCGCGTGTCGCGCCAGGTGTGACCAGTCGAGGGGCGTCGTCGTGATCCTGGTGAACCTGCTGGGCTCATACTTCTCGTCATGACCAGCCCCGAGGAGCAGCCGAGGCCGGACCGCGGACGCAGACGCCTGAGCGCCGCGCTCCCGGATCGGCTGGACCCCGAGCAGCGCGACCTCTACGACGCCATCATCGGTGGTCCGCGCGGGACCGGGACCCAGCACTTCCCGCTCACGGCGGACGACGGCACGCTGAACGGCCCCTTCGAGGCCATGCTGCTCAACCCCGCGCTCGGGACGGCGCTGCAGGCCCTCGGCACGGCTGTCCGGTACGGCACCGGGCTGCCCGGACGGCTGCGCGAGATGGCCATCCTGCTGGTGGCCGCGCACTGGGACTCCCAGTTCGAGGAGCAGTCGCACGCAGCGATCGGACGCTCCGTCGGGCTGGACGACGAGGACCTGGCCGCACTGCGGGAGGGCCGGGCACCCGCGTCCGCGGACGAGGACGAGCGGGCGGCGCACGCTGTCGTCCGGGCCCTGCTCGACGACGGTGACCTGGACGACGACGCCTACGCGGCGGTGGTCGAGCACCTCGGGGAGGAGGCCGTCTTCGAGCTCTCCACCCTGGTCGGCTACTACGCGCTGCTGGCGCTCCAGCTCAGGGTCTTCCGGGTGGACCCGTGACCTCCCGCCCGCCCTCGAGCGCCCTCGTCGGCGCCGCGGCCCTGGCCGCGGAGGTCGGGACGGGCGGCCTCCTGCTGCTCGACGTCCGCTGGACGACGGCGGGTCCCGACCGCGACGCCTACCGAGCGGCCCACCTGCCGGGCGCGGTGTTCGTCGACCTGGACGCCGACCTCGCCGGCCCACCGGGCGACGGTGGACGCCACCCCCTCCCCGCGCCGGACGCGTTCACGGCCACGATGCGGCGGCTCGGGGTGTCACCGGGCCGTCGCGTCGTCGTCTACGACGCCGGTGGGACCCCGCCGTTCGCTCCGGCGCGCGCCTGGTGGTGCCTGCGGTACTTCGGCCACGACGACGTCCGCGTGCTGGACGGCGGGCTCGCCGCGTGGCGCGCGGCCGGCGGCGAGGTGGAGGCGGGGGAGATGGCGCCCGTCGCCGACGCTCGGGCCGCCGCCCGGCCGGGCGGGCTCCCGGCGGTGACCGTCGACGACGTGACCGGCGCCGCGGGCCTGATCGGGACGGCAACGGCACTGGTGGACGTGCGGGCGCCGGAGCGGTTCGCGGGACGGACCGAGCCGATCGACCCGGTGGCCGGCCACATCCCGGGTGCAGTCAACCTGCCGGTGACGCAGGTGGTGGACGCGCGCGGCCGGCTGCTCGCGCCCGAGTCCCTGCGTGCGGCTCTGGAGGCCGTGGCCGGCAGCGGGGTGGCGAGGTCGGACGGCGTCCCGGTCACCGCCTACTGCGGGTCGGGCGTGACGGCCGCTCTGATGGTGCTGGCGCTGCACGAGGCCGGCACCCCGGCGGCGTTGTACCCCGGGTCCTGGTCGGAGTGGATCCGCGACCCGAGCCGGCCGGTGGCCAGGTCCGCGAACCCGACTTGACGAACGCCCTTCCTCCCCTGATAGTTGCACTGCCCATGCAGTTGGGTGATGCATCTAAGTAAAGGGAACCGAGCATGTCCACGACCACCGGGACCACCACCACCGGCGCCGATCCCCGGCTCGACGCAGCGCACGCCGACCCCGCCATGCAGCGGTCGGCGGCGCTGAACCGGCACATCCTCCAGCTCACCCGCACCATGCAGACGATCAAGTCGCACGTCGCCGCCACCGGCACCGACGGTGTCTCGTGGGCCACCTACGTCCTGCTGTTCCACCTCACGACCGGTGGACCGCAGCGCGCCAAGACCCTCGCCGAGACGGTCTGCGTCGACCCCTCGACCGTCAGCCGCCAGATCGACCAGCTGGTCCGGCTCGGCCTCGTGGAGCGTCAGGCCGATCCCGACGACGGACGGGCGACCGTGCTCGCTGCCACGGACGCCGGGTTCGACGTCCACCGCCGCATGCACGAGCGCCGCGACGCGATGCTCACCCGGGTGATGCGCGACTGGGAGCCCGACGACGTCGACGCTCTCACCCGCCTGCTCGGCCGCCTGGTGGACGACCTGACCACGGACCTGCCCGAGCTCGTCGCGCACCTGACCGAGTCCCAGTCCGCCCTCGGCCGAGGCGATGCCCGGTCCCCCGCCACCTCCCCTTCAGCCACAGAGGACCACGCATGAGCGCCCCGTCGACCGCTGCCGCCCCCGCAGCGCCGAGCACCACCCTGAGCCACCGCCAGATCGTCACGATCCTCATCGCCCTGATGATGGGGATGTTCCTGGCGGCGCTCGACCAGACGATCATCGCGTCGTCCATCCGCACCATCGCCGACGACCTGCAGGGCCTGTCACTACAGGCCTGGGCCACTACCGCCTACCTGATCACCTCGACGATCTCGACGCCGCTGTACGGGAAGCTCTCGGACATGTACGGCCGAAAGCCGTTCTTCCTGTTCGCGATCGGCATCTTCCTGGTCGGTTCCGTGCTCTCGGGGATGTCCTCCTCCATGGCGGAGCTCGCTGCCTTCCGGGGCATCCAGGGGATCGGCGCGGGTGGCCTGTTCTCGCTCGCGCTCGCGATCATCGGCGACATCGTCCCGCCGCGTGAGCGGGCCAGGTACCAGGGCTACTTCCTCGCCGTCTTCGGTACCTCCAGCGTGCTCGGGCCCGTCGTCGGCGGCTTCTTCGCCGGCGCCGACACCATCTTCGGTATCGACGGGTGGCGCTGGGTCTTCCTCGTCAACGTCCCGATCGGCCTGGCCGCGTTCGTCGTCGTGACGCGCGTGCTGAACATCGAGCACCACCGCCGCGACCACCGGCTCGACTGGCCGGGCGCCGCCAGCCTGGTGCTCGCGCTCGTACCGCTGCTCATCCTCGCTGAGCAGGGCCGCGCCTGGGGCTGGACGTCGGCGGGGTCGCTGCTGTGCATGCTCCTCGGCGTCGCCGGGCTGGTCGCCTTCGTGCTCTCGGAGCGGGCAGCGGGTGACGAGGCGCTGCTGCCCCTGCGGCTGTTCCGCAACCGCACCGTGGCCGTCGGCTCGATCCTCAACACCCTCATCGGGATGGGGATGTTCGGCATCCTCGCCGGGCTCCCCCTGTACCTGCAGCTCGTCAAGGGGGCGACGCCGACGCAGGCGGGTCTGATGCTGCTACCGCTCACCGCCGGGATCATGTCGGGCTCGATCATCTCCGGCCAGCTGATCTCCCGCACGGGCCGCTACCGCATCTTCCCGGTCATCGGTTCGGTGCTGCTGGTGATCGGCGCCCTCGGCTTCACCCAGATCGGCGTCGACACGTCGATGCTGCGTGTCAGCCTCACGATGGCGGTCTTCGGTCTCGGGCTCGGCGGCAACATGCAGCCGCTGATCCTGGCGGTGCAGAACGCGGTGTCGCCGCGCGAGATGGGGGTGGCGACGTCGTCGGCCACCTTCTTCCGCCAGGTCGGCGGCACGCTCGGCACGGCGGTGTTCCTGTCGATCTTGTTCTCCACCGCCGCCGAGAACATCCAGCGCGCCTTCACCTCGATCGCCCCGACACCCGCGTTCCAGGCCGCCCTCCGCGACCCGGCCGTGCAGGCCGACCCGGCCAACGCCACGGTGCTCGACCTCGTGAAGAGCGCCTCCGCGGGCGGCACGCCGTCGGTCCCCTCGGGGGTGCTCGACGACTCCTCGTTCCTCACCTCGATGGACCCGCGTCTGGCGCGGCCCTTCCTCGTCGGGTTCGCAGACTCCATGGACCTGATGTTCATGGTGGCGACCGGGATCCTCGCCCTCACCCTCGTCGTCGTCCTGTTCCTCCCCGAGGTGCCGCTGCGCACGTCGTCCGGCATGCAGGCGGCCCGCGACGAGCGCGAGGCCGAGCTCAGCGGCCTCACCGGTGCGGTGACTCAGGAGTCGCAGGCAAGTCCCGCCGAGCCCGTTGCGGCACAAGGTGTTCCGGCGAGCGGCGCGCCGAGCGGCTCGGTCAGCGGGAGCAAGAGCGATGGGACATCCGCGGCACCCGACACCCTCAGCAGCGCCAGCGCCACGCCCGGCAGGCCCGTGTAGAGACCAGCATCGGCAGGCATCCCGGCGACCCCCGACGGCCAACCGCGGGGGTCGCCGGCCGCCCGCAGCAGGTCCTCTGCGTACCAGCGCGCCGTCTCCCGGTGCTCCGGGACGTCCAGCTCGTCCGCGGCCAGCGCCAGCAGGTCCAGCGCACCGCTGACCCCGTGGCAGAGCGAGACCGCGACACCGTCCGGTCCCTGGCGGGTCCACCCCGTCCGGTACCCGGCGTCCAGGTCGCGCACGGCCAGTCGCACAGACGCGTCGACGTCGGCCCGCAGCGACTCCGGCGGTGTCCGAAGCGAGAGGCGACCCGCCCGCACCAGGGAGAGCAGTCGCAGCCGCACCGCGCCGATGCCGGACCCGCCGAGGCACCACGACGACGAGCCGCCGCCGGCCTCACCGCCTTGCCTCAGGTCGGGCCAGCCGGCGGTGCGCGGGTCGAACCAGGCGCCCTCCCAGGCCAGGGCGCCATCGACCAGGTCGATCGCCGTCCGTGCTGCCGCGCCGGAACCCACCGCCGCCCACTCGGCCAGAGCCAGCGCGATGCCTGCTGTCCCGTGGGCGATCCCGCACGACGCGCCCCCCGCGCGCGTCAGGGGAGGTGTCGGGTCGCACCAGGTGACTGTGCCCGCGTGCCACTGAGCACTCGCTGCGAGGTCCGCGAGGGACCGGCTCCGCGACCCGGCACCGCGACCGGGCAGCGCCGCGTCGAGGACGGTCTCGGCCAACAGGTCCCCGGCCGTCCCCGACATCAGGTCGGGGCACCGGTCAGGTTCTTGCGCCACCCCTGGGCGGGTGCGGCCGGGTGACGGTGCCGCCGCCGCGGCCCGAGCGGTCTCGTCGACCCGTTGGAGGAGGGCGCGGTCGCGCAGCACACGTCCCACCTGCTCAGCCGCGACGACCACGCCGTCGGCCCCGGTCAGCAGGCCTGCCGCAAGGGGAGACCCACCCATGTCCGTCCGCGACGCCCGCGCCCCCTGCACCACGTCGAGCGCCTGGGCCGTCGCCGCCCTGGCCAGGTCAGCGAGGTCGTCACGCTCGAGGACCGCGGCCAGATGAGCACAGGCCCAGGCGGTTCCGGCGTCACCGTCGTACACCGCGGCGTCGCCGGGGCGGGCGGTCACACGTCCGTCGTGACCCGGCCGCCAACGAGCCCAGGTCGCCCGGTCCCCCACGTGGACGGCCGTCTCCGCGACCACGTCCGCGATCCGGGCCACGGCCTGCAGCAGAGGGTCCGAGCGGGGCTCGGTCCGCGGGATCGGCACCGCCGTCAGGTCCACCACGTGTCCCATGGGACGTCCTCCTCGGTCACCAGGCTGGGGCTGTCGGGTGGGCTCCAGTCCGGGCCTGCGCCGTTCGACGCGGGATGGGACCGGTACGGCGCCAGCGGGTCCACGCCCACCTCGAGCAGGCACGCCCCGACGGCCGCCAGCGGGTCGTCGGGGTGGTCGACGACCGCTCGGACGATGGCCGCGCAGCGGTGCTCGCCGAAGCTGTGCTCGCCCGCAGGGTCCTCGGCCGCTGCCACTCCCCTGGCGACCGCCAGTGTCAGGGGCGGCTGCGCCGTGCGTAGCGACGCGGCGAGACCCCCGACCAGGGGCCGCAGCTCACGCGCGACCGCCCAGGAGCACGGGCGCGGCACGTACAGGACGACGGCGTCGGCCCGCCGGTAGGCGTCCGGGTCCGCGGCCGCCTTGAGCATCCACGGCCTGTCCCAGGAGATCGTCGCCGCCGTCAGTGCGGCCACCACGTCGGCGACGGCGTCCACGTACGGGGCCAGGTACAGCCGCAGCAGCGGGACGTCAGACCCGGTCCCGGCCAGGGAGCCGTCCGGGCGGGGCTTCATCACCCACCCGCCCCCCCAGGTGCACCACCACCCGTCGCCCAACAGGTCCTGGCGGCCGCAGACGCGCAGGGCGTCCCCGGTCGAGGGCACGAGCCCGGCGGTACGCACGCCCTCGGCGACCCAGTCACCCCGTCCGACCACCCGGCGCCCGGAACGGCCCTGCGCTCGTCCGGCGACCACGACCGAGCCGGCCAGCGCGCGATGCGTGCTCCACCCGTCCTCCCACTGGCGCGACCCGGCGTGCGCGGTGCGCAGCAGGCCCGGCAGCGGCGGAGACGACGCCGGCAGAGCACCCGGGTCGGGGCCCACCGGTCCGGCGTACCAGCTGCGGTAGAGGCGTTGCGCCAGAATGGTTCTCACGTCCGGGTCACCGAGGTCGAGGTCGGAGGCCAGGCGCACCGCGGCGTCCACCCCGGCGGCGAGCGAGCCCGTGCTCACGGCGTCTCCCCGGAGCCGAGACCGGACCGGCCCGCCGCCGGGACGGAGTCACGTGGTGCCGAGGCGAGAGCCTCGGCCCGGTTCAGCGCCCCCAGCGCGCGCGGCCCGGCCGGCGTGTCCCAGCCCTGCTCGGAGTCGGCGCCGGCGTGACGGACTGCTGCCATCAGGACGCGGACCGACAGGTGGCGGGGGTCCAGGCGTCCGGGCCCCCCGGCCGCCCAGTACCCGGCGAGCAGCTGCTCGCGGTGGGCACCGGCCCGGTCCGGGTCGGGCGTCACGACGTCGATCCCGTCCACGGCGGTGGCGAGGTCCCAGTCCGGGTCCCCCAGCCCGGCGTGCTCGAGGTCGATGAGCACCACCCCGGAACGCAGGTCGTGGCCGATCCGCGGAGACCCGCTGGTGGTGATCGCGTTCGCGGGGGACGCGTCGCCGTGGATCCACCCGGTGCGGCGCCAGGACCGCGCCAGCGATCGGAGCGCCTCGGCGAGCACCGGGCGGCCCAGCGCCTGCGTCAGGACCTCGCGGACCGCCGCCGGTGCGGCCCTCCCGCCGAGGTGCCCTGGGGCCACGTGCGGGTGGGCGAGCAGCCAGGGCAGCGGGGCCACCGGCTCGCCGCCCCGCACGGGGTGGCGGTGCAGGGCGGCGAGGGTGGTCCCCCACGCGGTGAACGGCTCCCCCGAGGCGGCGGCGCCCCCCCTCGTCGCCAGCACCTCCCCGTCCACCGCGACGGTCCAGAGCTGGCCCGGCGACGTCTCCCCCGCGCCGCCCAGCAGCTCCGGTGTCAGGCCCGAGCCGGACAGGAGGCGCAGGGCCTCGCGTTCGGCGCGTACCGGGTCGTCGCCGTCGAGCACCGAGACGGTGCCCGGCGTCTTGACGACGGCCGACGCCTCGCCCCCCGTCCCCACCACGTGCACGCGGTGGGAGCCCGAGGCGTCGCGCACCCACGCCCGTCCTGCCAGGACGTCGTCGGCCCGGAGCACGCCGAGTGCCAGCGCCTGCGCCAGCGTGTCGGTCGCGCTGAGCACGTCGGCACCGGCCACCACGGAGGGACGGGTCAGCAGCGTGCTGCCGGCCGTGTCCCGGTCGGGCGGAGGTGCCACGACGACGTCGACGGCGGGACGGACGAGGGTGCCGGGCATCTCAGGTCCCCGAGCCGGTGTCGTCGGGGGCGCTGCCGTCCTCGCCGAGCGCCTGCATCTCCTCGTAGGCGGCGGCGTAGCCCGTCCAGAACGACTCCTCGAGGTCCTGCTCCACGCCGTACCTCGACGCAGGTCCCTCTCCCGGACGGCGGAAGCGCGGGTTCTCCCACGGCGGGCGCGGCGGCCAGTCCGGGATCTCCGGCCCGACGCACAGGATGCGGATGCGCGTGCGCAGGTCGAAGCAGTCCAGGGTGAACCGGGTCTTCACGATGTCGCAGTGACGCGGCACGCGCGTGACCAGCTCGAAACAGCTGACCGCGAGCCGGGTCTTCAGCGGTGGACACGCCAACCCCGCCCTCGTGACGGGCGCGACGGGCGTGACGCACAGGTTCACGCCCAGCTCGTTCAGCACCGCCGCGATCGGGTTGGCGAACGTCACCGACCCGTCGGTCGCACCGGCGAACAGCAGGCCGACGACGCGCTCGTCGTCGTCCACGACCACCGACCCCGAGTCCCCCCGGTCCGAGAAGCGAGGGCCGCCCGCCGGACGGTCGACGCGGATCTGGTGGCGCAGGGTGCGGACACCGAGCCCGTCGCCGTAGTCGATCGACACGGTGACGTCGACCGATCCCACGGTCCCTTGCGTGAGGTTCGTCGTCCGGCCACGCTTGCGGACGGCCATGCCGATCGCCGCCGCCCGGGATCCGGTGATGTTGCCGATGTCGACCACGTCGCACTCGGACGCGACGCCGCTGTCGATCGAGACGACGGAACCGTCGACGTTCTCGGACAGGACCGCTCGCGAGAGCCGTCCGAAGGGGGCGGCTGCGCTGCCGTCGGGGTGGCCCGGCTGCACCATCACGTCGCCCACGGACCAATCGGTGTTGACGGCCGCGACGTGGAAGTTCGTCATCGCCATCCGGGCGCCGGTCGCGCGGTCCTCGACCATCGCGCCCAGCGTGCCGACCGAGCGGTACCAGCCGGGAGCCGGGACCTCCGGCGGCTCCAGCCAGAAGGAGCGGTCCGGCCCCATGCTGATGCCGCCGTGCAGCGGCCGGTAGCTGCCTGGGTCGAGCTGGAGCTCGACGTCGTCGGCGACCCGTACGAGGGCCGTCTGCAGCTCGATGTCGATCTCGACCACGTCCGTCGGTACGCCGTCGATCTCCGCCGGAATGCGTTGTGCCTTCGACAGCCCCGACACCGGCTTCTTCTTCTGGACGTACACGACGATGGACGGCTGGCCCGTCGGCTCGCCGTCCGTCACCTTCTCGCCGATGTCGACCGCGACGATGCCCTCGCGAGCGATCAGGTCGTCCTCGACGCTCTCCTTGACCGGCCTGATCCGGTCCGCGTCCCCGCCACTGACTGCCATGTCCTGCCTCCTCGTCGAGCACTTGCACCCAACCTGTCGGTGCCGTGCAGCGATCAGGAGCCGACGGGGCGCCGACTGATACACGACGGCCGCGGTATCACCGACCCCCCCGCACCCTCCTGTTCACGTCAGGAGCACTACCGGGCCCCCGTCCCCCGGCCTAGGCTGGCGCACACGGGGACGTCGCCCGATCACCCGCGAGGAGCAGCTTGGTGAGCGAGACCCAGTGGAGCCGGACCTCGGAGAGCACGTCCAGGACGCGCAGGCGGCCGGACGGCGAGGGGTCGACGACAGCACGTCGCCCGCTGCCGCCGTCACGGCTCCTGGCCCGGCACGGAGCACGCGTTCTCGACCCCCTCACCGCCGTACGACTGCCCGGCCGGGACGCCCCTCTGGCCACCGCCTACCGCGCGGACCGCATCGTCGTCGGCGCCGGACCGTTGAACGAGAAGGCCACCCGGCTGGTGCACGAGGCCGCGGCTGCGGCCGGCCTGGTGGCGTCGGAAGAGGACCGCGGTGGTGCCCTGGCGCGGCTGCTCGACGACCCGGGCCACAAGCGCACCCCCCGCGTCCTCACGCTGGCGCCCGATCCCACGCCCGACGACGCCACCCGACCGTTCTCCCCGCCGGACGCGTGGACGGTGCTGCAGCACGCACGTGCCCTCGCCGGCGGTGAGCGTGTGCTCGAGCAGGCCATGGGCCTGGACCACGTGCTGATGGGCACAGACCCTGACGTGGGAGGCACCCCGTTCACCGAGGGTCACGGGGTGGAGGGCGAACCCTTCACGGAGGGGCATGGGGTCAGCGACTATGGTCGTGCGGGATCCGGTGGGAGGCAGCCGGTCTCGTGGATCGGGGCCGATCCTCCGCGGACCGACGACGCGGCCCTCTCGGTTCGGCGGCCGGTCGTTGCCGTCCTCGACACCGGTTGCGGGCGCCACCCCTGGCTCGACGCCGTCGTCCGCACCGACGTCCGGCTGGACGGTGTGCCGGCGGGGCTCACCGACCCGGCGACGGACCCAGAGACCTCCGGCGACCTCACCGGTCCGCTCGACGCGGCCCTCGACAGCCACAGCGGCCACGGAACGTTCATCTGCGGTCTGCTGCACCAGCTCTGTCCGGACGCCGACCTGCTGGCCGTCCGGGTGATGGCGTCGGACGGGGTCGTGCTCGAGGGTGACCTGCTGCACGCGCTGGCGGTCGTCCAGGCAGGGGTCGCCCGGTGGCACGACTCCGGCGGGAGCGACGGCTTCGCCGTGGACGTCGTCGTCCTCTCGCTCGGCTACTACCACGAGGAGCCGGACGACGCGTCGCTGGACACCCCGCTGCTGGCGGCGCTCACGGCGCTGGGTGAGCTCGGCGTCGCCGTCGTGGCGGCCGCAGGGAACGGGGCGACGGCCGAGCCGATGTACCCGGCCGCCTTCACGCCGCACGCGGGCGGACCGGTCGCGACGACGACGCCGGGCTGCGTCCCGGTCACGAGCGTCGCCGCCACCAACCCGGACGGCACGGTGGCCCTGTTCAGCAACGCGGGCGCGTGGATCAGCTGCTGGCACCCCGGTGCGGCACTGGTCAGCACGATGCCTCCGTCCTTCCGGGGCGGGCGGCAGCCGTCGGTCGCCTTCGACGCACCCGACGGCACACGCCGCGCCAGCCTCGACCCGGACGACTTCGGCTCAGGCTTCGGCGTGTGGAGCGGGACCAGCTTCGCCGGCCCCGTGATGGCCGGGCGGCTGGCCCGACGCGTCGCCGCGGGCGGGCCTGCCGGCCCGACAGCGCGGGCTGCCGGTGGCGCCGCCGAGACCGCCGACACGATGGCGGCGCTGGTGGCCGAGCTCGTCGCCGAGTTCTCGCGGCCCGGGCGGACGGGGTGAGTGACGTGCCCACGACTCCCAGAGCCGGCCACGCGGCTGTGCCACGACAGGCGGCGGGCCGCGAGGGCGGCCTCTCAGGGTCCGACTCCGAGAGGGCCTCGGACGCGGGCGGTCCCAGGTCCCCGACCGCAGACGCCGCGCGTCTCGCGTTCGCGGACTGGCGGGCCGGCGACGAGGCGGGACTGGAGCGTCTGATCCGGCTGCTCACCCCGCTGCTCTGGCAGCTCGCCCGCGCCTACCGCCTCGACGAGGCCTCCGCCGAGGATGCGGTCCAGATGACCTGGCTCGCGCTGGTCCGCCACCGCGACCAGGTGCGTGACCCGCAGGCGGTGCTGCGCTGGCTGAGCGTCACCGTGCGTCGCGAGGCGGCGCGGGCCGCTCGCACGTCGGGCAAGGCCCCTCCGGTGCAGGACGAGGTCATCGACGCGGCGCTCGACCCGGCACCGGGCGTCGAGGCCGAAGTGATGGAGCGACAGACCCGGGACGTGCTGTGGCGCCATGTCCGCGAGCTGTCGGAGCGGTGCCAGCGTCTGCTGCGCGTGCTCGCGTTCAGCGACCGCCCCGACTACCAGTCGCTCTCGTCCGAGCTCGGGATGCCGGTCGGCAGCATCGGGCCGACGCGCGGACGGTGCCTGGACAAGCTGCGGGCCGCCTGCGCCGCCGACCCTGCCTGGGGGACACCGTGAACGGCGCGCCTCAGCCCCTGGGGGACGACGACCTCGTGCTGGCGCTGCGGGAGGTGTGGGAACGACACGATCCCGTGCCGGCTGACCTGGCCGAGCGCATCGTCTTCGCTGTGGCCCTCGAGGGGCTGGAGGCGGAGGTCGCCGTCCTCGCCGAGGAGCTGCTCGAGCCGCTCGGGGCCCGCTCCGCCGAGCCGGCCCGCACGCTCACCTTCACGAGCGAGCACGCGAGCGTGATGGTCACGCTGACACCCCAGGAGGGTGGTCGGTTCCGGATGGACGGCTGGGTCGCACCGGCCGCGCGCGGGACGGTCGAGCTCCGGCGCTCCGAGGGCGATGAGACGACCCACTTCACCGAGGTGGACGCGCAGGGGCGCTTCGCCATCGACGACGTGCACGCCGGTCTGGTCCAGCTGGTCTTCGTGCCGACACCCGGCGGCCCGTTGCAGCGCCCGGTGGCAGCGCCGCCCGTCCGCCTCTGAGTCGTCCGTTTCCGCCTGGTACGTAGGGCTTTCCGGCTCTGCCGCTGTGACCCGTGTTACGGCAGAGTAGGGCCGTGTCCGCTGACGCGGCCTCCCTGTGGCAACGAGCGGTGACCGCGAGCGCACGGGGACGGCCGGTGACCGCTGTACGGCTGCTCGAGCGAGCGCTCAGCGCCGAGGAGTGGCCGGACCCCGACCTGCGCGGACGCGTGCTGATCAGCCTGGCCAACGCCCGCAGCGAGGTCGACGGGGTCGTCGCGGGGCTCGGCGTCCTCGACCAGGTGGCCGACCCCGACGACCCCGAATGGGCGCACCGCGGTCTGTGGCACGGGCAGCGCGGGCTCCTGCTCCTCCGCGCGGGCCGACTCGACGAGGCCGACGAGCACCTGGGCAGGGCGGCCCAGCTGTTGGGGCCGGATGAGCCCGCCGAGCTGGTCCGCGTGCTGATGAACCGGGGCGTCCTGGCCATCCGGCGGGGGCAGCTGGACAGGGCCGAGGCCGACTTCCGACGCTCGCTGACCGTCGCCCAGGAGGCGGGGCAGACCGTCCAGGCGGCCAAGGCGACGGGCAACCTGGCCTACCTCGCCTATGTCAACGGCGACGTCCCCCGGGCCCTCCGGCTCATCGACGAGGCCGCGGTCGTGCTGTCGGCACAGTCACGCACGCTGGGCGCGGTGGCGGCGGTCGACCGGTCGCACTCGCTGGTCGCCGCCGGCCTGCTGCGGGAGGCGTCGGAGACGCTGCACGACGCAGCACAGCTGCTGGGTCGTGCGGGGCTGCGTCAGGACCAGGCGGAGGCCGAGCTGGCGGCCGGGGAGGTCGCGCGGCTCCAGGGTGACCCGTCGGGGGCCCGGCGCCTGACCCAGCGGGCGATGACGCGGTTCGAGGAGCGCGGCGCCACCGGGTGGTCGCTGCTCGCGCAGCTCGAGCTGGCGCGCCTCGACGTCGCCGGGCCTCCGGCTGCGGCGACGGCGGCAGCGATGACGGCTGCCCAGCTGCGTCCCCGCCTCGACGCCCTCGGCCTGACCGAGGAGGCCCAGGTGGCCCACCTCCTGCAGATCAGCGGGCTGCTCGCGGGGGGCGACGTCGAGTCGGCGCTGGTCGTTGCCGGGCGGGACGCGTGGACGGTGACGCGCTCCCGCTCCGGCGCGCGCATCGCCACCCGCATGCTCGCCCACGAGACACGAGCAGCCCTCGTTCAGGCGAGTGCGGGATCCGCTGAGGCACAACGTGTTCGGGAACGTGGACTGCGAGACCTCGCGACGTGGCAGTCACGTCTGGGCAGTCTGGACCTGCTCACCTCGGCAACGTCCATCGGGGCGCGCCTGGCCCGCGACGGCCTGGCCGAGGCACTGAAGGAGGGGCGGGTGCCCGGGGTCTACGCGTGGTCGGAGCGCGTGCGGGCGACCAGCGCTCGCATCGTGCCCGTGCGCCCTCCGGCCGACCCCGAGGCGTCGGCGCTGCTGGCCCGCCTTCGCCAGGTGCGGGCGGCCGAACGGGAGCAGCGTCTCGGCGGCCAGGCGATCGACCCCCACCTGGCGCACGAGAGCAGGCGTCTCGAACAGGAAGTGCGTCAACGGAAGTGGCGGCAGGTGGGCCGCGAGCAGATCATCGAGCCGGTCGGCCTCGACGCGGTACGCGCACAGCTAGGAAGCGACGGCACCCTGGTGTCCCTGATGGCCGTCGGCGACCGCGTGCACGCGCTCACGCTGACAGGCAAGCGCGCGCACGTTCGACCCGTCGGCACGGTCGCCGCGATGCGAGAGGCGGTCTTCCGCGTTCGGGCCGACCTCGACGTGCTGGCCGGCCAGGTACTGCCGTCGGCATTGCGCGCGGCCGTGAACGGGTCGCTACGGGCCGGGCTGGAGGCGCTGGCACCCCTGGCGGCGACCGAGGTCCGCGGCGACGACCTGGGTGGTCCGGTCGTGGTGGTGCCGGCCGGGCTCACGGCGCAGGTGCCGTGGACGCTGCTGCCCTCGCTGCGCGGACGGCCCGTGTGCGTCGTGCCGTCCGCGACCTGGTGGGTGAACGCCAGGACCCGGTCCGATGACTCGGACGGCACCGAGCGGGAGGTCTTCGTCGCCGGCCCGGACGTCACCCGCGCGGTCAGCGAGGTGACGACGTGCGCGCAGGGCGCGCGGGAGGGGAGGGTGGTCGTGCTGACCGGAGCATCGGCCACCGCCGAGGCGACGCTCGCCGCCATGGACGGGGCCGCGGTGCTCCACGTCGCGGCGCACGGTCGCCACGAGCCCGACAACCCCCTGTTCTCCTCGCTCGGGCTTGCGGACGGGTGGCTGTTCGGTCACGACCTCGACGCCGTCGGCACCCTGCCTCGACAGGTCGTCCTCTCGGCGTGCGAGACCGGCGTCGCCAGCATGCGCCCCGGCGACGAGGCGCTCGGGATGACCGCGGCGTTCCTGCACGGTGGGTGCCTCACCGTCGTCGGCTCGGTGGCCCGGGTCGGGGACGCCGCGGCCGAGTGCGTGGCCGTCGAGCACCACCGCGGGCTGAGGGCGGGCCGGCCACCCGCGTCCGCCCTGGCCGACGCGCTGGAGGCCCTCGCCCGGGCTGACGGCGACGACGTCGCCCCCACGGTCTGCTTCGGGCTGGGCTGGTAAGGACGTCGGCGACGAGCCCGGAGGGACGGGGCAGACGCAGCGCCCGGCTGCCCCACATCGACGATGAGGAGCCTCGCCCTCGCCTCCTGCGGCGAGTCGACCCGATCCCGGACGAGCGACACGGCGGACCGCATCCGGGTGACCCCACGTCGTCCACCGGGCGGGAGGATCAGCGCCGCCGCGGAGCACCCGTGCTCGAGCGAGTGGGGCTGCCCGGCCGGTACGGCACCCCGCGGAAGGGGCGGCGGAACCCGTGGCTGCGCAGGTCGTCACGCGTCAGCCCCGACGTCGAAGGCCTCGGCGACGGTGAAGGGCGCTGAGTCAGCGCCGAGGGGAGCACGAGTCGCGGCGGCATCCCCTCACGGTGGCGCCGGGATCACTCGGCCCGCGCGTCCGCCGTCGAGCTGTGGACGACTCCCGCCCAGCACGCCGCCAGTGGACGACGCTCCAGCGGCGACCGGGACGGGGAGGTGGGGCAGGCGCCGCAGCGCACTGCCCCCCTTCCCCGATCTCCGACGGCTGGACCCCGGACGTCAGCCCCAGACGAGCGCCTGCTCGGGCCGCTCCAGCATGGCGGCGACGTCCGCCAGGGCGCGCGAGCCCAGGTCGCCGTCGACCAGGCGGTGGTCGAACGACAGTGAGAGCTGCATGACCTGGCGCACCGCCAGCTCGCCGTCGACGACCCACGGCATCGGTCGCACCTGGCCCATGCACAGGATCGCCGCCTCGCCGGGGTTCAGGATCGGCGTGCCCCCGTCGACCCCGAACACCCCCACGTTCGTGATGGAGATCGTGCCCCCGGACATGTCGGCCGGCGGGGTCCGTCCCTCACGGGCGGTGTCGGTCAGGGACTTCAGCTCGGTCGCGAGACCTGCGAGGTCCAGCCGGTCCGCGTCCTTGATGTTCGGGACGACCAGACCGCGCGGGGTGGCGGCGGCGATGCCGAGGTTCACGTACCGCTTGGTGGCGATCTCCTGCGCGGCGTCGTCCCAGGTGGCGTTGATGCCCGGGTTGCGGCGGACCGCGATGAGCAGCGCCTTGGCGACGATCGTGAGCGGGGAGATCCGCAGGCCCTCGAGCTCCCGTGAGGTCTTGAGACGTGCGACGAGCTCCATCGTGCGGGTCACGTCGACGGTCACCCACTCGGTGACGTGCGGGGCTGTGAACGCCGAGCGGACCATCGCCTCGGCGGTCATCTTGCGGACGCCCTTGATCGGCGTGCGCACCTCCCGCTCGGTGTCGGCCGCCGCAGGCTGCGCCGCCTGCTCCTGCTGGGGCTCCGCCTGGGCGCCACCCTCGGCGAGCGCCATCACGTCCTCGCGCGTGACCGTGCCGTTCGGGCCGGACGCGGCAGCCTGCGAGAGGTCGACGCCCAGGTCGCGGGCGAGCTTGCGCACCGGCGGCTTCGCCAGGACGCGGGACCCGTTCGACGGCGCTGGCGAGGGCTCGATCCGGCCGACGGACGGCAGTGACGCGCCCGGCACGGGCGACGCCGGCACCGGCGTGACCCGGTTCGGTGCGCGCGGCGGGGACACCGGTGTGGCGACCGGCCGGTCGGTGCTGAACGCCGTCTGCAGAGCGGCCTGGGTGGCCTCGTCGCTGCGGCCCGAGGCGGGACCACCGCGACGCGGTCGGCGCTTCGCCTCGGTGGTGCGCGGGCCGTAGCCGACGAGGACGGACGTGCGACCGCCCGGGGCGGCGCCACCGATCAGACCGGGCTCCACGAAGCCCTCGTCCGGCGGCGACGGCACCATCTCCTCGCCGGGACCGCCCACCTCCGGGCGCTCGTCCGCGGACTCCTGCGCGGGGACGTCCCCGGCGAGCGTGCCGGACGCACCCGCTCCGGTGTCGCCCGCGTCACCGGAGGGCTCGCCGTCCGGGTCGACGTCGATCGAGATGATCGGGGTGCCGACGTCGGCGGTCACACCCTCCTCGACGTGGATCGCGACGACGAGACCCGCGAACGGACAGGGAAGCTCGACGAGCGACTTGGCGGTCTCGATGTCGACGATCGGCTGGTTCACCGTGACGGTGTCACCGACCGCGACCTTCCACGAGACGATCTCGGCCTCGGTCAGACCCTCGGCGGGGTCGGGCAGGAGGAACTGCTTGATCTGCGGCATGTCTGGTCTCCTTCCCGGCTCAGAACGCGAGCGAGCGGTCGACGGCGTCGAGCACCCGGTCGAGGTCCGGCAGGTACTCCTCTTCCAGTCGGCTGGCCGGGTACGGCATGTGGAACCCGCCCACCCGCAGCACCGGCGCCTCCATCGCGTAGAAGCAGCGCTCGGTGATCCGGGCGGCCATCTCGGATCCCATGCCGAGGAACACCGGCGCCTCGTGGACGGTGACGAGCCGGCCGGTCTTGAGCACCGAGGCCTCGAGGGTGTCCATGTCGAGGGGCGACAGGCTGCGCAGGTCGATGACCTCGATCGAGATGCCGTCCTCGGCAGCGGCCTTCGCCGCGGCGAGCGAGGTGGTGACCATAGGTCCGTAGGCGGCGACCGTGACGTGCTCGCCCTCGCGGACGACGCGTGCCTGGTGCAGCGGCATCGGCGTCGCCGCCGTGTCGATGTCGCCCTTCTCCCAGTAGCGGCGCTTCGGCTCGAAGAAGAGCACCGGGTCGTCGGACGCGATCGCCTGCTGGATCATCCAGTAGGCGTCGTGCGGGTTGGAGCACGAGACGACGCGCAGGCCCGCCGTGTGGGCGAAGTAGGCCTCGGGGCTCTCGGAGTGGTGCTCGACCGCGCCGATGCCTCCGCCGAAGGGGACGCGCACGACGACCGGCATCTTCACCTGGCCGCTGGAGCGGTTACCCATCTTGGCCAGCTGGGTGACGATCTGGTCGTAGGCCGGGTAGATGAAGCCGTCGAACTGGATCTCGCACACCGGCCGGTACCCGCGCAGGGCCAGGCCGATCGCGGTGCCGAGGATGCCGGACTCCGCGAGCGGGGTGTCGATCACCCGGTCCTCGCCGAAGTCCTTCTGCAGGCCGTCGGTCACGCGGAAGACGCCGCCGAGCTTGCCGACGTCCTCACCCATGATGAGGACCTTCGGCTCGGCCTCCATCGCCGCGCGCAGGCCCATCGTGATGCCCTTGGCGATGCTGCTGGGGACGATGGCCGACGGGGCCTCGGGGTTGCTGCTGAGGTCGGTGCTCATCGCGACGCCTCCTGGTCCTCGAACGACGCGTGGTACTCGGCGAACCACGCCCGCTCCTCGTCCACCAGGGGGTGCGGCTCGGAGTACGCGTGGTCGAACATGGTCAGCGGGTCCGGCTTGTCCAGTGCCAGGCAGCCCGACCGGACGTGCGCGGCCAGGGCGTCGGCGTCGGCCGCGATCTCGTCGAAGAAGTCCTGGTCGGCATCACCGTTGCGGGACAGGTACGCCTTCAGGCGCGCGATCGGGTCCTTGAGCTTCCACTCCTCGACCTCGGCCTCGATGCGGTAGCGCGTCGGGTCGTCGGACGTGGTGTGGGCACCCATGCGGTACGTGAACGCCTCGATCAGCGTCGGGCCCTCGCCGTTGCGGGCGCGGTTCAAGGCGGCCGTGGTCACCGCGTAGGTGGCGAGCACGTCGTTGCCGTCCACCCGCACGCCGGGGAAGCCGAATCCGCGGGCGCGCTGGTAGAGCGGGATGCGCGTCTGGCGCTCGTTCGGCTCCGAGATCGCCCACTGGTTGTTCTGGCAGAAGAACACGACCGGCGCGTTGAACACGCTGGCGAAGACGAAGGCCTCGTTCACGTCGCCCTGGGCGCTGGCGCCGTCGCCGAAGTAGGCCAGCGCGGCGCTGTCGCGGTCGGGGTCACCGGTGCCGACGTCACCGTCGCGCTGGATGCCCATCGCGTAGCCGGTCGCGTGCAGCGTCTGGGATCCGATCACGATCGTGTAGAGCTGGAAGTTGTTGGCGTGCGGGTCCCAGCCGCCGAGGTTCACGCCGCGGTACAGGCCGAGCAGCGTCACCGGGTCCACGTCGCGGCACCAGGCCACGCCGTGCTCGCGGTAGGTGGGGAAGACGAAGTCCTGCTTGCGCGTCGCCCGTCCCGAACCGATCTGGGCGGCCTCCTGGCCGAGCAGGCTGACCCAGATGCCCAGCTCGCCCTGACGCTGCAGGGCGGTGGCCTCCGCGTCGAAACGGCGGACGAGCACCAGGTCACGGTAGAAGCCGCGCAGGTCCTCGGCCGTGAGGTGCTCCACCAGGGGGGAGTACTCGGGGTTGTCGACGCGCTCGCCCTCGGGGGTGAGCAGCTGGACCAGGTCCGGCCCGCCGTCGAGGCGGGAACGGCCGGGGCCGACAGCGGTGTCGGTCACTGGATCTCCTTCGTCGTGGCCGCCGCCGGGGGTCGCCCGACGCTCGGTCCGAGCTTCAGCGGCGCCCCGGGGGTGGGGGGCGTCGTCGCGACGTGCTCGCGGTCACATCGCCGACACCGTATCGCGCCCCGGCGGTGCTCTCACCGGTCGGACGTCAGGACCCCGCGAGGTCCCCGCTCACGCGGGCTCGGTGCCCGCGCACACCTCGATCAGCCGGTCGTTGGCCTCCGTCTCGCCGATCGTGCACCGCACGCCGTCGCCGTCGAACGGGCGCACGCTGAGCCCGGCGGCCGCGCACTCGGCGGCGAAGGCGACCGCGCGGTCGCCAAGCGGCAGCCAGACGAAGTTCGCCTGGGTGTCCGGCACCGTCCAGCCCTGGGCGCGGAGCGCGTCGACCACCCTGGTGCGCTCGGTGACCAGCGCGTCGACGCGCTCGAGCAGCTCGTGCTCGGCACCTAGGGACGCCACGGCCGCGTCCTGCGCGATCGCCGACACCCCGAAGGGCACCGCGGTCTTGCGCAGAGCCTCGGCCACGGGCGGGTGCGCCACCGCGTAGCCGACACGCAGCCCGGCCAGGCCGTACGCCTTCGAGAAGGTCCGCAGCACCGCGACGTTCGGCCGCTGCCGGTGAACGGCGACCGCGTCGGGTGCCTGCGGGTCACGCACGAACTCCCGGTAGGCCTCGTCGATGACCACCAGCACGTCGGAGGGCACGCGGTCGAGGAAGGCCTCCAGCTCGTCGGCGTGCACCACCGGCCCGGTGGGGTTGTTCGGGGTGCACACCAGCACGAGACGCGTCCGGTCGTTGACGGCGTCCGCCATCGCGGCGAGGTCGTGCCGGGCGTCCGCGGTGAGGGGCACCGGGACACCGCGGGCGCCGCTGACGCCGACGACGATGGGGTAGGCCTCGAAGGAACGCCAGGCGTAGACGACCTCGTCGCCGTCCGCACACGTCGCCTGGACGATCTGGCCCAGCACGCCGACACTGCCCGTGCCGGTCGCGACCCGGTCCTCGTCCACGCCCACGTACTCGGCGATCGCCCGCGTCAGCTCGCTGACCGCCATGTCCGGGTAGCGGTTCATGTGCGCGGCGGCCCGTTCCACGACCGAGAGCACGGACGGCAGGGGCGGGTAGGGGTTCTCGTTCGAGCTGATCTTGTAGGCCGTGAGCCCCTCGACGGCGCCGGCCGGCCGGCCGGGCTTGTACGCCGGGACCGAGTCGAGGGCGGCCCGCAGGCGCGGACCGGCCGGTCGCTCGGTCGAGGCGTGCGAGGTGCTGGTACGGGCGTCGGCGCTGTCGTCCATGGCCGCAGCCTAGGCTCGGCGTGCGGTGCGGCGGGCCGTGGGTCAGGCTCTGCACAGATCGAGGAGGCCGTCCCCCCCACACACCGAGGAGCCGCCGTGCGCGTCGCCGTGGCCGGAGCCACCGGGTTCGTCGGGCGCCGTCTGACCAGGGCCCTGGACGAGCGCGGGCACGACGTCGTCGCCCTGACCCGACGCCCGGACGAGTACCTCGGTGCGGGCCTGCCCGTCGGCGCCGACGTCGACGACCCCGGCACGGTCCGTCGCGGGCTGTCCGAGTGCGAGGTCGCCTACTACCTGGTGCACCGGCTGGGGCACGGCGACCTGGTGGAGCGTGAGCGCCGGTCGGCGGCGGCGTTCGGCGTCGCGGCCTGGGAGGCCGGCGTGCGGCGGGTGGTGACGGTGGGTGGGCTCGTCCCCCGCGCGGTCGCGGCCGACCCGACAGCCCTGTCGCCGCACCTGCGCGGACGCCTGGCCGTCGAGAGGGCCCTGGGCGCCGGCGGCGTGCCGGTCACCGCGCTGCGCGCCAGCATCGTGCTCGGTGCCGGCAGCGCGGCCTGGGAGATGATGCGCCAGCTCTCGGCGGGTCTCCCGCTCCTGTTCAGCCCCCTGCGGTCGCGGACGCCCTGCCAGCCGATCGCCGCGGCGGACCTCGTCGGCTACCTGCTCGACGTGCTCGACGACGTGCGCGGGACGGGCAGGCTCGCGGACCGGGTCCTGGAGGTCGGTGGCTCCACCGTGGTCCCCTACACCGAGCTCTTCCGGCGTGTGGCGCAGGCACACGGCCGCCGGGGCGTGGTGGTCGAGGTGCCCGCCGTCAGCGCGGCGGCCGAGAAGGCCGCGATCGCGGCCCTCACGGACGTCGACCCTGTCCTGGCCGCCGACCTCCTCGAGTCCCTCGACCACCCCGCGGTCGTCGAGGACCCTTCCGCCCGTGACCTGCTGCCCCGCAGGCCCCGCGGCCTCGACGCGGCGATCGCCCTGGCCCTGGACGAGCAGGTCCTCGACGGCTGGGACAGACCATGAGCGCGGTGCCGCTGGTGGTCCACGGCCGCGCCGACCCGGCGGAGGTGTGGGAGAGGTACGCGGTCCCCTCACGGTGGCACGAGTGGTCTCCGCAGATCCGACGCGTCGAGTGCTCCCACGACCGCATCGTCGACGACGCGACAGGGGCGGTCCACGGCCCGGCCGGGCTGCGCGTCGACTTCACCGTCGACGCGGTCGACGAGCCGGCCAGGACGTGGACCTGGACCGTGCGCGTAGGTCCGGTCCACCTTCGCCTGGACCACGCGGTCGTGGCCCGGGCCGGCGGCGGGACCACGACGCGGCTCGTCACGCACGGCCCGCTTGCCGTCGCCCTCGCCTACACCCCGGTCGCGGGCCTGGCGCTGACACGCCTCGTCCGTCCCTGAGCTCTCGAGCTGTCACCAGGACGCCACCGGGTCGCCACCGGGTCGCTGCGGCGAACCGCGGGTACGCCGGACGCGCGCGTGGCAGGGTGGGGCCATGCGGTCCTTCGCGATCACGGTGATGGTGAACGCGCTGGCCATCTGGGTGGCGACCCTGGTGGTCAGGGGCATCACCGTGTCCGGCGGCGAGGGCCTCGTCGCGCAGATCGTGACCTTCCTGGTGGTCGGCCTGATCTTCGGTGTCGTCAACGCCGTCGTGAAGCCGATCGTCCGGTTGATCGCGCTGCCGCTCTACATCCTCACGCTGGGCCTGTTCACCTTCGTGGTCAACGCCTTCATGCTGCAGATCACCTCGTGGATCGCGCAGGTCACGCCGCTGACGTTCCGCATCGACGACTTCTTCTGGTCCGCCATCTTCGGTGCGGTGGTGGTCACGCTGGTCAGCGTGGTCGTCAACGTCCTGCTGCCGGACTCCAAGGAGGACTGACCCCCGTCGCCGCCGTCAGGCGTGGCGGCGCGACTGCACGACCCGGAACCGGCCCGAGACGTAGTGGCCGTCCGTGAGTGTCGCGTTCGCCGCCGGGTTGGCACCGGTGCCGTGGAAGTCGCTGAAGGCGGCCGACTGGTTGACGAAGACCTGGCCGGTGAGGTTCATCGACAGGGCCACGCCCGCGTCCAGGGCTGCCTGCTCGGCGGCGTCGAGGACGTCCTCGGAGGTCGAGTACACCGCCGCCGTCATCGCACCGTGCTCGCGCACGGTCTCGACGAACAGGCGCAGCGACTCGTCGGTGCCCGTCGTGGTGATGAGGAACGCCACGGGGCCGAAGCACTCGGACGTGTAGGCGTCGTCGCCGGCCGGGACCTGCACGATCGCGGGCGTGCGGACGGTCGCGTCGGGGTACTCGGGGTGGGTCACCGCGCGCGAGGCCAGGACCGTGGTGCCGAGCGAGCCGGCCCCGTCGGCGCGGGCGACCACGTCCGGGTTCACCGCCGCACCCAGCACCTGCACGGCGCGGGCGTCGTCACCCGTCAGCTTCTGGACCGCGGCGGCCAGGGCCTCGCCGAGCTGCTCCACCGAGAGGTGTCCCTGGTCGGTCTCGATGCCGTCCGCCGGGACGTAGATGTTCTGCGGCGCAGTGCACATCTGCCCCGAGTAGAGGCTCAGCGAGAACGCCAGGTTGCCGGTCAGCCCGCGCAGGTCGTCGGTCGAGTCGACGACCACCGTGTTGAGGCCCGCCTTCTCGGTGTAGACGACGGCCTGGTGGACGTTCTCCTCCAGCCATCGCCCGAAGCCGGGCCCGCCCGTGTAGTCGATGATCCCGATGCGCGGGTGCTGCGCCAGGGGCTTGGCGAGCCCCTCTGAGTCGGCCTCGGCGGCTAGCACGATGAGGTTCGGGTCGAAACCGTTCTCCGCCAGCACCTCTCGTGCCACGTCGACGCTGATGGCGAGCGGGAGCACGGCTCGCGGGTGCGCCTTGACGACTACCCCGTTGCCGGTCGCCAGGGACGCCAGGAGGCCCGGGTAGGAGTTCCACGTGGGGAACGTGTTGCAGCCGATCACCAGGCCGATCCCGCGGCCGACGACGTGGAACCGCTTGGTCATCACCAGCGGGTCGCCCTTGCCCGGCTTGGACCACGTGGCGTGGTGCGGGACGCGCTCCTGCTCGGCCAGCGCGTACGCCACGGCCTCGAGGGCACGGTCCTGGGCGTGCGGGCCGGCCGCCTGGAACGCCATCACGAAGGGCTGGCCGGTGGTGTGCATCACCGCGTTCGCCATCTCGAAGCTGCGGGCGTTGATCCTGTCGAGCATCTCGACGCAGACGGCCGCGCGAACGAGCGGGCCGGCAGCACGCCAGGCGGGCACGGCACCGCCGACGGCTGCGAGCAGGTCGTCGAGGTCCTCGGCGGCGTAGTGGGGGTACTGCACGCCGAGGGTGGGCCCGTACGGGGACACCTCCGCGCCCACCCAGTCGCGGGGTGCAGGCTGCGAGGCGAGGGCCTCGTACCGGTGGCCGAGGTGCGCCTCGTAGGCCGCCAGCCCGTCAGCCGCCGCCTCCTCGCCGTAGACGCGTGGTGAGGGCGACTCGGGGTAGCGGCTGTAGTACTCGCGGCTGGCGATCGCAGCGAGCGCCACGTCCAGCGTCGCCCGGTGCCGGTCGACGAGGGCCTGGTGGGCCCCGGGCACCGGGGAGGTGGAGTCGGAGAGCGTGGTCGTGGGTGAGGTCGTCACGCCAGTCACTGTGCCCGACGTGCCGCGGTGCCGCCAAGGTGGGTGGCGGCGACCGACGTCCGGGGGCTCGCCGACAGCCTTACACTCCCCGCATGACGGACGCCGCCCCCTCCACCGGCATCGCCGAGGTGCCCCTCGCCGACGTGGCCGTCGTCGTCGGCGTCGTCGGCGCGGGGACGATGGGCGCCGGCATCGCCGAGGTCGCCGCGCGCGCCGGGCACCCGGTCCGCCTGTTCGACGCCGCCGAGGGTGCCGGCGAGCGCGGTCGCGCAGGCATCGCCTCCCGGCTCGACCGAGACGTGTCGGCCGGTCGCCTCACCCGTGAGGAGGCGGACGACGTGCTCGCCCGCGTGCAGGCCGTGCGGCGGGTGCCCGACCTCGCCGACTGCGGCCTGGTGGTCGAGGCCGTCGTGGAGGACGTGGCGGTGAAGCGTTCGCTGCTGGCCTCGCTCGAGGACGTGGTCGCCGACGGCACGGTGCTCGCCACGAACACGTCGTCGCTGTCGGTGACGGCGGTGGCCGCCGGGCTGCGCAACCCCTCGCGGGTGGTCGGGCTGCACTTCTTCAACCCCGCGCCGCGGATGCGCCTGGTGGAGGTCGTCCACGGCGACGAGACGGATCCGGCGGTCGCCGACGCGGCCGTCGACCTCGTCAGCTCGTGGGGGAAGACGCCGGTGCGCTGCCGGTCGACCCCGGGCTTCATCGTCAACCGCGTCGCCAGGCCCTACTACGGCGAGGCCCAGCGTCTCGTCGAGGAGGGCGTCGCCGAGCCGGCCGTGATCGACCGGATCCTCCGGGACGCCGGCGGCTTCCCGATGGGCCCCTTCGAGCTCACCGACCTCGTCGGTCAGGACGTGAACCTGTCGGTCGCGCGGTCGGTCTGGGAGCAGACCTTCCACGACCCGCGGTACGCCCCCACGGTGTTCCAGCAGCGCCTGGTCGACGCCGGGCGCCTCGGTCGCAAGACCGGACGCGGTGTCTTCCGCTACGAGACCGGCCCCGGCCACGCGACGGACCCGGAGGCCGGTCCCCGGCCCGAGCTGCCGGAGGTTCCGCGCGCACTACCGCCGACCGCGGTGCGCTGCCTGCTGGGGTGGTCGGTGATGGCCCCCCTGTCCGAGCGGATCATGAAGGGCCCGGTCGAGGTGACGGTGCTCGGGGACTCCGATCCCGAGTGCGCCGACGACATCGGGCTGCTCCTGCCCTCGGGGGGCCGGCTCGTGGAGACGACCGGGGTACCTGCCGGTCGTCTGGGCGACCAGGTCGTCACCATCGACTGGGCCGCCTCGCCGGAGTCCACGCGACGCGTCGCGATGGCCACGTCCCCCGACTGCAGCGAGGCTACCGTCGCCGAGGCGGTCGGCCTGGTGCAGTCGGCCGGGGTCGAGGTGGAGCTCGTCGCCGACGTCGCGGGCCTCGTCGTGGCGCGCACCGTCGCGATGCTCGTCAACGAGGCCGTCGACCTCGTCGCCCGCGGCGAGGCCACGGCGCAGGACGTCGACACGGCGATGCGTCTGGGGACCGGGTACCCGCACGGGCCCCTGGAGTGGGGCGACCTGATCGGGCCGTCGTGCGTGCTCGAGATGCTCGAGAACCTCCACAAGGAGTACCCGACGGGGCGCTACCGCCCCTCCCCTGCACTGCGCCGGGCGGCCGAGACCGGGGCCCCGCTGCGTGCGTGAGCGCCAGCCGGACACGCAGGTGGACGAGTGGGCGCGCGGGATGTGGGACCGCGACGCCGCGAGCCGATCCCTCGGCATGGAGCTGCTGCACGCCTCTCAGGGACGGTCGCGCGTGCGGATGACCGTCCGCGACGACATGGTGCAGGGGCACGGCAGCGTGCACGGCGGCATCGTCTTCGCGCTCGGCGACAGCGCCTTCGCCTTCTCCTGCAACGGTCCTGACGAGGTCGTCGTCGGCTCGAGCGCCGACGTCACGTGGGTGAGCCCCGCGGGGGCTGGTGACGTCCTCGTCGCGGACGGAGAGCAGGAGGTCACCTACGGACGCAGCGGCGTGACGCGCGTGCGGATCACCCGCGAGAGCGACGGCGCGCTGATCGCGCTCTTCCAGGGCCGGTCACGCAACGTTCCTCCACGCGGGGGCCGTTGAGCGCGCTCGTCCGTCGGACCGCTCAGGCCTGGGACGCGGCCTGCCGTGCCTTCCATGCGCTCGCCACCATGTCGTCGAGCGTGTGGCGCATCTCCCACCCCAGGTCGGCCGCCGCGGCGGTGCCCGACGCGACGATGCGGGCAGGGTCGCCGGGACGCCGGTCGCCCACCTCAGGCTCGAAGTCGATGCCGGTGACGCGCGCCATGGCGTCCATGATCTGCCGCACCGACACACCGTCCCCGCTGCCGAGGTTGTAGACGGGCGCCAGCGGGGTGCCGGCGGCGAGGGCCCCGGCCGCCGCCACGTGCGCGAGCGCGAGGTCCTGCACGTGCAGGTAGTCGCGGACGCAGGTGCCGTCGGGGGTGTCGTAGTCGCCGCCGTTGATGACCGGGGTGCCGCCGCGCGCGAGCACGTCGAGGACCACCGGGAACAGGTTGTGCGGGCTGGTGTCGTAGAGGTCGTCGTGGCCTGACCCGACCACGTTGAAGTAGCGCAGCGAGGTGTGCCGCAGGTCGGTGACCGCGCCCACGTCGCGCAGCAGCCACTCGCCGACGAGCTTGCTCTCGCCGTACGGCGACTCGGGGGCCGGCGGGGTCTGCTCGGTGACGAGGTCGACGTCGGGCGTGCCGTAGACGGCCGCGGACGACGAGAACACGATGCGCTCGACCCCGACGGACTCCATCGCCTCGAGCAGGTGCTGGGTGCCGGTCACGTTCTGCGCGTACGTGTGCAGGGGACGCGCCACGGACACGCCCGCGTACTTGAACCCGGCGAGGTGCACGACCCCCTCGACGGCGTGCCGGCGCAGCGTGTCCACGACCAGGTCGCGGTCGAGCACCGACCCCGTGACCATCGGCACCTCGTCGGCAACGAAGTGGCGGTGCCCGCTGCTCAGGTCGTCGAGGACCACGGAGGTCAGGCCCGCCGCATCCATCGCCCGGACCACGTGCGACCCGATGTACCCGGCTCCACCAGTCACCAACCAGCTCATGCGGGCATGCTCCCACGGCCGTCACGGCTCAGTCGCCGACGCGCACGGTCTGCCAGACCCGGGTCGTGACCTCGGCGTCCTCGTCACCGGCGAGGTCCTCCAGCGCGCGACGCCACGTCACCACCGACGGGTGGTCCGACCGGTCGACCAGCCCGGCGGTCTCGAGGTAGGCCCCGAGGTCGTGTCCCGACCACGGTCCGCCCGGCTCGGGCGGGGCACCCCGCTGCACCGTCGTCCAGTGCGGCAGGTCGGGGTTCCGCTCCCCGTCCAGCTGAGGCACGACGTCGGTGTCGTGCTCGATCGAGAGCGCCTGGACGTCGGGAGGGATGTCGAAGCCCGACACGGGTGAGCCGACCGTCAGCACCATCCCGACGGCGAACTCGTCGCGCACCGCCGGGTCGGCCGCCAGCGCCGCCGCCACGATCCCGCCCTGGGAGTACCCCACGACCATCACCGGTTCGTCCCGACCCACCCCGGCCCCCCGCAGCACCTCGACGGCAGCCTCCTTCGCGTCGGAGTCGAGGCCTCCCATCGTCACGACGTTGCTGGTGCCGTCGGCGGGCAGCGAGCCACCCGAGACGCTCCACGTCTGCGTCGGCGGGACGTACAGCTGCCATCGCACGCCGGCGGAGTCCTCGATGCGGTCGAGCCGGACGGTCCCCGGCGAGTAGCCGGTGGCCGGCCCACTCCCGTGCGGAGGCGTGAGGTCGCGGAGCCGTGCGACCGCCTCGCTGACGGTGCCGGGTGCCGAGGTGAGCTCGGCCGCGCCGCGCGGTGCCACCCGCACGTCCCCCTGCCGGATCAGCCCCGTCGCCAGTCCTGCCGACGCCAGCAGGGCGGCGAGCTCCGACGCGTCGTCCGGCACGATCTCCACGGCCGCGTCACCGAAGGGCAGGCGCACCCCGTCGAGCGCCTGCTCGACCTCGCGGGGCAGCAGCGCGTCCAGCAGCAGCGGGGCGGTCGACACCAGCTCCCGCAGCGCCCAGGGGTTGTCGCCGAGCCACTCCTGGACCGCGAGGCGGACCGCCTCGGCGTCCGATCGCAACCGGCGCTGCACCTGCCGCTGCCCGGTCAGCACGTGCGCCGCCGCCGCCTCCCAGGTCAGGTCGCCGTGGACGACGTCGGCCTCGACCACCAGCCCGGTCCGGAAGAGCACCGGCACCGACCTGGTCGCGATCCACGTACCGGCCGCCACGAGGGCGCCGAGCGCCGCCCACTCCGACACCGGGGCGAGGGCCCGTCCCCCTGCTCGCAGCATGCCCGGGGCCGCCGTCCGCCAGACCGTCGACAGCGCCTGCTCGGCGTCGACCTCGGCGGCCGCGTAGGCCTCCGCCGCGATGTGGGCGCCGGTCCCGAGCGCGCCCAGCAGCGTGCCGCAGGGCAGCAGCCCGTCGGGTCCACCCACGGCAGCGGCCAGGGTCCCGTGCACGCGCGCCGCCCCGAACGGGTCGAGGGCGCCGGCCAACGCGGTCCCGGGAGCCAGGCCGAGGCCGGTCGCCGGGACCGCCAGGCCGGAGACCTCCGCAGCCGCGGCGAGCAGCCTGGCGCCGGTGGCGTGGATCGCCTCTGTCGTCGCTGCGACCCCCGCCGCACCGCCCCGCACGTGCAGCGCCCCGTCATCCACCGGCGCCACCTTCCGCGGGAGGCTCCCCCGGCCGCGCCGGCACGCCGAGGCGCTCCGGCAGCACCGCGGCCAGGTCGGCCGCGAGGACGTGTCCGCCGACGGGCGTCCACGTGGTCGAGCCGTCTCCGTGCGTCGACGGCCGGACCCAGCCGTGCTCGTCCTGGACCCAGGCGTCGACGAACGGCCGTGGCAGGGCCGCCCCCCAGCCACGCAGCACCAGAGTGCGGGCCGTCTGGCCGGGCGGGGTCGACGGTGCTCTGCGCGGCGGGACGGCGCCCTGGGCACCGGGCACGTGACGCACCACCAGCCACGGCAGCGCCGCCACCTCCGCCCCCACGAGCTCGACCCGGGACCCCTCGGGTGTCCGGGTGCCCTCGCCAGGGACGTCCAGGAAGAGCACCGAGAGGGACCCGGCCCACCCCTCGGTGCCGCAGGCGATCTCGGTGAGCGTCGTCAGGCGCCCCTGCCGCAGCACCAGCCGCAGCCGCAGCCGGGCGCCGGCGAAGGCCCGCAGCCCCCGGCGGAGCGCGCCACCCCGGACACCGCAACCGTGCTGGCCCGAAGAGGCCGCACAGGTGACAGCGCCGCTCCCGGCAGAGCGACGAGGCGTCATCGACCGAGGCCACCTCACAGCGGGCTCGCAGGCGGCCAGGCGGACGACCTGACCCGCCGTCAGGAGAGCACGGGCCGCGTGCACGCCGCTCACGTGTCGCGACCGAGGTAGTCGTCGAGCCCGAGGCCGTCGACCGCCTGCCGCGCGCGACGCGCCAGCTCCGTGAGCTCCTCGGCCCGGTGCTGCGCGGCCCGCGCGTGCCGCACGAGGTCCCCTGCCAGGTCGGCGAACAGGTCGGCGCACCGGTCGAGGCGCCGCGCCGCCTCGAGCGCCTCGTGCTCGAACGCGTCGGCCGCCCGCGACCTCCACTCGGTGCGGGAGGCGCGGCGCACGGCCACCGCCTGCCCGCGCACCTGCGAGCTGATCCGCCAGGCGTCCCGGGCCAGTCCGGCCACGGCCGTCACGTCGGCCACGTCGGCCAGGGCACCGGACAGCGACGCGCCCGCACCGGGACCGAACGCCTGGAACGCCCCCGACATCACCGGCTCCCCCCTCGCGGTCGACCCCTGTCACCTGCGGGCTCGGGGAACGACGCTAGGAGCGACGCGTCCGGACATGGCCCGCCGCCGGGCCCCTGTGGACACGGCGACGCTCACGACGACCTGTGGACGGCGACGTCCGGGCCGGTCGCCGTCCGATGGGACAGGATGGGGACATGGAGCCACACCGTCCCTACCGCGTGACCTTCGTGTGCTCGGGCAACATCTGCCGGTCGCCCATCGCGGAGGTGGTGCTGACCCACGCGGTGGCCGAGGCGGGGCTGTCGGACGAGGTCGTCGTCGACTCGGCCGGCACGGGCGACTGGCACGTCGGCGCGCCGGCCGACGAGAGGGCGCTACGCGCCCTGCACGAGTTCGGCCTCGACGGCGGTGACCACCGGGCGCGCGTGTTCGACCCCGACCGCTTCGGGGAGACGGACCTCGTCATCGCGCTCGACTCCGGACATCGCGAGCAGCTGCAGGCCTGGGTCAGGACCCCGGCGGACGCGGGGCGGATCCACCTGCTGCGCTCCTTCGACCCCGGTGCCGGGGAGGACGTCGACGTCCTCGACCCCTACTTCGGCGACGAGGACGACTTCACCCGTGTCGTCGAGCAGATCAAGGGAGCGGTACCCGGTCTGCTGCAACGCATCCGGGCCGACCTGGCCGCCGACCACATCGAGGCCGACCACCACCACGCGGACGGCTCTACAGCGCCTTGACGGCGGCCAGCACCTTGGTCAGCGAGTCCTTCGCGTCGCCGAAGAGCAGGGTGGTCTGGGGCTCGTACAGCAGCTCGTTCTCGATGCCCGCGAAGCCCGGGCGCATCGAGCGCTTGAGGAAGACCACCTGCTGCGCGTCCGAGACCTCGAGGATCGGCATCCCGTAGATCGGTGAGCCGGGGGACGTCTTCGCCGCGGGGTTCACGACGTCGTTCGCCCCGACCACGAGCGCCACGTCGGCCGTCTTCAGCCTCGGGTTCACCTCGTCCATCTCGGCGAGCACCTCGTAGGGGACGTTGGCCTCGGCGAGCAGCACGTTCATGTGCCCGGGCATGCGTCCGGCGACCGGGTGGATGCCGTAGACGACCTGGGTCCCGCGGGCCTCGAGGGCCTCCGCGAGCTCGGCCATCGTGTGCTGGGCCTGCGCGACGGCGAGGCCGTACCCGGGTACCACGACGACCGTCTGCGCGTACCCGAGCAGGATCGCGACGTCCTGCGCCGAGGACGAGCGCACCGGCCGGTCCGACACCGTGGTCGAGCCGGCTGTCGACCCTCCTCGCAGGGCGCCGAACAGGATCCCGGTGACCGACCGGCCCATGGCCGAGGCCATGGCGCGGGTCAGGATCGTTCCCGACGCCCCGACCAGCGTGCCCGCCACCAGCAGCAGGACGTTGTCGAGCACGAAGCCCGAGGCCGCCACGGTGAGACCGGTGAACGCGTTGAGCAGCGAGATGACGATGGGCACGTCCGCGCCGCCCACGGGCAGCACGAGCAGCACCCCGACGACGAGCCCGGCGACGAGCAGCAGCACGGCCCACGCGGCGGCGCCCGTCCCCATCAGCGCCCCGCCCAGCAGGACGGCCGCCACGAGCGAGGCGATCATCAGCCAGCGCTGACCGGGCAGGACCACGGGACGGGTCGTCATCACCTCCTGCAGCTTGAGGAAGGTGACCACGGACCCGGAGAACGAGACCGACCCGACGAGCACCGTGAACGCCACGGCGAGGAGCGACCCCAGGTCGTCTGCGCCCACCTCCCCGAGCTCGAGCAGCGCCACGAGGGCCGCGGCGCCGCCCCCCACGCCGTTGAAGAGCGCCACGAGCTGCGGCATCTGCGTCATCTGGACCATGCGCGACGCCGGAACGGCCAGGGCGGAGCCCAGGACGATGGCCACGAGGATCGGCACCACGTGGTCGAGGTCGGAGGAGAAGAACACGGTGACGACCGCGACCAGCGCCCCGAAGGCCCCGATGAGGTTGCCCCTCCGGGCGGTCCGCGGGCTGGAGAGGCCCTTGAGGGCGAGGATGAAGCACACCGCCGCCACCAGGTAGGCGAGCGACGTCCACGACGGGCTGAGGAGGTTCACGGCCGACCACCGTCCTGGTCCGCGCGCCCTGAGGCGGCAGGCGTTCTCGGCCGTCCCTTGAACATCTCCAGCATCCGGTCGGTGACGACGAAGCCGCCGACCAGGTTGACGGTGGCCAGCACGACCGCGAGCAGGGCGATGACCAGGGTGAACGCGTCCGCGGCGTTCCCGGCCACCAGGATCGACCCGACGAGGATGATCCCGTGGATCGCGTTGGCGCCCGACATCAGTGGTGTGTGGAGGGTGCTGGACACCTTGGACACGACCTCGAAGCCGACGAAGACGGCGAGCACGAAGATCGTCAGCAGTGCGATGCCGTCCATCAGGAGCCGGCCTCCTCGGTGACGGGGGTGCTGGACGGTGCCGGCTCGGCGACCGGCTCGGCGGCCGGGGCCAGCCCGAGGAGCTCCGCGGTGGGCGCGTGGTGGACGGCACCGTCGTGCGTCAGGCACGTGCCGGAGACGACCTCGTCGCCGAAGTCGGGCACGACGTGCCCGTCCGAGGTCATCAGCAGCAGGAAGTTCACGACGTTCTTGGCGTACAGACGCGAGGCGTCGACCGGCATCGACGAGGCGGCGTCCTTCATCCCCACGAGCGTCACGGTGCCGGCGCCGTCGGCCGGGGCGTCGTCGCCCGACCGGCAGGGGACGGCGACGTCCTCGCCCGGCAGAGAGCCCTCGACGTTGCCGCCCGACTCCGCCGCCAGGTCGACCACGACCGACCCGGGCCTCATCGCAGCCACCATCCCGGCCGTCACCAGCTGCGGTGCCGCGCGCCCCGGGATGGAGGCGGTCGTGATGAGCACGTCGGCGGCGGCCACGTAGGGCGCCAGCAGCTCCTGCTGGCGGGCGGCGCGGTCTGCGGTCATCTCGCGTGCGTAGCCGCCCGCGCCCTCGACGGACTCGAGGTCCAGGTCGACGAACGTGCCGCCCATCGACCGCACCTCGTCGGCCGAGGCGGGGCGCACGTCGTAGGCACTGACCTTGGCGCCGAGCCGCTTCGCCGTCGCGATCGCCTGCAGGCCGGCGACACCCGCGCCCAGCACCAAGACCGACGCCGGCGGCACCGTGCCCGCCGCGGTCATGAAGAGCGGGAAGAACCGCGGTAGCCGGATCGAGGCCTCGATCACGCAGCGGTACCCGGCGACCAGGGCCTGGGACGTCAGCGCGTCCATCGACTGCGCCCGGGAGATACGCGGCACCAGCTCGAGGGCGAACGAGGTGACCCGGGCGGCGGCCAGCGCCTCCACCGTGGCCAGCTCGGTCGACGGCGAGCCGAGACCGACGGTGATCGCGCCCTCGCGAAGCCGCTCGGGCAGCTTCGGGTGCAGGGGACGCACGTGCAGGAGCACGTCGACGGCGCCGGCGTCCACGGCGGCCACGACCTCGGCGCCCGCGGCCGCGTAGGCCGCGTCGGGGATCGAGGTGTGGGCCCCGGCCCCGGACTGCACCAGCACCTCGAGACCGGCACCCACCATCTCGGCGACCGTCTCCGGCGTGACGGCGACGCGGCGTTCTCCGGGCAGGACCTCAGCGGGGACGGCGACCTTCACGTTCGTCAACCTAGCGGCCGGACGAGGCCGAACCCGGGAGGCGCCGTGCGGTCGTCCGGCGTGTGCGGTTCAGACGTCGTGACGCCCCGCGCCGGGCCCGTTCTCCTCCCGCGGGACCCCCTCCAGCACCTCGACCTGGTCCACCGCGAACAGCGTTCCCTGCTGGGCGGTGGTCATCACGTCGGTGCGCGCGTTGCCGACCACCCTGACCGTGCAACCGACCAGGTGCGCCCAGCGCCGCCCGATCTGCCACTGCGAGCCGTCACGGTCCCGCAGGACCACCGACCCGTACTCGACCCCCGTCTCGACCTGTCCGGTCAGCGTCCTCGTGTGCAGCGCGCGGTCCATGGGGCCATTGTCTCGCTGCGGTCCCCCGCGCCCGCAAGGGGCGGGCACGCCGCTGTGCCCGGCCGACGCTGCCGTGACGCCGGGGGGCCCGCTACCGTCCGCGTGTGACGCCCTCGCGCTCGCCGCTGCGCGGCCTGCTCGTCGCCCTGCTGGCGGCCGCGCTGTTCGGGGTGAACGGCACCGTCAGCAAGGTGGCCCTCGAGGGCGGCATCTCGTCGCTGCGACTGGTGGAGATGCGCTCGGTCGGCTCGGGCGCTCTGCTGCTGCTCGTCGTCGCGCTCGTGCGCCCCCGCAGCCTGCGGGTCACGCGGGGCGAGCTCGGCTTCCTGGTGATGGCCGGCATCGTCGGCATCGCCCTGGTGCAGTGGTTCTACTTCGTCGCCATCGCGCGCCTGCCTGTGGGCATCGCGCTGCTGGTCGAGTACCTGGCCCCGGTGATGGTGGTGCTGTGGGTGCGCTTCGTGCGGCGCGAGGCCGTGCACACGCGCATGTGGGCAGCGCTGGCGCTCGCGGTCGTCGGGCTCGCGGTGGTGGCGCAGGTCTGGAAGGGACTCACCCTCGACGGCATCGGGCTCCTGGCCGGGCTGGCGGCCGCCGCGGCCCTGGCCGCCTACTACCTGACCGGGGAGCGCGGGCTGGCCAACCGGGACGAGCTCAGCCTGGCCGCCTACATCTTCGTGGCAGCCGGGCTGTTCTGGTCCGCCGTCCAGCCCTGGTGGACGTTCCCGTTCGCGGTCCTCGGCACGCCGGTCGTCCTGCCCGGGCCCCTCGAGGGGACGATCGCCCCGATGTGGGCCCTCGTCGCCTGGATCACCGTGCTGGGGACGGTCGTGCCCTACGTGCTGGTGCTGGTGGCGCTGCGCTCGCTCGGCTCTGCCCGCACCGGCCTCGCGGGAATGACCGAGCCGGTGCTCGCCGCCCTGGTGGCCTGGACCGTGCTGGGCGAGCGGCTGACCTGGGTGCAGCTGCTCGGGGGGGTCGTCGTGCTGAGCGGCATCGTCCTCGCGGAGACGTCACGGACGCGCCGACGGCCCCCGGACGAGGTGACCGGAGAGGAGCCACCCGTGCCCGTTCCGGCAGCGGGCATGCTGCCGGAGGGGATGGCTCCCTGACCCCCACGGGCTGTTGCGGGTGGCTTCCGCGGTCAGGGCCCGCGTGCCAGTGTGGACGGCGGACCCGAGCTGCCGCCTCGTGGAGGAGCGTGTGAGATGTCCGTGCACCGGGAGCGCTGGCCCGAGGGAACCCCCGGCTGGGTCGACCTCGCCGTGCGAGACGTCGAGGCGGCCCGCCGCTTCTACACCGGGCTCTTCGGCTGGGACCTGGTCGACACCGGCCCCGACTACGGCAACTACCTCATCGCCCACGTGGGCGGCGAACCGGTGGCCGGCGTCGGTCCGCTCCCGCCGGGCATGGCGGGCACGCCCTGCGTGTGGACGACGTACCTGGCCGTGGACGAAGTGGACGCGACCGCGGGCAAGGTCGGGGCAGCGGGTGGGCAGCTGGTCGTCCCGGCCGGCGACGTGGGTGACAGCGGCCGCATGGCCATCGCCACGGACCCCACCGGGGCCGCCTTCGGCCTGTGGCAGGCCGGCACGAACACCGGTGCGAACCGCGTCAACGAGCACGGCTGCATGATCTGGAACGAGGTCGCGGTCACCGACTACGAGGCGGCTCGCCGCTTCTACACCGAGGTCTTCGGCTACACGTACGAGGACCTGGGCGACGAGCGTTTCACGTACGCGACCGTCGCCAAGGACGGCAGAACGGTCGCGGGCATCGGGGTGGTCGGGGACATGGGGCCCTCGGAGACCCCGTCGCACTGGCGCACCTACTTCGCGGTGGACGACATGACGGCCGCACTGAAGGCCGTCGCGGACCTGGGCGGGACCGTCCTGGTCGACCCGTGGGAGACACCGTTCGGGACGATGGCCCCCGTGCAGGGACCGAACGGCGAGGCGCTCGTCCTGAACCAGCCCACGCCCCCAGCGAGCTGAGTCAGCGGACCCCGCGAGTCCTGAACTGCACGCTGATCCGCGGTCCGACCGGTCGCGCCGTCTTCGGGATCGCGTGCTCCCACGTGCGTTGGCACGAGCCGCCCATCACGATCAGGTCCCCGTGCCCCAGGTGGTGGCGGACGGTCTCGCCCCCGCCGCGGGGCCTCAGCAGCAGCGCACGAGGGGCGCCGAGCGAGAGGATCGCCACCATCGTGTCCTGGGTGCGGGAGCGGCCGATCGTGTCGCCGTGCCAGGCGACGCTGTCACGCCCGTCCCGGTAGAAGCACAGGCCCGCCGTGCGGAAGGGCTCCCCCAGCTCGGGTCCGTAGTGGGCGTCGAGTGCCCCGTGGACGTCGTCGAGCACCGGATCGGGCAGCGCCTCGCCCTCACCGTAGAAGCACAGCAGCCTGGGGACGTCGACGACCTTCTCGTACATCTCCCGGCGCTCCGCGTACCAGGGCACGCCCGTCACGAGGCGCTCGAAGAGCTCGTCGGAGTGCGACAGCCAGCCCGGCAGGGTGTCGACCCACGCGCCCCGCCCCAGGTGCGTCCGCCGCACGTGCGCGGGCAGGTCGAGCAGGCGAGCGGCCCCGTCCGTCTCGGTACCGGCGGCGGACAGCACGTCCAGCAACGACGCCTGCAGGGTCACGCTCATGCACGCAGCGTACGTCGGTTCGAACAGATGTTCTAGTGCGTCCAGGCGCTGCAGGCGTCTCCGGCGGCCGCCCGACCGGCGGCAGTGGCAGGATCGCGCGCATGTGCCAGCGCGCCCTGCACCCGCGGCGACCGCCCTGTCCGTCCGCGCGTCCGGCCGCGCGTACGGCCGCGGGCTGAGGGTCACCGTGCGTCGCCTGCCTCCGGTACGCCTGCTGGCCCGTCAGGTGACGGCCGGGATGCGGCGCCACGACATCGCGCTCTACGCGGGAGGGCTGACCTTCTACGGCGGCATCGCGCTGCTGCCCACCACGCTGCTGGCGCTCTGGGCGGCTCGGCTCCTGATGGGCGCCGAGCGGGTGCAGCAACTCGGCGCCGAGGTGGCGAGCGCCCTTCCGGGTGGCCTCGGAGCGCCCCGCGTCGTGAACGACCTGGTCGCCGCCGGCTCGTCGCTGGGCTGGACGACGATGCTCGTGGCAGCGCTGCCGGCGTCCCTCTACGGCGAGGGCCTGCGGCGTGCGTTCGTCCGTCTCGAGGACCACGAGGAGTCCTACATCGGGTGGCGCGGACGGCTCGGCGTCGTCCCGCTTCTGCTCTTCACACCCCTCATGGTGTCCGCCGTGCTGCTGATCGGGCCGCTGCTGTCCCGGCTCGCGCGCGACGGCTTCTGGTCCAGCGCGCTGGCGGTGTACGTCGCCCTGAACCTCGACTGGGTCCTGCTGACGCTGCCGATCGCGTACGTGTACCGGGTCCTGGCACCGCACCGCCCGCCGTGGGGGGTGGCCCTGCTGGCCGGCACCGTCACGGCGGCCTTCGTGTCCGGGTTCCTGCAGGGCTTCGTGCTGTTCCTCGCGCTCCCGCTCGACCTGGGCCTGCCCTTCGGCGGCCAGGTCGCGGTCGGCGCCGTCGTGGCGGTGGCGTTCTGGCTCTGGATGCTGCACCTGGTCGTGCTGGTCGGCCACGGCCTCAGCGCCGCCCTCACCCGCCGAGCGCAGGAGGGCGGCGGCCCGGCCGGGTCAGCGCGAGGCGGGTAGGGCCCTGCGGGGACCCGGATCAGGCGGGCGTCACCACGGCGACGGCTCGAAGTCCTTGAGGAAGCAGCCGTAGAGGTCCTCGCCGCGCTCGCCACGCACGATCGGGTCGTAGACGCGCGCCGCCCCGTCGACGAGGTCCAGCGGCGCGTGGAAGCCCTCCTGCGCGAGCCGGACCTTGGTGTGGTGCGGCCGCTCGTCCGTGATCCAGCCGGTGTCGACGGCCGTCATGAGGATGCCGTCGGTGAGCATCTCACCCGCGCTGGTGCGGGTGAGCATGTTCAGCGCGGCCTTGGCCATGTTCGTGTGCGGGTGCCCCGGGCCCTTGTACTTGCGGCTGAACTGGCCCTCCATCGCCGACACGTTGACCACGTAGGTCCGACGGTGGGGCGACGCCGCCATCGAGTCGCGTAGCCGGCCGATGAGGATGAACGGGGCGGTCTGGTTGCACAGCTGCACCTCGAGCAGCTCGACCGGATCGACCTCGTGCACGACCTGCGTCCAGCTGTTGGCGTGCTCGACGTCGGGGATCAGCCCGCCCGCGTCGATGCCGCGGACGGCGAGGTCGTCGGCGTCGGTCCACGCCTCGACCGGCGCGGACCGTGCGGACAGGGCCAGCTCGGTCACCGCCGGTCCTGCAGTGACGGGGACCAGGTGGGCGGCAGGATCGCCTGTGAGAGTGCCGGTCTCGAGGGATCCGGCCAGGGCGTGGGGATGCGCGTCGCTGGTGCGGCCGAACGTCACCACGTCGGGCAGCTCGCCGGCCGGCAGGGGCGCCGACTCGGCGGCGACCAGTGCCGCGTACGAGCCGGAGGACCGCCGCACGGTCTGCGCGGCGTTGTTGATGAGCACGTCGAGCGGACCGGCAGCAGCGACCTCGTCCGCCAGCGAGACGACCTGGGCAGGGTCGCGCAGGTCGATGCCGACGACACGCAGCCGGTGCATCCACTCGGCGCTGTCCTCCATCGCCGCGAACCGCCGGACCGCGTCGCGGGGGAACCGCGTGGTGATCGTGGTGTGCGCGCCGTCGCGCAGCAGGCGCAGCGCGATGTACATGCCGATCTTGGCCCGGCCACCGGTCAGCAGCGCGCGACGGCCGGTGAGATCGACTCTCGCGTCACGCTTCTCGCGGTTCAGGCGGGCGCAGTCCGGGCACAGCTGGTGGTAGAAGGCGTCGACGTGCGTGTAGTGGGACTTGCAGATGTAGCAGGGCCGGGACCGCTGGAGCACCCCGGCGATCGCACCGGGCGCCGACGACACCAGCGGGATGCCGCGCGTCTCGTCGTCGATGCGACCGGGAGCACCCGTGGCCGTCGACGCGACGACCGCCCTGTCGTTCTCGGCGATCGCCGTGCGCTTCGCCGTGCGGCGCCGCACCTTGTAGCTCTTGTACAGCGCGGCCGTCGCCCGACGGACCGCGTGCGCGTCGGGGTGGTCGGGGTCGAGCGCCGAGACCCGCTCGAGCACCCGCAGGCAGGCGGCGAGGTCGCGTGGGTCGACGCCGTCCTCGCTCACGCCGGGTCCTCGGTACGCAGGGCCACGGGGGTGCCGAGCTCCACGGTGCGGCTGACCGTGCAGGTCCGGTCGTGGGCCGCCTTCAGCGCGCGCGGCACCATCGACCTGGCGGCGTCGCCCTCGGGGCCCTCGGGGAACCGCAGCCTGAACGTGACGCTGATGTCCTCCAGGCGCTGGCCCGTCTCGTCACGCACGACGTGGGCCTCCGCGTCCATCTCGAACTTCTCCGCGGTGGCACGCCGGCCGGTCACCACGTCGACGTCGACGGCCGAGCAGCCGGCGATGGCAGCGAGGAGCAGCTCGACGGGCCGGAAGCCGTCGACGGACTTGCTCCCGAAGACGAGCGAGGCGCCGCGGGCGTTGGTGGCGCGGTAGACCCCCTCGTCGACGCGCTCGAGGTGGACTGAACGGTGGTCGTCGGTGGACATGCGCACAAGCGTCGCACGCTACGGCGGGGCGTCCCGCCACCGTCTGGGACGATGGGCGCCGTGACCTCAGCCACGACCCCTGCCTCCTCGGCCTCGCCGAAGCCGTCCGCCGGGGCCACCCCCCTCGCCGACGCCGGCATCGCCCTTGGCCCGCTCGACGGGCGGTACCGCCCGGCGGTGGCGCCCCTGGTCGAGCACCTCTCGGAGGCGGCGCTCAACCGTGAGCGCGTCCGGGTCGAGATCGAGTGGCTGATCCACCTGACCGGCCACCGGGTCGTGCCTGGCGCGGAGCCCCTCGCGCCGGCAGAGGAGGAGCGGCTGCGCGCCGTCGTCGAGGCCTTCGGACCCGACGACGTGGCCGAGCTGGCTGCGATCGAGCGCGAGACCGCCCACGACGTCAAGGCCGTCGAGTACTTCGTGAAGCGTCGGCTCACGAACACGCCGAGCGAGCCCGCGTCCGAGCTCGTGCACTTCTGCTGCACGAGCGAGGACGTCAACAACCTCTCGTACGCGCTGATGGTCCGCGGAGCGGTCACCAGGGTCTGGCTGCCCCGCGCCACCGCCCTCGTCGACCAGGTCGCCGCCCTCGCGAAGGGTCTGGCGGACGTCCCCATGCTGGCTCGCACACACGGTCAGGCAGCAACGCCGACGACCTTGGGCAAGGAGCTCGCGGTGCTCGCGCACCGCCTGCGCCGACAGCTGGGGCGGATCGCGTCCGCGGAGTACCTGGGCAAGCTCAACGGCGCCACCGGCACGTACTCGGCGCACGTCGCCGCGGTGCCGGGCGCGGACTGGCCGTCGGTCTCGAGGGAGTTCGTCGAGGGCCTCGGCCTGACCTGGAACCCGCTGACCACCCAGATCGAGTCCCACGACTGGCAGGCCGAGCTGTACGCCGACGTGGCGCGCTTCAACCGCGTGCTGCACAACGCGTGCACCGACGTGTGGACGTACATCTCGCTCGGGTACTTCGCCCAGCAGCTCGGAGCCCACGGCTCCACCGGCTCGTCGACGATGCCCCACAAGGTCAACCCGATCCGCTTCGAGAACGCCGAGGCGAACCTCGAGGTCTCGTGCGCGCTGCTCGACGTGCTGGCGTCGACGCTCGTCACGAGCCGACTGCAGCGCGACCTCACCGACTCGTCGATGCAGCGCAACATCGGCACCGCGATGGGTCACTCGCTGCTCGCGATCGACAACGTGGCACGGGGTCTGGCAGGGCTCGAGGCGGACCCGGCCAGGATGGCCGCGGACCTCGACGCCACGTGGGAGGTGCTCGGCGAGGCCGTCCAGTCGGCGATGCGCGCCGCCGGCGTCGCGGGGGCCACCGGCATGGAGAACCCGTACGAGCGGCTGAAGGCGCTGACCCGCGGACGCCGCGTCGACGGCCCCGCGATGCGCGAGTTCGTGGCCGGCCTCGGGCTGCCGGCCGACGTCGAGGCGCGGCTGGCCGCTCTCACCCCGGCCTCGTACACCGGCCTGGCCGCCGGACTGGTGCGCTACCTCGACTGATCGCCGGGCCGGTGCTTTCACACGATGCACCCAGGGCGGTCACAGGATCAGTGGCCAGAGTGGTCGCCAGGTGGCCGGGACGACCGGCCCGTGACGACAGGAGAAGCCCGTGCGCAACAAGACCATCGCCCTCGCCGCAGGTGGGGCACTCGCCGTGACCGCCCTGGGTGGCGTCGGAGTCGCCGTCGCCGGACCGGCGCTCGCGACGTCCACGTCCACCGAGGCGCCGGCCGACGGCACCACAGAGGCCGAGCGCCAGGCCGCCCGCGCGGCACACGTCACTGAGGAGCTCGCGCCCCTCGTCGCGGACGGCACCCTCACCCAGGAGCAGGCCGACAAGGTCGGCGAGCAGCTCGCGACGTCGATGGACGGCGGGCCCGGCGGAAAGGGCGGTCACGGCCACGACGGGCCGCGCGGGCTGATGGGCGAGGCGCTGGACACCGCCGCCACGTCGCTCGGACTCACGGTCGACGAGCTGCGCACCCAGCTGCAGGGCGGCTCGACGCTGGGAGAGGTCGCCGACGCCCAGGGTGTCGACCGCGACTCACTCGTCGCCGACCTGGTCGCTGCGGCCAAGACCGAGGTGGATGCCCGGGTCGCCGACGGGTCGCTGACCCAGGCGAGGGCCGACGAGATCCTCTCGACGGTCGAGGAGCGGGTCACGGAGTCGCTGGACCGTTCGCTGCCCGACCGTGGCGACCGTGGCGACCGGGGCCCGCGAGGCGGAGCGGACGAGGGCACCCCCTCCCCCTCGCCGTCCACCACGCCGACCAGCTGACCTCCTCCGCCCGACCCTCTTGGCCGCAGATCGATGACGATCTGCGGCCCAGAGGCGCGCCAGAGCCGCAAGCGGGGGGACGATCCGCGGCCAGACGGGGGCGCGGACAGCAGAACGCCCCGATCCGCGATGAGAGGGGGTGGACCGCCGTGCCGCGCCGGGACCGACTCGCGGGCAGGATGTGAGCGTGACGCAGCAGACCGGCAGCCCCGTCGAGCAGGGGCAGACCCAGCGGCGGCGAGTGGGTCCCGAGGTCCTCATCGTGCTCGGGCTCTCCCTGGGGCAGTCAGCCGTCTACTCGGTCGTGAGCCTGGTGGCGAAGCTCACCGAGGGCCCGATCGGGCAGGCCACCGCCACGCTGAACGCCTCGCGCAGCCCCCGCGTCTACCTCGACCTGACCTACCAGCTGCTGTCCATCGCCTTCGCGGTCGTCCCGGTCGCGCTGGCGCTCTACCTGCTCAGCGAGCCCGGACGCAGCGCCCTGCGGCGTCTCGGCATCGACGTCCGTCGTCCGCTGCGGGACATCGCCTGGGGTCTCGCGCTGTCCGCCGCGATCGGCCTGCCCGGACTCGGCCTGTACTTCGCCGGGCGGGCGCTCGGGATCACAGCCGAGGTCGTCCCCGCGGCCCTCAACGCCTACTGGTGGACGGTGCCCGTCCTCGTGCTCTCGGCGCTGAAGAACGCCGTCCTCGAGGAGGTCATCGCCGTCGGGTACCTGGTGGAGCGCCTGGAGCAGATGGGCTGGCGGCTTCCGGTGGTGGTGGTCGCCAGCGCGGTGCTGCGCGGCTCGTACCACCTCTACCAGGGCTTCGGACCCTTCGCGGGCAACCTGGTGATGGGCCTGGTGTTCGGCTACTTCTACGTGCGCAGCAGACGGGTGATGCCCCTGGTGGTGGCCCACACCGTGCTCGACGTGGTGGCGTTCGTGGGCTACGACCTGTTCGCGGCCCAGCTCGGCCTGCGCTGAGCATCCGGAAGAAGATCGTCCGGAATGGGCTCTACAGTGCCGGACATGACAGCGCTCGGATCGGATTGGCGGGTTATCGACGGCATGGCGACGGCATGGTTCGACGCGCCGTCGCTGGTCGAGGGGGCTGCGCTGGCCGGGCGCATCGGGGACCTGTCGGCCGAGATCGTGGTCGACCTGCGCGCGACGGGTGTGCGTGTGCGCGTCGACTCGGGCGGGCAGCACGAGGCGGTGTCGGCGGCCGCGCGGGATCTTGGGCTGGCCGCGAACCCTGCCGTGCTGCAGCACCTGAGCGTCGTGCTCGAATCCGCGAACCCGCCGGAGGTGAGACGGTTCTGGCGGCGCGTGCTCGACTACACGCTGGACGAGGACGGGGGTCTGGCCGATCCGTTGCGGCGCGATCCCGCAATCCGGATCCGGCAGTCGACCGAGCCTCGGCCGTTGCGGAACCGCATCCACCTCGACGTGGTGCGGCCGGCCGCGGCGGTCGAGCAGGCGAGGCCTGGTGAGGCATCGGGCCCGTTCGGGGTCTGTCACACCGACCCCGACGGCAACGAGGTCGACCTGGTGCCGGGCGCGGCGCTGGGCGAGGGGATCGGGACAGCGGACTGGCAGTCGGTGTTCAGCGCGATGGCGTGCTACCGCACCACGTCGCCGGCGCAGCAGCGTGACCTGGTCTCCGCAGCAGCGACGCTGGCCGACGACGCGGGCTTCCCGTGGCTGGTCGACGCGCGCCCCGGGCTCGTGATCATCGACAGCGGCAAGGACCAGTGGGATGGCGACGCCCACGGCCTCGAGCTCGACTTCTCCGACCTCGCCGGAAAGCTCCAGACCGCTGCGCGCGAGCTCGGGGCCACCGCGGATCCGAGGCTGCCGCGCTTTGCTCAGCTCTTCCTCGACGCCGCCGACGTGGCTGCGGTGCGCGCGTTCTGGGTCGCCGCACTCGGATACAGCCACGACCGGCGAGCCGGGGTCAGCGACATCCACGATCCGCGGCGACTGAACCCGGTGCTGGTGTTCCAGGAGATCGACACGTCGGAGACGGAGCGGCTCCGGCAGCGCAACCGCATCCACGTCGAGCTCGCTGTGCCCTCCGACCTCGCGCACACGAGATCGGCCACCATCATCGCAGCCGGTGGCCGGCTCCTTGACGAGGCGGAGGATCGCTGGCGGGTCGCCGACCCCGAAGGCAACGAGCTGGTGATCGTCGGTGGGGCATGAGCCAGCTCGTGTTGAGGGCCGCGTCGAGCCCAGTGGCGACTCGATCCAGCCGTTGACCGCTGACACGTGGAACGCGTTCGCCGGACTGGTGGAGCGGCACAACGGGATCTTCGGTGGGTGCTGGTGCGTCTGGTTCCATCCCGACTGTGCCGAGCGGGGGCAGGGCTACGAGGGCCACCGCGCACTGAAGAAGCGGCTGGTCGAGGCCGGACACGCTCACGCGGCGTTGGTGATGCGCGGCGACGAGGCGATCGCGTGGGCGGAGTACGGCACTCCGGACGAGCTGCCGACGATCCACCACCGCAAGCAGTATCTCGCCGAGGCCGACGTCATCCCCGACTACCGCATCACCTGCATCTTCGTCGACAAGCGTCACCGCCGGCAGGGCTACGCCAAGGTGGCTCTGGCCGGTGCGCTCGACCTGATTGCGGCGGAGGGCGGCGGTGTGGTCGAGGGATACCCGCACGAGATCGGTGAGAAGAGGATGAACAACTCCTTCGTGTACAACGGCACACGAGCGATGTACGAGGAGGCCGGCTTCGGGTTCGTCCGCTCCAAAGGGATGAAGAACACCGTCATGCGCCGCACGGTCGAGCCGGCCTGAACCTACCCACCGCCCGACCCGGACCGGGCCGATACCCACGGGGCATCGTCGTGCAGGGTGCTGCACATCCGCAGCTCGGCAGCTGAGTGCACTTCTGCTGGAGCAGGGACACACCCCGTCAGAGGCGGACGGGGCCCTTCGGGGTCGCGAACTCGACGCAGAGCAGGCCGGGGGTGCCCTTGGGGGCGGTCCAGTCGACCGCGACGCCCTCCAGGGGCTCGGACACCGGGGTGCCCAGCCAGTCGGTGACGCGCGCCGGGTCGCCGGCGATCTGCAGGCCGGCGATGGAGACGTCCGACGGCTTGTCGGCGCCGGGCCGCAGGGCGTCCTCGATCTCCCACTGGACGACGAAGGGCAGCTGCGGGTCGCTCATCAGACCCTTGACCCCGATCTGCTTCCAGCGCAGCTCGACCCCGTCCGGTCGGTGCCGGTTGCCGTCGACCGCCTCGCGGCCCAGTCGCTGCTCGATCGGTCCGATGTCGTCGACCGAGACGACCCAGCCCAGCCAGCCGCCGCCGGCCTCGGACCGGGCGCGCACGGCCTGGCCGAAGGGCGCCTTGTCCGACGCCGGGTGGTCCAGCACCTCGACGACCTCGACGTACTGGTAGCCGTTCATCGGCAGGAGCATGTTGCGGGTGCCGAACCGGGGATGCAGTCCACCGTCAAGGGGGTCGAGCCCCAGGGCCTGCGCCAGCCGCTCGGTGGTGGCATGCAGGCCGTCGTGCTCTGCGGCGTACGACACATGGTCCAGGCGCATGACCTGATGGTGGCAGACCTCCTGTGGGCCGCGTGACCCGGGTGGAGAACCTCAGCCGCGCTGCACCGGGCGGCGTCGATGCAGCGTGAGCCACAGGCGGTGCCCGGTGATCACGATCGCGAGCCAGCCCGTTCCGAGCATCCAGGCGACCACGACGTCGGTGAGCCAGTGGTGGCCGAGGTACACGCGGGACAGGCCCATCAGCAGCGCGAACACCGTCGCCGCGCCCACGGTGAGCCCCCTGGCCCACCGGGTGCGCAGCCTGCGGACGACCAGGTAGGCGACGATGCCGGCGATGGCGACCGAGTTCAGCGAGTGGCCGCTGGGGAAGGAGAACGAGCTCTCGAACGGGGGGACGGCCTCGGCCAGCGGCGGCCGGGCCCGGCCGACGGCGGCCTTGCCAACGGTCGTCATCAGGAGCGACCCCGCGGCGGTGACCACGACCAGCACGACCGGGGTCCACGACCGCCACGCCACCGCGAGCCCGACGGCCGCCAGTGTGGCGAGGATCGGCATCCCCGTCGTCCCGCCGAGGTCGGTGAACGCCTGGACGACGGTGGTCAGAAGGGGATCTCGCACGGCCACGGCCGCGTCCAGCACGGGCTGGTCGAGACCCGCGATGCCATCGCCCTCGACCACCGCCTCGTAGACCTCGGCCGTGCCGTCGGCCATCAGGGCGGCCACCGACAGGCCCGCGACGACACCGAGCAGCAGGAGCCAGTGCGGGGCCGCCCAGCCAGACACCCGCTGAGAGACGTCCCACAGCCGGCCGGCGCCACGTGCCACGAGCCGGCCGGCCGCGGTGTCCCAACGCGTCAGGTCCCGGGGGCCGACGTACGCCTCGTCGTCCGGGCCGTCCGGTTCCCGCCAGGCGGCGCGTGGACGCGTCGGGGTGTCTCTCATCGCGCCATCCTCGCGCGCGCAGCCATGACCGGCACCCAGAGGTACCGGTCCCGGCCGCGGTCGGACGGGTGCGGCCTGGTCAGGGAACCGCCGGTCCGGGGGTCGCCGTCGCCGCTCCCCGGGGATCCGGGGTGACGGTCGAGGTCGGGCTCGGGTCGGACACGTACTCCGGCTCCGTGATGCGCGGGTCGTCCGACGGGACGGGGGCCAGGGACTCGCCGTAGGCCACGAGCCCGCCGGGGGTGCTGCCCGCCGACCCCATCAGGAAGGCCTGGACGCCGGGAGCAGGCGACCAGCGCAGTATCCGCACCGAGGCCACGCCGTTGTCCCCGAGGTGGGCAGGCACGCCGTCCACCTCGACCACGCGTCCCCGCGGGGCGACGGTCGACACGGATGCCTGCCACGGCACGTCCGTCCGCGACACCGTCAGGCTGAGCTGCTGCGACGAGCCGTCGCCGTCCACACCGGGCGTGCTGGTCGGCGCTGCCCAGGCCGCGTACCAGAGCGGTTCGACCGCTCGCACCGGCTCGCGCTCCCAACCCCCCAGGACCGAGACGCCCCCCGGCGCCTCCGGCCAGGTCACGGTGCCGTCCAGCACCAGGCTGTCGAGGGCCGTCACGACGTCGTCCTGGTCGACACCCGATGCCGAGACGCGCAGGTCCCGCCCGTCCTCGGACCACCACAGGTCGACGTGGTCGGAGCCGGTGAGGGCGAGGCCCGGCTCGCCGCGGAGCGTCACCTCGTCGAGGTCCGCCTCCTCGGAGGGCGCCGTTGCCTGCTCCCAGACGGTGACGGCGGCCTCGAGGGCGCCCCCGGTCGCCGTACGGGCCATCGTCAGGACCGGTGTCTGCGAGCCGTTGCAGCCCGTGGCGTGCTGGTTCACCCACGACTGCTCGAGCGCCATGCCGCCCGGCGGTTGCGCCAGCAGCCTCAGGGCGTCCGCGCGGGGGTCGTCCACGCTGCCGTAGGTGTCGCCCGTCCGGCACGTCGGCGCGGCGTTGACGGACGCGTCACCGCCCGAGGCGGCGTCGCCGGCGAAGACGTGCGACGGTCCGGCGATGGCGACGGCACCGACCGTCGCGGCCGCGACCGCGCCCACGGCGACGGGCATGACCCACCGCACGGTCGCCTTCCGGGCGGTGGACCGGCGGGCCTCCTGCAGCAGCATCTGGCGCATCTGCTGGTGACGGGTCTGCGGCAGGGGGGTCCGGGGGAAGTCCTTCAGCGCGGTGGTCATGACTGCTCCTGCAGGGCGTGGGGGCGAGAGGTCTCGCGGGTGGGGGTGGCGGCAGCCGAGGCGTCGTCGGTGAGCCGGGCGAGGCGGGTGCGGGCCCTGGCGAGGCGCGATCGGACGGTGCCCACGGGCACGCCCATCGCGACAGCGGCCGAGGCGTAGTCGAGACCGCCCCACACGCACAGGGCCAGCACCTCCTGGTCGGCCGCCCGCAGCCGTGCCAGGGCACCCGGGAGGGCACCGAGTCGCCGGGCGTCGTCGACGCGGGAGGCGACGTCGTCGGCGGGATCGGGCTCGGAGGACGGGGAGGGGAGCCGCGACAGAGCTGCCCGGTGCCGGGTCGTGCTGCGGTGACGACGGAGCACCACCCGGTGCGAGACGCCGAGCAGCCACGGCAGGGCCGAGTCGTCGTGCAGCTGCACCCGGCGCCGGTGCCGCCAGGCCTCGAGGAAGACGACCGACACGAGGTCCTGCGCCTCGTGGGGGTCGCCGGTCCGGGCTCGGCAGTAGGCGTGTACCGCGGGGGCGTGCCGGTCGAAGATGACACCGAAGCACTCCGGCTCACCGTCTCCCGCGCGACGCCACAGCTCGCGGTCTGTCGGTTCGTTCATGAGGTCCACACCGAGTAGTGCCCGCAGCGCCCCGCGAGTTCCCTCCGACTTCCGGGCAGGTCGCGCGAGCACCTCACGACGCCCGGCTCAGGGACTCCAGGGCAGGAGCCAGATCACCCCGGGGCTCGACGACCACGGCGCCGAGCCCCTGCCACGCGGCGACCTGGCCGAGGTGCTCGGCCAGCTCCTCCGCGGTGTCGACGGGGGCGCCCGGTTCGAGGTGGGCGGCCTTGACCAGCAGCACCCCGGAGCGCCGGTCGGCCTTGAGGTCGACCCGTGCGACCAGCTCGTCGCCGAGCAGGAAGGGCAGCACGTAGTACCCGTGCCGGCGCAGGTGCTCGGGGACGTAGATCTCGATGCGGTAGTGGAAACCGAACAGGTGCTCGGTGCGGCTCCTCTCCCACACCACCGGGTCGAACGGGCTCAGCAGGGTGCGCGCCGACACCCGCCGGGGCAGCCGCGCGTCCCGGTGCAGGTAGGCCGGCTTGTCCCAGCCCTCCACGGTCACCGGCAGCAGCTCCCCGTCCTCGACCAGGCTGAGCAGCGCGGGCCTGCTGAGGCTGTGGTGCATGCGGTAGTAGTCGCGCAGGCACGCCTCGGTGCCCACGCCGTGGGAGCGGGCGGCGCGCCGCACGAGCTCGCGGTGCGCTTCCAGGTCGCTCGGCTCGGGAGCGTCGAGCACCGCACGCGGCAGCACGCGCTCGGGCAGGTCGAAGCGCCGCTCGAACGCGCTGTTGCGTCCCGCGACGGCGAGCTCGCCCACCGAGAACAGGTAGTCGAGGGCGTGCTGGGTGTCGGACCAGTTCCACCCCCACTGCTCCTTCGCGCGCGGCAGGCCCTCGTCGAGGTCGCGGGGGGTGGACGGGCCGCGCTCACGCACCTCGTCGAGCACCGACGCCACCAGCTCCGGCTTCTCCCTGACGATCCGCCACGGGCGGTCGCGGTACCGGCGCATCCGGTGCTGCATGACGGGCCACAGCTCCACCGGCATGTAGGCGGCCACGTGGGCCAGGTACTCGACCAGCCGGCGCGGCGGCCTCTCCGCGGCACGCTGCAGCAGGCCCGTGTCGTACGGCCCCATCCGGCTGAACAGCGGCATCAGGTGGGCACGGGCGAGCACGTTGACCGAGTCGATCTGCAGCACGCCCGTGCGCTCCACCGTCCGGGAGAGGGTGCGCAGGGTGGGCGGCTGGTGCGGCCGGTCGCAGAACCCCTGGGCGGCGAGGGCCACCCGGCGCGCCTGTGCGCGGCTGAGCTGGGCGCGGGGTCGCGGGGCAGGACTCACGGCGCACAGCGTAGGTGCGACCGCCGACAGCCTCAGTCCTTGCCCGTGTTGGTCCTCACCGACGACTCGACCATCTCGCGGAGAACGTCCCCGTCCACGTCCGAGAGCCGCTTGATGTACAGGCAGGACCTGCCCGTCGAGTGCCTGCCGAGCCGGGCGAGCTGGTCGCCGTACGACTCGTAGCCCTCCATCAGGTACAGGGTCAGGTTGGCCTTCCGTGGCGAGAAGCCGATCACCGGCCACTCGAGCTCGCGGCCGCTGGCGTACCTCAGGTGCTGGGTGCCGAACCCGACGAGCGAGTCGCCCCACATCACCGGCGGCTCACCGGTGACCTCCTCCATCAGCGCGCACACGACCTTCGCGTCGGCGCGGCGGCCCTCGTCCGGCACGGAGTCGAGGAAGGCCTGGACGTCCCCGTCGTTCGGTCTCGTCTTCAGCTCAGCCATCGACTCAGGGTACGGCGAGTCGGACGATCGAGCGCAGCATCGGGGTCGCCGGGACGCTGCGCATGACGCGCAGCTCCTCGGCCGGCGTCGTGGCCCCGTCGAGGAAGTCGAGGACCAGCCCGGCAGGGTTGCGCGCGAACAGGTCGGGGAAGAACCGGGTGCCGTCGACCTGCCCGGTGTCGAGACCCCGCAACAGGACGGAGTCGAGCCGGCGGTGCCGTGACGGGTAGGCCGGTGGCGGCACCGGCACCCGGCCCGCCTGCAGGAGGGCCGCGACCCCGCGGGCCTGCCGGTGCATGGCGGCGAACGTGTACCCGGTGGACGGACGGGTGGCGCCCCCGGCGGTGCCGATCCGGAACACGCGCTCGCCCGTCCGGGTGGTGGTCGGGGCGTCCGTCATCGGGATGGCCCCGGTCTCGGTGTGCTCGACGCCCCACGACCCCGGGGGGCCCACGACCCGGTCCAGGTACGCGGCGAGGGCGGTGTCGTACCCGGCGTCGTCCAGCACCGCGCGCGAGAACTCCGTGTACTCCACCAGTGCTCGGTCCGCGGACAGTGGCAGGCAGTAGCCGAACGACAGTCCGTGCCTCGGCTGGGCGGTCGTCAGGTCCATCAGCACAGCACGTCGCGGGTCGAAGCGGTCGTCGGGTGTTCGGACGATGACGCCCCGGAAGTGCTGCAGCAGAGAGGTTCTCGCCTTCGGCGCCGGACGCGGTGGTCTCGAGTCGAAGAGCCAGGTGGCCACGACCGACGACGTCCGGGTACGCACCCGGGCCACGTCGTGTCCGTCCTCGACGTCGTCCGCCTGCTCGGTCAGCCACCGCACGTCCACGCTGCTGGAGGGGTCGCGCACCGCTTCGGCCACCAGGCCGTAGAAGGCCCCGCTGCGCACCATCGCGTAGCGCATCCCGGCCGGGGACAGGTCCACGTCGACGTGACGCCCGGGGCCCTGCACCGAGAGCTGCGACCAGGCGTGCTCGACCACCGGTCCCAGGGCGGAGGTCGCCCCGTCGGCGAGCGGGTCGGCACGCTCCCAGTAGCACCACGTGCGGTCCTGCGGCCGGTCGCGCAGCCGGTGGCTGGGGTCGACGACGACGACGCGCAGCGGGGCGCCTGCCACACCCCGGTCACGTCGTGTCCGGCACAGCTGGAACAGCAGGGCCATCGCGGCCCCGCCACCCCCGACGAGGGCGACGTCGGCCCGGATCTGCTCCACGCGCCGATTCTCGCAGTGCCCGGTGGCGCAGTACCGTCCCCGTGTGCCACCCGAGCCCGGAGACCCACCCACACCGTTCCCCGGCCACGGGTCCGACCAGGACCCAGGCTGGACAGCGCGGTACCGCCAGCCCGAGCCGAGCCTCACCACGGTGCTGTCCTCCGAGCCCTTCCGGCGGTGCCGGGACGAGGCGGCCGCCGTGGTCAGGGACCCGGTCGCCCTGCGCGACCTGGCCCACCGGGTACAGCGCACGATCGGCCATCCCGGACCGCTCGACACCGTCGTCGCCCAGGTGCTCGCCTGCGAGCAGTTCCTCCTGCACGAGGCGGACGCGCTCTCCGAGGGCGAGTGGGTCTGGGCGGTCGAGGGCGATGTCGAGATCGACGCCAGGGGATACGTCCCGCACCCCTCTCCACCGGAGCACGGCGAGGCAGACCTGTCGGCTGCCACCCGCTCACGCCGGCGCCTGCTCGTGGCCACCCTGCTCTACCTGGTGCTCGTCGACGACCTCCGACCGGACGCGCTCCCCGGCGGCTACGTCGACGACGCGCTCCTGATCGCCTGGGTGTCCGGTGTCGCGTCGCACGAGCTGGCACCGCACCTGGACGTCTGAGCCGTCCCGGCCGTCGATCGGCGGCCGGTCAGCGGAAGCGGCGTCCCTCGTCCCGGCGGTAGGCCCAGGCGGCGAAGACCCCGAACACGACGGCCCACGCGGCCACGCACACGATCGCGCTCGTCGGAGGGACGTCGATGGCCAGGGCAGAGACCACCAGGTCTCTGGCGCCGCGGGTGGGCAGGGTGAGCGAGAAGGCGTCGAGCCAGGAGGGAAAGACCTCCGGGGGCAGGAAGAGGCCGCCTCCGAAGGCCAGCGGCAGGAACAGCATCTGCACCACGGGGAGAGCGGCCTTCACCGAGAGCAGGTGGCCGAGCGCCGTCCCCAGCAGGAGCAGGGGGATGCCCGAGACCGCCATCGCGCCCAGGCCCCAGGCGATCTGACGGGCGTCGAACGTGGCCGCCGTCAGCAGTACGGCGAGAAGGCCGACCACGCACACGCCAGTCAAGGCGAAGGTGACGCCGGTGAAGAGCCGTGCTCCCAAGCGTGGCCCCACTCCCGCCGACAGGGTCCGCAGGTAGGGGTCCCAGGGCGTGTTGCGGTCCTCCGCGCCACCCAGCCCGAAGGTGAACAGGCAGACCGAGAGCACCGACACCATGGCCAGCTGGCCGGCCGCGGCGGTGGCGATGACCGGGTCGTCCCGCAACGCCGCCTGGGGCACGATGAAGAAGAGAAACGAGATGGCCGGGAACGCGACGTTGCCGACCACGGCCATCGGGATACGGAACTGCTCGATCATCTGGAACCGGGTGTGAAGGAGCAGCAGTCGCCAGGTCGAGGGCACCTGGTGCGGCGCCGATGCGTCGATGGTCTGCGTCGCGGTGGTCATGCCGACACCTCCGTGCGGTCGGGACGGGAGCGCACCGACGACTCGCCCGTGAGCGAGAGGAAGGCCTCCTCCAGGGACGTCGGGGCCACCTCGAGGTCGGTGAACGTCGTTCCGCTGGCGACCAGGGCGCGGACGAGCGCGTCGGAGTCCGCGGTGAGCAGGTGCGAGCGCTCGCCGTCGTCCGTGCGGTTGCGCACACCGGGCAGGCCGTCGAGCAACCCGGGGTCGGGGACGGTCAGGCTGACCTTGCGCACGTCGACGCGCGCCCGGACCGCGGAGAGGCTGTCGTCGACCAGCACCTTCCCGCGGTCGATCACGACGACCCGCTGCGCGAGCGCCTGGATCTCCTCGAGGTAGTGGCTCGTCAGCAGCACCGTGCCGCCGGCGGCGTGGAAGTCGCGGATGGCCTGCCACAGGACGTGCCTGGCGTCGACGTCGAGGCCGGTGGTCGGCTCGTCGAGGACGACGAGACGGGGCCGCCCGGCGAAGGCGAGCGCGACGGCGAGCCGGCGCTTCTCGCCGCCGGAGAGGCCTCCGGTCTGGCGTCGCGCGAGGTCGACGAGGCCGAACCGCCCCAGCAGCTCCGCCGGCGGCACCGGGTCGAGGTGGTGGCCGGCCACGAAGTCGACCACCTCCCGCACGAGCAGGGTGGGCGGCAGACCCGTCTCCTGCGGCGTGCTACCGACCCGGCTGCGACACAACGGGTCCCGCGGGTCACCGCCGAAGAGCTCGACGTGGCCGCTCGTCGGTCTGCGCAGGCCCAGAAGCAGGCTGATCAGCGTGGACTTGCCGGCGCCGTTCGGCCCCAGCAGCCCGATCAGCTGGCCGGCGGGCACCTCGAGGTCCACGCCGTCGAGGGCGGTGGCGCTCGCGAAGCGCTTCGTGACGTCCTCGGCCCTGGCCAGGATCTCTGTCACGGGGTTCCTCCTCCGATGATCTCCCGCAGTGCGGTCAGGTAGTCCTCGTAGGCGCGTCGACCTGCGCGGGTGAGCCTCACGTAGGTGACCGGAGTCCGACCCGAGTGGGTCTTCGTCACGTCCACGTACCCCGCGTCCTCGATCTTGCGCAGGTGAGTCGACAGGTTGCCCGCCGTCATCTCGAGCAGCTGCTGGAGCCGTGTGAACGCGATCGTGTCGCCGGACGGCAGGGCGGCCAGGGTCGTCATCACGCGCAGGCGGGCCTGGGCGTGGATGACGGGGTCGAGCTCGGTGGCGGCTGTCATCGCCTGCGCCGCAACAGGTGCCAGCCCGCGCCCAGCAGGAACCCGCCTCCACCGGCGAGCGACATCACCACGTAGAAGTTCGGCAGCCCCAACAAGCCCGCGACCGCGGTGCACAGCAGCACCCACACCCCGATGGCGAACAGGGCACGGTCCTTCCAGACCGCACCACCCATCATCTGCATGACCCCCACCAGCAGGCAGGCGAGCAGCGGAGACAGCAGGCTCATCAGCTCGTCGGACGCCCCCTGGCGGCCGATGGCGCTCATCACCGCGAAGAGGCCCACGAAGGCAAGGAACCACGACCAGCCGTACATGGCCCCTCGCATTTGCCCCTCCCCGCGCAGCCCGCGCCCGGCGCGGACGCCGTGCCACGTCGTGACCGCTGCGGCACTGACGATCAGCACCGCGAAGACGCCACCCACGAGCGGGTCGGGCAGGTCCAGCACGCGACCGCCGTCGGCCTGCAGCGCGGTGAGGGCCCACAGACCGAAGCCGACCAGCCAGGCGGCCCCCCACACGCCGTAGAGCAGCACGGGGTCGACGTCCGTCTCGGCCTCGACCCGTGCCCGCTGGGACTCGATCAGCGCCAGGCTCTGCTCGGCTGTCAGAGAGCCGTCGTCGAGCGTCTCGTCGGGAACCATGGTCTGCACCTCCTAGTGGTTTGCACGGCAAACTACTCTGTGAAGTGCGTAGCCACAACCCTCCCAGCCCCCAGGGTTCGCGGAGCCCGCGGGTCGGCGGGAGCGTGGGGGCTACTCGTCGAGCAGGCGCTCCACGACGACCACGTCCCGCCAGCGGCCATCGAGGCGGCCGTGGCGGCGGTGCACGCCGACCTCGGCGAACCCGACCCGCGCGAGCAGCGCGAGGCTGGGGGCGTTCTCGACGAGGACGCGCCCGACCACCTTGTGGACGCCCGTCGCCGCGCCCGCCTGGAGCAGGGCGCCGAGCAGCACGGTGCCGACGCCGCGGCCGCGGACGGCGGGGTCGAGGTACACCGAGAACTCGGCGACCGTGTCGTAGGCAGGGCGTGTCGAGTACGGGGACAGCCAGGCCGCACCCAGGACGACAGCGTCTCCGTCGTCCCCGGACGTGACGGCCACGACCGTCGGGTGCAGCGGCGAGGCCGCGCGCAGGCGCGCCACCACGTCGTCCGCCTGCCGTGGCTCGGTGTCGAGCGTGGCCAGGCGCTCGGCGATGCCGATCGAGTGCACGTGGGCGATGCCCTCGGCATCCGCCTCGGTGGCGTGCCGCACCCTCACCCTCACGCGCATCGCCTCCGTCGTCCTGTGGCCGCGGTCTGTCGGTCAGCGTAGGTTCGACGGTTCCGACGCACCGCCTACCCGGAGGACCCATGACCGACCAGGCCGACGAGAACCCCGTCCAGAACGTCACCTTCCCGAGCAACGGCCGGCAGGCGCACGGCTACCTCGCGCTGCCGGAGTCGGGCAGCGGCCCGGGCCTGGTGGTGATCCAGGAGTGGTGGGGACTGACGACCCACATGGAGGACGTGACCAACCGGTTCGCGGCCGCGGGCTTCGTGGCACTGGCACCCGACCTGTACGGCGGCCGGACGACCCACGACGGGGCCGAGGCCGCCGAGCTGGCAGCGAAGCTGCCCGAGCAGCAGGCCACCAGGGACCTCGCGGGTGCGGTCGACCTCCTGCTCCAGCACGAGGCCGTCACGTCGTCGACGGTCGGTGCGGTCGGGTTCTGCATGGGAGGCGGGTTCGTGCTCGGCCTCGCGACGCAGCAGGGCGAGCGCGTGGGCGCCGCGGTCTCGTTCTACGGGGTGCTCGGTGACGAGCTGCCGGACTTCAGCGGGCTCACGGCTCACGTCCAGGGCCACTTCGGGCTGAAGGACGACTTCACGCCGCCCGACAGGGCCCGCGAGCTGGAGGCCGCGGATCGAGGCCGACTCGGGGCGGGCGCCCGAGTTCCACTACTACGACGCCGGGCACGCGTTCTTCAACGACGAGAACCTGATCGGCACCTACGACCCACGTCTGCGCGGCCCAGGCCTGGGACCGGACGCTGGCGTTCCTCGGCGCGCACGTCAGCTGAGGGCTGGGGTCAGTCCCTGTCCGCGGGGGCGACCGTGCGGTCGGTGGCCCGTCGGTCGAAGGCCGCACGGACGGCCGGGGAACGGTCGGGTGCCCGCTCGTCCAGGTGCTGGCGGACCGTCTCGAACACCTCGGCGAGCACGGCCAGCTGCTCGGGGGTGACGAGGTCGAACAGGTTCTCCCGGACGGCGCGCACGTGGCCAGGTGCCGCCTCCTTCACGATGTCCCACCCCGCATCCGTGAGCACCGCGAGGTTGCCCCGGCGGTCACCCGCCGGCCGCTCCCGACGCACCCAGCCCCGCTCGGTGAGCCGGTCGACGGCGTGCGAGAGGCGGCTGGGCGACGAGCTCACCATCTCGGCCAGCTCGCTCATCCGCAACGACCGCGTCGGCGTCTCGGAGAGCATCGCCAGGATGATGTAGTACGTGTGCGGCAGCCCCGCCTCCTCCTGGATCTGCCGCTCCAGCGCCTGCGGGAGCTTGCGGGAGACGGCCAGGTAGGCGCGCCACACGCGCTGCTCCTCGTCATCCAGCCAGCGGGTCACGCGGCCAGGGTAGGCGAACGCGGCGCCGATGCGGCTCAGCCGCGCGCGAGGTGCCGGCTGATGACAAGCCGCTGGATCTGGTTGGTGCCCTCGAAGATCTGCATGACCTTCGCCTCGCGCATGTAGCGCTCGACCGGGAAGTCGCGGGTGTAGCCGTACCCGCCCAGCACCTGGACCGCGTCGGTGGTGACCTTCATGCACGCGTCGGTGGCGACGAGCTTGGCGATGGACGCCTGACGGGCGAAGGGTCGTCCCAGGTCCTTGAGCCGGGCAGCCGCCAGCACCGTGGCACGGGCTGACTCGACGGCCGCTGCCATGTCGGCGAGCAGGAAGCCGAGGCCCTGGTGGTCGATGATCGCCTTGCCGAAGGCCTGGCGCTCCTTGGCGTAGGCGACGGCGTCGTCGAGTGCGCCCTGGGCGAGACCGACTGCGACAGCGGCGATCCCGAGGCGGCCGGAGTCGAGCGCCGCGAGCGCGATCGGCAGGCCCTGGCCGGGCTCGCCGATGCGGCGGTCGGCGTCGACCACGCAGTCGTCGAAGTTGACGAGCGTCGTGTGGTCGCTGTGCAGGCCCATCTTCTTCTCCGGCGCCCCGAACGACAGGCCCTCGGCGTCACCGGGGACGAGGAAGCACGAGATGCCACGTCCCCCGTCGTCCGAGGTGCGCACGAACGACGTGTAGTAGTCGGCGTGACCGCCGTGGCTGATCCAGGCCTTCGTGCCGTTGAGCGTGTAGGCGTTCCCGTCCAGCACCGCCTTCGTGGTCATCGCTGCGGGGTCCGACCCGGCGTGGGGCTCGGACAGGCAGTACGCGCCGAGCAGCTCGCCGCCGAGCATGTCCGGCAGGAAGCGCTGCTGCTGCTCGGGCGTGCCGAACTCGACGAGCGGGAAGGCGGTCAGCCCGTGGACGCTGACACCCACCCCGACGCTGGCCCAGCGGGAGGCGATCACCTCGAGGACCTGCAGGTACACCTCGTACGGCTGGCCACCGCCGCCCAGCTCCTCGGCGTAGGGCAGGCCCAGGAGCCCGGAGCGTCCGAGCAGGGTGAAGACGTCGCGGGGGAAGCGCTCGTCGGCCTCGTCCTTCGACGCGCGGGGGACGAGCTCCTTGTCCGCGATCTCCGTGGTCAGGGCCAGCAGGTCCTCGGCCTCGGGGGTGGGCAGGATGCGCTCGACCTTCACGGGTCCTCCAGGGTCACCGGGGTGCGGACGGGCCGCGTGACGGGTGGTTCGCGGGCCAGTACTGTGCAGGGTACGGCAGTACTGACATGAGTTCCATCGGCGAGGACGAGGAGACGACGTGCAGATCGACGGAGCGGTGGCCCTGGTCACCGGAGGCGGCAGCGGACTGGGGCGGGCCAGCGTCGAGGCGCTCGCGGAAGCAGGTGCCCGCATCGTGGTCGTCGACCTGCCGTCCTCGCCCGGTCAGGAGGTCGCCGACGCCCTCGGAGACCGCGCGGTCTTCGTGCCGACCGACGTCACCGACGAGGCGGCCGTCGCGGCCGCTGTCGAGACCGCGACGACGCTCGGGCCGCTGCGCGTCGTCGTCAACTGCGCCGGCGTCGCGACCCCGGGAAAGGTGGTGGGGCGCAAGGGCCCTCTGCCGCTGGACTCGTTCGACACCGTCGTGCGGATCAACCTGGTCGGCACGTTCAACGTGATCCGCCTCGCGGCCGCGGCGATGATGGAGACCGAGCCTGTCGAGGGTGAGCGAGGCGTGGTGGTGAACACGGCGTCCGCCGCGGCGTTCGACGGCCAGATCGGGCAGGCCGCCTACGCGGCGTCGAAGGGTGGTGTGGTCGGCATGACCCTGCCCATCGCCCGAGAGCTGGCGTCCTCGCTGATCCGAGTGATGACGATCGCCCCCGGCCTGTTCGAGACCCCGATGCTCTCCGGGCTGCCGCAGGAGGCGCAGGACTCGCTCGGCGCCCAGGTGCCCCACCCCTCGCGACTGGGACGGCCCTCCGAGTACGCCGCTCTGGTGCGCCACATCGTCGAGAACCCGATGCTCAACGGCGAGGTGATCCGGCTCGACGGCGCCATCCGCATGGCGCCGAAGTGACGTGGTGACCGCGGGGGCGCCCGCCGCCACCGCACGGCGGCAGGAGCTGTTCGACGACCTCGTCGAGCTGTTCCTCGCCGAGGGCTTCGCGCGGTTCACCCTCGACGACCTGGCGGCGCGGCTGCGGTGCTCGAAGTCGACGCTGTACCAGCTGGCCGGCAGCAAGGAGCAGCTGTCGCGCGCCGTCGCGGTGCACTTCTTTCGTCGAGCCGCCGAGCGGGTTGAGGGCTCCCTGGCGAGGGTGGGCGGTTCGAGGGCGAGGGTGGACGCGTACCTGCGGGCGGTCGCCGCGGAGCTTGCACCGGCGTCTGACGCCTTCTTCGCGGACCTGGAGTCGTTCGCGCCAGGGCGTGAGGTCTACCGCCGCAACACTGCGATCGCTGCGCAGCGGGTCGGCGAGCTGATCGCCGAGGGGGTGCGCGCCGGGGAGTTCCGGGCGGTGTCAGCGGCTTTCGTCGCCGACCTCGTGTCGGCCCAGATGGTCCGCATCCAGCAGCGAGAGGTGCACGCGCGCACCGGGATCGAGGACGCGGAGGCGTACGCGGCGTTGGCGGAGCTGGTGCTGCGGGGGATCTCGTCGTAGGCGGCCTCCCTCCGTGGCGCCTGGGTGTCGACCCCACGAGAACCGTCCCGAAGTACGACTCTCCCGTCCGCGATGGATCGACTGGCCCAAGGCCATGCGTAGGGCTGAGATCCCGAGCCCGCTCTTCGCCGAGGACGTTCCACCGGGCATGAGCCCACGGCCTAGGGCTCTCTGGCACGGGTCATGAGCGTGCAGCGCACGGGTCATCCCCGGTCAACTCGCCGCTCTGGTGGGATTGCCGTCCACTCCATCGCACGGGTCAATACTGTTCCACTGAAGTTCGTGGCGAGGGGGGTGCATCCGCACCGTCCATGATCTGAGGGGTTTCGGATGAAGGTATTCAAGGCAAGCGTCCCGGTGGCTGCGGCCGCGTTGCTGATGGCGGTGGCCGCACCGGCGCCGGCGCAGGCGGCGACAGGCTGGGATCGCTGCCAGCCCGGCTATTTCTGTGCCTTCACGGGAACGAACGGCACCGGAACCATCGCCCAGTACCAGGTCGGCGACCCCGACTTGTCGGATGGCTACGGTCCCGTGGGAATGGACAACAACATTGAGAGTCTGTGGAACCGGACTGGCTCGATCTGGGGTGTCTACCGGAACATCGGCGGACAAGAGGGGTGGGGCATCTCGCAGACCGCCAAGATCGGGACCCTCCACGGCTCATGGCCGAACAACATCAGCGTGATTAAGCGCTTCTGACGCACCAATCCACGTCGGAGCCCCGTACCCCAACCGGTGCGGGGCTCCTGGCGTGCGAATCGAGCGTTGTGTCGCTCCACGAACTCGACCACGGGCCTGGACATCACAATTGGCGGTTTGCGCTGCGCAAGCGGCGGTGGGACGCGCCGCCATCCTGCTGCACCGCCGGGGAGGAGCTCGGCGAGTACGTCGGTGCTCGATTGACCCGGCGACCGCCCCGATCATCCCGGAACCGCCAGTCGTCTGGTGCGGACCACTCCGATCAGGTCCGCTGCCGTCTGCCTCCGTGTGGCAGATCGTTGTTGTGCCTGGCGCCGACTGGTGGCTCCGCCTCGTCGTCTGCGAGATCATCGCGGCAGATTGCCCGGTGCGTGGTGACCCGTCCGTCTGGTCCTCGACATCGGTCGTGCCGGAGTGGCGCTGCTTTGCACCGTGGCCGTCATGCTGAGCGGGCTCGGCGGTGACGGTCTGCGTCGGAGGGAGCTCGGATGGTGCTGGAAGTCGCCTTGACGGCGGGCGCGGTCAAGGCGCTCGGCCTGCTCGTCGATGCCGCCGTCGGCGGCGGGACGGCGGGAGGCATCGCCTCGGAGCTGGCGACGAAGGTGGTCGGGGCTGCGCTTGCGCCGCCGGACCGGACCGCAGCTGCGCTGGAGCAGCTTGAGCGCGAGTTCGCCGAATACAAGGAGTCGCGGTGGCGAGGGCCGCTCGAAGGTGGCGTGCGTGACCTGTTCGAGGCCACGCGCCCTGACCTGTCGCGTGATCAGGTCGCGCGCAAGCTCGACCGCGCCGACGACAAGTTCAGCGAAGCGCTGCAGTTCGTGGGGGGCGACGGGCATCTGACCTCCGTCCTGGACGCGTACGGGGCGTTGGTGTCTCTCGCCCGCGGTGACCTCATCGTGGGGAAGAACACGCTCCGACGAGCGGTCGTCGCGTTGGAGCACACGATCGTGGTCCAGCACGCCGCCGCGGCGCAGGCAGCGGGGGCGCTCGCCGACGGCTACCGCGCCCTGCGGGGGAAGACCGGACCGGAGGAGCTCGTGTTCGGAGCGCGTGACCGCGCACGCGTCGCCCAGCAGCGCGACTCGCTGTTCGGACCGGGCGGCGTCCACCTCCGGCTGAAGGCGATGGTCGATGACCACGGCGCGATCTGGTCCCTCCTCGCCCCCCTCTACATGTCCGGCGATCCCGTCCGCGCGCGCATCCCCGAGTTCACGCGTAGCGACTATGCCGAGCCCGGTGCAGCGCTCGTGCTCGAGATCCCCCGGCACGTCATGGGGCACTTCGCTGGCATCCGAGCGTCCGTCCAGCTCGCCCCGACCGGGGAGGACCGGCAGGCCGACGTCACGGTGCACAACGACGGCCCGGGTCAGGTCGACGTCCGCGTCGGAGCCGTAGCGGAGCTCGCCTCACCGCCGGTACCGATCCCGGGGGAGCCGCAATCGCTCCTCGCCGGCCAGCACGCAACCGGGGACGTGTTGTCACCCCCGAGGCTGGGGGCGGCGGACACGCTCCTGCTCGAGCTGCTCGTCCACACCCCGGGCGGGCCGTCCCGCCTGGTCGTGCCGTACCGCCCTGCGTCGGACCCGTTCGGAATCAGCTTCACGGACCGGCGGTTCGTGCGCGGGAGCTAACGCTGACAGGGACGCAAGACGGGGCCGGTGCCTGAGTTGTGTCAGGGGTGCGCACCAACCGCGAGCGGCGTCCGAACGCGATGCGCGGGCTCGCCGCGGTAAGACGCTGGCCTGGCCGCCGGACTGGCTAGGAGAATCGCGCCAGTTGGTTCCGCTGGGCTTGCGTCAAAGGCAGCAGTTGGTTCTCTGGCGTCGGGTAGATCTCAGCCGCCCTCCAGTGTGGTTCCGTGACACTGGTGGCTACACCTATCCTGATGTTGCGACGCTCCAGCTCTGCAAGTAGCTGCTGCGCGTCGAAGAGGTGAACCGACGAGATGACCCACGGCCGCAAGCTCGTGGAATCCCGTGCCGTCGCCTTCGGGCCGGCCAGCACAAGGTAGTAGTCGAGCGCTGGTGACCTCGTCACATCAAGCAAGCCCTCGCGCTTGAGGTACCACTTCACATTCGTCGTCCTGCCGGCAAGCGGGCCCATGCGGACCGGCCATCGATTGCGGCCGCGGAAGCTGAGGTCTCGAGTGCGATGTCAAAGGTGCGTGCCGCGATCCACCCGCCGGCGTGGCCGGACGTCATCGGGCGGCCAAGAAGGTCGCCAATGCGGCTGTCAACCGCGTTTCGCTGCGGAGCAGGCGCGCGAGAGCCTCCAGCTCGCTCGTTCCGCCGGACCGGTGCGACATGAGCCGAGCATGCCATCGCGGCAGCGCCGCGTGTCACGTCCCTCAGGTCGCCCTGCTTGAGCTCTTTGCGGCGACATGGGTTAGGTCACCGCGTCACGGGTGAGTACAGCTAGAGGTCCAAGAGCAGGGCCAGGGTCTCGCGGACCTCGCCGAGGACGATGGGGCCCACATTGCCCAGGCGCTGATGAATGCGTGTTGTGGCCACCGAGCGCACGTGCTGACACTGCGCCGCAGAACGCGCCGTGAGGCGATTGCTTTCATCGGGGTCGATCGGGATCTCCGTGCTGCTCGCGCGAACAGTTCGGGTCAACGGCACGACCTGCACGACGTTGGGGCCACCGTTCAGTATCCGTGATGCGGTCACGACGATGGCCGGGCGACGCAAGCCGGCTTCGCTTCCGGCCGGGGTACCGAGGTCGAGCTGGACGACGTCACCCGGCGTCAGCATCGAGCCACGCCGTCTCATCCTGCGTGAGGTTGTCGGCGAGGTCGCTGGCCATGGCGTCCTGGCGAAGCGCGCGAAGAGCGTGGCGCACCGTCTCATCGATCGTTTCGTGTCGTTCGGCCGCCAAGCGAACGACCCGTGCGTGCGTGTCCCTGGTGATGCGGATCGTCGTGGTCTCGGCCATGCACCAACGGTAGCTCGTGTAGACGAAACCGTCTACACGTGGCCGCGAAGGTGTTGAACACCTCCCTTGATATGTACTGACCGGTCTCGCGGCGCGGCGAGGGTGCTCAGACGCCGGCGACGTAGGCGGTGAGGAAGTGGACGCCGTGTCGGTCGAGGTTGCCGCGGGCGCGGTCGTAGTGCTGGGTGGTGCGGGGGTCGGCGTGGCGGGCGAGGATCTGGGCGTCGCGCAGGGGGACGCCGGCGTCCAGGGCGTTGGTGATGGCGGCGTGGCGTAGTGAGTGGGGGCTGATGTGGCGGGGGATGCCCGCGGCCTTGGCGATGCGGGCGACCATGCGGTAGGCGTCGCGTCGGTCGATCGGGTTGCCGGACAGCGGACGCAATACGAGCGGGCCGCTGCTGCGCTGGCCGCGGCAGGCTTCCAGGACGCGCAGGACCGGGACCGTGATCGGCATGGTCGCGGGCTTGTTGCCCTTGCCGACCAGGTGCAGGACGCGGTGTCCGCGCAGGGTGTCGGCGTAGTCCTCGATTCGCACGGCGCACGCTTCGGAGGCGCGCAGGGCGTTGATGCCGAGCAGGTAAGCCAGGGCGCCGTGGTGGACGGTCAGGGTCTGGGCGACCTGGAGGAACCGGATGAGCTCGAGCCGGTCGAGCCCGTGGGTGCGGGACTCGTCCCGGCGAACCTTCGGCAGGCGCGCGTACACCGCCGGATCGGACGGGATGAGCCCGTCGATGTGAGCGAACCGGAAGTAGCCGCGGATAGCGTGCATCGAGGTGACAACCGAGGAGTCCATCAGCCCCGCCTCGCCGAGGTGTCGGATGTAGAGCTCGACGTGAGCTCGCTGGATCCCGACCAGCGGGTCCAGCCCGTGGGTCTGGCACCAGGTGAACCACCGAGCGAGCTGGAAGCTGTACAGGTGGTGGGTGCGCCCGGAGTACCGGGCCAGGTAGGAGACCGCCGCCAGCTGAGCGGTCGACATCGTCGCCGGCTCGTACGGCAGCAGCGTGGTCGTGGACATGGGTCACCTCGCGCGGCGACCTGCGCCGGGCTCAGACCACGCGCCGCTGACGCGGCTGGCACCTGGAACGCATGACGCTAGACGGCCGCAACGTCGCCACACGCTCTGCAGGCGGCGGAGTGGGGCAGATGACGGAGCGCGGCTACGCGGTCAGGCGCTCGAGGGGTTGTCCGGTGATGCCGGCGATGAGCTCGAAGTCCTTGTCCTGGTGGAGCACGGTGAGTCCTGCGAGCTCCGCAGCTGCAGCGATGACGAGGTCGGGGATCGATGGTGCGCGGTGATGCCCCTCTCGTGCCAGGAGCAGCTGGACTTCTACAGCGCGGTCCTCGGTCGCGGGCGTGAGGTGCTCCACCGGCATCGAAGACAACGGGGGGCGTGTGAGCATCGTTTGGGCGTCCTGCCAGCTGCGGGCGGAGTAACCGATCTCCAGCCGCGTCACCGTGGTGACCCGGACGAGCCCACGCTCAATCCGCTCGGCCCAGGTCGGCGCGTCCGGGCTCGCGCCGAGCCGCACCAGGGCGGACTTGTCGGCGAGCCACTGCGTCACCGCCACGCGGCGCCCATCACCTCGGGGTCGCTCAGGTCGCCGGCCAGGTCGCCGAACGCAGACAGGTCGGCGACCGAGACGGAGTCGTCAACTGAGGCGGCGTCGGCTGCGAGCCGGCGACGGATGTACTCCACGCGGGACAGGCCGAGCCGCGCAGCGTGCGCATCCACGCCCGCAAGGACCGCGTCGGACAGGTCTCGGATCAGAACGTCGGCCACATGACCACCTCCAGATATCTGACGATATCATGCCGCAGAGTCACCGCGCCTACGCGGCGTTGCGACGCTGGCGCACTGTGGACGGTCTGCCTCGGAGTCGCGGGGTCCGCGTCGGCGACGGCACGCCGTCGAGACGGACAAGCGGGCCGGTCAGCCTGGGAGTGCCGCGAACTTGCGGGGCCGGCACAGGTGCGGCTCGACGACGCCGCGCCGCAGGCGCGGATCTACGTCAGTTGTGCCCGTTGTCGCGCTTGATCAGCGCCGAGCAGTTGTCGATCGAGTACTCCCCGTAGCAAACGCTGATGGCTGCTCGTCGGATCGGATCCGGGTGCGTGACTTGGGGCCCGTCGAACCGGTAGACCTTGTCGGTCTCGCAGTCCTGGCGACCGGTCTGACCGACGTTGAAGAAGGCGCCGTCCTGGTAGGGGGAGATCCAGTGGATGATCCACACCTTCTTGCCGTCGCAGACGAGGTCGTTCAGCTCGGTGCGTCCGAAGTCGACCGAGCGTGACCCGGTGAAGTCGATGTGGCTCCCGCCCCAGCCCTTGCCGTTGCTCGACGAGCTGGACACCCACCCGTCGACGGCAGTGGCCGTGGACGCCGTGAGGCACAGTCCCGCGGACACGACGGCCACCGCCAACGTCCGACCGATCGTGGTCATCCTCACAGTCATCGCCTGTTCCCCTCTGTCGTCGGCCGGCCGCCCGGCCAGGCCGACGAAGCCTACGCCTCGCGGACGCGCTGGCTACTCGTCAGCGAGCGCGGCTGCTCCCACGAACCGGTCCGCGGGCGATCGCCTGGTACCGGACCGTGTCGCGGTGGTTGTTCCATCCGGGTTTCCCTTGCGTCGCCCAGGTCACGGCAGCCCCGCTCGGTCGAACTCGTGCTGCAGTCGGGGCCGGCGTCGATGGACTCGCGAAGTTCCGCGACGAGGTGGTCAACGTCGGTCGCGTGGTCCGATCCGGCGGCCCGCTGGTGGCTGGCGACCGCTACATCCTGTTTCTCGAACCCTTCACGTTCGGTGATGGCCGAGAGACTGGCCAGTGGGTCGTCGTCCCTCCTGGTCAGTGGCGCCAACAGGACTCGGGCCCGCCCTTCGAGTTGGACGTCGTCGGCGGCGCTGAACCCAGGAGCCAGCTACCTGAGGTGTTCGACCCGGCGATGCTTGCAGGCGGTTAGTTGATGGCGCCGCGCCCACCGGACCGCGGTCTACAC
>CAWJMD010000003.1:0-498719 GCA_963843835.1 uncultured Actinomycetota bacterium
CCGACAGCCTCGATCCGCATCAGGAAGACTCCGTCCATCACGACGCCGTCGGCGCGCTGACGAGCACCGCGCCCCTCGTGGTAGTCGAGGGAGCCGCCGGAGCAGGCAAGACCACCGTGCTGCGCTCGGTCCGACAGCAGCTGGCGTACCACGGTCGGCGACTGGTGGTGGTGACCCCGACGATGAAGGCCGCGGACGTCGCCGCGCGTGAGACCGGCGCCGAGGGACACTCCGCCGCGTGGCTGATCTGCCAACACGGCTGGCGCTGGGATGACGACGGGCACTGGTCCCGACAGTCCGACCCCGGACCCTGCGAGTCGGCAGCCCTTCGACCCGGGGACCTGCTCGTGGTCGACGAGGCCGGGATGCTCGACCAGGACACCGCCCGTGCGCTCCTCACGGTCGCCGACGAAGCCGGCGCCCGGGTCGCGTTCATGGGGGACCGCCATCAGCTCCCGGCCGTCGGCCGCGGCGGCGTCCTCGATCACGCCGTCGCCTACGCGGACCCGGCCACGGTGGTCACCCTCGACACCGTGCGCCGGTTCACCGACCCGGCCTACGCCATCCTGAGCCTCCGGATGCGAGAGGGCTACCTGAGCGATGACGTATTCGACGCCCTCCTCGCCCGCGGTGAGATCATCGTGCACTCCTCCGACGTCGAGCGGACAGCAGCACTCGCGCGGCTCGGTGCATCGGGCGACCTCGTCATGGCCGACACCCGCGAGCAGGTGGCTGACCTCAACGCCGCCATCCGCGCGCAGCGCAACGACCGTGATCCCCTGGCTGGAGGCCGGCCGACGGTGACCACCAGTCGCGGCGAGACCCTCACGGTCGGCGACCGGGTCGCGACGCGCCGCAACGTCCCCGACCTTCGCGTCGCGAACCGACAGACCTGGACGATCACTGGCGTGGGCGGCGACGGCTCCGTGGTCCTGCATGGTCGGGGACGAGACCAGGTCGTCCCGGCTGAGTACGCGCGCGAGCACGTCGAGCTCGCCTACGCCACGACAGTCCACGGAGCCCAGGGCGAGACCGTCGCCCGCGCTCACGTCGCCCTGACCGAGACCACCGGCGCCGCAGCGGCGTACGTCTCCATGACCCGCGGCCGAGCCGGCAACACGGCGCACCTGGTCGCCGAGACCCTCGAAGACGCCAAGCAGCAGTGGGTCGACGCGTTCGCGCGCAACCGGTCCGACCTCGGCCCCTCCCGCGCCCGCGACGCCGCCCTCGAGGACATCGAACGGTACGGACCCGCGCTGCGACCTGAAGCGCCGACACCGGCCCGGGAACGACGGCATCGAGAGCGGGAACAACAGCACGGCCCGCCACGTCAGTCGGGGCTCAAGGGCCTCTCGGTCGGGCGTTGACAACTTTTTCTGAACTTTCGGGGGGACGTGCCCTGACCTGCGGCGATGCCAAGGCCCCCCCTTCGTACCTCCCCCTCGAAGCCTCAGGCGGGCACGAAGGCGGGTACAACCCCCTCCCATGATGACCGGCGTGAGCCGACACTCACCGCCACTGATCACGAGGAGCGCCACGATGACCGCACAACACCACCCCACCCTTCGCCCACAGAACGCCGGGGACGAGATGCTCACCCTCCAGGAGGCCTGCGCCTTCCTCCGGGTGCCTGAGGGCACCCTGCGCTACTGGCGCCACCTTGGGTCCGGGCCGCGCAGCTTCAAGCTCGGCCGCCACGTCCGGTACTGGCGCGCCGATCTCATCCTCTGGCTCAGCGAGCAGACCAACGGTCCACAGAACCACCGCTAAGACTGCCCACCGTCAGATCTCGGAGAGACGATGGAGCGATCCCGGAAGGAGCATCATCATGGCGGGAAACATCGCCAAGCGAGACAACGGCAAGTGGCGCGCCCGGTACCGCGACGAGTCCGGCAAGGAGCACTCGCAACACTTCGATCGCAAGATCGACGCCCAGCGGTGGCTCGACCATGTCACCTCCGCCGTCGTGACCGGCACGTACGCGGATCCCCAGGCCGGCCGGATCACGTTCGCGGCGTTCTTCGGCGAGTGGTCGGCCCGCCAGGTCTGGGCACCCGGCACTGTGCTCGCGATGTCGCTCGCGGCCAGAACCGTGCCCTTCGCCGGGAAGCCGATGAAGCAGGTCCGGCGCTCGGAGGTCGAGACCTGGATCAAGCAGATGGACGCCGCCGGGCTCGCCCCCGGCACGATCAAGACGCGGTACGTCAATGTCAGGTCGGTGTTCCGCGCCGCGGTCAAGGACCGGGTGATCGGCGCCGACCCGACCGACGCAGTGCGCCTCCCCCGCGGCCGTCGCGCGGACGTCGCCATGTCGATCCCCACCCCCGAGGACGTCGGGCAGCTCATGGCCGTGGCCGACGAACGGTTCCGGCCGTTCATCGCCCTCTGCGCGTTCGCGGGTCTGCGGCTGGGCGAGGCGGCCGGCGTCCAGCTCGGCGACGTCGACTTCCTCCGCAGGTCGCTCAAGGTCTCCCGCCAGGTTCAGCGCGTCAACGGCGGGGCGATCGACGTGCGGGCGCCGAAGTACGGGTCGGAGCGCGTCGTCTACCTCGCCGAAAGCCTCGTCGCCGTGCCTCTCCGAGCACGTCGCCGCTCACGGCACCACCGGCAAGGATCGGTGGCTCTTCGCCGGGGACGGCGACGACCCGCCGCACCAGAACACCGTCAGCTACTGGTGGCGCAAGACGCTGCGCGACGCCGGGCTCGACCGGCATCAAGCTCCACGACCTGCGGCACTTCTACGCCTCGGGACTCATCGCCGCCGGGTGCGACGTCGTGACCGTCCAGCGCTCGCTCGGTCACTCGAAGGCGACGACGACCCTCAACACCTACGCCCACCTCTGGCCGACCGCCGAGGACCGCACGAGGAAGGCTGCGGACGGAACTCCACGACGTCACCGTCGGCCATCACGTAGTCCTTGCCCTCGATGCGCACGTGTCCGCGGGACTTCGCCTCGGCCATCGAGCCCGCATCGTCCAGGTCGCCGAACGAGACCACCTCGGCCTTGATGAAGCCGCGCTGGAAGTCGGTGTGGATGACACCCGCGGCCTGGGGCGCGGTCCAGCCCTTGCGGATCGTCCAGGCGCGCGACTCCTTGGGGCCGGCGGTGAGGTAGGTCTGCAGGCCGAGGGTCTCGAAGCCGACGCGGGCCAGCTGGTCCAGCCCCGACTCGTCCTGGCCGATGCGACGCGAGCAGCTCCGCGGCCTCCTCGGGGTCCAGCTCGACGAGCTCGGACTCGGTCTTGGCGTCGAGGAAGATCGCGTCGGCGGGGACGACCAGGGCGCGCAGCGTGTCCTTCAGCGACTCGTCCGACAGGTGGTCGGTGTCGACGTTGAAGACGTAGATGAACGGCTTGGTGGTGAGCAGCTGCAGCTCGCGCAGGTGCGCGGGGTCGATGTCCTTGCCGCCGGAGAAGAGGGTCTCGCCCCGCGTCCAGGACGGTCTGGGCGGCGCGCGCCGACTCGAGCAGGGCGGCGTCGGCCTTGCGTCCCTTGACCTCCTTCTCGAGGCGGGGGATCGCCTTCTCGAGGGTCTGCAGGTCGGCGAGGATGAGCTCGGTGTGGATCGTCGAGATGTCGGAGCCCGGGTCGACCTTGCCGTCGACGTGCACCACGTCGGTGTCCTCGAACGCGCGGATCACCTGGCAGATCGCGTCGGCCTCGCGGATGTTGGCGAGGAACTTGTTGCCGAGCCCCTCCCCCTCGCTGCGCGCCGCGGACGATGCCCGCGATGTCGACGAACGACACCGTCGCGGGCAGGATCCTTGCGCTGCCGTGGATCTCCGCGAGCCGCGCGAGGCGCGGGTCCGGCAGCGGGACGACCCCGATGTTGGGCTCGATCGTCGCGAACGGGTAGTTCGCCGCGAGCACGTCGTTCTTGGTCAGGGCGTTGAAGAGGGTGGACTTGCCGACGTTGGGGAGTCCGACGATGCCGATGGTGAGGGCCACGGGGAGCAGAGCCTACCGGCGGTGGACGAGCACCGCGTACGCCGCATCCCCTCCGCCGCCGAGAGGCTCCTCGTCCCAGCCGCCGTAGGCGGCGACCTCGGTGAGGCCCGCTGCCGCGCACCATGCCCGGTGGTCGCCGGTCGAGACGTGGCGGTCGGCGGCGAAACCGACCACCAGCAGGCCGTCCGGCGCGAGCCACCCCCCGACCCGCTCGACCACCGCGGCCTCGGTGCCGGGCGTCAGGTAGACCATCACGTTGCCGGCCATCAGCACGCAGTCCGCAGGCACGCCGAGGTGTGCCGGGTCGACGGCGAGCAGGTCACCCTCCACCCACCTGAGGTCGGGTGCCGCCGCGCGTGCCTGGGCCAGCATCGAGGCGTCGAGGTCGGCGCCGGCGACCCGGTGACCGCGGCGGGCCAGCTCGATCGCGATCCGGCCGGTGCCGCACCCCGCGTCGATCACGCGGCTGCCGCGGGTGAGCAGCCGGTCGACGAAGCTCGCCTCGCCGTGCACGTCCGCGCCGCTCCGGGCGAGCTCGGCGAAGCGCTCGGCGTACTCGGGGCCGCGGGTTCCCCCGGTCTCGGCGATCCAGCGGTTGGCTCGCGTACCGGCGGCACCGCCCGGCGTGTCAGTGGTGTCCACCCGTTCATTGTCGGTGGCGGCTGCCACGGTCGTGACCATGGACCTCGCCCTGACCGTGCTGCTCAGCCTCCTCGTCGGTGCCGCCCTCGGGCGCGGCGGTGGCGGCCTGGGCCGTGCGGACCGCTGCCACCGCCCGGCACTCCGCGCTGGTGACCGAGCGCGACCTGCTGCGGCTGCGGGTCGACGAGCTCGGCGACGACGCGGACGACGACACCGACCTGGCGCTGGCCCTGGCGCCCCTGACGTCGAGCCTCGCGAGGGTGGAGCGGCACGTCGGGGAGCTGGAGCGCGAGCGCTCGGTGCAGTGGGGACGCCTCGACGCCGCAGCTGCTGGCCGTGCAGGACACCCAGGAGGCGCTGCGTCGCCAGACCGGCGCCCTCGCGGGGGCGCTGCGCTCCCCCAACGTCCGCGGCGCCTGGGGTGAGGTGCAGCTGCGTCGCGTCGTCGAGCACGCGGGGATGCTCGCCCGGGTCGACTTCGACACCCAGGTGACCGGTCGCAACGACAGCGGCGCCACCGTCCGCCCCGACGCGGTCGTCCGCCTTCCAGGCGAGAAGCTCGTCGTGGTGGATGCCAAGGCACCGCTCGCGGCGTTCCTCGAGGCGTCCCAGGCGGAGCACGACGGCGAGGCCCCGGAGGCGTCGGCGCAGCGTCGGCACGCCGCTCAGGTCGCCCACGGCCGGGCCCTGCGCGCGCACGTCGACGCGCTGGCGGACAAGCGCTACTGGACGGCCTTCACGACCACCCCCGAGCTCGTCGTGTGCTTCGTGCCGGGCGAGTCGTTCCTCGCGGCGGCGTGCGACGCCGACCCCGCCCTGCTCGAGCACGCGATGGCGCGCCGGGTGGTGCTGGCGACGCCGACCACGCTGCTGGCGCTGCTGCGCACGGTGGCGCTGACGTGGCAGCAGGAGGCCCTCACCGGCAGCGCGCGGGAGGTGTTCGAGCTGGGCCGCGAGCTCTACTCGCGGCTGGCCGGGCTCGGTGGGTCGGTCGAGAAGCTCGGCCGGACGCTGCACCGGGCGGTGGAGGACTACAACGGCCTGGTCGGCAGCCTGGAGCGGCGCGTGCTCGTCAGCGCCCGCCGCCTGCACGACCTCGAGGTCACCGACAGCGACCTGGTCGCGCCCTCAGTGGTCCAGACGCCGGTGCGTCCCCTCACCGCCGTCGAGCTGATCGACGACGGCGACACAGGCGACGACGGGGCCGGTCAGGTCGTCGAGCAGGCTGACGCCGGCGGTGACGTCTTCAGGTCCCGGCGCAGCTCCTTCGGCAGCGAGAACAGCAGGTCCTCCTCCGCGGTGCGCACCTCCTCGACGTCGGCGTAGCCGCGCTCGGCCAGCCACGACAGCACGTCGCGCACCAGCACCTCGGGCACCGAGGCGCCGGACGTGACGCCGACCGTGGTGACGCCGTCCAGCCAGGCCTCGTCGATCTCGCCGGAGTGGTCGACCCGGTAGCTCGACCGCGCGCCGTGCTCGAGTGCGACCTCGACGAGCCGCACCGAGTTCGACGAGTTGGCGGACCCGACGACGATCACCAGGTCGGCCTCCGGAGCGATCTTCTTCACGGCCACCTGGCGGTTCTGCGTGGCGTAGCAGATGTCATCGCTCGGCGGGTCCTGCAGCGACGGGAACCGCTCCCGCAGACGGCGAACCGTCTCCATCGTCTCGTCGACGGACAGGGTGGTCTGGGAGAGCCAGACCACCTTCTCCGGGTCACGGACGGTGACCGTGTCGACACTGTCCGGTCCGTCGACGAGCTGCACGTGGTCGGGCGCCTCACCCGCGGTGCCCTCGACCTCCTCGTGGCCCTCGTGGCCGATCAGCAGGATGTCGTAGTCCGCGCCGGCGAACCGGACGGCCTCCTTGTGCACCTTGGTGACAAGCGGGCAGGTGGCGTCGATCGTCTTGAGCTGCCGGACGGCAGCCGCCGCGTGGACGGCCGGGGAGACGCCGTGTGCCGAGAAGATCACGGTCGCGCCCTCGGGCACGTCGTCGGTCTCGTGCACGAAGATCGCCCCGCGCCGCTCGAGGGTCGAGACAACGTGCTTGTTGTGCACGATCTCCTTGCGCACGTAGATCGGCGGGCCGTAGTGCTCCAGGGCCTTCTCCACCGCCACCACCGCGCGGTCCACGCCGGCGCAGTAGCCGCGTGGCGCGGCCAGCAGCACGCGACGGCCGGCGCCGCCGATCTCGGCGGACGGCACGGACTGGGTCTCTGGCTCGTGGGTCGACGTCACCACCCCATCGTAAGGTCGGGCGCATGACCGCTCCTCCGCAGCACGGTCGCCGGCCGCCGCTCCCGGCGACGGCGGGTGAGACCACGCCCGAGACGCCGTGGCCGGTGCGCGTCCTGACCAGCAAGGTCTCCGCCTACGTCTCGAAGATGCCCGCGCTGTGGGTCGAGGGCCAGGTGGTGCAGGTCACCCGGCGCGGGGACGGCCCGACGGTGTTCCTCACGCTGCGCGACCCGGTCGTGGACATGTCCCTGTCGATGAAGGCCCCGCGGCGGGTGGTCGACCAGATGGTGGCTCCGCTGGTGGAGGGGGCCAGGGTCGTCGTCCGGTGCGCTCCGGAGTTCTACGAGAAGCGCGGGACGCTGTCGTTCCAGGTCACCGACATCCGCCCGGTGGGGGTCGGGGAGCTCCTGGCCCAGGTCGAGCACCTGCGGCGCCTGCTCGCCTCGGAAGGGCTGTTCGCGAGCGACCGCAAGCGGCCGCTGCCGTTCGCGCCCGCGGTGGTGGGCCTGGTGTGCGGTCGTGACAGCGCGGCGGAGCGCGACGTGGTGGTCAACGCCACCAGGCGGTGGCCGTCGGTCGCCTTCGAGGTGCGCCGGGTGGCGGTGCAGGGGACGGCGGCCGTCGAGCAGGTGTGCGCCGCGATGGCGGACCTGGACGGCGACCCACGCGTCGAGGTGATCGTGGTCGCGCGAGGTGGTGGGGCGCTTGAGGACCTGCTGCCCTTCAGCAACGAGGCGCTGGTCCGCGCCGCCGCCGCGTGCCGCACCCCACTCGTCAGCGCGATCGGCCACGAGGAGGACGCGCCCCTGCTCGACCTCGTGGCCGACGCCCGGGCGTCCACCCCCACCGACGCGGCCAAGCTCGTCGTCCCGGCGGTCGCCGACGAGCAGGCTGCGGTCCTCGCCGCCCGCGACCGGCTGCGCCGGCTCGTCACCGCCCGCCTGGACACGGAGCAGTCCCGCCTGGACGCGGTGCGTGCGCGTCCGGTGCTGGCCGACCCCGCGCGGGGGCTGTCGGAGCAGTCGCAGGCTGTCGCCGCCGCCCGCGAGCGCGCCCGCCGGGCCGTGACGGCGCGGCTCGACCGCGCGGGCGACCAGGTCGGGCACCTGCGCAGCCAGGTCAGGGCCCTGTCGCCGCTGGCCACCCTCGAGCGGGGCTACGCCGTGGTGCGCACCTCCGCAGGGGCTGTGGTCCGCGACCCGTCCCAGGTCGCCGTGGGGGACGTCCTGCGGGTGACGGTCGCCGGTGGCGAGATCGCCGCCGAGGTGTCGGGGCGCTCCGTCGTCGGGTCGGGCTCGTAGGGTGACGGCCATGCCCTCGTCCGACACGTCGAAGACCAGCACCTCGCCCGGCGTGGACGACGCCGTGGACTCCGCCTCCCTGACGTACGAGCAGGCCCGTGACGAGCTGCTCGGCGTGGTCCAGCAGCTCGAGTCCGGTGGCGTCCCCCTGGAGGAGTCACTGGCCCTGTGGGAGCGCGGTGAGGCGCTCGCCGACCGCTGCCAGCAGTGGCTGGACGGTGCCCGCGAGCGGCTGGACGCCGCCCGAGGCGACGACCCCGACGCCTAGGACGTCCGTCACGCCGGCTACGGCGCGCCGTCCAGAGCCGCCTCCGCCATCACCGCGAGCTCGTCGAGCACCGCCGACCCGGTGACGACGATCACGAGGTCGGGCTGCTCCAGCAGCAGGCTGGTCCGCCCGTCCGGGGAGGAGTAGACGGTCCACGTCCGGCCCGCGACGTCGAGGGTCGTCGTCTCCTGGCCGTCGGTCGTCGCGTCCTGCACCCACGGAGGCGAGGACTCGCGGGTCACCTCGAGGCCGACGTACTCCTCGTCCGGGCTGAGGTAGCCGAGGTGCCACGTCGCGGGGACCTGGCCCGTCGGTGGCTCGCGCCGCGCGCTGGTGAGCTGCCAGGCGTCGTCGAGAGCGGGTTCCACCACCGGGACGTCGCCGGCGGCCTCCGCCGAAGCCACCGCGGCGTCGAGCTGGACCGGCTGGACGACGGGCTCGCCGGATCGCGGGACCAGCAGCACGACCACCGCGACGGCCGCACCGATCGCCGCCAGGGACCGCACCATGTCGAGTGCGGTCTGGCGTCCTCGGGGACGGGCCGGGGGGGTCTGGCTCACGGCCCCATCGTCTCAGCCCCGGACGCCGATACGATCAGCGGCACCAGGCGTCCTCCGTCCCACGGAGGCCCGTCCCCGCCACGAGAGGTGAGCCCGTGACGCAGGACCGAACCGCTTCCACCACGTCGACCGAGGACCTCACGGTGTCCGCCGTGCCCGACCTCGCGAGGCTGCCCCAGGCCCTCGCGGTCGGCCGCGAGGCGCCGGACCGCAACCTCGGCCTCGAGCTGGTCCGGGTCACCGAGGCAGCCGCGATGGCGGCGGGCCGCTGGGTCGGCCGTGGCGACAAGAACGGGGCGGACGGGGCCGCGGTCAACGCGATGAGGGCCCTGATCAACACCGTGGAGATGAACGGCGTCGTGGTGATCGGCGAGGGCGAGAAGGACGAGGCACCGATGCTCTTCAACGGCGAGACCGTCGGTGACGGGACGGGGGCCGACTGCGACGTCGCGGTCGACCCGATCGACGGCACCCGGCTGACGGCACTGGGGATGCCCAACGGCATCAGCGTGATGGCCGTCGCCGAGCGGGGGTCGATGTACGACCCGAGCGCCGTGTTCTACATGGACAAGCTCGCCACCGGACCCGCCGCCGCCGACGTGGTCGACATCCGGCTGCCCGTCAAGGAGAACGTCCGGCGACTGGCCAAGGCCAAGGGCGTCTCCGCCCAGGACGTGACCGTGGTGCTCCTCGACCGGCCCCGGCACGAGGAGCTGGCACGCGACATCCGCGACGCCGGTGCGCGCATCAAGTTCATCACCGACGGCGACGTCGCCGGTGCGATCATGGCGGCACGCGACGGCACCGGCGTCGACCTCATGCTCGGGGTGGGTGGCACCCCCGAGGGGATCATCGCCGCCTGCGCGATCAAGTGCCTCGGTGGCGTCCTGCAGGGGCGGCTGCAGCCCACGGACGACGCGGAGCGCCAGCGTGCCGTCGACCACGGACTCGACCTGGACGCCGTCCTGACCACGGACGACCTGGTGAGCAGCGACAACTCCTACTTCGTCGCCACCGGCATCACCGACGGCGAGCTGCTCAAGGGCGTGCGGTACGGCGCCGGCACGGTGCGCACCCAGTCGCTGGTGATGCGCTCCAAGTCGGGCACGATCCGCGTGATCGACTCGGAGCACAAGCTCTCCAAGCTCCGTGCCTACGCCGCCGTCGACTTCGGCGGTGAGTAGGCAGTGGGGAGCGACGGCACCGCGACGGTGACCGTGGTGGGCGAGGCCCTCGTCGACATCATCGAACGACCCGGTGCGGTGGCCCCTGCCGAGCACCCGGGCGGCAGCCCCGCGAACGTCGCCCTCACGGTGGCCAGGCTGGGTCACGACACGCACCTGCTGACGCGACTGGGCACGGACGCGCGGGGTACCCGGGTGGCCGCCCACCTCGCCGACTCCGGCGTCCGGCTCGTCCCGGGCTCGATGACCGAGGCCCGCACGTCGACGGCCGTGGCCAGGATCGGCGCCGGTGGCGCTGCCACCTACGAGTTCGACCTGCACTGGGAGCTGCCCGACCCGCTGCCCGAGATCCCGCCCGGCACGGTGTGCGTGCACACCGGGTCGATCGCGGCCCTGCTCTCCCCCGGCGCCGACCAGGTGCTCCGGTGGTGCGCCGAGGCACGTCACACCGCGACGATCAGCTACGACCCCAACCTGCGGCCCTCGCTCATCGGCACCCCCGAGCAGGTCAGGCCGGAGGTCGAGCAGCTCGTGACCGAGTCCGACGTGGTCAAGCTCAGCGACGAGGACGCCGCCTGGCTGGCGCCCGGGGTCGACCCGGAGGCGCTCGCCGCGGGCTGGCTGGAGGGTGCGGACGAGGAGGGGGGTCCGGCCGTCGTCGTCGTCACCCGCGGCGGCCAGGGTGCCGTGGCCTTCTGCGCGGCAGGGCGCGTGGAGGTTCCGCAGGTGACCGTCGCCGTCGCCGACACCGTGGGGGCCGGCGACTCCTTCAGCGGTGCGCTCATCGACGGTCTAGCCGCCGAGGAGCTGTTGGGGGCGGACCGCCGAGACGCGCTGCGTGCCATCTCCGTCGCGGCCCTCGAGCGGGTCGTCGCCCACGCGGCCCGTGTCGCCGCGGTGACGGTCTCGCGGCCCGGCGCCGACCCCCCGAGGCGTTCCGAGCTGGGCTGACCGAGCTGGGCACCTGGAGCTGTTCTGCCCCGATGTGAGACCGGATTCGTCGCTGCGGAGCAGGTTTCCGCGCACACGTGCATCCGGACCGAGGGGTCCGGGGGAAGGGCGTGTTGACACATCCCCTTCTCGAGGAGCCCACACATGCTTCGCACAGCGCGCGTACTCGCCACCGCTGCCGTCGTCGCCCTCGGCCTCGGAGGTGCGGCCCTGCCGTCCACCGCCGCGGGCGCCGGGAACGCCACCGTCTCGGTCCTGCACGCGATTCCCGGCCCGACGGTCGACGTCTACGCCAACGGCAACGAGCTGCATCCCCGACTTCACGCCCGGCACCCTGACCGACCCCCTGCAGCTGCCGGCCGGTGACTACGACCTGGCCGTCTTCGCTGCAGGTGACGACCCCGCCAGCGCGACCCCGGTCGTCAAGGCCGACGGTGTGACCGTCCCGGCCGGCGCGAACATCACCGTGGTCGCTCACCTCACGGCGGACGGCGACCCGGCGCTCACGCCCTTCGTCAACGACGTCAGCGCCGTCGCCCCCGGTGAGGCACGCATCTCCGTGCGCCACACGGCGGCCGCTCCCGCGGTCGACGTGCGGGCCGGCGGCTCCGTCCTGGTGCCGGGGCTGACGAACCCGAACAGCGCCGACGCGGACGTCCCGGCGGGCACCGTCTCCGCCGACGTGGTGCTGGCCGGCACGGACACCGTGGTGATCGGGCCCGCCGACCTCACCCTGGCCGAGGGCACCAGCACGCTGGTCTTCGCCTGGGGCTCGGCGGCCGACGACAACCTGGCGCTGGCGGTCCAGACCATCAGTGGTCTGCACTCCTCCCCGTCCGGTGTGCCCTCGGGTGACGGCGGCCAGACCGCCGCCACGTTCCCCGTCGGCTGGGTGGCAGCCGGCGTCGCCGGTGCCGCGCTCCTGGTGCTCAGCCTGCGTCGAACGACGGGACAGCGGGTCTGACCAGCATCCGACCCACCGGCCAGGGAGCAGTAGCAGCCCTGGCCGGTGGCGTCATGCTCCTGGCCGCCTCGGTCGTGGGCGTCGGCCTCTCCGCCGCCGACAGCCGGGTCGCCGACCAGGGCTCGGGGCTCGGCGCGGTCGGCGGTGCGCAGACGCCGGCCGACGCTCCGGAGCCGGTCCGGGCAGGACCCGCCGAGGGCTCGACCGGCCCGGACAGGTCAGTCGCCGTCCCGGTCACCGCCACCCCGGCCGCCGAGCCGCGCCGCATCCGCATCTTCGGCCCGTCGGGCGTCAGCGTCACCGCCGAGGTGCTCCCGGTCGGCGTCGAGGCCGACGGTTCCATGACGATCCCTGCTGACCCCTCGCGCGTGGGCTGGTACCGCTTCGGGCCCGCGCCCGGCTCGACGAGCGGCTCGTCGGTCATCTCGGGTCACGTCGACACGCGCCGGTACGGCCCTGGCGCCTTCGCGGCGCTGCGCATCGCAGCGCCCGGCGACGACGTGGTCGTCGACCTCGAGGACGGGACCTCACTCGCCTACGTCGTCACCGGCCGCGAGTCGTTCGACAAGACCCGGCTGCCCACCGAGGCGCTCTTCGCGCGCGACGGCGCACCGCGCCTGACGCTGGTGACCTGTGGCGGCCCGTTCGACGCGTCGCTACGGCGCTACCGCGACAACCTCGTCATCACCGCGGTCCCCGTCCCGTAGCCGAGGACCCTTCGCGCCCAGCGTCACTGACGGGACGCCTCGATCGGGTCCTCCTCGCCCTTGGCCCGCTCGAGGGACTCCTTGCGCTCGGTCTCGCTCTGCTCCTGGATCTCCTTCGCCTTCTCCTCGTCACGGGTCAGGTTCTCCCCCGACTGCGGGTCGAAGAGGTGCATGCGGCGCGGATCGAACCACAGCTTCGCCGTCGAGCCCTCCCTGATCCTGCTGACGGCGTCGAGCGCCACGATCATCTGCGTGCGCATGCCCTCGCCGTCGAGCTCGCGGTCGAGCTCCTCGAGCTTGCTCTGCACCTGGCTGTCCGCCTCGAACGGGATGTAGGCGTACAGCTCGTTACCGAGCCATTCGGTGACGTCGACATCGGCGTCGAACATCACGCCGTCATCGGCCTTCCGCTCGTCCATCACCGCCGCGTCCTCGAAGTGCTCGGGGCGGATGCCGGCGATGAGGAGGTCGGTTCCCTTCGCCTTGTCGGCCACCTCCTGGCTGATCTCGACGGTGGCGAACGGCAGCTCGAGCGACGTGCCCTTCAGCCGCGCGGGGAGGAAGTTCATCGGCGGTGAGCCGATGAACCCTGCCACGAAGAGGTTGACCGGCTGCTCGTACAGCTCGCGCGGGCTCGCGCACTGCTGCAGCTCGCCCTTCTTCAGCACGGCGACCCGGTCGCCGAGGGTCATCGCCTCGGTCTGGTCGTGCGTGACGTAGACGGTGGTCGTGCCGAGCCGCCGCTGCATCCGCGAGATCTCGGTGCGCATCTGGCCACGCAGCTTGGCGTCGAGGTTCGACAGCGGCTCGTCGAACAGGAACGCATCGGCCTTGCGCACGATGGCACGACCCATCGCGACCCGCTGCCTCTGACCGCCAGAGAGGTTCGCCGGCTTGCGCTGAAGGTGCTCCTGGAGCTCGAGCATCTCGGCGGCGGTGTTCACCAGCCGCTCGACCTCCTTCTCGTCCTGCCTGCCCTTGGCGAGGCGCAGCGGGAAGGCGATGTTCTCGAACACCGTCAGGTGCGGGTACAGCGCGTAGTTCTGGAAGACCATCGAGAGGTTGCGGTCCCTCGGCGCCTTCTCGTTGACCCGGTCGCCGTCGATGAGCATGTCGCCGGACGTGATGTCCTCCAGGCCGACGATCATGCGCAGCAGCGTGGACTTCCCGCAGCCCGACGGGCCGACGAGGATCATGAACTCGCCGTCGGCGATGTCGAGGCTGATGTCGTTGACGGCCGCGAAGCCGTCCCCGTACTTCTTGACGATGTTCTTCAGCGTGATGCCGGACACGGTTGCTCCTTCTCAGCCCTTGACGGCGCCGTTGGTCAGGCCGGCCACGATCCGTCGCTGGAAGACGAGGACGAGGATGACCACGGGGATGGTGACGATGACGGCGGCGGCCGAGATGCCGCCGGTGGGGTCCTGGAACTGCGAGGCGCCGGTGAACGCCGACAGCGCCGCAGGCACGGGCCGTGACGCCGACGTCGACGTCAGCGAGATGCCGTAGACGAAGTCGTTCCACGCGATGAAGAACGCGATGATCGCCGTGGTGAAGACGCCGGGAGCGGCCAGCGGGATGATCACCTTGCGGAAGGCCTGCCAGCTCGTCGCGCCGTCGACCTGGGCCGCCTGCTCCATCTCCCAGGGGATCTCGCGGAAGAACGCCGAGAGCGTCCAGATCGACAGCGGCAGGGTCAGTGACAGGTACGGGATGATGAGGCCGGGCCACGTGTCGTACAGCCCGATGGTGCGCCACAGGTTGAACAGCGGCGTGACGATCGAGATGACCGGGAAGATGGACACGGCCAGGGCCGTCGTGAGCACGACCTTCTTGCCCGGGAAGTCGAGCCGCGCGATCGCGTACGCGCAGAACATCGCGAGGATGACCGCGATCAACGTGGCGATCAGCGAGATCCCGATCGAGTTCCGCAGGGCCGGGAGGAACAGGTCAGAGGCCCCGCCGGTGAAGATCTCGCCGTAGTTGTCCGTCACCCACTGCGTGGGCAGGAACTTGCCGGACGTGAGGTCGCTGGGCGTCTTGAAGCTGAGCGATACGATCCAGAACACGGGGAACAGCGCGTAGACGAGGATGACGGCACCGGCCACGTACCAGGACGCCTTCTCACGGGTGGACATCTCAGCGCTCCCCTCGTGCCTGGGCCAGGTCGACCTTGAACACCTTGATGAAGCCCACGCAGATGATCAGCACCGAGAGGAAGAGCAGCACGGCGTAAGCGCTGCCGAGGCCGATCTCGAGCCGGCTGATCGTCTGCGCGTAGGCACCGAACGACAGCGTCGCGGTGCCCGCGGCCCCGTTCGTCATGATGAACACGGCGTCGAAGATGCGGAACGCGTCGAGCGTGCGGAACAGCAGCGCCACCATGATCGCCGCCTTCATGTTCGGGATCGTCACGCGCCACAGGCGCTGCCAGAACGTCGCCCCGTCGACGCGCGCCGCCTCCTGGAGGTCCTCCGGGACCTGGGCGAGTCCCGAGAGGATGAGCAGCGAGATGAACGGCGTCGTCTTCCAGATCTCGGTGAGGCAGATGACGAAGACCGCGGTGCCGAACTGGCTGAACCAGTCCCGCCCCTCGGTGCCGAACCAGTTGTTCACGAAGCCCGAGTTGACGTCGAACCCGAAGGCCCAGGCGAACGCCGATACCACGGTGATGATCGCGTAGGGGATGAGGATCGCCGTCCGGAGGATGCCGCGCAGCGAGGCGAGCGCCTTGTTCATGACCATGGCCAGGGCGAAGCCCAGCACCAGCTCGACCGCGACGGTGACCACGGTGATCAGCACCGTGGTGCCGAACTGCGACCACCAGACGCCGTCCGTGAGGATCACGATGTAGTTCTTCAGCCCGACGAAGCGCCGGTCGTCGGGTGCCGTGAGCCGGTACGAGAACAGCGACTCGTAGAACGCCTGCAGGATCGGGTAGGCGGTCACCAGCAGCATGACCGCGAAGGCCGGCCCGGCGAGCATCCAGCCGAGGCGCGCCTCGGAGCGGCTCCGGTCAGAGGCCTTGCCCCGCTTCCGCTTCGGCTCGGTCTCGGCCGCCGCGGTCTCGGCAGCGGCGGGCGTCGTCGTCGACGTCACAGCAGCCTCTCCCCTCTCAGAACTCCGGTGATGAGGTCGGTCGCGTCCTTCGGCGTCCTGTCCGGGTCCACGTCCGCGGCGGGGTGCCACGTCTTCTGCAGTCCGGTGGAGACCTCGTTGTAGTACGCCGTCTGGGGCCGGGGCTTCGCCACCTCGAGCGACTCGCGCAGGGTCTCCGCCATCGGGAACGCGTCCTGCACCTCCGGGTCGTCGAACACCGCGGACTTGGCCGCAGGGTTGCCGTTGGTGAGGAAGTACAGCTTCTGGTTCTCCTGGCTGACGATGCAGCGCGACGCCTCGAACGCGAGGTCGACGTTCGTGCTGGACGAGCTGACTCCGATGTCGATCCCGCCCAGCGGGGGCGCTGTCTGCTCACCCTCGACCGTCGACGGGTACAGCGTCCATCCCCAGTCGTCCAGGGCCTTCTGGTCGAACGACCCCTCCTCGATCGCCGCCTTGCTGGCAGGCCAGACGAACGGGTAGTTGACCATGAAGCCCGCGTCGTCGGCGCGGAACGTCAGCATCGACGCACCCTCGTCCGCGGTGGTGAAGCCAGGTGGGGCCGCATCGGAACGCGCGACGTCACGCAGCACGCGCGCGGCCTCCCTGCCGGCATCGGAGTCGAGGCCGAGCTCGACCTGGTCGGCGGGTGCCTCGGGGTTCTCGATGATCGTCCCGCCCGCCCCCTCGATGAGGGCGTTGATCCACACCGTGAGCGACTCGGCCCTCGTGCCCTGCGCGGCGATGGTCACGTCCTGCGACTCGGCCGCCTCGATCAGCTGGTCCCACGTCACCGGCTTCGACATGTCGAGGCCGGCCGCCTCGGCCACCGACTTGCGGTACCAGAGGATCTGGGTGTTGGCCCAGAAGGGGATGGCGACCAGCTCGTCCTTCCAGGTCGCCCCGTCGAGGGCGCCCTGCAGGACGTCGTCCGTCACCTCCTGCTGCACCTCGTCCGGGATCTCGGCCAGGAAGCCGGCCTCGGCGAACTCGGGTACGAAGGGCGGGTCGAGGCTCATCAGGTCGATGCTCGTGTCCCCGGCGGCGAGGCGGCGGACCAGCTGCTCGCGCTGACCGGGAGCGTCCCTCGGCAGCAGCGACGTCTCGATCGAGTAGGCGCCGTCGGCCTGGTCGGTGCAGATGCCGGCGATCTCGGCCTGCCCGCCGTCGTCCGGGTTGATGTACCACGTCAGCGTCGGGGGGCCCCCGTCGTCCCCCGAGCAGGCGGCGAGGCCCGCCGTGAGGGCGACGACCGCGAAGCCCGCGAGCGCCCTTGATCTTGTGCGTCGTCCCACTGGTGCTCCGTCCGCATCGCATCGGGCACGGACCGCAACCGGTCCCGGTAGGTGCTGTCCTATCGTCTTTGCGACGGATGCGCACTACCTGGGGGTACGAGGAGCGTGACGGTGCCCGGCGGACCGCCGGTGCGTCCTACCGAGGGCCGCGCAGCTCGACCGGCAGCAGCTGGCCGGTGTCGCCGAGGTCGGAGCCCGGCAGGTCGACCTGGTAGACGTCGATCCCCCGCACCGCGTCGGCCGTGTACACGTAGTTGGTCTTCTTGCCGGTCGCCTGCCCGCGAGCGTTCCGCTGCGGCACCCAGTAGGCGTCCCACACCTCGGTCCCGCCGCCGGTGGCGAAGCCGTACTGGGTGATGTGGCGCGGGTCGCGCACGTCCACGAGCCGCAGACCGGCCTGGTAGTAGCCCTGCGCCAGGATGCCGCTCTGGTGGTAGTCGAACCAGTGCGCCGAGCAGAAGGCCCCCGCGGGGAGCGTCAGGCCGCCCCCGAACTCGTGGGGGACGTTCGAGGCGTCGAGCGGCGTGATCGTGCCGGTGTCGGGTGTCGACGGGTCCCCAGCGCGGTACGCAGCACCGTCGAGGTCCTTCACCCACCACGTCTGCACGCTGCCCGCGCGCTCGCAGAGCACCTCGTCGCCGTCGTTGAGGTAGTCCTCCTCGGTGACCATCAGCACGTTGCCGTTCGACAGGCTCGGTGCGGCTCCGGCCTTGAAGCGCTTGCCGTTGGGGCGCAAGGAGTTGTGGTGGATGAAGTCGTTCCACCCCGCGGCCGTCCCGTTCTCGTCCGTGCCGTTCACCGGGACCGGGTCGACCGGGTCGGTGACGTCGAAGACCGCCGTCCCGCCCGAGCCGGTGTGCCAGCCCAGCCCAGTCCCGTCGAAGTTCCACTCGTGTCCCGCGCCGCCGCTGAAGACCTCGTTCGGCCCGGCCGCTGAGCTCGTGTGCGTGCCCGCGACGCGTGGCGCGTCCAGATCGGTCAGGTCGATGACCGAGAACTCGCTGTGGTCACCGGCGCTGTACGCGTGCGTGCAGTCCCAGTCGTCGACGCAGGCGACCGTGTGCGTCGAGTTGGGCACCTCGACCCGGGACCGCACGTGGGGGTTCGTCGGGTCGGTGACGTCGACGACGATCAGCTCGCCCCCGCCGGTGTTCACGTGCTGGATGTCGGAGGTGCTCGCCTGGTAGAGGTCGGCCCCCACCAGCACGAAGCGCTCCGGCGTCGTGCCGGGCCGTCGGCGCTCGCCGTAGGTCATGGCCTCGTTCTCGAAGACCAGGTTGTCGACCGTCCCGGTGAGCTGCGGGTGCCCAGGGTCGCTGGTGTCGAACACCGAGATCGAGTCGAGGCTCGAGGTGTAGAAGTACGGGCCGGTGCGCGCGAACGCGGCAGAGATCATCCCGGTCTCGACCGGCACGGTGTCGACGAGGCGGACGTTCGGGCTGGTGGCCAGCGGCACCGCCAGTCCCTCGACGGCGTGGGTGCCGGGCTTCGGCTTGTTGCCGTGAGCGCTCGCCACCCCCGGGGCGGCGGCGGCCACACCGATGACGAGGGCCAGGGCCAGGACGCTGCGCGCGGTGGTCGTCATGCCCGGCTCAACGGGGCGACTCCCCTGGGGTTACGCGCTCGTCCCCGCCTCTAGGCTGGGAGGCTCACCCGTCCCTGCGAGCGTGGGAGCCAGTCGTGCCCGAGGCGCCGTTCGACTACACCGACCTGCTGCCGGTCGGTGACGACCCCACCGAGTACCGGCAGCTGACGTCCGAGGGCGTCCGCACGGTCGAAGGTCCCGACGGGCGCACCTTCCTCCAGGTGGACGGTGAGGCCCTGCGCCTGCTCGCCGAGACGGCGATGCACGACATCGCGCACTACCTGCGCCCCGCGCACCTGGCGCAGCTGCGCCGCATCGTCGACGACGCCGAGGCGAGCCCCAACGACCGGTTCGTCGCCCTCGACCTGCTGAAGAACGCCAACATCGCCGCCGGCGGCGTCCTGCCGATGTGCCAGGACACAGGCACGGCGATCGTCATGGGCAAGCGCGGGGGGCAGGTCCTGCGCCCCCTGTCGGACACGTTCGGCACGGACGAGGAGGCCCTGGCACGCGGCGTCTACGACGCCTACACGCGGCTGAACCTGCGCTACTCGCAGCTCGCTCCCCTCACGATGTGGGAGGAGCGCAACACGGGGTCGAACCTCCCTGCGCAGATCGAGCTGTACGCGGACACGAAGGCCGGGCACGAGGCGCAGTACGAGCTGCTGTTCATGGCGAAGGGCGGGGGGTCTGCCAACAAGTCGTTCCTCTACCAGGAGACCAAGGCGGTCCTGAACCCCGACCGCATGATCACCTTCCTCGACGAGAAGCTGCGCTCCCTGGGTACGTCGGCCTGCCCGCCGTACCACCTGGCGATCGTCGTCGGCGGGACGAGCGCCGAGTTCGCTCTGAAGACAGCGAAGTACGCGTCAGCCAAGTACCTCGACGAGCTGCCGACGTCCGGGTCGCCGTCCGGGCACGCCTTCCGCGACCTCGATCTCGAGCTGCAGGTGCTGGAACTGACCCGGCAGATGGGGATCGGTGCGCAGTTCGGCGGCAAGTACTTCTGCCACGACGTGCGCGTCGTGCGGCTGCCGCGACACGGTGCCTCGTGCCCGGTGGCGATCGCCGTGTCCTGCTCCGCCGACCGGCAGGCGAAGGCACGCATCACCGCGGAGGGCGTCTTCCTCGAGAAGCTCGAGACCGACCCTGCCTCGTTCCTGCCGGACACGACCGACGACCACCTCGACTCGGAGTCGGACGCCGACGTGGTGCGCGTCGACCTCAACCGGCCGATGGACGAGATCCGCGCCGAGCTCAGCCGCCATCCGGTCAGGACGCGACTGTCGCTCCACGGCCCGCTCGTCGTGGCCCGCGACATCGCCCACGCGAAGATCAAGGACCTGCTCGACGCGGGCGAACCGATGCCGCAGTACCTGCGCGACCACGCCGTCTACTACGCCGGGCCCGCCAAGACCCCCGAGGGCTACGCGTCCGGGTCGTTCGGCCCCACGACCGCGGGCCGGATGGACTCGTACGTCGAGCAGTTCCAGGCGGCCGGGGGCTCCCTGGTGATGCTCGCGAAGGGCAACCGGTCCAGCCAGGTCACGCGGGCCTGCGAGGCGCACGGCGGGTTCTACCTCGGTTCGATCGGTGGCCCCGCCGCCCGGCTCGCCCAGGACTGCATCACCAAGGTCGAGGTGCTGGAGTACCCCGAGCTGGGGATGGAGGCGGTCTGGAAGATCGAGGTGAGGGACTTCCCGGCGTTCGTCGTGGTGGACGACAAGGGCAACGACTTCTTCGCCGAGACCACCAAGCCCGTGGCGATGACGATCACGCGGCGTCCCGACGTCGACGCCTGAGCCGACCTAGCCCGCGGGAAGCGGTGGCGGTGGTGGCGGCGCGAGTGGTGGCGGCGCGAGTGGTGGCGGTAGCAGCGAACCGAACTCACGCCGCGCCCGGCTCGCCACCCGCCGGGTGACGGCCAGGTCGAGCGCGCCCCCGACCGCTGCCCCGACGACCGGCACGGCACGGCCCGCCGTGGTGCTGGCCACGCGCGTCGCGATCCGCCCGCCGGTGCGACCGGCGGCTGCGCGCGAGGCGACGCGCGCCGCCGCCCTGGCCTGCACCTTCGGCACGACGACCCGAGCGGCCCGCTCCCCCATCTCCACGCCGACCTTGCGCCCGCCAGTGGGCACCGTGCTGCCTGCCACGATGCCCCCGATGGCGATCCGCAGCCCCGGGTGGGCGAGGTCGTGACCGTGGGCGTGGGCGATGGCCGCGCAGAGCCGCGCCTGAACGAACATCGACGCGGCGGTCGCGGGCACGAGGCCGACGGTCGCGGTGACGAGGCCACCCAGACCCGCGACGGCACCCTGCAGGGTCGCCTGCGTGACGTGGGTACGCACCAGGCGGTCGATGATCGCCCCCGTCGTCAACCCCTTGCGACGCAGCGGTTCCACGAGGTCGGCCGCGCCCTTGAACGGGCCGACGCCGTCGATGGCGGCACGGACGACCTCGGACAGCGCCCGGTCGAGCATGGAGTCGTCCCGGCGGACCAGGTCGCTCACGATGGACCTCCGTCGTCGGCCAGACGGGACGCCGGCGCGGGGACCGACGGTCGCAGTCGAGGGAGCAGCCGCCCCGTCCGTGCGGCGTAGGTCTCGTAGTCGTCCCCGAAACGCCTTCTCAGCCGAGCCTCCTCGACCCCCGCCTTCACGTGCAGCACCCCGGCCAGCGCGGCGAGCGCCATCAGCGGCTCGCGCCTGCGCCGCAGGACCGCCACTCCCGCCGCGGAGACGAGGAGACCCGCGTAGAGGGGGTGACGGCTGAAGCGGTAGAGCCCGTCCGTGTGCAGCCGGGCTCCCACCCGAGGTTCCGCGATGGGCGTCAGGTCCTCGCCGAGCCTGGCTCCCGCGGCGAGGGCGACGGCCGCCCCTGCCGCCGCGGCTGTGGCAGCGGAGACCGTCACAGCCGGCCGGAGCGACCAGCGCGGTCGGCCGGGCCAGGCCAGCCCAGCCAACGCCGCGGCCTGGGCGCCGACAAGCCCCCACAGGTGGGCGTCCGTGCCGGGTGGCTCCATGGGCCCCACTCTGCCAGCAGGGGCCGTGTGCGCGCGCCCGGTGCGAGGGCCAGACTGGGCGGCGTGAGCACGCAGCGCCCCGAGGGCACCCCCGACGTCCGGATCGAGCACGACACGATGGGCGAGGTGGCCGTCCCGGTCGACGCGCTCTACGGCGCGCAGACGCAGCGGGCCGTCGACAACTTCCCGATCAGCGGCACGCGGCTCGACCCGGGCCACATCGCCGCGCTGGCTCGCATCAAGTCGGCGGCGGCCCACGCGAACGGGGAGCTGGGAGTCCTCGACGGCGACGTCGCTGCGGCCGTCGAGGAGGCAGCCGACGCGGTGGCCGCCGGGGGGCTCGACGGGCACTTCCCGGTCGACGTCTTCCAGACCGGGTCGGGCACCTCGTCGAACATGAACGCGAACGAGGTGATCGCTGCGCTGGCCAGCCGGTCACTGGGCCGCGCCGTGCACCCCAACGACGACGTCAACGCGTCGCAGTCGAGCAACGACACGTTCCCGACGTCCATCCACCTGGCGGCGACGGCCGCGGTCACGGGCGAGCTGCTGCCGGCCCTCGACCACCTGGCCACCGCCCTCGAGCAGGCGGCAGCAGCGCACGCGGACGTCGTGAAGTCGGGCCGGACGCACCTCATGGACGCCACGCCGGTGACGCTCGGGCAGGAGCTGGGTGGCTACGCGGCCCAGGTACGGCGGGGCATCGAGCGCGTGGAGGCCGCAGTGCCCAGGCTGGCGGAGGTGCCGCTGGGCGGGACCGCCGTCGGCACCGGGATCAACACACCGGACGGCTTCGCCGACCGGGTGATCGAGCTGCTGGTCGAGCGCACCGGCCTGCCCCTGACGCGAGCTCGTGACCACTTCGAGGCGCAGGGTGCCCGGGACGGTCTCGTCGAGGCGTCGGGAGCGCTGCGCTCGGTGGCCGTGAGCCTCACGAAGATCTGCAACGACCTGCGGTGGATGGGGTCGGGCCCCAACACCGGGCTCGCCGAGATCCGCCTGCCCGACCTGCAGCCCGGCTCGTCGATCATGCCGGGCAAGGTGAACCCGGTCGTGCCGGAGGCGGTGCTGATGGTCTGCGCCCAGGTGGTCGGCAACGACGCGACCGTCGCGTGGGCCGGCGCCAGCGGGAGCTTCGAGCTCAACGTGATGATGCCGGTGATGGCCCGCAACCTGCTGGAGTCGATCCGGCTGCTGTCCACCGCCAGCCGGCTGCTCGCGGACCGCTGCGTGAGCGGCATCGAGGCCGACGTCGACCGCTGCCTGCGCTATGCCGAGGCGTCACCGTCCGTCGTCACCCCGCTCAACCGGCACATCGGCTACGAGAACGCCGCGAAGATCGCCAAGCACGCAGTCGCGGAGGGCATCACCATCCGTGAGGCCGTCATCGACCTGGGCTACGTAGAGCGCGGTGAGCTCACGGAGGAGCAGCTCGACGGCGCTCTCGACGTGCACGCGATGACCGGTCGCGGCTGACCGGGTCCCGATCGCGCGGGGTGCGCGCGCCCGGCTCTGTCCCGAGCGGCCGGGGCGGTGGCCGGGCTCAGTACCAGTTGTGCGAGCTGCTGTGCGACCAGGCCGAGCAGGGGGTGCCGTACCGACCCTCGATGTAGCCAAGGCCCCACTCGATCTGGGTGGCGGGGTTGGTCTTCCAGTCGCTACCGGCCGACGCCATCTTCGACCCGGGGAGCGCCTGCGGGATGCCGTAGGCGCTCGACGACGGGTTGTTGGCGTTCCAGCGCCAGTTGCTCTCCTTGGTCCAGAGCTTGTCGAGGCACGTGAACTGCTCACTGCTCCAGCCGCGGTCGGCGACCATGATCTTGGCCAGACCGCGCGGGTCACGCTGCGCGTCGCGGCTGGCCTGCTCGCGCGCTGCCTCACGCTCAGCCTCGACCTTCGCGATGCGGGCGGCCTCGGCCACCCTGGCCGCCTCAGCCGCAGCTGCCGCCTCCGCGGCCTTCTCCTGCTCGACGCGGAGCTGCTCGGCGCGCTCATCCGCCGCTACAGCGTGGTCACGGTCGGCCGCGTCGGCCGCGGCCTGCGCGGAGGCGGAGGCGAGCACGTCGGAGGGCAGCGGCGCCGGAGCCGTGTAGGCCACCTCGGCGACGTCGGTGAGAGGAGTCGTGGTGGTGTACACGGCGCCGGTGGCGCCGAGCACGGCCAGCGTGGCGGCCGCGCTGAAGAGCGGACGTCGGACAACCTTGTGCAGCACGGACAACCTTCCGTCTGCGTGCCGGGCACACTGCGACACGCACGACACCCCGTCTCTGACCGGCGACGGGTGGGTCGCGGGGACGTGTGCTTCCTTCGCGGCCTTCGCTGGCCGCCCGAGGGGCGCTTGCTGGTTCAACAATGGCGGCCGGGCGCGCGTCGTGTCCAATCCGTGACCTTTGACGTGACGGGGCTCTCATCCGGCCCTATCGTCCGCCGGCCCCACGACCGCGGCTACAGCTGGACGCTCTCCAGCATCTCGGTCACCAGCGCCGCCACCGGGGACCGCTCGGAGCGGGTCAGGGTGACGTGCGCGAACAGCGGGTGGCCCTTGAGCGCCTCGATCACGGCCGCCACCCCGTCGTGACGCCCGACCCGCAGGTTGTCGCGCTGCGCCACGTCGTGGGTGAGCACCACCCGGGAGTTCTGGCCGATGCGGCTGAGGACCGTCAGCAGGACGTTGCGCTCCAGGGACTGCGCCTCGTCGACGACGACGAACGAGTCGTGCAGGCTCCGCCCGCGGATGTGGGTCAGCGGCAGCACCTCGAGCATGCCGCGGTCCATCACCTCCTCGACGACCTCGGTGCTGACGACCGCACCGAGCGTGTCGAAGACCGCCTGGGCCCACGGGCCCATCTTCTCCGACTCGGACCCCGGCAGGTAGCCGAGGTCCTGGCCGCCGACGGCGTACAGGGGACGGAACACCACGACCTTGCGGTGCTGGCGGCGTTCCAGCACGGCCTCGAGGCCGGCGCACAGGGCCAGCGCGGACTTGCCCGTCCCGGCCCGGCCTCCCAGCGAGAGGATGCCGATCTCCGGGTCGAGCAGCAGGTCGACGGCGATGCGCTGCTCGGCGCTGCGACCGTGCACGCCGAAGACGTCGCGGTCGCCGCGCACCAGCCGCACCTGCTTGTCGGGGCCCACCCGGCCGAGCGCGGAGCCGCGCGACGACAGCAGCACCAGTCCCGTGTGGCACGGCAGGTCGGCAGCCTCCGCGAGCTCGAGGTGCTCCGCGTCGTACAGCTCGGCCATCTGGGCCTCGCTGACGTCGAGCTCCACCATGCCCGTCCAGCCGGAGTCGACGGCGAGCTCGGCGCGGTACTCCTCGGCGTCCAGGCCGACCGCAGACGCCTTGACGCGCATCGGCAGGTCCTTCGAGACGACGGTGACGACGTTGCCCTCCTCCGCGAGGTTCTTGGCCACGGCGAGGATGCGAGTGTCGTTGTCCCCCAACCGGAATCCGGCCGGAAGCGCGGTGGGATCGGTGTGGTTGAGCTCGACGCGCAGGGTGCCGGAGGCACCGACCGGCAGGGGGGCGTCCAGGCGTCCGTGCTCGATCCGCAGGTCATCCAGGAGCTGCAGGGCCTGACGCGCGAAGTACCCGAGCTCGGCGTGGTGCCGCTTGGCCTCCAGCTCGGTCACCACCACCACCGGCAGCACGACCTCGTGCTCGGCGAAGCGCAGCATCGCGCGGGGGTCGGAGAGCAGGACGGACGTGTCGAGAACGAAGGTGCGACGCTGCGGACTGCGGTCAGAGGCCACTTCAGACTCCCTGCCCAGGCGCGCGATGCGCCCGGTTCACTCGCGGGTGAGGGTCCGGGACACCGTTCCGACACTGGTCGGAGCCGGGTCCGGCCCCGTCCGCGCGAGACGGTCCGTGATGGACCTGGGTCGCAGCATCGTCGGGCCTCCCGAGCCGCGGGTGTCTGACCCGCGACACGGTCGACGCTACGCCGGGCCGGCCGGCCTCCCAGGCACGACACGCGCAACCCACCCGAGCGTCATCGCGCTTCACACGAGTTCACCCGAGCGGCCGACTACGACCCGTACCGGCGTTCCCGTCCGGCGTAGTCACGCAGAGCACGAAGGAAGTCGACGCGCCGGAAGTCGGGCCAGAACGCCTCGCAGAAGTAGAACTCGGAGTGGGCGCTCTGCCACAGGAGGAAGCCTGACAGCCGCTGCTCACCCGAGGTGCGGATCACGAGGTCGGGGTCGGGCTGGCCCTTGGTGTAGAGGTGCTCGGCGATGTGCTCGACGTCGAGCAGCTCGGCCATCTGCTCGATGCTGGTGCCCTGCGAGGCGTGCTCGGTGAGCATCGCCCGGACGGCGTCCGCGATCTCCCGACGCCCCCCGTAGCCGACGGCGATGTTCACGTGGAGCCCGGGGATGTCGCGCGTCGAGTCCTCCGCCTGCTTGAGCCGCGTCGCCATCTCCGCCGGCAGCAGGTCCAGCGCCCCCACCGGGTGCACCTTCCAGCGCCCTGCCGCCGCGAGACGGCTGACCGCGGCCTCGATGATGCCCAGCAGCGGGCCGAGCTCGGAGGCGGGCCGGTTGAGGTTGTCGGGTGACAGCATCCACAGCGTCACGACCTCGACGCCCGCCTCCTCGCACCACCCGAGGAACTCGAAGATCTTGTTGGCGCCCGCCCGGTGCCCATGGCTGGTGTCGCCGCCCGATGCCTTGGCCCACCGCCGGTTGCCGTCGAGCATGATCCCGATGTGCCGGGGCACCGCCGTCGGGTCGAGGGAGGACGCCAGCCGCCGTTCGTACAGGCGGTACAGGGGGTGCGGCAGGCGCATCGGGGCTCCGGACGTGGACGGCGGTCGGACGGGCGCCAACGCTACTCGGGAGAACGTTGTACCGGCAGGTCCCGCGCCTCGCGCCGCACACCCCGCACAGAACCTTCACGGACACCGTCCGGGTCCCGGGTGACCTCGCGCACAAACCGACCTACGGTCTCGTAAGTTACTGTTCCGTAGGTTAGAGTGCTGCCATGAGCCAGCCGTTCAGCGAGCATGTCGTCGACAAGGCCCACGAGGTCGCCTCGGGCCTGGCGAGCGCCATCAAGCCACACCTGCGTGGGTGGATCCACGCCGGTTCCTTCCCACTCGTGGTGGCCGCGTCCATCGTGTTGGTGGCCCTGGCCCCCGACACCCGTTCACGGGTGGCCTGCGCCGTGTTCGGGGTGAGCGCCGCCCTGCTCTTCGGCACGAGCGCGGTGTACCACCGGGGGAACTGGTCACCTCGGGTCGCGGTGCTGCTCAAGCGCTTCGACCACTCGAACATCTTCCTGATCATCGCCGGCAGCTACACGCCGCTGACCATCCTGCTGCTCCCCGAGGGCAAGGCCCGGACGCTTCTCCTGCTCGTGTGGGGCGGCGCGATCGCGGGCATCTTCTTCCGCGTGTTCTGGGTCGGTGCTCCGAGGTGGCTCTACACGCCGATCTACATCGCCCTGGGCTGGGCCGCCGTCTTCTACCTGCCCGACTTCCTCCGGACGGGAGGCCCGGCGGTGCTGACCCTCATCATCGTCGGCGGCGTGCTCTACACCCTCGGTGGCCTGATCTACGCCCTCAAGCGTCCGAACCCGAGCCCTCGGTGGTTCGGCTTCCACGAGGTCTTCCACGCGTTCACCGTGGCCGCCTTCGTCGCCCACTACATCGGCATCTCGATCGCCGTCTACACGCACGACGGCGTGGCGATGGCGCTCACCGCCCTGCCCTGACCTCCTGGCGGGCACCCAGCGCCCGCGCCAGGGCGTCGGCGTCGGTCGTCGGCTGGTCGCACACGAAGCCCCTGCAGACGTAGGCGGCGGACGAGCCGTCCACCAGCCCACGGCCGTCGAGCAGCGCCGGGCTGCCGTCTCCGGGACGTCCCAGCGCCACCACCAGTCCGGGCGCCGTCGCCGCGAGCGCGGCGCGGTGCAGGTCGTCCCGGGCCGTGTCGCGCTCCCCCACGACCGCGACCTCGCGCGGTCCGTCGAGGAGTGCCTGCGCCACCGCGGCAGCCCACCCGACGAACCGCGGCACCCGCGGGGCGAGCGCCGAGGCCGGCGCCAGCGCCCGTTCGGCGGCGTCCCGCATGCGCGTGTCACCACGCAGCGCCGCGGCGGTGAGCAGCGCGCCGGCCGCGGCGGACGGCCCGCTGGGGTACGCGTTGTCGGTGACGTCCTGCGGCCTCCCGATCAGGGCGAGACGAGGGTCGGTGTCGGCGTCCGCCGTGTCGTAGGGCACGCCGGTGTCGCTGCCGAACTGGGCCAGCACGCGCCCCAGGACCTCGTCCGCCACCTCGTTCCACCGCTGCTCGCCGGTCACCGCCGCCAGGGCCTGCAGACCCTCGGCGAGGTCGCCGAGATCCTCGAGCACCGCAGGTGGGCTGCCGGCGGCGCCGTCGCGCGAGACCCGGCGCCAGCCCCCGTCGTCCGCCCGGTGCACGGAGACGAGCAGCTCGGCACAGCTACGGGCCGCCTCGACCAGGTCGGGGCGGTCGCACAGTGCCCCCGTCTCGGCCAGTGCCGCGACGGCGAGGCCGTTCCACGCCAGCACGATCTTGTCGTCCCGGGCGGGCTGATCGCGGGTCCGACGCCGCTCCAGGAGTGCCCCTCGTGCCCTCTCCCACCGCTCGCCCTCTCCGCCGGCCCACGGGTCGCGGAGGAGCTGGGCCGTGGACGTCCCGTGCTCGAAGGTGCCCGACGCGGTGACGGCCATCAGCTCCGCGGCCCAGCGTCCCTCGTCAGGGCCGAGCACGTCGGCGAGCTCTGCCGGCGTCCACACGTAGGTCTTGCCCTCGACCCCGGCCGTGTCCGCGTCCAGAGCGGAGGCGAAGGCGCCCTCGGGCGTCCGCAGGTCGGCGACCAGGAAGTCGCAGGTCTCCTGCGCCATCCGGCGGCCGGTCAGGTCGCCGGTGAGCCGCCACCAGTGCAGGTAGACACGGGCCAGGAGCGCATTGTCGTAGAGCATCTTCTCGAAGTGGGGCACCACCCAGCCCGCGTCGACGCTGTACCGCGCGAAACCGCCCGCCAGCTGGTCGTACATGCCCGACCGTGCCATGGCGGTCAGCGTCCGGTCGACCAGACCTCTGGCGAGCGAAGCAGTCTCACCGTCGGCGACGGCCGCGTGCCTGAGCAGGAACTCGCACACCATGGACGGCGGGAACTTCGGCGCGGTACCGAAACCGCCGTACTCGGTGTCCTCCTCGCGCGCGAGCGTGCGCACGGCCTGGGCGAGCTCGTCGGCCGACGGGGGACGCTCGCCCTCGGGCACGGAGCGGTCGCCGAGCGCCTCCGCGATGCGCGCGCTGGACGTGAGGAGGTCGTCCCGTCGCTCCGTCCACGCCTGGGTCACCGCACGGAGCACGTCCGTGAACGACGGCCGACCATGGAGGGGCTGCGGTGGGAAGTACGTCCCCGCGTAGAAGGGCAGGCCGTCCGGCGTCAGGAAGACCGTCATCGGCCAGCCGCCCTGGCCGGTCAGTGCCTGGGTGGCGTTCATGTAGACGGCGTCGACGTCCGGGCGCTCCTCGCGGTCGACCTTGATGCTGACGAAGCCGGCGTTCAGCACCGCGGCGGTCGACTCGTCCTCGAACGACTCGTGGGCCATCACGTGGCACCAGTGGCAGGCGGCGTAGCCGACAGACAGCACGACCGGCACGTCCCGCTGACGCGCCTCGGCGAAGGCCTCGTCGCCCCACTCGCGCCAGTCGACCGGGTTGTCCTTGTGCTGCAACAGGTACGGCGACGTCGCGTGAGCAAGCCGGTTGGTCATGCCCACCACTCTTCCACGCGCCCCGGATGCGGCGACCGGGAGCGAGAGGACGCAGCACTGCCCCGCTCCGGCTCTCGCCGGAGCGGGGCAGTCGCTGGGGGTGTCAGGTGCGGGCCGAGCCCACCGTCACCGCCCCGTTGCCGCTGCCTGAGGCGTCCGCGTCGTTCTCGCTGACGGCAGCCGCCACCTGGTCGACCAGCACCTCGCGCTCCAGCCGCTTCTGCCTGCGCAGCGAGGCCTGGTGCTCCCGGCGAAGGGCGCGTGCCAGGGCGACCATCATCCCCACCATCACCAGGCTGAACGGCAGCGCGGTGATGATCGAGGCGGTCTGGAGGGCGGACAGCCCCCCGGCGCCGACGGCGAGCAGCGCGGCGGCGACGAGCCCCTCCAGCACGGCCCAGAGCACGCGGCTCCACACCGGCGGGTTCGGGTTGCCTCCGGAGGCCAGCATGTCGACGACAAGGGACCCGGAGTCCGACGACGTCACGAAGAACGTGACGATGAGCAGGAGCGCCAGACCCACGACGACGGGACCACCAGGGAGCCCCTCGAGCATCCCGAACAGCGACGACTCGGTGCCCACGGAGCCGCCCTCCCCGATCAGGCCGCCGCCAGCGAACAGCTCACGGTGCAGCGCCGTCCCGCCGAGCACGGCGAACCAGACGAACGTGATGAGGGTCGGCACCAGCAGGACGCCGACGACGAACTCGCGCACCGTGCGGCCGCGCGAGATCCGCGCGATGAAGATCCCGACGAACGGGGCCCACGACATCCACCAGCCCCAGTAGAACGTCGTCCACAACGCCTGCCATGCCTCGCCGTCCGCGCCCTGGTAGGCGCTGACGTCGAAGGTCAGCTGCACGACGTTGCTGAGGTAGTGACCGAGGCTCTGCACCAGCTCGCGGAGCAGGAAGAGCGTGGGGCCGGCCACGAGCACGAAGACGAGCAGCGCCAGCGCAAGGCCGATGTTGACGTTGGAGAGCCACTTGATCCCGCGACCCAGGCCGCTGACGACGGAGGTCAGGGCGAGCAGGGTGACGAGGGCGACGATGCCGATCAGGAGCGCGACCGACGAGCCGTCCCCGACGATGCCGGTGAACTCCAGGCCCGCGCCGATCTGGGCCACCCCGAAGCCGAGCGACGTCGCGACACCGAAGAGGGTGCCGACGACCGCGGTGACGTCGATGGCGTCTCCCAGGCGGCCTCGAACCCGCTCGCCGAGCAAGGGCTCGAGCGCCCACCGGATCGACACGGGACGGCCCTTGCGGTGCACGGCGTAGGCGATGGACAGCCCGGCCACGACGTAGATGGCCCAGGCGTGCACGCCCCAGTGGATGAAGGTCTGGGTCATGGCACCCCGGGCGTGCTCGATCGCGTCGCCCGTGGAACCCGGTCGCGGAGAGGCGAAGTGGTTCAGCGGCTCGGCGACGCCCCAGAACACCAGGCCGATGCCCATACCGGCCGAGAAGAGCATCGCGAACCACGACCGCAGGCCGAACTCCGGCTTCTCTTCGTCGTCGCGGCCCAGGCGGATGTCACCGAAACGGCTGACCGCCATCCACAGCGAGAAGCCGACGAAGGTCGCGACGAGGAGCACGTAGTACCAGCCCAGGCCGCCGACGACGCCGCTCTGCACCGCGTCGATGACGCGTCCCATGGCATCGGGCAGCGCCAGGGCCAGAACGACGAAGACCCCGATGATGCCGAGCGAGGGATAGAAGACGAAGGGCGCGATCGAGCGGGTGTCTCGGCTCGGCGTCGCCTTCGTGACGGTGGCACGCGAGGGCATGCAGGAACCTCCAGGATGGTGGACGACGGTCGAATGGCCCAGATCGGGCGCCGACCGGCCGTCAACCTTGCCGTCAAAGGGCCTACGGCGCAAAGCGGTTCGTGACCCAGGTCACGACGCACGTGCCGCCCAGCCGAGTCCCCTGCATGCGACGAGGGCGCAGATTGCCTGTCCCCCAGCGCACCTCACCCCACTGGCAGGTCGTCCACCTTCTGCCATGGAGAGGGGGCTCACACCCGCAGATGGGTCACGATCTGCGACGGGGTAGGGCAGAGCGGCGGTGTGGACGAACGGCGCGGGCGTCAGCTGCTGGTGTCGTCGCGAGGCTCGTCGCGGGGCTTCTCGGGGAGATCCTCGTGCGAGTCCGCGTCCGCCGGCGTGATGGTGGCCGGCCCCAGAACCTGGACGAGCCGGGCATACAGGCGACTTCCGAACCCACGACGGCCCTCGGGCTGCTGTGCGCCCGCTTGACTGGTCCCGCTCATCTCGACTCCTCGTCCGATGCCTCGGTACCAGCCTCTCCCGGTTCGCCGTCCGGCGCTCGTCCAGAGGTCCCTTGCGCCTCGACCGGGGGTGTGCCCTGCTCCTGCAGCTCGCGGTACCGCAGGCGCCGGATGCGGCGAACCATGTCGAGCATCAGCAGCACGGTGACCGCGACGACGGCGAACGTGGCGAGGAAGCCGAGCACACCAGGGCTGACCGAGGTGGGGTCGAGCTCGTCGCCGGTCGGGATGGGCGTCGATGCCAGCAGGTGACCGACCTCGAGCGGCGTCATCCGCTGGCCGCCCGACGCAGTCCCGCGAAGAGGTCGTCCTCCGGGATCGTGGTCTCGACCAGGGACCTGGCCAGCTCGTAGTCCTCGTACGGCCACACCTTCGCCTGCAGCTCGGTGCCCATCGCGAAGAACGCGCCCTCGGGGTCGATCTGGGTCGCGTGGGCCAGCAGCGCCCGGTCGCGCACGTCGAAGTACTCGGCGCACTCGATGCGGGCGTGGACCGGTCGATCCTCGCGCTCCTCCCACCGCGACAGCCAGTCCGCGTAGGGCGACTCGCGTCCCTCGGCGAGCAGCGCCTCGTGGTAGGCGACCAGGCGCGACCGGCTGAAGGTCTGGTTGTAGTAGAGCTTCGAAGGCTGCCACGGCTCGCCGTGCCCCTCGTACCGGTTCGGGTCGCCGGCGGCGTCGAACGCCTCCATCGACACCTTGTGGCACATGATGTGGTCGGGGTGCGGGTAGCCGCCGTTCTCGTCGTACGTCGTCATGACGTGCGGACGGAACTCCCGGACGAGTCGGACGAGCGGCGCCGAGGCGACCTCCAGGGGTTGCAGCGCGAAGCAGCCCTCGGGCAGCGGCGGGAGCGGGTCCCCCTCCGGGAGACCGGAGTCGACGAAGCCGAGCCAGGTGTGCTGCACGCCCAGGACCTCGACGGCGGCCGCCATCTCGCGGCGGCGCACCTCGCTGATGTCCCGCAGGACCTCGGGATCGTCCTTGAGCCGGGGGTTGAGGATGTCGCCCCGCTCACCCCCGGTGCAGGAGACGACGAGGACCTCGACGCCCTCCTCGAGGTACTTCACCATCGCCGGCGCACCCTTGCTGGACTCGTCGTCGGGGTGCGCGTGCACGCACATCAGCCGGAGCGGCTCGTCCGGCGTGGTCCGCAGCTCGCGCAGTCACCATGGTCCTTCCTCGTCCTTCACCCGTGTGTCCTCCCGGCGGCCCGACCGGGGCCGCGCGGAAGCGGTCGGCCATGATGGACCGGACCCCATCATGACGCCCCCGGAGGACCGCGGTGACCCAGGCCCCCACCGGCCGCCCGCCTGAGCGCTACGGCGACGACCGGCCTCAATGGCACCGCACCCTCGCCCGCGTCCTGGTGGCGGCCCTGGCGGTGGTCGGACTGGGCTGGGTGGTGTGGGCCGGCCTGGGTGCCGCCCAGCAGGACGTGCGCTGGCAGGACGTCGGCTTCGACGTGAAGGACGCCACCGCCGTCGACGTGACGTTCGAGGTGACCGTGTACGCGGACGGGGGCGATGCGCCCGTGGTCTGCACCCTGGAAGCCCTGAACACCCGCTACGCGGTGGTCGGACGGCTCGACGTGCCGGTCGAGGCAGGCAGCCGGGACACGGTGCGCCGCGCAGCCACGATCCTCACCCAGGAACGCGCGACCACTGCCGGTGTGGCGAGCTGCCGCACCCGCTGACGCTGGGTCGAGTTCCTCAACGAAGTGACGCCTGACGGGCACCTTGTTAGGCTTGAGCCTTTCCACGTCCCCCGAGGATCCCCCGAGGGATCCCGACGACGTGAGGCGTCGCAGACTCCCACGCACCGTCAACCCGGACTCCGGGACGCTCTGCCGCGAGACCTGTACTGAGGAGAGACATGACCGAGACCACCCAGAAGCTCGCCTGGCTGACCCAGGAGGCCCACGACCGTCTGAGCGCCGAGCTCGCCGAGCTCGCCGGCCCACGACGTCTCGACATCGCACGCCGCATCGAGGCGGCCCGCGAGGAGGGTGACCTCAAGGAGAACGGCGGCTACCACGCCGCCAAGGAGGAGCAGGGCAAGCAGGAGGCCCGCATCCGCCAGCTCGAGGAGCTGCTCCGCAACGCCAAGGTCGGCGAGGCGCCGCCCGACGACGGCATCGTCGAGCCAGGCATGGTCGTCCGCGCCGAGGTGGCCGGGCGCCCCATGCACTTCCTGCTGGGCAGCCGCGAGATCGCCGAGGGCACCGACCTCGAGGTCTTCAGCGAGCGGTCACCGCTCGGCGAGGCGATCCTCGGCAAGAAGGCCGGCGAGTCCGCCGAGTACACCGCGCCGAACGGCAAGACCGTCTCGGTGACCATCACGGCCGCGGAGCCCTACCGGGTCTGACGCGCACGACGACGAGGCCCCTGCACCGGTTCCGGTGCGGGGGCCTCGTCGCGGTTGGCCGCTTCAGCGGCTGGTGGCCCGCCTGTACTGCCAGTTCGCCACCGGGATGAACACCAGCAGGACCGCGATCGACCAGATGACCGTGTACAGCTCGGGGTTCTGCAGCGGCCAGGCCGTCGGCGCCGGTGCCCCGGCCCACTGGTTGCCGAACAGGTCGCGCGCCGCCTGGGTGACGGCTGAGACCGGGTTCCACTCCGCGAACGCCTGGAGCGGTCCGGGCAGGGTGTCGAGCCGGACGAACGTGTTCGCCACGAACGTCAGCGGGAAGATGATGATGAACGAGGCGTTGTTGATCACCTCCGGGCTGGGCACGAGCATCCCGACCCACGCGAAGACCCACGAGATGGCGTAGGCGAAGAGGAGGAGCAGGCCGAAACCCGCCAGGGCCTCCCCGAACGAGGTGCTGATCCGCCACCCCACGACCAGGCCGGTCAGCGACATCACGATGAGCACGATCACGTTGTTCAGCACGTCGCTCAGCGTGCGGCCCGCGAGCACGGCGGACGGCGACATGGGCAGCGACCGGAAGCGGTCGATGATGCCCTTCTTGACGTCCTCGGCGAGTCCCGCGCCGGTGATGGTCGACCCGAAGACGACGGTCTGGGCGAAGATCCCTGCGATCAGGAACTCCCGGTACTCCCCCGCGCCCGCCGCGCCGCCGATCGCCCCGCCGAAGATGTACGCGAACAGCAGCACGAACATGATCGGCGAGAGCGTGGTGAAGACCAGCAGGTCGGGTACGCGCTTGATCTTGATCAGGTTGCGCTTCGCGACCACGAAGCTGTCGCTGACGATGGTCGCCGCGCTCATCGGCTGACCTCCTTGATCGTCTCGCCGGGTGCTCGGTCTCCGGCCCGTCCGGTCGTCTCGGTGTCGGTCTCGGCGGCGTGCCCGGTCAGGGAGAGGAAGACGTCGTCGAGCGTGGGGCGGCGGATGCCGATGTCGTCCACCGCGATCCCGGCGCCGTCGAGGCGCCGGAGCGCCTCGGTGAGCACGGCGGCACCGCCGCTGACCGGGACCAGGAGCCCGCGCGTGTGCTCGGCGACGGTCGGCTCCCCGACCGCCAGCGGCCGCAGCAGGTCGCGCGCGTCCACCAGCCTGGTGAGGTCGGAGACGGTGATCTCGAGGCGCTCGCCCCCGACCTGGGCCTTCAGCTGGTCGGCCGTGCCCTTGGCGATCACGCGGCCGTGGTCGATCACGACGATCTCGTCGGCCAGCCGGTCCGCCTCCTCGAGGTACTGCGTGGTCAGCAGCAGGGACGTCCCGCCGGCCACCAGCGTCGAGATGACCTCCCACATGTCCGAGCGGCCACGCGGGTCGAGCCCGGTCGTCGGCTCGTCCAGGAAGAGCACCGGCGGGTCGGCCACCAGTGCCCCGGCGAGGTCGAGACGTCGCCTCATCCCGCCCGAGTACGTCTTGGTGGGCCGGTCGGCGGCCTCGGTGAGACGGAACTGCTCGAGCAGCTCGCGCGCCCGCACCCGGGAACGCTGACGCCCCAGGTGGTACAGGCGTCCGATCATGTCGAGGTTCTCGAAGCCGGTCAGGTACTCGTCGACCGCCGCGTACTGGCCGGAGAGGCCGATCCGGCTGCGGACCCCACGGGGGTCGCGCAGCACGTCGACGCCGCCCACCTCGGCCGAGCCGGCGTCGGGATGCAGCAGGGTGCTCAGGACCCGCACCGCCGTCGTCTTGCCCGCGCCGTTGGGGCCGAGGAGGGCGACGACGGTGCCCCTCCTGACGTCCAGGTCCACGCCGTCGAGGGCCGTCACCTTGCCGTACCGCTTCACGAGCCCACGGGCCCGCACCGCGAACTCGCCCACGTCGCGTCCGTCCACCACGTCCACCCTCCGCCAGTCGAGATATATCGCGTTGTTCGGCGCACACGCTATATCGCGAGTTCCGAGGCGTCAACGCCTCCTTCGACCTCACCCTAGGCAGGGCCTCGGACAGTCCACCAACGGCTTTCCGCCGGCGGCCGGCTCAGTGGAAGCGGGGCGGCAGGCCCGCCGCGCGCAGGCGCTGCATCACCTCGTCGCAGTGCTCGGACCCCTTGGTCTCGAGCTGCACACCGATCTCGACCTCGTCCACGCGGAGCTGGATGCCCGTCCGCACGTGCCCCACCTCGAGCACGTTCGCGTCGGTCTCGGCGAGCACGGCCATCAGCCGTGCCAGCTGGCCCGGACGGTCGGGCACGCGGACGCGGAACTGCAGGTAGCGCCCGGCCGCCTGCATGCCGTGCCGGATCACGCGCATCATCAGCAGCGGGTCGATGTTGCCGCCCGACAGCACGGCCACCACCGGGGGCTCGAACGACGTCGGCGCCTCCATCAGGGCCGCCACGGCTGCGGCACCGGCCGGCTCGACGACCATCTTGGCGCGTTCGAGCAGGAACAGGAGCGCGCGTGACAGCGCCTCCTCCTCGACCGTCACGATGCCGTCGACGAGGGACTCCACGAGCACGTACGGGACGTCGCCGGGCCGGCCGACCGCGATGCCGTCGGCCATCGTGGCCATCTCCGTCAGGGCGACCGGCCGGCCCGCCGCCAGGGAGGGCGGGTAGGCGGCGGCCGCCTCGGCCTGGACCCCTACGACCTGCACGTCCGGCCGCACCGCCTTGATGGCCGCCGCGACGCCGGCGAGCAGCCCACCTCCCCCCGTGCACACCAGCACGGTGCGCACCTCGGGGCAGTCCTCGACGATCTCGAGGCCCAACGTGCCCTGGCCCGCGACCACGTCGACGTGGTCGAAGGGGTGGATCAGCACCGAGCCGTGCTCCTGCGCGTGGGCCCGCGCCCGCACCAGGCACTCGTCGACGGTCTGGCCGTGGAAGACCACCTCCGCCCCGTACCCCCGCGTCGCGGCGACCTTGGGGATCGGGGCACCCGTCGGCATGTACACGGTCGCGGAGATACCGAGCATCGAGGCGGCCAGGGCGACGCCCTGCGCGTGGTTGCCGGCGCTGGCCGCAACGACGCCGCCCGCCCGCTCGTCCTCGGTCAGCCCCGACATGCGCGTGTAGGCGCCGCGGATCTTGAACGACCCTGCGCGCTGGAGGTTCTCGCACTTGAGGTAGACGTCGCCGCCCACCCGGGACGACAGCGCCCGGCTGAACTCCAGGGGCGTCGGGCGGATGACGTCCTGCAGCAGGATCCGCGCGGCCTCGATCTCGGCCAGGGTGACGGGCAGCGGCCGTCGGCCGGACTGCGGTGTCGACGACGGTGTGGACATGGGCGCTGATCCTGCCAGAGCCCGGGAGGCCGCGACGCCACGCCTGGGCCGACGCCCTCAGTCCGCGGTCGGGCCCCGACCGCTCGCCGGCTCGCCGCCCGCGCCGGCCACGTCGGCGGGGGCGGCTCCCTCGGCGCGCGGGCTCCGTCGGCGGCCGCGGTCGGGGTGCCGTCGCAGGTCGACCTTGAGCTGTGGACGACGCAGCCCCGGCCGGCGGAACTCGGCGACGGAGGTGTCCTTCGTCCCCTGGAGCGAGTGCACGACCGTGTTCCCCACCGCGACGAGGGGCACGGCGAACAGGGCCCCGACGATGCCCGCCACGATCAGGCCGGTGCCGATGGCCAGCACGACAGCGAGCGGGTGGACGGAGACCGCCCGTCCGAGCACGAAGGGCTGCAGGACGTGGCTCTCCACCTGCTGCACCCCCACGACGATCGCGAGCATGATCAGCGCCTGGACGGGGCCGAGCGCCACCAGGGCCACCAGCACCGCGACCGAGCCGCTGAGCAGCGCACCCACGATCGGGACGAAGGCACCCAGGAACACGAGCACTGCCAGCGGGATCGCCAGCGGCACGCCCAGGAGCGCGGCGCCCACGCCGATGCCGACCGCGTCGGCCGTGGCCACGATGATCGTCGCGCGCACGTAGGCGGTCAGCGTCTGCCACCCGGCGCGCGCCGCGGTGTCGACGCGGACGCGTGCCGTGCCCGGGAAGAGGCTGGTCAGCCACGTCCAGATGCGCTCGCCCTCGTAGAGGAAGAACGCGAGCGCGAACAGCGTCAGCAGGGCACCGGTGACCAGCTCCCCGGCCGTCGCCGTCGCCGCCAGCGCCCCCGAGACGATCTGCTCGCTGTTCGCGGAGAGGCGGTCGCGCACCTCCGCCAGGTACTGGTCGATCTGGGCGGTGCCGAGGTTGAGGGGCCCCTCGCTGAGCCACTTCTGGACCTCGCCGAAGCCCTGGGTGGCCTGCCTGCCGAGGTCCGTGAGCCCCGAGGCCAGCTGGGTGCCGACCAGCGTGAACAGCCCTCCGACGACGACCAGACCGGTGACCATCGTCGTCGCGACCGCCAGGGAGCGCGGCAGGCGGTGGCGGTCGAGCAGCGACACCATCGGCGTCGTCAGGGCGCTCAGCAGGAGCGCGACGAGCAGCGGCACCACCAGCACCTGGACCCGGTGCAGGGCCACCATCAGCAGGTAGACGCCGGCGGCGATGACGACGAGGCGCCACGTCCACGCGGCCGCGAGCCGGAGGCCGGGTGAGACCTCGCCCTCGGCCCCCACACCCTCGTCGACGCCATCGGGCGCGTGTCCGCCGGTCACGCCTGGGTCCTCATGGTGTGAGTCTCCCCGATCCGAGCAGCCCGTGCGCCAAGGCCGCCGCGGCGCGCGGGTGGTCCTCGACGAGGAGCCCTGCCGCGCAGAGGACCGACCGCTCGTCCACGGCCACGACGGGATCCTGCGGCACCCGCCAGCCGCCGGCGTGGTCCTCGGTGGCCGGTGCCAGCACGGACGCCCGCACGCCGTCCACGGCGTGGCGGAGGACGCCTCCGGAGCCGACGACCGCCACCACCCGACGCAGGTCCTTACCGGCCGTCGTCGGTGACGGGGGCCGGGCGTGCCTGCGCAGGGCCACGGTGACGGCCAGGCGGGCGAGCTCCAGGTCGTCGGCCGCGTCCTGCGGGCCGCTCGGCAGCCGGCCCGGGTCCGCCATGAGCGCCGCGGCCACGGCCTCCAGCCGCTCGAGCGCCGCCCCATCCAGCAGGCCCTCACCGGCCGCCGCCCGCACGGTCGCGGCGGCACCCCAGCGCATCCCGAGGTCGCCTTCGACCGTGCGTGACCGCCACAGCGGTGCGACGACCTCCTTGCGCAGCGTGGCGTCCTCGCCCTCCGGGGTGATCACCGAGTAGACGTCCGTCGTCGCCCCGCCCACGTCGACGACCAGCACGTCTCCCAGCGGGGGCACGCCGTGCCCGGGTGCCCCGTCGGCGAGCACCTCGACCCCGCTCAGCACGGCGTCGGGCGTGGCCGCGCGGACGAGGGACGCGAACCTCGGCCCGCGGGAGAGCCCCTTGCCGCCGATCACGTGGCGCAGGAACACCTCACGGATCGCCGAGCGCGCACCCTCGGGCTCCAGCGTGCCGATGCGCGGCAGGACGTTGGGTGCGGCGACCGCGGCCCGTCCGGTCGAGGCGAGGACCGTCATGACCTCGCTCGTCACGGTCGCGTTGCCTGCGACGACGACAGGGGCGGCGAGCCTGGCCTTGGCGAGGCGAGAGGCGTTGTGCCGTAGCACGCTCGCGTTCCCGCCGTCCGTCCCCCCGACGAGGAGCACGACGTCGGGACGGGCGACACGTAGGGCGGTCACGTCGTTGCCGTCGAGGGGACCGCACGCCACGTGCACCACCTTGGCGCCGGCCGACAGACCCACGCGGTACCCCGCTTCGGCGGTGACCGCCAGCTCGTAGCCGACGACGGCCAGCCGGAGACCGCCACCGGCGCTGGAGCACACCCGCAGGTCGGGCGAGGGTGCGGCGCAGTCCGACAGCTCCTCGACCACCGCGTCGAGGCCCACCAGGACGTCGCTGTCGACCGTGGTCCGGTGGACCGCCGTGCCCAGCACCTCACCGGCTCGCCCGCCGACGAGCCGGACGGCGACCGCCTTGGTGAACGTGGAGCCGACGTCGACGCAGAGCGCCGTCTCCGGCGTGCTCACCCCTCGAGAGCGGCGGCAAGGTCCGCGATGAGGTCCTCCACGTCCTCGATGCCGACCGAGAGGCGGACGAGGTCGGAGGGCACCTCCAGGGCCGAGCCCGCCACCGAGGCGTGTGTCATGCGCCCGGGGTGCTCGATGAGCGACTCGATGCCGCCCAGCGACTCAGCCAGCGTGAACACCCTGGTGCGGGCGCAGATGTCGAGTGCAGTGCGCTCGTCCCCGACGCGGAAGGAGACCATGCCGCCGAACCGTCGCATCTGCCGCGCGGCCAGGTCGTGGTCGGCGTGCGAGGTCAGCCCGGGGTAGATCACCTCGGCGACCTTCGGGTGCTCCTGCAGGTAGGCGGCGACGGCCTCGGCGTTGTCGCAGTGCCTGTCCATCCGCACGGCCAGCGTCTTCAGCCCACGCAGCGTCAACCACGCGTCGAAGGGGCCCGCCACCGCGCCAAGGGCGTTCTGGTGGAAGCCGATCCGATCGGCCAGTGGCTCGTCGGTGCCGGGCACGGTGCCCCCGTCGCCGACGACGAGCGCCCCCCCGACGACGTCGGAGTGACCGCCGCAGTACTTGGTGGTCGAGTGCACGACGACGTCCGCACCCAGGGCGAGGGGGTTCTGCAGGTAGGGGGTGGCGAACGTGTTGTCGACGACCAGCAGAGCCCCTGCCTCGTGGGCGATCTCACCCAGGGCGGTGATGTCGGAGACTCCGAGCAGGGGGTTCGTCGGGGTCTCGCACCACACGACTCTCGTGGAGCCCGGACGGACGGCCGCGCGCACGGCGTCGAGGTCTCCGAGATGCACGGGAGTGTGCTCGACACCCCAGAGCGTGACGACCTTGTCGACGAGGCGGAACGTGCCGCCGTAGGCGTCGTCGGGCATCACGACGTGGTCGCCGGGTCCGAGCACGGTGCGCAGCAGGGTGTCCTCGGCCGCCAGCCCGGAGGCGAAGGCGAAGCCGTGCGTGCCTCCCTCGATAGCGGCGAGGCACTGCTGCAGGGCGTCACGCGTCGGGTTCGCCGACCGCGAGTACTCGTACCCGCCGCGCAGACCACCCACGCCGTCCTGCGCGTAGGTCGACACCTGGTAGATCGGTGGGACGACGGCGCCGGTGGTGGGGTCCGGTTCGCTCCCGACGTGGATGGCGCGGGTCGCGAACCCGGACTTCTCGAAGGCCGGCTCCGACGACTGGCTGCTCTGTTGGGTCACCGCACCGAGGGTAGTCGGGGAGCGACCGGCACCCTGTCCGCAGGGCTCGATCGCGCTGACTCGTCAGCGACCACGGCGCCGGACCACGGAGACGGTGAGCACGACCAGCACGACGGCCAACCCGGCGAGCACGCCACCGGAGAGGGCTGACGAGGTGCCGCGCAACGCGTCCGAGGCGCCCAGGGCATGGAGCCAGGGACCGGCCAGAAGCACCGCAGCCACGGGGAGCAGCAGGAGCTGGGTGAGAGCCCAGCGACGCAGGCTCGGCCGGAGGACCCTCACCTCCAGCTGGGCACGGGGCTCGACGACCGCGCACCATGACGCGCCGACGTGAACGGCATGCACGAGGGCTCCGATCGGCAGGAGCAGCCAGAGGGGAAGCGGCGCGTCGAGCACCATCAGGGCGGTGAGCAGCGCGAGCATCGTCGGCAGGGGCGACGTGGGCACGGCGGCGGCGCCCACGGCGATGGCCAGGGCGACTGCGCCGGTGAGCGGTCCCGAGCCGCTCCTGGCCCGCCCCGACCTCGACCAGCAGCAGCAGCAGGAGCGCCAGGCCGCCGACCAGCAGCCGTAGCTGCAGCCCGGTGATGACGACTCCAGGAGCTGACCCGGCGCTCAGCCACGACGGCTCGACCCTCTCGAGAACCGTCCGGCGAGAGAAGCGTCCGGTCATCGGCGTGCCCGTTGCCGACGGCGTTCCTGGTCCCTGAGCCTCCGGGCGACCCCGCCGGCGTCCCCCTGCACGACCGTGACGCCGAGCGCGCGCAGCCGGTCGATCCGCAGCGCCCTCTCCGCGAGCACCAGGCGCGCAGCGACGACGTCCCGCCCGGTTCTCAGGCGCAGGTCGAGAGGGGTCGGCAGCACGTCGACGGCAACCACCTGGGAACCACGTCGCTGCAGCCGCTCCGCCAGCTCGGCGACCGGCTCGTCGAGCAGCGGTGAGACGAGCACGGCCACCATGCCGGGCTGCACGACGCCCTGCCTCAGCAGCAGGCGGCGGGCCGAGGCGTACACACCGACCTCGACCAGCTGACCGCGCAACCGGCGCAGCTGGCGTCGGCCGGTGCGCGGCGGGACGGACAGCCGTGGTCGCGAGAGGTCGACGAGGGACACCCTGTCCCCCTGGTCGAGGAACGAGCGGGCCAGGGTGACGGCGGTCCGCACCGTCAGGTCGAGGCTGGAGCCGCGGACGCTGGCGCCCAGCCCGCCGGGTCCGGGCGGCTTGGGCCAGCCGGCCACCACGGTCCCGACGTCCAGCCGGGTGTCGATCAGCAGCACGACGTCCGCGTCGGCGTCGACGGCCGTGCGCCGGACGTGCAGGGTGCCGCGGCGCGCACTGACCCTCCAGTCGATGCGCCGCAGCCGGTCTCCCGCGCGGAACTCGCGCACGTCGAGAAGGTCGCCCCCCTCGCCCGGGCGGCGCGTCCGGTGCGCGCCCACCATCCCGCCGAGCCGCGGGGGCAGGGGCGCGGGGGCGGGCCGGTCTGGCGCGGGCAGCACCCGCACGGTGTGCTGACGACCCACGACGGGCTCGGCCACGACGAGCGCGTCCGCGCCGACCGCCCGCACGTCGGGGCGCGCGACGAGCACCTTCCCCCACAGTGGGAGACCCACGCGCTGCGACAGCCGCCGGGCTGCGCCGTCGGCGCCGGGCGCGACGAGGACCTCGACCCCGAAGGGCATCTCCTGCCCCTCGGGCAGCCTCACCACCGCGGCCTCCGCGCCCGGGGGCAGCGGGACGTCGACCGTCACGGTGAGCTCCTCACCCTGACCTGCCACCGTGGGTGCGCCGCCCCACGCCGCGCCGAGGTCTCCCGCTGCGACCGGCCCGCGCCCGGCCGAGATCCGCGTCGCGGTCGTCGACATCGCGAGCACCGTCCCGAGCACCAGGGGTGCGGCGAGCACCACGACGTCGGCCCGGCCGGTGACCAGCCCCAGCGCCGGCACGAGCACGCAGAGGAGGGCCGCACGCCTCAGCGAACGGGCACCCTGCCAGGCCGGGGTCACGGTCCCCCGCGACGGGTGCTGGGCGTCGGCACGCGGTCGAGAAGGTCCGCGACCACCTCGGCGCCCGTGGTGCCGGTCGACCAGGTCTCGGGCGCCAACGTAAGACGGTGAGCGAGAACGGCTGTGGCACAAGCCTTGACGTCCTCAGGTAGCACGACGTCACGTCCGTCGATGACGGCGAGCGCGCGCGAGACCAGCACCAGCGCCAACGACCCACGCGGCGAGGCACCCACCTCGACCTGCGCGTGCCCACGCGTGGCCCGTGCGAGCGAGACCGCGTACGCCACCACGTCGGGGTCGACGTCGACCCGCTCGACCCCGGCCTGCAGCGCCAGCAGCCCCTCGGCGTCGACCACCGCCGCCACGGCCGTCGCCTCCTGACGGCGCGCCAGCCGACGGGCGACCACGTCGACCTCCTCGTCGGGTCCGGGGTAGCCGAAGTCGAGGCGCAGCAGGAACCGGTCGAGCTGGGCCTCCGGCAGCGGGTACGTGCCCTCGTACTCGATCGGGTTGGCGGTGGCGAGCACGTGGAAGGGCCGGGGCAGCGCGAAGGTGCGCCCCTCGACCGTGACCTGGCCCTCCTGCATCGCCTCGAGCAGTGCCGACTGCGTCTTGGGGGGCGTGCGGTTGATCTCGTCCGCCAGCAGCAGCCCCGCCATCACCGGACCGGGGTGGAAGACGAACTGCGCGCCCCCGGGGTCGTAGACGAACGACCCGGTGACGTCGGCCGGCAGGAGGTCGGGCGTGCACTGGAGCCGCCGGAAGTCCAGCCCGAGGGCCGCCGCCAGGCTGCGCGCCGCGAGGGTCTTCCCGGTGCCGGGGACATCCTCGATGAGGACGTGGCCGCCGGCCAGGACGGCCGCCAGCGCCAGGCGCAGGCTGGGCAGCTGGCCGACGACCACCCGGCCCACCGACTCGAGGGTGCTCAGCGAGGTGCGCGCCACCTCGTCCACGGAGGCGGGAGCCGCCTGCGCGGACCGGGCAGCGAGGCGCTCAACGAGTGGCTCGGGCATCGGTCTCCTCCGGTGGGTCGATCTCGTCGAGCCGGTCGAGCAGGCGGCGCGTGAGCAGCGTCGCCGTCGGTCGCGCCGGGGCCCCGGGGGCGTCACCCAGCAGGTCGTAGAGCTCGTCGCCCAGCAGCTCACGTGCCCTCGGGCTCGTCACCGCGACACCGAGCCGGTGCAGCCGGCCCGCGGCGAGGTCGCGCAACCGGGGCAGCAGCGTGCGCGGCACGCGCTGGGGCTCGGCGTCGAGCTGCTCGAGCGCCCCCGCAGTGAGCAGCACCTGGTGCCAGCCGACGCCGCGGGGGATCTCGGGTTCGAGCGTCCAACCGACGACGGGTGCCGGGGCGACGACCTGGACTGCGAGCGTGGCCGCGCCGACGAGCAGGGCGATCGCCAGCAGGTGACCGGTGTCGACGCCCACCGACCAGGTGGCCGCTCCGGCAAGGACCGCGCCGACCCCCGCGCGCACGCTCGCCCCGCGCAGCCGCGAGCGGGGCTCCGGCTCAGCCACCACCCACCGGCCTGTCGAGGGACCGGGCGATGGCGTCGAGGTCAGCTGCAGCCCGCAGGGCGGCAGGGTCGCCCATCACCGCGGACGAGAACCGCGCGCGGTGGTAGAGGTGCAGCAGGTCGTCCGTCGCCGCCGGGTCCGCCCCGAGCGTGCGGAGCAGCTGGACGCCGAACTCGCTGGGCGTCTGGTGCGGGGGACGCGGCACCCCCCGCGACCCGGCGGCGACCTCGAGGGCCTCCCAGCAGCGCACCACCTCGTCCGCCACGCCCTGGTGCTCCCCTGACCGTAGCCGGACGGCGCCGTCGTCGAGCGCCCGGCGCAGCACTCCCAGGTGGAGCGTGCCCGCGTCGCCGGCCGGGTCGCTCGCCACGGGTGGAGGGGCGGGCGGGTCGGGCTCCCGGGACACGCGCAGGAGCGAGCGGACGGCGAGCGCCACCAGCATCGAGACCACCAGCACCGACACCGCCGGGAGCCAGCCCGGCGCCTGCAGGTCGGGAAGGTCCCGCGGCTGGGCCGTCGCCGTGCTCGCGGTGCTCGGTGCCGTGGGGGTGACGAGCCCGAGACTGACCCATCCGCCCAGCCGGTCGGTGCCGAACTCCACGGGACCGGCCGTGACCACCAGGGCGGTCGCCCCGCCGAGCAGCAGCGCGACCAGGACAGCCAGCAGCGGCACGCCGGAGACGCGTCGCGGCGACGGTCGAGCACGTGAGGGAGCCACGGTCACCGTCGCACCCTCGCACACGAGGCACGCGGCGGGAACGCCATGGCGTCCGTCGTGGTTGAACGGTGACGTGCGCAGCCTGCGCCCCACCCGAGGAGGAGCACCTGATGGGACTGTTCGGTTCCCGAGCAACGACCACCGCCGAGACCGCGCTGCCCGGCCGCCCGGAGCGCACCTACGAGGTGCCGGAGACCCACGCGGTGCTCGGCTCGCCGCTGCAGGGCCCGTGGCCGGACGGCACCGCCGTCATGTACGTGGGCATGGGCTGCTTCTGGGGCGCCGAGCGCATCTTCTGGCAGCTGCCGGGGGTGGTCACGACCGCCGCCGGGTACATGGGCGGCTTCACTCCGAACCCGACGTACCAGGAGACGTGCACCGCGCGGACCGGTCACACCGAGGCCGTGCTCATCGCGTACGACCCCGCCGTCCTTCCGCACGACCACGTGCTGAAGGCGTTCTGGGAGAACCACGACCCCACGCAGGGCGACCGCCAGGGCAACGACCGCGGCTCGCAGTACCGCTCCGCCGTCTACTGGACCACCCCCGAGCAGGAGGTGGCGGTCCAGGCCACGCGCGACTCCTTCGCCAAGGAGCTCGAGAGCCACGGGTTCGGGGCGATCACCACGGAGCTGCGTCCGGCGTCCGAGGCCGGGGAGTTCTACTACGCCGAGGACTACCACCAGCAGTACCTGTTCAAGAACCCCGGCGGCTACTGCAACCACGGCCCCAACGGCCTGACCTGCCCCGTGGGGCTCGTGCGCCAGGACCAGGTGCCGGCCCAGCTGGACGTGCTGCCCCCCGCCTGAGCCTGCACGCGCCCGTTCAGGTCGACCCGCGGACCGTCGCCACGGCCCGTCGCACCGCCTCGAGGCTGCGGGTGACGTCGTCCGCGGTGGTCGACCAGTTGCTGACCGAGACGCGCAGCACGGCCCGGTCGTGCCAGCGCGAGCCGGAGATCCACGTCGTCCCGTCCTCGAGGATCGCCTTCACGACCTGCTGCGTGGTCTCGTCGTCCTCGAGAGCCGCACACACCTGGGTGAACACGACGTCGTTGAGCACCTCGACGCCGTCGATGGCCGCCAGCCCGTCGGCGACGGCGCGGGCGTGGGTGCAGAACCCGTCGACCAGCTCGGTGACCCCCTGCCGTCCGAGCGAACGCAGCACGGCCCAGACCGGCACCGCACGGCCCCGTCGCGACATCTCCGGCACCAGCTCGTGGGAGTCACCGGCCTCGTCCCGGATGAGGTACTCGCCCTGCGCCGACATGGCCGCACGCAGCACCGACCTGTCCCGGACGATCGCGATGCCGCAGTCGTAGGGGACGTTCAGCGTCTTGTGGGCGTCGGTCGCCCACGAGTCGGCCTCCTCGTACCCGGCGAGCAGGTGGCGGTGGGTCGGCGAGGCGGCCGCGAAGAGCCCGAACGCACCGTCGACGTGCACCCAGGCACCGTGCCGGTGGGCGGCGGCGATCGCGCCGACGAAGGGGTCGAAGGCCCCGGAGTGGATGTTCCCCGCCTGCAGCACGACGATCGACGGCGTGCCGGGGTCGGCCTGCGCGAGGGCCTCGTCCAGCGCGTCGGGGAGCAACCTGCCCTGGCCGTCGACGGCCACGCGCTCCGCACCCCCCAGACCGAGGTACCGCAGCGCCAGGTCGACGCTGATGTGGCTCTCCTGCCCGACGAGCACGCGGATGCGTGGCCCACCGGACAGACCCTGGCGGTCGACGTCCCAGGCCGTCGGGCCCTTCGAAAGCACCGCACGCCGGGCCGCGGCGAGGCACGTGAAGTTCGCCATCGTCGCGCCCGTCGCGAAACCGACACCCGCGTCCGACGGCAGCCCGAGCAGGTCGAGGACCCAGGACGCCGCCGCGTCCTCCACGGCGGCGTGGGCCGGGGTGACCTGGCGCATCGCGCTGTTCTGGTCCCACGCGCTGACCAGCCAGTCGGCGGCCAGGGCGGCCGGGTGGCTCCCGCCGATCACGAAGCCGAAGAACCGGCCGGACGGCATGGCCGCCAGGCCGGGCGTGCTCGCCTGCGCGAGGTGGTCGATCACGTCCGCCGGGTCCACGGGGCCCTCGGGCAGATGCGGGTCGAGGGCGGCCGCCACCTGCTCGACGGTGTCCCGGGCCGGTACGCCGCGGTCCTCGAGGCTCTCGAGCCACGCGCGCGAGTGGACGAGGGCGCGGTCGAGGGCCCTCTCGGTGTCGTCGGCCGGGCTCGTCATGGACCTCAGTCTGGTCGCGCCCCCGGTCGCCTGACTACTGCTGCTGCGGGTGGACGTGGGCCTCGGGTCCGGGGAAGTAGAGGGTCTCGTGACCGGTGTCCGACCACTGCACCAGGAAGGGTGGCGTCCCGTCGGGCCCGTGCACCTCGAGCACCTCGCCGTCCCGCCCGGGCTCGTCGACATGGGTGCCCGGGACGATGATCCGGTCACCGACCGCTGCCTTCATGGTGTCCTCCCGATCGCTGCGCGGCCCTCCGACACGGGCGCGTCCGTGGTTCACACGCTCCCGGCGGACGGGGTGGTTGGCCAGGGCCGAAGGGCCCTTCGCCGACACGCCCCCGGCGACGGCGCGGTTCGTCTACGGTCGGGTACATGAGCCCGTCGCCGTACGCCGCACCGGGACGCGGCGTGGACAGCTGGGACGCCAAGCACGCCTCCGGCGGAGCGGCCCCGGGGCCAGCGCATCCCGCGGTCGTCGAGGCAGCATCCTCCCGAACGCCGGGTCGCGCCCTGGACATCGCCTGTGGCACAGGCCGACACAGTCTGTGGCTCGCCGAGAACGGCTGGCGCGTGACCGGGGTCGACTTCTCGATCGAGGGACTCACCAAAGCCTCCGCAGCGGCGGACGTGTCGGGCCTGCACGTCGACTGGGTGCTCGCCGACGCGCGCGCCTGGGAGCCCCCCGGGGATCCGTACGACCTGGTCCTGCTCTCGTTCGTGCAGCTGCCCGAGGTGTTCGAGCGGGCCACCGGGTGGCTCGCCCCGGGAGGGCTCCTGGTCACCGTGGGGCACGCTGTGCGCAACCTCGAGGAGGGGGTCGGCGGGCCGCGCGACCCCGCCCTCCTGCACGACCACGTGCACCTGGCAGCCCGCGCGACGGGCGCACGCCTGCGCGTGATGCGCGCCGCCGAGGTGCCCCGCGCGACCCCGGAGGGCACGGCGTACGACGCGGTGCTGGTGGCGCAGCGCCCGGGCCCCGGCGGCTAGCCCGGCGGCGGTTCGGTCGCGAAACGCGGCATCAGCCAGTGCACGAGCGGCCCGATCGAGAGCGCGAACACCACTGTGCCGACGCCGAAGGTGCCACCGAGGGCCCAGCCGGCGGCGACGACGCCGACCTCGATCAACGTGCGCGCCAGGCGGATCGACACCCCCGTGCGCCGGTTCAGGCCGGTCATCAGCCCGTCACGGGGGCCGGCGCCGAACCGGCTGCCGATGTACGCGGCGGTGGCGACGGCGTTCAGCAGCACGCCCGACGCGAACAGCGCACCACGCAGGAGCCAGCGCGGGTCACCGTCTCCCGGGACGACATCAGGGATGGCCGCGAGCGCCACGTCGACCGCGAGGCCGATCACCAGCACGTTGCTGACGGTTCCCAGACCGGGCCGCTCCCGCAACGGGATCCACAGCAGGAGCACGACGACCCCGGTGAGCACGGTGACCGATCCGAACGTGAGGCCGGTGCTCCTGGCGACCCCCTGGTGCAGCACGTCCCACGGGATGTTGCCCAGCTCCGACCGCACGATCATCGCCATGCTCAGGCCGAACGCGACCAGGCCCACGTACAGCTGGACGGTGCGGTGGACGAGCCGGCGCCCACCCGCCCGTCCGGCGGGCACGGTCGTCAGGACGCGAGGTACGCGAGCAGGTCGGCGCGCGTGAGCACCCCGGCCGGCTTGCCGTCGACGACGACCATCACGGCGTCGCGCTTCTGCAGCTCGGCACGGGCGGTCTCGATCGGCTCGCCCCCACCGACGAGCGGCAGCGGGGCGGCCATGTGGCGCTCCACCGGGTCGTGCAGGGTCGCGGCTCCCGCGAAGACGGCGTCGAGCAGGTCACGCTCGCTGACCGACCCGGCCACCTCGCCCGCCATCACGGGCGGCTCCGCCTTGACCACGGGCATCTGCGAGACGCCGTACTCATGGAGGATCTCGATCGCGTCCCGCACCGTCTCCTGAGGGTGGGTGTGCACGAGGTCGGGCAGGTCGCCGGCCTTGCCGCGCAGCACGTCGGCAACGGTGGCCACCGAGGCGTCGGCGCGGGCGAACCCGTACGAGGCCATCCAGCCGTCGTTGAAGATCTTGGCGAGGTAGCCACGACCGGAGTCGGGCAGCAGCACCACGACCACGTCGTCGGGGCCCAGCTCGCGGGCGACCTCGAGCGCCGCGACGACCGCCATGCCGCACGACCCGCCCACCAGCAGACCCTCCTCGAGGGCCAGTCGGCGCGTCATGTCGAACGAGTCGGCGTCGCTGACGGCCACGATCCGGTCCGGGACGGAGGGGTCGTACGCGCTCGGCCAGAAGTCCTCGCCCACTCCCTCGACCAGGTAGGGCCGTCCCGTCCCGCCCGAGTACACCGACCCCTCGGGGTCGGCGCCGATGACCTGCACGCGGCCCCCGGCCGCGGCGTCACGGTCGCGCGACGCCTCTTGGAGGAATCGTCCCGTCCCAGTGATGGTGCCGCCGGTGCCGACGCCGGCGACGAAGTGCGTGACGCGGCCCTCGGTGTCGGCCCAGATCTCGGGGCCGGTGGTCTCGTAGTGGCTGGCCGGGCCCATCGGGTTGGAGTACTGGTCGGGCTTCCAGGCGCCCTCGGTCTCCTTGACGAGCCGGTCGCTCACCGAGTAGTACGAGCTCGGGTGGTCCGGCGCGACCGCGGTCGGGCAGACCACGACCTCGGCACCGTAGGCCTTGAGGACGTTGCGCTTGTCCTCGCTGACCTTGTCGGGGCAGACGAAGATGCAGTGGTAGCCACGCTGCTGGGCGACCAGCGCCAGCCCCACCCCGGTGTTGCCCGAGGTCGGCTCGACGATCGTCCCGCCCGGCTTCAGCTGGCCGGACTCCTCCGCGGCGTCGACCATCTTCACCGCGATCCGGTCCTTCACCGAGCCGCCGGGGTTGAGGTACTCCACCTTGGCCAGCACGGTCGCGCTGATGCCGTCGGTGACGCGGTTGAGCCGGACGAGGGGCGTGTCGCCGATGAGATCGAGGACTGAGTTCGCGTACTTCACGAGAAGCATCGTCGCAGAGGTCCCGGCGGCTAGCCTCGTCGGCATGTCGAGAGCCAGCCGGGCACGCCGCATCGCGGCTGCCGCTGCCTACGGGGGCGGCGGGCTCACGTTCCTCACCGTCGCGGGGATCGGCCTGCTCACCGCCGAGGCCAAGATGGCGCGGCGCCTGATCGGGCAGCCGTTCGGCCTCGTCGGCCCCCACACGACCGGCGTCTACGGGCACGGGGCGGGCGAGCCGATCGAGCTCGCGTTCCTCGGGGACTCGTCGGCGGCCGGCCTGGGCGTCGAGTCGCCCGAGCAGACCAGCGCGGCGATCATCGCCAGCGGGCTGGCGGCGCTGTCCGGACGACCGGTGCGGCTGAGCAACGTGGCCGTCGTCGGGGCCGAGTCGAGCGGCCTCGAGCCACAGGTGGACAGCCTCCTCGCCGAGTTCGGGACGCCCGACGTGGCGGTCATCCTCATCGGCGCGAACGACGTGACCCACCGCGTCCGGCCCTCGGTCGCCGTCCGGGCGCTCGTGGACGCCGTGACCAGGCTGCGCGAGCTCGACGTGGAGGTCGTCGTGGGCACCTGCCCGGACCTGGGCACCCTCACCCCCGTCCCCCAGCCCCTCAGGTCTCTCGGACGACGTCTCAGCCGCGAGATGGCGGCCGCGCAGACGATCGGCGTCGTCGAGGCCGGCGGCAGGACGGTGTCACTGGCCACGCTGCTCGGAGCCGAGTTCGCGGCGGCTCCGCACGAGATGTTCAGCCAGGACCGCTTCCACCCCAGCGCCGCCGGCTACGCACGGTGCGCGGCCGCACTGCTCCCCAGCGTCTGTGCGGCCGTGGGCGTGTGGGCCGACGGAGGGGAGCCCGTGCCCGACCAGCGCCGGGGTGAGGGAGTCGTGCCGATCGCCGAGGCCGCGGTGGCGGCGGCGGACGACGCAGGGACGGAGGTGGCGCCCACCCGCGTCGCCGGCTCGGAGCGCGGCCCCTTCGGACGCTGGACGATGCTGCTGCAACGTCGTCGCACGCCCGTCCCGCCCGCCGAGGCCCCGCACGAGGAGGTGGAGGCGGCCGCCGAGGGTACCGAGGGGCATCCCTCCGGGACCGACGACGGTGGCGACCCGCACGAGACCGAGCTGGCTACCGGCCCGTAGAGTCAGTGGTCACGGAGCACCCCGTACCCGCTCAGGAGGAGCCATGCCCGAGGCCGTCGTCGTCGCCGCCACGCGTACCCCGATCGGGCGCGCGTTCAAGGGCTCGCTCACCGGGGTCCGCCCCGACGACCTGGCCGCCCACGCGGTCACGTCGGCGCTCGCACAGGTACCTGCGCTCGACCCGTCCGAGATCGACGACCTGTACCTGGGCTGCGCGGAGCCGTGGGGCGAGCACGGCTCGAACATGGCGCGCGTCGTCGCGGTGCTGACCGGTCACGACGGGCTGCCGGGCTCCACGGTCAACCGGTTCTGCGCCTCCAGCGTGCAGACGACGCGGATGGCCTTCCACGCCATCAAGGCCGGCGAGGGCGACGTGTTCGTCTCAGCGGGTGTCGAGATGGTCTCCCGCTACGCAGCGTTCAAGGGCGCCGGGCAGAGCAACGACGAGTGGCTGAACCCGAGGTTCGACGAGGCGCGTGAGCGCACCGCCCGCACGGCGGTCGACGACTCGGCCTGGAGCGACCCCCGCGACCAGGGCGGCCTGCCAGACGTCTACGTGGCGATGGGGCAGACCGCGGAGAACGTCGCGCACCTCAAGGGCGTGTCGCGCCAGGCGCAGGACGAGTGGGCCGTCGAGTCGCAGAACCGCGCCGAGAAGGCCCAGGCCAACGGGGTCTTCGCCCGCGAGATCACCCCGGTCACCCTGCCGGACGGCTCCGTGATGGACACCGACGACTCCCCTCGCGCCGGCACCACGCTCGATGGCGTCAGCGGCCTCAAGCCCGTGTTCCGGGAGACCGGCACGGTGACGGCCGGCAACGCGTGCCCGCTGAACGACGGCGCGGCGGCGCTGGTGGTCATGAGCGACACCAAGGCGGCCGAGCTCGGACTGACCCCCCTGGCTCGGGTCGTCGCGACCGGCGTCTCCGCCCTGTCGCCCGAGATCATGGGGCTGGGGCCGATCGAGGCCAGCAGGCAGGCGCTCTCGCGCGCCGGGATGACGATCGGCGACATCGACCTGGTCGAGATCAACGAGGCCTTCGCGGCGCAGGTGATCCCGAGCGCGGACGCCCTCGGCATCGACCGCGACAAGCTCAACGTGCACGGTGGCGCCATCGCGCTCGGACACCCCTTCGGTATGACGGGGGCGCGCATCACCACGACGCTGCTCAACGCCCTGAGCATCCACGACGGGCAGTTCGGCCTCGAGACGATGTGCGTGGGTGGGGGCCAGGGCATGGCGATCATCTTCGAGCGCCTCAGCTAGGAGCCCGCGCATGCGGTTCCCGCGGGGCAGGGGGGGCGACGACGGCGACGCGTCCCCCGTCGACGCGTTCTGGCGGTGGTGGACCGGCAGAGGTGCCGCCGAGGTCGAGCGCTGCATCGACGCCCGGGACTTCTCCACGGTGGTGGGCCCGCTCGGTTCGGCCGTCGCGGCGATCCACCCGCGGCTGGACTGGGAGCTCGGTGCGGGCAGCGGGAGCAGGCACCGCCTCGTCGTCACCGCAGCCGGGGACCCCGCGCTGCGCGCCGCCGCGCGCCGGTGGCGCCGTGCGGCGCCGGCCGCCACCGAGACCTGGGAGTACGCCGACACGCGCCAGCCGGTCGGCGAACCAGCGGTGCTCGACGTGGCCGGTCACACGGTGCGCTCGGACGACGTCACCGTCGCGGCCTGGGCGGACGACCGCCGGGCCGTGGTCGACGTCCGCCTGGCAGCCCCGGTCCTCGCCCGGATGGCCCGTCAGGACGCGCTGCGGGCCACGTTCCTCCTCCTCGACCAGGTTCTCGGCGAGGAGGCCGTCGAGACCTGGGTCGGCCAGATCCTGGCGGAGGGGCACGACGCCGCTCCCCTGGAGGCGTCGGACCCGGTCGTCGTCCCCCTGCCCGAGCTCCCCGTCGTCGTCGGGGCCTTCGCCGAGCGCTTCGTCGAGGACGGCGAGCCCGCGTGGCGGCTGATGGAGGGCACCGCACGGGACGGCAGCGTCCTGCTCGCGATGAGCCGGGTGCCGCTCCGGCCGATGGTCGCCCCGCACCTGGACACCCACGTCCGCGTGGACGTGGGCTTCACCGACCGCACCGACCGGGGCCTACCCGGCCCCGGAGCCCTCGACGCCCTGCGTGGCCTCGAGGAGCACCTCGAGGAGCGGGTCGGGACCAGCGGCGCGGTGCTGGCCCACGAGACGTCGTCCGGACGCCGGACGCTGCACCTGTACGTGGACTCCACGACCGCCGCAGCCGAGCAGGTCCGGGCCGCCGTCGGTGGCTGGACGGACGGGACCGTGCGCGTCTCGGTGGCCACCGACCCCGCGTGGGAGCACGTCGCCCACCTGCGCTGACGTTCCCGGGGTCCTGGTAGGTCAGAGCGCGCGGCGCAGCGCGGTGAGGCGTCGACCCACCTCGGCCACCCCGTCGGGATCCAGGGCAGCGAGGGCATCGCCCACCAGCACGGTCAGCTGGTCGGCCCAGGCGTGGGGGGCCAGCTCGGGGACGGGACGCCGCTCGCGGTCCTCGGCGTCCGCGGCCTGGTCGGCCAGGTACTGCAGCTCGGAGCGGACCAGGTCGGCCGGGGCGCGGGCGCCGAGCGCGGTCAGACGTGCGACGACCCGGCGCAGCTCGCGCGCCGGGTCGTCGACCTCTCCCGTCAGGGACACGGGTTCGAGCGGCAGGTCAGTTGTTGCCCCGCAGGAGCGCGATCAGCCTGAGCATCTCGATGTACAGCCAGACCAGGGTGACCACGAGGCCGAACGCCGCGAGCCAGGCGTACTGCTGCGGCAGGCCGCTGTTCACGCCGCGGTCGATGTAGTCGAAGTCGAGGATGAGGTTGAGGGACGCCAGGCCCACACCGAGCAGGCTGATGCCGATGCCGAGCAGACCCATCTGGTAGACGCTCGTCGTCCCGAAGACCATCACGGCGAGGAAGTTGACCATCGAGAAGACCAGGTAGCCGATCGTCGCGATGATGAGGAACTTCGTGAACTTCGGCGTCGCCCGGATCACCTTGGTCTTGTACGCCACCAGCATGGCGCCGAAGGCGCAGAGCGTGGCTAGCACGGCCTGGAAGACGATCCCCTGGTACCCCAGGAGCACCTCGAAGGCGAAGCTGATCGACCCGAGGAACACGCCCTCGACCGCCGCGTACGCGAGGATCGCGGCCGGCCGGATCGTCTTGCTGAACGACACGAACATCGCGATGCCGAGACCGATCAGCATCGACCCGATCCAGACCGGGAACACCAGTCCCGGGCTCTGAGCCACGAGGAACCACGTGGCGGCCGCCGTCACGAGCAGGACGGCGAACATCGAGGCGGTGCGGACCACGACGTCGTCGTAGGTCATGCGCCCCGTCTGCAGCGGGCCGGCGGACGGCGCCTTGTACATCTGGACGAGCGGGTCCGGCTGGCCGTAGGGCTGCTGAGGCTGCCCGTACTGCACTGCCTGGGGGTTCGCGCGCGCGAACTCCTCGCGGCGGGCGAACACGGGGTTCTTGCTCTGCATGGCGCTCCTCGGCGTCGGTCGGGACGACTGCCCCGGCGGGCCCGGTGCCCGTGGACGGCAGTCGCTATCCACAGTAATGCGCAAGGGCCTCGATTGGTTCCCGGTTGGTGCCCCTGGCGGGGTTCGAACCCGCACTGCGGCGCTTTTAAGGCGCCTGCCTCTGCCGGTTGGGCTACAGGGGCCCTGCCCGCCGAAATCTACCGAGCGCGGTCCGGCCCTGCGCCCACCTCGCGACAGCGCGCCAGGACGTCGTCCAGCATCGGCTCGGTCAGCCGTCCGGTGAAGGTGTTCTGCTGGCTCACGTGGTAGCTGCCGACGAGGTGCACGGGTGGACGCCCCGGCCGCTCGAGCAGCGCCTGCTCCGCGTGCCCGAAGCGGGGACGGGGACGGGCCACCGCCCAGCCACGGCGCCGGGACGCGGCCAGCGCCGCGTCCCAGGCGAACCCCCCGAGCGCCAGCACCACACGCAGCCGCCGGAGCAGGTCGATCTCACGGTCCAGCCACGGGGCGCAGGTGTCGCGCTCGCTCGGGGTCGGGGCGTTGCCGGGTGGGGCGCACCGGACGGCGGCGACCACGCGCGCGTCCTGCAGGCGCAGCCCGTCGCCGGCCTCGACGCTCGTCGGCTGGTTCGCGTAGCCGGCGCGGTGCAGGGCGGCGAAGATCCAGTCGCCCGACCGGTCGCCGGTGAACACCCGGCCGGTGCGGTTGGCACCGTGGGCGGCCGGGGCGAGCCCCAGGACGAGGAGCGACGCCTCCGGGTCGCCGAAGCCCGGTGCCGGCCTGCCCCAGTAGGTCTCGTCGGCGAACGCCCGGCGACGGGTGGCCGCGACGTCCTCGCGCCACGCCACGAGCCGCGGACACGCCCGGCACACCGAGACCCGGGCGTCGAGGGTGGCGAGGTCCCTGCTGGAGCGAGCCAGCTCGGAGGTCCCGAGCGCGTCGTGCGCCACGGCGGTCCGCGGGGTGGCCGGGTCACCCGGCCACCCCGACCCCGGCTTCACGCACGTCATGCGGGCGATGATGCCGCAGGCCTCCGGCCGATCAGGGGGTGGGCGACGCGAACGGACCCCTCAGAACTGCGAGAGGGCGATCCCGTCGAGGATGTCGTGCTCGCTGGTGACGACGGTCGACACGCCGCTGAGCTCCGCGGCACGGGCGACGACCCGCGACCACACCAGGGCCCCCGCCCCGATCACGTCGACCCGCCCCGGGTGCATGAAGCCGAGAGCGGCCCGCTCCGCCCGCGGCATCCGCACCAGGCTCGCGCAGGCGAGCAGCACGTCCTGGACCGACAGCTCGGCGCCGTGGATGCGATCGGCGTCGTAGGTGGGCAGACCGAGCGCGTGCGCGGTGATCGTGGTGACCGAACCGGCCACCCCGACCAGCGTCGCCGTTCGGGACAGAGGCACCGTGCGGCCCGCGATGTCGAGAGCAGCGTCGACATCGGCTGCGGCATGGTCGATCTGGTCCTGCGTGGGCGGGTCGTCCGCCAGGTGCCTTTCGGTCATGCGGACGCAGCCCACGTCCATCGACCACGCGGCCTCGACCTCGCCGTCGCCCAGAACCAGCTCGGTCGATCCCCCGCCGAGGTCGACCACGCAGTAGGGCGCCGGATGCCGGTCCCCGAGCCCCGCGGTGGCGCCGACGAACGACAGCTGTGCCTCCTGGTCACCGGACACGACCTCGGGCTCGACACCGAGGATGTCGCGGACGCCGTCGACGAAGTCGCTCGCGTTCGCGGCGTCGCGTGTGGCCGAGGTGGCGACGAAGCGGGTTCGCTCCACACCGAGGTCTGCGCAGACGACCGCGTAGTCGGCCGCGACAGCAAGGGTGCGCTCGATCGCGGCCGGGTCGAGCCGCCCGGTCCGGTCCACCCCCTGGCCGAGCCGGACGATCTCCATCCGCCGCACCACGTCGACGTGGGGTGACCCGTCCGACCCGGGATCGGCGACCAGCAGGCGCAGGGAGTTCGTTCCGCAGTCGAAGGCAGCCACCCGGGTCATGGCGTCACTCTCGCAGACGGCGCCGCCGGGACGACCGGCGCCGCGAGGGTCACACGCAGCGGCCGCGGGCCGACCAGTCGTCGAGCAGGGCGATCGCCTCGTCCCCCAGCGGGTTGACCCCGGGACCCGCCGCCAGGGCGTGGGCCACCAGCACGTGCAGGCACTTCACGCGGTCGGGCATGCCGCCGGCGGAGACGCCCTCGATCTCCGGCACCTCCCCGAGCTCCGCACGCCGGGCGAGGTAGTCCTCGTGCGCTGCGCGGTAACCCGCCGCCAGCTCGGGGTTCTCCGCCAGCCGCGTGGTCATGTCCCGCATGACGCCCTCCGACTCGAGCGTGCTCACCGCCCCGGTGGCGCGCGGGCAGGTCAGGTAGAAGGTCGTCGGGAAGGGCGTGCCGTCGTCCAGGCGCGGCGCCGTCCGCACGACGTCGACGGCACCGCAGCCGCAGCGGTGGGCGGCGGCGTGGTCCCCGCGCATCGACCGACCGAGCTGGGCGGCCACGTCGCGGGAGTCGTCGTCGCTGAAGGGCTCGTCGGCACGGCGACCCGGATGGCGCGCGCGGGTCACGGCGCCGGCGCGGGGGTGGCCGGGGCCTCACCCGCCACCTGGACCGAGGTCCAGAGGTTGCCGAACCACGAACCCTCGGAGACGGACGCGGCGGCCTGCCGAGCGGCCACCCGGCTCGGGTCCTCGGCGTCCTGGTCGACCGCCTGCTCGTCCAGCACGACGTAGCCGACCTCCCCAGGCATGACGTACGTGAACCTCTGACGCGCCTGGGCCACGACGTAGGCGGGGTCGTCCCATCGCGCGAGCTGCTCGGTCAGGTCGTCGACGCGCTGCTCCCGCACCTCGACGTCCGCCTCGAGCGCAGCCAGCCTGCTCTGCTGCTCGACCAGTGCCCGGACGAACGGCGACAGGGCCGTCGCGATGGCGAGCAGCAGCACGGCGACGACGGCCGCGCGGCGTGACAGCCCGCGCGGAGGTGCCACCGCACCGTTCCGTGACCTGCCCCCCGCCGGCCCGGACAGGCGCGGGACCCCGCGGCGCGAGCGGTCGAGCGGTCGCGTCGAGGCCCGTGGCTGCGGACGGGTTGCCGCCCGCGTCGTCGGCTTCGCCGTCGCGCGAGGTGCCGACCCACGCGACGGCGCCCCCTCGGTCCGAGCGGACCGGGGTGGCGTCGGGCGGCGTGCGGCCACGTGCAGTCGCCCCTCAGCCCGTCGGCGTCCCGGCCGAGTAGCGGTGGAAGGCACCGGCTCCCGCGTACCGTGCCGCGTCGTCGAGCTCCTCCTCGATGCGCAGGAGCTGGTTGTACTTGGCGACGCGCTCGGAGCGGGCCGGTGCACCGGTCTTGATCTGACCGCAGTCGGTGGCGACCGCGAGGTCCGCGATGGTGGTGTCCTCGGTCTCGCCGGAGCGGTGGCTCATCATGCAGCTGTACCCGTTGCGGTGGGCCAGGGAGACCGCGTCGAGGGTCTCGGTGAGGGTGCCGATCTGGTTGACCTTCACCAGCATCGAGTTCGCGGCGCCCTCGGCGATTCCTCGGGACAGCCGGATCGGGTTCGTGACGAACAGGTCGTCCCCGACGAGCTGCACGTCCTCACCCAGGCGGTTCGTGATCTCGACCCACCCGGACCAGTCGTCCTCCGCCAGCGGGTCCTCGATGCTCACCATCGGGTAGGACGCAGCGAGCTCCGCGTAGTACGTGGTCATCTCGTCGGCCGTGCGGGTCGCACCCTCGAAGGAGTAGGCCCCGTCCTCGTAGAACTCCGTGGCGGCCACGTCGAGGGCGAGGGCGATGTCGCTGCCGAGCGTGAAGCCCGCCTTGTCGACAGCCACCGCGATCAGGTCGAGGGCCTCGCGGTTGTTCGTCAGGCTCGGGGCGAAGCCACCCTCGTCGCCGAGGCCCGTCGACAGCCCGCGCTCCTTCAGCACCGACTTCAGCGAGTGGTAGACCTCGGCACCCCAGCGGAGCGCCTCCCGGAAGCTGGCCGCACCGATCGGCGCGACCATGAACTCCTGGATGTCGACACCCGAGTCGGCGTGCGCTCCGCCGTTGAGGATGTTCATCATCGGCACCGGCAGCACGTGCGAGTTGGGGCCGCCCAGGTAGCGGAACAGCGGGAGGCGCGCCGACTCGGCGGCCGCCTTCGCGACGGCGAGCGAGACGCCGAGCACCGCGTTGGCGCCCAGGTTGGACTTGTTGTCGGTGCCGTCGAGGTCGAGCATCACCTGGTCGACCAGCCGCTGCTCGTGGGCGTCGTAGCCGACCAGGGCCGGGCCGATGGTGTCGAGCACCGCGTCGACCGCGCCCAGCACGCCCTTACCGAGGTAGCGCGCGGTGTCACCGTCCCGCCGCTCGGAGGCCTCGAAGGCGCCGGTGGAGGCACCCGAGGGGACCGCCGCGCGGGAGATGGTGCCGTCGTCGAGGGCGACCTCGACCTCGACAGTGGGGTTGCCGCGCGAGTCGAGGATCTCGCGGGCGCCGACGGCCTCGATGCTGGCCACGGGTGCTCCTCAGGGAAGGGGGTGTCGTCAGGGTCATGCCAAGCGGAACGGCGACGCTGCCTCCGCCAGAGTAGTGGCCACGGCCACACGCACCCGGACCCCCCGGGCACGGCGTGGCGGTGCGTCCCACACACCGCGCCGCCGAGAGGAGCGCCCGCACTGGCCCTGGTGGGCGAACCGTCCTACGGTCTGCGGGTGCCCGAGATGTCCCACCCGTCCACCACGCTCGTGGTGATGGGTGTGTCCGGGGCGGGCAAGACGACGGTCGCAGCCGAGCTGGTCGCCCGGCTCGGTTGGGACTTCGCCGAGGGCGACGACCTGCACCCGGCCGCCAACGTGGCCAAGATGCGGTCGGGAACTCCGCTCGACGACGGCGACCGCCTGCCCTGGCTGCGGGCGATCGCGGACTGGATCGGCGACCGGGAGCGGGCCGGCCGCTCGGCCGTCGTGACGTGCTCCGCACTCAAGCGCAGCTACCGCGACCTCCTGCGGGAGGGCCACCCGAGCGTCTGGTTCGCCCACGTCACGGCCAGCGCCGACGAGCTGCGAGCGCGGGTGGAGAACCGCTCCGGCCACTACATGCCGTCCTCCCTGCTCGACAGCCAGCTGGCGGACCTCGAGCCGCTCGGAGCGGACGAACCGGGTGTCACGGTGCCCGGCACCCGGTCCGCGCGCGTGGTCGCCTCGGACGTGCTGGACGCCCTCGCCGGCCACCACCCCCACCCACCCCCACCCGGCGAGGAGAGCCGACCATGACCGACCAGCAGACCGTCGCGGACGCCTTCCCGACCCGGCACCACTCCCGTCCGCAGGTCAAGGTGCTGCCCGAGCCGCCGGCGAAGTACCGGCGGCTGATCGGACCAGGGATCATCGCGGCCGGGGTCGGGCTGGCCTCGGGGGAGTTCATCCTCTACCCCTACATCGCCTCGCAGGTCGGTCTGGTCTTCGTCTGGGCGGCCGTGGTCGGGCTCGCGACGCAGTTCGTCCTCAACATGGAGATCGAGCGCTACACCCTGGCCACGGGAGAGACGGCACTCACCGGCTTCAGCCGCTACTGGCGGCACTGGGGCCTGTTCTTCGCGGCCATGACGTACTTCGCCAACCTGTGGCCCGGCTGGGCGACGAGCTCGGCCACGCTGGTCACCTACCTGTTCGGCGGGAGCGTGACCTGGATCGCCGTGGGCATGCTCGTCGCCATCGGCCTGATCCTCACGCTGGCCCCCGTCGTCTACGTCGCGCTCGAGCGCGCGCAGATGCTCAAGGTGGCCGCCGTGGCCCTGCTCTTCGTGGTCGCCGCGTTCTTCGCCATCAGCGCGAAGGCGTGGTCCGACCTGCCGCAGGTCGTGACGCAGCCCGAGATCCCCGCGGCCCAGCTGGGGTTCGCGGTCCTGCTCGGCGCCCTCGCCTTCGCGGGAGGCGGTGGCGGCCAGAACCTGGTGCAGTCCAACTGGATCCGCGACAAGGGGTTCGGCATGGGTGAGTACGTGCCACGCCTGGTCAGCCCGATCACCGGTGAGCCCGAGGCAGTTCCCAGCACCGGCTACGTCTTCGAGCCGACCCCGGAGAACATGGGCCGCTGGCGCGGCTGGTGGAGGTTCGCCAACGTGGAGCAGGCCTCCACGTTCGTGCTCATCACCTTCCTCACGATCACGTTCACGTCGCTGCTCGCGTACTCGACCGTCTTCGGCCGCGAGGACCTGGCGAGCGACATCTCGTTCATCCAGACCGAGGGCCAGGTCCTCGGCGAGCGGGTCGGCCCGTGGTTCCAGTACTTCTTCTGGGCGATCGGAGCCTTCTCGCTCTTCGCCGCCGCGCTCGGCATCGTCGACTACACGAGCCGACTCGCGGCCGACGTGGTCAAGACCTCCTACGCGCGCGGGGCCAACGAGAGCAAGATCTACTTCCGTCTCGTCTGGGGACTGGTCGTGATCGGGATCGTCATCCTGGCAGCGGGTTTCAGCCAGCCGATCGTGCTGCTGGTCATCTCGGCCGTGGTCGGCGGCTTCATGATGTTCTTCTACTCGGGTCTGCTCGTCCTCATCAACCGGCGGCTCCTGCCCGAGCCGATCCGCGTGCGCGGCGTGCGGCTCTGGATGCTCGTCTGGTCACTCCTGCTGTTCGGCGCGCTGTCCGCGGTGACCTTCGTCGAGCAGGGCCGGAAGCTCTTCGGCGGGGAGTGAGGCTCAGCCCGTCCCGGCCGCCTCCGCGGCACGCGCGTCGTCCTCGATCGCACGGACCGCCTGCCTCAGCGCGCCCTCGGCGTCCAGACCGGCCCGGCGGGCGGCTGCGACGAGCCCCAGCAGGTGCGCTCCGAGGTCGTCCGGCAGGGCCACGTCGGCGACGGTGGGGTGCCGCTCCGGGGCGATCCCCGCGCGACCGATGCGTCCCAGCACCTTGTCCGCCCGGGCCAGGGCGGGCAGCGCGGCCGGCACCCCGTCCATCACGGACGCGCGACCCTTCTCCGCCTTCTTGATCTGCTCCCAGCTCGCCTCGACGTGCGCGGCCGTGGGCGCGTCCGCGTCCCCGAAGACGTGCGGGTGCCGGCGGACGAGCTTCGTCACGATGCCCGCGGCCACCTCGTCGACGTCGAAGGGGTCGGCCCGGTCCTCGGCCGCGACGCGCGCGTGGAAGACGACCTGGAGCAGCAGGTCCCCGAGCTCCTCGCGCAGGTGCACCCGGTCGCCGGACTCGACGGCCTCGGCGAGCTCGAAGGCCTCCTCGAGCGCGTAGGGCACGAGCGACAGGTGGGTCTGCTCGGCGTCCCACGGGCAGCCGCCCGGGGACCTCAGCCGGTCCATCACCCGCACGAGCTCGAGCAGCTCCGCGCCGCGCTGGTCCCACGAGCCGAGGACCATCTCGACCTCCGGCAGCGGCAGCCCCGCCCCAGAGCGCCGGACGAGCTCGCGGGTCATCGCGTCCGCGAGGCCGGGATCGCCGTCGGCGGACGCGAACCAGCCGACCCTCGCGCCCGCGGCCTGCTCGACGAGGGTGGCCGCCAGGTCCGTGGCAGGGCCCGCCGGGACCAGCTCGAGCCGCACGTCGGCGTCGTCGAGCGCGCGCTGCCAGACGGCGTCGAGGTCGTCGCGCGCCAGCACGCGGTCGGCGCCGCGCAGCGCCGCCCAGGCAGGCCAGGTCAGGACGCCCGCACCGGCGGAGACGCCGGTGCCCACGACGAGAAGGGCGCCGTGCGCGGGCGCGGGGTCGGGCTGGGGATCGTGCACGGAGCGGGCCTCCTGAGCCGGGCGACGTCAGCGCGTCGATCCTAGGCGTGGACTTCAGGCATTCGCCCGCGGCGGCCGCGCCTGCCCACCTACGCTCGGCCGTGGGTGTGCTGGGGGACGGAGGTGGGCCGGTGAGGCCTGCGGTGGTGGTGGGCGGCGGCCTCGTCGGCCTCGCGACGGCATGGGCGCTGTCGCGCCGGGACGTGCCGGTCGTGGTGCTCGAGAAGGAGGCCGCCTGGGCCCTGCACCAGTCCGGACGCAACTCCGGAGTGGTCCACTCCGGCCTGTACTACGAGCCCGGCAGCCTCAAGGCGACGATGGCGGTCGCGGCTGTGGACGAGCTGGCCCGGTTCTGCACCGACCACGACGTCCCCTACCGGCGCACCGGCAAGCTGGTCGCCGCCACCCGCCAGGACGAGCTGCCGCGGTTGCGGGCGCTCGCCGACCGCGGGCGCGCCAACCGCGTCCCCGTGCGTGAGGTCGACCGGGCGGCGGCGCGGGAGCTGGAGCCGGAGGTCGACTGCCTCGCGGGTCTGTGGGTCGGGTCGACCGGCGTCTGCGACTTCCCGGCCCTGGCCCGCCGCCTCGCCGAGCTGCTCGAGGCACGCGGCGCGGACCTGCGCCTGGGTACCGAGGTGCTGGCCGTCCGGCCCTCGGGTGACGGCGCCCAGGTGCTCGCACGCGACGCGGACCAGAACACCTCCGTCATCGAGGCGTCGTCCGTCGCGACGTGCGCCGGGCTCCAGTCCGACCGGCTGGCCAGGGCCTCGGGACTCAACGGCTCGCTCGACCTACGCATCGTCCCGTTCCGTGGTGAGTACTTCGAGCTGCGGCCCGAGCGGGCGCACCTGGTGCGAGGGCTGGTCTACCCGGTGCCCGACCCCGAGCTGCCGTTCCTCGGCGTGCACCTGACCCGCGGCATCGACGGCCACGTGCACGTCGGCCCGAACGCCGTGCCGGCCCTGGCGCGCGAGGGGTACCGGTGGCGTGACGTCTCCGCACCCGACGTGCTCGAGTCGCTGCGGTACCCCGGCGCCTGGCGGCTGGCCGCGCGGCACGCCCGCTACGGCGTCGGCGAGCTGACCAGGTCGCTCGTCCCCGCCCTGTTCGTCAAGGCCGTGCAGCGCATGGTCCCGGCCGTCACCGCCGCCGACCTGGTGCGCGCCCCGGCGGGTGTGCGTGCCCAGGCCGTGCGCCGCGACGGCTCCCTGTGCCACGACTTCGAGCTGCGCCAGAGCGGACCCGTCCTGCACGTCGTCAACGCGCCGTCGCCGGCCGCGACCGCGTCGCTGCTGATCGGCGAGCGGGTCGCCGACGCACTGGGGCGGTGACCCGGGTGGGTGTGCAGGACCCCCGCCGTGGGGGTGACGCAGGGTCCACCCCCTCACCCATTTCCTCGGATCGCCCTCGCTGCCCCGCGCCCCTCCCCTACGCTCGAGATGCCGCATCGACCACGCCATCCACTACGCACAGTGACGACGAGGGACCCCATCAGCCCATGGCTTCCCCTACCGGGACCGACGCGACGGCCGTGATCGTGGGCAGTCGCGTCACCGTCGTGCGCGCGGCCCTCGGACGCGGGGGCACGACCTGGATGATCGGCGGCTCCCTGCTGGCCGGCCTGGGCGCCTACCTGTTCCAGGTGGTGGGGGCGCGCGCCCTCGGCGAGGTCGACTACGCCCCGATCGGCGTGCTGTGGACCGTCCAGTACCTGCTCTCCAGCGTGCTGATGACCGCCCTGGAGAGCTGGGTCGTGCGGACGACCACGAGCGCGGGCGGGAGCGTGCACTCCCTGCGTGCGGTGGCTCCGCGGCTGGTGGGCGCCGTGCTCGTCGTGGCGGGGGTCGCCGGCGCGGGCGCCTACGTCGGCCGCGAGGCCCTGCTGCCAGGCCACACGGGTCTCGTCCTGGTCGTCCCGTTGCTCGTCCTGGTCTACAGCGCGTTCGTCAGCGTGCGTGGCGTCCTCGCGGCCAGGGAGAGGTACAAGGCGTACGGCGGCGTCACCGCGGCCGAGTCACTGGCACGGTTGGGCGCCGCGATCGTGGTGGCTCTCACCGTCCCCAGCCCGGTCCTGCTCGCCCTCTGCCTGCCTCTCGGAGCCCTCACCGGTGCGGTGTGGGGTCTGCTGTCCCGCCTCCGCAGGCCAGCGGAGGCCAGCCGCGACCGGCCGGACGCCACGGTGGCCGTCGGCGAGCCCACCGTCGACAGGCCGGCCGCGCTGCCCGGCGGGGCGGTCCCGGTGGCCGTGGGTCCTGCCCGCTTCCTGGCGGTGACCAGCGGCGCCAACGCCGCCGCCCAGGTGCTGCTCGCCGCCGGGCCGCTCGTGCTCGGCCCCCTCGGCGCCACCCCGCGGGAGGTGTCGGTGCTGTTCGTGACGCTGACGGCCGCCCGTGTGCCCCTCGTGATCGTGCAGGGCGGACTGCTCAGCCGGCTCCTGCCGACGTTCACGCGGCTGGCCGCCGACGGCGAGACGCGGGCGCTGACGCGGACCGGTACCCGTCTGGTCGCGACCACGGCGGGCGCAGCGGTCGTCGCCGCAGCGGTCGGGTGGCTGATCGGCCCTGCGGTGATCGCCGCCATGTTCGGGAGCGGCTTCCGTCCCGGGGCGGCCGTGACGGCGGCGGTCGCCTGCGGGGTGGTCACCGGAACGGGTGCCCTCATGGTCAACCAGGTGCTGATCGCCGCCGGCCGCGAGCAGGCGCTGCTCCTCCCCTGGTGGAGCGGGCTGGCGGCCGCCGCTGTCGTGATCGCCGTGACCAGCGGGCTCCCGCCCGTCGACCGCGTGCTGCTCGGTCTGGTGCTGGGCGTGCTGACGGCACTCGCCCTGCTGCTCGCCGCGCTCCTGAGGACCCGACGGAGGACCACGTGAACCGACCCATCCACCCCAGGGGGGACCACCCATGACCACCACCGAGAACCCGTGGACGCTGGAGGACGGTGCGACGGCCGACGGTGCACCGCACCCCCGGCGCCGCGCCACCGACCACCTCCCCGAGGGCGCTCAGCGCCGGTTCACGACCGACGTCGTCATCATCGGCGGCTGCGGCCACGTCGGGCTCCCCCTCGGCATCGCGCTGGCCGACCGTGGGCTGAAGACGCGCCTGTTCGACGTCAACACCGACACGGTGAAGCTCGTCAACTCGGGCACGCTGCCCTTCTCCGAGGACGGCGCGGCCGACGTGCTGCGCCAGGTCGTGGAGGACGGGCGGCTCCAGGCGTCCGACGACCCCCGGGTGGTGCAGGACGCCGAGTACGTCGTCGTCGTCATCGGCACCCCGGTGGACGAGCACCTGAACCCCGACCCGCACGCCATCCCGCGGGCGCTGAAGGAGTGCGGCGACTACCTGCGCGACGGCCAGCTGCTCATCCTGCGCAGCACCGTCTACCCGGGCGTCACCGCGCTGGTCGAGCGCACGCTGGCGCAGCGGGGACTGACCGTCGACGTGGCCTTCTGCCCCGAGCGGATCGCCGAGGGCAAGGCGATGACGGAGCTGTACTCGCTGCCGCAGATCGTCGCCGGACGCACTGAGGAGGTCCGCGACCGCGCAGCGAAGCTGTTCGGGCGGCTCACCGACACGATCGTCCGACTCGAGCCGGAGGAGGCGGAGCTGGCCAAGCTCTTCACCAACACCTACCGGTACATCAAGTTCGCGACGGCGAACCAGTTCTTCATGATCGCCAACGACTTCGGGCTGGACTACGAGCGGATCCGCCACGCCGTGCGGCACGAGTACCCGCGTGCGCAGGATCTGCCCGGAGCCGGGTTCGCGGCCGGGCCCTGCCTGTTCAAGGACACGATGCAGCTCGCCGCCTTCAACAAGAACAACTTCGTGCTGGGGCATTCGGCGATGCTCATCAACGAGGGGCTACCGCTCTACGTGGTCTCCAAGCTGGAGGAGCGCTTCCCGGACCTCCTCGACAAGAAGGTCGCGATCCTCGGCATGGCCTTCAAGGGCGAGAGCGACGACACCCGGGCGAGCCTGTCCTACAAGCTCCGCCGCATCCTGCAGTTCAAGTGCTCACAAGTCGTCTGCACCGACCCCTACGTGACCACCGACCCCTCGTTGGTCCCCCTCGAGGAGGCCGTCGACACCGCCGACATCATCGTGCTGGCGGCACCGCACCGCCGGTACGCGGAGCTCGACACCGAGAAGCCCGTGATCGACATCTGGAACCTACGCGGCGAGGGGACCCTCGTATGAGTCCCCGTGTCTCCGTGGTCGTTCCTGCGTACGAGGAGGGTGAGAGCATCACCGTCTGCATCGACCGCATCCTGCAGTCGGTCACCCTCCCGTGCGAGGTGCTGGTCGTGTACGACACCGAGACCGACTCGACGGCCCCGTACGTGCAGAAGTACGCCGAGCAGGACGACCGGGTCCGCCCGACCCTCAACACCTACGGTCGAGGGCCGGCCAACGCGATCCGGTACGGCATCGACCAGTCACTGGCCCCGGTCGTCGTCGTCACGATGGCCGACGGAAGCGACGACCCCGCTCAGATCGACGGGCTCACGGTGCTGGTCGAGCGCGGCGTTGTCGTCGCCGCGGCCTCGCGGTACATGGCCGGCGGGCAGCAGGTGGGCGGCCCGTTCTTCAAGAGCCTGATGTCGCGGCTGGCGGGCTGGTCGCTCTACCTGCTGGCTCGGACGGGCACGCACGACGCGACCAACAGCTTCAAGGCGTACTCCCGGGAGTTCCTGCGCGAGGTCGGGATCGACAGCCGCGCCGGCTTCGAGATCGGCCTGGAGCTGACCGCCAAGGCGCGCAGGCTCCGGCGCCCGGTCGCGGAGCTGCCCACCATCTGGCTCGACCGCACCGAGGGCGAGTCGAACTTCAAGGTCGCGAAGTGGCTCCCGTCGTACCTGCGCTGGTACCGCTTCGCCTTCGGGCCGGGGCTGACCGCCGACGAGATCCGGAGCAGGACGCACGAAGCACGCGAAACCGCACCCACCACCAAGGAGAACCCCTCGTGAGCAAGGTCCTCGTCACCGGCTCGGCCGGCTTCATCGGTGGCTACGTGGTGGAGGAGCTGCTGCGTCGCGGCCACCACGTGGTCGGCCTCGACAACTTCTCCAAGTACGGCAAGGTGACCAAGTCGTACGACGACCACCCGCACTACCGGCTCGTCGAGGGCGACGCGATCGACACCGACCTGGTTCTCGACCTGCTGGACGGGTGCGAGCACCTGATCGCCGGTGCCGCCCTGATCGGTGGGATCAGCTACTTCCACACCTACCCGTACGACCTGCTGGCGCAGAACGAGCGCATCATCGCCTCCACCTGCGACGCGGCGATCAAGGCGCACGCGAACGGCGACCTGCAGAAGGTCACGTACCTGAGCTCGTCGATGGTGTTCGAGTCCACGACCCACTGGCCGTCGAGCGAGGGGGACGAGCGCAAGGTGCCGCCGCCGCTGTCCTCCTACGGGTTCCAGAAGCTGGCCGTCGAGTACTTCGCGCAGGCCGCCCGTGACCAGTACGGCCTGCCCTACACGATCCTGCGCCCGTTCAACTGCGTCGGCATCGGTGAGAGCCGGGCGCTGGGCGATGTCGAGGTGCTGTCGGGCAACGTCAAGCTGGCCATGAGCCACGTGGTGCCCGACATCGTGCAGAAGGTCATCAAGGGCCAGGACCCGCTGCACCTGCTGGGCGACGGGACGCAGGTTCGTCACTACACCTACGGCGGAGACCTCGCACGCGGGATCGTCACCGCGATGGAGCACCCCGCGGCGCTCGACAACGACTTCAACCTCTCGACCGCCGAGTCGACCAGCGTGCTCGAGCTGGCCGAGGTGATCTGGCGCAAGCTCAAGGGCCCGGACGTGCCCTTCCGCTACGTCAGCGACACCCCGTTCGAGCACGACGTCCAGAAGCGGGTGCCGGACGTCACCAAGGCGCGTGAGGTGCTCGGCTACGAGGCGACGACGACGCTCGACGAGATGCTGGACGAGGTCATCCCCTGGATCGAGCAGGCGGTCGCGGACGACCGGCTCTGAGGAGCCGGTCCGCCTGGCACGGCGCCCGCCCCCTCATCCCCCCGAGGGGCGGGCGCCGGCCAGGTCGGAGACGAGGACCGCGTCGATGAGCTCGCGCGCCCAGTCCAGGACAGCGGTGTCGCGCAACGGCTTCCCACCCACGCGTGCGGTCTTGGGCTGCGGCACGAGGATGCTCCGTACGGCCGGCTTGACCAGGGTCTGCGGGTAGAGGCGCTTGAGGCGCAGGACCTGCGACTCCCTGAGCTCGACCGGCGCGAAGCGCACGTGCGTGCCCTGCGCGCTCACCTCGGCGATGCCTGCCGACCGCGCGTGCACGCGGAACCGGGCCACCGCGACGAGGTTCCGCACCGGCTCGGGCGGCTCGCCGTACCGGTCCTTCAGCTCGACGACGATCTCGTCGAGCACCTCGTCGGTCTCGGCTGACGCGAGCTTGCGGTAGGCCTCGAGCCGCAGCCGCTCGTGCGACACGTACTCGTGCGGCAGGTGCGCGTCGACGGGCAGCTCGATCTTCATGTCCGGCGCGGGCTCGCTGTCACGGTCGCCCCGGAACTCGGCGACCGCGTCACCGACCATGCGCACGTACAGGTCGAAGCCGACGCCGGCGATGTGGCCGGACTGCTCGCCACCCAGCAGGTTCCCTGCGCCCCGGATCTCCAGGTCCTTCATCGCGACGTGCATGCCCGCGCCGAGGTCGGTGTTGGCGGCGATCGTGGCGAGCCGGTCGTGGGCCGTCTCGGTCAACGGCTTCTCGGGCGGGTAGAGGAAGTACGCGTACGCGCGCTCGCGCCCGCGGCCGACCCGCCCCCGCAGCTGGTGCAGCTGGCTGAGACCCAGCCGGTCGGCCCGTTCCAGGATCAGCGTGTTCGCGTTCGAGATGTCGAGTCCGGTCTCGACGATCGTCGTGCACACGAGCACGTCGAAGCGCTTCTCCCAGAAGTCGACGATGACCTCCTCGAGACGGTGCTCGCCCATCTTCCCGTGCGCCACCGCGATCCGCGCCTCCGGCACGAGCTCCTTGAGCCGCGATGCCGTCCGCTCGATCGAGTCGACCTTGTTGTGGATGTAGAAGACCTGTCCCTCACGCAGCAGCTCGCGCCGGATCGCGGCCGTGACCTGCTTCTCCTCGTACGCCCCGACGTAGGTGAGCACCGGGTGTCGTTCCTCAGGAGGCGTTGCCAGGGTGGACATCTCGCGGATCCCCGTGACGGCCATCTCCAGCGTCCGCGGGATCGGCGTCGCGCTCATGGCCAGCACGTCGACGTTGGTGCGCAGCTGCTTCAGCGTCTCCTTGTGCTCCACCCCGAAGCGCTGCTCCTCGTCGACCACGACCAGCCCGAGGTCCTTGAAGCGCACGGTGCCCGAGAGCAGGCGGTGGGTGCCGATCACGACGTCGATGCTGCCGTCGGCCAGCCCATCGACCACGGCCTCCGCCTCGGAGTCGGTCTGGAAGCGCGAGAGCGCCTTGACCGTGACGGGGAAGGCGGCGAAGCGCTCACCGAACGTCTCCAGGTGCTGCTGCACCAGCAGCGTGGTCGGGACGAGGATCGCCACCTGCTTGCCGTCCTGCACGGCCTTGAACGCTGCCCGGACGGCGATCTCGGTCTTGCCGTACCCGACGTCTCCGCAGATCAGACGGTCCATCGGCACCGTCTTCTCCATGTCGGCCTTGACCTCGTCGATCGTGATGAGCTGGTCGGGCGTCTCCACGTAGACGAACGCGTCCTCGAGCTCGCGCTGCCACGGGGTGTCCGGGCCGAACGCGTGCCCGCTCGTGGCCATCCGGGCGGAGTACAGGCGGATCAGCTCACCGGCGATCTCGCGGACGTGCTTGCGGGCCCGGCCCTTGGTCCGGGCCCAGTCGGACCCACCCATCTTGTTGAGCGTCGGAGCGTCTCCCCCCACGTACTTCGTGACCTGGTCGAGTGCGTCGGAGGGGACGTACAGCCGGTCGCCCGGCTGGCCGCGCTTGCTCGGGGCGTACTCGATGACCAGGTACTCGCGCGTGGCGCGGTCCAGGCCCGACCCGACGGTGCGCTGCATCATCTCGACGAAGCGCCCGACGCCGTGCTGCTGGTGGACGACGTGGTCGCCCGGACGAAGCTGCAGGGGGTCGACCTGGTTGCGGCGCCGGCTGGGCATGCGGCGCATGTCCTTGGTGCTCGACACCCCCGCACGCCCCAGGAGGTCGGCCTCTGTCAGCAGGGCGAACCGCATCGCCTCGGCGACGAAACCGGCCGAGGCGGGAGCGGTCGTGACGAGCACGACGGACGCCGGCGGCGGCTCGGTGACGCTCTCCACGAGCCGGGCCGCGACCGACGCCTCCCCGAGCATCTCGACGACGCGCTGCGCCGGGCCGTGCCCTGGGGTGGTGACCAGCACGCGCCAGCCGTCCGAGACCAGACCGCGCAGGTCCTCCAGGGCCGCGGGCACGTCCCCGGCATACCCACGTACCTGCCGCGCGCCGATGCTCAGCTGCTCGGGTGACGCGTCGTCACCGAGGTCCGGCCCCGCGAGCTCCGGCGAGGACAGCTCGGCATCGACCTCGAAGGTGGACAGCGACCACCAGGGAAGGCCGCTATCCAGGGCGTCGGCCCTGACCTGCGCGAGCGTGTGGAAGCTGGCCTCGGACAGGTCGACCGGCGTGGCGTTCCCCGAGGCGGCGTTCGCCCAGGCCGCGGCGAGGAACTCCTGGGTGGTCGACACGAGGTCGTGCGCCCGGGCTCGGACCCGCTCGGGGTCGAGGACGACGACCTTGGCGCCCGTCGGCAGGAGGTCGGTCAGGGGCTGCATGCCGTCCACGAGTGCGGGCGCCAGCGACTCCATCCCCTCGACGGCGATGCCGGCGGCGATCCGGTCGAGCATCTCGGCCGCTCCGGGGAGCCGCTCCTTCAAGGCAGCAGCCCGCTCGCGGACCGAGTCGGTCAGCAGCACCTCCCGGCACGGCGGCGCCCACACGCCTTCCGGAACGACCTCGAGCGAGCGCTGGTCCGCGACGGCGAACGAGCGCACCTCCTCGACCTCGTCCCCGAAGAACTCGACGCGCAGGGGGTGGTCGACCGTCGGTGGGAAGACGTCGAGGATGCCTCCGCGCACGGCGAACTCACCTCTGCGCTCGACCATGTCGGTGCGGATGTAGGCGGCGTCGGCCAGCGCCTGCACGACGTCCTCGAGGTCGTGCTCCTCCCCCGCCCGCAGGCGGACGGGGGCCAGGTCGCCCAGCCCGCGGACCACCGGTTGCAGCACGGCACGTACGGGGGCGACGACGACGCGGACCGGCCCGGTGGATGGGTCGTCGTCGCTGGGGTGAGCCAGCCTCCTCAGCACCGCGAGGCGACGCGCCACGGTGTCGCTGCGTGGCGACAGGCGCTCGTGCGGCAGGGTCTCCCACGCCTGGAACTCCACGACGGAGTCCGGCGGCAGGTAGCAGCGCAGGTCGGCGGCCAGATCCTCCGCGGCACGGCCCGTGGCCGTCACGGCGAGGATCGGCCCGCCCTCGGCCAGCAGCGCCAGCGTGGCGGGCCGCGCACCGGCGGGCGTGGCCAGGTCGAGCGCGGCACGGTCGGTGCGCCCTGCCTCCAAGGCCGAGGCGACAGCCGGGTCGGCGCGCAGCACGTCGAGCAGTCCGGTCAGGCTCATGGTCTCCTCGCGAGTCGTCGTCGTCACGCCCGTGCCCGGAACGGCACAGCGCGACGACCCCGCATCCATCAGGCTGCGGGGTTGCGCGACCAAGGGTACGTCGAGGGAGCGTGCGTCAGCGCCGGGTGGGTCGACGTGCGTGCCGAGCCCGGCTCAGCGCTGCGAGGGTCTCAGGACGCGCTGGGGTCGACCGGCGGCTCGCCGGGGCCGTCCTTGGCCCGCTGGCGACGCGACGCGACGACGGCTGCCGTGCCCACGGCGAGCGCGGCGGCTCCGGCGGCGGCGGTGGTGGCGACCCCGTCGGCCCCGGTGCGCGGGAGCTGACCGGCCTCGGCGCGTGGCGTCCTGCTGCCCTCGACGACCGGCTTGCGGTCGTTCTCCACCTCCGGCGGAGGGGACTGGGGGACGGGTGGCTTCGAGGGCCGGACCGACGGTGGAGGTGCGGACGCGGCGGCCGCGGCCGACATGCCGACGACCTGCACGGTCGGTGCCACCCACGCGACGGTGGCGGCAATGACGGCGCCCTGCTTGAGAGCAGACCTCCGCGGGATCCCCGTGGGCTCTGCTTCTCGCTGGGTCATCGACCTGCCTTCCCTCCCCGGACCGCATCGGCTGACACGGTCGTCCTGCCTGAGTACGTTACCGGCAGGTTCCCCTCGTCCGCGACGGTTTGCCACAGCCCGTCACTCGGATGGGTGCCTGTGTCCCCGTTCGGCGCAAGTACTTCTGACTAGAGCGAAGCGGACTGGCCCGATCGGTCCATGACCACGACGGTGGAACGACCGCTCAGGTTGTGCCCGCACGGCTACGGTTCCGGTGTGACCGCACACATCGTGGGAGCCCAGGCACCCTGGGTCGACGCCGCCGACCTCGAGGGCGAGGTCTCGCTCTACGACACCCGAACAGGGCAGGCGCTCGCCCTCAACCGCACCGCCAGCGACGTGTGGGCCCGCGCCGACGGAAGGACGTCGGTGGACGACCTGGTGTCCGAGCTCGCGGGCGTCTACGCGGTGGACCCCGACGCCATCCGGGACCAGGTCGTGTCCGCTCTCGACGCCCTGGCCCAGGCCGGGGTCCTCGTCGCGCCGTGACGGCCCCCCTGTCGTTCGTCGGCGCCGGTGTGCGCGTCGACGTCACAGGTCTGACAGATGAGGTCGCCGAGCTGGTCCTCGACGTCGGCGCCGGGATGGCGGTCGCTCCGGGGGCGGCCCAGGGCGAGGCTGCACGGACGCTGGAGGTACGGCGCGAGAACGACGAGGTCGTCGTCGACGGGTGGCGCGCGCCGTCCGGCGCCTCGGCCGAGCGGATCGCCGCGGCGGTGCTGGCGGCCGTCGACCGCGCCTGCCTGGCGGCCACGAGGACCCTGGTCGTGCACGCCGCCGCGTTCGCCGGCCCGGGCGGCGCCGCCGTCGTGCCTGCGGCCTCCGGTGCCGGCAAGTCGACGCTGTCCGCCGCGGCCATGCAGGCAGGCCTGGTGCTGCTCTCGGACGAGGCCGCCTGCGTGCGGCCCGAGGACGGTCGCGTCATCCCGCACGCACGTCCGCTCGGCCTGTCGGCCACCAGCCGCCGCCTGCTGGGCCTCGACCCCGGCGCCGACTGGTCACGTCTGGCGCGACACGCCGAGCGTGTCTCGCCAGACGTGACCAGTCGGGGGCACGAGGAGGAGGTCGAGGACGGGGGCGACGAGCTCGCTGTGGCGCCCGCCCTGCTCGGCTCCTGTGCTGACGGTGCACACGCCGTCCGCATCGTCGCCCTTCCGCACCGGGTGGCCGGACGACCGGTCAGCGTCGACGCGCTCCCGCGCCCCGATGGTGTGGTCGCTCTCCTCGCCGCGTGCCTGAACACCGGCGAGCCCGACGGCGCGTGGGCCCGCCGCGACGCCTGGCTGCTGCTCACCGAGGTGGTGCGGTCGGCCCTGGTCGTGCGTCTCGAATACGACCGCCCCGCGGAGGCGGCGGAGGCCCTGCGCGACCTGCTGGCGTAGCCGGACCGTCCCCCACTCCTGCCACGTGGGCGAGGTCAGCGTTCGCCGCGCGAGACCTCCGCCAGGAAGCGGGCGCGCTCCTGCTCGCCGCCCACCTGGAACAGACCGGACCGCGGGTCGTCCGGGTCCAGCGGAGGTCCCAGGTGGCCGAACGGCTGTGGACGGGCAGCGCGCACAGACCGGACCACCAGCTCGCGCAGGCTGGACCGGGCGCTCCCCCGACAGGCGCGGGCCAGCATCCGGCTGAGGCCGCGTCCGGTCCCGACGCGCTCGAAGGGATCCAGACGGTCCACGAGCACGACCGCCGCCCGCCACGCCCTGGAGGGCATGAGCCCGGTGAGCAGGGTCTCCGGGACGTCGGCACCCAGCGACCGCCGGCACCGCACGAGCATCAGGTGAAGGGCCGGGCCGGCCTGCCAGCGCGCGGCGGCGTCGAGCAGCACGGGCGGGTCGGCGTCCGCAGGAGCGGCGGTCAGCGCCTCGCGGAGGTCGGCGACCCAGACCAGCCGGTGCCCACCCGATGACGCGGCGTGCACCGCGAGGTGGACGACCGTGTCGGCCCACGAGAGGGTCCGCACCTGCACGCCGCCGAGGCCGACCTCCACGGACGAGGCCAGCAGCTGCTCCGCGGTCGGGCCACCGTCCCCCGGGGTCCCGGGTGGGACGAGCGACCAGTGCAGGTCCAGCGCTCCGCCGGTCGGTGACAGCATCCGCAGCTCGCGCATGCCGCCCGAGCGCAGCAGCGGCCAGTTGCCGTCGAGCAGCGCGAAGCCCGCCTGCTCGAGCGCAGCCACCGAGGTGGGCAGGTCGACCGGGGCCACCAGCACGTCGAGGTCGACGGACGACCTGAGGGCAGGCGTGCCGTAGTACTGCTCCACCAGCACGGGTCCCTTGACGACCAGCCACTCGACCCCGGCGGCCTCGAAGCCCGCGGAGACGGCGCGGAGGTCTGCCACGGCGCGCTGGTGGCGCGCCACCGCGCCGCGCACGGTCGCTCTCAGCCCCTCGACGTCGCGCCCCTCGCACTCGGCTTGACGCAGGGCGAAGCCGGGGACGCCGTGCACGTCCGCGGCCCAGGCCAGGTCGGCGAGGCGCCCGGGGGCCAGGTCCGGCCCGGCGCCACCCCGTCCGGCAGAAACGACGGCGTGCACCAGCCAGGCCGCCACGTCCGAGGGCACCCTGCCGGGCGTGTCACGGGGCGACGTGGCGGTCAAGGGGCTCACCTGGTTGGTGTACCAGCGGCCCGGACGGCGCGTCCACCGAACGGCGCAGCTCGTGACCGCCCCACCTTCCCTGTTCGCCGGACGCGTGACCGGCTGCGTGGGAGCATGTCCGGCAGGCGTGGCGGGCGCTGCGACCGGTGAGGAGACGAGCGATGTCACGACCCAGAGCTGTCGTCACCGGGGGCGCAGGCTTCCTCGGGAGCCACCTCTGCGAGCGTCTCCTGCACGACGGGTACGAGGTGCTGTGCCTCGACAACTTCTGCACCGGCAACGCGCGAAACGTGGCCGATCTCAGCGAGATCGGGCCCTTCCGCATGATCCGTACCGACGTCACCGACTTCATCCACGTCGTGGGCGACGTCGACGTGGTGCTGAACTTCGCCTCCCCCGCATCCCCGATCGACTACCTGCAGCTGCCGATCGAGACCCTCAAGGTCGGCTCCACCGGCACGCTGCACACGCTCGGCCTGGCCAAGGAGAAGGGCGCCCGCTTCCTGCTCGCCTCGACGTCCGAGACCTATGGTGACCCGCAGGTCCACCCCCAGCCCGAGACCTACTGGGGCCACGTCAATCCCGTCGGTCCCCGGGGCGTCTACGACGAGGCGAAGCGCTACGCCGAGGCCATCACGATGGCCTACCGCCGCACGCACCAGGTCGACACGGGCATCATCCGCATCTTCAACACCTTCGGCCCTCGGATGCGCGCCTTCGACGGCCGGGCGATCCCCACGTTCATCCGCCAGGCCCTCGACGGTGAGGACCTCACGGTGGCCGGTGACGGCCTCCAGACCCGGTCGGTCTGCTACGTCGACGACCTCGTCGAGGGCATCGTGCGACTCCTGCACAGCGGCCACTCGGGACCGATGAACATCGGCAACCCCCACGAGCTCACCGTCCTCGACCTCGCGGAGAAGATCCGCGACCTCACCGGGGCGAAGTCCGAGATCCGGTTCATCGACCGGCCCGTGGACGACCCGACCGTGCGTCAGCCTGACATCACGCTGGCCCGTGAGGTGCTCGGCTGGGAGCCCAAGGTCGACCTGGACGAGGGTCTGCGGCGGACCGTGGCGTACTTCAGCGGGCGTGACGGCGTCGTCCGGCAGGAGTCGGCCGCAGCGCTGAGCTGAGCCTGCCCCGACCGCCGTTCCCGGGGGGCGCACGGTGCGTCGTGTCGAGGTCGTCAACCCGCCCGCGACGTGCCCGCGACCCTCTCGGCGAGCCACGAGGTGAAGCGACGGCTGCCCTCACGGTTCAGGTGGATCGGGTCCGCGAAGAGCTCCTTGTCCCACACGCCCGCCTCGAGGTACTCGGCTCCGGCCGAGGTGGCGGTGGCCTCCAGCAGGTCCCAGCAGCGCCGCTTGTTCTGCTCCGACGGGGTCGGCATGTACTCGACGAAGTCCTGCGTGATCGGCATGTTGACGACCCATACCTTGGCCCCGCCCGCCTCGAGGTCGTCGACGAGACCCGACAGGGCGTCGACCTTGTCGTCCGCGATGTCCAGGGAGGACACGTCGGGTCGGTAGAGCACCTCCTCCAGCTTGTCCGGAGGTGGGTAGGTGCGGTCGAGGAAGTGCTCGTCACGACCCTCGGGACCGATCGTGAACTCGTCGTTGCTGCGACGTTCGCGTCCGGTGAGGTTCAGGGGCTCACGCAGCTCGACGCGGTGCCGGACCAGCGCCGAGACGGATCCCACGGCGTCGTCGACGCGGTCGAGGGTGTGCATCGTGCCGAGCCGCTCACGCATCGCCCGTGAGTCGACGAACTGCGCGAGCTGCGCGTCCTGCGCCGCCTCGACCGTGACCTCGCGGCAGCTGATGCCGACGACGACGACGGACGGGTCGGCCACGGGTTCGACGAGCGCCTGCGCCCACAGCCGCATGATGCGGGTGTCGGCGCCCAGCAGCGCGGCGTTGTAGGCGGGTTCCGGCGTCCCCGCCTCGCCGCTGAACTGGGCCGGGTCGACGGCGGCGTCCATCATCGAGGACCCGAGAAAGACCGTCCCCCCGGGACGGTCGGACAGGCGATGGAGGTCGTCAGCCTTCACCTGCTCCTCGGCACTGCCCCACCGCATCGGTGTCGGCAGCTCGTCGGAGATGGCGCGCGTGCCCAGCTCGGCGACCAGCAGCAGCAACGCCACGACCGCGAGCGAGCGGGTCAGCACGACGCGCACAGGAGGATCTCCTCTCTCAGAACTGGAAGTAGATGAAGGGCACCGAGGTGCCGCCGCTGAAGATGACGATGGGCACCACCATGCAGGCGTAGGCGAGACCGCGCGTCGCGGTCCTCCACTCCAGCACGAACTCCTGGCTGGCCGTCCACCTCTGCCACCCGTCGATGGCGAACATGGCGAGCGCCGCCAGCACCAGGGCGGTCACCGCGTCCGGGTCGACCGGCCCGGGCCGGAACGTGGCCAGTCCCTTGCCGTACCTGAGGGCGACGGCGAAGGACTCGGCCCGGAAGAAGATCCAGGCGACGCACACCAGGTTGAACGTCACGAAGGCCGCGAGGCCCGCGGCGACCGGCGCAGGAACCCTGGACAGGGGCGATGGCGCGGAGCCGGCCTCTCGACGCCCCCGCCACCAGCGGTGCACGGCCAGGAAGCCCCCGTGCAGGCCACCCCAGACCACGAACGTCCAGGCGGCACCGTGCCAGAGGCCGCCGATCAGCATGGTCAGCATGAGGTTGCGGTACGTGCGTACCTGCCCGCCGCGGTTCCCGCCCAGGGGGACGTACAGGTAGTCCCGCAGCCACGACGACAACGAGATGTGCCACCGCTGCCAGAACTCGGTGATGTTGCGGGCCAGGTAGGGCTGCGTGAAGTTGATCGGCAGCTCGATGCCCAGCAGCCGCGCCGACCCCCGTGCCATGTCCGAGTAGCCGGAGAAGTCGCCGTAGATCTGCAGCGCGAAGGCGTAGACGCCGACGAGCAGCGTGATCCAGCCGCCCGACGCCGTCGAGAAGGTGCTGTTGACGTAGCCGGCCAGCGCGTCCGCGATGGCGACCTTCTTGAAGAGGCCGAGGAGGATGAGGAACAGGGCGCTGCGCACCTGCTGGGTCGAGGGTCGCTTGCGGTCGTGCTGGAACTGCGGGAGCTGGAGATGGGCCCTGCCGATCGGTCCTGCGACGAGCTGGGGGAAGAACGAGACGAAGACCGCGAAGTCGAGCAGGTCGTGCGCGGCCCGGATGTCGCGCCGGTAGACGTCGAACGTGTACGAGATGCCGTGGAACGTGTAGAACGAGATCCCCACCGGGAGCAGGATGCTCAGGGTCGGAGCATCGAGCTGGAAACCGAGCGAGCGCGTCAGCTCGTCCGCCGAGTCGATGAAGAAGTTGAAGTACTTGAAGAACCCGAGGATCCCGAGGTTGACGACCAGGCTGATGCCGAAGATGCGTCGCCTGCGCGTGTCGTCGTCGCTGTTCTCCAGCAGACGTCCGACGACGAAGTCCGTGATCGTCGAGAACATCATCAGGCCGAGGAAGCGCCAGTCCCAGGCCGCGTAGAACAGGTAGGACGCGACGAGCAGCAGCATGTTCTGCGGACGCCGGGGCAGCACCCAGTAGAGGGCGAGCACGACCGGCAGGAACACGGCGTACTGCAGCGAGTTGAAGGTCACACCGTCCCCCGCCGGGATCAGAACGGACCTGCCGAGCATGCCACCGCCCGGACTGCCGGGCGGACGGTTTCACCAGATCTCTCCACCGAATCGGCATCGCCACGCGACGAGGCGGCGTAGCGTCCCCCTCGATGACGGAGGGCCTCGCAGGTGACGCCACGCGACGGCGGGCACGGCTCGGCCTCGTGGCGCTGCTGCTCGTCCTCGTGGGCCTGAGCCTGTTCCCGTTCCGCCTCGACGCCGCCCGCCAGGTGCCGAACGACGTCGAGGTGGGGGCGGACGGCCAGGTCGCCTTCGACCGGTTCAACAGGATGCGCTCCGAGGGACCCCAGCGGTGGCTGTCCGACGTGTCGCCCGACGACTCCGTGACGGTCGAGCTCGATCTGCGTCCCGCCGATGTGGAGCAGACCGGCCCGGCGCGTGTGCTGGCCGTCTCCAGTGATCCCGACAACGCCGACGTGGTCGTCGGGCAGGAGCGCCGGGACGTGGTCGTGCGGGTGCGGCGGGCCGGCTCCGACCCCTCCGGCTGGCCGGACCTGAGGGTGCCGGACGTGCTGTCGGCGTCGGAGTGGACGTCGGTCCGCATCACGGTGGAGCCAGACCGAGTGGGCGTGGACGTCGACGGGGTGGCACTGGCGGCCGAGGACGTCTCCGTACCGCCCGTCTCCACCTGGGACAGGTCGTACACGACGGCTCTGGGTGACGAGGTCGACGGCGGGCGCCCTTGGGCTGGTCAGCTGCGGCGGGCAACGATCACCACCCCCACCGGCACGGCCGACCTGCTGGCACCGGGAGTGCTCGATGTGCCCGAGTCGTACCGGTACGAACCGCGGCGGGGCTGGGAACCGGCCCTACCGGTGTCCGTCCCGGACGCCCTCGTCGACCTCCTGCACGCCCTGGCCTTCGTCCCGGTCGGGGCGCTCCTGGCCCTCGCGCTCCCCCGGGCGCGGATCGCGCCCCTGCTGCTCGCGACCCTGGTGCTCACCTTCGCCCTGACCGCCTCGAAGATGTTCTTCGAGAGTCGCCACCCGTCGCTGTCGGACCCCGTTGTCGAGACGGTCGGGAGCCTCATCGGCCTGCTGATCGTCCGTCGTCTGGCGCGACCGAGCGGCCGCGCCCGTTACCCCGAAACGGCCTCGCTCCCGTCGATCTCGTTGCTAGCCTCGCGATCTGGGGACCGGCCAGCCGCCGGTGGTGGACGAGCGGAGCCGTGACGTGCCTGCAGACCTGCAGCTGACCGTCGTGGTCGTCACGCACAGGAGCGCCGCGGTCCTGGGTGGGTGCCTGGCTGCCCTGCGGGACGAGCTCCCGTCGCTGAGCGGTGGCATCGAGCTCGTCGTGGTCGACAACGACTCACCCGAGTCGCCCGAGGACGCGGTGCGGGAGGTCTGGCCGGAGGCGACGGTCCTGCACCTGGGCCGCAACGCCGGGTACGCCGCGGGGGTCAACGCCGCGCTGGCCAAGCGCTCGGGCACCGGGCCACTGCTCGTCCTCAACCCGGACGTGCGTACGACTCCCGGCTCGCTGACCGCCCTGCTCGACGCGCTCGAGAGCCCCGGGACCGGGATCGCGGTCCCGCGGATGACGGCCCCCGACGGGTCCACGTCCCCGTCGCTGCGACGCCGTCCGACCGCGCTCCGGGCGTGGGGACAGGCCCTGCTCGGTGCACGTGCCGACCGGTTCGCGGCGCTGAGCGAGACGGTGCCGGTCGGACCCCGCTACGAGGTCGAGCACGGCGTCGACTGGGCGACGGGTGCGGCGGTGGCCGTCGCCCCTCGCTGCCTCGAAGCCCTCGGCGGGTGGGACGAGAGCTTCTTCCTCTACTCGGAGGAGACGGACTACTGCCTGAGGGCACGGGACCACGGTCTGGAGGTGCGTTACGTCCCCGGGGCCACCGTGATGCACATCGGCGGCGAGTCGGGGACGAACCCCCTGCTCTGGACCGTGCTCACCCTCAACCGCGTCCGGCTGGCGCGTCGGCGGCTGGGGCGGCTGCGCGGCGCCTGGTTCAGGTCCGCGGTGGTGGTCGGCGAGGCGGTGCGCGCAGCGGCGGGCCGGCAGACGTCACGAGCCGCGCTCGACGCGCTCGTCGGTAGAGCACCCGAGCCCGAGCTGCTGCGGCAGGCACGGGCCGCCGCGGCCGAGGGGGTGGACGGCGACGCGCCCGTGAACGCGGCTGCGGTCGTGTGCTTCTCGGCCCAGGACTTCTGGTACCACAACCGAGCGCACTCCGACGTGCAGCTGATGACGAGGCTCGCGCGGGACCGCGACGTGCTGCTGGTGAACAGCATCGGGATGCGGATGCCCCTACCGGGTCGCAGCTCGCAACCACTGCGGCGCATCGCGCGCAAGGTCGCCAGCACCGCGAAGCTGCTGAGGCACCCGCTTCCCGGGTTGCCGCGCTTCGCCGTGCTCAGCCCGCTGGTCCTACCGCTGTACGGCAGCCCCGCTGGACGGGCGCTCAATGCCCGAGCCGTGGCGTTGCAGGTGCGTCTGGCCTGCCGGCTGCTCCACATCGCGCGGCCGACGGCGGTCGTCACCATCCCGACCGCCGTGGACGTCCTGCCGCACCTCGCGGTGGACGGCGTCGTGTTCAACCGCTCCGACAAGCACTCCGAGTTCGAGGAGACCGACCAGGACTCGATCCGCGCGATGGAGGACCGCCTCCTGCGTGAGTCGGACGCGGTGGTCTACGTGAGCCGCGAGCTCATGCGGCAGGAAGCCGACCGGACCGGCGACCGAGCCGTGTTCCTCGACCACGGAGTCGACCTCGACCACTTCTCGCCCGCCGGCCGGGGCCTTCCCGCCGACCTCCCCACCGAGGGCCCGCGCGTCGGCTTCTTCGGAGGCATCGACGCCTACGTGGTCGACCTCGACCTGCTCGAGCGCGTGGCCCGCGAGCTGCCGCAGGCTCAGGTCGTCATCGTCGGTGACGCCACGTGCAGCATGGACGCACTCACGACTCTACCCAACGTGACATGGCTGGGCTTCCGCCCGTACGAGGAGATCCCCTCGTACGGAAGAGGTTTCGACGTCGCGCTGATGCCCTGGCTGGACAACGACTGGATCCGCTCCTGCAACCCGATCAAGCTCAAGGAGTACCTGGCACTGGGGTTGCCCATCGTCAGCACGGACTTCCCCGAGGTGCGGCACTACGAGTCGGTGATCCGGGTCGCCCACGGGCACGAGGACTTCGTCTCCCTCGTTCGCCAGACGCTCGAGGACGGCGGACCCGCGACGCCCGAGATCCGACGCGCCGCCGTCGCCGGGTCCTCGTGGGACGAGGTCACGCGCCGCCTGTCCGGTACGTGCGCCTCGGTCAGGAGACGCTGATGTGCGGCATCGTCGGCGCGCGACGCCTGGACGGAGGGCCCGTCCCCGAGGAGGTCCTGCGCGCGATGGCCGACCAGGTCGAGCACCGCGGCCCGGACGGCGAGGGCTACTGGTCGGTACCCGGGGTCGGCTTCGGTCACCGGCGGCTGGCGATCATCGACGTCGGCGGCTCCAACCAGCCGATGGCGTCCCCCGACGGTCGGCTGCACGTCTGCTTCAACGGGGAGATCCTCAACTACCGGGAGCTGAGGGGCCGGCTCGACCACCCCTGGTCCACCGAAGGCGACACCGAGGTCCTGCTGGCCCTCTTCGCGGCCGAGGGCCCGCAGGGCGTCGAGCGGCTCCGCGGCCAGTTCGCCTACGCCGTGCACGACGACCGCGACGGCTCCCTCTGGCTCTTCCGTGACCGTCTGGGGATCCTGCCGCTCTACTACGCCCGGGTCGGCGACGCCCTCCTCTTCGCCTCCGAGGTCAAGTCGCTGCTCGTGGCCATGCCCGGGCCGGTCGAGGTCGACGAGACCAGCCTCGACGACTACCTGACCAGACGGGCGGTCCCCGCCCCTCGCACCATGTACAAGGGCGTTCGCAAGCTGCCCCCCGGCCACTGGCTCCACCTGCAGGCTGACGGCCGGACCACGGTGCACCGCTACTGGTCGCCACCCGGCCCCGAGGAGCTGCTGGACGTCACGCCGGCCGAGGCGGTCGACCTCGTGCGCGAGGGGCTGGACCGAGCGGTCGCTCGCGCACTGGTCGCCGACGTACCCGTTGGCTCGTACCTCAGCGGCGGGGTCGACAGCAGCCTCGTGGTGGCGACGGTGGCGGGCCTGCGCGGCGCGGAAGGGCTGCACACGTTCGCGGCCGGGTTCGGCGACCCGCGCGTCGACGAGCTGCACCACGCGCGTGCCGTGGCCGAGCACCTGGGGACCACGCACCACGAGGTGGTGGTGCGACCAGACGAGTTCGCGGACGCCTGGTCCCGGCTGACCTGGCATCGCGACGCCCCCCTGTCGGAGCCGGCGGACGTGGCAGTCCACCGGCTGGCCGAGCTGGCCGGCCACCACGTGAAGGTCGTGCTGTCGGGGGAAGGCAGCGACGAGCTGTTCGGCGGGTACCCGAAGCACCGGTACGCGGCCGCAGCCGAGCGCCTGGGACGCATCCCCCTCGCGGTGCGCGGTCCGGTGGCTCGCGGGCTCGACGTGGCGCTGCCGTCGCAGCTGCACCGGGCGCGCATCGCGGCCCGGGCCCTCGGGGCCACCGACGCCAGGGGGCGGGACCTGGGCTGGTTCGCGCCGTTCACCGCTGCCGAACGCCGCCGCCTGCTCGGCCCGCGGACCCCGTCCGTCCGACCGCGCTCGGGCGCGTCCACCGGCGACCCGCTGGACCGCATGCTCCGGGCCGACCTCGAGGTGTGGTTGCCCGACAACCTGCTCGAACGCGGTGACCGGATGACGATGGCGGCGTCCGTCGAGCTGCGGCCACCTTTCCTCGACCACGAGCTGGTCGAGACGGCCTTCCGGCTGCCGTCCCACCTGAAGGTCCGTGACGGGACGACGAAGTGGCTGGTCAAGGAGGTGGCGAGGGGCCGGCTCCCCTCGTCGATCGTGGATCGGCCCAAGGCCGGCTTCCGCGTACCCCTCGACGCCTGGTTCCGCAGCGGGATGGAGGACATGGCCCGTGACCGGCTCCTGTCTCCGTCGTCCTTCGTCAGCCAGGTGATGGACAGGTCGGCGGTGCGCTCGGTGCTGGACACCCACGCCCGCGGCCGGCGCAACGAGGACATCAGGATCTGGACGCTGCTGGGGCTCGAGGTCTGGCATGAGACATGCATCACTGCTACGCAGCGTGATCGCGGGTCGACTGCGTTCCCCTTGTCCGCTTCGTCGAGTTGACGGGCTTGCGTCCTCAACATCTCCGTGGTTGACTCACCGGCGGTTGTTACAGTTCGATTACGGGGACCACGAAAGACTGCCGGATCCGCTCGGCAGAGCATGGCGCGCAGGACCGGGGGCATGCGTGTGGCCCGGGCACCCGCCCATCAGAACTTTGTAGTCGATCCGACGAGGAAAGTAACTCTCCGCAACATCGCGTTTCGGCGTCACGCAGCCGGTTACAGACCGGTACAGGCGTCCACCATCTCCGAAAGAACGTCCGCCGCGCCCCGACGAGGCGCGTGTCCAGGACGGCGACCCGCAGCCGTGCCCGGCTCCCACCAGGGCCCACGGTCTCGTGCGGCCTCGCCCGAGAACGAGCGGCACCGAGGTGACCCGCGCCCGTGAGGGCGTCACTGCGGTGTGCCTCCACCACCACAGAATCAGGTTTCCCTTCATGTTGAGTTCCCTCCTTCGGCGCCACAGCGCGCGCCACCGCACCGCCGCCATCCCCTCCCCGACCGCCGGCCCCCGGCGCCTCGGAGTGCCTGTCGCGGCGACCACCGTCGGCCTGCTCGCCATCGGCTCCATCGCCGTGGCGACCGCCGCCACCACCTCGAGCCAGCCGTTCTCCGTGCGGATCGCCGCCGGTGCCTCGTCCCCGTTCAAGGACAGCACCGGTGCCACGTGGTCCGCCGACACCGGCAGCCAGGGCGGCAGCGTGTGGCGCGGCGGCGACCCCGTTCGCGGCACCACCGACGACGCGCTCTACCAGTCCCACCGCTGGGGCATGTCGGGCTACCAGGTGGCCGTCCCGTGCGACGCCACCTACGACGTCCGCCTGCACTTCAACGAGGCGATCCTCCGCAGGGCCGGTGAGCGCGTCTTCGACGTCTCCCTCGAGGGAAAGACGGTCGCGCCGCGGCTCGATGTCGCCGGCGAGGCGGGTCGGTCCACGGCCCTCGTGAAGACCTTCTCGGTCCCCGTCTCGGACGGCAAGCTGAACGTGGGCTTCAAGAAGATCGTCGAGGACCCCATGGTCTCGGGCATCGAGGTGCTCCAGAAGGGCGACTGCGCCGGGGCGGCACCCGCCCCCAGCCCTTCACCGAGCACGCCGGCGCCCACCACCCCGGCGCCGTCCCCGAGCACGTCCGCGCCTGGCACGCCGGCCGCCCCGGTCGAGGTGGCGCGCATCGCGACCGGCCGCACCAAGGCCGTCTCTGACGGAACCGGCACGACCTGGTCGGCCGACAAGGACTTCTCCGGCGGCTCGGCCTGGGGCCCGGTGAGCACGCCCGTCTCCAAGACCGACGCCGACGCCGTCTACCAGGGCAACCGCTGGGGCATGAAGAGCTACGACGTGCCCGTGCCGTCGGCCGGCACCTACCGCGTCCAGCTGCACTTCGCGGAGATGGTGTTCGACACCACCGGCAAGCGGGTCTTCGACGTCTCCGCCGAGGGTAAGAAGGAGCTCTCCCGCTTCGACGCCGTCGCCGAGGGCGGCGCCCGCGCCGCGGTCGTCAAGACCTTCGACGTGCCCGTCACCGACGGCACGCTGGACCTCGACTTCGGCAAGGTCGTCGAGGACCCGATGCTCTCCGGGCTCGTCGTGACCAAGGTCGACGGCTCCACCCCGGCGCCCACCACCCCGGCGCCCACCACCCCGGCGCCCACCACCCCGGCGCCCACCACCCCGGCGCCCACCACCCCGGCGCCGACCACCCCGGCGCCCACCACCCCGGCGCCCACCACCCCGGCGCCTGCACCCAAGCCGACGTCGACGGGCTTCCCGAACGCCTCGAACACGGGCGTGCCGGCCGGTGTGTCGCTGCGTCCGTCCGGTTCGATGACCGTCACCACCGCCGGCGCCGTCATCGACGGCCTGGACGTGTCGGGCAGCATCCGGATCGAGGCCAACAACGTGGTCATCAAGAACACCCGGATCCGCAACTCCGGCGGTCAGGCGATCACGGTCAACCCCAACACCAAGGGCCTGGTCGTGCAGGACGTGGAGATCGACGGCACCGGCAACACCGACGGCGCCTCCGCGATCGGCGACTCCAACTTCACCCTGCGACGCGTGAACATCCACCACTTCGGTGAGGGCCCGCGCGCCAACGGCAACGTGGTCATCGAGGACAGCTACATGCACGACTTCCTCAACTTCATCTCCCAGGGCGCCCACCAGGACGTGATCCAGTCCACCGGCGGCAACGGCCTGGTCGTGCGCCACAACACCCTGCTGATGAACGTCGACGGCGGCAACGCGGTGCTGATGCTCGGCACCGACTACGGCTCCAACGTCACCTTCGACAACAACCTCGTCGCCGGCGGCGGGTACGCCCTCTACGGCGGCGACTCCAACGGCTGGAGCAACGTCTCCTTCACGAACAACCGGATCAGCACCATGTACTACCCCAAGGGCGGCTACCACGGCCCGTTCCTCTACGCCGACAACGCCACGAAGTCGGGCAACGTCTGGCACGAGAGCGGTCAGCCCGTCTGACCCCACGCCGGACCCGCCGAACCGGCGGACCAGCGACCAGACAGACGTGCCCGGGCCCCCGTGCCCGGGCACGTCTGTCTCTGCGTGCCCACCTGTTTCCGTGCGCTTCTCTGCAATCCGGACACGCAGGCGGCGAACCGGGGCACCAACAGCGCACCGCTTCACGCTGAGTGACCCGCAGACCCTACGGATAGCCGATTCGTTCACCCAGTGCGACGACCGATGGACATGAGACAACCGCGACCCGGGCCAACGGCTCGGGTCGCGGGCTGCGACTCCCCGTAGCTGCATCCAGCGCCTCACAGATCGGCCGCCCCCCATGAGCCACTCCCCCCAGTCCTCCTCCCCCCGCCACTGCACTCCGCGTGGGGGCGCGCGAGCAGCGATCCCGGGACTCCCGACGGTCGGCCTGCTCGTCGGCGCCCTCGTTCTGGGAACGGTCGGCGTGGGCGCCGCCGTCGCCGGCGCACCCGCGACCGCGCCGGTGGCGGAGTCGGGTGTCACGGCAGCCCGAGCCACCTCGGCACAGCCGGCCGCCGCCCTGTCCGCGTCGGCAGCGGTCGCCCCGGCAGCGACGTCGACCGGCGTCGTCGGCCCCGGCACCTCATCGGACCCGACGAGCCAGCCCTCCGCCTCCCCCGCCGCCACCGTCCTCCGGTCGGTCGCCTCCGCGGTCGGGGCCGCTCCCAAGGTCAGGCTCCACAGCCCCCTGCAGAACAGCCAGATGAAGCTGAGCCGGGCGGCGCTGTCCTCCAAGGTGGAGGTGGCTCGCCTCGCGGTGGGGACCACTCAGGCCGTCGTCGACTCGTCCGGCAAGACGTGGTCCGCGGACCGCTCCTACGTCGGGGGGTCGGCCTGGGGACCGGCCGGCTCCGCCGTCGCCAACACGACGTCCGACCGGCTCTACCAGAGCCACCGCTGGGGGATGTCGGGCTACGACGTGAAGGTCCCTTCGGCGGGCACCTACCGGGTCCAGCTCCACTTCGCCGAGATGGTGTTCGACACCACCGGCAAGCGGGTCTTCGACGTCTCCGCCGAGGGCAGCACCAAGCTCTCTCGCTTCGACGCCGTCGCAGTGGCCGGTGCGCGCACCGCTGTGGTCAGGACGTTCGACGTGGTCGTCACCGACGGGAACCTCGACCTCGACTTCGGCAGGGTCGTGGAGGACCCGATGCTCTCCGGACTGCTCGTCACCCGCGTCAGCGGTGGTGTGACGGCTCCAGCTCCTGCCCGGCCCCCGCACCGGCCCCAGCACCGGCACCGGCCCCCGCCCCAGCACCGGCACCGGCCCCCGCCCCGGCACCCGCACCCGCACCCGCCCCCGCCCCGGCACCGGCCCCGGCACCGGCTCCGGCCCCGGCCCCGGCCCCGGCCCCGGCCACCGGTTTCCCGAACGCCTCGAACACGGGCGTGCCGGCCGGTGTGTCGCTGCGTCCGTCCGGTTCGATGACCGTCACCACCGCCGGCGCCGTCATCGACGGCCTGGACGTGTCGGGCAGCATCCGGATCGAGGCCAACAACGTGGTCATCAAGAACACCCGGATCCGCAACTCCGGCGGTCAGGCGATCACGGTCAACCCCAACACCAGGGGCCTGGTCGTGCAGGACGTGGAGATCGACGGCACCGGCAACACCGACGGCGCCTCCGCGATCGGCGACTCCAACTTCACCCTGCGACGCGTGAACATCCACCACTTCGGTGAGGGCCCGCGCGCCAACGGCAACGTGGTCATCGAGGACAGCTACATGCACGACTTCCTCAACTTCATCTCCCAGGGCGCCCACCAGGACGTGATCCAGTCCACCGGCGGCAACGGCCTGGTCGTGCGCCACAACACCCTGCTGATGAACGTCGACGGCGGCAACGCGGTGCTGATGCTCGGCACCGACTACGGCTCCAACGTCACCTTCGACAACAACCTCGTCGCCGGCGGCGGGTACGCCCTCTACGGCGGCGACTCCAACGGCTGGAGCAGCGTCTCCTTCACGAACAACCGGATCAGCACCATGTACTTCCCCAAGGGCGGCTACCACGGCCCGTTCGTGTACGCAGGCAGTGCCAGCAGGTCGGGCAACGTCTGGCACGAGAGCGGTCAGCCCGTCAGCTGACCCCACGCCGGACCGCCGAAAGCGGCGGACCAGCGACCAGACAGACGTGCCCGGGCCCCCGTGCCCGGGCACGTCTGTGCCTGCGACCCGGCACACGTCGGCCGGCACGGCGGCTAGCCTGGGGCGGTCAGCAGGTGAGGAGACGGCATGCAGGAGCAGAGCGCGATGGACCGTGTGCGCCGCTACCGGCTGCGGGTCGGGCTCGCCGTGCTCGTGGCGGTGGCCGTCGTCGCCGTCATCGTCAGGCCCGGCACGACGGACGAGGGCCGGGTGGACGTCGTCAGCCGAGGGGCCTCGGCTGCCGAGCAGGAGCTTCCGATCCAGGCTCCGGAGGAGACGGCGACCACGGCGGCGGCCGCCCCCCTGACGGCAACCTCGCCCGCCGCGAACGCGGCGCCCGGCGATCCGGGAGCGGGTTCCGGGTCGGGAGGGTCGTCCAAGCCTCCGCGCACGACCGGCTTCCCGAGCGCGTCGGACACGGGAGTTCCCGCGGGAGTCGACCTTCGCCCGTCGGGGTCGGTCACCGTGACCACAGCCGGCACGGTGATCGACGGCCTGGAGGTCTCGGGCAGCATCCGGGTCGAGGCCAGCAACGTGGTCATCAAGAACACCCGGATCCGCAACCCCGGGGGCCAGGCGATCAGCGTCGACCCGAACACCAAGGGCCTGCTCGTACAGGACGTGGAGATCGACGGAACGGGAAACACCGACGGCTCAGCCGCGATCGGGGACTCCAACTACACCCTGCGTCGTGTCGAGATCCACCACTTCGGTGAGGGACCGCGAGCCAACGGCAACGTGGTGATCGAGGACTGCTACATGCACGACTTCCTCGACTTCATCTCCCAAGGCGCTCACCAGGACGTGATCCAGTCCACCGGCGGCACCAACCAGGTGATCCGGCACAACACCCTGCTGATGAATGTCGACGGCGGCAACGCGGTGCTGATGCTCGGTACCGACTACGGCTCAGACCTGACCTTCGACAACAACCTGGTAGCCGGCGGCGGGTACGCCCTGTACGGCGGCGACTCCAACGGCTGGAACAACGTCTCGTTCACGAACAACCGGATCAGCACCATGTTCTATCCCCACGGAGGCTTCCATGGCCCCTTCATCTACGCGGAGAACGCGACCGTATCGGGCAACGTCTGGCACGAGACCGGGGCACCCGTCGGCTAGGACGACGGCTCCGGCAACCGCTCACGTCACGGTGCGTCGGGTGCTCTCCTCGTAGGCCTCGAGCAGGCGGCGGCCGGCGGCAGACCACGTGAGCCCGGGCGCCGTGGCCAACGCGTTGCCGCGCAGGCGTTCCAGCTCGCGGGAATCCTCTTGCAGCAGCGTGAGGTGGGCAGTGAGCGCCTGCACGTCCCCGACGTGGTGGACCTGGGCGTTCTCGCCGTCACGGCACACATCGGTGCACGCGTCGGAGACGAGTGGGACGCACCCGGAGCCCATCGCCTCCACGCACACGAGCCCGAAACCCTCCTCGACGCTGGGCAGCACCATCACGTCGGCGTTCCGCATCAGCTCGGGCACGTCGTCCCGGTGTCCGAGGAGGTGGACGCTCGGGTGGGCGAGCCGGTCTCGCAGCACCTCGGCGTACTCGGGCATCACCTCGCCCGCGACCAGGAAGCGCCCCGCCGAGGACCCCGGCGTGGCGAGCCAGGCGTCCAGGGCGATGTGGAGACCCTTGCGGACAGCGGCGTAGCCCACGAAGACCGCGGTGAAGGGCCGTTCCGGGTCGCGCTCAGGGACGGGCCAGAACCGCTCGTGGTCGAAGCCGTACGTGTGGCTCACCAGCTTGTCGGCCGGGACCCCCTGGTCGAGGAACGTCCGGCGCACGAACGCGGACGGGCAGAGCAGGTGGTCGGTGAGGGCGTACTCCTCCTCCTCCACCTTCAGCACGCGCCCGTCGAAGGCGTGCTCGGCTCCCCGTGGCAGGCGCATGCCGATCCGTCTGCTCTCGGCGGCGACGGCTTCGTAGGCGAACCGGGTGTGGGCGTTCGGGCGTTCCAGGAAGGTCGGGATGCCCAGCTCGCGCGCGACCGCCAGCGTGCGGCGGGCGCCCAGCGGCCACGCGTGGATCACGTCGATCTGGTCGGCGAGCGCCGGCAGCGACCTGGCCACGACGTAGTCGTGGAGGGCGCAGGCGCGCCGCATGCCGACCGCACGGTACGGGAGCCTGAACCGTCCTCGCCCCAGGGTCGTGCGCAGACGCACGCCTCGGGGGACGGGGCGGGCGACGGCACCTGCGAGGACCGTGACCTCGGCGCCTGCCTCGTGCAGTCCCTTGACCTGCTGCCACGCCGTGTAGCAGACACGGCCTGCCCCGAGCTTCTGCGGAAAGCTGTAGAGGACCCTGATCGTCGCTGCCCTCCTCGTCACCCGGTCGGTCCTCGTGACTCTAGCCACGTCGGCGCGGGCCGAGATGGGCTTCGACGGATTGCCGTCGTTGCACCGACAGACCGCGCGCCAGGGCGTTACCGTCGGTCTGCGCCCCGCGTCCGCTGGTGCGCGGGAGAGGTAGGGGGAACGCCGGTGCGGGCGACATGGGGACCGGTCATGACGAGCGGTGCCGCCACGACTGAGGGCGACTGGGACGGTCTGGTGGTCTTCTTCGCCGGAACCGCCTGGGACGGCAACAAGTTCCCCGACCAGCACATGGCGGAACGGCTCTCCCGATGGGCGCCCGTGCTCTACGTCGACCCGCCCCTGTCGGTCGTCCGGAGTCGCCACGCGGATGGGGCCCGCGCTCCGCTGCCGCGGCTCGAGCGACTGTCCGAGTCCATGCTCCGACTCGTTCCTGTCGTCCCACCGGCACCGCTGCGACCCGGCGTGCGCCTGGTCTCGTACGCGGTGATGCGTGCGCTCGCGCGGCGTACCGCGCGCATGCTGACCGATGACGTCCAAGCGGTCGTGGTGGCCTCGCTGAGCCCGCTGCTGGACGCGGTTCCGGCCCGAGTGCGCGCGCTCTACGGAACGGACGACTTCGTGGCCGGTGCCGAGCTGATGGGCGTCGGTGGACGCTGGCTCGAGGCGCGCGAGAAGAGTCAGCTCGCACGGGCAGACGTCGTCGTCGCCGTCAGCGACGACCTCGCGACCAGCTGGGGGGCGAAGGGGGCCGACGTTGCCGTCGTGCCCAACGGCTGTGACGCCGCGCTCTTCGCCACAGCCGACCAGGCCCCCGTGCCGTCCGACGTCGCGCTCCCCTCCCCGATCGCCGGTTTCGTCGGGCACATGTCCGAGCGGATCGACCTCTCCCTGCTCGAGGGGGTCGCTGATACCGGCCACTCCCTGCTCCTCGTAGGGCCCCGGCAGCACACGTTCGCCCCTGAGCGGCTGCACGCACTCCTGCAGCGACCGAACGTGCAGTGGGTCGGAGCGAAACCCTTCGAGGACCTCCCCTCCTACGTGCGGGTGATGGACGTCGGCCTGGTTCCTTACGCGGACACCGCCTTCAACCGCGCAAGCTTCCCGCTCAAGACGCTCGAGTACCTCGCCGCCGGACGGCCGGTCGTCGCCACGGGACTCCCGGCGATCCGCTACCTCTGCACAGACGAGGTCGCGATCGCCGACAGCCCTGTACCCTTCGCCGCAGCAGTGACGCGGGCGTCCGCGTTCGAGCGTGATCCGCAGGCCGTCGAACGTCGACAGGAGGTGGCCAGGAGCCACAGCTGGGACCAGCGCGCCGTGGAGTTCGCCCAGCTCATCGGCGTCGTAGCCGACGGCGGGACGCCCACCGGCTGAGAGGTTCTCAGTCGTCGAAGGTCTCACAGGGCAGTTCGGCGCTCCACCCTGAAGGCGCCAGCGGGACCTCGACGTCGGCCGAGCATCCCTCGGCCGCCTCGCGCACACCCTCCGACCACGACGGCCCCTGGTTGCGAAGTGCCCCCGTGGGGAAGCCGACGACCACTGCGAGTGCGAGTGCACCCACGGCGGCCACCCTGACGCCCGACAGCCACCGCTGCCGAAGGGCCGCACGGTCCAGGACGAGAGCGGAGGCCGTGATCAGCAGCAGCGCGGGAACGGTGGCGTAGCGCGGTGTGGCGACCCCGCTCAGCGCCACCGGCGCGACGTAGAAGGCGACGGCGTAGACGGCGGTCACCGCCGCCAGCCCCGTCGCACCGTCCCTGCGGGACCTCCACGCCACGAGGACGACGGAGGCGAGGATCACCGCGGACACCGCGGCCGCCACCAGGTACCGGGCACTCGGCCCGGGCGTGCCCACGATCCGGTCACCCAGCACCGCCGAGGGCAGCGCCCGACCGACGAGGGACACGATCACGAACACCGGGTCGAGACCCTCGCCGAGGTCGCGGTCGGTGCCGCCGGCCCGGACGACGAGCTGCAGGACGAGGCCGAGCCCCAGGCCCACGGGCTGCAGCAGCGCCAGGCGGTCGCGTCTCCAGAACGCGACAGCGGCAGGGACTGTCAGCGGCAGCAAGAGCCCTGTGAGTGGGTCACTGGCCGCGGTGAGGAAGAGGAGCAACGCTCCCAGCACGCGTCGTCCGGTCCCCACGGACCAGGTGACCAGCACCCAGAACGAGGCGTACATGGCGACCCAGTGCAGGTTCGCGACGTTCAGGGGTACGTCCGCGATCCCGACGTGGACGGCCAGCACCGGCAGGCTGACCGCCAGCCGGGCGAGCGGCGACTCCAGGTGCACCGCGGACCGGTCGTAGACGACGGCCGCCGCGGCGGCCGTGACCAGCGCCGCGCCGAGGGAGAAGACCACGGCCGCCCACGCCACCGGCAGCGCGGCCGCCACCTCCGCCAGCAGACGCGGTACGAGGTGCGCGTAGCCCGCGTAGGAGCGGCCGATCGCCTCCGCCGGGCCGAGTGCCTCCGCCTGGGCGAGGAAGATGCTGCCGTCCTCGGCCCACACCACGTCGCGCCAGGCGTGCGGCGGCAGGCGCAACAGCCCGACGGCGGTGCCCCCCACGAGGATCGCGGCGAGCACCCACCAGGGGGTCGCCTCCCCACCGCCCGTCCGCCCCCGTGGTGCTGACATGCCGGAAGCTCCTCCTCGTCGCCTGGACGCACCGTAGATCACCCACGGACGCCCCGGGGCGGCTTCCCGCATGCCTGCCGTACCCGGCGATGATCCGTGTCACGATGAGGAGCCGCTGGATCGCGGTGTCCGGCAGCCGGTCCCCGGGGTACGTGGCAGGAAGGTGGCGACACGGCGGTGCAGCACGTCCAGGAGCAGGTCCGGCGGGTGTCCGTCGACCCCCTGCCGCCACCGCGCCGGGAGGTGGCTCGCAGGACCGGAGCCCTCACCCTCCTCACCGTCTACCTGGTCCTGCTGCTCGGCGTGCCCGCACAGCTCGTCGTCGGGCCCCTCGGGGCCCTGGGGACGCCGGCTCTGCTGATGGCCTTCCTGTTGTTCGGCTGGTGGGCCAGCTCGTGCCTCGTCCCGGGAATGCGTCCCGGCGAGGGTTTCCAACCTGTGCGCATCGCCGTCTTCTTCTACCTCGGAGCGATACTGCCGAGCTACGTCGTCGCGACCTGGCGGGTGGCCGACCCCCAGGAAGTCAGCGGAGGGGACCGGAGCCTGCTCACGCTGATCGCCGCCTGCGGTCTCGCCTGCCTCGTCGCTGACGGCATCGCCGACCGCCGCGGCCTCGACGTGCTCCTGCGCCGGCTCACCTGGCTCGCCGCAGCCGTCGCCGCCGTCGGCATCTTCCAGTTCGTCACCGGCGTCGACATCACGCGGTACTACCTGAGCATCCCCGGGCTCACCGAGAACCAGTCCTTCACGACCATCCAGGACCGCTCGTCCCTCCGTCGCATCTCCGCCACCGCCAGCCACCCGATCGAGTTCGGCGTGATGCTCTCGATGGCGCTGCCTCTGGCCCTGCACTTCGCCTTCGCGCCGGGCAGGACGCACACCCGGACGCAGTGGATCCCCGTCGTGCTGATCTCCGCGGCGATCCCGATGTCCATCTCCCGATCGGCCACACTGGCGTGCGTGGTGGCCGGCGCAGTGCTCTTCGCAGGCTGGAACGGTCGCCAGCGCACACGCGCCCTCATCGCCGTCCCGGTCTTCCTCGTCGTCATGCGACTACTCATCCCGGGGCTGCTCGGAACGATCAAGAGCCTCTTCACGAACCTCGGCAACGACCCGAGCATCCAGGGTCGGACGAACGACTACGCGGCGGTCGCCACCTACGTCCAGGAGTCCCCGTGGTTCGGACGGGGTTCGGGGACGTTCCTGCCCAGCACGTACTTCACGCTCGACAACCAGTACCTGGGTCAGCTCGTCGAGACGGGCCTGCTGGGCCTCCTCGGCCTCTGCTGCCTGTTCGTGATCGGCTTCCTCACGGCCCGGGGAGCCAGGCTTCGGGCCTCGGACGCCGTCACCCGCGACCTCGCTCAGGCGCTGGCCGCGAGCATCGCCGTGCCGGCCGTGACCTTCGCGACGTTCGACGGCTTCGGCTTCCCCGTCGTCACCGGCCTGACGTTCCTCCTCCTCGGCGCAGCCGGCGCGCTCTGGCGGCTCCAGGTGAGGCCGTCACCCGTTCGGTGACCTGAGCCTGCTGCGTTCACGCCGAGGCGCCACGGTTGGCCCAAATGACCTCGCACGACACGCACGGAACGTATCCTCGGTGGAGAGAAGCCGATCGAATGAGGGTGGATGGACGTCCTGTCGTTCCTGCGGGTGCTGCTGAGGCGCTGGTACCTCGTCGTGCCGATCGTCATCGCCAGCCTGCTCGGGTCCGCCTACTTCTGGGAGACCGCCCCCTCGACGTACGAGGCCACGGGAACGCTCCTGCTCAAGAACCCCACAGGCATCGACGACGAGACGGCGCGAGAGAACCCCTACCTGGGGTACGGCGGCCTCTACGTCCCCGGCAAGGTCGCCACCGACGTGGTCGGGGCGCGCGACTACCGCCTGCGACTGGCCGAGGTGGGCGTGAACCCCACGTACGAGCTGGTGGTCGATACGACGACGCAGGCGCCGATCGTCTTCGTGCGGGTGGAGGGCGCCACCGAGTCCGAAGCCGTGGGGTCGGTCGCCGCCGTCATCTCGGCGGTCCAGTCCGCACTCAAGGACCGCCAGGCCGAGACCGGCGCGCCAGAGGCGTCCTGGGTCACCACGGAGGTGCTCACCGCCCCGCCTGACGCCACCCCCCTCTACAGCAGCAAGCTGCGCGGCGTCGCCGCGATCCTGGCGGTCGGGGGGCTCCTGACCCTCGGACTCGTCTTCGGTGTCGAGGGCGTGGTGCGCCGTCGTCGGGGCGACCGTGAGGTCCCGATCGAGGACACGCCCGAGACCGAGGTCCCCTGCAGCCTCTGCGGCAGCTGGTTCCCGACCGATCGACTGATCCGGCACCTGCAGGTCCAGCACGGGCTCGCGGACCACAGGCCCGCCCAGGTCGGCGGCGACTCGGCGCGGGACGTCGCCGCATCGCATCGCGCGGGACGCACGTCGCGTCGGCACGAACGTCGCAGCGCGGTACCGGTCGGAGTCGCGGCACCTCGGACCGAGGCGGAGCGGCGGGCCCCCGAGACGGCCCCCGACCGCGCAGGTGCCAAGGTGACCGAGAAGGCCTCCGCCGCCTCCTCGCCCCCTTCCCCCTCTGCCGCCTCCGGCACGGACGGCGCCGACAACCCACCCACGCCACGTCAGCGACGCCGCGACAAGCAGGACCGCTCGGAGACGGTCGTCAACGGGAGCGGCGAGAGTCCCGAAGAGCCGATCGTGGAGGGCCGACGACCCGCGGACCCGACCGCGAGCGGGGAGGACGGCGACAGCGGCCCGGACCCCACCCGCAGCGGGCGGCGGACGGTGGCGGCGAAGTTTGGACCATAGGACGTCCTCTGAGGTACACCCAGCCGGGTGAACCTGCCATCACTCCGTGTCACGAGCGCCGTGGCCCTGCCATCATCGGTCCTGGCTCACGCACCGGTGTGGGCCTGTCGGACGACGGCCCACGACACGGAGTGAGGAGCCCTGTGAGACCTCCGCGCGCTCTCCTCTCCCGCTTGCTCGCGGGTGCGCTCGTCGCTCCGCTGGCCGTCGTCCTGGGCCTGCAGTCCCCCGCCGCGGCCACCGGAGGATCCGTCGTCGACGCGTTCGACCGCCCCGACGCGTCGACCTTGGGGAGCACCTCCGGGGGGATCGCCTGGCAGGCCCATGCAGGCGCCTTCTCCGTCGCGGCGCAGACCGCCGCCGCCGGCTCCGGGTACGGCCTCGCCAGCCTCGACACGTCCCTGCAGGGCGCCACGGTCTCGGTGACCGTGGCCCAGCCCGGTCAGGAGATGTGGCTCGTCCTGCGACTGACCGACGGTGCCAACTACTGGCGGTTCGGCCGGTCGTCCTCCGGCAGCTACCAGCTCCAGCACGTGCTGAACAACAACCTGGCCTCGCCCGCGCTGACGACGCTGGCCACCGTCAACGCCGCTGCGGGTGACCGCCTCTCCTGCGCCACATCCGCCGGCATCACGTGCTCCGTCAACGGACAGGACGTGATCCGGACGGCCGACGGTGCCAACGCGTCGTCCACCCGGTACGGGATCGCGACCTGGCAGAGCAACGGAGTGCGCTTCGACGACTTCCGCGCCGATCCGGCTCCGGTGGAGGCCGACCTCGTCACCACGGTCGCCGCCCCGGCGTCAGTGATCGCCGGCCAGAGCCTGCAGGCCACCGCGACCGTGAGCAACACGGGTTCGTCCGCGGCGACCGGCGCGTCCCTGACCTGGACGGTGCCCGCCGACCTGGGGGCCGTCTCGGGGACCGGGCCCGGCGGTCCGTGCGCCGTCGCCGCGACGACCGTGGAGTGCGGCCTCGGCTCCCTCGCCGCGGGCGCGGCGGCCACCGTCACGCTCTCGGCCACGGCGCCCACGCGCACCGGCTCCGTCGACCTCGCCCTGGTGGCAACCCACGCCGTCGACGAGGCGACACCGGCGAACAACTCCGCGGGGGTCTCCGTCGCCCTCCGCCCGGCCCTGTCGGCGGACACGGTCGTGGCCGACGCCTTCGAGCGGGCCGACACCACGTCCGGTGGCGGCACCACCGACACAGGGCACACGTGGACCACGCACGCGGGCACCCCGCACATCGCGAGCCTGGCGTTGTCACCCGGGGGCGGTTACGGCCTGACCACCGTCGACAGCGGTCAGGCGAACGCCGTGGTCTCCACCACGGTGGCGGCGACCGGCACGGAGCACTGGCTCGTCCTCCGCCTCGCCACGCCTGCCGACTACTGGCGCTTCGGGCGGAGCAACGGCGGCACCTACCAGCTCCAGCAGGTCAAGGCCAACGGGCTGGGCTCACCTGCGGTGGACGTGCTCTCGGCACCAGCGGCCGCCGCCGGGGACCGTCTCACGTGCCGCCTCACGTCCACCACCATCGCCTGTGACGCGAACGGCGTGGCCGTGGCCCGCAGCGACGACGCGTTCAACCGGGGCGCGACCCGGCACGGGTTCGCCGCGTGGCAGTCGCCGCAGACGCGCTTCGACGACTTCCTGGTCTCGACGGTGACACCGCGGCGCGACCTGCGGGTGGTGGTGGGTGCTCCGTCGTCGGTGGAGGCCGGTGCGCCGTTCACGGCGCAGGTGACGGTCTCGAACGCCGGGCAGGCGGCGGCAACGAACGCCGCCGTGGCAGTGACGTTGCCGTCCGGTGTCTCGGTGGCCACGGGCTCGTCGGCCGGCTGCGTGGCCGGCAGCGGGTCGGTGACCTGCTCGCTCGGTGACCTGGCCGCCGGCCAGTCCGCCTCCGCCACGGTCAACCTCACCGCTCCGGCAGCGACCGGCACGATCACGACCACCGCGACCGCGACGGCCGCCGGCCAGGACGACAACCCCGCCGACGACACCGGCTCGGCCACCACGCTGGTGCACCAGGCCGGGGCGACCCCGCCGCTGGTCTCCGACTCCTTCAACCGGCCCGACTCCGCCAGCCCCGGCACCGCCGACTCCGGCCAGCCGTGGACGGTGCGCAGCGGCTCACTCGGCGTGGCCTCCGGCAAGGCCGCGATCGGAGGCGGCTACACGCTGGCCACCGTCGACGCCGGCGCCTCCGACGGCATCACCAGCCTCACCGTCGCCCAGCCCGACACCGAGTTCTGGATGGTCGTGCGCCTGGCCGACAACGCCAACTACTGGCGCTTCGGCCGGTCGGGCAACGGCCCCTACGTGCTGCAGCAGGTCAAGGCCAACGGCCTCGGGTCCCCCGCCCTGACCCAGCTCGCCACCGTCCAGCCCGCCGCCGGAGACCGGCTCGAGTGCCGCGCCGGCGCCGGCCTGACCTGCTCGGTCAACGGCACAGGCGTCGTCATGACCAACGACACCTTCAACGCCACCGCCACCCACGTCGGGCTCTCCAGCTGGAACAGCCCCGCCACCCGCCTCGACGACCTGCGGTTCGAGGTACCCGCCCCCCAGCGCGACCTGCGGGTGGTGGTGGGTGCTCCGTCGTCGGTGGAGGCCGGTGCGCCGTTCACGGCGCAGGTGACGGTCTCGAACGCCGGGCAGGCGGCGGCAACGAACGCCGCCGTGGCAGTGACGTTGCCGTCCGGTGTCTCGGTGGCCACGGGCTCGTCGGCCGGCTGCGTGGCCGGCAGCGGGTCGGTGACCTGCTCGCTCGGTGACCTGGCCGCCGGCCAGTCCGCCTCCGCCACGGTCAACCTCACCGCTCCGGCAGCGACCGGCACGATCACGACCACCGCGACCGCGACGGCCGCCGGCCAGGACGACAACCCCGCCGACGACACCGGCTCGGCCACCACGCTGGTGCACCAGGCCGGGGCGACCCCGCCGCTGGTCTCCGACTCCTTCAACCGGCCCGACTCCGCCAGCCCCGGCACCGCCGACTCCGGCCAGCCGTGGACGGTGCGCAGCGGCTCACTCGGCGTGGCCTCCGGCAAGGCCGCGATCGGAGGCGGCTACACGCTGGCCACCGTCGACGCCGGCGCCTCCGACGGCATCACCAGCCTCACCGTCGCCCAGCCCGACACCGAGTTCTGGATGGTCGTGCGCCTGGCCGACAACGCCAACTACTGGCGCTTCGGCCGGTCGGGCAACGGCCCCTACGTGCTGCAGCAGGTCAAGGCCAACGGCCTCGGGTCCCCCGCCCTGACCCAGCTCGCCACCGTCCAGCCCGCCGCCGGAGACCGGCTCGAGTGCCGCGCCGGCGCCGGCCTGACCTGCTCGGTCAACGGCACAGGCGTCGTCATGACCAACGACACCTTCAACGCCACCGCCACCCACGTCGGGCTCTCCAGCTGGAACAGCCCCGCCACCCGCCTCGACGACCTGCACGTCGTGGAGCTCCCCCGCGAGGCCGACCTCAGCGTCGTGCTGAGCGGCAACCGCTCGGCCACCACCTCGGCGTCCTTCCAGGTCACGGCGACCGTGGTCAACCAGGGCACCGCGGCAGCGCCCGGCTCCCAGCTGCAGGCCGTGCTCCCCTCCGGCGCCGCGATCACGTCCGTCAACAGCACGAGCGGTTCGTGCTCCGCACCCGCCCTCACCGTCACCTGCCAGTGGGCAAGCCTCGCGCCAGGGGCGACGGCCACGGTGACCATCGCGGCGACTGCACCCGCCACGGCGGGACCGGTGGCCACGACGGCCACGGTGAGCACCAGCGCCGCTGACGCGCAGGCGTCCAACGACAGCGCCTCCCTCACGACGACGGTCCGCACGCCCGCACCTCCCGGCGCGATGGTGCGTGACGACTTCGAGCGGCCAACGGGAGCCGGCCTCGGGTCGACGACGACCGGTGAGCAGTGGACCACCCACCTCGGTGCCTTCGGCATCGCGTCGGGGCAGGCGGCCGCCTCGACGTCGGCGATGAGCCTGGCCAGCGTCGACGCGGGCTTCTCCGCCGGCACCTACGAGGTCAGCGTCCCGGCAGGCGCGTCGCAGAGCTTCTGGCTGGCCCTGCGCGTCGTCGACGGCAACAACTACTACCGCTTCGGGCCCGACCCGTGGAGCGGCAACTACCGGCTGGCCAAGATCGTCGGCGGCGTGGAACAGCAGATGTACGCCAACTGGACCCGGGCCGCGGTGCAGGCACAGGACGGTGACGTGATCCGCATCGTCGTCCGCCCCGACGACGGCATCTACGCCTGGGTCAACGGGAAGCACGTCACCGACGCCGGTGACACGCAGTTCATGGACTCGACCGGCTTCGGCATCGCGACCGCCTCCAGCGCCACCCGGTTCGACGACCTGCACATCAGCGCCGCGCTCGAGGCGTACCCCGTCGCCGACACCTTCACGCGACCCGACACGTCCAGCGGGCTCGGGACCCCGGAGGTCGGGACCCGGTACCCATGGCGTACCTGGGTCGGGCAGCCATGGGCCGTCGCGCAGAACCAGGCGGCCCCCCGCGACGCCGACTACAGCCTGGTGGCCATCGACTCCAGCAGCGAGGCGGCAGGAGTGGCCGCGACCGTCACCGCGCTGGGCGGAGAGCAGTGGCTCGTCCTGAGGTATGCGGAGGACGGGTCGTACTACCGGTTCGGCGCCCACTCGGGTGGGCAGTACCAGGTCGAGTTCGTCCGCGACGGCGTGGTGGTCCCGTCCCCGGTGACCGTGGACACGGTCAGCAGCGTTGCCCTCGCCGCCGGCGACAGGCTCTCGGTGGTGCAGCACCTCGACGGCCGCGTCGAAGCCAGCGTCAACGGGGCACTGACGCACCGGTTCACCGACGCCACGACCAACGTCCGTGCCACGATCTACGGCATGGCAGCGACCGGAACGACCGCACGGTTCGACGACTTCGGCATCACCCTCGCACCCCGCCCGTGACCCACGAGCGCGACCAGCCCCTGGTCAGCATCGGTGTGCCCGTCTACAACGGCGAGCCCTACGTCGAGCACACCCTGCGGACGCTCCTCGACCAGGACGAGCGCCGTATCGAGCTCGTGATCTCGGACAACGGGTCGACAGACGGGACGGAGCGGATCTGCCGGGAGGCGGCGACCGCTGACGACCGGGTCGTCTACCACCGCAGCGCCACCAACCGGGGTGCCGCCTGGAACTACAACCGCGTGCTCGAGCTGGCGCGTGGCCCCTGGTTCAAGTGGGCAGCGGCCGACGATCCGTGCGAGCCCTCGTTCGTTCGCCGTTGTCTCGAGGCACTCGAGGAGTCGGGGCAGCAGACCGTCCTGGCGTACCCGCAGACCGTGTTGATCGACGACCGCGACGTCGTCATCGGCCCCCACGACGACTCGAACCTCGATCTGCGCGACGCGAGCCCGGTCTCCCGCCTCGACAGGCTGCTGCGCAACCGGGTCGAGTGGCACCCCGTCTTCGGCGTGATCCGCACAGCCGTGCTCCGGGACACGATCGGCATCGGGGTCTTCCCGCTGGCGGACGCGGTGGTGCTGGCCGAGCTCTCCATGAGAGGGCGCTTCGTCCAGGTGCCCGAGCCCCTCTTCCTGCGCCGCTACCACGACGAGCGCAGCATCGTGGCCGGCCCGAGCTTCGTGGAGCAGCTGTCCTGGTACGACCCCGCGCGGAGGGCACGGGCCGCCTTCCCCCAGGCCCGCGTGTCACGTGAGCTGCTGCTGGCAGTCCAGCGAGCACCTCTCAGCACGAAGGACCGGGCGGCTTGCGCCGCAACGGTCCTCCGGCGCTGGACCCTCCCGCACTGGCGCCACATCGGGGGCGAGGCGAAGATCGCCGCCCGTGGCGAGATCGCCAGGCTGCGCGCCTCCGTCAGCCGGTGACCACGGGGGCGCTGATCGGCGTCGCCGCCAGCACCTCCGCCTCGACGCCCAGCTCCGCCAGCTGCTGCCTGACCTCCCGCTCGTAGAGGGGGTTCATCACGAGGACGGTGTCCGGCGGGGCAGCGGTGAGGTCCTGGGGACCGACCACGCGCTGACCCGTGCCCGGGACGTGCTTGCCGTGCTTGCGCGGGTTGACGTCCACGACCAGCTCGACGTCCTCTGCCCCCGGGACCATGTTGAGGAACGTCACGCCCTTGGAACCCGTCCCCCAGAGGGCGACTCGTCGGCCTCGTGAGCGCTCGGCCTCCAGACGTGCGGCCCAGGTGTCCACCGCCTCCACCGCTCGACGGGCGAAGCCGCTCGCCAGCTCCAGCGCGTCGGAGGCGGACGGGGCGGGCAGGGAGCGTCCCGCCCGGGACGAGGCCTCGACCCACAGGTACTGGCCACCGAACGCCGAGTCCAGCGCCAAGACCGGCAGGTCCGCGTCGGCGAAGAGCCGGTGCAGCGAGGAGCGGGTGAAGTGCGAGGGGTGCTCGTAGATCACGTCCCACAGCGCGGTCTCGCGCAGCAGGTAGTCCCCGTCGGGAACCTCGCCGTAGATGACCGTGGCCCGGCCCGGGTCGAGCGCCCGGCGCAGCGTCTGCACGACCTGGCGGGGGTGCTCGAGGTGCTCCAGCACGTGCCGGGTGCAGACCAGGTCCACGTCGAGCCCGTCGAGCCTCTCCGGGAACAGGGCAGCCACGTAGGTCACCCGGTCGTCGGCCACGCGGCCGTCCTGCTCGCCGGCATAGCTGGGGTCGTAGCCGATCGCGCGCGCTACTCCTCGCTCGCACAGCATCGCCAGGAAGTCCCCCTTTCCCGAGCCCACCTCCAGCGCTGTGCCCCCTTGCAGCCTGTGGTCCTCGACGAGCCGCGTGGCGAGGCTCCCCGCGAACTCCTGGAACGTGCCGGAGAAGTGCAGCGAGTTCTCGTAGCCCGCTCCGTACTCCAGCAGGGACTCGTCGTGGTCGGCGTTCCAGACGTGACCGCAGCCCGGGCACGCGACGAGACGGACGGGCCCGGCGGTCGCGGACCGCGCCGCCTCGGGTTCGTCGTGCAGCCAGTTGCAGAACACCGGGAGCGATGAGGCGCTCGTGAAGACGTCGTGCGCCTCCGCCACCCCGCACACCGGGCATGCGCCGCGCCCGTCCGACAGCTCGCTCATCACCCGTCAGTCCTCTCCGTCGAGATGGCTTGCCCCCTGCGTGCGACCACCCGCTGGAAGAGCGTGCCGGTGTCGTCTCCCCACTCCTCGTTCGCGATCAGCGCGACCTTGTTCACCCGGAGCGGCGGGGCGTCGGCGTACACGTCGCGGATCGCGCGGTAGAGCACGGGCTCGTCGTCGAGGTAGGCGGTGAACCGCTCCCCGTCGAAGACCGCTCTCAGGGTGAAGGGCACGCCCCAGCTCACCCGGTGCCCGGTCAGGGTCCAGACCGCGTCGTGCATGTCCTCGTGACCGTCGACGCGGTAGAACGTGCTGACCGAGGTGCCTTCCAGCCAGTCGTCCAGCCACACGTTGATGACCAGGTAGTTGGCCGGATCCTGCCAGAGCACGAACCCGCCCCGCCCGTTCTGCCGCTCGCCACGCGCGGTGCCCGGCGGGGTCATCGTCAGGGCGATGTCAACGAAACCTGGCTCGGGCCAGTCGATCCCGTACAGCGTCCTGCCAGGGTTCGGTGCGTCGGGAGTTGCCCGCACCCGAGCGCCCGTGCCGTCGCCGACGACGTCGATGGATCCCTTCCCCTCGATCCGCTCCCACCGGCACCCACCGCTGGGCGTGACCACCCCGTCAAGGGGCCCGGCCTCGCCGTCGAAGCGCTCGTCGACCTCGACGACCGTTCCCTCGCCGGTCGGCTGCCACGAGGGCTCGGCGGCGACAGGCGCCGGCACCGAGCGCGGATGTGCCTCCAGGTCGCGGACGGTCGCGGCGCCGACCACTCCGAGGCCGACCCCGGTCGCCTCCTGCAGCCTCGCGTCCTCGATGAAGCGGTCGAAGACCAGTGCTCCGTCGAGGTGGACGCTCACAGTGCTGCCGTCGTCCAGCACCTGCACGGAGTGCTCACGCCCCGGGGCCAGCCGATGAGCGTCGGACAACGCGACCTCGACGAGCCCGGAGCCGTCGTCGACACCGAGGCTCGACCCTGTCGTGGTCAGCCGCAGCTCCCACCGCCGTCCCGCCCCGTCGGCACGGAACACCAGGCGTACGCCACCATCACGCGGCGCCTCGACGAGGACGTGGAGCAGGCCCACTGGGACGGGTGCGGCTGACATCGCGGTGCCCCGACCGGCGAGCCCCCACGCCCCCAGCTCCAGGTCGCCACCGTCGACGGTCCACGCCTGCCCGCGGTCGGCCGAGCGGCCGCGCATGGACCCTGAACCCGTGAGCCGGTCGGCGACGACCGCGGTCGTGCACCACTGCGACCACCCGGGCACGAGCGCGACGTCCGTGCGGTAGACCCGGGTGTCGACCCGGTAGCCCACCTCGCCCAGGATCCGTTGGTGCACACCGAGATAGAGCTCGTCCGCATCGCCGTGAGGGTCGACGCCGATCGGTCGCAGCGCCGGCAGGTCCGGCAGGGCGGGGTCCCCTGGCGCCGTGGCGGCGTAGTACACGGCGCCCCTCTCCCGAAGGACGACCGTCGCGACGAGCGGAAGGTTCTGCAGCCCCCTGAGCACCGTCTGGGGTCTGCCCCCGACCCCCGCCCAGAGCTCGCCGTTGTCCGCGGTCGACGCGTGCACGACGAGCCCGTGCCCGGCGGACAGGGGGTCCTTAGGCGACTCGTGGGTGAACAGGCCGACCGCCAGGTTCTCGTGGTGCCTGGGACGGGCGGGGGACCGTCCGCGCAGGAGGGACGACAGCCATCGGCGGAGACGTTGCCGGGGGGTCTCGGGCAGGTAGAAGGTCTGCGACGCGTGGTGTCCGTTGAGTACGTGCACCGCGGCCACGAGCCCCGGTGTGCGTCGGAACGGGCCGTAGGACAACGACTCACGCCCCCAGCCCGGTTTCGCGAGCGGGCGCATCCTCAGGGCACCGTTGTCGACGGCGATGCGCCCTTCCACATCGGCGCCCCTGCGCAGGACCCCTGTCGAGGAGCTCGTGCCGATCACGTGCCCGATCTCCGTGTCCTGGAGGTACCGCTCCGCCAGCAGCACGGAGATCTCCGTCTCGGCCTCGACCTCGGGGTGGGTCACCGCACGCCCCCCTCGACGCGGACGTCGAGGAACAGCTCGCGCGGACCCCGGAAGAGGTCCAGGAAGGAGTCGTCCATCACTGCCCAGTCCTCCTCCCCCGTCAGGTTCGTCATCTGGCTCGCGTACGCCGCGAGCGCCCGGCGCTTGGCCTGACGGTGGCGCTCCTCGGAACGCACGCTGACCGGGCGCAGCCGGGCGGCGGTCGCCAGTGGCTCGGCCACCAGGTCCCACGCTGCGCGGGGCGCCGACCGTCCGGGCCGGTTCGACCAGGGTCCGTCGGCCCACGCCCACACGGGGTACTCGAGCAACCTCGTCCCGCCGGCGGTCGCCACGGCGATCCGTGCGGCCCGGGCGAGGGCGCGGTGGTCGTCGTGCCAGTCCAGCTCGGACGTCACGAGTACGTCGTCCGGTCGGACGTCCTCGATCTCCCGAACCACCGCACGGACCACCTCGTCCGACCGCGCCGCGGTCGTCCCCTCCTCCAGCCCGAGGTGCACGACGTCATCTGCCGGGACGCCGAGGATCCCGCACGCGACCAGGCTCTCGTCTCTTCGGATCTGCGCCAGGCGGTCGGGATCGACGACACGGGAGCGGTGCGAGTGCCTTCCGTCCGTGACGACGAGCACCCGCACCCTGGCGCCCGCCTCCCGCCTGCGTGCGATCAGCGCACCGCAGCCCAGGGTCTCGTCGTCGGGGTGGGGTGCCAGTACCAGGCAGGACCGCGAGGCAGCGCCCACCGTCGCGTCGACGGAACGGGCCTCGAGCGTCGCACGCCAGGCCCGGAGCACCGCGGGCTTCACGGTCGCCGCCCCACCCCGCAGAGCCGTCCGCACCGAGCCGACCGCCTCGCGGGCGGGCACGCTGGTGTCCGACGTTCCTGTCATGCGTCCCTCCCGAGGTTCCTTGCCAGTGTGGTGGAGACGTGCCTTGCGTGTGGGCCGAACGCGGGTCCTCACGAAGCCACCATGTCGACTGGGCGCCACGGGTAGCCTCGGAGGGCCGGCGAGCGCCGGGAGGACCAGGAGGTGCAGGCATGGACGTGCCGAGCGCGGTCAAGGGCCGGCTCAAGCGGCTGCGGCGAGCTGTTCCGGTCGAGCAGGTGGTCACGATCTCTGCCGGACCCGCTGCGGGGCTGCGGATCGGGTTGAGGCACGCGAGCGCCGACTACCGCTCCGGCACCAACGAGCTCCCGGTCCAGGAGGCGGTCGCCGACCTGCTCGAGCCCGGCGCCACCTTCTTCGACGTGGGGAGCAACGTCGGCTTCTTCGCCGTCCTGGCTGCGCGCGAGGTGGGGCCGGCCGGCGCGGTCCACGCCTTCGAGCCCGTGCCTGCGATCGCCGACGACATCGCGGCGAACGCCGAGCGCAACGGCCTCGCGAACGTGACCGTGCACGCCGTGGCGGTCTCCGACACCGACGGCGCGACGGCCAGCCTCATGCTGGCCGCGCACCCGGGGGGAGCAACCCTCTCGGAGGCCGACGCACCGGACGACCTGACCGGACGCATCGACGTGCCGGTCGTCACCCTCGACGAACTGGTGCGCACCGGGACCTGCCCCCCACCCGACGTGGTGAAGATCGACGTCGAGGGCGTCGAGATGCAGGTGCTGGCCGGCATGTCCGAGATCCTGGCTCAGCACCGGCCGACCCTGGTGTGCGAGCTCGACTCGCCGGACCCCGGCGTACTCGCCACCAAGGTGGACCTCTGGCGCAGCACGATGGCCACAGCCGGCTACGAGGTGAGCGACCTGGCCGACTCGTACGAGGGCTCGGGATGGCACGTCTACCACGCCGTCGCCCGGCCGTCGGAGTCGACTCCGTCCCGCTGACCCACTGACCGATCGGCACCGGCCCAGCGTTCGGGGCGGTAGCCCGGAGGCAGCGACAGCACCACGAGCTGCTCCACCAGATCGTCCAGCTCGCGGCACGTCCCGCCCTCCGACGCCGCCTCGATCGCCGCGCCCGGGAGGTCCACCGACGCGGGCAGGTACTCCAGCAGCCGGGCGTTGTCCGGTCCGTAGGAACCCTCCGGCACGTCGCGCAGCAGAGTCGAGGTGCCGGATTCGCTGCGGTACAGGGGGTTGACTCCCAGTGGCCCGACGGCGTGCGCCCACCCACGCCACGCGGGGAAGCGCGGGGGCAGGCCGGACCCTGACGTGAGCAGAGTGATGGTGGGACTCACCGGAGCGGCCTGCGTACCCGGGTCGGGCAGGCGCTCACCGCGGAGGTAGCGCCGTTCCACCTCGAGGTCGTCGAACACCTGGACGTCCCCGTCGAAGAGGGCGGTCCACCCCGCCACGGTCAGGGGCATCCCCGCATAGACGTGGTCACGGTCCGCGTCCTTCACCGAGGTGATGGCGAGGGTCCCCTCACGGGCCACCACGCGGGCCGCCTCGCGCGCCGCCGTCGCCTTGTCCTGCACGAACGAGAAGACGTCGAAGGAGTACGCCGCACCGAACTGGCCCGTGGCGAACGGCAGGCTGCGCACGTCGCCGCAGACCAGGTCGGCCGCGGGGCAGACGAGGCGCCTGGCCACGAGCAGCTGGGCGAAGGAACGGTCCAGCCCGACGACCGTGGCGTCGGGGCGGAGCTGGGTCAGCGACCACGTCATGTGGCCCGCGCCGCAGCCGATGTCCACCAGCGGTCCGGGTGCCTCGCGCGTCGCCTCGATCACAGAGAGCGCGACGAGGTGTCGCGGCATCGAGAACCGGTAGCGGAAGTACGCGAAGGCGTCGGGCATGGACGGCCGCCCGAGGACGAAGTCCCGGTGGAGCACAGCCATCGGGTCGTCGTCCTGGAGCACCGCGACGTCACGGGCGGACCCCCGGCGGCCCAGAAGACCGGCGGCGGCGTGTGCCACCCGGGGAAGCGCGGGCGAGGCCAGGACTGCCGCGAGGCTGCCGGCCCTGCTGGCGGGCCTGTCCCCGAACGCCACCCGCGCCGCCGCCTCGCTCCAGCGGCCCTCGCGCACGCCGGGCACGACCGCCTCACCCGCCGAGGTGAGCACGGCGATGCCGGACAGGACGGGGTACTCGCCGCCTGGTCCGCGCAGGACCGCGTGCTCGACCTCGCCGTCACGCTCCTCCAGGACGTCGACGGCGAGCGGCCCGCCCGTCCGCGGGCACCTCAGCAGGCCGAGGGTGTCGCGCTTCACGGCGAGGCGGTCCGCCGAGCGCGTGCCCACGCCAACGCCTGGCGCCACGGGGTCCCCAGGAACACGTAGACGACCATCATCGCGGGGCCGGCGAGGAGGACCTCCCACCAGCTGCCCTCGACGAGGTGCACGACCAGCACGCCCACGCCGGCCGCGGCGGCGGCCCCGAGCACCGGACGTGCCAGGTCGCCGGCCAGCGTCCGGAGGTCGAGCCCGACGGTCCGTGTCGCGCTGAGGAAGAGCGGCGTCGCGACCACCAGCGCGACCCCGGCGTGCACGGCACCGACGCGTCCGATGCCGCCGGTCTCGGCGGCCCAGATCAGACCCGGGACGAGGACCACCAGCCAGGCGGCCTTCAGCGCCAGGGTCAACCTCGTCCGCCCGATACCCACGAGCAGGTCGAAGACGTACCCCACGGCGACCCGCACCCCGCCGAGGATCGCCAGGTACGTGAGCACCTGGGCAGCGCCGGCCCACTTCTCTCCGTAGAGGATGCGCACCACGTCCTCGGCGAGAACGGCGAGCACGATGACGAACGCCAGACTGACCGTCACCATGATGCGGAACGTCGTACGGAAGCTCTCCTTGAGTGCCTCGCCCTCGTTCTCGAGCTTGGCGAAGCCCGCGATCGACACCCGCCGGACCGCGTCGGAGATGATCGCGACCGGCCAGTTCGAGATGTTGTAGGCCAGCAGGTAGAGGCCCAGCGCCACTGCGCCCAGGACGCGCCCGACGATCAGGTAGTCCGCGTTGAGCAGGATGTACTCGAGCAGCGACGTGGCCGCGAGCGGTCCGCCGTAGGCGAGCATCCACTTCGCCGCGCTGCGGTCGAAGCCCGGCACCACTCGCATCGGCGACTGCATGAAGATCACGATGGCCGTCACGACGTTGCCCGCCAGGTACGCGCCGGCGAGGGCCCACGGGCCTGCGCCTGCCAGGGCCAGCCCGATCCCGACGCTGACCCCCACCGGCATCGCGGCGAACTCGGACTTGGCCAGCCTGTTCTGGTGGAAGTCGCGGATGAGCAGGCCGTGGGGGACCGTGGTCAGACCGTCGATCACGATGGTCAGGCACAGCAGCCGGAGCACACCTGCGGCCTGCGGCGACCCCATGAACTCGGCGAACGGCCCTGCCGCCATGAAGACCACGCCGTACAGCAGCAGGCTGTTGCCCGTCGCCAACGTCATCCCGGTCCGGGCTGCCACCCGGAGGTCACCGGGCCAGCGCACGACCGCGAGCAGCAGCCCGAGGTCGTTGAGGCCGAAGAGGATGTTGATGACGAGCAGGGCGACCGCGTACACACCGAAGTCCTCGGGCACCAGCAGGCGAGCCATCACGATGCCGGAGGCGACCGAGACGATCCTCGCCACCAGGTTGTTGAAGACGCTCCACCTCAGACCGCGGGTCACCTGGGAGCGCAGGGTCGACTCGGGGACGTCCGTGCCCTCGGACGCGACGGGGTCCACCTGCGAGCTCACGAGGTCACAGCGTCTCGACGTGCGCGCGCCTGTGCTCGCGGAAGGCACCGACCGCGTCGAAGACGGGCACACCCGCGTCGAGCACGGTCTCGACCGGCCACTCGCGGTGTGGCACCAGCACGACGACCACGTCGTAGGCCGTGACGTCCAGGTCGTCCAGGTCGATGCTCTTGCGCTGACGCCCGCGGATCGGGGCCTCGGTCACGTAGGGGTCCACGAACTGCACGGCGGCACCGCGCTCCTCGAGCAGCTCGATCACACGCAGGGCCCGGGAGTTGCGGACGTCGCCGACCCCGGGCTTGAACGACGCGCCGAGGGCCAGCACCTTGGCCCCCCGGACGCGCACGTCGTTCGTGTCGCAGAAGTCCGCGATCCGGTCCCGCACGTAGTGCGCCATCCGCAGGTTGGTGTCGGCGGCGAGCTCGATGAACTTCGTCTGGAAGTCGAACTCACGCGCCTTCCACGCCAGGTAGTAGGGGTCGACCGGGATGCAGTGGCCGCCTGGGCCGATGCCCGGCCTGAACGCCTGGAAGCCGAAGGGCTTCGTGGCGGCGCCGTCGATGATCTCCCAGACGTCGAGCCCCATCTCGTGGCAGAGCACCGCGAGCTCGTTGACCATCGCGATGTTGACGGCCCGGTAGGTGTTCTCCAGGAGCTTCGTCATCTCCGCAGCCGACGGGGAGGACACGACCCGCACCAGCCCAGGGTGCTCCATCACGGTCTCGAGCAGGTCGTGGGCCCGTCGGGCGCACTCGGCCGTGACACCCCCCACGACCTTCGGGGTGTTCGCCACCGTCCAGGTGTCGTTGCCGGGGTCCACGCGCTCCGGGCTGAAGGCCAGGTGGAAGTCGCGGCCGGCGACCAGCCCCGAGAGCTCCAGCACCGGCTGGACGACCTCGGTCGTGGTGCCCGGGTAGGTGGTCGACTGGAGCACCACCAGCGTCCCCGGACGCATGGCGCCGGCGACGGTCTCGGCCGCCTTGCGCACGTACGTCAGGTCGGGCGTCTTGGCGGCGTCGAAGGGCGTGGGCACGCAGATGAAGAACACGTCGGCGTGCTTGATGCGGCGCGGCTCGGCCGTCGCCTCGAAGCGACGGGCCTCGACCTGCGCGGCGACGCGCGCGGAGTCGACGTCCTCGATGTGGCTCAGCCCGTCGTTGAGGCTGGCGGCCCGCTCGGCGTCGACGTCGAAGCCGACCGTCCTGAAGCCCGCCTCGGCGTAGCCGACCGCCAGGGGCAGCCCGACGTAGCCCAGCCCCACTACCGCGACCACGATCTCCCGACGCTCGAGGCGTCCCGAGAAGTCCTCAGCCATGTGTGTCCTCCCACCACTTCAAGGTCCTGACCAGCCCCTCCTCGAGGTCGACGCTCGGCGCCCACCCGAGCAGCTCGCGCGCCCGCGAGTTGTCCGGCTGGCGGCGCGGGGTGTCCTCGAACGTCGTCCCGAACTGCGCCCGCGGGTCGATGCTCCGCGTACCGGCGCGGCTGCCGACCAGGTCGATCACCATCTGCGCGAGCTGGGCGACGGTGACCTGCACGTCGTCACCCACGTTGACGACCAGCCCGTCCGCGCCCTCGGTCGTCCCGGCCAGGACCGTGGCCCTGGCGGTGTCCTCCACGTACGTGAAGCAGCGTGTCTGGTCGCCGGCGCCGTGCACGGTCAGGGGCTCTCCGGCGAGCGCCTGCCGGATGAACGTCGCGATGACCGAGCCGTAGCCGCGCGGGTCGAGCCTCGGCCCGTACGAGTTGAAGTACCGGAGGCAGACGACGCGCAGCCCGTTCGCCGCGTGGGCCAACGCGTAGTGCTCGTCCAGCGCCTTGGCCGTCGCGTACCCCCACCGCGGCACGGTCGTGGGACCCAGGGTGCGGTCGTCGCCCTCCAGCATCGGGAGGCGGTCCGACTTGCCGTTGACCTCGGACGAGGAGACCAGCACCACCTTGCGGTCGCGCTCGGCCGCCGCGTCCAGGACGGTCTCGGCACCGCGCGAGTTGACCCGCAGCGCGTGCAGCGGGTCGTCGAGGATGTTCTTCACCCCCACGATGGCCGCCAGGTGGTAGGTGACGTCGTGGTCGGCCACGAGCTCGTCGACGAGGCCGGCGTCGAGGACGCTCCCCCGCACCAGGCGCACCTGGTCGCCGTGGTGCTCCAGGTTCCTCAGCGACCCGAGGCTGAGGTCGTCGAGCACCGTGACCTCGTCCCCCCTGGCGCGCAGTGCGTCGACGACGTGCCCGCCGACGAAGCCCGCTCCCCCTGTGACCAGCGCCCGCATCAGTCCGTCCTCCTCGTCGGGCTGGGCACCGAGCCCGCCAGCACCTCGTCGTAGACCTGCTCGAACACCCGCGCGACGCCGTCCGCAGGAAACCGCTCCGCAGCCTGCGCTGCCCCGTCCGCCCCCATCGCGGCGCGCCGCGCCGGGTCCTCAAGCAGCTCGCAGACCGAGCGTGCGAGGGCCTCGGCATCACCGAGCGGCGCGAGCAGCGCGGTGCGCCCTGGGTCGAGGAACTCGTGGAACGGAGGCAGGTCGTACGCCACGACCGGCAGCCCCGATGCCATCGCCTCGAGGGCAACCATGCCGAAACCCTCTGAGTACGAGGGGAACAGGAAGAGGTCGGACGCAGCGAGCACGTCCGGCACGTCCGACCGGTTGCCTGCGAGCACGACCGCGTCCGTCAGCCCCGCAGAGGCGAACTCGGCCTCCAGCCGGGGGCGCAGCTCTCCGTCACCGACGAGCAGCAGGCGCACGTCGCGCCCCCCCGAACGCGCCGCAGCGAGGACCCCCGGCAGGTCGTGGTGCCCCTTGCCGGGCACCAGCCGCGAGACCGTCACCATCACGGTCGCGTCGGACGGCAGACCGAGCTCCTGACGCACGCGGGCCCGGGCTCCGGAGGCGCGCGCAGCCTCGAAGCGGTCCACCGGGACGGCCTGACGCAGCACGGTCATCGGGGCGTGGACGAGGGGGGCGAAGATCCGCTCCACGCCGGCGGACTCGGCGACGTAGGCCCGGACGGTGCGCCGCTCGACGAGGTCGCGGAGCGCGCCCGCGACCGCCGACCTGGCGCGCGCGAGACGCGGAGCAGTGGCCGGCGCGAGGTTGCCCAGGTGCACCCACTCCGCGTGCAGGTGGCCGACCACAGGGACCCGGGCCAGCAGCGCCGCGGGCTGTGCCAGCCGGCGGTCCGCGTCGTTGTGCGTCTGCACCAGGTCGACGCTCCGCGCGCGCATGAGGCGCGTCAGGGCGCGGATCCGCTGCACCCGCGAGCCGGGGGGGACGACGAGGACCTGGGCACCAGCGGCCTCGAAGGCGGGGACCATGTCGTCCGGCCGGTCGGAGAGGACCGCGACGAGCACGCGGTACCGGCCCTCGGTGTGGTGGCGCACCCCCTGCAGCACGATGGTCTGCCCACCACCGATCGCCAGGTCGGGCATCACGTGCAGCACCGTGCGTGCCGTGGCGACCGGACCCGACTCCGGCCGGGCGGTCTGCAGCTCGTCGCGCGCGGGTGCCACGGTCACAGACCCTCCAGGCGAGGGCTCAGACCGAGCGCGTCCAAGTCACGCCGGATCTCGTCCAGGTAGGTCGAGTTCATCGCGATGACCAGCGTGGGGTCGAGGTCCACGAGCTCCTTGGGAGCAACGATCCGGTGACCGGTGCCGGCCATCCAGCGACCGTGCTTGTACGGGTTGATGTCGACGGCGGCGGCCACGTGGCGCGCGTCGGACCCCAGCGCCGCCAGGAAAGCGACCCCCTTGGAACCCGATCCCCACACGACCGTCCTGCCGCCGTCCGCGTCGACCTCGAGCACGCGTTGGCGCCAGTGGTCGACCACCACGTCGTACGAGGCGGCGAAGTGACCCGCCCCCCGGGCCACGGCGACACGGTCGTCCTCGATCGGCAACGGCTTCCCGGCAGCGGGCACGTCGGACGGGCGGACCTCGATGAGCAGGTACTGCCCGTCATACGCAGACCTGACGTCGAGGACCTCGAACCCCGTGCGGCGCATCAAGCGGGCGAGGGAGCCTGCGGTGAAGTACGAGCAGTGCTCGTAGTAGGTGTCCCAGAACCAGGCCTCGTCGAGCACGTGCTGGGTGCCAGGCAGCTCGAAGAGGACGACGGTGTCCCTGCGCTCGCCGATGGCCTGCCGTACCGAGGTCATGAACTCGGCGACCGGCGCCACGTGCTCGAGCGTGTGGCGGCACACCACGGCGTCCGCGACGAGCTCCCCGTGGTCGGCCGGGAAGAACCCGCGGACCCACTCGAGGCGGTCGGCGACGTCGGCGGGGATGCGCTCGGGGTGGACCCCGGGGTCGATCCCCATGCCGGACCCCGCGCCTGCACGGATCATCTCGACCAGGAACTCGCCCTTCCCGCAACCGATCTCGATGACGTGCTTGCCCTCGAGCCCGAACCGCGTGACCCAGTCGCGCGAGAGGTCCGCGATGAACGCCTGGAACGTCGGGGAGAAGCCCTGTGTCTCCTCGTAGTCCGCCGAGTAGGTGCTGCGGGAGGGGTCGAACGCGGTGTTCGTGATGAAGCCGCAGTCCTCGCAGCGTGCCAGCCTCAGGTCACCGCGAGGGAAGCGGACGGCGCTGGTCTCGTCCGCAACCAGCAGGCAGGAGTTGACCGGTACCCCGTCGACGGAGTGGAACTGGACCAGCGCCGTGCTGGCGCACGCCGGGCATGCCTGTCCCGGCGTCACGGCAGGACCGTAGGTCGCGGTACGGGACGGATGAACCGCCCTCCCCTGGAACGGTACTCGGCCTGCTGCTGCAGGATCTCCTCGGTGAAGTTCCACGCGAGCAGGAGGCAGTAGTCCGGCTTCTCCTCCAGCAGGGCCTCGACGGGTCGGATCGGCAGGTGGACCCCGGGCATGAGCTTCCCCTGCTTCCACGTGTTGCGGTCGACCACGAAGTCGATCAGGTCGCTGCCCAGACCCACGTAGTTGACCATCGTGCTGCCCTTCGCGGCCGCGCCGTAGGCGGCGATGCTCGCGCCCTCCGCCTTGAGGCCCCGGAGCAGGTCGAGCAGCTCCGCGCGGATCCCCTCGACGCGGTCGGCGAAGTCGGCGTAGTAGGCGAAGTCCGTCAGGCCGCTGTCCTGCTCGAGCCGCAGGTAGTCGGCCGCGTTGCCCTCCGGGTCGCGTGTGCGTCCCACCGTCCAGCGCAGCGTGCCGCCGTGCAGGTCGGGGAAGTAGTCCACGTTGTTCAGTACGAGCCCGTGACGGCGCATCAGGGCGTCGACCGCCGTGCACGAGTAGTACAGGTAGTGCTCGTGGTAGATCGTGTCGAACTCCCCGTGGTCGACGAGGTCCTTGACCCAGGGGTTCTCGACGGTCAGGACGCCGTCGTCGGCGAGCAGCACCGCGACGCCCCCGACGAAGTCGTTGAGCTCGGGCACGTGCGCCATGACGTTGTTGGCGATCACGACGTCGGCCGGTCCGTGCTCCTCGCGGAGCCGCTCGGCCACGTCGACGCCGAAGAACTCCTCGACCGTCGGCACGCCGGCCTCTCGCGCTGCCTGCGCCTGGTCGGGCGCGGGGTCGACGCCGAGCACGCGCACGCCGTGCGGCTGGAACTGCTTCAGGAGGTACCCGTCGTTGCTCGCGAGCTCGACGACGAGGTGCTCGGCCCCCAGCTCCCGGCTCGCGACCAGGCCCTCGACGTGACGGCGGGAGTGCTCCAGCAGCGCGGGCGAGAACGACGAGAAGTACAGGTAGTTGTCGACGAAGAGCTGCTGCGGCGGCACCTCCTCGAGGATCTGGACGAGGGTGCACTCGGGGCAGAAGGCCACGTCGAGAGGGAACGTCGGCTCCGAGGTCAGGTCCTGGCCCGGGTTCAGCAGGGCGTCGGCCAACGGTGTACGACCGAGCGACAGGAAGGGGCGAAGGCCCGAGGCGCCGCAGGAGCGGCAGGGCGGGTGCTCGGCCGGCTCCTGCAGGGCCCCCTGGGTCACGGTGTGCTCAGACACCGGCGACCTCCCCCGCGCCGACGACGCGCATTCCGGCGTCGATGCTCCCCGCGGCCTGGCCCGCGCGGATGTGCTGGATGCGCTGCAGCCCGGGGCCGGTCAGGTCCTCCAGCCGCAGGCCCACCTGCAGGTAGGCCTCGTAGAGCTCCTCCACGCCCCGGCGCACCGTCCACTGGGGCTGGAACGCCGGCAGCTCGCGGGCGATCAGGGAGCAGTCGACGCGGTAGTTCCGCTTGTCGGGGCTGGCCCCCTCGCTCATCGTCACCGTCGACCCCGGGACCACGCTCTCGACGATCTCCGCCACCTCACGGATGCGGTAGCTCTCGTCGGTGCGCCCGACGTTGTAGGCCTTGAGGTGCACCGTCTCCCGCGGCGCCTCGACCACCGCGAGGAAGGCGCGGGCGATGTCCTCGATGTGGACCAGGGGACGCCACGGGGTCCCGTCGCTCTTGAGGAGCACCTCTCCGGTCGTGACGGCGTAGCCCGTCAGGTTGTTCACGACGAGGTCGCCGCGCAGGCGCGGCGAGACGCCGTACGCCGTCGCGTTGCGCAGGAACGTCGGGCTGAAGTCGTCGTCGGCGAGCTCGGTCAGGTCGCGCTCGGCGAGGACCTTCGACTCGCCGTACGGCGTGACGGGCATGAACGTCGCGGTCTCGTCGATGGGCTCGTCCCCGTGGGCGCCGTACGTGCTGCACGAGGAGGAGAACGCGAAGCGCTTCACCCCGGCCGCCTTGGCGACGGTCGCGACGTGCGTCGTGCCCAGGTGGTTGATGTCGTACGTCGTCTGCGGGTTGAGGTCGCCCAGGGGGTCGTTCGAGATCCCCGCGAGGTGGACGACCGCGTCGACGCCCGCCAGGTGCTCGGGCGTGAGGTCGCGGATGTCCATCCACAGCTCCTCGTCGGGCTGCGTGTCCGGCTCACCGAACGTGCAGGCCGAGAAGAGCCCGCTGTCGACGCCGACGACCGTGTGCCCGGCGGCCTTGAACAGGGGCACGAGGCTGGTGCCGATGTAGCCGTCGTGCCCGGTGACCATGACCTTCATGCCGCTCACTCCCATGTCTTCCACGGTGCTGAACCCGTGCGCCACAGCTCCTCGAGGATGTGCTTCTCGCGCACGGTGTCCATGCACTGCCAGAAGCCCTCGTGGTGGTACGCCATCAGCTGGCCGTCCTTGGCCAGCCGCTCGAGCGGCTCCTTCTCGAACTGCGTCGCGTCGCCCTCGATGTAGTCGAAGACCTCGGGCTCGAAGACGAAGAACGCCCCGTTGATCCAGCCCTCGCCGATCTGCGGCTTCTCGCTGAACTCCACGATCTGGTCGCCGTCGGTCACGATGTGCCCGTAGCGGGCCGGAGGCCGCACCGCGGTGAGGGTGGCCACCCGGCCGTGGGCCCGGTGGAAGCTCAGCAGGGTCCGCAGGTCGACGTCGCTCACGCCGTCCCCCCACGTGACCATGAAGGTCTCGTCGCCGACCCAGGGCTGCAGCCGCTTGATCCGTCCGCCGGTGTTCGTGTCGGGGCCGGTGTCGACCACGCTGACCGTCCACGGCTCGCAGTCCGCACCCTGGTGGTAGTCGACCTCACCGGCCTGCGGGCGGACGGTCACGTCGGCGGACAGGGTCGCGTAGTCGACCATCCACCGCTTGATCACCTCGCCCTTGTAGCCGGCGGCGATGACGAAGTCGTCGAAGCCGTGAGCGAGGTAGTGGCGCATGATGTGCCACAGGATCGGCCGCCCGCCGATCTCCACCATCGGCTTCGGCCGCAGCACGGTCTCCTCGGCCAGCCTGCTGCCGAGTCCCCCGGCCAAGATCCCCGTCTTCATGGTCGCCCCTTCGATCCGACGGGCTGTCGCCCACGTCGCGGTACCGGGACCTCGATCGTGGCACCCGGTTCGTTGTCACGAGGGGCGTTTCGACCAACTCCCCCCGGCTGCACGTCGTCCGACGGCGGCGCCGTCGGACGTCCGTCCACCAGGCCGTCGAAGACGGCCAGGTACGCGGCCGCCTGGAGTTCCCAGGCGAGGTCGCGCTCTATCCGCAGGCGGCCCGTGCGACCCATCCGGCGTCGCCTGATGGGGTCGTCGAGGAGCGTGGCGACGCCCTGGGCCAGCTGCTCCGGGGACCCGTCGCGCGCGTACACGGCCGCCTCACCGGCACACCGGCGGGTCTCCCTCAGCTCGGTCGCCACGACCGGCACGCCATGGGCCATGTACTCGAGGGTCTTGTTCATGGTTGACCGGTGGTTGAACTCGTTGACCGGGTCGGGCGTGACCCCGACCGACGCGGTGGAGAGCCACCGCGAGATCTCCGCGTGGTCCACGGCCCCGGTGAAGGTGACGAACTCGTCGAGCTCCAGTTCGGACGCCCTGCGGCGCAACGACTCCAGCGAGTCGCCGAACCCGAGCAGGGCGAAGTGTGTGTCGTCCCGATCGAGCTCGTTGACGTAGTGGTCGATGGCGTCGACGAGGCGGTCGACGCCGTCCTGCGGACCCATGATGCCGACGTAGCAGACCAGGTGCCGTCGACCGTTCCGCAGCGCGGGCTGCACCTCGCTGCGCAGCATCGCGCGGTCCGGGGTGCTCATGACGACCGAGCTGCGTGCCGCCTCGAGATGCCCCCGGCCGCGCGCGACCTCCTGGTACGCCGGGTTGGTCGAGATCACGTGGTCGGCGACGCCGTACTGGGCCCGCTCGAGCAGCAGCAGCATCCGGTGCAGCACGCCGCGCTTGCCGAAGCGCGCCTCGTACACCTCGGGGCAGAGGTCGTGCTGGTCGAAGACGAACCGCTTGCCTGCCAGCTTCCACAGCAGGCCGAGCAGCCAGTACGTGTCGGGCGGGTTGCAGGCCTGGATCACGTCGAAGCCCTCGGCCCGGGCCGTACGCACCGACAGGGCCGCCGTACGCAGCCAGCAGACCGCGAACTCGACGACGTAGCTCCACACGCCCGAGGTCGAGGCCGGCGCCGGGTACCCCCGCACGGTCACCCCGTCGACGGAGGACACGTCGGGGTCGTCCTCGGAGCGCTTCGGGCACACCACCGTGACCTGGTACCCGGCCCGCGTGAGCGCGGCGCACTCGGTCCGCACCCTGCGGTCGAGCACGAAGGGCAGGTTCTGGACGACGACCAGCACGCCGGGACGGCGCCTGCCCGCGGACCGGGGGCGGCGCCGCCTCGACGCGGTCAGGGCCTGCAGCACGGTCACACGCCACCCCCTGTGAGGGCGTCGAAGCCCAGCTCGTCGAGCCGCTGGAGCCTGACCACCAGCGTCACCGCCGCGAAGACCGCCAGGCCCGGCCAGGACCGTGGCCGTGGGAGCGAGGCCACGAGGTGGGTGAACCGACGGACGGCCGGCCCGTCGTGGGTGGGGACCGCGGCGCTGCTGTTCCCCCGGTAGACCCTCGACCGGACCCGCACCAGCGCGAGCAGCGTGCGCGGCGGACTGATGGTCACCGGCGCGGCCACGATGACGGCCCTCTCCCGCGGGACGCGCGTGGTGACGAAGCGGTCGTCGGCGATCACCAGGGGCATGAGGTCGTAGCTGGACCGCAGGTGTGGCCCGAAGGCGTACGCACCTCGACCGGCCATCTGCTCACGCACCCACGGCAGGCCCTCCCAGTAGGAGTAGTACTGCCGTGCCGCCCAGCTGCACCTGCCCAGGTCGAGGTGGCGCTCCGGGACGGCGAGGTCGGCGCCGGACCGCACAGCGTCCAGCAGGGCACGCACCGTGGAGGCGGGGCAGTACACGTCGGCGTCGAGGTACAGCCGGGGGAAGCCGAGCGGGGTCGACTCGGCCAGCCGGATCGCGTGCGCCTTGCCGGGAGCCGGGCTCTCGATCACCTCGACGGGGCGCCCGAGATCGTCGGCGGTCCGACGCGCGACGTCCGCCGTGGCGTCTGTGCAGCCGTTGCAGCTCACCACGACGTGGAGGTCCTCGCCCACCTCGGGCCCGAGGAGGGTCTCCAGACACCGACCGATCGTCTCGGCCTCGTTGCGGGCGGGGATCACCACGGAGGCCCGCGGTGCGGAGGGTCGCGGGCTCATGGCGAGACCGCCACCTCAGTAGGCCCCGTGGCCGCTGATCACGGCCCGGGCGGTCTTCCACAGGATCTGGAGGTCCATCGCCGGGGACCAGTTGTCCACGTAGCGCAGGTCCAGCCTGACCGACTCCTCCCACGGCAGGTCCGCCCGGCCGCTGACCTGCCACAGACCCGTCAGACCCGGCTTCACGCGCAGCCGGCGGTGGGTCGCGTCGTGGTACTGCTCGTACTCCTGGGGCAGCGGTGGACGTGGGCCCACGAGCGACATGTCGCCCTTGGCGACGTTCCACAGCTGCGGCAGCTCGTCGACCGAGAACCGGCGAAGCAGCCGTCCGACCGGCGTGATCCGGGGGTCACGGTGCATCTTGAACATCAGGCCGTCGCGGTCGCTCAACGAGCCCAGCTCGGCGCGCCGCTGCTCGGCGTCGACCACCATGCTGCGCAGCTTCCACATCGTGAAGAGGCCGCCGTCGCGGCCCACGCGCTGCTGGGCGAAGAAGGCCGGACCCCTGCTGTTCAGGCGGACCGCGAGGGCGGCCACGGCCAGCACCGGCACCGCGGCGGCGAAGATCATCAGCCCGAGCGTGCGGTCCATCACGTTCTTGGCGAGCAGGCGACCCGAGCGCTGGGCGGGGCGCTCGACCCGAAGCAGGGACAGCCCGGCCACCGGGTGCAGGGAGACGTACGGTCCGGTGACCTCGACGAGACCCGGCGCGACCATCAGGTCGGCGCCGGTGTTCTCGAGCGCCCACGACAACCGGCGGAGCGGCTGCCCCGTGAGCTGTGCACCGACGACGAGCACGCTGTCGATGTCGTTGTCGACGACGACCTGGGGCACCTCCGAGATGACGCCCATCAGGCGGACGCCGGCGATCTCGGAGATCTCGGCGCCGTGCACGGGCACGCAGGCGCCGACCACCTGGATGCCGTGGTGGCGGTCGCGGCCGAGGTCCTTCACCACGGTCGACACGGCGGCGGGCTCACCGACCACGAGCGTGCGCAGCATGGCCTGCCCGTCGGCGCGCTTGGCGTGCAGCCAGCGCCGCCACGTGTAGCGGCCGAGCAGGGTCAGCGCGGCGATGAGCGGCACGGCCAGCAGCACGTCACGGCGTGGGAGCAGCAGCTCGAAGGAGTAGGAGATGACGCCCAGCAGCGCCACGACGGCGCCGCCGGCCTGCAGGACGGAGCCGAACTCCTCGGGACCGTCACCGAGGCGCCGGCGGTCGTAGGCGCCCGTGACGGCGAGCACACCGACCCAGGCGACACCCGCCACGGCGGCCAGCGGCAGGGTCAGGTAGCGGGTGCTGGGCAGTGACCACAGGCAGCCCGCCATCACGAGGACGGCGATCGCCGCGTCGGTGCCCAGGACCCGGTGGAACAGCGGCGCCGTCCAGCGGCTGCGCCGGGACTCCGCGCGCTGCCGCACGTCCTCGGCCCGCAGGTCCGTGTCCTCGGTGACCTGGAAGGGCATCGGCCCGGCCCAGGACACGCGGCCCTCCGGGGTGGCCCGGCGCCGCTCGCGGACGTCGATGACCTCGATGCCGTCGGCCTCGATCCCTACCGACTTCACCTCTGTCACACTCCCTACCCCCCACTGCGCTCACCCGGTGCCCCGCTGGGACACTCAGAAGGCTAACCGTCCGTGACGAGGCCGGACGGGCCTTTGGCCGATCGGGCCCGATCGACGCATCCAGCAGGGGGCGAAGGGCGCACATGGTGATACATGAGGCCCAGTCCCGTCACCCGATCGGCCCTGTCTTGACGTCAGGTCGACCAGGGCGCGGCCCCGGAGGTGTCAGCGCGGGCCGTGGACCCGCTGCTGGGTGGGCTCGAGACCGAGCAGTACGAGGTCCTCCACCGCGTCCGCCGCCTCGGCCACGAGGAGCGGCAGCTCCTTGCGCTCGGTGGAGGAGAAGTCGCGGAGCACGTAGTCCGCTGCCTCCTGGCGTCCGGGGGGACGGCCGACGCCGACCCGCACCCGCAAGTAGTCGCGCGTGCCGAGCGCCTTGCTGATGTCCCTCAGCCCGTTGTGGCCACCCTCTCCGCCGCCGCGCTTGAGCTTCAGCTCGGCGAAGGGGATGTCGATCTCGTCGTGGACGGCGACGACGCATCCCGGGTCGACCGAGAAGTACTGCGCCAGACCGGCGACCGGCCCGCCCGACAGGTTCATGTACGACGAGGGCTTCGCCAGCACGACCCGCGGGCCGGGTGCGCCGCCCGGCAGGACGCCGAGGCGCACCTCGGCGATCGCCGCGCGGCTGCGGTGGGCCCGCCACGCCTGCCCCGCGCGCGACGCGAGCTCGTCCACGACCATCTGCCCGACGTTGTGCCGGTTGCCGGCGTAGTGGGGCCCGGGGTTGCCGAGCCCCACCACCAGCCAGGGGCCGTCGGTCATCGACGTCGTCTCGCGCGCGGGAGGAGGAGTGCCTACTCCGAGTCCTGCGAGGACTCGTCGCCCTCAGCGGCCTCGTCGGACGCCTCACCCTCGGCCTCGTCGGCCGGCGCCTCGTGCTCGATACCGGCCTCCGCCTCGGCCTCGGCGAGCTCGGCCTCCAGGGCCTCCTCGCTCATCCGCTGGGAGATGTTGACGACGAGCACGTCGTCGTCGACGGCCAGCACGGAGCCCTCGGGCAGGGTCACGTCGCCGGCCAGGATGCGCGAGCCGGCCTTCATCCCCTCGACCGACACCTCGACGTACGTCGGGATGTGGGTGGCCTCGGCCTCGAGCAGCAGCGTCTGGCTCTCGAGGTTCACCATCGTCTCGGGCGCCGCGTCGCCGACCACGTGCACGGAGACGTCGACCTCGACCTTCTCGCCACGACGCACGACCACCAGGTCGACGTGCTCGATGACCTGGCGGACCGGGTCGCGCTGCACGTCCTTCGCGAGCGCGAGGATGGGCTTCGCGCCGTCGATCTCGATGGCGAGCAGGGCGTTGGCGTACTTGAGCGCCAGCATCGTGTCGTGGCCGGGCAGCGAGATGTGCTGGGGGTCCTGGCCGTGGCCGTAGACGACCGCGGGGATCTGGTGGGCGCGCCGCGTACGACGAGCCGCGCCCTTGCCGAACTCGGTGCGGGGCTGGGCGACGAGCTTGATCTCGGACACTGCGGAACTCCTGGGGTCGGGTGCACTCGTGGTCGGTGGGTCCTCCGCGGGACGGAGGTGGCCTCGACGCGGGACGCGGCACGGTGACGGCGTGGTGGCACGCGACCGGCGCAGGCAGGCCCGCTCGGACCCAGCCCACCGCGTCGATCACGGACGTCGGACCGGACCGGTCCGTGGCACGTCCCTCGCCGAGGCAACCGCACGAGCCTACCTGACTCGGGCCAGACCCTCGTCCTCGACGCCACGCACCAGCACGGCCTCGCGCCGGTGGATCGTGACGGCCACGGCGATCGCGACCGCCCAGGCCGTCAGCACCACGGGGTAGACCAGCAGCCCCCAGCCCGTCTCGAGGTCGAAGGAGCGAAGGAGGGTGCGGCCGTTGGTGAGGACGATCACGCCACCCACGGCCGCCCCGAGCACGCGGGTGGGGACGTACCGCACCAGGGCGGCGGCGACCGGTGCGGCCAGCACGCCACCAGCGAGCAGCGCCGTCACGACCTGCAGGTCGAGCACCTGGGAGCCCAGGCCGAGGAAGAAGCCCGCGCTGGCGGCCACCGAGACGGCGAACTCCGAGGCGTCGACGGTGCCGATCACCCGGCGGGGCTCCATGCGTCCGTCGGCCAGCAGGGCCGGCGTGGCGACGGGGCCCCAGCCACCTCCGCCGCTGGCGTCCACGAAGCCGCCGAAGAGACCCACCGGCACGAGGAAGCGTGATCGCACCCGTCCCGCCCTCCGCGCCAGCGAGCCGCAGGTGAACCGGACCGCCACGTACACGCCGAGCACGAGCAGCAGCACCGACATCCAGGGCGCCGCCCACGCGGTGCTGAGGTTCGACAGCACCGTCGCCCCGAGGAAGGCACCGACCGCGCCGGGGACGGCGATCCCTCGGACCACCCGCCAGTCGACGTTCCCGAACCTCCAGTGGGCGCGCCCCCGACACCAGCGTGGTGCCGACCTCCGCCAGGTGCACCGACGCCGACACCGCGGCCGGTGAGGTCCCGGCGGCCAGCAGCAGGGTGGACGAGGTGACGCCGTACGCCATGCCCAGGCTGCCGTCCACCAGCTGCGCCGCGAGGCCGACCACCGCCAGCACGATCCAGTTCCGCATCACCGCTCCAGGCCGCCGTGCCGGTAGTCGCTTTCACGACAATGTCGACTGATCCGGTCGAGAATGGTGCGAGCCTTCCAGCGGTCAGCCGCGCCGACCAAGGCGAGAGACGAAGATCTTGCGTGGTGGGACGCCTTGGTCCCGGAGGCGCTCAGTCGAGGAGCGCGGACACGTCCTCGGGGAGCGATCCCGCCACCACGTCCGCGACGGTCGTGCGCTCGAGGATGTGGCGCTCGGCAGCGCGCAACGCCACCCACACGTCACGCAGGTGCACGGAGGAGCCCGTGTAGTCGAGATGCTCGGGGCGGGTGTTCCGCACCGTCGCCAGCGGGCCGTCGACGACCCGGATGATGTCGGCGATGCTCAGCTCGGAGGCCGGCACCGCGAGACGGTGGCCCCCCTCAGGTCCGCGACGGGAGTCGACCAGGCCACCGCGGCGCAGGTCGCGCAGGATGCCCTCGAGGAAGCGCTGCGGGATGCTCTCGCGGGCGGCCACGACCTCGCTGGTGAGGCTGTCCGGCTCCGCCGCCGCCAGGGCGCAGGCGGCCCGCAGGGCGTAGTCGACCTTCGCGGTCAGCCTCACCGGGCCGGTACGGGGCAGACGTCAGGCATTGCCCTCGAACAGGCTGGTGACGGAGCCGTCGTCGAAGACCTCGCGGATCGCGCGGGCGATCAGCGGCGCGATCGACAGCACGGTCAACGTCGGGAAGTGCCGTTCCTCGGGGATCGGCAGCGTGTTGGTGACGACCACCTCGGAGATCGGCCCGTTCTTGAGGCGGTCGACGGCCGGACCCGACAGCACGGCGTGGGTCGACGTCACGATCACGTCCCCGGCGCCGTTCTCCTTCAGCGCCTCGGCCGCCTGCACGATCGTCCCGGCGGTGTCGATCATGTCGTCGACGAGCACGCAGGTGCGTCCGGCGACGTCACCGACGACCTCGTGCACCTTGGACTGGTTCGGGACGTTGGGGTCACGGCGCTTGTGGATGATCGCCAGGGGCGCGCCGAGCCGGTCGGACCACAGGTCGGCGACGCGGACGCGGCCGGCGTCGGGCGAGACGATCGTCAGCTTGGAGCGGTCGACACGCGTCCGTACGTAGTCCGCGAGCAGGGGCAGGGCCCACAGGTGGTCGACGGGCCCGTCGAAGAAGCCCTGGATCTGCGAGGTGTGCAGGTCGACGCTCATCAGGCGGTTGGCCCCGGCCGTCTTGTACAGGTCCGCGACGAGGCGCGCCGAGATGGGCTCGCGGCCGCGGTGCTTCTTGTCCTGCCGCGCATAGGGGAAGAACGGGGCGATCATCGTGATCCGCTTCGCGGAGGCCCGCTTGAGCGCGTCGGCCATCAGCAGGTGCTCCATCAGCCACTGGTTGATGGGAGCGCAGTGGCTCTGCAGCACGAACGTGTCGCACCCTCGCACGCTCTCGCCGAAACGCACGTAGATCTCGCCGTTCGCGAAGTCGTAGGCCGACGTGGGAACCAGCTCGACACCCAGCTCGGCCGCCACCTCCTCGGCCAGCTCGGGGTGGGCGCGGCCGCTGATGAGCACCATCCGCTTCTCGCTGGTGGTGGTGATGCCGGTCATGCGCTGGTCCCTGCTCCCTGGTCGCGTGCCGTGCGCTGGTCGCGCTGGTCGTCGCCCCGTCCGTCTGGCGCGGTCGCGCCGTTCGCCCTCTCCGCGGCCTCCGCCGCGGGGCTTCCCGCCCGCCGCCGGGCCACCCAGCCCGCGACGTTGCGCTGCTGGCCCCTCGCCACCGCCATCGCACCGGGCGGGACGTCCTGCGTGATCACCGAGCCCGCAGCCGTGTAGGCGCCGTCCCCGATCGTCACCGGCGCCACCAGCATGCTGTCGCTGCCGACCCGGGCGTGGTCACCCACGACGGTGCGGTGCTTGGCCACGCCGTCGTAGTTGACGAAGATCGTGGCGGCACCGATGTTCGCGCCCACCCCGATCTCCGCGTCGCCGACGTAGGACAGGTGGGGCACCTTCGAGCCCTCGCCGATCACCGCGTTCTTCGTCTCGACGAAGCCGCCGATCCGGCCCTTGGCGCCGAGTCGCGTGCCGGGCCGCAGGAAGCTGAAGGGGCCGACGGTGGCGCCGTCGCCGATCTCGGCGCCCTGGGCGTGGGACCGCACGACGGAGGCGCCGGCACCGACCTGGCAGTCGGTGAGGGTCGAGTCGGGGCCGATGGTGGCGCCCTCACCGACGGACGTCGTCCCCTTCAGCTGCACGCCGGGCAGGAGCGTGACGTCGCGGGCCAGGGTGACGTCGGAGTCGACCCACGTGGTCGCCGGGTCGACGACCGTCACGCCGGCGCGCATCCGGTCCTCGAGGACGCGGCGGTTCAGCTCGGCCCCCATGCGCGCCAGCTGCACGCGGTCGTTGACACCCTCGGTCTGCCAGACGTCGTCGATGCGGTGCGCGGCCACCGTGCCACCGGCCTCACGGGCGAGCGCCAGCACGTCCGTCAGGTAGACCTCGCCCTGCACGTTGTCGCTGCCGACGCGGGCGAGCATGTCCACGAGGACCTCGGCGTCGAAGGCGTACAGGCCGGAGTTGATCTCGGTGATCGCGCGCTGCGCCTCGTCGGCGTCCTTGTGCTCCACGATGCCCGAGACGTAGCCGTCCGCGTCCCGGACGATCCGCCCGTACCCGGTGGGGTCGTCGACGTCGGCGGTGATGACGGTCACGGCGTGTCCGCCGCTCTCGTGGGCGGCGACGAGCCCGGTCAGGGTGGTCCCGGTCAGCAGCGGCACGTCCCCGTAGGTGACGACGACGGTGCCGGTCAACGGACCCCGCTCCCCCGCGGCGCGGCGGGCGTCCTCGAGCGCGTCCAGGCCGCACTGCACCGCCCGGCCGGTGCCGGGCACCTCGTCCTGGTCGGCGACGAGCGCCTGAGGGTCGAGCTCGGCGGCGTGCGCCGCGACCCGGTCGCGCTCATGGCGCACGACGAGCACCAGGTGCTGCGGGTCGAGGGCCGACACGGCGGCCAGCGCGTGGCCCAGGAGGCTGCGACCGGCGACCTCGTGCAGGACCTTCGGGGTGGACGACTTCATCCGGGTCCCCTCGCCGGCGGCGAGGACCAGGGCTGCGGCCGGACGGCTCGAGCTCACGCGGACGATCTCCTCGTCGAAGCGGGCGGGGGGCGATCGAACCGCATGCTACCGGCCGCGACGACCCACGCCGTCGGCTCCCCCGCGAGGACTCGAACCTCGATTCGCGGTTCCAAAGACCGCTGTCCTGCCGTTGGACGACGGGGGACGGTGCGGCCAGTGTGCCAGCGGCCGGTGGGGGCGGCCGACGCGTGCCCGCGACCGTCCGGGAGCCCCGCCTAGTAACTTACGCTCTCGTAGGTTACGGTGGCGTAGCCAGTAGTCACCGTCCCGGAGGGCCCCGATGACCGCGTTGGACACGACCGACCTGCAGACGCGCATGCTGCACGAGCTCGAGCCCGTGGTGGAGGCGAACCTCGAGCGGCACCTGAAGATCACCAAGGACTGGATGCCGCACGACTACGTGCCGTGGGACGAGGGGCGCAACTTCGCCTACCTCGGGGGCAGCGACTGGGAGCCGGGAGACAGCAGGCTCGACCCCGTCGCGAAGACGGCGATGATCGTGAACCTGCTGACCGAGGACAACCTGCCCAGCTACCACCGCGAGATCTCGGAGCGCTTCGGGCGCGACGGCGCCTGGGGCACCTGGGTGGGTCGCTGGACCGCCGAGGAGGGCCGCCACGGCGTCGCGCTGCGCGACTACCTCGTGGTCACGCGCGGCGTGGACCCCGTCAAGCTCGAGGAGCTGCGGATGATCCACATGACCGCCGGCTACGACTCGGGCGACAAGTCGATGCTCCGCACGCTCGCCTACGTGTCGTTCCAGGAGCTGGCCACGCGCGTCAGCCACCGGAACACCGGCAAGGCGACCGGCTGCCCGGTCGCCGAGGGGCTGTTGGCGCGCATCGCGCAGGACGAGAACCTGCACATGGTCTTCTACCGCAACCTCCTGGCGGAGGCCTTCGACCGTGCGCCGGACGACACGATGGAGGCCATCCGCGACGAGGTCGTCGACTTCCAGATGCCTGGCGCCACGATGCCCGACTACGGCCGCAACGCCATGACCATCGCCAAGGCCGGCATCTACGACCTCAAGCTGCACCACGACGAGGTGCTCACGCCCGTCCTGAAGTTCTGGAAGGTGTTCGAGCGCACCGATCTCGGCCCGCGCGGCGAGCAGGCCCGCGTGGAGCTCTCCGCCTTCCTCGGCCGGCTCGACGACCAGGCGACGCGGTTCGTCACCAAGCGCGAGGAGGCGGCAGCCCGCAAGGCCGAGCGGCTCGCCGCGCAGGGGTGACCACCCCCGTTCGCGATGATGGCGGCGGTGTGAGCACCCAGACCACCCGTACCCGGTCCAGCCCGTCCAGAGCCCGCATGACGGGCAAGGAGCGGCGCGAGCAGCTGCTCCTGGTCGGGCGGAAGCTGTTCGCGCAGAAGGGCTTCGAGGGAACGAGCGTCGAGGAGATCGCGGCGCGCGCCGAGGTCTCCAAGCCGGTCGTCTACGAGCACTTCGGTGGCAAGGAAGGCCTGTACGCGGTCGTCGTCGACCGCGAGATCACCGCGCTACTGGAGTCGATCACCGGCGCTCTCGCGGCCGAGGCGCACCCGCGCGTGCTCGCCGAGCGGGCCGCCCTCGGCCTGCTCGACTACATCGAGAGCTCGACGGACGGCTTCCGCATCCTGGTCCGGGACTCGCCGGTCACCCAGTCGACCGGCAGCTACGCCAGCCTGATCTCCGACGTCGCGAGCCAGGTGGAGCACATCCTCGCCGCCGCCTTCAAGCGCAGCGGGCTCGACACCAAGTTCGCCCCGATGTACTCGCAGATGCTCGTCGGCATGGTCGCCCTCACCGGGCAGTGGTGGCTCGACTCCCGCAAGCCGAAGAAGCAGGACGTCGCAGCCCATCTCGTCAACCTCGCGTGGAACGGCCTGTCCAACCTCGAGGCCAAGCCGCGGCTGCACGACGGGTCCGGAACCGGCAGGAGCTGAGGTCAGCCGCCCGTCCTCCTCCACGTCGGGCCGGACGCTGCGCAGCGACGTCCTCGGTGCGCCGGAGATCTGTCGGTTGACCGAGAACAGGCGTCCCAGCACCGGCATCAGAACGATGTTGAGGCCGTGCAGGATCCCGATCACGAGCAGGATGCCCCCCAGCTTGGCCGCGCTCTCCTTGAGCTGCTCCGCCCCCACCACCGTCCCCCACGAAGACCCGGCTCGAATCGCACGGTGAACAGGATGTACGCGGTGAAGATCAGGTAGTAGACGATGTCGGTCAGCACGATGTAGCTCTTGCCGGTCAACGGGTTGTCGTGGAACACGTCGGCGGCGTATGCGCGTCCGAACCGCTTGATGAACGGCCCCAACCACAGCGCGATCACCACGAGCAGTCCCGTGGTCAGCACCTCCAGCACCCACCAGGGCATGACGAACCTCCCGTTGTCGACGGAGCAGAACGGAACGACGAGGACGGCGGTGAGCACGACCCCGAGCAGGAGCCTGACCACGACGGCGCGCCGCTCGGCGCTGCGCCGGCGGTCGGCGTCGATGCTCAGCTGCACGCGCTCGAACAGGTCAGGGGACGGGGTCTCGGACGCCGCACCGACCAGCGCGTCGTGCAGGCGGCCCTCCAGGTTGCTCACCACTCCACCTCCAGGGTCGACCGCAGTGAGCGGAGACCGCGCTGCAGGTGCGTCTTGACCGAGTTCGACGACAGGCCCAACGTCTCGGCGACCTCTGCCACACCGAGCTCCAGGTAGTAGTGCAGGACCACGCAGTCGCGCTGCCGCCGAGGGAGGCCGCGCAGGGCGGCGAGCACCTCCCGGTGCCTCTCCTCCTCGGTCACCACCTCCTCGACCGAGGGCGGTGCGACCTCGGCGGGAGGACGGTGCCGCAGCGACACCAGGCCGCGACGGTTGTGGTCGCGGGCGAGGTTGAGCACGATCGACCGCAGGTAGGCCGCGGCCTTGCCCTGCTCGCGGATGCGGTGGGCCGAGCGCGCCAACCGGATGAACGCCTCCTGCACCAGGTCCTCGGCCGCGGCGCGGTCGTCCACGAACCAGCGCGCCAGCTGCACGAGCCGTGTCGCCTCCTGCGCGAACAGGAGTGCCACGAGCTCCTCGGCCGGCAGCGGCCAGGAGCCGGCGGCGGACCCGACCGGGGCGGCCGCACCGGTCCGCGCCTCGGGCGGCGTGGCCCGGCGACGGGCGGGCAGCTTCACGGTCTCCATCACCCCACAGACGTCCGAGGGACCGTCCGCGGGTGACCTCCACGGCGGACGAGATCCGTCGCGACGGGACGTCACCCGCCCGTCCGCCACGGGTCGTCTGTTCCCGTGAGCCGACCGGCTCGTCCAGCATCCTCCGAGGAGACAACCATGAGTACCACCTCCACCCTTCGGGGTCTCGGCGTCGTGGTCGCGTCCTGCGTGCTCGCGGTCGCGTCGACGACTCCCGCGAGCGCACACGCCGGGGGGCAAGCGCCCACTCACAGAACGAGTCCCGCCACGGCCACACGTGGCGCGGGGAACCTCACCGACCTCCAGCCGGCGAGCGCGGACCCGACCGACGGGGCCACAGCACGCGCGCTCGCCGTCGGCCACCACGGCCGGACCCTGGTGGTGCTGCACCTGCGCGGCCTCGACCGGTCCGCCGCCGGCCGGACGTTCGGCGCGCACGTCCACACCGGGGCCTGCGTCCCGGGCGACGGTGCGGCCGCAGGACCCCACTACAACCACGACGTCGCGACCGGCGTCTCGCCGGCCACGGTCTCGAACGAGACCGAGGTCTGGCTCGACTTCACCGTCACGCGTGGGGGTTCGGCGACGGCAGTCGCGCACGTGCCGTTCACCATCGCCCCCGGCGCGGCAGGTGCGATCGTCCTGCACCAGAGCCCCACCGACCACAGCGGCGCCGCAGGACCACGCCTCGCCTGCCTGCCGATGGGGTTCTGATGTCCGGGCCGCCGCGCGGCGCCGCGGCGCAGGCGCGGTGCGCCCTCGCCGGAGCGGCGCTCGGCCTCGGATGGGCGGCCGTGGCGCGCGGCTGGATGCGACTCATCAGCGACGACCCCGAGTTCAGCTGGGCCGGAACGCTCTTCGTCCTCGGCGGTGGCGCTGTCTCCGGCCTCATCCTCGGGGTCGTCGAGGCCCGCCGGCGAGCCGGTGGCCGGTGGGCCTGGGGGCTGCTCACCGTCCTGGTGCTGCCGTACTTCGCGGGCGCGGGGATCGTCCTGCTGCCCGCCCTGGTGCTCGGTGGTCTGGCGCTCTCGTGGACGGTGGCCGGGGTGGGTCCGGCTGGCCATGGGTGCGGTCGGCCTCGGGGCCCTGCCCGCCTTCCTCGTCCTCGTGGTCGGCGCACCCGCGGAGCTCCCCAGGCTTCCGTGGCTGGCCCTGGCCGGCGCCGTCGCCCTGTCCGCCGGGGTGGCCTACGGAGGGGCGGTGCCGTGGCGCCGGAGGTCGACGCCGGTGGCCTCGAGCCCCGTCCTGACCAGCGCCACGACCTCGATGTCGTCGGAGTCGAGCTCCGACAGCGGGATCCACGCGGAGGCCGAGGTGCTGCCGTCGACCTCGAGGACACGCGGCTCGTCCCGTTCACTGACCTCGCCCCGGTAGAGGAGCCGGATCGAGTGGTAGTCCTCGAGGGTGCCGTCGGGCGCGTGCCCGGTGAAGTGGATCGAGTCGACCTCGAGCAGCTCGCGGACCTCCACGTGCAGCCCCGTCTCCTCGTGCACCTCGCGCACGACGGCGTCGCGGGGGTGTTCGCCGTGGTCGACGCCGCCGCCCGGGAGCGTCCACCCGCCGGGCCACCCGGTGCGGTGCGACAGCTGGGCGAGCAGCACGGCGCCGTCACGCACGCAGACCGCGTAGGCGCCGACGCGCTGGCGCCTGACTGCCTTGTCCTCGTGCGGCGACGTCACCCGGGGAGGGTAGCCGTGGAGCGTCGTCGCCCGTCCCTCGTAGGGTTGGCACATGTCTGTGCTCGCCACCCTCCGACGCCGCGGCTACACCGCTGCGCTGCTGGCGTTCCGGCGCATGCCGGCGCCCGTCCGCCGGACGATGGTCCGCGTCGGCACACCGGGCTTCACCGTCGGTGCCGTGGTGGCGATCGAGTGCGACGGGGAGATCCTGTTCCTGCGCCAGCCCCACCGGGTCGGATGGTCCCTGCCGGGCGGTCTTCTCGACCGCGGCGAGCGCGCCGGCGACGCCGTGGTCCGTGAGGTCCGCGAGGAGACGGGCCTGACGATCGAGGTGGGCCTGCCCCTGACGTGCCAGGTCAACCCGCGCGTCCGCCGCGTGGACGTGATCTACCGCCTGCCGGTCGACCACAAGCCGCCCGTCCGCGTCGGCGGCGAGGCCAAGGGCCACCGCTGGATGCGCCTCGAGGAACTGCCCGAAGCCGACGCATCGACACGCGAGATCCTCGATGTGCTCGAGCGGGCCCGCGATGCCGCCCAGATGACCGGGCGGCTGGTCGAGGGGGCGTGACCGCCCGGCCAGGAGCCGGCCGGCGTGGTGCTCGCGGCCGGAGAGGGGCGACGGCTGCGCCCGCTCACGCTGCTCCGGCCCAAGCCCCTGTGCCCCGTGGCGGGCATCCCGCTGATCGACTGGGCGCTGTCCGCCCTCGCCCCGCACGTGGGGACCGGTCCCGACGCGGTGGCCGTCAACGCCCACCACCTCGCCCAGCAGGTGGTGACGCATGTGGGCGACCGGGCGCACCTCTCGGTCGAGCAGCCGGAGGCCCTGGGCACTGCCGGTGCACTGGGCGCCCTCGCGTCCTGGCTGGACGGCCGACCGGTGCTGCTGGTCAACGGCGACGTCTACCTGGCGCCACGCTCGGGCCTGGTGGACACGGTGCTCGACGGCCTGGTCGAGGGCTGGGACGGGGAGCGGTGCCGCCTGCTGGTGGCGCCCGCCGGCCGGTCGGCGACGGCCGGGTCGTCACCGCGACTGCGCGCCGACTTCACCGACGACCGGGGCCACTGGGGGTACGTCGGCGCCTGCCTGCTGCCGGGGGACGTCGTCGCCGGCCTGCCGTCCCGTCCCAGCGGGCTGTACGAGGAGCTGTGGCGCGAGCTCGACGCGCGGAGGCTGCTCGACCTGCGCGAGCTCGACGGCCTGGCGATCGACTGCGGCACCCCGCACGACTACCTGCGGGCCAACCTGCACGCCAGCGGCGGCGCGTCGGTCGTCGGCGCCGGCGCCGTGGTCGAGGGGACCCTGACCCGCTCGGTCGTGTGGGACGGGGCGTTCGTCGGGCCCTGACGAGGACCTCGTCGAGGTGGTGCGCGCCGGCGACCGGGACCACCCGGTCACGGTCGACGCGCACGCTGACCCGCCGACCCGGGAAGGGGGCGTGACCTTCGTCGCATCCGTCCGTTGTGTGCGCATGAACCGACACTCGCTGGCCCGCGCAGCGGCGCTCTCGCTGGCACTGGCCCTCCCAGCCCTCGCCGTCCCCGCAGCAGCCCTCCCGTCCTCGCCGGCGGGCTCCGACCCGGTTGCGCAGACGGCCCCCGTCCAGCTGCTCCGCGTGACGACCCCGACGAGCGCCGACAAGGACCGCCTGCAGACGCTCGGCCTGGACCTGACCGAGCACGCCGGTCCCGACTTCGTCGAGGTCGTCACCCACGGCGCGGCCGACACCGACGCCCTGCGTGCGGCCGGGTTCGACTGGACGGTGGAGGTCGCCGACCTCGCTCTGCAGACGCGCCAGTCGCAGGAGGCGACCCAGGCGTACGCGGCGTCGGTCGAGCGGTCGCCGCTGCCCAGCGGTCGCACGAGCTACCGCACGCTCGACGACTACAACGACGACATGGGCCGCCTCGCCGCCCTGGAACCGGGGCTCGTGGAGGAGATCGCGCTGCCGCACGAGACGCTCGAGGGGCGCACGGTCCAGGGGATGGTGATCTCCGGCGACGTCGCGCAGAGCGACAGCCGCCCGACGCTGCTGATGATGGGCGTGCACCACGCCCGCGAGTGGCCCTCCGGTGAGAGCGCCATGGAGTTCGCCTACGACCTCGCCAAGGGGTACGGCACCGACGAGCGCATCACCTCGCTGCTGGACCGGGCCCGCGTCGTCGTGGTCCCGGTGGTGAACCCCGACGGCTTCACCACCTCGGTCGCGGACGGCATGACGGTCGACCTGCGCGAGGTCGACGACGGGGGCACCGTGTCGATCATCGGCACGCCCGGCAACGCCTACAAGCGCAAGAACTGCCGTGTGGTGGACGGCACCGAGCCGGCTCCCGGAGCCTGCGCGGCGGCCAAGAGCCCCGGCGGCTACGGGGTCGGGATCGACCTGAACCGCAACTACGGCGGCTTCTGGGGTGGCCCGGGCGCGTCCGAGCACCCCCGCCGACCCCACCTACTACGGCGCGGCGCCCTTCTCCGAGCCGGAGACGCAGAACGTGCGCGAGCTGGTCTCGTCGATGCAGGTGACGACGCTGATCACCAACCACACCTTCTCCAACCTCGTGCTGCGCCCGCCGGGCCTGCGCGAGCAGGGCAACACCCCCGACGAGACGCGCTACGCGGCCCTCGGTGCCGCGATGGCCGCCCAGAACGGCTACACGAACCAGCACTCCTACGACCTGTACGACACCACCGGCACCACGGAGGACTGGTCGTACTACGCCACCGGCGGCCTGGGGTTCACCTTCGAGATCGGCGAGGAGTTCCACCCGCCGTACCCGGAGGTCGTCGACCAGTACCTGGGCGCCGGCGAGTACGCGGGCAAGGGCAACCGTGAGGCCTACCTCGTCGCCCTCGAGAACACCGCCGACCCGCAGGCGCACTCGGTCGTGACCGGCCGGGCACCGGCCGGCGCGACGCTGCGGCTGGCCAAGGAGTTCGCGACGCCGACGTACGACGGCAGCTCGTTCACCGACCACCTCGAGTCGACGATCACCGTCCCCGCGAACGGCCGCTTCGCGTGGCACGTCAACCCGTCCACGCGCCCCCTGGTGCAGGAGCGTCAGACCGAGACGGTCAGCTCCGAGCCCACCCGCGAGGAGACCTACACCGCCACCGGCCTGATCGCGCCGACGCAGTACGAGGACGTGCGGTTCGAGGTGACCGCCGCCGACGCGGCCGCCGACCTGCTGGCGATCGACCTGGACTGGCCCACCCCCGACGACTACGACCTCGAGGTGTACCGCGAGGCGGCGGACGGCTCCTTGGAGGAGGTGGCCTCGTCCGGCAACGCCCCCGGCGCGAAGGAGCACACGGTGGTCGACGCCCCGGCCGCCGGCACCTACGTGCTGCGGGTGATCAACTTCGCCTCGGTCTCGCCGACGTGGACCCTCACGGCCGGCCTGTACGAGTCCACCACCGGGACCGGTGGCCCGGGTCTGGTCGAGAACTGGACGCTGACGTGCGAGCGAGCCGACGGGACCGTCCTCCAGCGGGTCCCCGTCGTGGTCGAGCGCGGTCAGCAGGTGCGCGCCGACCTGGCGGCCTGCCGCTCCCAGTTCTGACGGCGCCCACGGAGCGGGCCGACCCCCCGCCCGTCCTCTGAGTGCGAAGTGCTCCTTCAGGCACGCCTGTAGGGACCATGTGCACTCAGAGGACGGGGGAGCGTGGGCGGGGCGTGAACCTATGCTGAGGGAGTGAGAGTCCGCCGGTTCGGCGTCGCGCTCGGCGCAGCGCTCCTCCTGGCTGCCTGCTCCCCCTCCGGGGTGCCGTCCGAGGACGCGGGGCACGGGACGGACCAGGCACCGGCCGACGAAGCGACCGGCCCCAGCCCCCACGACACCGGTGACGCGCCACCGAGCGCTCCGCTGCGAACCGGCGAGCGCTTGGTCGACCTGGCGATGCCCGCGGCCTACGAGCCCTCCTCGCCCACCGGACGCGGCACCGACGACTACCGCTGCTTCCTGCTCGACCCCGGGCTGACGTCGCCGGCGTTCATCACGGGTGTGGACGTGCTGCCGGGACGTCGGGACCTGGTGCACCACGTCATCCTGTTCCGCGTCCCGGCCGACCAGGTCGCCGGCGCCGAGGCGCAGGACGCGTCCACTCCGGGCGAGGGGTGGACGTGCTTCGGCGGCACCGGCATCGGCGGGGACGCCGGGCCGGCCACGGCCCTGACCAGCGCACCGTGGCTCGGAGCCTGGGCGCCCGGGGGCGGCGAGAGCCTGCTCGACGACGGGCTCGGCATCCCGCTCGAGGCGGGCAGCCGGGTGGTCATGCAGGTGCACTACAACCTGCTGGCCGGTGACGGCCAGGACGTCAGCAGCGCCAGGCTGCGCCTGACCGACGGGACGGCGGACCTGGTCCCCCTCGAGACCATGCTGCTGCCCGGACCGGTGGAGCTGCCCTGTCGTCCCGAGCACGCCGAAGGCCCCCTGTGCGACCGCGAGGCTGCCCTGCTCGACGTGGTCGCCCGGTTCGGCTCAGCCTCCGGCTTCGCGGCCGCCGGTCTGCAATTGCTCTGCGGCGACGGGGACCTCGCACCCACCCCCGGGGACGTGCAGACGTGCGACCGCACCGTCAGGGAGACGACGACGGTCCGGGCCGTGGCCGGGCACATGCACCTGCTCGGCAGTGCCATCTCGATCGAGGCCAACCCCGGCACCGACCGGGCGAGGACGCTGCTCGACCTGCCCGTCTGGGACTTCGACGACCAGCGGGCGATCGGTCTGGACGAGCCGGCTGTGCTGCAGCCCGGTGACGTGCTGCGGGTGACGTGCCGCCACGACCAGGCCAACCGCGACCTGCTCCCGGCCTTCGACGGACAGCCCGAAAGGTACGTGGTGTGGGGCGACGGCACCACGGACGAGATGTGCCTGGGCATCGCGATGGTCACGCGGCCGTAGGCCGATGAGTTCTCACCCGCCCCGAGGTCTCCCCTCTGTCGGGACGGACGAGTAGCGTCGCGTCCCAGCAGCCCGACGGAGGGAGCAGGACCATGGGTGGCACACGCGTACTCGTCGGCACCCGGAAGGGTGCGTTCGTCCTCACCTCGGACGAACGGCGCACCGACTGGACGGTCGAGGGCCCGCACTTCCCGGGCTGGGAGACCTACCACGTCAAGGCGTCCCCGGTGAACCCCGACCGCCTCTACGCCTCGCAGACCAGCGGCTGGTTCGGTCAGGTGATCCAGCGCTCGGACGACGGCGGCACGACCTGGGAGCCGGTCGGCAACGACTTCACCTACGACGGGGTGCCAGGCGAGCACCAGTGGTACGACGGCACGTTGCGGCCGTGGTCCTTCACCAGGGTCTGGCACCTCGAGCCGTCGATCCACGACGCCGAGACGGTCTACGCGGGCGTCGAGGACGCCGCCCTGTTCAAGTCCACGGACGGAGGGACCGGCTGGACCGAGCTGTCGGGACTGCGCCAGCACGACACGGGCCCCCAGTGGCAGCCGGGCGCGGGCGGGATGTGCCTGCACACGATCCTGCAGCACCCCACCGACGCGGACCGCCTGTACGTGGCGATCTCGGCGGCCGGGGCCTTCCGCACCACCGACGGCGGGACGACGTGGCAGCCGATCAACAAGGGGCTGCGGTCGGGTGAGATCCCCGACCAGGACTCCGAGGTCGGCCACTGCGTGCACCGCATCGACATGCACCCGGAGAGGCCCGACGTGCTGTACATGCAGAAGCACTGGGACGTCCTGCGCAGCAAGGACGGTGGCGACAGCTGGCACGAGGTCAGCGGCAACCTCCCCTCCGACTTCGGCTTCCCGATCGCCGTGCACGCGCACGAGCCCGAGACCGTGTACGTCGTGCCCATCACCAGCGACTCCCACCACTTCCCGCCGGAGGGCAGGCTGCGCGTCTACCGCAGCCGGACGGGCGGTGACGAGTGGGAGGCGCTGACCTCCGGCCTGCCCCAGGAGGACTGCTACGTCAACGTGCTGCGCGACGCGATGGCCGTCGACACGCACGAGTCGTGCGGGATCTACTTCGGCACCACGGGGGGGCAGGTCTACGCCTCGAACGACTCCGGTGACTCGTGGACGCCCATCGTCCGGGACCTGCCGGCGGTGCTCTCCGTCGAGGTCCAGACCCTCGCGTGAGCACTCGATGACCGGCTCGGTGTGGGTGATCCTCCCCGCCCACCTGCGTGCCATGGCGCAGGTCGACGGCGAGGTGCACCTGGAGGTCCCGGGGGAGGTCACGCAGCAGTCGGTCCTGGACGCCCTGGAGGCGGAGTTCCCGGTCCTGGTGGGGACGATCCGCGACCGGACGACCCAGCGGAGGCGTCCGTTCGTGCGCTTCTTCGCGTGCCAGGAGGACCTCTCCCACGAGAGCCCCGACACGCCGTTGCCGGCCAGGGTCGTGCAAGGTGAGGAACCGTTCATGGTCGTCGGCGCGATGGCAGGTGGGTGACGAGGATGCTCAAGGTCAAGGTGGAGCTGCACCGCTACCTCCAGCAGGGCCGCGAGGCCCTGCTGTGGAAGCTCGACGGGCTCTCGGAGTACGACGTCCGCCGCCCGCTGGTGCCTACCGGCACCAACCTGCTCGGCATCGTCAAGCACGTCGCGAGCGTCGAGGCGGGGTACCTGGGCGACACGTTCGCGCGACCGTTCCCCGATCCCCTCCCCTGGTTCGCGGACGACGCCGAGCCGAACGCCGACCTCTGGGCTGCCCCCGACGAGACCCGTGAGGACGTGGTCGGCCTGTACCGGCGGGTGTGGGAGCACTCCGACGTCACCATCGAGGAGGTGGACCTGGAGGGCACGGGCCACGTCCCCTGGTGGCCCGAGGAGCACAGTGCCGTCACCCTCCACCAGATCCTCGTGCACATGATCGCCGAGACGCACCGGCACGCGGGGCACGCCGATATCGTCCGGGAGCTCATCGACGGCGCCGTCGGACTGCGCACGGACAACACCAACATGTGGCCCGCCGACGACGCCGACTGGGACGCCCACCGGAGACGGCTCCAGGAGGCCGCGGAGACCTTCCTCCCGGGCGCAGGCTGAGCGCATGGACCATGCGCGCATGTTCAGTGATGACGACCCGTCGCTGGGTCGCGTCCGGGAGATCGCGCACCGCCTCCCCGGCACCCGCGAGAAGGTCTCGCACGGACGGCCGGCTTTCTACACGACCAAGGTGTTCGCCTACTTCGGTGGCTCGCTGAAGGTCGATGGCGCGTGGGTGCAGCACGACGACTCGGTCGTCGTGCTGCCTGACCCTGCCGAGCGCGAGGCCCTCCTCGCGGAGGGACGCGTCTACGTGCCTGGCTACCTCGGGGTCTCCGGATGGCTCGGTCTCGACCTGCCCTCACCGGAGGGCGACTGGGACGAGGTGGCCGAGCTGCTCGATGCGTCCTACCGGCTCACGGCCCCCAAGCGCCTGGTCACCGAGCTGGACGCATGCTGACAGGCGGTCGCGCCGTCCCCGCTCAGTGGTCGCGCAGCGCCTCGATCAGCTCGTCCTTCTTCATGGACGACCGGCCCTCGACGCCGACGTCGGCCGCCTTCTTGCGCAGGTCGGCGACCGTCCACTCCTCGTAGCCGGGGCTCTTGCCGCCCTTGCGCCCCACGGCCGAGCGGGACGTGTTGTTCGCGGCGTTGGCGATGCGCGCCGACTTCTCCTTGCTGTTCCCCTCGTCCCGCAGCTCCTCGTACAGCTCCGGGTCCTTCACGCTGGGCCCGGGGCGACGCTTGGTGGCCATCGCGGTCTCCCTCCGTCCGTGGAACACGTGCACACCGAGAATGCCGCGCAGGAGGCACTCCCGCCTCCCGAGAGGGGTCAGCTCACTCCCACTCGATCGTGCCCGGCGGCTTGCTCGTGACGTCGAGCACGACGCGGTTCACGCCGTCGACCTCGTTGGTGATCCGGGTCGAGATGCGGGCCAGCAGGTCGTGGGGCAGGCGCGACCAGTCGGCCGTCATCGCGTCGTCAGAGGAGACGGGACGCAGCACGACCGGGTGCCCGTACGTGCGGCCGTCGCCCTGCACGCCGACCGACCGGACGTCGGCCAGCAGCACCACCGGGCACTGCCAGATGTCACGGTCGGTGCCTGCCGCGGTCAGCTCCTCCCGCACGATCGCGTCGGCGGACCGCAACGTCTCGAGGCGCTCAGCCGTCACCTCGCCGATGATGCGGATGCCCAGACCGGGGCCCGGGAACGGCTGGCGCCACACGATCGCGTCGGGCAGGCCCAGCTCGGCGCCGACGGCACGCACCTCGTCCTTGAACAGGGCACGCAGCGGCTCGACGAGCTCGAACTCCAGGTCGTCGGGCAGACCACCCACGTTGTGGTGGCTCTTGATCGTCGCCGCACCCTCACCGCCGCCCGACTCGACGACGTCGGGGTAGAGCGTGCCCTGCACGAGGAAGCGCACCTCGCCACCCTCGCCCGGCTCGGTCTCCGCCTCGGCGTGCCCCCTGGCCACCAGGTCGCGAGCGGCACCCTCGAACGACCGGATGAACTCCCGTCCGATGGCCTTGCGCTTCTCCTCGGGGTCGGTCACTCCGGCGAGCGCGTCGAGGAACTGCTCCTGCGCGTCCACCACGACGAGGTCGACGCCGGTCGCCTCGACGTAGTCGCGCTCGACCTGCTCGGCCTCGCCCGCGCGCAGGAGGCCGTGGTCGACGAACACGCAGGTCAGCTGGTCGCCGACCGCCTCGTGGACCAGCGCGGCGGCGACCGCTGAGTCGACGCCGCCGGAGAGCCCGCAGATGACCCGGTCGTGGCCCACCTGGTCGCGGATGCGCTGCACCTGCTCGGCGATCACGTTGCCCGTCGTCCAGTCACGGTCCAGGCCGGCGCCGTGCCGCAGGAAGTGGTCGAGCACCTGCCGGCCGAAGGTCGAGTGCTTGACCTCGGGGTGCCACTGCACGCCGTAGAGCCTGCGCTCCTGGCTCTCGAACGCGGCGACGGGCGCACCGGGCGACGACGCGGTCACGGTGAACCCCTCGGGGGCGGCGTGCACGGCGTCGCCGTGGCTCATCCAGACGCTCTGGCTGCGCGGCTGGCCGTGCAGCAGGATGCTCTCGCACGGCTCGAGCTCCACCTGGGTGCCGCCGTACTCCCGCAGCCCGGTGCGGGCGACCTCGCCGCCGAGCGCCAGCGCCATCGCCTGGAACCCGTAGCAGATGCCGAGCACGGGGACGCCCGCCTCGAACAGCGCCGGGTCGATCGCGGGTGCGCCCTCCTCGTACACCGACGACGGGCCGCCAGACAGGATCACCGCGGCGGGCTGCCGGGCCAGCAGCTCGCTGACCGGCATCGACGACGAGACGACCTCGGAGTAGGCGTCGGCCTCACGGACGCGGCGCGCGATCAGCTGCGCGTACTGGGCGCCGAAGTCGACCACGAGGACGGGCTTGTGGTCGGTGGTGCCGGTGGTCTCGACGGCGGACGGCGCCGCGGTGTCGGGCCTGGCGTCGAGGGTGTCGCTCATGCGGAGAGGCTAGTGGGGGGCAGAGGCCTCGCCGCGCTCGGCCATCATCACCCGGACGTCCGCGGTGGTCCTGCGCTCCGCGAAGAAGGACAGCAGGGGCACGACCCCGGCCAGCACCAGAGTGACCAGCCGCCCGAAGCGCCAGCGCAGGCTCGACCACAGGTCGACGACGGTCACCAGGTACAGCACGTAGATCCACCCGTGGGTGATCGCGATCCAGTCACCCAGCACGGCCTCGCCGCCGTTCAGGCGAAGCACGTACTTCAGCACCATCTCGAGGCAGAGCAGCAGCAGGAAGCCACCCGTGACGAACGCCATCACGCGGTACCTGGTGAGCGCGGGGCCCAGGCGCCGGGGGGTGCGCGTCGGGGCGCTGGTGGTCTCGTTCACTGGGGCACGCTCCGCGTGTGATCGGATTCGGTCTCGGTCTCGGCAACGGCGGCCGCCCGGGCAGCCGCCAGGCGGTCGATGTGGTCGTCGCGGACCACCCGCCACCAGATGAACACGGCGAAGGCGGCGAACACCCACCACTGCACCGCGTAGGACAGGTTCTGCAGGGCCAGGCCACGGTCGCCGGTCTCGGGGACGGGCACGGCGGCAAGGCCGGCAGCGGGCTCGTCGGCGAGGAGGTAGGCGGCGTACACCGGAGCGCCCCAGTCGTTGAGCAGGTCGGCCGAGCTGAGCGACGTCAGCGCGTCCCCCGCGGGTGGGAGCCCCACCGGCGGCTCCGAGATCCGGAGCCTCCCGGTGACCTCGACCTCACCGGACGGAAGGTCGGACACCGGCGGCCGGGCCACCCCGTCGGCGTACCACCCGAGCACGACCGGCAGGCGCGCCCCGTCGACGACCAGCGGTGCGACGAGCCACTCGCCGGACCGACCGTCGAGCTCCCGGTCGGCCACCCTCACCGCGCGTTCGGGCTCGAGGCTTCCCGTCGCCCGAACCGTCACGGCCGCCGCCTCGGACGTCAGGCTCTCCTGCGGGCCCAACACGTCTGCCAGGGGGACGACCTCGGCCGCGGCGGCGTCGTCGGAGGGTGCCGCCTGGGACCGGGCCCGGTCGAGCTGCCAGCTGCCGAGCCACGCGCACAGCGACGCCAGCACGAGGGCCAGCGCCAGCAGCGCGAGCCAGCGCGGTCTCAGGGCGTTGCGCAGCACCTCTCCACGGTAGACGCCGGTGTCGCGGGCCCGGTGCGTCGGCCCACCGCCCCACCACGGCGGACAGCCGAAATGCGCTTTATTCATGGGGCCTTCACGGCGTACCGTCGCCAGTCGTGTCCAGACGACCGCTCGCCCTCGACCTCCGCGTCCCCTGGACGCCGCGTGGCGAGCTCGTCGTACCCGACTTCGCCGGCCCCTGGCACTTCCTGGGATGGCAGGCACGTCAGCAGTGGCGCACTCTCCTGCTCGGCGCGGCCTTCGGCGTGGTGTGGATGCTGTGCCAGGCGCTCGTCCCCTACGCCCTCGGTCGCGCGATCGACGTGGCGGTCGCGGAGCGACCGGACGGCGACCTGCCTGTGGACGGCGCACCGCCGGCCATGTGGCCGTGGGTCCTGCTGCTGCTGGGACTCGCTGCGACACAGGCCGTCTCGGGGACCTTCCGGCACCGCCAGGCGGTCTGGAACTGGGTACAGGCCGCGTTGGGCTCGTCGCGCGTCGTGGGACACCACGTCTCGCGCACCGGCGTGGCGATGCCACGCAGACTGGCTACTGGGGAGGTCGTGTCCACGGTCGCCTCCGACGCGATCCGCCTCGGGGACGTCTACGACGTGTCGGCGCGCTTCGCCGGCTCGGTCGTGGCGTACGTCGTCGTCACCGTCCTGCTGCTCCGCAGCTCGGTGACCCTCGGCCTCGTCGTCGCCGTCGGGGTCCCCGTGCTCGTGGCCCTGCTGGCGCTGGTGATCAGGCCGCTGCAGCGCGCCCAGGCGGCCCAGCGCGAGGCCTCCGGAGCCCTCACCACCCTCGGTGCCGACACCGTCGCCGGCCTGCGCGTCCTCCGCGGGGTGGGCGGCGAGCGGGTCTTCCTGCGCCGCTACACCGAGAAGTCCCAGCACGTCCGCGAGGCGGGCGTCCGCGTCGCCGGCGTCCAGGCCGGCCTCGACGCGCTGCAGGTGCTCCTGCCGGGTGCCTTCATCGTGCTGGTGACGTGGCTCGGAGCCCGGGCTGCGGTGGGAGGCGGCATCACGGCCGGCGAGCTCGTCGCCTTCTACGCCTATGCCGCGTTCCTCGTCCTCCCGGTGCGCACAGCCACCGAGGTGCTGCAGAAGCTCACCCGGGGCCACGTGGCCGCGGTCCGGGTCCTGGGGGTGCTGGCGGTGCAGCCGGCCGTCAGCGACCCGTTGGTCACCGCCGCCTCACCCGGACCGCTGCCCAGCCTCGAGGACCCGGCGACGGGCATCCGGGTGGAGCCGGGCAGGCTCACGGCGCTCGTCAGCGCCCGGCCCGCGGACACGGCGGCGGCCGCGGAGCGGATGGCCCGCCTGACGGACCGGCCGACCGGTGGCGGTCGCGTGCCGTCCGCGCTGCTCGGCGGGGTGCCGGTCGACCGGCTGTCCGTCGCGGAGGTGCGCCGCCGGGTGGTCCTCGCCGACTCCGACCCCCGTCTGTTCACCGGGTGGCTCAGGAGCCAGCTGGACCCCACCGGTCGGCACGACGACGCGGGGCTGCTCGCCGCGCTGCACACCGCCGCCGCGCACGACGTGCTCGACGGTCTCCCGCGCGGCCTGGACGACGAGGTCGATGAGCGGGGCCGTTCCCTGTCCGGTGGCCAGCGGCAGCGGGTGGCCCTGGCGCGCGCGCTGCTCACCGACGCCGAGACGCTCGTGCTCGTCGAGCCGACCAGCGCCGTCGACGCCCACACCGAGGCGGTCGTCGCCGACCGGCTGGTCGACGCCCGCGCCGGTCTGACGACGGTCGTCGTGACGTCCAGCCCGCTGCTGCTCGACCGCGCGGACGCCGTCGTCTTCCTCGACGCCTCCGGCGAGGCCACGAGCAGCACGCACCACGACCTCCTGCGCCGCGACGACGCCGTCGGTGCCGCCTACCGCCACACCGTGACCCGAGGGGAGGACGCATGACAGCCGGCACACCCGGGCACCGGCTGCCCGTAGCGGGGAGGGACGCCGTCCGCGCCCACACGCTGCTGCTGCTCGGCCGCCACCGGTGGGGCCTGTCGTCGACGGTCGGCCTGTTCGCGCTCTCCGCACTCGCGGGCCTGGGCGGACCGTGGCTGCTGGGGCGGTTGGTGGACGAGATCGGCCAGGGCACCACCGTGCGCGCGGTCGACCGGATCGTCCTGGCCCTCGCGGCCTTCCTGGCCGCCGAGACCTTCTTCACCTGGACCGCCAAGAGATCGGCGATGGTCCTGGGCGAGGGGGTCTTCGCCGAGCTGCGGGAGAGCTTCATGACCGGGGTGACGGCCCTGCCGCTCTCGACCGTCGAGCGCGCGGGCACCGGCGACCTCGTGGCCCGGACGACGAACGACGTCGAGGCGATCTCGTGGTCGGTGCGCTTCGCGGTCCCCCGGATGCTGGTCGCGGCCGTCACGACGCTCCTGACGCTGGGGGGCGCGTTCGTTGTGGGTGGGCCCGTGGCCCTCGCGATGCTCGTCGGGGTGCCGCTGCTGTGGGTGTCGACGCGGTGGTACCTGAGCAAGGCCGGCCCGGGCTACCAGCGCGAGATGGCCGCCTACGCGCGGCTCAACGGCGCCATCACCGAGACCGTGGACGGTGGCCGCACCGTCGACGCGCTCTCGCTCGGCCGGCACCGCCGCACGGTGGTCGACGACGTGCTGCGCTACTGCCTGGTCGCCGAGCGCTACACGCTGTCGCTGCGGACGCGCTGGTTCCCGGTGATCGACTTCACGTACCAGCTGCCGGCGGTGGCGGCCCTCGCATGGGGGGGCTTCCTGCTCGTGCACGGGTCGTCGCTGGGCCTCGACGTCACGGTCGGCCAGGTGACAGCGGTGGCGCTGTACGGGGTACGGCTCGTGGAGCCCATGGCCGAGCTGGTCGAGTGGCTGGACGAGCTGCAGGTCGGCGCCGTGGCCCTGTCGCGCATGATCGGGATCGACGAGGTGCCGCCCGACCGCCACGAGCACGGCGAGGCACCTCGCGGGGACCGGGTCCGCGCCCACGACGTGCGCTACGCCTACCGGCGCGGTCACGACGTGCTGCACGGCGTCGACCTCGACCTGCGGCCGGGCGAGCGGCTCGCCGTGGTCGGGCCCTCGGGCGCGGGCAAGTCGACGCTGGGCAAGCTGCTCGCCGGGATCCACCCGCCCACGGGCGGGGAGGTGACGGTGGGCGGCGTGCCCATCGTCGGGCTGCCGATGGAGCGGCTGCACCGTGAGGTGGCCCTGGTCACCCAGGAGCACCACGTCTTCGTCGGGACGGTCGCCGAGAACCTCGAGCTCGCGGCCCCGGAGGCCGACCAGCACGAGCTCTCGCGGGCCCTGGACGCCGTGGACGCGCTCGGCTGGGTGCAGGCCCTGCCGGAGGGGCTGGCAACGGTCGTCGGGTCGGGTGGTCACCCGCTCACGCCCGCGCAGGCCCAGCAGCTGGCACTGGCGCGGCTGGTGCTCGCCGACCCGCACACGCTGGTGCTCGACGAGGCCACGTCGCTGATGGACCCCCGGGCCGCACGCCACCTGGAGCGGTCACTGTCCGCCGTGCTCGGTGGCCGGACGGTGGTCGCGATCGCACACCGGCTGCAGACCGCCCACGACGCCGACCGGGTGGCTGTGGTGGAGGACGGCCGCATCGCCGAGATCGGGTCGCACGCGGAGCTCGTCGAGGCCGACGGGTCCTATGCCGCCCTGTGGCGGTCGTGGAGCGACGCGCCGGGACCGGCCGGCCACCAACGGCCCGTCGAGGATCTTTCGTCCCTTTCGTGACCTCCACGCCGGTCGCTCGTTGACCAGGTGCTGACCCGCGGAGCCTGGCCGTCCACCCCCGGTGCCCGGCTCCGCGGGCCGGCCGCCCCGTTCGCGGGACGACGACCGCCTTGTCACGAGCGGGCCGGCGACGACGCCGGCCGCGATCACTGGAGGACGAATGCCGAAGCGCACGTTTCCGACGATCTTCACCAGGCCACGGCGAGGCGGGAGAGCGGTCGCCAGCCTGGCGGTGGGCACCATCGCCGCAGCTGCGCTGACCGGTGCGGCCCTGCTGCCCAGCGCGAGCGCGGCGCCCCAGGCCCCCGTGCAGGACCACCTGGCGGCCGAGCTCGCCGGACTGACCGGCTCGGCACAGACCCACGTGATGGTCCACGGCACCTCCATCGAGGCGGCGCGCTCCGCGGTCGAGGCGAGTGGCCTCCAGCTCGTCACCACCTTCGACAAGATCGGCGTCGCCGTCGCCAAGGGCACCAAGGCGCAGATCGCGGCCGCCGGCAGCGAGCCGGGGGTCACCTACCTCGAGGGCAACACCCCGATCGAGTTCAGCCTCGCCACCTCCAACGAGGCCACCCGCGGCGCCGAGGCCGTGCGGACCCTCAACGGGGCGAACGGTTCCGACCTCGATGGAACCGGCGTCTCCGTCGCCGTGATCGACACGGGCATCGACCCGACCCACCCGTTCTTCCAGGAGGAGGACGGGTCGTCCGCGGTCGTCGCCAACCTCAAGTCGACCTGCCTCGACGAGTCGACCACCAGCACCGACTGCGTCGTGGAGCTGCCGAACAACGTCGACACCGACACCATCTCCGGCGGCGGCCACGGCACCCACGTCTCCGGCATCGTCGCCGGCCGGCCCACCGCCATCTCGGACGGCACCACTGTCCAGGGCGCGGCCCCGGGTGCGAAGCTCGTGTCGATCTCGACCGGAGCCGTGCTGTTCATCATCGGGGCCGACTCGGCCCTGAACTGGGTGCTGGAGAACCACGACGCCCCCTGCGGTGAGGGCGTCCCGGCGTCGACCTGCCCGCCCATCAAGGTCACCAACAACTCGTACGGCCCCTCGAACGGCGGCGAGTTCGACCCGAGCTCCGCGACCGTCAAGCTGCAGCGGGCACTGGCCGCCGAGGGCGTGCTGACCGTCTGGGCCGCCGGCAACGACGGTGGCGACGGCTCGGAGAGCCTGACGAACCCACCCGGCCAGGACCCGACCGGCGGAGTGCTGTCGGTGGCCTCGTACTACGACCAGGACACCGGCACCCGCGACGGGACCGTCAGCGACTACTCATCGCGCGGAGACCGGACCGACCCCAGCACCTGGCCCGACCTCTCGGCGCCCGGTGAGGACATCACGTCGTCGTGCCGCCCCTACCTGGTGATCTGCTCGACGGGCCTGCGCCCGGTGAACGGCCCCGGCCCGCTGGACGTCGCCACCTTCAACACCATCAGCGGCACGTCGATGGCGGCACCCCACATCGCCGGCATCGTGGCCCAGATGGTGCAGGCGGCCCCGAGCGCCAGCCCCGCGGCGATCGAGTCCGCACTGAAGGGCACCACGCACAAGTACACCGACGGCGCGCCGTACGCGGCCGGCGGATCGTCCTTCGACAAGGGCACCGGCCTGGTCGACGTCGTCGCGGCGGCGACGAGCCTCGGCGCGACGGGGTAGCGCGCGCCGACCACGAACCCCTGGGGAGGGGAGGCCGAGGGGGCCGCGACGGTGACGTCGCGGCCCCCTTGATCGTCCCTGCGGACGTTCCTAGCGAAGACCCTGGAAGGCGTACGGGTTGCCCGCGAGGGCGCCAAGCAGGTACCACGACGTGGCACCCACGTGCTGGACCTGGAAGTAGCCGAACCCGAACCCGGTGTCGAGCAGGCTGGACGCGGCGACGAGCCCGGAGAGCGCCGGCAGCGTCGTGCCGCCGATGCGCTGGCCCGTGCCGAGGGTCGACTGCACGGCGCGCATCTGCGCGAGCTGGCGTTGCGCGCGGTCGCGGTCGCCACGGCGACGCCGGTCGGCCCACGCGCAGACCAGCTGCCCGGTCCCCTCCAGCCACACGCCGTCCGGGTGCACCTGGATGCCGTTGTACTGCGCCGTCGACGTGAGGCTGGCCGAGCTGAAGGTCACCCCGTCCACCGAGAAGCCTTGCGGGAGCTGGCTGGTGGGCGCACCCGCCACGTCGCTCGCGCGTAGGTTCTCGTCGGCCCAGCTCAGCGCCCTGGACGCGGACCGGTCTCGCAGCACGAGCCAGCCCCACGTCTGGGGGTCGAGCGGGATCGGGTCGGTGTTGATGGTCGTCCCGTCGTTGGTGCCCGTGTAGAAGAAGCCACCGTCCGCGTCGTACATGCGGCGGACGAACGCGAGGGCGTGGTCGCCCAGCTCGCTCCACTTCTTGTCGTGCGTCGCCTTGCGCAGCAGCTCGAAGAAGCCGACGACGTCGATGTTGTGCTCGGTGGAGCTGACCGTGACCGGCGCGTCGCCGCCGTCCACACCGAAGCGGTAGCCGCCCAGCGGCTGCTCGGAGTACGCGCGGTCGACGATCCACTCCGCGATCCGCAGGGCACCGTCGAGGAACCTGCGCTTGCGCGTGTGCGTGTAGAGCTGGACCAGGGCGATGCCGGGCCACGCCATGTCGCCGACCGCGGTACCGAGGAATCCGAACTGCGAGCCGATGTTCGCGCTCCCGTCGGCCCGAACGAAGCCGTCCGGTTGGGGACTGCCGTCGTAGAAGACGTAAGGCCCCACGTTGTAGGCCTGCCGGAGCCGGCCGTCCGAGAACCCGGGGTCGTGGGACTGCGCGTAGAGGAACCCGTCCCCGAGCAGCTCGGCACGCTCGCGGGAGTGCCGGGACCCCTCCAGCAGGTAGGCGTTGATCGCGAGCGCGTTGTCGTAGACGAAGGCGGTGCTGAACAGGCCGAGCTCGTCGGCGTAGCTCTGCGCGAGACGGACACCGGGGTTCTCGTCCGGGTAGCCGTCGGTGGCGGCGTCGAGGAACCCGTAGGCCGCGCGCACCGACTCGCGCGCGGAGCCGTTCGCTCCGGAGGTCCACGATCCGGCCGGGCGGCCGCTGGCCTGCGCCGGGGCGGCGGAGGTGGCCACGCCCGCGGTCGCGGCCAGCGCCATCCCGGCGGTCAGCACTCCGCGCCTCGACAGCACGGTCGCTCCGGGCGATGGGACGTGTGGGTCAGGGAAAGGGGTCACGACGGGGGCCTCCTCGGCGGTGGGGTGACCGCCGCATCCTGCGCCGCCCGGGACACGGTGGTCAAGAGTTCCAGAGAACGCTCTCTCATGCTGGACACGCACGGAAGGGACCGAGTACACAAGGGATATGGAGCGCTCTCTCACCCCGGCCCGGCCGTGATCGTCGGTCGTGGCCGTTCTGTCGTCCCGACGCTCGAGACTGTGGCAGCCTCCGCCGGCGTCTCGCGCGCGACGGTCTCGCGGGTCGTGAACAGATCCCCCACGGTCTCGCCGCAGATCCGCGCCACGGTCGAGGAGGCGATCTCGAGACTGGGGTACGTCCCGAACCGCGCGGCGCGCAGCCTCGTCACCCGCCGGACCGACTCCGTCGCCGTCGTCATGCGCGAGCCGGTGGAGTTCGGGTTCGCCGACCCGTACCTGTCGAGCGTCGTGGTGGCTGCCGGGCAGTCCCTGGTCGGGACCGGAGTGCAGCTCGTGGTAATGATGGCGCAGGACGACGACGGGCACGCCAGCCTCCTGGAGTACGTGCGGGCCGGGCACGTCGACGGCGTCATCCTGCTGTCCGCCCACGACGGGGACCCGCTGCCGTCCGAGCTGGCGCGTTCCGGTGTCCCCCTCGTCGTCGGGGGGCGCACCTCGCGACGCCTGCAGGGGGTGCCCTGCGTCGACGCCGACAACGTCGGGGGCGGCGCCCTGGCCGCCGGCCGACTGCTGTCCACCGGGCGCAAGCGCCTCGCGATCCTGGCCGGTCCGGCCGACATGCCTTCGGCGACAGACCGGCTCGCCGGTTTCCGGAACACGCTGGCGGCGGCCGGGCACCCCGCCGACCTGGTGGCCTACGGCGACTGGACCCGGGCGTCCGGCGAGTCGGCCATGGGCGAGCTGCTGCGACGCGACCCGGGGCTCGACGGCGTGTTCGTGGCCAGCGACCTGATGGCCACGGGGGCCCTGCAGGCCCTCCGCAGCGCAGGACGACGCGTGCCCGAGGACGTGGCGGTCGTCGGCTTCGACGACATCGACATGGCGGCACACACCGACCCGCCGCTGACCACCGTGCGGCAGGAGCCCGGGGAGTCCGCGCGCACGATGGTCTCCATGCTCCTGTCCCAGGTCCGAGGCGAGGAGGCGACCGATTCGGTCACGCTGCCGACGCGTCTCATCGTGCGCAGGTCGGGCTGAACACGCCCAGGGTCAGGCCGAGACCTTGACGTCCTTCCAGAACGCGACGTGGTCCTTGATCTCCTGAGCAGCGTCCTTCGGCTCCGGGTAGTACCAGGCGGCGTCCTCGCTGACGGTGCCGTCGTGCTCCAGCGTCAGGTACGAGGCCGTGCCCTTCCAGGGGCACACGCTCGTGGTGTCCGAGGAGCGCACGACGTCGTCGCGCAGCGACTCGCGCGGGAAGTAGTGGTTCCCCTCGACGACGACCGTGTCCTGCGACTCGGCGATCGTGAGGCCGTTCCAGGTGGCCTTGGCCATCAGCGTTCTCCTCCTCAGGCGGACACCTCGTCGAGGTCCGCGTAGGTGACGCCGGTGAGCTCCACCGACCTCTCCCACAACCAACCCGCGTCGGCGGCGTCGTATGCCTTCGGCTCGGCCCAGCACCTTGGCCGCACCGCCGCGCGTTCCACCCCGACCGGTCGGTCCGTAGTAGTCGCCCGACTCCGCCCCCGGGTCCGTCGCAGCACGAAGCAGCGGCCACGAGCCGAGCGTCGCCGGGGCCGCGACCAGGCTCGTCAGCAGCGTCGACACCCTCCCGAGAAGCTTCGGCAGACCCATGGTCGGGCCGGCCGATCCCATCAGGTTGGTCGCCGCCACGCCCGGGTGGGCCGCCAGGACGCGCACCGGAGTGCCGGCTGCGGCGGCGCGACGCGCCAGCTCGTGCGTGAACAGCAGGTTGGCGAGCTTCGAGCGCGAGTAAGCCGGCCAGCGGTGGTAGCTGTGCCGCCACATCAGGTCGTTCCGGTCGATGCTCCCGCCGCGGTGGGCCAGGCTGCTGACGGTCACCACGCGGCTCTCCTGCGCCCCTGCCCCGCCCGCGCGCAGCAGCGGCCACAGCCGTCCGGTCAGGGCGAAGTGGCCGAGATGGTTCGTACCGAGCTGCAGCTCGAAGCCGTCGGCGGTCTCCCGCCGGGGCGTGGCCATCACGCCGGCGTTGTTGACGAGGAGGTCGAGCCGGTCGTGGTCGGTGGCCAGCTCGTCCGCGAAGCAGGCCACGCTCGCGAGGTCGGCCAGGTCGAGCTCGCGGGCCCGGACCCGGTCACCGGCCCCCGGCACCTCCCGCTGGACGCGGTCGAGGGCCTCCCCGGCACGGCGCGGGTCCCGGCAGGCCATCACGACGGCAGCGCCGCAGCGGGCCAGGGCCAGGGTCGTCTCGAGCCCCAGGCCGGAGTTCGCACCGGTCACGACCGCGGTCCGGCCACTCAGGTCCGGCATCTCCTCGGGCGTCCACACGTCGTCACTCACCCACCCATCCTGCGCCCCAGGCTCCTCGTCCGCGCGGCCAGCCCCACCCTGGGTGGCGACGTCAGCGGCGGAGCACTCCGGGCCCACGGGCCGCCGGCGCGTCGCCGGGGACGGCCGGGCGCCGAGGCGGAACCGGGACGAGTCGTTCGTACGGCTCCCCCTGCGCGGGCCGCTCGTCCGGGTCCCCGCGGCACGGCCAGAGGGAGACGGCCCGCTCCGCCTGGGCGGTGATCGTCAGCGACGGGTTGACCCCCAGGTTGGCCGAGATGGCTGAGCCGTCGACGACGCTGATCCCCGGGTGGCCGTGCAGGCGGTGGTACGCGTCCACCACGCCGGTCGAGGCGTCCGCCGAGATGGGGCACCCCCCGAGGAAGTGGGCGGTCATCGGCACGTCGAAGAGGTCCGGGACCGAGCCGCCGGCGAACCCCCGCTGCCCGGCGCGCCGCCCGAGCCGGTCGGCGATCGCTCGGATCGCCCGGTGCCCGGCCGGGATCCACGAGGGGTTCGGCTCACCGTGGCCCTGACGGGAGGTCAGCCGTACGCCGGGACCGAACCGTCTCGGGCGCGCCGAGACGACGATCGAGTTGTCTCGGGTCTGCATGACGAGGCCGATCACGGAGCGCTCGCTCCACCGGCGCACCGAGGTGGCGAGCAGGAGCTCGGACGGGTGCCGGACGGCGCGGCCGAGGAACGTCAGCCACCGTGGTCGGCGTCCACCACCGTCCACCAGCAGGGTGGCGAGCAGGCCCATCGCGTTGGAACCCGGTCCGTACCTGACGTTCTCGACATGCGTGTCGCCGGACGGGTGGAAGGAGGCCGTGATCGCCACTCCGCGAGAGGTGTCGACGGTCGGGCTGACCTTGGGGACGAGCGCACCGAGCAGCGCCTCCGAGTTGGTACGTGTCAGGTGCCCGAGGCGGGGCGACAGCCGCGGCAGGCGTCCCCGTCGTGCCAGGTCGTGCAGGAGGGACTGGGTCCCCCAGGTACCCGCGGCGACCACCACGTGCCGCGCCGTCACGGTCTCCTGCCGCGCACGTCGGCCACGCCGCCCAGTCTGCCGGGTCGTCACGGCGAAACCGGCTGCGTCGGAACCGGTGTCGAGCGGAACGACGTCGACGACGGTCCGCATCGGCTCGATCCGCACACCGAGTCGCTCAGCCAGCGCGAGGTAGTTCTTGACCAGGGTGTTCTTGGCTCCGACCCGGCAGCCGGTCATGCAGGAGCCGCACTCCGTGCACGTGGTGCGGCGCGGCCCTGCTCCGCCGAAGTACGGGTCGTCGACGTCACGCCCGGGTCCCGTGCCCAGGGTCTGACCGAAGAGCACCCCCACGGGCGTGCGCCGGAACGTGTGACCCACGCCGAGGTCCTCTGCGGCCTCGCGCATCACCTGCTCGACCGGTCCGTCACAGGGGTTGGTGACCACGCCGAGCATCCGCGAGGCCTCCGCGTAGTGGGGGGCGAGCTCGTCCTGCCAGTCGGTGATGTGACCCCACTGGGGGTCGGCGAAGAACGGCCGCGGGGGCACGTAAAGGGTGTTGGCGTAGTTGAGAGACCCACCGCCGACGCCCGCGCCACCCAGCAGCACGACGTCCTTCAGACGGTGGATGCGCTGGATGCCGAACAGCCCCAGCGACGGGGCCCAGAGGAAGCGGCGCAGGTCCCACGACGACCGAGGCAGGTCGGCGTCGGCGAACCGGCGTCCCGCCTCGTAGACGAGGACGTCGTAGCCCTTCTCGGCGAGCCTGAGGGCGGCGACGGACCCGCCGAACCCCGAGCCGACGACGACCACGTCGTGGTCGAGGACCTCCGTCACAGCAGCCTCGACGACTTCATCGCCCTGAGCGCGAGCGTCATCGCCCGGGTCCACCGGTGCCCGGGCAGGTCGAACACGCGACCCAGGGCGATCCCCCGGCCCGTGCCCCGCTGCACGGAGATGGTCTGCGACTGCGTGAACTTGGTGATCCCCTCGCTCCCGTGGCGGCGTCCGAGTCCCGAGGAGCGCATGCCGCCCATCGGTGCCGATACGGCGGCCCACGTGGCCAGGTACCCCTCGTTGACGTTGACGGTGCCGGCCTCGATGCGTCGGGCGAGTCGACGGCCGCGGTCCGCGTCCCGCGTCCAGACGGAGGCGTTCAGGCCGTACACCGTGCCGTTGGCGAGCTCGACCGCCTCGTCGTCGCCACCGACCGTGTACACGGAGACGACCGGACCGAAGGTCTCCTCGGCGAAGCACGTCGCGTCGGAGGGGACGTCGGCGAGGACTGTCGGCTCGTAGAACAGCGGGCCGACGTCGGGCCGGGGCCGCCCTCCCACGATGACCCGCGCGCCCTTGGCGACGGCGTCGCCGACGTGCGCGACGACCCTCTCGAGCTGCGCTGCCGAGACGAGCGAGCCCATGTCGGCCCCGTAGTCCAGACCCGACCCCAGCCTGACCGCCCTCATCCTGCGCAGGAACGCCGCCATGAACTCGTCGTGGACGTCGCGGTGCACCACGAGCCGCTCCGTCGACACGCACAGCTGGCCCGCGCTGGCGGTCACCGACCGCACCGCGCACTCGGCGGCCAGCTCGACCGCCGCGTCGTCGGCCACGTAGAAGGTGTTCTTGCCGCCCAGCTCCAGCGACGAGCCCACCAGACGCGACGCAGCCTGGACCGCGACCGTCCTGCCGGTCGAGGTCGAGCCCGTGAAGCAGACGTAGTCGACCTGGTCGATCAGCGCCGGGCCGGTGACGGCCCCCTCGCCGCTGACCACCTGCAGGACACCCTCGGGCAGCCCGGCCTGCTGCAGCAGGTCAGCCGCCCACAGTGCGGTGAGCACCGACCTGGCGTCGGGCTTCAGCACCACGCCGTTGCCGGCGACGAGCGCGGGGAGCAGGTCCGACACCGCCAGGGTCAGCGGGTAGTTCCACGGCGAGATCACGCCGACGACCCCCTGCGGCCTGCGCTCCTCCGAGGTGCTGAACAGCAGTGGGACGAGCCCCGCGCGCCGTCGCGACGAGAGGTAGGCGCCCCCTCGGCGTCCGTAGTGACGCGCCACCAGCGCCACGTCGGCGACCTCCTCGAACGCGTGGACGCGGGCCTTGCCGCTCTCCAGCTGGATCAGGTCGAGCACGGCTGACTGGCGGTCGAGCACCAGGTCGTGCAGCCGCATCAGCACCGCGCAACGCTCGGCGACGGGACGAGCCTGCCAGCGCCGCTGCGCCGCGCGGGCGTCGGAGACGGCGAGCACGACGTCGTCGGCTGTGGACTGCGGGACCTCCGCCAGCCGGCTCCCGAAGGGGCTGCGGGCCGTGACCGTGAGGGCGTCGGGAGCCGCCACCACGCGCGACAGCAGCCGGTCGACGGCGGCGGCGTCCACACGCGGGTCGCGCGGGTCGGCCTCGGGTCGGTGAGCGGCGTCGGTGACACTGCCGGAGCTCATTACCCAACAGTAGGTCAGGGCTGCCCGCGCCGCTCCCACGTCGCCCCGTACCTCGCAGATCGGGGTGGCGGTGGGCTGGGGGCCGTCAGGCGAGCGGGACGATCTCGGGCGCGCCCAGGCGGGCCGAGTCGGCGGTCTCGTCGTCGGGCATCTGCTGCGACTCCCGCTCGGCCTCGACGCGCGCCAGGTAGTGCGAGACCTCCTTGGCGCTCTGCTCGGCGCTCCAGCCCAGCACGCCGGCCATCAGCGCCGCGGCCTGCGGGGCGGCGGAGACGCCGCGGTCCCAGGCCTCGATCGAGATGCGGGTCCGGCGGGCCAGCACGTCGTCCAGGTGGCGTGCGCCCTCGTGGGACGCGGCGTACACGACCTCGGCGGCCAGGTAGTCGTCGGCCCCCTCGATCGGTCGGGCCAGCTCAGGGTCCTCCGCGACCAGCGCCAGCACCTCGCCCACCCGCGAGCCGTAGCGCTGCAGCAGGTGCTCGATGCGCGCGACGTGCAGGCCGCTGGCGTCGGCGGTGCGGCGTCGGGCGTTCCACGCGGCGTGGTACCCCTCGGCGCCGACGAGGGGGATGCGGTCGGTGCAGCTCGGGGCGACGTGGAAGTCGAGGCCGCGCGCGACCTCGTCGATCGCGTCGGCCCCCATCACCCGGTAGGTCGTGTACTTGCCGCCGGCGACGACCACCAGCCCGGGGACGGGGTGCGCCACGACGTGCTCGCGCGACAGCTTGGAGGTCAGCTCGCTGTCACCCGACAGCAGGGGACGCAGGCCGGCGTAGACGCCTTCGACGTCCTCACGCGTCAGGGGCGTCACCAGCACCCGGTTCACGTTGTCGAGCAGGTAGTCGATGTCGTTGCTGGAGGCGGCAGGATGGGCCTTGTCCAGCTCCCAGTCGGTGTCCGTGGTGCCGATGATCCAGTGCCGGCCCCAGGGGATGACGAAGAGCACGGACGTCTCCGTGCGCAGGATCAGGCCGGACGACGACTGGATGCGGTCACGGGGCACCACCAGGTGGATGCCCTTGGAGGCGCGCACCTTGAACTGACCGCGCTCGCCAACCATCGCCTGGGTCTCGTCCGTCCAGACCCCGGTGGCGTTGACGACCTGCCGGGCGCGCACCTCGAGCTCGCGGCCGTGCTCGAGGTCGCGCACACGCGCCCCCACGACCCTTTCCCCCTCACGCAGGAAGCCGACCACCCGCGCCCGGTTGGCCACCAGCGCACCGTAGGTGGCGGCCGTGCGCACCAGCGTCATCGTGTGCCGCGCGTCGTCGACGCCCGCGTCGTAGTACTGGACGGCGCCGATCAGGGAGTCCTTGCGCAGGCTGGGCACGACCTGCATCGCCTGCGAGCGCGTGAGGTGCCGGTGCACGGGCACACCCCGCCCGGTGCCACTGGCGAGCGCCATCGTGTCGTAGAGGGTCAGCCCGGCCCCGACGTAGGGCCGCTCCCACAGGCGGTGCTTGAGGGGGTACACGAACGAGATCGGGCGCACCAGGTGCGGGGCGAGGCGCTGGAGCAGCAGCCCCCGCTCGCGCAGCGCCTCCCGGACCAGCCCGAAGTCGAGCATCTCGAGGTAGCGCAGCCCACCGTGGATGAGCTTGGACGAGCGGGACGACGTGCCGCTGGCGTAGTCGCGTGCCTCCACGAGGGCGGTGCTCAGCCCGCGGGTGGCTGCGTCGAGCGCGGCTCCGGCCCCGACGACGCCTCCCCCGATCACGAGCACGTCGACCTCGGTCGCGGCCATCGCGGTCAGCGCGGCGTCACGCTGCGTGGGCCCCAGCCGGTCGACGGCGTCCCCGCCCACGGTGCCGCTCACGTCGGCTGGTACGGCGACACGACGACCTCGACCCGCTGGAACTCCTTGAGGTCCGAGTAGCCGGTGGTGGCCATGGCCCGCCGGAGGGCCCCGACGAGGTTCGTCGTGCCGTCCGCGTAGCGGCCGGGACCGTTGAGGATCTCGGCGAGCGGGCCGACCGTCCCGACCTGCACCCGCACGCCCCTGGGCAGCTCGGCGTGGTGCGCCTCGGGGCCCCAGTGGTAGCCCTGGCCGGGCGCTTCCGTCGCGCGGGCGAGGGCCGCGCCCAGCATCACGGCGTCGGCGCCGCAGGCCATCGCCTTGACCAGGTCGCCCGAGCGTCCGACGCCCCCGTCGGCGATCACGTGCACGTACCGGCCACCGGACTCGTCCATGTAGTCGCGGCGAGCGGCGGCCACGTCGGCGACGGCGGACGCCATCGGCACGTGGATGCCGAGCGTCTGGCGGGTCGTGTGTGCGGCACCGCCGCCGAAGCCGACCAGCACGCCGGCCGCGCCGGTGCGCATCAGGTGCAGTGCCGCGGTGTACGTGGCGCAGCCGCCCACGATGACCGGCACGTCCAGCTCGTAGATGAAGCGCTTGAGGTTGAGGGGTTCGGCGCGGCCCGACACGTGCTCGGCCGACACCGTCGTGCCACGGATGACGAAGAGGTCGACGCCCGCGTCGACCACGGCCTTCCACAGCTGCTGGGTGCGCTGGGGGGTCAGCGCGCCGGCCACGGTGACCCCGGCGTCACGGATCTCGCGGATGCGCGCGACGATCAGGTCGGGGTCGATGTCGGCCGAGTACAGCTCCTGCATCCGCCGGGTCGCGCCGTCGGCGTCGAGGTCCGCGATCTCCTTCAGGAGGGGCTCCGGGTCCTCGTACCGCGTCCACAGTCCCTCGAGGTCGAGGACGCCCAGCCCACCGAGCCGACCCAGCGCGACGGCGGTGGTCGGCGACATCACCGAGTCCATCGGTGCGGCCATCACGGGCAGGTCGACGTGGTAGGCGTCGATCTGCCATGCGACCGAGACCTCCTCCGGGTCGCGGGTCCGACGGCTGGGCACGATCGCCACGTCGTCGAAGGAGTAGGCGCGGCGCCCACGCTTGCCACGGCCGATCTCGATCTCGCTCATCACGACGCCAGGCTACCTGCGTGGACGGCGACCGCCCGGCGGCCCTGCTCCCGGCGCATCAGCGGCGGCTGTAGTTCGGGGCCTCGACCGTCATCTGGATGTCGTGGGGGTGGGACTCCTTCAGCCCTGCCGACGTGATGCGGACGAAGCTCCCGCGCGCCTGGAGGTCCGGCACGGTGGGCGCGCCCACGTACATCATCGACTGCCGGAGACCGCCGACGAGCTGGTAGGCCACCGCCGACAGCGGTCCGCGGTAGGGCACCTGGCCCTCGATGCCCTCCGGGACGAACTGGTCGTCGGTGACCCCGCCCTGGAAGTACCGGTCCTTCGAGTACGACTGGCCCCGGCCCCGGGACTGGGCGGCGCCCAGCGAGCCCATGCCCCGGTAGGACTTGTACTGCTTGCCGTTGATGAACACCAGGTCGCCCGGGCTCTCGTCGCAGCCGGCCAGCAGCGACCCGAGCATCACGCTGTCGGCCCCGGCGACCAGGGCCTTGGCGATGTCGCCCGAGTACTGCAGACCGCCGTCACCGATCACCGGCACGCCCGCCGGCTTGCAGGCGAGGGCGGCCTCGTAGATGGCCGTCACCTGCGGCACGCCGACGCCCGCCACGACGCGCGTGGTGCAGATCGAGCCCGGGCCGACGCCGACCTTCACCCCGTCGGCCCCCGCCTCGACGAGAGCCGCGGCGGCCTCGCGGGTGGCCACGTTGCCGCCGACCACGTCGACCTGCGCGGCGGCCGGGTCGGCCTTGAGCCGGGCGATCATGTCGAGCACGCCGTGGGAGTGACCGTTCGCCGTGTCGACGACGAGCACGTCGACGCCGGCCTCGACCAGCGACATGGCGCGCTTCCAGGCGTCGTCGAAGAAGCCGATCGCGGCGCCGACGCGCAGACGACCCGCCGGGTCCTTGGTGGCCAGCGGGTACTTCTCGCTCTTGGTGAAGTCCTTGACGGTGATCAGGCCCTTGAGGCGACCCCGACCGTCGACCAGCGGGAGCTTCTCGATCTTGTGCTCGCGCAGCAGGTCCATCGCGGTCTGACGGTCGACGCCGACCGGAGCAGTGACCAGCGGCATCCGGGTCATCACCTGCTCCACCGGACGCGACATGTCCTGCTCCCAGCGCAGGTCGCGGTTGGTGATGATGCCGACGAGCACGCCCTCGCGGTCGACGACCGGCAGACCCGAGATCCGGTACTGCGCGCACATCGCGTCGACCTCGGCGAGGGTGGCCTCGGGGTGCGTCGTCACGGGGTCGGAGACCATCCCGGCCTCCGAGCGCTTGACCACGTCGACGTGGTGGGCCTGGTCCTCGATCGACAGGTTGCGGTGCAGCACGCCGATCCCGCCCTGGCGAGCCATCGCGATCGCCATCCGGGACTCGGTCACGGTGTCCATCGCGCTGGAGACCAGCGGCACCGCCAGCTCGATGCGGCGGGAGAGGCGGGTCGACGTGTCGGCCTCGCTGGGCACGACGTCGCTGGCCCCGGGCTGCAGCAGCACGTCGTCGAACGTGAGGCCGAGCCGGTCGAAGGGGTTGGTGGAGCCGGTCGAGCTGGAGGGCATCGGGAACCTTTCGCACCGCGGGGCGTTCCGCGGGGCGATCCTATCCGGCCCCGGCGGTCCCCTCGTGCCCTGTGGTGCGGCCTACCTCACGACGCCGGCGCGGAAGCCGACCGCGACGGCCTGGGCGCGGTCCGCAGCACCGAGCTTGCGGAACAGGCGACGGGCATGGGTCTTGACCGTGTCCTCGGAGAGGAACAGGTCGCGGCCGATCTCGGCGTTGCTGCGCCCACGGCTCATGCCGGTGAGCACCTGGATCTCGCGCTCGGTCAGGTCGGGCGGGGTGACGTCGCCGCCGGGACGCGCCTCGACGACGCTCTGCCGACGGCCCTCGGTGATGACGTGCAGCACCGCCGCGGACAGCTCCTCGCGGGCGGCGTCCTTGGCCACGTAGCCCCGTGCACCTGCGACGACGGCCCGAGCCATCTGGTCGCCGTCCTCGGAGCCGACGAGCATCACCACGGACGCCTCCGGGTGGCGCTCGACCAGCTGGCGGGTGCTCTCCACACCACCGAGACCGGGCATCCGCACGTCCATCAGCACGACGGACGGCCGCTCGACGGGCCAGCGGGCCAGGCACTCCTCCCCGCTCGAGGCCGTGACGACCCTGGTCACGCCGGGAACGGCGCTGACACCGCGCTTGAGCGTGTCACGCACCGCGGAGGAGTCGTCGCACACCAGCACCGTCGACACGGGTCACCACCTCTCAGGCCGGCATCAGGATCGCGCAGTTCTCGTGGCGGCACCGCGGCCCGCTACGTGCCACCAGATGGGATGTCGGCACGTTCGGGTCAGAACGTGAGCGCCGGCGCGAGGATAACCGCTGGTAGGGCTCCGCCGGACCGGAACGGCCTCACCGTACCGAGGTCAGGTGCCGTTCGAGCCGCCCGAGCGCGTCGCGCATCGTCGTCAGCCGGACCGCGCCCTCCGGCAGCGCGTGGTGGCCCCAGCCGGGCCCGGCCGCGAACAGCTGCGTGCCGGTACGCGGTCGCACCAGGGAGCCGAGCGCGGTCAGCTGGTCGGTGTTGCGGGTCGGCAGCAGGGCGAGCACCACGACGGCTGTCGGCGTCACGGTGGTCACGGCCGACAGCAGCGCGCGCGTGGGCACCTGCCCGCCCAGCACCCGCGTGCCCACACCCCGCTCGGCCAGCGCGGCGGCGAGGGCGTGGAGGGGAAGGGCGTGCTGCTCCCCCTCGGCGCAGGCCAGCAGCACACGCGCGTCGCCGGTCACCAGGGGGCTGGCGCGGTGGAACTCTGCGGTGATGGCGTCGCTGAGCACGTGCTCCACGTCGACCCAGTCCCCCGTCTCGCTCCAGTGCACGCCGATCCTGGCCAGCGTGGGGGCGAGCACGCTCTCCCACGCACCAGCGGCGCCGTACTCCGCGATGAGGTGCCCGACGTGGCCCGCGCAGGCCAGGCTGTCCAGCGCCCGCGCCGCCTCCAGCAGCGCGGACGACTGCCCGGCGAAACGCCGGTCCGAGTCGTCGTCGTCGCTCTGTGCGGCCGCGGCACCGCGTCGGCTCGACGACCCGCCGGTACCCGCGTGGTCGGGGAGCTCCTGGTCGTCCCAGCCGTCGCGCTCGTCGACGGCGTGTCGTCCGCTGCCCCACCCGGTGGCGTCGTGACCCGGGTGCCTCGCCCTGGACGACCCGGGGGTCGTCACGGGGCGGGACACCTCGGTGTTCACGGCCACGCGCGCCGCCTCCGCGGGGGAGACGCCCTCGAGGGTCATCCTGCGCATCACGACGAGGCGGGCCAGGTCCTCGGACGAGTACTGGCGGTGTGAGCCCGCGACGTGGGCGGAGGGGCCCAGGCCGTAGCGGCGGGCCCAGGTCCGCAGCGTCGCCGGGGCGACTCCCAGGCGGCGCGCCACGGCGGCCACCTTGAGGGTCGGTCCGCCTGGATCTCCGTGGGAGGAGCTCATCGCGTCGACCGTCCGGGACATGTCAGGAGTGTGGGCGCTCTTGCCGTCATCGGCCACTCGACCCCCCAGAGTCTCGGCGTACCGGGGCCTGCGGACCCTGGCTGCTGCGTGGTCTTCGATCCTGTGTGAAGAAGTTCTGAAGCGCATCTTGAACAACTTGTGGCGCGGTTGTAGGTTGTTCAAAGAACGACAAGCCAGGACGCAAGACGCGGCCGCACGTGAGGCACGACAGATGACGACGGTGGCCGACGGCCCCCCGGTTGGCTCAAGAGCACGATGGACGAGGAGCTGTTCACGATGGCTGAGATCTCACGGTTGCCAGGACCGGTCGCCGACCTGTGGGAGTGGCAGTACCAGGGCGCCTGCCGTTCCACCGGCGACGAGCTGTTCTTCCACCCCGAGGGCGAGCGCGGCCCACGGCGGCGGGGACGTGACGCGGCGGCGCAGGCCGTGTGCGCGACGTGCCCCGTGCTGCAGCAGTGTCGCGACCACGCGCTCGCCGTCCGGGAGCCCTACGGGGTCTGGGGCGGGCTGACCGAGGACGACCGGGAGGCCATCCTCAACGGCCAGGAGCCGGTGACGATGCCGACCGCCAGCTGAGGCGACCCGCACGTACGAGAGGGCCGCACCCCCCCGCGGGGGGTGCGGCCCTCTCGTACGTGCGGGTCGCGCGGCGGAGTGAGGCTCAGTGGCCGTGCCCGTGACCGTGACCGCTGTCCTCGGGCTCCTCCTCCTTCTTCTCCACGACGAGCGTGTCCGTGGTGAGGATCATCGAGGCGATGGAGGCCGCGTTGCGCAGGGCGGAACGGGTCACCTTCACCGGGTCGATGATGCCTGCGGCGAGGAGGTCGCCGTACTCGCCGGTGGCCGCGTCCAGGCCGTGGCCGGCCGCGAGCGAGCGCACCTTCTCGACCACGACGTAGCCCTGCAGTCCGGCGTTCTGGGCGATCCAGCGCAGGGGCTCGACGACGCCGGTCTTGACGATGGCGGCTCCCGTCGCCTCGTCACCGCTCAGGCTGAGCGAGTCGATCGCGGAGGCGGCGTGCACCAGGGCGGCGCCGCCGCCGGGGACGATGCCCTCCTCGATCGCGGCACGCGTCGCGGAGACGGCGTCCTCGATCCGGTGCTTCTTCTCCTTGAGCTCGACCTCGGTCGAGGCACCCACCTTGATCACGCAGACGCCGCCGGCCATCTTCGCCAGCCGCTCCTGCAGCTTCTCGCGGTCCCAGTCCGAGTCGGTGTTCTCGATCTCGGTCTTGATCTGCGCCATCCGCGCGGCGACCGCGTCGGAGTCGCCGGACCCCTCGACGATCGTGGTGTCGTCCTTCGTGACGACGATGCGGCGGGCGGACCCCAGCACCTCGAGCCCGACCTGGTCGAGCTTCAGCCCGACGTCGGGAGTCACGACCTGACCGCCCGTGAGCACGGCGATGTCCTCGAGCATGGCCTTGCGACGGTCGCCGAAGCCGGGGGCCTTCACGGCGACGGCCGTGAACGTCCCGCGGATCTTGTTGACGACCAGCGTCGACAGGGCCTCACCCTCGACGTCCTCGGCCACGATGAACAGCGGCTTCGACGTCTGGAGGACCTTCTCCAGCAGCGGCAGCAGGTCCTGGGCCGACGAGATCTTGCCCTGGTGGATGAGGATGTGGGCGTCCTCGACCACGGCCTCCATGCGCTCCGCGTCGGTGACGAAGTAGGGCGACAGGTAGCCCTTGTCGAACTGGAGCCCCTCGGTGAAGTCGAGCTCCATGGCGGTGCTGGACGACTCCTCGACGGTGATGACGCCGTCCTTGCCGACCTTGTCGAAGGCCTCGGCGATCAGCTCGCCGATGGTGGCGTCCTGCGCCGAGATGGTGGCGACGTGGGCGATGTCGTCCTTGCCGTCGATGTCGCGGGCGCTGTCGAGCAGCGCCTGCGAGACGGCCTCGACGGCCGCGCTGATGCCGCGGTTCAGGCCGGTCGGGGAGGCGCCCGCGGCGACGTTGCGCAGTCCCTCGTGGACGAGCGCCTGGGCCAGCACGGTCGCCGTGGTGGTGCCGTCACCGGCGACGTCGTTCGTCTTGGTGGCGACCTCCTTCACGAGCTGGGCGCCGAGGTTCTCGTACGGGTCCTCGAGCTCGACCTCGCGGGCGATCGTCACGCCGTCGTTGGTGATCGTGGGTGCGCCCCACTTCTTGTCGATGACCACGTTGCGGCCCTTGGGGCCGAGGGTCACCTTGACCGTGTTCGCGAGGGCGTCGACGCCGCGCTCGAGCGCGCGGCGGGCGTTGTCGTCGAACTTCAGGATCTTGGCCATGTCCGTCCTTGGGGTGTTGAGGGGCAGAGGGTCTGGCTGGTGCGGGCCCGGGTGGGGTCCCGCGTGGGCGCCGTCCGCGCCGAGCGACGACGCCCCGGTCGGTCCGGCAGTAGCCGGCGCGACCGGGGCGCTCGTCTGCGGTCAGCTGCGGGCAGGCGACCGGCTCACGTCCGCGAGGACGTTCAGCCGACCACGGCCAGCACGTCGCGCGCCGAGAGGATCAGCAGCTCGTCGCCGCCGTACTTGACCTCGGTACCGCCGTACTTGCTGTAGATGACCTTGTCGCCGACCGACACGTCCAATGGGACGCGGTTGCCGTTGTCGTCGACACGGCCCGGACCGATCGCGAGGACCTCGCCCTCCTGGGGCTTCTCCTTCGCGGTGTCCGGGATGACCAGACCGGAGGCCGTCGTGTTCTCGGCCTCGATGGCCTTGACGACGATCCGGTCCTCGAGCGGCTTGATGGAGACCGACACGAGCGGACCTCCCCTTCGCAGTTCGCAGGTGGGTGATGCTGTGGACTGAGCGCGCACCGGGGTGGCGCCGCCGTCGTCGCGGGTGCCGGTGACGCCTCCGGAGCACTGGCACCCTCACGAGGAGAGTGCCAGTGCGACTCTAGGACTGCTGTTAGCACTCGGTCAACCCGAGTGCCAGTGCACGGCCGTCCCGGGGCCGGCGCGCGTGCGGTGTCCGCGTCGGTGGTTGGATCAGGAGGTGGACTCCGACGGCCTCGCGGCGCTGATGACCCCCCAGGGGTGGCAGCTCCTCGAGACGCTCCCCGACTACGACGAGGCCGTCGCCCAGCGGCTCGGTGAGCGGTTGCGGTCCGACGGCCTGGACGCCGGGCTGGTGGCCGCCGCGCTCACCCAGTCGCGGCTGCGCGCGAAGGCGAGGGCGAAGTTCGGCCCGTTCGCAGCGGGCATGCTCTTCACGGCGGACGGTCTGGAGCAGGCCACCCGTCTGGAGGTCGCCGCGCGGCACGCGCAGCGGTTCGCCGCCGCCGGTGTCGAGCGGGTCGCCGACCTCGGGTGCGGCATCGGAGGGGACGCGATGGCCCTCGCCGGCCTGGACCGTGAGGTGCTGGCCGTCGACATCGACGAGGCGACCGCCGCCGTCGCCACGGTCAACCTGCGGCACTGGCCCGACGCCGTCGTCCGCCACGAGGACGCCCGGCTCACCGACCTCTCGGGCGTCGGTGGGGCCTTCCTCGACCCTGCCCGCCGCACCGCGTCGGGCCGCCGTGTGCTCGACCCGCGCCAGGCGCAGCCCCCGCTGTCGTTCGTCCTCGAGGTGGCCGAACGCCTGGCCGCCGTCGGCGCCAAGGTCGCACCGGGCATCGCGCACTCACTGGTCCCGGAGGGGGTCGAGGCCCAGTGGGTGTCGGTCGACGGCTCGGTCGTCGAGGCCGGACTCTGGTTCGGGCTGCTCGCCCGCGAGGGGGTGCGACGGTCCGCCGTCGTGCTGACGACGGGCCCCGACGGGTCCTCCCGGGTGGCGACGGCGGACGACCGTGACATGCCGGTGCCCGATGTCGGCCCCGTCGGGGACCTACCTCTACGAGCCGGACGGTGCGGTGCTGCGGGCCGGGCTGGTCGGTCAGGTGGCGGCCGCGGTCGGGGGACGGCAGGTCGACCGCACGATCGCGTACGTCACCACCGACTCACCCACGCCGACACCGCTCGCCCGGGGCTATCAGGTGCTCGACGTGATGCCGTTCGGCCTCAAGCGCCTGCGCACCTACCTCCGCGACGCCGGTGTGGGGCGGCTGACGATCAAGAAGCGGGGCACCGCCGTCGAGCCCGAGCAGCTGCGGCGCCAGCTCCGCCTGTCGGGGACGGCGGAGGGCACGATCGTCCTGACCCGCGTGGCCGGGCAGCAGTCGGTGCTGGTGTGCCGCCCGCTCGACGGCTGAATCCGTCGACGGGGCACCTCAGCAGGGCGTGACGTCCAGGCCGTCGACCGCGACCGGCAGCGCCCCGTGCGCAGTCGTCACACCGGTCAGCACGTCCACGAGGGCCGCGAAGGCCGACGGCGTGCGGCCGTAGAGGGCGTAGGTCGCCGTGCGTCCGCGGTCACCCGCCAGGACGTAGGGGGTGTCGAGGGCGACCACGACGTCAGCGGCCCCTCCGGCCCCACCGGTGCTGCCCACGAGCCGCACCACCGGGCCGTTCGGGCCCCTGCGGATCCCTGCTTGCGACGCCGCGGCGGCGAGGGCCACCCGGTCGGCGCGCGTGCCGCCGACGACCCGCATGGTGTCCGAGACGAGGGGTGTGCCGCAGGGTCCGTCGACCCGGGTCAGACCTGCCGCCGAGAGCGCGAGCGAGGCCGCGGTGGCGTTGGTGGCGAGGGTGCTCCCGGCGCCCAGCGGGGTCTGATCGACCGTCCGGCCCTGCCAGCGCTGGAGGGCGACGACCCGCGCGGCGGCCTCCTCGGCACGGGCGCGCGGGACGGACCCGTCCTCGATCGCCGTCACCACGGCGGCGTGGGCGATCCGGACGTCGGCCGGCATGAGCAGGACGTCGGCTCCCGCCGCGAGAGCCGCGACGGCTGCGCCGCCCGTCCCGTGATCCGCGGTGACCGCGGCCATGTCGAGCGCGTCGGTGACGGCGACGCCCTGGAAGCCCGCGTCGGACCGCAGGGACGCGTAGGCAGCCGGCGAGAGGGTTGCAGGCCGTCCCGCATCGAAGGCGTCGACGGCCACGTGGCTCATCATCACGACCGGCACGCCGGCGCGCGCCGCCGCGGCGAAGGGCACGATGTCGCGGGCGCGCAGCTCGTCGATGCCTGCCTCCTGGACGGGGAGGGTGTCGTGGCTGTCCGTGGTGACTCCGCCGTGGCCCGGGTAGTGCTTGGCCACGGGCACGATGCCCGCCTGCCGGTAGCCCTCCACGGCGGCGGCGACCACGCGGCCGGCGAGCGCCGGGTCCCCGGCGGGGGACCGGCTGCCGATCGTCGGGTCCGCCGGTCCGATCGTGACGTCCGCCACCGGGGCGTTCACCCACGTGAAGCCCAGTGCCCGCAGCTGCGAGCCGGCAGCCCGCGAGGCAGCGGTGACGGCGGCCGTCCCGGTCTTCGCGTCACCGGCGACCGCCGCGCCCGCCGTCATCAGCGTCGGGAAGGCGGTGACCTCGTCGGTGAGCCGGGCGACCCGACCGCCCTCCTGGTCGACGGACAGGACGGGAGGCCAGTCGCGGCGGTCCGCGACCGCAGCCTCCCGCACGGCCCGCGCGGTGGCCTCGACCTGGTCCGCCCCCTCGACGTTGTCACCCATGACGATCACGCCGGCGAGGTGCAGCTCGCTGACCAGGGCTGCCGGCGTGGACGCGGCCGTCCCGGCGTAGCGGGCCACCAGCACCCCACCGGCCAGCTGCTCGGGGGTCCAGGTGGACACGAGCTCGGCGGCGTCGGCGAGGTCCTGCGGCAGGGGGCCCCACGGAAGGGGCTCCGGGGCGGCGCCGGACGGGGACGCGGCGGTCCCGGCCGGAGTGCTCGACGCCGGTGACCGGTCCCCCGTCGTCGGGGCCGGGCCGGTTGAGCCGGGCGTGCACGCGGCCAGCCCGGCGCCGGCGAGCACGACGGTGAGCAGCGCCCCGAGCACGAGCGCAGGGCGTCGTCGACGTGGAGGGGCCGGGGGACGCCGTCGCGTCACGCCTGGACCAGCTCGACCGGCATCGACGAGTCGGCCGGGAGCCCCAGCTCCGACGGCGCCCTACCGCGCGCCACCATCTGGGCACCGAGCGCCGCGACCATCGCACCGTTGTCCGTACACAGGCCGGGGCGAGGCACGCGGACCGTGATACCCGCTGCGGCGCAGCGTTCTTCGGCCATCGCCCGCAGTCTGGAGTTCGCGGCGACACCTCCCCCGACGAGCAGCGTGCCGACCCCGTTCTCCTGACAGGCCAGCACGGCCTTGCGCGTCAGGACGTCGACCACCGCCTCCTGGAACGAGGCGGCGACGTCGGCCACCGGGACGTCCTGGCCGTCCGCCCGGCGCTGCTCCACCCAGCGGGCGACGGCGGTCTTGAGCCCCGAGAAGGACACGTCGTAGCGGTGCTTCTCCATGTCCCGTGCCGAGGACAGCCCGCGCGGGAAGGCGATCGCCGCAGGGTCCCCCTCCCGCGCCACCCGGTCGATGTGCGGGCCACCCGGGAAGGGGAGGCCGAGGAGTCGGGCCACCTTGTCGAACGCCTCGCCGGCCGCGTCGTCGATCGTGGAGCCGAGCGGGCGGATGTCGTGGGTGACGTCCGGCACCAGGAGCAGCGACGAGTGTCCGCCGGAGACCAGCAGCGCCAGGCACGGCTCGGGGAGGGGACCGTGCTCCAGGGTGTCGACGGCCACGTGCGCCGCCAGGTGGTTCACGCCGTAGAGGGGACGGCCCAGGCCGTACGCGAGGGCCTTCGCGGCCGCCACCCCCACGAGGAGGGAACCCGCGAGGCCGGGCCCGCTCGTCACCGCGACGGCGTCCACGTCAGCCAGCCGCACGCCGGCCCCCAAGCAGGCGCGCTCGATCGTCGGGACCATCGCCTCGAGGTGCGCGCGGCTGGCGACCTCCGGCACGACCCCTCCGAACCGCGCGTGCTCGTCCACGCTGCTCGCCACCGCGTCCACGAGCAGCTCACCGCCGCGGACGAGGCCGACGCCGGTCTCGTCGCAGGAGGTCTCGATGCCGAGCACCAGCGGGGCGTCCGTCCGAGTCACCACAGCACTCTAGGCGCGCCCCGGCGCGCGGACGAGGGTGGCCGTCACGAGGGTGGCCGTCACGACGTGGCCCGGGCCGACGTGGGCACCAACGGACGCAGACGCATGATGTGCGCATCGATGTCCCCCGGCTGGTAGTACCTGCGGCGCACGGCGATCCGCCGGAATCCGGCGCCGACGTAGAGGGCGATGGCCGCCTCGTTGTCGGCGCGCACCTCCAGCATCAGGGAGGTCGCCCCCCGGGCGTGGGCCAGGTCGACGAGCGTCGAGAGCAGGAGGCGCCCGAGGCCGCGTCCCTGCGCACCGGGTGCGACGGCGACGGTCTGGACGTCGGAGTCCGCGCCGGAGACCGACAGTCCCGCGTACCCGACGACGTCGCAGTCCTGGTCCAGAGCGACGGTGTAGGTGGTGTGCGGTGCGGCCAGCTCCGACCAGAACGTCTCCGCCGACCAGGTGTCCGGCGAGAACAGCTGCTCCTCGATGGGGCGGACCTGCTCCACGTGCCACCACCGCATGGGCGCGAGGGAGACGCCCGGGTGCGCCCGCTCAGGCACGTGCGCGGCCCCCCGTTGCCGACCCCAGCACGCTCTTGACGCCGCCGGACGCGACCGCGTCGGGGCGCCGCAGGTACAGCGGCACGGGGTCGCGCACGTCGTGCCCGGCATCGAGCTCGGCGACCGCCAGGCGCGCGAGCGCAGCCGCCGACGGGTCCGTCAGGCCCGCGACCGCCGGCACGGCGGAGGGGACCAGCACGTCCGGGTAGAGGTGCGTCCCCCGTCCCGCGCAGGGCATCCCCTCCAGCGGCACGTCGTGCGGCAACGAGACCGCCGGATCCGTCACCGCCTGCGTCCGGAGCTCGCCTTCACGCGTGGTGGCGCGGTAGCGGGCCCAGTACACCTCGCGCCGGCGCGCGTCCATGGCGACGACGAACTCCGTTCCCGCAGCGGCGATCCCAGCGTCCAGGGCCTGGAGCGCCAGGGCGTCGAGGCTGGTCACGCCGTGGACCGGCAGGCCGAGCGCGAGACCGAGGGTCCGGGCGGTGACCAGTCCCACACGCAGACCGGTGAACGGCCCGGGCCCACGTCCGACTGCGATCGCGGTGAGGTCGCCCCGGCCGATCCCGGCGTCCGCGAGCACCGCCTCGACCATCGGCACGAGCAGCTCGGCGTGGCGGCGCGGGTCGTGCTCGGACCGCGACGCCAGCACGTCCCGTCCGTCGTGGACGGCGACGCTGACCGCGGCGGAGGTGTCGAGGGCGAGCAGCACGGGGCGAGCGTATCCGCCCGCCCGAGGTCGCCCCATGTCGCAGATCGGTGAGGGGCGGCGTAGGGGGAGGTGGCCGTCAGACGGGGAGGTCGGTCCCTTCCCAGCGCGGTCCGTAGCCCTGCAGCGTGACGGTCCGCGGGTCGTCGGCGGCGTCACATGCCGTGCCGCTGTCGCCGGCGCCGCGCGTGATGGTGACCTCGAGGCGGTCCTGGGCGAGGTCCTCGACCAGGCCGTGCCCCCACTCGACCAGCGTGACGGCGTCGTCGAGGGAGGAGTCGAGGTCGAGGTCGTCCACCTCGGCGAGGCCGCCGAGCCGGTAGGCGTCCACGTGCACCAGGGCGGGGCCGTCGCCGAGCGGCGGGTGCTCGCGAGCGATGACGAAGGTCGGGGACGTGACGCGTCCGCGCACGTCGAGAGCGCGCCCGACACCTGCTGCGAGAGTGGTCTTCCCGGCACCGAGCTCGCCGGTCAGCAGCACGAGGTCACCGGGCCTGAGCAGCTGCGCGAGACGGGCACCGAGCGCATGCATCTCCTCGGCGGTGGCGACCTCCAGGCTCCCCACGGACGTGACGGACGAGGGCAGGCGCGTGGTCACGAGGAGCGCTGGTCGCGGGTCCGGGTGCGCGCACGCGACACGGCGGACTTCTTGGCGCGTGGCCGCCGCACGCGGGTGCGCACGGTGAGCTCGGGCGCCTCGGAGCCGTCGATGCGACCCCGGGCCCGGTGCAGCAGCGCGACCAGGTGCGGGGTGACGATCTCGGGGTGCTCGAGCATCACGAGGTGGCCGGCGTCCCGCACGAGGGCGAACTCGGCGTGCGGCAGCGCCCGGTGGATCTCCTCGCTGTGGTCGGCCGGCGTGAGGAGGTCGTGGTCGCCCACCAGCACGAGGGTCTCGGTGTCGCCGAGCCCCTCCAGCGCATCGCGCTTGTCGTGCATCCCGAAGGCCGGGAGGAAGTCGCTGACCACCTCGATCTTGGTCGCGGCGATCATGCGGGCCGTGAAGTCGACCAGGTCGGAGTCGACGTCGGAGGCGTACGACCAGCGCTTCACGATGACCTCCTCCAGGTCGCTGCCGATGCGCCGCGTGCGCTCCACGAGCAGGGGGCGACGCGACAGCAGGTTCAGCGCCCCGGGCGCGAGCTTGCGCAGCAGCGTGCCCAGGCGGTCGAGCCCGAGGTCGACGTTCTCGAGCCCGCCTGAGCTCGTCGAGAGCAGGGCGACGCCCACCACACGGTCGCGGAAGTGCTCGGGATCCTTGGCGGCCAGGGACATCACCGTCATGCCGCCCATCGAGTGCCCGACCAGCACCAGCGGTCCGGACGGTGCGACCGCGGCGATGACGGCGGCCAGGTCGGCGCCGACCTGGTCGATGGTGGCCGACCCGACCGGCCCGCGCTCGGAGCGGCCGTGCCCCCGCTGGTCCCACCAGACGGTGCGCACGCGCCCCTGCAGGGCAAGCCGCTGGTAGTGCCAGGAGTCGAGGTTCAACGCGTAGCCATGGCTGAACACCACGGTGAGGCCGTCCGGGTCGGGCTCGGTCGGCTCGTCGACCTCGACGTGCAGCAGCGTGCCGTCGTCGGCGGCGACCTCGATCGGCACCTCGCGGATGGAGCCAAGGGGGACCTCGTCCTCGTCCTGCGGGAGCCGTTGCAGCACAGGGCGGCCCACGGCCAGCCGCTCGACGGCCAGACCGGCGGCCGCGCCCGCCCCCGCGGCCGCGAGACCGAGTCCCAACGAGACCAGTGACGTCCGACGGCTCATCGTGTCCACTCCCCTGCATCGGCGCCGACCCAGGTCCGCGGCAGCCGGCCGGCCACGCGGGCGACGATCTCGTAGCTGATGGTGTCGGCGGCGTCGGCCCAGTCCTGCGCGGTCGGCTCACCACCGTCACCGGGCCCGAAGAGCACCGCCCGGTCACCGGCGGTGACCACGGCCGAGGCGCCGGGGCCGAGGTCGACGACGAACTGGTCCATGCAGACGCGGCCGGCCACCTGTGTGCGGATCGAGCCGACCTGCACCGGGCCGGAACCGCTGGCGTGGCGCGGAACGCCGTCCGCGTACCCCACCGGCACCAGACCGAGGGTGGTGGGCACCGGGGTCGTGTAGGCGTGGGCGTAGGAGACGCCCTGGCCTGCGGGCACGTCCTTCACGAGGGCCAGGTCGACCTCCAGCGTCATCGCGGGACGCAGGCCGAGGTCCGAGGACGGGGACAGGGCAGGTACCGGGGAGAGGCCGTAGACGGCGATCCCCGGGCGCACCAGGTCGAAGTGGGTGTCGGGCGCGGTGAGCGTGGCCGCCGAGTTGGCCAGATGGCGCAGGACGGGCTGCAGCCCGGCACGCTCGGCCGCCTCGACGGCCCAGGTGAACACCTCCCGCTGTGCGAGCACGGTCGGGTGGGTGGGCTCGTCGGCACGCGCCATGTGCGACCACACGCCGACGACCTCGACCGCGCCCTCCGCTCGGGCCCCCGCCACCGCGGCGAGCAGGTCGTCCCAGTCGTGGACGGTGGCACCTCCCCGAGCGAGCCCGGTGTCGATCTTCAGGTGCACCCGGGCGGCGCGGCCGGCTGCCACAGCGGCGCGGACGACCTGGTCGACGGCCCACGGGGCGCTGACGGAGAGGTCGACGCCCGCGGCGACGGCAGGTCCGAGGTCGACGCCGGGCGAGTACAGCCAGGCCAGGACGGGGACCTCCAGGCCGGCCGCCCGCAGCGCGAGGGCCTCCTGCACGTGGGCGACGCCCAACCAGGTCGCTCCCCCGGCCACGGCCGCGCGGGCGGAGGGCACCAGGCCGTGCCCGTAGGCGTCGGCCTTGACCACGGCCATCACCGCCGCGCCCGAAGCCTGGGCCCGCCCGAGGAGCGCGGACGTGTTCGCCCGCACGGCGTCGAGGTCGACGACGACCCTGGCGGGGTGCAGCGCGAGGCCGGTGCGGGAGCTGTCCATGGCACACCCAGTGTCGCAAAACCGGTGACTCACCGGTAACCGACGGGCCGACGCCCGTGCTCAGGGTGTCGGGTAGGTCACCCGTCCGCCCGTTGATCGGCCGCCCACTGCGCGACCCGGCGCTCCGCCTCGTCGGCAGGAACGTCCTCCACCCTGGTCATGATCGCCCAGCGGTGACCGAACGGGTCGAGCACGGAGGCGAACCGGTCCCCGGTCACGAACGTGGACGGTTCCTCGAACACGGTCGCGCCCGCCTCGACGGCCCGCTGGAAGACCGTGTCGACGTCCGAGCAGTACAGGCAGATCGAGCCGGTCACCGCGTTGCCGCCGTCTGGTGCGACCAGCCCCATGGCGGGCAGCGGGTCACTCAGCTGCAGCCGACCGTCGCCGAGGTCGAGCTCGGCGTGCATCACCAGGCCGTCCTCCCCCTCGGTGCGCGAGACCTCCACCGCACCGAAGACCGCCGTGTAGAACTCGATGGCGTGGGACGCGGGGTCGGTCACCAGGAAGGGGGTCAGGGTCGTGTAGCCCTCGGGCCTACCGTCGCGGATCGTCATGTCGGCCATCCTCCCTACGCTCACCGCGTGGCGTCTTGGACGAATGCGACGAGGACCCCGACGACCGGCACTGGGGGCGTGCTGCGCCGCGGCGAGTCGGCGGCGAACTTCGACCTGCGCCGCTTCCCCGTCGCGGCCTCCCTCGCACCGTTCGTGGAGCGCTTCTGGTCGGTGCGCTGGGACCGCCGCGCACAGCCCTCGTACCGGTCCGAGGTGCTCACCCATCCCTGCGTCAACCTCGCGGTGGAGTCCGGCGGCTCACCGACCGACAGGCGCCACGGTGTCGCGCTCCCTGCAGGCCTGGTGCACGGGGTGGTCAGCCGTCGCTTCTCGATCGACCTGGCCGGCGAGGGACGGGTGTTCGGGGTGACCTTCCGGCCGGGCGGCTTCGCGGCCTTCACCGGAGGCCGCCCGCTGCGGGACACCGTGGTGCCGGTGCACTCGGTGTTCGGACCGGACGGCGACGCCCTGGTGCAGGGGGTCCTGGCCGAAGCGGACGACGAGGAACGGGCCCAGGTCGCCGACGCCCGCCTCGCGGCTTGGGCCCCGGAGGCGCCCCGGGACTACCTCGACCTGCTCGCCCTCCTCGCCGAGATGCTGGGCGACCGCTCGTTGGCGCGCACCGACCAGGTCGCACGCCGGGCCGCGGCGTCCCCACGCGCCCTGCAGCGGCTCTTCCGCCGGTACGTCGGCATCGGGCCCAAGTGGGTGCTCAGGCGCTACCGGCTCCAGGACGCGGCAGCCGCGATCGACGACGGAAGCGTGACCGAGCTGGCCTCTCTCGCGACCGATCTCGGCTGGTTCGACCAGGCGCACTTCAGCCGTGACTTCCGCGAGGCCGTGGGGGTCACACCGTCTGAGTACCTGGCCGCCGCGAGGAGGGCACGGGGCTAGCCAGGACGTCTGGCTAGGGGCGCCAGCGGCGGTGGCGCTCGACCTCGCCGCCCGAGCGCACCAGCTCGAGTCGCGGTCGCGGGCCGTCCGTGCGACCCGTCTGGGGCTTGCGCCGGCCGGCACGCCACGGCTGGGGCCACGTGACCCCCGGGCCGTCGTAGTCCTGCTCGACCGCCGCGTGCAGCGTCCAGCTCGGGTCGTAGAGGTGGATCCTGCCCAACGCGCAGAGGTCCGCGCGGCCGGCAAGCAGGATCGAGTTCACGTCGTCGTACGAGGAGATCACCCCGACGGCGATGGTGCTGATCCCGGTCCGGTTTCGGATCCGGTCGGCGTACGGCGTCTGGTAGGAGCGGCCGAACGCGGGTTCCTCCGCCGAGGTGACCTGGCCGGTCGAGACGTCGACGGCGGCGGCCCCGGCGTCAGAGAACGCCTGCGCCACCTGGAGGCTCTCGTCCGGGGTCAGGCCGTCGGGGTGCCAGTCGGTCGCCGACACGCGCACCGTCATCGGCCGGTCCGACGGCCAGGCCTCGCGCATCGCCGTGAACACCTCCATCGGGTAGCGGAGCCGGTTCGCGACGTCCCCGCCGTACTCGTCGTCACGGAGGTTCGTGACGGGAGAGATGAAGGACGACAGCAGGTACCCGTGCGCGCAGTGCAGCTCGAGCAGGTCGAACCCGGCCTCCGCGGCCCGTGTCGTGGCGGCGACGAACTGGTCGCGGACCACGTCCATCTCCGCGCGGTCGAGCTCGCGGGGCACTTGGTTGACGCCGGGCCGGTAGGCCACGGGCGACGCCGCCACGACCGGCCAGTTGCCCTCGTCCAGGGGCTCGTCGATCCCCTCCCACATCAGCTTGGTCGAGCCCTTGCCGCCCGAGTGCCCCAGCTGGATGCCGATCTTCGCGCTCGACTCCGCGTGCACGAACTCCGTGATGCGCGTCCAGGCGTCGCGCTGGGCGTCGTCCCACAGCCCGGTGCACCCGGGGGTGATCCGGCCCTCGGGCGAGACGCAGACCATCTCGGTCATCACCAGCCCGGCCCCTCCGAGCGCCTTCCCGCCGAGGTGGGTGAGGTGGAAGTCGCCGGGCATGCCGTCGACCGCCACGTACATGTCCATCGGCGACACCACGACGCGGTTCTGCAGCTCGAGACCGCCGAGGCGCAGCGGCTGGAACATGGGCGGCCGCACGTCTCCCGGCGCGTGCCCGGCCTTCCGCAGGTCCTCCGCGAACCACCGGTCGACGCGGTCGACGAACTCGGGATCGCGCAGACGCAGGTTCTCGTGGGTGACCCGGCGGCTGCGGGTCATGATGTTGAACGCGAACTGCAGCGGCTCCTGGTGGGTGTACTGACCGAGGTCCTCGAACCACTCGAGGCTGGCCTGGGCCGCGCGCTGGGTCGAGACGACGACCGGACGGCGCTCGACCTCGTACGCCTCCAGGGCACGGGGCACGTCGGGCTCCTCGTGCAGGCACGCCGCGAGCGCCAGGGCGTCCTCCATCGCCAGCTTGGTGCCGGAGCCGATCGAGAAGTGCGCGGTGTGGGCGGCGTCCCCCAGGAGCACGACGCTGCCGTGGCGCCACGTGCGGTTGCGCACGGTGGCGAACCGGACCCAGCGCGAGTTGTTGGCCATCACGGCGTGACCGTCCAGCACGTCCGCGAAGAGCTCGCGGACGCGCTCGATCGACGGCTCGTCCGACTCGCCGGGCGCCAGGTCGGCCGCAGCGATCTCCTCGAAGCCGGCGGCGCGCCAGACCGCGGAGTTCATCTCGACGATGAACGTCGACCCCTTGGCGTCGTAGGGGTACCCGTGCATCTGCATCACCCCGTACGGGGTCTGCCGCACGTCGAAGGTGAAGGCGTCGAAGACCTTGTCGGTGCCGAGCCACATGTAGCGGCAGTCGCGCAGGTCGAGGGTGGGACCGAACTCCTCCGCGTAGCGGGCGCGCACCGCGGAGTTGAGCCCGTCGGCGGCGACCACCAGGTCGTTCTCCCCCCGCAGCTGCTCGATGTCCGGTGCGACCGTGGAGAAGCGCAGGTCCACGTCGAGCGAGAGGCACCGGGCCTGGAGGATCTCGAGGAGCCGACGGCGCGACATCGCGGCGAACCCGTGACCACCGCTGGTGACGACCTCACCCCGGTAGTGCACGTCGATGTCGTCCCAACGGGCGAACTCGGCCTGCATCTGCTCGTGGACGAGCGGGTCGGCGTGCTCGATGCCCCCGAGGGTCTCGTCGGAGAACACCACGCCGAAACCGAAGGTGTCGTCGGCCGCGTTGCGCTCCCACACGGTGATCTCGTGCTCGGTCCCCACCTGCCGGGCGAGCTGCTGGGCGAGCAGCGAGAAGTACAGGCCCCCCGGGCCCCCTCCGACCACGGCGATGCGCACGACGGGCTCCTCTCGTCCCCTCGGACTATATTGTGTTCTTGACGGACGTTGTCAACCCGCCATACGCTGCCCACATGTTCGGGCTGACCGAGGACCAGGTCGCGTACGGCTCGTGGGTCCGGCGGACCGCCCTCGAGCACCTCGGGTCGCCGCCGGGCGCGCCCTCGACGGAGCACAGCGGGTCCGTGAACAGGCCGCTCGTCCGCCGGCTGGGCGACCTCGGCCTGCTGCGCGGGCTCTTCGGCTCCGGACCGGACGGCAGCCCGCACGACGCTGCCGCCGTCCAGCTGTGCCTGCTGCGCGAGAACCTGGCACGGGTCGACACCGAGGCGGAGACCGCCCTGGCCCTGCAGGGCCTGGGCAGCTACCCGATCCTGCAGGCCGGCGGCCCCGAGGCGGTCGAGCGCTGGCTTCCGGGAGTGGTCAGCGGCGAGGTGGTCCCCGCGTTCGCCCTCTCGGAGCCCGACGCGGGGTCGGACGCGGCCGCGCTCTCGCTGCGCGCGGAGCCCGACGGTGACGGTTGGCGCCTGCACGGGGTGAAGACCTGGATCTCCAACGCCCCCGAGGCGGACGTCTACGCGGTGTTCGCCCGCACCACCCCCGACGTGCGGGCCAAGGGCGTCACGGCCTTCGTCGTCGCCGGTGACGCGCCCGGGCTCGGCGGCGAGCACCTCGACCTGCTGGCCCCCCACGCGATCGGCACCCTGGTCCTCGACGGCGTCCGGGTCGGGCCCGGCGACGTGCTGGGTGAGGTGGACGGCGGCTTCGCGGTGGCCATGCGCACCCTCGACCTGTTCCGCCCCAGCGTCGGGGCCTTCGCGGTGGGCATGGCCCAGGCAGCGCTGGACGAGACGGTGGCGTTCAGCACCACCCGGCACGTGCACGGTGAGCCCCTGCACCGCCAGCAGGCCGTCTCCCACGCGCTGGCCGAGATGGCGACGCAGGTCGAGGCCGCCCGGCTGCTGGTGCACGCGGCGGCAGCGGCGTACGACCGCGGCGCACCCGGCCCGCGAGGTCACGAAGCAGGCGGCCATGGCCAAGCTGTTCGCCACCGAGGCGGCGCAGAAGGTGGTGGACCAGGCGGTGCAGCTGCACGGCGCCCGGGCGCTGCAGCGGGGCCACCTGCTCGAGCGTCTCTATCGTGAGGTGCGCGCACCTCGGATCTACGAGGGGGCCTCCGAGGTCCAGCGCACCATCGTCGGCCGAGCGCTGGTCCGCGAGGCACGGGAAGGAGCGCGTCCGCTGTGAGCCGCTACCGGGCGTCAGCCCGCCTCACCGACCACTGGGAGCACTTCGACCTGTCCGTGCACGAGGGTGTCGCGACCCTCACGCTGAACCGCCCGGACAAGCTCAACGCCCTGACGTTCGAGAGCTACGCCGACCTGCGTGACCTGCTGCGCGAGCTGCCGCACCGCGGTGACACACGGGTGCTGGTGATCCGGGGCGAGGGCAGGGGCTTCTGCGGCGGTGGGGACGTCGACGAGATCATCGGCGAGCTGCTCACGATGGACGCCCACGACCTGATGGGCTTCACCAAGATGACCGGCGACGTGATCGCGGCGATGCGCACCTGTCCGGTGCCGATCATCGCCGCCGTGCACGGCATCGCCGCCGGGGCCGGCGCGGTGGTCGCCCTCGCGTCCGACTTCCGGGTGGTCGGCCGGTCCGGGCGCTTCGCGTTCCTGTTCACCAAGGTCGGGCTGTCGGGAGGCGACATGGGAGCGGCCTACCTGCTGCCCCGGGTCGTCGGCGCCGGACGGGCGACGCAGATGCTGATGCTCGGGGACACGGTCGACGCCGAGACCGCCGACCGGTTCGGGCTGGTGAGCGAGCTCGTGGACGACGACGCCCTCGACGACGCCGTCGCGCGTCTGGCCCGGCGGCTCGCCGACGGACCGACCCTCGCCTACGCCCAGACGAAGTCGCTGATCACCCGCGAGCTCGACATGCCCCTCGACGCGTCGATGGAGCTGGACGCCATGACCCAGGCGCTGCTGATGACCTCCTCCGACCACGCGGAGTTCCACGCCGCGTTCACCGCCCGACGCCCGCCGCAGTGGAAAGGCCGATGATGGACCCGCTCGACTTCCTCGCCGTGGACGACCTGCTCACCGACGACGAGCGCGACATCCGTGACACGGTGCGCAAGATGGCGGACACCGAGCTCGCACCGCACATCTCCGACTGGTACGAGGGCGGCGGTCTGCCGCGCGAGCTCGCGACCGAGTTCGGCCGTCTCGGCCTGCTGGGCATGCACCTCGAGGGCTACGGGTGCGCCGGCACCAGCGCGGTCTCCTACGGGGTGGCCTGCCGCGAGCTGGAGGCGGTCGACTCCGGGCTGCGCAGCTTCGTCTCGGTCCAGGGCTCGCTCGCGATGTTCGCCATCCACCGCTGGGGCACCGAGGAGCACCGGCAGGAGTGGCTCCCCCGGATGGCCACGGGTGAGGCCCTCGGCTGCTTCGGGCTGACCGAGTCCGACGCGGGCAGCGACCCGGGGTCGATGCGCACGAGGGCCCGCCGCGACGGTGACGACTGGGTGCTCAACGGCAGCAAGATGTGGATCACCAACGGCACGCTCGCCGACGTCGCCGTCGTGTGGGCCCAGACCGACGACGGCATCCGCGGGTTCGTCGTCCCGACCGACTCCCCCGGGTTCGCCGCACAGGAGATCAAGCGAAAGCTGTCGCTGCGCGCGTCGATCACGGCCGAGCTGTCCTTCCAGGACCTGCGACTGCCCGCCGACGCCGCCTTCCCCGAGGTACGCGGGCTCAAGGGCCCGCTCAGCTGCCTCAACGAGGCACGCTTCGGCATCCTCTGGGGCGTGGTGGGTGCGGCCCGCGCCTGCTACGCCGAGGCACTCGAGTACTCCCAGCAGCGCCAGCAGTTCGGCAAGCCGCTGGCGGCATTCCAGCTCTCGCAGCGCAAGCTGGCGGACATGGTGGTCGCCGTCGGCAACGCGTCACTCGTGGCGCTGCAGATCGGTCGGCTCAAGGACGACGGACGGCTGGAGCCGGTCCAGGTCAGCTACGGCAAGCTCACCAACGTGCGGTCCGCGATCGAGGTCGCGCGGTCAGCTCGCACGCTACTGGGTGGCGCCGGGATCACGTTGGACCACAGCGTGATGCGGCACATGAACAACCTCGAGACCGTGCTCACGTACGAGGGCACCGAGGAGATGCACCTGCTCAGCGTCGGCGCCGCCGTGACCGGCATCCCGGCCTTCCGGTGAGCGAGCCGACCGGCCTCCCCGCCAGGACCGCGCTCGTGACGGGAGCGAGCAGCGGCATCGGAGCCGCTGCGGCGCAACGGCTCTCACGTGACGGACACCGGGTCGCGCTCGTCGCCAGGGACCGCACCGCCCTCGAGCGTGTGGCCGAGAGCGTGGTCGGTCCCGCCCTGGTGGTTCCCGCCGACGTCACCGACGCCGACCAGCTCGAGGCCGCCTTCACCGTCACCGAGGCGCAGTGGGGACCGGTCGAGGTGCTGGTCGCCGCCGCCGGGGCGGGTGTGGCCGCGCCAGTCGTGAGCACGAGTGACTCCGACTGGCAGCGCATGCTCGACCTGAACCTCACCGCCCCCTTCCGCTGCCTGCGGCGGGCCCTGCCGGGCATGCTCGAGAGCGGCTGGGGCCGTGTGGTGGTGGTGGCCTCCGTGGCCGCCAAGCGCGGCGAGGCACAGGTGAGCGCCTACAGCGCCAGCAAGCACGGCGTGCTGGGGCTGGTGCGGTCGGCGGCCGCCGAGGTGGCACGCACCGGGGTGACGGTCAACGCGGTGTGCCCTGGGTACGTCGACACCCCTATGACCGACGCGACGGTCGCGGCGGTCTCGCAACGCAGCGGCAGGTCGCCCGAGCAGGCACGGGAGGCGCTGGCCGGCAGGCAGCCGATCGGTCGCCTCATCACCCCCGCAGAGGTCGCCGACGTCGTCGCCCTGCTGGTGCGGAACGGCGGCGTCAACGGACAGGGCGTCAACGTCGACGGAGGGGCGGTGCAGTCGTGAACGAGCGTGTCGACGTGCCCGGGCTCGCGCACCCGAGGGGTTTCAGCCACGCCGTGCGGGCTCGCCCCGGCACGACCGTCCACCTGGCCGGCCAGACCGCACTCGACCCGGACGGGCGGGTGGTCGGCGACGACGTGGTGTCGCAGTTCGAGCAGGCGCTCGGCAACCTGCTGACCGCTCTCGGCGCGGCGGGCGGCACCCCGGCCGACCTGGTCATGCTGACGGTGTACGTCGTCGACATGGACGACTACCGTGCCAACGCGCGAGAGATCGGCGGGGTCTGGCGCCGGCTGGTGGGCACCGACTACCCGGCGATGGCGGGCATCGGCGTCTCCCGGCTCTGGGACGCGGAGGCGCTCGTGGAGGTGCAGGGCGTCGCCGTGGTGGACGACGAAGCGGGTCCGGCGAGGGAGACGAGATGACGGACGACGGCGCCCCGACCAGCGGGTCCCAGGGTGGGGTGCGCGAGCTGCGTCTCGCGCTGACCGTCGACGACCTCGACGCCGCGGTCGCCGCCTACCGCAACGCCCTGGGCATGCAGGTGACGGACTCCTGGGACCACCCGTCCGGCCGTGGGGTCGTGCTGGACGCGGGCCGCGCCACCCTCGAGCTGCTCGAACCCGGCCACGCCGCCTTCGTGGACGAGGTCGAGGTCGGGCGCCCTGCCCCCTCGCGCGTCCGGGTCGCCCTGCACGTCGACGAGTCCGACGCCGCCGCGGCTCGTCTCGCCGCAGCGGGTTTCGAGCCCATGGCTGCGTCGTCCGTGACCCCGTGGAACCAGCGCAACCTGCGCCTGTCCACCCCGGAGGGCGTCCAGCTCACGCTCTTCTCCGACCTCGACTAGCCCGGCGGCTCTGCGAGCATCGACCGCGCGTGCTTCTCGGCGGGCTCTCGCAGCCGGGCGTCGACCGTCGCGAAGAGGTCACCGGCTCGCACCCCGGGCCAGTCGTCGGGCAGGTGGTCGAGCGGGAGCCCGGGATCCAGGTACGGCAGGCGCCTCCACTGCGTGAGCATCGGCACGTAGGCGCGGAAGGCGCTCCCGGGGTCGGCCGTCCCGTCCGCTCCCCCGGCTCCCGCGGCCTCGTACCGGTCCAGGAACTCCTGGTACAGGCTCTCGAGCTCACCCAGGTCCCACCACGTCCCGACTCGGCTGCTGACGTCGCCGGGCCCCAGGTGGGCGCCGCGGAAGAACTCCGTGAACGCCGTCAGGGAGAGCCGGTCGAAGGCCCGGACGGTCTCCTCGTGGAGGGTCCCCGGCGCGACCCACACGCCGGGGGCCACGGTGCCGAAGCCGAGGCGCGCGAGCTGCGAGCGCAGGGCGTGTCGCTTCTCCCGCTCCGACTCGGGCACCGAGAACACCACGACCAGCCACCCGTCCTCGGCAGTCGCCCTCGGCCTGGAGAAGATCCGGCGGTCCCCCTCGCGCAGCATCTCCAGGGCCGAGGGCGCGAGGGCGTAGCCGGCTCGCCCGGCGACCTGAGTGCTGCGGAGCACGTCACGTCTCTTGAGCCGCGACACAGACGAGCGGACGGCGGCGGCGTCGACGCCGAGCTCCGCCATCATCCGCACCAGCGAGGCCACCGACAGCCCTTGCTGCGTCCTGCCGTACAGGCCGTACAGGGACGTGATCAGCTGCCGGGGAGGGATGTCGGGCACGCGTCAGGTGCCGATCGTGGTGTCGCGCAAGCGGAACCGCTGCAGCTTGCCCGTCGCCGTCCTGGGCAGCGCCTCCACGAACTCGACGGCCCGGGGGTACTTGTAGGGCGCGATGGTCGCCTTGACGAAGTCCTGGAGGCGGTGGGCGGTCCCGTCGTCGGGGGCCACGCCCTCGCGCAGCACGACGAACGCCTTGACGATCGCACCCCTCGCCTCGTCGGGCACCCCCACCACTCCGCACTCGCTCACGTCCGCGTGCTGGAGCAGCGCCTCCTCCACCTCGGGCGCGGCGATGTTGTACCCCGACGACACGATCATGTCGTCGCTGCGCGCCTGGTACCAGAAGTACCCGTCCTCGTCCTGCGTGAAGGTGTCACCGGTGACGTTCCACCCGTCGTGGACGTAGGCGAGCTGGCGCGGGTCGGAGAGGTAGCGGCACCCCGTCGGGCCCTTCACCGCGAGGCGACCGATCTCACCCGGGGGCAGCGGCGTCCCGTCGGGCGCGATGACCCGCGCGGTGAAGCCCGGCACCGCCCGTCCGGTGGACCCCGGCCGGATGTCGTCGCCCGACGACGCGATGAAGATGTGCAGCATCTCCGTCGACCCGATCCCGTTGATCAGACGCACTCCAGTCGCCTCGTGGAACGCCGTCCAGGTCGGTGCGGGCAGGTGCTCGCCGGCCGACACCGCCTCGCGCAGGCTCGACAGCAGCCCGTGGTCGCCCGCCGCCAGCATCGCGCGGTACGCCGTGGGAGCCGTGAAGCAGATCGTCACCCGGTGCTCGTGGATGTGCCGCGCCAGCTCCGCGGGGGTGGCCTTCTCGATCAGCAGGGTCGAGGCGCCCACGCGCAGCGGGAAGACCACCAGTCCACCGAGACCGAAGGTGAACGCCAGCGGCGGCGTGCCGGTGAACACGTCGTCGGACGTGGGACGCAGCACGTACCGCGAGAAGGTGTCGGCGTTCGCGAGCACGTCCCGGTGGAAGTGCATGGTGGCCTTGGGGCGGCCGGTCGTGCCGGACGTGAAGGCCAGCAGGGCCACGTCGTCCGCCGCGGTCGCGACGTTCTCGAACGCCTCGGAACGGGAGGCGGAGGTGGCGACCAGGTCGTCCGCACCGTCACCGCCGTAGACCAGGGTGGGAGCGTCGAGGCCGGCCGCCGTCAGGTCCGCGACGAACCGGTGGTCGCACAGGCTGAGGTCGATCGAGGCGATCTCGTCGATCGTGACCAGCTCCCGCGGCCGCAGCAACGGCATGGTCGTGACCACGACGGCCCCGGCCTTGAGCACGGCCATCCAGCACGCCACCAGGAGCGGGGTGTTCGGGCCGCGCAGCAGCACGCGGTTGCCCGGCACCACCCCGTGGTCGTCGACCAGGACGTTCGCGATCCGGTTCGAGGCCGCCAAGAGGTCGCCGTAGGACCACGTGGGCCCCCCCGGTGCCAGCAGGCACGGCCGGTCGGGACCGAGCTCGGCGACCACGGCATCCAGCAGCTCCACGGCGCAGTTCAACCGGTCCGGGTAGCGCACCTCCGGCACGTCGAACACCAGCTCGGGCCACTGCTCGGACGGTGGGAGGTGGTCCCGGCAGTACGTGTCGACGTGGGCCGACGGGGTCAGGTGCATACCTCAAGGTATTGACACCTCGTGACGACAGTCAACGACCCGGCATGCACGGTCAGACAGGTGGAGAACGTGACAGGTCGCCCCGATCCTCCGGCATACTGTCCCGGCCCGAGGAGGGCGCCGAACGAGTCACGGGGCACCACGATGAGCACGACCACGCCACCGTCTGTGCACGCGCCGGTGCCGCCGCCCTCGAGTCATTCCGTGGTCCCAGCGCCGGGCCGGCGCCGGACCAACCCCCTGGACATCGCCTCCCTCGTGCTCGGCCTGCTCGCCGCTGCCGTCCCCAGCGTGGTCCTCGCGATCGTCGCGCTCGTGCAGGTCAGGAGGACCGGCGACAAGGGGCGCGGCCTGGCGATCGGCGGTCTGGTCGCGTCCGGTGGATGACCGTGATCGCCGTGATCGCCGTCCTCGCCGTCATCGGCTCGCTCGTGGACGAGCCCTCGACCGTCGCGGAGTCAGGGAGCGTCGCGGAGGTCGGCAGCCCGGAGGACTCGGCGACCGACCCAGAGCCCGAGGAGGTGGCCGTGGTGTCCCTGACACCGGGGGACTGCTTCGACAAGCCGGGGGCGGACGAGGTCGTGAACGCGGACATCGTCCCCTGCACCCAGCCGCACTTCGGCGAGGCCTACACCGCCTCCGACCTCAGCTCGCCCAGCACCTACCCGGGCGACGAGCAGGTCCGGACCGAGGCGGAGGCCGGCTGCGTCGAGCGGTTCGAGGAGTTCGCGACCATCCCGTACTCCGACTCCTCGCTCCAGATCTACTTCTTCCACCCGACGAAGTCCTCGTGCCCCACGTACTCCGACCGGGTCGTGACCTGTGCCGCCTACGACCCGGCAGGCGACGTCACGGTGCCGACCCTGCGTGGCTCCGGTCGCTGAGCGGGTCACCCCAGGCGTGACAGCAACCCGGCGACCACGGCCGGGAGCCGGTCGACGAGCATCCCGGCGCTGAACGGACCGCCGGCCGAGGCCGCCTCAGCCGCGAGGCCGTGCACGACGACGGCCGCGCCGGCCGCCTCCACGGGCTCGAGCCCGCCGGCGAGCAGCGTCCCGGTGAGACCGGCGAGCACGTCCCCCGACCCGGCCGTCGCCAGCCAGTGCGACGCGGAGTCCTGGGTCAGCACCCGGCCGTCCGGGGACACGACCAGCGTGGTCGCCCCCTTCAGAAGCACCGTCGCGCCGGTCGCCTCGACCGCGGCCCGTGCGTGCCGCAACGGCGCCGACTCGACCTCGTCGCGGGAAGGCGACCCCTCCCCCAGGTCGGAGAGCAGGCGGGCCAGCTCGCCGGCGTGAGGGGTGAGCAGGAGCGCGGCGGACACCTCGGCCCCCTCGCTCCGGGCCGCGGCGAGCACGGTCAGCGCGCCGGCGTCCACCAGACAGGGCTGGTCGCCGGCGAGGGCCGTCCGAACCGCTTCCGCCTGCCCCTCGTCGCCGGGGTCGACGCCCGGACCGAGGACCCACGCCTGCACGCGGCCGCGGCCCGGCACGACCTCGGGCCAGGCCGCGCGGACCAGGTCGGTGGGCTGCCCCGGCCCGACGTAGCGGACCATGCCTGCTCCCGACCGGACGGCGGCGCCGGTGCTCAGCACCGCGGCCCCGGTGTACGTCGCACCCCCCGCCACGACGCCGAGCACGCCTCGCGAGTACTTGTCGTCGTCCCTCCCCGGGACGGGCCACAGCCGCGCCACGTCACCCGCCTCGAGACGGCTGACGGCCGGTTCGCCCAGCTCGCGGCCCTCGAGCCCGATGTCGACCACCTGGACCTGCCCCGCGGCCGCCGCAGCGGGCGGCAGCAGCAGGCACGGCTTGGCGGCGCCGAACGTCACGGTCAGGTCCGCCCGCACGTGGGGGCCGTCGAGCGTCCCGCCATCGGGGTCCACCCCGCTGGGCAGGTCCACGGCGACCAGCGTGGCCGACGCCGCCACGCGTGAGGCCACCTCGGCCACCTCGGCCGCCACGCCACGCAGGCCCGCGCGCCCGCCGATGCCCAGCAACCCGTCGACGACCACGTCGGCGCGGCCGAGCAGGTGCTGGACGTCAGCGCCGGCTGTCGCGTCCACGACCCGTCCCCCGGCGGCGACCAGACCCGCCAGGCCCCCGGCGTGCGGCCGCTCGTGGGTCATCAGGGCCGTCACCCGCGCTCCCCGGTCGGACAGGCGAGCACCCGCCCACAGCGCGTCACCGCCGTTGGCTCCCGGACCGACGAGCAGGACGACCGAGCGCCCGTACACCCCACCGGAGCGCTCGCGGAGCACCCCGGCGAGCGCGGAGGCGAGCGCGGACGCGGCCCGCTGCATCAGCACGCCGTCGGGCAGGTCCACCATGGCGGCCGACTCGGCGCGCCGGACCGCCTCGACGGCGTGCGCCCGGATCACGTCGTGCCGGCGCTCTCGGCCGCGGCCGGCTCGGGAGTGTCCGCGCGCTCCGCCACGACGACGGCGGACGCGATCCCCGCGTCGTGGCTCAGCGAGAGGTGGAAGGTGGCGACGCCCAGCTCGGCAGCCCGTGCCGCCACGGTGCCGCGCACGTCGAGCACCGGCCTGCCGCCGTCGAGCCGGCGCACCGTCACGTCCCGCCAGCGCAGGCCGACCGGGGCGCCCAGGGCCTTGGCCACGGCCTCCTTCGCGGCGAAGCGCGCCGCCATCGACGCGGGAGCCAGTCCCTGCTCCTCGACCGTGAACAACCGGTCCGCGAGACCGTGGACCCGTTCCAGCTGCGCGGTGAAGCGGTCCACGTCGACCACGTCGATGCCCACCCCGACGATCACGGCTACTCGACCGTGACCGACTTGGCCAGGTTGCGCGGCTGGTCGACGTCGAGGCCCTTGGCCGTGGCCAGCTCGCAGGCGAACACCTGGAGGGGGACGACCGCGAGGAGCGGGGCGAGCAGCGGCGGGCACTGCGGGATCCGGATGACCTCCTCGGCGTAGGGGGTCACGTCGTCGTCCCCGTCCTCGGCGATCACCAGCGTCCGGGCCCCGCGGGCGCGGATCTCCTGGATGTTGGAGACCACCTTCGCGTGCAGGGAGTTCTCGCCGCGCGGCGAGGGGACGACGACGAACACCGGCTGTCCCGGCTCGATCAGCGCGATCGGGCCGTGCTTCAGCTCGCCGGCCGCGAATCCCTCGGCGTGGATGTACGCGAGCTCCTTGAGCTTGAGCGCACCCTCCATCGCGACGGGGAAGCCGACGTGGCGTCCGAGGAACAGCACCGACCGGGTGTCGGCCATCCAGTGCGCGATCTCCCGCACGTGGTCGAGCCGGTCGAGCACCTCCTGGATCCGGTCGGGCATCAGCGCCAGCTCGTGCATGACCTCGTCCACGGTCTCCGACCGGGAACCGCCGCGCAGCGTGGCGAGGTACAGGCCGAGCAGGTAGCAGGCCGTGATCTGGGCCAGGAAGGCCTTCGTCGACGCGACGGCGATCTCGGGCCCTGCGTGCGTGTAGAGCACACCGTCGCTCTCGCGCGGGATGGACGACCCGTGCGTGTTGCAGATCGCCACGACGAGGGCGCCCTGCTCACGGGCGTACCTGACCGCCATCAGCGTGTCCATCGTCTCGCCGGACTGGGAGATCGCCACGACGAGGGTGGTCTCGTCCACCACCGGGTCCCGGTACCGGAACTCGTGCGACAGCTCGACCTCGACCGGCACACGCGTCCAGTGCTCGATGGCGTACTTCGCGACCTGGCCGGCGTACGCGGAGGTGCCGCAGGCGAGCACGACGACGCGCTGGACCCGACGCAGGACGTCCTCGTCGATGCGGAGCTCGTCCAGCACCAGGCGGCCGTCGGCGTCCGTCCGTCCGAGCAGCGTGTCGGCCACGGCGTGCGGCTGGTCGTGGATCTCCTTGGTCATGAAGTTCGGGAAGCCGCCCTTCTCGGCGGCCGCCGCGTCCCAGTCGACGTGGAAGTGCTTGCCCTCCACCGGCTCGCCGTCGAACCCGATGATGTGGACCTCGTCCGGCGTGATCGTGGCGATCTGGTCCTGCCCCAGCTCCACGGCGTCTCGGCTGTGCGAGATGAAGGCGGCGACGTCGGACCCGAGGAAGTTCTCGCCGTCGCCGAGCCCGACGACGAGTGGCGAGTTCCGCCGCGCACCCACCACCGTGTCGGGCTGGTCAACGTGCAGTGCGAGCAGGGTGAAGGCTCCCTCGAGGCGGTTGCACACGAGGCGCATGGCCTCCGTCAGGTCCTTGGTGTCGCTGTAGGCACGCGCCACCAGGTGCGCGGCGACCTCGGTGTCCGTCTCCGACTCGAACTCCACGCCGTCGGCGACCAGCTCCGCCTTCAGCACCGCGAAGTTCTCGATGATGCCGTTGTGGATCAGCGCCAGCCGACGGTCGTCGCCACCCACGTGGGGGTGGGCGTTCTCGTCGGTGGGGCCACCATGCGTGGCCCAGCGGGTGTGCCCGATGCCCGTGGTGGCCGCCGGCAGGGGCGTGGCCTCCAGCTCGGCGGTGAGGTTGACGAGCTTGCCGGCCTTCTTCGCCGTCGCCAGCCCGTCCGGCGTCACCAGGGCCACGCCCGCGGAGTCGTAGCCGCGGTACTCCAGCCTGGCGAGACCCTCCATCACCACGTCCAGCGCCTTGGCGCTCCCGGCGCCGTCGAGCCCCGGGCGACCCACGTATCCCACGATTCCGCACATGCGCGAGAGCCTAACGGGGGGCGGCAGGGCAGAATGCCCAGCGTGACCTCGACCACGGTGTCCTCCGGCCAGGGGGCGACCACGTCCCCGTACGTCGAGATGGACCGTCCGGCGTGGAGCGCGCTGAAGGCCTCCACTCCCCTGCCGCTGACCGAGACCGACGTGGCGCGTCTGCGGGGGCTCGGCGAGCGCATCGACCTGGCCGAGGTCGAGGACGTGTTCCTGCCCCTGTCGCGGCTGCTCAACCTGTACGTGGCCGGGTCCGCGGCGCTGCACTCGGCCACCACCACGTTCCTCGGCGAGGCACCGGCGCGGACGCCCTTCGTGATCGGCATCGCCGGCTCGGTGGCGGTCGGCAAGTCGACGACGGCCCGCATCCTGCGGGAGATGCTCGCGCGCTGGCCCGACACCCCGCGCGTCGAGCTCGTCACCACCGACGGCTTCCTGCACCCGAATGCCGAGCTGGAGCGACGAGGCCTGTTGGGACGCAAGGGCTTTCCCGAGAGCTACGACCGACGGGCGCTGATGCGCTTCGTCTCGGACGTCAAGTCGGGAGCCCCCGAGGTTAGGGCCCCCCTCTACTCGCACCTCACGTACGACATCGTCCCGGGTGCCGACATCGTGGTTCGGCAGCCTGACGTGCTCATCCTCGAGGGTCTCAACGTGCTGCAGCCCGCGCGTGCCCGGACCGACGGCCGGCAGGGCATGGCCGTCAGCGACTACTTCGACTTCTCCATCTACGTCGACGCCCGCACGTCCGACGTGAGGTCCTGGTACGTCGACCGCTTCCTGCGGCTGCGCGAGACGGCGTTCAGCCGTCCCGAGTCGTACTTCCGCCGCTACGCCGGGCTGAGCGACGCGGAGGCGGTGGAGACCGCGGAGCGCATCTGGGGCGAGATCAACGAGCGCAACCTGGTCGAGAACATCCTGCCGACGCGCGCCCGGGCCACGCTCGTGCTCACCAAGGACCGCGACCACGCCGTGAGCAGGGTGCGTCTCCGCAAGATCTGACCCGCCCGGCGACGTGGGGCACGATGTGCGCGTGCTGCACCTGCGGATGACCATGCCGGCGGACCTGACCGACACGGTCCTCGCCGTTCTCGACGACCCCCGCGTGACCGGCCTGGTCGTGCTGCCCGCCGCCGCCCGGCACCCGGACGGCGACGCCGTGCTGTGCGACGTGCCACGCGAGTGCGCGACGGAGTTCCTCGCCCGGCTCGACGCGAGCGGGGTCACCGAGCACGGGACGCTCTCGCTGGAGACCGTCGACGCGGCTCCGAACCGGCGCGCCCGCATCGCGGAGCACGAGGCCGTCGGTGCACCCGACGACGGCGTGGTCTGGCCGGTCGTGGCGGAGCAGGCGGCCGAGGGGGCCCGGCGCTCGTGGGCCTTCTTCGTCTTCCTCTCTCTCGCCACCGTGCTGGCCGCGATCGCCGTGGTGCTCGACTCGTCCATCCTCGTCATCGGGGCGATGGTGCTCGGCCCGGAGTTCGCGCCCGTGATGGCGGTGGCCGTCGCGGTCGTGCTCCGGCACCCCCGGCTAGCACGGGACGCTCTGCTGCTGCTGGTGTCGGGGCTGGCCGTGGCGGTGGCGGTGGCGCTCCTGGCCGCCCTCGTGGCCCGCGGGGCCGGCTGGGTGACGATCGACGACGTGCTCGCGCCGCGGCCTCAGACGGCGTTCATCTGGCACCCGGACCGCTGGTCGGTCGTGGTGGCCGTGCTGGCGGGGGTGGCCGGCGTGCTGTCCCTGACGAGCGGGAGGTCGAACGTTCTCGTCGGGGTCTTCATCTCGGTCACCACGGTGCCCGCGGCGGGGAACCTGGCCCTCGGCCTGGCGTTCCTCGACCGCTCCGAGATCGTCGGCTCCGCGAGCCAGCTGGCCGTCAACCTCTCCGGCATGGTGCTGGCGGGCGTCGTCACCCTGCTCGTACAGCGGTGGTCCGGACTCGTGATCGGTCGTCGCCGGTCGAGCCGGACGCTGCCTACAGCGCCAGTCGGGTCCTGACCACGTCGGCGAGCAGAGCGGCCGTCGTCTCCGCCTCCGCCTGCTCGGCCGCCTCGACCATCACGCGGACCAGGGACTCCGTGCCGGACGGGCGCAGCAGGACGCGACCGGTACCGCCCAGCCGCTGCTCGGCGTCGGCCACGGCGGCGACCACGTGCTCGTCGCTGCCCGCACGTGCCTTGTCCACCCCGGCGACGTTGACCAGCACCTGGGGCAGACGCTGCACCCCGGACGCGAGCTCGGCGAGCGTCGTGCCCTTCTCGGCCAGACGGCCGAGCAGGTGGAGGCTGGTCAGGACGCCGTCACCGGTCGTGGCGTGGTCGGTCATCAGCACGTGGCCCGACTGCTCGCCGCCCAGGTTGTAGCCGCCACGACGCATCTCCTCGAGCACGTAGCGGTCGCCGACGGCGGTCTGGACGGTCGTGATCCCGGCAGCGCGCATCGCCAGCGTGAGGCCCAGGTTGCTCATCACGGTGGTGACGAGCGTGGAGCCGGCGAGGGCGCCGCGGTCGGCGAGGGCGAGGGCGAGCACGCCCATGATCTGGTCGCCGTCGACCACGTCGCCGGCCGCGTCGACCGCCAGGCACCGGTCGGCGTCGCCGTCGTAGGCGATCCCGGCGTCCGCGCGGTGCTCGACGACGGCCCGCTGCAGGGGCTCCAGGTGCGTCGACCCGCACCCGTCGTTGATGTTGAGGCCGTCCGGGTCGGCACCGATGACGACGACCTCGGCGCCGGCTCCCCGCAGGGCGTCCGGCCCGACGCGGCTCGCCGCGCCGTGCGCGCAGTCGACGACGACCTTGAGGCCGTCCAGGCCGTTCTTCAGCGTCGAGACGAGGTGCTCGGTGTACATCGCCGTCGCGTCGGTCACCGGCAGCAGGCGCCCGACCTTCCGGCCCGTGGGCCGCTCCCACGGCTCGCGCAGGCGCGCCTCGATGGCGTTCTCGATGGCATCGGGCAGCTTGTGGCCACCGGCGGCGAAGAACTTGATGCCGTTGTCGGGCATCGGGTTGTGAGACGCGGACAGCATCACGCCGAGGTCCGCGCCGCGGGCCGCGACGAGGTGGGCGACCCCCGGGGTCGGGAGCACACCCACGTCCTCGACGTCGACCCCTGCACTCGCGAGCCCCGCGGTGACGGCGGCGGAGAGGAACTCGCCGGACGCCCGCGGGTCACGACCCACGACGGCCAGGGGACGGTGGCCCTCGAACTGCCCGACCTCTCCGAGCACGTGCGCGGCGGCCACGGCCAGGTCGAGCGCGAGCTCGGCCGTCACGTCCACGTTGGCCAGGCCACGGACGCCGTCCGTACCGAAGAGTCGTCCCACTGGTGTTCCTCCTAGTCGGTGCTGTCCTGCACGCGAACGGCCCCGGGAGCGTACTCCCGGGGCCGTCGCCGTGCGGAACCTCTGCCGCCCGAGCGGGCGGCGCAGGATCAGCGCTTGCTGTACTGGGGGGCCTTGCGGGCCTTCTTGAGACCGGCCTTCTTGCGCTCCTTGACCCTGGCGTCGCGGCTCAGGAAACCGGCCTTCTTCAGCTCGGCCCGGTTCGCCTCGATGTCGATCTGGTTGAGCGCACGGGCGATGCCGAGCCGCAGCGCACCGGCCTGGCCGGACGGGCCACCGCCGCCGATGCGCGCGATGACGTCGAAGCGGCCCTCGAGCTCGAGCAGGGTGAACGGGTCGTTGACCGACTGCTGGTGCACCTTGTTCGGGAAGTACGTCGCGAGGTCGCGGCCGTTGATCGTCCACTGGCCGGTACCGGGAACCAGGCGGACCCGGGCCACGGCCTGCTTGCGGCGGCCGGTGGCCGCGCCGGGGGCGGTGATCGAGGCGCCGCCGCCCTGGGTGCCGGGGGTGGCGGTGGTGTAGCTGCTGGGCGCGTCGTCGACGTCGTCGGCGACCTCAGGTGCGGGCGCTGCGGTGGGCTCGGCCACGGTTCTCCTCTGGGCTGTGCTGGGGGTGTCGGGGGTGCGCGTGGCGGACTACTGCGCGACCTGGGTGATCTCGAAGGCCTGCGGCTGCTGCGCCGAGTGCGGGTGCTCGGGACCCGCGTAGACCTTGAGCTTGCGGAGCATCTGGCGACCGAGGGTGGTCTTCGGGAGCATGCCCCGGACCGCCTTCTCGACGGCCTTCTGGGGGTCGTCCTCCAGCAGGTGGGCGTAGCCGACGGCCTTGAGGCCGCCCGGGTAGCCGGAGTGCCGGTAGGCGAGCTTCTGCTCGCGCTTGTTGCCCGTCAGGGCGACCTTGTCGGCGTTGATGATGATGACGAAGTCACCGGTGTCGACGTGCGGCGCGAAGACCGGCTTGTGCTTGCCCCGCAGCAGCGTGGCGGTCTGGGCCGCCAGGCGACCGAGGACGACGTCGGACGCGTCGATGACGTGCCACTGACGCTCGACGTCGGCGGGCTTGGGGGTGTACGTACGCACAGTCGTAGGCCTTCGTTCCGTTGCGGGAGGGTGGTCGCGGCCCCCCACACGCACGCGGCCAGGGGACACAACGACTCGTCAGACTACCTGTGGCGCTCGCGTGGGGTCAAAACGCGCGGGCGTCGACGCCGGCGGGGGTGGCTCACGGCTGCAGGAGCACCGCCACGGTCCGCCCCGGGATGGTCACGGCACCGGCCGAGGAGTCCCAGCTGGTCGTGCGGACGACCGGGTCCGATCCCTGCGCCTGGACGGGCGACAGCGCCAGACGCTCCCCCGCCAGGCCGGGGACCTGCTGCGTGACCGTGTCCGGGCCGGCGTTGAGGACCAGCAGGGCCCCGTCGAGGCGGCGGTCGACGTCACGGCCGACCTCGTCGTCGATCCGCATCACGACCACGCCCGACGTGGCGAGCGGCGTGCCGCTGACGGGGAACGTCACCTTCTGCCGGATCAGGTCGGCCGAGCCGAGCCGCAGCAGCGGGGTCGCCTCGCGCAGCTCCAGCAGGTCCTGCGCCTGCGCCGACGCGGTCGCCACCTGGGCCGCGGTCGGCTTCAGCGCGGGGTCAGCCAGCAGGGGTCGCTGGAAGTCCCACTTGGCCTCGTTGTCCCGCTTCGGCGGCAGACCGTGCCCGAACCCGTTGTCCGCGCCCGTCCAGTCCAGCGTGTTGAACCAGTCGCCCGAGTCGTACGAGTTGCGATCCAGCGACTTGCTGCGCAGCAGGTCGGCGCCGGCGTGCCAGAACGACGGCGTCTGCGAGAGCGTGGTCGTCGCGAGCGACAGGGTGTTCATCCTGATCCGCGCGTCCATCGGGGTGTCCTGCGGGAGCTTGTACGTCAACGCGTCCCAGAGGGTCTCGTTGTCGTGGGCGTCGACGTACGTGACCACCTCGACGGGTGCGTCGGCGTAGCCCGCCGGCGAGCCGTTGTAGTCGACCTGGTCGCCGCGCACCTGCTCTCCCGAGGAGTCGGTGAAGGTGAAGGAGCGCAGGTTCCCGGCCAGGCCCAGCTGCACCAGGTCCGTCGCGTGTGCCAGCGCGGCCGCCTGCTGGGTGGCGTCGCCGTTGACCGGCGCGCCGTTCGGCGCACCCGCCAGGCCCGAGCCCAGTCCCTGGACCCTCGGGTCCTCGTCGAAGGGTCCGCCGCCGCGCACCGCGTCACGCAGGCGGTCGGAGAACGTGCCGATCCCCGTGCCGCCGAGCTGGCCCTGCGTCGCCTGGGTGAAGCGGGCGTTGTCGGCAACCTCGCCGAAGTTCCAGCCCTCCCCGTACAGGTAGATGCTCTTGCCGTCGACGCCGTCCCGGCGCAGCGTGAGCCTGTCGAGGGCCTCTCGCACGTCGATCATGTTCTGCCGCGAGTGGTGGCCCATCAGGTCGAAGCGGAAACCGTCCACCTTGTACTGACGTGCCCAGAGCACGGTCGCGTCGACCATGGCCTTGCCCGCCATCGTGTGCTCGGTGGCGATGTTCTGGCAGCAGGTCGACGTCTCCACGTTCCCCACCACGTCGAGACGGTGGTAGTACCCGGGCACCACCCGGTCGAGGACGGCGTTGGACGCCTGCCCGGACGACGTCGTGTGGTTGTAGACCTGGTCGAGCACCACGCGCAGACCGTCCGCGTGCAGGGCACCGACCATCGTGCGGAACTCGACGACCCGGTCACCCCCGTCCGCCTTCGTCGCGTATGAGCCCTCGGGCGCCATCCAGTGGTACGGGTCGTAGCCCCAGTTGAACCCGTCCTGGGCCGCGACGGCGGTGACGCACGCCTGCTGCTCGGTCGAGTCGGGGGCGTACGACCGCAGGTCGCACTGCGGTGTCGCCTGCTTCGCCCGGTCCTCCTCGACCGACGTGATGTCGAAGGTCGGGAGCAGGTGGACCGTGTTGAGGCCGGCGTCGGCCAGCTCGCGCAGGTGCGTGCGGCCGGCCCCCTCGTCGGCGAAGGCGAGGTAGGTACCGCGGTGCGCTGCCGGCACCGACGCGTCGCCGATCGAGAAGTCCCGCACGTGCAGCTCGTAGATCGTCGAGTCCACCGCCCGGGGCAGGGCCGGGGACGGGCTGCGGCTCCACTGCCGCGGGGCGAGGGCGGGGTCGGAGAGGTCGACCGCCACGGACCGGGTGGAGTTGAGCGTGAGCGCCACCGAGTAGGGGTCGGTGACGCGGTTCGTCTCCACCGCACCGGTGCTCGGCGCGTACACCGTCACGTCGTAGAGATACTGGGCGCCGGTCCACCGCCGGTCGCCGCGCACCGTCCAGACGCCGTCGTCGTCCTTACGGGCCTGCACGCGCTGTGGCTCGCCCGTCCCGCTACCGGCGGGCCAGACGAGCAGGTCGACGTCGCGGGCCGTCGGGGCCCACAGTGCGAACGTCGGCTTGGCGCCCTTCCACGTCACGCCGAGCTCGCGGTCGGCGGCGTCGGCGTAGAGGTCGTCGAGCACACCCGGCACCTGCACACCGGTCGCGTCCCTCAGCCGCCCGAGGCTGTCGTACTGGGCCACGGCCACCTGGCCGGTGAGGATCTCCTCCGCCTGCTTGCGCGTCTTCTTGTCGACCCTGAGCGCGAGGTAGCCCTCGAGGTGGGGGAAGCGCTGGACCGCCTCGCGGGGCAGGCCCTTCGGGTCGTAGGTCAGACCCGCGCTCTCGCCACCGGTGACCGCCTCGGCGTCGAGCCCCAGACCGCCGTCGTGGGCCCAGTGCAGCCGCCACCGCAGGGTGCGTGGGTCGGTCCCGGCGGGGATCGCCGTCGCGGGCCAGGCGATCACGTCGCCCGAGACCCAGTGGGCCCTTTCCTGGCTCAGGTCGGGGGTCGCCCCGGGCGTCGCGCCGGTCACGGTGAGCACGTGCGAGGTGGTGTCGTAGCTGAACCGCACCACGGTGCCCTCGGCGACCGTGAACGAGATGTTGGCGCCGCCCGGGGTCCCGCCCTCCCCGTAGTTCTCGTTCCAGGACAGCCCGTGGGTCACCTTCACCTGGTACGTGCCCGCCGGGATCTGCTGGGTGGCGTAGGTCGCCGTGCCGTCCCCGTCCGGGTCGATCAGCCAGGCACGCATGCAGTCGGGGTCCCAGTCGGCCGCGCACCCGAGCTCGGACTGGAAGTCGCCGGCGAGCGTCATGATCGCGCCCTCGGCGTCCGAGGTGACGTAGTGCGTGCGGTGGTCGTAGTAGAAGCTCACCGGACCGCCCGAGGCGGTGTACGGGATGTTGGCGCCGTTCTTGTTGCCTCCCGCGCCGTAGTTCTCGTCCCACGAGCGGTTGATCGCCGCCTTGTAGGCGAAGTCCCCGGCCGGGAGGGTCGTGAAGGTCCTCTTCCAGATCTCGTCGTCGGCGTCGAGGGACAGCTGGGCCGCGTCGCAGTCCGGCTGCCAGTCGCCCGGGCACCCCATCTCGGCGTTGTGGTCGCCGGGCACGGAGACGGCCGGTGGCTGCTGGACGGGCTGGACGCCTCCCCCGCCTCCGCCGCCCGGGGCGGGCGGGTCGCCGACCACGCCGTACCCGCTGGAGGCCGAACGGTTCCCGCTGGCGTCCTCCAGCACGGCCCGGTACTCGAGCAGCGTGCCCTTGGCGACGCCCGTCAGGTCCTGGTAGACGCGGTACGGGGCGTTGTCGTCGGTGCCGAGCCGCGTCCACTCCGTCGTCCCGACGGGACGGTAGGCGAAGGTCACCTGGGCGAAGGCGTTCTCGGCGACCGCTGCGCCGATTTCGGCGCGGCCGCCGACGACCGCACCGGCGGTCGGCGACGTCAGCACGACGGCGGGAGCCTGCTTGCGGTGGTCCAGCTTCTTGGTCGCCCGCCACACCGAGACCGACAGCGGCGGGACGGTGACGGTGACGCGTCCCTCCGCGTCCGTCCTCAGCCTTTCTTGCGACCCGTACACCGGCTTGAGCGTGCCCTTGCGCTGGTACGTGGCGACCGTGGCCGACTTCTCCTCGGTCGAGTTGTTCGCCGCCACCAGGTACTCGACCTGCTCGTCGGCCCCGACCCGGCTCACCGCGAAGAGGCCAGGGCCGTTGGAGGCGTACCGGTGCACCTGGGCGCCGTCGGCGAGGGCAGGGTGCTTGGCGCGTAGGGCACCCATCTGCGAGATCGCCTCGTACAGAGGGTGGCTGGGATCGAACCTGTCCCTGCTCCCACCAGCCGGGTCCCCGATCACCACGTCGTCGTTGTACGAGGCGACCTGGCTCGCGAACATGTCCTGGCGGGCGTCCTTGTCGCCGCCGTCGCCGGTGAAGCCCTGCTCGTCGCCGTAGTAGACGACGGGCTGGCCGCGCACCAGGTACATCAGCTCGTGGGCCAACCGGTCGCGAGCCAGCAGCTCGTCCCCTGAGAACCCGGCCTTCCCGAGCATCATGCCGAGCCGGCCCATGTCGTGGTTCCCGAGGAACGTCGGCAGCTGGTACGCGTTCGAGTCGGTGTCGGTGTAGTAGTCGTCGCCGGCGAACAGATCACGCAGGCCGACCGTCGGCTTGCCCTTGGCGAAGTCGGCGGCCGAGGCCTGGAACCCGAAGTCGATCGTTGCCGGCAGCTTGCCCGTGGTGGTGTAGCGGCTCATCAGCTCGGGCCGCGCGTCGTAGACCTCACCGAACATGAAGAAGTCGTCGTTTCCGGCGGCCTCGGCAGCTTCCATCACCCTCGGCGAGAAGCTCTGCCAGAACTGCATGTTCACGTGCTTGACGGTGTCGATCCGGAAGCCGTCGATGCCGAACTCGGCCCAGGTCGAGTAGATGTCGCCCATGCCGTCGACGACCTCGGGCCGCTCGGTGAACAGGTCGTCGAGGCCGACGAAGTCGCCGTACTCGCTGTTCTCGCCGACGAACGTCGAGTCACCGCGGTTGTGGTACATCGTGCGGTCGTTCAGCCAGGCCGGCACCTTGACCTCGGCGTCGGCGGGAGTGCGGAACGTCGGGGTGTATGGGAAGGAGGCGTCGACGTCGAGCTCCGGGAAGTCGTCGCCGCCGGCGTAGTCGCGGTCGTCGAAGGGCGTCCCGTCGGCGGTCCGGTAGGGCTGGTCCGCCTTGGAGACGTAGCCGTACTGGCCCTCGCTGTAGTCGATCACGTCGGCCGTGTGGTTGGTGATGATGTCGAAGAACACCTTCATCCCGCGCGCGTGGGCCGCGTCGATGAGCTCCTTCATGTCGTCGTTCGTGCCGAGGTGAGGGTCGATCTGGGTGAAGTCCGTGATCCAGTACCCGTGGTAGCCGGCGCTGGCGTTGGCACCCGACCCCTGCACCGGCCTGTTCTTGAACGACGGCGTGAGCCAGATGGCGCTCGTCCCCAGACCCTCGATATAGTCCAGACGGCTCGTGATGCCGTCGAGGTCGCCACCGTGGTAGAAGCCCTTGTCCGTCGCGTCGAGGCCCGTCTCGAGGCGTCCGCCGGTGAGGCCACCCGCGTCGTTCGCTGTGCTCCCGTTGGCGAACCGGTCCGCCATCACGAAGTAGAACTGCTCGCGGGTCAGCGGCCGGCGCAGCGAGTCGGACGCGAGCCCGCGGTCGGCGGGGTCCGTCGGCCCTGACAGGGTCGTCGGCCGGATGCCCAGCCGGTGCGTGGTGTGGTCGTAGCTGACCTCGAGCGTCGCCGGGCCCTCGAGCACGAGCGGGATGTTCGAGCCGTTCGGCACCCCGTCGGCGCCGTAGTTCTCGTCCCAGCTCCCGCCAACGGTCACCTTCAGCTCGTAGCTGCCGGCCGGGACGTCGAACGTGGAGCGGTAGGTCGTCGGCGCGGCGTCGTCGGGCTGGAGCTCGCTCGCCTCGCACGCCGGGTCCCAGTCGCCCGGGCAGCCCAGCTCGCTCTGCACAGACCCTGCCAGGACGACCTGCAGCGGCGGGTCACCGGCTGCCGCGACCGGGCTGACCGCCGTCAGCAGCGAGACCGCGAGCGCAGCGCCCCCGAGGGACCCGACGAGACGGCGGCGTGCGTGAGGGCGGTCGTTCATGGCTGCTCCAGGGGACGTCGCTGTCCGGCAGGTGGGTTTCGGGAACCGGCCAAAACGTACGCTGCCTCGGCTGAAAGGAGAAGACCTTCGCCGCAAGAAGTTGCAGAAACCGTCGCGAGCCGTGCTCAGCGACTGCGGGCGACACGTCCTTCGTCCCACACGGGATCGGCCGACTCGACGACCTGCCCGTCGGCGCGGAACACCAGGTAGCGGTCGAACCCGCGGGCGAACCACCGGTCGTGGGTGACGGCGACCACGGTCCCCTCGAACGCGTCGAGCCCGGCCTCCAGCGCCTCCGCCGACTCCAGGTCGAGGTTGTCGGTCGGCTCGTCCAGCAGGAGCAGTGTCGCCCCGGAGAGTTCGAGGAGCAGGATCTGCAGCCGCGCCTGCTGCCCCCCGGACAGGGTGTCGAACTCCTGCTCGGCCGCCCCTGCCAGCTCGTAGCGGTCCAGTGCCCGGCTGGCCTGCTCGCGGCCCATCCCGTCCCTGTGCTCGTCACCGCGGTGCAGGATGTCGAGGAGCGTCCGGCCGGCGAGGTCGGGCCGCGTGTGGGTCTGGGCGAACCAGCCTGGCCGCACGCGCGCGCCCAGACGGACCGACCCCGTGTGCGCGACCGGCTCGATGACCACGTCGCCGACCGGACGGTGCGCCAGGTCGGGGTCGGACCCTCCCGCGCCAGCAGTCGCAGGAAGTGCGACTTGCCGGAGCCGTTGGACCCCAGCACCGCGACCCGGTCACCGAACCACAGCTCGGCGTCGAAGGGCTGCATCAGCCCCGTCAGACCGAGCTGCTCGGCGACCACGGCGCGCTTCCCCGTCCGGCCACCGCGCAGTCGCATGGTGACCTGCTGGTCCGGCGGGCGCGCCTCCGGAGGACCCGCCTCCTCGAAGCGGCGCAGCCGGGTCTGCGCCGACTGGTAGCGCGAGGCCATGTCCGAGTTGTAGGCGGCCTTCTGCTTGTACATCAGCATCTGGGCACGCAGCTTGGAGTGCTCCTCGTCCCATCGTCGCCGCAGCTCGTCCAGGCGTGCGAACCGCGCGACACGCGCCTCGGCCCACCCGCCGAACGACCCGGGGTGTACCCAGAGGCTGCTGCCTGCAGCACCGGGTTCGAGGGTGGCGACGCGCGTCGACACGCGGTGCAGCAGCGCGCGGTCGTGGCTCACGAGCAGCACGGTCTTCGGCGACGACACGAGCCGCTCCTCGAGCCACTGCTTCGCAGGCACGTCCAGGTAGTTGTCGGGCTCGTCGAGCAGCAGCACCTCATCGGGTCCCCGCAGCAGGGCCTCGAGCACCAACCGCTTCTGCTCTCCCCCCGACAGGGTGCGCACCTCCCTCCAGCGCGCCCGCTCATAGGGAACACCCAGTGCCGCGACTGTGACCGTGTCCCAGAGCGTCTCGGCCTCGTAACCGCCGGCGTCGGCGTAGTCGGCGAGCGTCTGGGCGTACCTCATCTGGGTCTTCGTGTCGTCGCGCTCCATCATGTCGAGCTCCGCCGCGTCGACGGCCTCGACGGCCGCACGCACCGCGGGGGGCGCCACCGACACCAGCAGATCGCGCACGGTCGTCGCGTCGCGGAGGGAACCCACGAACTGGCGCATCACACCGAGCCCACCGCCGCGCGTGACGGCTCCCCGGTGGGGTGGCAGGTCACCGGAGATGATGCGCATCAGCGTCGTCTTGCCGACACCGTTCGGACCGACCAGCGCGGTGACCGAGCCGTCACCGACGCGCAGCCCGACGTCATCGAGCAGGGGACGGCCGTCAGCGAGGTCGTACCCGATGCCGTTGACGTCGATGTGTCCCACGGTCAGACAGTGTGCGGCGCCGGCGGCTCGCCGTCACGCGGATTCTCCGCCGCACGCCGCCGCTCGACCCGCTCCCGCGTCGGCACCCGCCACGCGATGAAGACGGCTCCGACGGCTCCGACACCGAGGACGACGGCGCGTACCGCCCACACGTCGATGAGCAGGGCCGAGAGTCCCACGGCGACGACGAGCGTGCCGATCGCGAGCACCTTCCCGCGGCGTGGCATCCCCAGGCCGTCGCGGTAGTCGCGGACCAGCGGACCGAACCGCGGCAGGTCGAGGAGCCAGGCCTCGAGGCGTGGGCTCGACCGGGCGAAGCACGCGGCCGTCACGATCAGGAACACGGTCGTCGGCAGGCCCGGCACGACGACACCGACGGCGCCGACCCCCAGGCTGACCAGGCCTCCCACGAGCCACAGCCAGCGCAGGGGCCCGCGAGCCTGGACCGGATGCCGGCTCATGCCCGTCGGGTCCGTGCCTGGCGTGCCCGCTCGGCCAGGGCGCCGTCCGCCGGGTACCCGACCTCCTCGAGCGTGAGGCCGCGCGGCGGGGCGACCGGGACGGCACTGTTGCGCACCCCGGCCTCGAGGACCGCCGCCGGCCAGCCGGGCCGCCGGGTGCCGTCGCCCACCGCGACCGACACACCGACGAGCGCCCGGACCATGTGGTGGCAGAAGGCGTCCGCCCGTACGTCGGCCACGACCAGGCCGGACTCGTCCCGGCTCCACCGGAGCACCTGGAGTGTCCTGATCGTCGTCGCGCCCTCACGCGGGCGGCAGAAGGGCAGGAAGTCGTGCTCCCCCACCAGGGGCGCGACTGCGTCCGCCATCGCGTCCACGTCGAGCCTGCGTCCGGGCTTGAGCCACAGGACGTGTCCCCGGTGCAGCGGGTCCCGCGGCGAGTCGGCGTCGGCCAGGCAGTACCGGTATCGGCGCCACACCGCCGAGAAGCGCGCGTCGAACCCCACCGGTGCCTCCGACACCGACCGGACCACGACGTCGTGCGGCAGCAGGCCGGCCAGCCGCCGCAGGAGCGAGTCCGGCGGCGCGAGGGAGGACCTGCCGGGCAGGGCGCGCCAGGTCGCCTCCGGGACGTCGACGTGCGCCACCTGCCCCCTGGCGTGCACACCTGCGTCCGTGCGGCCGGCGACCGTGACACGGAGCGGCTCGGCGGACGGCAGGAGCCGGCTCAGGGTGCCGGTGAGCTCCGCCTCGACGGTGCGCAGCCCTGGCTGCGCCGCCCACCCGGAGAAGCCACCACCGTCGTAGGCGAGGTCCAGCCGGACGCGGACGAGCCCGGTCCCTCCGACATCGGAGGAACCGGGCTCGTCAGGTGTCACGGCGCTGCCCGTTGACGCGTGCGTCGACGACGTGGCTCAGGCCTTGGCGTCGCCGGCCTCGTCGGTCGTCGCAGCCTCGTCGGTCGCCGCAGCCTTGTCGGCCTCGTCGGTCGAAGCGGCCTCGTCGGCCTCGTCGGTCGAAGCGGCCTCGTCGGTATCGACCGGCTCGGCGGTGGTCGCCTTGGCGTCGTCCTTGGCGGACCGCTTGGTGGCCGCCTCGGCCTCGCGCACGGTCGCCTTCTTCGGCGAGAGCGGCTCCAGCACCAGCTCGATCACGGCCATCGGGGCGTTGTCGCCCTTGCGCGGCCCGATCTTGGTGATGCGGGTGTAGCCACCCTGACGCTCGGCCATGGCCGGGGCGATCTCCGTGAAGAGGAAGTGCACGACGGACTTGTCACGCACGACGGTCATCACGCGACGCCGGGACGCGAGGTCCCCGCGCTTGGCAAAGGTGACCAGGCGCTCGGCCAGGGGCCGCAGACGCTTGGCCTTGGCCTCGGTGGTGGTGATGGAGCGGTGCTCGAACAGCTGCGTCGCCAGGTTCGACAGGATCAGCCGCTCGTGCGCGGGTCCGCCGCCGAGACGAGGTCCCTTGGTGGGAGTGGGCATCGGTGTTCAGTCTCCTCGATGAGCGGGCCCCCGGGTGCGGGGGCCAGCGGCTTACGTCAGGGCGTCAGTACTGCTCGTCCTCGGCGAAGGACATGTCGTCGTCGTAGCTGTCGACCACGGCGCTCGGGTCGAACCCGGGCGGGCTGTCCTTGAGCGCGAGGCCCATCCCGACGAGCTTGGCCTTCACCTCGTCGATGGACTTGGCACCGAAGTTGCGGATGTCCAGCAGGTCGGCCTCGCTGCGGGCCACGAGCTCGCCCACCGTGTGGATGCCCTCGCGCTTGAGGCAGTTGTACGACCGGACGGTGAGGTCCAGCTCCTCGATCGGCAGCGCGAGGTCGGCAGCCAGGGCGGCGTCGGTCGGGGACGGGCCCATGTCGATGCCCTCGGCCTCGACGTTCAGCTCGCGGGCGAGGCCGAAGAGCTCGACCAGCGTCTTGCCGGCGCTGGCCATGGCGTCACGCGGCTGGGTCGACGGCTTGGTCTCGACGTCGACGACGAGGCGGTCGAAGTCGGTGCGCTGCTCGACGCGGGTGGCCTCGACCTTGTAGGTCACCTTGAGGACCGGCGAGTAGATGGAGTCGACCGGGATCCGGCCGATCTCGGCGTCGCTCGACTTGTTCTGCACGGCGGACACGTAGCCGCGTCCACGCTCGACGGTCAGCTCCATCTCGAGCTTGCCCTTGGTGTTCAGCGTCGCGATGTGCAGGTCCGAGTTGTGCACCTCGACACCGGCCGGCGGCGCGATGTCCGCGGCGGTGACGGCGCCGGGGCCCTGCTTGCGCAGGTACATCACCACGGGCTCGTCGTGCTCGGACGAGACGACGAGAGCCTTGAGGTTGAGGATCACCTCGGTCACGTCCTCCTTGACGCCGTTCACCGCGGAGAACTCGTGCAGCACACCGTCGATGCGGATGCTGGTCACGGAGGCGCCGGGGATCGACGACAGGAGGGTGCGGCGGAGCGAGTTGCCGAGGGTGTACCCGAAGCCGGGCTCGAGCGGCTCGATCACGAACCGCGAGCGGTACTCAGAGATCGGCTCCTCGGAGAGAGAGGGGCGCTGTGCGATCAGCACGGTGGTCGTCCTTTCCTGCAGGGCCCGCTATTTGACCCATGCACGCCCCCGTGGGGGCACCCGGCCGGCATCCGTCCGCCTGCCGGGTCTGCCGCCACGACCGCGGGATGCGGCCTGACGGCACGGTCCCGACGCCGCCACGGGGGCGGCGCCGGGGTCCGGTCACTTCGAGTAGAGCTCGACGATCAGCTGCTCCTGCACCTGGGTGTCGATCACCTGGCGCGCGGGCAGCGCGTGCACGAGGACGCGCATCTTGTCGGACTGCACCTCGAGCCACGCCGGCACGGTGCGCTCGCCGGCCTCGGCGCGGGCGATGACGAAGGGCGTCATCTCCCACGACTTCGACCGGATCTCGACGATGTCGTTCTCGCTCACCCGGAAGCTCGGGATGTCGACCTTGTGGCCGTTCACGATGACGTGGCCGTGGCGCACGATCTGGCGCGCCATGTCACGCGACTTGCCGAAGCCCGCGCGGTAGACGACGTTGTCGAGCCGCGACTCCAGGATGCGGAGCAGGTTCTCACCCGTCTTCCCCTGGCGGCGGTTCGCCTCCTCGTAGTACCCGCGGAACTGCTTCTCGAGCACGCCGTAGATGCGCGCGCACTTCTGCTTCTCGCGCATCTGCAGGAGGTACTCGCTCTCCTTGGTGCGCGCCCGGCCGTGCTCGCCCGGGGGGTAGGGCCGGATCTCGATCGGGCACTTCGGCGAGTCGCACTTCGCACCCTTGAGGTACAGCTTGGTCTTCTCGCGGCGGCAGCGCTTGCAGTCAGCGCCGGTGTATCGCGCCATGTTTTCTCAGATCTCCTTCGAGGCTTCGCGGTGTCAGACGCGCCGGCGCTTGGGCGGGCGGCAGCCGTTGTGCGGACTGGGGGTGACGTCCTGGATCGAGCCCACCTCGAGGCCGGCGGCCTGGAGCGAGCGGATCGCGGTCTCACGACCGGAGCCGGGACCCTTGACGAAGACGTCGACCTTGCGCATGCCGTGCTCCTGGGCACGGCGCGCAGCCGCCTCAGCGGCCATCTGCGCGGCGTACGGCGTCGACTTGCGCGAGCCCTTGAAGCCGACCTGGCCGGCGGAGGCCCACGAGATCACTGCCCCGGCGGGGTCGGTGATGGACACGATGGTGTTGTTGAAGGTGCTCTTGATGTGCGCCTGGCCGAAGGAGATGTTCTTCTTCTCCTTGCGGCGGGGTCGGCGCGCACCGGAAGCCTGTCGGCTCTTGGGGGGCATTGGCTGGTTCTCTCCTGAAGGATCCGGGTGAGCCTCGTCGGCTCTGAAGGCTTCCCGCTGGTGCGGGAGGGGGTTGGCGCGTTCGGTCTGTCTCTCGACTCCCGCGGCCTGAGAGTGGACTTACTTGCGCGCGGCCTTCTTCTTGCCGGCCACGGTGCGCTTGGGACCCTTGCGGGTACGCGCGTTGGTCTTGGTGCGCTGTCCGCGCACCGGGAGCCCACGGCGGTGACGCAGACCCTCGTAGCAACCGATCTCGACCTTGCGGCGGATGTCGGCAGCCACCTCGCGGCGCAGGTCACCCTCGACCTTGAGATGCGCCTCGATGTAGTCGCGGAGGGCGACCTGCTCGGCGTCGCCCATGTCCTTGACCCGGAGGTCGGGGCTGATGCCGGTTGCGGTGAGCATCTCCTTCGCGCGGGTCCTGCCCACGCCGAAGATGTAGGTGAGCGCCACCTCTAGCCGCTTGTCGCGGGGGAGGTCGACGCCGACGATGCGTGCCATCGTTCTGACTGTCTCCTGTAGCCGTCCGGAGGTCTGGTGCAGCACCGGTCCCGGCGGTCGGCCTGGGCCGTACCGGGTCCCCGGCCTCCGGGCCGGGGGTGACGTCCCGCGCCGCCGGGGCGGAGGGGGTCGGGTGCTGCGGGTCTCGTGCGGTCGTTCACTCGTGCCTGTGGTGCGTGGTGCTCCGGTCAGCCCTGGCGCTGCTTGTGGCGCAGGTTCTCGCAGATCACCATGACCCGGCCGTTGCGGCGGATCACCTTGCACTTGTCACAGATCTTCTTGACGCTCGGCTGTACCTTCATGGCTGTCCCTCGCCCGCGCCGGTCCGGCGGCTGTCGCCGCAGCCGGTTCGGGTGCGTTGTGGTCCGACGGTTACTTGTAGCGGTAGACGATGCGGCCGCGGGTGAGGTCGTACGGGCTCAGCTCCACCACGACCCGGTCCTCGGGGAGGATCCGGATGTAGTGCTGGCGCATCTTGCCCGAGATGTGGGCCAGGACCTTGTGTCCGTTGGACAGCTCGACCCTGAACATGGCGTTCGGCAGCGCCTCGACCACGCTTCCCTCGATCTCGATGACCCCGTCCTTCTTGGCCATGTCCTCCGCTTACTGCTCAGCCCGCCGTAGCGGGGTTCCGGGTGTGAAGGCTCGTCCTGGCCGGACCACGAAGGCCGGGGGACGGACCTGCCGGATCCACTCGGGAACCAGCATTGGCGCACGTGTGACAGGCGTCCTGCCGCGCCGAACCAGCCGCGGGGCAACGGGCGGGACGAAGATGATTCGTGAGCCGACGCATCAGCCTACGGCATGGCCCCCCTGAGCACGAAATCGTGCCTGGAGGGGGGCGGCTGCTCAGGCCAGGGGCGCGACCTGGATCCCGAAGGGCGCCAGGCCGGACTCTCCCCCGTCGGCGGCCGTCAGCACCCACAGCCCGCCGTCTGTCACGGCGACGGTGTGCTCCCAGTGGGCCGCGCGCGACCCGTCGGCCGACACCACGGTCCAGTGGTCGTCCGTCACGTCGGTGTCGGCGGTGCCGCGCGTGAGCATGGGCTCCACGGCCACGCACAGGCCCGTGCGCACCGTCGGGCCCCGGTCCCGGGTGCGGTAGTTGAGCACCTCGGGCGCCATGTGCATGGCCGTGCCGATCCCGTGGCCCGTGTACCCCTCGACGATGGCGAAGCGGCCACCGGCCTCCGCCTCCACCAGGTCCTGGACGGCGGCGCCCACGTCCCCCAGCCGTCGCCCGACGGCGAGGGAGGCGATGCCGGCCCACAAGGACCGCTCGGTCACGCGCGAGAGCTCGACGTCGACCGGGTCAGCCGCCGACTCGGGGCCGACGACGACGGTGAGCGCGGCGTCCCCGTGCCACCCCTCGACCACGGCGCCGCAGTCCACCGACACCACGTCCCCGGCGTCGATCACCCGCGGTCCGGGGATCCCGTGCACGACCTCGTCGTTGACCGAGACGCAGGTGACGGCCGGGAAGGGAGGGTGCCCGTACCCACGGAAGTTCGACGTCGCGCCGGCCGCGGCGATGACCGCCTCGGCCGCGGCGTCGACGTCAGCGGTGGTGGCACCCGGCACGGCGGCCCCACGAGCCGCGGCCAGCGCCTCCGCCACCACCAGCCCGGCCCGCCGCATCACGCGGATCTGGTCCGGGGTCTTGTACTCGATGCGCTCGCGCCCGAACACGCCGGCGTCAGGACCGACGCTGCTGGGCGTCGGCGATGTCGAGGGCGGAGTAGATCCGCTCCGAGACCTCGTCGATCTCCCCGAGACCGTCGACCTGCACCAGCAGGCCGCGGTCGCGGTAGATCTCGACCAGCGGGGCCGTCTGCTCGGCGTACACGTTCTGCCGGTTGCGGATGACCTCCTCGGTGTCGTCGCTACGACCGTCGGTCTCGGCACGCTTCAGCAGGCGCGCGACCACCTCGTCGGTGTCCACGGTGAGCTCGAGCACCTCCTCGAGGGGGTGTCCCTGCTCCTCCAGGATCTCGTCCAGCTCGCGGACCTGGTCGGCCGTCCGGGGGTACCCGTCGAGCAGGAAGCCCCGCTGGGCGTCGTCCTCGGCCAACCGGTCGCGGACCAGGTCGTTGGTGATCTCGTCGGGCACGTACCCGCCCGTGTCGAGGATGCCCTTGACCTTCAGGCCCAGGGGGGTCTCATCCCGCACGTTCGACCGGAAGATGTCGCCGGTGGAGATGGCCGGGATGCCGTAGTGCTCGGCGATCTTCTTCGCCTGCGTGCCCTTACCGGCACCGGGAGGCCCGAGGATGATCAGACGCATCAGCGCAGGAACCCTTCGTAGTGCCGCTGCTGGAGCTGCGACTCGATCTGCTTCACCGTCTCGAGGCCGACCCCCACGATGATGAGGATCGACGTCCCACCGAACGGGAAGTTCTGGTTGGCGTTGACCAGCACCAGGGCGACCAGCGGGATCAGGGCGACGATACCCAGGTACAGGGCACCGGGGAGCGTGATGCGGTCGAGGATGTACGCGAGGTACTCCGCGGTCGGGCGTCCGGCCCGGATCCCCGGGATGAATCCGCCGACCCGCTTGATGTTGTCCGCCACCTCGTCGGGGTTGAAGGTGATCGACACGTAGAAGTACGTGAAGAACACGATCAGGCAGAAGTAGGCGACGATGTAGATCGGGTGGTCGCCGCGCACGAGGTGGTCGTTGATCCAGACCACCCATTCCGGCGGGACCTCGCCCTGCGCCGGCGTGTTGAACTGGGCGATCAGGGCAGGCAGGTAGAGCAGCGACGAGGCGAAGATGACCGGGATGACGCCGGCCATGTTGACCTTGATCGGGATGTAGGTGCTCGAGCCGCCGTACATCTTGCGGCCCACCATGCGCTTCGCGTACTGGACAGGCACACGCCGCTGGGACTGCTCGACGAAGATCACCAGCGCGACGATGACCAGACCGATCGCGATCACGAGCGCCATCACGCCCCAGCCGAGGTTGGGGTTCTGGCCGATGGCGAGCAGCGAGCCGGGGAAGCCCGCTGCGATCGACGTGAAGATCAGCAGCGACATGCCGTTGCCGACGCCGCGCTCGGTGATGAGCTCACCGAGCCACATCACCAGCCCCGTGCCGGCGGTCATCGTCATCACCATCAGCAGGATCGTGGTGAGCGAGTCGTTGGGGATGATCTGGTCGCCGAGCGCGCAGTTCGGGAAGAGGCTGCCGGAGCGGGCGACCGCCACGAAGGTGGTCGACTGCAGGATCGCCAGCGAGATCGTCAGGTAGCGCGTGTACTGCGTCAGCTTCGCCGTCCCCGACTGGCCCTCCTTCTTGAGGGTCTCGAAGCGGGGGATGACCACCGTCAGGAGCTGCACGATGATGCTGGCCGTGATGTACGGCATGATCCCGAGGGCGAAGATCGACAGCTGCAGGAGCGCGCCGCCGCTGAACAGGTTCACCAGGCCGAGCAGGTCGTTGCCCTCGCCCCCGCCCGTCGGGTCGAGGCAGGTCTGCACGTTGGCGTAGTTGACGCCCGGGGTGGGGATGAAGGACCCCAGCCGGAAGAGCGCCATGATCGCCAGGGTGAACAGCAGCTTGCGCCGCAGGTCGGGCGTCTTGAACGCCCGAACGAATGCGCTGAGCACGGGTCCTCCTGCTCCGCCCGGTCGAGGCGGATGGTTCGTCGATGACTTGGACCATATCGCGCTACGGCCGCACCTCAGGCAGTGCCTGGGATGCGGCCGGAGCGCGAGCGGAGGGACCTGTGCTGGTGTGCGGCGGGGACCGCCGTCACGGACGCAGGCCCACCCTGGTCAGAGCTGGGTGGTCGAGCCGCCCGCGGCGGCGATCTTGTCCTTGGCCGAGGCCGAGAACGCGTGCGCGGTCACGTCGACCGACACGGTGATGTCACCCGTGCCGAGCACCTTGACCTTGTGGCCCTTGCGCACGGCGCCCCGCTCCACCAGCTCGTCGACCGACACGTCGCCGCCCTCGGGGAACAGCTCGGAGAGCCGCTCGAGGTTGACGACCTGGTACTCGGTGCGGAACGGGTTCTTGAAGCCGCGGAGCTTCGGAAGCCGCATGTGCAGGGGGGTCTGGCCACCCTCGAAGCGCTCAGGCACCTGGTAGCGCGCCTTCGTGCCCTTGGTACCGCGCCCGGCCGTCTTGCCCTTGCTGCCCTCGCCTCGACCCACGCGGGTCTTGGCGGTGCGGGCACCGGGGGCCGGACGCAGGTGGTGCACCTTCAGCGCGTGCACCTTCTCGACCGAGGTCTCGGTCTCGTTCTCAGTCTTCTTGGCCATCTCAGTCCACCTCCTCGACGGCGACCAGGTGCGTCACCGTCGCGACCATCCCGCGGATCTCGGGACGGTCCTCCTTGACCACCACGTCGCCGATGCGCTTCAGCCCGAGGGTGCGCAGCGTGTCGCGCTGGTTCTGCTTCCCGCCGATCCCGGAGCGGGTCTGGGTCACCTTGAGCCGGGCCATCACGACCCCATCCCAGCGGCCCGGGCGCGCAGCAGCGCGGCCGGGGCGACGTGCTCGAGGGGCAGGCCACGGCGGGCCGCGACGGACTCGGGACGCTCGAGGCCCTTCAGCGCGGCCACGGTCGCGTGGACCACGTTGATCGCGTTGTCCGAACCGAGCGACTTGCTGAGCACGTCGTGGATGCCGGCGCACTCGAGCACCGCGCGGACCGGACCGCCGGCGATGACACCGGTACCGGGGGACGCGGGCTTGAGCAGCACGACACCGGCCGCCGCCTCACCCTGGATCGGGTGGGGGATGGTGCCCTGGATGCGGGGGACCTTGAAGAAGCTCTTCTTGGCCTCCTCGACACCCTTGGCGATGGCGGCCGGGACCTCCTTGGCCTTGCCGTAGCCGACGCCGACGGAGCCGTCGCCGTCGCCCACCACGACCAGGGCGGTGAAGCTGAAGCGACGGCCGCCCTTGACGACCTTGGCGACGCGGTTGATCGCCACCACCCGCTCGATGTACTGGTTCTTGTCGGCGGCGTCGCCGCGACGGTTGTCGCGGCCGCCGCGGCCACCGCGCTCACCGCCGCGGTCGTTGCCGCCGGCGCCGGTCCCGGTGTTGGGGCCTCCCGCGCCTCGGCGCTGGGTTCCAGGCATGTTGGCTGTCCTTCTCTCTCGCAGTCTCGGGTCGACCGTCAGAGGGTGAGCCCGGCTTCGCGGGCTCCCTCGGCGACGGCGGCCACTCGGCCGTGGTAGCGGTTCCCACCGCGGTCGAAGACCACGGTCTCGACACCCGCGGCCTTGGCGCGCTCGGCGACGAGCTCACCGACCTTCTTGGCCTTGGCGGTCTTGTCGCCGTCGAGCGAGCGCAGGTCGGCCTCCATCGTGGAGGCGCTGGCCAGGGTCTTGCCGACGGTGTCGTCGACCACCTGCACGAACAGGTGACGCGTGGAGCGGTTGACGACCAGGCGCGGACGCGCACCGGTGCCAGACAGCTTCTTGCGCAGGCGCAGGTGACGACGGCCCCGGGCGCGTACCGAGCCCGTGCCCTTCGTCCTCAGTGAGTTGGCCATTACTTCCCAGCCTTTCCGACCTTGCGGCGGATCTGCTCGCCGGCGTACCGGACGCCCTTGCCCTTGTACGGGTCGGGCTTGCGCAGCTTGCGGATGTTCGCGGCGACCTCGCCCACCTGCTGCTTGTCGATGCCCTGCACCGACAGCTTGGTGGTGCCGTCCACCGTGAACGTGATGCCCTCGGGGGCGGACACGAGCACGGGGTGGCTGAAGCCCAGGGCGAACTCGAGGTTCGAGCCCCTGGCCATCACGCGGTACCCGGTGCCCACGATCTCGAGCTTCTTCTCGTAGCCCTCGGTGACGCCGACGACCATGTTGGCCAGCAGCGAACGCGTCAGACCGTGCAGCGAGCGCGAGAGGCGCTCGTCGTTCGGACGCTTGACCTCGAGCGTGCCGTCATCGCCCTTGGCGACGACGATGGGCTCAGCGACGGTGTGGCTCAGGGTGCCCTTGGGACCCTTCACGGACACCTGCTGGCCGTCGATGCTCACCTCGACGCCGGACGGAACCGGCACGGGGAGCCTGCCGATGCGGCTCATGCTTCCTCCTCCGGTTACCAGACGTAGGCGAGGACTTCCCCGCCTACACCCTGCTTGTTGGCCTGCTTGTCGGTCAGCAGGCCGGACGACGTCGAGATGATGGCCACGCCCAGGCCGCCCAGCACGCGGGGCAGGTTGGTGGACTTGGCGTAGACACGCAGACCCGGCTTCGACACCCGCCGGACGCCCGCGATGGAACGCTCCCGGTTGGGGCCGAACTTCAGGTCGATGGTCAGGGTCTTGCCGACCTCGGCATCGGTGACCTTCCAGCCCGCGATGTATCCCTCGGCCTGGAGGATCTCCGCGATCCTCGACTTCAGCTTGCTGTACGGCATGGCCACCTCGTCGTGGTACGCCGAGTTGGCGTTCCTCAGACGGGTCAGCATGTCCGCGATGGGGTCGGTCATGGTCATCGGGCTCTTCCGCCCTTCCTCGCCGTGGTTTCCCGCCCGGAACGGACAGGGACCTGCGGCGCTGGGTTCTTCAACAGAGGGATTACCAGCTGCTCTTGGTCACACCGGGCAGCTCGCCGGCGTGGGCCATCTCGCGAAGGCACACGCGGCAGAGCCCGAACTTGCGGTACACCGAGTGCGGACGCCCGCACTTCTGGCACCGGGTGTAGGCGCGCACGGCGAACTTCGGCTTGCGCGCCGCCTTGTTGATCAGTGCGGTCTTCGCCACGTCAGTTCTCCTTGAAGGGGAAGCCGAGGCGGCGCAGCAGCGCCCGTCCCTCGTCGTCCGAGGTCGCGGTGGTCACGATCGTGATGTCCATGCCCCGGACCCGGTCGATGCGGTCCTGGTCGATCTCGTGGAACATCGACTGCTCGTTGAGACCGAAGGTGTAGTTGCCGTTGCCGTCGAACTGCTTCGGCGACAGGCCGCGGAAGTCGCGGATGCGGGGCAGCGCGAGCGACAGCAGCCGGTCGAGGAACTCCCACATCCGGTCGCCCCGCAGCGTCGTGTGGGCGCCGATCGGCATCCCCTCGCGCAGCTTGAACTGGGCGATCGACTTGCGGGCGCGGGTCACCTGAGGCTTCTGTCCGGTGATCGTGGTCAGGTCGCGGATCGCGCCCTCGATGAGCTTGGAGTCGCGCGCGGCGTCACCCACACCCATGTTGACGACGACCTTGACCAGGCCCGGGACCTGCATGGGGTTGGCGTAGCCGAACTCCTCGCGCATCCCCGAGGCGATCTCCTCGCGGTAGCGGGCCTTGAGCCGCGGACCGGCGTAGCTGGTGGTGGTCTCGGTCATCAGATGTCCTTACCGGAGCGTCGGGCCACGCGCACGCGGACCGTGCGCTCGTGGCCGTCACGCTCGACCGTATCGGTGCGGGATCCGACCCTGGTCGGCTTCTTGCTGTTCGGGTCGACCAGCATCACGTTGCTGATGTGCAGGGGGGCCTCGTGGGTCTCGATGCCACCGGTGCGGGCGCCGCGGCCGGTCGAGCCGACCTTCTTGTGCTTCTTGACGCGGTTCACGCCCTCGACCAGCACCCGGTTGCGCTCGGTGTCGACCTCGATCACCTTGCCCTGCTTGCCGCGGTCGCCGCCCCGGGCGGGGGTGGCGCCGGTGATGACCTGCACGAGGTCACCCTTCTTGATCTTGAGCTTCACCATGGTCAGAGCACCTCCGGTGCGAGCGAGATGATCCGCATGAACTTCTTGTCACGCAGCTCGCGACCCACCGGGCCGAAGATGCGCGTACCACGCGGGTCCCCGTCCGTCTTGAGGATCACGGCCGCGTTCTCGTCGAAGCGGATGTACGAGCCGTCGGGCCGGCGGCGCTCCTTGCGGGTGCGCACGATGACCGCCTTGACGACCTCGCCCTTCTTGATGTTGCCACCGGGGATGGCGTCCTTGACGGTCGCCACGATGACGTCTCCGATGCCGGCGTAGCGGCGGCCGGAGCCGCCGAGAACGCGGATGCAGAGGATCTCCTTGGCACCCGTGTTGTCGGCGACCTTCAGTCGCGACTCCTGCTGAATCACTGTCTCACTCCTGTTGTCGCGCCGGTTCTCTGCTCAAGAGCCTGGCGGAACGGATGGGGCTGTCGGATGGGACCGCTGTCGCGGACCCGACCGCTTGCGTTGGCTCGGGCCCTACTTGGCCTTCTCGAGGATCTCGACCACGCGCCAGCGCTTCGCGGCCGACAGGGGGCGGGTCTCCATGATCCGCACGCTGTCGCCGACGCCGCACTGGTTCTGCTCGTCGTGGGCCTTGACCTTGCTCGTGCGGCGCATGACCTTGCCGTAGAGCGGGTGCTTGACCCGGTCCTCGACAGCCACGACGACGGTCTTGTCCATCTTGTCGCTGATCACGTAGCCACGGCGGGTCTTGCGGTAGCCGCGGGTCTCCTCCGCCGCCTCGCCCGAGACCTTCGTCTCGCTCTTCTGCGTCACTGCGTCCTCACTCACTTGGCACCGCTCTCGGTGCTACCGGTCTCGCTCGCCGGGACGCCGATACCCAGCTCGTGCTCGCGCATGATCGTGTAGATCCGGGCGATGTCGCGGCGCACCGCGCGCAGACGCCCGTGGCTCTCCAGCTGGCCGGTGGCCGACTGGAAGCGGAGGTTGAACAGCTCCTCCTTGGCCTTGCGAAGCTCCTCGACGAGCCGCTCGGGCTCGAACGTGCGGAGCTGCTCGGCCGCCAGGTCCTTGGATCCGACCGCCATCACCCTTCACCACCCTCGCGCCGCAGGAAGCGGCACTTCATCGGGAGCTTGTGGATCGCCAGGCGCATCGCCTCGCGAGCCACGTCCTCCGGGACGCCCGACAGCTCGAACATCACGCGCCCGGGCTTGACGTTGGCGATCCACCACTCCGGCGAACCCTTTCCGGAACCCATGCGGGTCTCGGCGGGCTTCTTGGTCAGCGGACGGTCGGGGTAGATCGTGATCCACACCTTTCCGCCTCGCTTGATGTAGCGGGTCATCGCGATACGCGCCGCCTCGATCTGGCGGTTGGTGACGTAGGCCGGCTCGAGAGCCTGGATGCCGTAGTCACCGAACGCGATCGCGGTCCCGCCCTTGGCAGCACCCGACCGCTTGGGGTGGTGCTGCTTACGGTGCTTCAACCGACGGGGAACCAGCATGGGTCAGCCCTCCGAACCGGTGCTCGGGGCGGCCTGTGCCGGCGCCTCGCCGGCCTGTGCCGCGCTGGTGTCACCGGCGCCCTGGGCGGCCGGTGCGGACTCGGCCGCCGCGGGACGACGACCACGCGCGGGACGCTCGGCCCGGTCGCGGCTGGGACCACGCGGCGCACGCGGGGCCTGGGCCTGCTGGGCGGCGAGCTCCTTGGCGGTGACGTCGCCCTTGTAGATCCAGACCTTCACGCCGATGCGGCCGAAGGTGGTCTTCGCCTCGTAGAAGCCGTAGTCGATCTGCGCGCGCAGCGTGTGCAGCGGCACACGGCCTTCGCGGTAGAACTCCGACCGGCTCATCTCGGCGCCACCCAGACGACCCGAGCACTGCACACGGATGCCCTTGGCGCCCGCGCGCTGCGACGTCTGCATGCCCTTGCGCATGGCGCGACGGAACGACACACGGCTCGAGAGCTGCTCGGCGATGCCCTGGGCGACCAGCTGAGCATCCGTCTCGGGGTTCTTGACCTCGAGGATGTTCAGCTGCACCTGCTTGCCGGTCAGCTTCTCCAGCTCCCCGCGCAGGCGGTCGGCCTCGGCGCCACGGCGGCCGATGACGATGCCGGGGCGTGCGGTGTGGATGTCGACCCGGACGCGGTCACGCGTGCGCTCGATCTCGACCTTGGAGATGCCGGCCCGCTCCATGCCGGTGGACATGAGGCCACGGATGGCCACGTCCTCCTTGACGTAGTCGCGGTACCGCTGACCTTCCTTGGTGCTGTCGGCGAACCACCGCGACTTGTGGTCGGTGGTGATGCCCAGCCGGAACCCGTGCGGGTTGACCTTCTGTCCCACTAGGAGTTCCTCCCCTTCGGAGCGGCCTTCGTGGCCGGCGCCTTCTTGGCGGTCGTCTTCTTCGCGGTCGACTTCGAGGCCGCAGCCGTCGAGGCCGTCGACTTCGTGGCGGCCGACTTCTTGGCCGTGGACTTCTTGGCCGTGGACTTCTTGGCCGTCGTCTTCGACGCGGTGGCCTTCTGCGCGGGCTTGCGGCCCGAACCGGACACCGGGGCCTTGGTGGCCTTCGCGCCGTCCTCCGCCGCGCCCACCACCACGGTGATGTGGCTGGTGCGCTTGCGGACCCGGAACGCACGCCCCTGGGCGCGCGGACGGAACCGCTTCATCGTCGGGCCCTCGTCCACGTACGCGGTGTGGACGACCAGCTCACGCTCGTCGAAGGCCTCGGAGGCCTGGTCGGCCTTCACCCGTGCGTTGGCGATCGCACTGGCGACCACCTTGAACACCGGCTCGCTCGCGGCCTGCGGTGCCCACTGCAGCACCGCGAGCGCATCGCTCGCCTGGCGGCCACGGATGAGGTCGACGACGCGCCGAGCCTTCTGGGGCGTGACACGGACGTACCGCGCCTGCGCCTTGGCTTCCATCGCTAGTCCTACCTTCTCGTCTCTTCGCCGGAGAGGCTCGTCGTCACTGACCCGGGGGTCAGCGGCGACGGCCCTTCCGGTCGTCCTTCTCGTGGCCACGGAAGGTCCGCGTGGGGGCGAACTCGCCGAGCTTGTGCCCGACCATCGACTCCGTGACGAACACCGGGACGTGCTTGCGGCCGTCGTGCACGGCGAGCGTGTGACCGAGCATCTCCGGCACGATCATCGAGCGCCGGGACCAGGTCTTGATGACGTTCTTGGTCCCCTTCTCGTTCTGGACGTCCACCTTCTTCTGCAGGTGGTCGTCGACGAAGGGGCCCTTCTTCAGGCTGCGAGGCATGGTGATGGGCTCCTATCAGCGCTTCTTGCGGCGACGTCGGACGATCTGTCGGTCACTGGCCTTGTTGGGCTTGCGGGTCCGGCCCTCGGGCTGGCCCCACGGGCTGACCGGGTGGCGACCACCGGAGGTCTTGCCCTCACCACCACCGTGCGGGTGGTCGACAGGGTTCATGGCCACACCACGGACGGTGGGACGGCGACCCTTCCAGCGCATCCGGCCGGCCTTGCCCCAGTTGATGTTCGACTGCTCGGCGTTGCCGACCTCGCCGACGGTGGCGCGGCACCGCACGTCCACGTTGCGGATCTCGCCCGAGGGCATCCGCAGCTGGGCGTTCGGGCCCTCCTTGGCCACCAGCTGCACCGAGGTGCCCGCCGAGCGGGCGATCTTGGCGCCGCCACCGGGGCGGAGCTCGATCGCGTGCACGACGGTACCCACCGGGATGTTGCGCAGGGGCAGGTTGTTGCCGGGCTTGATGTCGGCGCCGGGGCCGTTCTCGACGGTGTCACCCTGCTTCAGCTTGGTGGGGGCGACGATGTAGCGCTTCGTCCCGTCCGCGTAGTGGAGCAGAGCGATCCGGGCCGTGCGGTTCGGGTCGTACTCGATGTGAGCGACCTTGGCCGGCACGCCGTCCTTGTCGTGGCGTCGGAAGTCGATCACCCGGTAGGCGCGCTTGTGGCCGCCGCCGTGGTGCCGGGTCGTGATCCGGCCGGTGTTGTTGCGGCCACCGGACTTCGTCAGCGGGCGGACCAGCGACTTCTCCGGCTCGGACCGGGTGATCTCGACGAAGTCGGCGACGGACGAGCCGCGTCGGCCCGGTGTCGTCGGCTTGTACTTGCGGATTCCCATGGTGAGTCAGTCCTCGTCAGTTCTCGGTACTCGAAGCCCCGGTCAGGAGACCGGGCCCCCGAAGATGTCGATGGTGCCCTCGCTGAGGGTGACGATCGCGCGCTTGGTGTCCTTGCGCTTGCCGGCGCCGAACCGCGTGCGGCGCGTCTTGCCGGTGCGGTTCAGCGTGTTCACCGACGCGACCTTGACGCCGAAGATCTTCTCGACGGCGATCCGGATCTCGGTCTTGTTCGCCCGGGGGTCGACGAGGAACGTGTACTTGCCCTCGTCCAGCAGCCCGTAGCTCTTCTCCGAGACGACCGGCGCGAGCAGGACGTCGCGGGGGTCCTTCTGGACGTTGAACAGCGTGGTCACTTGTCGCCCTCCTCGTCGGCCTTGGCCTTCTTCTTGGCCGTGGCCGGCTTCGCGGTGCTGACCGGCTCGCTGACCTCGGACTCGCTGACCTCGGACTCGCTCGCCACGGCCTTGGCACCCTTGCCGGTGGTCGGGCCGGTGAGGAACGCCTGCAGGGCGCTCTCGGTGAAGACCACGTCGTCCGAGCAGAGCACGTCGTAGGTGTTCAGCTGGTCGCTGACCAGAAGGTGCACGCGGTCGGCGTTGCGCAGGCTCTTCCACGAGACCTCGTCGCCACGGTCCAGCACGACGAGCACGTTCTTGCGGCTCGCCACGTTGGCCAGGGCCTTGATCGCGTCGCCGGTGGACGGGGCGCTGCCGGAGACCAGCGAGCTGACCACGTGCACGCGGCCGTTGCGTGCCCGGTCCGAGAGGGCACCGCGCAGGGCGGCGGCCTTCATCTTCTTCGGGGTGCGCTGCGCGTAGTCACGCGGCGTCGGCCCGTGGACCACGCCACCGCCGGCGAACTGGGGGGCGCGGGTCGAGCCCTGACGGGCGCGACCGGTGCCCTTCTGCTTGTGGGGCTTGCGTCCACCGCCCCGGACCTCGCCGCGGGTCTTGGTGGAGTGCGTGCCCTGGCGTGCGGCAGCCAGCTGGGCCACGACGACCTGGTGGATCAGCGGGACGTTGGTCTGCACGTCGAACACCTCGGCGGGCAGCACCACGGTGCCGCTCTTCTTGCCGGTGGCGTCGACGACGTCGACCTCGGCCCCCTGGGAGGCGTCGCTGTTCTTCTTCACGGCGGTGGCCATCTCAGGCTCCCTTCACGTTCTTGGCGGCCGCGCGCACCAGCACGACGCCGCCGCGCGGGCCGGGGATGGCGCCCTTGACCAGCAGCAGGCCGCGCTCGGCGTCCACCGCGTGCACGGTCAGGTTCTGCGTCGTCTGGCGCTCGTGGCCCATCCGACCGGCCATCCGCATGCCCTTGAAGACACGACCCGGGGTGGCGCAGCCACCGATCGAGCCCGGCTTGCGGTGGTTGCGGTGCGCACCGTGCGAGGCGCCCACGCCGTGGAAGCCGTGACGCTTCATGACGCCGGCGGTGCCCTTGCCCTTGGTGGTGCCCGTGACGTCGACGACCTGGCCGGCGGAGAAGACCTCGACGGTCAGCTCCTGCCCCAGCTCGAGGCCCTCGACAGCGGCGTCACGCAGCTCGACCAGGTGCCGGCGCGGGGTGACCCCGGCCTTGGCGAAGTGCCCGGCGAGCGGCTTGGTGACCTTGCGGGGGTCGATCGCGCCGAACGCGATCTGGACACCGGAGTAGCCGTCGGTCTCGGCGGTGCGCAGCTGCGTCACGACGCAGGGACCGGCCTCGACCACGGTCACCGGAACCAGTCGACCGGCCTCGTCCCAGACCTGGGTCATGCCCAGCTTGGTGCCGAGGAGCCCGGTGACCGTGCCCACGGTGGCGTCTGTAGCGGTAGTCATCAGGGGTTCCTCAGAGCTTGATCTCGATGTTCACGTCCGCCGGCAGGTCGAGTCGCATCAGCGAGTCGACGGCCTTCGGCGTGGGGTCGATGATGTCGATGAGCCGCTTGTGCGTGCGCATCTCGAAGTGCTCGCGGCTGTCCTTGTACTTGTGGGGCGACCGGATGACGCAGAAGACGTTCTTCTCCGTCGGCAGCGGCACCGGCCCCACCACCGTCGCACCAGCCCGGGTCACCGTGTCGACGATCTTGCGCGCCGAGCTGTCGATGACCTCGTGGTCGTAGGACTTGAGCCGGATGCGGATCTTCTGTCCCGCCATGGCGTCGTCTGACTCTCTCTCGTCGTACCGCTGCGTGTGGTCCCGGATCCTGTCCCGTACCGACCCCCGCGCTCGGGCGTGTCGCACTGTGCGGCGCCATCTCGCGCCGGCACCGTGCGGTGCTGCCCTCGTCGGAATGTCGGCCCGGTCGTACTGTGCTGATCCGGGCGCCGGCGCTGGGGCACCTTCTCCCCCGCGAGACCGCGTGATCGCAGTCGTCGCGTGCGCCGGACAACCTGTCCAGTGTGCCAGAGGCCCGAGGCCTTTGGCCAATCCGCTCCGGCATGGCCGAACGGACGGACAGGGGTGCGTGAAACGCGCCGGTGGGCGCCGCCGTCAGGCGGCGCCCACCGGGTACATCACTTGAGGATCTTGGTGACCCGGCCGGCACCCACGGTGCGGCCGCCCTCGCGGATGGCGAAGCGCAGGCCCTCCTCCATGGCGATGGGCTGGATCAGGTCGACCTTCATCTCGGTGTTGTCGCCGGGCATGACCATCTCGGTGCCCTCGGGCAGCGAGATGACGCCGGTGACGTCGGTGGTCCGGAAGTAGAACTGCGGACGGTAGTTCGCGTAGAACGGGTTGTGACGGCCGCCCTCATCCTTGCTCAGGATGTAGACGTTCGCCTCGAACTCCGTGTGCGGGGTGATCGAGCCCGGCTTGCAGATGACCTGGCCGCGCTCCACCTCCTCGCGCTTGGTGCCGCGGAGCAGCAGACCGACGTTCTCGCCCGCGCGGGCCTCGTCGAGCAGCTTGCGGAACATCTCGACACCGGTGACCGTCGTCTTGGTCGACTTCTCCTTGATCCCGACGATCTCGATCTCCTCGTTCACGTTGAGGACACCGCGCTCGACACGGCCGGTCACGACGGTGCCGCGGCCGGTGATCGTGAAGACGTCCTCGACGGGCATGAGGAACGGCTTGTCGACGTCACGCTCCGGGTCCGGGACGGACTCGTCGACGGCGTCGAGCAGGTCCTCGACCGACTTGACCCACTTCTCGTCGCCCTCGAGGGCCTTGAGGCCGGAGACGCGGATCACGGGGACGTCGTCGCCCGGGAACTCGTACGCCGACAGCAGCTCGCGGACCTCGAGCTCGACGAGCTCCAGGATCTCCTCGTCGTCGACCATGTCGGACTTGTTCAGCGCGACCAGCAGGTACGGCACGCCGACCTGGCGGGCGAGCAGCACGTGCTCGCGCGTCTGAGCCATCGGACCGTCGGTCGCGGCGACCACCAGGATCGCGCCGTCCATCTGGGCGGCACCGGTGATCATGTTCTTGATGTAGTCCGCGTGACCGGGGGCGTCGACGTGCGCGTAGTGACGCTTCTCGGTCTGGTACTCGACGTGCGCGATGTTGATCGTGATACCGCGCTGCTTCTCCTCCGGCGCCTTGTCGATCTCGTCGAACGGCGTGAAGGGGTTCAGGTCGGGGTACTTGTCGTGCAGCACCTTGCTGATCGCTGCCGTCAACGTGGTCTTGCCGTGGTCGACGTGACCAATCGTGCCGATGTTGACGTGCGGCTTAGTCCGCTCGAACTTCGCCTTACCCACGGGGGGTCCTCCTTGGAGCTTGTCGTGTACGCCGTCCGCTGCGGACGCAGTCGGATCGAACGAGGGGGGAGTGTAGTCACCGGGCCAGGGCCCGGCGACGGGGTGCGGTCAACCCTGCGTCAGCAGGACCTCACTCACCCCTGGTCTTCTTGATGATCTCCTCGGCCACCGCACGGGGGACCTCGGCGTAGCTGTCGAACTGCATCGAGTACACCGCGCGACCCTGGGTCTTCGACCGCAGGTCACCGACGTAGCCGAACATCTCGGACAGCGGAACGAGCGCCCGGACGACCTTGGCGCCGCTCGCGTCCTCCATGGCCTGGATGTGGCCACGGCGGCTGTTGAGGTCCCCGATGACCTCGCCCATGTAGTCCTCGGGGGTACGGACCTCCACGGACATCACGGGCTCCAGCAGCACCGGGTCGGCCCGCTTGACGGCCTCCTTCAGCACCATCGAGCCGGCGATCTTGAAGGCCATCTCGGACGAGTCGACGTCGTGGTACGCGCCGTCCAGCAGCGTCGCCTTGACACCCACGAGCGGGTAGCCGGCGACGACGCCGAGCTCCATCGCGTCCTGGATGCCCTTGTCGACGCTGGGGATGTACTCGCGCGGCACGCGCCCACCGGTGACCTTGTTGACGAACTCGTACATCTCGCCGTCCGCGGTGTCCAGCGGCTCGATGGCCACCTGCACCTTGGCGAACTGGCCCGAGCCACCGGTCTGCTTCTTGTGCGTGTAGTCGATCTTCGGGACGCCGCGGCGGATCGTCTCGCGATAGGCGACCTGCGGCTTGCCGACATTGGCCTCGACCTTGAACTCGCGACGCATACGGTCGACCAGGATGTCGAGGTGGAGCTCGCCCATCCCCTTGATGATGGTCTGGCCGGTCTCCTCGTCGAGCTGCACCTGGAAGGTGGGGTCCTCCTCGGCCAGCTTCTGGATCGCGGTGCCCAGCTTCTCCTGGTCGCCCTTGGTCTTCGGCTCGATGGCCACCGAGATGACCGGCTCGGGGAAGGTCATGGACTCCAGGACGACCTGGTCGCTCGGGTCGCACAGGGTGTCACCGGTGGTGGTGTCCTTCAGGCCGATCATCGCGTAGATGTGGCCCGCCTGCGCCTCGTCGACCGGGTTCTCCTTGTTGGAGTGCATCTGGAAGAGCTTGCCGATGCGCTCCTTCTTGCCCTTGGTCGAGTTCACGACCCCCGAGCCGGCGGCGACCTTGCCCGAGTACACCCGGACGTAGGTCAGCTTGCCGAAGAAGGGGTGCGTCGCGACCTTGAAGGCCAGCGCGGAGAAGGGCTCGGTGGAGTTCGGCTTGCGGATGATCTCCTTCTCCTCGTCACGCACGTCGTGGCCCACCATCGGCGGCACGTCGAGCGGCGACGGGAGGTAGTCGAGCACGGCGTCGAGCATGGGCTGCACGCCCTTGTTCTTGAACGCCGAGCCGCAGAGCACCGGGTAGAGCTCGCTGGCGACCGTCATCGTGCGGATCGCGCCCTTGATCTCCTCGGGCGTGAGCTCCTCGCCACCGAGGTACTTCTCGAGCAGGGTCTCGTCGGACTCGGCGACGGTCTCGAGCAGCGTGTGCCGGTACTCGGCAGCCTGCTCGACGAGGTGCTCCGGGATCTCCTCGACCTCGTAGGCCTCGCCCTTGCCGGTGTCGCCGCGCCACGTGAGGGCACGCATGTACACCAGGTCGACGACGCCGATGAAGTCGTTCTCGGCCCCGATCGGCAGCTGGATCACCAGCGGCTTCGCGCCGAGGCGCTCCACGATGGTGCGGACGGTGAAGAAGAAGTCGGCACCGAGCTTGTCCATCTTGTTGACGAAGCAGATGCGCGGCACGTCGTACTTGTCCGCCTGGCGCCAGACGGTCTCGGACTGGGGCTCGACACCCTCCTTGCCGTCGAAGACGGCGACGGCACCGTCGAGCACCCGCAGCGACCGCTCGACCTCGACCGTGAAGTCGACGTGTCCGGGCGTGTCGATGATGTTGATCTGGGTGCCCTCCCAGAAGCAGGTCGTCGCCGCGGAGGTGATGGTGATCCCGCGCTCCTGCTCCTGCTCCATCCAGTCCATCGTGGCTGCGCCGTCGTGGACTTCACCGATCTTGTAGTTGATCCCGGTGTAGAACAGGATCCGCTCGGTGGTGGTCGTCTTCCCGGCGTCGATGTGCGCCATGATGCCGATGTTGCGGACCTTGGTGAGGTCGGTCAGCACGTCCTGTGCCACGGTGGCAAGCCTCTTCTCTCAGCGTGTCTGTGGGGCGGCGCCTGCCCGCCGGAAAGCGGGCAGGGACACCGCGGTCACCAGCGGTAGTGCGCGAAGGCCTTGTTCGAGTCGGCCATCTTGTGCACGTCCTCGCGCCGCTTCACAGCTGCGCCGAGGCCGTTGCTGGCGTCGAGGATCTCGTTCATCAGACGCTCGGTCATCGTCTTCTCGCGGCGGGCCTGGGCGTAGCCGACCAGCCAGCGCAGAGCGAGGGTGGTCGAGCGACCGGGCTTCACCTCGACGGGCACCTGGTAGGTGGCCCCGCCGACGCGACGGCTCTTGACCTCGAGGGCCGGGCGGACGTTGTCCATCGCGCGCTTGAGCGCGATGACCGGGTCCGTACCCGTCTTCTCGCGGGCACCCTCGAGGGCGCCGTAGACGATGCGCTCCGCGGTGGACTTCTTGCCGTCCTGGAGCACCTTGTTCACCAGCTGGGTCACCAGCGGCGAGTTGTAGACCGGGTCGATCACGAGTGGCCGCTTGGGGGCCGGGCCCTTGCGGGGCATCAGCTCTTCTCCTTCTTCGCGCCGTAACGGCTGCGAGCCTGCTTGCGGTTCTTGACGCCCTGGGTGTCGAGCGACCCACGGATGATCTTGTAGCGCACACCCGGCAGGTCCTTCACGCGGCCGCCACGCACGAGCACGATCGAGTGCTCCTGCAGGTTGTGGCCCACGCCGGGGATGTACGCCGTGACCTCGATGCCGCTGGACAGCCGCACGCGGGCCACCTTGCGCAGTGCCGAGTTCGGCTTCTTCGGGGTGGTCGTGTACACCCGGGTGCACACGCCGCGACGCTGAGGGCTGCCCTTGAGGGCAGGGGTCTTCTGCTTCGCGACCTTGTCCTGGCGGCCCTTGCGCACCAGCTGCTGGATCGTGGGCACTACGTCTCCGTCTGTCGTCTCGCGGTGTGGGTCGTGCTCGGGTCATGCGGTGGTGCCGGTCTGGAACTGGTTCCCGGTCGGCGGCGGGGCGTGCACCCCGCGGTCGGGTGTGTCGGCCGCTCCCCCACGTCTGCGGCGGTGGACGCCGGGTGGTGGTCGAAGCGACGTACCCGCTGCGTGCTCGACTTCAGCGTTGGGGCGGCGGGCGTGGCCGATGGCCCGGGCGGGCCCGGGCAACCGGTCAAAGGTACCGGCTCGTGCGCGGGAGCGTCAAAAGCGCTACCCCGCACGAGCCGGCCCCGTGGTGCGGTGCGACCGGTCAGCGGAACGGACCGGTCTCGAACTCCTCGAGCGGTACTGCCTGGCCCGAGCCGACACCGAAGTGCTGGTAGTCGATCTCGTCGTAGCCGGGCATGGCGTACATCGCCGCCTTGGCCTCCTCGGTGGGCTCGACCTTGACGTTGCGGTAGCGCGCCAGACCGGTTCCCGCCGGGATCAGCTTTCCGAGGATCACGTTCTCCTTCAGGCCCAGCAGCGAGTCGCTGCGCCCGTTGAGGGCCGCCTCGGTGAGCACCCGGGTGGTCTCCTGGAAGGAGGCCGCCGAGAGCCACGAGTCGGTGGCCAGCGAGGCCTTCGTGATCCCCATCAGCTCGGGACGGCCGGCAGCCGGCTGGCCACCCTCCGCCACGACCCGACGGTTCTCGGTCTCGAACCGGCCGCGCTCGGCCAGCTCGCCCGGCAGCAGGTCGGCGTCACCCGCGTCGATGATGGTCACCCGGCGCAGCATCTGCCGGACGATCACCTCGATGTGCTTGTCGTGGATGCCCACGCCCTGGCTGCGGTAGACGACCTGGACCTCGTCGACGAGGTGCTTCTGCACCGCGCGCGGACCGAGGATCCGGAGCACCTGCTTCGGGTCGATGGCGCCGGCGACGAGCTGCTCGCCGACCTCGACGTGCGCACCGTCGTCGACCAGCAGCCGAGAACGACGCGACAGCGGGTGCTCGATGACCTCGGACCCGTCGTCCGGGGTGATCGTGAGCGTGCGCGACCGGTCGGTCTCCTCGATCGTGATGCGACCGGCGACCTCCGCGATCGGAGCCATGCCCTTGGGGGTACGGGCCTCGAACAGCTCCTGCACACGCGGCAGACCCTGGGTGATGTCACCACCGGTGGTGGCGGCACCACCGGTGTGGAAGGTCCGCATCGTCAGCTGCGTGCCGGGCTCGCCGATCGACTGGGCGGCGATGATGCCGACCGCCTCGCCGATGTCGACGATCTTCCCGGTGGCCAGCGAACGGCCGTAGCAGCGGGCGCACGTCCCGACCTTGGACTCGCAGGTCAGCACCGAACGCACCTTGATCTGGGTGACGCCGGCGGCGACCAGCTGGTCGATCAGCACGTCGCCTACGTCGGCCCCGGCCGTGGCCAGGACGGTGCCGTCGTGCTCGACGTCGCTCGCCAGGGTGCGCGAGTAGACGCTCGTCTCGACGTCCTCGTGGCGGCTCAGGCCGTTCGGGCCCTCCACCGCGATGACCTGGCTCAGGCCGCGCTCGGTGCCGCAGTCCTCCTCGCGGACGATGACGTCCTGCGACACGTCCACCAGACGACGGGTGAGGTACCCGGAGTTGGCGGTACGCAGCGCGGTGTCGGCCAGACCCTTGCGGGCACCGTGGCTGGAGATGAAGTACTCCAGCACCGAGAAGCCCTCACGGAAGTTGTGCTTGACCGGCCGCGGGATGATCTCGCCCTTGGGGTTGGCCACCAGGCCGCGCATACCGGCGATCTGGCGGACCTGCATCCAGTTGCCGCGGGCACCGGAGGTGACCATGCGGTACACGGAGTTGTCCTCGGGCATCGACTTCTGCAGCTCGGCCGCCACGTCGTTGGTGGCCTGCGTCCAGATCTCGATGAGCTCCTGACGACGCTCGTCGTCGGTGATCAGGCCCAGCTCGAACTGCTGCTGGACCTTCTCGGCCTTGTCCTCGAACGCGTCCAGGATCTTGGCCTTGCCGGGCGGCGTCACCACGTCGGCGATCGAGATGGTCAGGCCCGAGCGGGTGGCCCAGTGGAAGCCGGCCTCCTTGAGCGCGTCCAGCGTCGCCGCCACCTGCACCTTCGGGTACCGCTCGGCCAGGTCGTTGACGATCGTCGACAGGCGCTTCTTGTCGACCTGGGCGTTCACGTAGACGAAGTCCTCGGGAAGCGTCTCGTTGAAGAGCGCGCGACCGAGCGTCGTCTCGAGCAGGACGGCGTCGCCCTGGCTCCAGTCCTCCGGCAGCTCCGTGCCGGCCGGCGGCACGACGCCCTGGAGGCGGATGCGGCAGGTGGCGTTGACGTCCAGCTTGCTGCCGTCGTAAGCCATGATCGCCTCGGCCACCGAGCCGAACACCCGGCCCTCGCCGGCGAGCCCCTTGCGGTTCGCGGTGAGGTGGAAGAGCCCGATGATCATGTCCTGGGTGGGCATGGTCACCGGCCGGCCGTCAGCCGGCTTGAGGATGTTGTTGCTCGACAGCATGAGGATGCGCGCCTCGGCCTGCGCCTCGGCGGACAGCGGCAGGTGCACCGCCATCTGGTCACCGTCGAAGTCGGCGTTGAACGCGGCGCAGACCAGCGGGTGGATCTGGATGGCCTTGCCCTCGACCAGCTGCGGCTCGAAGGCCTGGATGCCGAGGCGGTGCAGCGTCGGTGCGCGGTTCAGCAGCACCGGGTGCTCGGTGATGACCTCCTCGAGCACGTCCCAGACGTGGCCGTACCGGGCGTTGTTGCCGCCGGCACGCTCGACCATGCGCTTCGCGCTCTTGATGTTCTGCGCGTGGTTGAGGTCGACCAGGCGCTTCATCACGAACGGCTTGAAGAGCTCGAGGGCCATCTGCTTGGGCAGACCGCACTGGTGCAGCTTCAGCTGCGGGCCGACGACGATGACCGAACGGCCCGAGTAGTCGACGCGCTTGCCGAGCAGGTTCTGGCGGAAGCGGCCCTGCTTGCCCTTGAGCATGTCGGACAGCGACTTCAGCGGCCGGTTGCCCGGGCCGGTGACGGGACGGCCACGGCGGCCGTTGTCGAACAGCGAGTCGACGGCCTCCTGGAGCATCCGCTTCTCGTTGTTGACGATGATCTCGGGCGCGCCCAGGTCGAGCAGCCGCTTCAGGCGGTTGTTCCGGTTGATCACGCGCCGGTAGAGGTCGTTCAGGTCCGAGGTGGCGAAGCGGCCACCGTCGAGCTGGACCATCGGCCGCAGGTCCGGCGGGATGACCGGCACGGCGTCGAGGACCATCCCGAGCGGCGAGTTGGTCGTGGTGAGGAAGGCGGAGACGACCTTGAGGCGCTTGAGCGCACGGGTCTTCTTCTGCCCCTTGCCGGTCGCGATGATCTCGCGCAGCGACGCCGCCTCGGCCTCGAGGTCGAACGACTCCAGCCGCTTCTGGATCGCGGCGGCGCCCATCGAGCCCTCGAAGTACAGGCCGTAGCGGTCGCGGAGCTCGCGGTAGAGCATCTCGTCGCCCTCGAGGTCGGAGACCTTGAGCTTGGCGAAGCGGTCCCAGACCTGCTCGAGACGCTCGATCTGCGCGTCCGCACGACGGCGGATCGCGTTCATCTCGCGCTCGGCGCCGTCCTTGACCTTGCGACGGGCGTCGGCCTTGGCACCCTCGGCCTCGAGCTCGGCCAGGTCGGCCTCGAGCTTGCGGGCGCGCTCCTCGACGTCGGCGTCGCGACGGTCGGCGACCTGCTTCTTCTCGACGTCCATGTGCGCCTGCAGCGACGGCAGGTCGCGGTGACGCGACTCCTCATCGACCGAGGTGATCATGTAGGCCGCGAAGTAGATGACCTTCTCGAGGTCCTTCGGAGCCAGGTCGAGCAGGTAGCCCAGACGGCTCGGGACGCCCTTGAAGTACCAGATGTGCGTGACGGGGGCGGCCAGCTCGATATGGCCCATCCGCTCACGACGGACCTTGGCGCGAGTGACCTCGACGCCGCAGCGCTCGCAGATGATGCCCTTGAAGCGGACACGCTTGTACTTGCCGCAGTAGCACTCCCAGTCACGGGTCGGGCCGAAGATCTTCTCGCAGAAGAGCCCGTCCTTCTCCGGCTTGAGCGTGCGGTAGTTGATCGTCTCCGGCTTCTTGACCTCGCCGTGCGACCAGGTGCGGATGTTGTCGACCGAGGCGAGGCCGATGCGGAGCTCATCGAAGAAGTTCACGTCCAGCAAGACGTTTCCTGCTTTCTACTCTGTGTTTCTGCGAGTGCGGGCGAGGGGTGCCGGGACGCTCAGACCGGGGGCCGGCCCGGAGCGTCCCGGCGCGTCTCACACCTCTTCGACGCTGCTCGGCTCGCGCCGGGACAGGTCGATGCCGAGCTCTTCCGCTGCGCGGAAGACGTCGTCGTCGGAGTCCTTCATCTCGATGGACGTGCCGTCGCTGGAGAGCACCTCGACGTTCAGGCACAGCGACTGCATCTCCTTGATGAGCACCTTGAACGACTCTGGGATGCCGGGCTCGGGGATGTTCTCGCCCTTGACGATCGCCTCGTAGACCTTGACCCGGCCGGAGACGTCGTCGGACTTGATCGTCAGCAGCTCCTGCAGCGCGTAGGCCGCGCCGTAGGCCTCGAGGGCCCAGACCTCCATCTCCCCGAACCGCTGACCACCGAACTGCGCCTTACCGCCGAGCGGCTGCTGGGTGATCATCGAGTACGGGCCGGTCGAACGGGCGTGGATCTTGTCGTCGACCAGGTGGTGGAGCTTCAGGATGTACATGTAGCCGACGGCGACGCTCTCGGGGAACGGCTCGCCGGAGCGACCGTCGAAGAGGCGCGCCTTGCCGCCGTTGTCGATCAGGCGGACGCCGTCACGGGTCTCGAGGGTGGAGCTCAGGAGGCCGGTGATCTCGTCCTCCGCGGCACCGTCGAACACCGGCGAGGCCACCGGGGTGCCCGGCGCCACCTCGCGGTGGGCCTCCGGGATGCCCTTGGCCCAGTCGGGGTTGCCCGCGATCTTCCAGCCGCGCGAGGCGGCCCAGCCGAGGTGGATCTCCAGCACCTGGCCGACGTTCATCCGGCCCGGCACGCCGAGCGGGTTGAGCACGATGTCGACCGGGGTCCCGTCCTCGAGGAACGGCATGTCCTCGACGGGCAGGATCTTGGAGATGACGCCCTTGTTGCCGTGGCGGCCGGCCAGCTTGTCGCCGTCCGTGATCTTGCGCTTCTGCGCCACGTAGACGCGCACCAGCTGGTTCACGCCCGGGGGCAGCTCGTCGCCCTCGTCGCGGTCGAAGAGCTTGACGCCGATGACCGTCCCCGACTCGCCGTGGGGCACCTTGAGCGAGGTGTCGCGCACCTCCCGCGCCTTCTCGCCGAAGATCGCGCGCAGCAGCCGCTCCTCGGGCGTCAGCTCGGTCTCACCCTTGGGCGTGACCTTGCCGACGAGGATGTCGCCGGGGACGACCTCGGCGCCGATGCGGATGATGCCCCGCTCGTCGAGGTCGGCCAGCACCTCCTCCGAGACGTTCGGGATGTCGCGCGTGATCTCCTCGGCACCCAGCTTGGTGTCGCGGGCGTCGACCTCGTGCTCCTCGATGTGGATCGAGGAGAGGACGTCGTCCTGGACGATCCGCTGGGACAGGATGATCGCGTCCTCGAAGTTGTGACCCTCCCAGGACATGAACGCGACGAGCAGGTTCTTGCCGAGCGCGAGCTCGCCGTTGTCCGTGGACGGACCGTCGGCGAGCACCCCGCCGGCCTCGACCCGGTCACCCTCGTCGACCACGACACGCTGGTTGTACGAGGTGCCCTGGTTCGAGCGCTTGAACTTGGCCAGCCGGTAGCTGGTCGTGGTCGCGTCGTCGTTGGTGACCGTGATCAGGTCCGCGGAGACCTCGCTGACGACTCCCGCCTTGGCGGCCACGAGCACGTCACCGGCGTCGACGGCTGCGCGCCGCTCCATGCCGGTGCCGACGAGCGGGGCCTCGGCCTTGACCAGCGGCACCGCCTGACGCTGCATGTTCGAGCCCATCAGGGCGCGGTTCACGTCGTCGTGCTCGAGGAACGGGATCATGGCCGTGGCCACGGACACCATCTGTCGAGCCGAGACGTCCATGTAGTCGACCTCGGTGCCGGGCACGAACTCGGTCTCGCCGCCCTTGGCCCGGACCAGTACGCGGTTCTCCGCGAAGTGGCCGTCCTCGGTCAGCGGCGCGTTCGCCTGGGCGATGACGTGCTCGTCCTCGGAGTCGGCGGAGAGGTACTCCACGTCGTCGGTCACCTGGCCGTCGACGACCCGCCGGTAGGGGGTCTCGACGAAGCCGAACGGGTTGATCCGCCCGTAGCTCGACAGGGACCCGATCAGGCCGATGTTCGGGCCTTCCGGCGTCTCGATCGGGCACATGCGGCCGTAGTGCGAGGGGTGCACGTCACGCACGTCCATGCCGGCGCGGTCACGCGAGAGACCGCCCGGGCCGAGCGCCGACAGGCGGCGCTTGTGGGTCAGACCGGCCAGCGGGTTGGTCTGGTCCATGAACTGGGACAGCTGCGACGTGCCGAAGAACTCCTTGATCGACGCCACCACGGGGCGGATGTTGATCAGGGTCTGCGGCGTGATCGCCTCGACGTCCTGGGTCGTCATCCGCTCGCGCACGACGCGCTCCATCCGCGACAGGCCGGTACGCACCTGGTTCTGGATGAGCTCGCCCACGCTGCGGAGGCGACGGTTGCCGAAGTGGTCGATGTCGTCGACCTCGACCCGCAGCTCGACCGGCTCGCCGTCGCGGGTGCCCTCCATGGTGTCACCGCCGGCGTGCAGCGTGACGAGGTACTTGATCGCACGGACGATGTCGTCGATCGACAGGACGCTGGCCGCGAGCGGCTCGCTCAGGCCCAGCTTCTTGTTGATCTTGTAGCGACCCACCTTGGCCAGGTCGTACCGCTTGCCGTTGAAGTAGAGGTTGTCGAGCAGGTTCTGCGCGGCCTCCTCGGTGGGCGGGTCGCCCGGACGGAGCTTGCGGTAGATGTCGAGCAGGGCCTCGCGCTGGTCGGCGGTGTGGTCCTTCTCCAGGGTGGCCCGGATCGACTCGTAGTCGCCGAACTCCTCGAGGATCTGCGACTCGGTCCAGCCCAGCGCCTTCAGCAGCACCGTGACCGACTGCTTGCGCTTGCGGTCGATGCGGACACCGACCTGGTCGCGCTTGTCGATCTCGAACTCCAGCCAGGCACCCCGCGAGGGGATGACCTTGGCCGTGTAGATGTCCTTGTCCGAGGTCTTGTCGGGGGTGCGCTCGAAGTACACGCCCGGCGAGCGGACGAGCTGGGAGACCACGACGCGCTCGGTGCCGTTGATCACGAACGTCCCGCGCTCGGTCATCAGTGGGAAGTCGCCCATGAAGACCGTCTGGCTCTTGATCTCGCCGGTGGTGGAGTTCATGAACTCCGCGGTGACGAAGAGAGGCGCCGCGTAGGTCATGTCCCGCTCCTTGCACTCCTCGAGGGAGTACTTGGCGGGCTCGAAGCGGTGGTCCCTGAACGACAGGGACATGGAGCCGGAGAAGTCCTCGATCGGGGAGATCTCCTCGAAGATCTCCTCCAGACCCGAGGTGGTCGGGACGTCGGTACGTCCCGCCTTGGTGGCAGCGGCCACCCTCTCCTGCCAGACCGCGTTGCCGAGGAGCCAGTCGAAGCTCTCGGTCTGCAGAGCCAGGAGGTCGGGGACCTCGAGCGGCTCACGGATCTTGGCGAAGGAGATGCGGCGCGATGCCGTAGAGGTGGTGCTGGGGTTGACGTCGGACGCGGTGCGCGAGGCGGCCAAAGAGGGGTCCTTCCACGGGCCTGCGGGTGTTACGAACGCACGCTGAGTGACCCGGGAGAAGGCTCAGCACAAGAGGCCTGGCAGTCACGGGATGGGACACACGGCAGCGCAAAGCGTCAGCGTACTCGCGCAGGGCGCGATTGTCCAAGCCGGTCCTCGGGAGCCACCTCGGCCCCATGGGGGGTCGGGGCGGCCAAGCCGCACGAGCACCGGTTGCGCGTCGATGGTGACCGTCCCCGGCGCTCGCGTCAAGCACCTTGGCCCACCTGGGGACGACCACCGACCGGCCGGAGGCGGGCGCACGACCGGGGGCGCCGCCCGGGTCCGGTGTGACACCGTGTGAGCGCACACCGGCGGCAAGGGGTGGACGTACGTGACAGACCAGGCGCGCGGCACGCCCCTCCCGCCGCACGTGCGCGTGGCCGTGGTGGGAGCGGGGTTCGGCGGTCTCGCCGCCGCGATCGGGCTCCTGCGCTCGGGCGAGCGCGACCTGGTCGTGCTCGAGCGGGCCGACGAGGTGGGCGGGACGTGGCGCGACAACTCCTACCCGGGGTGCGCCTGCGACGTGCCGAGCCACCTCTACTCCCTGTCGTACGCGCCCTTCCCCGGCTGGTCCCACCGCTTCGCCCGGCAGCAGGAGATCCAGGACTACCTGGTGCACGTGGCCGACACCTTCGGGGTGCGCCCCTACGTCCGCTTCGGGTCGGACGTCAGGGGCGCCGCCTGGGACCGGGTCGCGCAGCGGTGGCGGTTGAGCACGACAGCCGGTGACCTGACCGCCGACGTCGTGGTGTCCGCGGCCGGCCCGCTGTCGGAGCCGGCGGTGCCGGACATCGAGGGCCTGGGGTCATTCGCCGGCACCACGTTCCACTCGGCCGCCTGGGACCACGACCACGACCTGACCGGACGCCGGGTGGCCGTGCTAGGCACCGGGGCCTCCGCGATCCAGTTCGTGCCGCACGTCCAGCGTCGTGCCGGGCACCTCACGCTCTTCCAGCGGACCGCCCCGTGGGTGCTGCCCCGTGGTGACCGTCCGATCACGCACCTCGAGCGGGAGCTGTTCCGTCGGGTCCCGCTCGCCCAGAGGGTGGCTCGGGCAGCGGTGTACTGGGGCCGCGAGACCTGGGTGGTCGGCTTCCGGCGCCTGCGCCTGATGCGACTGGCCGAGCGGCGAGCCCTGCGCGACCTCGAACGGGCGGTGCCGGACCCCACCCTGCGGACGAAGCTCACGCCCACCTACCGTCTCGGCTGCAAGCGCGTCCTGATGAGCAATGACTACTACCCGGCGCTGACCCGGCCGGACGTCGAGGTCGTCACGGACCGGATCGAGCGGGTGCTCCCCCACGCGGTGGTGACGGTGGACGCGGCCGGGCGCCGGCGCGAGCACCCGGTGGACACGATCATCCTGGGCACCGGTTTCCGGGCGACGCATCCTCCACTGGCCCCGGTCGTGGTCGGCACCGACGGCCGGTCACTGGCCGACCACTGGGCCGACGGGGGGATGCAGGCCTACCTGGGCCTGAGCGTCGCCGGCTTCCCGAGCTTCTTCCACCTGCTCGGACCCAACACCGGGCTGGGGCACACCTCGGTGGTGCTGATGCTCGAGGCGCAGGTGCGCTACCTCGTCGACCTGCTGGGTCAGGCCGAGGCGCGCGGCGCGACGTCGATCGAGCCGCAGCCGCGGGTGCAGGCGGCCTACAACGAATGGGTCCAGCAGCAGCTCGAGGGCACGGTCTGGAACGCGGGCGGCTGCTCCAGCTGGTACCTCGACGAGCACGGGCGCAACACGACGCTGTGGCCGACGTTCGTGCCCGCCTTCCGCGCGCGGTTGCGCCGACCCCGGATCGGGGACTACCGGCTCGGCCGGTCCGGTCGGCCGACGGAGGACGGGCCCGTGTCCGTGGCGGGGCGCACGAGCGGGACGGTCGCATGAACGCAGCGAGAGGCTTCGCCGACCGCGGCTCCGGGAGGTCGATGGAAGACGCGGTCGTCGTGGTCACCGGGGCCGCGCGGGGGATCGGGGCGGAGCTGGCCCGTCAGCTGGCCGGCCGCGGCGCGCGCGTCGCCCTGCTGGGTCTCGAGCCGACGCTGCTGCGCGAGGTGGCGACGGCCCTGCAGGGAGCCCGTGCCTGGGACGTCGACGTGACGGACCCCGCCGCGCTGGCGCGCACCGCCGTCGAGGTGGTCGAGCACTTCGGGCGGGTCGATGTCGTGGTCGCGAACGCGGGGATCGCCAGCGGTGGCCCCCTCCTGCTCGCCGACCCGGAGCAGTACGACCGCGTGATCGCCGTCAACCTGCTGGGCAGCATCCGCACCGTCCGGGCGTTCCTGCCCGCGCTGGTCGAGTCGCGCGGCTACGTGCTCCAGGTCGCCTCGCTGGCCGCGATCATCCCCGCGCCGATGATGAGCGCCTACTGCGCGAGCAAGTCCGGGGCCGAGGCCTTCGCCCACTCCCTGCGGGCCGAGGTGCGCCACCACGGGGTGGGTGTGGGCGTCGCGTACCTGAGCTGGACCGACACCGACATGGTGCGCGGCGCCGACGACAGCCAGGAGCTGGGCTCGATGCGGTCGCGCCTGCCCGGCGTCCTCGGTCGCACGTACCCGCTGGGACCCGCCGTGGAGCGGCTCGTGGTCGGCATCGAGCGGCGGCGCGGGCACGTCTACGCCCAACCGTGGGTGCGTCCGCTGTCGTGGCTGCGGGTACCGCTCATCGCCCTGTCGGCCCGGGCTCCCCGCCGGGACCTGCGGCGGGCCGAGGACGCGATCCGCGCCTCCGCGGCCGACGCCACCCGGGCGGTCGGCGCTGGGGGGGCGGCAGACCGGGCCGGCGGGACCCCTGGCGGTGCACCCGAGAGCTGACCCGTGGACCCGCCGCTTCAGGCGACCGGCGGCGTGGGGCCGGCCAGGCGTCCTGCTCTGGCTGGCGCGCTCAGCACTGACAACGGGTTTCGGCTCACACCACCTGTGGACGACCAGCCGCTCCAGCAACCCTGTGGACGGAGGAGCCGTCCGGCTAGAGGGCGTCGACCTCCGACACCAGCCAGCGGTCCTGGCCGTCGACGACCGTGCGCACCATCGTGAAGCGGACACGGTTCTGGTCGGTCTGCGGCTGGTCCAGACGGTTCGACAGCGTCGTCTGGTCGACGAAGAGGAGCACGACCACCTTGTCGGGCGTGGCCGAGACGACCCCGGACGTGAGCGCCTCGGCCTTGACCTGCGCCTGCGTCTGCGTGGCGACGGAGCGGATCGCGTTCTCGCTGGTCTCCGCGTACTCCTTCTTGAAGTCGCCGGTCGATACCTCCTGTGCGGCAGCGAAGTCGGCGTCGAGCGTCTCGTAGTCGTACGACAGGACGACGGCCGCGGCCGACCTGGCGGCCTCCGTGGCCGACGTCCGCGCGTCCGCCAGCTGCTGCTGACGTCGGTCGGCCACGAGCACGAGCACGGTCGCGGTCACCACGGCGACCGCGACCAGCACGGCCACGGCGCGCAGGACGAGCTGCAGGCGCGGGGGGCGCGCGGTAGGCATCGGCGGGCGGTAGTCCCTGACGGCTCCCTGCTTCCCGGGTGCCTTCGGTGCCGGCTTCGGGGAGACCGGGTCCCGGTCCGACGCCGGCCTCTTCTGCAGCAGCGGGGTCGACACGGTGGGGGCGTCAGGGCTGGTCACACGGTCCCGCCGCTCGCCGGCGACGCGGCGTCGGCCGCCGGTGCTTGCCGGGGTCACGGGGTTCCTCCGGTGGTCGTGGGAGTGGGTGTCGGGCTCCCGGACGGAGCGGGCTCAACCGGGGATCCCGGCGTCTGGATCGAGCTGGACACGAACGTCAGCTGGCTGACCAGCCACCGGTCCCCCGTCCGGGTCAGGTCCATCTGGAGGCGGTAGTGACGCGGCGTGGGGTCAGGGCTGGAGACGTTGCTGACCTCGGTGTCCGCTACGACGAGGACCTGGGCGCTGTCCTCGTCCATGCTGACGACACCGGCCTCGGAGACCGAGCCCGTCGACACGGACTTGTTCTGCGTCACCAGGTCTCGGACCTGCTCGACCCCTGAGCGGAACTGCTCGCGGAAGTCACCGGTGGATCCGTCGAGCACGAGCTCGATGTCGTCGTCGAACGTCCGGTAGTCGAGGGTGGTGAAGTTGACCGCGTGCTGCTTCGCCTCCTGAAGCACCTGTCCGCGGCGCTCCTCGGCGGCCCGATGGTCGAGCACCTTGGGAGCCGTCACGGCGAGGAGCACGAGAGACGCGACGAACGCGACCGCGGTCAGCACCACCACGCCCAGCGTGACGGCCCGACGGCTCGGGCGGCGCACCTGGACCGAGACCGGGCTCACGACCCGCCCCCCAGCAGGAGGTACTCGAGCGCGGCGGAGCCTGTCAGCCCCGCGGGCGCGGACCTGTTGACGACGGTGGGACCGGTGCTGCCCGACGTGCCCAGAGCAGGCCCGACGCCGGGGTTCAGGAGGTAGCTGCTCGGCAGCGGTGAGGCGGCTTCCGACCGCGGGTACGGGGCGTTCTGCGACCCACGGACGTTGATGCCGCTCCCCCGCGGCTCGGCGCACATCGCCCCGAGGTTGGGGGCACCCACCTGGCCGTCCTGCGCTTCGGGACGCGAGGTGGACAGGGACGAGTAGCCGCGCGTGCAGGGCGGCGGGTCGTTGGGGTTCATCGCGAGGCCGAAGCGCGCCGCATAGCGTCCCTCCGAGTTCCGCTGGACCACTGTGTACCCGCCTGCCACGACTGAAGGGTACGTGGCCAGCAGCTGCTCGACGCCGTCGATGCGCACCACCGTCACCTCCCCGACGGTCACCATGTTGGTCAGCAGTCCGGCGATCTCCGGACGGTTGTCGGTGAGCAGCTGGTCGAGCTCGCCGGAGGCCACCACGCCGCGGTCCAGCACCGTCCGCAGGTCGGCGTCCGTCCGGTCGCCGGCGAGCGTCTCGGTGAGGTCGGCGAGATCGGCCGAGAACGACCGGATCGCCGGTCCGGTGTCGCGCTGGGTGTCGAGCACGATCTCCCCGTCGTTGATCAGCGTGAGCGTCTCCGGGAGCGCGTCGGTGGCCGCGAGGGTGAGCCGGTCGCCGGCGTCGAGGAGCCGCTGGAGGTCCCGGCCACCCCCGGCGAACGCCTTGCCGAGCTCGCTGACCACGGTGCGAAGGTCCTGCCGGTCGACGGAGTTGACGAGCCGGTCGACGTCCAGGAGGAGCGTCTCGGTGGCGACCGGGGTGCGAGTGCGGACCCGGGCGATGGTGTCGCCCGCGGCCAGGAAGGGACCGTCCGACACCGCGGGCTGGAGGTCGAGATACTGCTCCCCCACCGCCGACCGGTTCTCCACGACCGCGTCGGTGTCGGCGGGCACGCGACGGTCGCCCTCGATGCGCAGGTCGACGAGGACGCCGTCGTCCGACAGCCGCAGCTGGTCCACCCGCCCGATCGTCACGCCGCGGTAGGTGACCTCGGCGCCCGCGTAGATCCCGCCCGACTCGGCGAGGTCGACGCTCACCACGTACGAACGGCCGGTCAGGATGTCGCCCACGCCGAGGTACCGCGCGCTGACGTAGGTCACGCCGAGGACGGTGATGACGGCGAACGCGATCAGCTGGATGACCGTGGCGCGGCGGATCATGCGAGCCCTCCCAGCAGCAGCGCGGCGAGCTCCTCGTCGTAGCGGGCGGCGCCGAGGCGACCACCCCCTGGGACGGGTGCGCAGTTGATCAGGGGCGGGATGCAGATCGGTCCACCGCCACCGGGAGGCGTGGTGGGGGCCGGGGTCTGCCCGGGCGGCGGGCAGAGCGACGGGCCCAGCACCGGAGTGCTCCGGCAGATGTCGGTGACCGGCGGCAGGTCGCAGCCGGCCTCGAGACCGAGCTCGTCGCAGAGGCTGTCGGCGACGTCGCAGTCCGTCGGCAGACCCAGGTCGGCGCAGATCTCCGTGAGTGGCGGAAGATCGCAGGTCGCCGGCGTCTGGCCCAGCTGGTCGCACAGGTCCGAGACGATCGGCGGAAGCGTCGGCAGCGGCGGGAGCGTCGGCACCGCCGGGGGCGGCCCCTGGCTGGGGGGCGGCGGGAGCAGGCCCTCCAGGTCGGCGGCGCTGATCTGCAGGTTCGCGTTGAGGTTCGTGTAGTTGCCGCGGATCCCGACGGTCGCGTTGTCCGGGAACGGGTAGGTCAGCAGGATGTCGAGCGAGTTCGCGAGGTCGCTCCCGGACGCCGCCAGCTGCGACAGGATCGGGTCGAGCGCCTGCAGGTTGGCGACCGTGTCCGCCTGCGACGCGTCGATCACACGGGTAGCTGTGACCCCTAGGTCGGACAGCGCGGTGAGCATCGCCGTGAGGTCCTCGCGCTGGTCCGCCAGGACCTTCAGGCCGCCCGGGATCGTGTCGAGGGCGGTGGCGATGTCCTCCTGCTGCGCGGCGAGGGTGGCGGAGAGGCGGTCGACGGCCTCGAGCGTCCGCACGATCTCGCTCTTCTGCTCGTCGAGGCCCGTGACGAAGACGTCGAGCTGCGTCAGCAGGCCCTTCACGTCCGTCTCACGGCCCTCCATGGCGTTGTTGAGCTCCCGGTTGATCGTCTGCAGCTGAGCCACGCCACCGCCGTTGAGCAGCAACGACAACGCCCCGAGGACCTCCTCGACCTCGGTGCCCCGGCTGGCTCGGGCCAGGGGGATCAGGTCACCGTCGGACAGCTCTCCGACCGAGGCGGCCGCGCCCGCGGGCGGGGACAGCGAGACGAACTTCTCCCCGAGCAGGGACGTCTGACGCAGCCGCGCCTCCGCGTTGTCCGGCAGCTCCACCCCGTTCTCGATGCGGACGGTGACGCGTGCCTGCCACCCGTCGAGTGCGATGTCCTCGACGGCCCCGACGGTGACGTCGTCCACCTTGACCGCCGAGAGCGGGACCAGGTCGAGCACGTCCGCGAACTCGATCGTCACCCGGTAGACGTCGTCGCCGCGGGCGGCCCCGCCGGGGAGCGGGAGGTCGTACGCGCCCTGGCAGCCCGACAGCAGCACCAGCACGGCCAGGACCGCGGCCAGCGGGGACCAGCGGCGCAGCCGGCTCCGGGCGCTCATCGGTCACCGCCCGGGAGGATCCCCGCGAGCGAGGTGTCGGGAGCGGGAGCGGCGGGCGCGACGAGGCCGGTGCTCTGCGCGGGCACCCGTGATCCGGCTGCCCCGAGCGGGGTCCCCACGAGCAGGTCGCGCACCAGCGTCGCGACCGGGTTCAGCGCGCCCCCCGGCTCGCACCCGAGCTCTCCGAGCGGGGCGGATCCCGCCGACGTCACGCCGCCCAGCAGCCCGCAGATCACGCCGATCGGGTCGTGCGTCTGCTGCAGGTTCATCCGGGTGTCGAGCGTGCCCGCGCGGGGGTTGTAGGCGTTGGAGAGGTTGCTGATCGCCACGGGTCCGGTCACGAGCGTCTCCTCGAGCGCGTCCTTCTGCGACGCCACGCTGGCGGTGACCGTCTCGAGCTTGGCGACATCGTCGGTCAGCACGCTGCGGTTCTCCTCGACGAACACGGAGACCTCGTCGAGGGCGACCGCCAGGTTCGACAGGGCCAGCGCCAGGTCCTCCCGCTCACCGGCCAGCTGGTCGGAGACCGTCGCGAGGTTGCCGTTCAGCGTGCGCACCTGCCCGTCGTTCTCGGCCATGGTCGTCGTGAAGGTCTGCAGGTTCTTGACCGTCGTGAACAGGTCGTCGTCCTCCGTGGCCAGGGCGTCCACCGCGAGGGAGAGGTTCTGCACCGTCTCGCCGAGGTTCTCCCCCTGTCCGTCGAGGTTGTCGGCCCCGGTCTCGAGGACGCGGGTGAGGGCACCGTCGGAGTTCGCACCCTCCGGGCCGAGGGCCACCGAGAGCTCGTCGAGGCTGGAGAAGACCCTGTCGAGCTCGACCGGTACGGCCGTGCGCTCGACCGGGATCTCGTCGCCGTCCTCCATCGCCGGGCCGTCCGAGAACACCGGCGTCAGCTGGACGAAGCGGTCGCTGACCACGGACCCCGCGATCACGACAGCCTGGGCGTCGGCCGGGACCTCGTACCGGGCGTCGAACTCGAGGTCGACCCGGACGGACTCGCCCTCCGGCTCGACGGCCAGCACCCGACCCACCGGGATGCCGAGGATGCGCACCTCCGAGCCGGGGTAGAGGCCGACCGCGCGGGTGAAGTACGCCGTGACCTCCGTGCGCTGCGGGCCGGGCCAGAACAGCACCAGGGCAGCCACGATCGACGCGACGGCGACACCCGCGACCACCTTCATCACGGTCGGCAGCCGACGGAAGGCTGCGACGCCGCCGGCCGCGGCCACGCGGCCCGCCGCGGCGGCCGCCACGGTGGCGCGGCCGGCACGGTGCACGGCCTCTCCCGCCCGGGCCCGCGCCGCCTCCCGGCGCGGGGAGACACCCCGGCGACCGGCCACGACGCCACGGCGAACGGGCGCGTGCTCGCCGGGCCCCAACGGCTGCATCGGCTCCAGCGGCTCGGGCGCGGCGCCGTAGGGGCCAGCCTCGGACGCCAGCGAGGTGTCCTGCTCGGGTCGACCGAACAGGGTGCCCAGGGGGTCGGTTGACGGGCCCTCGTGACCCTCGTCGGGCACGTCGGGCTGCGCGGGACGCCTGCGCCAGGGGCTCACGGCCTGGCTCCCGTCGCCACGGGGGCACCGACGGGCACCACGAGGTTGGAGACGTAGGTGTCGAACCACCGTCCGGTGCCCAGGGTGTTCGCGAACACCCGGGTGAACGGGGCCATCAGCTCGAGTCCCCGCTCCAGGTTGGCCTTGTTGTCCTCCAGGAGGGTGAGGACCGCACCGAGCTTCTCGAGCGTCGGCTTCAGCTCAGCCCGGTTGTCCCGCACCAGTCCCGTGACCTGCTCGGAGAGGGCGACGGTCGCGTCGAGGAGCCGCGAGATGTCCTCCTTGCGCTTCTCGAGCTCGGACAGCAGCAGGTTGGCGTCGTTGATGAGCCGCTCCAGCTCGGCGTCACGGTCGGCGACCACCTGTGACACCTCGCGCGTGCTGTCGAGCAGCCGCCCCAGCTCCTCGTCGCGGGAGGCGATCGTCTCGGAGAGGCGGCTCAGCCCCTCGAGCGAGCCGCGCACCTCCTCGGGGGTGTCCCGGAACTCCGTGGCCAGCGTGTCGAGGGAGGCGGCCAGCTGGTCGGTGTCGATCCCCTCGTTCACCTCGGTGAGGTCGCTGAACGCGGTGATCACGTCGTAGACGGACACGGTGCGGTCGAGGGGGATCTCGCTCCCCGGCTCGAGCTGCCCCTTGCCGTCGGGCTCGAGGGAGAGGAACTTCTTGCCCAGGATCGTCTGGATGCGGATGCTCGCCCCCGTGGTCACGCCGAACGCCGCCGGCGCGTCGACGCTGAAGTCGACACGGACGTGGCCCGAGTCGAGCTCCACACCGTCGACCTCGCCGACCTTGACGCCCGCCACTCGTACGTCGTCGCCGGCCCGCAGGCCGCCCGCCTCGGTGAAGGCGGCCGAGTAGCGGTCGCCGCCACCGAGGAAGGGGATGGCGTCGATGTTGAAGGCCAGCACCAGCGCGAGACCGACGGCCATCAGCCCGGCCGCACCGATCGGCACCGGGTTGCGCTCGCGGAACGGGATCACGGCCGGCACCTCGCCGTCGACACCTGGTAGTCGACCGGCAGCGGGTCGGCGCCCTCCGCCAGCTCGACCTGACCGGTGAAGTCGCAGACGTAGAAGTTGAACCACGACCCGAACGTGGCGGTGCGGGTGATCTCCTCGATCTTGCCCGGCCAGGTGTTGAGGAACTGGTCGACCGTGTCGCGCTCGTCGTCGAGGTTGGTCGACAGGTCACCCAGGGCGGCGACGTCGTCCTTGATCGGCGGACGGGCCTGCTCGAGCAGCCCGGCGGTCGACTCGCCCAGGTCGGCGATGTGGGTGAGCGAGGCCCCGATCGCCTCCCGGTCCTCCGCCAGGCCGCTGACGAACCGCTGCAGCTGCAGGAGCAGCTCGTCGAGCTGCTGACTGCGGTCGGCGACCGTGCCGAGCACGACGTTGAGGTTGTCGATCGTGCGCCCGATGACCTCGTCCTTGTCGGCGAGGGTGGACGTGAGCGACGCGGTCGACGCCAGCAGGTGCTCGATCGTGCCGCCCTCGCCCTGCAGGACGGTGATGATCTCGAAGGCCAGCTGGTTGACGTCCTCGGGGTTGAGGGCGGCGAACAGCGGCTTGAAGCCGTTGAAGAGCGCGGTCAGGTCCAGGGCAGGCTTCGTCCGGTCCACCGGGATGGTGGACCCGACCGCGAGCCGGCTCGCAGAGCCCTGCTCCTGCGCCAGCGAGAGGTACCGCTGACCGATGAGGTTGCGGTAGCGGATCAGGGCGGTGGTGCCCTCGGTCAGCACGACGGTGCGGTCGACCCTGAAGTGGACGAGGGCCTGCCCACGCTCCTCCTGAGACTCGCCGGCCAGCTCGATGGCGGTGATCTCTCCGACCCGGACCCCGGCGATCCTCACGTCGTCGCCCTTCATCAGGCCGGTGACGTCGGTGAAGACGGCTGCGTAGTCCGACTTCTCACCGAAGCGGGCGTTCGTGATCGTCGTGGCGAGCAGGGCGAAGGCGACGACGGTCACGCCGATGAACAGCAGCAGCCGGACGAGCGACGGCGCGACCTTCTGTGACTGGCTGACCGGGCGGGCCACTACTGGTTCACCTCCGTGCCGCGGGCCATCGGGCCCCAGAGCAGCGTCGCGATGTCCGGCACGTCGCCGGGCTCCCTGCCGAGCTGGGGCCCGAGCAGACCGCCGACGACGACCTGCTCCTCCGGCGAGCCGGCCACACCGCTGGTGGGCCCGGTCAGCGCGCCGGGCAGGCGCGAGTAGCTGTAGTTGGCCCCACCGTTGTCGCTGCCGTCACGGGTGACCTGGCCGGGGAAGGGCACGGCCGGGTTGGGCAGGCCGTAGCAGCCGAGCATGCGGTCCTCGTTGAACTCCGGTTCCTCGCCCGGCCGGTACGGCGGGCGCTGCGGCACGACCTCGAGCGTGATCGACAACCCGTTGTCCGCGAACGCCTCTCGGATCCTCGGCTCCCACGCGACCAGACCGCGCAGGAAGCACGGGTAGTTCGGGGAGTACTTGGCGAACACCTGCAGCGTCGGACGGCTGACCTCACCCAGGCGGATGATGCGCGCCTCGTTCTCGGTCAGCACCTGGTCCGTGGTGGTGGCGAAGCCGGCCGTGCCGGCCAGGAACGACGCGAGCACGTCCTGCTTCTCGACCAGCGTGGCGTTCGTGATGCTCTGCGCCCGCAGGATGCGCAGCAGGTCGGGTGCGGCGTCCGCGTAGAGCGACGCCAGGTCGGCCAGACCCGAGATGTCCGCCTGGATCGTCGGCATCGCTGGGTTGAGCTGGGTGAAGTAGTCGTTCACGAGCGTGGCGTTCTGGCCCAGTCGCTCCCCCCGGCCCTCCAGCGCGGACGACAGGGCGTTGAGCGTGAGCGCGAGGTCCTGCGGTGGCACGGCCTGCAGCAGCGGGAGCATGTCGTCGAGCACCTGCTCGAGCTCGATCGCCGTCTCCGAGCGGTCCTGGGTGATCACGTCACCGTCGCGGATGCGCCCGTCCGCAGGCCCCTCGGGCACGACGAGCGAGACGAACTTCTCCCCGAACAGGGTCTTGGGCAGCAGGCGCGCCTGCACGTCGGCCGGGATCATCCCGGCGTGGTCGGGGTTCAGCGCGAGGTCGAGCGTGGCCGTGGCCCCGTCCGAGTGCACGGCCCGCACCTCGCCGACCAGCACGCCGCGGATCTTGACGTCCGCCAGCTCCTGCATCTGGTTGCCGATGCGGTCGGTCTCGAGCGTCACCCGCACGACCGGGGTGAAGACCTTCGCGTAGGCCCCGATGGCGAGCGCCACCGCCAGCGCGAGCACGAGCAGGAACGCCACGCCGGCGGCGCGGTCGGAGGTGACACGCAGAAACCCCTTCATGGCCCGCTCACCCCGCGATCCGGACGGTCGTCGCCGTGCCCCAGATGGCCAGCGAGAGGAAGAAGTCGACGACGTTGATAGCGACGATCGAGGTGCGGACGGCACGGCCGACGGCCACACCGACTCCCGCCGGACCGCCGCTGGCGGTGTACCCGTACCAGCAGTGGATGGCGATGATGACGACCGCGAAGACCATCACCTTGACGAACGACCACAGCACGTCCCCGGGCGGGAGGAAGAGCGTGAAGTAGTGGTCGTACGTCCCCGTGGACTGTCCGTAGTAGCCCGTGGAGATCAGACGGGTGGCCGCGTAGGACGACAGGAGCCCGACGACGTAGAGCGGGATCACCGCCATGAAGCCGGCCACCATGCGCGTGGTCACCAGGAACGGCAGGCTCGGGATGCCCATCACCTCGAGCGCGTCGACCTCCTCGGAGATGCGCATGGCGCCGAGCTGGGCTGTGAAACCGCACCCGACCGTGGCTGCGAGGGCGAGCCCGGCCACCAGCGGGGCGATCTCGCGGGTGTTGAAGTAGGCGGAGACGAATCCGGTGAAGGCGCCGGAGCCCAGCTGGTCGAGCGCCTGGTACCCCTGCAGCCCGACCTCGGTGCCGGTGAAGAAGGCGAGGAACGCGATCACGCCGACCGTGCCGCCGACGACCGAGAGGGCGCCGGTGCCCAGCGTCACCTCGGCGAGCAGCCGCATGACCTCCTTCTTGTAGCGGGTCACCGTGCGGGGCACCCAGCCGATGCTGCGCACGTAGAACCGCAGCTGCTGGCCCATCTCCGTGACGCCGCGGTCGGCCACGCGCAGCGGTGCCAGCGCGGCGGTCGAGATCCGCTGCCGGGGGGAGGTTCCGGGGGTCGCCATCGGTCAGATCTTCTGGGGGACGACTTGGAAGTAGACGGCCGTCATCACGAAGTTGGCGACGAAGAGCAGCATGAAGGTGATGACGACGCTCTGGTTGACGGCGTCCCCCACGCCCTTCGGACCCCCGCCGGCGGTCAGGCCCTTGTACGAGGCCACGATCGCGGCGAGGAAGCCGAACACGAGGGCCTTCAGCTCGCCGGCCCACAGGTCCTCGATCTGGGCCAGCGCGGTGAAGGAGGCGAGGTAGGCGCCCGGGGTCCCTCCCTGCAGGATCACATTGAAGAAGTACCCACCAGCGACGCCGACCACGGACACGAGGCCGTTGAGGCACACCGCGACGAGCATGGTCGCGAGCACGCGGGGCACCACGAGGCGGTGGATCGGCGAGATGCCGAGGACCTCCATCGCGTCGATCTCCTCGCGGATCTTGCGGGACCCGAGGTCGGCGCAGATGGCCGAGCCTCCGGCGCCCGCGATCAGCAGGGCGGTGACGATCGGGCTGGCCTCGCGGATGACCGCGAGCACGCTGGCCGCACCGGCGAACGACTGGGCTCCGAGCTGGCGGGTGAGGCTGCCGAGCTGGAGCGCGATGACCGCGCCGAAGGGGATCGAGACGAGGGCGGTCGGCAGGATGGTCACGGAGGCGATGAACCACGACTGCTGCACGAACTCGCGTCCCTGGAACGGACGCCGCGGCAGTGCGCGCAGCACGTCCAGCATCATCGCGAAGAGGCTCCCCGACTGGCGGAGAGCACCGGTCGCCATCCCCGACACCGCGAGCGCCATCAGCCGGCACCCGCCATGTGCTGCTCGCCCTCGAAGGACCCGGGCGGGGGCGTGACGCCGTGCTCCCGGCACCACTCGCCGGGCGCGCGCTGGCTCATGCGGGTCGAGCCGTCGCTGGGCTCGAGCTGGCACGGGATCGGCGGGAGCGGCGGCAGCTCCTGACCCGACTCAGCCGCGAGCTCGTCCGCGTCCTTCTCCTCGCTCATGCCGATCGGGCCGACCCGCTGGGCGTTGAGGAACTGGCGGACCACCGGCTCCTCGCTCGACAGCAGCATCTCCCGCGGCCCGAACATGGCCAGGTGCTTGTGGTAGAGCAGGCCGATGTTGTCGGGAACCGTCCGCGCCGTGTTGATGTCGTGGGTCACGATCAGGCACGTGGCGTCGGTCTGCGAGTTCAGGTCGACGATGAGCTGGTTGAGGTAGGCGGTCCGCACGGGGTCGAGGCCGGAGTCGGGCTCGTCGAAGAGGAGGATCTGCGGCTCGAGGACCAGGGCGCGGGCGAGACCGGCCCGCTTGCGCATGCCGCCGGAGATCTCGCCCGGCAGCTTGTCCTCGGCGCCGGTCAGACCGACCAGCTCCATCTTCTCGGCGACGACGGCCTCGACCTCGGACTCCGACTTGCGCGTGTGCTCGCGCAGCGGGAAGGCGATGTTGTCGTACAGGTTCATCGAGCCGAAGAGCGCGCCGTCCTGGAACAGCACGCCGAAGAGCTTGCGGACCTCGTACAGGTCGCCCTCGCGCAGCCGGGTGATGTCCTTGCCGTCGATGACGATGGAGCCCCGGTCCGGCTTGAGCAGCCCCACCAGGGTCTTGAGGAAGACGGACTTGCCGGTTCCGGAGGGCCCGAGCATCACGGAGATCTCACCGGAGGGGAGGGTGAGTGTCACGTCGTCCCAGATGAGCTGGGAGCCGAAGGACTTGGTCAGTCCTTCGACCGTGATCTCGACCCCCACGTCGGCACGCTCCGTTCCGGCCGGGTGTCCACCCGGTCACGGGGAGACTAACGGGGAATATCACCCGTGGTTACGTTCCGGTAGCCGGAGATTGGGACGCGCCCGGAGCGCGCGAGGGCGGGGCGGACCAGAGGTCCACCCCGCCCGCGCGGAGTCGTGCTACCGGCGGCCCCACCTCACGGCGGGGGGCCGGCCGAGGTCACTTGACCGTGACGGTGGCGCCGGCGCCCTCGAGGGCGGCCTTGGCCTTCTCAGCGGCCTCCTTGTTGACCTTCTCCAGGATCGGCTTGGGGGCGCCGTCCACGAGGTCCTTGGCCTCCTTCAGGCCGAGGCTCGTGAGGGTGCGCACCTCCTTGATGACCTGGATCTTCTTGTCGCCGGCGGCCTCGAGGACGACGTCGAACTCGTCCTGCTCCTCAGCGGCCTCGGCGGGGGCACCGCCGGCGGCGCCACCGGCAGCGGCGACGGCCACGGGGGCGGCGGCGGTGACCTCGAAGGTCTCCTCGAACTTCTTCACGAACTCGGAGAGCTCGATCAGGGTCATGTCCTTGAACGCGTCGAGCAGCTCGTCGGTGCTGAGCTTCGCCATGGTGGCGGGTCCTTTCTGTCGATCGGTGTGCCGGGCGGCCCACCGGGGGTCGGGCGTCAGCCCTCGGTGGTCTCGCCCTCGGCGGGAGAGTCCTGGGTGGTGGTGGCGCTGGTGTTCTGCTCGACCTTGGCGCGCAGGGCGTCCACGGTGCGAGCGGCCTGGGACAGCGGCGCGGCGAAGAGGTAGGCGGCGTTGTTGAGCGACGCCTTCATCGCACCGGCCAGCTTGGCCAGCAGGACCTCGCGGGACTCGAGGTCCGCGAGGCGCGTGATCTCGGACGGGGAGAGGGTCTTGCCCTCCATGTACCCGCCCTTGATGACGAGCTGGGGGTTCGCCTTGGCGAAGTCGCGTAGACCCTTGGCGGCCTCTACCGGGTCACCGGTGATGAAGGCGATCGCGGACGGTCCGGAGAGCTGGCCGTCGAACGCGTCGACACCGGCCTCCTTCGCCGCGATGGTCGTCAGGGTGTTCTTCACGACCGCGTACGTGGCGTTGTCCCCCAGGGAACGGCGCAGCTCCTTGAGCTGAGCCACGGTGAGCCCGCGGTACTCGGTGAGCACACCGGCGTTCGAACCGCGGAACCGGTCCGTCAGCTCGGCGACCGCGGCTACCTTGTCTGGCCTCGCCATGGCCCTCCTTCCGTGGTGGGTGCGCCGGTCGCTTCCCCGACCCCCGACAACGCAAAGTGCCCCGCGCAGATGCACGGGGCACGACCACGTTCCAGTGGTGAGCACTCCTCGCACCTACGCTGGCCACCACGTGATCGTGGGCCTTCGGTCACCCGTGCGAGGACTCTGGTGAGTCAGGGCGACGACCGGCGGTCTTCGGTAGGTGCCAGCGTACGGGTGCGCAGGCTCGCCGACCAAATCGCGACGACCCGCTCCCCCAGGGGGAACGGGCCGTCGCGGTGGTGCGGGGCTGGACGCCTCAGGCTCAGGCCTCGGTCGCGTCCTCGACCAGCAGGTTGCGGGTGCGGTTCGGGTCGACCGGGATGCCGGGGCCCATCGTCGTCGAGATGGTGGCCTTGGCCACGTAGCGGCCCTTGGAGGACGACGGCTTGAGCCGCAGCACCTCCTCGAGGGCAGCCGCGTAGTTCTCGACCAGCTGGGTCTCGCTGAAGGACGCCTTGCCGATGATGAAGTGCAGGTTGGCGTGCTTGTCGACGCGGAACTCGATCTTCCCGCCCTTGATCTCCTCGACGGCCTTCGCGACGTCCATGGTCACGGTGCCCGTCTTCGGGTTCGGCATCAGGCCGCGCGGACCCAGCACCTTGCCCAGACGCCCGACCTTGCCCATCAGGTCGGGGGTGGACACGGCGGCGTCGAAGTCGGTGAAGCCGGCCGCGACCTTCTCGATCAGGTCGTCGGAGCCCACGTGCTCGGCACCCGCGGCACGGGCCGCGTCCGCGCGGTCACCGGTCGCGAAGACCAGGACGCGGGCGGTCTTGCCGGTGCCGTGCGGGAGGTTGACGGTGCCGCGCACCATCTGGTCCGCCTTGCGCGGGTCGACCCCGAGGCGCATGGCGACCTCGACGGTGGAGTCGTACTTCGTGCTGGCCACGTCCTTGGCGATGCGGACGGCCTCGAGGGGGGCGTAGAAGCGGTCGCGGTCGATCTTCTCGGCGGCGGCGCGGTAGCTCTTGCTGCGCATGGTTCCTGCTCTCTGGTTCGTGGTGCGTGGTCGGCAGTCGTGGTCAGCGGGCCAGCGCGGGCCCTGCCACTCGGGGTTGTCGGGAGTGCTGGTGGTGCTGGTCAGCCCTCGACGGTGATGCCCATGGAGCGGGCGGTGCCGGCGATGATCTTGGACGCGGCGTCCAGGTCGTTGGCGTTGAGGTCCTCGAGCTTGGTCTGGGCGATCTCCCGGACCTGGGCCGAGGTGAGCTTGGCGACCTTCGTCTTGTGCGGCTCGCCGGACCCCTTGGCGACGCCTGCGGCCTTCTTGATCAGCTCGGCCGCCGGCGGGGTCTTCGTGATGAAGGTGAAGGAGCGGTCCTCGTAGACCGTGATCTCCACCGGCACCACGTTGCCGCGCTGGGACTCGGTGGCCGCGTTGTAGGCCTTGCAGAACTCCATGATGTTGACGCCGTGCTGACCCAGCGCGGGGCCGATCGGCGGTGCGGGGGTCGCGGCACCGGCGTTGATCTGGAGCTTGATCAGGCCGGAGACCTTCTTCTTCTTGGGGGGCATGTCAGTCCTTCGTCGTGGTTCTGGTCGTGCGGTTGACCGGCGGCGACGGGCACGCTGCCGGAGCGAGGGTTCAGATCTTGGCGACCTGGTTGAAGGCGAGCTCGACGGGCGTCTCGCGGCCGAAGATGGAGACCAGCACCTTGAGCTTCTGCGAGTCGGGGTTGATCTCGGTGATGGTGGCCGGGAGCGTCTCGAACGGGGGCTCCATGACCGTGACGGACTCGCCCACCTCGAACTCCACGAGCGTCGTCTCGACCTTGGCCGGCTTGCCGCCGGTCTCCTTCGGCGTGAGCGTCGGGGCGAGCATCGAGAACACCTCGTCGCTGCTCAGCGGCACCGGCTGGTGGGTGTGGCCGACGAAGCCGGTGACACCGGGCGTGTGGCGCACGGCTCCCCACGACTCGTCCGTGAGGTCCATGCGGACGAGGACGTAGCCCGGGATGCGCACGCGGCGGACCTGCTTGCGCACGCCGTTCTTGATCTCGTTGACGTCCTCCATCGGCACCTCGATGCCGAAGATGTAGTCCTCCATGTTGAGCGAGGAGATGCGGTTCTCGAGGTTCGCCTTCACCCGGTTCTCGTAGCCGGCGTACGAGTGGACGACGTACCACTCGCCCGGCTCACGGCGGAGCTTCGCCTTGAACTCCTCGATCGGGTCGACGTCCTCGTCCTCGTCCTCGTCCTCGGTCGCCTCGGTGTCGGTCGCGATCTCCTCGGTGGGGATCTCCTCGACCGGGACCTGCTCGACCGGGACCTGCTCGACCGGGGCCTCGTCGGTGGGGACCTCGGGGGCCGCGACGTCGGCGTCGCTCGCGCGCACCTCGTCCACCTCACCGGTCGACTGCTCGGTGAAGGGATCGAGGTCGCCGCTGAACTGCGGCGACTGCTCGGGCGACTGCTGGGACACGGTGCGGACCTGCTTTCTGTGGACTTCGGGGGTGGTTCTCCGGGCGGACGACGAGCGCGCGACTGCGCTCAGCCGGCGAAGGCCCACTTCACGAGCTTGCCGAAGCTGTAGTCGAGCCCCGACACGTAGATCATCACTGCCAGCACGAAGACGAGCACGACCGACGTGTAGGTCAGCAGCTCCTGCCGGGTCGGACGGACGACCTTCTTCAGCTCCGACACGACCTGGCGCAGGAACCGGCGCAGACGGGCGAACGGACCGATCCGGTCGGCCGTGGCGGTGCTGCTGCGCCGGGCCGGCGAGGTGCTCGCGGTCTCGTCGCGTCCGCCGGGCTCGCCCGCACGGGTCTGGGTCACGTCGGTTTCCTCATCGCCTGGTCGTCTGGTGATCGTTGCTGCGTGTCGCTGGTCGGTGCTTCACCGCAGGGCAGGAGGGACTCGAACCCACAACCGCCGGTTTTGGAGACCGGTGCGCTACCAATTGCGCCACTGCCCTTCGCGGTCGACGCCCGTTCACGACCGACCTGGGGTTGGGCAGGCCGGATCATGGCAGTCGTCAACCACCGGGTCGAGTGTACGCATCGCCTCGGCACAGGTCGAACCGCGGCGGACGTCCCACCGGGCGGACCGGACTGACCCAGGTGGCCGTCGCAGTGACAGGATCGACGTCGTGAGCGAGCCCAGCAGCGCAGCGCAGACGTCCACGCCCTCCTCCCGACGGGTCTCGGCCCGCATCGCGGCCATCGCCGAGTCGGCCACCCTCGCGGTGGACGCCAAGGCCAAGGCCCTCAAGGCACAGGGTCGGCCCGTGATCGGCTTCGGTGCCGGCGAGCCCGACTTCGCGACCCCCGGCTACGTCGTCGAGGCGGCCGTGGCGGCGTGCGCGGACCCGGCCAACCACCGCTACACGCCCGCCGGCGGGCTGCCCGACCTGAAGGCCGCCATCGTGGCCAAGACGGCACGGGACTCGGGGTACGCCATCGAGCCGCAGCAGGTGCTGGTCACCAACGGCGGCAAGCAGGCGGTCTACGAGGCCTTCGCGGCACTCCTCGACCCCGGCGACGAGGTCGTGCTGCCGGCGCCGTACTGGACCACGTACCCCGAGGCGATCAAGCTCGCGGGCGGGGTGCCCGTCGAGGTGTTCGCCGGGCTGGCCGCCGGCTACCTCGTCACCGTCGACCAGCTCGAGGCCGCCCGCACCGACCGCACCAAGGTCCTGCTGTTCTGCTCCCCCTCGAACCCCACGGGCGCCGTCTACCCGCCCGACCAGGTGCGCGCGATCGGCGAGTGGGCGCTGGAGCACGGCATCTGGGTCGTGACGGACGAGATCTACGAGCACCTGCTCTACGACGGGGCGACCGCGCTGTCGATGCCGGTTGCCGTGCCCGAGCTGGCCGACACGTGCGTCGTCCTGAACGGCGTGGCGAAGACGTACGCCATGACCGGCTGGCGCGTGGGGTGGATGGTCGGCCCGGCGGACGTCGTGAAGGCCGCCACGAACCTCCAGTCGCACGCGACCTCCAACGTGGCGAACGTCAGCCAGCGTGCCGCGATCGCCGCCCTCAACGGGGACCTCTCGGCCGTGGCGACGATGCGGGAGGCCTTCGACCGGCGTCGCCACACGATGGTGGACATGCTCAATGCCATCGACGGCGTCGAGTGCCCGACCCCGCAGGGTGCGTTCTACGCGTACCCCTCCGTGGCCGGGGTGCTCGGCCGCGAGATCCGGGGGCGTGTGCCCACCACGTCCGCCGAGCTGGCCGAGCTGATCCTGGACGAGGTCGAGGTCGCCGTGGTGCCGGGCGAGGCGTTCGGGCCCAGCGGCTTCCTCCGCCTGTCGTACGCGCTCGGTGACGACGACCTCGCCGAGGGCGTCGGGCGGATCGCGGAGCTGCTCGGGGGCCGCTGAGCCGTACGCGGTCCACCGGACGGTGGACCCCCGTGTCGACCGCTCGGGGCTCACGCGAGCGGGGTGACGTCGCGAGTCTGGGTGCATGAACTCACCACAGGACGACGCGGCGATCAGGGTCCGCGGCCTCACCAGGTCCTACGGCGGCCACGTGGCCGTCGACCACATCGACCTCGACGTCCGGCGCGGCGAGACCTTCGCGCTGCTCGGGCCGAACGGCGCGGGCAAGACCACGACCGTGGAGATCCTCGAGGGACACCGCCGCCGAGACGGCGGGGACGTGCACGTGCTGGGGGCCGACCCCCAGGTCGCCGGGCTCGACTGGCGGGCGCGGATCGGGGTCGTCCTTCAGTCGGGGGACGACAGCGCCTCCCTGACCGTGTCGGAGCTCGTGCACCACTTCGCTGGCTACTACCCGAGACCTCGCGATCCGGACGAGGTGGTGGACGCCGTCGGCCTGCGCGACAAGGCCGGCTCGCGGGCTCGGACCCTGTCCGGCGGACAGCGGCGGCGTCTGGACGTCGCGCTCGGCATCGTCGGGAACCCCGAGCTGCTGTTCCTCGACGAGCCCACGACCGGCTTCGACCCGCAGGCCCGCCGCCACTTCTGGGAGCTGATCGAAGGGCTCTCCCGGGACGGCACGACGATCCTGCTGACGACCCATTACCTCGACGAGGCAGAACGGCTCGCCGACCGGGTCGGCGTGATCTCCGCCGGGCGGCTCGTCGAGGTCTCGACCCCCGCCACCCTCGGTGGACGCCTCGAACGTGGTGCGACGGTCCTGTGGACGGACACGAGCGGGCCGCACCAGGTGCGGACGGACTCCCCCACGGCGGTGGTGCGCGAGCTGGCGCTGGCCGCCGGCGGCGAGGTGCGCGACCTGCAGGTCGTCCGTCCGTCCCTGGAGGAGATCTACCTGAGCATGGTCGGCGACGTCGCCGACGAGCCGACCGATGAGGCGGCCGCTCGCACCATGGAGGCACTGCGATGACGACGACGACCCAGACCACGACGACGCCGACGGGCGGCGTCTCCAGGGCGCTCGTCCTCGGGCTGCGGCGCACCGACCTGGAGATGCGTCAGTTCTTCCGGGACGGCATGGGTGTCGCCTTCATCTTCGCCTTCCCCGTCGTGATGCTGCTGATCTTCGGCTCCGTGTTCGGGGACAACGAGATCGCGCCCGGGGTGACGTTCCTGGAGTACTTCCTGGCCGGGATCCTCGCCACCGGGGTGATGCTCACCAGCTTCCAGAACCTCGCCCTGGCGATCGCCGACGAGCGCGACGTGGGTCTGCTGAAGCGCTTGCGTGGTACCCCCATGCCGCCCTCGTCGTACCTCGTGGGCAAGGCCGGCCAGGTGGTGGTCATCGGTGTGGTGCAGACCGCGCTGACGCTGGCGGTCGCGGTGCTGGCCTTCGGCATCGACCTGCCGTCCGAGCCGTCCAAGTGGCTGACGTTCGCCTGGGTCTACCTCTTGGGGACGGCAGCCGGATGCGTTCTGGGAGTGACTGTCTCGACGTTGCCGAAGTCGGGCAAGGAGGCGAACGCCGTCGTCACACCCGTCGTGATCGTCCTCCAGTTCATCTCGGGGGTGTACTTCGTCTTCGCCACTCTCCCGGGGTGGATGCAGTCGGTCGCCTCGGTCTTCCCGCTCAAGTGGATGGCACAGGGGATGCGCTCGGTCTTCCTGCCCGAGGGGGCGGCCGCTGCGGAGGCCTCCGGCTCCTGGCAGCTGGGCTGGGTCGCGGCGGTGCTCTCCGTCTGGGTCGTCGTCGGCACGCTGCTCGCTCTGCGGACCTTCCGCTGGAGCCGACGCGACGCGGGATGATGGCTACGTGAGCACCGACGCCCCCGCGACGCAGGCTGACAGCCGCTCGGTCTGGGAGAGGACCGTGCTGGGGTGGCACCTCACCTTCGCGGCCGGCCTCGTCCTCGTGGCGATCGTGCTGGTCACCGGCGACGAGGTGGGTGTGCAGCGGTTGCCGGCCCTCTCCGCGGTCGCACTGCTCGCGCTCGCGTACGTCGTCCTCGGGCTGCCGGCCGTCCGGGGCAAGCCGTCGTGGCGGGCCTCGTCGTACCTGGTGGTGCTGGTGGCCGTCACCGGGGCGCTGGTCGTGCTCGGCGGGACGGGCATGACGCTGATCCTGTTCGTCGCCTTCCCGCAGATCTGGTTCTTCTCCGCGACGTTCCGGGCCGGGGCGCTCTGGTCCGCCACGCTGACGGTGGCCGTCGCCCTGGCGATCCTGCGCGAGGTCGGCCTCAGCGGCCCCGCGGTGCGGGACGTGATCCTGTCGATGTCCGTCGCCCTGGTCGTGTCGCTGCTGCTCGGCCTGTGGGTCGGACAGGTCATCCAGCAGAGCACGCAGCGTGCCGAGCTGATCGGTGAGCTCGAGCGCGCCCGTGCCGAGCTGGGGGAGGCCGAGCACGCGGCGGGCGTCCTGGCCGAGCGGGAGAGGCTCGCCGGGGAGATCCACGACACGCTCGCGCAAGGCTTCACCAGCATCATCGCCCTGGCACAGGCGGAACGAGCGCGGCTGGCGTCGGGCGGTGACCCGGCCCCCCGGCTGGGCGTGCTCGAAGCGACCGCCCGCGACAACCTGGCCGAAGCCCGGGCCCTGGTGGCGGCGTTCGCCCCGGTCGACCTGGACGGCGCCGACATCGAGCAGGCGCTGAGACGCCTCGCGTCGCGCTTCACCACCGAGACCGGCGTCCCCGTCCGGGTGGAGGTCGCGGGTGGCGGGGCGGACGGGAGGAACGGGGCGACGCGAGGGCGCGCCCCGGTGTCCACCGCGCACGCGGTGGTGCTGCTCCGCGCCTCCCAGGAGGCGCTGGCCAACGTGCGGAGGCATGCCGGGGCAGCCGAGGTGGTCCTGCGCCTCACCACCGCTCCCGCACCGGCCCTGGAGGTGGTCGACGACGGTGTCGGCTTCGACTCCTCGGAGCAGGGAGGCGGTTTCGGGCTGGACGGGATGCGTCGACGGGTCGAGGCGTCGGGCGGCCGGCTCTCGGTCGACTCGTCCCCCGGTCAGGGGACCCGGGTCAGGGTCAGCCTTCCGTGACGGGCACACGAGGGCCGGTGCGCGTGCTGGTCGTGGACGACCATCCGGTCGTGCGCTCGGGACTGGTCGCCCTGCTGGAGACCGCGCCCGACGTCGTCGTCGTCGGCGAGGCGGGCGACGGGAGGGAGGCGCTGCAGCGTCTGGCCGCCCTTGGCGACGGCCTCGGCGCCGCCCCCGACGTGGTGCTGATGGACCTGCGGATGCCCCGGCTCGACGGCGCGGGCGCCACCGAGCTGATCCGGCGTGACCACCCCTCGATCACCGTGCTGGTGCTGACCACCTTCGACAGCGACGCCGACATAGTCCGCGCCATCGAGGCGGGTGCGACCGGCTACCTGCTCAAGGACGCGCCGAGAGACGAGCTGTTGGACGGGATCCGGGCCGCGGCCCGCGGGCAGACGGTACTGGCGCCCACGGTCGCCGGTCGCCTCGTCCGGCGGGCCCGTCGGGCCGAGCAGCCCGCGCCGACGCCGCGCGAGCTCGAGGTGCTGGGTGGCGTCGCGCGCGGGCTGACGAACGCCGAGATCGGTCGCGAGCTGTTCATCGGTGAGGCGACGGTGAAGACGCACCTCCTGCGGGTGTTCGCCAAGCTGGGCGTCGACGACCGGACGCACGCCGTCACGGTCGCCCTGCGTCGTGGCCTGATCCAGCCTCCTGAAGAGGGACCGATCGGAAGGACCTGAGGGGCGCTCCCCTCAACCGTGGTGGGACAGCGCCTCGAGCACCAGGTCGACGTCGTCCTCGGTGTTGTGCAGGTGGAAGGCGAGGCGGACCGCACCCGCCCGCAGGCCCGCACGCACGCCGGCTGCACGGAGCCGCTCGGGTGCGTCGGGTGCGTCGACGCGGACGATCGCCGAGTCGCCCGGCGGCATGCCGAGCCCCTCGAGCAGGCGGTTGGCCAGACCGACGTCGTGCGCGTGGACGCGCTCGACGCCGATCCGCTCGATGAGGTCGAGCGAGGGGACGGTGCCTGCCCAGCTGAGCCAGGCGGGCGAGACGTCGAGCCGTCTGGCCGTGCTCGCCAGGCGCAGTGGGCCGCCGTAGATCGAGGACCACACGTCCTCCCCCGCGTACCAGCCGGCAGCGATCGGGCGCAGCTCGGCGAGTCGCTCGGGTCGGACGGTCATGAACGCCGTCCCTCGGGGGGAGAGGAGCCACTTGTAGGCGGCGCACACCAGGTAGTCGAAGCGGGTGGCGTCCAGCGGCAGCCAGCCGCACGCCTGGGTCCCGTCGACGAGCGTGCGCGTGCCGTGCTGCGCCGCCGCCCGCTGGACGGCGTCGAGGTCGGCCACCTCACCGGTGGCGGACTGCACGGCGCTCACCACCACGAGGTCGGTCGAGGGGCCGATCGAGTCCGCGAGGTCATGCAGCGGCACCAGCCGGACGTCGACGCCCCGGTCCGCATGCGCGAGGAACGGGAAGAGGATCGACGTGAAGTCACCCTCGACCGCGACCACGCGGGCTCGGTCCGGCAGCGATGCGGCGACGATCCCGGCCATGGGGGACACCTGGCTGCCGATGCACACGTCGTCCACCGGGACGCCCGTCAGACGCCCGAACGACTCCCGGGCGGCAGCGACGACCTCGTCGAAGTCCTGGGGACGGGCCCTGCCCGTGGCCCACGCGGCAACAGCCTCCTGGACCGCCGTGACGGTGGGCGCGGGGGGAACACCGATCGAGGCGGTGTCGAGATAGCCGGGTGCGACGTCGAAGAGCGTGGTGTCGCCGGGCGCCCACAGGGACGGCGCGGCAGGAGGCGGGGTCATCGAGCTCCTCACGGGTGGGGCCTTCGCTGTGCAGGCGATCATCGCGCAGGGACGCACCCGGTGGTCCGGGGCCCTCCTGCTGGCACACTCGGTGCATGGAACGGGCAGACAGGGTGGAACGGGACCTGCGTGCGCTGCCCAAGGCCCACCTGCACCTCCACTTCACGGGCTCGATGCGTCCGACCACGCTGGTGGAGCTCGCCGACGCTCACGGCGTGGCCCTGCCGGCGGCGCTGCGACACGGCGAGCACGTGCACGTCACGCACGACGAGCGCGGGTGGTTCCGGTTCCAGCGGCTGTACGACGCCGCGCGGGCCGTCGTGCGGGACGAGGCGGCGATGCGACGCATCGTGCGCGAGGCTGCCGAGGACGACACCGCCGAGGGCTCGCGGTGGCTGGAGCTCCAGGTGGATCCCACGTCGTATGCGCCCTTCGTCGGCGGCATCACCCCGGCGCTCGAGATCGTCCTCGACGAGGCACGGGCCGCCAGCGCGGCGACCGGTACCGACGTCGCCGTGGTGGTCGCGGCCAGCCGCATCCGCCACCCCCTCGACGCGCGCACCCTCGCCCGGCTGGCCGCGCGGCACGCCGGTGAGGGTCCTGGCACCGTGGTGGGTTTCGGCCTGAGCAACGACGAACGCCGCGGCTGGACGGCCGACTTCGCGCCGGCGTTCGACATCGCGCGGCGCGCAGGGCTGGCCAGCCTCCCCCACAGCGGCGAGCTGCTCGGCGCGGACCACGTCGAGGTCACCCTCCAGCACCTGGCGCCGGACCGGATCGGCCACGGCGTGCGTGCGGTGGAGAACGCCGAGGTGCTCTCCCGCATCGTCGACTCCGGCGTGGCGCTCGAGGTCTGCCCCGCCAGCAACGTCTCCCTCGGCGTCTACCCCACGCCGGCGAAGGTCCCGCTGCAGCAACTGGTCTCGGCGGGCGCGCAGATCGCGCTGGGGGCCGACGACCCGCTGCTGTTCGGATCGCGGCTCCTCGACCAGTACGTCAGCGCGCGCGAGGACCACGGGTTCGACGACGACGCGCTCGCCGACCTGGCCAGGGACTCGGTCCGCGTCTCGCGCGCCCCGGAGGGCACCCGGCGGGAGTTGCTGGCGCGGATCGACACGTGGATGGTCCCCGAGCTCGGATCCCCGTCATGACGATCCCTCCTGACACGAAGGACTGGACCTGGGTCCTGGAGAGGCCGTGTCCCGAGTGCGGTTTCGACTCGTCGTCCATCGACGTGTCGTCAGTCCCGGACCGAGTGGCGGCCAACGCCGACGTGTGGCGTCGTGTGTTGTCCGCGCCTGATGTGGCCGACCGTCCCGCCGTGGACCGGTGGTCCGTCCTCGAGTACGCCTGCCATGTGCGGGACGTCCACGAGGTGTTCGCAGGCCGGGTGCGCTCCATGCTGACCGAGGATGATCCGGAGTTCGCCAACTGGGACCAGGACGTGGCCGCGGTCGAGGGCGATTACCGGTCTGAGGACCCCGCCGCCGTGTCCCGTGATCTCGCGGACCGGGCCACTCGCTCCACCGCGCTCTTCCGGTCCGTGACCGGTGACCAGTGGGAACGCTCCGGTCGCCGGTCGAACGGCTCCGTCTTCACGGTCGCCTCGCTGGCGCGCTACTACGTGCACGACATCGTCCACCACGTGTGGGACGTGACGGGCCAGCGAGCGGACTGAGATGTCGCGCACGGTGCTCGTCTGCTGCGCGCACGGGACCGCCGACGACGTGGGGCAGTCCGTCGTCTCGGCGCTCGTGCGCGAGGTACGGGGAGCCCGCCCGTCGCTCGACGTGCGGCCGGCCTTCGTGGACGTCCAGGAGCCCCGGGTAGGCCCCGTCGTCGCGGACGCCTGTTCTGATCAGGACGTCGAGGGCGTCGTGGTGGTGCCGCTGCTGCTGTCGAGCGGGTTCCACGTGCACGTCGACATCGCGGAGGCGGTTGCGGCACACCCGAAAGCGACCGCCGCTTCGGCGCTCGGGCCGCACGCGCGACTCGCAGACCTGCTGGTGGAGCGCTGTGCCGAGGCCGGTGCGCGCGCCGGGGACGCCGTCGTCGTCGCAGCTGCCGGTTCGAGCAGTCCTCGCGCCGTGGAGGACGTGAAGGCGGTCGCCGATCTCGTGAGAGGACTGTGGCAGGGGCCCGTGACGACCGGCTTCGGGAGCTCGGCGAGCCCGACGGTGGCAGAGGCCGTGACGATGGCACGGGAGGGCGCCACGCGGGTCGTCGTGGCGTCGTACCTGCTGGCGCCTGGGCACTTCCATACGACGCTCGCCGGCGCCGGGGGCGACGTGGTGTCGGCGCCGCTCGCCTTCGCGGGGACGGACGGGGTGCCGCGCATCGACCCGCGACTGGTGGAGATCGTGCTGGATCGGTACGACGGCGTCATCGGGAACTGACGTCTCCGTCCACACGGTGGGTCGGTGCGGCTGGTTGTCCACAGGTGGTCTGAGCCGAAACCCGTTGTCGGTGGCGGGGTTCAGTGTCGGTGCATGGACGGGGCGGGGTGCGGGGCGTCCGCCGCCGTGCGCGCGAAGGTCGCGGCACTGCGGGCCCTCGAGGTCCGGATGGCCGTCGGCCGCGCGATGGCCCGCCTGCCCCGCGGCGACGAGCCGACGCGGCGCTGGCCGAGTCGCCGGCGTCCCGGACCCGGACCTGGGGCACCACGGCATCCGGTCGGTTCCGTGGCCGGGACCGCGAGCTCGGCCCGGTCATGCTCGCCGACACCTACTTCGGCGATGGCCCCGCAACCCCACACCCAGGTCACCACCCGCTCCGCCGCCTGACCCTCAGCCGACCGGAGCCGCTGACCGCGGTACCCGGGCGTCAGAGCGAGCAGCCCACCAGCACCGGCTCGTTCACGAGCGTGATCCCGGTCCGCTCCCGTACACCGTCGCGCACCGTCCGGGCCAGGGCGAGCAGGTCGTCCGACCTGGCGTGACCCCGGTTCGTCAGCGCCAGAGTGTGTTTCGTCGACAGCGAAGCGGGGCCCGGCAGACCGTAGCCCTTGGTGAAGCCGGCCTGCTCGATCAGCCATGCCGCGCTCGTCTTGACACCCTCGGTAGCCGGGTACGTCGGCGCGCCGTCCGGGAGCGAAGCCGCCGACTCCAGCACCGGGTTGGTGAAGAAGGAGCCCGCGCTCCACGTGTCGTGATCCGCCTCGTCCAGCACCATCCCCTTGCCGCGGCGCAGGTCGAGCACCGCCTCCCGGACCGCAGCCGCGGAGGCGCGCGCGCCCGGTTCCACGCCCAGCGTCCGCGCAAGCTCGGCGTACCGCACCGGCGCGGACTCCGGGCCGACCTCGAGCCGGAACGTGACGTCGAGGACGACGAAGCCCTCCGGGTCGTCCTTGAACCGAGAGTGCCGGTAGCCGAAACCGCATTCCTCGTTGCCGAGGACCCGCTCCGTGCGGGCACGCCGGTCCCAGACCCGCACCGACTCGATGGTCTGGGCGACCTCCTGCCCGTAGGCGCCAACGTTCTGCACCGGCGTCGCGCCCACCGAGCCGGGGATGCCCGCGAGTGCCTCGATGCCCCGTAGGGAGCGATCCACCGCCGCCGCGACCAGGGCATCCCACGACTCACCCGCTGCGGCCGTCAGCAGCACCGACTCCGCCGTACGGGTCGAACCGTCGGCCTCCCAGCGCAGGCCGCGGGTCCGGACGCACACGACCGTGGCGTCGACTCCCGCGTCATCGACCAGCAGGTTGGATCCTCCCGCCACCAGCAGCACCGGGTCACCTGAGGCGTCCGCAGCCGCCACCACGCCCACCAGGGTCTCGTCGTCCACGGCATCCACCATCTGCCTGCCGGGCCCGCCCACCCGCAGTGTCGTCAGCTCGGCCAGGTGACGCGTCGCGTTCACGGCGCCACCCCGGTGGTCGTCACGGGCGGTCTGGCGGCGGGCACGGCGAGCATCGCCGGGAGGGCCAGCGCACCGACGACGAGCAACGCGTGCAGCACGCCGACGTGGTCGCCCAGGAACCCCAGCAGCGGCGGTCCGGCAAGGAATGCCGTGTACCCGATCGACGCCACCACGCTCACGCGCGCGGCGGCGTGTTCCCGTTCGTCCGCTGCGGCGCTCATGCCCACCGGGAAGCCGAGCGAGGCGCCCACCCCCCACAGCACCGCACCGACGAAGGCGAGCCACAGGCCGGCACCCGTCCCGAAGACGACCAGCACCGTGCCGACCGCCGCGAGCCCGAACGCCCCGGTGAGTACGCGGACCCGGCCGTACCGGTCGAGCCACGTGGTACCGAGCACACGCCCGACCGTCATCGCGGACACGAAGGTCGCGAACCCGAGCACGCCGAGCCACGACGGGGCGTCGTAGCCGTCGACGAGCGCGACCGAGAGCCAGTCGTTCGCGGTCCCCTCGGTGAAGGCAGCGGCCAGCACGATCAGCCCCACGACCAGGGTGCGTCTCTCCGTCCACGCCCTCAGGGGGTGCCGGCGGCGTGTAGGTCCGCCGACCTGGCCGCCGTCGGCCTCCTCGTCGTCCCCTGTCTCGGCGGGCAGGAAGACCTGTACCCCGCCCAGGGTGCCCGCGACGACCACCGCGGCCATCACGCCGAGGTGCATGGAGACCGGCACGGTCAGGTAGTCGGCGAGCGCGCCCACGCCGGCGGCGAGCACCGTGCCCAGGCTGAAAGCGGCATGGAACCGCGGCATGATCGTGCGCCGCAGATGGCGCTCCACCGTGGCGCCCTCGAGGTTCATGGCGACGTCCCAGGTGCCCGAACCGAGGCCTAGGGCGAAGAGGCCGAGCCCCATCGGCACGACGCCCGCACCGCTGGCACCGATGCCGGCGACGACAAGACCCACTCCGACGACCACGGCACCGGCACCGACCGCGCGGTCGGCGCCGATCCGGCTCGTCAGCCAGCCCGCCGACGGGAGCGCGAGGACCGCCCCGGCTGACAGCCAGAGCAGGACGAGCCCGAGCTCACCCGGGGTCAGGCCCAGCTCGGCCTTGGCCGCCGGGATGCGCGACGCCCACGTCGCGAACGCCGCGCCGTTGAGGGCGAAGACGGCGGCGACGCCGTTGCGTGCCCGAAGGAGCGAGGTGGGCTCGGGGATCAGGGTGGTGCTCACGGTCCTCCGGTCAGACCAGCCGGACCGAGGCGCGCGCCTTGCCCAGCACGCCGACACCGGCGCACGTCACGGTCAGGTCGACGCGCGCCGTCCCAGCGTCCGTATCGATCCGCGCCACGGTGCCGACGATCTCGAGCACGGCCTCACCGGGGTCGGGGACGACCACGGGCTTGGTGAACCGGACGCCGTAGTCGACGACCGCACCGGGGTCGCCCGCCCAGGCTGTCACCGGGGCGACCGCGACGGCCATCGTCAGCATGCCGTGGGCGATCACGTCGGGGAGGCCCACCTCGGTAGCGAAGCGCGCGTTCCAGTGGATCGCGTTCTGGTCGCCGCTCGCGCCCGCGTAGCGCACGAGGTCGGCCCGTGTCAGGGACGTGCTGGTGCGCAGCACCTCCTGGCCCACGCTCAGGTCCGCCAGCACGGGCCGCTCGGCGCCGGGCGCGCTCACGCGTCGCCCCGGACGACGATCGTCGACGTGGCCGTGCACACGGCCTCGCCGGCCTCGGTCGTCAACTCGCTGCGGGTGGTGACCATGGCGTGTCCTCCGGCCGACCGGACCGAGTCGACGTGCAGGGCGGCGACGAGCCGGTCACCGGCGACGATCGGGCGGTGGTGGACGAAACGCTGCTCGCCGTGGACGACCCGGCTGAAGTCGATCCCGGCCTCGGGGTCGTTCACCAGCCGCGCGTCGCTTCGCTGGGCGACGATGACGGCGAACGTGGGCGGTGCGATCACGTCGGGGTGGCCCAGTGCCCGGGCCGCATCGGGGTCGACGTGGGCGGGGTGGACCGGCAGTCCGCCGGCCGTCGCCTCCGCGAACTCGCGGATCTTCTCCCGTCCGACCTCGTAGACGGCGTCGGCGGGGTAGACCCTGCCGGCGAAGCTCTCGTTCACGCTCATGGCCTCACGCTATCGCTCGGCCCGACGACGGACGCACGACAGCGGGGCCGCCCGAGGGCAGCCCCGCTGTCGACAGGGAGGTGGTCGCGTCGACCGCTCAGCGGGTCTCGCGGTGCACGGTGTGCCGGCCGTCGCGGGGGCAGTACTTCTTCATCTCCAGGCGGTCCGGGTCGTTGCGCCGGTTCTTCTTGGTGATGTAGTTCCGCTCCTTGCACTCCACGCAGGCCAGCGTGATCTTGGGGCGGACGTCAGCGGTCTTGCTGGCCACGGGACAGCCTTCTCTCGCAAAGTGGGAACACGAACCGGTTGGCGCGAACGAGCGCGCCGACACAGCAGGGTACGGCGGACGGGTGGCGCGCGTCGAATCCGCGACAGCGCACGACCGATGTCCGTCGGTAGCGGGAGCGGGACTCGAACCCGCGACACAACGATTATGAGCCGTTTGCTCTACCGACTGAGCTATCCCGCCTGGGCCACGAGGGCGGTCCTGCAGGTCCGCCTTCGCCGCTTCAGAGCCCCCTTACGGAATCGAACCGTAGACCTTCTCCTTACCATGGAGACGCTCTGCCGACTGAGCTAAGGGGGCAATGCGTCGGTCAGCGTACACGCGGCACGAGCGGGGTGAGAAATCGGTTGGCGGAAGGCATCCGCGCCCAGGTGGACGGCGGTCTAGGCTGCCTGGTGCGGCCTGGCCTGTGGCCGCAGGAGGGGGTGAGTCGACCGGCGGAGCGCTCCCGACCGAGCACCCGACCGCCGACCGCAACCGGAGGAACCCCGTGACCGACCCCAACGCACCCCAGCATCCTCAGTACGGGGAGCAGCCTCCGCCCGGCGAGGCGGAGAAGTCGCCCGAGGAGGGCGTGGGCCGGCCGGACCTCCAGAAGCCCGCTTCCCCGAGCGGCCCGTCCTACGAGCCTCCGCCGCCGGTCGAGCAGCCCGGCGGGTACACCGCGCCGCAGCAGCCCGGCTACGGACAGCAGCCCGCGGACGGCGACCAGGGCGCCTACGCCCAGCAGCCCGGCTACGGCGCCCAGCCCGGCTACGGCGCCCAGGCCGGCTACGGCCAGGGCCAGTACGGCGCCTACGCACCCACAGGACCGAAGGGCCCGAGCAAGGTGCTCGGGATCCTCGCCCTGGTCGCCGGGGTCCTCGCGCTGCTGCTCTGCTGGATCCCGCTCTTCGGGATCTTCTGGGCGGGCTTCTTCGGGCTCGCGGCCATCATCATGGGCATCATCGGCCTGGTTCAGGCGAACAAGGGCGCCGCCGCAGGGAAGGGGCTCTCGATCGCGGGTCTGGCGACCGGCATCATCGCGATCCTGGTATCGGTCATCGCCAGCGTCCTGTTCTTCACCGTGATCGGCACGAATGCCAGCGAGATCCAGAGCGGCCTCGAGCAGCTCGAGTCGTTCGACGCGGGCGTCAACAACGACACCGACCAGGTCCTCGCCGACCAGCTCGACGTCTCGTTCGGGACGTTCGCCGTGACGGGGGACCCGTCCTTCCCCGACACCTCACTGCCCGTGACGCTCACCAACAAGGGCGACAAGCCGGCGAGCTTCACCGTCTCCGTCGACGCCGTGGTGAACGGCGAGGTCGTGGAGTCCGACCTGGCCATCACGGACACCCTGGACCCGGGCGCGTCCGAGGACGTGGAGATGTTCCAGTTCGTGTTCGAGCCCGAGTCGATGAACGGCGCCGAGTTCCGCGTCAGCGAGGCCACCGCCTACGACTTCTGAGCCGCCACCGGTTCTGGGCCCGCCACCGGCCCTGCGCCGGAGCGGGAACCACCGAGGGGCGCCCCGCTGTGCGGGGCGCCCCTCGTGTGTGGCAGCTGTTGGATTCGAACCAACGAAGGCTAAGCCGACGGATTTACAGTCCGCTCCCATTGGCCACTCGGGCAAGCTGCCGTGCCGTCCCGGCGCTGTCGCGACGTCCCGGTCACCCGGGCGACGACGGCGGTGGAAGGATAGCAACAGCCGACGGCTGGTCCCAACGCAGTAGTCAGCGACGGGGACCAGGCATCCAGACCTGGAGGGAATGACGACGTGGCCAACGAGTCCTCGTTCGACGTGGTGAGCAAGATCGACAGGCAGGAGGTCGACAACGCGCTGAACCAGGCCTCGAAGGAGGTCGCCCAGCGCTACGACTTCAAGAACACCGGCGCCACCGTGAAGTGGCGCGGCGACGACGCCATCGTGATCACAGCCAACTCCGAGGAGCGCGTCGCCGCCGTCCTCGACGTGCTGCAGACCAAGCTGGTCAAGCGCGGCGTCTCACTCAAGGCGCTGGACACCGGCGACACCAAGCAGTCGGGAAAGGAGTACGAGCAGGTCTCCGTCCTCAAGGAGGGGCTCGACCAGGAGCACGCCAAGAAGGTCTCCAAGATCATCCGGGACTCCGGCCCCAAGGGCGTCAAGGCACAGATCCACGGCGACGAGCTGCGGGTGTCGGCCAAGAGCCGCGACGACCTGCAGGAGGTCATCGCCCTGCTGAAGGGTTCCGACGTCGACGTGGCCCTGCAGTTCGTCAACTACCGCTGACCGGGGTCGCTGACCCGCCTCGGCCGGGATGGTCGCCGTCAGGCGAGGTTGCGGCGGCGGAAGCCGACGAAGCCGACGATCCCCAGCCCGAGAGCGACGACCATCAGCCACGCCAGTCCCGACCAGTCGACGGGGTCGGAGGCGACGTTCGGCACGTGCCACAGCGGGCTGATCCCGAGGATCACGTTCCACAGGTTGAAGAGCGGCCCGAGGATCGTCAGCGCGAACGACATGACGACGGCGAACCAGGCCGCCACCCTGATCGCGGGGACCGCCCCGACGGTCGCCAGTGCGACGCCGACCAGCACCCACACCGCAGGCACCGTCGCGATGGCCTGCCACAGGACGTCGGTCGCCCGGATCGCGTCGCTGCGTGCGGCCGCGGTCAGGCCGATCACCCCACCGCTGAGCACGAGAGCCACCGCGGGCCCCACGAAGGCGATGAGCGCGTGGCTGGCGAAATACGTCCTTCGCCGCACGGCGCCCGCGAGCACCGGGTCGACACGGAACTCGATCTCCTCGGCGCGCAGACGCATCATCACCTGCACGCCGTAGACCGCCGCGATGAGGCCGACGAGCCGGACGATCGTCACCACGAACTCGAAGAGCAGGCTCGACGTCGTCGCCCGACCTGCACCGATCATCTGGGCGATGCCCGGGTTCTGCACGAACAGCTCGCCGATGGTGGTCGAGAGGAAGCCGAAGACCACGCCGAGGAGGCCGAGCGCGATCGTCCAGGAGACGATTGATCCACGCTGCAGGCGAAGGGCCAGACCCCAGGGGGTCACCACTCCCCGACCTCTGTCCGGCCCCGGACGGGGTGGCAGCAGCCCCATGCCGAAGTCGCGGCGGGAGTTGAGGAAGGCGGCCCCGACGAGGGCGACCACGGCGAGGCCGAGGCAGGCGAGCAGGGGTCGCCAGTCGTTGCCGGCGGCTACGCGCACCTCCTGCGTCCAGCCCAGTGGCGTCAGCCAGATCAGCCAGTCCGCCGCGCCGCTGGTGTCGATGTAGCCACGCGCCACGAACGCCACCCCGAGGACGGTGACGGCGAGCGAGCTCGCGGTCCTCGCCTCGGAACCGATCTGCGCGGTGACGGCCGCGATCCCCGCGAACATCAGACCGGACGCGGTGAACGTGGCGGCGAGCGTGATCGTGTCGACCGTCCCGCCGCCGAACGCGATCGTGGCGATCGAGGTGACGACCCCGAGCCCGAGGGAGGCGATCGCCGCCATCGCGACCGCGACGACCAGGCGCGCGTTGCGCCCGACGACGCCGGAGGAGATCAGCTCGGCCTGACCCGAGTCCTCGTGCGCGCGGCTGTTGCGCACCACGATCCCGATCGCCATCAGCCCGGCGAAGAACCCGCCGAGCGCCCCGGCTCGCCAGGCGTTGAACCCGTCCGCGGTGGTGAGCTCGCGTGCCGGCCCGAAGATCAGGCTGAACGCCGGGTTGGCCTCCACCGTCATGGCGAGCGCTGCCCGGCTGGCGGCGTCAGGGAAGACCCAGTCGTAGGCCAGGACCGAACTCACCGACAGGGCGGTGATCAGCCCGACCCACGGCGCGATCAGCCTCGCGTCCTGCTCGAGCGAGACGCGCAGCAGGGGCCGGACGCCGACCAGGCTCCCGGTCATCGCGAATGGCGGTGTGGGGAGCGGCGGTGCCGCGCCGGCTCGCCGTCGTCGTCGGTCTCCGGCACCTCCTCGCCGTAGGCGCGGAGGAAGAGGTCGCTGAGCGATGGCGGGGCGACGGTCAGCTCTGTGATGCCGAAGCGGCTCAGCACCGCCATCGCGTCGTTGACCTGGTCCCGCGCGATCGACGCCGTGAGCACCCCGTCGGACAGCTGCCCGGTGTCGACCGGCCCGAGGTGGGTGAGGTCCGCCGGCGGGTTGGCGAGCACGGCACGGATGGCGGTCCGGCTGCGGACCCGGAGGTGGTCGAGGGTTCCCGTCTCGACGATCCGGCCCTCGCGGATGATGCTGACCCGGTCCGCCAGTGCCTCGGCCTCGCTGAGGATGTGGCTGGACAGCAGGATGCTGCGTCCCCGGGCCTTCTCGGCCAGGATCTCCGCCTGGAAGACCTCCTCCATCAGCGGGTCCAGGCCGGAGGTCGGCTCATCCAGGATCAGCAGCTCGACGTCCGACGCCAGCGCGGCGACGATCGCGACCTTCTGCTTGTTCCCCTTCGAGTACTGCCGGCCACGCTTGGTCGGGTCGAGCTCGAAACGCTCGATGAGCTCGGCGCGCCGGTTCTCGTCCAGCCCGCCCCGCAGGTGCCCGAGCAGGTCGATGGCCTCGCCGCCGGTGAGGGACGGCCACAGGCTCACGTCCCCGGGTACATAGGCAAGGCGTCGGTGCAGGGCCACCACGTCGTGCCACGGGTCCTGACCCAGCACGCTGACCCGCCCGCCATCGGCGCGCAGCAGGCCGAGCAGGATGCGGATCGTCGTCGACTTGCCGGCGCCGTTGGGTCCCAGGAAGGCGTGGACCTCGCCCTCGGCGACGTGGAGGTCGAGCCCGCGGAGCGCCCTGAACGCGCCGTAGGACTTGACCAGGTTCTCGATGGCGATGACGCCTTCCACGTCCCGACCGTACCCGGGCCGCACCAACCATGGGGTCCCCTCCTCCGAACACGCCGTGTGATCTCCCGGCGGCGGCTCCTCGCGACCGGCGGCCTCATGGCGGTGGCGGCCGCGACGGGTGCCGTCTCCGGCTGCTCACGACAGGATGAAGGCGTGACCTCCCGCGCCATCCCGTACCGGTACGGGGACCACCCCGCCCAGGTCGCCGACCTCCACCTCCCGGACACGGCCGTCACGCCACGCGTCCGGGCGGTCGTCGTCACGATCCACGGCGGCTTCTGGTCGTCGGCCTACGACCGGTCGCTCGAGGACGACGTGGTCGCAGACCTCGTGGCCGGCGGCTACGCGGCGTGGAACCTCGACTACCGCTCCGTCGGCAACGGCGGCGGCTGGCCACGGACGTTCGAGGACGTCGCCTCCGGCCTGGACGCGCTGCTGCCCGCCTGCGCCGAGCACGCGCTGCCCGTCGACCGGGTCGCCCTGGTCGGCCACTCGGCGGGGGGCCACCTGGCGCTGTGGGGTGGCGCCCGCCACCGGCTGCCCGCCTCGGCCCCGGGCGCCGGCCCTGCGTTGCGCCCCGTGGCACTGGTGAGCCAGGCGGGGGTGAACGACCTCGTCACCGCCCACCAGCAGGACCTCGGCGAGGGCGCGGTCAAGGCCCTGATGGGTGACGGCCCCGACGACCGCTACCGGATGGCCTCCCCCGTCGAGCTCCTGCCCACCGGCGTCCCGACCCTGCTCGTCACCGGCGACCTCGACGACCGTGTGCCGCCGTCCCAGAGCCGCGACTACGCGGAACGCGCCCTGGCCTCCGGCGACGACGCGGACCTCGTGGTCGTCGAGGGCGAGGGCCACTTCGAGCACCTCGACCCCGACTCGACGGTCTGGACGAGGACCCGCCGCTGGCTCGACGAGCGCCTCAGGTCGTGACGCGGCGCCCCGGCCACGACGGCGACAGCGTCACCACGTCGCCCACCACGACGACCGCGGGAGAACGGACCCCGACGGCCCCGGCCCGGTCGGCGATGTCCGCGAGGGTTCCCACGGTCACCCGCTGGCCGGGCCCCCAGCCGTCCTCGACCACGGCGACGGGGCAGTCCCCTCCACGCTCCCCCTCGCTCAGTGTCAGCGCGCTGCGGCGCAGCCCGGCAACACCCATCAGCAGGACCACCGTGTGGTCGGAACCCGAAGGCACCGAACGGATCTCGTCGTGCCCGGTGACCACCGTGAACCCCCTGGCCAGCCCGCGGTGGGTCACCGGGATGCCCGCGGCGGCCGGCACCGACACGGCGCTCGTCACCCCGGGCACGACCTCGACGGGCACGCCCGCCGCCTCGCACGCCAGGCGTTCCTCGCCTCCCCGGCCGAGGACGTAGGGGTCCCCGCCCTTCAGCCGCACGACGGCTCGGCCCTCGAGGGCGTGGCGCACGATCTCGTCGTTGATCTCCTCCTGCCGCCAGGCGTGGTGGCCGGGCTTCTTGCCGACGTCGACCACGTGGACGTCCGCGGGTAGCTCGTCCAGCACGGCCCGCGGACCCAGCCGGTCGGTCACGACGACGTCGGCAGCGGCCAGCAGCGTGCGGGCACGCGTCGTCAGCAGGCCGATCTCGCCGGGTCCGCCCCCGACCAGGGCGACCCACCCTCGTCCGCCACGGCGACGCACCCGGCGCAGCGGCAACGCCCCGTGGGCCAGCTCGTCCCGCACCCTCGACACCACGGCATCGCGCACGGCAGCAGCCCTGCGCGGGTCGCCGCTCGCGGAGACGGCGACCGTGACCGGACCGTCGGGCGTCACGACCCGAGCGGAGGCCGGCACGTGCGCCACGGACCGGGCGGCGTCGCCCGCATCCACGCACCAGAGCGTGAGCGTCTCGGCGTCGGACGACACCCGCCGGTCGACGTCGACGTCCCCCGTCGCCGCGTGCACGAGCCATGCTCCCGCCAGGTCGCCCGGTCCGGCGTACCCGCGCTCGGACCAGGACACGCGACCTGCGCCCACCATGTCGGCCAGGTCCTCGCAGACCCAGGGCGAGACCACTCGCACGACCGCGCCGGCGGCCACGAGCCCCACCACGCGGCGCGCGGCGACCGGGCCGCCACCGACGACCACCACCTCGCGGGCGTCGAGGTCGAGCATCAGGGGGTAGCCCGCCCCGGGCCGCTCAGATCGCATACGCACCCGGCAGCTGCTCCGGGTGGCGCGAGCGCGCCAGCGGGTCGCCGACCATCCCCGCGGCGAGGGTGTAGCCGTCGTGGGGGTCGACCAGCAGGAACGCCCCCGTCCGGCGCGCAGCCACGTACTCCTCGACGGCCAGCGGGGCCGCGAGGCGCACCCGGACGCGGCCGATGTCGTTGACCAGCAGCTCGTCGGCGGGCACCTGCTCGACCTCGTCGAGGTCCAGGCGCCCCAGCACGTCCTTCACCACCGCCTGCACGGTGCGCGTCGTGTGCTTCACCAGCACGCGCGCACCCGGAACGAGCGGTCGGTCGGCGAGCCAGCAGAGCGTCGCCTCGACGTCCTGCGTAGGGACGGGAGCATCGGCTGCGGACGCGATCAGGGCGCCCCTCGCCACGTCCACGTCGTCCGCCAGCCGCACCGTCACGGACTGCGGGGCGAACGCCTCCACGAGCCCACGCGGCTCCTCGCCGGGTGCGGTCGGGCGGTCGATGCCGGCCACCGTGGTGCGCAGGCCGGAGGGCAGCACCACCACCTCGTCGCCCACACGCACGACCCCGGAGGCGACCTGACCCGCGTAGCCGCGGTAGTCGCGGTACCGGCTGTCCTGGGCGGCGCCCTGAGGACGGATCACGGTCTGCACAGGGAACCGGAAGGGCTTGCCCGTCGGCTCATCCGCGGCCGACAGCCCCTCCAGCAGGTCCAGCAGCGACGGACCGTCGTACCAGGGAGTGCACACCGAGCGGTCGACCACGTTGTCGCCGTCGAGCGCCGAGACGGGCACGGCGCGCACGTCGTCGAGCCCCAGGTCCGCAGCGACCCGGTCCACCTCGGCGGCGATGTCGCGGAACACCCTCTCGTCGAAGCCGACCAGGTCGATCTTGTTGACCGCGAGCACCACGTGCGGCACCCGGAGGAGGGCCGCGACGGCGAGGTGCCTGCGCGTCTGCTGCAGCAGCCCCTTGCGGGCGTCGACGAGCAGCACCACCACGTCCGCCGTGCTGGCGCCCGTGACCGTGTTGCGCGTGTACTGCACGTGGCCCGGGCAGTCGGCCAGCACGAACGACCTCTCGGACGTCGCGAAGTACCGGTACGCCACATCGATCGTGATCCCCTGCTCGCGTTCCGCGCGCAGGCCGTCGGTCAGCAGTGCCAGGTCGATGCCCTCACGCCCACCCGCCTCCAGCACCCCGGAACCGTTTGCACCCCAACCTCTCTCGCGACTGACCCGCTCGACCGCCTCCAGCTGGTCGGCGTGGATCGCCTTGGAGTCGTGCAGCAGCCGGCCCACCAGCGTCGACTTGCCGTCGTCGACCGATCCCGCGGTGGCGAGTCGTAGCAGTCCGCCCATCAGAAGTACCCCTCCTTCTTGCGATCCTCCATGGCGGCCTCCGACAGCCGGTCGTCGGCACGCGTCGCGCCCCGTTCGGTGATGCGGCTCGACGCGACCTCGACCAGCACGTCATCGACCGTGTCGGCGTCGCTGAGCACCGCACCCGTGCAGGACATGTCACCGACCGTGCGATACCGCACCCGCCGCTCGACGACCTCCTCGCCCTCGCGCGGACGCGACCAGGGGCCGACCGCGAGCAGCATGCCGTCGCGCTCGAAGACCTTTCGGACGTGGGCGTAGTAGAGATGGGGAAGCGCGATCCGCTCGTGGGCGACGTACCGCCACACGTCGAGCTCGGTCCAGTTGCTGAGCGGGAACGCCCGTACGTGCTCCCCGGGACGGTGACGGCCGTTGTACAGGTTCCACAGCTCGGGCCGCTGGTTGCGCGGGTCCCACTGGCCGAACTCGTCACGCAGGCTGATCACCCGCTCCTTCGCCCTGGCCTTCTCCTCGTCGCGCCGCCCGCCGCCGAAGACGGCGTCGAAGCGGTGGGCGGCGATCGCGTCGAGCAGGGGCTGCGTCTGCAGCGGGTTCCGCGTGCCGTCGGCGCGGTCACGCAGGCGCCCGTCGTCCACGTAGTCCTGCACGCTGGCGACTTCCAGACGCAGGCGCAGCCGTTCGACCGTGTGGTCGCGGTAGTCGAGCACCTCGGGGAAGTTGTGGCCCGTGTCGACGTGCAGCACCGGGAAGGGCACCGGCCCGGGCCAGAACGCCTTGGCCGCGAGGTGCAGCATCACGACCGAGTCCTTGCCACCGCTGAACAGCAGTGCGGGACGGTCGAACTCGCTCACAACCTCTCGGATGATGTGGATGGACTCGCTCTCGAGGGCCTCGAGCTGGGTCAGCCGGCGCACCGGTGTCGTCGTCGTGGTCATGAGGTGTGGATCCCGCACTCGGTCTTGGCGAGCCCGGCCCAGCGGCCGGCTCGGGGGTCTTCTCCGGGGGCGACCCGGCGGGTGCACGGCGCACACCCGATGGACGGGTACCCGTCGGCCAGCAGCGGGTTGAGCTGGACGGCGTGCTGCTCCGCGTAGGCGAGGAGGTCGTCGAAGGTCCACGTGGCCAGCGGGTTCACCTTGACCATCCGGTTGGCCGCGTCCCATCCGACGACGGGTGTGGACGTCCGCGTGGGCGCCTCCTCGCGGCGCACGCCGGTCACCCAAGCCTCGTACCCGCGCAGGGCCCCGGCCAGCGGTTCGACCTTGCGCAGGCGGCAGCACGTCGCGGGGTCGCGCTCGTGCAGGCGCGGGCCGAGGCGCTCGTCCTGCTCGGCGACGGTGAGCGCCGGCACGACGTCCACCACCGTGACCGGCAGGGACGCAACCACGTCGTCGCGTGTGCGCAGCGTCTCGGCGAAGTGGTAGCCGGTCTCGAGGAACAGCACGTCGACGCCGGGCAGCGCACGCGAGACCAGGTGAGGCAGCACGGCGTCGGCCATGCTGCACGCGACGGCGAGCGACTGCCCGAACTCCTCTGCCGCCCAGCGCACCACGTCCGCCGCCGGGGCGTCGGCGAACTGATCACCGGCGTACTGGCCCAGGCGCCTGAGCTCGTCCGCCGTCCGACGCGGCCTGCGCTGCGCGTCCCGTGTCCGGGTCACAGCAGCACCTCCGAGTCGACGCGATGAGCCCACACCGCGAAGGACTCGCGCCCTTCACGCTGGGCGAGGAACCTCCGCACGATCCGCTCCACGTAGTCGGGCAGGTCGTCGGCCGTGACCTTGAGCCCGCGGACGGTGCGTCCGAGACCGGCCTCGTCGCCCTCGGCCGAGGCCAGCCCGCCGCCGAGGTGCACCTGGAAGCCCGGCACCTGCTCCCCGCAGGGACCGGCCACCAGCTGCCCCTTGAGCCCGATGTCCGCGGTCTGGATGCGGGCGCACGAGTTGGGGCAGCCGTTGACGTGCAGGGTGATCGGCTGGTCGAGTACGGTGCCCGCCAGCCGCCGCTCCAGCTCGGCGACCGCGCTGGCCGCCGTCGCCTTCGTGTCGACGATGGCCAGCTTGCAATACTCGATGCCGGTGCAGGCCATCGTCGCCCGTCGGAAGGGACTCGGACGTGCCGTGAGCCCGACGGACTCCAGTCGTCGGGCCAGCCCGGCGGCGCGACGCGGCGGCACGTCGAGCACCAGCAGCTTCTGCTGGGGTGTGAGGCGCACCCGCGCCGAGCCCACGCGCACCGCCTCCGCTGCCACCGCGGCGAGCACAGAGCCGCTGACCCGTCCCACCGTCGGGGCCACCCCGACGTAGAAGTGCCCGTCCTTCTGGCGATGAACGCCGACGTGGTCACCCGGCCCGGTCGGGGAAGGGGGCGCCGGACCATCGGGCAGCGCGACGCCCAGGTACTCGTTCTCGAGTACCTCGCGGAAGCGGGCCGGTCCCCAGTCCGCGAGGAGGAACTTCAGCCTGGCCTTCGTCCGGAGCCGCCGGTACCCGTAGTCGCGGAACAGACGCACCACCGCGTGCCACACCTCCGGCGCGAGCTCGGGCGCGACGAAGGCCCCCAACCGTTCCGCCAGACGCGGGTTGGTGGACAGGCCACCGCCCACCCAGAGGTCGTAGCCGGCCCCCAGGTCGGGGTGCACGACCCCGACCAGGGCGATGTCGTTGATCTCGTGCACGACGTCCTGGCTGGGATGGCCGGTGATGGCGGACTTGAACTTGCGCGGCAGGTTCGACAGCTCGGGGTCACCGACGAACCGTCGCGTGATCTCCGCGATCACCGGTGTGGGGTCGAGGATCTCGTCCGCGGCGATCCCCGCGACCGGGCTGCCCAGCACGACGCGCGGCGTGTCCCCGCACGCCTCGGTGGTCTGCAGGCCGACGGACTCGAGGCGACGCCAGATCTCGGGCACGTCCTCGATCCGCACCCAGTGCAGCTGGATGTTCTGCCGGTCGGTGATGTCAGCCGTGTCGCGGGCGAACTCGACCGACACCTGGGCGACGACACGCAGCTGCTCGGTGGTCAGCGCTCCCCCGTCGACGCGCACGCGCAGCATGAAGTACCGGTCCTCGAGCTCGTGCGGCTCGAGCTGGGCGGTGCGACCACCGTCGATGCCTGGCTTGCGTTGCGTGTAGAGGCCCCACCAGCGCATGCGGCCGTGCAGGTCGTCAGGGTCGATCGAGTCGAAACCCTCACGGGCGTATATCTCTTCGATGCGGCGGCGCACGTTGAGCCCGTCGTCGTCCGCCTTGAACTGCTCGTTGTGGTTGAGCGGGGCGCGCCCGTCGACGGCCCACTGGCCGTGCGAGCGGGAGCGCGTCGGGCGCTCGGTGGACGTTGCGGTGGAGGGTGGTGCAGCAGGAACCGTCGAGAGCGTCATGGGGTCCTTCTCAGGACGAGGACGCAGCGGCCGTCGGCGCTCAGGGCTCGGCGAACAGGTCGCGCATCCGGTGGTGCCCGCGGACGAGAGTGTCCGCCGGGCGGGGTCAGGCCGGACGCAGGCGACAGGTGAAGGTGCCCTGCAGGCGCTGCAGATCCACGTGACGACGGGTCACGAGGTAGGCGCTGCGAGAGGAGATCACAGCTGGAGGCTAGACCGACGGTCTCGGTGGACGGAACCACTGTCCAGATGGCAGGACGGGTGATCAGCCCGCCAGGGCCACCATCAGCTGAGGCACGAGACTGAACGCGGCGAGCAGGGCGCCGGAGACACCGAGAGCCAGGCCCTCCGCCCACGTCACGGTCCACGTCGGCACCACGACCAGGTCGGGCTCGGCGGTGAGGACGTCGGAGCCGGCGGTCCGCGGTCGGGCTGCGAGGTCGACCGCGAGGTCGACGGTCACCTCGGTCGGGGGCTGGGTGCCGTCCGGCGACGCGGGTGACGCGACCGGACGGGCGACCAGCAGGGCCACCCAGCGCAGGTAGTAGGCGAGCCCGAGGGCCACGTTGAGCGCCGCCAGCACCGCCAGCCACCACAGGCCGGCGTCGACGACCGGTCCGATCACCGCGATCTTCGCCACGAGTCCGGCGACGCCGGGCGGCAGGCCGGCGAGGCTGAGCAGGCCCAGTCCGAGCAGTGCTGCGGCCACCGGCTCGCGCCGCGCCAGGCCTCGGTAGTCCTCGAGCACGTGGGCGGCTCCGTCGCGGTGGTGCCGGGTGACGAGCACGACGACGGTGAAGACCACCAACGTGGCCGTCGCGTACGCCAGCAGGTAGATCACGGCCGCGCGCAGCGGAGCGCCCGCGGGGTCACGCCCACCGGGGACGAGGCCCGTCAGGGGCAGCAGGACCCAGCCGGCCTGGGCGATGGTCGACCACGCGAGCAGCCGGACCGCCGACCTCTGGGCGAAGGCGACGAGGTTGCCGACGGTCATCGTGAGACCGGCGACCACGGCGAGCCAGGGGGTCCAGTCGTCGACGACGCCTCGCAGCCCGACGAGGAGCACCAGCGCGACGCCCGCCAGGCCGGCGATCTTCGAGACCGTCGACAGGAACGCGGCGACCGGTACCGGGGAGCCGGCGTACACATCGGGGGCCCAGAGGCCGAAGGGGAGCGCAGCCACCTTGTAGCCCATGCCGGCCACGGCGAAGGCCGCACCCAGCAGGACCAGGGGGCCACGGTCCCCCAGCCGCGCCGGATCGGCCGTCGCGACGGCGATCTCCTCCAGGTGCAACGAGCCGGTCCCGGCGTACAGCAACGCCACCCCGAGCACAAGCAGGCCCAGCGAGGTGACGGCCACCAGCAGGAGCTTCATCGCCGCCTGGGCGCCGTCCGCGTCGCGCCGGAGCGCCACCAGGCCGACCACGGGCAGCGACGCCGTCTCGAGCGCGACCACCAGCGTCGCGAGGTCGCGGGCGCCCGCCAGGGCGAGCGCCCCCGTGACGGCGGCCAGGAAGAGCGCGTGGTGCTCGGTGCGGTTCAGCCGTCCACCGGCGCCGGGTCCGTCGAGCGCCAGGAGCAGGCACACCGCGGCCGAGACGAGGACGGCCGCCTGCAGACCGAACGTCAACGGGGACATCACGAAGGAGCACGCACCGGTGATCGTGTCGGCGCCACCCACCACCTCGCCGGAGACGGCGCAGAACGTGCGCCTCACGTCGAACCCACCCCGCTGCAGCGCCTGCGCGGCGAGGGCGGCACCACCGGCTGCGAGTCCACCGAGGGCCACCAGGTCGAGAACGAGGCGGCGACCACGGGCGGCGGCGGGCAGGACCGCCTGGAGCACGAGAACCGCCAGCATCGCCGCGGCCACCGCGAGCACCGGGGCCAGCGCGAAGGAGTCGACGCTCTGCACGCCGGTCACGACGCGCCCCCCAGCAGCAGCCGGACCGCGGGACCCGTCACCGACAGCAGCAGCCACGGGAGGATCCCCAGCACGATCGTGGCCAGCACCAGGGGGGCGGCCACCAGCCGTTCCACGGCACCGAGGTCACGCACGGGCTCGTCCACGTCGGCCGGGACGCTCACGACCGGTCCGTGCCAGAGCAGGAAGAGCACCCGCAACAGGTACGCGGCGGCCAGGGCGGTGCCCACGGCGGCGATCACGGCGACCCACCGCGAGCCCACCGGGCCGAGCCAGGCCTCCCCCTCCCACGCGCCGAGGATCGCGAGCACCTCGCCCCAGAAGCCCGCGAGGCCGGGCAGACCGACACCCGCCACCGCGCCGAGGGCGAGCACCCATCCGAGCCTCGGGGCGCGGTCCCGCAGACCGCTGCCGAGCTCGACGAGATCGGCTGTGTGCCAGCGGTACTTGATCATCCCGACGACGAGGAACAGCAACCCGGTGATCACACCGTGGGCGACGGAGGCGAACAGGGCGCCCTGCACCCCCTGTGGCGTGCCGGACGCCACGCCGACGACCACGAAGCCCATGTGCGCCACGGAAGAGAAGGCGATCAGCCGCTTGAGGTCGCGCTCGGCCAGGCACACCAGCGATCCCCAGACGATCCCGACCACACCGAGCACCGCGAGCCCGGGCGCCCACCGCTCGAGCCCGTCCGGGACCAGTCCCTGCACCAGCCTCACGAGCCCGTAAGTGCCCAGCTTGAGCAGCACCCCTGCGAGGAGCACCGACCCCACCGTCGGGGCGATGCTGTGCGCGGGCGGCAACCAGCTGTGCAAGGGCCACACGGGCACCTTGACGCCCAGACCCACCAGCAGCAGCACCGCGATCGCGCTCTGGCTGCCGAGGTCGAGGGCCGGACCGGTCGTGGCCAGCACGTCGAGGTCGGTGCTGCCACCGCGCAGGGCGAGGAGTACGAGCCCCAGCAGCATCACGGCCGAACCGGTGACCGTGTACATGACGAAGCGCGCCGCGGCCGACGACCGCGCCGCCTCGGGGTCGGGCACGCCACGGCGGCGTCTCTCGTCGCCCCACCGGTCGATGAGGAACCACATCGGCACCAGCACGGTCTCGAACGCCACGAAGAAGAGCACGAGGTCACGCGCCAGGAACGTGCCGACGGCGCCCGCCTCCACGAGCAGCAGGCACGCCAGCAGCACGGGGTGGGCGCCCGGGCGCGCGACGTCCGCAGCCTCCCCGTTGTCGCCGCTGCGCGTGACGTACAGGCAGCAGAGCAGGGTCAGCACCGTGGTCAGCAGCACCAGGGGCCCGCTGATGCCGTCCATGGCGAGGTGGAACCGGCTGCCCAGCAGACCGACCCACGGCAGGTCGAGCTCGGCCCCGGTCCCCTGCCTCGTCCACGGCCGGTCGTCGGCGAACACGGCCACGGCCGCGAGGGTCGTCAGGCCGGCGGTGCCGGTCGCGGTGCTCGCCGCCTGGCTCCTGGAGGGACGTGCCACGGCCAGGAACAGCGCCGCCGCGACGGGCAGGAGCACCAGGACGCCGAGCAGGACGGGGGACAGCTGGGTCACAGGACGCCACCCCCCAGCAGCGCGGCACCGACGGCCAGGGCCAACGCGGCCGCCGCGACCCAGGAGAGGTACCCGGTGACGACGCCGGTCTGCACGCGCCTGGCCAGGGCTGCGAGCACGCGCACTCCCGTCGCCGGCGCGCGTGCGTACGACTCGATCACGACGTCGTCGCCGGCGGTGACGGCACGTGCGGCGCGGGCGGCGCCGTCGACCACGCGGGCGTGCACCCAGGTGGCACCGAAGGCCGTGGCGGCGAAGCCGTGCATGAACCGGGGGAGGCGGTCGGCGATGTCGCGCCTGCGGCGTCCTCCGCCGAGTCCGACCAGTACACCGGTGAAGGCCAGGAGGGTGCCCACGGCGCTCGTGACCGGGTCGATCTCCACGTCCGCCAGAGCCGCGGCCCCGCTGAGCGGCAGCCAGGCCAGGCCGATCGTCGGCACGACGAGGAGAGCGACCGGCCAGCCCATGGAGGACGGGACGCGGGGCGCCCGTTCCCCCACCTCCACCGGTTCGCCATCGGCGTCTCGTCGACGGCCCACGACGACCACGAAGAGCCGGGCCGCGTACGCACCGGTGAGCACCGTGGTCAGGAGTCCGGCCGCCAGGACCGTGATCGCGACCCACTCCGGGGCCGGTCCGCCCTCGGTCACCGCGTGCTCCGCGGCCGAGAGGACGGCCTCCTTGCTGACGAACCCCGACAGCGGGGGGAGCCCGGCCAAGGCGGCCAGCCCGACCCCGAGGGCCACCGCGGTGAGCGGCGCCGCCCGGCCCAGGCCGCCGAGGTCACGCATCAGCGTGCTGCCCGCGTGGTGGGCGACGAGCCCGGCGGCCAGGAACAGGAGGGCCTTGAAGGCGGCGTGCGACATCAGGTGCGCCAGCGCGCCGTCACGACCGTCGGCGGTACCGAGCGCCACCCCCGACAGCATCAGCGCGACCTGGCTGATCGTCGACCACGCCAGGACGCGCTTGATGTCGTCGGCGGCGAGCGCCGCGAGGGCGGCGCCGACCATGCTCACCGCCGACACGACGGCCAGGGCGGCCAGCACCGTCGGCGCCTCGACCAGCAGCGGCCAGAAGCGCACCAGGACGAAGACGCCGGCCGCCACCATGGTCGCGGCGTGGATGAGCGCCGACACCGGGGTGGGGCCCTCCATCGCGTCCGGCAGCCAGCCGTGCAGGGGGAACTGCGCCGACTTGCCCACGACCCCGAGCAGCAGCAGGGCACCGGCCGTGGTGGCGGTGGAACTGCTCACCTGGCCGTCCCCGGCCGCCTGCAGGATGCCGCTGACCGACGTCGTGCCGACCGACGACCACAGGACGACGATGCCGAGGAGGAAGCCGACGTCGCCGATCCGTGTGATGAGGAAAGCCTGCAGCGCAGCCGCTCTGGCGGCCGGCCGCTCGCTGTGGTGGCCGATGAGCAGGTACGAGCAGAGGCCCATCACCTCCCAGCCGATCAGGAGCACCAGCAGGTCGTCGGCGTGCACCACGGCCAGCATGGCCGCCGTGAAGAGCGACACCGTGGCCACGTAGGCCGGGTAACGGGTGGGCGTGCCAGGGGTGCCCGGTCCCCGCAGGTAGCCGGCCGAGTACACCTGCACCGCGAGCGCCACTGCCACGACCGCCAGGGCGACCATGGCCGTGGGCGCGTCGGTGCGCAGGGACAGGTCGAGGGCGGTCCCGGCGACGCCTGTGTCCACCGGGCCGAGCAGCCCGATGCGGGTCACCTCGACCATCCCGCCCCACACGCCCGTCGCGCCGAGCACGGCGGCCACCGCGGCGACCGACGCCCCGCCCACGCCCACCGTCGCGGCCAGCCGGTGGCTGCGCAGTCCGAGGCCGGCGAGGACCGCCCCCAGCGCACCGGCCAGCGCGGGGACGGCCACGGTGAGCCAGACCCAGTCGTCGACCGACGTCACGGCGCCTCACCGTCCCGGCCGGGCTCCAGCCGTGCCACCTCACCCAGCGACCGAGGTGCGCGCAGGTCGGACGAGCCGGTGGCCCGGAAGAGCAGCAGGACCACGGCCAGCGCGAGACCGATCTCCGCCGCCGCCACCGTGATCACGAAGAGCGCACCCACCTGGCCGGACAGCAGGGGGTCGTCGCCGCCGAGGTCGGTGAGCACCAGCAGCAGGACGCCGGCGTTCAGCAGCAGCTCGGCGCCGACCAGCACCATCACCGCGTTGCGGCGCGCGAGGACCCCGTACAGCCCGATGCCGGCCAGGCCCGCAGCCACGAGGGCCGGGACGGTCAGGTGCATCACGCGGCCTCACGTCCGCGGCTGACCGCGACGGCCGCCACCAGGGCCGCCAGCAGCAGGACCGAGACCAGCTCGAACGGCAGCACCCAGCTGGCGAACAGCACCTCGCCGAGGGGCTGGGCCTCTCCCCTGCCGGGCCGTCGCTCGACGGCGCCCGGGTCGGCGGCGAGCAGCGCGGCGCCGAGCAGGACGGTCGTCGAGCCCCCCACGACCGCGGCGAGCACCCGCACCGCGGACGGCGAGTCGAGGTCGTGGCTGCGGCCGGTCGGGGCGCGGGTGAGCATCAGCGCGAACAGCACGAGAACGACGACGGAGCCGACGTAGACCAGCAGCTGCACGAGCGCGACCACCTCGGCACCCAGCAGCAGGTAGAGGCCGGCGACGGCCCCGAGGGACACGACGAGCCAGAGCGCCGCGTGCACGACCTGACGCGTGGTCACGGCCAGCACCCCGCTCGCGAGCGCGAGCACGCCGAAGGCAGCCATCAGCACGTCGATACCGGTCACGAGGGCTCCTGGCCTCTCCGGGCTCCGCGCGCCGGACGCGTAGGTGGTGCGAGCTCCTTGGCGTCGGGGGCCAGGGGGTCCAGCGCCGGCGGGGGCGGCACCGTCCACATCCACTCGCGGAGACGCTCCTTCTCGTGCGTGAGGTCGCCGATGTCGGTGTGGCTGTACTCGAACTGCGGACTCCAGAACAGCGCGTCGAAGGGGCACACCTCGATGCAGATGCCGCAGTACATGCAGAGGCTGAAGTCGATGGCGAAGCGGTCGAGCACGTTGCGCTGGCGGTCGCGAGCCGCCCCCTCGACCTTGACCGTCTCCTTGTGCGAGTCGATGTAGATGCACCAGTCCGGGCACTCTCGGGCGCACAGCATGCAGACCGTGCAGTTCTCCTCCATCAGGGCGATGACGCCACGGCTGCGCGGCGGCAGCACCGGCGAGGTCTCGGGGTACTCACCCGTGACGACGGGGCGGCCGAGCGTGCGCAGGGTCACGGCCAGGCCCCGGGCAAGGCCGCGAAGGCCCGCGGCCGCCCCCTGCCCCGGCGCGGCGCTCACCACACCACCACCACGACGGCCGTCAGGGCGAGCTGCGCCAGTGCGACGGGAACGAGCACCGTCCAGGCGAGCGCCTGCAGCTGGTCCTCACGCAGGCGCGGCCAGGCGACGCGGATCCAGATCACGACCACGGACACCGCCGCGACCTTCAGCAACATCCAGAGCCAGCCGAGCGCCGCGGCGAACGGGCCGGCCCACCCGCCGAGGAACAGCACGACGAACAGGGCCGACAGCACCACGATGCCGGCGTACTCGGCGAGCAGGAAGAAGGCGAAGCGCAGGCCGCCGTACTCCGTGTAGGGGCCCATCACCAGCTCGGCGTCGGCGATCGGCATGTCGAACGGCGGGCGCTGCAGCTCGGCGACGGCGGCCACGGCGAACACCATCGCCGCGGGCCCCTGCCACACGAGCCACCACGGCTGCCAGGCCTCCGCGATCGCGGAGAGGTTCAGCGTGCCGGCCGCCATGGCGACGGACGTGGCCGCGAGGACCAGGGGCAGCTCGTAGCTGAGCAGCTGTGCCGCGGTCCGCATCCCCCCGAGCAGGGAGTACTTGTTGCCGCTGGCCCACCCGCCCATCAGGGTGCCGAGCACCCCGACCGCGGACGCGGCCAGCACGAACAGCAGGCCGGCGTCGACGTCGGCGGCCACGAGGCCGGGACCGAGGGGGATCGCGGCGAGCGCCACCAGGTACGGCACGAGGGCCACACCGGGCGCGAGCCGGAAGACCGTGCGGTCGGCCGCGGCCGGCGTCACGTCCTCCTTCTGCACGAACTTCACCCCGTCGGCGACGAGCTGGGCCCACCCGTGGAAGCCACCGGCGTACATCGGGCCGAGCCGTCCCTGCATGTGGGCCATCACCTTGTGCTCGGTCTGCCCGACGACGAGGGGCAGCACGAGGAAGGCGGCCAGCACGGCGACGGCGCGCACCACCACCTCGAGCCACTCAGGCATCGTCACCGCGCTCCCGCGGGCCCCACGTCGCGTCGGGCACGCCGGGCGGCAGCAGCTTGCGGCGTGCGGGGGAGGTCGCGGAGTGCTCGCCCTCCCCCGGTTCCTTCGCTCCCGGCCACGGCTTCACGGCCCGGGCGGCGAGCACGAACGACTTGCGCAGCGGCGTGCCCTCGAAGCCGTCAGGCAGGAGCAGGGGCCGCAGCCCGGCGCCGGTCCCGTCGTCGAAGCCGGTGAACTCGACCCCGAACATCTCGTGGGTCTCGCGCTCGTGCCATGCCGCACCCGCGAAGACGCTCGTCGCAGAGGGCAGGGCAGGCGCAGCGCCGACGAGGCGCGTCCGCAGGAGCACCCGACGCAGCGGGCCCAGCGCGACGAGGTGGACCACGACGTCGACGCCCGGCTCGTCGAGGTCGGGCTCGTCGACGGCACTCAGCCAGTCGAACAACGTGTACCCGGCGTCGCGGGCCGCGACGAGGGCGTCTGCCCACCGGTCGGCGTCCACGTCGACGCACTCCGTCCCCGACGCGTCGCTGGTCCGCACCTCGAGGTCCTCGGGCCAGGCGATCCCGGTCACCCGCGGTCCTCCGTGTAGCGCTCGCCCAGGTTCTCGGCGGCGATCTTCTGCTGAAGCGTGATGATGCCGTGCAGCAGGCCCTCGGGCCGGGGAGGGCAGCCGGGCACGTACACGTCCACCGGCACGATCTGGTCGACGCCCTTGGTGACGGAGTAGGAGTCCCAGTACGGGCCGCCGGAGTTGGAGCAGGCCCCGAAGGAGATGACGTACTTCGGTTCGGGCATCTGGTCGTAGAGGCGGCGGATCGCCGGCGCCATCTTGTCCGTCACCGTGCCCGACACGACCATCAGGTCGGCCTGCCTCGGCCCGGGCGCGAAGGGGATCACGCCGAGCCGGATGAAGTCGTGCTTCGACATCGAGGCAGCGATGAACTCGATGGCGCAGCACGCGAGGCCGAAGTTGAACACCCACAGGCTGTAGCGCCGACCCCAGTTGAGCACGACCCGCAGGGGAGCCGGCGCGAGGTCCTGCCCTGCACCGACCGACATGGTCACGGGTTCAGCGGGCCGGACGGCGGGCAGTCCCAGCGGGACCGGACCCCCGGTGGCGTCACCTGTCAGCGCCACCGCAGCACTCCGGCTCGCCACGTGTGCAGCAGCCCGACGGCGAGGATGCCGAGGAAGACGGCCATCGTGAGCAGGGTCGGCCAGCCGTAGGGCTCCACCACGGTCGCCCAGGGGAACAGGTAGACGGCGTCGACCGCGAAGACCACGTAGAGGTAGGCGTACAGGTAGTACCGCACGTTGGCCTGCGCCCAGCCCGTGCCGACCGGGTCGACGCCGGACTCGTAGGTGGTTGCCTTCGCAGCACTCGGCACCTTCGGCCGCAGCAGCGCACCCGCTCCGAGCCCTCCGGCGACGAGCAGGAACCCCGCGACCAGCACCGCGCCCACGACCACGTAGGCCGAGGGGTCCGAGACCTGGGTGAGCGGCACGGTGGGAGCCTAGTGCGTGGGCAGCACCGCGGCGGGGCGGGACGCCGGGGCCTCGGATGGGGGGCTCCGGGGGTCGTCGACCCCGCGGCGACCTACGATGGAGCACGGAAGGGCGCGCCCACCCGGTGCGTCCCTACGAGTGAAGGACGCCATGAGCACCGACCTCACCGGCACGACGCCGGAGCCGGAGGACCCCGACGACGTCGTGCGACGTGTCGAGCGCATCGAGCGCGTCGTGATCCGCTTCGCCGGCGACTCCGGCGACGGCATGCAGCTCACCGGGGACCGCTTCACCGCTGAGAGCGCCGTGCTGGGCAACGACCTGGCGACGCTGCCCAACTTCCCCGCCGAGATCCGTGCCCCCGCCGGGACGCTCCCGGGGGTGTCCAGCTTCCAGCTGCACTTCGCCGACCATGACGTGCTGACGCCGGGCGACGCCCCGGACGTGCTGGTGGCGATGAACCCCGCGGCGCTCAAGGCCAACCTGGCCGACCTGCCCCGCGGCGGGGTGGTCATCGTCGACTCCGACGAGTTCAGCAAGCGCGCGCTGGCCAAGGTCGGCTACGCCGAGAACCCGCTCGAGGACGGGAGCCTCGACTCCTACCAGGTGCAGGCCCTTCCGCTGACCTCGATGACCGTGAAGGCCCTCGAGGGTCTCGACCTGTCACGCAAGGACGCCGAGCGCAGCAAGAACATGTTCGCCCTCGGGCTGCTGTCGTGGCTCTACAACCGCGACACGGACACGACCGAGTCCTTCCTGGCCGCGAAGTTCGCGTCCAAGCCCGTGATCCTGCAGGCGAACGTCACCGCCCTGCGCGCCGGCTGGGCCTTCGGCGAGACGACGGAGACGTTCGCCGTCCGGTACCAGGTCGACCCTGCCCCCAGCCCGCCCGGGGTCTTCCGCAACGTCACGGGCAACACCGCTCTGGCCTACGGGCTGGTGGCCGCGGCGCACCGGTCGGGGATCCCGCTCGTGCTCGGGTCGTACCCGATCACCCCGGCCAGCGACATCCTGCACGTGCTGTCCGGCCTCAAGGCGCACGGCGTGACGACCCTGCAGGCCGAGGACGAGATCGCGAGCATCGGCATCGCCCTCGGCGCCGCCTACGGGGGTGCCCTCGGCGTGACGACCACGTCGGGTCCGGGGCTCGCGCTCAAGGCCGAGACGATCGGGCTGGCCGTGTCGCTCGAGCTGCCGCTGGTCGTCGTCGACGTGCAGCGCGGTGGCCCCTCGACGGGCATGCCCACCAAGACGGAGCAGGCCGACCTGCTGCAGGCCGTCTACGGGCGCAACGGCGAGGCTCCGGTGCCGGTGGTGGCACCGAAGTCGCCGGTCGACTGCTTCGACGCCGCCGTCGAGGCGGTACGGATCGCGACGACCTACCGCACCCCCGTGCTACTGCTCTCCGACGGCTACCTGGCCAACGGCTCCGAGCCGTGGCAGGTGCCGTCCGTGAGGGACCTCCCCCAGATGCGCGTCGACTTCGCCACCGAGCCGAACGCGGTCGACGACGACGGCGAACCGGTCTTCCTGCCCTACCGCCGCGACGCCGACACGCTCGCGCGCCCCTGGGCCGTCCCCGGCACCGCAGGCCTCGAGCACCGCATCGGCGGGATCGAGAAGGCCGACCAGACCGGCGACATCAGCTACGACCCCGACAACCACGAGCTGATGACGAGGCTGCGCGACGAGAAGGTGTCGGGGATCACGGTCCCCGACATGGAGGTCGACGACCCCACCCGCGACGAGGAGGACCCCGACGAGCGGGCGAAGCTGCTGGTCCTCGGCTGGGGATCGACGTACGGGCCGATCGCGGCCGCCGTACGGGCGGCCCGCCTGATGGGGCACCAGGTCGCCCGGACCCACGTGCGGCACCTGAACCCGTTCCCCGCGAACCTGGGCGAGGTACTGCGCTCCTACGACCGCGTGCTGGTGCCGGAGATGAACCTCGGGCAGCTGGCGTTCATGCTGCGCGGGAGGTACCTCGTCGACGTGCGCGGCTACACACGCGTACGGGGCGTGCCCTTCAGCGCATCGGAGCTCGTCGAGCAGATCGAGCTGCACGCCAAGGAGATCGCATGAGCGACATCGGTTCTCGGACAGATCAAGTCAGCCTGGGGATGCCAGGACAGCGCACCGGTCTCGAGGGCGTGCCCGCGCTGGCCGAGGGTGAGGTGCTGACCAAGAAGGACTTCACGTCCGACTCGGAGGTGCGCTGGTGCCCGGGCTGCGGTGACTACGCCATCCTCGCCGCGGTGCAGGCCTTCATGCCCGAGCTGGGCATCCGCCGCGAGAACGTCGTGTGCATCTCGGGCATCGGGTGCTCGTCCCGGTTCCCCTACTACCTCGACACGTTCGGTCTGCACTCGATCCACGGCCGGGCGCCGGCGATCGCCACCGGGCTGGCGGTCTCGCGGCCGGACCTCAACGTGTGGGTGATCACGGGTGACGGTGACGCCCTCTCCATCGGCGGCAACCACCTGATCCACGCCCTGCGGCGCAACGTGAACCTGACGATCCTGCTGTTCAACAACCGGATCTACGGGCTGACCAAGGGCCAGTACTCACCCACGTCCGAGATCGGCAAGGTCACCAAGTCGACCCCGTCCGGCTCCATCGACGGGCCGTTCAACCCGATCTCGCTCGCGCTCGGCGCCGAGGCCAGCTTCGTCGCGCGCACCCTCGACTCCGACCGCAAGCACCTCCAGAAGGTGCTGCGGGCGGCCGTGGCGCACCGCGGTTCGGCGCTCGTCGAGATCTACCAGAACTGCCCGATCTTCAACGACGGCGCCTTCGACGTCCTGAAGGACCGTGCTCAGGCGCAGGCCCGGCTCGTGCACCTGACCGACGGTGAGCCGGTCGAGTTCGGGGTCGATGACGCGCGCCAGGTCGTCGTCCGCGCGCCCGGCGGGGGCGTCGAGGCGGTGCCCGCCGACGAGGTCGGGGACCGGGAGGTCGTCGTCCACGACTCGGGCGCGCCCGACCCGAGCCAGGCATTCGCGCTCTCACGGCTCGACACCCCGGCGATGGCAGCCGTCCCGGTCGGGATCTTCCGCTCCGTGCAACGGCCCACGTACGACGACCTCGCCCGCTCGCAGGTCACCCGCCGACCCGGCTCGCCCGACGCCGTCACCGACGACGACATCGACGCGCTGCTGCTGGGCCGCGACACCTGGACCGTCGCCTGACCCCATCCCCTCCTCGCTCGCCCTGACGGGTGGACGTCAAGAGTCTCCACGTCAAGAATCTTGACGCGGCCTAGACTGGACGGGTGCAGAACGACGAGGTCGACCGGATCGTCGCGGCCTGGCGCCGCGAACGGCCCGACCTGGACGTCTCGCCGCTGGAGGTGCTGTCGCGGGTGAGCCGCTTGGCGCGTCACCTCGACCGGGCCCGCCGCGACGCGTTCACCGCCCACGACCTCGAACCCTGGGCCTTCGACGTGCTGGCCGCGCTGCGCCGGGCGGGCACGCCGTACCAGCTCTCCCCCGGCCAGCTCGTCACGCAGACCCTGGTCACCAGCGGCACGATGACGAACCGGATCGACCGCCTCGCCGCGCAGGGCCTGGTGCACCGGCTGCCCGACCCCGCGGACCGGCGGGGGGTGCTCGTGCGGCTCAGCGACGCCGGACGGCTGAAGGTCGACGCGGCCATGGCCGACCTGGTCGAGCGCGAGCACCAGCTGCTGGGACGGCTCCGGCCGGACGACCACGAGCACCTCGTGAGCACGCTGCGGAGCCTCGTGGCCCCGTTCGACGCCTGAGCGCTCACCGGTCGCGGCGGCGGGTCAGTCCACCAGCTCGGCCGCCTCCAGCCACGCCTCCTCGACCTGCTCGCGCTCCGCGGTGACCGACCGCAGCTCGGAGTCGAGCTCGATGATCGTCGCGTGGTCGGTTGCGGCAGCAGCCATCCGGTCGTGCAGATCGGACTCCTTGCGCTGCAAGCGTTCCAGGGTCCGCTCCAGGCGCGCGAGCTCCTTGCGGGCGGCCCGTACCTCGGCGGCGTCGCGACGCCTCTCCTCGACGTCGGACGCCTTCGTCACGCGGCGGTCGGGGGCGTTCGAGCCCGCGCCGGCGGACATTCGCAGCGCCAGGTACTCGTCGACGCCGCCGGGCAGGTCGCGGATCGCCCCGTCCCCCAGCATCGCCACCTGCCGGTCGCACACGCGTTCCAGCAGGTACCGGTCGTGCGAGACGACGACCAGCGTGCCCGCGAAGCCGTCCAGCAGGTCCTCGAGCGCGGCGAGCGTGTCGGTGTCGAGGTCGTTGGTCGGCTCGTCGAGCAGCAGGACGTTCGGCTCGTGCACCAGCAGCCGCACGAGCTGCAGCCGTCGCCTCTCGCCGCCGGAGAGGTCGGCGACCGGGGTCCACGCCCGCTCCGCGGTGAAGCCCAGCCTCTCGACGAGCTGGGTGGCGCTGACCTCCTTGCCAGACACGACCACGCTGCTCCGCTCCCGCTGGACGGCCTCCAGCACGCGCAGGTGGGCGACCTCCTCGAGCTCGCGCAGGTGCTGCGAGAGCACCGCGAGGCGTACCGTCGAGCCGCGTTTGACCTTGCCGGCGTCGGGCACCAGCTCACCGGACATCAGCCGCAGGACGGTGGTCTTGCCCGACCCGTTGACACCCACGATCCCGAGCCGGTCACCCGGTCCGGGGCGCCAGGTGACACCGTCGAGCAGCACGCGTCGCGCGTCGCCCTCACCGACGGCGAACGAGACGCGCTCCAGGTCGATGACGTCCTTGCCCAGCCGGGCGCTCGCCATCCGGGCGAGCTCGACCCCGTCGCGGGGCGGCGGCTCGTCGGCGATCAGCGCGGTGGCGGCGTCGATGCGGAACTTGGGCTTGGTCGTCCGCGCCGGCGGGCCGCGGCGCAGCCAGGCGAGCTCCTTTCGCAGCAGGTTGTCGCGCCGCTCGGCCGTGACCGACTCCACGCGCGACCGCTCCGCCCGCGCCAGCACGTAGGCGGCGTACCCGCCCTCGTAGGAGTCGACGACGCCGTCGTGGACCTCCCACGTCTGGCCGCAGACCGCGTCGAGGAACCAGCGGTCGTGGGTCACGACGAGCAGCGCACCCCGCCCGGCGGGCCACCGTCCGTCGAGGTGCTGCGCGAGCCAGGCCACCCCCTCCACGTCGAGGTGGTTGGTGGGCTCGTCGAGGACGAGCAGGTCGTGCTCACCGAGCAGCACCCCGGCCAGCGCGACACGGCGCCGCTGCCCACCCGACAGACCGGAGACCGGCGCCTCGAACCCGCCCGGCACGTCGTTCTCGATGTCCGACAACAGCCCGGTCAGGACTGCCCGCACGGCCGGGTCCCCGGCCCAGGTGTGCGTGGCCGCCGCCACCCGCTCGGGACCGAGCACCGCGTCGCGGACGCTGCCGCTGTGCTGCAGGTCCGCCTGGTCGAGGTAGCCGATCCGCAGGCCGCCGGAGTGCGTGACCCGCCCGGAGTCCACGGGCAGCCGACGGGTGAGCGCTCGCAGCAGGGTCGACTTGCCGTCCCCGTTGCGTCCGACCACGCCGACGCGGGCGCCGTCGTCCAGGCCCAGCGAGACGGAGTCGAGAACGGTGCGGGCGGCGAGGGTGACCGAGATGTTCTCGGCGTTCAGGAGGTGAGCCATGGCGCACCCATGGTCCCAGCCGGAGCGCCCACCACCGACCGCAGGGCGGTCAGGAGGAAGCCACGACCCCCAGCGTCGGCCCGTCGAGGCCGGGGAAGACCTCGGCGAGCGTCGTCGCCCCGCACCGCCTGGTGAGGATCTCGCCCAGAACGGACCGGTAGTCGTTGCGTCCCGGCAGGTCACCCTGGACGAGCTGACTGGCCGCCAGGCCCGACCACGCCCCGTGGACGGTTCGGCCGACGACCCCTCCACCCAGGAGGACCATCAGGTTGCCGTGGCCGTGATCGGTTCCGCCGGAACCGTTCTCGGCGACCCGCCGCCCGAACTCCGACAGCGTCACGAGGTTCGTGGTCGCCAGCGCGGGCCCGAGGTCGGCGGCGAACGCAGCCAGCGCGCCGGAGAGCTCCGCCAGCTTGCCGTGCATCCAGCCGCTGCCGACGCGCCCTGCGCCCACGTGCATGTCCCAGTCGCCCCAGTCGACGGTCGCGACCTGCAGGCCGACCCCGGCCTTGATCAGCCGTGCGACGTCGCGGAGCGACTGCGCCAGGTCGGTGAGCTTTCCGTTCGACCGGGTCGGGTAGGTCGCGCCGAAGGCCGGCGGCGTGGTGTCGGCCTGGACCCCACGCAGGGTCTCCAGCGCGCCGAGGGCAGTCGTCACCGGCTGCCTCAGCATCGGTGACGACCCGTCGTACATGGCGGCGAGCGCACGGGTCCAGCGCTGCTGCTCCTCGGCCGTGCCGGCACCGGAGAGCCCGGTCCCGTCGATGCGCCGCAACGCCATCTCGGGGGTCGGCCCCGCGAGGCCGGGGGACACGTTGTAGGAGCCCACCTGGGTGGCCTGGAAGGGCGATCCCGCGGGGCGCGCGGCGATCGTCCGGTCGAGCCAACCGGTGCGCAGCCCCGTCCCGGGCGCGGCGCGCTCCATCTCGGCCATCGCGTCGAAGTGCGAGCGCGTGGGGGCGGCCTGGCCGACGTCGTGGACGAAGCCGAGGTGCCCCGCGTCCCACCAGGGCTTCAGCGGCGCCATCGCCGGGTGCATGCCGAAGACCGGCCCCAGGGCGATCGCCTCGCTGGTGGGCAGCCCGATGGTCGGACGCAGCGCGGCGTACTGGGGGTCGCCGACAGGCGCCACCGCCCCCATCCCGTCGAAGCCGCCGCGCAGCGACAGCACCACGAGCGTGTTGCCGGTCCACCCGGGCTCGGCGAACGCGTAGCGCGTGAACGCGTCAGGGCCGGCAACGGTGAGGGTGGCTCCCAGCGCGGACGCGAGCACCCCGGCCCGCAGCACGCTGCGCCTGCTGATCGCGTCGGCACGCTGCTGCTCCTCGGGCGAGCCCTCCTCCAGCCGCTCGGACGGGCACCCGCACGCGGGTGGTCCGGCGAGCGCACGACCGAGGTCGTCGAGGTCGGGCGCGGTGGCTCGGGACGTCATGGCGGACCTCATCGGGTGGCGTGGCGCGGGCTGTCGAGCAGGAGCGCGGCAAGGTAGGGAAGCCGCCACGTGGCGGCCGCGGAGTCGGACCTGAGCGGGGTGGTGGGCGTGCCGTCGACGAAGGCGCAGATCGCGGTGCGCACCTGCGGGCTCACCGGCTCGAACAGCAGGCGACGCCCCAGCTCGTCGACCAGAGCACCGAGCGTCGTCGGCAGCGGGCTCGGGAGGGTCGTCGCGGTCGGCAGGCCGATGCTCGTCGGCCACCAGTGCGCGGCCAGGCTCATGTGCATGTTCCACCGGCCCAGCGACATCGACGGGCTGGCCCAGGCCCCCGCCACGTCGGGGTACCCGTTAGGCGGGTGCCAGCCCAGCGGTGCGTGGCCCACGTCCCCGGCCATCCAGTACAGATGCAGCAGGCCGTCGGTGCCCGACGCGGGGACGGGGGTGCCCAGCGCACGCACGGTCGCCACCAGGTCCTCGAAGGGCCGGCGGAGCTTCTGGCCCTCGGAGGCGCGGAACTCGCGGCTGGCGAACAGCGCCCTCAGGACGGCACTGGTGTCCGTGTCGGCGCGCAGGTAGACCGCCGTCAGCCGGCGCAGCAGCCGGGTCGACGGCTCGTCGCCCACGAAACGGATCGCGAGCTTGCGCGCGATGGTGCGAGCCGTCTGCGGCTGCACGGCGAGCCAGCGCAGGTAGCTGCGGGCCACGTCGACGCCGCCCGCCGCGGTCGAGTTCGGGTGCGACCAGCCCATCACCCGCAACGGACCGACGTGGTGCCACTCCGGCCGGAACTGGAACTCGCCGCTGTCCCCGTTGCGGGACAGGCCGGTGAGCACGAGTGCCGACTGCCGCACGTCGGTCTCGGTGTACCCGCCGTCCACGCCGACGGTGTGCAGCTCCAGCAGCTCGCGTCCGAGGTTCTCGTTGGGGTTCTTGGCCTTCGACACGTTGTTGCCGAGGTACATGAGCATCGAGGGGTGGAGGGTCGCGGCAACGAGCATGTCGCTGAACCGGCCCAGGGCGTGCGGGCGGATGGCCATGCGCTCGTAGTCGTGGCGGTTGTCCCAGACCTCCGACGACGGGCAGGTGACGTTGAGGTGGTTGGACCAGAAGTCGACCATCACCTCGAGCAGCTGGCGCTCGCTCCAGACGGCGCGACCGATGTGCGCCTTCGTCAACGCCGTCATCACGTCCCACGAGGAGGCACCGGCGAACGCCGCACGGGTCTGCGCGATGGTCCGGGAGAGCTCGGGCATGCGCGCCACGAGCCCGTCGCACGCGCTGTCGGGGATCGTCGACGGACGCAGCTGCCGCTCGAGCCAGGCATCGACCCCGAGACGCGTCGCCTCGTCGACCTGTCGTGAGGTGGGACCGTAGGTGGCGCGCCTGAGCAGGTGGAGGACACCGAGCTCGGGCAGGGGCGGTGTCTCGTGGCGCCTGACGCTGGACGCGCCGGTCTGCCCCGCCGGCTGCTCGGTCGAGCGGGTCGGTGCGGCGACCCGGGTGGTGGTGGATCCGGTCGGCACGGCGCTGGTCGGTGCGCTCGGAGCGGCGGACGGACCGGCGAGCCCGGCGATCGGGGCAGGGCCCGCGGTGACCGGCGTGGCTGCCACGGCGCCAGGGGCCGGCGACACCACCCTGGCGGCCGTCGCCGCGCCGGAGGATGCTCCGGCGCCGAGCGGGCCGGCGGCGAGCGCCGCACGGCCCCCCAGAGCCAGGCCGGCGAGCGCCGCCAGGCCGCCGCCGAGGACGGCACGACGCTCGCGCTCGGGCTCGGGCGCGACGGAACCTGCGACCTCGTGGTCGTCCCCTCGTGGCATGACTGGAATGTCGGTACCTGGCGCCGCCTTCTGAACCTTTCGGCGGACGGACGTCACGCGGGCAGGGACTCTCTCAGCTCCGGTGGACGACCGGTTCGACCAGCCGGGCACCCGCGACCGGCCCGGTGACCCTCTCGACGCGGTCGCAGACCCCCGCCGCGGTGAGCGCGACCGACAGGTCGAGGGCGGCCTCGGAGCCGGAGACCAGGAAGGCGACGGTCGGTCCCGAACCCGACACGATCGAGCCCATCGCCCCTTCACCCGACCCCACTTCGAGGGTGCGCTCGAGGTGGGGGTGCAGGCGCACCGCTGCCGGCTGGAGGTCGTTGGTCATCTGCGGGCCGAGCGCGGCGGCCTCACCGGAGCGCAGGGCCTGCATCATCCCCGACGCCACGGCGGGCTCGACCACGTCCCGGCCCCGGCGGAGCCGGTCGCACTCGGCGTAGACGGCGGGCGTCGACAGCTCCTCACCCGAGATGGCCAGCACCCAGTGGTACTCGCCCCTGGCGAGCGCCGGCGTCAGCTGGTCGCCCCGGCCGGTTCCGAGCGCCGTGCCGCCGAGCAGGCAGAAGGGCACGTCCGAGCCCAGCTCGGCAGCCATCTCCCTCAGCTCGTCCCGGGCGAGTCCCGTGCGCCACAGGGCATCGCAGGCGAGCAGTGCTCCGGCCGCGTCCGCCGACCCGCCGGCCATGCCGCCGGCGACGGGGATGCGCTTGACGATGCGCAGGTGCACACCGGCCTCGGTCCCGGTGCTGTCAGCCAGCAGGCGAGCCGCCCGGACGGCGAGGTTGGACTCGTCGGTGGGCACGTGGTCGATCCCGGCGCCGACCATCTCGACGTCGATGTCGTCGGCCGCGGTGGCCACCAGGTCGTCGTACAGGGAGACGGCCTGGAACACCGTGGCGATGTCGTGGAACCCGTCGTCCCCGACCGGGCCGACGTGCAGGGCGAGGTTGATCTTTGCCGGCACCCGGACGTACACGGCCTCGTTGTCGGCTGTCACCCTGCGCTCTCCACGGTCCGAACCCTAGGGGACTCCCGCCTCCGTGCGCGCGTCGGCGATCCGCGCGAAGTCGCTCACGTCCAGGCGCTCACCGCGCAGGGACGGGTCGACGCCGGCGGTCAGCAGGAGGGCCTCGGCGCGGGCGGGCGAGCCGGCCCACGGCCCCAGTGCCGCCCGGAGGGTCTTGCGTCGCTGCGCGAACGCCGCGTCGACGACGGCGAAGACGTCCTCGCGGCTCGAGCCGCAGACCGGTGGAGCCCGCCGCACCAGGCGCACCAGTGCCGAGTCGACGTTGGGCACCGGCCAGAACACCGAGCGGCCGACGGCTCCCGCACGTGTGGCCTCGGCGTACCAGGCGGCCTTCACCGAGGGCACCCCGTACGTACGGCTGCCCGGAGGGGCGGCCAGGCGGTCCGCCACCTCGGCCTGCACCATGACGAGCACGGAGCGGAGGCTGTCGAAGCGCTCGAGGAACCCCAGCAGGACCGGGACGGCCACGTTGTAGGGGAGGTTCGCGACCAGTGCGGTCGGTGGCGGGCCGGGCAGGCTGCGCACGGTGAGCGCGTCCGCCTCGACGACCGTGAGGGCGTCCGCGCGGTCGGGGCGGCGCGCGTCGACGGTCGACGGGAGGGCCCGGGCCAGCACCGGGTCGATCTCCACGGCGACCACCGCGGCCGCCACGTCGAGCAGGCCGAGGGTGAGCGAGCCCAGCCCCGGGCCGATCTCGACGACGACGTCGTCGGGACCCACCTCGGCCCGACGGACGATGCGGCGGACCGTGTTCGCGTCGACCACGAAGTTCTGGCCGCGCGTCTTCGTGGGCCGCACGCCGAGACGGCCCGCCAGGTCCCGCACGTCGGCGGGGCCCAGCAGGCCGTCTGGTGAGGTGGTTCCGGTCAGCGGAGACCGAGCTTGGCCGAGCACGCCGGCCACTGGCCCCACCCGGAGCGCTGCTGCAGCTTCGTGCCGATGGCGATCTGCTGCTCGCGGCTGTTCTCGTGCGGGTACCCGGCACCGCCGAGGGACTTCCAGGTCTGCAGCGAGAACTGGAGGCCGCCGTAGTAGCCGTTCCCGGTGTTGATCGCCCAGTTGCCGCCGGACTCGCACTGCGCGAGGCGGTCCCAGACGCTGCCCGAGGGGGCGGTGGTCGAGGGGGTCGTCGGGGTCTTGGGGGCGGCCTTCTTGGTGCCCACGGCGACGACCTGCTTCACCGGTGCGGTGACGACCTTCGAGGACACGACCTTCGTCCCGGTGACCTTGCCGTCGACGATGGTGCGACGCACGACCTGCTCGGTCGTGCCCGCCTTACCGGCCGAGAGCACCTTCGTCTTGCCGTCGGCCAGCGTCGCGTCGGACTTCTTCTCGACCGGTGCCGGGACGGTGACCGTCTCGGTCACGCGGTCGGTGCGGATACGGGTGACGGCGATGGCCAGCCCGTCGGTGACGAGGGTGTCGACCGGCGCCGAGACCGTGTCGAGGTCTGCCAGCTCGACACCCTGCTCGTCGAGCAGGTCGCCGACCGTCTCACTGGTCGAGGTGAGCGAGGAGGCCTCGCCCGCGACGGTCAGGGTGACGTCCTTCGGCGTGCGCACGTCGAGGTCGAGGCCCTGGCGGCCGAGCCTCGAGGAGCGGGAGGCGGAGAGCCACGCACCGTCGGCGCGCACGCCCACGTCGGCGAGCGCGTCGTCGACGGTGAGCGCGGTGGTCCAGTAGGTGGTCGTCTCGCCGTCGACCGTGACCGTCAGCTGCCGTGCGTGCTGCACGACGACCTCGCTGCCGTCCTGGACGTCCGAGTCGGGCGACGGGGCCACGAGGTCGCGGTCGGAGACGGTGACGTCGGCGGCGGCGAGGACGTCCTCGACCGAGCCACCGAACGTGCGGACCTCAGACGTCTTGCCGTCGACCGTGAGCTGGACCGTGGTGTCGCTCGCGGCGTACGCGGCGGTTCCACCGACAAGGACGGCGAGGATGCCCGCCTGGGCTGCGAGGCGAAGGGGACGACCGGAGAAGAACGAGTGCACAGGGTTCCTGACGTAGCGGTTCCCGGGCATCGGATTCCGGACGCGACGGGGCCACGCACGGTTGGGCCCCGGCCCGTCGCACGCTCAGCGCAGCACTCCGTCGGGCCCGCCATCGGGCCCGCAGGATCATCGTGCACGCGCAGTTCGTCGCCGTCCGGAGCCTTCCCCGACCCCGGCCAACCGAACGACCGTAACCGATTCGAGACCTTGTGTCACACCGTCCGGCGATCACCAGGAGCCGTAGAGCGCCTCGCTGGTGGTCGAGATCACGCTGCAGACGTCCTCGAGTGGCCGCTCGAGGACGTCGGCCATCGCCCTCACCGTGAGGGGGACGAGGTACCCGGCATTCGGGCGTCCCCGGTACGGGGCGGGGGTCAGGTAGGGGGCGTCCGTCTCGACCAGGACCTGCTCGAGGGGCACCGCCCGCAGTGCATCGCGGGCGCCCTGGGCGTTCTTGAACGTCAGCACGCCGGCGAACGAGAGGTACCAGCCACGCGCCGCGCAGAACCGGGCCATCTCCGCGTCGCCCGAGAAGCAGTGGAAGACGGTCCGTTCGGGGGCGCCCGCGTCCGCCAGCACCCGCAGCACGTCGTCGTGGGCGTCGCGGTCGTGGATCTGCAGCGGCAGGTCGAGTCGCTTGGCGATCTCGATGTGCGCGCGGAAGGACTCCTCCTGGGCGGCGGCCGCGCGACGGTCGGCGTGGTCCGTCCTGAACCTGTCCATGCCGGTCTCCCCGACCACGCGGACCCGTGGGTGGCGAGCCAGCTCGTCGATCTCGGACAGCGAGGAGTCGAGCTCACCCGCCGCCGCGAGCCGGGGGGCCTCGTTGGGGTGGAGTGCGACTCCCCCCACGAGCTGCGGGAACCGGTCGACCGCCCCGACCGTCCAGCGGGACGACGCGACGTCGTGGCTCACCTGCACGGACCGGGTCACGCCCGCACGCGCCGCGGCCAGGAGGAGGGCGGCGACCTCCGCGTCGTCGGTCTCGTGGTCGAGGTGCGTGTGGTTGTCGACCACCCCCTCGGCGCCGACCGGCCCCACCAGGGGGAGCGGCTCGGGCAGGGGAGGGCGGACGTGCGAGTCCGCCCGCACCTGTCGTTCGGCCACGCGTCAGGCTCCCGCGACGGTCGACTTCTGCGTCGCGTCGCGCATGCGCTCGAGCTCCTCGTCGACCACGCCAACGTCGAGCTTGGTGAAGACCGGCGTGGGCGCGGGGACCGCCGTGCCGGGCACGACCGGGACGCGGGCCCAGGCGGGGCCACCGGTGTAGTCCCCGGTCAGGATCGGGTAGCCCGGGCCGCCGTCGAGGTCCTCGACCTCCTCGATGCGTGGCATCGGCGCGAGGACGCCCTCGCGTCCGAAGGCCTCGTGGACGCGCTGGGCGCTGTGCGGCAGGAAAGGCGAGAGCAGGGTGTTGCAGTCGGAGATGGCCTGCGCGGCGACGTGCAGCACGGTGGCCATCCGCTGCGGGTCGGTCTTGCGGAGGGCCCACGGCGCGGTGTCGGAGAGGTACTTGTTGACCTCGGCCACGACGCGCATCGTCTCGCCGACGGCCTGCTTCTGGCGGTGCCGCTCGATCAGTCCCCCGACCGTGCCGAAGCCCGCGGCCGTGACCTCGAGCAGGGCCCGGTCCACGTCCAGCAGGTCGCCCGCCTCCGGGACCTCGCCCAGGTTCTTGTGGATCAGGCTGGCCGTGCGGTTGACGAGGTTGCCCCAGCCGGCGACGAGCTCGTCGTTCGTGCGGCGGACGAACTCCGCCCACGTGAAGTCCGTGTCCTGGTTCTCCGGCCCCGCCGCGCAGATGAAGTAGCGCAGGGCGTCGGGCTGGTACCGCGAGAGCACGTCCCGCACGTACAGCACCACGCCGCGCGAGGACGAGAACTTGCCGCCCTCCATCGTGAGGAACTCCGACGACACGACCTCGGTCGGCAGGTTCAGCGTGCCGTACTCCCCCGGCTCGCCGCCGAGCGCGCCCTTGCCGTCGTAGGCGAGCAGCTCGGCCGGCCAGATCTGGGAGTGGAACGTGATGTTGTCCTTGCCCATGAAGTAGTACGAGAGGGCCTCCGGGTCGTTCCACCACGCCCGCCAGGCGTCCGGGTCCCCCGTGCGCCGGGCCCACTCGATCGAGGCGGACAGGTAGCCGATCACCGCGTCGAACCAGACGTAGAGCCGCTTGGTCGGCTGGTCGGACCAGCCCTCGAGCGGCACCGGGATCCCCCAGTCGATGTCGCGCGTCATGGCCCGCGGCCGGATCTCCTCGAGGATGTTGAGGCTGAACTTGATCACGTTCGGGCGCCACAGACCCTCGGCCGCCTTCGCGTCCAGCCACTCCTTCAGGGCGTCGGCCAGCGCGGGCAGGTCGAGGAAGAAGTGCTGGGAGTCGACGAACTCCGGTGTCTCACCGTTGATCCGGCTGCGGGGGTTGAGCAGGTCGACGGGGTCGAGCTGGTTGCCGCAGTTGTCGCACTGGTCGCCGCGGGCGTGGTCGTAGGAGCAGATCGGGCAGGTGCCCTCGATGAAGCGGTCGGGCAGCGTGCGTCCGGTCGACGGGGAGATCGCGCCCTTGGTGGTGCGCTCCACCATGTACCCGTTGCGGTGGACGGTCCGGAACATCTCCTGCGCCACCGCGAAGTGGTTCGCCGTGGTCGTCCGCGTGAACAGGTCGTACGAGAGCCCCAGTGCCGCGAGGTCCTCGACGATCACGCGGTTGTAGCGGTCGGCCAGCTCGCGGGCGGTGGCACCCTCCGCCTCGGCCTGCACGAGGATCGGCGTGCCGTGCTCGTCGGTGCCGGAGACCATCAGCACGTCGTGCCCGGCGAGCCGCATGTAGCGGCTGAAGACGTCGGACGGGACACCGAAGCCGGCGACGTGGCCGATGTGGCGCGGGCCGTTGGCGTACGGCCAGGCGACGGCAGACAGGACGTGGGTCATGGAGGGCAGCCTAGTGAGCGCCCGCAGGGGCCACGGAGAACACGTCCCCCGGCTGGCAGTCGAGGGCGTCGCAGACGGCGGTCAGGGTCGAGAAGCGCACCGCCCGCGCCCGGTCGTTCTTCATCACCGAGAGGTTGACCACCGTGACCCCGACGCGCTCGGCCAGCTCGGTCAGCGTGAGGCCGCGCTCGTCCAGCAGCCGGTCGAGGTGGCAGACCACCCGGTGCTGGTCGTCCGCTCCGGTCGCGGGACTCACACCAGCCCCTCGACGTCGTCGGCGATCTGCTCACCCCGGCGGAAGGCCTCCGCGGCCACCAGCAGCCCGGCGGCGAGCGCGAAGGGAGCGAACGGGAAGACCACGCCAGGCTCGAGCACGCCGGGCTCGCCGAGCCCCGTACGCGCCAGCACCATCGCGGTCGCGGCGGCGGGCAACAGGGGGCCGATCACGCCGTGGACGGCCACGACGGACGCGAGGAGCGCGAGCCGACGGGCACTGCCGGGCTCGAACGGACGACCGGCGGCGACGGACCGAAGCAGCGGCACGAGCAGCAGGGCACCGGCGCCGACCACGAGCCCGAGCAGGGCGATGTCGCCGCGTGCGAGCAGCTGCTCGGCGACGGTGGAGCCCCACGCCCGCACGGTCACGTCGGGCTCGGCCAGCAGCATCACGCGATCCGGCAGGGCGTCGATGCCCACCACGTCCGCGGGCAGCTCGAGCACCCCCTCCGGGCCGACGCGATCCGGGGCCACGCCCGCGTTCACCGACACGAAGGCAGGCGCCTGCGTCGCGCCGTTGACCGCGAACGCCGGTCCGGCGACCGCGGCCGCCGCACCGACCACCCAGAGGACCGCGGTGAGGGCACGGAACCCTCCGGAGGTCACGTAGGGGCGGCTCCGGGACCGACCAGGGGAACGCAACGGGCCTCGCATCACAGGACCTCCAGGGCTATCGATTCTCGATATGGTGCGCCACAGCGTGAGGTATCGACAATCGATATGTCAAGGGATGGCGTGCCGAGTGGCTCAGCCGAGCTCGGTCAGTCCCCGCTTGAGCTGCCGCATGCCCTGGGCGATGCGCTGCTCGTTCTCGATCAGCGCGAACCTCACGAAGCCGTCGCCCTGCGCCCCGAATCCCACGCCCGGCGACACGGCGACGTCGCACTCGGTGATGACCTTCTTGGCGAACTCGATCGAGCCGAGGTGGCGGTAGGGCTCGGGGATCGGCGCCCAGGCGAACATCGTCCCCCGGGGCTTGGCGATGGGCCATCCCGCCCGGTTCAGCCCCTCCCACAACGCGTCCCGGCGGCGCTGGTAGACCGCGTTCACCTCGAGCGGGTAGTCGGCGGCCTCGTCGAGCGTCACCGTGGCCGCGATCTGGATCGGCTGGAAGGTGCCGTAGTCCAGGTAGCTCTTGAGCTTGGCCAGGGCGCCGACGACCTCGCGGTTGCCGACGAGGAAGGCGACCCGCCATCCGGCCATGGAGAACGACTTGGTCATCGAGTACAGCTCGACGGCCACCTCCTTGGCACCCTCGCACTGGAGGATCGACGGCGGCAGCCACCCGTCGAAAGCGGTCTCGGCATAGGCGAAGTCGTGGACCAGTACGACGTCGCGCTCGCGCGCCCAGTCGACCAGCCGCTGCAGGTCGGCGAGCTCGATCGTCGAGGTGGTGGGGTTGTGCGGGAACGACAGCACGACGACCCGCGGCTTGGGCCAGCCGTACTCCCAGGCCTCCATCACGTTCGCCACGTAGTCCTCGTCGCCGCCGCTGCCGTCGGCCTGGGGGCCGATCGGCACCTGGCGGGCGTCCGCACCCGCGAAGTACGGCCCCCAGATGTGGATCGGGTACGACGGGGACGGGACGAGCGCGGAGTCCCCCGCCTGCAGCAGCACCCACATCAGGTGGCTGAACCCCTCCTTGGCGCCGATCGTGCTGATCACCTCGGTCTCGGGGTCGAGCTCGACGCCGAAGCGGCGGCGGTAGAGCCCGGCCACGGCCTGGCGCAGCTTCGGGATGCCGCGGGAGGACGAGTACCGGTGGTTGCGCTGGTTGTGGGCGGCCTCCGAGAGCTTCTCCACCGTCAGCGCCGGGGACGGGATGTCGGGGTTGCCGAAGCCGAGGTCGATCACGTCCCGTCCCGCGCGACGCGCCTCGACCTTCAACCCGTCGATGATGGTGAAGACGTACGGGGGCAGGCCGGGAATGCGGCGGAACTCCATCACGGCAGGCTATCGCCGGCGATGGTCACCGGGTCGCGTCGAGAAGGTCCTCGGGCGGGCTGTCCACGGTCTCGGGGAGCGGGTCGGCGGGGGCCATCACCCACCGGTCGCGGCCCAGCTCCTTGGCGCGGTACATCGCGGCGTCCGCGACGGCGACCAGCTGCCACACCCACTCGACGGCGTCGGCGCCGCCGGTGGGGCTCGCCACGGCAACCCCGATCGAGCAAGTGGTGTGCACCGGGCTCTCGGCGTCGCGCACGGCCTCGTGCAGCCGCTCCGCCATGCGGTAGGCGTCGGACCGGCCAGGGACCTGGGCGAGCACGAGCATCTCCTCGCCCCCGATCCGTGAGGCCACGTCGCCCTCGCGGAGCACACCGCGCACGCTGTCGGCGGTGGCGCAGAGCACCTCGTCGCCGGTGGCGTGCCCGTACGTGTCGTTGACCACCTTGAAGTGGTCGATGTCGATGAGGAGGGCGGCCACCGACTGGCCGGAGCGGCGGGCGTCGGCCAGCAGCGCGCCCGCCCGCTCGGCGACGTGACGGCGGTTCGGCAGGGCGGTCAGCGGGTCGATGGTCGAGAGCATCCGGGTCTGCTCGAGCAGCCGCTCCGACCGGCGGCGCAGCACGAAGATCGCCAGGGCGGTGAGGTCGAGCACCCCGGCGTGCACGACGACCTGCACGACCAGAGCGGTCGGGTCGGCGTAGGCGCCGGAGAGCCCGACGGCGATCGAGGGCACCACCACCGCGCAGTGCACACCGAGCAGGCGCGGGCCGAGCAGCGCGCCGGCGCACAGCGTCGAGAAGAGCAGCATCATCGGCGTCGCGTACAGCGCCGAGTCGACCACGCACAGCGCGACCACCACGTAGACGAGGTCGCCGGCCAGCACGAAGATCGGCACCAGCCACGCAGCCCGCTCCCCACCGGCGAAGAGCACGAGGCCGCCGACCACCAGCGTCAGCATCGTCGCCGCATAGACCACCGTGGACACCCCGGGCCTGAGGACGCCGGGCAAGAACAGGTTGACCAGGCCCAGGAGGCCGCCCGAGATCGCGAGCACCGAGATCAGCTGCATCGACCGGCCGGCCCAGGGGCTGTGCGCGGGGGCGGACGAGGCGAGGTCCCGGCCTCGTCGGCGGTCAGTCACCTGCAGTGGCGCGAGCGCATGGTCGCCCGAGGACGACGGAGCACGCGTACTCGCCATCGCCGATCCCCTCCCCTATCGCTCTGCCAGGACCGCGGCGTAGATCTCGCGGGCGGAGGCACCACTGCTCGCGGCCACCTCGCGCGTCGCGTCCTTCAGTCGCACCCCCCTGGCCACCAGCTCCTCGACCCGGCGGACCAGTGTCTTGACGTCGACCGGAACCCTGGGGGCTCCGCCGACGACAACTGTGACCTCACCACGGACGTTCGCGGTACCCACCCAAATGACTAGATCGTCTAGTCCCCCGCGCACCACCTCCTCGTAGGTCTTGGTCAGCTCGCGGCACACGGCGGCCCGGCGCGTGGGTCCGAACGCCACGGCCATCGCCCCGAGCAGGTCCGCCAGGCGGTGCGGCGCCTCGAAGAAGACCATCGTGCGGGGCTCGTCGCCGAGCGCGGCGAGCGCCCGCGCCCGCTCACCCGCCTTGCGCGGAGCGAAGCCCTCGAAGCAGAACCGGTCGGTGGCCAGGCCCGAGACGGCGAGCGCGGTGAGGACCGCCGAGGGTCCGGGGACGGCCGTCACGTGGACGCCGGCCTCCACCGCCGCGGTGACCAGGCGGTAGCCCGGATCGGACACCGACGGCATCCCGGCGTCCGTCACGACCAGGACGGTCGCCCCGGCGGCCGCCATCGCGACGAGCTCCGGGGCGGAGGTCGCCTCGTTGTGCTCGTGGTGGCTGAGCAGGCGGCCGGGGATCGTCACCCCGAGGGCAGAGGCGAGGCGCCGGACGCGCCGCGTGTCCTCGGCCGCGACGACGTCGGCCGTCGACAGCAGGGTGGCCAGCCGGGCCGGCGCGTCGGCAGGGTCGCCGATGGGGGTGCCGGCCAGCACGATCCGTCCCCCCGACGACTCGGCGCCGGCGGGGTCCGACGCACCGACGGGGTCCACGGACCGATCCTCTCAGGTCGGACACCTACGATGCCCCGGTGACCTCGCCCGCCACCGCGCCCCCGGCCACGGAGGCGGCGCGTCCCGGCACGGCGGAGGGACGCGACGACCGACCCGGGAGGTCACGCCGAGGCACCGGCGAGGGGCGACTGCGCCGGCACCTGCTCGGGCGACGACCCACCGACCAGCTGTGGGGGTGGCTCGGGCCGCTGCTCGTGACGGCGATCGGGGGCGTGCTGCGGTTCTGGCACCTCGACCGGCCCCACCAGCTGGTCTTCGACGAGACGTACTACGTCAAGCAGGCGTACACGCTGTGGCAGAACGGCTACGAGAACCAGTGGCCCAAGGAGGCGGACGCCCGCTTCACGGTCGGGCAGCCCGACATCTACCTGCAGGCCGGCGACCGCGCGGTGCACCCACCCGTGGGCAAGTGGATGATCGCCGTCGGCGAGTGGCTGTTCGGCATCGACTCGTCCTGGGGCTGGCGGTTCTCGGCCGCCGTCGTCGGGACGTTGATGATCCTGATCCTCGCGCGCACCGCGCGCCGGCTGCTGGGGTCCACGCTGCTCGGGTCGACCGCCGGGCTGCTGCTCGCCGTCGACGGCCACCACCTCGTCCACAGCCGGACGAGCCTGCTCGACATCTTCCTGGCCTTCTGGGTGCTGTGTGCCTTCGCGGCTCTCGTCGTCGACCGCGACCGCTCCCGGGCACGACTGGCGGCTGCGGTCGCGCGCGCCCGCAACACCGGCACCCTGACGCCCTGGGGCCCGTGGCTCGGAGCCAGGCCCTGGCGCCTCGTCGCGGCGCTGTGCCTGGGTCTCGCGTGCGGCGTGAAGTGGTCGGCCCTGTTCTACCTGGCCGCCTTCGGCGTGATGACCGTCGTCTGGGACATGTCCGCCCGGCGCGGTGCCGACATCGAGCGGTGGTTCACCGCCGGGGTGCTCAAGGACGGTGTGCCCGCGGCCCTGACCATGCTGCCCATCGCGCTCGTGGTGTACGTGTCGAGCTGGGCCGGCTGGTTCGCGTCCGAGGACGGCTACCTGCGCCGCTGGGCGTCGGAGAACCCTTCCGGCAGTGCGGTACCCGACGCGCTCCGCTCGCTCTGGCACTACCACGCGGACATGCTGTCGTTCCACGAGGGACTGTCCGCCGAGCACCCCTACCAGTCCGGTCCGTGGTCGTGGCTGGTGCAGGGGCGGCCCACGTCCTTCTTCTACGAGGACCCGTCGTCGGGTCAGATGGGGTGCGCCGTCGAGACGTGCTCCCGCGCGATCACGTCGCTCGGCAACCCGCTCATCTGGTGGGGCGCGACGCTGTCGCTCGCGGTGGTCGCGGTCGTGTGGGTGGCCCGCCGCGACTGGCGCGCCGGGGCGATCCTCGCCGGCGTCGGCGCCGGCCTGCTGCCGTGGTTCATGTACCCCGACCGCACCATCTACGCCTTCTACTCGGTGACGTTCGAGCCCTACGTGGTGCTGGCCCTGGCCTACGGACTGGGCCTGGTGCTGGGCCCACCCGTGGCGACGGCACAGCGACGGCTCGTCGGGGCCGGGGTCGCCGGCGGCTTCGTGGTGGCCTGCGTCGCCGCCTCGGCCTTCTTCTGGCCGGTGTGGACCGCTGTGGTGATCCCCTACTCGCAGTGGCAGCTGCGCATGTGGCTGCCGAGCTGGGTCTGACCCCCTCTGCCGGGCCGCGGCGTGAGACCGGTCACACGCGTCCGCTCGATGCCGGCCCAACCCTCACGCACCGGTAGGGTCTGCACGAGCGACGGAACCGTGACGGCCCCTGACAGGCCCACGCTCTCGTTCCGCAGCACCGACCTCCAGGGGCGCCGACGCCCCACCTCGTGACCGCGCGCTCCGATCGGCAGCGCGCCCGGGCGCCCTCGCGCGCCGCCCCGACCGAAACGGCCGCATGTCCCTCACCGCACTCGTCCCTGCCCGCCCACACCGCCCGGAGTGGCTCTCCCCCAAGGTGTTCCGCACCGAGGTCCTCGCCGGGCTGGTCGTGGCGCTCGCGTTGATCCCCGAGGCCATCTCGTTCTCGATCCTCGCCGGGGTCGACCCGCGAGTGGGTCTCTTCGCGTCTTTCACGATGGCCGTCGTGATCGCCTTCACCGGTGGTCGCCCCGCGATGATCTCCGCAGCGACCGGCGCGATCGCCCTGGTCCTCGCACCGCTGGCCAAGGAGCACGGGCTCGACTACCTGATCGCCGCCGTCATCCTCGGTGGCCTGATCCAGGTCGTCCTCGGGGTGCTCGGCGTCGCCCGGCTGATGCGTTTCGTGCCCCGGAGCGTCATGGTCGGGTTCGTCAACGCGCTGGCCATCCTCATCTTCCTGGCCCAGCTGCCCCACCTGTGGGGGGTGCCGTTCCTGGTCTACCCGCTGGTCGCGCTGGCCCTGTTCCTGATCCTCGCCCTTCCGCGCCTCACCAAGGCCGTGCCGGCCCCCCTCGTCGCGATCGTCGTCCTGACGGTGCTCACGACGACGACCGCCCTGGTCGTGCCCACGGTGGGGGACGAGGGGGAGCTGCCCGACGCGCTGCCCACGCTCGGCCTGCCCGACATCCCCTACGACTTCGCCACCCTCCAGCTCATCGCGCCGTACGCCATGGCGCTCGCGCTGGTCGGGCTGATGGAGTCGCTGATGACCGCGAAGCTCGTCGACGACATCACGGACACGCACTCGTCCAAGACCCGCGAGTCGTGGGGTCAGGGCGTCGCCAACGTCGTCACCGGGTTCTTCGGTGGCATGGGGGGCTGCGCGATGATCGGCCAGACGATGATCAACGTGAAGTCCTCAGGGGCACGGACTCGGCTGTCCACGTTCCTCTCCGGCGTCTTCCTGCTCATCCTCGTCGTCGTCCTCGGCCCGATCGTCGCCACCATCCCCATGGCCGCGCTCGTCGCCGTGATGATCGTCGTCGCCGGGCTCACGTTCGACTGGCACTCGGTCGCCCCGGCCACGCTGCGCCGCATGCCGAAGAGTGAGACCTCGGTGATGGTCGTGACCGTCGCCGTGGTGGTCCTGACCCACAACCTCGCCTACGGCGTCATCGCGGGGACGCTGACCGCGATGATCCTCTTCGCACGCCGCGTCGCCCACCTGGTCGAGGTCACGGCCGTCACGGACCCGGAGGGCAAGCAGGTCGTGTACGCCGTGCGCGGGGAGCTGTTCTTCGCCTCCAGCAACGACCTGGTCGGTCAGTTCGACTACAACCAGGACCCGGACGAGGTCGTCATCGACATGTCGGAGTCCCACGTGTGGGACGCGTCCTCCGTCGCCGCGCTGGACGCCGTGACGACCAAGTACGCCCGCCGCGGCAAGACCGTCCGCATCCACGGGCTCAACGAGCCCAGCGGCCACATGCACGACCGCCTGACCGGTCAGCTCTCGGGTCACTGATGGGAAGGGCACCCGCCACCCGCGGCCTGATGCGGATCGGGGACGTCGCCGAGCGCACCGGACTCAGCCTGCGGTCCATCCGGCACTACGAGGACGTCGGGCTGCTCTCCCCCTCGGAGCGCAGCCCCGGTGGTTTCCGGCTGTACACCGAGGCAGCCGTCGCCCGCCTGCTCGTGGTCAGGGGCATGAAGCCGCTCGACTTCACGCTCGAGCAGATGCGCGACCTCCTCGACGTGGTCGACGGCCTCGAGGACGAGGACGCGGCACCGGAGCAGGTCGCGGCACTGCGTGCTCGGCTGGTCGACTACCAGGAGGTCGTCGGCGAGGGGGTCGCGACGCTCAGGTCACGCCTGGCGAACGCGCTCGCTCTCCGGACGGCGCTGGACCACCTGCTCTCCGCACCGGCCGACGAGGCTGTCGCCACCGTGGGATGATCCGGGTCGTGGACCTGCGGATCTGCACCCTCGCCGAGCGCCCGGACGCGCAGGACCTGCTCTGGGAGCTGAGCAGCCTGTGGCCCGACTTCATGAAGCAGGACCCGGTCTCCGACCTCTACTACACGGACGTCGTCGAGACCTTCTCCGAGTTCGTGCTCCTCGGCTGGGACTCCGGCGACCCGGACCGGTTGCTCGCCCGGGGCTTCTCCGTCCCGTTCTGCTTCGGCGCCCGGTTCGACCGCGAGTCACTGCCCCCGGGCGGCTGGGACGCCGTGATCCAGTGGTCCTACGCCGACCGCCTGCGCGGTCGGACGACGACCCACGTCTCGGCCTTGGAGATCCTCGTCGACCCGTCCGTCCGGGGCACGGGCCTGTCGGGCCGGATGCTGACGGCCATGCGGGACAACGCGCGTCGGCTCGGCTACCACGACCTCGTCGCCCCCGTCCGGCCGAACGGCAAGGCCGACGAACCGCGGACCCCGATGAGCGAGTACCTCGCCCGTCGGCGTCCGGACGGCCTACCCGCCGACCCGTGGCTCCGCGTGCACGTGCGGGCCGGTGCGGAGGTGGTCGGCGTGGCCCCGGCCTCCATGACCGTCAGCGGCAGCCTGGCCGAGTGGCGCGACTGGACCGGCCTCGCCTTCGACCGGACCGGCGAGGTGGAGGTTCCCGGCGCGCTGCTGACGGTGCGGTGCGAGCCTGCGCACGACTTCGCGGTCTACGTCGAGCCGAACGTGTGGGTGCATCACCGGCTATGAGGACTCGCTCCTCGCAGCCGATCACCGACGGTTCCTGGTCGTAGGCGTCGAACAACTCGTCCAGGACGTCGTCGGCGGGACGCACACGACCCTCACGCCGCTGGGCCGTCTCCGACTCCACCTCGACGGCAGGGGTCGGGCTGTCGAGGCCGAGCGGCGTGCCCGCCTGCTGCCGTACGAGCAGCTCGTCGGGGGAGCGGGTCGAGAAGCTCAGGCCCAGCCTGGTCAGCGCGCGTTCGCTGGAGACGGCCTGGGAGAACGACTCAGGGGCTGACGGCTGGTCCACCCGCGTCGGCCAGCGCCGCCTCGTCCGGGGCGCCCGTGAGGAAGCGCCGCCGGGACCGCCAGAGGACCACGGCCAGGATCACGCCGAAGATCGTGGGGACCACAGGGTCAGGCTCGATCGCGGCGACGGCGAGGAGGAAGGCGAACTCGTAGAGCAGCGTGTACCAGGCCCACTGCCTGCCCTGCCGGTAGGGGCCGAGCGTGACGACGAGCATCGCGACGGCGGAGACGACCAGGAACGCCCCCCAGACCTCGCGAGGCACCTGCAGGATCCCCGTGGTCCGATTGCCGTCCTCGACCACGGTCCCCATCGGGAAGAACATGTAGCTGAGGCCGAAGAAGACGATGAGGACGTTGATCACCACGAAGGCGATCCATCCCTTGCCGGCGCGAGTGGGTGCAGGCACCGTGAGCCCCCGTCCTTGAGCACGTCGTGCGGATGGCGGGAGTGAACCAACGAGGCCCACGGAAGTCGAGCGGCCGAACGGGTGAGACCCCCCTCGGCCGACCTGGTGGGTGGAGCTGAGGGGACTCGAACCCCTGACCCCCTCGTTGCGAACGAGGTGCGCTACCAGCTGCGCCACAGCCCCATGAAGCGGTGCACAGGCTAACACCGGGGCCTGGACGGTTCGTCACCGGTGCGCGCCCGACGATCGGCGCGACCCGGCGGTCAGGCCCCGACGGCGCGCCGGTGGGCCGGCGGCGCGTACGTGGGGATGTCGTCCTCGTCCACCTCGGGCCGGACGTGACCGACGGGCTCGACGGGCTCGACCGGCTCGACCGAGGTGTCGCGCCAGTCCGCGTACCAGCGCGTGACCTGGTCGAGCTCGACCCTCTCGCGTGGACGCGGGACCTCGTCCTTCAGCAGGTACGCCGGCAGCGGCACGGGGACGGGGGTCCACTCACCGGGCAGCGACTCGCGCGACGCGGCCCCGGCGGGCTCCACCGCCGCGACCGGCGCGGCGTCGGCCCCCTCGCCGTCGACGTCAGCGCGACCCAGCAGCGAGCCGTTCGCGAGCACGACCGACGAGGGGTCGAGCACGGCGGAGGACCCCTGCCGCCGCAGGGTGCGGGCACGTCGCCGCGCACGGGCCCGAAGCCCCACCAGGACTCCCGCAGCGGCGGCGCACGCCGCGACGGGGGCCCACGCCGGCGCCAGGGCCAGCGCGGCGAGTGCCACCGTCCCCGGGACCGCGACGAGGCTCACCACGAGGAGGGTCGCCGCCACCGCGGCGACCAGCGGGAAGCGGGCGCGGCCACGATCGGCCGCGACCTCGACCAGCGGCTCGTCGTTCTCGATGGCGAGAGGGGGCCTCGGCGGCGTCAGCAGGTAGGACGGTGCCGCCGGGCGGTCCGACCGGTCGGGCACGTCCTCGCGGCGGTCGAGCACGCGCATCGCCGTGGAGAAGCGGTCGTTGAAGCGCGAGGCGGACAGGTGCTCGCGCCGCCGGACCCAGCTGGGCACGAGGTAGGCGAGCCACAGCCCGATGACGACGAGGAAGATGAGGCTGCTGTCCACGGTAGGGAACGCTAGGGCGCCGCACGTGCCCGCCCGGGCATCCGCTGCGGTGTGTCGCTGAAGCGACAGGTGTTTCTCGTGTGACTGGTGTGGTTTCAGGCGCTCCGGCCGGCCCGCCAGCGGTTCAGCAGCCCGCCGGTGACCTCGTCGGCCGTCAGCGCGAACGTGCGGTGGTCGCGCCAGGCGCCGTCGATGTGCAGGTAGCGCTCGCGCAGGCCCTCGTCGCGGAAGCCGAGCTTCTCGACCACCCGCAGGCTCGCGAGGTTCTCCGGCCGGATGTTCACCTCGACCCGGTGCAGCCCGAGCTCGAACAGGCAGTGGTCGGTCACCATGGCGACCGCGGTCGGCGCCACGTCTCGTCCCGCCATGGCCCGGTCCACCCAGTACCCGACCGCGCAGGAGCGCAGCGACCCCCACGCGATGCCGCCGACGCTGACCTGGCCGGCCAGCTCCCCGTCCAGCTCGATCGCGAGCGGAAGCCCCTGCCCCCGCCGCGCGCTGCGGTTCAGCTGGCGCACCATCGAGCCGTAGCCGCGCACCAGGTCGGCACCCTCGGGGCTGGTGGCCTCCCACGGCGAGAGCCAGTCCGCGTTCTGCGAGCGCAGGCGACGCCACACCCGCTTGTCACGCATCCGCAGGGGACGCAGGCGGACCCCCGAGTCGTCGTCCTCGAGCACGACGGGCCACCCGCTCAGCCTGACCACCCGTTCATGGGGCGGCGGCGTCGCCGGAGGACGCGTGGTCGCCGCCGTGCACCTGGCTGACGGCGTGCGCGAGGACGGGTCCCAGTACGACGAGCCCGTCACGGCACCCGCCGGTCGACCCGGGCAGGTTCACGACGAGCGTCCGGCCGGCGAGGCCCGCCAGCCCCCGGGAGAGGGCCGCGGTCGGCACACCGTGCGCGACTCCGTGGTTCCGGATCGCCTCCGCCAGGCCGGGCACCTCGCGGTCGAGCAGCGGACGGGTCACCTCGGGCGTGAGGTCGCCGGGCGTCAGACCGGTGCCACCCGTCGTCAGAACCACGTCGTACCCCGCGTCGACCGCGGCACGCAGCGCCTCACCGACCGGGGCGCCGTCGCGCACCACGACCGGGCCGTCCACGTCGAAGCCGAGTGCGCGCAGACCCTGGACGAGCACGGGGCCGCCCCTGTCCTCGTACACCCCGGCGGCGGCCCGGTTCGAGGCCGTCACCACCAGGGCGCGGCCCGCTGCGCCGGTGCCCTCACTCGGCCCGCCAGTCACCGGACCGACCTCCGCTCTTGGCGACGACGCGCACGTCGCCGATCCGGGTCCTCTTGTCGATCGCCTTCACCATGTCGACCAGGGCGAGCGCCGCGACGGCCACGGCGGTCAGCGCCTCCATCTCGACGCCGGTCCGGTCGGCCGTCCGCACCGTCGCCTCGATCTCGACCCGGTCGTCGAGCACCGTGAGGTCGACCGCGACGGCGTGCACCGCGACCGGGTGGGCCAGCGGCACGAGCTCGGGAGTGCGCTTGGCCGCCTGGATGCCCGCCAGGCGAGCCACGGCCAGCGCGTCACCCTTCGGCACCCCGTCACCGCGCAGCGCCGCGACCACCTCGGCCGAGCAGGCGACGTGCCCGCGGGCGGTCGCCTCCCGCACGGTCACGTCCTTGGCGGAGACGTCCACCATCCGCGCGCTGCCCGCGTCGTCCAGGTGCGTCAGCCGCGGGCGGTCGCCGGAGGAGGTGGTCATCGCCGGCCCCGCTCGAGCAACAGGCAGTCGACGGTGTCGCCGGCCCCGACGGCCGTGACGTCCTCCGGGACCATGGCCAGGGCGTTGGACGCGGCCAGGTCGGCCACCAGGTGCGAGCGCTGACCGCCGACCGGCCTGACGGTCCGGGCGTGCGGTGCGCCCTCGACGACCACGCGGGCGAACTGCCGCTTGCCCGCAGGCGACGACCACCCCTCGACGGCCGTCGCCGTGACGACGGGACGGTGCAGGCTCGACTCCCCCATCATCTTGCGGAGGGCGGGGCGCACGAAGACCTCGAACGACACGTAGGCGCTGACGGGGTTGCCGGGCAGGGTCAGGATCGGGATGCCCACCGAGCCGTCCTCCAGGCGCCGGTCGCCGAGCCGGCCGAGGCCCTGCGGCATCCCCGGCTGCATCGCGACCTTGTCGAAGCGGACCGTCCCGAGGCGCGACAGCACCTCCTTGACGGTGTCGTAGGCCCCGGCGCTGACTCCCCCCGTGGTGATGATCATGTCCGCACGCGCGATCTGGTCCTCGAGGGCCTCGACGAGGGCGCCCGGTTCGTCGTCGACCATGGCCACGCGGTAGGCGATGGCCCCGGTGTCGGTCACGGCGGCCGCCAGCGCGTAGCTGTTGGAGTCGGGGATCTGCCCGTACGCCAGCGGTCGTCCGGGCTCGACGAGCTCGCTGCCGGTCGACATCACCACGACCCGGGGCCGCGGCCGGACGGCGACGCGCCCGTGTCCGGACGCCGCCAGCAGCCCGAGGTGTCGGGCGGTCAGACGCGTCCCCGAGCGCAGCAGCAGGTCACCCGGCACGACGTCCTCGCCCGCGGCCCGGACGTGGGCCCCGTCCTCGGGGGCCCGGTCGATGCGGACGAGGTCGGTGGCGCGGTTCGTCCACTCGACGGGGACGATGGCACCCGTCCCCGTGGGGACCGGTGCACCCGTCATGATGCGCACCGCCGTGCCCGGCGAGAGCGGAGGGACGTCCGTCGTCCCCGCCGGGATGTCCCCGACCACGGGGAGCGTGACCGGTGTCTGCTCCGAGGCCCGCGCGACATCGGCCGTCACCACGGCGTACCCGTCCATCCCGGAGTTGTCGAAGGGCGGCAGGGAGACGGCCGAGACCACGTCACCCACGAGGACGCAGTCGAGGGCGTCGGCGAGCGACAGCTCGATGGGCGCCAACGGCGCGACCAGCGTCAGGCAGTCGGCCAGGTGGTCGTCGACCGACCTCACCCCGAGAAACCGCCCGCCACGTAGCCGGTCAGCCACTCGCGCAGGTCGGGACCCAGGTCCTCCCGGTCGGAGGCGATCCGCACGACCGCCTTGAGGTAGTCGAGCCGGTCACCGGTGTCGTAGCGGCGGCCACGGAACACGACCCCGCGCACGCCGCCACCGGCCTGCGGGTCGGTCTTCGCGAGCTCCTGCAGTGCGTCGGTGAGCTGGATCTCGCCGCCCCTGCCGGGGTCGGTCCGCTCGAGCACCTCGAAGACCGCCGGGTGCAGCACGTACCGGCCGATGATGGCCAGGTTGCTGGGCGCGTCGGCAGGGTCGGGCTTCTCGACGAGCCCGGTGACGGTGACGAGCTCTGCCCCCGCCGTCCCGGGCCCGTAGCTGCCGTCCGCGGACGGGGTCTCCTCGACCGCCGCGCACCCGTACAGGTTGACCTGCTCGGGCGGCACCTCCATCAGGGCGACGACGCTGCCGCCGTGCTCGGCCTGCACCGCGACCATCGTCTCCAGCAGGTCGTCTCGGGCGTCGATCAGGTCGTCGCCGAGCAGCACCGCGAAGGGCTCGTCGCCCACGTGGCGGCGCGCGCACAGCACCGCGTGGCCGAGACCGCGTGGGTTGCCCTGCCGCACGTAGTGCACGTCGGCGAGCACCGCGGACGCCTTCACCTTCTCGAGCCGGGTGGTGTCGCCCTTCGCCTCCAGTGCCGCCTCGAGCTCCCAGGAGTGGTCGAAGTGGTCCTCGAGGGAGCCCTTGTTCCGCCCGGTGACGATCAGCACGTCCTCGAGCCCGGCGGAGACCGCCTCCTCGACGACGTACTGGATCGCCGGCTTGTCGACGACCGGCAGCATCTCCTTGGGAGTGGCCTTCGTCGCCGGGAGGAACCGGGTGCCCAGACCAGCGGCCGGGATCACCGCCTTGCGCACTGCGGCGTGGGTCATGCCCGCAGGCTATCCACTCCCGGCCCAGCGGTCGCAGCGTCGGCCCCTCAGCACTCCCCGAGGGAGTGCCAGGTGGCAGGCCCGCAGACGCCGTCCCTGGCCAGGCCGGCTCGCACCTGCCACTTCTCGACCTCCACCTGCGTGGCCGCGCCGAATACCGAGTCGACGGTGAGCCGGGCCCCTCTCGCGTTCAGGTCCCGCTGCAGCACGTTGACGGGGTATCCCGTGCTCCCCCGCCGCACGGTGCGCGGGCACGCTGTGGATGCTGTCGCCGCCGCCTCGCTGCCGGCGTCCGGCGCCTCGACCTGACCCATTCGTCCACCCCTCACTGCCGGCCCCGGGGGCGCGGCCACCGTGACCGCGTCGGGCGTCCGACGTCACGGGCAGCACGGTAGGGCCCCCGCGGGTCGTCGCACCGGGTTATCCGACAGCACGCCACGATGGACGGGTGCCCACCCACCCCGACCCCGCCGCCGCCAAGTCGGAGGTGCGCCGCCGCGTCCGGGCCCGTCGCTCGGCCACACCGGTCGAGACGCACCGCGACCGCGGGGAGGACCTGCGCGCGACGGGGCTCGCGGTGGCGGCGCTCGTCGCGGCTCGCCGGGTCGCCGGCTACGTGGCGCTGCCCGGGGAGCCGGACCCCGCTCCCCTGCTCGACGCATTGCGCGCCGGCGGCGCCGACGTCGTCCTGCCGGTGCTGCCGGCCGTCGGCGGCGGGACCGCCGGAGACGTCGAACGTTCGGGAGTCCTCGGCTGGGCGGTGCACGACGGGGAGCTCGAGCCGGGGCCGCCCCTGGCGTCCGGACGCCGGATCGACCAGCCCACCGGGCCGGCAACGGCCGGCCTGGCCGACGTCGACGTCGTGCTCGTGCCGGCGCTCGCCGCGGACACGTCCGGGGCCCGGCTCGGGCAGGGCGGAGGCTGGTACGACCGCTCCCTCGCGACCCTCGGCACCCGGCGAGGGCGGCCGCTCCTCGTCGCCGTCGTCCACGACGAGGAGGTGCACGACGCCGCAACCGACCCGTTGCCGGTGGAGCCGCACGACCTGCGGGTGGACGCCGTCCTCACGCCCGGCCGGTGGCTCGAGGTGCGGTGACCCGGACGGCGACGCGACCGGGCTGGACCTCGCCGTCGGTGTTGGTGTGGGCCTTGCGCCAGGCGAGAACGCCCGTAGGAACACCCGGTGCGGCGGTGATGGATCGGAGCGGCGGTGCAGAGGGCCGCGCGACGGTCCGTGAGCGTCGCTATGCGGAGGCCCTCAGGGGCTCGAGGGCGGCTAGGACGAGGTCGAGGCCGAAGAGGAACTCCTCTGCCGGGTCGTAGCCGGCAGCGACGAGCGCCGCGGCGGACTCGTTGAGGTAGGGGAACTCGTCAGGAGGAAGCTGGGGCAGGAAGACGTCCTCGGCCATGTCCGCGAGCTCATCGGCGGTGTCGAACGGCAGGCTGGCCTCCTGCAGGGCGAACCCGTAGACGTAGCTGTCGAGCAACCAGTTGGCGTGCGTCGCCATCACGACCGGGAAGCCAGCCCTCCGCAGGCAGGCGGTGACCGCTTCGCGGTGGCGCAGGTTCGCAGGCCCCGGCGATGTCCGCGACTCCATCAGGCCGATCGCCCACGGGTGGCGTGCGAGAACCTGTCGGGCGGATACCGCCCGCCGTCGCATCGCCGACTGCCGCCTGCTGGGCCTGGTGGGCGGGAGCCTGCTGCTCGCCGCGGGGGTCGGCAACCTCGCGATCGCCGACGGCTCGGCGCTGGTCTTCGTCGGGCTCCTAGGGTTCGCCGCCTGGCTCGTCTGGCTGCTCGCGACCGGCGTGCGCCTCGTCCGGTCGTGACCGAGATGAGGGCAGCGCCGAGGTCGCGCACGCCCCCACCGTCGATGCCGGGCCTCGTCGAACCCGACCGGTCGCAGATCCAGATGGGACGGTAGGCACAGGGCTTCGATCCAACCGCCGCCGCACTGGCTCACTCGGAGGGCGGTGCCGGGGTGAGCACCAGCGTGTCCTGCGTGGCTGCCTCGACCGCCGTGCGAGCGAACGGCCAGGGGTAGGTCTCCCCGGTCGACCACGCCTCGGCCTGGTCACCGTAGTGCGGGCTCCAGGGGTGGCCCGAGATGCCGCTCAGGTCGACCCACGTCGAGGCGTCGAGGTCTGACAGGTCGACGACCATGCGCATCGACGGGACGGCGTCCACGGCGTAGTTCCGGGGGACGGACGCGTCCCAGCCGGTCGCGTCGACGATCGACGTGCCGCCGCCCAGCTGCATGCGGTCGGAGTTGAAGAGGGCCCGGACGGGTCCGGGGACGGTGTCACCGCCCAGGGGCTCCTGCTGCAGCGTGAGGGTGTGCAGCTTCCCCCACTGCCACGTCGCGGGGTCCTTGCCCAGGCTCGTCGTGAGCTCGAGCCTGGCGTCCTGCAGCGCCTGGCCGATGATCTGGTCCCGGGTCTCCATGATCGTGGGCGTGCTCGCGTTGTCCCACCACGGGGAGTTCTCGTCGACGAGCAGCCCGCGCATCACCTCGAACCAGCGGGCGCCTCCGCTCGGCTGCACCTCCTCGGGCAGCTGGTCGTCGAAGGTGAGGCTGAGCAGGTTGCTCCACACCGCGTTGTAGTAGGCGGCCTCGGGCGAGTCGGCCGGCTGCGTGTAGTCCCACCCACGCAGCATCTCCACCGCCTCGTCCGTGAACTCGCGCATGCCGGGCGCCAGCTCGAGGTCGGCCGGCGGCGCGGCCAGCAGCGCCGGGACCAGCACCGGGGCGAACCCGTTCGTGGTGTCCATCTGCAGGTCACGCATGTCCGTCGCGGTGACCTTGCCTCCGTTCGCCGTCTTCTGCGCCAGCACGTCGCGGATGCGCTGGGAGCGGTAGCCGTAGGCCCAGTCCGCGGTGAGGAAGGGCGCCGGGCCGTCGGTCACCTGCTGGTTCGCGGCGACGATGAACCCCTCGGACGGGTCCAGCACCGACGGCAGCTGCTCGAACGGCACGTACCCCGTCCAGTCCCACGAGGAGTCCCAGCCGGGCCGCGGCCAGGTGCCGTCGTGGCGACCGAGCCCGGCCCCGGTCGGGCGGACCGGGATCTTGCCGGGCGCCTGGTAGCCGATGTGCCCTTCGGTGTCGGCGTACACGAGGTTCTGGGCGGGCACCTCGAACAGGGACGCCGCGGTCCGGAACTCGTCCCAGTCCTTCGCCGCGTCGAGGGCGAAGATCGCGTCGGCCGTGCGACCGGGGGTCAGGGCCGTCCAGGCCAGCGACACCTCGTACCCGGTCCCCTGGAACGGGGAGTTCTCGGGTACAGGGGACCCGCGGCCGGCCCGGCGGATGGCGTCGACCGGGTCGGAGAGGAGGGGACCGTGCACCGTCGAGCGGATCTCGATCTCCACCGGCGCCGCCCCGGCCACCTCGATCGTCTCGACCCTGGACTCGACCGGGACCTGCTCACGGTCGCGCAGGTACGTCTCGCCCGAGAGCTTCTCCAGGAAGAAGTCGGTCACGTCCGGGGCGAGGTTGGTCATGCCCCAGGCGATGTCCGCGTTGTGACCGATGACGACGCCCGGCAGCCCCGCGAAGGAGAAGCCGGCCACGTCGAAGGGGCACGAGGCGCTCACCTGGTTGCAGTGCAGGCCGACCTGGTACCAGATCCCCGGCATGCTCGGCGACAGGTGCGGGTCGTTCGCGAGCATCGGCATCCCGGACCCGGTGTGCTCCCCCGCGACGACCCACGAGTTCGAGCCGACCCCCTCACCCCGTCCGAGCAGGTCGGGCACCGCGTCGAGCGTGCGCTGGGCGGCGGCGAAGACCTCACCGGCCGTGCCGAGCACCGGGTCCGGGAGCGAGGAGCCGTCATCCGTCGGTGGCCCCTGCGTCTCGGCTCCGTCGACAACCTGCGGCCCCCGCACGGAGGATCCGGCCTGCGGCACCACCGGGAGGATCGGCGCGTGCCGCGTGGGGTCGTACGGCGGGTAGAGCTGGTCCACCAGAGCCACGTCGTCCACCGCGGAGAAGACCTGGGCGCGGCCCAGCTCCTCCGAGTAGTTGCTGCGCAGGTCCCAGGCCATCGCCTTCAGCCAGGCCAGCGAGTCGACCGGCGTCCACTTCTCGATGCGACGCAGGTCGTTGGGGATCGCCAGCACGGGGTAGGCGGACGACAGCTCCGCCGGGGACCGTCCGCCGATGTAGGCGTTGACGCCGTCCGCGTACGCCTGCAGGTACTGCCGTGTCTCGGGCGCGAGCAACGGCAGCTCGGCCTCGGCGACGCGGCGCCAGCCCAGGGTGCGCACGACGGTGTCGGCTGCGAGCGCGTCCTCGTTCTCGCCGACGAGCTCCGACAGGCGCCCGGCGGTCACGTGCCGGCGGAAGTCCATCTCGAAGAAGCGGTCCTGCGCGTGGACGAACCCCTGCGCGTAGAAGAGGTCGTCCGCCGAGTCCGCGTAGATCTGCGGCACGCCGCGGGCATCGCGTACGACCTGCACCTCGGCACCCAGCCCTGGCACCTCCACCCGGCCCGAGTACTCGGGCAGCGGGCGACGGATGGTCACCACCACGGTCACGGTGAGCACGAGGACGACGGCAGCCAGGAGGGCCACCGCGCCGATGGCGATGCGTCGCAGTCCGGGCACCCGCCGAGAGTAACCACCTAAACTGAGCGCCACTGCGCGCCGCCCCGGCCACACCGGGCCACGATCCGGACACGGGTCGGGAGTCGCCCACGACCCCGGGAGGAGCCTGGTGAGCGTCGACGACCTGAACATGGCCGTCTTCGCCGGTGCGCTCGTGCTGCTCGTGGCGGTCGTCGCCGTCCGCATCTCGAGCCGGACGGGCATGCCGTCCCTGCTGCTGTACCTCGGGCTCGGCGTGCTGCTCGGCGAGAGCGGGCTCGGCATCGTCTTCGAGGACTTCGAGCTGACCACCGTGCTCGGCTACGCCGCCCTCGTCGTCATCCTCGCCGATGGTGGTCTGAGCACACGCTGGCACACGATCCGTCACGCGGTCATGCCCGCCGGCCTGCTCGCCACCGTCGGGGCGATGATCTCGGTGCTCGTCGTGGCCGCAGCCGCGCACTGGCTGCTGGGCTCGCCGTGGACGATCGCGCTGCTGCTCGGAGCGATCGTCTCGACGACGGACGCGGCGGCCGTGTTCTCCGTGCTGCGTCGCGTCCCCGTGCCGCGCCGCCTGGCCGGGATGCTCGAGGCCGAGTCCGGCTTCAACGACGCCCCGGTGGTCATCCTCGTCGTGGCCCTGAGCGGTGTCGCCACCGGCGAGGACGCGCGCGACCCCGTGCTGCTGGTGCTGTCCGCGGCCGCCCAGCTCGTCGGCGGCGCGCTGATGGGCATCGCGCTGGGCTGGCTCGGTGCGCGCTTGCTGCGCACGGTCGCGCTGCCGTCGTCCGGCCTCTACCCGATCGCGGTGATGGCGCTCTGCGCGCTCGCCTACGGCGCCGGCACGGTGGCGCACCTCAGCGGGTTCCTCGCCGTCTACGTCTGCGGGCTGGTGCTGGGCAACGCGGACCTGCCCCACCGGCAGACGGTGCGCGGGTTCGCCGAGGGCCTCGGCTGGCTGGCTCACATCGGCCTCTTCGTGCTCCTCGGTCTGCTCGTCAGCCCCAGCCAGCTGCCGGCGGCGCTGGTGCCGGCCCTCGTGATCGGGACCGTCCTGCTCGTGGTGGCGCGCCCCTTGTCGGTGCTCGCGTCGGTGACGTGGCTCGGGTACCGATGGCGCGACCAGGCGTTCCTGTCCTGGGCCGGCCTGCGCGGGGCCGTGCCGATCGTCCTGGCCACGATCCCCGTGGCGGGTTTCGTGCCCGGCTCGGGCGAGCTCTTCGAGCTGGTCTTCGTGCTCGTGGTCGTCTTCACCCTGGTCCAGGCCCCCACGCTGCCGGCCGTCGCGCGCCGCCTTCGCCTCGAGGGGGACGCACCGGTCGACATCGAGGTCGAGTCCTCTCCCCTGGAGGCGATGGGCGCCCAGGTGCTGCAGGTCAGCGTGGGCCCGACGTCGAGGATCCACGGGATGGAGCTGTTCGAGCTGCGGCTGCCACCCGGCGCGAACGTGACGCTGGTCGTGCGGGACGGCGAGGCCCTGGTGCCCGAGCGGCACACCCGCCTCGCCCACGGCGACGACCTGCTGGTGATCGCGACGGCGGCGGTACGGCAGCAGGCCGAGCGTCGGCTGCGTCAGGTGAGCGAGTCGGGGCGTCTCGCGCAGTGGCAGGCCGAGCCCCCCGCCGGCTCCTGACCTGCCGCCTCGGACCGACCGTCGGAAGGCAGCCTCGGAAGGAAACCGCGCGACGAGGCGTTATCATTGGCACTCAGAAGCCGCGAGTGCCAGACCGCGGCGCGACGTAGAGCTGGAGGGCCACGTGCCGACGTACGCCTACGCCTGCACCTCCTGCGACGACAGGTTCGAGGTGCACCAGTCGTTCACCGACGACACCCTGACGCGCTGCGAGCGCTGCGACGGGACCCTGCGCAAGCTCTTCAACTCGGTCGGCATCGTCTTCAAGGGGTCGGGCTTCTACCGGACCGACTCGCGGGCGTCGAACGGCAACGGCTCATCGAGCGTGTCCCCCGGGTCGCCCGACTCGTCGTCCTCCTCCACGAAGTCCGGCTCCTCGAGGTCCGACTCGTCGAAGTCCGACTCGTCGAAGTCCGGCTCCTCGACGTCCGGTGACTCGGGCTCCGGCTCGTCGGCGGCAGCCGCCTCCGCGTCGAAGGCCGCCTCGACCGCCTGAGTCCCTCCCTCCACAGGAGGGGAAGGTCGCCTCGTCGTCCACAGGCGGCGCGACGGCGGATGGCCGCCACCCGGTACACCGCGTAGCGTCCGGACCATGCCGAGCGACCAGCCCGACCCGAACCACTCCGACCCCGACGCCCCCCGGACCGCGGACGCACCCGCCACCGTGGGCGTGATCGGGGGCTCGGGCTTCTACTCCTTCCTCGACGACGTCATCGAGGTACCGGTGACCACGCCGTTCGGAGCGCCCAGCGAGCAGCCGGTCGTCGGCACGGTCGCCGGCCGACGGGTGGCCTTCCTCCCCCGGCACGGCCGCAACCACACGATCCCCCCGCACCTGGTCAACTACCGCGCGAACCTCTGGGCCCTGCGCGCGGTCGGCGTGCGCCAGGTCGTCGCACCGTGCGCCGTGGGTTCGCTGCGACCCGAGCTGGGGCCGGGGACGGTCGTGGTGCCCGACCAGGTCGTCGACCGCACCTGGGGCCGCGCCCACACCGTCTACGACGCCGTCGGAGCTGTCGTCCACATGGGGTTCGCCGACCCGTTCTGCCCCCGTGGCCGCGCCGCCGTGCTCGGCGCGGCCGGAGAACGGGGGGGTCTGCAGGCCTTGGACGGTGGCACGCTCGTGGTCGTCAACGGCCCGCGCTTCTCGAGCCGCGCCGAGTCGCAGTGGCACGCGGGAGCGGGCTGGTCGCTGGTCGGGATGACGACGATGCCGGAGGCGGCGATCGCGCGGGAGCTCGCCCTGTGCTTCACCAGCGTCGCGCTGGTCACCGACCACGACGCCGGCGTGGAGGGCGGCGAGGCGGTGACCCACCAGGAGGTGCTCGCCGTCTTCGGCCGCAACGTGGAGGCCTTGAAGTCGCTGGTCGGGGCGGCCATCGAGCACCTGCCGCAAGACCAGGGCGACTGCGGCTGCGGCAAGGCCCTGGACGGCCTCGACCTCCCCTTCCCCCTGCCCTGACCCGCGGCCGCCACGTGCTCTCGCTCAGCTGGTCCCGGCATCCGCCGGAGCGCGCACCGGCGGGCAACGCGCGGCCCGGCGGTCACCGGTCGCATGGTCGCGCACTGCGGCGCCTGGTGGGCCGACACCGCCGCCCGATCGCGGCCCTGTTGCTCGCCGGAGCGGCGACCCTGACCGTCGAGTCGGTGACGTCCCCACTCCCCCCCGGGGTGACGGTGGCCGTCAGCGCCGCCGACCTGCCCGCGGGGCACCTCGTGACGCCGGGCGACGTGCGCGAGGTCGTCCTGCCGACCGACGCGGTCCCCGGAGGGTCGCTGCCCGCCGGTGGACTGACCGGGCAGCGCCTGTCCGGACCTGTCCGCGCCGGCGAGCCCTTCACCGACCGCCGGATCGTGACGGAGGCGCCGGCCGCGGCACTGGACTTCGGGCGGGTGGCGATGCCCCTCGACGTGCAGGCGGGTGCGCTGCGCTGGCTCACGCCGGGGGTGCGCGTCAGCCTGCTCGCCTTCCGCACCGACCTCGTCGACCTCGGCGGATCCACCGGGGACGGGCCGCCGCCAGCGCACGTGGTCGCACGTGACGTCGTCGTGCTGGACGTGCCGCCGCGTGACGACGAGGGCCTGCTGGCCACCGCCGACCGCGACGGCACCCGGACCGTGCTGGTCTCGGTGCGGTCCGAGGAGGCGGCCAGGCTGGCGGCTGCCGGCGGCGGATGGTCGCTGAGCCCGGTCGTGCTCCCGTAGGTTGCCCCGGTCATCCACCACGCGCGTACCGGGAGTTGGTCATGATCAAGGGTTTCAGGGACTTCATCCTCCGCGGCAACGTCGTCGACCTCGCGATAGCCGTCGTCATCGGCGCCGCCTTCGGCGCCGTGGTCGGCGCCTTCGCCACCGACTTCATCGGCAGCCTCATCGCCGCGGTCGGCGGGGTGCCGAACCTCGACGACGTGGGGCCGGTCGTCAACGGGACCCAGATCAACATCGGCACCACCCTCACGGCGCTGCTGAACTTCGTCATCGTCGCCGCGGTCATCTACGTCGCGCTCGTGGTGCCCATGAACCGGCTCATGCTGATGCGCAAGCGGGGTGAGCTCGAGGAGGTCCAGGCCACGCCTGAGGACGTCGCGCTGCTGCAGGAGATCCGCGACCTGCTCAAGGGCCAGGCACCCGGCGCCACCAACACCGTGGGCGTCTCGGACCACTGACCGCCGAGCCGCTACTGCCAGTGGGGCGGCTTCTCCCGCAGGAAGCGCTCGTCGTCCTCGCTCTCACGGTCGCCGCCCGACCAGCCGACGTCGCTGTCGTCGGAGGAGCGCTCGGGTATCACCGGGGCATCCGGTATCACCGGCGCATCCGGGGGACGCCGGGGCCGGCGCCGCTCGCCTGGTTGCCGCTCGTCGGACGCGGGCATCCCGGCCACGGGCTCCTCCTCCGTCATGACAGCCTCCCGAACCAGAGCAGGGAACCCGCCACGGTCAGGAGCAGCACGACCAGGCCGACCGCGACCCAGCGGTCCGTGATCTCCGACGGCTCCAGCTCGTAGCCCACGGACGATCCGATGTCCTCGTAGACGCGGTTCAGCTCGTCGAGCGTCTGGGCCTGGTAGTACACCCCGCCGGTGGCGGACGCGATGTCCGCGAGCTCGGCCTCGTTCACGGGCACCGGCTCGGTGATCCCCTCGATGACGATCACGCCGTCGGGGGTCCCGAACGCGATCGTCGACACCGGCACGTCCGCCTCCACGGCGGCACGCGCCGCGTCGGCGTTCGGCCGTCCGACGGTCGTCTCCCCATCGGAGAGGACCACGATGCGTGCCGGGACCGGCTCACCCCCCGGGTCCTGCGCCACCAGCTCGAGGCTCTGCAGGGAGGTGAAGATGCCCTCGCCGATCGCCGTGTAGGGGCCCAGCTGGATCGCGTCGATCGCCGCGACGACGCGGGACCGGTCCGTCGTGGGCGGCACGAGCACGGTGGCGGCGCCGGCGAAGGTGACCAGCCCGAGGTTCAGCCCGGGAGGGAGGTCGCGGGTGAAGGCGCGGGCCGCCTCCTGGGCCGCCTCCAGCCGGTTCGGTGCGACGTCGTCGGCCTGCATGGACAGGGACACGTCGATCGCGAGCACGACCGTGGCCCGCTCCCTCGGCACGCGCACGTCGGCGGCGGGACGGGCGACCGCGACCACCATCACGGCGCACGTCAGCAGCAGGCCCGCCGCGAGCACGTGCCGGCGCCACCCCGGCCGGCGCGGCGCCACGCTCGCCAGCATCGGCAGCGCGCTGAACCGCAGCGCGTAGGCGTGCCGCCGGCGCTGCCCCCACAGGTACAGCCCGAGCAGCAGCGGCAGGAGGAGCAGGAGCCAGAGCCGGCCACCGGCCAGGAAGGAGTCCGGGACCACGTCGGTCACGCCCCCCTCGGCCTGACGGCGTGCAGCCGGTGCGCGTGCACGCGGTGGGCGAGCACGAAGCGCGCGGTGTCCGCGACCCAGTCGGAGTCGGTGCGCAGGACGAGGTGCGCCGCACCGGCGCGGCGCAGCTCGGTGCGCACGCGGTCGCGGTGGGTGGCCGCGGCCCGCGCGAACTGCTCGCGCACGGCAGCGCGCGACGTGTCGACCTCCAGCACCGCTCCCGTCTCCGGGTCGACCATGTCGACGACCCCGACGTCGGGCAGCTCGTTCTCACGCGGGTCGACCACCTCGACGGCCAGCACCTGGTGGCGCACCGAGAGCTTGCGCAGGGGGCGGGACCACGTCGGCGGCGTCGAGGGCGGCAGCCGCCAGGCCGACAGGCCCGGGTCGAGGAAGTCGGAGACGACCACCCGGAGCCCGCGCCGCGGGTGCGCCGCGAACAGGGCGTCGACCGCGGGCCCGAGCGGGACCCCCGGCGTCACCCGTCCCGGCTCCAGCTCGTGGTCGGGCTGGTCGAGGAGCGAGCGCAAAAGCGTGGCCAGGGCGAGCCGCCCAGCACGGGCCGGGTGCCGGTGCAGACCGTCCTCGTCGAGCAGGTAGCCGCCGAAGCGGTCACCGACCCGGCCGGTCAGCAGGCCGACCGTCGCCACCGCCGCGATCGCGAGCTCGCGCTTGTCCATCCCCCGGCGGGCCGCGGGCGGGGCGCCCTTGCGGGTCGGGCCGCCGGTGCCGGACGCCGGCTCGTCTCCCCATCCCGGCCGGTGCCGACGCCCGGCGCGCTCCGCGGTCCCGAAGCGCATCGAGCCCGAGAGGTCGACCAGGGCCCAGGTCTCCAGCTCGCGGTCGGCCACGACGTCGCGCACGTGCGGCTGCGTCGTCCGCGCGGTGACGGCCCAGTCCATGTGCCGCACGTCGTCCTCGCCCGGCCGGTACAGCCGCGCCTCGGCGAGCTCGGAGCCGGGACCCGGCAGCAGCCCGAGGTGCTCGCCACGCAGGTACCCCTCGAGGCGCCGCACGATGGTCAGCTCGAGCGAGCGCAGGGCCGCCGGCGGCGCCAGGTCGGAGAGCAGCCGCTCGGTCGACCCCCTCACCGGGCGGCCCCGGCGAAACGTGGACGGCCACGCGAGGTCACAGCAGGGCCTGCACCGGCTGCGGCACCGTCGCGAGCACGCGCTCGACCACCGACCGGGCCGAGACGCCGTCGGCGACGGCGTCGAAGCCCAGTACCAGCCGGTGCGCGATCACGTCGACCGCGAGCGCGGCGACGTCGGAGGGCAGCACGTGGTCGCGGCCGTGCACCAGCGCCAGGGCACGCCCCGCCGCGACCAGGCCGAGCGTCGCCCGCGGGCTGGCCCCGACGTCGACGACCTCGGTGAGCTCGGGCATCCCGTACTCGGAGGGCTCGCGCGTGGCCATCACCAGTCGGACCGCGTAGTCGCCGACCAGCGGGTGCACGTACACGTGGTCGGCCATCCGCTGCAGCCGCAGCACCTGGTCGTTCGTCAGCACCTGGTGCGCCACCGGAGGGTCGACGCTCATCCGTCGCAAGATCTCCGCCTCCTCGTGCGCGCGGGGCAGCGGCACGTCGACCTTGAGCAGGAAGCGGTCGCGCTGCGCCTCCGGCAGCGGGTAGACCCCCTCGGACTCGAGCGGGTTCTGGGTGGCGATGACGATGAAGGGGTCGGGCAGGGGGAAGGACCTCCCGCCGAGCGAGACCTGGTGCTCGGCCATCAGCTCGAGCATCGCTGCCTGGACCTTCGCCGGGGCGCGGTTCACCTCGTCCGCGAGCACGAAGTTGACGAACACCGGGCCGAGCTCGATGTCGAAGGTCTCGGCGCTGGGGCGGTAGATCCGGGTCCCGACGATGTCGGACGGCACCAGGTCGGGCGTGAACTGCAGCCGCGCGAAGCTGCCCCCGAGAACCGTCGCGAAGGTGCGCACCGCGAGGGTCTTCGCGACCCCGGGCACCCCCTCCAGCAGGCAGTGGCCGCGGGCGAGAAGGGCCACCATCAGCCGGTCGACCATGCCGTGCTGCCCGACCACCACCGAGGACACCGCCCGCGCGGCCGACCGCAGCGCGTCGAGGTCTGTGCCCGCTGGGGTCGGACCGTTCGATCCAGGGCCGACGGGTCCGGTCTGGGAGGTCGTCACCCGCCCATTCCACCACTGTCTCGCCGGCACGCACCCGGTCGCGTGGCCCCGGTGGGCCGACCGGAACCGGTGTGGTCGAATGGCGAGGTGTCGAGCGAGACCGTCCCACCGCCGTCGGGGACCCCGACGAGCCTCGGCGGCTACACCGTCGTCGGACGCTGGCACAGCGCGGAGGGCGGGCAGGTCCTGGCCGCCCACGGCCCGCACGGTGAGCAGGTCGAGCTCGTGCTGATGGCTCCCGGGCCCGCGCTCGACCCCGCGGCCCGCGACCGGTTCGCGGCCGCCGCCGAGAGACTGGGCGCCGACCACCCGGGGCACCTGGTCGAGGTGTCGACCACGGGCCCCCTCGCCTGGGCCGCGCTCCGCAGCGGCTCCGGTCCCGAGCTGGCCCAGCCCCTGATCGAGGCCCCCCTGCCCGCGGGCGCCGCTTCCGCGCCCGGGTCCGGGCCGGCCTTCGCCCCGCACTGGAGCACCGCACCGCAGTCCTACCCGCCGCCGCCCCCCGTCGCGCCCGTGGCCCTCCCGGCGCAGGACCCGACGCCGTGGTGGCGACGCTGGTGGCTGGTCGGCCTGCTCCTGCTCGCCGTCGTGCTGCTGCTGCTCCTGCTGTCGTCGTGCTGGCCCCGCGACGACGCGGCCACCACTCCGGCCCCCACCCCGACCCCGACGGGGTCGTCGGGTCCGTCGCCCACCCCCTCTCCGTCCGGCTCGGGGTCACCGTCGCCGGGTCCGACCGGCAGCCAGGGCTCGCCCGCCCCGGGCGACGAGGCGCAGGGCGGGCCGACCCAGCGCCTGCAGGCCGGCCCCGGCGTCGCAGGCCCCGGTTTCACCCGGGACGACCGGACGGTGGAGATGCGGCTCGCGGGGCTGCCCTTCCCGTTCCGTGTCCCCGAGGGGTGGGAGTGCGCACGCGACACCTCGGCGGTCGAGCCGGTGGTGCGGTACGCGTGCACCGACACGACGTCCACCGGGTCGTCGACACTCCCGCCGCCGTCCGGCATCGTCCAGGTGGAGCCCTGCCCCGGCCCGTGTGGTGACGCGGAGTGGGACACCTTGCGCAACCGGGCTAACGACGACGAGGGATGGGTCCTCGTGGATCCCACGACGGCCTCGGCGCTGGACGTGGATCCCGAGCTCCCCCTGTACGAGAGGATCCGGATGAGCCGCATCTGGAGCCCGATCGGGGGCGAGATGCCCGACACGCACGTGTACACGGAGTTCACGTCGCCGCCCGAGCTCTTCGGCGACGTGCAGAAGATCACCAACGACATCCGAGCGAACACCCCCTGAACGGGCGAACCAGCTGGCGTGTGGTTCCCCCGGACGAGTGGTTTCTGGGAGACTTGCCCCATGCATCCTCAGCCCGCTGGTGACGACGCCGCCGGGCGCGACACTGCGGCCGAGGTCCCCGAGCCGGTGTCCGCGCCCGAGGCGCCCGAGGCGCGCGAGGCGCCCGACGCATCCGTCGCGCCCGTCGACCACCACCACGACGTCGCCGACCGTGCCGTGCAGATGCTGCAGCGCGCCCAGGAGCACGCGGACCGGCTCACCGACGAGGCCGAGAGCAAGGCGGCCGACGCCGCGCAGGCCCTCGCCCAGGCGTCGTCGAGGCTGGAGTCCGCCACCGCCGAGGCCCGCTCCCTGGTGTCCGACGCCACCGAGCAGTCGCGGCTGGTGCTCCGGACCGCCGAGCAGACCCGGGCGGACCTGCTGGCCGCAGCCGAGCAGACAGCGCACGAGCAGCGGGCCGAGGCCGAGCGGGTGCTGGCCGAGGCCCGCGCCGAGGCCGAGCAGACCCTCGACGAGGCGCGTCGTGAGGCCGAGCGGCTCGTCACCGAGGCCCGCGCCGAGGCCGAGTCCGGCCGCACCCAGTGGCAGGGCGAGCGCGACGCCGAGCTGGCGGCCGCCCACCAGCAGGCGGAGCAGTGGCGCAGCGAGGCGTCGGCGGAGGCCGAGTCGGTCCGCGCCACCAGCACACGCGAGGCGGAGGAGACCACCGCCCGCGCTCGCGAGGAGGCCCAGCAGGTGCTCGCTGCCGCGCATGCCGAGCGCGACCAGGTGCTGGCCGCCGCCGAGCAGACGAGGATCGAGGCCACCGCCGCCGCGGAGGAGGAGCTGGGAGCAGCTGCCGAGCAGACCCGGTGGACGCAGGAGACGATCGCCCAGCTGCTGGCGACCGCCGACGAGGAGGCCGACCGCACCAGGGCGCAGGGTCACTCGGACGCGGCCGACCTGGTCCGCGAGCTGCGCGACCGGGCGACAGGGCTGCTCGCGTCCGCCGATGCCACGGCCCGGCACCGCGTCGACGAGGCGGCCGAGCAGGCTGCCCAGGTGCTGGCCCAGGCCGAGGAGGCCGCTCGCGAGGTCGCGAGGGTCGCCGAGCGCGAGCGGGTGCGGCTGCTCGAGGAGGCCCGCCGGACGCGTGAGGGCGCCGAGGCCGTCGCCGCCGAGGCGAGCGAGCGGGCCGAGCGGCGCCTCTACGAGGCCGAGTCGGGCGCGCGGACGGTGCGCGAGCAGAGCGCCATCGACCTGGCCGCCGCCCAGCACGAGGCGGTGCAGGCCCGGCAGGCGGCACGGGACGAGGCGGCGCACCTGGTCACCACCGCCCGGCAGGAGGTCGACGCCCTGCGCGCGCAGGCGCGCGAGCAGGTCGAGCAGGCCCAGGCGCGCGTGAGGTCGCTGGCCTCGCGCCGCGACCGGATCGTCGCCGAGCTGAGCCAGTGGTCGGGTGTGATCGACGCCCTCGCCGTGCCCGAGCGGTCACCGGCCCTCGACGAGCTGACCCGCGTCGAGGACGACGCCGCGGTGGTCGACACTGGTGCCGACGACGTCACCATCCCCGGCCAGGGGGCGGACGAGCCCGACCAGCCCGACGAGCACGAGCAGTCCCACCAGCCCGAGCCGTCCACCGACACCGAGCAGTTCCACGAGCACGAGCAGCCCGGCGAGCACGAGCCCGAGAACCACCACGAGCAGCACGACACACCCACGGACACCGTCCAGATGCAGAGGATCCGATGAACGACGCACTGCCTTTCCGCACCGTCCTGCGCGGCTACGAGCCCCACCAGGTCGAGCAGCGAATGACCGAGCTCGAGCGCGCCCTGCAGCAGGCCCGCGCCGAGGCCGAGCAGTACCGCGCCCGTCTCGGCGAGCTCGACGGCCGGGTCAACTCGCTGTCCGGCGACCTCCAGCGCTCCCGCGCGGAGGCCGAGGAGGCGCGGGCACGGGCCGACGCGGCGCCGGCGGAGCCGAACTTCGAGACCCTCGGCGATCGGATCGGCCAGATCCTGTCCCTCGCCAAGGCGGAGGCGGAGGACCTGCGCGCCGGGGTCGAGGAGGAGGTCGCCGTCCAGCGGATGGCGGGCCAGACCGAGGCCGACGCGATCCGCGAGGCGGCCGACCGGTACGCGACCGACACGCGGGGCGCGGCGGACGCCGACGCCACCCGGGTGCTCGAGCAGGCGAAGCGCACCGCGGACGACATCCTCGATGACGCGGACCGCGAGGCCACCGCCCGCCGCGAGGAGGCCGAAGCGGTGTTCGAGCACCAGCGTGCCGCCGCTGCCGCCGCTGCCGCCGACTTCGAGACCACGCTCGCCGAGCGACGCCGCAAGGCCGAGATCGACTTCACCGAGCGCTCGTCTGCTGCGGAGAAGATGCTCCAGGAGGCCGAGCAGCACGCCAAGCAGGCCCGGGTCGAGGCCGAGCGGATCGAGGGCGAGGCCACCCGCACCGCGACCGAAACGCTCACCCAGGCACGCGAGCAGGCCGAGGAGCTGCTGGCGACGGCCCGCTCGAAGGCCGACCGCGTGCGCGCCGAGTCGGACCGCGAGCTCGTCGCGGCCACCGCGCGCCGCGACTCGATCAACGCCCAGCTGACCAACGTGCGCCAGATGCTGGCGACGCTGTCCGGCACCTCGCCGGGCGGTATCGACGCGCTGGCCGCGGTCGTGCAGACCGTGCACTCCGCGCCTGCCGACGCCCCGGCAGAGCCGGTGAGTCAGCCCGCAGCGACGGGCGAGGAGTCCGGTGACGCCTCGACGGCCGAGGGCTCGACCGAGGTCGTCGACGCCCGGGACGACGCGGGCACCGGCGAGAGCATGGTCGACGCGACCGACGAGGCGACGCAGGAGGGTGAGGGCGGCGACGCCAGGGACGACGCAGGCAGCGGAGAGGCGGAGGCGTCCGACACCGAGGCCGTCGATACCCGCAAGCGCCCGGCGCGCGCGGGCAAGCGCTGACGACCCGCTCCGTCCGCGGTGACCGGGGGAGCCAGGTGGCTGCCCCGGTCAGCGTGCGAGGGCGGCCCTGATCGGGTCCCGCAGACGAGCGGGGGCATCCACCATCGCCGGGCCGTACCAGGTCAGCGACCGGCCGTGGACGAGCGCGCTCGGCACCGTCCCGAACGCCTCCGGCCCGTCGGTCGCCGTGAACGCGTAGGGCTCGTCGGGCAGGACGGCCACGTCGATGCCGTCGACGACCTGCGCGGGTTCGAACCGCGGGTACCGCTCGAGAGCGTCGGCGAGCACGTGGTCGACGCCCAGCCGGGCGAGGACGTCCCCGGCGTAGGTGTCGGATCCCAGGGCCATCCAAGGCTTGCGCCAGATCGGCACGACCGCCCTGATGCGGCGGGTGGGGTCGACCGGCTCGACGCCTCGCCACGCCGCCTCAGCTTCGTCGAGCCACGCCGGCCGCGGTGTCCGGCACGCGTCGAGCACCTCCGCGAGCCCGGCGAAGGCACCCTCGACCGAGCGGATGTCGGTGACGAGCACGTCCAGCCCGGCCGCGCGCAGCACGTCGATGTCGACGGAGCGGTTCTCCTCCGCGTTGGCGACCACCAGGTCGGGGGCCAGCCCCACCACGGCCTCCACGTCGGGGTTCTTCGTCCCCCGCACACGCGTGACCCCCTGGCTGTCGAGATCCGCCGGATGCGTGCACCAGTCGGTGGCGCCGACGAGCAGGCCGGGCGCTGACAACGCCACGGCTTCGGTGAGGGAGGGGACGAGGCTGACGACGCGCACGTGCTCACTGTCTCACCGGGGCAGGCCGCGCCCTTGACCGGACCTCCACGCGGGCACCAGCCTGCGGCATGGACGTCGAGACGCTGCGCCTGTCGGTCTACCGGGGTTTCGCCGAGAGCGGGAGAGCGCCAGGCGTGAAGACGCTCGCCGCGGCCGACGCGGCGACCGTCGACGAGGTGCGTGCGGGACTCGGTGCGCTGGCACAGGCCCGGCACGTGGTCCTGGACGAGGACGGCGCGGTGGTCATGGCCCACCCCTTCTCGGCGCTGAACCTGGGCTTCTCCGTGATGGGACGGGACACGCTCTGGTGGGGAGGCTGCGCCTGGGACGCGTTCGCCCTCCCCCACCTGCTCGTCACCGAGGACGACGTGCTCGTGGCCACGCGCTGCCCCGCCTGCGACGGCGCCCTCTCCTGGGTGGTCGGTCGCGACGCCCCACCGGCCGGGGCAGAGGTGGCCCACTTCCTCGTGCCGGCCGCCCACATCTGGGACGACGTCGTCCGAGCGTGCTCCAACCAGCGGCTGTTCTGCTCCCCCGCCTGCGTGCGGACCTGGCTGGAGCGCCACGACCTCGAGCACGGCTACGAGCTCGACCTGTCGACGCTGTGGCGTCTCGCCCGCGGCTGGTACGACGGCCGCCTCGAGCGCGGCTACCAGCGCCGCGACCCGACGACCGCCACCGCGTACCTGTACGAGGTGGGGCTGCGCGGACCCTTCTGGAGGCTTCCCGACGAGTGACGGGACGCCACCTGGCCGTCACTGCCCGGGTGGCGTGCTCGGCGACGGCGACGGGGTCGCCGGAGGCAGGACCGCGCCGGTGCCGGTCAGGGCGCCGACCTCCTCGGAGACGAGCCGCACCACGAGGTCGTCGAGGGACATCTCCTCGTAGTCGGTCACGGTGATGTCGCTGTTCGCGCCGGTCGCGGCGCCCTGCGCGCCGTAGGAGAGGAAGACGAAGCGGGACCCGGTGGCCGCCGCGAGCTGCCGGAACACCGCCTCCGCCTGGTCGTCGCTCTCGGACGAGGCGATCGGGAAGATCTTGAGCCCGCGCGAGACCGCGTCGGCCGCGCTCTGCGGGTAGGTCGTGGCGACCTGGCGTCCCACCTGTGGCGGGGCGTCCGCGATGAGGAACACCAGCTGCAGGGTGTCGGACGGGTCGCCCCAGCCCGGCTCGGCCAGCGCCGCCGCCAGGCCCTCGTCGAGGGCCTCGGGATAGTCCCCACCGCCGTCGGCCCGCACCGCCGACAGGGCCTCCTGGAAGGCCGGCAGGTCGCCGGTCAGATCGTAGGTCGACGTCACGAAGTCGTCGCCCTCGTCGCGGTACCGCGTCATCCCGAAACGCGCCCGCGGAGACCCCGGAAGGTCCTCGATGCGTTCGGCAACAGTGCTGATCGTCGCCTTCAGCTGGTCGATCTCGTCCCACATGGACCCGGTGGCGTCGATGAGGAAGTGCACGTCGACGGCGACCGCCCCGTCGCGCCCGACTGCCGTGTCCACGACGAGGCGCGCCTGCCCACCCGGGGACGCCTCGACCGTCGAACCGCCGGCGCTGAACTCCCACGACGTCGCCTCGGTGCCGTAGAGGCCCGGCCAGAACCTGGCCGTCCCGTCCGCGGTCGTGCGCAAGGTGGCGACCTGACCTCCGCCGGCCGACACGGACACCACGGCGCCGGGGAGCGGCAGGTCGTCGGACCCGATGACGCTCACCAGCACCCGGCCCCTCGCGTCGAACGGCCTCGTGGCCACGCCCGACTCCGCGAGCCGGTCGAGGTAGGTGAGGAAGCGCTCGTAGTCGGCGTTGTCGTCGACGCTCCCGGCCCGCAGGCCGCCCTGTTGCGCCACGCCGGGCGTTGCCCCGGCCGGCGGCGGCGCCTCGGCGCCTCCGGCAGCCGTGTCCGCGGGGGGCCCACCGACGGGCGGGGCACCGTCGAGCCGCTCCGGCTCGCCGGCCGGTCCCGCGCTGCCGGCGGCCACCTTCTCGGTGCCCTCGGTGCAGCCGCTGACCAGGAGGCCCGCCGCGACGGCGGCCACGAGCATGGTGGTCCTGAGGTGCCTCATCGCCTGTCCCTCCTACGGTGCCGATGACCGTGGGATGGGCGAGCGGGCCGCGAGGTTCCCTCGATACGAGGGCCGACCCGTTCGGCGCAGCGTCAGACGGAGCGGCGGTACTGCCCGCCCACCTCGAAGAACGCCTCGGTGATCTGCCCGAGCGAGCAGACCCGGGCGGCGTCCATCAGGACCTCGAACACGTTGCCGTCACCCGCCGCCGCAGCGCGGAGGTCGGCGAGCGCCCGCTGGGCCTCGTCGCGGTGCGCCTCGGTGAACTCGGCGAGGCGCGTGAGCTGCGACTGCTTCTCGGCCTCGGTGCCGCGGGCGAGCTCGATCTCGCGCGGCTCCTCGTCCGGGTGCGGGTTGAGGAACGTGTTGACCCCGACGATGGGCAGGGAGCCGTCGTGCTTGCGCTGCTCGTAGACCATCGACTCGTCCTGGATGCGGCCGCGCTGGTAGCCGGTCTCCATCGCGCCGAGCACCCCGCCACGCTCGGTGATGCGGTCGAACTCCGCGAGCACGGCCTCCTCGACCAGGTCGGTCAGCTCGTCCACGACGTACGAGCCCTGCAGCGGGTTCTCGTTCATGCCGAGACCCCACTCGCGGTTGATCACCATCTGGATCGCCAGCGCCCGGCGCACCGACGAGTCCGTCGGGGTGGTGACGGCCTCGTCGTAGGCGTTCGTGTGCAGGCTGTTGCAGTTGTCGTAGACCGCGCACAGGGCCTGCAGCGTCGTCCGGATGTCGTTGAAGTCCATCTCCTGCGCGTGCAGCGAACGACCCGACGTCTGCACGTGGTACTTGAGCTTCTGCGACCGGTCGTTCGCGCCGTACCGGTCCCGCATCGCGATGGCCCAGATCCGCCGGGCCACACGGCCGATCACCGTGTACTCGGCGTCCATGCCGTTGGAGAAGAAGAACGACAGGTGAGGCGCGAAGTCGTCGATGTCCATGCCACGCGCGAGGTACGACTCGACGTAGGTGAAGCCGTTCGCCAGGGTGAAGGCGAGCTGGCTGATGGGGTTCGCCCCGGCCTCGGCGATGTGGTACCCGGAGATCGACACCGAGTAGAAGTTGCGCACCTTCTGCTGGATGAACCACTCCTGGATGTCCGCCATCATCCGCAGGCTGAACTCGGTCGAGAAGATGCACGTGTTCTGGCCCTGGTCCTCCTTGAGGATGTCGGCCTGGACCGTGCCCCGCACGCTCGCGAGCGTCGCGGCGCGCACCTGGGCCGCCTCCCCCGCGGACGGCTCGCGGCCCTCGCGCTCGGTGAACGTGGCGATCTCCGCGTCGATCGCCGCGTTGAGGAAGAAGGCCAGCAGCGTGGGTGCCGGGCCGTTGATCGTCATGGAGACCGACGTGCTCGGGGACGTCAGGTCGAAACCGTCGTACAGCACCTTCATGTCGTCGAGGGTCGCGATCGAGACGCCAGAGGTGCCGACCTTGCCGTAGACGTCGGGGCGGGTGTCGGGGTCGCGGCCGTAGAGGGTCACGGAGTCGAAGGCGGTCGACAGTCGCTTGGCCTCGGTGTCCGACGAGAGGTACTTGAAGCGCCGGTTCGTGCGGAAGGCGTCGCCCTCACCGGCGAACATGCGTGCCGGGTCCTCGCCCTCACGCTTGAAAGCGAAAACCCCTGCGGTGTAGGGGAACGAGCCAGGCAGGTTCTCGGAACGCAGGTAGCGGAGCAGCTCGCCCTGGTCGGCGTGCCGCGGCAGTGCGACGCGCGGCACGGAGCTGCCCGACAGGGTCAGGCGTCGCAGGGTCGTGTGGATCTCGCGGTCTCGCACCGCGACTACGAGCTCGTCGCCGCTGTAGCTGCGCACCGTGTCGGGCCAGCGCTCCAGCAGCTCACGGCTGCTCGGGTCGACGGCCCGCTCGGCCGCGGCGAGCAGGTCGTCGAGCGTCCCGTGCTCGGCACCGGTCTCGTCCAGGGCCGACGCGGCCTCGCGCAGCGCGGCCGCGCGGCGGACTGCGGCGACCTGCTCTTCCGTGGTCCGGTGGTGGCCCCGCACTGCCTCGGAGATGTCGGAGAGGTAGCGCACCCGGGACGGCGGGATCACGGCGTGCGTCGTGGTGGAGACCTTCGTCCCGGCGGGGGCGAGGGCCCCCTCCCCGGTGACCAGGCCGTGCTGGGACAGCTCGCCGACGAGGAACTGGTAGAGCGCGGTGACGCCGTCGTCGTTGAAGGTGGCCGCACTCGTCCCGAAGACCGGCATGTCGTCGGGCGAGGAGCCGAACGCCTCGCGGTTGCGCACCATCTGGCGTGCGACGTCGCGGCGGGCGTCCTCGGCCCCTCGCCGCTCGAACTTGTTCACCGCGACGGCGTCCGCGAAGTCGAGCATGTCGATCTTCTCGAGCTGCGAGCTGGCGCCGTACTCCGGCGTCATCACGTACAGCGAGGTGTCGCAGAACGGGACGATGGCCGCGTCGCCCTGGCCGATCCCGGGAGTCTCGACCACGACGAGGTCGAACCCGGCCGCCTTCAGCACGGCGATCGACGCGTCCAGGTGCACGGGCAGCCCACCGGCGTGACCCCGCGTCGCCATCGAGCGGAAGTAGATCGAGGCCGCCCCCTCGCCGGTGATGGAGTTCATGCGGATCCGGTCGCCGAGCAGCGCGCCACCACCGCGTCGCCGTGTCGGGTCGACGGCGAGCACCGCGACGCGCACCTTGCCCGACTGGTCGAGCCGGAACCGGCGCAGCAGCTCGTCGGTCAGCGACGACTTGCCGGAGCCGCCCGTCCCGGTGATGCCGAGAACCGGCACCCGCCGTGTCGTGCTCGCCGCCTCCACCTGATCGCGCACGCCCTCGGGGAGCCGGCCCGCCTCGGTCATCGTCAGCGCGCGGGCGAGCGTGAGCCGGTCGCCCGTGAGCAGTCCGTCCCAGCTCGCCGGCGGGGTCTCGGCCAGGTCGACGTCGCAGTCCGCGATCATCGTGTTGACCATCGCTGCCAGGCCCAGCCTCTGACCGTCCTCGGGCGAGAAGATGCGCACGCCCCGCTCCCGCAGACCGGCGATCTCGGAGGGGACGATGACACCCCCGCCGCCGCCGTAGACCTTGACGTGACCCGCGCCGCGCTCGGCCAGCAGGTCGACGAGGTAGCCGAAGTACTCGGTGTGTCCGCCCTGGTAGCTGCTGACGGCGACGCCCTGCACGTCCTCGCTGATCGCCGCCTCGACGACCTCGTCGACGGACCGGTTGTGGCCGAGGTGCACGACCTCGGCACCCTGGCTCTGCAGGATCCGCCGCATGATGTTGATCGACGCGTCGTGCCCGTCGAAGAGGCTGGCGGCACTGACGAAGCGCACCGGGTGGGTGGGCACGTGCAACCTGGGCTGGGTGGCCATGGGTCGCTCCCTGTGGGGTCGCGAGGAATTACTAGGAAGTCCTAGTGAATCATCGGCCGCGTGCCGCTGTCACGTCGCCGGGAGGTCGGCGCCACTACGCTCTGGCCATGTCACGGCTGCCCTTCGACCCCATCGACCGGGCGGCCGAGCTGTGGGAGCAGCACTTCGGGGATCCGGTGGACATGAAGGTGGTCACCTCCCTGATGCGGGTGCAGCAGATGCTGCTCACCCGGATCGACGCGCTGCTCAAGCCGTTCGGCGTGACCTTCGCGCGGTACGAGGTGCTGGTCCTGCTGACCTTCAGCCGCCGCGGGTCGCTGCCGCTGTCCAAGATCGGCGAGCGCCTGATGGTGCACCCCACGTCGGTGACCAACGCGATCGACCGCCTCGAGGCCGGCGGGCTGGTCCGTCGGGTGCCGGACGCCGTCGACAGACGTCGCACCCTGGCCGAGATCACCCCACGAGGACGCGACGTGGTGGCGACCGCCACGGGGAAGCTCCAGGCCGCGGGCTTCGGCCTCGACGACCTCGACCGTGAGGACGCCGCACACCTGTACGAACTACTCCGTTCGATGAGGCGGAGCGCCGGCGACTTCCCCGCCGAGCAGGTCGAGGCCTGAGGCAGTCACGAGAACGGCCCACCCGACACCTAGGCCGAACGGGTGATGGCGAGGCGATTCGCGGGCCGAAAGGGCACCCGTCCGGACCTAGATGGCCCGGCGGCACGGGCGGAGCCTGGAAGGCGGTGCTGCGACGGACGCCCGCAGCCCGCGGGCACCGTCTCGAGGTGATCGACGAAAGGCCCAACCATGTCCCCCCACACCCGACGCACGTTCCTGCTCGCCGCCGGCGGCGGTGCCGCCGTCGCTGCCGTCGCCACCCGCGCCTCCCTCCCTGACCTCCCCGACACCGCGTCCCGGCCCTCAGCTGGCTCCGCGGCCATCACGGCCGACAACCCCCTGGTCGCCTACGTACGTGACGTGAGGTCGGGTGAGATCGCCGTGATGGCAGGCGACCGCGAGGTCGTCTTCACCGACAAGGCCCTGGCCTCCCGGCTGGCTCGAGAGATCAGGTGACCCGCCATGTCCTCCCACCGCGAAGCTCCCGAGATCTCGAAGGACCCGGTCGCCGACAGCACCGACCTCTACGCCTTCGTCAGCCCTGACGAGCCCGATACCGTCACGCTGATCGCCAACTACATCCCGCTGCAGGCGCCTGCCGGCGGACCGAACTTCTTCGAGTTCGGTGACGACGTCCTGTACGAGATCCACATCTGCAGCTCCGGGGACGCGAAGCCCGACGTCACCTACGCCTTCCGCTTCACCACCACGGTGCTGAACCCCGACACGTTCCTCTACAACACGGGCCGGATCACGAGCCTGGACGACGAGAACTTCAACCGGCGCCAGGTCTACAGCGTGGGCCGGCGGGAGCGGGGGCGGCGGGAGCAGGTGCTGGCCCGCGGGCTGGCCTCCCCACCGTGCAACATCGGTCCGCGCTCGACCCCCGACTACCCGTCGCTGGCGATGGCGGCCGTGCACGACCTGCCGGGCGGGCGAACCGTCTTCGCCGGACAGCGTGCGGACGGGTTCTACGTCGACCTGGGGTCGGTGTTCGACCTGCTCGACCTGCGTCCCTTCTCCAACCTGCACCTCATCCCGACTCCCGGCCCCGAGGCGGGCGTGAACGCACTGGCGGGCGTCAACGTCCACACGATCGCCCTCAAGGTGCCGATCACCGACCTCACCCGGCACCAGCGGCGGGGTCGGGACTACCAGGACAGCAGCTCGGTGATCGGTGTGTGGACGACCGCGAGCCGGCAGAAGTCGAGGATCTTCGACCGGCGCGACAACAGCTACCGCGGTCACGGCCCGTACCAACAGGTCTCGCGTCTCGGCAACCCCTTGTTCAACGAGGTGATCGTGCCGATGGGACGCAAGGACGAGTGGAACCAGACCCCTCCCCACCAGGACGTGGAGTACCTGGCCGACGTGCAGCGGCCCGAGGTGTCGTCGCTGCTCCCCGTGCTGTACCCGGGCGTGTTCCCGAACCTCGCGGCCCTGGGCGCCGATCGTGCCGACCTGGTGGCGATCCTGCTGACCGGCATCCCGGACGGGATCGTCCCCGGCTTCCAGAACTTCACGGGGAGCACCTACGCCGATCTGCTGCGGCTCAACGTCACCATCCCGCCCTCGCCCGCTCCGAACGACCTCGGCGTCGTCGGCGGTGACCTCGCGGGGTTCCCCAACGGGCGGCGCGTCGCAGACAACGTGTTCGTGATCGAGCTGAGGGCCCTGGCGGGAGCGACGTACCCCCTGGTGGCTCCGACCTACACACCGGACGGCGCGGTCTCGGTCGTCACCGACGAAGCCCCGAAGCCGGCCTACCTCGACGAGTTCCCCTATCTGGGGCACCCCTACAGCGGCTACGACGTGCCGTAGTGGGTCAGGACCACCGCCACGGCGGAGGGCAGGGCCCGGTCGTGCTCGACATCGGGGACGGCCGAGGTGCCCTGGTCCTGCACACGCCCGCCGACATGGTCGGCCTCGAGATCGAGATCAGTCCCGCGGACGACGACACGGCGCGGTCCCACGTCGCCGTCCTGCCCCGTCCCGCTGGAGGATCGGTCCGCCACGCCGCCGTGTACCCCTCCCTCCCCCGTGGCACCTACCGGCTCTGGCGCCCCGAGGGCGGGCCGACCCCCTGCGTCGAGGTCCGTGACGGAGCGGTCACGGACGTCCGGTGGGACGACCTGGCCGCGGACGCCTGAGCGCGCACCCGTCCCTCCGAGCGCAGCCGCACTAGGCTCTCCGGATGGCTGACGACGAGCTGATGCGGTTGCTGGGGTCGCGCCGCCACGGCGTCCTCACCACGCTGAAGCGGGATGGACGGCCGCAGCTGTCGGTGGTCGGCCACCTGCTCGACACCGGCAGCCGCACGCTCCTCATCTCCGTGACCGACGACAGGGCCAAGACGCGCAACCTGCGCCGGGACCCGCGGGCCAGCTTCATGGTCACCGCCGCCGACGGAGGCGCGTACGTGGTCGCGGAGGGCACGGCCGAGCTGGGTGCTGTGACGACGGACCCGAGCGACGCCGCCGGCGACGACCTCGTGGACCTCTACCGCGCGCTGGCCGGCGAGCACCCGGACTGGGACGAGTTCCGCCGGGCCATGGTCGACGAGCACCGCCTCGTCCTGCGCATCCCGATCGAGCGCGTCTACGGGTTCGCGGGCTGGGGCCGGGGCTGACGGTGCCGAGGACCGAGGCGCCGCGCCGGCGGTACGACAGCGAGGCGCTGCTCGGCGTCGCCGTCACGGTGTTCACCGAGCGCGGGTACGACGGCACCAGCATGGGTGACCTCGCCGCCATCGCCGGGCTGTCCAAGTCGTCGCTGTACCACCACGTCGACTCCAAGGAGCAGCTGCTGCGGATGGCGCTGGACCGCGCGCTGGACCCGCTCTTCGCGGTGCTGGACGAGCCGGGCGCGACCGACGGGCCGGCGATCGAGCGGCTCCAGCACGTGGTGCGCCGCACCGTGGGCGTGCTGACCCGGCAGCTCCCGTACGTGACCCTGCTGCTGCGGGTGCGCGGCAACACCGAGACCGAGCGGTGGGCGCTGCATCGCCGCCGTGAGTTCGACCAGCGAGTGGCCGCCCTGATGGCGCAGGCGGCACGGGAGGGCCACGTCCGCGACGACATCGACCCCGGCCTGGCGACCCGCCTGCTGTTCGGCATGGTCAACTCCGTGATCGAGTGGTACCGGCCCCCGCCACCACCCGGGACCCCCCGTACCCGGGCCGACCCGCTGGGCATCGGCGCCGACGACCTCGCCGATGCCGTGCTGCTGATGACGTTCGGTCACCTGCGGGTGGGTTGACCGGCTCGCGGACCTCGTCCACAATGGAAACCGACCGATCGGTCGGTTATAGCCCCGGGAGGCTCCCGATGTCCGCTCCAGCCCGCTCGGCGCACGGCGCGCCCACGACGGCCTCCGCGCCCACATCGGACGAGGCGTTCGACGCCCTCATCGCGGCCGACGCCCGCATCGAGCCGCGCGACGAGATGCCCGAGGGCTACCGCAAGACCCTCATCCGGCAGATCGCGCAGCACGCGCACTCGGAGATCATCGGGATGCAGCCGGAGGGTGACTGGATCTCCAGGGCCCCCAGCCTGCGCCGCAAGGCGATCCTGATGGCGAAGGTGCAGGACGAGGCCGGCCACGGGCTCTACCTCTACTCGGCGGCCGAGACCCTCGGCGTGGACCGCGCGGAGCTGCTGGACCTGCTCCACGCCGGTCGCCAGAAGTACTCCTCGATCTTCAACTACCCCACGCTCACCTGGGCCGACATCGGTGCGATCGGGTGGCTCGTGGACGGCGCCGCGATCGTCAACCAGGTGCCGATCTGCCGGTGCTCCTACGGGCCGTATGCGCGCGCGATGGTGCGCATCTGCAAGGAGGAGTCCTTCCACCAGCGACAGGGCTTCGAGATCCTCCTGACGCTGGCGAAGGGCACCCCCGCACAGAAGGCGATGGCGCAGGACGCGGTCGACCGCTGGTGGTGGCCGTCGCTGATGATGTTCGGCCCGCCGGACGCCGAGTCGCCCAACACCGCCCAGTCGATGGCCTGGGGCATCAAGCGCTTCAGCAACGACGAGCTGCGGCAACGCTTCGTCGACATGACCGTGCCGCAGGCCGACGTACTCGGGCTGACCCTGCCCGACCCCGAGCTGCACTTCGACGGCGAGCACTGGCAGTTCGGCGAGATCGACTGGGCGGAGTTCACGAACGTGCTCAAGGGCAACGGGCCCTGCAACGCCGACCGCATCGAGCACCGTCTGGGCGCCCACACCGAGGGAGAGTGGGTGCGCGACGCGGCCACCGCCTACGCCGCGAAGCAGGCCCACCGCGAGGCGTCGGCGCGCACGGAGGCCGTGGCGTGAGCGAGCCCACCGGTCAGGACCTGCGGTCCGAGGGAGGCCACGGGGCCGTCCCGGTCACCGGCGTGCCCACCGAGCCGGCAGACCACGCGTCCGCCCGCCGTGACTGGCCGCTGTGGGAGGTGTTCGTCCGTCCCAAGCGGGGCCTGTCGCACGGGCACGTCGGGTCGCTGCACGCTCCCGACGCCGAGATGGCCGTCCGCAACGCGAGAGACCTGTACACCCGTCGCGGCGAGGGCATCTCGATCTGGGTCGTGCTCAGCTCGCACATCACCGCGTCGAGCCCCGACGAGAAGGACTCGTTCTTCGACCCCGCGGCCGACAAGGCCTACCGGCACCCGACCTTCTACGAGCTCCCTGACGAGGTGCAGCACCTGTGAGCACCACGATCTCCACCCTCGTGCCGCTGGTGCGCTACGCGCTCGCGCTGGGTGACGACGCGCTCGTGCTCGCCCAGCGCTGCGGCGAGTGGATCACCCGAGCACCGCAGCTCGAGGAGGACGTCGCCCTCGGCAACATCGGCCTCGACCTCCTGGGCCAGGCGCGGACGCTGCTGACCTACGCGGGCGAGGTGGAGGGCTCCGGTCGCGACGAGGACGACCTCGCCTACCTGCGTGAGCAGCGGGAGTACACCAACGTCCAGCTGGTCGAGCACCCGAACGGCGACTTCGCCGTCTCGATGGCGCGGCTGCTCGTGTTCTCCGCCTACCAGCTGGAGCTGTACTCGCGTCTGGCGCACAGCACGGACGCCACGCTGGCCGGTGTCGCGGGCAAGGCCGTGAAGGAGGTCGACTACCACCTCGACCACGCGACCTCCTGGGTCGTGCGCCTGGGTGACGGCACCGACCTGAGCCACGGGCGGATGCAGGCCGGGCTCGACCGGATCTGGCCGCTCGTGCCGGAGCTGTTCGACGGCTCGTGGGTCGACCAGGGCCTCGTCGCCGACGGTGTGGCGGTCGACCCGTCCACGCTGCGCGGGCCCGCGCTCGAACGCGTGCGCGCGGTCGTCACCACCGCCACGCTGACCGTCCCGGACCGCCCTGCGCGGGTCACCGGCGGTCGCGAGGGCATCCACTCCCAGGCCATGGGCGACCTGCTCGCCGACATGCAGCACCTGCACCGCTCCCACCCGGGCGTGACGTGGTGACCGCGATGGCGGACCGAGCACCGTCCTCCGCCTCGGACGTCGAGCGTGCCCGGGCCGCGGCCGCCGCCGTGCTGGACCCTGAGGTGCCGGTGCTGACGATCGAGGACCTGGGCGTGCTCCGGGACGTCGAGGTCACCGACGACGGCACCGTCGTCGTCACGATCACGCCCACGTACTCCGGCTGCCCCGCCATGGACGCGATCCGCTCGGACGTGTCGGACGCGGTGCAGCGCAGCGGGTTCGACAGGGTAGACGTCCGCACGGTGCTCTCCCCGGCGTGGACCACCGACTGGATGAGCGACGAGGGCCGCCGCAAGCTGTCCGAGTACGGCGTGGCCCCGCCTCCCCAGCGTCGCGCCGGCGACCCGGTCCGCGTGACTTTGTCCGTGCGCTGCCCGCAGTGCGGGTCCCCCGACACACGCGAGCTCTCGCGCTTCGGGTCGACTGCGTGCAAGTCGTTGTGGCAGTGCCGGTCCTGTGCCGAGCCCTTCGACCACTTCAAGGCGATCTGATGACGACCCGCACCACCGACGACGGCGTCGACACCGGGTCGACCAGCACCGTGCCCCAGGTCGCCGCATCGAGGCACCGCGTCGAGTTCCACCCGCTGCGGGTCGCCGAGCTCGAGCGCCTGACCTCCGAGGCCGTGGCCGTCACGTTCGAGGTACCGAGCGACCTCGCCGACGACTACGGGTTCACCCCCGGGCAGCACCTCACGCTGCGCACCGAGGTCGACGGGGAGGAGGTGCGGCGCAGCTACTCGATCTGCTCGCCCCCGTCCGACGGTCGACTGCGTGTGGCCGTGAAGCGGATCGAGGGCGGTCTGTTCTCCGACCACGCCAACGACGGTCTCGCCGTGGGTGACGTGCTCGAGGTGATGACCCCCGCGGGCCGCTTCGGCCGGGTGCCCGACCCCGCGGCCCGTCGCCGCTACGTGGCGGTCGTCGCCGGCAGCGGGATCACCCCGGTGATGGCCGTGATGGGCGCCGTCCTCGGTACGGAGCCGCAGAGCACCTTCACGCTGGTCTACGGCAACCGCGACTCCTCGACCGTGATGTTCGCCGACGAGATCGCCGACCTCAAGGACCGGTACCCGGGGCGGCTCCAGCTCGTGCACGTGCTGTCCCGCGAGCCCCACGACGCCGACCTGCTGCACGGCCGCATCGACGTCGACAAGCTCGAGCGCCTGCTCGACACGCTGGTCCCGCCCGACCAGGTGGACGACTGGTTCCTCTGCGGGCCGTTCGGCATGGTCGAGCAGGTGCGCGAGACGCTGCGCGGCCACGGGGTGCCCAACTCCTCCATCCACCTGGAGCTGTTCCACGTGGACGGCGAGGCCCCGCGCGTCGCCCGTCCGAGGACCGGAAGCGAGGACTCCGGGTGCGAGGTCACGGTCCGCCTCGACGGCCGGTCCACAAGCTTCACGATGCCGGACGAGGGCTCCGTGCTCGACGCGACGCTCGCCGTCCGCGCCGACGCGCCCTTCGCCTGCAAGGGCGGTGTCTGCGGGACGTGCCGTGTGATGGTCCGCGAGGGCGAGGTCGAGATGACCCGCAACTACGCCTTGGAACCCGAGGAGATCGCTGCCGGGTACGCGTTGGCCTGCCAGTCGGCGCCCACCACCGGCAGACTCGTGGTCGACTTCGACGTGTGACGACCGAGGAGGGCGCGATGGACGACCAGCCCCAGCTCGAGCCGATGCCCGACGACTGGGAACGCGCCCTCGTCATCGTGGCCCACCCCGACGACCCCGAGTACGGGCTGGCGGCCGCCGTCGCCGTGTGGACCGCGGCGGGCAAGGACGTGCAGTACGTGCTGGCGACCCGGGGTGAGGCCGGCATCGCCGGGCTGCCGCCGTCGGAGTCCGCCGAGGCCCGCACCCGTGAGCAGATCGCGTCGAGCGCGGTGGTCGGCGTCCACGTCGTGGAGTTCCTCGACCACCCGGACGGACGGCTCGTCGAGGGCCTCGAGCTGCGGCGAGACCTGGCCGCGGCGATCCGGCGGCACCGACCCGAGATGGTGCTGAGCCTGAACCACCACGAGACGTGGGGACCGGGACGCTGGAACAGCGCCGACCACCGCGCCCTCGGCCGGTCGGTGCTCGACGCCGTCGCCGACGCGGGCAACGAGTGGATCTTCCCCGAGCTGACCCAGCACCACCTCGCGCCTTGGAGCGGCACCAGGTGGGTGGCGTTCGCGTCGTCCACCGCGGCGACCCACGCGATCGACGTGACCGAGGGCATCGAGCCGGCCGTCCGCGCCCTGACCGAGCACCGGCTGTACCTCGAGGCGCTGAGCAGCGACCCCGTCGAGGAGCAGGCGCGGCGCCAGATCGAGATGGTGACCGGCCCGAACCCGCGCTTCGGTGGGCGCCCGTCCGTCACGTTCGAGCTCTACGGCGGCTGAGCCAGCGGCCCTGCGGTCGTCGTCGCGTCCCTGCACCCCCGGGAACACCCTTGACCTTCCGCACGTTGTGTTGCACTGTAATCGTGTAATGATAGCAGGAGGAGCGACCATGAGACACGATGAAGACAAGGACTCCGGCGCCGGCCGAGGCCGCCGCGGCCACCGGGGGATGCGTGGAGGACCCCACTTCCGCGGGCCCCGCGGAGGTGGCTGGCGAGGCCGTCCTGGCCCTCCCCCGCCCGAGACCGACGACCTCGAGGCCTGGCTGAGCGGACGGCTGCCCGACGACTGGTTCACCGGCGCCCCCGAGGTGACCGTCGACCGCGAGGAGATCCTCGTGGTCGGCACGCTCGAGGACACGACCGTCGAGGGCGACGAGGACGCGACGACCGCGGCCCGCGCGGGCCGGGTCTCCCGGTTCCGCGAGGACACCCGCGACCGGCGCATCGCCATCGCCCGCGAGGCCGAGTCGCGCTACGAGCGATCGGTCGCCTGGGGCGTCCGCATCGATGACACCGAGCACGTGTTCACCAATCTGGCGGTCCCCGTGATGACGAGGCTCCGCCAGGACGAGCGCGCCGTGCTCGACACCCTCATCGACGCCGGGGTGGCGCGCAGCCGCTCGGAGGCGCTGGCCTGGTGCGTCCACCTCGTCGGCTCCCACGCCGACGAGTGGCTCGACCAGCTCCGTGACGCCCTGACCGAGGTGCAGCGACTCCGCGACGAGGGCCCGACCACCACCTGACCCCTGCGAACGCAGGCGTGGCCGATCTGCGGTGTTTCGGGGATGACCCGGGTGGGTGCCGTCCGGCGGGGCGCCTGCGTCGGGCGCGGGTGGCGTGGTGGAGTGGAAGGGATCAGAACCTCGTCCCCGAGGAGGTCCCGTGCTCGGTCTGCCGCAGAAGGTGCGCGCCTGCCTGTTCGACCTCGACGGCGTGCTCACCGACACCGCCAGCGTGCACACCCGCGCCTGGACGGCGACGTTCGACGACTACCTCAAGCAGCGCGCCGAACGGACCGGCGAGGAGCTCGTGCCGTTCGACCCCGAGGACGACTACCAGAAGTACGTGGACGGACGTCGCCGCCAGGACGGGGTCCGCACCTTCCTGGCCAGCCGCGGCATCGAGCTGCCGGAGGGCGACCTCGACGACAGCCCCGACGCCGAGACCGTCAACGGCCTGGGCAACCGCAAGAACGCCGCGTTCCAGCGCACGCTCGAGAGCGACGGGGTGGACGTCTTCGAGGGGTCGCGCCGCTACCTGGAGGCCGTCGCCGACGCGCGGCTCGCGGTGGCCGTCGTGTCCTCCAGCGCCAACACCCGGCAGGTGCTCGAGGTGACCGGGCTGGCGCACTTCGTGCAGCAGCGCGTGGACGGCGTCACGCTGCGCGAGGAGAACATCGCAGGCAAGCCGGCGCCCGACTCGTTCCTGCGCGCCGCCGAGCTGCTCGGGGTTCCCCCGGAGGAGGCCGCGGTCTTCGAGGACGCGACCTCCGGGGTGGCTGCCGGACACGCCGGCGGGTTCGGGATCGTGGTCGGAGTGGACCGCGTCGGTCAGGCAGAGGCGTTGCGGCAGAACGGAGCCGATGTGGTGGTCACCGACCTGGGGGAGCTGCTGTGAACCCGGGGGGATCGAGCCACGAGGACTTCCCCGTCGAGCCCTGGCACGTGCGCGAGACGCGGCTGGACCTCGACCGACTGGCTCAGTCCGAGTCGCTGTTCGCCCTCTCCAACGGCCACATCGGCCTGCGCGGGAACCTGGACGAGGGTGAGCCGTTCGGGCTGCCCGGCACCTACCTCGGCTCCTTCTTCGAGACACGGCCCCTGCCCTACGCCGAGGCGGGCTTCGGCTACCCGGAGGACGGCCAGACGCTGGTCGACGTGACCAACGGCAAGATCATGCGCCTGCTCGTCGACGACGAGCCCTTCGACGTGCGGTACGGGGAGCTGCTCGACCACGAGCGCGTCCTCGACCTGCGCGCCGGCACCCTCTCCCGGCGCACGTCGTGGCGCTCTCCGGCCGGCCAGCGCGTGAAGCTCCGGACGACCCGGCTCGTCTCGTTCGCGCAGCGCGGCGTGGCGGCGATCGAGTACGTCGTCGAGGCCCTGGACGAGTTCGTGCGCGTGAGCGTGCAGAGCGAGCTGGTGACCAACGAGGACCAGCCGCGGATGTCGGCCGACCCTCGGGTGTCGGCGGCGCTCGCCAAGCCGCTCGAGGCCGTTCAGCACGAGAACGGAGACCAGAGCGCGCTGCTCGTGCACCGCACCCGCTCGAGCGGCCTGATGATGGCCGCGGGGATGGACCACGACATCGAGGTGCCGGGACGCGTCGAGGTCGAGACCGACGCCGGGGCCGACTGGGCGCGCACCACGATCACCTGCGGACTGCGGCCCGGTCAGCGCCTCCGAGTCGTCAAGTACCTGGCCTACGGCTGGTCGAGCCTGCGTTCGCGGCCCGCCCTGCGCGACCAGGTCGCCGGAGCCCTGACCGGGGCCCGGTACAGCGGATGGAAGGGGCTGCTGGAGTCGCAGCGCGCCTACCTGGACGACTTCTGGGACTCGGCGGACGTGGAGGTCGAGGGCGACCCCGAGATCCAGCAGGCCGTGCGCTTCGGGCTGTTCCACGTGCTGCAGGCGAGTGCTCGCACCGAGCGTCGTGCGATCGCCGGGAAGGGACTGACAGGCCCCGGGTACGACGGCCACGCCTTCTGGGACACAGAGGGTTTCGTGCTCCCCGTCCTCACCTACACCGTTCCCCAGGCGGCGGCGGACGCTCTCAGGTGGCGCGCGTCCACGCTCGAGCTGGCGAAGGAGAGAGCGGCCCAGCTCGACCTGGACGGGGCCAGCTTCCCGTGGCGGACGATCCGCGGGCAGGAGTGCTCGGCCTACTGGCCGGCCGGAACCGCCGCGTGGCACGTCAACGCCGACATCGCGATGGCGTTCGAGCGCTACCGCACGGTCACCGGCGACGACTCGCTCGAGAAGGAGTGCGGGCTCGAGGTCCTGGTCGAGACGGCCCGGCTGTGGATCTCCCTCGGCCACCACGACCGGCACGGCGTCTGGCACCTCGACGGGGTCACCGGGCCGGACGAGTACACGGCCGTCGTCCGCGACAACGTCTTCACGAACCTGATGGCAGCGAGCAACCTGCGCAGTGCGGCCGACGCGTGCATGCGCCACCCCGACGCGGCCCACTCGCTCGGGGTGGGCACCGAGGAGACCGCGGCCTGGCGGGACGCCGCCGAAGCGGTGAACATCCCGTACGACGAGGAGCTGGGCGTCCACCAGCAGTGCGAGGGCTTCACCACCCTGGCCGAGTGGGACTTCAGGAAGAACACCGTCTACCCGCTGCTGCTGCACGAGCCGTACGTGCGGCTCTACCCGGCCCAGGTGATCAAGCAGGCCGACCTGGTGCTGGCCATGCAGTGGCAGGGTCACGCGTTCACGCCGGAGCAGAAAGCCCGCAACGTCGACTACTACGAGCGCCGCACGGTCCGTGACTCGTCGCTGTCGGCCTGCAGCCAGGCCGTCATGTGCGCGGAGGTCGGTCACCTGCAGCTGGCCCACGACTACGCCTACGAGGCGGCGATGATCGACCTGCGCAACCTGCACGACAACACCCGTGACGGTCTCCACATGGCATCGCTCGCGGGTGCGTGGACCGCGCTGGTGGCGGGATTCGGCGGCCTCAGGGACGACGAGGGGGTGCTCGCCCTCGACCCGCAGCTCCCGGACGGCATCACCAGGCTGCGGTTCCGCGTGCGCTGGAGGCACTTCCGGCTGACCGTGGACGCGAACCACGTCGACGTCACCTACACGCTGCGCGACGGCCCGGACGGCGAGCTGACGATCCGGCATGCCGGGGACCCGTTGATGCTCAGCACGAGCAAGCCGGTCACGATGCCCAGCGAGCGTCGGCAGGCACTCCTGCCGCCACCGCCCTCGCCACCCGGCCGGGAGCCCCTGCACCGCCACGCCCGAGGGGGCGGGCTCACCGAGTCGTCAGCGGGAGCCTGAGCAGGAAGCAGGCACCCCCGTCGCCCGGGGTCGCACCTGCGTCGCGCTCCAGGGTGAGGGAGCCCCCATGTCGCCGGGCGACGTCCCTGGCGATGGCCAGGCCGAGACCGGCTCCCCCGTCGGCCGCGGAGCGGGCGCCGTCGATGCGCGTGAAACGCTCGAACACGCTCTCGTCCAGGCCCTCTGGGATGCCGGGACCGTCGTCGGACACCCGCAGCTCGGCCCACCCGCCGCCGGACTCCCCCAGGGTGACGCGTACGCCGGAGGCGGCATGACGCAGGGCGTTGTCGATCAGGTTGGAGACGGCCCGGCGCAGCTGCGCGGCGTCGCCCGCCACCTGCACGGGCTCGACGCCCGTGCGGTCCACCGGCACGCGACGGTGCGTCCCCGCGGCCTCGGCGTGACCGGCGACCTCGTCGACGACGTGGTCGAGGTCGACGGTGCTCGGGTGGCGCACGTCGAGGGCGCCGGCGTCGCCGCGCGCCAGCAGCAGCAGGTCGTCGACGAGCGACTGGAGGCCGACCACCTCGGTCAGCACGCTGCCCTCGGTGTCCTTCGGCCGGGCCGTCGCGGGGTGCGCCAGGTCGACCTCGAGCTCGGACCGCATCCGCGTCAACGGGCTCCGCAGCTCGTGCGAGGCGTCGGCCACGAAGCGTCGCTGCCGTTCGGAGGACGCGTGCAGACGGTCGAGCATCGCGTTCATCGTGCGGGCCAGCCGCGCGATCTCGTCGTCCGAGGCCGGCTCGGGGACGCGACGGTCGAGGTCGCGACCGGAGATGCGGTCCACCTCGGCGCGGATCGACTCGACCGGACGCAGGCTCCGGCCGACCGCCCACCACACCACCAGGGCCAGGACGAGCGCGCTGAGGGGGACGGCGGCGACCAGCGAGCCCGCGAGCGCCGTGGTGCTGTCCGCGACGTCGTCGAGGTCAGCCACCACGTGCAGGGTGTCCTCGCGGTAGGGCAGGGACAGCAGGCGGGCGTCACCGATCTCGCCGTCCACGTCGGCGGTGACGATCGACGACCCCGGCGCGTGCGGCACGTCCCAGACCGGCTGACCCGCCAACCTGGTCGACGCCCCGACGAGCGTGCCGTCCGGCGTGACGAGCTGGAAGCCGAAGTCGTCGTCCGAGGTCTCCGGGTCGGCCGTGCCGTTGCGGAGCTGCGCGACGAGCGAGCCCGCCTGCGCGGTGAGGGCCTCGTCGAGGCCCGCGGTGAGCGTGGCCCGCTGCTGCAGCACGACGCCGACGCTGACCGCCGACAGCACCGCCAGCACGGCCACGGTGGCCAGCGCCGTCACGCGGAACCTCAGGGTCCGCAGAGCCGCCGGTACCCGCGCCAGCCGGCGGGTCACGGGACGGGCACCCGGTAGCCGGCCCCGCGGACCGTCTCGATGACCGTGCTGCCGAACGGGCCCTCGAGCTTGCGGCGCAGCCGGGCGACGTACACCTCGACGACGTTCGGGTCCCCCTCGAACCCGTCCTCCCACACCCCCGCGAGGATGTCGCGCTTCGACACGACCGACCCGGCCCTGCGGACGAGGAACGCGAGGAGGTCGAACTCGCGGGAGGTCAGCACGATCTCGGCCTCGCCGCGGTGGACCCGGCGAGTGCGGATGTCGATGCGCACGTCACCCGCCCCGAGCGGCGGGGCGTCGCTGAGGCCCGCGCGCCGCAGCAGGGCGTGCAGGCGTGCGACGAGGACGGCGAACGAGAAGGGCTTGGTCAGGTAGTCGTCGGCGCCGAGGTCGAGGCCCTCAGCCTCGTCCAGGTCGGCGTCCATCGCCGTGAGCATGAGGATCGGCGTGGTGTCGCCACCACCGCGCAGCTGCTCGCAGACGCGGTACCCGTTGCGCCCGGGGAGCATGACGTCGAGGACGATCAGGTCGTACGAACCCTCCTGCGCACGCCACAGACCCTCGGTTCCGTCGGTGGCCAGCTCCACCTGGAAGCCTTCGGCGGCCAGCCCTCGCCTCAGGGCCGACGCGACCTTGACGTCGTCCTCCACGAGCAGCAGCTTCACGCGGGCCCCCTTCCGTCCCGGAGTCCGCCCAGCATCGGGCGTCGTTCCTGTCAGCGCGCTGAACCGTCAGGGTGCGTTCAGGTGCTCCGTCCCATCATCGTCCCGACAGCGCAGGAGCCACTCCCAGACGGAGGAACGGGACATGAGCAGGAACCGAAGGAAGATCGCCGTGGTCGCCGGTGTAGCGACCGTCCTGGCCGGCAGCGCGGGTGTGGCCGCAGCCAGCTCGGGCGGGGATGGCGAGCCGGAGACCGCGATCACGGGCGACGCCCTGACCCGGGCGAGCGAGGCGGCCCTCGCGGCGACCGGCGGAGGCAGGGTGACCGGGACCGAGGTCGGCGACGAGGACAGCTACTACGAGGTCGAGGTGACCCGCGAGGACGGGAGCCAGGTCGACGTCCAGCTCGACAGCTCCTTCGCCGTCGTGGACCAGATGGCCGATGTCGAGGGTGGCGGTGACACGGACCAGGGCTGACCGGTGGGCGCGTGCCGGTGCCGCCGCGGCGATGACGCTCGTGGTGGTGCCGGTCGCGGCCTGCTCGTCAGCCCCCGAGGCGACGCCGACACCGTCGCAGGGCAGCGCGTCGTCGCGCGACCCCGGTGCGACCCCGTCGCTCCCTCAGGGCAGCGCGCCCTTCGAGGTCGACCCGGCCGCCTTCTCGCTCGACATCACCAACCCGTACTGGCCGATGGCGGTCGGTGACCGGTGGGTCTACGACGAGATGGACGTCGACGGCGCGGTGCAGAGGGTGGAGGTGACGGTGCTCGACCAGACCAGGACCGTCGTCATGGGGATCGAGGCACGTGTCGTCCACGACCTCGTGACGGATGCCGACGGCGCGGTGGTCGAGGACACCTACGACTGGTACGCCCAGGACGCGGACGGCAACGTCTGGTACCTCGGAGAGCAGACCTCCGAGTACGCGGACGGCAAGGTCGCCTCCACGGCGGGTTCGTGGGAGGCCGGCAGGGACGGTGCTCTCCCGGGGATCGTCGTCCCCGCCGACCCCTCGCCGGGGGTGACCTACCGACAGGAGTACCTGGCGGGCGAGGCAGAGGACCGGGCCGTGGTGCTGTCCTCGGACGAGCAGGTGGAGACACCCGCCGGCAGCTGGACGGGAGCGATGCTCACGCGCGACACGACACCGCTCGACCCGTCCGTCTCCGAGCTGAAGCTGTACGCACCCGGAGTGGGGCCCGTGATGGTCCTCCAGACGTCCGGGGGGACGTCGCGCGAGGCCCTGGTGGAGACCACACGCTGAGAAGACCTGCAGCGCAATCCGACTCAAAAGGGAGGATCTGGACGACGGTCGGGCCTTCCGACCCCCTTGACCCGCCGATGACCTGCCAAAGTGGGCACCTGTCGGCACGGAGTCGACCAGCCACGCAGTGGCCGGGTCCTCTTCGTGGAGGTCGCGGAGGAGGTCGGTGTGATGGGGCCGGTGGGTGGTCGCCGTGACGACGACGCCCCGGGCCGGCCCCGTCGGTCACCGTCGCTCTGGCTGGCCCCGGCCGCGGAGGTGGCTCTGTGGTCCATCGCGGTCTTCGTCCTCAGCGTGATCGCCGTCCGCCTCAGGCTCCCCGGCATCGACGTGGCCGTCTGGTGGCCCGCCGCCGCGGCGTCCGTCGTGGCCACCCTGCGGGCGCCGCCTCAGCTCCGTGTCACGGTGGTGGCCGTGGTGGCGGTCGTGAGCGCCGCCGCCAACGTCTTCGGTGGTCAGGACCTGTGGGTCTCCGCGGCGTTCGGCCTGGTCAACGGCACGGAGGCCGCAGTGGTCGTGGCCGTGATGACCGCGGGTGGGAACAGGGCGCGCCTCGATACCGTCGCTGACGCGATCCGGCTCGTGATCGCCGGGGCCATCGGCGCGCTCGTCGCCGGTCTCGGTGCCGCGCTGACCGTGTCTCTCGGCCTGGAGGGCGAGTTCGCGCGCACGATGCTGAGCGTCGGCGCATCCCACCTGTCCGCCGTCGTCCTGCTCGTCGCTCTGGTCCTGCCGATCCGGCACCTGCGGCCGGCGGCGTCGCTCTCCGAGGCCGTGCTGCAGAACGCCGTCCTCGTCGCGACGGTGGCCCTCGTCTTCCGGGTGGGGGGCAGCGAGCCCCTCACCTTCCTCACCCTGCTGCCCCTGGTCTGGGGCGCGCTGCGCCTCACCCCCCGTCTCAGTGCCGGGCAGGTACTGCTCTCCGGGGCGCTCGTGACGACGCTGACCGTCTTCGGCGGCGGCCCCTTCGCCGCCAGCGCGGGCGACGACCCCACCGTCGCGGTCTGGATGATCCAGTTCTTCGTGCTGATGACCTGGGTGGTCACCATGACCCTCTCCCTGGCCTCGGCGGAGCAGCGGGACGCGCTGGAGAGGCTGACGGCGAGCGAGAGGCTGTTCCGCGGCGGGTTCAGCGACGCCGTGACCGGCATGGTGCTGCTCACGCCGCGGGTCGACGGTGAGCTCGAGATCACGAACCTCAACCAGACGGCGTCCCGGGTGCTCGGCGTCTCCACGTCCGCCGTCCTGGGACTCCCGTTGTCGGCGCTGCTCACCCCGGAGTCCTCGGCTCGGGTGACCGAGGGTGCGGCGCGCGTGCTCGAGGACGCCGGCTCCGGCTGGCACCAGGAGCTCCGGCTGCTGCCCTCCGGCGGCGAGGACCGGTGGGTCGAGCTCGCCATGTCGCAGGTGGAGGGGATCGCCGGCGAGCATCGCGTGATCACGGCGCAGATCCACGACATCAGCGAGCAGCGCGACCTGGCCGAGCGGATGAAGCAGCTGGCGCTCCACGACGACCTGACGGGGCTCGCCAACCGTGTGCAGCTGCGCGACCGTCTCTTCGGCGCGCTGCAGGACCCCACGTCCCCGGGATCGCCGGGTGTGGGGCTGATGTTCGTCGACCTCGACAGCTTCAAGCGGATCAACGACGACCACGGTCACGCGGTGGGCGACGGCGTGCTCGTCGAGGTCGCGCGGCGGCTCACGGCGGCGGTGCGCGAGCGCGACCTGGTGGCACGCATCGGTGGGGACGAGTTCGTGATCCTGTGCCCGGACCTCGACCTCGCGGCCCTGCAGACCGTGGTGGGCCGGGTCTCGCGCGTCTTCGACGAGGAGGTCACCGTCGACGGGGTCGGCTACCGGGTGGGGGCCAGCGTGGGGGTGGTCACCGGCGAGTACGGCTCGCACGCCGATGAGATGCTGCGTCGTGCCGATGAGGCGATGTACGCGGCAAAGGTCTCGGGAACGCGCGTCACGTACGGCTGACGTCACCCGTTCGCCGCCCGTCCGCCCCCTCGTCCGTCGCTGTCCGCGCGCACTCGGCCCGCGATCGCTCCTGTCGGGCTACCGTTCGCCAAGGGCCGCCGACGGGCGAGGAGGAACGGTGCCGATCGCAGCGATGACCGACCTCGTGGCGGCGGCGCGAGCGGGTCGGTACGCGATCGGCTCGTTCACCGTCCTCACCGTCGAGCACGCCGAGGCCGTGGTGTCGGGCGCAGCGCGCGCCCAGAGGCCCGTGGTGCTCCAGATCGGCGAGAGCTGCGTCAGCTACCACGGCTCGTTGAGGCCGCTGGCCCTCGCGACCCTGGCGGTCGCGGGCACCGCCGAGGTCCCCGTGGTCGTCGCCCTCGACCACGCCCGGTCAGAGGGGCTGGTGCGCGAGGCGATCGAACTCGGCTTCGGGTCGGTCGTGTTCGACGGGACCAGACTCGCACGGGCCGAGAACGTCCGCCGTGCAAGGCAGGTCGTCGAGATCTGCCACGCCGCGGGCTCGTGGGTCGAGGCCGAGCTCGGGGAGACCGACGGCGCGGGCGACGCGCACGCCCCGGGAGCGCAGACCGACCCGGCCGCGGCGAAGGAGTTCGCGGAGCAGACCGGCGTCGACCTGCTGGCCGTCGCGGTGTCCAGCCGCCACCACATGCGCACGCACGACGCCGCCCTCGACCTCGCGCGCGCCGATGCTCTGGCGTCCGCGGTCCCGGTGCCTCTGGCTCTCCACCTGGCGCACGCCGTCCCCGATGCGGAGCTCGGCGCCGTGGCGGGCGTCGGCGTCGTGCGGGTGGACGTCTCGAGCCACCTCAACCGGCCCTTCACGAGCGCAGTCCGGGCCCACCTCGCCCACGCCCCGGAGTCGACCGACCCGCGCGCCTACCTGTCGCTGGCCCGCGCCGCCGTCACCGACGAGGTCGCCCGCGTGCTGGGGACGTTGCAGGGCTGAGGCGGGGCGGCGCGCCAGTGCCGCCGCTAGACCTTCCCGCGGACCGCCCATGCTCTCGCTGTCAGGCGGATGGATCCGTCCGCGGCAACGGGGAGCCGCTGGCGCACCGCGTCCCGGACCCGGGCCCGCTCGCCGTCGCCGAGGGACGCGAGGTAGGCCGGAGCCGTGCCCTGTCCGCCCAGGAACGGCGTCCAGTAGCCGTCGAAGTCGTCGAACACGGTCGCGACGTCGATGGCGCGCGACTCGACGTCACGGAGCTGTGCGTTCTCGAACAGCGGCTCGAGCACCTCCGGTCGGCAGGTGGCGAAGAGCCGTCCCTGGTGCAGTTCCGCTGCGGACGGGTCGAGGGCGACGACGGCGTCCCAGAAGTGCGTGATCATCCACATCTCGCCCGGGTAGTCCCACACGTAGGCGGCGACCAGGCCGCCCGGCGCGACGACGCGACTCATCTCACTCAGGGCACGTCGCTGGTCGGGGACGAAGTTGAGCACGAGCCCGCACACGGCCACGTCGAAGGAGTCGTCGTCGGCGTCGACGTCCAGGGCGTCGCCGACACCGAAGGTCACCTCGTCCCCGACGACGCGCCGGCGTGCGTACTCCACGAAGGCCGCCGACGGGTCCAGCCCGTGGAGCCGGGACGGTGCCGCGCGCTCAGCGATGCTCTGGCTCAACGCCCCTGTGCCGCAACCGACGTCCAGCCATCGGCACCCGTCTGGTTGGTCGAGCCACTCGACGAAACGGGCAGCGACCAGACTGCTCCATCGACCCATGAAGGGCTCGTCAGCTCTCGCTCACCGCCCACACGCCCGGCATACCCCCACCGTAGGCACCGTGAGCGCCGCGTGGGCCTCTGCGGAGGGGCGTGTTCCTACACGGTCCCGCGCACCGCCCAGGCCCGTGCCGTCAGGCGGATGGCACCGTCCCCCGAGACCAGGAGCCGCTCGCGCAAGGCCTCGCGCAGTCGTGCCTGCTGCTCACCGTCCAGCGACTGCACGTACGTGGGTGCCGGCCCCTGCCCACCGAGGAAGGGCGTCCAGTAGTCGTCGAAGTCCGCGAACTCCGTGGTGACCTCGATGGCTCTGCTCTCCACGGCGCCCAGACCGGCGTCGGTGAACAGCGCCTCCAGCTGCTCCGGCCGGCTGGACGCGAACCTCCGGCCTTCATGCAGCTCGGACGCCTGGGGGGCGAGCTCGACGGCCGCATCCCAGAAATGGCGCAGCAACCACATCTCCCCGGCGTAGTCCCACACGTAGGCGGCCACGAGACCTCCGTCCGCGACGACCCGGGCCATCTCCATCACACCCTGCCGCTTGTCGGGCACGAAGTTCAGCACCAGCCCCGACACGGCGACGTCGAAGGCGCCGTCGTCCGCGGGCAGCGACCGGGCGTCGGCGACCTCGAACGACGCCACCGCGTCGACCACCCGACGCGCCGCGTACTTGACGAACGGGACCGACGGGTCGACCCCCAGCAGGCGCGCCGGCGCTGACCGCTGGACGACGGTCTCGCTCAACGCACCCGTCCCGCAGCCGACGTCGAGCCAGCGGCTGCCCGGAGGCTGATCGAGCCACTCGACGAAGTCGTGCGCCACGACGCTGCTCCACCGTCCGATGAACGGCTCGTAGCTGTCTCCGACCGACCAGACGTCCGACATCCCCTCACGGTAGGGAAGGTCGGTGCGACCCGGAGCCGCTACGGCGTGTCGAAGGGACGAGCGGGACCTTCAGCCCTGGCAGGTCATCGCCGCGCCACGCAAACGTGGCTCTGGCACACGCAGCTCAGTTCCCGTCAGGAGGGCCCATGAAGGTCGCCGAGGTCATCAGCACAGCCCGGGACGCGGTCACGGTCAAGCGCGTCTACTCCGAGCCCTATGAGACCGACGGGGTCACGGTCATCGCCGCCGCAACCCTGGCCGGCGGGGCAGGGGGCGGTTCCGGCCATGACGAGGACGGTCAGGAGGGCGAGGGTGGGGGCTTCGGCGTCAACGCGCGCCCCGCGGGTGTCTACGTCATCAAGGGCGACCGGGTCACGTGGATCCCCGCGGTCGACCCCAACAAGGTCGTCGCAGTGTTCGGGCTGGTGTCCGTGGTCTACCTGCTGACCCGTCCCCGCCGGGGCCGGGCACGGCAGTCCGCCGAGTCACCGCGGGGACGGCGCCCATGGATGCGGCACGCGCACGGGTGAGCCGACGCGGAGGACGAGCGACGTGACGTGGTGCCCGCTCGCCTCGTCCTCGAGGATCTCCGCTGTGCCGTAGGCGGTCTCAGCATCCTCGGGGACCGTACCGCGGCGGCTGCACGGCTGGAGACGCACGCGCGTGTCCCTGCGGAGCCGGCTCACCCGAGGCGCGGAACGTGGCGAGGGAGAGGAAGCGCTCGTCCCCGAGCCGGGTGAGTGCGAGCTCGTGCGTCACCCGGGGTCCTTCTTGTCGGTGGTGCGCTGAGGCCAGGTCGGGGTCGGGGCCGCCGCAGCGCGAGCGCTGTCGAGGCCCTCACCCACCGACAGGGCGGCCGACGCCACCACCGCGACGACGACCGCCACGAACGCGACCCACCCCCAGCCGGGGCGGGCCCCGTCCCCCAGGACGGCGACGCCGACGACGGCGGGCAGCACCACTTCCACCGCCCACAGCACCGCGGTCGCCGGCCCCACCGCCCCGCGTTCGAGAGCGCGCGCGTAGCCGAGGGCGCCCGCCACGCCCAGCACGGCGACGCACCACGCGAGGGGCTCCCCCAGCACCTGCTGCCACTCGGCCGCCCCGTGCACCGCGCGGGCGCAGACCGCCGCCCCGCCGAAGCTCGTGCCGGCCAGGAGGGCCAGGACCACCGACCCGCCACGGCGATACGCCAGCATCAGCACCACCACGAGCAGCGCGGACGTCGCGGCGGCAACCGGGCCGAACCACTCGGGGGCGGCGACGGCGGGTTGGGTACCGGCCGCACCGCCGACCACCCCGAGGGCAAGCACCAGCCACCCCACGGCCACCCAGTCCCGACGTCGGGTGGCGGTGCCCAGCACCGGTACGGCGAGCAGCACCGTCACCACCAGCGAACCGGCCAGCACGGCCTGGACGGCGAACAGGGGCAGGTGCCGCAACGCCACCAGCGACAGCAGCCACGCCACGCCGTCACATCCCAGTCCTGCGACGTAGGCCGGGTGCCGGACGACGGACAGCCCGCTGGCCCGGCCCGCGCCGACGGCCTGGAGCACGGACCCCACGCCGTACAGGACCGCGGCGACGACGGCGGCCAGCAGTGAGGTCGCCATCGGCTACGCGCGACGGCCGACGGAACGCGGCAGCTCCACGAGGCCCTCCGCGACCGCGACGGCCACCCCCTGGGCCGCCGCCAGGTCGGGGCTGCCGACGACCAGGTGCCGGGGTCGCCACTGCGGGTCGTACTTGGCGTTGAACCGGTACAGCGACTCCATCTGGGTGCGCTGCGAGAGACGCCGTACGACGTCGCGGGCCAGGTCGGCCAGGGCACCCGTCCCGTTGCCGGCCACCACCGAGCGCAGCACCGCGAAGTTCAGCCCCAGCCCGCCGCCCCCGGCCTGCCGGACGTGCTCCGCCGTCTCGATGATGAGGAAGTCCGTCAGCCCGTTCGGCACGTCGTCGCCGATGCTCCGGCGCATCACGTCGAGGGACCAGCCGTCGATGCCGCGGGCCGGGACCCAGTGGATGAAGGCGCCAGGTCGCCCCGAGGGGGCCAACGCCACGCTCAGCAGCAGGCCGGTGTCCTCCTCGTCGAACAGACGGGAGAGCGTCATCGAGAAGCCACGCTCGTGGCCGCCGCGCCGGCTCTGGCTCACGAGGTCGAGGAGCTGGGCCCTCAGCCCTGGCTCCAGCTGCGACGGGTCGAGGAACCGCGCCGTGTACCCCGCCCGCTGGACGCGATGGTGGGCCCCGCGCAGGCTCTTCATCGCGCGGCCCTCCAGCGTGAACTCCCGGCAGTCGAGGATCGCCTCGTCGCCCAGGTAGATGGCGCGAAGCCCGGAGGACTCGTAGAGCGGCACCCAGTCAGGCGCCGCACCTAGCACCGTGACCGACCAGCCGGAGCTCTCCGCGAAGTCCACGAAGTCGTTCCAGACCAGCGCCCGCTCGTCCGCCGGACCCACGGGGTCGGGCGAGACGAGGCACACGGCCCCACGCACGTCGTAGGCGACGACGCTGTCACCGGAGAAGAACCAGGACTTGTCGTCGCGGAGCGCGAAGTACGCGAGGGTGTCGTCGCCGTGCGCGTCGACGACCCGGCGCGCCCGCTCGCGGTCGACGTGGTGTGCGGACGCGGTCAGGCGGTTGGGCAGCCGTGGCGACAGCAGCAGCCACAGCGTCACCGACAGCAGCGCCAGCCCGATCGCGACCAGGACGGGCGTGACGAACTGGTCCCCCGGAAGCGGCAGGCCCGAACGACCGGCGAGACGCTCCGCCGCTGCGGCGGCCGACTGCTGGAACCTGGGACGTTCGGCGCGGTCGAACACGAGGACGAGGAGGGTCGAGACGGTCACGACCGCCGCCGAGCCCGCCACCCCCCACGTCAGGGCGCGAAGCGTCGCCTGCCGAGTGGGCATGACCGAGAACGCGTTTCGCCGGGTGGCGAGCCACCCACCGACGAGGAGCGCGACGACTCCCTCCTCGATGTCGAGCCCCTTGAGGACGTGGAGGGCGCTCGACGTGAGCAGCAGCAGGACGGTCCCCGCCCACGCCAGCCGCTGGCCGTGCCGTAGTCCCCGTGCGGTGAGCGCGAGGGCGAAGGAGACGAACACCAGGGTGACGGCGGACGAGGCCGCCGCGGAGTACGGCAGCACCGACAGGAGGGGCGTCAGACGCGGTCGCGCCGGCGGCAGGGCAGCGGACGCCAGGCCCACGATCGCGACCGCGGCCACCGTCCAGGAGGCGATCAACCGGGACCTGTCGCGACGCCGCCAGGCGGACGTCGGGACCCCGAGGCGTGGCACCGGCCCAGTAAAGCCGATGATCAGTACGCGGGGACGCGCCCCGCGGCCGACCGGGAGCGGGGTGGGGCGGTGCCGAGGAGGATGTGGGTGGCGCTCGGGGTGAGCGCGGCGCTGGTCAACGCCAACTTCGTTCTCGAGGGGCTGCTGGGTCCCCGCCGTTGGCTCGCCGCGGGGCCGTACATCAGCGACCTCAGCGCGGTGGGGCAGCCCTGGGGGTGGGTCTACCGGGCGGCCGACGTGCTCACCGGACTGCTGGTCGTCACGATGGCGGCGGTGCTGCTCAGCCGGGCCGCCGACGCGTCCCGGGACCGCGCCCGGGCGTCGGGAGCGAAGGTCTGGGCGCGCACGGACGTGTGGCTGCGGACCACCGCGGTCTGCGTACTCCTGTTCGCTGTGGGGACCATCGGCGCGGCGGTGTTCTCCCTCCCCTGCGCGGAGTCCACGTGCGCTGCCTCGGCCCCGACAGCGGTCGCCCACTCCGTCTTCAGCATCGTGGGCTCGGGGGGCGCGGTCGTGGGCTCGTGGGCCCTGCTGGTGCACGCGCGGCGGCGCCGCGACGGGGAGGGCGGGACCGCGGTGGCGGCGGCTGCCCTCACGATCCTGCTGGCCGCAGGCCTCTTCGCCCTCGGACGGGAGACCGGGGACGGCACGCTCCTCGCGACGTCGCAGCGCGCGCAGGTGCTGGCGATCTCGGCCTGGATCGTGCTCGTGACGCTGACCACGAGATCACGCCACCGGTAGGTCCCTCAGAGGATGTTCACGGCACGTGCGGCCACCACGGCCACGGTGAGGAGCGAGACACCGGAGCCGAGCGCCATCACCCCCTTCGCGCGCACCGAAAGGGGCAGGGTGTCCGTGGGACTGAACGCGGTGGCCGTGGTGAAGGAGACGAACAGGTAGTCGGCGAAGCCTGGGCGCCACTCGTCACGGTCCCAGCCGGGGACGCCGGTCACCTGCGGGAAGAGCAGGTCGGGCCGCGTCGGCTTCCTGTCGTGGGACGGGTCCCGGGCGAACGGCCCACCGGCGTCGAGCTCCCAGAGCGCGATCGCCACGGCCGCCACGTTCGTCACCCAGATCAGCAGGGCGGTCTGCACCAGCAGACGAGGTGGCACGGTCGCGCTCGAGACCAGCACGATGACCAGCCTGAGCAGGTGCACCGCGTTCGCCAGACCCAGCAGCGCCGCCAGCGCCACGGCGAGGCCCCGCAGCAGGGGCGTGTCGGTGGAGAGCCGGAGAGGGTTCGTGGCGACGAGCGGTGCCAGCAGGGCGATCTCGAACGCGGGCAGCAGCCACGGTGGTCCCTCGACCACGTCGCCCGGCAGGGCGAGCTGCAGCCCGAGGACGACGAGGACGGTGACCGTGGCCGGCCACCTGCGGTGGTGACGATCCTCCGGTGACCTGGCGTCAGATGCTGTCATCGTGAGATCCCCGGGCTCGACCCGCCGCCCGACGTGCCGTACCCGCAGCACCCACGCCGCGATGGCGACCACGACTACCGCGAGCACGACTTCCCCGCCGAGGCCGAGGTCGCGTTCCAGCACGCGGTAGGACGCCCCCGCCCCGTAGCCGAGAACGGAGACGGCACCTGCCCACAGCGCACCCCCGCACACGTTCGCGACGGTGAAGCGCACCTGCGACATCCCGCTCATCCCGGCGAGACCGGGGACGAGGGCCCGCAGCGCCGCCGCCCAGCGCCCGAGCACGACGGCCACAGCACCTCGGCGGCGCAGCAAGGACATCGCGCGCTCGACGTCACCCGACCGGGTCATCCGCTCCGGAACCCGTTGCAGGAGAGACTGTCCGTACCGGTGACCCACGAGGAACCCCACCTGGTCTCCCAGTGCGGCACCCACGGCCGCGGCGAGGACGACGGACCAGAGCGGCAGTCCTCCGCCATGTGCCACCACACCACCGAGGAGGACTGCGGTCTCCCCCGGTACGACCAGGCCCACGAAGACCGACGCCTCGAGGGCGGGCAGCAGGAACACGAGGCCGAGGACCAGCCACGGGGGCAGTCCCACGACGGCGTCCATCACAGCACTCACCGACTCAGTGTGCGCGCCCTCACGGCGTCGGTCCGTCCGCGCGGTCGCCGTCCTGCATCCGGCGGTGGATCTCGGTCGTCAGCACGTGGATCTCCCGCGTCAGGTCGGTGTTGGTCCGGAGCTCCAGCTCGGACTCGACGAAGTCGTGATCGGCCTTGGCCTGCTGGAAGGCGGCCTGGCGGTTCTGCCCGATCATGACGAAGGTCGACAGGAAGATGGCCTCGAGCGAGACGACCAGGGTCAGGGTCGGCCAGGGGCTCTTCTCCAGCAACACCATCCACAGCGTGAATACCGCGACGTGCGCGTAGACGAACGGCATCGAGCCGGCGAAGGCCGTGATGCGGTCGGCGACCTTGAGCTGGACGTCGTCCGCACGACGGCGCAGGTGCTCGGCGACGACCGGATGGTGCTTCGGCCTGGTGGGTGTCGCGGTCATGGCTGCTCCTCAGGGATGCGATCCCGGGCAGTGAAGCACGGGACGGCCGACCCTCGGGGGACACCTGGCGGGACGTCAGGTCACACTGGGCGCCGTGGAGTCCGCGCGGGTGCTGGTGGTCGAGGACGACGCCGCGCTGCGCGACGTGCTGGTGCGCGGGCTCCGTAGACGCGGCGCGGACGTCACCGCCGTGGCCGACGGCGCCGCGGCTCTGGCCCGCTTCGGCGCCGACGTCTCGTCGTACGACGTCGTCGTCCTGGACGTGGGGCTGCCCGACTCCGACGGCCGCGACGTGTGCCAGGCACTGCGTGCGCGCGGGGTCCTGACACCCGTGCTCTTCCTGACGGCACGCGGGCAGGTGGCCGACCTCGTCTCCGGGTTCGCCGCCGGCGGCGACGAGTACGTGGCCAAGCCGTTCCACTTCTCCGAGCTCGTCGCGCGGCTCGAGGGCCTGCTCCGACGGCACACCAGCGCCCTGGCCCCGGACTGGGGTGTGCACCTCGACCCGGCCACCCACTCGTTGACGTCACGAGATCGGCGCGCTCAGCTGACTCCCACCGAGTTCCGCCTGCTCGCGCGGCTGATGGCGGCGCCGGCCGAGGTGGTCCGACGTCGAGCCCTGGTGCTGGCGGCGTGGCCGGACGGGGCGATCGTCCACGACAACACGCTCGACCAGTACCTCGCCAAGGTCCGTCGCAAGCTCGCCGCGGTGGACCCCGACCACAGCATCGAGACCGTGCGCGGCGTCGGCTACCGGTTCGGACGTGACGGGTGAGCCGGTTCACGCGAGCCGCGACGAAGCCTGCGACCCTGCGAGGTCGGATCGCCCGGGCCGCCATGCTCGCCACGGCGGGCTGGGTCCTCGTCCTCACCGTGGCATTCAACGTCGCCCTGGCGGCCCAGCTGTCACGCCAGGCAGACGACTTGACGCTCACCCGGGCCGAGGCCGTCTCCGCCACGGTCGACGTCGATCCCGACGGTGGGGTGGCCGTGCGCGAAGGACGCGGCGACGAGGCGATCGACGTGGGCACCTGGATCTACGTCGGAGAACGCTTGGTGGAGAGTCCACCTCGGGCCAGGGGGCTCGACGCGACGGCTGCTGGGCTGGTCGGGCGCGGCGAGCAGTGGTTCACGACAGGCGGCAGCGACCCCGTGCGCATGCTGGCGCTGCCGGTTGACGACGGCGGACAGCAGGTCGCGACCATCGTCGTCAGCCAGTCCCTCGGCCCGTACCGGCAGACCGAGGAGCTGGCCGTCGTGGGCAGCGTGCTGCTCGGGCTGCTAGTCCTGGCAGGGGTCTACCTCGTCGTGCGGGAGAGCACCGACCGTGCGCTGCGCCCGGTGGAGGAGATGACGGCACAGGCCGCGAGGTGGAGCGCGGGAGACGTCGACCGGCGCTTCGGCCTCGAACCGCGGGCCGCAGAGCTCGACCAGCTCGCCGCGACGTTGGACGGTGTGCTCGACCGGATCAGCGCGGTGCTGCGTCACGAGAGGGCGTTCAGCGACCACCTCTCCCACGAGCTGAGGACGCCTCTCGCAGCGGTGGTGGCCGAGGTCGACCTGCTCCTCGAGTCGGGCGGCCACCCGCCGGAGGTGACGGCGGCGCTGCGGCAGACCGCGGACGCCGCGCAGCGGATGACCCGCATCCTCGACACCCTGATGGCGGCCGCCCGGTCCACGGCCGGCCGGCCGCGGGGCCGCTGCGAGCTCAACGAGGCCGTCGTACCGCTGGCGCGCGAGTGGCCCGAGCCACCGGTCCTCGACGTCGAGCTCGGCGTGGGCACTGTCGTGGGTGTTGACGCCGACGTGCTGACCCAGATGTTGTCGCCACTCCTCGCCAACGCGCGCAGGTTCGCCGCATCGCGCGTGCGTGTCACCGCCCGCGCCGGAGCGGACGCCGTGGTGATCGCCGTGGCCGACGACGGTCCCGGGATCGCACCGGGCGACCTGGCGCACGTGTTCGAGCCCGGGTGGCGCGGCGCCCCCGACGACGGCGACGGCCACGACGGCGCGGGACTGGGGCTGTCGCTCGTGCGGCGGCTCGCCACGGTCAGCGGCGGGACGGTCCAGGCCATGGACAAGCCGGCCGGCGCCACGATCGAGCTCCGGCTGCCCCGGGGCTGAGCCGCGGATCCCTGGTCAGGCGAAGTTCAGGTTCGCCGACCGACCCTGCCTCCATGACGACGCAGAGCGGCACGCTCACCCCTGTCAACGCCGCCACCCTCGGAAGGCAGATGCTCAACAAGGTCCCAGAGGTCACCCTCTGGTTCTGGGTGATCAAGGTGGTGGCCACCACCGTCGGCGAGACCGCCGCCGACTTCCTGACCGGCACCGTCGGTCTCAGCCTCGGCGGCGCCACCTGGGTCGTGGGCGCGGCGCTGGTCGCGACGCTGGCGGTGCAGTTCCGCGCCCGCCGCTACATCCCTGCCGTGTACTGGCTCGCCGTCGTGCTGGTCAGCGTGGTCGGCACCCTCATCACCGACAACCTGGTCGACGACCTCGGCGTCGCGCTGACCACGACGACCATCGTCTTCGCGGCCGCGCTCGCCGCGACGTTCGCGCTGTGGTTCGCCAGCGAGCGCACGCTGTCGATCCACACCATCGTCACCACCCGGCGCGAGGCCTTCTACTGGACCGCGATCCTCTTCACGTTCGCACTCGGGACGGCCGCGGGGGACCTCCTCGCCGAAGGACTCAAACTGGGCTACTCGGTCTCGGGTCTCGTCTTCGCTGCGGCGATCGCGCTGATCGCCGTGGCGCACAAGCGGTTCGGCCTGGGCGCGGTCCTGGCCTTCTGGATGGCGTACGTGATCACCCGTCCGCTCGGCGCCTCGGTCGGCGACCTGCTCTCGCAGCCGACAGCGGACGGCGGGGTCGGGCTGGGCACCGTCGTCACGTCCGCTCTCTTCCTGCTCGTCATCGTGGGCGCCGTGTCCTACCTCGCCGTCAGCAAGCGCGACGTCACCTCCCCCGACGCCGACATGCGGCCTCTCGACGGCGTCACGCCCGGCGTCGGAACGGCCGGAACCGATCGGTCATCACGCCTGGTCCTGGCCGGCGGAGTCGGCGCTGCCCTCAGCGTCGCGGTCGCTGTCATCCACGTGCTGGACCAGGGCGGCCTCACGGCCCGGAAGGACCCCGGCTACCTCGGGTACGGGTACTGGACGCTCGAGGTCGTCGGGGTCGTGGCCGCCGTGGTGCTCCTGACCCGGCACCGCATGGTCGGCTGGCTGCTCGCCGCCGGCGTGGCAACGGGTCCGCTGCTCGGCATCATCGTCAGCCGCAGCGTCGGCCTCCCCGGGGCCACTGACGACATCGGCAACTGGGGTGAGCCGCTCGGGGTGGCCGCGATGGCGGTGGAGACGACCCTGCTCGTCCTGGCCCTGACCGTGGTCAGCCAGACCGCTCGGCTGCGGCCCAGGGTTCCGTCCCGGTCCTGACCTCCGCCCCGGTGTCGGCGGCTTCGTCGATGGCGAGCGAGATGAGGTGGTCCTGAGCCGCACCCGCGAGCGGGTACGGCTCAGGGCCCTCGCCGCGAACCCAGGCGGCCATCGCGTCCAGCAGCGTCGCGATCGCGATCTCCTCGTCGTTCCAACGGTTCCCGACGTATGGGTTGCGGAACACCACGTCGGAGCCGAACGTGATGTGGTCGGTCTCGAAGCCGTCCAGGTCGAGGTCGTAGCCCGTCTGGCGGCGGACCAGCGGCGACCGGGCGACCGTCCGCGGCGCGACCATTCGCACCACCTCGTCGTCCCGCAGCTCGCCGTGGGTCCCGCGCACGAGGATGCGCCGGAACCGCAGCTGGTTGTGCCACTGGTTGTCGGTGAAGTCGTAGAGGCCGGACCGGCCGCCGCCGAAGTCGATGGTGGCGATGGTCGTCGTCGCAGGCTTCGGCTCCGGGTCGTCCGTCCATCCGTCGCGGGTGAGCGGGTCGACCAGTGGCGCAGTCGATCTCGTGGCACGCACGGTCGCGGGGCCGTACCCGACGCCAAGAACTGCACGCATCAGCGAGACCGCGTGGTACCCGTGCGTGGACGAGACCTGCACCTGCGTCGGCGCACCGATCGCTCCCGAGCGCACCGCGGCCGCCCTCGCGGCGTGGGCCGGCACGAGCGAGTACTGCTCCGCCACCTGCACCAGCCCCGACGACCCGACGTCGGCCCACTGCGCGCGCAGCCCGTCCAGGTCAGGAGCGGGTGGGGTCTCGGCCAGCACGGGCACACCGGCGGCGACGACCTCCGAGACGACCCCCGGCGTCGCGGCCCAGGGAACCGCCGCGACGACGAAGTCGGGTCGGGCCGTTCGCAGGCACTCCTCGACGGACGTGAACTCGGGGACCCGCAACGACCGCTGCGAGCGCACCACGGCCCCGACGCACGCCACGTCGGGCAGCGCCTCCGCCAGGCGCCAGAAGAACTCCGCACGCCAGCCGGCGCCCACGGTCACGAAGGAGGTCACCGGCCGGACGCTAGCAGCGGCGTCCGGCCGGCTCCCCTGTCGCTCAGTGCACCACCAGCGACACCACGTCCGGTCGCGCGTAGTGCCCGACCGGGTCGATCATCCGGCGTCCCGCGGCGATGCGGTCCAGGTCGAGCGTGGCGGCGACGGTGCCGGCCCGGGCGATGAGGGGGCCCTCGATCACGTCGCCGCCCGGGGCGACGATCGTGGTGTTGCCCTTGGACAGGTAGTCGGTGTCGTCGCCGTACATGTCGTCGGCACCCGGCAGGTCCCTCGGCACGTCACGGCCGGTGAGGAAGGCACTGACCCCGACGACGAACACCTGCCCCTCCTTGGCGTTGTGCCGCAGGGTGGAGAGCCAGACGTCACTGTTGTCCCAGGTCGGTGCCAGCAGCACATCGATGCCCTTCTCGTACAGAGCCATCCGGGCCAGCGGCATGTAGTTCTCCCAGCAGATCAACGAACCGACCTTCACGCCCCGCACGTCCACGACGGCCAGGGTGGTTCCCTGTCCGTTGCCCAGCACGAGGCGCTCCGGGCCCGTGGACACCAGCTTCCGGTGCACCGCGGCGATCTCGCCGCGGTCGGTGACGTACACGACCGCGTTGTAGAGCGTCCCCGAGTGGCTCCGCTCCGTGACCCCGAGCGCCACCCAGACACCTGCGGCCTCGGCCGCGGTGCGCACCTTGTCGAGCGCGTCGCGGCCGAGGTCGACCGCCTGCGACTCGAACCGGGCGAACCACGCAGGTTCGCTCATCGGCTTGCTGCGCCAGACCCAGTCGGGGTAGCCCGGCACGAATGCCTCGGGGAAGACCACGAGGTCCGCCCCGTCCGCACCGGCCCGTGTGACGTGGTCGACCACGATGTCGAGCGTGGCCTCGCGGTCGAGGTACGCGGGCGTCTCCTGCACCGCGACGACCCGGAACTCACCTCGCACGCTCATCGCGATGCTCCGACCACGAGGAGCTCGCACGGTCCGACGAAGCCGTCGGCCGTGTCGAACCGGCCGAGCTCGGTCTCGATCTCGCCCCAGACGTCGTCCTGCTCGGACGGCGACAACGAGCCGAGCATCTGGTGCAGGGCGCCGAACGACTCGCGTTCGAAACGGACGCACTCCGCCGCCGAGGCGACGCGGACCGGCGCGCTCAGCACCTCCACCTTCACGTCGCGGAACCCGGCCTGGGTCAGGTCGCGCTCCAGTACCTCGGGGTCGGCCAGGCTGAAGGGACCGGGCTGGCCCGGTGCGGGCGCGGGCAGTTGGGCACGTTCGCGGATGATCGACACCGGGACCGAGAAGAAGCCGTTGGCCGCCGCCGTCGAGTAGGTGATGGTGGCGAACCTGCAGCCGTCGCGCAGCGCCCGGTGGATACCGCTGAGCGCCTGGTGACGGTCCGGGAAGTAGATCAGCCCGACACGGGAGATCGCCGCGTCGAAGCTGGCCGCGGCCAACCTGTCCAGCTGCTCGCCGTCCAGCTCCAGCGTGGAGACGTTGTCGACGCCGGCGGCCTTCGCGGCGACGGACGCGTGCTCCAGGATGGCGGGCGACAGGTCCGTCGCGAGCACGCTGCCCTCGGGACCGACCCGTCGGGCAGCCGCGATGCTCTGGCCCCCCGCACCTGCGGCCACGTCGATCACGCGGGCACCGCCCGCCACACCGGCGAGGTCGAGCATCCGCTCTGTCGCCTCGCCGAGCCAGCTCTCGAGCAGCGGCGACCAGTCGTTCCAGCCGCCTGCGTACTCCTCCCACTGCCGTCGGGTGGTCGTCTTGTAGTGAGTCGCGTCGAATGTCATCGGATCGTCCTTTCCTGGAGGTGACATCCTTGAGGCGCTGGAGCCGGTGCTGACTCCGCCAGATCCGATCTGGCGATCTGCCGGGCTCGTCTGGAGGCACGCCGTGGCGCCACCCCGGGGGACGGAGCTCGTCGGCCGCGCCGAACCACGTCACCGGCTGGTCCAGGCGGCGCTGGCGTCGGAGGCGGGGCGTCGTTCCGCGGTGCTGGTGAGCGGGGTGGCCGGCATCGGCAAGACCTCCCTGATCCGTGCCGCGATCGACGACGCGACCGACGACACGACGCTGGTCGGGTGGGGCACCTGCTGGCACGGCGAGGGTGCGCCGGGCTTCTGGCCGTGGATGCAGGCGATGGACGACCTCGTGCGTGCGGTCGGTCGCGACGCCGCGGTCGCAGCGGCGGGCCTGCACGGCGAGTTCCTCGCGACCGTGGTCCGCGACCTCGGGCCGGTGCGGGACACGACGGACGACCCCGACCGGCAACGGCTGCTGCTGCTCGACGCGGTCGTCCGCTGGCTGGAGACGCTCGCCGAGCACCAGCACGTGGTGATCGTCCTCGACGACCTCCAGTGGGCCGACTCCTCCACACTCGACCTGCTCGACCACGTGGTCGCGGCGCCGGTGAGGGCCCGGCTGCTGGTCGTCGGCGCGTTCCGCCACGACGAGCTCGACAGCACAGGGCAGGCGCGGCTCGCCACGCTCGCCTCGCACACCGACCGCATCCACCTCGAGGGCCTGGCTCTGGCGGACGTGGAGGAGCTCGTCGCGTCCATCAGCGGCCCGGAGGTGGCCGCGACGGTCGCCGGCGACCTGTACGCCCGAACCGGCGGGCACCCGCTGTTCGTGAGCGAGCTCGCCAGGCTGCCCGGGTCGGGGAGCGAGGGCCCGCTGCCGACGGCGGTGGCCGGTGCCGTGGCGCGACGTCTGGACACCCTCCCCCGGGACAGCCGCATCGTGCTCGACGCCGCGAGCGTGCTCGGGAACCGGCTTCTGCCGGACGTTCTCGGTGAGGTGGCCGACCTCTCGTCGGCGGCCGTCCTCGAGCACCTGGCGTCGTGCGTGCAGGCAGGCCTCGTCCGTACCGGGCCCGGCGACGAGCTCTGGTTCACGCACGACCTGTTCCGCGAGACCCTGTACGCCAGGCTGGGGGTCGCCGACCGCGCGAGGCTGCACGGCCGGGTGGGGCACGCCCTGGAGGGCCGGCTCGGTCGCGGTGCGTCCGTGCCACCAGGCGACCTGGCGCGACACTTCACTCAGGCCATCGCCGTCGACGACCCAGGCACTGCGATCCACTGGGCCCGTGAGGCGGCGCGCGACGAAGGACGTCGCGCCGCCTTCGCGGAGGCGGCCGCGCACCTGCGCCGCGTCCGGACGGCGTCGGCCGACGCCGGGTACGCCGTCGACCCGGACGTCCTGTCGCAGATGCTCATGGACGAGGCCGACCACCAGGCCCGCTCGGGTGACCCCGACGTCGCGCGCACGCTGCTGGAGCAGGCGGCACGGTCAGCGCCGGGTCCGGAGCGAGAGGCGGACGTGGCCCTCGCCGTCCAGCGGCTCGGCGCCAAGTTCTCGGCCCCGCGGGACAGGATCGTCGCGCAGCTCGAGTCGGCACTCGCGTCGGTGACGGGCCACGACCTGCCGCGGCAGGCGCGCGTGACGGCGGCCCTGGCGCGCGAGCTGCAGCACTCGGTCGCCGAGGACCGGCACCGAGCACTTCCGCTCAGCGAGAAGGCCCTGGCTCTGGGGCGGGAGTCGGGTGACGACGACGCGCTCGCCGCCTGCCTGCTCGCCCGGCACGACGCCCTGTGGGGACCTGGAACCGGGCGGGAGCGGGCCGCGCTCGGCCACGAGATCGCCACCGTCGCAGCCCGCCTCGGCGACAGTGACCGCCTGGCCGAGGGTCTGCTCCTCGAGGCCAACGGTCTGCTCGAGTCCGGCTCAGCAGGATTCCGGCCGGTGCTGGACCGCTGGTTCGGGTTGCTGGACTCGCGTGGGGAGCGGCGGGACAGGTACATGCTGCTGACCCGACGGACCGCCCTGTCCCTCCTGGACGGTGACGCCGACGAGGCCCACTCGGCGATGACGGCGGCAGCTCGGCTCGGGAAGGAGATCCACGAGCCCGACACCGGCAACGTCCTGATGTCGCAGCGGGTTGCCTTGGCCCGGATCACCGACGACCCGGACGGGCTGCGGTGTCTCGCGACCGACGCCGTCCGGTGGTGGACGGGCGCACCGGTACTGGCCCACGCGGTCGCCGCCGGCGCCCATGCCGCGGCCGGGGACCTCGACGAGGCTGCACGCGAGGTCGCCATGGTGGCCGAGGCGGGCGGCTGGCGCAGTGAGGGCTCGTACCTGCGCTCGGTGCTGGTGGGTCACCTGGCCGAGGCCGCCACCGCCCTGCACGACCTCGACCTGTGCGCAGCGCTGCTCGACGACGTGAAGCCCCTGAGCGACAGCTGTGGCGTGAACGGCGCCGTCGTCGCCTTCGCCGGGCCCTTCGCGCACGCGGCAGGGATTCTCGCTGCCGAGCTTGGCGACGCCGAGTACGCCAGGCTGATGCTCGAGCAGTCGGTCGAGAGCGCGCAACGTATCGGTGCAGCGGTGTGGGTCCGGCTGGGCGAGAACGCACTCCACGACCTTGACGCGGCCCGCGCGTCGGCGGCTGACTCCGCCGAGGCGCGCGACGTCGCCGAGCTCACCCGGTCAGCGGGGCTCTGGACCGTCTCCTGGCGCGGCGAAGAGGCCACGCTCCCCCACGTGAAGGGCCTGGCCGACCTCGCCGTCCTCGTCACCCGGCCGGGCCAGGACGTCTCGGCGCTCCGGCTCGTCGGCGGGCTCCCCGGGACGACGGGTAGCGACGAGATGGTCGACCTGACAGCGCTCAGGGCCTACCGGGCACGGCTCGACGAGCTCGACACGGAGCTCGACCAGGCCGGGAGCGACAACGACGCAGGCCGGGTCGAGCGGCTCGAGCAGGAGCGTCGCCAGCTGCTGGCCGAGTTGCGGCGCGTCACCGGCCTCGGCGGCCGGATCCGCCACAGCGCGAACGACCCTGCGGAGAGGGCGCGCAAGGCCGTGAGCGGGCGGATCCGCGATGCCATCCGCCGGCTCGAGGAGGTGGCTCCCCTGATGGCACGCCATCTGGACCGCTCGGTGCGCACCGGTCTCCAGTGCTCGTACACGCCCGGCGGCGACGACGGCCCGACGCGGTGGCAGGTCCGCGGCTGACCGGCAGCACCTACCCGGGTGTGAAGGACCGGTCGAGCCGCATCACGTCGCGGGCCATCAGGGCGACGTGCAGCGAGAGGCAGGTCTCGCTGGAGCCCAGGTCGAGTCCCAGCACGCGTTCGATCAGCTGGAGCCGTTCGTAGAAGGCCGACCGGGACAGCCCCGCCGCCGCGGCCGCGCGCTGCTTGTTGCGGCCGGCCGTGAGGTAGGCGTCCAGGACGCCGGCATGGGCCGTGCCGTGTCGCTCGTCGTAGCTCAGCAGAGGCCCGAGCTCGCGCTCGACGAAGGTCTGCAGGCGCGCGTCGTCCCTGAGCAGGTGGAGCAGGCCGCGCAGGCGCACGTCGAGGAGCCGGTAGTACCGCCTGTCCTCGGCTGCGTGCAGTGCCGCGTCGGCCACCTGCGCCGCCTCGACCAGCGACCGGCGGGCGCCGTCCAGCGAGCCGACGACGGACCCGGCGGCGACGACCACGCCCTCGGTCGCTCGCCCGCGCGCGCTGGGGCCGGCGTGGACCGCCGTCGACAGTGCCGCGAGCGCGTCGTCGTCGGTGTCGGCCGTCGCGAGCGACACCAGCAGCCCGACCGCACCCCCGCCGAACGGCTCGTCCAGTTCGCCGGTGATGGCAGTGAGCCCGGCGGACCTCACCGCGGCGTCCACTGACTCCACGAGAGCACGCCGCCGTTCGTGGACGGTGAGCCCGGCACCCGGGCCGACCCGCTGCGGACGGACGACGACACCGAGCAGCCGCCGTTTCTCCAGCGGGACGCCCAGGGCGTGGGCGCGCACACCGACGTCACGGGTGGACGCCGAGTGGTTGAGGATGCTCGACAGGAGGCTGCTGTGCGCCTGGCGCTCGATCGACGAGCGGTCGAGCGCGACCAGTCGGTTGAGGGCGATCGTGGAAGCCGCCCGCTCCAGCAGCACGGTCGCCAGCGGCGGCGGCTCCGAGCCGCACACGAGAACCAATCGTCCCCAGGCGTTCCCGCGCGCCTCGACGGTCGTGACCAACCAGCCCGACGCGGGGTCGAAGTGCGTCCGAGCCGGCGTCTGGACCTCGCGCGACCTGGTCTCCCACCGGTCGAGCACGTCCTCGGCCTGCCCGGGGTCCGCGTCGACGGCGAGCACCTGCCGCGCCAGGTTCTCCAGCACCACCGGGTGACCCGCGAGGCGGGCTGTCTCGCGGAGCACCTGCTGCGGCTCGGCGCCCTCGACCGACAGCTCGGTGAACGTGCGGTGAATCTCGTCGCTGGCCCGCAGGACGGCCATCTGCTCGTCGACGATCGCCCAGTGGACGGCCTCGGTGAGGGCGACGAAACGCATCTCGCGTTCCACCTCGACCAGAGGCAGACCCCGGCGGGAGGCGCGGGCGACCAGCGACTTCGGCAGGCCGGCGGTGAAGCGCCGACCGAGCTCCACGACGATGCCGGCCACACCGACGTCTGCGAGCGCGTCGACCCAGCGGCGCAGCTCGGCGTCCGCCTCGGGCAGGCCGATGCCGGTGGTGAGCACGAGCTCACCGCCCTGCAGGAGCTGTGCGATGTCCGGGATCTCGGCGACGTGCACCCAACGGACGGGTCCGTCCAGGCGGTCGTGGCCCGCGACCACGCGCGGCGCGGCGTGCTGGACCTGAGGCATAGCGAGGACATCCCGCACCGTGAGGGGCACCGACGCCTCCTTAGGCCTGGACAGTGTGTCCGGGATCGACTCCCCAAGGCTACAGTCTGCCGCTTGTGCGGACGCTCGAGTCGGTCGAGCATCGACCCATGACCCAGACCGCCGCTGCCCCGTCCGAGACGCCGACCCATCCCCGCCGGCTCACCCACTGGCTCGGCGGTGCCGAGGTCGCGGGCACGTCCGGTCGGTCGGGGCCCGTCTGGGACCCGGCCCTGGGGACCGTCCAGGCCGAGGTGCCGTTCGCCTCGGTCGAGGAGGTGGACCGCGCCGTCGCCGTGGCCGACGAGGCCTTCGCGTCGTGGCGCCACTCGTCCCTCACGCAGCGGACGCAGGTGCTCTTCGCGTTCCGCGAGCTGGTGAACACCCACAAGGAGGAGATCGCGGCGCTGATCACCGCGGAGCACGGCAAGGTGCACTCCGACGCGGTCGGCGAGGTGACACGTGGGCTCGAGGTGGTCGAGTTCGCCTGCGGCATCCCGCACCTGCTGAAGGGCGGCTTCTCCGAGAACGTCTCCACCAAGGTCGACGTCTACTCGATCCGCCAGCCGCTGGGGGTGTGCGCCGTCATCTCCCCCTTCAACTTCCCCGCGATGGTCCCGATGTGGTTCGTGCCGATCGCGATCGCGACCGGGAACACTGTGGTGCTCAAGCCGAGCGAGAAGGACCCGTCCGCCGCCATGCTGGTGGGGAGGCTCTGGAAGCAGGCCGGCCTGCCCGACGGCGTCTTCAACGTCACGCACGGTGACAAGGTCGCCGTCGACCGGCTCCTCGAGCACCCGGACGTGAAGGCGGTGTCCTTCGTCGGCTCCACCCCGATCGCCCAGTACGTCTACGAGACGGGCACGCGCCACGGCAAGCGGGTCCAGGCGCTGGGCGGGGCCAAGAACCACATGGTCGTGCTGCCCGACGCCGACCTCGACCTGGCGGCGGACGCGGCGGTGAACGCCGGCTTCGGCTCCGCGGGCGAGCGGTGCATGGCGATCTCGGCTCTCGTCGCCGTCGAGAGCATCGCCGACGACCTGGTCGCGCGCATCGCCGACCGCGTGGCGACGCTGAGGACCGGTGACGGCCGCCGGGGCTGCGACATGGGGCCGCTGGTCACCCGTGAGCACCGGGACCGGGTCGCCTCCTACCTGGACGACGGCGTCAGCGCCGGTGCCGAGCTGGTCGTCGACGGCCGCGCCGTCCAGCCCGACGGAGAGGCCGACGGCTTCTGGCTCGGGCCAACGCTGTTCGACCGCGTGACCCCCGACATGAGCGTCTACACGGACGAGATCTTCGGACCGGTGCTGTCGGTCGTGCGCGTCGACGGCTACGACGAGGCCCTCGACCTCGTGAACGCGAACCCCTACGGCAACGGGACGGCGATCTTCACCAACGACGGCGGCGCGGCACGCCGCTACCAGAACGAGGTCCAGGTGGGCATGGTCGGCATCAACGTGCCGATCCCGGTGCCGATGGCCTACTACTCGTTCGGCGGGTGGAAGAACAGCCTGTTCGGCGACAGCCACGCGCACGGCGCCGAGGGCGTCCACTTCTTCACCCGCGGGAAGGTCGTCACCTCGCGGTGGCTCGACCCCAGCCACGGAGGTCTCAACCTAGGCTTCCCGCAGAACGACTGACCGACGACCGAGAGGCCACGCCGTGAACAGCGCCAGCCAGCGAACCTACGACCTCGACCGCGCGCACGTCTTCCACTCGTGGTCGGCCCAGGCCACGCTCGACCCGATGGTGATCGACCGGGCCGAGGGCTGTTACGTCTGGGACGGGGACGGTAGGCGCTACCTCGACTTCTCCTCGCAGCTTGTCAACACGAACATCGGCCACCAGCACCCGAAGGTGGTGGCGGCGATCCAGGAGCAGGCCTCCCGGCTCTGCACGATCGCGCCGTCGTACGCGAACGACGTCCGCGGTGAGGCTGCCCGCCTCATCACCGAGCTGACGGCGGACCGGCTCAACCGCGTCTTCTTCACCAACGGTGGCGCCGAAGCGGTCGAGAACGCGGTGCGGATGGCGCGGCTGCACACCGGACGCCCCAAGGTGCTGTCGCGATACCGCAGCTACCACGGCGGCACGCAGACCGCCGTCAACCTGACCGGTGACCCGAGGCGCTGGCCGAACGACAACGGCACCTCCGGCGTCGTTCATTTCTTCGGCCCGTTCCTCTACCGCTCGGAGTTCGACGCGACCACCGAGGCGGAGGAGTGCGAGCGCGCGCTGCGCCACCTCGAGCACACGGTCGCGATGGAGGGACCCGACACGATCGCCGCGATCATCCTCGAGACGATCCCCGGAACGGCGGGGATCATGGTCCCGCCGCCCGGTTACCTCGCCGGCGTCCGCGAGATGTGCGACCGCTACGGCATCGTCTACATCGCCGACGAGGTGATGGCCGGCTTCGGCCGCACCGGTGCGTGGTTCGCGTTCGACCACCACGACGTCACCCCGGACCTCATCACCTTCGCCAAGGGCGTGAACTCCGGGTACGTCCCGCTGGGTGGCGTGATCATCTCGGACGCGATCGCCGATACGTTCGCGACACGCGCCTACCCCGGAGGCCTCACGTACTCCGGGCACCCTCTCGCCACCGCCGCCGCCGTCGCGACGATCACGGCCATGCGCGACGAGGGCATCGTCGAGAACGCCGCCTCGATCGGGGCGGACGTCCTCGGGCCCGGGCTGCGCGAGATGGCCGAGCGCCACCCCAGCATCGGGGAGGTGCGCGGCCTCGGTGTGTTCTGGTGCCTGGACCTGGTGAGCGACCAGGCGACGCGAGAGCCGTTGGCGCCGTACGGGTCTTCGAGCCCCGCGATGAACGAGGTGGTCGCCGCGTGCAAGGCGAACGGGCTCATCCCGTTCGCCAACTTCAACCGGCTGCACGTGGTGCCGCCGTGCACGATCACGCCGACGGAGGCCAAGGAGGGTCTGGCTGTGCTGGACGAGGCGCTGGCGGTGGCGGACCGGCACATGGCCTGAGCGCGCCTCAGGCGTGCGTCGCGGGTTCGTGGTCGGCGTGCCCGATCGGCTCGAGCTGGAAGGTGCAGTGCTCGACGTCGAAGTGTCCCTTGAGGCACTCGGCCAGGTTGTCGAGGGTCGCGCACTCCAGGTCGCGGTCGATCTGCTCGGCAGCCAGCACGATGTGCGCCGAGAGCACCGGCACGCCGCTGGTGATCGTCCACGCGTGCAGGTCGTGGACGTCGACGACCCCCGGCAGGCCCGTGATGTGGTCTCTCACCTCGACGAGGTCAACGTCGCGCGGGGTCGCCTCCATCAGCACGTCGGCGACATCCCGCAGGAGCGACACCGCGCGCGGCAGGATCATGAGACCGATCGCGAACGACGCGATCGCGTCGGCGCGAAGGAATCCCGTCGTGGCGATCACGACAGCCGCGACGATGACCGCGCCGGACCCGAGCAGGTCTCCGAGGACCTCGAGGTAGGCCCCGCGCATGTTCAGGCTCTGGCCCCTGCCCCGCGCGAGGATCAGCAGCGAGATGGCGTTGGCGACGGCACCTGCGACCGCGACCCACAGCATCAGCGTGGAGTCGACCTCGGGTGTGGAGCTCCAGCGCAGGAAGGCCTCGCGGATCACCAGGACGCCCACGGTGCAGAGGATCACGGCGTTGCCGAGAGCGGCCAGGATCTCGGCACGCTGCCATCCGAAGGTCCTGGCGTCAGTGGCCGGCCGCATGGCCAGCGAGGCGGCCAAGAGGGCGATGCCCACTCCCGTCGCGTCCGTCAACATGTGCCCGGCATCGGCCAGCAGGGCCAGCGATCCCGACAGCCAGGCACCGACCGCCTGGACCATCGCGACGCCGAGCGTGATGCACAGCACCGCGATGAGGCGCCCGCGGTTGCGTCCCGTGGCAGTCAGGGCGGCATGAGAGTGACTGTGCCCGTGTCTCTTCCGACCGGACCCGGGTGCATCCTCGTGACCGCCGAAGTGCGATGCCACTGCCTTCACCTCCCCGTCCGGGGCTGCCGCGGCAGGTCTCCGGGGTCACCGTGCCCGCTCCTGAGAGCCTCTGGCGCGTCGTCGCGCTGCAGCGTGGTCAGAGCCGTCCTCATGTGCGTCTCGAGCTCTGCGACGAGTCCTTCACGGTCCCCGGCCACGAGGTGCCCGAAGATGCGCTGGTGCTCCTCGAGGTAGTCCCCACGACCTCGGTAGGTCGCGACCAGGAGGTTGAGCCCCAGCCGGGTCTCCCCGGCCAGTGACGAGTGCATGCGGACCAACCGAGGACTGCCGGCAGCAGCCACGACGATCTCGTGGAAACGCAGGTCGGCCCCTGCCACGGCGGTCCAGTCCTGACGTTCGAGTGCCAGCGCCATCTCGCCGAGCGCCTGCTCCAGGCTTGCCAGCGAGTCCGCGCTGAGCCCACGGTCGATCAGACGCAGCATGGCGGCACGTTCGATGGCCGAGCGAGCGAGGTAGAGGTCGTCGAGGTCGTCGGGTGTGAGCCGGGGGACGAACACCCCGCGGTGCGGCTCGCTGACGAGGAGGCCCTCCTGCACGAGCCGTTGCAGTCCCTCACGAACCGGACCCCGGCTGGTCGCGAAGCGCGCCGCCAGCTCCGTCTCGTTCATCTGGGTGCCGGGCGCGTACGTCCCGTCGACGATGCGCTGCCTCACCTGCGACGTGATGACCGACGAAAGGGTGCGCTTGGGAACCCTCGCTCGCGACGCCGTGCGACGCGTCGATTCCATTCTTCTCCCGTCACCTACCTGGTCGGGGCGGTCTCCGCAGCGGTCGGCGAGGTCTCGCTCGACGTGGCCGCCGTGCGGCAAGGCTAGGCAGCACGCCGTGCGATTGTCAACAATCGCGCAGAACGTCGAATCTGTCTCACCCAGGCCAGCCAGAGTCGTCACGTCACGTGCGATGCCTCTGGATTGTCGACAATCTTGACCACGCTGCCACACACTTGTAGCGTGCGACCCGCGAAACCCCTCTCGTCCACGTCAGCCCCCGTCGAGACAGGCCCCCCGAATCCATGAGCGACGACACGCCACACCACGAGCACGGGGAACGCACGCACCCGCACGGGCGTGAGCACGACCACGGACGCGGCCCGTGGGCCAAGGTCAGGCACGCGCTCACCCCGCACTCGCACGACTCGAACGAGGCGATCCAGTCCGCTGAGGAGTCGAGCAGGGACGGCATCAGGGCGGCATGGATCGGCCTGGCAGGGATGGGCGTGACCGCCGTCCTGCAGATGTTCATCGTCGCGATCTCGGGATCGATCGCCCTCCTGGCCGACACGCTGCACAACGTCGGGCACGCAGCCACCACCATCCCGCTCGTGATCGCGTTCCGGATCGGCCAACGCCCTGCCAGCAAGAGGTTCAGCTACGGGTACCGCCGAGCGGAGGACCTGGTCGGCCTCTTCATCTCCGGGGTCATCGCCCTCTCAGCGTGTCTCATCGTCTGGGAGTCCGTCGAGGCACTGGTCAACCCACGCGAGCTGACCAACCTGTGGTGGGTCCTGGCCGCCGGCCTGGTCGGCGCCGCCGGCAACGAGCTGGTGGCGGTCTACCGGATCCGCACAGGTCGCAGGATGGGCTCGGCCGCCCTGGTCGCCGAGGGTCAGCACGCCCGCGCCGACGGCCTCACGTCGATCGCGGTCGTTATCGGCGTCATCGGGGTCTGGGCCGGCTTCCCGCAGGCCGATGCGATCGTCGGATTCCTCATCGCCGCCGCGATCCTGTGGATCCTGGTCAGCTCTGTGCGCACGACCACGCGGCGCCTGATGGATGGCGTCGACGAGGGACTGATCGACGAGCTGACCTCGGTGATCGCCGCGGTCCCCGGCGTGCTCGGTGTGGGTCGCGTCCGCGCTCGCTGGAGCGGCCACCGGCTCGAGGCCGACGCGGACGTCGCCGTGGACTCTCGTCTGACCGTGCTCGAGAGCCACGCCGTGGCCGAGGAGGTCGAGCACCAGGTGCTCCACGACGTCGCCCACGTCGAGAGCGTCGTCGTCCACATCAACCCGGTCGTCGACGGCCGTGAGCCCGACGAGCTCCACGACCTCACACACCACCACGGCAGCGCTGAGGCGCGGCAGGCCTACCTCGCGCGTCAAGGACGCACTGTCTCGGCGTAGGGCCACCTCCACGCACTCCGGACGATGACCCCGAGCAGGACCACTTCCACGGCGCTCCCGAGGAGGTAGTAGACCCACTGCTCGCCGATGCACGACACGACGATGCTGACCGCGTAGAGGACGCCGACGACGATGTTGGCGGTCCGGTTGAGTCGCGGTCGAAGGACGAGTGAGAGGACCACCATCAGGACCGGCAGCAGGATGTAGACCAGGGTGCCGGTGAGGAAGACCTGGTTCACAACGAAGGTCGTGCCCTCCACCGTGCCCGCGAGCGCGGCCTCGAGGACGTCGGCGCGGTAGAACGCGAAGAGGTCGACGTACGCGAACACGAACAGCATCGCGATCCACAGTGAGGAGAGCACGAGCCTCACGTCGACGGGTGCGTCCCGGTACTGCAGGGGAGGTGTCGTTCTCACGGGCCTGCTCCTTCTCGTGGTGTGTGGAGGGTCCAGCGTGATGCGCCATGGTGAGTACCGCACCGGCGTACGGGTCGGAGCGGACCTGGCTGATCGGCCAGGTGGAGGCCGCCCATCCGGTCGATCCGATGGTGTCGTCCCGTCCCTACGCTGTGCCTGTGACGACGACCCTCGGTTGGCTGCGGCTCGAGCCCGACGTCATGCGTCCACCGGTCCGGGTGTGGCGCGACTGGTTGCTCGCTGCCAGCGCGGCCGGGACGGCGATCGTGGAGGCCATCGCCCGCGAGGACATGGTGTGGCCGCCGGTCGGTGTGCTTCTGGGTGTGCTCCTGGCACTGGCGATGCTGTGGCGCCGGACCCACCCGCTGGCCGTGGTGGCCCTGGGGTTCGGCGCATTCGCGCTCGTGGACCTGGCCTCGGTGGTGTGGACCGGCGAGCCGTTCTTCCTCTACGCCGGCACCTTCGTCGTCGTTCTCGTGTTCTCGCTCTTCCGGTGGGGAACGAGTCGGCAGGCGGCCATCGGGTCGGTCATCGCACTGGCGGAGTGGATCATCAGCGTGGCAACCGATGTCACCGGCGTCGTCGACGCGGTCGGCGGTCTGGTGGTCCTGCTGTTCGCCGCAGCCTTGGGTCTCGCGATCCGCTACCGGCGGATCATCCTCGTCCAGCGGCTCGGGCGGGTCAGGTCCGACGAGCGGGAGCTGCTCTCCCGCGAGCTGCACGACACCGTGGCCCACCACGTCTCCGCCATCGCGATCCAGGCGCAGGCCGGACGGGTGCTCGCGGCGTCCGACGACCTGCCGGGAGCCACGGACGCTCTCGCGTCGATCGAGCGTGAGGCCTCGCGCGCCCTGACCGAGATGCGAGCGATGGTCACGACGCTGCGGCGCCGAGGCGACGCCCAGTCCATGCTCACCCAGCGTGGAGTCGCGGACGTCGACGCCTTGAGCGCGTCGGACGGAGCCCCCGGCCCGCGGGTCGAGATCCAGCGGATGGGCGATCTCACAGACCTGCGACCCCCCGTCCAGGCCGCGCTGTACCGAGTTGCTCAGGAGTCGATCACGAACGCGAAGCGCCATGCACGGCATGCGTCCACCGTGCACGTCCGGATCAGCGGCGGGACCGAGACCGTGCGGCTGAGCGTCACCGACGACGGCGAGCACGGCCTACCCGCGCTGAGCACACCCGGCCACGGGCTCGTGGGGATGGCCGAACGCGTGTCGCTGCTCGGGGGCACGCTCGACGCCGGCCCGCTGCCGGGCCGTGGCTGGACGGTCGAAGCGACCATCCCCCGCGACGGGGGCGGCGGCCGGTGACCCTCCGCGTCCTGGTCGCCGACGACCAGGAGATCATCCGCGCGGGGCTGGCCACGATCCTCAACGGACAACCTGGGATCGAGGTGATCGCCCAGGCCGCCGACGGGCGCGAGGCCGTGTCGCTCGCCCGTCGGCTGCGGCCCGACGTGTGCCTGCTCGACATCCGCATGCCGCACCTCGACGGGGTAGCGGCGACGCGACTTCTTGCCGGACCGGACGTGCAAGAGCCGCTCGCCGTCGTCGTCATCACGACCTTCGACACCGACGAGCACGTGACGGGCGCCCTCCGCGCCGGCGCCCGCGGCTTCCTCCTCAAGGACGCCGGACCCGACCTGCTGGCCCAGGCCGTCCACGCCGCCGCCGACGGCGATGCGCTGATCGCCCCCAGCATCACGGCCCGGCTGCTGGCCCACTTCGCCGAGTCGGCCCCCTCGACGCCCACTCAGCCCGTCGTCTCCCTCACCGACCGTGAGGAGCAAGTGGTCATCGCTGTCGCACGCGGACGGTCGAACCCCGAGATCGCGGACGGGCTGCACATCAGCCTCAGCACGGTGAAGTTCCACGTCGCGAGCCTCATGACCAAGATCGGCGCGCGCAACCGCGTGCAGATCGTCATCTGGGCCTACGAGACGCGCCGAGTGCGGCCGTGACCGGGTAGGCGGCTGACCCCACTTCGCGCGGTGAGTGCAGACCGATCTCCCTCATTCGATGCCCGACCCGAAGTCCGATCGGGCAGCGCCATCTCCTGGTTCGGGCGCGACCGGGCCGGGCCATGCCCGCTTCATGGGGTTTCGCGGTGGTGCTGGCCCGCGAGCCAGACCCGACTCGGGCGCGCTCGACAGCCCGTTCGGGCTCACGTTCTGACGTCAACCCGGAGCAGACTGTTGTTCGTGACGCCGGTCACACCGGTCAGCACCGGAGGTTCGGTCCCAGGAGGCACACCGCCATGGAAGCCGAGGAGCGCCAGCGACACATCCTCGCCCGGGCCCGCAACGACGGAGCCGTGCACGTCTCCAGCCTCGCCGACGACCTGCAGGTGGCACCGGAGACGGTCCGCCGCGACCTGCGTCATCTCGTGGAACGGGGCAGCCTCCAGCGGGTGCACGGCGGGGCACACCCCGTCGAGGGCATCGGCTACGAGAGCGACGTCCAGCACCGCAGCACCTGGATGCTCGAGGAGAAGCGCCGGATCGCCGCCGCGGCCGCGGCGCGTCTCGACATGGCGGAGTCGGTCTACATCGACGAGGGGTTCACACCGCAGCTCGTGGCCGAGGCCATCGCGGCCGACCTGCGCCCCGGAGCCAAGCTCACGGTGGTCACGTCGTCGCTGCTCGCAGCAGGCGCCCTGGCGGACGAGCCGAACATCACCGTGATGCTCCTCGGTGGCCGGCTCCGTGGCGTGACCATGGCAACCGTCGACCACTGGGCCACGCGGATCCTCAAGGAGCTGGTGATCGACGTCGCCTTCATGGGCGCCAACGGCATCTCGCGAAGTCACGGCCTCACCACTCCGGACCCGGCGGTGGCCGCCGTCAAGGCACAGGTCATCGCGAGTTCCCGTCGCCGGGTCTTCGTCGGCGTGCACACCAAGTTCGGCATCGCGAGCTTCTGCCACTTCGGCGACCTCACCGACTTCGAGGTGCTGTTCACGGACACAGGCGTCAGCGCCGCGGACGCACATCGCTACAGCGTGCTGGGCCCCCAGGTCGTCAGGGCATGACAAAGGAGGTCTCAGCCACGTGAGACGCACCCATCCGATGCACCACACGAAACAGCGTCACCCAACCAGTGGAGGTACCCCGTGACCAGCAAGGCCACGACACGCAGGATCGCGATCGCCGCAGCGGCGATCGGGAGCCTGGTTCTCGCCGGATGCGGCGGAGCCGGGGGCAGCTCCGGCGGCAGCGCCGACGGTGCCGAGTCCATCAACGTCCTCATGGTGGGTAACCCGCAGATGGTGGACATCGAGAAGCTCACCGCGGACAGCTTCACCGCGGACACCGGGATCACGGTGAACTACACGATCCTCCCGGAGAACGAGCTCCGCGACAAAGTGACGCAGGACATCGCCACCCAGGCCGGTCAGTACGACGTGGCCACCATCGGCGCCTACGAGGTCCCGATCTGGTCCAAGAACGACTGGCTCACCCCCCTGAACCAGTACCAGGACCTGGAAGGCTTCAACAAGGACGACCTGATCAAGCCGATCGTGGAGTCGCTCTCCACAGACGGCGAGCTCTACGCGATGCCGTTCTACGGCGAGTCGTCCTTCCTGATGTACCGCAAGGACATCCTCGAGCAGGCGGGCATCACGATGCCCGACAAGCCCACGTGGGCCGAGGTCGCCGACATCGCGGCCCAGGTCGACGGCATCCAGCCCGGCATGAAGGGGATCTGCCTTCGCGGTCTCCCCGGATGGGGCGAGATGTTCGCGCCGCTCACCACGGTGGTCAACACCTTCGGCGGCACCTGGTTCACCGAGGACTGGCAGCCCCAGGTGAACTCGCCCGAGTTCACCGAGGCGGTCACCTTCTACGTCGACCTGGTCCAGCAGCACGGCGAGCCCGGCGCAGCGCAGGCCGGCTTCACCGAGTGCCTGAACGCGATGAGCCAGGAGAAGGTCGCCATGTGGTACGACGCCACCTCTGCCGCCGGGTCCCTGGAGGACCCGAGCATCAGCAAGGTCGCCGGCAAGGTCGGCTACGCCTCCGCGCCGGTCAAGGAGACCGACGCCTCAGGCTGGCTGTGGGCGTGGGCCTGGGCGATGCCCAAGACCACCAAGAAGGCCGACGCGGCAGCGGAGTTCATGGCCTGGGCCTCGAGCTCGGACTACGAGAAGCTCGTCGGCAACGAGCTGGGCTGGGCCCGCGTCCCCGCCGGCAAGCGCGAGTCCACGTACGAGATCCCGGAGTACAAGGAGGCGTCCGCCGCCTTCGGCGAGAAGACCCTCGAGGCCATCGAGGCGGCCGACCCGACGAACCCCGGCGTTCAGCCGCGACCGACCGTCGGCGTCCAGTTCGTCGCCATCCCCGAGTTCTCGGACCTCGGAACCAAGGTGTCCCAGGACATCGCCGCGGCCATCGCCGGCCGAGGCACCGTCAAGGAGGCGCTTGACAAGGGCCAGCAGCTGGCCGAGGACGTGGCGAGCAACTACCAGTAGCACGACCTGGGCACCGGGGTGGGCCGACGGGCTCGGCCCACCCCGGTGCCCAGCCCCCCGATCCGGTCGTCGCCGGCCCGACCGGTCCACGCACCGCCGATCCACCCCGGAGGCAGAGATGACCACCGCCACCCTCTCCGACCGCCCCGCAGAGGCGCAGCCGCCGCCGCCGGTTCCGCCGCCCAGGGAGATGTCCCGCAAGGAGGCCTGGCTCCGTCGTGGGCCCCTGCTTCCGGCCCTGATCTTCACGATCGTCGTCACCCAGATCCCGTTCCTGCTGACGATCGGGATCTCCACGCTCAACTGGAACATCCAGCGTCCCGGAGACAGCAGCTTCCTCGGGCTCGGCAAGTACAGCTCGTTCGCCGGGCTGAGCAACTTCGCCACCGTGTTCACCGACACCCGGCTCCGATCTGCGGTGGCCAACACCGTCGTGCTGACCGCATCGGTCGTGGTCATCAGCATGCTGCTCGGCCTCGGCCTGGCCATCCTGCTGGACCGCAAGTTCCCGGGCCGCGGGGTCGCCCGGACGCTGCTCATCGCCCCGTTCCTCGTGATGCCGGTGGCCGCGGCGCTGCTCTGGAAGCACGCGCTCTACAACCCCGACTACGGCCTGTTCAACGGCGTGCTGAACTGGGTCTGGCAGCTGTTCGGCGCCGAGGAGGGCCCGATCATCGACTGGATCTCCTCGATGCCCATGCCCGCCGTCATCGCCGCCCTGGTGTGGCAGTGGACGCCGTTCATGATGCTGCTCCTGCTTGCCGGGCTGCAGTCGCAGTCCGGGGACATCCTCGAGGCGGCCAAGATCGACCGGGCGGGACCGTTGCAGGTCTTCCGCTACATCACGCTGCCGCACCTGCGGCGTTACATCGAGCTGGCGGTCCTGCTCGGCTCGGTCTACGTGGTGCAGACCTTCGACGCGATCTTCACGATCACCCAGGGTGGGCCTGGTTCGGCCACCACGAACCTGCCCTACGAGATCTACCTGACCACGTTCCGCAAGTTCGAGTACGGCGAGGCGGCCGCCGCCGGTGTGGTCGTCGTCATCGGCACGATCATCGTCGCGACCTTCGCGCTCCGCGTGATCTCGTCCCTGTTCAGCGAAGAGGAGATGTCCCGATGAGCACCGACACACGCGCCACCTCCCAGACGGTCGCGCCCGGCGCAGCTCCGGCGACGAGGGCCACCAGGCGTCCCCCGCCATGGCGTCGTTGGGGTCGGACGAAGGACGACACCGCGGCCGAGGCCGGCCTCGGGTGGACGGTGATCGCCTGGGCGGCGACCCTCATCTTCTTCCTTCCGGTCGCGTGGATGGTGCTGACCTCGCTGCACATCGAGGCAGACGCAGCCACCAACCCACCGTCGATCTTCGCCCCGATCACCTTCGAGAACTACGGCGCCCTGTTCGACCGCAATGTGACGCCCTTCCTGCTCAACTCGCTGATGGCGAGCGTCCTGTCCACCGGGCTGGTTCTGCTGCTGGCGATCCCGGCGGCGTACGCGCTGTCGATCCGCCCGATCAGGAAGTGGACCGACGTCATGTTCTTCTTCCTCTCGACGAAGTTCCTGCCGCCGATCGCCGCCCTGCTGCCGATCTACCTGATCGTCAAGAGGGTCGGGATGCTCGACAACATCGCGACGCTGATCGTCCTCTACACCTCGATGAACCTGCCGATCGCGGTGTGGATGATGCGGTCCTTCCTGGCGGAGGTTCCCATCGCGGTCCTCGAGGCGGCCCGCATCGACGGTGCCGGCCTGATCCGGACCCTCGTGTCGATCGTCGCGCCGATCGCCGGGCCGGGGATCGCGGCCACCAGCCTGATCTGCTTCATCTTCAGCTGGAACGAGTTCATGTTCGCGGTGAACCTCACCTCGGTCCAGGCCGCGACCGCGCCGATCTTCCTGGTCGGGTTCATCTCCAGCCAGGGGCTCTTCCTGGCCAAGCTGACCGCGGCGGCCACCCTGGTCTCGCTCCCCGTGCTCATCGCCGGCTTCGCAGCCCAGGACAAGCTCGTGCGCGGCCTGTCGCTGGGCGCGGTCAAGTAGCGGTCGCGAACGGGGTCTAACTCAGCAACCCACGATCCGGAGGGGTCCCGATGACCGGGCTGAACAGCAAGAACCTGGGCGAGATCGGCACGCGCGTTGCGGTTCCGACATACGACCGCAGCGCAGTCACCACAGGCATCGTGCACTTCGGGGTGGGCGGCTTCCACCGCGCCCACGAGGCGATGTACGTGGACCGGCTGCTCGAGCAGGGAGGTGCGACGGAGTGGGGCATCACCGGGGTCGGCCTCCTCCCGCAGGACCGCTCGATGCTCGAGGTGATGCGGGCGCAGGACTGCCTCTACACGTTGGTGGTCAAGCACGTCGACGGCTCGACCGAGCCTCGCGTCATCGGGTCGATCGTCGACTACCTGTTCGCGCCGGAGGGTCCGGAGAGGGTGCTGGGCCGCATGACGGACCCGGCCACGCGGATCGTGTCGCTGACGATCACCGAGGGCGGCTACAACGTCAACCAGGCGACGGGGGACTTCGACGACAGCGACCCGGCCATCCGGGCGGACATCGAGGCGCAGGGCCTACCCAGCACTGCCTTCGGCTTCATCACCGAGGCACTGGCGCGTCGGCGCGCTGGCGGCGCTGAGCCGTTCACCGTGATGTCGTGCGACAACATCCAGGGCAACGGCACGGTCGCCCACGACATGATCACGGCGTTCGCCACCCTGCGTGATCCCGAGCTCGGCGGCTGGATCGCCGAGCACGTCGCCTTCCCCAACTCGATGGTCGACCGGATCACGCCGGTGACCACGGACACCGACCGGGAGCTGCTCTCGAAGACATCCGGCGTCGAGGACGGCTGGCCGGTCGTCTGCGAGACGTTCACGCAGTGGGCGCTCGAAGACCACTTCCCGCTCGGGAGACCGGCATTCGAGGAAGTAGGGGTGCAGGTGGTCCAGGACGTCGAGCCGTACGAGCTGATGAAGCTGCGGCTGCTCAACGCCAGCCACCAGGCCCTCTGCTACCTGGGCTACCTGAGCGGCTACCGCTACACCCACGAGGTCTGCAGCGACCCCCTCTTCACCGGCTTCCTGCTCGACTACATGGACCACGAGGCGACCCCGACCCTGGAGCCGGTGCCCGGCGTGGATCTCGCCGAGTACAAGAGCCAGCTGATCGAGAGGTTCGCGAACCCCGAGATCCGGGACACCCTGGCGCGACTGTGCGCCGAGAGCTCCGACCGCATCCCGAAGTGGCTGGTCCCGGTGATCCGGCACCAGCTCGCGAGCGGAGGCGACGTGCGGCGCTCCGCCCTCGTCGTCGCCTCCTGGGCGCGCTACGCCGAAGGCGTGGACGAGTCGGGTGAACCGATCGACATCGTCGACCGGCGCCGGGACCAGGTGACCGAACGTGCCCGCCGCCAGACCGCTGAACCTCTGGCCTTCCTGGAGGACCGCGACCTGTTCCACGACCTGCAGCACCAGGCGCGCTTCACCGAGGAGTACCTCGCCGCGTTGGAGTCCCTGCACGCGCACGGTGCCCGAGCCACGCTCGAGGCGTGGCAGCGACGATGAGCGACTCGGTGCGGAAGGCCTACAGGCCGATCCAACCGTCCACCAGCTCGTTACCGAACTTCCCTGCCGGGTCGAGCTCCGAGACGAGCCGGCGGAAGTCAGGAAGCCGCGGGTAGAGGCGACCGAGCGCCGAAGGGTCCGTGCTGAAGACCTTTCCCCAGTGCGGTCGCGCGGAGAACGCCTCCAGCCTTCTCTCGATCGCCGCTACTCGCGGGGCGACGGCAGCCCCGTCGCGAACCCACGTGAAGTGGAAGGCGCCGCTGGCGACGCCCCCGGTCAGGCTCAGCCACATCGGGTCCGGTGCCAGGCCACGGATCTCGCAGATCTGCAGCACCGGGTGGAGCATCTCGCGCAGCTCCGACAGGGCCGCCCACGCAGAATCCGCGTGCTCGAGCGGCACCAGGTACTCGGACTGCAGCTCGTCGCCGCTGCTGGGCATGAACTCGAGGCGGAAGTGAGGCAGCCGTTCGTTCCACGGACCGGGGACACCGAGCTGACTTGTCGCGTTCTCGGCCGGCATCCCGTGAATGGGGTTGTGCTCGACCTCGGCCGGACGGCCACCCCAGAGGGGTTCCCCGTCCCAGGCACCGGTCCGGCCGACGCGTTCCTTGAGCCAGACCCGGTTGCGGCGCTCCGGCCCCCAGTCGGTGAACACGCTGACGCTGTATGCGGCGGACAGGATCGTGGCGAGGTGGTCACGGACCACGTCGTCGCCGACCTCGTCGACCACGGTCTGGGCGACCATGAAGCTCGGGACGGCATCGAGAACCAGGCTGACCACCACGCCCAGCCGCCCCAGTGAGAGCACGGCGCCGTCGAAGTCCTCACCGGCCGACCGGTCGATCGTGAGCACGTCGCCCGTGGCCGTCACCAGGGTCACGGCGCGCACGCCGGCCGCCAGGGTCTGGTTGCCGAGGCCCGAGCCATGGGTGCCTGTGGCGCAGGCGCCGGCCACGGAGATGTGAGGCAGTGAACCCGTGTTGGGCAGCGCGAGTCCGTGGCGCTGGAGCTCCCGCCCCAGCTCCCCGTACCGCACACCACCGGCCACCTCGACCTGACGTCGGACGGTGTCGACCTCGATGGTGGGAGGCATCCCGGCGACCGACACCAGCTCACCGGGGCTGTCGGCGATCCGGTTGAACGAGTGGCCGGTGCCCAGGGCCCGCGCATTCTCAGCCCGGGCCACGACCTGCTGCAGCTCCGGCAAGGAAGTGGGCCGGTGATGCCCTCGCGCCGAGTACTCGATGTTGCCGGCCCAGTTCCGCCGTGCGGTGCTGCTCACCGACTGCCGCGGGTCGTGGTGAGCTCGCGCACGGCGGCGTACTGGTCCCTGACGGCGGGGACCGGGTCAGCCGACTGAGTCGCTGCTTCCGACGAAGACGACCACGCCGGAGGCTCATCCGCGCCGGACAGGACCCATGCCGCCTGCCTGGCGGCGCCGTCCGCGACGTACTCGCCTGGCGGAGGGACGTCGACATCGGCGCCGAGCACCGTCGGCGCGATCCGCCGGACCGCCACGGACTGCGCGCCACCACCGATGAGCAGCAGCCTGTGCACCGGGACTGCCTGTGCGCGTAGCGCATCCAGGCCGTCGGCGAGCGCGCACAGCAGGCCCTCGACGGCCGCGCGCGCCAGATGCCCGGGGGTGGTGTTGTCCAGGCGCATTCCGTGCAACGCGCCCGTCGCGTCCGGCTTGTTGGGCGTCCGCTCCCCCTCGAGGTAGGGCACCAGCACCAGGCCGTCGGCACCCGCTTCTGCGGCCAGGGCGAGCGCGCTCAGACCGGCGTGGTCCACACCGAGCATGCGGGCCGCGGCGTCCAGCACGCGGGAGGCGTTCAGCGTGCACGCGAGCGGCAGGTAGGCACCGGTGGCGTCGGCGAAGCCGTTGACGAGCCCTGTGCCGTCCGCGGTCGGGGTGCGCGAGATCGCCGACACCACGCCGGACGTGCCGATCGAGATCGCGACGTCGCCGTCGCGCATGCCGAGGCCGAGAGCTGCCGCCGCGTTGTCGCCTGCGCCCGGACCGATGACGAGCCGCCCGGACGAGCTCGCGACGTCGGAGGGCCCGAGGACGCGAGGCACCGTGACCTCGCGTCCCAGCGCGAGCTCGAGCAGGTCCGGTCGGTAGCCCTCTGTGCTGGGCGACCAGTAGCCGGTGCCCGAGGCGTCGGAGCGGTCGGTGGTCAGCGCGCTCAGGCCCGCGGCGCCGGAGCCGGCACCGTGCCCGGCCAGACGCCAACTGAGCCAGTCGTGCGGCAGCGCGACCGCCGCGACCCGGGCGACGTTCTCGGGTTCCGCGTCCCGGAGCCAGCGCAGCTTGCTCACCGTGAGCGACGCCACGGGCACGGAGCCGACAGCATCGGCCCACGCCTGCGCGCCGGCCTCGCTGTCACGGTCACCGAGCTCGTGGATCAGGTCGAGCGCGGCCTGGGCCGAGCGGGTGTCGTTCCACAGCAGGGCGTCCCGCACGACGGCGCCGTCCTCGTCGAGCGCGACCATGCCGTGCTGCTGGCCGCCGACGGCGAGCGCCGCGACGTCGTCCAGCCCACCGGCGTCGGCGATCGCCGCCTGCAGCGCCTCCCACCAGCGGTCCGGGTGCACCTCGGTGCCGCTCGGGTGCGGCGACCGCCCCGAGCGCACCAGGGCACCCGACTCGGCGTCGCGGATGACGACCTTGCACGCCTGGGTGGACGAGTCCACGCCAGCGACCAGAGTGCTCACCGGTCAGTCCCCTTCCGATCGACCCTCAGCGGGCACCGAGGGCGTGCTCGAGCGCCAGCTGGTTCAGCCGGACGAAGTGGAAGCCTCGCGCGGCGACGGCGTCGACGTCCAGGTCCTCGTAGGCGGAACGGTCGGCGAGCAGGTCGCCCAGGCTCTCACCCTCGCCCAGCGTCGGCTCGGCGAGCTCGAACACTCCGGAGGCCTCCAGTGCCTCCTGGACGTCGGGGTCGGCGCGGAAGGCGCGAGCCCGTTCACGCAGGATCAGGTACGTCCGCATGTTCGCGAGCGCGGAGTCCCACACCCCCTCGATGTCCTCGGTGCGAGAGGGCTTGTAGTCGAAGTGGCGCGGCCCGTCGTACCGGGGGCCTCCGCTGGGGAAGCCGTTCTCGATCAGGTCCACTGTCCCGAACGCGGAGAACAGGTCACCGTGGCCGAAGACGAGGTCCTGGTCGTACTTGATCGACCGCTGGCCGTTGAGGTCGATGTGGAAGAGCTTGTTCGCCCAGAGCGCCTGTGCGACACCGCTCGTGTAGTTCAGACCCGCCATCTGCTCGTGCCCGGTCTCGGGGTTCACGCCGACGATGTCGCCGTTCTCGAGCTCCGCGATGAACGCGAGGGCGTGGCCGACCGTCGGAAGGAGGATGTCACCGCGGGGCTCGTTCGGTTTGGGCTCGATGGCGATCCTCAGCCCGTAGCCCTTCTCCTTGATGTAGCCGGCGACGGTGTCGATACCCTCCCGGTACCGGTCGTGTGCAGCCTTGAGGTCCTTCGCGGAGTCGTACTCGGAGCCTTCCCGGCCACCCCACATGACGAACGTCTCGGCCCCCAGCTCCGCAGCGAGGTCCACGTTCTCGACGACCTTGCGCAGCCCGTAGCGGCGCACTCGGCGGTCGTTCGACGTGAAGGCGCCGTCCTTGAAGATCGGGTGCGCGAAGGTGTCGGTGGTGAGCATGGACACCGTGATGCCGGTCTCCTCGAGCGCATCCTTGAACCGGCTCAGGATCCGGTCGCGGGTGGCGGCATCGGATCCGAAGGGCACCACGTCGTTGTCGTGGAACGTCACGTGCGCGGCACCCAGCTTGGCGAGCTGTCGCACCGACTCGACCGGGTCGAGGTGCGGGCGGCTGGCAGCGCCGAACTGGTCGCGCGCCTCCCAGCCCACCGTCCACAGGCCGAAGGCGAACTTGTCCTGCGGGGTGGGGGTCAGATCCACGGTGACTCCTTGTTCGAGATTTGTTCTTCGTTCGAACTTATTGCCTGATCCCGCTACTGTCAAGGATGTGACCGACACAGAAGGGGACGGCTCCCACGTCCCGGGCACGCACCGGGGCGACATTGGCCTCCCACTCGTAGGCCGTCCGGGCCGCGGCCGCGCCGCCCGCCAGGAGAGCCTGCGCGAGCACAACCTGCACGTGGTCCTGACCCATGTGCTGACGGCGCACGATCCCGTCTCGCGGTCGGACGTCGCCGCTGCCACCGGACTGACCCGCGGCGCCGTCTCGGCCCTCGTCGACCGGCTGATCGCGGCCGGCCTGGTGTCCGAGCTCGCTCCCGCGCGGGTGCCGAACGCCGGCCGGCCCGCCGTGCCGCTCGTGCCCGCCCGGGGCACGGTCGCTGCCCTCGGCGCAGAGGTGAACGTGGACTACATCGGGGTGCTGGCCCTCGACCTCGGCGGCAACGTCCTCGCACGCCGGCAGGACGGAGGCGACTTCCGCGACAGCGAGCCCTCCGCCGTGCTGCACCAGCTCGTCGCGCTGATCGACGAGGTGCTGGCCGAGCTCGGCGGTGCCGCGGGCGCGGCGCCACACCCGCGGCTCGCCGGGCTGGGTCTGGCTCTGCCCGGTCTGGTCGACAGGGTCACGGGCCCCTTGCGGATGGCGCCCAACCTCGGGTGGCGCGACGTCGACGTCGTGGCCCTGGTCCGTGCGCACGAGCCGTTGCGGCACCTGCCGATCCGTCTGGCCAACGAGGCGAACCTCGCCGCGCAGGCCGAGTCGCGGACGGAGGGTGCCGACCACAGCTTCCTCTACGTCTCCGGAGAGGTCGGCATCGGCGCGGCGATCGTGCTCGACGGCGAGGTCTTCGTCGGGCGACACGGCTGGAGCGGCGAGCTCGGCCACACGGTCGTCGACCCGAGCGGCCCTCGTTGCTCCTGCGGCGCAACGGGTTGCCTGGAGCAGTATGCGGGCAAGGACGCCCTGATGCAGGCTGCCGGGCTCGACGTGTCGCTGCCGATCGAGGCACTCAGGGCGGCGGCCGATGCGGGAAAGCCCCGCGCCGAGGCGGCGTTGGTCGCGGGAGGCCGTGCGCTCGGGACCTCGCTTGCGAACTTCGTCAACCTGGTGGACGTCGAGCAGGTCGTGCTCGGGGGGATCTACGCACCGCTGGTCGACCTGCTCACGCCGGCGATCACCGAGCAGCTGCGCACGCGGGTGCTCGCCGCGCCCTGGGAACGGGCGGGTGTGCGGGCTGCACGCGCCGGAGCCGACGCAGCGATGACCGGCGCGGCGCTCACGGTGCTGAGCATGTTCATCGCCGACCCCGCCGCGTGGGTGCCTCTGGACGCCGCCGCTGCTCCCTGAGCCCGTGAACGGCACACACCAGGCCAGACGCTCCTCGGGTCGTCGAGGCGCCGGTAGCCGCTGTGCGTCCAACCGCGAGTCCCCCTGAACGCCGAGTCCCGGTCGATCACGATGGCCCTGTGCCCGGGCCTCCGTCACTGTCTCGTCCTCGCACACAGCGAGGCCAACGGCGATCGCCGGGATCCTCATACCCGTCAATCAGTGTTGCGCCGCCTGGACCAGCTCGCTGACAGTGACGGCGTGCAGGCGGACGTCGTGGAGGGCGCTGAGCAGCCCGTCGACGGCGGTCGCGACCGGCTCCCGCTCTGCAGTCCCCTCGTGCACGACGGCGATCGCACCGGGGTGCGCGCGCTGCGCCAGGCGGCGTCCTCGGGCGAACGGGTCCGGGGAGTAGCTCGTGGCCACCAGCCACGGCGACCCGAGGACGCAGCGATGTCCCAGCCGGGCCGCGTCGCGCAGCATCCGCGGCGTGAAGGCGCCGGACCCCGGTCGGAACACCGAGACCACACCCGCTGGGCCCAGGGCTTGACTCGTCGTCGTCAGCTCCTCGCGGAACCGGGCCGGGGGCAGCCGCCAGCTGGGCTGGTCGCGCCAGAGATGGTTGCCCACCTCGTGGCCCGCCGCGACCACGGACCGCACCAGCTCCGGGTGCGCCGCGGCCCGTTCGCCGATCAGGAAGAACGTCGCAGTGGCGCCGTGCCGCTCGAGCACGTCGAGCAACAGGGGTGTCGTGACCGGGTGCGGGCCATCGTCGATCGTCAGCGCCACCAGCCGTGCAGTGGTTCGCACCGAGGTGAGCACCGGCGGGGACGACGGTGCCAGCATGCGGGCGGCGAGCCGCAGGGTCGGACAGGTGAGACGGCACGGCCACGAGGACATCAGCGCGCCCAGCCGTACTCGCGACGGTGGGTAGCTCCCCCGCGGGCGATCAGGTTGGGCTCGGACATCGACGGTCTGGCCTCGGGGGGAGCCCAGGAAGTTCACTGTCCGCGAATCCCACGAACCACCCCCAGTGGTCGATTGAGGATCTCCACCATGGCATCGATCGCGTCCTCCCGTCGCCCGCATCCAGCCCGCCAACTCCCCGAACAGGCACTCCCGGGCTGAAGATGGTGGCGTGTGCCGCATCGTCCACCGCGGTGCGGGGCACGTTCCACCGACCGCGGGCCTTTCGCACACTGCGAACCGGACGGCCGTGCTCAGCCGCCCTACTCACGCACCGCGCGGCTGCTGAAACCTGTTCAGGCAGTTCGCCGCACACGCCCCGGCGTCAACCCGGTGATGCGCGAGAAGGCGCGACTGAAGGCGGCTTCCGAACCGTATCCGAGCGCGCCGGCGACCGCGGCGACGGTCGCGCCGTCGGTGAGCATCGTCCTTGCTGCGTGCATCCGGGTGGCCGCGACGTACGCCATCGGCGACGTGCCGACGACCTCGGTGAAGCGCGCGGCGAACCCCGACCGCGACATCCTCGCGCGCTCGGCCAGCGCTCCGAGGGTCCACGGGTCGCCGGGCGCCCGGTGCACCGCGGCGATCGCCGGGCCGAGCTGAGGATCGCGGAGAGCCGCCACCCATCCCGTGACCGCGTCGTGCTGCTCGGCGAGCCAGGCACGCACGGTCTCCACCACGAGCACGTCGGCGAGCCGCGTCGACACGGCGTCACCGCCGGGTCGCGGCACGCGCAGCTCGCCGGCCAGCAGCGGCAGCAGCGCCGCCATCACCGGGTGAGCCGCCGAGTCGACGCGGATGATCGACGGCAGCACCGCGAGCACGTCGTGCACGGCGGATGAGTCGAAGGCGACGACGCCGCAGAGCATGGCCAGCGGCGCTTCCCGGTCCGCGGGACCGAGCCTCAGGATCGAGAACGAGTCGCCGAGCATCGTCTGCGGCAGCAGGTCGGCACGACCCATCAGCGGCGCGTTCGGCTCCGTGGACACGCGATGGCCGATCCCCCGAGGGACGAGCGCGAGCTGCCCTTCCGGGAGCGCGACCGCATCCTCGCCGTCGACCTCGAGGTAGGCGGTGCCGCGCGCCACGATGTGGAAGGTCAGCGTGTCCGGCAGCTGCGGCATCTCGACCGACGCTGCGGCGGAGGCCTCGGTCCAGGAGTAGAACGCCCCGCGCATGCGCACCTGGTAGAGCGCCTCGGTCAGCGGATCCGCGTGCTCCCACGGCATCATCGTGGACATTGGGCTCCCGGACGATCGATCAAGGATTCTGCACTTCCGACGATAGATCATCCAGCCTGATCTTGCGAGGATCAACGAGCGCTCCCCGGAGCGGCCCCACCCCAACTCAGGTAGGAGCACCCCATGGACATCCTCGTGATCGGCGCAACGGGCGGATCCGGACGCGCCGTCTGCAGCGAGCTGCTGCAGCGCGGTCACCGCGTGACCGCCCTCGCCCGCCACGCCTCGACGCTCTCCCCTCGCCCCGGCCTGACCACGGTCGACGGCGACGCCACGGACACCGACCTACTCGATCGGGTGATGCCCGGTCATGGCTGCCGTCGTCGTCACGCTCGGCATCTCCGAGCCCCCGTTGCGCGTGCGCCTGCGCGGCGCGCAGAGCACCACCGGTGACGTGCGTTCGCGCGGTACGGCCGCGGTCGTCGCTGCCGCGCGGCGTGCCGGCATCCGCCGCGTCGTCGTCCAGTCCTCGTACGGTGTCGGCGAGACGCGGCGCCTGCTGGGCATGACCGACCGGCTGTTCTTCGCGCTCCTGATCGGACCCCAGATCGCGGACACGGCTGTGCAGGAGGACGTTCTGCGCAGTTCAGGGCTGGACTGGACGATCGTGCAGCCGGTCTACCTCAGCGACGACGAGTCCGTGGACCACTTCGTCTCCACCGACGGGAGCAGGCGCGGTCGCAAGGTGTCGCGCCACGGAGTGGCCTGCGTCCACGCCGATCTCGTGGAGCAGGGCACGATGATCGGCCGCACCGTGTCGGTGTCTGGCTGAGGGTCGCCGCAGGCCGAGGACGGGCGGGACGAGGTGTCGAGCATCAACCGAGACTGCACGCCCTCGACGCCTTCACTCGCGCCCATTGACACCACCCGCCAACTCACTAGGTTCGATCGAGGGGGTGGCGATGGCAACCTCGCCAGCGCCGGAGAAGGAGGTCGCTGATGCGACGCGCTGCCGTCCTGGCCCTGCTGCTGCCCCTGCTGATGCTGGTCCCTGCCGGATCTGCCTCGGCCGGGGAGTCCTGTCACCAGATCAACGCCAAAGGCGCAGGCCAGGGTGCTCCACCGCAAGCCGGTGACCCACCGGGCCTGATCCGGACCGTCGCCCAGATCCGTGGCGGGGGCCTGTTGCAGGGCACGACCGCGGCCGCCTTCGAGGTCACCGGTCTCACGCCGACCGGGATCGCGTTCGCCGGCGACATCACGTTCACCACGAACAGGGCGACCCTCACGCTCGACCTCGGTGGCACGCTCGACCTGGGAACCGGCGAGTTCACGGCGTCGGGCGACGTGAGTGAGGCCACCGGGAAGCTCGACGGTGCGACGGGCACGCTCACCCTGGCGGGAGTGCAGGACCTGCTCGACCCCGCGGGCAGCTTCACCGAGACGGTGACAGGCGAGATCTGCGTCGACCTCGGCGGCAACGGCAAGAAGAAGTAGCCCCCCAGCGGCCTACCTCGGCCGAAGAGGTCTGCTTGCCTCTCGTGGTGATCCTCGTCGCCCCGGCCCAACGAGCAGACGGGCGCCGGTGCGGCGCTCACACGCCAAAGCCCGACGCACGTATCTCACGGCAGGCCCGCGCACTCCTTGCGAGTAGCCATCACAGCGATGGACACCCAGACACGCAAGGGGCACAACCATGGCCAAGTACGTGGGGTCCTGGTGGATCAAGGACGGCATCGACGGCCGTCGGCTCGAGGCTGAAGGCTTCGCGTCGACGCTCGGCGGGCTCTCCGAGTTCGACTGGACCCAGAACCACGGCGAGAGCGACGTCCGCGAGTCGGACTTCGTCACGACGAGCGGCACCACCCAGCGCTCGGACAGCGTCGATGCGATGCAGATGTCCTCACACGGCTGGACCGACGGGTTCCTCGTCTGGGGCGGCAGCGTCACGACGAGCGAGGCCGTCGACTTCGGCAAGAGCGACCTCGAGATCTTCGCGACACACGCCTGCGACCTGCTCGAGCACTCGTCGAGCAACTCGGTCGGACGCTGGATCCCGGCGTTCGAACGGCTGCACTACATGCTCGGCTTCCACAACAGCTCCTACTCGGGCGGCGGCCAGAACTCCCGCGGCACGTGGTTCGCGATGTATGCCGCGTGGCTCTACTACTGGTCGGGCAGCTGGCTCTTCCGCGTCGACATCCCGGTGCGCGAGGCCTGGGCCGAGGCCAACGAGATCGTCGAGGGCAGCAACGTCCAGTGGGCCTACCTGCGGGCCGAGTCCCCGGGCGCCCCGACCTACAACGAGCGGCTGCGCGTCGCCGAGACCACCGACCCCGTCACCAGCCGGTCCTTCTGGACCGCGCGCGGGACCTGCTGAGGAGCGCGCCATGTCACTGACGTTCAAGGACATCGACTTCACGGTCGAGCTCCCCGAGATCCCGGCGACCACACCGGTGGTCAGCCACACCCCGCCCTGCGCCAGGGACCGCGACGACACCACGCGAGCCATCGCCGAGGTGCTCGAGATCGACCTCAAGGGCACCGCCCAGGTGCCGCACGGGTATGCGGTGGGCAGCGACCGCGGCCAGGTCGAGGTCTTCTCTGCGAGCGGCGCGGTCCGTGCCCGCAACGCAGAGCGGCTCGCGGCCTACCCCGACGAGCGACGGGAGTGGAGTGACGTCGAGCGCGACGACGACGGCACCTTCCGTCTCGGCCGGGAGATCACGCGGCACCTCATCGGCCACGGCCAGGAGCTGCTCCACCGCGTCGGCCTGGGCGACGAGCCCTCCAGCATCGACCTCAGCCTCGGCCAGTGGGCCCAGCTGAACGACGACGGGAAGGAGGTGGACAGCGGCCCCGGTCGGGCGACCGTCCGGTTGTCGTATGCCGCCGAGGGCCTGGCGCTCATCGGTCCCGGCGCGAAGACCAACCTCCACTTCGACCCGAGCGAGGACGGGCGGAGCTTCGCGCTCGCGCGGATGTTCCACGTCCACCGCGGCGTCGCCGCCAGTGGTGAGGTCGCGACGCAGTCGCTGGACGAGGCCTTCGCCGGCCTCCTCGCCCAGAGATGGTCCAGCCACGGCGTCCGCGAGGGCGAGGCTCGGATCACCGTCACGGCCGCCAGCTTCGGGTTGCTCGCTCTCCCCGCCGACGTCGTGCAGACGTTCGCCGCACCGGCGCTCATGGTCGAAGGAGAGATCAGCGGCGTCGAGGTCGGCACGGACCAGACCGTGAGCGTCCGCTTCGGGCAGTACCTCCCGCTCGCCCACCCCAAGGCGCTCGCCGAGGCGGGCTACGGCGGCGGCCAGCTCGAGCCCGGGCGGGTCGTCCGTGGCCGGGCCAGGGGGAAGTAGTCCTTCGTGCCTTCACAGCGGAGCCTTCTCTTCAGCAGGTCAGGACGAGGATGGCTGAAGACGGATCGGACTCGACCTCCGAGCCGGCACCGGGACTCGAACCCGGAACCCGTGTTTACCAGTCGGATGACTTCTCGCCCGGGCTGTGCCGCCACTTGCCGCCTAGTCACCTGACCAGCGGTTTCATCCAGTTTGACCGGCCCGGCGTCGCCTCGCTTATGCCGTCCTGTGCCACGAAATCCGCCGCAGCCCTAGCGAGATGCCAGCGCGAGACAACCAGCTGGCGCGCGTCCAAGGGCCTCAAACTCGGCGCTGCTCCACGCAAGCGAAGGGAGTGCAATGGACTCGATGGTGAATGAGGACGACGAGGTGGCGCGCACGAGTGATAGCGACGCGAAGGTCGGCCGACCGGCGGGAATCGCCAGTATTCACAGCCTCGTCTCCCCACGTGACAACCCGGACTGAACTCAGCCTTCTGCGGGACACCATGCAACTAATCACACAGCGATGGATCCTGACATCCTGAGGCCCTACTTGGTCATCTCCAAGGTGTATCTTCCCTCGGTCTCGCCGACTATCCGCTGCTGGCCACGTCCCTCAGGTGGGGATGCGGGGCGGCAACTCGTCGGGGTGCCTGCGGCGGGGCGCTGTCCGGACATGTCGTGAAGGGGTAGGTCCTCTGGCGGCGGTGTGACGCTGGCCCGTAGATGGCACCGTCCGTAGGACGGCGGACTTCTGGCCCGGCTGTTGGTTGAGCACGCCGAGCACCGATGAGTACCGCTCATCGTGAGTGAGCGGGCTGTTCGCGTCTAGGCTGGAGCATGGCTCGTTGCTCATCGTGGGTCGCGCGGATCCAGGCACCGAATACCGGATCCCTGCCTCATGTCGGCCTGCAGCGTCGGGCGTGGCGATCGATGAAACGCTCTGGCCCGGTCCTGGTGTGAACGAGCGGCAGTGGGTGTGGGCGGATCTGCGGCGACCGTTGACGGCGGCGACCGCAGTGGCCGCGTTCGTGCTGACGCTCCCACTGGCGGTGGTGGGCAGCTGCAACGTTCATGAGCTTGGCCACGCGGCGGCCGGGATCGCGGTCGGCTGGAAGGTCGATCGTGTCGTGCCGTGTCTTCCGACCGGCGGCCACGTTCAGTACCGGTCGTCGAACGCCGCGGGTGATGCGGTGGAGAGCTGGGCGGGGGGTTTGGTGGGGGCGCTTTCGCTGTTGCTGATCTACGGCCTGATCTCACGTCGCGGCCGGCCTCTGCGAAGCCCGCTCTGGTTTGCCTGCGGCTTGGGGTTGACCTTGCCGATCGGGATTCAACTGGCCATCGCAGGGCTTGAGGGCACCGCCGACTTCGGGGGCGATTACACCGACACCATCGCGGCACGACCCGGTCTGTTCCTGCCGGTCCTGCTCCTGAGTGCGCTGGCCGGGCCGGCCGTGCAGACGTGGTGGTGGTCGGTGCGTCGAAGCGAGTAGCTACGTTCGCCATCGTCCTCATCGCGGCTGGGCGCTCATAAATCGTGGACGACCGGCATTTCTGGAGCCTCCCGTGAAGCCATGCCCCTTGGACCGTCGCGGCGCCCTGATCCTCCAGCATTGAGTTCGGCGCTCGACCGAGCCCGAATCGCGCGAGGACTCACGTGGCAGAAACTGTCGGAACAGACCGGCGTCTCCGTCGCTACAGCGCATCGCCTCCGTAGGCACGGGCGGTTCGAACCCGATGGGATCAACGCCTTGACTGAGTGGCTCGGGCAGCGGGTCGAACAATTCACCGGCGACCCCGGCGAACTGCCCCCGGAGAAACTTCGCCAGAGCCAGGGGAATCCGCATACCGCGCGTGTTGGCTTCGACGCAGTGTCTGTTCCCCGACCTTTCAGAGTTGTCTCGCAACGCGGACGGCAGATGGCTCATGCCATCACCGCCGACACCTATACCCACGTCGATCGGGGCCTGGGACGCGAGGCCGCCGGCCAGCTTGCAGAGCTGGTCGACGCAGTTCCTGCGAGTTCCTAGCGAGCCGAGGGTCTGACGAGCGTGCGGGCGTGGACCCTGGCGAGACGTCAGTCGCAGGCCTTGCCCGAAGGCGACGTCCCCGCAGGTCAGGGCGATCCAGACTGACCGTCCGTCAGGACTCGGACGTGGAGCCGGCACCGGGACTCGAACCCGGAACCCCCTGTTTACAAGACAGGTGCGCTGCCAATTGCGCCATGCCGGCGGTGCGCACCCAGTCTAGAACGGGGTCAGCGCCGCCCGGCACGCAGCAGCGCGACGGCGGCGAGCGACATCACAGCCGCGCCGACGAAGAGCGACCCGAGCAGATCGGGTGCCGTCCTGGTCCCCGACTGCGGGTCGTTGAACCCGGCCAGGAGGACGACCCCGATCAGCGCGCAGACCAGCCCCACGACGGCCAGGGAGCGGTACGTCAGACGCCAACGTGACATCAGAGCAGGCTGGGGACCGTCTGCAGCGCAGTGTCCGTCGCACGCACGAGCAGGTCCTCCAGCTCGTCGAGCCGCCCCTGCGCGACCCGGATGCCGGCCTCGTCGCCACCCGAGCAGGCGGTGGTCAGGTCGATCTTCGCCGCTTCCACCTGCGCGGCCATCTCGGTCAAGAACGCTGAGCTGATGGTCATCGGTCCTCCTCGGGACGGGACTGGTGGTGTGTGCGGCAGTAGCGCGCGAGAACGGCGGCGCCCTCGTCTGCCTCGGACATCAGACGGTCCAGCAGGGTCGCCGGTTCCGTGGCTCCCAAGGTCAATGGCGACCAGGCCAGCACGGCACCGATGCCGGCGGGCATGTGGTCGAGGGCGCCGGCCGAGCACATGACGATCAGGTCCCCGTCCTCCATCACGCGGGTGTCCTCGCCGCCGGGCAAGGTGGGAAGCAGCCGCGAGCCGCCGGACCCGACGTGCAGTGCGGGCGGCGCTGCCAGGCACCGCACCGACACGGTGCCGTCGGCGTGCAGCCACGCGTCGGTCGAGCCGGTCTTCTCGCGGTCCATCCGGGAGACCCCGGGAGCCAGCCGGGCGCGGTCTGCCACGCGCAGGTGGAGACGGGTCCCGACACGGCGGACCTGCGTCGTGCCCGTGGGCCGCGCCAGCGACTCCACCACCCACTCGCCTTCGTCGTGCGCCCCGCTGAGTGCGGGGCCCTCCCACCGGACCTCGGTGACTGTCATCGCGAGGAACCTCCCCGTTCGTTCGTATCGTTCACGACCTGGAGCACGTCCCCGAGACCGGTGCGGCGCAGCAGCCCGAGGCTGTTCTCACTCGGGTTGCGCAGGACCACGACGCCTCCGCGCTGCGCGCAGTGACGGTTGGCCCACAGCAGGGCGGCCACGGTCCCGGAGGAGAGCCGGTGCAGCCCGGACACATCCACGACCACGCGAGCTCCCCCGTCGAGGAAGGCGTCGCGCACGACCTGGCGGAGCCGGGTCAGGCCGTTGGGCAGGGCTCTGTCGTCGAGGACGATGACGACGTCGTGGTCGACGTCCACACGCCTGGACCGCGTCGGTGCTTCCGCCGTGCGCATCGCTACCTCCCCTGCAGTGACCACCGACGGATCCCCCGACGGTGACACCCAATCTGCCTGGCACGTGTTGCAGCCGGCCCGTCGTCCTCTTTGCGGTTGCGTGACGTCTTTCAGGCCCGGGGCCGACCGTCCGCTGTCCCGCGCCCCGGGGCTGGCACGATGGCCCGCGTGGGCAACCGGCTTCTGGTGGTCGAGGACGACGACGGCATCCGTGCCGCCGTCCGTCTGGCGCTGGAGGACGAGGGCTACGAGGTCGAGGACCGTGCGAGTGCCGAGGACGCCCTCCAGCTCCTCGCGACGACGACGGTCGACCTCATGCTCGTCGACCTCATGCTCGGGGCGATGGACGGCTACACGCTCATCCGCACCGTCCGGGCACGGCACGACGCCCCGATCGTCGTGCTGAGCGCCCGCAACGACACCCACGACATCGTCGCCGCCCTCGAGGCCGGTGCCGACGACTACCTCACCAAGCCGTTCGAGCTGAAGGAGCTCACGGCGCGGTTGCGCGCGCTCCGGCGCCGGACCGGCGCGGCCCGACCGGCGGTACCCCTCGCGGAGGACGATGACCACCTGGTCCTCGACCAGGGGTCGGACGGCGGCGCTGGCCCGCTCGTCCTCGACTCCCGGGCGGGGCGCGTCCTTCGAGGCGGTGAGGACGTGCGGCTGACCGTCACCGAGTTCCGCCTGCTGACCGAGCTCGCGTCCCCTCCCGGACGGGTGCTGAGCCGGCAGTCGCTGCTGTCGAACGTCTGGGACCGCGGGTTCTTCGGGGACGAGCGCATCGTCGACGTCCACGTGCGGCGCCTGCGCATGAAGATCGAGCGCGACGCCGGCCATCCGAAGATCGTGGTGACGGTGCGGGGCCTGGGCTACCGCCTGGACCCCCAGTGAGCCCCTCCCCCGGACTGCGGGTCAGGCGCTGGCCCAGCCCGCGGCTCGGGCTCCGCGAGACCGTGACCCTCGGCTTCGCGGCCGGCGCCTTCTTCCTGTCCACGACGATGGCCGTCGGCACCTACCTCGTCGCCCGCGACTACCTCGTCGACCAGCGCGAGCAGTCCGCGATCGGCCAGGCGTTCGTCGACGCGACCCTGGTGCGCGACGGCCTGCGGACAGCGGGCGAACAGGTGAGCGAGGCGCTCGGGGCGGTCTCCCCGCCCGCCGACTCGGTGGTCTTCGTCCGCAGGGGCGGGGAGTGGTTCTCGACCTCTCTCACCGCCCAGAGCGACCTCGTCCCGACCACGCTGCGGGACCGTGTCGAAGCCGGCGGCGCGGGCCTCGCCTGGAGCCGCGTCGACGGGCAGGCTGCGGTGGTCGTCGGAACCGCGGTGCCCGCGGTCGACGCCGAGTTCTACGAGCTCTCGCAGACCGTCGAGCTCGACCGCACGCTCGACACCCTGCGCGTCACCCTCCTCGTCTTCGCGGTGCTGACGACCATCGCTGGGGCCGTGCTCGGACGCTGGTCGGCCCGCAAGGTGCTGGCGCCGCTCGACGTCGTGGCCGGGGCGACGGCCCGCATCGCCGGAGGCGACCTGACCACCCGGCTGCCGAGCACCGACGACCCCGAGCTGGTGACGATCATCGGGTCGTTCAACGCGATGGTCGACGCCCTGGCCGAGCGGGTCGAACGCGACGCCCGCTTCACGGCCGACGTCAGCCACGAGCTGCGCTCGCCCCTGACGACGCTGACCACAAGCGTCCAGGTGATGCAGCAGCGTCGCGACCAGATGCCGGAGCCGTCCCAGCGCGCCCTCGACCTCGTCGCGCAGGAGCTGACGCGCTTCAGGTCGGCACTGGAGGACCTGCTCGAGCTCGGCCGCCTGGACTCGGCCATCGGGGTCCCGGACCGGTCGCGCGTCGACCTGCGCGAGCTGGTCGCCGAGGCCCTGCGGGCCAGTGGACGGGACCACGAGCTGGTCGACCACGTGCCCGGCAAGGACCGGCTGGTCGTCGAGGTGGACAAGGCCCAGATCAACCGCGCCCTCGTGAACCTCTTCGAGAACGCCGACCTGCACGGCGGTGGCCTGACCGCAGTCAGCGTGCAACGTGAGGGGGCGATGGTGGAGGTGGTCGTGGACGACGGCGGAGCCGGGGTGGCACCGGAGGACCGCGAGCGCATCTTCGAGCGCTTCGTGCGGGGCGGCTCGCGCGGCTCGCTGCCGGGGACGGGGCTGGGCCTCAGCCTGGTCACCGAGACGCTGCGGGCACACGGAGGGTCGGTGCGGTACGTCGACCGGCCGGACGGCGGCGCCCGCTTCCTCGCCCGCCTGCCCCTGGCGAAGCGGGAGCGTCGACGGTGACCGCGCGCGTGCCCCGTGGGATCGGGGCCTGCCTGCTGGCCGTGCTGGCGCTCTGCGCCGGGTGCGGGCTGCCGGCCCCGGGCGACGCCCGCGAGATCGCGCCGGACACGGTCCCCTACGAGCTGCTCAGCCCCTCACCCCAGGCCAAGCCGACGACGACGATCGTCGGCCCGCAGACCACGACCCCGTCCGTCTTCCTGCTCGACGGGCAGGACCGTCTCGTGGACGTGCCCCTCACGGTGGAGGCCGGGGGCATCGAGTCGGTCGCCGACCAGGTGCTCGCCGACCTCGAGGACGGTCCGTCCGACGAGCAGCGGGACGCCGGCCTGTCGAGCCCGCTCGGCACCGGCGTCCAGCTCGACCTGGTGCGGGTGGACGACGGGACCGCTCAGGTCGAGGTGGCGCAGGCGCTCCGCGACCCCGCGGCCGACCGCCTCCCGCTGGTCGTCGGGCAGATCGTCCTGTCCCTGACCTCGATCGACGGCGTGGACGCGGTCGTCCTGCTGCGCGATGGCGAGCCGGTCGAGACACCCCTGCCCGGCGGCGCCCGCACCACCGACCCGCTCCGGGCGTCCGACTACGCGTCACTCGTGACGGCGACGTCCCCGACCCCCTAGGGCCACCCCTCCTGCGCGCTACGGCGTGAGCACCTCCGCAGGGACCAGCACCGACAGGCACGTCACGCAGCCCTCGAGCTTCTCGAACTCCGTGATGTCGACGACGACCGGATCGAAGCCCAGGTCGGCGAACCACTCGGCGGTGCGCGGGGCGGACGCCGCCATCAGCACCGACCCGCCGCCGAGGAGAACGACGTGCGCTCCCGGCTCCTCGGGGGAGTCGCGCCACCGCCCGAACGGCGCCGCGTCGACCAGGCCCGGCCAGCCGACGAACGTCGCGTCGGGCAGCGCCGTCACCGCGGACTTCAGGTGCAGCACCTCCTTCAGCTCCACCGGGACGACGGTGCGTCCCAGCGGCGCGAGTAGGGCCCGGAGCCGGCGGATGCCCTCGCCGTCGGTCCGTCCGCCGCGCCCCACGTAGACGGTGTCGCCGACCTGCAGCACGTCACCGCCGTCGAGCGTCCCCGCCTCGATCCTCGCCACTCGCAGGCCGAGCCCGCGGACGGCCTCCTCGACAGCAGCGGTCTCACCGCGACGCTCCTCGGCACCCGGACGCGTGACCACGGCGAGGTCGCCGACCACCACGACTGTGTCCTCGACGAAGACCGAGTCCGGGTGCTCCGGCGCCTCGGGCACCTCCTGCACCGTCCAGCCGTTGGCGCTCAACGCCTCCCGGTAGGAGCGGTGCTGCCGACGGGCGAGCCCCACGTCGACGGGTCTGCGCTCGATGTGCGTGACCAGGCCGTCCGCCAGGCGGTCGACGGGTGGTCGTACGAGGGCGACGCCACGCGACGAGAGGACCGCGTCCGCGGTCATCCCGACTGCCCGGCCTTGTCCTTGGCTGCGTTGATCTGGTCCACGAGGCCCTGCTTGCTGAGGTCGTCGATGAAGGTGCCGTCGATGCGGACGGTCGGCGTCCCCTGGAGCCCGGCCTGGGAGGCCTTGTCGGTCACGTTGGCGACGAAGCCCTCGTAGGTGTTGCCGTCGATGCACTCGCTGCTGTTCGTCGCGTCGACGAGCTCGGCGATCTGCGCGAGCTGCTCGTCCGGCAGGCCCGTGCCGTTCTCCTCGGGCTGGTTCTCGAACAGGGCCGCCACGAACGGCACGAACGAGTCCGGGTCGTTCTCGGCGACGCAGTACGCCGCGCTCGCCGACCGGGTCGAGTACTTGGTTCCCGACGAGAACCGGTCGAGGATCGAGACCGGCACGTACTCCACCTTGATCTCGCCCTTGTCGACCAGCTCGTTGAGCAGGGAGGCGTTCTCCGTCTCGAAGGCCTTGCAGGCGGGGCACTGGAAGTCGACGTAGGTGCTGACCGTGACGGGCGCCTCCTCCTGGCCGACGACGAAGCCACCGGCGTCCGTCAGCCCGGGCGGGCCGGCCGCCTCGTCGGAGAGCTGGCTGCGGGCGGACTGGACCGCGATGCCGACACCGACGACCAGCGCGAGGATCACCGCGACGGTGGCGCCGATGAGGATGCCCTTCTGGCGCCTCGACCGTCGCTCGGCCTCGAGGCGCAACCGCTCGGCCTTCTCACGCGCCGCGCTCTGCCTCTGGTTCTTGGTCAGCTTGCCGGTCTGGTCGGGGGTGTTGCCGGTGGGGGTCATCGAGTGACTGTCCTTCTCGTCGGGTCGGTCTCGTCATCGTGATGTGCGTGGTGCGGGGTGCTGCGGGCCAGCCAGCTGTCGACGGACCATCGTGTCCTGGGCCAGCGGATGAGCACCATCGCCCCCGCCAGCAGCGCGACGTCGCGCACGATCTCCTCGGTGTACCGGGTGTCCTCGGCCGCGACGTCGCCACCACCGCCGAAGCACCCGCAGTCGATCGTCAGCCCGCGCGCGGCCGCCGAGGACACGCCGATGATGAACGCCACCAGCAGGACTGCGGACAACATCGCGCTGAAGCGCGTGGCCAGACCGGCGAGCAGCACCAGGGCCAGCACCACCTCGAGCACCGGCAGCCCGTAGCCCACGGCGGGCACCAGCGCTTCGGGGAGCAGGCGGTACGCGCGCACGGCCCGCAGGCTCTCCCCGGGGTCCGGTAGCTTGAGCGCGCCGGCCACCAGGAAGACGCCTGCGAGGGCGAGCCGGATCACGAGGCCGACCCAGGGCGACACGGACTCCCAGCGCCTCCACATCGGGGTCATGGCGCCGTCCCGTCCCGTCGGGAGGACCACCACCAGGTCGCGGTGCCGAGGAGTCCCGCGGCCGCGGCGAGCGCCAGCCAGGGCAGCCACGGTGTCCCCCCGTCACCCTCGGACGACGCCGGTGCGGCGTCCGTGATGGTCCCGGACCCGGGGGTCGCGCTCGGGGTCGTCGGGGTCGTCGGGGTCGTCGACGTCGAGGGCGGCGGGACGGCGCTGGACGGTGGGACCGTCGTCGCCGGCGCGGTCGTCGCCGCGGGCGGGCTGGTCGCGGGTGCCGGCGCCTGCGTGCCGGGCGTGGCGGTGAACTCGATCGTGCCGTCGATCGGGTGCCCGTCCGACGACGTCGCCCGCCACAGCACGGTGTACGCGCCGGCGGCGAGGCGTTCGGGCAGCGGCTGGACGATCCTGCGACCGTCCACGACGAGCGGCTCGAGCTGGAGGAGGCCCTTCGGCCCGGTCACCTGGACCGCCGTGCCGAGGGTCTGGACGGACTCGTCGAACGTCAGCGTCACCTCGGTGGGTGCCGGCACCGTCGAGCCGTCCCCGGGATCGCTCGATCTCAGCACGTTGTGGGCGTGGGCGACGGAGGCGACCCCGACGACGAGCGCCGCCGCCGCGAGCAGCCCTGCGAGGGCCAGTGAGTGGAGGGGGACGGTCGGTCGCTGCGCGGCGGTGCGCGCGGGAGGCGCGGTGGTGCGGGGGTCGAGCACGGGTTCACCTCGGAGGACGTGGGTGCGGCAGGGGCTGCTGGCCTGCGCGCGGCGGGTGCCGCGTCAGGCGAGGACGGCCTCCGGGGGACCACGTCTGGTGAGCGGTCGCCGGGTCACCGAGGTGCTCCACCGCGGAGCCGCGTGTCCCTGCCGCAGGCGACCGGGCGCCTCGACCGGGGCCAGGGCGGCGAGGCGTACCGGCATCAGCACTCCGAGGGCCCCGGCCACCGCGACAACGGCCAGCGCGAGACCGGCCACCCACCCGGCACCGCGCACACCGAGGATGCCCGCGAGCAGGTGCCCCGCGAGCACGGGGAGCGCACCCAGGCCCGCGAGCAGCGCCACCGCGAGCGTGTCGACGGGGCCGCTGGTCACGCAGTCCACGCCGCTGCGCAGGAGAGCGAGGTCGACCCCCGCCGACGCCGCACGTCCGAGCACGGGCAGGCAGCCCCCGCCGGAGGTGACGGTGAACAGGGCGTGGAAGCCGGCCTGGCCGGCGAGCACCATGGCGGTGACGCTGCGGTCGGACCCGGACCGTCGTGCGACGAGCAGCGCGGTCAGCGCGGAGGCTACGGCGACAGCAAGCAGCGGCGGCGGCCGGCCGGTCACGGCCCAGTGACCAGAGAAGCTCGTGACGGCCACCACGACCGCGACGGTCACGGCCCGCCAGCGGGCGGGCAGCGACACGGCGTCACCGTGGGTGGTCGAGCGGGGCACGCAGCCACTGTACGCACGCATCAGGGCAGCTCCACCGCGGCGCCGTCGCTCAGTGGAGCCTGGTCGAGCGGGTACCACTGCGGGGCCCACTGCCACATCATGAGCAGCACCAGCAGGCCGCCGGCGAACGCCAGCAGCAGCGGGACGGCGACGGTCGGTCCGTTGGCTCCCGGCGACAGGGCCCGGGCGACAGAGCGCGATCCGCGCCGCAGCGACGAGCCCCCCGGACCCCACCACGCCGTCAGCGCACCCGCCGCCGCACCCAGCGCGAGCGGGATCGTCTGCCCGACGGCCGACGTGCCCAGGTCGACGACGAGCCCGGCGAGGAAGACCGTGCTGACGCTGACCAGCACCGGCAGCACGAGGAGCGGGACGGACCACAGCGCGGCGAGGAGCAGGTTCCAGGGCGCGGACACCACGGCGACCGCGGCGTCGCTGCGCCGCGGGCCGCGCTCGTAGCGGCGACGCAGCAACAGGCCGCTGGTCCGGTCGACCGCGCGGGCTACCGCGCTGCCCGCCGTCGCCACCACGAGTGTCACCACCGGCAGCACCATCGACCCGGCCATGAGGGCGACCAGCCCGGCCGCGAGGGTGCCGGCGCGACCCGACCGGCGCGGCGGCCCCGAGTGCTCCGGCGGATGGGGCTGCGGCGGCGGGGCGAAGGGGTCGGTGGCGTAGGGCTGGACCGGGTGCTGCTCGACCGGGTACGGGTGAGCGGGGTAGGGGGCGACCCCCGACGCGTGGCCCGCTGCTGGCACGGGTGCCGTCACCGGGGGGTCGGTGAGGACCGGCAGCACACTCGTCGGCGGCGCCTGCGGACGGACGGCGACGACATCGGTCGGCGGCGCCGGCGGCGCGATCACCTCGGTCGGCGACGCCGGTTGGGCGACGCGATCGGTCGCGGCCGCGGGCGGTACGACCAGCTCGGTCGGGCGCTCGGCGTGCGCGCGCACCGGCAGCACCGTGGTGACCTCCTCACCGAGCTCGTCCGCGGCGAGGGTCTCGTCACGCAGCTGCTGCACGGCACGGCGGAGCGCCCCGGGCCGCGGCCGACGGGACGGGTCGGCGGCCAGGCCGGCGGTCAGCACCGGCACGAGGGCAGCCGGGGCGCCCTCGACGTCGGCGGCGCCTCGCCGCACCCGGTCCAGCACGATCTCGAGCGGTCCGCGTCCGAACGGCGGCCGCCCGGTGGAGGCGTAGGCCATCGTCGCCGCCCACCCCCACCAGTCGGTGGCGTCGACGACGGCGTCGCCCTCGACCAGCTCCGGCGACAGGTACCCGGGCGTCCCCATCACCAGCCCGGTGCTGGTGAGGCGGACGTCGTCGGCGACGTGGGCGATCCCGAAGTCGATGACCACCGGGTCCCCGTCCAGCATGAGGACGTTGCCCGGCTTGAGGTCGCGGTGGACCACCCCCGCCTCGTGGATCGCGGCGAGCGCCTCACCTAGCCCCTGCCCCAGCCGGGCCAGGTCGAGGCCTCGCAACGGTCCGTGCTCGCGCACCAGGTCGTCGAGCGGGGCGGCCGGCACGTACCGCGTGACCAGGTAGGGGGTCTCGCAGTCGACGTCGGCGTCGATCACCTCGGCCACCCGCGGGTGCCTGACCCGGCGCAGGCTGTCGACCTCGCGGGCGAGCCGCTCCCGTGCCTGGGGGTCACCGGCGACGTGCGGGCGCAGCACCTTCACGGCGACCGCGTGGCCGTCGTCGGTCAGGGCGAGGTGGACGACCCCCATGCCGCCCTCGCCGATCTTCTGGGCGACCCGGTAGGGGCCAAGTCGTCGTCCCGACAGCCCGAGCGAACCGGGCGCGGTCGCCGCACTGGACGCGCTGCCCCGACCTTCCCCTGCCATGCCCGCCACGGTACGACACCGGACCCGGACGAACGGTGGAGAAGTGGTGGCGGCTCGGGCGGGTCAGCTCTGGATGTAGGCCGACAGGTGGTCGCGCTCGCTGGTCAGCTCGTCGATGCGGAACTTGACCACGTCGCCGATGCTGACGATGCCCTTCAGCTCACCCTCCACGACCACGGGGATGTGTCGCACGCGCTTGTCGGTCATCGTCCGCATCAGGTCGTCGATGGCCGTGTGGAGATCACAGGTGTGCACGTCCGAGGTCATGATGTCGCCCACGGTGCGCTCGAGGAGCTTCGTGCCCTCGGTGTGGAGGGCACGGACGACGTCGCGCTCGCTGATGATCCCCTCGACGGTGTGGCCGTCCGACGACACCACCATGGCGCCGATGCGGTGCTCCGACAGGAGCCGCAGGAGTCCGCTGATCGTCTCGCCGGGTTGGACCGTCATGACCGTGTCGCCCTTGCTGCGCAGCACGTCCGAGATACGCACCTGGATGCACCTCCACCACTCCGGTCGGGGGCTGTGGCACCGCCCTCGGCAGGGTCGCCGTGCTCGACCGTATCGCCGAACGACGGCCACCGACACCCCTGCGGCGGTCCGGCGGCGGCTCCTGCGGTCACCGCCGACCGCCTCCCGGGGGGCGGCGCGGACCCGAAATGGCTATGGTCAGGGCGACCGAACTGCAAGGAGCTGAGCTGCTGTGGCGAGCACGTCCTCGCGCGGCCGGGGGGACCGGCACGAGTTCGTCGTCGTGGCGAACCGGCTCCCCGTCGACCGCGTCACCGACCCCGACGGCACGACCCGGTGGACGCGGTCGCCCGGAGGGCTGGTGACAGCCCTCGAACCGGTGATGAAGAAGACCCACGGCGCCTGGGTCGGGTGGTCGGGATCAGCGGCCGACTCGGTCCCCGGTCACGAGGAGCACGAGGCCCAACCCGGGCCCGGCACCGAGACCTTCGACGCCGACGGCATGACGCTGGTCCCGGTGGCGCTCTCCAGTGAGGACATCTCCCTCTACTACGAGGGCTTCAGCAACGGCACGCTCTGGCCGCTCTACCACGACGTGATCGCCGCGCCGGAGTACCACCGCGAGTGGTGGGAGGCCTACGTCGACGTCAACCGCCGCTTCGCCGAGGCGGCCGAGGGCCAGGCCGCCCCGTCCGCCCGGGTCTGGGTGCACGACTACCAGCTGCAGCTGGTGCCGGCGATGCTGCGCGAGCGCCGCCCGGACCTGCGGATCGGCTTCTTCAACCACATCCCGTTCCCCCCTTACGAGATCTTCGCCCAGCTGCCCTGGCGGCGGCAGGTGCTCGACGGCCTGCTCGGCGCCGACGTGCTCGGCTTCCAGCGGGAGCAGGACGCGAGCAACTTCCTGCGCGCCGTCCGACGCGCGGTCGGACCGTCGGCGCGGGCCCAGACGGTCAGGGTGCCGTCGGACGGCGGCGAGCGCGAGGTGCAGGCCCGCGCCTACCCGATCTCGATCGACTCGGCGGGCCTGGAGGAGCTGGCCGGTACCCCCGAGGTGCAGGAGCGCGCCCGCACGATCCGCGAGGAGCTCGGCTCGCCGCGCCACCTCGTGCTGGGCGTCGACCGGCTCGACTACACCAAGGGGATCGGTCACCGCCTCAAGGCCTTCGGCGAGCTCCTCGACGACGGCAAGGTCGACCCCGCCGACACCGTGCTGGTCCAGGTGGCGACACCGAGCCGCGAACGCGTCGACCAGTACCGGCTGCTGCGCGATGAGATCGAGCTGTCCGTCGGCCGCATCAACGGTGCCCACGGCACGCTGGGGCGCGCCGCGGTCTCGTACCTCCACCACTCGTACCCACGCACCGAGATGGCGGCGCTCTACCAGGCCGCCGACGTGATGGTGGTGACCTCGCTGCGCGACGGGATGAACCTGGTCGCGAAGGAGTACGTGGCCTGCCGCACCGACGACTCGGGCGTGCTCGTGCTGAGCGAGTTCACCGGCGCCGCGATCGAGCTCGGCCAGGCGCTCCTGGTCAACCCCCACGACATCGAGGGGCTCAAGGACGCGATCCTGACCGCACTGGCGATGCCGCCACGCGAGCAGGCCAGGCGCATGCGCTCGCTACGTCGGCGGGTCCGCGAGTACGACGTGAACCGCTGGGCCGACGCGTTCCTCAGCGACCTCACGGGGGTCGGTAGGTGACCGCGACGCTCGACCCCCGGCTTCAGGCTGCGCTCGAGGCGCTCGCCGCTCGCCGTCCGCTGCTGGTGGCCCTCGACTTCGACGGGGTGCTCGCGCCGCTCGTCGACGACCCGGACGCCTCACGCCCGCTCCCGGCGTCGAGCGCGGCGCTGGCACGGCTCGTCCGGGCGCAGGAGGTACACGTCGCCCTCGTCAGCGGCCGGACGATGGAAGACCTGAGGCGCCTGTCGTCTGCCCCCGAGGGGACCATCCTCGTCGCGAGCCACGGCGCCCAGATCGACGGTGTGACAACCGATCTCGACGCGGCCAGCGCCGAGCTCCTGGTGCGTGTGACGTCCGAGCTGCACGAGGTGAGCGGCCGGCACGACGGGACCCACGTGGAGACGAAGCCGTCCGGCGCCGTGCTGCACACCCGGCGTGCCTCCCGCGACGTGGCGGAGCGGGCGACCCAGGAGGCGTTGTCGGGACCCTCGCGACGCCCCGGTGTGCGCACGCTGCAGGGCAAGGACGTCGTCGAGCTGTCGGTCGTCGACGCCGACAAGGGCAGCGCCGTCGCCGCGCTGCGTGAGCGCCTCGGCGTCGCCGCCGTGCTGTACGCCGGTGACGACGTCACCGACGAGCACGCCCTCGCCACCCTCGACGCACAGGTCGGCGACGTGGGTGTCAAGGTCGGCGACGGCGAGACGGTGGCCCCGCACCGGGTGGAGACCCCCGACGACGTCGCCACGATGCTGGCGGCTGTGGCGGACCTGCTCGACGCGCCCGCCTGACGGACGCGCCCCCGGCCGGCCTCGCGCCCGACGTGGAGCTAGTCCCCGCTCGGGGCCGCCCCGGTCGAGCCGCGCACGACGAGCTCAGGGCGGAAGACGTACTCGGCCCGTGGCGCGGGGGTGCCGTCGATCTCGTCGAGCAGGGCCCGCACGGCCGCGGACCCCATCGCCTGGACGGCCTGCCGCACGGTGGTCAGCGGCGGGTCGGTGAACGCGATCAGCATCGAGTCGTCGTAGCCGACCACCGAGATGTCCCTCGGCACCTCGAGCCCACGCTCACGGACGGCGCGGATCGCACCGAGCGCCATCAGGTCCGAACCGCAGATGATCGCGGTGCAGCCCCGGTCCAGCAGCCGCAGGGCCGCCGCCGCGCCCCCCTCGACGGAGAACAGGGAGTACTCGATCAGGTCGTCGACCACCTCGGTGCCGAGGCGGTTGCGCACCGCGGACGTGAAGCCGGTCACCTTGCGCGCCACCGGCACGAAACGCGCCGGCCCGAGCGCGAGCCCGATCCGCGTGTGCCCCAGCGAGGCGAGGTGCCCGACCGCCAGGTCCATCGACGCGACGTCGTCGTTGGAGACGAAGGGTGCGTCGATGCCCTCGGCGTAGCCGTTGACCAGCACGATCGGCAGACCCCGCTCACGCAGCGCCGTGTACCGGTCGGCCGAGGCGGTCGTGTCGGCGTGCAGACCCGAGACGAACACGATTCCCGAGACCCCGCGCTCGATGAGCATCGCCGTGTAGTCGTCCTCGTGGACGCCACCGGGTGTCTGGGTGCACAGCACCGGGGTGTAGTCGTGTTGCGCAAGAGCCGTCTCGATCACCTGCGCGAAGGCAGGGAAGATGGGGTTCTCGAGCTCGGGCACGATCAGACCCACCAGGCCCGCGGACTTCTTGCGGAGACGTGACGGGCGCTCATAGCCCAGGACGTCGAGCGCCGTCAGAACCAGCTGCCGCGTCGAGTCCGCCACTCCCGGCTTGGCATTGAGCACGCGACTGACCGTCGCCTCGCTGACGCCGGCATGGGTGGCGATGTCCGCCAGTCGCGCTCGCATGGCGGCACCGTAGCGCAATGAGCGCCGAAAACTTGCTGCAAGCAGTTCTACCCTTTTCTGCAAGCCCTTGCTAGATTCCCTCGAACAACCCTGGCCATCCAGCAGGTATCCCCACATTTCACGCGAGGAGCAACCCGATGCGCAGGATCACCCGGACTCTGGCTGTCGCAGCCGGCGTCGCCATGCTCGCCACCGCGTGCGGCGGCGGCGGGAGCGACACCGGTGGCGACGCCGCCGACACCCCGGCCGACTGCCCGACCGGCAGCCAGTCCGCCGCCCCCTCCGCGTCCGCCTCCCCGACCGAGACCGGCGCCCCCGAGCGGGCCGACGCCGACCTCGTGATCTGGGCGGACGAGAAGCGCGCGAACGCGCTCACCGACATTGCCGCGAAGTTCGGCGCGGACAACTGCATCAGCGTCGCGGTGCAGACCGTGAGCCAGGACCTGCAGACGAACTTCGTCACGGCGAACACCGCCAAGAACGGTCCCGACATCGTGATCGGCGCCCACGACTGGATCGGCAACATGGTCCAGAACAGCGCGATCGACCCGCTGAACCTGCCGGAGAAGGACCAGTCGGCCTACTCCGACATCGCCATCAAGGGCGTCACCTACGACGGCAAGGTGTACGGCCTCCCCTACGCGGTCGAGTCGATCGGCATGTACCGCAACACCGACCTGGTCCCGGACGAGCCGGCCGACCTCGACGCCGCCATCGCTGCAGCGACCGCCTCGGGCGCGGAGAACCCCCTCTGCCTGCAGGTCGGCGAGAACGGCGACGCCTACCACATGCAGCCGCTGTACACCTCGGCCGGCGGCTACCTGTTCGGCACCGACGCCGACGGTGGCTACGACCCGAGCGACCTCGGTGTCGGCAAGGAGGGCTCGCTCGCCGCGGCCACGAAGATCGGCGAGCTGGGCGCCGCCGGAGTGCTGAAGACCTCGATCACCGGCGACAACTCGATCGCCACCTTCACCGAGGGCAAGTGCGCCCTGCTGGTCTCCGGCCCATGGGCCCTGGCCGACATCAAGACCGCCGGAACCCCCTACGCCCTGAGCCCGGTCCCCGGCTTCAAGGGCATGGACCCGGCACAGCCCTTCACCGGTGTCCAGGCCTTCTACGTCGCGAGCAACGGCAAGAACAAGTCCTTCGCCGAGTCCTTCGTGCTCGACGCCGCCAACACCCCGGAGACGATGCGTGCGCTGTACGACGCCGAGGCGCGGCCACCGGCCATGACCGAGGTCCTCGACGAGGTCGAGGGATCGGACGCCGACACCGGTGTCTTCGCCGAGGCCGCCGCTGGTGGCCAGATCCTCCCGGCCATCCCGCAGATGGCCGCCATCTGGGAGCCGCTCGGCAAGGCCGAGGCGGCCATCGTCGGGGGCGCCGACCCGGTGTCCACGATGACCACGGCCGGCACCACCATCGCCGGCAACCTGTAGTCCGCTCCACCCCGGGACTCCCGTGGGGTCCGCCGACGCCAGTCGGCGGACCCCACGGGCCGACACAGACGTCGAGGTGATCGTGACCACGCCAGAGACCACCGACCAGGCCCGAGAGCGTTCGAGCAGAACCGCTTTCAGTCGGCTCAGCACTGACACCGCGCTCGGCGTCGCAGTCAAGGTCCTCGGCCTCGGCCTCGTGGCGGCCGCAGTCGTCGCCGTGGCTCCCGTGCTGCTGGCGACCGACCGGTGGGTCGCCCTCCTGGCCCTCGTCGGCGGGGCCGCCCTCATCTTCGTGGTCTACGCGACGCCGCGCCTGGTGCCCCTGAAGTACCTGCTGCCCGGCACCCTCTTCCTCGTGGCGATGATCGTCTACCCGATCATCGCCACCTTCGGCATCTCCTTCACGAACTTCGGTGACGGCAAGAGGCTCACCAAGGACGAGACCATCGCCTCGATCGTCGGCGCCTCGGTGACCCAGGCGCCCGAGTCCGAGCTCTACAACCTCACCGTCGGCACCACCGGCTCGGTGACGGAGGGCCCCTTCACGTTCTTCCTGGTCCAGCCCGACACCGGCGACGTCTTCGAGGGGACGGCCGAGGGCCTGACGAAGCTCGACGAGGGCGACGTCACCGTGACCGACGACCGCGTGACGGAGGCGGGCGGCTTCAGGCTCCTCAACCCGCGCGAGGTCAATGCGGCCGGGACGGCGGTCAGCGAGTTCTCGGTGCCCACCGACCGCGGCGCCATCCGCTCCCAGGGCATCAACAGCGCCTTCGAGGGCATCAGCAACATCACCTACGACCGGGAGGCCGACCAGCTCGTCGACGCCGCCACCGGCACCCGCTACAGCGTGGGGGTGGTGGGTGACAGCGAGTACTTCGTCGGTGCGGACGGACGCCCCGCCTTCGACAAGAGCTGGAAGCAGAACGTCGGGCTCGCGAACTACGAGCGGATCTTCACCAACTCGCGCGTGCTCGGCGACTTCGCCCGCATCTTCACCTGGACGCTCGCGTTCGCCGTGCTGTCCGTCGGCCTCTCGTTCGCCGTCGGTCTCGGGCTGGCCACCGTGCTCAACGACGACCGGATCAGGGGCCAGCGTCTGTACCGCTCGATCCTGCTCCTGCCCTATGCGATCCCCGGGGTGATCGCGCTGCTCGTGTGGAGCAACTTCTACAACCGGGACTTCGGGCTGATCAACGAGACGCTCGGGCTCGACCTCAACTGGTTCGGGAACCCCTGGTTGGCGCGCAGTGCGGTGATCCTCACGAACGTGTGGATGGGTTTCCCCTACATGTTCGTCGTGTGCACCGGCGCCCTGCAGTCGATCCCGGCAGAGCTGAGGGAGGCCGCCACGATGGACGGCGCCAACGCCCTGATCGCCTTCCGCAAGGTGGTGCTGCCGCTCCTCCTGGTCGCCGTCGCGCCACTGCTGGTGGCGTCGTTCGCCTTCAACTTCAACAACTTCAACGCGATCCAGCTGCTGACCGAGGGTGGACCGTTCCGGCCCGACAACCCCCAGGCCGGCGCCACGGACATCCTGATCAGCTACACGTTCCGCCTCGCCTTCGGTGGCTCAGGCGCCCAGTTCGGGTTCGCCGCCGCCATCTCGGTGCTCCTCTTCGTGATCACCGCCGTCATCGCCGCCAGCCAGTTCCGGGCCACCCGGGTACTCGAAGACGTGAACTGAGGTCGCCATGTCCACTCCCCCCCTGCCCGCGGGCAGCGCGCGTCCGGGCTCGACCACGAGGGACGAGGACCTGTCCCTCACCGAGGCGGCCCGTGGCGAGGCTCTCCGACCAGCCCCGCAGACCCGCACGTCGAACCGGCTCTCGCCCAGGGGTTCCCGGTGGTGGCGCGAGGTGGGCTGGCGGCACGTCGTCGCCTGGGTGGCGATCGCGTTCGCCGTCTTCCCGATCCTCTTCGTGGTGTCGGCCTCACTCAACCCGCTCGGCACGCTCGCGAGCACGAGCCTCGTGCCGACGTCGGTGAGCCTGGAGAACTTTACCGACCTGCTGGACGGCCAGCGCGGCCCCTTCACGCGGTGGTACGCGAACACGATCGTCGTGTGCGGCTCCGTGTGCGCCCTGCAGGTCCTCTTCAGCGCGTTCGCGGCCTACGCTTTCAGTCGATTCCGGTTCAAAGGACGACGTGGCGGCCTGCTGGCGCTGTTGCTGATCCAGATGTTTCCCCAGTTCCTCGCCGTGATCGCCCTCTTCTCGCTCTTCAGTGAGATCGGCGAGGTCGTGCCGGCGATGGGGCTGAACACGCTGCTGGGCTACGGGATCCTGCTGCTGGGTGGGTCGCTGGGCAACGTCTGGCTGGTCAAGGGGTTCTTCGACTCGGTCCCCCGCGACCTCGACGAGGCGGCCAAGATCGACGGCGCCTCGCACGCCCAGACCTTCTTCCGCGTGATCCTGCCTCTGGTGACGCCGATCCTCGCCACCACCGCGCTGCTCAGCTTCGTCGGCGTCCTCAACGAGTTCCTCATCGCCGGGATCTTCCTCACCGACAACGACTCCAAGACCCTGGCCACCGGTCTGTACGGGATCATCGACGGGGACCGCAGCAACAACCTCGGCATCTTCGCGGCCGGCGCCGTCCTCACCGCACTGCCCGTCGTGGTGCTGTTCCAGTTCCTGCAGAGGTTCATCACCGGTGGCCTCACCGTCGGCGCCGTCAAGGGATGAGCCCCGCCCCGCAGGGGCCGGGCTACCGGCTCGACCTCCCGCACCACGACGGCTCGCCGCTCTACGTGAGCACGGACCGACCCGCACTGGGTCAGACCATCGAGGTGCGTCTGCGCCTCCCCCGTGCCTACCGCGCGAACCAGGTGGTGGTCCGGGCGGTCCGCGACGGCGAGCCGTTCCTGACCGCAGCGCACGTGGCCGACGAGAACGAGCACGAGTCGTGGTGGCACGGCGACCTCCTCGTCCACAACCCGGTGACCCGCTACCGGTTCTTCCTGGACGGCGCCCCCGGATCGCGCGTCGGGTACGGCTGGGTCAACGGCACCGGCGTGCACGAGCGCGACGTGACCGACGCCCACGACTTCGTCGCCGTCGCCCACCCGGGAGCGCCCGACTGGGTGGCGGACGCCGTCGTCTACCAGGTGTTCCCCGACCGCTTCGCACGGTCGTCGGCGGCGCCTGCAGTCGACGCCGGCTCCGCCCCGTCCTGGGCCGTCCCGGCCGACTGGGGCGACCCGGTGATCCGGAGGGGGAGAGGGGTCGAGACCCAATGGTACGGCGGCGATCTCGACGGTGTCGCCGAGCATCTCGACCACCTCGAGTCCATGGGTGTCACCACGATCTACCTGACTCCCGTCTTCGAGGGACGGTCCAACCACCGGTACGACGCGGTCTCATTCGAGCGGGTCGACCCCGCCCTGGGCGGCAACGATGCGCTGGAGCGCCTGACCGCCGCCGCGCACTCCCGCGGCATCCGGGTGATGGGTGACCTGACCACGAACCACACCGGCCTCGGGCACGAGTGGTTCACGAGCGCCAGCGCCGACGACCTGTCGCCCAGCGCCTCCTACTACCGGTTCGGCGACTACCCCCACGGGTACGTGTCGTGGCTCGACGTCCCCAGCCTGCCCAAGCTCGACCACTCGGCACCGGCTCTGCGCGACGTTCTCTACCGGGGCAGGGACTCCGTGGTCGGACGCTGGCTGCACGAGCCGGTGGCGCTCGACGGCTGGCGCATCGACGTGGCGAACATGACCGGCCGTCACGCCGACGCCGACGACGCCCACCAGGTCGCTCGCGACCTGCGCGCCACGATGGCCGAGTCCGACGCGGCCACCGGCCGGACCACGTGGCTGCTCGCCGAGCACGGTCACGACGCCAGTCGTGACCTCGAGGGCGACGGGTGGCATGGGACGATGAACTACACGGGCTTCACCCGTCCCGTGTGGACGTGGCTGCGCCCGGACGCGCCCAGCACGCTCCCACCAGAGGACAGGATCACGTTCCTCGGCCTGCCGGTCGGGGTGCCGCGGCTCTCCGGGGAGGCGACCGCCGACACGATCGACGACTTCGGCTCGGCGATGCCCTGGCGGGCACGCGCCGCGTCGTCGACACAGCTCGACTCGCACGACACGGCCCGCTTCCGCACCGTCGTCGGCGGCGACCGGGACCTGCACCTGGTGGGCCTCGCGCTGCTCGCGACGCTGCCCGGCGTGCCCACGGTCTTCGCCGGCGACGAGATCGGGCTGGAAGGGGTGAACGGGGAGCACTCGCGCACCCCGTTCCCCTGGCACCGTCCCGAGGCGTGGGACGAGGTGACCCTTCATGCCTACCGCCGATGGTTCGGTCTGCGGAGGCAGCACGTCGCCCTCCGGCGGGGCGGGCTGCGATGGGCCCACGTCCAGGAGGACTCGCTCACGTTCGTGCGTGAGCACCCGTCCGGGAGCGTCCTCGTCCACGTCGCGCGCGCAGAGCACCCGGCCGTCCGGATCCCCCTCGAGGCCCTGCGACAGCCGGGCCTCGAGGCGCCGACCCGGGTCCGAGCCCTTTACGGGAGCGACGACGTCGGACAGGATGAGGGCACGGTGTCACTGTCGACCTCCGGGCCGGCCGCACACGCGTACCAGCTCGGGGTCAACTGACGTCGGGTCCGCCTTCACTACGGATCGTCCGGCACGTACCTGCCGGTGAAGGGATGTATCGCCATGGCAACAGTCACGTTCGACAAGGCCACCCGCGTCTACCCCGGCTCGGAGACCCCAGCCGTCGACGCGCTCGACCTCGAGGTCGCGGACGGTGAGTTCCTCGTCCTCGTCGGCCCCTCCGGCTGCGGCAAGTCGACCTCGCTCCGCATGCTCGCGGGGCTCGAGGACGTCAACGGAGGCCGGATCCTCATCGGGGACCGCGACGTCACGCACATCCAGCCGAAGGACCGGGACATCGCGATGGTGTTCCAGAACTACGCGCTGTACCCGCACATGACCGTCGCGGACAACATGGGCTTCGCGCTCAAGATCGCCGGCAACCCCAAGCCCGACATCCGCAAGCGCGTCGAGGAGGCGGCGAAGATCCTCGACCTCGAGGCGTTCCTCGACCGCAAGCCGAAGGCCCTCTCCGGTGGTCAGCGTCAGCGCGTCGCCATGGGCCGCGCGATCGTCCGCAACCCGCAGGTCTTCCTCATGGACGAGCCGCTGTCGAACCTCGACGCCAAGCTGCGTGTGCAGACCCGTACCCAGATCGCCCAGCTGCAGCGCCGTCTCGGCGTCACGACCGTCTACGTCACCCACGACCAGGTCGAGGCCATGACGATGGGCGACCGGGTCGCCGTGCTGAAGGACGGCATCCTCCAGCAGTGCGACACCCCGCGCCGGATGTACGACCACCCGAACAACGTCTTCGTGGCCGGCTTCATCGGCTCGCCCGCGATGAACCTGCTGACGCTGCCGGTCACCGACGGCGGCGTGCAGTTCGGAGACGTGGTCCACCACGTGGAGCGGCGCGTCGTCGAGGAGGCGCACAACCCCCGGGTCACCGTCGGCGTCCGGCCCGAGGACCTCGAGCTCTCGGAGCACGGCCTCGCTGTCGAGGTCGACGTCGTGGAGGAGCTGGGTGCGGACGCGTACATCTACGGCCGCACCCACGTCGACGGTGCCGAGCACGAGATCATCGCGCGCGTCGACGGTCGCAACCCTCCGGCGAAGGGTGCGACGGTCCACCTGACGGCGAAGGAGGGGCACACCCACCTCTTCGACGCCACGGACGGCCACCGGCTCGGCGAGAACCAGGGCTCGCACGTCGCGGAGGTCGGGCGCTCCACCAGCGCCGACGTGCCCCCTCAGGCTGGCACCGGCCCCTCCGTCGAGAAGTAGTCCACGCCGTCGTCCCGCGGTCGTCCCGTCAGGGTTCGGCCGCGGGACGCCGTGCGTCGGCCGTGCCGCCGGATGACAGGATCGTGTGATGGCGCTCCAGATCATGGCCACCAACCCCGACCCGGCCCTCCTCGACCTGCCCTGGGAGATCCCGCTCGCGGAGTGGCCCGACGAGCAGCTGGCCGCGCTGCCGCGCGGCATCTCGCGGCACGTCGTCCGCTTCGCGCGCCTCTCCGGCCACGTGATCGCCATCAAGGAGATCAACGAGAGGCTGGCACGCCACGAGTACACGTTGCTGCGGCTGCTCGGCCGGTTGGACATCCCCTGCGTCGTGCCGGTCGGAGTCGTCACGGGGCGCACCGACACCAGCGGGGAGCCGCTCGACCCGTGCCTCGTCACGCGGCACCTCAAGTTCTCCCTGCCCTACCGCGCGCTGTTCAGCCAGCAGCTGCGTCCCGACACGACCGCGCGCTCGATCGACGCCCTCGCGGTCCTGCTCGTACGTCTCCACCTGTCCGGCTTCTGGTGGGGTGACGTCTCGCTCTCCAACACCCTGTTCCGGCGCAACGCAGGCGCCTTCGCCGCGTACCTCGTCGATGCGGAGACCGGTGAGCTGCGCGACACCCTCTCGGACGGCCAGCGCGAGCACGACCTCGAGATCGCCCGCGTCAACATCGCGGGTGAGCTGATGGACCTCCAGGCCGGCGAGCTGCTGGACCCGGAGATGGACGTCGTCGCCGCCAGCCAGCAGATCGTGGACCGGTACCGCGAGCTGTGGAACGAGCTGACCGCCCCGGAGTCGTTCGAGGCCGGTGAACGCTGGCGGGTCGCCGCCAGGATCAAGCGGCTCAACGACCTCGGCTTCGACGTCGGCGAGCTCGAGATCACCACCGACGTCGACGGCACCCGCGTGCACATCCAGCCGAAGGTCGTCGACGCCGGGCACCACAGCCGTCGGCTGCTGCGGCTCACCGGTCTCGACGTGGAGGAGAACCAGGCCCGCCGGCTGCTCAACGACCTCGACTCGTTCGGGGCCGCGACGGACCAGCAGGGCGAGGACGAGGAGATCGTCGCGCACGAGTGGCTCTCCCAGTGCTTCGAGCCCGTGGTGCGCGCCGTGCCGCGCGATCTGAAGCGCAAGCTGGAACCGGCCGAGGTCTACCACGAGGTCCTGGAGCACCGGTGGTACCTGGCGGAGCAGCAGCGTCATGACGTGACCCTCAGGGAGGCGGTCGATGCCTACATCGCGAGCGTGCTCCCGCACAAGCCGGACGAGGCGTCGGTGCTCGGGGTGGACACCGAGCAGATGCCGGTGCTGAGCCGCGAGGACCTGCGACCCGGCAAGTAGCCCATGCGACACCGGACGAGTAGCTCTGGGACGAGCGCCTCGTCGACACCGTCCGCCTCGCCGTGGAGGCGCCCGAGCCGAAAACTCAGGCTGTGACGGCCTCGCGCGTCGGGTCACGAGGTACGGCGGGTGCGCGCGACCTCGTACAGCGCCACGCCCGCGGCGACGCCGGCGTTCAGCGACTCGGTCGCCGAGTCCATCGGGATCGAGACGACCTGGTCGCAGTTCTGACGCACGAGGCGCGAGAGGCCCTTGCCCTCGGATCCCACGACGAGGACCACCGGCTCGAGCGCGACCGTGATCTCCGGCAGCATCACGTCGCCGTCGGCGTCGAGCCCCAGCACGAAGCAGCCCTTGTCCTTCAGTGCCTCCAGGGCGCGGTTGAGGTTGGTCACCCGCGCGACCGGCACGCGGGCGGCCGCGCCGGCCGAGGTCTTCCACGCGGCCGCCGTCATGCCCGCGGCCCGCCGCTCGGGCACGACCACTCCGTGCCCGCCGAACGCGGCGACGGAGCGGACCACGGCACCCAGGTTCCGCGGGTCCGTCACGCCGTCGAGCACCACGAGCAGCGGGGCTGTACCGGTGGAGGCCGCTCGGGCGAGCAGGCCGTCGAGGTCCGCGTACTCGTACGGGGGGACCTGCAGGGCGAGGCCCTGGTGGATCGCCCCGTCGGTGAGCCGGTCGAGGTCGGTGCGCGAGACCTCGAGCAGCGGCATCTGGCGCTCGGTCGCGAGCTTCATCGACTCCTTGACGCGGTCGTCGGAGTCGATGCTGCTTGCCACGTACAGCGCCGAGGCGGGGATGTCGGCCCGCAGCGCCTCCACGACGGAGTTGCGGCCGGCCACGTACTCCGTGCTGGCCTTGCCACCGCGGCCCGTGGGCCGCCGCGATCCCGCTGGTGGGCGTCCCCGGGAGCCCGACCCCGACTTCGCCGCGTGCTTGTCCGCGAGCCGCTTGCGCTGGTGCGCCTTGTGGTACGTGCGGTCCTCCGCCTTGGGAGTCGGGCCTCGTCCCTCGAGGGCACGCTTCCCCTGACCCCCCGAGCCGACGGTCGGCCCCTTCTTCGACGCGCCCTTGCGTGTTGCCCCGCGTCGCTGGGAGTTGCCGGCCATCAGTGGCCACCTTCCGTGTCGTCGGTCGACCCGGCGTCCGCCGAGGTCGAGCTGAGTGACCACCGTGTGCCGTCCGGCCCGTCCTCGAGGACGATGCCGGCGCCCGTCAGACGGTCACGGATCGCGTCGGCGGTGGCGAAGTCCTTGCCCTTGCGAGCCTCGGCGCGAGCGTCGAGCTCGGCGCGGACGAGGGCGTCGAGCGCGTCGGCAGCACGGTCGTCGCCGACGGCGCCCCCCGACCAGACCGGGTCGGTCGGGTCGATGCCCAGCACCGCGGTCATGGCGAGCACGGACGCCAGGGCCGTCGCGACGGTGTCGTCCTCGCCCTCCGCCAGCGCGGAGTTGCCCGCCCGCACGGTCTCGTGCACGACGGCGAGCGCCGCCGACACGTTGAGGTCGTCGTCCATGGCCGTGCGGAAGGCGTCCGGGAACCGTTCCGCCGCAACACGTCCGGACTGATCGGTCGCCGCGGGGGCACCGATGGCCTGCTGTGCGCGAGCAACGAAGCCTTCGATGCGCTCCACGGCCGCGTCCGCCTCGCGCAGGGAGTCCTCGTGGTACTCCATGTTCGACCGGTAGTGCGCTGCGCCGAGGTAGTACCGCAGGGCCAGCGGCCGGATGCGCTGGAGCACCTCGGTGACGAGCAACGAGTTGCCGAGCGACTTGCTCATCTTCTCGCCGCCGGTGGTCACCCAACCGTTGTGCACCCAGTACCGGGCGAAGCCGTAGCCCGCCGCGTGCGACTGGGCCTGCTCGTTCTCGTGGTGGGGGAACCGCAGGTCGATGCCGCCCCCGTGGATGTCGAACGTCTCTCCCAGGTACCGCCTGGCCATCGCGGAGCACTCCAGGTGCCAACCCGGACGTCCCCGACCGAAGGGCGTGGGCCACGCGGCCGAGGCGGGCTCCTCCGGCTTGGTCGACTTCCACAGGGCGAAGTCGCGGGGGTCGCGCTTGCCGCGGGGGTCGGCGTCGGAGGCAGGCTCCATGTCGTCGAGCCGCTGCCGCGTCAGGGACCCGTACTCCGGCAGGGACCGCACGTCGAAGTACACGTCGGCGCTGTGGCTGCTGCCCTGGGTGGGGGCCCCGCCGATGCCGCGGTAGGCGTGGCCGCGCTCGACGAGCCGTTCCATCAGCTCGACCATCTCCGTCACGTGGCCCGTGGCGCGCGGCTCGTACGTGGGTCGGCGCACACCGAGGGCGTCGTACCCGGCGGCGAACGCCTGCTCGTTCGCGTACGCCCAGGCCCACCACGGCATGCGGGCCTCGGCCGACTTCGCGAGCGTCTTGTCGTCGATGTCGGTGACGTTGCGGACGAACGTCACCTCGTAGCCGTGCCCCGCCTCGAGCCAGCGCCACAGCACGTCGAAGGCCACACCGGACCTCATGTGCCCGATGTGGGGGGCGACTGGACGGTGGCGCCGCAGAGGTAGACGCCGGCTCGTCCTTGCTCGAGCGGGACGAAGTCCCGCACGGAGGCCGTGGCGGTGTCGTACAGGCGCAGAGTCACCGGCTCAGGCTACCGGGGCCCCAGGGGGCCAGGGTCCGCTCAGGGCTCGCTCAGGGTCGTCACCGATACAGCCGGAGCCCGTGGCGCACCTAGCGTCCGTGAGCAGACGACGCCGGGCCCTCGGCGTCACGACCGGACACGAGGTGGACCCAGTGACCAACCAGACCAGCATCGTGCACGACCAGGTGGGCACGGCCGGCGCAGGGCGCTCCGTGCGGACCGCCACGACCGAGCCACCCGCTGCCCAGGCCCTGGACGTCTCGCGCGTCTACGGTCGCGGCGACGCCGCCGTCCGTGCCCTCGACGGGGTGAGCGTCCGCTTCCCGCGCGGTGGCTTCACCGCGATCATGGGCCCGTCGGGGTCGGGCAAGTCGACCCTGATGCACTGCCTCGCCGGCCTCGACCAGGTGACGAGCGGCTCGGTGCGGGTCGGTGACGTCGAGCTGAACGGCCTCTCGGACAAGGCGATGACCCGGCTGCGGCGAGACCGCCTCGGGTTCGTGTTCCAGTCGTTCAACCTCGTCCCCACGCTGACCGCGTTCGAGAACATCACGCTCCCGCTCGACATCGCGGGGCGTCGGCCCGACACCGTGTGGCTGAACAGCATCATCGACACGCTCGGTCTCCGGGACCGCCTGAACCACCGTCCCTCGGAGCTCTCGGGTGGCCAGCAGCAGCGGGTCGCGTGCGCCCGGGCCCTGGCCAGCCGTCCCGACGTGATCTTCGGCGACGAGCCCACGGGCAACCTCGACTCGAGGTCGAGCGGTGAGGTGCTCGCCATCCTCCGGCGCAGCGTCGACGAGCTGGGCCAGACCGTCGTGGTCGTGACCCACGACCCCCGCGCCGCGGCCACGGCCGACCGCGTGGTCTTCCTCGGGGACGGCCGGGTCGCCGGTGAGATCAGCGACCCGACCGCCGACTCGGTGCTCGACGCGATGAAGCAGATGGAGCGTTGACGTGTCGGCGATGCGCAAGGTCTCGATGCGCGGTCTCCGTGCGCACAAGGTGCGCTTCGGCCTGACCGTACTCTCGGTGGTGCTCGGCACCGCCTTCATCGCGGCGTCCTTCATCTTCACGGACATGCTGGGGCGCAGCTTCGACGACATCGTCCGGGTGGGCAGCGACGGCGTCGACACGCAGGTCCTGCCGTCCACCGAGCTGAGCCCGGGCGTGCCTCTCGAGCTGGTCGACACCATCTCCTCGCTCGACGGCGTCCGCGCTGTCGAGGCCGGCGTGTCCGGTCCCGTCACGCTCGTCGGCGCGGACGGGAAGGCCGTCGACAGTGGCGCGGCACCGTCGGAGGGCTTTGCCTTCGTGAACGGCCCCGGCGCGGTGAGCGACGCCGGCGAGATCACGGCCGGCCGGGCGCCGCGGGTGGACGACGAGGTCGTCCTCAACGTCTCCGCCGCGGACAAGGCCGGGCTCGCCGTGGGTGACCCCACCGAGGTCGTCCTGCTGGGCGGAGGACTGCGGGACGTCGAGGTGGTCGGGCTCTACGACACCCCGTCCGCCGGTGTGGGTGGCTACATCGGTGTCGGGTTCACACCGGAGCAGGCGACCGAGCTCCTCACGGACGGCGCCCACGCCGCGACCATCGTGGTGGCGGGCGAGGAGGGCGTGAGCGAGCAGGTGCTCACCGACCGCGTCGCCGCCGTCCTGCCCGACGGCCTGAGGGCCCGCACCGGGACCGAGCTGCGCGACGAGAGCAAGAGCATGTTCCAGCAGGGGCTCTCGTTCGTCACGGCCTTCCTGTCGGCCTTCGGCGTGATCGCCCTGGTGGTGGGGTCGTTCATCATCGCCAACACGTTCTCGATGGTCGTCGCCCAGCGGTCGCGCGAGCTCGCGCTGCTGCGGGCCGTGGGCGCCAGTCGCGGGCAGGTGACCCGGTCGGTCGCGGCCGAGGCCCTGGTCGTCGGCGTCCTCGGGTCGGCGCTGGGGGTGCTCTCGGGTCTGGGACTCGCCTTCGGCCTCACCCGGCTGCTGTCCGCGGTGGGGTCCGGCATCCCGGTCTCGGGGATGCAGCTCGACGTGAGGACCGTGGCGGTCACCCTGGGCGTCGGCGTCGCCATCACGATGCTCGCCGCGATGCTGCCGGCCCGTCGCGCCGGACGCGTGGCCCCGGTCGAGGCGATGCGCGGTGAGTTCGCGACGCCGAGCACCAACCACGCGACCCGTCTCGCCATCGGCGGGATGACCCTGCTGGCAGGTGCCGCCCTCACGGTGATGGGTGTCCTGGACGACAGCCCGCTGTGGCTCGGCCTCGGCTTCCTGGGTGTCGCCGTGACGGTCGTGGTGCTGTCCCCGGTCGTCGCCCCTGGCGTGTTCCGGGTCGTCGGGGTCGCGCTGACCCGTCCGTTCGGCTCGATCGGACGGATGGCGCAGGGCAACGCCTCCCGGAACCCGCGCCGCACCGCCGCGACCGCCTTCTCGCTCGCCCTGGGCCTGGCACTGGTCACGGCGTTCGCCGTCATCGGCGCCTCAGCGAAGGGGAGCCTGACCGACATCACCAACGCCGGCATGAAGTGGGACTACGTCGTGAACGGCGCCGAGGGGCAACCGATCCCGAACGCCGCGGGTGAGGCCGTCGCCGACGTACCGGGCGTCGACACCGCCAGCATCACCCTCGCACCCGCCATGGTGGGCGACGAGGCCTCGTACGGGCTGGCCCTCACCGGGGACCTGAACCGGGTGGTGGATCTCGATGTCGTCGACGGGACGGGCTCCCTCACCCCGACCACGATCCTTGCCACCCAGGACTCCGCCGACAGGTACGGCTGGCAGGTCGGCGACACGGTCATCCTCGACTCCCCGGGGCGCGGCAGCATCGCGCTCACGCTCTCGGGCGTCTACGAGAGCGAGTACTTCGCGCCGTGGCTGGTCGACGGCACGACGCTCGACACCCTCGTGGCCGAGCAGAACCAGCAGATGCTGCAGACCTTCGTGGTCGACACCGGGAACGCCGGGACCGCCCTGCAGGACGACCTGGAAGCTGCCGTCGCGCCGTTCCGGATTGCCACGGTCGACGACCGCGAGGGATTCACGGCAGGCCTCATGCAGCAGGTGGACATCCTGCTGGGCGTGCTCTACGGGCTGCTGGCGCTGGCCGTGGTCATCTCGGTCCTCGGCATCGTCAACACGCTGGGGCTGTCGGTCGTCGAGCGCCGTCGCGAGATCGGGATGCTGAGGGCGGTCGGCATGCTGCGCTCCCAGGTGCGCAGGGCGCTGTACGTGGAGTCGGTGCTGATCTCGGTCTACGGGGCGCTGGTCGGACTCGCCCTCGGCGTCGGGTTCGGCTACCTGTTCGCCCGCGGCCTGGTGGACGACGGGCTGACCGTGACCGTCGTCCCGTGGGTCCAGGCCCTGCTGTTCCTCGTCGTCGCTGCGGCTGTCGGCGTGCTGGCCGCCCTGTGGCCCGGGCACCGCGCGGCACGCACCCGTCCGCTGGAGGCGATCGCCGCGGAGTGACCGCGCCGCCGCACCTCCGGACACATAGGGTCGGACGCAGTCCACAGTCCCCGTGTTCCGGAGGTGCGGCATGCCGCAGACCGTCAAGGGCGTCGTCGCCCTCAGCAAGGGAGCGCCGGTCGAGGTGACCGATGTCGTCATCCCCGACCCCGGCCCCGGCGAGGTCGTCGTCGCTGTCCAGGCCTGCGGGGTCTGCCACACCGACCTGCACTACCGCGAGGGCGGCATCAACGACGACTTCCCGTTCCTGCTCGGGCACGAGGCCGCCGGGCTCGTCGAGGAGGTCGGTGAGGGTGTCACCGATGTCGCACCCGGCGACTTCGTCGTCCTCAACTGGCGGGCCGTCTGCGGCAGCTGCCGGGCCTGCGCGAAGGGGCGCCCCTGGTACTGCTTCAACACCCACAACGCCGCACAGAGGATGACGCTCACCGACGGGACCGAGCTCTCCCCGGCACTCGGCATCGGCGCGTTCGCCGAGAAGACCCTCGTCCACGCGGGCCAGTGCACCAAGGTCGACCCCGAGGCCTCCCCGGCCGCCGTCGGCCTGCTCGGGTGCGGCGTGATGGCCGGCTTCGGTGCCGCCGTCAACACCGGTGGCGTGGGGCGGGGTGACTCCGTCGCCGTGATCGGCTGCGGCGGCGTCGGCAACGCAGCCGTCGCCGGCGCCGTCGTCGCGGGTGCGACCACGATCATCGCGGTCGACGTGGACGACCGGAAGCTGGAGTGGGCCAAGCAGCTCGGGGCCACGCACACCGTCAACTCGCGCCAGGTCGAGGACGCCGTGGAGGCGGTGCGCGAGCTGACCGGCGGCCACGGCGCCGACGTCGTGATCGAGGCCGTCGGCCGGCCGGAGACCTACCGGCAGGCCTTCTTCATGCGCGACCTCGCCGGCACCGTCGTGCTCGTCGGCGTGCCGACGCCGGAGATGACGATCGAGCTGCCGCTGCTCGAGGTCTTCGGACGCGGTGGCGCCCTGAAGTCGTCCTGGTACGGGGACTGCCTGCCGTCGCGCGACTTCCCGATGCTGGTCGACCTCTACCGGCAGGGCCGGTTCGACCTGGACGCGTTCGTCTCGGAGACGATCGCGCTCGACGAGGTGGAGGCGGCGTTCGACAAGATGCACCGCGGCGAGGTGCTGCGCTCCGTCGTCCAGCTCGACGCCGCGACGCACGGGGGCCGCGCGTGAACGCCCGCATCGACCGCGTCGTCACGTCGGGCACGTTCGAGCTGGACGGTGGCTCGTGGGACGTGGACAACAACGTCTGGGTGGTCGGCGACGACACGGAGTGCGTCGTCGTGGACGCGGCGCACGACGCCACTGCCATCCTCGAGGCCGTGGGGGACCGCCGGCTGATGGCGGTGCTGTGCACCCACGCGCACAACGACCACGTCAACGCCGTGGGGGACCTGTACGACGCGACCGGCGCACCCTCCGCGCTGCATCCCGCCGACCGGGTGCTGTGGGACCAGGTGCATCCCGAGGCCACCCCCGACCGCGAGCTCGCGCATGGGGACGTCATCACGGTGGGCGGGGTGGACCTGCACGTGCTCCACACCCCGGGTCACTCGCCGGGGGCCGTCTGCTTCTACGTGCCCGCCCTGAGCACGGTCTTCACGGGCGACACCTTGTTCCAGGGGGGACCGGGCGCGACCGGCCGCTCCTACAGCGACTTCGACACGATCATCACGTCGATCCGCGAGGTGCTGCTGGCGCTGCCGCCGCAGACGACGGTGCTGACGGGGCACGGCGACCCGACCACGGTCGGCGACGAGGCACCGCACCTGCAGGAGTGGCTCGACCGCGGTCACTGACGGCTCAGCCGCTGAGGACGACCACGAGAGCCGTGGCGACCGCAGCGACCCCCTCACCGCGGCCGGTGAGTCCCAGCCCGTCGGTGGTCGTGCCCGACACCGAGACCGGGGCACCGACCGCGTCGGACAGGGCACGCTCGGCCTCGTCGCGCCGGGTGCCGATCTTGGGCCGGTTGCCGACCACCTGGACCGCCACGTTGCCGATGTCGAAGCCGGCCTCGCGCACCAGGCGGGCCGCCTCGGCCAGCAGCACCGCGCCGGCCGCGCCCGCCAGCTCGGGGCGGTCCGTGCCGAAGTGGGCGCCGAGGTCACCGATCCCGGCGGCCGAGAAGAGCGCGTCGCAGCAGGCGTGGGCGGCCACGTCGGCGTCCGAGTGCCCGTCCAGCCCCCGTTCGCCCGGCCACAGCAGCCCTGCCACCCACAGGTCACGGTCGGACGTGGCCACCGGGTGGACGTCCACGCCGATGCCGACGCGAGGCAGGGACGAGGTCATCGGACCCTCCGTGAGATCAGGCCCTCGGCCAGCACGAGGTCGAGAGGACGGGTCACCTTGAAGGACTCCTCGTGACCGGGCACGAGGTGGACCGGGACGCCGACCGCCTCGACCAGGCCGGCGTCGTCGGTGGCCGGCCGGGCGGCCCCGCCGGGAGCAGCGGCAGCCAGGTGCGCCGCGTCGAGCACGTGGCGCGCGAACCCCTGCGGGGTCTGCACCGCCACCAGCGCGTCGCGGTCCACGACGCCCCCCGACACCTCGCGCAGCGTGTCGGTCACCGGGACGGCGGGGACGACGGCCGGGTGCCCGGCCGCGAGGGCGTCCAGTACCGCCACGAAGACGGAGGACGGCGTGAGACAACGCGCGGCGTCGTGCACCAGCACGACGTCCACGTCAGCACCGAGCACTCGCAGACCCGCGGCCACGGAGTCCTGGCGGGCGGACCCGCCCGGGACGACGACCACGTCGGGACCGCAGGCACGGGTGAACGCGTCGAGGTCCTCAGCGGGTGCCACGACGACGACCTCGTCGACGCCGCTAGCGAGAACGACGTCGAGCGCCCACAGCACCAGCGGCCTGTCGGCGACCTCGACCAGCGCCTTCGCGCGGCCGAGGCCCAGCCGCTCACCGCGACCGGCGGCGACGACCACGCATCCGACGCGCAGCCCGTCGTGGCTCAGCTGGCGAGGACCTCGTCGAGGATGGCCTCGGCCTTCTCCTCCTCGGTCTTCTCAGCGAGCGCGAGCTCGCTGACCAGGATCTGGCGCGCCTTGGCGAGCATCCGCTTCTCGCCGGCCGAGAGGCCACGGTCCTGATCGCGGCGCCACAGGTCGCGGACGACCTCGGCCACCTTGATCACGTCGCCGGAGGCGAGCTTCTCGAGGTTGGCCTTGTACCGGCGCGACCAGTTGGTCGGCTCCTCGGTGTGGGGGGCACGCAGGACCGCGAACACGCGGTCGAGGCCTTCCTTGCCGACCACGTCGCGGACGCCGACGAGATCGCAGTTCTCGGCCGGTACCTCGATGGTCAGATCTCCCTGGGCCACCTTGAGCTTGAGGTAGAGCTTCTCCTCGCCCTTGATGGTGCGCTTCTTGATCTCTTCGATGAGTGCAGCCCCGTGATGCGGGTACACGACCGTCTCGCCGACCTTGAAAGCCATCTGCTCTTATCCCCTTTCGCGGCCTCAAGGATAACACGCTCCGTGACGGCGAAGACACCTCTTCGCAACTGTTTGCGCAGGTCAGAGGCCCTGTGGCACACCGAGAGGGGGAATCTGGGGGGTTGACACGGACGCTGTCGGCATGCTGCGCACGGGCATCCGGGACGCTCTCGGTACAGTGTCCGCGACCACCTCCCGCCGCCGTCGCGCGACCGGGCGAGTACGTCCCTCGAGGAGACCGACGTGAACCCAGCCCGACGTTTCATCGGCGCCGCCGCCTCGATCGCGGCTCTCGTCCTGGTCGCCGGGTGCTCGAACTTCAGCGAGCAGACCACCCAGCTCGACTACGCCCCGAGCGACGGCGTGCAGGGCGAGTTCGGGTCGGTCGCCGTGCGCAACGTGCTGGTCATCGCGGAGGCCGAGGACGCCCCGGGGACGCTCCTGGGCGCCCTCGTCAACAGCGGGAGCGAGGACGTGCGGGTCACGATCGGCGGCGACACGCTGAGCGCCGACGTCCAGGTGCCGGCGGGCGAGGCCGTGACGTTCGGCCCGGACGGCGACGAGACGGTCAGGACCGACCAGGTCGGTGTCGTCCCCGGCCGACAGGTGCGTGTGCTGTTCAGCGGCGACGGCGGCTCGCTGCAGCTGGACGTCCCCGTGCTCGACGGCTCCCTGCCCGAGTACGAGGGGCTCGTGCCGACCCCCACCCCCGGCAACTGAACCCCCGCGGGGGCCCCAGCGGCTCGACGTCCTAGGGCTCGAACTTGTAGCCGAGGCCACGCACCGTGACCAGGTGGCGCGGCTCCTTCGGGTCGGGCTCGACCTTGGCCCGTAGGCGCTTCACGTGGACGTCGAGCGTCTTCGTGTCCCCGACGTAGTCCGACCCCCACACGCGGTCGATGAGCTGTCCCCGCGTGAGGACGCGGCCCGCGTTGCGCAGCAGCATCTCCAGCAGCTCGAACTCCTTGAGCGGCATCGGCACCGACGCGCCCGAGACGGTCACGACGTGGCGCTCCACGTCCATCCGCACCGGTCCCGCCTCCACGGTCCCGGGCAGCAGGTCCTCCGGCTCGCCACGTCGCCTCAGCACGGCCCGGATCCTCGCCACCAGCTCACGCGACGAGTACGGCTTCGTGACGTAGTCGTCCGCACCGATCTCCAGACCGACCACCTTGTCGATCTCGCTGTCCTTGGCGGTCAGCATGATCACCGGCACCGCGCTGCGGGTGCGGAGCTGCCGGCACACCTCGTTGCCCGGCAGGCCGGGCAGCATGAGGTCCAGCAGCACCAGGTCGGCACCCCCGCGGTCGAACTCGTCCAGCGCCGCGTGACCGTCGGCGGCGACGGTCACCTCGAAGCCCTCCCGCGTCAGCAGGTAGGACAGCGGGTCGCTGAGGGACTCCTCGTCCTCGACCACCAAGATGCGTGTCACGTGTTGACCTTTCTCGACGTCGACGCCGGCGGTGGCTCGGACGCCTCCTCCTGCGGCGGCGGACCCGGGTGGGCGGCCGCCGGCAGCCTGATCGTGAAGGTCGAGCCGCTGTCCTGCTGGCTCCAGACCGTCACCTCGCCACCGTGGTTGGCCACCACGTGCTTGACGATGCTCAGGCCGAGCCCCGTGCCGCCGGTCGCCCGGGCGCGAGCGGGGTCGACGCGGTAGAAGCGCTCGAAGACCCTGTCCTGCTCGTCCTGGGGGATACCGATCCCCTGGTCCGCGACGGCGATCTCGACGAGTCCGTTGTCGCCGTCCAGGGTCACCCCGATACCGATGCGGGTGCGTTCGCCGCGAGTAGCGCACGGCGTTGTCGACGAGGTTGCGGACGGCGGTGACCAGCAGCGCGTGGTCACCGTAGACGTCGGGTCCCCGTCCGTCCGCCCACCTCGATGGAGATGTCGCGGGCGTCCGCTGCCAGCCGCGCCCGGTCCACGGCCTCCGCCACGACGTCGTCGACCTCGACCAGGACGGGCTGCGCGAGGGCGGCCGAGACCTGGAGCCGCGACAGGTCGATGATCTCCTGCACCAGTGCGGCGAGCCGGTCCGCCTCGCGCTCCATCCGCCCGGCGAAGCGCCGCACCGCCTCGGGGTCGTCGGCTGCGGCCGACATCGTCTCGGCCAGCAGCCCGATCGCGCCGACAGGCGTCTTCAGCTCGTGGGAGACGTTGACGACGAAGTCGCGACGCACCTCCTCGAGCCGCCGCGCCTCGGTGCGGTCCTCGACCAGGATCAGCACGTGCAACCCACCGAGTGGAGCCACCCGCGCCTGGACGAACAGCGTCCCCGGCCCGAGCGGGCCACGGGACACCTCGAGCTCGCGGTCGAGGATCTGGCCGTCGCGCCGCACCGAACGCACCATCTCGACGAGGGACTCGTGGCTGACGTAGGCGCCGCGGACCAGGCCCATCGCGTACGCCGCCGGTGTCGCCTTGACCACCTCGTCGGCGACGTCGACCACGACGGCGGCGGACCTCAGCACCGACAGGACGGTGCTGACGCCGTCGGGGATCTCCCGCGCCGGGACGGTGGTCACCGCCTGGGTCTGCCGCTCGCTCCAGCGGAAGGCGACGGCAGCCACGACCACCACGAGCACGGCCAGACCGGCGGCGACGAGCACGACCTGCATCTGCACGGGGCCAGCGTAGGCGTGCCGCCCGAGCGGCCCGGCCGCCGAGCGGCCCCGCCGTGCGCGAGTCGCCGGATGTTCACCTGCTCCACCGTCCTCGTTCACCGCTCGGTGCGACGGTGGTCGCGCTCGGGGTCCCCCCGGGCCATGATGGTCTTCGCTCGGACCCACCGAGCCATGAAGGGACGGCAGCGGCAACCATGCGCGACGTGTTCCATACCGAGCTCGAGCTGATCGACGACCAGCTGGTCGAGATGACAGGCCTGGTGGGTTCGGCGATCGCCAGCGCCACGCAGGCCCTCCTGACCTCGAACCTCGCCCTGGCGGAGTCGGTCATCGCCGGGGACGCCCAGGTCGACCGCATCCAGCGCGATATCGACGAGCGCGCCGTGCAGCTGCTGGCCCGCCAGCAGCCCGTCGCCACCGACCTGCGCGTCGTCGTCGCGGCGCTGCGCATGAGCGCCACCCTCGAGCGGATGGGTGACCTGGCCCGGCACGTGGCCAAGCTGGCCCGCCTGCGCTTCCCCCACGCCACGATCCCCGACGAGCTGCACGACACGTTCGCGGAGATGGGCCGGGTCGCCGAGCGGCTGGCGCTGAAGGCCGGCCGGGTGATCAGCACCCGCGACCTCGCCGTGGCCGCCGAGATCGCCAAGGACGACGATGCGCTCGACGACCTGCACCAGAGCGTGTTCGACGTGCTGATGTCGGGCTCGTGGTCGCACCCGGTCGAGGCCACCGTCGACGTGACCCTGTGCAGCCGCTTCTACGAGCGCTTCGGCGACCACGCCGTCTCGGTGTCGGAGCGGATCCAGTTCCTCGTCACCGGCGACTGGAACCGGGTGGGTCAGGTCTCCTAGACCCGCCCGAGATGTGACGTCGGGCTGGGACGGCACGGGCTTCGGTAGCGTCGAGGTCGTGAGGACGCCGCGCGCGCAGCTACCGGTGCTCGCGCTGCTGCTCGCCCTGCTGCTGGGGGCCTGCCTCGGGAGTCGGACGGCGGGCGCCGAACCGGAGCCCTCGTCCAGCGCGTACTTCGACTGCGAGGCCGTGGCCGACGCGAGGCAGGCGCTCGACCGTGCCTCGTCGACCGAGCTGGAGAGGCTGGGCCTGACCCCCGCCGACCCCCAGTCGCTCACGGTCACGCTGGTCACAGGGTCCGTGGGGGCGCCCGCCTACTGGGCCGCGGTGCGCGACGCCGCGACCGGCGACGCTCCCGCGTCGCTGCGCACCGACCTGGACACGCTCGCCGGCTACTGGGCGGAGCTGTCCGACGAGCTCGCGACGATCGAGCTCCCCGACGCCGCCCCCGGGACGCTCACCGCCGCCGGGCAGCAGCTCGCGACGGTCAGCGCGTCGGCCGCCGACCCGCGGGTGGCGCCTGCCCAGCGCCGCGTCGAGGAGGCGCTGGGTCTGTCCTGCGGCTGATCGGGCAGACGGGGTCCGGGAGTCAGCGACCCTGGTTCGCCACGGCCGCGGCCGCGACGGCCGCCGCCTCGGGGTCCAGGTAGCGGCCGCCCGGCGTGAGCGGGGTCAGGTCCTCGTCGAGCTCGTAGACGAGCGGGATCCCGGTGGGGATGTTGAGGCCCGCGATGTCCTCGTCCGAGATGCCGTCCAGGTGTTTGACCAGGGCGCGCAGCGAGTTGCCGTGCGCGGCCAGCAGGACCACCCGTCCGTCCCGCAGGTCGGGGACGACGTCCTGCTCCCAGTAGGGCAGCACCCTGGTCACGACGTCGGCAAGGCACTCGCTCACCGGCATGTCGGAGCCGAGGTCGGCGTAGCGGACGTCCCCGGACTGGCTGAACTCGTCGTCGGCGTCGATCGGCGGCGGGGGGACGTCGTACGAGCGGCGCCAGAGCATGAACTGCTCCTCGCCGAACTCGGCCAGGGTCTGCTTCTTGTCCTTGCCCTGCAGGGCGCCGTAGTGACGCTCGTTCAGCCGCCACGACCGCTTGGTCTCGATCCAGTGCCGGTCGGCGACGTCGAGCGACAGGTGGGCGGTGGTGATCGCGCGCCGCAGCAACGACGTGTGCACCACGTCCGGGAGCACCCCCGCCTCCAGCAGCATCTCCCCGCCGCGGGTCGCCTCGGCGGTCCCCTTCTCGGACAGAGGCACGTCCACCCAGCCGGTGAACAGGTTCTTGGCGTTCCACTCGCTCTCGCCGTGGCGGAGCAGGACCAGGGTGTGCGTCATGGTCTCCAGCCTACTGAGGCCGGTGGGCGATGATGGGTCGGTGAGGGCAGACGGGTGGGGACGCACGGCGCTGGCCGTCAGCGCCATCACCCTCGCCGTGGTCGGCGGTCTGGGTCTGGCCGTCGGGCTCGCCTGGATGGCGGTGGGTCCCACCGGGGCGGACACACCCGCGACCCTCGCCCCCACGGCGACCGCGGACCGTCCGACGTTGACGCCGACCAGCCGGCCCCCGGGACCGACCGCCACCGCCCCGCTCCCGGCGCTGCCCGGCAGGGTGGCGGCGGGCACGCACACGTTCCCCCTGGCCGGCGCCGCCGAGTACTCGGCGGCGCACCACGACTACCCGGCCACCGATCTGTTCGCCGCCTGCGGCACCGCCTTCCTCGCGCCGGCGGACGGTGAGGTCAGCGGGACCACGACCGTCGACCGGTGGCAGGCGGACACGAACCTCGGCCCCGAACGGGGCGGCCTCGCCGTCACGCTGGTCGGTGTCGACGGGGTCCGCTACTACGGGTCGCACCTCGAGGCGGTCGCCGTCACCGCCGGCGAGCGCGTCCGTTCGGGGCAGGTGCTCGGCACGGTCGGCGAGACCGGCTCCGCGGCGGGCACGGGCTGCCACCTGCACTTCGGGATCAGCCCGGCCGAGTGCGGGCCGGACGACTGGTTCGTGCGCCGCGGGGTCGTGTCGCCGTACCGCTACCTCCGCGACTGGGCGAAGGGGGTGGACGCCTTCCCGGCGGTCGAGGTGCGGCGCTGGCACCGGGCCAACGGCTGCCCGACGCAGGCGGGCGTCTACCCCTGAGGCGTCGTCGCGTCCGACCCGGCCGACGACCCGTCGGACGCAAGCAGGTGCCGGAAGGCGTCCAGGTTGCGCGTCGACTCGCCCCGGGAGACTCGCCAGTCCCACTCCTTGCGCATCGAGGACAGGAACCCGAGCACCAGCAGGTCGTTGAACGAACCGTCCGCGACGGCCAGCACCTCTCCCAGCAGCGCGTCGACGGTGTCGTGCGAGACCGCTTCCAGGGGAAGCCGTCCGCTGAGGTAGACGTCACCGCTGGAGTCCACGCCGAACGCCACCTGCCGCATCTTCGGGTTGCGCTCCAGCAGCCAGCGGTAGACCGCTTCGTGGTTCTCGTCGGGGTTGCGGACCACGAAGGCCGACACCGACAGCGAGTGGTCGCCCACCAGCACCGACACCGCCGTGCGCAGCTTGCGCTCGCCCGGCAGCTGCACCACGAACTCGCCGGGTCGGGCACCCAGCTCGTACTCCACGGCGACGGGGTGGCCGTGCGGGCCGGTCTCGGGCTCGGCCGACGCCGCCTCGTCCAGCCACTCGCGGACGACGACGGCGGCCCGGTCAGCCGCCGCGCTCACGGGGCGACGTCCACCGCGCCGACAGGCGCCGACTGGGGAGGCGGTGCCGAGGGCGCGCTCTCACCGAGCAGGCGCGCGAGGCGCTCGGCGCGCGCTCCCGCGTAGACGTCGAGGACGCGGTCGACCGTGGCGTCCCACCCGAACGTCTCGGCGTGGGCACGGGCGCCTCGCCCGAGCCGTTCCAGCCGGGCCGGGTCGTCGACCAGCCCGAGCATCACCCTCGCCCACTCCGCCGGGTCGTGGCCGTCGACCAGCACGCCCGACCGGCCGTCGTCCACGGCCGTGACGAGGCCGCCGACGCGGGCGGCCACGACCGGCGTGCCGGCGGCCTGGGCCTCGATCGCCACCAGACCGAAGGACTCGCTGTACGAGGGCACCGTGACGAGGTCGGCGGCCCGGTACCAGTCGGCGAGGCCGGAGGCAGGCACGGGCGGGGCGAACCGGACGGCGTCGGGGATCCCGGGGACACCCATCAGCCCCAGGTCGTGGGCGAGCGCCTGCAGCTCCTCCGGACGGTCGAGACCGCTGCCGCTCGGGCCGCCGACCACGGCCAGCAGCAGCCGCGGACGCAAGGACGGGTCTCGCCGCAGCATCTCCGCCACGGCCCGCACCACGACGTGCGGCGCCTTCAGCGGCTGGATACGGCCAGCGAACAGCAGGACGGTGCCGTCGGCGGGCAGCCCCAGCCGCTGCCTCGCGGCGGCCCTGCCCCCGGCCGCGCCGGGGTGGAAGACGTCGAGGTCGACCCCCGGCGGCACCACTGCCACCACGTCAGGGTCCGCCCCGTAGAGGTCCACGAGCTCGGCACCCTCGGCGTTGGTGTTGGCGACCAGGCGGTCCGCGGCGTGCACCACCTGCTCCTCGCCGATCTCGCGGCCCGGCGGCTCCGCGACGTCGCCGTCCGCGAGGTGCGCGTTCTTGACCTTCGCCATCGTGTGCATGGTGTGCACGAGCGGCACGTTCCAGCGGTCGGCCACGAGCCACCCCACCTGCCCGGAGAGCCAGTAGTGGGAGTGCACCACGTCGTACCAGCCGCTGGGCTCGCGCGCCTCGGCCCGCATCACGCCGGCGGTGAAGGCGCACAGCTGGCCGGGGAGGTCGTTCTTGCCCAGGCCGGCCAGGGGGCCGGCGACGACGTGACGCACCAGCACGCCCGGCATGAGCTCGACCAGCGGGTCGGCCTCGGACGACGTGGCCCGGGTGAAGATCTCGACCTCGGTGCCGCGCTCCGCCAGGCGACGGGCGACCTCGACCACGTAGACGTTGAGGCCACCGGCGTCGCCGGTACCCGGCTGCTCCAGCGGGGACGTGTGCACGGACAGCATGGCCACCCGGCGCGCCAGGTGCTCGTGACCCATTCCGCGACGCTAACCCATTCGACCGGAATCGACCTCATGCGGGGTGGGTGCCGCATCCCCGACGCGCGGCAGGCAGGATGAGACCGTGGCCGACCCTGGGCGCCCGGTAGGCACCGTGACGCGGGGGACGACCAACCCCAACCGTCTGCGCCGCATCGACCGCTGGCTCGCCGGCCCCGCGGCGGCCGCGCTGCGCCGGGCCGACGACCCGCTGGTGGTCGACCTGGGCTACGGCGCGTCGGCGGTCACCACCCTGGAGCTGGCGGACCGGCTGGCGCGGGTGCGGGCCGACGTCGACGTGGTCGGGCTGGAGATCGACCCCGAGCGCGTGAGGACGGGCACCTCGTCCCTGTCGGGCCGCCCACCCGGGGCCCCGTCCGTCCGCTTCGCCCGCGGCGGCTTCGAGCTGGGCGCGGTGGACGGTCGCCGCCCGGTGCTCGTACGAGCGGCCAACGTCCTGCGCCAGTACGACGTCGGCGAGGTCGCGTCGGCCTGGGACGAGGTCACCACGCGTCTCGCGCCCGGCGGGCTGCTCGTGGACGCGACGTGCGACGAGCTCGGCCGGAGGGCGGCCTGGGTCACGGTCGGACGCGACGGGCCCGTGTCGCTGACCCTGTCCCTGCGGCTGCGCGACCTGGCGCGTCCCTCGGACGTGGCCGAGAGGCTGCCCAAGGTGCTGATCCACCGCAACGTGCCGGGTGAGCCCGTCCACGCCTGGTTGCGAGCGCTCGACGCCGCCTGGGCGCGATCGGCCCACCTGGTGTCTTTCGGTGTGCGCCAACGGTTCCTGGCGACCTGTCACGCGGCGCGTGACGCCGGGTGGCCGGTGCTCGGCGCGACGTCGAGGTGGCGCCTGGGCGAGGTAGGGGTCGCGTGGGAGGCGGTCAGGCCGCTCGGTTGAGCTCGGTTGGGCTCGTCCGGGTCGCCGGGGCTACCAGGTGCCGCCGTACCCGCCCGTCGAGCCGCCCCCGCTGATCGCACGCACCGCGGGGCGCACCCTCGCCAGGTACACCCCGGCCGCGACCACCGCCGCGAGGTTGAGGATGTTGATGGGGCCGAGGAAGAAGTTGGGGAGGGAGACCAGGCCCACGGCCACGGCGACCCCGAGGATGATCATCCAGATCTGCTTCGTCTGGTTGCCGCTGGCTGGGAACGCGTCCGCACGGTGGCGGAGGGCGTCGACGAGGCAGAAGGTCTGCATCCCCAGCGCGGCCAGCGCCAGCGCCCAGTAGATGAGGACCTGCAGCGTTCCCAGGAAGATCACGCCCCGATCCTACGGTGTCGTCCTGCCTGCGCCCTGGCCCGCCGTGGCCGTGTCGAGCAGGAGGGTCACCGGTCCGTCGTTGACCAGGGCGACGCGCATGTCGGCACCGAACACGCCGGTCGCCACCGTCAGGCCCTCGGCCCGCAGTGCGGCGACCAGCGCCTCGACGACCGGCTCGGCCACGGCGGCCGGTGCCGCCGCGTTCCAGGACGGGCGCCGGCCCTTGCTGCTGTCGGCGTAGAGCGTGAACTGGCTGACGACCAGCAGCGGAGCGCTGACGTCCGAGACGGACCGCTCGCCGGCGAGGATGCGCAGGCCCGCCACCTTGCGCGCGGTCCAGGTCACCTCGGCGGGCCCGTCGTCATGGGTGACGCCGAGCAGCACCAGCAGGGCCTGCCCGCTCTCGTTGGCCGCCCCGTCGGCCTCGCCCACGACGTCGCCTGCCACGGTCACCGACGCGTGCGTGACCCTCTGCACCAGCGCTCGCACGAGCCCTCCTCAGGTGCGCGCCGGCGCCACGGCGACGATCTCGCCGACCGGGCGCCCGTGCCCGAGCACCGGCACGTGCCCGACCTCGTCCAGCACCGGAGCGTCCAGTCCCAACTCCCGGAGCACGGCGGCCATCACCACGGGCCGAGCGCGCTGGGAGCCGTCGAGGATCTTCAGGGCCGCGGCGCGGCCGTCGGCGAGCCCCACCGCGTAGACCCCCTCCGCTCCGTCCTTGGCCACCAGCCCGGGAACGCCGGCCATCAGCCGGGTCACGTCCCGGCCCGTGCCGCCGACCATCTCCGGGTGCGCGCTCATGGCGCGGCCCACGCGGGCGAGCGGGTCCGACCCGGCCCCGCCGTGGTCGGCGGACGCGGCTCGCGCGACGGCTCCGAACGCCCGTGCGAGACCGGTCAGGGTGCACGAGAAGAGGGGAGCGCCGCAGCCGTCGACGGCCACGTGGTGCGGCTCGTCGCCGGTGAGCTCGCGGATCACCTCGCGGATCGCGCGCTGCAGGGGGTGCGCCGGGTCCAGGTAGCTCGCGGTGTCCCACCCCGCGGCCACGCACGTCGCGAGCATCGCCGCGTGCTTGCCGGAGCAGTTCTGGGCCAGGGAGGTGGGTCCGTGGCCGTCAGCGCGCCACCGCAGGGCGGCCTCCTCGTCGATCGGGAGGTCGGGCGTGTTCTGCAGGTCCGCCTCCGACAGCCCCGCACCGCTGAGGATCCGCAGCGCGCCCTCGCGGTGCATGGGCTCTCCCGAGTGGCTCGCGCACGCCAGCGCCAGGAGCGGACCGTCGAGGTCGAGACCCGACCGCAGCATGGCGACCGCCTGGAGCGGCTTGAGCGAGCTGCGCGCGAACACGTCGAGGTGCGGGTCGCCCGCGCGGACGGTGACCCTGCCGGACGGGTCGCAGCCGACCACGTGGCCGTGGTGCACGGACTCGACCACGTCGACGCGGACGACGGTCGCGACCACGTCGGCGGCCGAGGCGAGCTCGGGTGGGGGCGCGGTGGTGCGGGAGGCATGGAGGGGGCTGGGCACGCCCGCAGCCTAGGACCTCCCCGCGGTCCCCGACCGGCGACGGGCGACGTACCCTCGAACGCGAGCACACCGTCGCACACCTGTCCCACGAGGCATTCCGGGCGATACTGTCGTAAACGGCTTTGATCGCTCACCGCCGAGGGCACAGGAGCGCACCATGAGTCCGACGTCCCGCCTCCTCGCGGCACTCGCCGCCGAGGACGAGCAACCCGAGCTGGGCGCGGCCGCCCAGCAGGTGGTGCGCGGGCGGCGCGTCCTGGTGACCGGGGCCGGCGGGTCCATCGGCAGTGAGCTCGTCCGCCAGGTGCTCCGCCTGGGTCCTGCGTCCGTCCACCTGCTCGACCACGACGAGTCGGCCCTGCACGCGCTGGAGCTGGACCTGCGGGGGCACGGCCTGTTCGACGACGACCGCGCCGTGCTCGCGGACGTGCGCGACCGGACGACCCTGAGGCGGCTGATGGCCAGGCTGCGCCCCGAGCTCGTGCTGCACGCCGCAGCGCACAAGCACGTCTCCCTGCTGGAGCGGTACCCCGCCGAGGGCGTGAAGACGAACGTCCTCGGCACGCTCGACCTCGTCTCGGCGGCGGTCGAGCACGGCGTCGAGCGCTTCGTGAACATCTCGACCGACAAGGCGGCCAACCCCCTGTCGGTGCTGGGGATGACCAAGCGCGTGGCCGAGGTCGTGGTGGCCGCCCACGCCGGCCGAGGCACCCACCTGGCCTCGGTGCGTTTCGGCAACGTCCTCGGCTCGCGTGGCTCGCTGATCTCGTCGATCACCCACCAGATGCGGGCCGGCGGGCCGGTGACCGTGACCCACACCGAGGCCACACGGTTCTTCATGACCATCCCGGCGGCGGCCGCGCTCGTCCTCGAGGCCGCGGCGGCCGCGGACTCGGGCGAGGTCTACGTGCTCGACATGGGCGACCCCGTGCGGGTCTACGACCTCGTCCGCGACTTCCTCGCGTCGCACGGCCACCCGGAGGTGCCCGTCCGCATCACCGGGCTGCGCCCGGGCGAGAAGCTGCACGAGGAGCTCGTCGACCCCCTCGAGGTGGGTGAGCGGACGGACCACCCGCTGATCAGCCGCGTCACCTGGGGGATGCCCTCCGCCGTCCCCCCGCCCGTCGGCTTCACGGCCCGCGTCGAGGCGTTGCGGGCCGTGGCCCACACGGGAGACGACGCGGAGCTCCTGGCCCACCTGGAGTCGCTCGTCCCGCGACCCGTGGTCGGCCTCGGGGAGCCCTCGACGCCCGTCACCGTGGTCCTCGACGACGCACAGGCCGTCGGGCACCCGCGTTGACGCTGACCGCCCTCGTCGCAGCCACGCTCCTGCTTCCGCTCGTCCTCGTGCTGCTCGACGTCGTCGCCATCTTCCGCGGCCGAGCCCTCCCGGACGACCTCGCAGGCGCCTGGTCGGACGACTTCGACCTGCTGGTGCCGATCTGGGGATCGACGCGCTACCTGACCAACGTCGACTACCTCAGCCGGTACGCGGAGCGGGTCGTCCTGGTGACGACGACCGCCGAGTCGCCGGAGTTCTACGCGGACCTGCGGACGATCGCGAACGAGCACGGGTTCCGCGTCTTCGCCGGCCACGTCCCGGGCCACGGTGGTGCGGGCGCCAGCCGGAGCGGCGCGGGGCTGGTGCGCGACACGATCGTCCGCGACTGCCATCGCGTCCTCACCGCGGAGCACGTCGTGTGCCTGGACGCCGACACGGTCACGACCCGTCCCATCGAGGAGCTAATCGGCGAGATCGCGCTCCACCGCTACGACTTCGTCTCCGTGTCACTCGCACCCTCGAACACCGGTCGGCTCCTCGGCAGGCTGCAGGCGCACGAGTACCGGTCGTCGATGCTGGTGCGGCGCGTGGTGCCCTGGCTGGTCTCCGGCGCGTGCCACGCCGGTCGGCGTGTGGTCCACCGCGACGTGATGAACCGGCACTCGCTCTTCTACCAGGGCAACGACGTCGAGGTCGGCTACCTGGCTGACGCCCGCGGGTACCGCGTCGGGCACATCCCCTTCGAGGTGCCGACCGAGGTCCCGGACAGGTGGCGGGACTGGTTGCGGCAGAGGTACTTCTGGGCCGGAGGCGAGTTCCGCCTGTTCATCGTCAACCCGCAGCTGCTCTTCACGCACCCCTTCTTCTGGGCGTACGGGGCGCTGATGGTCTTCGGCCTGCTCGTGGGCCGCTACTACAGCCTGCTGCATCCGTCGATCGTGATCGCGGTCGTGCTGGTGGCGTACCTGCTCGCCCAGGCGCTGATCCACCGACGGCACCTCGACGCCGCCATCCTGCTCGTGCCCTTCTACAGCGCGATCTCCAGCCTGGTGATGACGCCGCTCGCCTTCGTCTCCTACGTCGACCAGGTGCGGCGCACCGGCACCTTCGGCTTCATCGACGTCGACCGCCCGGTGCCGGTCGGCGTCGGGACGCCCGACGACGCGTCCGGTCTGCTGGTCCCGGACGAGGGCGTCGACGACGATCAGGCCCGGGGACGACCCAGGGCGCGGTAGGTCCAGCCTGCCGCTCGCCACACCTCGGGGTCGAGCGCGTTGCGGCCGTCGAGCATGCTCCGGTTGCGCACGATGTCGCCGAGCTTGGAGGCGTCGAGCCCCGTGAACTGTGGCCACTCGGTGAGCAGCAGCACGACGTCCGCCCCCTCGCAGGCCTCCTCGGCGGTGGGCACGTAGGAGAGGTCCGGCCACATCCGCCGGGCGTTGTCGAGCGCGTGCGGGTCGGTGACCACCACGTCGCCACCCTGAAGGCGCATCTGCGCCGCCACGTTGAGGGCCGGCGAGTCGCGGATGTCGTCGCTGTGCGGCTTGAAGGCCGCGCCGAGCACGGCGATCCGACGTCCCACGAACGAGCCGCCGCAGGCCTCACGGGCCATCTCGACCATGCGGGACCGGCGGCGAAGGTTGATCGCGTCCACCTCGCGCAGGAAGGTGAGCGCCTGGTCGGCTCCGAGCTCACCGGCACGCGCCATGAAGGCCCTGATGTCCTTGGGCAGGCAACCGCCGCCGAAGCCGAGACCGGCGCCCAGGAACTTGCGCCCGATGCGGTCGTCGTAGCCGATCGCGTCAGCGAGGAGCGTGACGTCGGCACCGGCGGCCTCGCACACCTCGGACATGGCGTTGATGAACGAGATCTTCGTGGCGAGGAAGGCGTTCGCGGCGACCTTGACGAGCTCCGCGGTCTCGTAGTCGCACGCGACGACCGGCGTGCCCGCCTCGATCGCGGTCGCGTAGACCTCCCGCAGCACCTGCTCCGCCCGCTCGCCGGCGACTCCGAAGACGAGGCGGTCAGGTGCCACCGTGTCCATGACGGCGTGCCCCTCGCGCAGGAACTCGGGGTTCCAGGCGAGCTCGAGGTGCGGCGCCGCGTCGGCCAGCACCGCGCTCAACGACGCCGCCGTCCCCACCGGGACGGTCGACTTGCCGACGACCAGGGCGGACGAGGTCAGGTGCTGGGCCACCGTCGTGAAGGCGGCGAAGACCTGCGTGGTGTCGGCGGCCAGCTCGCCCTTGCGCTGCGGCGTGCCCACGCAGACGAAGACGACATCGGCCCCGGCGAGCGCCGAGAAGTCGGTGGTGAACGTCAGCCGTCCCGTGGCCAGGGTCCGGGCCAGCAGGTCGTCGAGCTCGGGCTCGAAGAAGGGCGCGGCCGCGTCGCACAGGCCGGCCACCTTGGCGGCGTCGAGGTCGACGCCGACCACCCGGTGCCCCAGCTCCGCCATGCAGGCCGCGTGCACCGCGCCCAGGTACCCGCAGCCGACTACGCCGATCGTCATCGTCATGCGCCCATCCTGCCGCAGGGCGAACCGGCACGAGGACGGAACGGTCGGGCCACCGAGACATGAGAAGTGGGGCACGCCGGCGTACGGCCTGCCCCACTTCTACGATCTCGCCGGGTCAGCGAGGGCGTGGTGTCAGCTGCCGACCTTGTCGGCGGCGGCGGACGCTGCCTTCGTCGCCGAGGCGGCCGTCTTGCGAGCGGTGGTCGCCGCACCCTTGGTGGCCGACTTCGACGCGGCGGCGCGCTTGCGTGCCGTCGTCGCGGTCCGCTTGGCCGGTGCCTTGGTGGCCTTGGTGGCCGACGAGGCGCTCTTGGTCGCGGTCGTCCGGGTGGACTCGGCGGCCTTCTCGGCCTGACGGGTCGCTGTGGTCACCGTGGCCTTGGCGGCGGTGGTGGTGTCCTTGGTGCCACGACGGACGGTCGTCACCGCGGCCTTGGTGCGCGACAGGGTCGTGCGGCCCTGCTCGACCAGCTCCTGGGTCGCCTTCTGGCGACGGATGCGCTCGACCAGCTTCTTGCCGCGGCCGGCGAGCTCGTCGAAGCCCTCCTCCACCCTGCCGGCGGCCTCGAGGCCCTTGCTCACGGCGGTGGTGGGGAGCTGCTTGGCGGCCAGGGGCAGCTGCCGGGCCTGCTGGACGGAGGCCTGCAGGCTGACGCTGTCGAGCTCCTTGCGGACATCGGCGGCGCGCTTCTGGGCGCTGGCCTGGGTGGCGCGGACACGCTCGACGGCGAGGTCGGTGATGCCCACCACCACGTAGCCGGTGTCGACGGCGGTCTTCTTCAGGTCATCGGTCAGGGTCGTCATGTCACTGTCCTCCAGTGGTCTTGCGGGGGGTCTTGGTCGAGCGGGCCGTGCGGCCCGTCGAGCTCGTGCGGGTGGACGCCGACGTCTTCGCGCCGTCGCCCCGCGTGCTGGTCCCGGACGCGGAGGGCTTCCGCCGCCGGGGCGCCGTCGTCGTCGTCGGCGCTGCGTCCTGCGCGTCGGCCTGCTGGCTCTCCGCGCGGAACGAGGCGTAGATGTCGAGCAGCACCCGACGGTGCCGTTCGGTGAGGTGGGGGTCGGACATGATCGCCGTCTCCACCTCGGCCCGGCCCTCGCGCTCGTCGAGGATCCCGGCACGCACGTACAGCACCTCGGCCGAGATGCGGAGCCCCTTGGCGATCTGCTGGAGCACCTCCGCGCTCGGCTTGCGCAGGCCACGCTCCACCTGGCTCAGGTAGGGGTTCGACACCCCGGCGACCTCCGCGAGCTGACGCAGCGACAGCTTCGCGCTGTGCCGCTGCTCGCGCAGGAACTCGCCGAGCTCGGTGACTTTCAGGGTGGCCATGCATCCACTGTGCTTGCTCTGGCAAGCAGTTGCAAGCGCTAGCAGCAGCAAGCGGACGTGGGCTGCGTCACGTCGTGCTCAGCAGACCCCTCTCGAGGGCGGAGGACCCCCGCGCTCAGGTGCGGACGGGGCGCCGGTCCCTGACTCCGAGCAGCTCCCTGGCGTCCGTGGTGCTCATCGGGGGGCGCTGCATCTCCGACGCCAGCCGTGCCGCGCGCTCCACCAGCTCGTCGTTGCCCTGCACCGGACGGCCTCTGCCGTACATCAGGTTGTCCTCCATACCGACCCGGAGGTGGCCGCCCATCGACAGCGCGGCCGCCATCACCGGCAGGTGGCTGCGTCCGATGCCGGTCGCCGACCACGACGTGACCTCCTCCGGGAGGGCGGCGACACCGGCGGCCAGTGCCTGCGTCGTGCCGGGCATGCCACCGGGGACCCCGGTGACGAAGTCGACGTGCACGCGGCCGCCGAACGGCAGCCCGCACGTGTCGACCAGGCGTCGCAGCGACTCGACCTGGCCCAGGTCGAACAGCTCGAACTCCGGCACCACCTCGCGCTCCTGCGCCTGCCGGTACAGGTCGACCATCAGCGACCACGGGTTCATGAAGACGTCGTCACCGAAGTTGACGGTGCCGCACGTCAGGGAGCACGAGTCCGGCTCGGCCTCCAGCACGCGCAGCCGCGTCTCGAGGGGGTCGTGCACGCTGCCGCCGGTCGACAGCTGCACCACCAGGTCGGTCTGCTCACGCAGCCCCTCGACGGTCGCGCGGAGCCGTCCGAGATCGAGGGTCGGCCGGTGGTCGTCGTCGCGGATGTGCACGTGCACCAGGGCCGCCCCCGCGGCCTCGCAGGCGACCGCGGTCGCGACCAGCTCGTCGAGCGTGGTCGGCAGCTGCGGCCACTGCTCCTTGGACGTCTCGGCCCCGGTAGGAGCCACGGTGATCAGCGTCGTCGGCACGTCGCGCATCCTGCCAGACCACGTGCCGTCCGCCCGGACCCTCCGGTCAGGGGGCGACGATCGCGTCCTGGGCGCCGCTGACGCCGTCCGCGACAAGCACGGCGTCCACGGGCACCGACCGCTTGACCACAGCAAGTGCGATCGGGCCCAGCTCGTGGTGCCGCACGACGCTGGTCAGCCGTCCGACCGGCCTCTCGCCGTCCTTGCTGGTCGGTGCCGTCAACGAGGTACCCGGCTCCGGGAGCAGGTGCCCTGAGCCGTCGAGGTGGAGGAAGACCAGCCGTCGCGGCGGCCGTCCCAGGTTGTGCACCCGGGCAACGGTCTCCTGGCCGCGGTAGCAGCCCTTCTGCATGTGCACCGCCGTGCGCAGCCAGTCGAGCTCGTGGGGGATCGTGCGGTGGTCGGTGTCGACGCCGAAGCGCGGACGCCACGCGGCGACCCTGAGCGCCTCGGAGGCCCAGGTGCCGGCGAGCGCCACGTCCGTCGTCAGCTGGTCGATGTCGCCGCGGGGGACGAGAACCTCGGCCCACCGCCGCTCGGCGCCGGGGTGGTCCGCGTCCCCGGCGTCGCTGTAGCTGACGCCGCCCTCGGAGACCTCGGGCCACGGGTCGACCCAGGTCAGCCGTCCCTCACCGAGGGCGTCGAGCACACCGCCGGGCACTCCGGAGAGCACCGCCCAGTCGCCGGTCACGTCGGTGATCTCGACGCGCAGCATGAAGCGCATCTTCTCCAGGTGCGCGACCAGGGGCGCACCGGCGCCCGACTCGACGGTGATCCAGCACGTCCCACCGTCGTCGACCACGTGCAGGGCGTTCTCGACGTGCCCGTGGGGGCTGAGGACCAGAGCCTCGGCCGACGCGCCGGGCGTGAGGTCGCGCAACCGCTGGGTGGTCAGGGTGTCGAGCCAGGTCAGACGGTCCGCCCCGGACACCGCGACGACCTCCCGGTGCGAGGTGTCGACGACGGCCTCGCCCGCAGCCAGGGCACGCTGCTCGCGCGTGGGGTCGCCGTAGTGCCAGGCGACGTCGGAGTCGGGGCCCTGGCCCGCGACGGCGCCGTCCCGCTGGAGCAGAGGGGAGCCGGTCACTGCGCCACACGCTTCAGCCGGGCCGAGACGTGCGACGACATGGGCTCGCCGACCGCGGCCATGTCCATCACCCACAGCAGGTCCCCCTCGACCATGCCGTACATGCGCTGCGCCGCGGTGTACTCCTTCGCGGTGGTGGTACGGGCGACCACGTCGGTCGTCAGGTCCACGCGGGCGCCGGTGGCACGGCCGGTGTAGATCTCGACGACACCGGTGGCGTGGGCCAGCAGCACCTCGACGTCGATGCCCTGGTGGTCGCGGGCGGCCGCGTCCGCCGCCTCGGGCGACTCCGGGACGACCACCCGCCAGTAGCCGGACTCGCTGGCGAGGGGGCGCACGACCTTCCCGTCGTCGTCCAGCAGGTAGGCCTGGGACCGGTAGTGCAGGAAGCCGCGCCCGTCCTGGCTGAACTCGACCTCCTGGCCGAAGCGGCGTTCCTCGATCGTCGGGTACCCGACGACGCCGGCGCCCTCCCAGCGACCGAGCAGCCAGGCGACGGGTACCAGCGGTGCGGGGAGGTCCTCGGGGATCTCGAAGGGCATCGAGCGCCTGCTCAGCGCTGGCCGGAGAAGAGCTTGTAGACCACGTAGACGGCGAACCAGCCGATCACGAGGCTCGAGAGGACGAGCAGCGAGATGTAGAACGCTTCCAGACCCATGCGCCCAGCCTACGCGGTGCGGTCGGCGCGGCCCCGCGAGGTGGCCTGCTCCTACGCTGGCGTGATGGTCGCCTCCCTCCTCGTGAAGTGCACGTGCGGTCACGACGCCCCCGAGCGCTGCAACCAGGCGCTGACCGTCGCTGCCACCGCCGCCGCCTCGGGCGCGGACGTGTCCCTCTGGCTCACGGGCGAGGCCGCCTGGCTGGCCGTCCCCGGACGCGCGAGCCAGATCGTGCTGGAGCACGCCGCACCCTTCGACGAGCTGCTCGGTGGTGTGCTCGACCACGGCGAGGTCGTCGTGTGCTCGCAGTGCGCGCTGCGTCGCGGGCTGACCGAGACCGACCTGGTGCCCGGGGTGCGGATCGCCGGATCGGCGCAGTTCGTCGAGCGGGCCCTGACGGCCGGCGTCCAGGCGCTCGTCTACTGACGAGGTCGGCAGCTAGCCCAGGACCCGGGCGAGCAGGTACACCACGGCTCCCGACGAGCACACCTGCGCGGCGCCGATCGCCACGCCGGCCTGCCGGGAGGTCGCCGAGGGAAGCGCCGTGAACAGGCGATCGAAGCTGGCCATCACGCCCGCGACGACCGCGCCCATGATCGCGGCCGGTCCGCCGGCCACGTCATCGAGGAGGGCCGCCGCCAAGGCGGCGAACGTCGCGCCCACGACGAGCGCGAACGGACCGGTGACCCGCTGCGGCCACGGCAGGGCGAGCGCGATCGCCACCGCGGCGACGGCCACGCCCGCCGCGATGACGAGCTCGTGCGTCACCTGCTCGGCGGCGACCCATCCGGCCACGAGGGCCACGACCACGACGCCGGAGACGACGCCGGTCACGGACTCGACGAGCCGCGGACGCATGTCACGACGCAGCAGCTGGTGCGCGAACGTCGCCACCACCGACAGGGCCAGTCCGGTCGCGAGCCAGTTGAGGCCGCCGTCGTCCCCCGGGTGCAGCGAGACGAGCAGCACGGACCCCGCCCCGCACAGGGACAGCACCGTCGTGCTGCCCCGCTGCGTGGGCAGGCCGAGGAGGTTGGGCCAGCCCGTGGCGAGGGCGACGACCGCGACGAGCAGGGACGCGGACAGCAGGAAGGGACCGGCGAGGGCGCCCACCACCAGAAGCACGGCGAGCACCGACGCCGCGACGGACGGGACGATCCTGGTCACGTCCCGCATCCTGGCAGACCCACGTGCGGCACCGACCGGTCACCTATCCTGGGCTCCTGCCCGACGCCCGACTGCGCGGCCCACCCCCACGGGTCGACCCGCGTCGACACCCTCGCCACGGAGGTGCGGATGGCTCAGCTGCTGCTGCTGACCAACGCCCTGGCCCCGTCCAGCGAGGTGCTGCCCGCCCTGGGCCTGCTCGCCCACCACGTCAGGGTGCTGCCCGCCGAGCCGGCCGCCCTCGTCGACGCCCCCGTGGCGGACGCCGTCCTGGTCGACGGGCGCCGGGATCTCGCGGCGGCCCGCTCCCTGTGCCGGCTGATGCGGACGACGGGTCTCTCGTCCCCCCTGATCCTGGTGCTGACCGAGGGCGGCCTGGCGGCCGTCGCGGCGGACTGGGGGGTGGACGACGTGCTCGTCGACACCGCCGGACCCGCCGAGGTCGAGGCCCGGCTCCGGCTCGCCGCCGGGCGTGCCGCCCTGGAGGCCGACGGTGCCGGCGAGCCCGACGAGATCCGCGCCGGTGACGTGGTGATCGACGAGGGCACCTACTCCGCGAAGGTCCGCGGGCGCGTCCTCGACCTCACCTACAAGGAGTTCGAGCTGCTCAAGTTCCTGGCGCAGCACCCGGGCCGCGTCTTCAGCCGGGCCCAGCTGCTGCAGGAGGTCTGGGGGTACGACTACTTCGGCGGCACCCGGACGGTGGACGTCCACGTCCGCCGGCTCCGCGCCAAGCTGGGCATCGAGCACGAGCAGCTGATCGGCACCGTCCGCAACGTCGGCTACCGGTTCGTCCCGCCCGCCGCCGCCCGCGAGCGCCAGCACGAGACCGAGCCCTCCCCCGCCGGCTGACACCCGTTCCCCCTCCGCGCCCCCGGGCGCTGCGACACAATCGCGACATGACCCGACCCGTTGACCGGCGCCTGTCGCCGGCCACCCTCGCCCAGGTGCCCGCCCTGCTCGAGGCAGCGGAGCAGGCGGACGGCGTGCGCCCCGTCTCCGAGCAGGCCGAGCTGATGCTGCGGCAGACGCGCGAGTCGACGCTCCACCTCGGGATCGTCGACGACGAGGGACAGGTCGTGGCGTACGCGCAGATGGACACGTCCGTGGTGCCTGCGACGGTCGAGGGGGCCGTGCACCCAGCGCACCGGCGGAAGGGCCACGGGACGCTGCTGTGCGAGGTCGTCCAGGGCTTCGCCGGTCGGGGTGGGTCGCTCGCCTGGGCGCACGGTGGCCACCCGGGGGCGCGGGCGCTCGCTGCGGCCAAGGGGGCCGAGCGCGTTCGCGAGCTGTGGCAGATGCGGCGACCGCTGAGCGGCCGCGACGTCCCGCCGCTGCCCCCGGTGGCGCTCCCGGACGGGCTGCGGCTGCGGCCCTTCGTGGTCGGCGAGGACGAGCAGGCGTTCCTCGCGGTCAACGCCGCCGCCTTCCGTGAGCACCCCGAGCAGGGCGCGTGGCGCTGGGTCGACCTGCAAGCCCGCTTCGAGGAGCCGTGGTTCGACCCTGCCGGGTTCCTGCTGGTGGAGGACGCGTCGACCGGTGAGCTGCTGGGGTTCCACTGGACGAAGGTGCATGCGGCGACGCCGGGCAACCTGGCCATCGGCGAGGTGTACGTGGTGGGGGTGCACCCCGGCGCGCAGGGCCGGGGGGTCGGCGGCGCCGCCACCCGCGCCGGCCTGCACCACCTCGCCGGAGTGCGCGACGAGGACGGCGAGCCCCTGGGTGAGGTGATGCTCTACGTGGAGGCGAGCAACGAGACAGCGCTTCGTGTGTACCGCGCCCTGGGCTTCGAGCTGTCGTCCGTCGACGAGCAGTACGCCCTCGGGCCGATCGAGCCCTCGGATGACATAGTGAAGTCATGACCACCTCGGCGTCCGAAGGGCAGGCCGACACCGCAGAGTGGCCGTCGACGCCCGACGACCCGGCCTCCCTCGCAGACCTTCCCGACGACCGGTTCCTCGACCGCGAGCTGAGTTGGCTGGCGTTCAACGAGCGCGTTCTGGAGATGGCGGAGGACGCGTCGATCCCGCTGCTCGAACGCGTCCGCTACCTGGCGATCTTCGCGAGCAACCTCGACGAGTTCTTCATGGTCCGCGTGGCCGGGCTGCAGCGCCGCATCGTGACCGGGCTGGCCGTGACGGCCGCCTCCGGCCTCGAGCCGCGCGAGGTGCTCGACGCCATCGCGGTCCGTGCGCACGACCTGATGACCCGGCACGCCGAGGTCTTCGCCTCCGACGTGCGACCGGCCCTCGTCGACAACGGCATCGCGATAGTCGGCTGGGACGCCCTCTCCCCGGCCGAGCAGGAGCGCCTCGGGGGGCTCTTCACCGAGCGGGTCTTCCCGGTGCTGACCCCTCTGGCCGTCGATCCGGCCCACCCCTTCCCGTACATCTCGGGGCTGTCGCTGAACCTCGCCGTCGTGGTGCGCAACCCGACCACCGACACCGAGCACTTCGCGCGCGTGAAGGTGCCCCCACTTCTGCCCCGTTTCGTCGAGATCGACGAGGACACAGGCGATCCCGAGGCTCTGGCCGCCGGCACCCACGGTCAGCGCCGGTCGCGCTTCATCGGGCTCGAGGACCTCATCGCCGTCCACCTCGACCAGCTGTTCCCCGGCATGGAGGTGCGCGAGCACCACACGTTCAGGGTGACGCGCAACGAGGACTTCGAGGTCGAGGAGGACGACGCGGAGAACCTCCTGCAGGCCCTGGAGAAAGAGCTGCTGCGCCGGCGGTTCGGCCCCCCGGTCCGGCTCGAGCTCGCGGAGGACTGCGATCCGCACGTCCGCGACCTGCTGATGCGCGAGCTGAGCGTCAGCGAGACCCAGGTGTACACGCTGCCCAAACCACTCGACCTGCGCGGCCTCAACGCGGTGGCGGATGTCGACCGGCACGACCTGCACCACCACACGTTCGTGCCGCGCACGCACCGGAACCTGACGGACGGCCGCGAGACCGCCAAGCCCAGCGACGTCTTCGGGGCCATCAGCCGGGGCGACATCCTGCTGCACCACCCGTACGACTCGTTCTCGACCTCGGTGCAGTCGTTCGTCGAGCAGGCGGCGACCGACCCCCGCGTGCTGGCGATCAAGCAGACGCTCTACCGCACGAGTGGCGACTCACCCATCGTGGACGCGCTGATCGACGCGGCCGAGGCCGGCAAGCAGGTGCTGGCCCTGGTGGAGATCAAGGCCCGTTTCGACGAGCAGGCGAACATCACGTGGGCGCGCAAGCTCGAGCAGGCCGGCGTGCACGTCGTCTACGGGATCGTCGGGCTCAAGACCCACGCGAAGCTGTGCCTGGTGGTGCGCCAGGAGGCGGAGGGCATCCGCCGCTACTGCCACGTGGGCACCGGCAACTACAACCCCAAGACCGCGCGCACCTACGAGGACGTCGGCCTGCTGTCGGCCGACCCGGAGCTGGGTGAGGACCTGTCGCGGCTGTTCAACCAGCTGAGTGGCTACGCCCCGAAGACCTCCTTCAAGCGCCTGCTCGTCGCGCCGCGGTCCCTGCGCAGCGGCCTCGTCGACCGGATCGAGCAGGAGGTCGAGAACCACCGTCAGGGGCGGCCCGCCGGCGTGCGCCTGAAGGTCAACTCGATCGTGGACGAGACCCTCATCGACGCCCTGTACCGGGCGTCCACGGCCGGGGTGCCCGTCGACCTCGTGGTCCGCGGCATCTGCGCGCTGAGACCGGGTGTGCCAGGGCTCAGCGAGAACATCCGCGTCCGTAGCATCATGGGCCGCTTCCTCGAGCACTCCCGGCTCTTCGCGTTCGACGGCGGGGGCGAGCCGGTGATGTACATCGGCAGCGCGGACCTCATGCACCGCAACCTCGACCGGCGCGTCGAGACGCTGACCCGGCTCACGGAGCCCGCCCAGCTGCAGCAGCTCGACGAGCTGCTGACCCTCTCGATGGACGACGGCACCGCCAGCTGGCACCTGGAGGCGAGCGGGCGATGGACCCGCCACCACCTGGACGAGGACGGCCAGCCGCTGCTCGACCTGCAGGAGCACCTCATCACGCAGCGGGCGCGGCGACGCGGCTCGCGGCGGCGGTGAACGAGAGACCGGTTCCCACCCCGCCGCGCGGCTCCTCGGCGACCGGCCGATCGTCCGCAGTCACCGGCGCGGGTGACCACGCGACCGGCCCCGAGACGCTGTCGCCCGGCGGGTCCGGACAGGTCGACGGCGTCGACCAGGACACGGTGCGGGCCGCGGGCGCGGTCGTCTGGCGGCTCGCGAAGGGCCAGCTCGAGGTGCTCCTGGTGCACCGGCCACGCTACGGGGACTGGTCCTGGCCCAAGGGCAAGCTCGACCCGGGCGAGGCCCCGCTGGCGGCCGCCGTCCGCGAGGTGGCCGAGGAGACCGGGCTGCGGGTGCGCCTCGGCATCCCGCTGCCGACCGCGCGGTACCGGCTCAGCGACAGCCTGAACAAGACCGTCCGCTACTGGGCGGCCCGCGGCCCGGACGGCCCACCCCCGGAACCACCTCGCCCGCTCGAGGTGGACCGGACCGCCTGGTTCGGGCCGGACGAGGCGAGCGAACGCCTCACCCGCCGCGGCGACCGGGCCCAGCTGGCGGCCCTGACGTCCGCCCACGCGGAAGGCGCCCTCGACACGTTCCCCGTGATCGTGATCCGCCACGCTCACGCGCGTCCGAAGTCGTCGTGGGGACGGGAGAACGCCGAACGCCCGCTGGTCAACGTCGGCCTCGCGCAGGCCGCCCGGCTCGCCGACCTGCTGCCCGCGTGGCGGCCCGAGATGATCCTCAGCAGCCCGTGGAAGCGGTGCATCCAGACCGTGGAGCCCTTCCTCGCCCGATCCACCGCGCGGCTGAAGACCAAGAAGCGCCTCACCGAGGACGGCCACCGGCGCGACGCCCGGGCGACGGCACGGTTGGTCACCGACCAGCTGCGCAAGGGCCGAGCAGTCGTGATCTGCACGCACCGGCCGGTGCTCGGCACCGTGCTCGGGACCCTGGCCGGGGCCGCGCAGGCCGGGATGCCCGGACACTTCCCGCTCCGGGACCCCTTCCTGCGTCCCGGGGAGATGCTCGTCGCCCACGTCTCGCGCCACGGGCACCGGGTGGTCGCGGTGGAGCGGCACGACACCGCACCGCTCTGACCACCGCGCCGCACTGCCCGGTTCGTCCCGCACCTGACCACCAACGGACGCGTCCCGTTCACCCACCGTTCACCCACGCCGGACGATCACGTCACCTGGCGTCCTTAGCGTCCCTCGCGTCAGGAACCGCGTAGGCCCCGCCCCGTGCCGGGTCCTCATCGAGAGGTAGACACACGTGAAGCGCTCCACCCTGCGCCACGCAGCCGTCCCGGCCGCGCTCGTCCTGTCCCTCGGCCTGGCCGCCTGCAGCGCGGCCAACGAGACCACCACCGCGGGCGGCGGCGACAACACCGGGACCGAGCTGACCGGCGACATCTCCGGCGCCGGCGCCAGCTCGCAGGGCGCAGCCATGGAGGCCTGGATCGCCGGCTTCGGCGGGGCCAACCCCGACGCGAACGTCGCCTACGACCCGGCCGGTTCCGGCGCCGGCCGCGAGCAGTTCCTCGCGGGCGGAACGGACTTCGCCGGTTCCGACGCCTACCTCGAGGACGAGGAGGTCGCCCAGGTCCCCGACCGCTGCACGGGCGGCGAGCTCGTCGAGCTCCCGGTCTACGTGTCGCCCATCGCCGTCATCTTCAACCTGCCCGGCGTCGACTCCCTCAACCTCTCGCCGGCCACCATCGCGGGCATCTTCGACCAGAAGGTCACCACGTGGGACGCCCCCGAGATCGCGGCGGACAACCCCGCCGTGCAGCTCCCGTCGACGGCCATCACACCCGTCAACCGCTCGGACGAGTCCGGCACCACCGAGAACTTCGTCGAGTACCTGGTCGCGACCGCGCCGGAGGCGTGGCCGCACGAGGCCAGCGGTGACTGGCCGGTGGCCGGTGGCGAGGCGGCGCAGGGCACCTCCGGCGTCGTGGCCGCCGTCAACGGCGGCGAGGGCACCGTCGGCTACGCCGACGCCAGCCAGGCCGGCGACCTCGGTGTCGCCAAGGTGAAGGTCGGCGACGAGTTCGTCGAGCTGTCGCCCGAGGCCGCCGCCTCCGTGGTCGAGGTCTCGAAGCGCGTCGAGGGGCGTGGCGAGTACGACTACGCCATCGACCTGGCCCGCGACACCACGGAGTCGGGCACCTACCCGATCGTCCTGGTCTCCTACGCGCTGGCGTGCACCACGTACGAGGACCAGACGACCGCCGACCTCGTCAAGGGCTTCCTGACGTACGTCGTCAGCCCCGAGGGCCAGGCCGCCGCCCAGGAGTACGCCGGGTCGGCTCCGATCTCGGACGCCAGCCGCGAGGACGCCATGACGGCGATCGACGCGATCGCAGCGGGCTGAGCCCATCACGACAGCCACGGGTCCGGGGGAACGCGACGTGCGCTCCCCCGGACCCGACCTGTACAACTGCACGTGATCCTGAGCAGGAGGCCTGGATGACCGTCACCACGAACGACCCGCCGAAGGCCGTCCAGCGGCCCGGTGACCGCATCTTCTCCGGCAGCGCCAAGGGCGCGGGCATCCTCATCCTCATCGTCCTGGCCGGGGTCGCGGCCTTCCTGGTGACCGAGGCGCTGCCCGCCATCACCGCCCCCGCGGAGCAGATCGACGGGGGCCAGGGGCTCGCGGCCTACATCGCACCGCTGATCTTCGGCACCCTCGTCGCGGCGACGATCGCCCTCGTCATCGCCACCCCCCTGGCCATCGGCATCGCCCTGTTCATCAGCCACTACGCCCCGCGCAGGCTCGCCCAGAGCCTGGGCTACCTGATCGACCTGCTCGCCGCGGTGCCCAGCATCGTCTTCGGCCTGTGGGGCGTGGCCGTCCTGGCACCCGCCACCGTCCCCATCACCCGGTGGCTCGAGCAGAACCTCGGCTTCATCCCCTTCTTCGCCGGCCCCGCCAGCACCACCGGCCGGACCATGCTGGTCGCCGGCATCGTCCTGGCCGTGATGATCCTGCCCGTCATCACGGCCGTCTCTCGCGAGGTCTTCCTCCAGACGCCGACGCTGCACGAGGAGGCCGCCCTGGCTCTCGGCGCGACGCGCTGGGAGATGATCCGCACGGCCGTGCTGCCGTTCGCGCGCTCGGGCATCGTCAGCGGCGCCATGCTCGGCCTGGGGCGGGCCCTCGGCGAGACGATGGCCGTCGCCATCGTCCTGTCCGGGTCCGGCGGCATCACGTTCAACCTGATCAGCTCGGGCAACCCCCGCACCATCGCGGCCAACATCGCCCTCGAGTTCCCCGAGTCGACCGGGCTCGACGTCAACGCGCTCATCGCCTCGGGCCTGGCGCTGTTCGCGATCACGCTGGTGGTCAACATGGCGGCCCGCTACGTCATCTCCCGGCGCGCCGAGTTCTCGGGAGCGAACTGATGAGCACCTCCACCGAGCCGCGGACGACCAAGGACCTGACCGGCGCCGCCCCCAGCGCGCTGGTCCACCCGACGCTGACGCGCCGGGCGTCCTGGTCCGTCCTCGTGGTCTCAGCGGTCCTCGTCGGCGGTCTGCTCGCGGTCGTCGGCTTCAACGTCGCCTTCTTCGCGATCGGGACGGCGGTCCTGTACACCGTCGCGATCTATGTCTGGTCGCGTGCGATCGAGGGGCCCCGCAAGGCGACGGACCGCGTCGTCACCGCGGTGGTCACGTCCGCCTTCCTCCTGGCCCTCGTGCCGCTCGTGTCGGTCGTCCTCACGGTCGTCAACAACGGCATCGCCCGCTTCGACGTGCAGTTCTTCACCTACTCGATGCGCGGCGTCCTGGGCGAGGGCGGGGGCGCGTACCACGCCATCCTCGGCACGCTCATCATCACCGCGCTCGCGACGCTGATGTCCGTGCCGATCGGCCTGATGGCCGCGATCTACCTCGTCGAGTACGGCTCGGGCCGCCTGGCGAAGGTCATCACGTTCTTCGTCGACGTGATGACGGGGATACCGTCGATCGTCGCCGGCCTGTTCGCCTTCGCGCTCTTCCGGATCTTCTTCGGACCGGGGGTTCGCCTCGGGATCGCCGGCGCGGTCGCCCTCACGGTGCTGATGGTGCCCGTCGTCGTCCGCTCCACCGAGGAGATGCTCAAGCTCGTGCCCAACGAGCTGCGTGAGGCGTCCTACGCCCTCGGGGTGCCGAAGTGGCGCACCGTGGTCAAGGTCGTGCTCCCGACGTCCCTCGCCGGGATCGCCACCGGCGTCACCCTGGCCATCGCACGGGTGATCGGTGAGACCGCGCCCCTGCTGGTCACGGTGGGCACCGTCACCGGGACGAACCTCAACCCGTTCGACGGACGGATGGCCGCGCTGCCCGTTTTCGCCTACTACTCCTACGTCTCCCCCGGCGCCCGGCCCGAGTTCTCGCTCGACCGGGCCTGGACGGCGGCCCTGACGTTGATCATCATCGTGATGGTGCTCAACCTGGTCGCCCGCGTCATCTCCCGCCTGTTCTCCCCCAAGACCGGCCGCTGACCGGCCGACTGCGAGGTATCCACACGTGGCCAAGCGCATCGACGTCTCCGACCTGAACATCTACTACGGCGCGTTCCGTGCCGTGGAGGACGTCACCATGACCATCGAGCCCCGCAGCGTCACCGCGCTGATCGGGCCGTCCGGCTGCGGCAAGTCGACGTTCCTGCGCTCGCTGAACCGCATGCACGAGGTCATCCCCGGCGCGCGCGTCGAGGGGAAGGTCGTGATGGACGGCCAGGACCTGTACGGGCACGGCGTCGACCCCGTCGGGGTCCGCCGCTCCGTCGGCATGGTCTTCCAGCGTCCCAACCCCTTCCCGACGATGTCGATCTACGAGAACGTCGCCGCGGGGCTGAAGCTCAACAACAAGCGCATGCCCAAGGGCGACCTGGACGACCTGGTCGAGGGCTCGCTGCGGGGCGCGAACCTCTGGAAGGAGGTGAAGGACCGCCTCGCCAAGCCGGGCTCGGGGCTGTCGGGTGGCCAGCAGCAACGTCTCTGCATCGCCCGCGCGATCGCGGTGAAGCCGCAGGTGCTCCTCATGGACGAGCCCTGCTCGGCGCTCGACCCGATCTCCACCCTCGCGATCGAGGACCTCATCGGCGAGCTGAAGAACGAGTACACGATCGTCATCGTCACGCACAACATGCAGCAGGCCGCGCGCGTGAGCGACACGACCGGCTTCTTCAACATCGATGGCACCGGCAAGCCCGGCAAGCTGATCGAGATGGACGACACCTCGACGATGTTCTCCACCCCGCACCAGAAGGCGACGGAGGACTACATCTCCGGCCGCTTCGGCTGAGTCGATGCGAAGACGACGGACGCCGAGCTGGGGCGCAACAGACAGAACGTCGTGGCGTTCTCCGACCTGATGTTCAACGAGCGCCGTCCGGCCGAGGCGCTGGAGCGCTACGCGGGCGCTGACTACCGCCAGCACAACCCTGCCACCAGACCTGGCCGCGGCGACCACGACTACGCGGGGATCGACATCTTCCGCCTGGACGAGGACGGGAAGGTCGTGGAGCACTGGGACGTCCTGCATGTCGTCCCGGAGCACTCCGCCCACGACAACGGGATGTTCTGACCCGAGGTCCGGACGACGGTCTCCCCGCCGCTCAGACGGCGATGGAGAGCTCGGCGAGCAGGCCACGCACCCTGCGGTCGATCTCGTCCCGGATCGGGCGCACGGAGGCGACCCCCTGGCCGGCCGGGTCGTCGAGCTCCCAGTCGAGGTAGCGCTTCCCCGGGAAGAACGGGCAGGCGTCCCCGCAGCCCATCGTGATGACGACGTCCGAGGCCCGGACGAGGTCGGTCGTCACCTTCTGGGGCACCTGGTCGGTGATGTCGATACCCCACTCCGCCATCGCCTCGACGACGGCGGGGTTGATGCTGTCCGCAGGCGCCGAGCCGGCCGAGCGGACGACGACCCGGTCTCCGCCGAGGTGACGGAGCAGGCCCGCCGCCATCTGCGAACGGCCGGCGTTGTGCACGCAGACGAACAGGACCTCGGGTTCGGCGGTCATGAGGGCTCCTCGGATCGGGCGGGCACGAGGGCCCTGGGTGCGGCCGGGCGTGGGTGCAGGTACCCCACCGCGGCGACGGCGAGCGCGGCGCCTGCCACCTGCGCGACGAGGAACGGCGGGACGCCCGCCGGTGCGATACCGGCGAAGGTGTCGCTGAGCATGCGCGCCACGGTGACGGCGGGGTTGGCGAACGACGTGGACGAGGTCCACCAGTAGGCGGCACCGATGTAGGCACCGACCAGGGGCGCGGCCAGCGTGGTCGCCCGGCCGGTGCGGATCAGGGCGCCGATCAGGACCACCAGCCCGAACGTCGCGACGACCTCGGACAACCACAGCGGAGGTGCCGACCGGTCCGTCGAGGCGATGTCGACCAGCCCCCCGACGACTTCGGCGTCGGCGAACATCCCCTGCGCCAGGACGGTGCCCAGGCAGCCCCCGACGATCTGGGCGGCGATGGTGCCTCCGACCTCGACCGGGGTCCAGGCGGACGTCCCGCGGCGCTCCCACCACGCCACGGCGAGCGTGACGACGGGGTTGAGGTGCGCCCCGCTGACCGGCCCGAGCCAGGCGATGAGCACGGTCAGCGCGAGGCCCGTCGTGAGGGAGTTCTCCAGCAACTGGAGGCCGACGTCGTCGGGCGAGAGCGTCTGGGCCATGATCCCGGAGCCCACGACCGCCGCCACGAGCGTGCCGGTCCCGATCGCCTCGGCCACCAGCCGCCGCACCAGCGGCGCGCCGTCCTGCACCGCGGTCAGCAGCTCGACCGGCTGGTGCCGGTGGAGGGGGTCGGCGACACGGTCAGCACGTCCTGCAGGGCCGAGATGGCATCGGGGTCGACGCGGTACCACGTCCACCGTCCGCGCTTCTCGCCCTCGACGATGCCGGACTCCGCCAGCGTCTTGAGGTGGTGCGAGATGGTGGGCTGGCTGAGGCCGAGGGGCTCGACGAGGTCGCAGGTGCAGGCCTCGCCCCCGTCAGCGGCGAGGAGCATCGACAGCAGCCGCAAGCGGGTCGGGTCGGCGAGTGCCTTCAGCCGGGTCGCCAGCCCCTCGGCGTCGGCCTGGGAGAGGGCGCCGGCATCGAGGGGCGCGCAGCACGGGGCCGGTGTACGCGCAGGGATCACGAGCGAGGTCATGGGTGATGCTCCGGGTCGGACGGCGGGAACTCGGTCTTGACGGCGAGCATACATCAGTGTTCATCTATACATCGACCACCGTCGATCAATGGTGGACGACCCACCGCACCGGAGGAACACGATGTCCCGCATCCAGCTCGCCCTCAACGTCGACGACATCGAGGCCGCGACCCGCTTCTACACCACCCTCTTCGGTACCCCGCCGGCCAAGGAGCGCCCCGGCTACGCCAACTTCGCGGTGGCGAACCCCCCGCTGAAGCTCGTCCTCATCGAGAACCCCGGCCACGGCGGCTCGCTGAACCACCTGGGGGTCGAGGTCTCCTCCACCGACGAGGTGCAGGCCGAGAAGCGACGGCTCGCCGGGGAGGGCCTGCGCACGGAGGTCCAGGACAGCGTCGACTGCTGCCACGCGGTTCAGGACAAGGTCTGGGTGACCGGACCGGACCGGGACCGGTGGGAGGTCTACACCGTGCTGGCCGACTCGCCCGTGAAGGTCGCCTCCGTCGACGAGGGGCCGCGGGCGCACCAGCCCTGCTGCGCCTGACGCGGCCGGCTCAGCCGGCCAGCACCTGCGTCAACAGGTAGAAGGCGGCGGCGACCAGGGCGGCCATCGGGATCGTGAGACCCCACGCCACCACGATCTCCCGCACCACACCCCACCGCACGGCTGACCGTCGCTTGGTCGCGCCGACCCCCATCACCGCCGACGTGATCGTCTGGGTGGTGGAGATCGGCGCCTGGAAGGCGAACGCCGTCGTGTACAGCACGCTCGACGCGACCGTCTCGGCCGAGAAGCCGCGCGGTGGGTCCAGCTCGATGATGCGTCGGCCGAGGGTCCGCATGATGCGCCAGCCGCCGGCGTAGGTACCGGCGCTGATCGCCAGTGCAGCGGCCAGCTTCACCCACAGCGGGATGCTCGTGCCCTCGTGGTACCCACCGGCCACGAGGGCGAGCACGATGACACCCATCGTCTTCTGCGCGTCCTGCAGGCCGTGGCCCAGGGCCATGGCGGCGGCGGACACCGTCTGCGCCATCTTGAAGCGCCGGTTGGTCCTGCCCGGCACGGAGTTCCTGAAGGTCCACAGGACTCCGGTCATCAGCAGGTAGGCGAGAACGAAGCCCACGACCGGCGAGACCAGCATCGGCAGCACGACCTTCAGGCCGATGACGTCCCAGTGGACGGTGGCCGCGGCCGCCACCCCGGCGCCGGCGAGGCCGCCGATCAGCGCGTGCGAGGACGACGACGGCAGGCCACGCCACCAGGTGAAGAGGTTCCACGTGATCGCTCCCAGAAGCCCTGCGAGGACGATCGTCAGGCCGCTCGGTCCGGCGTCGGGGGTGATGATCCCGCTCCCGATCGTCTGGGCGACGCCCTCGCCGAGCATCGCGCCGATGAGGTTGAACACCGCCGCCATCGCCAGCGCCACCCTCGGGGTCAGCGCACCGGTCGAGACCGACGTGGCGATCGCGTTGGCGGCGTCGTGGAACCCGTTCGTGTAGTCGAAGGACAGGGCCACGACGACCACGAGGACCACGAGCGCCACCTCCACCGGCTCAGGACTCCTTGACGGCGATGGTCTCGACCGTGTGCGGCGACCTTCTCGAACGCGTCGGCGGCGGCCTCCAGCTCCTGCACCACCTCGCGCAGCTTCAGCAGCTGGATCGCGTCGGTGATCTCGTCGAACATCTCGCTGAGCAGCCGTCGGTAGGTCCGGTCAGCCTGGTTCTCCAGCCGGTTGATCTCGACCCAGTAGTCGGCCAGGTCCTTCATGGAACGCAGCATCGGCATGGCGTCGGCGGTCAGCTCGGCCTGACGCTGAAGGACGCTGACCTGGTCCGCGACGCCCGGCGGCAGCTCCTCCAGCCGGTACAGCACGATCAGGTCGGCCGCCGAGTCCATCAGGTCCATGCAGTCGTCCAGGCCGCTGGCCAGGGCGTAGATGTCCTGCCGGTCGAAGGGCGTGATGAAGCTGGAGTTGAGGCGGCGCATGATCTGGTGCGTCGCCTCGTCCGCCCGGTGCTCCGCGTCGCGCAGCAGCTCCGCCGTGCGCTCGCGGCCGGCCCGGTCCTGACCGAGCAGCTCGGCGAGGAGGTTCGCACCCTCCACGAGGGTGCCGGCGAGGGCACCGAAGTCGTCGAAGAAGGTCTTGTCCTGGGGCGTCAGGCGCAGTCGCACGGGTGCTCCGGGGAGTCGCTTCGGGGGCCGGGAGGGCGCCGGACCGCGACAAGGCTAGGGCAGAGCGAGGCGATCCGAGCAACTCTGTCGCCGCTCCTGCGTCACCAGCGGCCCAGAGAGCTGCCGACCTGCGCTCTCACGCCGAGCAGGGACCCAGCCCGAGCGCCGTGTCGATCTCGTTGGGCGTCAGGACGTCCTCGCTCTCGGAGGCGGCCACGACCACGTCGCCGTACAGGACGATCTCGTCCGCAAGGTCGCCGTCCTGCGCCCACTCGGACGCGGTGGCCAGGGAGGCGTCACCGACCACAGCAACCCCTTCCTCGGGCGTTGCGCCACGCCCCGATGCGTCCTTCTCAGGTGGGCCACCAGCCACCTTCCGGACACTACGCCGGAGGGGTGGGCCGCGCGGTGCGAATGACCGAAGTCGAGCAGTCGGATCGTCCGGACGGGCGACCTCAGGGACGGGGAGTCACTGCCGGCTCCGGCGGTGTCGTGCTCGTCGAGGCCCCCTGACCGGCCTGCTGGACCCCATCGCCGGCCACGGGTTCCGGCACGAGCACGCGGTCGATCGAGACGGACGAGAGGCCGAGGCCGCCGACGGTCACCTCGTCGTAGGCCACGAGCTGGCCCTCCCGGTCGCCGGAGGAGGCGAAGTAGAGCAACGTCGCCTCGAGCGGCACCGGCTCGCCCTTCTCGATGCTGTTCAACGCACCGACGCTGATCCCTGCCCCTCCCGTGGACCCCTCCACCATCACGCGGGTGCCCGACTCGTCCAGCCGCACGACGCGCTTGTGGTAGTGGCCCGCGAGGATCAACGGGACCTTGCCGAACAGGGGGTCGAGCGCGCCCGGGTCGTGGATCAGCGCCACGTCGACGTCGTCGCCGGAACGGTTGGTGACCCCGATCAGCGCGGCGAGCTCCTCCGCCGACCCGCGCGCGGCGTCACGGTTGCTCTCGCTCGCCTTCTCGGGGTCCGAGACGCCCTCCCCGCTGGGGCTGAACCGGGCGTCCCCGATGCCGGCGAAGACGAGGCCAGCGACCTCCTGCGTCGTCGCCGTCCAGAACGATGCCGTTGGGCTGGGCGGCGACGGCGGCCTGGGTGGCCTGGGAGTCGTGGTTGCCGCGGACGAAGACGTACGGCACGCCGAGCGTGCGGATCCGGTTCAGCGTCCCCGACTCCGCGTCACTGCCCCACGTGGTGATGTCGCCGGTGTCGACGACCACGTCGACGGAGAACTGGTCGACGAGCTGCTCGGCGAGGTCGAGTCCCTGCGGGTTGAGGTGGATGTCCGACACGTGCAGGACGGTGGTGACGCCCGCACCCTGGTCGAACACCGGCAGCTCGTCCGTCGCCGTGTAGAGCGTGGTGACGCTGCGGACCATGTCCGCGACCCCGCTACGGTACGACTCGAGACGGTCGACCACCGCCCTGCCCTCCCCCGCCAGGTACGGCGCGCGCGACAGCAGACCGGTGAACTTCGGCTGCTCGAGCGCCGCAGGGTCGAACGTGAACGTCGCGACGATGGCGACCACCACCAGTGGAGCGGCGGCGATGGCGGCCCCCTGGGCGCCGCGTCGCCGGCGCCGGTAGACGACGAAGGTCGAGAGGGCGGCACCCACGATGCTGCAGAAGGCGGAGGCGGCGACAGCCCGGAGCACGCCGCCCCGGACGGCGTCCGACGCCGACTCGGCGATGGCCGTCAGCCCGCCCGGAGAGCGCAGGACCTTCTCGGCAGCGGCCGCGTCGACCGACACCACCGACGCACGGACCCCGAGGGGCCCGGCGTGGGTGTCGAAGGCCACCTCGCCGATCGGCGGCAGGTCGATGACCGCGGGGTGGTCACCCAGGACGGACGTCTCGATCTCCACCGACAGGGGGCCGACCTGCGCGTGGGTGGCCGGCGCGAGCGCCCAGCCGATGGCTGCGCCGGTGAGGGCCACGAGCACGACGCCGAGGACCGACAGGGCCCGTCGGGTCAGCTCTCGGTACCTCGTCTGCGGGGCCACCTGCTCATCCTCTCCCGACGTGGGGCAGGTGCGGGACACGACCCGCCCGACGATTCGGGGCATGGGCCGGGGACCGGCCGTCCCAGGGGTTGTCGACGTGGGTTGGCAGGGGGCTGTCGTGTGCTAACGTCATCCACGGTTGCAGTTGCAGTTTGTGGCACGTTGTAGAACGCCCGCGGAGTGTGATTCCGACGGGCGTTTTCTGTGTCCAGGCCTCTGGCCCGGATGTGGACGGCGACTCAGCACGGCAGCCCGGGACAGGCGAGGTGCCTGTTCCGAAGAACTCGCCCCACACAAGGAGTACGCCAGCATGGCTCAGGGCACTGTCAAGTGGTTCAACGCCGACAAGGGTTTCGGCTTCATCGCACAGGACGGCGGCGGCGCCGACGTCTTCGTGCACTTCTCGGCCATCCAGGCTGACGGGTACCGCTCGCTCGACGAGAACCAGCGCGTCGAGTTCGAGATCACCCAGGGCCCGAAGGGCCCGCAGGCGGAGAGCGTCCGCCCCGTCTGATCTCAGACCCCGAAGGGGCCCCCACCGTTCGCGGTGGGGGCCTTTTCGTCGTCGGGGCACGGCGGTTCGTCGTCCGGGCACAGGGGCGTCCGGGCTCAGGCCGGCACCGCGGCCGCGCCGTCGTTGCTCCGGTGCACCCGGTTGCGACCCGCGTGCTTCGCCTCGTAGAGGGCGACGTCGGCGGCCTTGAGCAGGCCGGCGAGGTCGAGCTCGTCACCCCGGGCGCTCGCCACTCCGGCCGACATGGTCACGGGCAGCCCGGCGAGCGGCGTCGCCGCGATGTCGGCGATCAGCCGCTCACCGACGACGAAGGCGCCCTCGAGGTCGAGTCCCGGCAGCAGCACCGCGAACTCCTCACCCCCCAGCCGGTAGACGAGGTCGAAGGTCCGCAGGGTCTTGCGCAGTGCGTACGCGACCTCGCGCAGCACCACGTCACCGCGGTCGTGGCCGTGCTCGTCGTTCACCCGCTTGAAATGGTCGAGGTCGCACATGATCAGGGCCACGGGACCGTCGAGGACCTTCGCCTGCGCCGCCGCCTCCGCGAAGCGCGCAGGCAGGGCCTTGCGGTTGAAGAGACCCGTCAGGGGGTCGACGACGGCGTCGCCGCGTGACTGCATCTCGGCCGTCAGCAGCGCCAGGCACGCCGCGATCAGGCTGGCGAGCAGGGCGAGGTAGGCCAGGGCGTCGACGATGCCCGGGGCGTCCTCCGCCGGAGGGAGCCACAGCGCAGCCAGCATGGCCGACCCCGCGATCAGCACCGCGGCGGCGACGCCCCAGACGACCACACCGATCCGGTAGCGCGCCGCCAGCATGACCACGGGAACGGTGAGGAAGGAGAGCAGCGGGCTGTCCACCCCTCCGCTGAGGGCGACCGCCGCGGCGATGAGGAGCTCGAGCACGGCGATGGCCGACATCGCGTCGCGCTCGGGGCGCTCGCTGGACTGCCGCCGCTCGAGGAGTCCGAGGGTCAGGGCCGCCACCGCGACGAGCGCCACGAGCAGCCACCCGTACCAGAACGCGGAGACCAGGACGACGCCGCCGACCACCGCGCCCTGAACGCGACGAGCGGTCCTGACCCGTGCGTTCATGTCAAGGAAGCGCAGGCGCTCCACCTCGTTGCGGCAGAGCCACCGGGACGGCGGGACGCCCTCGACCGCCATGGGTGTGCTCATCCTGAGGACCTCGGCATGTCCTACGTCACACTTGAGGGTGGTTGTGGCGAGCCGGGCCGTCCGTGCGTGGGGTAGCGTCCGCCCCCCACCCCCTGACAGGAGTCATCGTGAACCGCAAGGAAGTCATCTCCTCCATCGCGCTGCGTACCGGCTCGAGCACCGCGCAGGTCGAGGGGTTCGTGGCCGCCCTAGAGCAGGTGCTCGTGGAGTCGGTGGGCCGCGGGGAGAAGGTGCAGCTGCCGGGGATCCTGTCGGTCGAGAGGGTCGAGAGGGCGGCGCGGACCGGCCGCAACCCCCGCACGGGCGAGCAGCTCGACATCCCCGCCGGGTTCGGCGTGAAGGCGACGCCGGGCAGCCGGCTCAAGGCCGCGGCCGGCTGACCGTCCCCCGATCCCCGGACCGGGGCACACTGGGATCATGAGCGCCGCCGAGCAGGGTGGTGACGAGAGCCCGGCCCGCCGGCTGCTGCGCAGTCGTGGGCAGCGGGTCACCCGTCCTCGAGTCGCGGTCGTCGAGGCGCTGACACGCCTGGCGGGGCACCCGAGCGCGGAGCAGGTCGCCTCGGAGGTCGCCACCGCCGCGCCGGGTGTGCACCGGGCGACGGTCTACCGCACGCTGGAGAAGCTGGCCGACCTCGGGGTGGTGACCCACGTGCACATGAGTCACGGCACCACCGCGTACCACCTGTCCGACACCGGCTCCGAGCCGCATCTGCACGTGCGCTGCCGGGAGTGCGGGCGCGTGCTCGACCTTCCGCCGGACCTGCTCGACGACGCCCGCGACCGCGTGGCCGCGGAGGTGGGATTCGAGCTCGACACCGGGCACGTCGCGTTGTCGGGACGGTGCGCCGACTGCTCCTGAGCGTGCCCGGGTGCTCGCGCCCCGACGGTCCTACTGGTCCTGCTGCATCCGGCGCTGGATGGAGGCGTACAGCTGCTGCAGACCGGAGGGGCCCACCAGCCCCAGCTGGGCCTCGATCGTCTGGACCATCTCGTGGTCCGAGCGCACGGCCTCGCTCGACTGGATCAGGACCGTCCCCTCGCCGGTGAAGTCGAACTGCCGCTCCTCACCCGAGACCACCCCCGCGAAGCTCATCGCGGTGCCGAGGAAGCCCTGCATCCAGCCGGAGTCGAAGTGGTGGCTCGGTGCCGGGCAGTCGGCCCATCCGAGCAACGCCTCCGGGTCGACCCGCACCGGTGGCTCTGCGAACATCACGGCACCGGACGACGACGCGAGGAACTTGCCGGTGCCGATGAGGGTGACGAAGCCCGGGACGATCGACTGCTTGAGCTCCAGCCCGAACTGGAAGGCGAGCAGGTTGGACGCCTTGATCGTGAGGTTGCCCGCGTCGAGGTCGTACGAGTTGATCTCGTAGCCGCGGTCGCCGATGACCAGCTTGCCGTGTCCCTCAGCCACCACCCAGCTACCCGCGTAGAGGGGTGACGAGAACCGCTGGCTCACAGCGGTCATCAGCTGCTGCGACAGCGATCGGCCCCGCACCGAGTGGAACTGGAGGTTGCCGTAGAACGCGATCATCGCGCCCTTCGACATGAACCACGGCTCGGTGATCTCGATCGAGTACGCGTAGGGGTTGTCCGGCACGTTGTCGTTGTTCGGCAGCGAGCCCGGGGTGTGCACGACGATGGTCACAGCTTCTGCTCCGATGCCTGGACGTAGACGACTCCGTCGCCCGTCAGCCTGAGCTGGATGGCCTCTCCCGACCCACGGCCGGCGACGTCCCGCCACCCGACGCTGGCGGACATGTCGACCTGCACGTTGCCCACGTGCCCGACGTAGGCCTGGGGGTCGACCATCGTCGGCTGCCCGCCGCGCACCGGCAGCTCGAGCGTGCCTCCGTGCGAGAGCAGCGCCACCGACCCCTGCCCCTGCAGCTGGGTGGTGAAGAGCCCCTGCCCGGTCATCGCACCACGGACGGCGGAGCGGACGCCGCCCTGCTGGGCGAGCATCACGACGGACGACTGCAGGTGCGCGCTGTGGGCCAGGAGCCGGCTCGCCTCGACCGCGAGCACCTGCCCGTCGAGCGGCACGACCGTGACGTGCAGCCCGGAGCGGCCGTAGTACACCTCACCCCGCCCGGTGGCTGCCATCATCGCGACGTGCTCGCCTGCCATGGCCCGGCCGGCCATGCCCACCAGACCGCCCATCTGGCCCATCCCGCCGCCCTGACCACCCGGACCGTGGGGGATGAACCGCACGTCGCCGGTGTAGAAGAGCATGGCCCCCTTGCGGGCCAGCACGTCGCCCGTCGAGAGGTCGACCTTGACGACCTTGGAGTTCACCTTCTCGAACGTCATGACCGCCTCACCGCTCCGCTGGCTGGATGTAGACGACGCCCTGCCCGTCCCAGCGCAGGGAGAACGGCTCACCGCTGCCCTCGCCCATCACCGAGGCCCAGCTGACGTCGGTGACGAACGACTGGTTGAGCTGGCCGCGGGCCGCGACGAAGGCGTCGGGGTCGACCACGAGCGGGAACTGGCTGCTCACCTCGAGCCCGATCAGCGGACCACCGGCCGACAGCAGCGCGACCTGCCCCTGGCCGGTCACGGTCGTCGTGAACAGGCCCTGACCCGTGGCCGCGCCACGGACCCCGGAGAACTTGATGTCGGTGCGCAGCTGGCCGGAGATGACCAGCAGCTGCTGCGACTCGACCTGCAGCGTCTCGTTGGTGAGGTCGACCAGCGTGACGTCCTGCGCGTCGACGGCGAGGTAGACGACGCCGTGGCCGGTGCACTCCATCAGCTTCAGCGACTCGCCGGTGGCGCGGCGCTTGAGCCCGGCCATGAGGCCGTCGCCGCCGCCCATGCCGGCGCCCTTGAACTGGACGTTGCCCTCGTAGGCCACCATCGACCCGGTGAGGGCGCGGACCGTGTCACCGTTCAGGTGCGCCTCGAGCAGGCGTCTCCCGTTCGTCCTGAGCTCAGCCATGGACACTCCCCAGTCCGCGCCACGGCCGACCCGTGCGGTGCGCGCCTCGACGGCGCGAGGCTAGCAGCCGCTCCCTGCGTGCGGACGGCACTCGGATCAGCGGGGGACCTCCGCCATCAGGCCGACGTGGTTGCCGTCCGGATCGGTGAGGATCGCGAGCCAGAGCGTCCACTCGGGCGTCGAGAACACCTCGTGCGGCTCGGACACCACCGGCACCCCGGCGGACCTCAGACGCTCTGTCTCCGTGGGCACGTCGTCCACGCGGTAGTAGACGAGGCTGGACGCCAGGCCCTCCTCGCCGGGGTTCGCGTCCAGGTAGACGCGCACGTCCCCGGCGTAGAGGAACGCCATCGGCTGCCCCGGTGGCCGCAGCCACTCGCGCAGCCCGAGGACGTCGCGGTAGAACGACACCGCCCGGTCGATGTCGCTCACCCGCACGAGGACCTGCACCACCCCGGTCACCGCCGCCGCGTCGCCCATCCCCGCAGGGTAGGCCCCCCGTGCGGGTCACATCAGAGACGGGCCGCGAGCAGCTGGGCCAGGTGGACGCCGGTGACCCCGGCCAGGTCGTCAGCCTGGGTCCGGCACGAGAAGCCGTCGGCGAGCAGCACGGCACCGGCGGGGGCGTCGCGCAGGGCGGGCAGCAGGCCGTTCTCGGCGACGGCCACCGAGACGTCGTAGTGGCCGGCCTCCATGCCGAAGTTGCCGGCCAGCCCGCAGCAGCCGGCGATCGTCCGGACGTCCGCGCCGGCCGCTCGCAGCAGGGCCGTGTCCTGCGAGTAGCCGCCGGTCGCGTGCTGGTGGCAGTGCGGCTGCGCCACCACGTCGACGCCGGCCAGCGACGGCGGCGCCCACGGGTCGGCCCCGACCGTCGCGGCCACCAGCACCTCGGCCAGGGTGCGCGAGGCGTCGGCCACCTGCCGGGACCGCGGGTCGTCCCCCAGCAGCTCGACGAGGTCGGAGCGCAGCACCGCGGTGCACGAGGGCTCCAGGCCGACGATCTGCGTGCCTGCCGCGGCGTGCGGCCCGAGCACGTCGAGCAGACCGCGCAGGCGTCGACGCGCACCGTCGAGCTGACCAGTGGAGATCCAGGTGAGGCCGCAGCAGACCTGCTGCTCAGGCAGTCTCACCGCGTAGCCCGCAGCGGTCAGGACCTCGATCGCGTCCACGGCGACGTCGGGTGAGAACGAGTCGCTGAAGGAGTCGACCCAGAGCAGGACAGCGCCGCGGGACGCCGTCGTCGCCCGGGACAGAGCGGAGGCGACGTCGTCGCGCCGCCGACGGAACGGTCGCGTGGCGAAGGCCGGCACCCCGCGTCGGGGGTCGAGTCCCGTGGCACGGAACGCGATCCGCCGCAGGGGCGCCACCGCGGCGAGCGCGTTGGCCAGTCGGGGCGCGACGCCCGCGAGCCGCGCCCACCGGGGCAGCTGGCCGAGCGCGTAGTGCCGCAGAGGACGCCGCCGACCGCGATAGGTCTGGTACAGCGCCTCGGACTTGTAGGCAGCCATGTCCACGCCTGTCGGGCAGTCGCTCGCGCACGCCTTGCACGACAGGCACAGGTCCAGGGCGTCGTGGACCTCCGGCGACGCCCAGCCCTCCTGGACGACGGATCCGTTCGCCATCTCCTGCAGCACCCGGGCCCGCCCACGCGTGCTGTCCTTCTCATCGCGCGTCGCCAGGTAGGACGGACACATGAACCCCCCCGCCTCGGACAGGTCGGCGCGGCACTTGCCGACACCCGTGCACCGGTGCAGCGCACGGGTCACGTCGCCACCGTCATGGGCGAAGGCGAAGCCACGGGTGGCCAGCAGCGGGCGGGCGGACGGCCGGCGGAGATCGGCGTCAAGAGGCAGCGGGTCGACGAGAACACCTGGGTTGCAGGCGTTCTCGGGATCGAGCAGGCCCTTGAAGGCCGAGAAGGCCGCCAGCGCCTCGGGCGAGTACATCAGCGGCAACAGCTCGCTGCGCGCTCGTCCGTCGCCGTGCTCACCCGAGAACGACCCACCGTGCGAGGCCACGAGCCGGGCGGCCGACTCGATGAAGGGACGCATCCGCGGCGGGGCGTCCTCCAGGGGGAGGTCGATGCGGACGTGCACGCAGCCGTCGCCGAAGTGGCCGTAGAGCAGTCCGTCCAGTCCGTGCTCGACCATCAGCGCGTCGAAGTCGCGCAGGTAGGCGCCGAGCCTGGCCGGGGGGACCGCGGCGTCCTCCCACCCGGGCCAGCCGGGCTCGCCCGCCGGGGTCCGGCCACCGAGCCCGGCGCCGTCCTCCCGGATCCTCCACAGCGCGGTGGCGGCCGGCCCGGCGGGCAGGATGCGGACGGCGTCCGTCCCCGCGTCGGCGGCCAGGGCCCGAGCGGTCTCCAGCGCGGCCTCCGGCGTCGAGCCGCCGACCTCGACCATCAGCCAGCCCGCCCCGCGGGGCAGATCGGGTACAGCCCCGGGCCCCTTGGCGCGACGGACCACGTCGACGAGCCGCGCGTCGATGCCCTCGACAGCCAGCGGACGGTGCCGCAGCAGGTCCGGTACCGCGTCAGCCGCGGAGGGCATGTCCGGGTAGCCCAGCACGACGAGGGTCGGTGCGTTCGCGATCTCGACGAGGTCGACCGTCGCCTCGAGGAGCAGCCCGCAGGTGCCCTCGGTGCCGACCAGTGCCCGAGCCAGGTGGGTGCCGTTCTCGGGCAGCAGGTGCTCCAGCGAGTACCCGGAGACCTGGCGGCTGAAGCGCCCCAGCTCGGTTCGCAGAACGGCCAGGCTGCCCTGCACCAGGGCGTCCAGGCCCGGGACGGGGTCGAGCGCGCCGGGTCCGGACGCTGCGGTGAAGCGCTGTCCGCGGCCGTCCAGCCAGTCCAGCGACCGCACGTTGTCGGCGGTGCGCCCATAGGCGACGGCGTGCGGCCCGCAGGCGTTGTTGCCGATCATCCCTCCGAGGGTCGCGCGGGTCCACGTCGAGGGGTCGGGGCCGAAGCGCAGTCCGTGTGGTGCGGTCGCCCGCTGCAGGGTGGCCATCACGGTGCCCGGCTGCACCCGCGCCGTGCGGGCGTCGACGTCGATCTCGAGGACGCGGTCGAGGTGGCGGCTCAGGTCGAGGACCAGCCCGGTGCCGACGGCGTTGCCGGCGACCGACGTGCCTGCCCCGCGAACCGTCAGGGGGACGCCGGCCGCCCGGGCCGTCTCGGCGGCGGCGACGACCTCGTCGACGTGCCGGGGGAAGGCGACGCAGGTGGGGACGACCCGGTAGTTGGAGGCGTCCGTCGAGTACTCGGCACGGCGCCGGGTCGACGCGTCGACCTCGGTGAGGCCGGCCCGGACCAGCTCGCCGACCAGGTCGGCGGTGACGGCGCCGTCGGCCAGGGTCATGGGCCCATCCTCCCAGTCGCCCTCGTCCGTCCCCCACCCCGGGCGGAGGCGCCCGGCAGCCGGCCCCACCCGAACCCGCTTCTACCGGGAATGGTGGTCCACGGACCCCGACCGGGCCCGATTCTCCCGAGAATCGTGCGCCAGCCGTCCCACCCGACGCCGATTCTCCCGAGAAACGGGGCCGACGGGGCCCATCCGAGGGGCCTTCTCCTCCGAACACCCGAGTGACGAACCCCGATGACCCCGGCCCCCGGTCCGAGCGCAGCGCCCTCGGCGTGCGCACCATCGTCGGCGTGGTGCTGGTGCTGGTCGGGCTCCTCTGGACGGGGCAGGGCATCGGGTGGATCGGCGGCAGCCCGATGACCGGTGTCACGCTGTGGGCGGTCGTGGGACCGGTCGTCACCCTCGCCGGTGCCGGACTGCTGGTGCTCGCCCGGCGTCGCCGCGACTGACGTCAGGGCAGGAAGAGCATCGAGTCGCCGAACTCGTGCCAGAGGTACCTCTCCCGGACGGCGGCCTCGTAGGCCTCGCCGACCAGCCGGGCACCCGCGACGGCCTCCAGGAGCATCAGGTGACTGGCCTCCGGCGCGTGCAGTCCGGTGACGAGGCCGGTGACCATGTCCGCGGGTCGGGCCGGCGACAGCACCAGGTCGGTCCAGCCGCTCGCAGCGCGCACCCGTCCGTCGTCGCCCACGGCTGACTCCAGCGCGCGCACGACGGTCGTGCCGATGGCGACGACGCGCCGACCGGCCCGCGTCGCACTGCGGACGAGACGGGCGGTGTCCGCCGGCACGTCGAAGCGCTCGGGGGCGGGCGGCTCGAGCGCATCGGGACTGGAGACGCCGCAGTGCAGCACGATGGGCGCCACGGTGATGCCGGCCGCAACCAGGTCGACGATGAGGTCCGCGGTGAACGGCCTTCCAGCGCTGGGCATCTCGGCGCTGCCCGGCTTGCGGGAGTACACCGCCTGCCTCTCGCTGAGCGGGTAGTGGCCGTCGAGGTAGCCGTACTCGATCGGACGCCCGTGACGCGTCAGGTAGGCGGCCAGGTCGGTGGTCGGGTCCACCCGGACGCGCCACAGCCTGCTCGGCACCGCGTGCGATCGGGGGAACGCGTCGACGACGACCGCCTCCACCCCGGCGGGCAGGCTCAGGCGGTCACCGGGGCGGAAGCGCAGGTCGGGACCGCTCCCGTCGGAGCGGCGTGGTTCCACCACCCAGCTGCCGTCGTCCAGCAGCGTCGACACGTGCACGGGGACGGCCTCGCCCCTCGATGCGCCAGTGAGCGCGGCGGGCACCGTGCGCGAGGTGTTCACCACCACGACGTCTCCCGCGGACAGCAGGTCCGGTAGCTCCCTGAAGACGTGGTGCGACACGGCCTCCGGCGACGCCAGCAGGAGACGCACACCGTCCCGTGGGATGCCACGTCGCTCGGGTGGCCTGACCGCGTCGCTGCCCGGCGGGAGACGGAACGTCGTCACCGGTCGAGGCGACGACGTCGCCTGGTCGGTCGCGCTCACCAGACCGACACCTCGACGTGCCGACTGCTCCCGCCGAGCAGCGCGGACGCCCGGTAGCGCCCGCTGGGCGGGCGGGCGGCGACCAGGTGCATCACCGCGGGGACGACGCTCTCGGGAGACGGGCGGTCACTGATGTCCTCACCGGGGAACGCCTGCTGGTGCAGGTCTGTGGCCATGTCGCCCGGGTCCAGGGCGTAGACGTCGATCTCCGGGTGCTCCACCGCGAGGACGGCGGAGACCTGGTCGAGGGCCGCCTTGGACGCACCGTACGCGCCCCACCCCTCGTAGGCCTCGACCGCGGCGTCCGACGACACGTTGACGACGGCACCCGCGTTGCGCCCCAGCTGGTCCACGCACCGCCGCGCGATGTCGGCCGGGGCGACCGTGTTCACGGCCAGCACACGCACGAAGGCCTCGGGGTCGAGAGCGGCCAGGCGCGGTTGCGGGCTGTCCGCGAGCACGCTGGCGTTGTTCACGACCAGCGTGAGCTCACCGCGTTCCAGTGCGGCGTCGGCCAGCTCGGCGCGGTGGGAGGCGTCGCCGACGTCACCGACGACCACGCGGACCGCCGCGTCGGGAAGCCCGGAGAGGGCCGCCTCCAGGCGGTCGCCGTCGCGCGCGTCGACGACCACTCGCCAGCCTGCGGTGACCAGCTCGCGGGTGAGTGCCAGGCCCAGTCCCATGGACGCGCCGGTGACGACTGCCGTTCGTGTCTGTAGCTTCTCGTTTCTCATGCGGCGATGATGTAAGTTCAAGTGAACTTGAAGTCAAGCGGTCAAGGGAGACGACGTGGGCAGCGAGCTGCTGACGATCGGGGATGTGGCGCGGCGCTCGGGTCTGGCCACGTCCGCTCTGCGGTACTACGAGCAGGAGGGTCTCGTCACGGCCACCCGCAGCCCCGGCGGCCGGCGACTCTTCCCACGCGCCGTCCTGCGGCGGCTGGCGTTCGTCCGGGCCGCGCAGAGCGTGGGCCTGTCACTGGACGAGGTACGTGCGGCGCTGGCGACACTGCCGGACTCGCGCACGCCCACGAAGGCCGACTGGGAGCGACTATCTCGCACGTGGCGGTCCCGGCTCGACGAGCAGATCGCCGGCCTGGAGGCGTTGCGGGACGGTCTCACCAGCTGCATCGGGTGCGGGTGCCTGTCGCTCCAGCGGTGCGCGCTCTCGAACCCTGGGGATCAGGTGGGCCGGTCGGGACCGGGCGCCAGGTTCCTGCCGCCCGCCCTGCGCGCCGAGACCCGGGCCGACCCCTAGTCGAGCGGGAGCTCGTCGAACCAGGCGACGTAGACGTGGCGTCCGGCGGGCGCACTGACCTGCTCGATGAGCACGCGACGCACGATCTCCCGTCCGTCCAGCCGGAGGACGGGCAGGTCGAGCTCCTTGCCGAGCATGCGCGCCTCGCCCGTCGCGAGGTGCCGAGTGAACCCGGCGACGTGCTGCTCTCGCAGCCGCTGGGGGATGATCGTGGTGATGCGGCGTCCCAGCAGGTCGACCGGGAAGCCGCCCAGCATCTCTGCCGCTGCGTCGCTCACGGCGATCAGCCTGTTGCTGTCGTCAGCGGCGACCACGGCTCGTGGTGACGTGCGGATCGCCGTGTCGTCCCAGCCCTGCAACCGGTACAGGGCGGACGTCGGCGTGTGCGCGACCGCCCTCGTCCGCGAGCCGTCCCAGGCGGTCGGCGCGATCCCGGACGCCTGCGCGACCAGCTGGTCGCACACCCATCCACGCAGGGCGACGAGCTCCTCCAACGCGGGTCGCACCAGCAGGTGGCCCTCTCTGGCCAGCCGTCGTCCGAGGTCGAGTGCCTCCTGGAAGGCGTTGACGTGGTTCGGTTCGAGGTCGGTAGTGACCACGTCGACGTCGAGGACGGCAGGCATGCTCGGGGTGGCTGCGTGCCTTCCGCTGCCCTCGTACCGCGACTGACCACCCTTGAGGCTCCCCGCCCGCGCCGGCTCGGCGGCCGCCCGCTCCAGTGCCGTCGTCCCGCCCTCGTTGAGGGCTCGGAGCACGGACTCCGCTGCCGCGAGGTCCACGGGGACCGACGCGGTGGCTCGGGAGGGCCCCGCGGTCAGCAGGTAGAGCTCGCGCAGCACCGCGGCCTGGTGCTCCAGCCCGGCGACGAAGAGCCTCATCGGCACACGCTCCAGCCGCGCGACCCGTCGGGGTAGGTTCGGCTCCTCGAGCAGCTCGAGCCCCGTGAGGTCCCACTCCTCGCCGATCTCCTGGGGCTCGTCTCCTCGGGCGACGCCGTCGAGCACGAACCAGATCACCTTGCCGCCTGCGCCGGGGCCAGACCGCACCGGATCGATCCCGAAGTCCGCGCTGATCCGCGTCACCAGGGACAGTCCGCGGCCGGTCGTGGCGTACTCGCTGAAGTGCTTCGGGGTGGGCAGATCCCGGCTGAAGTCGCGGACACTGACCCTGACGTGGTCGACGCCGACGTCCACGGACAGCTCACAGCTCGTGCGTGCGTGGAGCACGACGTTCGCCACGACCTCCGTCACGGCGAGCTCGGCGTCGTCGACCCACTCGCTACGGCCGGACTCGGTGAGCACGCCGTTGACGTGCTGCCTGGCCAACCTGACGCTCAGAGGTTCGGGCGGAAGGGTGAGGTGGCTCGGAAGCGTCATCTCCGGTCCCCCTTCCTCCACGGCTACGCGTCCCCGGGAGCGGGGCTGCCGGCGACCACCCCGCCCGAGTGTGTCACGAACAAACTGCCACGTGGTATCGCGTGTCATGTCATTTCCGACAGCCCGGTCGTCCGCGTCAACGCCAGCAACGCGAGGTCGTCGTTGAACCCACCGGTGGCACGGCGGGCCAGCGCCCGGGCGATCTCCTCGGCCACGGTCCCCACGTGGTCGGGACCTCCACTGCCGGCGAGGATCTCGACCAGGGCGCCCTGCCCGATCTGCTCACCCGCGCTGTCACGCGCCTCCGTGGCCCCGTCGGTGTAGAGCAGGAGGGTGTCGCCGTGGAACAGCTCGAGCTCGACGACCTTGACGTCGACCTCCGGCAGCACCCCGACGAGGGTGCCAGGCCCGATCACGGCCTCGACGGTCCCGTCCCCGCGCCGCAGCAGAGGTGGGGGGTGACCGCCCGAGACGAGCGCGAGACCCAGTGGCGCAGAGGGCTCGGCGTCACCGTCGCCCGGGTCGACGGAGAACGTCACGATGACGAGGGTCGTGAACCGCTCGCCCCAGGACCCGGCGAGCAACAGGTCGTTCAGGCGACGCACCAGCTCGGCCGGATCGTCGGTGTCCGGTGCGAGGGCACGCAGCGAGTAGCGGACCGCCGCAGCGAGCGCCGCGGCACCCGGGCCCTTGCCGCAGACGTCGCCGAGCACGACCCACCAGCGGGACGTGCTGGTGCGGAAGACGTCGTAGTAGTCCCCGCCGATGTCGATCCCCTCGGTGCCCGAGCTGTAGTGGGCGGACAGGCCCAGGCCGGGGATCGACGGCAGCGCCGGAGGCAACAGGCTCGCCTGCAGCGTCGTGGCCGTGTGGGAGAGCTCCTCGTAGAGCCGCGTCTTGTCGACGGCGGCGCCGGCGCGGCGACCGAGCTCGACGGCCAGGTCGACGTCCTCCTGGTCGAGGGTCCGGCCGTGCGACGAGGCCAGGAGCATGGTCCCCACGCCCTGGGTACCGGCCACGAGCGGGACCGCCAGGTACGACGTCAGGTTCAGCGACCGGAGCATGGAGAGGTGCTCGTCGTCGCGGGCGGCCCCCCTCAGCATGTCCTCGGTGATCTCGGGGACGAGGACGGGCTCCAACGTGCGCAGCATCTCGCTGAGCATCGGGTTCTGGGGGTCGGTGGGGTACCGGGCCTGCAGCGCGTGGGCCAGGGCGATCATCGTCGGGTCGCGGTGGGCGACCGCGACCCGGTGCACCCTGCCCTCGACGAGGACGTCGACCGTGCACCAGTCGGCGATCTCGCGGATGGCCAGCTCGCCGACCTGCTGGAGGGTGGCGTCCAGGTCGAGCGGGGCGTCGAGGAGGCTGGACGCGCGCGCCAGCATCTGCATGCGACGACGCGACGAGCGCGCGAGCAGCTGCATCCGCCGCCGGGAGGCGTCGGCCTCCGATCGCGCCCGTCCCTCGGCCTCGCGCGCGAGCTCGCGCTCGAGCTCGGCCCTCCGCCGGTCCGTGACGTCCATGGCCACACCGATGAGCTCCCTGGGCTCACCGTCCTCGTCGAGGCTGAGCTGGCCCGTCGACGCGAACCAGCGCACCTCCCCGGTGGGCAGCACCGTCCGGTGCTCCACGTGGTAGCTCGGGGACCGCTGGCGGAGCAGCTCGGCCAGGACGGCCTCGACCGCTGGACGGTCCTCGGGGTGGAGGCGGCTCGCATACGCCTCGTAGGTCCCGTCGAAGGAACCCGGGGCGAACCCGTAGAGCTCCTCCATGGACGCGTCCCAGTCGACGACGTTGGTCGCGATGTCCCAGCGCCAGGTGCCGATCCGGCCGGCCCGCAGCGCCATCTCGAAGCGGCGGCGCACCACGGACTCGGTCATTCCACGCCATCCCCTCGTGACGGGGCCGTCGCGCGCGCCCTCGCGGCGCGCGCTGTGGCGGCCCTGGCACGCGTCGTCGCGCCGGGCTGCCGACCATCCTCACCTAGACGCGCATCACAGGGAGACCGAAACGCTGGGTGCACCCGATCGGGTGGCCCCACCGTCACCGGACCCGCCACCGGCCCCGGACGCAGGAACACGTCGGGGCCGGTACGGGACTCGGCGATCAGCGGAAGGTGACCGTGAGGACGTGCACGCTGTCGTCGTCGAGGCGCACGACCAGCTCCTGGCACGTGCCCCTCCACGACTTGTCGGTCTTCCACTTGAGCTCGTACAGGTCCTCCTTGCTCCTGTACTTCAGGCCCTTCCCCTGGACGTCGACGGGCACGCCCGCGACGTCACTGCCGCACGGACGGACCGTCGGCGTCCCGTCGAGCACGTCGAGGCCCTTGAAGCCGTCGAGCCCGAACGTGACCTCGATCGTGGATCCGGCCTTGGGGTCCTTCTTGCCGCCGACCTCGCCGAAGCCGCTGAAGTCCCAGGCCGGCGTCAGGCCCACGACCAGCGCGTCGTGGTCGGAGGCGCGGTACGGGTCCGGGGCGTAGAAGCTCGACACCTGTCCAGGCGACTTGAACTCGACGTTGTAGTCCAACACGATCGGCTCGTCCGCGTTGATGTGCCACTCGTCGACGCCCTTGACCTGCCCGAGCAGGGACGAGGAGGCGAGCGCGTGGTCGAGGTAGCCGGACTGGCCGTCGAACACGTAGGAGTAGGCGGCGTCGCCGTCGTACGCGTTCAGCAGGTTGGTGAACCCGGCGTCCTCGAGGGCGCGGATGGGTGCCTCCTTGGCGTACGAGTTCAGGTCACCGATCACCAGCACGTCGGGGTCACCGGAGCCGGTCGGGTCCGTGGCCAGCCAGCGGCCCAGCGCCTCGGCGGCGCGAGTGCGCGTGCCGTTGCAGTTACCCGACCCGTCCGTCGCGTCGTCGCCCGCCCCGCAGCCGGAGCCCTTCGACTTCAGGTGGTTGGCGACCACGGTGAACGTGGTCCCCAGGGCGTCGTACCGGAACGTCTGCGCGATCGCCGGCCGGTTCCGCGTGGTGTCGAAGTCCGGGTCGACCGAGGAGTCGAGGACCGCGTACTCACCGGCCGGTGTGACCGCGGCCGGCTGGTAGATCATCGCAACCTTGATCTCGTCCGTGCCCACCACGCCGGTGTCGATGTAGGAGTACCTGCCGGGAGCCGTGGCCTGGTTGAGACCGTCGACGAGGTCGGCGATCGCGCTCTGCGGGCCGCCGTCGTTCTCGATCTCGTTGAGGCCGACGACATCGGCGTCCATCGCGACGAGCGCCGCAATGATCTTGGCGCGCTGGCGGTCGAACTCCGCCGGGGTGTCGGCGCCGCGGGAGGTCGGGAAGCCGCCGCCCATGCCGTCACCGTTGAAGTAGTTCAGCACGTTGAAGCTGCCGACGCGCACCTGGCCGCCAACCTCGTCCGGAGCGTCCGTGCGTGGGTTGGTGGACGTGAACGTCGGACCGCCGTCGCTGGTCGGCTGGACGCGGTAGGCGGAGAAGCGCTGCTCCAGGACGCCGGTCACGTCGGCGGCGGTGTCACCGACGCGCAGCGTGTTCTCCGCGGACAGACCCCCGGCGGGGTAGCGGACCGGGTCGCGGTTCTGCGTGCCGTCGGCGTCGTCGAGGAGGATCCGGCTGCGGTTGTTCAGCTCCTGCAGCGCGAGCGCCTGCGGGCCCGGCTCGACCACGTTGGTCGGCGTGAACAGCCGGCCACCGGCCGACAGCGAGACCTCGCCGAAGCGACCGAGCGTGAACACCTCGGTGACGGTCAGGTCGCTGGGGAAGCTGACTCGCATGCTCTCCAGGCTCTCCCAGACGTCCATCGAGCTGACGGGGAGGGAGACGGGCGTCGGGGCCACCGTGTTGCCGGTGCCGCAGACCAGGCGTGACGTCAGGCCGCTCAGCTGCGTGTTGCCGTTCGTCGCCGGGAACTCGGCGACCGTCCCGCTGATGCGGACGAGGTCGCCCTCGGCCACGGGGAAGGAGGTGTTGAAGACGAAGAGGCCCTCGGAGGTGGCGGGGTCACCGTCCCCCACCGGGTCCTGCAGGTGGTAACCGCTGAACTGGCCGGAGCCCTGGTAGTCGCCCACCACGACTCCCTCGACGGAGACGGTCTGTCCGACCATGGGAGACGTCGGGCCGGAGCCCTGGACCTGCGCGATCGGCGTGCTCGGGTCACCGCAGGCCTCGATCCGCGCGACCTCGAAGGAGGAGGAGAAGTTCGCCTCCATCTGGTCCGGCGGGTCGTTGGCGTCCACGTCGCTGACCTGGGCGGCCGTCACCGTGACGGTGCAGGTCTCCCCGCTCGCGAGGGCGGGAGTCGGGTCGAGCGTGTAGGTCGTCGGCCCGCCGCTCAGCGCGAAGGGAACGACGCCGCTGACCGCGCACGAGACGCCGAAGGCCGAGGCGGGCGCGGTGACCGGCTCGCTGAAGGTGACGGTCACGTTGCCGGCCGGGTCGACGCCCGTCGCCCCGTCCGCCGGGACGGTCGACGCGACGGAGGGGGCGGCGTCCGGACCCGGACCACCGGTCACGGAGTGCGCGCCGAGGCCGTCGAACGTGTCGGTGGCGTAGCCGTCCCACTCGATCGCGGGGTCGAACGCGTCCGACCCGTTCGTGTCACCGGCCATCACGGTGGGCTTGCGCCGCAGCGTGTTGTCGGCCGTGCTCGTCAGCCCGCTGCCCCACTCGGTGCCGGGGTCGACCCCGATCTGCCCGATCACGTCGAGCACGGTGGTGCCCTTGCGCAGGACGACCGCGTCGTCGCCGTTGAACCAGCCGGCGCCGTTGGTCTGGTCGGCCTGGGCGAGGATCGGCGCGCTCGCCGAGGCCTGCGCGAGGACGAAGACGTCGCTGTCGGCGACGCTCCCGGTCAGGTTGATCGTCAGGCCGGCGGTGGTGCTGCCGTTGAAGTAGAACTGCACGTTGTAGCCGCTCGCAGTGAGGTCGACCGCTCCGCCGGTGCCGTTGAAGATCTCGAGGGCCTTGTTGTTGCTGGACCCCTCGACGTACTCCGAGACGAAGAGGTCCGACGCCGCGGCCTGGGCGGACGTCGCGGTGGCGACTCCCACGAGCGGCAGCCCGGCGAGGGTGAGCGCGGCGATGGCCAGGCGCGGGGACAACCGTGAGGTGAGCGACGAACGCATGGGGTGGACCCACTTTCCCGACCTGTCGGTCGACGAGCACGAAGCCGCGAGAGTATCCACCGAGGCCATCCCTGCATAGCGTTCACAGGTGTCCGTCGTGCGTCGTTACGGACACATCGGGTCGAACGGGTGCGAGCGTCGCTCAGCGTCCCCCTGCCGGGCTCACCCGTGCGCGCGCCACCGGGGAGGCGCCCTCGGCCACTCGCCCGGCCAGCACACCGGCGAACAGCTCCATCAACGCGATGACCCGGCTACCGACCTCCACGTCGCGGGAGCTGGCGCCGCAGAGGGTGCCGATGACCGTCCCGTCGACGCCGCGGACGGGAATGCTGACGTAGGTGTCGACACCCATGTCGCGTGCGAGAGGTAGGTCGGGGTGCACCGCGGCCGACGTCCTGAGGGTGCGGGTTTCGTCCTCGATCATGCGACGGCACAAGGTCTCGCTCCAGCCGGTGGACAGGCCCTCGCGGACGGCGAGACCTCCGCCGTTGTGGGCCACCAGGACGAGCTGGCGTCCGTCCACCACGCTCGTCAGGAAGACGCTCTCGAGGCCGGCGACCTCCGCGAGCTCCCGCAGGAGGCCGCGGACGCTCTCGTCGTCCGCCCCACCCTCGGTGACGACGGCTGACATCAGGGACGTGACCAGGGCGGGGAACGGGCTGTCGTCCGTGTGCGGCTCGTTGGGTTCCCGCATCCGGATGCTGAAGAGCAGCGGGACGACGTGCTCGGCGGGCACGGGACGGCTGAACAGGTAGCCCTGCAGCTCGTCGCACCCGTGCCGGGTCAGGAACTCCAGCTGAGCCTGGGTCTCGACACCCTCGGCCACGGTGACCATGCCGAGGCTGCGACCCAGCGCGAGGATCGACTCGAGCAGCGGGGCCGTGCCCTCGGTGATCTCCGTGACGAAGGAGCGGTCGATCTTCAGGCGGCTGACCGGGAGGTCCCGGATCCGGCTCAGCGACGAGTGCCCCGTCCCGAAGTCGTCCATGGCGATCGTGACCCCGAGCGCAACCAGTGCATCCAACGTCGGACGGATCTCGGAGTCGTCCGCGAGCACGGTCTCGGTCACTTCGAGGTGCAGGGCGCCGGCCGGCAACCCGATCTCCCGCAGTACTCCGTCGACCCGGTCGGCCAGGTCCGGCGTCAGCACCTCGCGGTGGGAGATGTTGACCGCGACCCGGAGGTCTGGCCAGTCCTGCCGCCAGACCATCAGCTGGGTGCAGGCGGCGCGGAGCACGTGGTCTCCGAGCTCGACGATCACGCCCGTTCGCTCGGCGACCTCGAGGAACTCGTAGGGCGTCACGACGCCGCGCTGCGGGTGGTCCCATCGCGCGAGAGCCTCCAGGCAGACGACCTCACCGGTGAGGGCGTCGACCAGCGGCTGGTAGTAGACGGTGAACTGGCCCTCGTCGACGCCCTGACGCACCTCCGACTCGAGTCGCAGACGGTCGCTCAGCCGCGCGTGCATCGGTGTGTCGAAGACCTTGGCCTGGTCACCCCCGGCGGCCTTCGCCTCGTACATCGCCAGGTCGGCGCGTCGCAGCAGCTCGTCGACCTCGACCCCTTCGGACGCGAGCGCGACGCCGACGCTGCCGCCGACTCGCGTGTCGGTCCCGCCGATCCTCACCGGCCGCGACAGCTCGGCCAGGACGCGATCAGCGGCGGCCATCGCCGCCTGGCGGCCCGTACCCGGCAGCAGCACGGCGAACTCGTCGCCCCCCATCCGCACCACGGTGTCCTGGACCCGCGTGACGGCACCGAGCCGCTCGCCGATCTCGACGAGCACCAGGTCACCGGCCGCGTGACCCAGGGTGTCGTTGATCTCCTTGAAGCCGTCGAGGTCGAGGAGCAGGAGCGCGGCCTCGTCGACACCGGCCATCGTGTCCCTGGCGCGTACCTGCAGGAGGCTGCGGTTACCGAGGCGGGTCACGGTGTCCTGGAAGACCTGTCGTCGCAGCTCGTCAGTCTGCGACGCGACCCGGCGCTCGAGACGCTCACGCATCTGGAGCTCGGTGTTGATCGTCGTCACCTGCCTGAGCAGGATCAGTCCCACCAGGGCGCCTAGGACGAGAACGGCGCTGCGGTCGGTGTTCTGGGCCATCGTGACGACGAGGGCAGCGAACGCGGGCGCCATCAGGATGGTCGTGCGGAGTCGCGTCATGGTCGTCCGCTCGGGCCCGTGGTCGCCCGACGGGGACGGCGCGGCGGCGTCGACCGAGGCCGCGACCGCCATCAGCGGGAAGGCCACCAGCCAGAGCACGCCCACCGGGTTGCCGATCGCCCACGCGCCCTGGATCGTCAGGTAGCTGTAGACGGTGTCCGCGACCGCCAGGGCGAGCAGCCCGGCCGCCATCAGGCTCGCGGTGAGCCGACGCGCCATGCCTCGCCCGAGGACGATCACGACGATCGTGGCGGTGGCGACGTCTGCCAACGGGTAGCCCACGAGCACGAGGCCGCGCAAGGAGAGCCCGTCCAGGCTCCTGACGGTGGGACCCAGGATGCTGCCCCAGCTGATCAGCAGGAGCGAGGTGGCGACGATCGCACCGTCCAGCACCATCCGGGCGCGGTCGCCGGAGACCCGAGAGCCACTGGACAGGAGGAGGGCGGCGGTCAGCATCAGCGCCACGGAGACGAAGAACGGAACGTCCGAGGGACCGGGTGACGGGGGCGTCCGGCCATCGAGGTCGTAGAGAAGACCGATCAGGAACGTGAGCGAAGAGGCGAACGAGGAGCCGGCGGCGGCCCACCACACCCAGGCGGACCGGCCCGTGGCGCGCCGTGCTGCCCTGGCCATCAGCCCGGCCGCCCCGACCATCACGACCGTCTGCAGCGCGTAGGCGATCTGCCCGCCGACGGTTTCGGGAGCGGTCGCCAGCAGCACCAGGTAGCCGAGGCCGAGAAGAGCGACGGACACGAGCTGGAGCGTGACGCGTCTGGTCACGGCACCCCCAGGGAGTAGGTGTCCCATTGGACCACGCGAGCGTCCGCACCCTCCGGACGCCGAACCGCCTGCATGTCCTGCGGCACAACCGACAGTCGGGACCCCGCGCGTCGGCCGCCGGCAGGGACGAACGTGAACGTCGGCTGACGTGTCAGCCGCGTGTGGGCGCAACGAAGGCTGTCGCTTCCCCCATCCGCACCATGGGGGCCGGGCGAGGCATGAGCCCCGCGATCTCCTTGGACGACAGCTCAGGGGCGTGCGAGCGGGGTGGTCCGTTTGATCACCCACCCACGACCAGGGCAGGGTCCCGCCGGCGAGTACGGCCACCTACTCGGCCGACGCTAACCTCGACGCCGGAGGAGACCTCCGGTTCTCACCCGAGCAGTTGTCGCTGTGCCGCCGGGGTCTCAACCAAGTGAAGGGCCTCTAGCTCAATTGGCAGAGCAGCGGACTTTTAATCCGCGGGTTGTGGGTTCGATCCCCACGGGGCCCACCAGTGTTTCCGCAGGTCAGAGGCCTGCAGGCCTCGACGGCGGCCGCCTCCGAAGTGCGAGACTTCTACCCAAAGTTCTACCCGACTCGGGTGGAAGGGGTGGTGGGGTGCGCGGATCGGTGGTGCAGAAGCCGGCCAAGACCGGCCGCTGGTACGTGGTCATCGAGCTCGATCGTGACCCCGGCACCGGGGCGCGCCGGCGAAAGTGGCACTCGGGGTTCGCCACGAAGCGCGACGCCGAGCGCGGGCTCGCCCGGATGCTCGCCGACCGGGACGACGGCTCGTACGTCGCGCCGCGCAAGCTCACGTTGGGCGCCTACCTGACCGAGCACTGGCTGCCGGCGATCGAGTCGACAGTGCGGCCCACGACGTTCAACGGCTACCGCAGCCACGTCGAGACCTATGTCGTCCCGCACCTCGGCGCGGTGCAGATGCAGAACGTCACGCCCGACCAGCTGAGCCGCTTCTACCGAGACCTGCAGCTGAGTGGCGGGAAGGACGGCGGCTCGCTCTCCCCCAACACCGTTCGTCGAGTGCACGCCACCCTGCACCGGGCGCTCCGGGACGCCACCAGGTGGGGCCACCTGCAGCGGAACCCGGCCTCGGTGGCGGTGAAGCCGATGCAGCCGACGATCGGCTCCCGCGACATCGCGACGTGGACGGCCGATGAGGTGCGGACCTTCCTCGAGTCGGTCGCGGACGACCGGCTGTTCGCGCTCTGGCGGCTCGCTGCCACGACAGGGATGCGGCGCGGCGAGCTGCTCGGCCTGCGCTGGTCCGACGTCGACCTCGCGGCTCGTCGGCTCGCGGTTCGACAGACGGTGTCGTGCATCAGTTCTCGCGTCATGTTCGGAGAGCCGAAGACCAAGCGCGGCAAGCGCAACGTCGCACTCGACCAGGAGACCGTCGACGCGCTTGCTGCATGGCGGCGCCAGCAGTCGGCGGAGCGAGCGGCCTGGGGCGACGCGTGGGAGGCGACTGGGCTGGTCTTCACGCGCGAGAACGGCGCACTGATTCACCCCGACCTGCTGACGAAGTGGTTCGGCCGGCACGTCGACCGTGCCGGCGTGACGCCCGATCCGGCTGCACGACCTACGGCACACCCACGCGAGCCTGGCTCTGCAGGCCGGCATCTCGGCGAAGGTGGTGAGCGAGCGGCTGGGCCACGCCACCGTCGCGTTCACGCTGGACGTCTACTCGCACGTCATGCCCGGCCTGCAGGAGGACGCGGCCGACCGCATCGCCGCCCTGATGCGCTGACCACTACAGAACTGGCCGAGCTGCCGTCCCTGTCGCTTCCGCGTGCCCGCGCGGAAGTTGGCATCATCGGCCGCGGCCCTAACCTCCAGCAGCTCATGGGCGAGCGCTCGCACTCACCGGTAGGCAGAGCTGTTCCCTACAACGTGGCCAGCATCCTGCCGCCCACACGGCCGCTTGAGCTGCCACCCGAGTTGACCGCGTTCGAGCATTCAAGAGGATCAGGCCACCGTCTCGAAGGTGCCATTTCTCACTTCGACGATTACAGAAACCTTGACGCTGCGCAGCAGGTCCATGAGGTCGTCCGAGGGCTTCTCAGGCACAAAGACAGCCAAGGCGCACCGCCTGCCGAGATGGCGGCGGTAGTCGAGGAGTTGGCCGATCGCCATCCGGACGTCTTGGCGGCTTGAGGACGCCTTCGCCTCGATGAGGATGTCGTTGCTTGCATCGAATGCATCGCAAACGAGTAGCTCGCCAGACGGCAGGCGTACGGACCTCGCGAGCAATTGAAGCTCAACGGCAGCCTCGTAGCGCTTGACGAGTGCCGCCTCACGGAAGGTGCGCTTTCGATCCTGGGCTGCGGGTGGGGACGGTGATGTTTCAGGCACCTTTCCTAGCGGTCGGGCAGACACGATGGGGGATCCGGCCGAGGGCTTGGACCTTAGGCGTCCTCCGCCGACCCTGCGCCGGATCGCCCGCCACTCCCGCGGCTCGAGCGGGACGGGGTTCGCCGTGCCCGGCATCCGAAGCACCAGAGACCGAGAGAAGTCGGGATCGCCGCCAGTTCGGGCTTGAGGAGTGGGTGGTCGAACAAGTACCGGGTCGCCTCGATGTCGACCCCGTATACATCGCCCTGAGGGGGTTATCCAGTTGCCCCCGGTCACCCGAAAGGGCCGTAATAGCCGCTGGGAGTTTCCCGATGGCGTAAACACCAGCCTGAGGGCCGCTGATCCAAGAGTGCGGAAATCGTCGTTGGGCCTTACGTCGTCGGTGTGGATCGCGATGGTCCAGGAGTCGAGATCCTCCCGCTGGTCCTCCCACCACGACCAGATGTCCCACTTTTTGGGGTTCGCCTGCAGAAGCCATGCTCGACGCACACGTAGCCTCCAATCTGTCTACGCGCTGCCCTGGCGGAGGCCGACCTACTTGCGCCTCCCCGATCCGAGAGCTCCGAGTCTCCACGGCCCTCGCGAGTGTCCGGTCTGGCGGACATCAAACTACTCCTGCCGAATAGACCTCTCATGGACGAAGGCGCCGGCCTCGTTAGGCCGCCCGAGGGCGGCGCTGGCGCGCCACCACCCTCGGATGACCCGGGAGCCTGACCAGGTCTTCCGTACCTCTGCTCCGTGGCCATGATCGCCTAGCGGGCAGTCCGTTCCGCGAATGCTGCCGAGCCGCTGCAGTTCTCCGTTCAGTGCTGTGGACGGTGGACGGCGCCAGGAACCAGCAGGAGTAGCGGCGGTCAGGGACCTGCCATCCACCTTCAAGCTGCTTCGGGAGCCGCGGATGTGGCCCACCTCGTCAAAAAGCGCTCAGGACCCGATCTTCCCGGTCGATGCTCGCTAGGTTGAGCGCGAGGCAATGAACACCGCGGGGGGGCACATGGACGTCTTCAAGGTCCACGAGCAGGTGATCGCGGACTACCGGGCGTTCACGTCCGGGTTCGTCGAGGTCCGCGACGCGCCGGATCGCGGCGTTCGTCGAGCGAGCAGTTCGCCGAGGGCGTCCAGTGGCCCGACCCGTGGCTGAGCCTGAACCCGTCCTTCGCCTCCGGCGGCGCGGTCCCCGAGCTGGTCGACGCAGGGCCTGCTGCACCCCGAGTGCGAGCGGATCTTCCGCCGCAAGGACGGACCGGCACGACACCGGGCCGCGACCCGGTCGTGCTGCACCGCCACCAGCGCGAGGCGGTCGAGGTCGCCCGCACCGGCAAGAGCTACGTGCTGACCACCGGCACCGGTCGGGCAAGTCGCTGGCCTACATCGTCCCGATCGTCGACGCGGTGCTGCGCGACCGCGACGCGCACGGCGGCCGACGGCGCCGGGCGTCAAGGCGATCGTCGTCTACCCGATGAACGCCCTGGCCAACTCCCAGGTCGGGGAGCTGGAGAAGTTCCTGCAGTTCGGCTACCCCGAGGGCGGCGAGCCGGTCACCTTCGCCCGCTACACCGGCCAGGAGTCCCCGGACGAGCGCCGGCGGATCCTCGCCGAGCCGCCGGACATCCTGCTGACCAACTACGTGATGCTCGAGCTGGTCCTGACCCGCCCGGACGAGCGCAAGCACGCTGGTCCGCGCCGCCCAGGGCCTGCGGTTCCTGGCCCTCGACGAGCTGCACACCTACCGCGGCCGGCAGGGCGCCGACGTCGCGATGCTGATCCGCCGGCTGCGCGACCAGTGCGCGCGCCGACGACCTGCAGGTCGTCGGCACCAGCGCCACGATGGCCAGCGACGGCACCGTCGCCGAGCGCAGACGCGGTCGTCGCCGAGGTCGCGACCCGGCTGTTCGGCGCCGAGGTCACCCCCGAGCGGGTCATCGGCGAGACCCTCGTCCGCGGCCACCGCCGACGCGACGCCCGACCGCCGACGCGCTCGCGGCCGCCGTGCGACGCCGCCGCGGACCGCGCCCGCGCGCTACGACGGCGTTCGTCGCCGACCCGCTGGCCGCCTGGGTCGAGACGACCTTCGGTCTGGACGTCGAGGCCGAGCACCGGGCGGCTGGTCCGGCGGCGCCCCGACCACGGTGCCCGAGGCCGCCGCAGCGACCTCGCCGAGCTCACCGGCCTGCGACGCGAGCAGCTGCGACGACGGCGCTGCGGCGCGATCCTGCAGGCGGGCTCGCGGGTCACGCAACCCGGACACCGGCCGGCCGCTGTTCGCCTTCCGGCTGCACCAGTTCCTGTCCAAGGGCGACACCGTCTACGTGTCGCCTGGAGCCCGAGGACACCCGGCACATCACCGGCACCTACCAGGTCAGCGTCCCCGGACCAGCCCGGACAAGGCGCTGCTGCCGCTGGGGTTCTGCCGCGAGTGCGGCCAGGAGTACCTCGTCGTCGCCAAGACCAGCCGCGGACGGCCACGACGTCGTTCGTACCCCGCCGCGACGCCGACGCCAGCGGCGGCGACACCGTCACCGGCTACCTGTACGTCAGCGCCGACTACCCGTGGCCGGACGACCCGCTCGCCGCCGGGCGGCTGCCGGATCGCTGGCTGGTCACCGACCCCGACACCGAGCAGCGTCGAGGTCCTGGACAGCAAGAAGAAGTACCTGCCCGACCAAGGTCTACTGTCGACCCGACGGCAGCCTGGACGCCACCGGCGCAGGGCCTGCCGGCGTGGTTCGTGTCCACCCCGTTCGCGTTCTGCATGCGCTGCGGCGTGTCCTACGAGCAGGTCCGCGGCAACGACTTCGGCAAGCTGGCCACCCTGGACGCCGAGGGCCGCTCCAGCGCGATGACGCTGCTGAGCGCGTCGATCGTGCGCAGCCTGCGCGCCGTGCCCGCCGACGAGCTCGCCCGCAGCGGCCCGCAAGCTGCTGACCTTCGTCGACAACCGGCAGGACGCCAGCCTGCAGGCCGGCCACTTCAACGACTTCGTCCAGGTCACCCAGCTGCGCGGCGCGCTGTACCGCGCGCTCGCCGCAGCCGGCGCCGACGGGCTCGACCCACGAGGACATCGCCGGCCGCGGTCACCGACGGCCCTGCGGCCTGCAGACCGCGCGACTTCGCGCCAGACCCCGAGGCGCAAGTTCCAGGCCAAGGCCGACGCCGAGCGGGCCCTGCGCGGCGTCGTCGAGTACCAGCTGTACGTCGACCTGCAGCGCGGCTGGCGCGTCACCATGCCCAACCTGGAGCAGACCGGGCTGCTGACGGTCGACTACCGCGACCTGGCCGAGATCGCCGCCGACGACGAGTCCTGGGCAGGGCACCTACCTGCTCGACCAGGTCAGCCCGGCGCAGCGCGAGGAGCTGTGCCGGATCCTGCTCGACGAGTTCCGCCGGGTCCGCGCCATCGAGGTCGACATGCCTCACCGAGGACGGCTTCGACACGGCTCAAGAAGCTGTCTCGCAGCGCCAGCTCGATCGAGCCCTGGGCGATGGCCGAGGACGAGCGCATGGTCGACGGTCGGCATCGCGCATCCCCCGGCCCGCTCGAAGCCCGGCGGCCGCCGCAACCTGCTCGCCGTCACCGGCCGCGGCGCGTTCGGCCGCTACCTCGACGCGCGCCGCGGCGGGCCTGCCCGGCAAGGTCGACGACCGACGACGCCGACCGGTCATCGACGACCTGTTCGACGTCCTCGACCGACGCCGGGCTGCTGACCCGCACGCGACGGCCCGGACGGCCCGGAGTACCAGCTCAACGCCGGCGCGCTGCGCTGGCACGCCGGCGACGGGCACGCCGGCGCCGCCGACCCGCTGCGCAAGCCTTCCCGGGCGAGGAGACGCGCCCGGGTCAACCCGTTCTTCCGCGACCTCTACCGCGACCTCGCCGGCGGCTACGCCGGGCTGCTGCGCCCGCGAGCACACCGCGCAGGTCCCGCAGCACGGACCGCGCTCGAGCGCGAGGACGCCTTCCGCGCCGGCGACCTGCCGCTGCTGTACTGCTCGCCGACGATGGAGCTCGGCGTCGACATCACCGACCTCAACGCCGTCGGGCTGCGCAACGTCCCGCCGACCCCGGCCAACTACGCCCAGCGCTCCGGCCGGGCCGGCCGCAGCGGCCAGCAGGCGCTCGTGCTCACCTACTGCTCCACCGGCAACGCCCACGACAGCTACTGGTTCCGCCGCTCCCGCGAGATGGTCGCCGGCTCGGTCGTCGCGCCCCGCCTCGACCTGACCAACGAGGACCTCATCCGCTCCCACGTCCACGCCATCTGGCTCGCCGAGACCGACGAGTCGATGCACTCCTCCATCACCGACCTGCTCGAGGCCGACGGCGACAGCCCCGACGCCTGCGGATCCTGCCCGACCTGTGGCGCGCGCCGTCAACGACCCCGACGTCGACCCGCCGCGCCGAGCGCACCGCCGAGCGGGTCGCTCGCCGACGCTGCGCCGCACCTGGGCGCGTCGACGGCATCGAGCCCGACCTGGTGGAGCGACGGCTGGGTCGCACGACCAGGTCCAGCGCGCGCCGCGACCAGCCTTCGACGACGCCTTCGACCGGTGGCGCGAGCTCTACCGGGCCGCGCTGACCGAGTACCAACGAGCAGCACAAGCTCGCCGTCAGCACCACGCGCGACCAAGTGGGACCGGCAGCAGGCCGAACGCCGCCGCGCCGACGCCCGCAACCAGCTCACCCTGCTGCGCAACGACGACCGCGACAGCCGGCGCCACCGACTTCTACTCCTACCGCTACCTCGCCAGCGAGGGCTTCCTGCCCGGCTACTCCTTCCCCCGGCTGCCGCTGGCCGCCTACATCCCGGCCCGGCGCGGCGCCAAGGTCGACGGCGACTACCTGCAGCGGCCCCGGTTCGTCGCGATCAGCGAGTTCGGCCCCGGCTCGCTGATCTACCACGAGGGCGCCCGCTACGAGGTCACCCGCGTCCAGCTGCCCCGCGACCCCGGCGACGACCACCAGCAGCGGCGCGATCACCGAGACCGCCAAGCGCTGCGAGGGCTGCGGCTACCACCACCCGGTCGCAGGTCGGCACCGACACCTGCGAGCACTGCGGCGACGCCGCTCGGCGCCACCCAGTACGGCCTGCTGCGGCTGCAGACCGTCTTCACCCGCCGCCGCGAGCGGATCAGCAGCGACGAGGAGGAACGCCGCCGCAGCGGCTTCGAGCTCGAGATGTCCTTCCGCTTCGCCGACCGCGGCGACCGGCCCGGCCGCACCGACGCGCCGAGCGCGACTGCGTCGACGGCACGCCGGTGCTGCGAGCTCGTCCACGCCGACGCCGCCGAGATGCGCATCGCCAACGTCGGCCGCCGCCGCCGCAAGGACCCCGCCGACCGCGGCTTCTGGCTCGACCTGCGCGAAGGCACGCTGGCTCTCGGACAAGCAGGCCGCCGACACCACCGTCGACACCGACGGCCTCGACGCCGCCGCAGGACGTCAAGCAGCAAGGAGAAGGTCACCCCGTACGTCGAGGACCGCCGCAACATCCTCGTCCTGCGCCTGGCCGACGCCGGTCGCCGACGACGGTCGCCGTCACCCTGCGGGCCGCGCTGGAGCGCGGCATCGAGGCCGACGTTCCAGCTCGAGGACTCCGAGCTCGACAGCCGAGCGCTGCCCGACCTCGACGACCGCGGCCGCATGCTGCTCACCGAGGCCGCCGAGGGCGGCGCCGGCGTGCTGAGCCGCCTGGTCGAGGAGCCCGACGCGCTGGCCCGGGTCGCCCGCCGGGCGCTGGAGATCATCCACTACGACCCCGACACCGGCGACCGACCTCGGCCAGGCGCCCGGCGCGCGGGAGCGCTGCGAGAAGGGCTGCTACGACTGCCTGCTGTCCTACGGCAACCAGTACGAGCACGCGCTGCATCGACCGGCACGCCGTCGTCGACCTGCTGCTGCAGCTGATGCCGCGGCCACGGTCGACCGCCGGCGCCGGCGGCCGGGACCGCGCCGACGCAGCAGCGACTGGCTCGACGCACGCTCGCGACTCCGGCCTGGAGCGGCGGTTCGTCGACTGGCTCGACGAGCACGGCTACCGGCTGCCCGACGACGCGCAGGGCACCGTCGACCGACGCCAAGGCCCGCCCCGACTTCGTCTACGACCTCGCCGGCAGCCCGGTCGCGGTCTTCGTCGACGGGCCGCACCACGACGACGCCGCACCAGCAGCAGCGCGACGACCGCGGCCGCCGAACGGCTGGAGGACCTGGGCTGGACGGTGGTCCGGGTCCGGCACGACGACGACTGGGCCGACCGTCGTCGGCCGAGCACGCGCTGGATCTTCGGCCCGGGAGCGAGCAGCACGCGTGAGCATCACGCCGAGTCGACGCATCGCCGTCGGCAGCCTGGTGCGCGCCCGCGGCCGCGAGTGGGTGGTCCTGCCCGGCACGACCCCCGACTTCCTGCTGCTGCAGCCCCTCGGCGGCGGCGCCGACGACGTCGTCGGCGTCTTCCCCGACGAGGGCGTCGAGCCGCGCGACCTTCCCGCCCCCGCCGCCGACGACCTGGGCGACGCCGCATCGCACCGACCTGCTGCGCACCGCGCTGCGGGTCGGGTTCCCGTCCAGCGCCGGGCCGTTCCGGTCCCTGGCCGGGCATCAGCGTCAGCCCCCGCAGCTACCAGTACGTCCCGCTGCTGATGGCGCTGCGGCAGGACGTCGTCCGGCTGCTGATCGCCGACGACGTCGGCATCGGCAAGACCATCGAGGCCGGCCTGATCGCCACCGAGCTGCTCGCGCAGGGCACCGTCCGACGCCTCGCCGTGCTGTGCTCCCCCGCGCTGGCCGAGCAGTGGCAGCGCGAGCTGCGCGACAAGTTCGGCATCGACGCCGCCCTGGTGCTCACCAGCACCGTCAAGCGCCTCGAACGCGGCCTGATGCTCAACGAGTCGCTGTTCGACCGGTACCCCTACGTCATCGTCTCCACCGACTTCATCAAGTCCGACCGGCGCCGCCACGAGTTCCTGCTGCGCTGCCCCGAGCTGGTCATCGTCGACGAGGCGCACAACAGCGTCGCCGGCGGCGGCCAGGGCCAGCGCTCCCGGCACCAGCGCTACGAGCTGCTCAAGGGCTCGCCGCCGACCCGACCCGGCACAGCAATACGATGAGTCAAGGCAACAACGGCCAACAGTA